>NZ_AP024646.1:2649762-5299525 GCF_019977235.1 Arthrobacter sp. StoSoilB5
CGCCTGCCACCGAATCTCAATATCGAACTTTTCGAGTGGAGCAGCGCTGAGCGGCGGGAGACACCACCGAGGCATTGCGACGCTGGAGGGCACCATCTGTGCTTCGTCGTGGACGACGTCGATGACGCCATCGCCGTGCTGAAGGAAACGCCTGGGGTTCGTGTGCTCGGTGAACGCAAGGAAGTCGCTGGCGATAGCCCGCGCGTAGCCGGCAACCGTTGGACCTATTTCATAACCCCCTGGGGCCTGCTGATGGAGATCGTGGATCGATCCCGCGTCCCGGCCCCGCCCCGGCTGGTCGGTCCCTCGGACTGGACAGCATCTCCAAACACTTCAGAAAGGACATAGAACAATGCGGCTAGCGGGTCACACACTTGGCACCCCGAACCACACGGTTCCCCAAGCACTGAGTCTCTTCCAGGCAGCAGGGCTCGAAGCGGCAGAAGTCATCTACCAGGACGACTACAAGTCCGGCTTGCCCTTAGGGGACCGGCACTCCGCGATGGAAGCACTCAAAGCGGCCGAAGGCGAAGGCATACCCATCGTGGGCCTGACGCCCTACACCACCGCCATCAACTCACTGGACGATGCCGAATGGCGCAAAGCCGTCGACGAATTCCGTGGAGCCATAGATACCGCACAACTGCTCGGCGCTGACCGGGTCCGTGTCTATGCCGGTTCCTGGCACCCCGGAGACACCGACCACGCTGCGCGGTGGGGGCAGTTGCGCAAAGCCTTGGAGACCCTGGCACCCGAAGCCCATCAAGCTGGCGTCCGCCTTTGCGTGGAGAACCACTTCGGCACGATGACCCAGACCGCAGCGGACACCGCGGCACTCGTCCGGGAAATTGCCCAGCCGTCCGTCCGCGTGCTCTACGACCAGGCCAACCTGACCTTCACACACGACGAAACCTACGAAGAAGCCTTCGCTGTCCAAGGTGACCTGATCGGCCACGTCCACGTCAAGGACCTTGTCTTCACCGACCCGACGGCGACCTTCCGAGCCTCGGAGACGGCCAGGGTCAACGCCTCAGAGCGTGCAGTCCGGTCACGTGTGGTCGGAAGCGGCGTTGTACCGTGGTCCCCGATTCTCGCCGCACTGCTGAAGCACGGCTACGACGATGTACTGAGCATCGAACTCGAATACCGCTGGCACCCGCAAGATCTCCCCACCCCCGAGGATGGATTCCGGGAATCCGTCGCAGTCCTGCGCTCAATGCTCACTGATTTGGCCCAAGTAAGGAACGCCTGATGAACACCAATCGCCTCCGTGTCGGAGTTATCGGCGCCGGCAACATCGCCACCATCGCGCAACTGCCCACCCTCGTCCAACGGGACGACGTCGAGTTGGCTGCCCTGGTTTCCCGGCGCGAAGATCCGAGCAGCCTGGTCCGCCGCTGGGGCTTCAACGCCGCCTACAAGACAGTGGAGGAGATGCTGGCCGCGCAGGAACTGGATGCCGTCTTCGTACTCACCCCGCGTTCAGAGCACGCGCACGCCGTCGAGCTTTGCCTCAAACACGACGTGGACGTGTTCTGCGAGAAACCGCTTGCCCCAGCGACAGATGAGGCAGAACATCTGGCAGACCTCGCCGACGAGCGGGGACGGATACTCATGGTTGACTTCAACCGGCGCTATGCACCCGTCTACACGGCCGGCCGGGAGGCTTTTGGCGACAAAGGCGCCACCTTCTGCGTTGCCCAGAAGAACCGCCCTGGCTCCGAATACCGTGCAACGTTCGAGAACGCCATCCACATGGTCGATCTCCTGCGCTGGTACTGCGGGGGCGAACCTGAGCACGTGGCCGCCCACGCTGCTGGTGAAGATCCTTGGGAAGAAGACGGAATCGCAGCGACCGTCCGCTTCAGCACCGGTAACACCGGCGTCCTGGTGGCAGCCCGAACAGCGGGAGCATGGAACGAGAAACTGGACGCCTACGGTGACGGGAAGACCGTCGAAGTCAGGGCGCCCGAGTCAGTTTCCACCACCATCAACGGCGTCACCACTTCACGGGAACTAAGCGCCGAAGCGTACGGCTGGGCTACTGCGACAGACACCCTCGGATTCTCAGCCGCAGTTCACCACTTTCTGGACCGGGTGGTCGACAGGGCCCAGCCGCTGACTTCAGGCCGCGAAGCTGTTCGCACCCAGCGCCTGCTGGACCAGATCCTCGCCGCGGCTGGTCTGCCCACAGAGGAGCAAGCCGGGCGCGAATGGGCGAGCCACGCAGTCAACGCAAGCTGAATCTTTACTCACGTAAGGAGGTGTCACCATCGCTCTCCTTCGTGCGCGTAGGGATGCACCAAAAGTCTTCGGAGCGGGGAAGCGGCCACTTCGTGGGCGTTTCACCGCGCTTGCAGGCATCCTGCTGGTTGCCTTTAGCGCTCGGGAAGCGGTTTCGGCGGCGTCTCCGCTCCTGGGTCGAATAGGCACGGACCTTCCCTTTGACGCCCTGACCACAGGAATTCTCGGAATGCTGCCGACCGCCAGCTTCGCAGTGGTGGGCTTCCTTGCGCTGCCGCTCCTGCGGCGCCTCCAGCTGGAACACCTCCTGGTGATCGCGATCCTGCTAACAACATTGGGTCAGCTAGGCCGCGCAGTGGGATGGAATGTCCTGGCATTCTTGGCGTTCACCTGTGTCGCCATGCTCGGGATTGGTCTGGTCAATGTCGTGGCTCCACCTCTCCTGGCAAAGTACTTTCCAGACAGAATCGGGCTTCTCGCAGCGATCCACGTCACACTCCTGGGTGTCAGCACGGCAGTGGCCGCCCAATTCGCCATTCCCTTGGAGGCTCTTTATGGCTGGCGGTTCTCCATCGGTATTTGGGCTGCCCTCAGCGCGTTGGCTGCGGTCCCGTGGCTGATTCTTCTTGTGGCCAGACGGACCGTTGCCCGCTCCGGGAACCATGCAGCGGAGGGTATGCAGTTGCCTTCTGCGAACGGGGTCAGACCGTGGCGATCAGCAATCGGCTGGGGCACGGCATTGGTTTTTGCTGGTTGTTCCAGCAATACTTTTGCGGCGCTCACTTGGCTCCCGGCTGTCCTCGTTGACAGAGGAATGAGCCAGGAAACTGCCGGATCCATGCTGGCGCTCTATTCAATTCTTGCTCTGCCGGTCGCTCTGATTGTGCCCATGGTTGTTGTAAGAATGTCCCGGCCACTACCTGTTGCCGTCCTGTTTGTCGTAGCTTTCGCCTTAGGCTACGGCGGAATCATGTTGGCGCCGCCAGCTTCGGCAGCGTTCTGGGTCATCACTGCCGGACTGGGCCAGGGCGCCTATTCCTTTGCATTCATCATGATCAATAAGCGAACACGAACGCAGTCCGGTTCAGGAAGTCTGTCCGCGTTTTCCCAAGGAACCGGCTATGCCCTCGCAAGCGTCGGCCCGTTCCTTTTCGCGCTCCTGCACACTCCCGGGGATGGATGGCTGCCCTCGTTCGGCATGCTCGGTGTCTGGCTCCTGGTGCTTGTGGCAGGGGCCATCATGGTCAACAAGCCACGCATGCTTGAAGACCAAGGTCGGTTCCAGGCAGGGACCAAACAAAACAACTTCCTTGACACCCCTTCTTGAAGACACCACAGTTTGGTGCCGCCGTTCCAAGCAACCGATTCATTGATTTCCGAATCAACTCAAAGGAGAGATTTACATGAGCACCGCTTATGACCCTAGGCCTGATCTTTGCGCGTCCGACATCATGACGACGGCGACACAGCCCCCGCGCGTAGCCGTGGTGGGCGCGGCCGGGTGGGCAGGATCCCGTCATGCCCGAGCTTTCGCCCAGGTGGGCGCCAACGTCACCCACCTTGTGGAGAAGGACAAACGGGCGGTCCCATTGGCTGACGAGCTGGGCGCGCAGGTGGTGCCCAGCATCCAGGACCTTCATTCTGATCAACTGGACTTGGTCGTCGTAGCGTTACCCACCACTCTGCAACCGGAGATCTGTGCAGATCTGCTGAACAGGGGATTCCGGGTGCTGACGGAAAAGCCCGTGGCGGCAGATACAGCAGGTGCCGCCGTCGTGTCCGCCGCTACAGGAGTGAACCAACGACTCATGGTGGGGTATACACTCCATCAGCATCCCGCCGTCGAACTCCTCTCCCAGTGGATCCGAGACAACGACGTGATCGCTGTCAACGTTCGATCGGTCGCCCACAAGGAGACCATCGACTCATGGCGCGCTGATCCGAGTGAGGGCGGCGTTGCGGTGGTAAACGGCATTCATGCCATCGAACTGGTCTCTTCGTGGTTCGAGGGTGACCCAAAAGTCCTGGCCACAAGCGTCAGCAGCAGCCTGTACGGGTCTCCGGTACCGGAACACGTCGTTTCCACCCTCGAATTCCCGTCTGGCGTGGTGTTCACTCTGCAGAGTTACTGGTCTCCCTGGCAGGAACCCCAAGGGCTCAACCAGGGGGATTGGAGCCTCACCATGGATGTTCTGGCCACTGGCGGCCGTATGTTGTGGTCAAACGATTCCCTTCACGTGTGGAACCGTGACGGCGGACAACAGGAGAAAAACTTCGAGCCCTCGGACCTCTTCCTGCGCCAGGCAGCAGCAGCCGTGAGGTTCTGCGGGGGTGAGGCGCCTGCCGTTACATTTGCCCAGGCGCTCCGCGCCACGGAAATCGCCGACGCCGTCCAGGCAGCCTCGGCCTCCGGCGCTCGGGAGGTGCCAGCCCCCTAAGCATCAATGAAACCGAACAAAGGTCGACCCGCCGAACCGAGCATTATCGAGTAAGGAAAATGAACATGAAACCAGCACCTCACACTCCGACCGCGGGAGCACTGCGCTCGAGCTGCACCCAGAACGGAGAGAACCGATGAGCCTCAAAGACCAAGTGGTCCTGGTAACCGGATCAAGCGGAGGGATCGGTGACGCCGCAGTCACCGCACTCATAGCCGCCGGAGCCATCGTCATCGGCGCCGATCGTTCCCCCAAGGAGGGCCAGTCCTTGGAAGCGTTTTACCCCCTCGACATCACCTCAGAACAACAATGCGCCACGGTCATACAGGACATCCAAGCCCAACACGGCCGTGTTGATGTCCTCATCCATGCAGCAGGAGTGCTTGGCCCCACCCCGGACATCATGGAAACAACCACCGAAGAGTTCGACTCCATCCTGAGGATCAACGCCACCGCGACCTTCACCATGGTCCGGGAGACCGCAAAATCCATGCTTGAGACCGGCACAGCCGGCGCCATCGTGGTCCTGTCCTCAGTTGCGGCCAAAGAATCACGCCTCAACTACCTGCCCTACAACGCGAGCAAGCTCGCCGTCCTCCACATCATGTGGTCCTTTGCCGAACTGCTCGGACCCAACGGAATCTCCGTGAACGCGATCGCACCAGGACCGGTGAACACACCCATGTGGGCACAATTTGCCCGGGATGCTGGTCCGGACGCAGCAGCCAACCGAGCGAAGAGGGCGGCGGAACTGCCGATGCGCCGGTTCGCCGAACCCGATGAAGTTGCCCGGGCCATCCTGTTCCTTTCAGATCCCGACAACCGCTACATCACGGGAGTGTCCTTGGATGTGGCCGGCGGGGCGCATCTGGGCATAGGAACCTGAAACACCCGACAGCGCTTGTCCATTGGCGGGCCGTGCCTGTGTGCCCTTGACTCACCCAGAGCAACATCAACGCCATAGGGCTGCTCTCATCCTGGAAAGGCAATTGAGCAATCAGAGACGGGTCCCTGACCTACGAAGGAGACATTTAATGCGACATCACCACACTGCCCTGCACGTCACGGATATGGAGCGGAGCGAGCGATTCTATGTGGATGGCCTCGGACTGGCGCGTTTGGATGCCTGGACGTCGGGACCATATATCGGAGAACTTTACGGCCGTCCCGACGTGACCGTCAGAGCCATGCTTCTCGCTACCCGCGACGGATCCTTTCGGCTGGAACTAGCACATGCTGAGCCGCTACTGCCAGCAGTCGATCCATCAGAGGCGCAACCGGGCACGGCTCATCTTGCCTTTACAGATATTGACGTGCGGCAGGTTTACACCAGGATGACAGCGCTTGGTTACAGCGCGGTATCCGAACCCGTTGCCCCGACCTCGGGCCCCATTGCCGGCGGGTGGTTGGTTTACCTCCTCGATCCTGACGGAAATCGGGTGGAGCTGATTCAGCCGCCAGACTGGCGCCCAAGCCAGGACACGTAAGGCGCTCGCTGGCTGAATGACGCGCCCGGCCCCGCCACCCCCGACTGCTTTAGGGGTGCAAGAGCTCCGCTCAATGTTGCGCAAAAGCAGGCCCCGTGAGCCGTCGGTGACGGTCACAGGGCCTGCCTTTTGTGTGTTGCGGGAGAGTGCGGCTGATTGGTGCGTCGACTTACCCCTTGACACCACCGGAGGTCATGCCGGCCACAAACCAGCGCTGGAATGCCAGGAAGATTGAGAGAACAGGGATGAAGGCAACGACGATGAATGCGGCGAAGAGTCCCCAGAAGCTACCGAAGCCGGTGGTTATGTATCGCACTATGCCGTTCTGCACGGTCTTCATGTCTTCTGTGGTGGCGAGGACAGTGCCGACAAGGAAGTCGTTCCAAACGAACACGAAGATGAAGATGGCGACGGCAGCGATACCAGGACGGATGAGTGGGAGGATGATGCGCCACAAGATTTGCATGCGGGAGCATCCATCGATAGCGGCCGCTTCCTCGATCTCCACAGGAATATTCTCGATGAAATTACGTAAGAACAGGATGGTTTGTCCACAGATGATTGCCGTGTAGACGATGATCATCATGGGGTAAGTGTTGATCAATGCGGTTTTGACGAACATCGAGTACAGCGCGATAAAGACTACGATGGCCGGGACCATGGACAGGACCAGAATCCCAGTCATCAGAGTTTCCATGCGGCGGCTCCTATACCTCGTCGCCACATACGCTGCGGGGATGCAAATGGTCAGAGCAAGAACGATCGAGCCGCCGGCATAGATGAGGGAGTTTGCGAAGAATCGGATGTTGGTCGAGGTCAGAAGGCCGACATAGCCCTCGGATGAGAATGGGGCCGGTATCCATCTTGGCGGGAATTCCAGTGTGCCTGAACCGGTCTTGAGTGACGTGGACACAATCCATGCGACCGGGGGGAGTACCACCGCTGCGGAGAGGATGATGTACGCCCAGGCAGGGACTGCCCGGATGAAACTGCCCAAGCGTCGTTGGCGGCGCGGGGTTGTGATGCTCACAAGCTTTCCTTCCGTCGGAAGCGAATGGCGACGAGGGTCAGGGCGATATTGACGGCAAAAAGCAGGATTGCCGTTGCTGAGGCTCCCGAGAGGTCAAACTTGTCGAACATCTGGTTGTAGACCCGCATGGACAAGGTTTCTGTAGACCCGATGGGGCCTCCTCTTGTGGTGACCAGGATGATGGTGACCATCTGCACATAAAGCATGAGAAGGACGACCACAACGGAGACGATGGTGTTGCGCAAGTAGGGCAGTGTGATATTCACAAACTGATGCCAGATGCCGCCGCCGTCCATTTTGAGGCTTTCCCGGAGCTCCTCAGGAATCGTTTGAAGGGCGCCCAAGAAGAGGAGCATGGCTTGCGGGTAGGACCACCAGGCTGTCATCAGAGTTACTGCAACCAGCGCACTGGTCGGAGATGAGAACACGTCAGTGGGACCGAACCCGAGGGACTTGGTGATCGCTGAAGCCGGACCATAGTTGGGGTTGAGGAACCAGAGCCAGATTGTTCCTGCAGTGGCCTGAGACATCAGCCAGGGAAGGAGGAAGAGGCTCCGGACCGAACGCTTGAAGCGGTGAAGGTTGTTGAGCACGATTGCAGATAGCAGCCCCGCCGGCAAAGCGATAACCAAGGCCCCGAGCGAGAACACCAAGGTTGTCCATATGCGGCTCGGCAGGTCGGAGTCTGAGAACAATCGGGCAAAGGAATTCAGACCCGAGAATTTGCCAATCTGGTAATACGACGTCTCGTGTAGGGCCGTCCACGCTGTGTAGATGAGCGGCCCCACAAATACAAAGAGGAAGACGGCGCTGACCGGGAGGACGTAGAGCCATACCATTCGATCCCTACGGACTCGGCGAAAGGTCTGGGTGCCTAAGGGAGACGTTGCGGTCTTGCGTGGGCTGCGGGTGGGGCTTTTGGTTGACATTATCTGTCCCTTTCAGGGGGAGCCTGATTTCCCAGGCTCCCCCTATTTCGGGCGGCTACTTCTTGTTGGCCGCGTCCTGGGCGGAACGAATAAAGTCGTTGCCTGATGAGCCGTTGAGAGTCAGCTTCTGCCCGGCTTGGGAGAGGCCAGTGGCAAGCGCGGTCCATGTGTTGGAATACGTGCGTGGTTCACTGTTGGTCTTGACGTAGGCCGCGATGTCGTTGACGGTCTTCGCCTCTGGAGTGGAGAAGAACGGTTGCTGGTAGGTGGCGGCACGGGTGGGTACCTCACCGCCGGTTGCCATCAGTGCACCGGCTTCCGGCCCGGTCATGTACTCAATAAACTTCCAGGCAGCCTCGGTGTTTTTACTGCCGTTGCCGATGCCCAAGGTCCACCCAATGGTGGTACCTGTCGTGTCGCCGGTACTCGCCTTAGGCAGGGCCGTCCATTTGAGGTCCTTGTTCTGCGAGCCGAAGGAAACCGCTCGTTCTGTGCCCAAGACCGCCATTGCGACAGTGCCGCTCGCCATGCCGTCAGCTACCGTGCCGTACGTGTCAGAAACGACGTTGCTACCAAGAGCCTTTGCGTCCCTGAGCTTGGCCAGGAAGTCACCAAACTCGTTGCCTTTGGCCGTCGCGAAATCAGCTTGACCATCCTTGTTCCAGATTTCCTGATCCACCTGGGACATGAAGCAGTTAAAGAAGGTACTGATGATGGCCGAGTTGTCTGTGTCCGAGAAGCCCGTCCCGAACCCGGTAAAGCCAGCGGCAGCAGCCTTCTTGGCAACTTCAACAACCTCGTTGTATGTGGTCGGGACGGTCGCGCCGATCTGGTTAAGGATCTTTTGGTTGTAGTACAGGGCACAGGTTCGGTATTCGTACGGCACGGCAACCGGCTTGCCGTCGGGCCCCGCAAGAGTGTCGGTGGGACGCAGCCAATCAGTTACCTTCGAAGCGGCGTCAGGCAGCGGGGAGTAGACGCCGGCAGATGCCATCTGGGGAACGACGGGAGTGAACATCTTGAAGACATCAGGGGCCTGACCTGCTGCCGCGGCTTGCGGCAGTCTGTTCAACATGTCGCCCAACGAAACGACGGAGAGGTTGATCTTGATGTCGGGGTTGGCCGCCTCAAACTTGGCAATGTTTTCCTTCAGTGCCTTTGAACGCGGATTAGCCTGGCTGGGATCGAGGAAGTCCCAGTAGTTCAGCGTCACGGGACCTTTGGGTTCCGAAGCTGAGGGTGAACAGCCACTGAGTGCAAGGCCGGCCACAACGGCTGTTACGAGCGCTAAGCCCCATCGCTTTTTGATCATGAATTTCTCCTGTGAATGAGTGTGCTGATGTGGGAGCATGCCGTGCTCAAGCGACGCGTGCTAAATGCGGGGTTTCGACGGTGGGGAGAAGCCGATTGGTTCATCGAGTCTCTCCTTTGAGATCGGTTGCATTATTGGAAGTTGGACTGAGATCGGTTGCTGAGATCGGTTGCACTAAATTTAGGGCCGCAGGATGGCTCTGTCAAGGAAAGATTTGATATAGATCACGAACGGGCTAAATCCCTGACTCAGCCCTAGATGTTGACCTTTGAAAGCTGGAACCTTTCGCCGCCCACTAACACAGGTTGAGCAGCCCAGAGTGAGCAGCCCGTGGCTTGGCGTGCTGGTCTGGGCGCTACGGGATTCACGTGTTCCGTTCTAGTCGCTTGCATCGTGAACGTTACCCCCGAACTGGAACGTTGGATTCTGTTGCAGTTGAAACGTGTGGTCCCCCTCATTCTTGACGTCACCGACCCCTCGATCTCGGCTGCCGTTACCCAGGCACGGGACGTCATTTTCCTGATCAACACCGCCAGCATCAGCGTCGAATCGGACGCCTTGCAGGGACTCTCCGACCAGAAGTTCCGTGACGTCAGTTCTACGCCGATGGGCTCGGGCTACGCCGATTGGATGCATGGACGTCGGGACCCTACGTAGGCAAACTTTACGGCCGTCCCGATGTGAAGGTCAGAGCCCTGATGGTCACCACGGGTGACGGCATTTTCCGGCTGGAACTTGCCCAGGTCGAGGATCCTCCGCCTGCCGTCGATCCATCACAGGCACAGCCAGGAACTGCGCATCTTGCCTTTGCTGGGGCTGACGTCGGGAAGGTGTTCGCCGACATGATGGAGCTCGGGTCCGGTGCATTGTCGGAACCGGTGGAGCCCGCTTCAGGCCCAAAAGCAGGAGGACTGCTGATCTACCTGCTCGATCCAGACGTAAAACAGGGTGGAATTAGACCAGGCACCAGGGTGGCAAGAATGCATCGGGTCCATGAAGCGCACGCTGAGTCTCCTCGATAGCCAGGACATCTCCGCCGAAGAATTCGATCGGATGGAAAGGTCTTGGCAGGAGGAGCGCCGCCATCTGATGTTTTTCTTGCGTGCGGACAGAAAGCAACGTTCCGTACAGTGTTATCCAAACGGTGTCCTACCTTCGGCGCGCAGCCCGACAAAGCTTGTCTACTTAGTGCCCGCCCCCGGAGCGCTTTCAAGTATCTCCAATAAGCCCCCTCCATCGACAAGTCCTCCAGCTCGCCCATGAGGGGAGGCGACAGCGGGCATCAGCAAGCGATCACGTTGACAGCGAGGCCGCCGCGGGACGTTTCTTTGTACTTGCTTTTCATGTCTGCTCCTGTCTCGCGCATCGTCTTGATGGCGGTGTCAAGCGAGACGTGGTGGACGCCGTCTCCGCGCAGGCTGATCCGTGCAGCGTTGATGGCTTTGTTGCTGGCCATGGCGTTGCGTTCGATGCAGGGTATCTGGACCAGGCCACCAACGGGGTCGCAGGTGAGGCCAAGGTTGTGTTCAATCCCGATTTCGGCGGCGTTCTCCACCTGCTGGGGTGTGCCGCCCAGAATTTCGCACAGCGCGCCCGCGGCCATGGAACACGCAGAACCGACCTCCCCTTGGCAACCCACTTCGGCGCCGGAGATTGAGGCGTTCTGCTTGAACAGGACACCTATGGCAGCTGCGGTGAGGAGGAAACGGATCACTGATTCTTCGGTGGCTCCGGGTGTGAACATCATGTAGTAGTGCAATACCGCTGGAATGATTCCGGCAGCGCCGTTGGTAGGGGCGGTGACGACGCGCCCGCCCGTGGCGTTCTCTTCGTTCACCGCCAGCGCAAAGAGGTTCACCCAGTCCACCGCACGCAAAGGATCGCTGGTGTCGTCTTTCGCTTGCAGGTCCGCCAGCAGCCGCGGAGCACGACGGCGGACCATCAGGTTCCCGGGCAGGTGTTCTTCCGTTCGGCTACAGCCGCGTGACACGCACTCTTTCATGGTTTGCCAAATGTGCAGCAGTTTTGCGCGGGTCTGGTGTTCGCTGCGCCAGACGCCCTCGTTGGCGAGCATGATGTCGCTGATGGCCAGGCCTTCACGCTTGCAGTGGGCCAGTAATTCCTCGGCGTTGGAGAACGGGTAGGGGAGTTGTACCGCCTCGGGGAACGACTTTCCAACTCCGTCCTCGCCAACGACGAATCCGCCACCCACGGAGTAGTAGACGCGTTCGCTCAGCACTCTTCCCTGATTGTCGAAGGCTTGGAACCGCATTCCGTTGGGATGCGCCGGCAGTGACTTGCGCAGGTGGAGCACCACGTCCTGGGTTCTGTTGAACGTGATCATTCGGCGCCCTGCAAGCAGTATCTTCCTGGCCTCTGTGGCTTCGTCAACAACGCTGTCTGCCGTCAGTGTGTCTACGGTTTCCGGCGATTCGCCCATGAATCCCAGAATGACCGCCTTGTCTGAACCGTGCCCGCGTCCGGTAGCCCCCAAGGAACCGAACAGTCCGGCATTAAGGCGATCAACGGCGTCGAACTTTCCTTCCCTTTCAAGGTCTTCGACGAACGAGCGGGCCGCGCGCATTGGCCCCACAGTGTGGGACGACGAGGGGCCGATTCCGATCGAAAAAAGGTCAAGGGCACTCAAAGCCATGGAATACCTCCGAAGCAGGGTTGATAGGGATCTTCTACCAGCTTGGGTGGGAATGCGGCCAGCGTCTATCGGAAACTTTTGAACGGAACGTCAAGCAGAACTTAACAGTTCGCCTGATCGCCAACGCGCGTCACGCTTTCGGGCGGGCGTCGGTCGCTTTCCGCAGTTCGTCGACGACGGCGGCTACTGCCGGCGATTCCCGGCTGGCCGCCCGGTGCAAGACAATGATGTTGCGGCCGCAGCTTGGATCTACTCGACGCACCACCAGGTCTTCCGTTTCCCGGCCGAGGTTCAGTTCACTCATCAGGGCGACTCCGAGGCCACCACGGACCAACCCCAAGGTGGCCATCAGGTTCCGACAGTGGGCTATGACGTTCGGCTCGAATCCAGCGTCACGGCAGGTTCGTAGAACGAATCGCTCAAAAACGCTGCCTTCCTGGTCAAGGATCCAGCGTTCATCGGCGTAGTCGGCCAGCGTCGCTGCATCCGGGGCCTCCCGGTCCTGTGGTAGGCAGAGGATAATTTCATCGCGGGCCAGCACAGTCTTGACGAGCCCCTCATCCTGGATGTCGTGCAGGTCGTCCACCACTGCGACATCGATGTGCCCTTCTCTCAACTGGGCCACACTCTCGAACGGCTCAAGGTCGGACACGGTGACGTCGAGTCGCGGGTAGCTGGCCTGAAGGGACATGACGGCGGCGGGCAGCACCGTGCTGCAAAAGCTGGGGAAAGCGCTGATGGCGAGGTGTCCGCGGACATCTGTCTGAAGCTTCTTCAAGTTCGCCTCGGCTGCCTCAACTTCCGCAGCTATCCGGCCAAAATGCTTCACCAGCATGACTCCAGCTTCCGTCAGCCGCACTTTCCGGCCGGCGCGGATCAGGAGCGCCATCCCGGCCTCCCGTTCCAGCACGGCCAACTGCTGGCTGACCGCCGACGTTGTCATATGGAGCTTGGCGGCAACGGCCGTCATGGTTCCCTCAACCTCAAGGGTCTTGAGTATTTGCAGGCGTCGGATTTCGAGCACGGGACCTCCCAGGGTTTAGGACCACTTAACCTCAGAACTGAGGCCTCAGCTACTTTCCGAGGACGGGTGGACGAATCCCAGCGTCGCGGCCCCTTGTTCATCGATGAGCCGGCCGAGGTGCTTGCTCATCCTGAACACTACGCTGCGGTCAACGATGCGGGCGCTCGGCACAGCAGCTTCCATGGCAGCCTCGAAGCGCATGACATCGGACATTTCCTTCAGCCAGACGGCCACCACCAAGTTGTACTGGCTCGCGACGGCCAGAGCCGTTCGGGCTTCAGGAATCTTAGCCATGAGTCCTTTCATCTGCTGAACGTGCTTGGCGGCGGTCCGCATGAAGTACCAGGCGTAGACAGGCCAACCCGTGACCGTGCGTGCGACGTCCGTGCGTATCCGCAGCATGCCATCGGCGCGCATGCGGGCCAGCCCATCCGCGACGCGCTGTTCGCTTAGTCCATGTTCTGCGGCAATCCGGCTGACGGGGCGCCGGCCATCTTCGGCCAGGCAATGGCGGAGCGCTGCTTCGACGTCAGGGTGCACGGTCCGCGGCGCCCTTGCCCGTGGTGGGCGAGGGCGGGGGACCCTGGCTGCCTCCTGCGTTGTGAGGGCGCGGAGCCTCCAATCGGAGGCCTCCATGACTACTTCGGTAACGAGATGCGTCTGGGTGTTCCTGACGCCTTCCAAGCCGCCGATGCGGTTGGTGACTGTGTCCCAGATGGAGAGCGGGGTGTCGGCGAGGACCGTGGCCAATAGATCCCGTCCGCCGGAGGTGTGGTCGAGGGTCATCACTTCCGGGATCTGTGCCAGTTGGCGGGCCACTTCGCCCGTTTGCTGGGGTTTGCACGTGATGTCCACCAGTGCCGATGCTCCGTCGGGGAAGATACCGGTGACCCATGCGAGCCCGCGTTCCCTCAGGGAGTCCCAGCGCCTGGCGAGGGTTACGGCGTCGACTCCGATCATGGGGGCCAGTTCACTCCACGGCGCCCGACCTTCGATCTGAAGAGCATGGATGAGACGCTCTTCGAGGGGATCAAGCATGTTTTCCGGCATAGACAACAGATTATCCACGGAAAGCTGCAATTTCATCAATTGGAAACACGGCACTTCCATGATGTTGTGATCCCGTTCACTTCTCATCACATCGGAGCGCACATGCGTACAACGGCGCAGAAATCCACCACGGCGGCAGGAGCCGTCGGTTTCCTGGTGGTCATGGAGCTTGGCAGTGGCATACTTCAGGGCTGGCTGAATCCTCTGTTCTCTTCCATTGGTGAACACCATGGAGTCTCGGCAGCATCGCTGAATTGGATCAGCGCCGCCTACTTGTTGGCGACAGTGTTGGTGGTCCCTTTGCTGTCCAAGCTGGGTGACATCCACGGCCACAAGCGGATACTCATGATCTCCACGGCTATCGTTGCCGCGGCTTCCGTCTTGGTTGCCTTCGCCCCAAACTACGAACTGTTCCTTCTGGGACGTGCTATCCAAGCCCCGCTGGCCGTTTTCCTCCCCTTGGAATTCGCCATCGTCCATCAACGCGATTCTGAACGCTCCGGGCGAAGCATCGGCAGGCTCGTGGCGGCGTTGACCCTCGGCGCAACGATCGGCGGTTTCCTGGCCGGATTTGTCCTCGACGCGACTGAGAGCCTGTCCATCACTCTGTTGATGCCAGCGATCTTCATGGCCCTGTGCGTCCCCGGCATCGCGTTCTTCGTCAAGGAAAGCCCGCTGCGGAGCAAAGGCCGGGTGGATTATCTCGGTGCTGCACTGCTTGGCGGTGGCTTGGCTGCTCTCCTGGGAGGCGCTTCAAATCTCTCAACATGGCCGCCGCTGACCACGGCCCTCGCGATGTCGGTCGGCATTGCCCTCCTGGCCGGCTGGGTGGTTTCAGCCCGCAGGACGGAACACCCCCTGGTGGACCTCACCATGCTCCTTCGTGGCGGCATTGGTCTCCCGATTGTCGTCGCCTTCCTTTACGGCGCGCAACTGTTCGGCGCGCAAGCACCCATCTCCGTCTACCTGCGCTCCGATCCGGCCACGCTGGGATTCGGCTTCGGCGCTGCAGCCTCTGCCGCGGGAACAATGCTCAGCATCATGGCGCTTGCAGCCTTCCTGGGTGCCTCATTCAGCGACCGGGCATCCCGGCTGATCGGCGGCCCACGGAGTGTCGCTCTTGGAGGAGGGCTCAGCGCCATCGCGTACGTCCTGATGATCCTTGCACCAGGTACCCTGGTGACCTTCGCGGTATGGCTCGTCATGGCCGGGCTCGGCTCCGGGTTGGTCAGCGGCACGCTCCCCACTTTGGTGGTCCAGCGCGCAGCAACCGATTCAGTAGGTATCGCCTCGGGGCTATACAACACAGCCCGCACCGCCGCCGGAGGAGTCGCCGGAGCACTTTTCGCGCTTCTGATGGCAGCGCTCACCACTCCAACCGCCGCCGGAACGCGGGCGGCCACCGAGCTGTCCTTCCACGCCGTCTGGTGGATCTGCGCCGGAGTCTGCGTCCTCTTCGCAGTGGCCGTGCTCTTCATCCGCCAAGCCCAGACCACACCGGTCGAATCAACCACATCGTCATCGAATGTCGACGACGTCCTCGAACCTGCCAACTAATTCACCTCGACACGAAGGATCAACAATGACCGTTTCCATCGACACCACCTCCCAAGACACCTTGCGCGACACCGTACGCGAGTCCGCTGCCGCCGTCGGGCCTTCCATCCTTGAACTTAGCCACAAGGTCCATGCACTGGCAGAGATCTCCTGGGAGGAACACGACTCAGCAGCGGCCGTGGCCGCTGTCCTCCGCGACGGCGGCTTCGAGGTGACCGAACGCGCCTATGATGTTCCGACGGCGATCGAGGCCGTCTACGGGACCGGCGAACTGACCGTGGTCATCTGTGCCGAATACGATGCCCTCCCCGAAGTCGGCCATGCGTGCGGGCACAACATGATCGCCGCAGCCGGCGTCGGCGCTGCGCTGGCCCTTAAGCCCGTGGCCGACGCCGCCGGACTGCGGATCAAACTCCTCGGCACTCCCGCGGAGGAACACGGCGGCGGAAAAGTCTCGCTGCTTCAGGCCGGAGCGTGGGAGGACGCAGCGTTCTCCCTCATGGTGCATGGCATGACGGGCACTGAGCGGAGCGCGGCGGCCATCGGCATGGCCGCCGTCGAGCGCTTCGAAGTGCAATTCAAAGGCAGCGAAGCCCACGCAGCAGGCGCCCCGGACAAGGCCATCAACGCTGGCGCGGCGGCGAGTCTGGCGCTGATGAACATGGCCGTCCTGCGGCAGCACCTGCCGGAGAACGCAAACACCAACGCCTTCATCTCGCACGGCGGCGGTGCCACCAACGTCATCGCCGGCGACTCCACCGTTCAGGTGGAAGTCCGCGCCGGAGACGTTGATGTGTGGCGGGACCTCAAGCGGCGCGTCCTCGCGTGCTTCGAAGGTGCAGCCATCGCCACCGGCTGCACATGGACGCACCGGCAGACCGAACACCCTTACGCTCCCATCGACACCCACGCCGGGCTGGGCAAGGCATGGGACGCCAACATGGAAGCCGTCGGAAGGCCCGTGGACACGACGCCCATCTTCGGGGGTGGTTCCTCCGACATGGGCAACGTTTCCCAGGTAGTCCCGTCCGTGCACGGCATGGTGGTGGTCCGCAACAGCACCGCGGTGCCGCACCACCCGGACTTCACCGCCGCCGCCATCTCACCGGAGGCGGACGAAGCCATCCTCGACGGCGCCACCGTCCTGGCACTAACGGTTCTGGATGCGGCTCTGGACACCTCACTCCGGGCCGAACTGCTGGAACTCCAGGCTGGGCGCGTGACCGGTGCCACGACGGTGACGCTGGAAGCCTGATTTCCGGAGGTTGACCGGTGGCGTCTCTTAGTCGAAACGCTAAGGGGCGCCACCTCGTCGCGGTCGGGCCGTGCGCAGCGCGACAGAGGGGGCGGCTTCGTTTGACGCAAAACATACGAAGTTGCTGTGTCCCTGCTACTAGGTCAGGGGTAGGCGGAGGTAAATGAGCAGTGGGGACAATGATGCTCCTATTCTTGTCAATGGTCGCTGGACCAGGCGCCGTTAGGCTACCGTGGCCTCCACTCCGGCTTCAAGGGTCGCTGCCGCGATCGCTGCGCGACGGCCTGGGGCCGCCCTTGACCCCGGAGCCTCGGTGTCCACGGTCAGGTTGGAAGCACCCGGTTCACCGGTGGATAGGGCGTCTGCGCGTGCGCGGTGGATTGGGAGTTGAGCCAGGTTTCGTAGCGGTGGTGGACGTCGCAGGGTGGGACAGTCCTCGTTCCAGACGGGACAGTGTGGTGGGCCAGACGCTCAGGGCTTCGGCTGCTTCTTGGAGGGTCAAACTTGGCGAACCCTCGAAAGAGTATGTGGCGGATCCGCCCAGGACCCAGCGGTTGAACCGGTTGCTTCCGGAGCGCTCGGTTCGCCGCTGACGGTACCTATGTCGGGGGCGGGGCTGCGAGGACGCGCTGCCCCCTTTTTTAATAGGAACTCAAAGTTTTTTAATAGGAACTCAAAGGGGAGCCTTCTTAAGTCCGGTTAGCGGCATGGGTTGGAAATTATCTTCGCGGAGTCGGACCGATATTTGGATGAACCTGGGTCTCTCCCAATTGCCACCAGGGCTATGCCTAAAGCCCCGGAGGCATCCCTTTTTGGGTCCCGCTTCTAGAAATCCATCTCCAAAATAGTTCTGGATAGCGCGATGGCGCGGTCGGTAAGAGCCGTGAGTTCTTCGTCGTCAGGGTCTGTAGATGCCCACCGTGTGGCACCTTCCAGAAGGGTCATCACCACTCTTACGCGTTCTTCAGGTTGCTTAAATCCCATATCAACGGCGGCGGCTACGTACATGTTTTCGTGGAGCGAAACCCAATCATCCACCTGGGCGCGCAAGTCCGCCGGAAGGATTGTTGCCATCCTGTCGGTGGCCACCAATAGGTCCCACAGGTTGCTTTCCGGAAGCGTCACCTGTCGAGTGAAGTGCAGCCTGACCATGGCGTCCCAGAACGCCCCTGCCGATTCCGCTTGGTCAACGGCCTCTAGAAGTGCCACGCCAAACCGGTGAAAGTGCCAGCGTAGTGATTCCGCCACGATTTCGTCCCTGCCGCCTGGAAAATGCGAGTAGAGGCTCGGCGGTTTGATGTTGACGGCGTTGGCGATGGTCCGCATGGATACGGAGTTGAACCCGTTGGCGATGGCGAGTTGCAAGAAAGCCTCGAGTATGTGTCGCCGAGAAGCTCCCTGACCCGCCCAGTCCCACTCTTCCAAGCGGTGGGCGAAGGCGTCGCGGGCGGCTTTGTAGGACGTGCTGCTCATGATTTGACCCTAGCAGTTGTGATGCCGGCAGCCTGACTGACGGACGCACCCTCGGCATCCAAACATGAAGCAAATTTGATGAAGACTCTTGGCTAACGACCATTAGTTAGCTATCCTGAAAGAGGCGCAAAGCAGCACCTGCTGGCTCCGCCGTCATGAGTCAATAGCGGGAAGGAACGAATCATGTCAGGCGACGATTCGAACCGGGGGGCCAGAGGAAGCAGCATGATCTTTGGCAGTGGGCTTTCGGGCATGGTTGCCGCATATATCAGCGCCAAGGCGCTGGAAGACGATGCAGCTCACAACGAAAGCTGGCACGCGCAGCAAGCCTTTCGACCTAAGGGCCAAGGCTGGGTAAGTAGATGGCTTCCCTCCCGCCGCGGTGGTACTACTACCGCCGTCTCTTGAATTCCGGGCTCCACCAGAAAGAACTAATGCCATGGCCTCTGCCGAAGTACTTTCCCCCTGGCTGCCGCAAGAGTCGATGCGCCAAATAAACCGGCTACGTGAACTCTTCCTCATGCAACCCCACGCCGACCTCACCGGTGTTCGTCCCATCGTGGCGCGCTCTTGGTACAGAAGTCGGGCTGCGGGTGTCGATGCCGTGGTGGACCGGGGATTCTTTGACGAGGGCCGCGTGGACGAATACACCATCCAGGCGGCCGGTCCACACCTCCAGAAACTGGACGAGGTTGCCGCCGACCTTGGCGGCTACGTCAACCTGACAGCGCCTAACGGTGTACTGGTCAAAGCGGACTTCCTGCGGGATGACGGCTTCCCTGCCGGATATTCACTGCTGGAGGAAAGCTGCGGGAGCAACGGTGAAGGTCTGGCACTGGAAGAAGGACGCGGTGTCTGGCTCGCGCCGGAGGAGCACTTCCGCGAGGACATGCGGGGTAACTGGTGCTTTGCTTCCCTGGTCCGGGACCCGTTCCACAACAGGGTTCGGGCTGTCATCGGGCTCACTCTGCCTGCCAACAGGGTCTCCACGCTGGAGCCGTCGTCCACTTTGTTGATGCTCGAGGGGGTGGCTTCCAGGATTGAGCGCGACATTGAGGTCCGGACGTCGTCCAAGGAACGGGCGCTGCTCAGCGAGTACTTGAGGGTCTCCCGCCGCAGGGGAAACCGTGCCGTGATTGCGCTTGACGGCAAGAACTCCCTCCTCAACGCTTCCGCAACGGCTACGTTGGAGGACGGCGACGTCTCCGTCATCTCTGGGTACGCGAAAGCGGTGATGTCCTCAGGCCGCGAGCTGAATTGCGAGGTGTCGCTCCAAGGGCCTGGGCTCTCCACCTTGGAAGTATCACCAGTCACATTGTCTGCGGCTAATGTCGGGGCGATCGTGGTTGTCCGGCCCCATTCGCCTGCCAAGGAGCGCACTGCCGAGCCGGGAAGTAGCCAGGTCAACCCGCAGAATTCCCTGCCGGACACGGCGGGCCGTCTCCTAAAGCATCTTGACGGGACGAGTATGGGATTCAAACGCACCTTGAACCTGGCTCGAAAGGCTGTAGAACAGGATCGTTCGGTTGTTGTCATCGGCGAGCTGGGTAGCGGGAAGCGGAGGCTTGCTGGCGCCATTGCCGCCATGCGTGGCGAGCAGATGGTGGTTGATGCCAGGGGTGGCGCGCTCCGGAATCCACAGCTCAGGGATGTCATCCATCGTGTATCCACGGAACTGCCATCCACGCTGATCGTTGAACATGCCGACGAACTTTCACAAAGCGAAGCCACTGAACTCGCCCGGAACCTGCGGGGCAACGCCACCACCAAACTCGCATTCACTATCACGCACCCGACCGACGCCACCCTGATTCTCTCTGAAGCCTTCAATGTCCTCGAGATCTCAGTTGAGCCCTTGCGCAACAGGAGGGAAGACATTCCGCAACTTGCGAACGCGATCGCTGAAGAGATGGGGGATCGCAGGTTGTCCCGCCGGCTTCTCACAACGTTGACGCACGCAGACTGGCCCAGAAACATCGACCAGCTACGCGCAGTGGTGTCCAATGCTGTTGAACGGGCCGGTGGTGCAGAAGTAACTGTGGACGACCTCCCGCAGGGCTTCCAGAGGGTCTTCACCAAGGGGCGGTTGTCCCGGCTGGAGGACGCCGAACTCAGCGAACTCCGGACCGCTCTCCAGGAAGCCGCCGGTAACCGAAGCCTGGCGGCGGAGACCTTGCAGATTGGCCGTTCCACCCTTTACCGTCGCATGGACTATTTCCGCAGCCGAGGGTTCGACCTCTAACTTTGAAACCGGTTAAAAGCAGCCGGCCACGGCGTGTGGCCGGCTGCTTTGTGTCTCCATCGATCCCTGCAGGCGGATGGGTGGGACAGTATCCCACCCACGTGTCTCGATTTGGTACGGATGGGCCTGGGCATATCGCGTTCTACTTGAATTCACCCGGACACCGGCACCTTCCAAGGGGTGCTTGGCAGATGAAGAGGGTACAAAACGAACAGGACGGCGACTATGACCCGCGATGCCCAGGGAACCATTCTTGTGGCCCCCCACCACTTTCCGAACCTGGACCGCGAGCACGCGCTCGCGGAGGAGTTCGGTTACACGCTAAACCCGGCTGCCGATGTCGAAGCCTTCCGTGAAGGACTTCCCGAAGCCGACATTGTGATGATCACTCCTTACGCGAAACTCACCGCTGCGGACTTCCCTGTGATGTCCAAGTGCAAGGCTGTCATCCGCTATGGAATCGGCTATGACAACATCGATGTCGCCGCAGCTACGGCGGCAGACATCCCGGTGTCGATTGTCCCGGGGACAGCTTCGGAGGAAGTGGCTTCGCACGCTTTCGCCATGGGCTTGGCATTGGCCCGCAGGCTGCCCGCAGGAGATGCATCGATCCGGGATCTCGGCTGGGCCGGAACCATTGGCTACGACACGCCGGTACTGTCCGAGCTCGAAGTCGGCGTCCTCGGAATGGGGCGCATTGGCCAGCACGTGGCCAGGATGTACCAAGCTGTTGGCGCCCGGGTAAGGGCCTACGATCCGTTCGTGACGGACAGCTTTGTAGGGCTGACCGGACTCGAGGACATTCTCGAAAACTCCGACGTCGTTTCACTGCATCTGCCGCTGACCACAGACACGGCAAACCTTGTTTCCGGGGATGCCCTGGCACGAATGCGCAAGGGGGCAGTGGTGGTCAACGTTTCCCGCGGCGGACTCATCGATGAATCGGCTCTTGCCGAAGCTCTCGCCTCGGGTCACATTGCCGGTGCAGGCATCGACACCTTTGCAGAGGAGCCCCTGCGTGACGGGCACCCTCTCCGCTCAGCCCCGAACACCATCCTGACTCCGCACATTGCGTGGCGTTCCAACCGCTCCACCGGGGCCTTGCAGGACGGAGCCGTGGAACGGGTTCGCCTGGCCCTGACCGGGCAACCGCTCATCGACCTCGTGAACTGAAAAGACTGGAGAAAAACCAATTGGGAACAAATAACCACCTGGAAAAGGTCGCGGAGCGCCAGCCCGCGGAGGATCCACATTTGCGCAGGGGACCCCGCGGCTTCCCTCTGCTGCCTGGCGGCTACGGCCGTTCAACGTATTACACGGGAGCTCCGAGCCCGTACGCCATCCGAGGGGAGGGGTACCGCGTCTGGGATGACCGTGGCCGGGAACTCATCGACGCGAATAACAATTTCACGTCGCTCATCCATGGCAACGCGCACCCCGAGATCACCGAGGCCGCTACGAAGGCGCTCAGCGCCGGCGCCAGCTGGGGAATTCCCAACCTCTACGAGTGGGAACTGGCAGATCTCTTGTTGTCCCGGCTGCCTGATCTTGACCAGGTACGATTTGCCAACTCCGGCACCGAAGCCGTGATGTCCGCCATCCGCATCGCCAGGGCAAGCACAGGGCGCGAACGGGTCATCGTCACCAAGGGCGGCTACCATGGTACGTCCGAGGTGGCCTTGGTTCCTGGCGGGCCGGCATATCAGCGCGGAGTCACGCGCGGCGTGATCAAGGACGTCACCGCGGTGCCGCTCAACGACGTCGACATCCTGCGCCAGGAAGTTGAAGCCGCACCGGATTCCTACGCCGCGATCATCTTGGACCTGCTGCCCAACAGGGCAGGTCTTCTCAGGATCTCCGAGGACTTTGTACGCACTGCCCGTGAGCTTGCGACGCGGTACGGGATTGTGCTGATCATTGACGAAGTCATCAGCCTGCGCCTCGGATTCAAGGGCTTCAGCGGTGAATACGGCGTTTCACCCGACTTGCTGACCACCGGCAAGTTGATCGGCGGCGGTTTCCCCGTCGGCGCTGTGGCCGGACGGGCTGAGCTTATGGCAGAGGTCGACCCGACCCATCCGGGCAGTCTGCCCCACGGCGGAACTTTCTCCGGAAATCCGGTAAGCATGGCTGCGGGAGCAGTCGCCTTGCGCCTCTTCACTCAAGAGGAAGTGAAGAGGCTGAACCACCTCGGTGACACCACCCGCGACGCTGTGAACCTGAAGATCGCCGACGCCGGTTGGGAAGTCCGAGGCCGAGGTTCGCTGCTCCGCGCGGTTCCAGCTGGCGCGGAGAAGGTTGACGAAAAGACCCAGCACGAGCTCTGGTGGGCTTCCTACGAGCGGGGATTGCTCGGTTCGCCTGCCAACCTCTTGTCCTTGTCCACCCCCATGGACGAGAAGGTCGCGGGGGACATCGCAGAGCGCCTGGTCGAGGCCGTGCTCGCCGTTGCGGGACGGACCCCGGGCATGGAAGGCGGGAAGTAGCCATGAAGATTGTCTCGTACCACCATGAGTCAGGCGTCCGTGGGGGAGTGCTGATCGACGATGCTGTCTTTGATCTGGAACTGCTCCTCCAGGGCTCAACTGAGGCAGTCCACGGTGCGACTACTTCGGTTCGTGAGTTCCTGGAGCTCTACGGCGACCTTGTTCCTGCGATCTCGGCCGGGATCAGCAGTCTCGCCGCCCAAGACCCGGTGGCCCGGGTGGGCGCGGTGACGGAGGTTCGGTTGAGCACCCCGGTCACGGATCCAGCCAAGGTGCTCTGCATCGGTCTCAATTACAAGGACCATGTGGCGGAAACCGGCCGGGCCTTCCCGGAATATCCGGACGTGTTCGCAAAATTCGCCTCCACCATGGTGGGTCCAGAGGACGAAATCGGAGGGGCCCAGGTCAGCGGCAATCTCGACTTCGAAGGAGAAGTTGCCGTTGTCATTGGCCGGCGGGCAAGTGTGGTCCCTGAAGAGGAAGCACTCGATTACGTTGCAGGCCTTGCTCCACTGAATGATGTCACAGCACGCGACCTCCAGTACCGCGGGACGCAGTGGCTGGCCGGCAAAGCCGTTGACGGCTCAACCCCTTGGGGCCCGGCACTGGTGACGCTGGACGAAGTAGGAGACCCGCAGGAACTGGACATCGCTACACGGGTGAACGGCATCGAAGTGCAGCGTTCCAACACGCGATACCAGATCTTCTCCATCGCCCGCGTCGTCTCCTATCTGTCGAGCTTCCTCACCCTTGAACCGGGAGACGTCATTGCCACCGGTACTCCGCAAGGCATTGGTGCAAAGCGGAATCCTCCCGTTTGGCTTGAGCCGGGGGACACGGTGGAAATCGAGATCGAAAAAGTAGGGCTGCTCCGTAACCGCGTCGGCAAGCCCCAGCTATAACCCCTCCAACTCTACGAAAGTTAGAAACCCATGAGTGAAGTACAGACACAATCAGGTGAAGCGAGGTACCGCATCGCCGTCGATACCGGTGGCACGTTCACGGACGTGGTGGTCGGATCGAACACAGGCGACATGGCCGTTGGTAAGGCATTGACCACCTATGACCGCGTTTTCACCGGCTTCGAAGCCTCTGTTCGCCGGGCGGCCGAATCGGTTGGCTGGAGCGGGGATGACGTCCTGCGCAACGCGGATGTGATTGTCTATGGCACGACGCATGCCACCAACGCAGTTCTGACGGGCAAAGTTGCCAAGACGGCCCTGTTGACCACGGACGGGTTCGCCGACACCCTGCTGCTGCGTGAAGGCGGCCGCCGGGATGCCTTTGACTCCAAGGCTGCCTACCCGCCGCCGTACATCCCGCGTCACCTGACCTTTGAGATCACCGAACGCATTTCTGCTGAGGGCGATCTCCTGGTGCCGCTGGATGAAGAGCAAGTGCGTGAGGTTCTGGAATCCTTCAAGGAAAAGGGAATCGAAGCAGTGGCCGTTTCCTTCCTCTGGTCGATCATCAACGACGCACATGAAAAGCGCGTCGCGGAGCTCATCCAGGAAATCCTGCCTGGTGTTCCCTACACGCTGTCCAACGAGGCCAACCCGACCATCCGCGAATACCGCCGCTCCTCGGCAGCCTCGATCGACGCCTCCCTGAAGCCGCTCATGGCAGACCACCTGGGCAAGCTGCGGGCCGACCTCCAGGAGTACGGTTTCGGTGGTGACCTGCTGGTGGTTACCTCCGAAGGTGCGGTGCTCGACGTCGCGGATGTCCTGGACCGGCCGGTACTTTTGCTTAACTCCGGTCCGTCCATGGCACCGCTTGTTGGCGCGGCAGCTGCTCCGGAGCGGGACACGGTAGTGGTCTGCGATATGGGCGGGACCACCTTCGACGTATCCCTTGTTGAAGAGGGCGTTGTCCGCCATACCCGGGAAGCATGGCTGGGTGAGCCCTTTGTGGGGCATCTGACCGGCCTGTCGTCCGTGGCCGTCTCCAGCATCGGCGCCGGTGGCGGCAGCATTGCGTGGATCGACGGCGGTGGTCTGCTTCGCGTGGGTCCCCAGAGCGCCCGCAGTACTCCAGGTCCGGCCGCCTACGGACGCGGTGGCGAGGAGCCCACCGTGACTGACGCGTGCGTCGCACTGGGCTACCTTGACGCTGATGGTTTTGAGGGTGGGTTCACGCTGGACCGCGAGGCGGCTGTGCGTGCCATCGATACCCGCATCGCTGGCCCCTTGAATATGGACACCTTGCAGGCCGCACAGGCGATCCTGGACGTCTCCGCCAACCATATGGCCACAGCAATCCGCCAGGCTTCACTGGAACAGGGTGTCGACCCCCGGGGCGCCCTGATTGTGGCAGGCGGTGGCGCAGGTGCCATGGTGGCGGCCGCCATCGGTGTCCTCCTGGAGGCTGACACTGTCCTGATTCCCGCGACCGCCGGCGTGCTCGCCGCGTACGGTGCCCATCGTGCTCCGATCGCTACGGAATTCCTCTCACCACTGCACAACGACACCCGTAGTTTCGACGCCGGGTCCGCCTCCCGGGCTGTTGAGGACCTGACGGCCAAGGCCGAGGTCTTCGTGAAGCGGTTCGACGGCGTGGGCGACGCACCCAATGTCACCTACTTCGTCGATGCCCGCTACCCGGGCCAGGCATGGGACTTGCGCGTTTACCTGGACGCTGCGCCGGACACCGGGGGCGACGCTGCCGGAATTATTGAGCGCGCCTTCCACGAAGAGCACGACCGTCGCAACGGTACCCACGACCCGGATAGCCGAGTGGAGATCATCACTTGGGGCGTCCGCGTGGAAATCCCGCGGCCAGAGCATACCAAGGATCAAGCCGAGGTCAGTCGTGAAACCGAAGTCCACCGTACCGACTCCATCGTGTTCGGCGGCGCGAGCTTCAGCACCCAGCGCTATCGCGGCGTCACCCTTGCACCGCGGGACAAGATCGAAGGTCCTGCCGTCATCGACCAACCCACAACCACCATCGTGGTGCCACCTGAGTGGAACGCCACGCTCGACGAACGATCCAACATCTACCTCACCCGTAAGGAGGCGTAAGAAGTGACGCGCGAATTTGATCCCGTAAAGCTCTCGGTACTCGCCAACGCATTTGACGGCATTGTCCGCGAAATGACCAGTGGTCTGTTGCGTTCTGCCCGCTCCTCTGTCATCAACACGGCCCGCGATTTCTCCTGCGCCGTGTTAACAGCAGACAACCAGTTGCTGGCAGCAGCAGAGGGTGTCCCAGTACATGTGTTCGGGGCCGGCCCGCTCGGCGAAGACATGGTGGAACTGCATGACGACATCCGGGAAGGTGACGCGTTCCTCCACAACGACCCTTACATGGGCAACTCCCACGCTGCCGACCACGTGATCCTGGTGCCCGTCTTCATCAAGGGACGCCACCTCTTCACCGCCGTCACCAAGGCCCACCAAGCCGACTGCGGCAACTCGCTGCCCACAACCTTCTTCGCGACAGCCCGGGACGTGTATGAAGAAGGTGCCCTCATCTTCCCGTGTGTCCGGGTTCAGCGGGACTACACGGACATCGACGACATCATTCGCATGTGCCGGTCCCGCATCCGCGTACCCGACCAGTGGTACGGAGACTACCTCGCCTCAGTCGGTGCATCGCGCATCGCCGAACGCCGCATCCACGAGCTCGCCGAAAAGTTCGGAGTGGAAGACCTTGTGGACTTCGTGGACGCCTGGTTCGACTACTCCGAACGCCTCACCGCCAGTGCGATCGAAACACTCCCCGAGTACGTCCTCCACGGCTCATCGGTCCACGATCCCTTCCCCGGCACCGGCCCGGACGGTGTCCACCTGCAGGCAACCCTTGAGGTGAAACCCAAGCAGGGCAAGATCGTCATTGACCTGCGCGACAACCCGGACAACCTCCCCAACGGCCTGAACCTCACGAAGGCCACGGCCACTGGCGCTGCACTGGCAGGTATTCTGTCCGGCATCCCGGAGAACCTCCCGAGTAACGCGGGGACCTTCCGCCGGGTGGAAGTGCTGCTGCGTGACGGCTGCGCCGTTGGAGTCCCCAAGCACCCGTACTCCTGCTCGTCGGGGACCACCAACCTCGCCGACCGGGTGGTAAACATTGTCCAGGCCGCCTTCTCCCAAATCGACGACGGCTACGGCACCGCAGAGGGGGCTGCCGGGCAGGCACCCGCAAAGTCGGTCATTTCCGGAATCGACGAACGCAACGGCAACGCCTACGTCAACCAGATTCTGGTAGGCGGCGTCGGCGGACCGGCCACACCTTACGTTGACGGTTGGCCTACTTACCAGCGTCCTGTTTGTGGCGCACTCCTCTACCACGACAGCGTCGAGGTAGACGAGCAGCGCTACCCCATCCTGGTTCACGAACGCACTCTGGTGGCTGACACTGGGGGAGCCGGCAGGCAGCGAGGAGGTCTCGCGACCCGGGTGACAATGGAACCCCGTGGGGAAAGCGTCACTCTTACGTACGGCATTGAGGGCAAGATCAATCCGCCGAAGGGCGTCCGGGGCGGTTACGACGGATCGGAGCCGTCAGCCTGGGTTGAAGACCTCAAGACCGGAGAACGCCGTGAGATCCCCGTGGTGGGTCGATACGACCTCCAGTCCGGTGAAAAGGTCGTATCCATCACCCCAGGTGGTGGTGGGTACGGTGATCCGCTGGAACGCGACGTCCTGGCGGTCCTTGACGACTACCGCGAATCACGGGTTTCCCTGGAAGCGGCAGCTGCACAATACGGCGTGGTCATCACCAACGGCGCCATTGACGAAGCAGCCACGGCAAAGACCCGCCAAGCGCGTCTGGTCGGCTAGACGTATCAGCCATAGCAACTCATTCCGGGGCGAGGTATAGTCCTCGCCCCGGACGGTTTCACTAACTACTGACGGAGATACACATGGAACCCATTCGAGTCGGCATCATCGGCGTCGGAAACGTTCTCAACCAATACTTGGACAAGATCGGCGTCCACCCGGACGTAAAGGTCGTGGCGCTCGCCGACGTCAACGCGCAGGCTGTTAAAGCCCGGGCAGCAGAATACTCGGTTCCCAAGGCCCTCACGCCGGACGAACTGCTCGCCGATGACGAGGTTGAGTTGGTGCTCAATCTCACGCCCCCGAAGCTCCACGCACCGGTAACCCTCCAAGCCATCGCCGCAGGCAAGCACGTCCTCTCGGAAAAGCCGTTTGCCACCTCCTTGGAGGAAGCCCGCCAGATCCTGGACGCAGCCCGCGAGGCCGGGGTGAGAGTGGGTTCGGCGCCAACCACTTTCCTGGGTTCAGGCATGCAGACCAGCCGAAAGCTCATAGATGACGGCTGGATCGGTGAGCCACTGGCCGCCTTCGCGTCCTTCGCATGCCGCGGCTACGAGCACTGGCACCCGAACGTCGACCCCTTCTACAGCCCCGGTGCCGGCCCGATGCTGGACATTGGGCCCTACCTGATCACCAACCTGGTGAACTTCTTCGGTCCGGTTAAGCGGGTTTCTGCGACCACGCCGCGGTCATCTGAGACCCGGCCGCGTCCGGGCAAAGAGGGCGAAGTCATTCACGTCAAAACCCCAACGCATGTCACCGGCACTCTCGACTTCGAGTCCGGTGCGACCGCCACCGTCATTGTCAGTTGGGACATTTGGAACCACAATCTGCCGCACTTGGAGATCTACGGAACAGGTGGCTCCCTGGCTGCACCGAACCCGGACCACTTCTCCGGCGCGCCCGTGCTTCGCCGTGGCGAACCCGGTGACCTGGCTCTGGACATGACTCCTCCGGGTGGAGGCGACTGGCGGGAAACGCCCATCACCCACCGGGATGACGCCTATCGCGGCATCGGCTTGGCTGAATTCGGCTATGCCATCCGCAAGGGTCTGGAACCTCGCACAGGAGGCGCCTTCGCGTACCACGTGCTCGAAGTCCTCCTCGCTTTCGAGGCTTCCTCGGAGCAGAGCCGCCACATTGAGATTGAAAGCACCTGCGAGCGGCCACGGCCGCTGCCATCTGTGGGGCCGCAGGAGCCCTTCCGCTTCGACTAAAGAGACAACAAGAAACAGCAGCCGACGACGGTACTTACGTGCCGCCGTCGGCTGCTTTTTTCTGACCTCTGCTGTTTTCCGCTGAAGATCGCGGCCGCGTATCAAAGTGGGACACACCAGCGCTTCACCACAGTGAAAACCTGAAGTTCGGGCGAATCGGTTTGCAAATGCCGACGCACCTTCGAATTTAGGAGATCGCATGACTAGCACAGCCGCTGCTGACATCGGCACCGTGGTCGACAATAGGGCCGTCCGCCGTCGCACTGTCGCACAAGCAATCGTTGAATACCTTCAGGTCCAATACAGCGAATTGGACGGTGAACGTCGGCGCCTCGTTCCCGGAATGTACGGCATCTTTGGCCACGGCAACTCAGTTGGCTTGGCGCAGGGAATCGACGAGTACGGCGTGGACTTTCCTCACTACCAGGGCAAGAACGAACAATCCATGGTCCATGCCGCCATCGGTTTTGCAAAGGCTTCCAACCGCGCAGCAACCCTTGCTTGCACGGCTTCCGCAGGGCCCGGGTCCACCAACATGGTTTCCGGTGCCGCCACGGCAACTACCAACCGGCTCCCCGTGCTCCTGTTCCCTGCTGACATCATCAACAACCGTTTTGGTGATCCTGTTTTGCAGCAGATCGAACATCCGGTAGAGCGGGACGTCTCCGCCAACGACTGCTTCCGTCCGGTCAGCCGCTACTTCGACCGGATCACTCATCCGGCCCAGCTGCTGTCCACCCTTCCTGAGGCCATGCGTGTCCTCACCGATCCCGTGGAAACCGGCGCCGTTGTGGTGTGTCTGCCGCAGGATATTCAGGGAGCGGAATTCGACTTCCCGGAATCCTTCTTTACGCCGCGGGTGTGGCACATTCGTCGTCGCCCGGCTGTGGAGGACGAATATCGGGATGCTGCCCAAATCATCGCGAAGGCCGAGCGTCCCCTGCTGATTTCGGGTGGTGGCGTCCGGTACTCGAAGGCCCAGGACGAACTGGCACGCTTCAGCGCTGAGTTCGGCATCCCTGTCACTGAGACCTATGCAGGCAAGGGTAGCGGCCCCATAAACGAGCTCAATCTGGGCGCGCTTGGTGTGACCGGAACGGTGGGAGCCAACGAAATCGCCGACGGTGCCGATGTTGTCATCACTGTGGGCTCACGACTCCAGGACTTCATCACCGCATCACACTCGCTGTTCCAGAACCCCGACGTGAAGTTCGTAAACCTCAATGTTGGCTCGTTCGATGCCCACAAGATGGGGTCTTTCCCTGTCATCGGCGATGCAAAACTTTCCCTTGCGGCGCTGCGGGAACGATTGGCAGCAGCCAATTACGGCACCTCCGATGCTTACCGCAGCGACATTGCGGACGCCCGGAAGGCCACTTTCGAGGTTCGCAAGCACGACCTTCAGGCATTCCCCGGTGAAAACATGAGTCAGGCCCAGGTTATCGACGTGCTTAACCGCACGGCAACCAACCAGGACGCCCTTATCCTGGGCTCCGGTGGTGTGGTTGAGGGTATCCACAAGGCCTGGGATCCGTCCAACGGCGCCGAAATCCATTTCGAGTACGCCAATTCGTGCATGGGCCATGAAATCCCGGCCGGCCTCGGCTACCGCATTGCACGTGGGGACGCGCCAGGGGAGGTCTACGTATTGATTGGTGACGGCACGTACTTCATGCAGCCTACGGAACTGGTCACTGCGGTACAGGAACGCAAGAAGATCATCACCATTGTGATCGACAACCGCGGGCACCAATGCATTTGGCCACTGCAGGTGTCAAAGGGCGGCCCTGGCCGTGAGTTTGGTACCCAGTACCGGGAACGTAGCAACGAGTCCGGTCGCCTGGACGGACCAGTTCTGGACTTCGACATCGCGGCCAACGCTGCCAGCATGGGTTGTGCAGCATGGTCCACTTCCACCATTGAGGAGTTCCAGACTGCGCTTACGGAGGCCAAGGAAGTGGATGGGCCTGCGGTCATCGTCGCTCGAGTCGAGCCTTGGCGCTACTTGTCCGGCAACGGTGCCTTTTGGGATGTGGGAGTGCCCATGACCTCGCAGCGTCCGGGTAGCCAGGAAGGTACTGCGAAGCACCTCGAGGGCCGCGCCCGCCAGCGCTTCTACGCAGCCACCACTGCACCTGACGCGCATTAGACGCAACGGGCGGGACCGTCATGCGACGGTCCCGCCCGTCCCTTTAAGGGGGCAACCCCATCCCAAATTTCCGACAAAGGAGTAAGCAGTATGAGCGCATTTGCCGTTATTGATCCAGCCACCGGAACCACCCACGCACACTACCCCGCGGCCACAGACGCAGAGGTAGAAGCCAGCCTGAGCGCAGCGCAGGCGACTTACCAGGACTGGTCACGCACCACCACCGTGGCTGAGCGGGCTGCTTTGGCCAAGCGCCTGGCCGAGCTGTTCGTGGAACGCAAGGACAAGCTTGCAGCCATCATCAACCGGGAGATGGGCAAGCCCCTCCCACAGGCAGCCGGAGAAGCGGAGTTCTCCGGTGCCATCGCCGCAGCCTTCGCCGAGCACGCAGAGGAATGGCTGGCTGACGAGGAAATTGAGGTAGCCGATGGCTTGCGGACTTTCTTCCGGTACCAAGGCCTGGGCGTGATTCTGGGCATCATGCCGTGGAACTACCCGTACTATCAGGTGGCACGCTTCGCGATTCCCAACATCATCCTGGGCAACACCGTGATAGTCCGCCATGCGAGCCAATGCCCGGAGTCCGCGCTGGCTCTTGAAGAACTGTTCCGCGACGCCGGCTTCCCGGACGGTGCCTACGTTAACCTTTTCGCCACGCATCAGCAGATCTCGGACATCATCGCGGACGACCGCGTCCAGGGCGTCTCTCTCACGGGCTCGGAACAGGTGGGCGCCATTGTGGCGGAGCAGGCTGGCCGTGCCTTGAAGAAGTGCGTGTTGGAGCTCGGCGGCGCTGACGTATTCATTGTGCTGGACACTGAGGACGTGGATCAGGCCGTGAGAAAAGCTGTCATGGGCCGGATGGGCAACACTGGCCAGTCCTGCAATGGCTCCAAGCGGATCGTCGTGCTGGACAAGTACTTCGACGAGTTCTCCGAGAAGTTCACAGCAGCGATTGCCGGTCAGTCCTACGAGAACGGCGACTTTGGTCCGCTCTCTTCAGACTCTGCCACCAAGTTCCTGAAAGAGCAGGTGCAGGGAGCCCTCGATCAAGGTGCCGAGATCCTCGTAGGCAACAATGAACCGCAGGGCAATGTCTTCACCCCGACGGTGATTACCAACATCACTCCTGCCATGGACGTCTACAGCGAAGAGCTCTTCGGACCTGTTGCCCAGCTCTACAAGGTCAGTAGTGACGAAGAGGCCATCCAACTCGCGAACTCGTCGCCGTATGGCCTCGGCTCCGTGGTGATCTGCGATGATCACGAGCGTGCCGAGCGCGTCGGGAACCAGCTCGACGTCGGAATGGTCTTTGTTGGTGCCTACGACCTCAGCGGAGCCGACGTACCGTTCGGCGGCGTTAAGAAGTCCGGTTATGGACGTGAACTAGGCAAGGTTGGGATGCTCGAGTTCGCGAACAAGAAGTTGTTCCGCTTCGCCAAGTAACTGGAAAAACGCTACAAGAGGAGGCCGGATCGCGATGGTGATCCGGCCTCCTCTTGCTGCGGGTGGAGTGAGGTGGTGCCTAGGCCTGGTAGGTCGTCTGCCCCGAGACTTCCGGAATCTGGACCCAATCGCCGGAGTCGGCGCTACGCAGCGAGGCATCCACGAGCTCGGATGCTGACCAGCCGTCCGCGGCGGATGGACCAAGTTGCTTTCCTTCGGCCACCGAACGCAGGAACAAGGCCGCCTCAATGGTCTTGAGATCATTGAACCCGATGCCCGGGCCGGGGCCGGGTTGGAAGCGTCCGAACTCGCCGAAGGACGGGGGCGTCATGATCGTGCGGTAGCCGCTCCGGTCGGTGGCGAGTTCCAGTTGGTTCATCCGTTCGAAGTTCCAGCGCAAAGACCCTTCGGAGCCGTAGACCTCGATGATGTACTCGGCGTGCGGGCCGATGGCGACGCGAGTGGATTCGAACATGCCGATCGCGCCACCCTCAAAGCGGGCAAGCATGGCTGTGTAATCCTCGTTCTCCACCTCGCGTGTGACCTCGGAAGCCTGGCCCATATCGAAGGAATTCGAGGAGTTGCCGGCAGGGAGCGGTCGGTCCTTGATGAAGGTCTCCGTGACGGCGTTCAGCGACGTGATGCGACCCACCAGGAACTGAGCGAGGTCAAAGCCGTGGCTCAGTACATCGCCCAGGACGCCAGAACCTGCACGGGCTTGCTCGTAGCGCCAGGTGAATACTTGGCTTGGATCCGAGGCGTATCCGGTGAGGAGACGGATCTGCACATTGGTGATTTTGCCTAGGGTTCCGGACCGGATCAGCCTGCGCGCTTCCGCCACTGCCGGGGCATGGCGGTAGTTGAACCCAACCGACGTGATGAGGCCAGCGGCTTCGGCCCCTTGGGCAATCTCGCGCGACTCTTGGGCGCTGCGGCCCATGGGCTTTTCGATCCAGAAGTGCTTGCCAGCCTCGATGGTGGCCATTGCAATTTCGTGGTGGAGGAAGTTGGGGGAGCAGATGGAGACAACATCTACGTCCGGGTTCTCCAGCACTTTGCGGTAATCCGTGGCCGTTTCCTTGTAGCCGAGTGCGTCTTCGGCGTGATGGCGTCCGGCGTCGTCCGGGTCGGCCGCTATCACCAATTCCGGATGGCGGGGCAATTCCGGAAAGAACTGCTTGGTCGCCAGGTACGCGCGCGAATGCAGTCTCCCCATCCATCCGACCGAAATCAAGCCAACCCCAATGCGGTTTTGCTGTTCCAAGTGCACTCCTTAGTCTCTACCGCTGTCCGGCGGTGCTGTGCCGCAGACGGATGGCGGCATCTGTTGATCAGCCTAGGAACGTTGGCCGTGTGCGCTGTGTCTCAATGTGAGACAGCCAGCGGCAGAGTAGCGCTGTTTTAGTGGAACGTACTAGTCCGCCACTGCCAAGCAAGAGGAGCCCGTCGACGATGATGGACCGCAACCAACAACTTCGAACGGAACCGCTTCGCGTACTCATCACCGGTGCCACATCAGGCGTCGGGGAAGCGACCGCGAAGCTTTTCGCCAGCCGAGGCGCTCGCGTGGCACTGCTGGGTCGGCGCTCTGCGGAACTGCAGCGCGTGGCAGAAGAGATCGGCGACGGTGCGCACGCCGTTGTTGCCGACGTCGCCGATGCCGGAGCGGTCAAGAATGCAGTGCGGGGAGCGATCCACACACTGGGCGGCCTGGACGTCGCGGTCAACGCTGCGGGTGTAGCAGGGCATGTTGCCCTGGAAGACCTCACCGAGGACCACTGGCACGAGGTGCTGCAGACAAACTTGTCCGGCACTTTTTATGTAGCAATGGAGGCCGCGCTCCACATGAGGCGGTCCGGCGGAGGCTCGATCGTCAACGTGGCATCCGATCTCGCCGCCATGGGCGTGCCCGGGCTTGTTCACTACTGTGCAGCGAAAGCAGGCGTTGTGGGACTCACCCGCGCCATGGCCCTGGAACTCGCTCCCCTGGTACGCGTGAACGCCGTTTGCCCAGGGCCGATTGACACGCCCATGGTGCGTGAGGGCCTGGCTGCGGCGCCGAATCCAATTGAAGCCCGGCGATTGAAAGAAAGCACAGTGCCGCTTAACCGGCTCGCGGATCCGGACGAGGTGGCAGCAGCTATCTATTTCCTGGCGGTCGACGGAACCTTCGCTACCGGAACCAGCATGGCGTTCGACGGCGGCACATCGGCCGCGTAGGAACGTCACCAATTACCCGTCAAGACCGATCAAGCCCAAGGAGTTAAAAGACATGGAAGAGTCGAACTACAAGGACCTCCGCAGTGCGCGCTGGTTTGCACCTCACGACCTCACGGGGTTCGTTCACCGGACAGCGATTCAGGCTGAGGGCTTCTCGCGCTTCGCCCTCAAGGACAAGCCGGTCATCGGCATCGCTAACTCGTGGTCGGAGCTGGTCAACTGCAATATCCACTTCAAGCTGCTGGCAGATGCCGTTAAGCGCGGTGTCCTGATGGCCGGCGGTCTGCCGCTGGAGTTCCCCACCATTTCCTTGGGCGAGAGTCTGATGAAGCCCTCGGCCATGCAGTTCCGAAACCTCATGGCCATGGACGTTGAAGAGTCCATCCGCGCCTACCCGTTGGACGCTATCGTGCTCCTGGGTGGCTGCGACAAGACCGTTCCGGCCCAGCTTATGGGTGCTGCCAGTGCGGATGTTCCAACCATCATGCTCACCGGTGGGCCCCAAGAGCCTGCACACTTTCGGGGTAAGCAGCTCGGTGTGGGCACGGACACGTGGAAGTATGCAGATGAGCTGCGTGCAGGGAAGATCACGGAGGCGGACTTCGACGAGCTTGAGTCAGCCGCGAAGCCCTCTGCCGGACACTGCAGCGAGATGGGCACGGCCTCTACCATGACGTCCCTCGTTGAAGCGCTCGGCATGTGCCTGCCGGGTACTGCGTCAATCCCTGCAGTGGATGCGCGCCGCGCCCAAGCGGCCGAAGCCACAGGCCGCCGGGCAGTGGAAATGGCCATGTCACAGGGGCCAAAGCCCAGCGAAATTTTGACGAAAGAGGCGTTCGATAACGCCATTACCCTCCTGATGGCTGTAGGTGGTTCCACCAACGCCGTGGTGCATCTTCTGGCACTGGCGAGGCGCGTCGGATACGAGCTGCCATTGGATCGCTTCCACGAGATCTCGCAACGTACCCCTCGCATAGTCAACGTCCGTCCATCGGGCGAGTACTTGGTGCAGCAGCTGTTCCAGGTCGGCGGCATCTCCACCGTACTCAAGGAACTGGCACCACTGCTGAATAAGGACGCCATCACAGTCACGGGGGAGTCCCTCGAGAATGGCTACAGTTCGGCCCCCGAACCTGATGGCGTCGTGGTCGGCACTCTCGCGGCCCCCTTTGATGCCTCCGGAGGCATCGCCGTCGTCCGCGGCTCCCTGGCTCCCAACGGTGCGGTCATCAAGCGAAGTGCGGCGTCCAAGGACCTGCTGCAGCACAAGGGCTCAGCAGTGGTGTTCGAGGACATCTACGATCTTGGACGTCGAATCGACGACCCTGATTTGGACATCACGGAAGACTCTGTGCTGGTCCTGCGTAATAGTGGCCCTGTGGGAGCCCCCGGCATGCCCGAATGGGGCATGCTCCCCATTCCCGAAAGGCTCCTGCGGCGCGGGATCCGTGACATCGTCCGCATTTCGGACGCTCGAATGAGCGGTACCGCATTTGGCACCACAGTGCTGCATGTTTCGCCAGAGGCCGCAGTTGGTGGACCGCTGGCGATTGTTCGGGATGGTGACCCTATTGTGCTGGATGTTGAGAACCAGCGGCTGGATTTGGACATCCCTGCCGAAGAGATCGAGAGCCGGCTGGCGGATCTCAAGCTTCCGGAACCGAAATACCGGCGCGGCTATGGACGACTCTTCATCGATCACGTGAACCAAGCCGATGAGGGCTGCGACTTCGACTTCTTGAAGGGCCTGCCGGACGAGGAGCCACAGCGCTTGCCGTACGGCCTGATGAGCGGTTGGCAGGGCGGTTGGTAAACCGCAGCAATCACCAAACAAGAGAACAAGCGGGGGATGCTCCTGTGGGATCGCCCCGGAAAGAGGAAGTTGTGTCACGACCAAAAGTGATAGCGATTGTCCAGGAGGGTCGGCCGCTCCCTCCTGTTGAACGGTTGGAAGCCGAGGCGAATGTCGTGGTGGTGCGTACCGCAGACGAATTCCGGGCCGCGCAGTCTGGAGCGGAAATCCTGTTCCTGAACGACTTTAGAACCAAGCTCCTGCGGGAGGTGGGGCCGGGGGAGTTGCGATGGATACATACGTCAAGCATCGGCGTTGACAGCCTGATGACCGGCGAGATCATCAACAGCGACATCGTTGTGAGCAACTCGCGCGGTGTGTGTGAGCGGCCGATAGCCGAGTGGGTCCTGGGTGTCCTGCTGATGTTTACCAAGGACCTGCGCCGCACCATAGAGCTGCAGCAGGCCCGTACCTGGCAGCATCGAGAGACCGAGCCGCTGCTGGGTCGCAAAGTCCTGGTTGTGGGGCCCGGGCCAGTTGGCCGCGAAACCGTCCTTCTCCTGCGCGCTGCGGGAATGGACGTTAACGTCGTGGGCAGGTCTGCCAGGAATGATGCGCAACTGGGTTTCATTTCAGGCTTTGATGAGCTTGACCGGCTCCTTGGCCAAGCCGATGACGTCGTGCTGACACTGCCCCTCACGGAGGAAACTCGTGGGCTCTTCAACTCGTCGCGGTTCCGCACTATGAGGCCCGGGGCGCGTCTGGTCAACGTCGGACGCGGGGCGGTGGTGCTCGAGCACGACCTCCTCGATGCCCTTGACTCCGGGCACCTGGGCGCGGCGGCGCTGGATGTGTTCGAGCATGAGCCATTGGATGCCGGGAATCCGCTGTGGAGCCGACAGAACATCCTGGTCTCTCCCCATGCCTCCGGTGACCTCATCGGCTGGCGGGGAAGAGTGGTGGACTGCTTCGCGCGGAATCTCAGGCGGTGGAAGGCGCACGAGCCGCTGAAGGATGTGGTGGACCTGAAGAAGCTTGGTCCGGCTACTCCTTCGCTGGTGGTCGAAACGCCCTAATCAAGGTCGGCCCATGGGGTATTCCGGTCACACGCAATAACGCCGCAACACCCCATGGGATCCCGTGTCCCAAGCTGGTACAGTGCTCCCACGATCCTCGTCGATAGTGTGATTCAGCACTCAAAATTTCGTGACGAGGATTACATGTCAAGCACAACAAAAGGTACGACGACAACGCCGACCCAAACCCAGGAACACAAGCTCAGCGGCAATATGGGCGTGGGTGAGCTCGTGATGAACGTTCTCGCCTTCTCCTCTCCGCTGACCACCGTTGCGGGCACCTTGCCTGTGATGCTTCTTTTCAGCGGCCACACGGCACCGGGCATCTACGTTCTGGTGACTCTCATGCTGCTGATTTTCTCTGTTGGCTTCGTGAAAATGAGCCGCAGTGTTGAAGCGCCCGGTGGATTCTACTCATTTGTCACAGCGGGCCTGGGTAAGCCTGCAGGCCTCGGAGGCGCGCTGTTGGCCCTCTTCGGCTATGTCTTTATTGGGTTCTTTGCTCCCTCCCTATTCGCGCTGACACTCCAAGGTTTCGTGGTGAATACGCTGAACGGTCCCGAGATCCCCTGGTATTGGTATGGGTTAGGGATCATAGCCGTCACCACACTCCTTGCCTATAACCGCATTGATCTCTCGGCAAAAGTACTCACGGTAGTCATGCTGCTGGAGTCGACCGTAGTAGTTGTCTTCGACATCGCCGCATTCGCTACAGGGTCCGGGGAGGTCGTTCAGGGCATCGGCTTCTCCATGCCGTGGATCACGGATGCCGGTCTGGGGCTGGCACTGCTATTCGCTGTCGGAAACTTCTTCGGGTTCGAAGCTACGGTCATCTACAGGGACGAAGTCAAGAATCCGGACCGCACCATTCCGCGGGCCACCTACATTGCGGTAGTTGGAATCGGGCTCTTCTACGCCGTGGCGGCCTGGGCCTACACGGCCTTCATCGGTCCGGACAAAGTCCAAGGTGAAGCTGCAGCAAACACGGTGAACCTCTTCAATGACGGCGCCACGGTACTGGTCGGCAAGATCTTTGCAGATATAGCGGTTGTCCTCCTGATCACGTCGATCTTGGCTTCAATGCTCTCGATCCAGAACATCGCCGCCAGATACAGCTTTTCGCTGGCCGCCGACGGGGCGTTGCCCTCAGTGCTCGGACGGGTCCACCCCCGCCACAAGTCGCCCTACGTTTCCGCGCTGGCAGTTGGCCTCCTGTGGGCGGCGGCCACTGTGGTCTTCACTGTTATTGGAGTTGCGCCGGAGGCCCTCTACCCGATCGCCAGCGGAAGCGGCACCTTTGCGGTCCTGCTCCTGATGTTCATCACCAGCTTCGCTGTGTTGGTGTATTTTGTCCGCCGCCGCAGTTTTGCCCCGGAATCTGTGTGGAAGACCATTGTTGCGCCGATCGTCAGCGTTATCTTCCTTGGCCTGATCACCTATCTGGCAATCACCAATTACCCGGAACTCATCGGCGGTTCGGCAGTCATGACCGCCATCTTCATGACCTTCACCTTTGCCTTGTTCTTCGGCGGGATTGTTTACGCATACTTCTTGCGTTCCAAGCGTCCACATGTCTATGCACGCCTGGGCCGGCAAAAGATCGACTAGAAACTCGACCTCACTTCAACTTCAACCATGTGGAGACCTGCAATGACGCAACAGATCAGGGTTGGCCTGTTCGGAACCGGGAGAATAGGCCAGGTACACGCCATGAGTTTGGCTACTTTGGACGAGGCAACACTGTCCTGGGTATGTGATCCCTTTATAGAAGGTGCAAAACAAACCGCCGCCGAATTCGGCGGCCGCGTGAGCGAGGATCCTGACGAAGTTTTCGCCTCGGGGGAAATTGACGCCGTCATTGTGGCTTCGCCTACGGCAACTCATCTGGACCTCGTGGAAAAGGCCATTGACGCGAACGTGCCAGTGCTTTGCGAGAAACCGATCGATCTGGACATAGCTCGTGTGGACGCCCTTCGGGGCAAGGTCGCAGCTTCAGGAGTGCCGGTAGCCTTGGGTTTCAACAAACGCTTTGACAGGCACTTCGTGGAGCTGAAACGACGCGTGGCTGCCGGCGAAATCGGAGCGTTGGAGCAACTGGTGATCACCAGTCGGGACCCGGGGGAGCCGCCGGCAGCCTATCTCCCTCAATCCGGCGGAATCTTCCGCGACATGACCATCCACGACCTTGATATGGCGAGGTACTTTATCCCCCAAATTGTTGAGGTTTCGGCCAACGGTGCAAACGTATTCAGCGACAGCATCCGCCACGCTGATGACTTCGATTCAACTGTGGTCACACTGCGGGGTTCCAAAGATGAACTTGTGACGATCTTGAATTCGCGTCACTCGGCGTTTGGCTACGACCAGCGCATCGAGGCGTTCGGTTCAACCGGATTGCTCCATGTAGGCAACAAGAACGACAACATGGTCAGGCACTGGGGGGCCAGGTCTGTCGAATCGGTGGGGCCGTACCAGAATTTCTTCCTCGAACGGTATGCCGAGGCCTACCGTCTGGAAGTAGCAGAATTCCTCCGCGCGGTCCGTGGCCTCCCTTCGAGAAGTCCAGGATTCGACGACGGCCGTGCCGCCCTGATCCTGGCGGACGCAGCTGAGAAATCTGCCCGGACCGGCGCTGCGATAGCAGTGGACCTGGGCTAGCAGGGCCCATAAAGCCGCCTGCCTGGGCCGCGGATGTTTCGCAACGACATCTGCGGCCCAGAGCAGGTCATTCGGATTTAATACTAACCTGGTTTGAAACGATTCATGCCCGTGTTCCAAAGTGGCACACATGCCCCGGATCCGAATCCGTCAAAGTTCAAGTAAGTGAAACAGTGTGGCGAAGGTCACGAGGTTTTGGGGCTTCCCCGGAATTGCCCCTTAATCAGCAGGTCAAACAATGCAGTTAGATTGGCCGCCGCTCAACGTGTTTCACCGGATCATTCACATGGCCCTATCGAACGAGGATGAGATGACCGACGCACCACCGGCGACCCCTCCACTGGTTGCCCTCAGAGACATACACAAGACATTCGGGGCGGTGTCCGCATTGCGCGGCGTCAGCATCGATGTCCAACCTGGCGAAACTTTTGCACTGCTTGGCGATAACGCCGCCGGCAAATCCACGCTCATGAAGGTACTTACGGGCGTTTACCAACCCGATCGTGGTTCCATCGAGCTGGACGGAAAAACGACGGAGTTCCCCACCCCGTCAGCCTCCCGTGACCAAGGGGTAGAGATGGTCTACCAAGACTTTGCCCTGGCTGACAACTTGGATGTTCGTACCAACATCTTCCTCGGACGGGAACCGCAAAAGAACATCCTCGGCCCATTCCTCCGGATCATCGACCGCAAGAAGATGGAGATCGAGACCAAGCGCGTGCTTGAACGTTTGGACATCCCCATCAACCCGAGGCTCAAGGTAAAGCGGTTGTCCGGAGGGCAGCGCCAAGCCGTCGCCATTGGCCGGGCGCTTGCTTTTGATGCACGTCTCATCATCATGGATGAGCCCACGGCCAACCTGTCGGTAGCCAAGGTGGACAAGCTCATCGAAGTAACGCAGCGGCTCAAAGACCTGGGTATCGCAGTGATTATCATTACGCACCGCTTGGATGAAGCGTTCGCGGTCGCCGACCGCTTCGCTGTCATGCGCCAAGGACAGGTAGTGGGCCGCTTCCGGGTTGGAGAGGTATCCGAGGCGCAGGTTGCACACCTGATTTCCCACGGCACATTGGACGACTACGTCGATGACGGCGCCGGCATCCCCGAAGACCGCCGCAAAATCGGAAGCACGTCATCGATGGATGTCGTTGATGCAATGGCTGCCCGCGGCACTACGAATGGGAGCGACTCGTGAGCCTCACAATGGAAAACCTCAAGACAAAGCTGGGCCCGGCAGACCTTAAGGAAGGACTCACGGCAACCAAAGTCAAGCGCTTCATCGGTGACTATGGGATCATCATCCTTTTCGTGGTGATCCTCGTTTTCCTGGCGGCCGCGGCACCAAACTTCCTGACACTGAACAATATCGTGAACGTCGTTCGGCAGTCGTCCATCATCGGACTGATCGCCCTTGGAATGACATTCATCATGATCACCGCCGGCATCGACCTCTCGGTAGGATCCGTAGTGGGTCTTGCCGGGATGACCTTCGCAATACTTGCTCCTGCCAGTGGAGGCGCTTTCTGGCTGCCTCTGATCGCCGGCCTCGGCGTTGGTTTGCTGGTGGGCTTCCTGAGTGCGGCAATGGTGGTCTGGGGAGCCATCCTTCCCTTCCTGGCCACGTTGGCAACGATGGCCATAGCCCGCACGGCAGCGCTGGTCATGACGGATGGACAGGTTGTCTCCGGACTGAGTGGCCCCGCAGAATGGCTCGGTTCGGGCTTCATTGGTCCCGTCCCGGTTCCGGTCATCATCTTCTTAGTCGTCGCTGTCTTCTGCGAGTTCGTGCTCAGCAGGACCAAGTTCGGTTCCCACGTCTATGCAGTGGGGGGCAATGAAGAGTCCGCAAAGAAAGTCGGCATCTCGACCAGTCGGGTGCTCTTCACTGTCTACCTCATCGGCGGTGTCACTGCCGCTCTGGGCGGCCTCGTCTTGACTGCCCGTCTCGATGGGGCGGCCCCGGTGGCCGGCACCGGTTACGAGCTGCAGGTGATTGCCGCCGTCGTGATTGGAGGCACAAGTCTGTTCGGTGGCGTCGGCACCATTCGCGGAACAGTCGTTGGTGTCCTCCTGCTGGGTGTCGTGATGAATGGCATGAACCTGATGGGGGTTTCGTCCTACTACCAGCAGGGAGTCCAAGGCATCATCCTGGTGCTGGCCGTGCTGTTGAACCGCTGGAAGTCGGACTAACCACCGCCTTCACCGGAGCTGTCCGAAATCAACGGGCTGCTTTCTATAAAGAAAACAATCTCCTTAAGCAATCAGAACCACTGAAAGGAACGATGATGGATATTCGAAAGAAGCTCGCTGTGGCCACCGCAATGCTGGCTGCAGGCGCTCTCACCCTCACCGGCTGTGGGGGCAGCAGCACGGCAGGCAGTTCCGAGGCGGCAGGCAAGACCTACAACATTGGCGTTGTGGTCCTTGACCTCCAGGACCCGGACCTGGCCCACATGACGGACGCAATGAAGAAGACGGCTGACGAAAAGGGCGTCAAGCTCAACATCACCGACTCCAAGAAGGACGTTGGCAGCGAACTCAACCAGGTTGAGGACCTGCTCACGCGCCAGGTTGACGCAGTCATCATGCAGCCACTGGATGGCGATGCCAGCCAGAACGCGGCAAAACGGGTCATCGCCGCCAACATTCCGCTGTTCATCCTGTCCACTGAATTTGCGGAGGGCGCTGACGTCGCCTACAAGAGCTACATCGGTGTGGACGACACCGTGGCCGGCGAAATGCAGGCTGAGTACTTGAACAAGATGCTTCCCCAAGGCGGAAACATCGTGTTCGCCGCTGGCATCTACGGAGCCTCCTGGACGGATCGCCGAAAGAGTGGCTTCGACAGCAAGATCAACAAGAACTTCAAGGTCGTGGCTGAGTTCCAGGCCAAGGGCAGCCGTGACGATGCCAAGCGCAACATGGAGGACACTCTTCAGCGGTTTGGCGCGGGCCAGATCGATGCCGTGGTGGCCAACAACGACGAAATGGCCATTGGTGCAGCCTCTGCTATTGCTGACGCGGGCCGCACTGCCGAGTTCAAGTCGGTAGTCGGCGTCGATGGTACCGATCCCGCCCTTCAGGACATCAAGGCTGGGACGATGTCGGCGACAGTCCGCCAGGACTCTGCTGGACAAGGCGTCAAAGCAGTTGAGGTTGTCACTGACTTCCTCAAGGGCGGGAATGTGGAGAACCGCTACACGCTGCCGTTCACGCTCATCACCAAGGACAACCTTTCTGAGTTCTTGAAGTAAGAAGTTCCATCAACTCAACGGGCACAGCGGATTCATCCGCTGTGCCCGTTCTGTTTTGGCACAATCCACGCCCCACCACACCTGCCTACACTTCCTGCGGAGCACGACGAACGGAGAATGCGACCATGCCCCATGGCGACGACGGCGACACGACACTGAGGCAGTTACTCGCCAGGTTGGAGCATCACGGGATAGAGGTGGACGACTCCCCGCGTAGACGCTCTGAGTACTCCTATGATGCATCGAATTACCGGGTACGGCCTGCCGCCGTCGCCTTCCCAAAGAACGTCGACGATGTACGCACAGTTTTGCGGGTATGTTCGGCCTTGGGGGTGCCGACGACCGCACGCGGCGGGGGCACGTCGATGGCGGGCAACGCCATCGGCGCTGGTTTGGTGATCGATCTCTCCCGGTGGATGAAATCGGTAGGAACCCTCGACGCCGACCAGGCGACGGTATGGGCGGACGCGGGGGTCGTCCTTGGTGAGCTGCGCGCGCAGGTTGAGAACGAAACCACAGGGACGTTGACGTTTGCCCCGGACCCTTCGTCCCTAACGCGTGCCACAATTGGCGGTTCCATCGGCAATGACGCCTGCGGAAATCACTCGGTGGCATATGGCCGCATGACCCATCATGTGCAGGAAGTGGAGCTGGTCACCGCTGACGGCGCACATCTGAGAGCGGGGCGCGATTTCCTTCGCGCTGTCGATGAATCGGATAGTCAGTCAGTTGCCCGGGCTCAGGAGCTGTTGAAGGGCATGAAGGCGCTGGCTGCGCAAAATCTGGCGTCACTCCGCGTCGAGTTGCAGAACATTCCCCGGCAGGTCTCCGGGTATCATTTGGGCCACCTGCTGCCGGAGCACGGCTTCGACGTGGCTAGCGCGCTGGCTGGCAGTGAAGGTACGTGCGCCGTTGTTGTAAGGGCCAAGGTAGGTTTGGTGCGCAAGCCCCGCGCCACCGCGCTCTTGTGCCTTGGCTACCGGGACACCATTGATTCCGCCCGCGATGTCATGACCATTTTGTCCGCAAAACCGAGCGCCATCGAGGGCCTTGACGTATCCATCGTGGACATCATGCGGCACCGGCGGGGAGCGGCCAGTGTTGAGTTCTTGCCGTATGGCAAGGCCTTCCTCCTGGTCGAGTTTTCTGGTGACACCCTTCAGCAGGCGGCTGCTTCCTGTGAGGATTTGGTGGACAAGCTCCATGTTGACGGCCGTGTGGTTGACTTTTTGATCGTCACTGACCCCGCGGAGCGGGCAAAGCTGTGGCGGGTGCGTGAAGACGGCGCAGGGCTGTCCTCGCGGCGGATTGACGGGGTGCAAACGTGGCCGGGGTGGGAGGATTCTGCCGTCGCTCCGGAGCGGCTTGCAGACTATCTGTCAGACCTGCTCCCACTGGTGAAAAATTACGGCTACTCGGCCCTGATGTACGGCCACTTTGGTGCGGGCTGCGTCCACATGCGATTGGATTACGATTTACGCAGCGAGTCCGGACGCCGGACATTCAGTGACTTTACCCGTGAAGCAGCCCAGTTAGTGGTGGCCCATGGTGGCTCGTTGTCCGGGGAGCACGGTGATGGTCGGGCGCGCAGCGAGTTGCTTGAGGTGATGTACTCCCAGGAGATGCTAGGCATTTTCGGGGCCTTCAAGCATCTCTGGGATCCGGCAGGAATTCTCAACCCCGGGATCATCGTCCACCCCGCTCCCTTCGCTTCCTCGCTGGCCTTGGAAGGCGTCGCCAAACCAGGCCCCACTCACGGTGAGTTGACCGCAGACCCGGGGGGCGCCGTCGTGCCTTCCTCCGGGGAGCGTGAGCTGCTCCCGGTGGCGAGTCCGTTCGTCGGGAATACCCATGCCTGCATCGGCGTAGGCAGGTGCCGGTCCACCACCGGCGGCTTCATGTGCCCCAGCTACCGGGCCACGAAAGATGAAAAGGATTCCACCCGTGGCAGGGCCCGGGTGCTGCAGGAACTGACGCGGACCAAGGGCAGCAGCAAGGACGGATGGTCAAGCCCCGAAGTCCGGGAAGCGTTGGATCTATGCCTGTCGTGCAAGGCCTGTTCCACCGACTGTCCAACAGGTGTGGACATCGCCGAGGCCAAATCGGAACTGGTAGACGAGTACTATCGCGGGAGGATCCGACCGTTTACGCATTACTCGATTGGCTGGCTGCCTCGGTGGCTTCCGTTGATGACGCGCGTGGCACCTCTGGCCAATGTGGGCACGGCTTTCCGTCCCTTAAGGCTTGTGGGGGAATGGTTGGGCATCAGTGCCCGACGGCGGCTCCCGGCTTTTGCGGCGAACGGCAGGATCCGCAGACGGGTGCGGGAAGCCGGATTCGCGGACAACGCAGATGTCCTTCTGTTCATCGACAGTTTTACGCGCGCATTCCGGCCCGAGGTTGTCCCGGCGGCGGCTCGGGTGCTCCGCGACTCCGGCAGCTCCGTGGGATGTACGCCGGACGCTTGCTGCGGCCTGACCTGGATCTCCACAGGGCAACGTGATGGGGCACGACGGCGGCTGTCCGGGTTGATCAGCAAGCTCGACGACGGCACGGAGCGGGACATCATCGTCCTCGAACCCAGTTGCGCGGCGACCATCCGGGATGAAGGACCGAAACTCGTAGGCGGTGCCGCTGCTGCGAGGGTCGCCGCAAGGGTGCGCTCGTTCTCCGTGGCCGTGGATGAAGCCATCCAGCGTGGTTGGAAGCCGAAGGCGCCGCCGCCTGAGACAGCCGTGTTGCAAACCCACTGCCATGAGCACGCCGTGTTCGGCTCAGCCGCCCAGAGACGCGTACTCAAAGCCTGGGGAGTTCCTAACCTCGTGGAATCGTCCTCATGCTGTGGCGTAGCCGGCAACTTCGGTTTTGAAGCCGAGCACTTCGACATGTCCATGAAAGTTGCCGAGCACTCCGTCATTCCTGCTCTTGTAAAGGGCGAGGCCGGCGCTCTGGTCCTCACCGACGGATTCAGCTGTGCCATGCAGGTCTCACAGATAGACCCGGGGCGTCCGAGTCAGCACCTGGCTGTGGCGATGGATCCATATAGCGCCCGCTGGGTGGACTAGTGGAGTACGTCGGGATCTTCCTGATTCTTGTGGCGGCTGGGCTGCGCCTCGCCGGGCAGCACTACGCGGGACCGTCCACCGAAGCAGTGTCTCAAAGTGACACGATCGGTCCCATCGCCACCGTCCGATGCTGGTAGTGACCCCAAAAGTCCTACCAGTAACAAGGGTTGATCTCGATGATGAACAGGAAGCTCGCGCAAGGACGGCACGTCGAATGGTTGCGGGCGTCAGCACACTTCAATGAGTCAGATCTTGGTGAGCGCACCGACCTGCAGCCGAAGCGCTCCGGAAAGCTCATTCACAGACTCCTCCAAGATATGGCGGAAGGCCGCGACATCAGCGATGCGTCGCCGTGGCCAATACCGGGCACCTAGCTCCCAATTTCCCGTCTCAACGCAGGAGGAAGAGTTGGCTAATCCCGGACCCGCGGTCCACGCCACCGAGTCCGGAAAGCTGCTGGTGGAACTGCCGCAGCCTGAATGTGGGGGGCTCAGCGTAGCAGCGTTCGTGGACGCCCTGCAGTCCTTTGAACTGCTGGGAATTACACGATTCCGACGACTGAAAGACGGCGTCATTGTCGACTACGACGCTCGGGCGCTGGAATTGGACGACCTGCGGCCCATACTTATGGCTGCCCTTTCCAAGCTTAGTTACGCAATGGGGGACTATTCCCCTTCCTCCCTCGTTCTGCCCGTGACATTCGGAGGATCCGCCGGTCCGGATCTGTCCATGGCTTGCGTGCTGTTGAACACTCCGGAGCGGACCCTGGTTCGGAGGGTATGCCGGACAAAGCACACCGTCAGGATGTTCGCCGCGCCGGGTGCCTCCGCCCTGATCGAGGTTCCTTGGGCCGCGGACTGGCACCAAAACGCACACGTCGGCAAAGCCGGCAGGGTGGCCCCGCAGGGTTCTCTCACGCTTTCGCCGCTCGGGGTGACCGTGACAAGCTGCACCGGCTACACGGATGAACTTGTGGTGGGCAGGGTCAGTGAAGCCTTGTTGTCAAGACTCCCGGAGATCGGGTTGGGCGACTCGGTGTGGTTGCGTTCGGGGGAGTGGCCGACTACCTAACGATCGTTAGTTACACTGATGGTAATCGACCAATGCTGTGAGGACGAAATGAATCAGTCGCCGCGCGCCCAAGCAAACGCTGCCGTTGAGGAGTTCCTGTCCAGTCGAGATTGGTCGGCGCAAACCCCTGCCCGGCAGCGGATCCTTGCGGCCTTCCTCCGCTTGGCTACTGCCAAAGGCTTCAGTTCGGTGACCATGCGGACGTTGAGCCACGAACTGGACCTTAAAGCGCCCAGTCTCTACTCGAGCTTCCCGCGTGGAAAAGATGAGATTGTTGCTGAGTCGCTTAGTTGGTTTACCCACAGATTCGCCCACGACCTGCTTGCTGCAACTGAAGCAGCCACGACACCGGAGGAGTACTGGGCCGCGCTCGTCCGTTTCCATCTTGCCCAACAGTTGCAGCGCCCGGAGGCGGATCTCTGGCGCCTCCTGATTGCAACGGACAGGGTGGCCAGATTCCTCAGTGATGACTTACGGGATGAAGCGGCGTCCTGGCTGAGGCTGCATGAGGGCATGTATGCCGCTGCGGCTGAAGAGATGGGATTCCGGCTCACCAGGCAGAGTGCCCATCTGATCTTTACGCTCCTCGACGGCGCGGGACGCTGGGCTGCCTGGAGCGGCGGTGACGCGGAACTTGAAATCCTCATGGACCACGCGGTGGCATTGAGCCGCTCCATTCTGGAAGTTGGAAGCGGGAACCACGCCCTGGCTTGATCGATAGGCTTGGGTGTTCTGCCCTTGGGACTTCCTGCTTGCCAACGGCGGTTGATCCAGTTCTGGCTGCGCCAATACCTAGGAGATGCGTTGTCCGGTTTGTCTGTCGGCGTAGCTGGCGTCGATGACGGCGGTGGGCCGGTTGCCGATTCCTTGCAGGATGAGCGCTGCGGCGCCGACGAGTTTGATGTCGCTATGGACGCCTTGGGCCCGCAGGCGCCTGCCGAGTTCGTGGAGAAGTGCGCGGATTTGAACGGCGGTGAGTTCTCCACCGCTCATGTTGTGGCCAGGCTGCGTTCGCGGATGAAGACGTTGAGGGCGGCGAGTTCGGCGGGTGTTTCTGCCATTGTGAGTTTCTTCATGGGTTCCCTGAGGAGCTGCGTAACAGCCAAACGCGTTGTGCTAAGTCTTGGTGGAAGCACCCACGATCCAACTGATCCGATTGGCCGGCTGCTTTTCAACGCCCTGGGAATGGTGGTCGAATTTGAGGCGGATCTGATCTGGATGCGCACCCGCGAGGGCATGGCGGTCGCAAAAGCCAAGGGGCGGCTGCAAGGCAAGCCGCCAAAATTATCCAAGACCCAGCGGCACCTTCCGACGCTGCATGACGCCGGTGAGCATACCCAGGTCGAACTGTTCCGGGCGTCACGTACGACTGTGTACCGCGAACTCCAAAGAGCAAGGAGCCCGTGACATAGAAACGACGAGGCGTCTCACGGCGTGCGCGAATCCGTTCCAGCCTTTGACTGTGGAGATGCTAGTGCGCCTCGACGCTCTATGCGGTCATGCGACGAGATGAAGAAGGTCGCCGAGTAGCCGACGAGGACTAGAACCACGAGGATCGCTGCTGCTCCGTAAACGGCTCTGTAGGCGTCGGGAAAGCTGGCTGAAGCCGTGATGAGCAGGCCCGAAAGCACGGCGCCAACGCGACGTGTGTTGGTGAAAAGGCCGGACGCCAAACCTGGACTCGGGAAAATGTCTTGAAAATCCGTCAGTCCGACACCTGCGACAGTCGCGAAGAACCAGGCGTTCAGCGGCTGCAGCGCGACGAGCTGCCACGGAGCCTGGATGACGGCCACTAATAAGTAGTAGAGCGCCAACAAAGCAGGAGATGAGAATCAGGGCTCGTGCTGACAAGCGCGTGTGGAGCCAGCCGATTAGGAGGAGCGAGGGGATCTCGAAGAGCGCGGCCGTCCCGAGGACGATACCGGCCCAGAGTGGTGGTGCCTGCAGCTCGCGGGTGACGAACAGAGTCACCACCGTCACAGTGGCTATGTTGGTCACTTGGAGCGTGAGGAAGGCGATGACAACGCCCCAGCGCCCCCAGCCGCGCAACTGCGCGAGAATCGATGGACGCGAAGTCAGCGGCTTTGGTTCAATCAAGCGGCAGCTTCGGCTGCGCAGGAGCAGTACTGTGGTCGCGATGTTGACCAGGCCGATACCGGCGAGTAGCAACAGCGCAGAGGAGCTTCCGAAAAGACCGGTGCACGCAGTTGCGAGGGGCGGGCCGACAACCCAGGCAAAGGAAACGATGGCGCGGGTCCGGATCACCCGAGATGGCGAAGCGCCGTCGTGACGCAGCTGCGCGAAAAGGAGTGTGGAACCCACGCCCGGCGGACCGCCGAGAAGTACGAGCGCGAGCAGCGCGAACGGCAACGATGTCGTCAGCGCGAGGACGATTACCATCGCGACACCACAGACCCCGCAGATCAGCAGGGGGCGGAGGTAGTCGCCCGTCCGGTCCGCGGCGGTCGGAATTACCAGGGACGCGATGAAGCCGCCAAGGTTGTACGCGCCGAGTGTCAGCCCGACTTGTGTTGGGGTGGCCTCGTAGAGTGTCACTAAGAGGACAGCGAGCAGCGGGTTCAGTACTGCAAATTGCCAGCTTGCCAGCCATGCTTAACGAAAAGTGCCGGACGCAATTGTTCAATAAGGTAAATTGACCGATTTTCGCGGCAAAACGGTATAACGGCGACTAGATCCGGTAAGTCAATGCAGTTCACTGACACTGCCTGCTGCGATATCGGAGAAGAGTAAGTTATATTGTATTTTGTCGCTTTCCTAGACGACGGCTCGCTTGCCACGTCCAGGATCTGTACATCGTCATCTTCTGAACGATTATTCCTCATTGGAATCCTTCTTTACGCTGCCCCGGGGCTGCAAGCGCTTATGATTCGCTTGCCAGGCAAGTCTCGCCGCATTTCTACGCCATCTCGGCATAGTCACTATTTCGCCACCAGGCACTTTGGACTATCTAACTAGAATGGATTGCAACCATTCCTCCACCTCGCCTAAGCTCATTTCGAGCTGCTCTTCAGGACTGAAATGTCGTCTTTCAAGAAAGACACCTTGTTCGCCAGTCCGGAGCACAGTCTTGATATTTTCCAAAGATCCCAAGTACTTCGTGACGAGCTCGGCCGGCTCTTCGTTGTGTGGTAGCCGGTATTTTTCAACCACGTGAACAAAACCTTTCAGTTTCTGCCACCAGACGCTTGCATTGCTGAGAGGTATCCAAGTCGTTTGCGCTTCGGAGTCGAGGGAAACGATTGGAACGACAGCAAGAGGTGTCCCGTTGCTTTTCAGATATCCCAACATGTCATAGTCAACGCAAAAGTCGAAGACATCGAGCTCTTCGAGCATCCCAATAAGGTATTCTCGCTCAAACATTTTGAAAGGACATGTCACGTCTCGCAGGATCAGGTCAAAATCGAGAAGCTGACGTACACGTTTCAGCATGTAGTTCGCGCTTGACTCGCTGTCTCGTGAGTTTTGCCAATGCGAGACGCGCGTTGACCTGCGGTCGCCGATTGCAACTCTCACCTTGCCGGGCAAAAGCGGCTGCATAAGCAACCCGATTTGACCAAGGTTATTGCTGTTATCGCAATCAGTGAACATGATATATTCGTGGCGATCAGCCGCGGCCCTCTCCAGGCCGAATATGATGGCACCGCCTTTTACGGAGAGATCGGCACTTTTTAGCTTTTTCAAGGGAATGTTTGGGGATGGCAACGCATCTCGAAGGCGAAGCAACTCGATTGAATCGAAGCCCTCTTCTTTGATGATTGCTTGTGCGACTTCGAAACTTCCTTGAGGGCATTCATCATCCACCACATAGAGAGACCAGGAGACCAGACTGTCTCGGAAAAGCCAGTCGAGCTCTGCAACCTTTGCTCTTAGAGCGTCCTCGCCTGCTGGATTCAGTTCTGTTCGGGGCTGCAGTCGCCGGGCCTCCTTCCAAACGGCAAAGACGATACCTACGCTCAAAGGTTTAGCAATATTTTTCACCGCTCTTTTCGACGCCGCGAGATAAGTCACTAATTCCACAAGTATTTTGTCATTGTGGGCGAGCGTCAGTATATCTTCGGGATCGGTTATGTTTTCATTGATGCTCCTGTCGGTTATCCGAAAGGCATCGGTTCTATAGTCCCAATCACTTAGAAAGCGAATGAGATAGTCATTGTTTGGCTCAATTTTATTAGTGTGATTATTCATTGGCGATTCTCCCACAGTTGTTAGTGCCCACCGACACGATTTGCAAAGACAGGCTCTTCTTGACCAACTCCGATCTACGCATGGTGAAGACCAGCTCGACAAGGCTGGCCAAATTGGCGTCGTGTTTGGCCTGCAGCGCCCGCAACCGGGACAGAAAATACGGCTCGACCTGAGTTTCCGGGGCCGTGAAATTAGTGAGCTTTTCTGCCTGTCGGATCAGATCGACCGAGAAGTACGCGTGATACGCCTCGTCGCAGTAGATCCGAAAGGCGTCAAACCGCATGTCCTCAGGGATGGGGACCCGGATGTCTCCGTTAGCAATCCCCAGAGCTACGTGGTTGATGGCTAAATACTCGAGTTTGGCCGTGAAATGGAGATAACGGTACATCTGCCTTGTGAGGATCTCCTCTAGAACATTCGGCCCGAGCTGTTGAACAAGTGGGTGACTGGCGATGGGCACGAGTTCTCTGGGGGAGAGCGCCTGTCTGAGGTACGGGTCTCGTTAGCCTCATCAAGTCCCATTAGTTGGTCATGCAGTGCTAATCCGGCGATTTTCCCCGAACATAGAAGCAGAACAAGATCTCCACGCACTTCGGATCCCCTCCTAGACAGTTGGGGCAGCTTCGATGCTTTCCCTAGCACTGTCCTAGTGACGGCCGGCTCGTAAACGTGACGCAGTTCGACGTTGCGAGATTCGCGCTGGACGTTTGATGGGGGTTGCTGGACAGAATCATGACGCCAGCGCAGAATACCGCGATACCTATCAGGACGTTCTGGACGAGTGGTGCAAGGGAATGCCGTGACGGGCAGGACCGGAGCTATGCGATACCGCCAAGTCCCTGAAGAAGATGTCGGCAGGGCCAGCCTTGGAGTGGCCGGGGCGGCGGAAGGTCGAGATCCACATGGGCAGCCATAGGACAAAACGTGTCTAAATCCCGGGTGTGTCATGTGCGTCCTGCCCCTCCTTTCGGGTCCAGAGGCCTTCTTCTGCGCTGAGGCCGGTGCTGTGGAGCTCGGGCCCGGGCTCCTGCTCGATCGGGGCTGAAACTCAAAGCGCGGGCCCCGCCACATCCTGGCGGGTCGAGCCCACAGCAATAACCGGCGTCGACGTCGAACTTAAGTCCCTGTTTCGTAGGGCGGCTCCGGCGTAAGTTCAAAGTGGAGTCCTGAAAATCCGGGGCCGAACATCACCTACCTCGGGGGTGAGCTGGACGGCAGCACAATCACGATCTACCTCTCCGGGCAGTTCATGCTGTCAGGCGTGTGCGATATCCCGCGTGCGAAGGCCCAGCTGGAGTTCACCGCCAGGCTGCGTCTGGGGCAGCGAGCGCCCAAGTTTTCGTCAACGGACGCCCGATCGACGAGGTGCTCAGCCTCAAGTAGTGCAGTCAGGGAAACTGGCGAAGACGAAGAGCAAGCATTTTTGCTTGGTCAGGACCTCCCTGGCCCTTCCTGAATTTCTTGCTTGGCGGGGCAGCCGACCGGGACGAACGGAAGGCATACACCACCGCTGCGTGACAAATCTCCACACTTCCACGTTCCGGAAGGGCTTGAGCTGCGCTTCCGTTGCACCGTTATCAGTAAGTTGCACCGTTGTCAGCAATCAAGATCTGCGGGTGTGGCAGCGGGATGCCGAACGTCGCCAACCAACACAACGCCCTGTTAGATCGCAGCTGTGATCCACTCGGGGAACTTTCTGCCTCCCGGGATGCCGGGGACTCTTGGGGGAGTCCACCGGCGTCGAAACGCCCCGGTCAACAAGCGATGGCGAACACCAGACCGAGAATTGTCCCCGTTGCCCAGAGAATCCCGGCCACCGGGTACCAGCCGAAACTCGCCTCGCCACTCTGCCGACAGGAAGCTGGGGGCAACGGAAAAGCGATCGCAATGCAGTCACGCAGGTAGCGCCCTCGGACCGGTACGAAGGTGCCGAACAAGGCCGCGAAGGAGCGCCAATAGCCTCCTAGCACCTCGGGTGATCGACCCTGCACCGTTCCGCAGCCAAATCTTTACACCGCGCAGGGCCGGAGTAACGATTGGCGGATGACCCCACATACAGAAACCCTTACCGTGGCCTTGGAAGACGTAGGAGACACCTCATGGTGGGCCAAGATCCTGACAATCCTTGGATCCCAGTACGGGAGCACCCAACAGCGTTTTGTGGGCCAGGTCGACGGGAAGACCCGCTACAAGAGCTCTACCTTCCCCGTGGCGGGGTCGGTCGGCCCGATCTCCCCTCAAGAGCAATGGGCTCCGGGGATGAGGGCTGCGCTGGAAGAACTGCAGCGGCATCTGGCCAGGGACGGCTGGAGGGAGACCTCTCGCGGGAGGGATCCGTGGTCACTGAAATATGAGCGCGTGACATCCAGTCTTTCGTGACCGGACCGTTGCCCTCCCCCTGGGACGTCCACGTACGTCGTCGACAATATTCCCCAGGCATCGATGACGGGCCAGTCACGAAAATCGCCGGCGGGCAGGGTTTCTTTCGCGGCGGGCATGAGTCGCAGGAGCCTCTCGCCGATTCCCACTGGCGGCGCGTTCGGGTCCCACGCGCCGAAGAAGACGCGCTCATTGCGTGGGTGGAGTAGCGCCTGCAGCTCGTCGAACTCCTTCGGCCTGCTGGCCACCACCACGTCCTGGCCGTCCTTATCCACCAGATCGTTGCCAAGAGGGCCGCTGCTGAAGAGCCAAACGGGGCGCCGGTTCAGATCCGTCTGATGCCGCTTCGCAAAGGTAGTGGCATCCTTTAGCCAATGGAACATGTAGGCGGCACCGCCGATGATGACGGCGTCGTACGGGCCGACGTCGTTAACTTCGTTTACGGAGCGGGCTTCGGCCGGTACGCCGGCCGCTTGGAGACGGGTTGCAATGCGCCCGGCTATCTCGGCGGTTGCACCGTGTCTGGTGGCGAAGGCGACGAGGACATTCATTGGTGAACCTTCTCTCTTGAAGCGGCTGGACTTGCCTACGCGTCCCTACGCTCGTAGTCGCGCGGGACCAGCACCATGGGAACGGGCAATGCCCGCAGCACCTTGTTGGCGGTGCTGCCGATGAACAGCTTGTTCGGTTCCGCAAGGCGCGATGAACCCACCAGCAGGATTTCATTGTCATCCCATTCGAGGTCGTCGATAGCTTCCTCGTTGACCGCTTCACCGCTGTCCCCTTCGGCGTCCAACTCCACCAGGGAGACCAGTCGCAGCGGTATGCCTCGGCGTATCGACCAATCAATAGCGGCGTCATTTCGACGACAATCTTCCCTGGCTGTTCGTTTGACTCCATATAGCGGTAGGCGCCAACCACTTGCTCGAAAGCAAAGACGCGGTCGACTCTGGGCCTCAGGGCGCCGGAGCTAATCCCCTCGAGGACGAATTCGACACCTCGCTGCCGCTCATCGGCCCGTCCGACGTGGTTGAACATTGAGTACGGGTGGAAGACCGATTGAGTCCTGCACATTTGCGGCCACGTCTCGATAGGCCGAGGAACACGCAACGATACTCTTTCAGCGACTTGGGGAGCACTATGGGACGACTAAGGCGTGTCTCTTAATTGCCGGGGAGGTCGTTGGTCAGAATGGTCGGGTGAGTTCGCGTTATGCCGTGTTGTCCGATGCCCAGTGGGAGTTCATTGCCCCGTTGATGCCTGATTCCTCGGGGAAGCCGGGACGGCCGTTCAATGACCACCGGTTGATGACCGAGGGCATCATCTACCGCTACCGGGCAGGCATTCCCTGGCGGGATCTGCCGCCCCATTTCGGGTCGTGGAAGACAGTGTGGAAGCACCACCGCCGCAACAGCGCCAGCGGGACCTGGGACAAGGTCCTGGCTGCGTTGTTGACCCGCGCCGACGCGGCAGGGCTGATCAACTGGGAGGTGTCGGTGGACTCCACGATCAACCGCGCCCACCAGCACGGCACCAACCTTCCCCGCCACACAGGGGGACCTCTCGAATTACATGAATCTGCTCGAGGAGCCTGATGATCACGCCATCGGCCGCTCCCGCGGCGGGCTGACCACCAAGATCCACGCCCTGGTTGACGGCAACATGCGCCCCCTGGTTCTGCTTCTGGGGCCTGGCCAGGGCGGGGACTCGCCCATGTTTGAAAAGCTCATGGACGCCCTGACGGTCGGACGGATTGGTCCGGGAAGGCCCCGCACCCGCCCGGACCGGGCCCTGGCAGACAAGGCCTACTCATCCAAGGCCATCCGGGCCTACCTGCGCGGGCGTGGCATTGAATGCGTCATCCCCGAAAAGGACGACCAGAAAGCCAACCGCAAACGCAAAGGCTCCGCCGGCGGGCGACCCGTCACCTACGACAAGGACGCCTACAAACGACGCAACGTCGTCGAGCGCAGCTTCAACACCCTCAAGCAATGGCGCTCCCTCGCCACCCGCTATGACAAACTGGCCCTCACATACCGCTCAGCGACCGTTCTACACGCCGTCACCATCTGGAGCACCGCATTAAAAGACACGCCTTAGCTAGTGCGCCGCGCTCAGCTCAATGAGCAGGACGCCTGCCATGATGAAAACGAGTCCGGCAATCATGACAGGAGTGAGGCGTTCCTTGAATAAGATGCGGCTGGCGATCGCCGTAAGGGCGACTCCGGCGGCAGCCCAGATGCCGTAGGCCACGCCGAGGCTCATGCCTTGCTCCAATGTCAGGCTGAGAAGCGCAATGGCCAGTGTGTATCCAGCGCCGACGACGAGGTACAAGAACCTTTTGCCATGGGACGCCAGACGCAGGCAAAGGGTGGCGCTTACTTCCGTGAGGATTGCCGTGGCCAATAGCAGCCACATCATGGCGTTACCTCTTTTTTGGGTTGTTTGCGCGAACCGAGTTCAACACAGAGCACGCCGCCGATGACCAAGGCGACACCCACGAGGATCTTTGGAGTCAAGGGTTCGGCAAAGAGGAGCGCCGCGAGGAGCACCGTGAGAACCACGCCGAGAGCAGCCCATATTCCATAGGCAACTCCCAGCGCCAGGCCTGCCCGGAGGACTCCGGAGAGGAAGGCGAAGGAGGCGGCGTACCCGGCAACGACGATGATGAAGAAGACCGGCTCGTTCAGCGCCGCTTTCAGGGCGAGGGACGCGGTTACCTCGCTGATGATCGCGCAGCCCAGAAGTATCCACTTCATGCATTAAGTCCTTGTGAAGTCGTCAGTCAGTCAATTTGGTGCCGCGGCGTCAGCGGGATCGATTCCGTTGTGGCTGCGCCGCAAGGCAACCCTCCAATCTTTCGCGTTCCGGACAGCGGCCACCAGTGGCACAAATGCCCATATGCGATTGATTCAGGCCAAAATGTCTGGTGCGGGAGCTGAGCCCTTTTTGCGGGCGTATGCGCGGTTGGCTCGTTGCCTGGCGCCGCAGCGGGCGGAGCACCACTGCCGCCTCCCGTGCGTTCTGACCATAAGGCGATCGCAGGGTTCGGACGCGCAGCGTGCAATTCGGGCCGCATCAGGGCCCGTCAATAGTGCGGCTGCGTCCTCCGCGATTTGCGCCATTGCGTGATCGACGATCTGAGTGAGCGGATGGCTGGCGACGCGGTTCAGGCCCTCGTCGGGGCTGTATCGCAGCAAGGCGGCGCTTGGCACTGCCGAAAGGGCGCGGTTGATGCCTTCCAGCGAGTCGGGATCGGGAGCGGTGCCCTCGGCATGCGCCAGCAGCACGGCGCGGAGCTTCCTTCTTAGATCCGTGAGCTGAAGCTGGCAGTACTCCAGCAGGCCGGTGCCGTGAGGCGCCAGGCCATGGCCGACGAGCCATGCCGTGGCGTTCATGGGGCTGTCCAGTTCATCGAGCTGCTGCCCTCCCGGAAGCGTGACAACACTGTTGGCCAGCGCCAGGCACAGGTGCTCGGCGGTTCCCGGAGCGTCAGGAAGTGGAACTATGGTCATCTGATCACGGTATCAGTTGCAATTTAGCGTGATAAGTCTTTATCGTGTAGCTATCACGCTAAAAACATCCACATACCGTGATAGGTGAGGTAGTTCCATGATTCGTCCGCGTCCTTCCGGCACGGCCCCGTTCGCGCTGTCAGTGCTCGACAATGCGTTGACCGGCGCCGGCTTTTCAGCCCAGGAAGTCTTCAATGACGTCATTGAACTCGCACGGCTTGCCGATGAGCGCGGTTACCAGCGGTTCTGGATGTCAGAGCACCACGCCATGCCCGGCGCCTCCATACCGTCCCCTCAGCTCATGGTGGCCAGGCTCGTCGGCGAGACCCGGCACATCCGGCTCGGCGCGGGCGGAATCATGCTGCCCAATCACGTTCCCCTGATGATCGCCGAGCAGTTCGGCATGCTGGACGCACTGGCTCCCGGGCGGATCGACCTGGGTCTGGGGCGGGCTCCTGGAACTGACGGAGCAACGGCGGCGGCGCTGCGTCGTCGTCATGGCGCAAATGACGACTTTCCCGAGCAGATCGATGAATTGCTCGGGTTCCTTGGGAACGATTTTCCGGAGGATCATCCCTACCGGGGCGTGCCGGCCGTACCGGGCCCCTGGCAGGAAGAGCAGAACCGGGTCCCGCAGGCCAATTCACGCGCCGACATTTGGATTCTGGGATCCTCCATCTATTCGGCGCACCTGGCCGCCCGCCTCGGCCGGCCATACGCCTTTGCGCTGCAGTTCGGCAGCGCAGACATTCTGAATGCCATGCGCATCTACCGCGAGAACTTCCGCCCTTCACCGTTCCTGGACAAGCCCTACAGTCTGGTCAGCGTGGGCGTGGTCGCAAATGATGATCCGGCTGAGGCGCGGCGCCAGTCGGCGACGGCGGCCCTGGCGATGCTGAGGATGTTCCAGCGCAAGACTTTTTCAATCTTCCCGCCCGAAGAGGTTGAAGCCTTTCAGGCTACCTTCCAGGAGAGGCAGATTATTGAGGAGTACACCGACCGGGTAATTCATGGAACGGCGGCCGAGGTGGCGCAGGGGCTGGAGGAGCTTCACGGCCAGACTCGTGTTGACGAGGTCATGCTGGTTGTACAGGGGCACTCGCGCCGTGTGCAATCACGCACAGTGGAATTGCTGGCAGACCACTACAACATGACCGCCTAGGTCAGGGTCCTTGGGGCGGTGCGGTTGTCATAGGACTCCCGCGCTGACAGTACGTCTTCGATGTGTTGCTCGGCCCAATGGCCCAATGCCGTCAGCGGTACCCGCAGCGTTTGCCCGAGAGCGGTGAGCGCATACTCAACGCGGGGAGGCATCTCGTCGTAGGCGGTCCGGTCCACGATCCCGTCGCGTTCCAAATCCCGTAGCGTGTCAGCCAGGACCTTGCCGCTGATGCCGTCCACGGCTTCACGCAGTTCACCGAACCTCAGCGGACCGCCACTCAGGGCGATGATGATCATGGCAGTCCACTTGTTGGCGATCTTCGCCAGGGAAGTGCGCGACGGACAGCTTGCCAGCATGACATTCCAGGCGGGCGCGTTCATGTGACCAGTCTCCTCAGTTACGTTGATGTAACAGGTTACCGAATGTAACCATGGGACCGTAACCAACAAGCAAGGAGATCAACATGTCTGACCAGACACCCGTTGCCGTAGCCGGATCGTACTTCGACGCCCTCGGCCGGGGCGATGTCCCCTCGGCGATGGCATTGCTCAGCCCCAACGTCATCTGGCACCAGCCGGGCGCGAACCGCTTCTCCGGTGATCACCGGGGCATCGACGGCGTGGGGGCGCTGCTCGGCGGGATGATGGAAGCGAGCCAGGGAACCTTCCAGCTCGCCGTCACCGGGCCCGCGATGGCAAACGGCGGACTCGTCGCCGTGCCGGTGCGGTTCTCCGGCAACCGCGCGGATGCCTCGATGGACATGCCCGGCATCGATCTCCTTACGATCCGCGATGGGAAAATCGTGGAGGTCAGGCTCTTCTCCTCCGACGGCCAGGCAGAGGACGCCTTCTGGGGCCAGCCCTAGTTCTTTTTGCGTCAACAGGAGGCCGGCAGGGTCGACAGCCATGCTGCCGGCTCTCAGCCCGCCGCCATCGCCGAATCGAAGAACGCCCGCTCCAGTCGGACGGCCTCCTTGAACGTGGCCGCCACGCGTGCGCGGATCACCGCGTCGGCTGGCTCGACGGCGTCGAACTCCTCCCGTAGCCACCTCACCCAGCCGTTGTACTGCGGGTTGTTGTGCAGCCGGGCCCATTGGGGGTGCTTCGGCGCCGGCGGCCAGGACTCCGGTTCGCCGGCCCTGGCCGCCCAGTCGCCGTACAGCCAATCGGCCACCAGCAGCACCGCGACGACGTCCGGGTAGGAGCGGGGGTTCTAGGGCGCGGCGCATCAGGGCATCGAAGTCCCGGGTGGCCGCCGTCGGCTCCGGGGCGTTCCGCTCTGCCTCGGGGACGGCCAGTTCCTCGAAACAATCCTGGAAGTAGCTGTTTTCGTGCGAGGCGAAGGCTCCCAGCACCCCGGCGAACACCAGCCTGGATGGCAGCGAGGGCGCGGAAGCCACCGCCAGCCCCAGCAGGGCGAGAAAGGCGTCGCAGAACTGGTAATCCTGCACCAGGTAGGCCGGAGCACGGGGTTGGGGAGGCTGCCCTCCAGCAGCCGGTCAACAAACTCATGCCCGACGGCGGCGTCCCAGTCCGCGGCGCAGCTGTTCTTCAGTTCTTCGGCAAAGCCCAAGGGTGTTTTCTCCTGAAATGTCAGGGGGAGCCCTGGCAGGCAGTGGATTCGGCTTCCCAGGACGGGAAGCGGATCACATGTTCTGACCATCTCCAGACCTGGGGGCCGGCGACAAGGAGTCCATGGAAGGTGCCGAAGGCAGCGCACTGCGGGAGCGACTCCGACCTCCAGCACTGGAATGTTCCGGTGTACCGGATATTGGGACCGTCATGGCTGAGGCTGAGGTTATTGGTGGTAACGACGGCGGTGCGCCCTGCAGGCGCGAGCCAGCCTACCGCCCCTTGCGGAGTCAGTTCTTGCTGATTTCCGTCGGATTCTTCCGCGATAAGGCGCGCACCGCGAAGCAGGGCCGCCATCCTTTCGGGATCTGCGGCGGCGACCGTGGCAGAGAAACCGGCAAGCAGGTTTTCGAGGTAGTGCCGCGCCACGGCAAGGCGTGAATGGAACTCCATGTCCTGTTGGGCTGCTGCGAATATCCCGGGGACGGCTTCGGCCCGTGGCGCACAACTGGCGGTGGTCATGTCAGCTGGCCGGAGCCCGGCGACCCGTGAGCAGGCGCAAAAGCGTCCACACGGTGACTGTCCCGACCAGGGCCATAGCCCCGGCGCCGAGTCCGGAATAGCCGACGGCGGCGAGAACGGGTCCTGCGAGGGCTCCGCAGCTTGCTCCGGTGAGGTTCATGAGGAGGTCTGAAACGCCCTGCAGGGGAGCACGTTCGGTTGCGGACACCGAGTCTCCCACCAGGGCCGAGCCGGAAACGATGGATGCCGACCATCCCAGGCCCAGGAGGATGAGGCTGGGAGTCACCATGGTGTGCGGTGCGAGCCACGCGAGCACCAAGGAAGCCAGCAGCATGGCCTGTCCCGTCAGCAGCACGGGAATCCGGCCGAGGCGGTCCGAGAGCCATCCGAACAGTGGTGAAAGGCCGAACATCCCTGCGATATGGAGGCTGATGGTGATGCCGACGACGGCGAGGCTCGCCCCATGGTCGTGCAGGTGCACTGGGGTCATTGACATGAGCGCCACCATGGTGCCGTGGCTGAGCGCCACCACCGTCACGGCGTACCGGGCGCCGGGATTGCGGCGAAGGATCGAGAAGCCGGAATCAGCTTTGGTGGTGACTCCGCTGTCTTCTTCCGCAGCAGGAGCCTCGACGGGAGGTTTGGCCCGGAGGCCCGTGTAAAAGACCAGGGCGGCAAGTAACTGGGCCGCCACGGTGAACGCGAAGGCGCCCGTCAGCGCTGGCAAGTGGAGCAGCCTGCCGAACGCTTCTCCGGGCTCGAAGAGGTTGGGGCCCGAAACTGCGCCGATGGTGGTTGACCAGACGACGATGGAAAGGTCGCGGCCGCGGGTTTTAGGTGTTGACAGATCCGTGGCAGCGAAGCGGGCCTGGAAGCTCACCGCGGTCCCGGCGCCAAGCAGAATGAGCCCGATCAGCAACGCCGGAAAGGCCGACAGTGCCGCCGAGGCAATGGCGATGGCTGCTCCGAATCCGGAGGTCAGCGATCCGGCCGCGAGCGAGACTCCCCGTCCGCGTTTTACGGCGGCGCGGGCCAGGGGGATGGCAAAGGCGGCGGCGCCGAGTGTGTTCATCGTGGCGGCCATTCCGGACCAGGCCGTGGAACCGGAAACCTGGACGGCAAGGAGGGAGCCGAGCGAAAGTGAGGCGCCCATTCCGATTCCACCGAGGATCTGCCCAGCGATAAGAATAGCGATGGTGCGCCGCTGGCCTTCGTGCCGGTCCGGGGCGTCCGTTTCAACCGCTTCTTGGTGTGTGGCAGGAGTTTCCATGTTTTCTGACTTTCTCCGTGATTCGGGCACGGCAACAGAAGGGAAGGTCCGCGATGTAAGCGGAGCTTCCCCGGTGCCGGACCTTAGCCCCAGGTGGTCTTGATGCTTTCGGTGAAGGTTCTGAACTGCGCCACCATGGAGAAGCTGCCAGGTGCGCAGAGCCATTGCTGCTGGATGCCGTCGAGGATGGCGATGGTGTTGTTGACGATTGCTTCCACGGGCGCGTCCTGTGCGAGATCCCCGTGGCTCTTCCCGTCCTCCAACGCTTCGCCGAGCCACAGGCGCAGGCTTGAGTAGTGGTCCAGAAGCCATTGATGCGCGGGGTGTCCCGGCTCGGTGGCTTCGGCGGAGAGCCTGACGAAAAGGCCTACCCAGTCGGGCCGGGTGGAGTTCCGCGCGACCAGGGACACCAGGGCATCGAAGGCTGCCCAGCCCAGTGGAGCCTGCTCTCCGTCGAAAAGGAAGTCGGCGTCTTCCTTGGAACGGTGCTCGAGCACCGCGGCCAGCAGGGCTGTTTTGGACGGGAAATGATGGAGCAGGCCGGATTGCGAGAGTCCGGTTTTCGCCGCGACGTCCGCGATGGACGTTCCGCCGTAACCGCCCACCGCGAAGAGCTCAATCGCGGCCTGGATTGCCTTCAGCCTTGCGGTTTCGCCGTTGCGGCGGCGCCGGGGGTGCTCACGCTCTATCCGGTATCCGGCTGGATACGACATGGTTTACTCCTTGCTTGTTCCGGCCACCATGGCCTCGCGCCCTGTGGGAGCCAGTTCCAGTCTGACATCGCCGAGTCCGCGTGCGATGACGATCCGGCCTCCGGTGATGTCGTCCCAGCGGTGAGCGGTACTGTTCCATAGCCGTTGCGCGCGGGGATCGCAACTGACGTCGATGCTTGCCTGCCCGCCGGGTTCCAGGTGAAGCTGCGCCCAGCCGATGAGCCGTGGAGGAACGGACGGGTCGCCGGGGAAGCGGTAGACCTGGACTGTTTCCGTTCCTGTGCGGTCCCCGACGTTGCTGAGGGAAACCCTTACCGAAGTCACGGTTTCCCTCTCCATGGACGTGATCTCGGCGCTCTTGTAGTCCCATTCGGTGTAGCCGAGACCGTGTCCGAACCAGAACAAGGGTTTCTCGGCGGAGGTGCTCCATCCGCGGTATCCCACCCCGGTTCCCTCTGAGTAGGGAAGTTTGCCGCCGCGCGGCGTCACGGACCATGCCGGACCTTGGCCGTCCCGGGCAGGGAAGGTGGTCACCAAGCGTCCTGCGGGTTCGACGTCGCCGGTCAGCGCCGCTGCGATGGCGTCCCCCGCTTCCTGCCCCGGCAAGCCGGCGAACAGCACGGCGTCCACGTCGGCGATCCATGGCATGAGAACCGGGGTGGCGGCGTTCAGGACGACGACCGTCCGCCTGGCTACGGCTGCCACCGCCGCCACGAGTGCATCCTGGTCGCCGGGCAGGGCAAGGGTGTTCTTGTCCTGGCCTTCGGTTTCCTGTTCCTGCGTGTAACCGACGACGACGACGGCCACGTCGGCGTCCGCGGCGGCCGCGACGGCGTCTCGGATGGCGGCTGCGCTGTTTCTCAGCGCAGGTTCCGCGACCAGGCCGATGAGGCGGTTCTCGTGCTCCGCATCAGTGATCGCGGTGATCCGGGCGCCCGGTTCGACGTCCAGTGGTGTGGCGTGGCTCTTGGGGCGGAAGAATCCGCCGCCCGGACCGTCGTGGAAGGGGGTCCGTATGGACTCCCGGTATCCAGGCACAGTAATGTCCCAGTTGCCGGCCCCGCGGGTGCCGATCATCATCCTGGCGGGCTTGTCGATTGCTAGCTCGGCTGAGAGTTCGATGGACGACGCTCCCGAGGCCCAGCTTTCCCCACTGATCTCAAGCTCCGGGACCTCCAGATGACGGGTGCCGAGCAGGTTCCCTTCCTTGTCGAAGATGCGTGTGCGCGCACCGCGGGTCCCGGTTTCCGGGTCGCGGAGGAGTTCTGGGTTCGCTGCGAGCCATTGCGTGCGGGTCTGGACCCCATCGACGACGGTTACGCGGTCCTCGCCGAGAGCCCGCGCGATTCCCTTGGCGGCGCTGATGACGTGGGGCGGGCGCACGATGGCGGAGCCACCGCCTTGCGCCACGGTATCGATCCCGTGACGGCCGATCACCACGACGCGTTCCGTGGAGTCCTTGCGGAGGGGAAGGGTGTTGGCCCGGTTGACCAGTACCGCCATGCTCCGGGCAGCGAGCCGGCGCAGCTGTTCGCGGCGCTCCGGGCTGTCAGGGCGCGGCAGCTCCTTGGTCCAGCTGCGACTCCCGTCGAAGGCGCCCACCCGGGATGCGAGCCTGAGAAGCCTGCGGAGGTGATCATCCACCGTGTCTTCAGAGACATCACCGCTTTCGACGGCGGCAACCAGGGACCGGCTCCAGGGGGTGTCCGGTCCCGGCATGACGAGGTCGAGTCCGCCGTTGGCGCTCTCCACCGCTGTCTTGGTAGCGAGCCAATCGGAGATCACCAGGCCATCAAAACCCCATTCGTCCTTGAGGACCTTGTTCAGGAGCTCGTCGTGCTCGGTGGCGGTGGTTCCGTTGATCCGGTTGTAGGAGGCCATGATCGTCCACGGCCGAGCGTCTTCGACCATGATCTGGAAGGGCAGCAGATACAGCTCCCGGAGGGCATCTTCCGGAACCACGGAGTCCACGGTGGTGCGCTCGGTTTCAGCTTCGTTGGCCAGGAAATGTTTCGGCGTCGCGGCAATCCCCCGTTCCTGGAGGGACTGTACATAGGCCGCCCCGAGGTGGCCGGTCAGTACAGGGTCTTCGCTGAAGCATTCAAACAGGCGCCCGCCCAGGGGAGTCCGGTGAAGGTTTACTGTGGGCCCCAGGACCACATGGGTCTCTTGGTCCTCCGCTTCGTCCGCAAGGATTTGCCCGACCTCGCGCATCACGTCCAGGTCCCAGCTTTGGGCGATGAGCGTTGCGTTGGGTAGGAGGCAAGCGACCCGCCCTCCGACCACCAGGGGTCCACGGACCCCTGAGGGGCCATCGGACATGACGATTTCCTGGAGGCCGATTGCCGGCTCATCCGACAAGCTGAACATCCTTGCGCCGGAGAGGAGGTTCACCTTCGAAGGAAGGTCCAAAGTGGCAAGTGCCTGTTCAATGACGCTGCCAAGGTCCTGGCCCATTGCTGCGGTCTCCTCGCTGTCTGTACTTGTCAGGGTGTGATGTTCGCTCATCGGACCTTCTTCACGGGGAGGATGGTCAGCGCACCGAGCAGGGCGATCACGGCCGCTACGGCCAGCAGGAGGTCGTAGCTGCCGCCGCCAAGTGCCAGCAACGCCGCGGAGATGGCAGGGGCAATAGTCTGGGGGCCGGCCATGGCGATGTTGAAGACGCCGAGGTCCTTTGCGGTGTCATCTGGGTTGGGGAGGACATCGATGACCAGGGCGAGGTCTACGGCGATGTAGATGCCGAAGCCGATGCCGATGACCAGTTCGGCCCAATAAAACCCGCTTGTGGAGTCTGCCAGGCTCAGCATCCACGTGCCAATGCCGAAAATGATGGCTGAAATCCAGATGAAGACCTTCCGACGCCCGAGCCTGTCCGAGATCCATCCGGCGATTTGGCCTGCCGTAACGAGAGCCAGGGTGTAAATGAGTACACCGGTCGCCAAGGCGCCTGCTGCGTCCTGTTTGGAAAGGCCAAGGTCCTGCTGCAGGTACAGCAGGCGGAACGTGACGAACATGAACAGTGCCAGGACGACGAGAAAGCGTGAGATCCAGGCGAAGGCGAAGTCCGGATGCTTGACCGGGTTGACCCAGAAGGTCTTCAGAACTGTACGGAAGCCACCTTCGGAAGCTGGCCGGCGGGACATCGGCTGGTCCGGCAGGACGAAGGCGAAGACGAGGACCAGAATCAGCCCGAGGACTCCGGGAACCAGGAACAGAAGGAGCATGTTCTGCCCGAGAAGACTTGCCGAGTACGCCGCCCCCAGGCCGGCTGCCTGGGAGGCGATGCCGATCATGCCGCTGACTTTGCCGCGCTGCCACTGAGGTACCTGGTCTGCCAGAGAGGCCGTGTGTGCAGCGACCGCAGCGTTGCCAAGGGCCTGTGCGAAGAACCAGCCGATGCCTAGAACCACGACGTTTGGTGCCAGGGCAATTACGGTCAGGCTGACCAGGAGTCCCAGTGCTCCCGCGACCAGCCACGGGCGACGGCGGCCGTAACGGCCAATGGTTCGGTCGCTGAGCCGGCCAAAGACAGGATCGAAGATGAGGGCGGCGAAGGCGCCCATGGAGATGACGAAACCGAGCGTAGAGGCTACTTCAGCCGGGGAAACCAAGGACTGCACCTTGAGCGTCATCCCGGCCACGATTGGCACGGAAAGGGCAGTCATAAGTCCGAGCCGGGCGGCCACCATCGTGGCGATGACGCTTGCTTTGGCTTTTTCTTTGGGAGCGGGGACGGCGGGCGAGGGCAACGTCGTTCCTGCCGCCGGATCAGACACAACCATGGGTCTCATCGCTTTCTGTGGATTGAGGGTGGGGAACATCAGGCATCAATGCCGAATGTGATGAGTACCACGATAGCATTAACAGACCGTGTGCTCGGTCTGTTAATCAAATCGTTACCTAACTGGCTTTGGTGGGCTGCCCACACAAGACTCAGCGCCCGCAGCCCCGAACCTTCTGACTGGCTTGTCGAAGGCCCGGGGCTGCGCGGTCTGTTGAAGAGGAAGGTGTGACTCAGCTGTCAGCAGTTCCGGCCGGTGGCACGGTTGCGGTCTCTCCCGGGCTGAGTACGAGCAGCTTGTCACCATGGCCGTTTGCCTGGAACAACTCGCGCATCTGGGCCGTGGTCTGCCGGAAATGCGCCCAGGAATCCGCGTGGATGGGGACGATGACCGCGCGGCTGAGGATCTTCGAGACTGCGAGGGCTGCGTCATTCCCCAGGGTGAGGTCGGCGCCGTCGGCCAGTTCCTTGAAGCCGGCTCCGCCGGCGAACAGGACGGCGACGCCAATGGGTCCGCACTTCTCCTGGATTTCCGCGACCACCTCAACGGAAGCATTGTCTCCGCTGACGTAGATCCTGGGGCAGGCCTCGCCTGACAGCACGAATCCTGCTACCTGCCCGCTCTGCTGCAAGACCGCTTCGGGGCCGTGCCGCGCCGGGACCGCGGTGACGGTGAGGACCTTCCCGTCCGGCCGGGTCACCGTGGCGGACTCATAGTCCGCCAGCCCGGTGACATGCTCTCCGAACCTGGCTGCGGCGTCGGGGGTGGTAAAGGCCCTGGCTGAGGATGCGAGGAACATCCGTCCCGTGCGGTCCAGGTTGTCATCATGCTCATGTGACGCCAAAACCAGATGGACCGGGGCGATCTCCTCGGGCGAAAGCGCAGGGCCGGCCGTCTTGACGAGGGTGATCGGAGCACCTTCCTGGCGGTATTCTCCAGGCGGGTCAAAGGTGGGGTCGGTGACGATCCGGAATCCGTCAAGGTCAAGGACTGCGGTAGGTCCTCCGACGAGCGTGACAGTGAGGGTCACAGTCCGGTTCCTCCCGCTGCCGATTCGACCAGGTTGCTCTTTTCCAGCGGCACTCCGGCCTGGACGGCCTGGCTCCAGTGCTCGGTGGTGGCCACGGCGGCGAAGTTCGAGTTGAGCAGGGCCATCAGCGTGGTGTGCACGGTCTTCGCGTCCACGGTTCCCGCGCTGTTGGAGATGTTGATGGCACCCGTGGCGTCGGAGAGCACCTCGGCGGTGAAGCCGTGGATCTCGGCGTCGCTGGCCGAGGCGATGATGCAGTTATTGGTCATGTAGCCGGCCAGCGTGATGGTGTCCACACCGTTCTCCCGGAGCCATCCCGCCAAGCCGGTGCCCGGGAAGACAGAGCTGTACTGCTTGACCACCGTCTTCCACCCGCCGGACCGGCGCTCCTCCAGCGAGGGATGGAGCTGCCATTCTTCTTTGCCTGGGTTGAAGACCGGAGCGTCCTCGCCGGCGGAGTGCTGGACCATGACAACCGGAATGCCAGCCTGCTCCGCGGCTTCGACGGCAGCCACGATGCGCTGGATCGATTCCTCCCGCGGCGGGTACTGGATGGGCAGGAGACCTGTGAAGTATTCCTGCTGGGAATCGATGACGATCAGGGCACGACGGGGAGCCGTCATGTCCACCTCCTGGGTCTTTGGATGGGCGCGGCCTTCGCGCCCAAGTCCAGCCTCCCGCGCCCGCGCATGTGCCACAATTGGCACAAGTGCATAACTCCGATGAAATCGGGCCAAGCGAGAGGCGGTTTCCTGTGAAAGCGGTGAAGATCGCTGTCTATGCCTTCGACGGCGTCACGATGTTCCATCTCTCGGTTCCCCAGTTGGTGTTCGGGGAGGTGGCCCGGCAGGGCCTGGCCGACTGGGAGACGGTCCTGTTTACGGACAATGGCAGATCGGTCCGCACGGCCGAGGGCTACGGGATCGATGGACTGGCCGGCAATGAAGTGGTGCCCGCGGCCGACATCGTGGTGATCCCTTCCTGGTTCGAAGACGGACGGCCCCTGCCTGCACCCTTTGCCGGCGCAATCCGGCAGGCACACGGGAAGGGCGTAATGATCGTCGGCCTGTGCCTGGGAGCGTTTCCGGTGGCCGACAGCGGCCTGCTCGCCGCCCGTCCCGCAGTGACCCATTGGCATGCGCTCGACGCGTTCAGCGAACGCCACCCGGGCATCCCCGTGGACCGGACCGTACTCTACATCGACCACGGAGACATCCTGACCTCCGCCGGGACTGCTGCTGCGATGGACGCGTGCCTGCACATTGTGCGCTCACGGCTGGGAGCAGAGGCAGCGAACCGGGTAGCCCGCAGCCTGGTGGTCGCACCGCACCGCAGCGGCGGTCAGGCCCAGTACATCGAGCGCCCGGTCCGCCGCCCCGGAGACGCAAACCCCATTGCGGAGGCATTGGACTGGGCGGTGGAGCAACTCGGCGAACGGCTCGGCGTCGACGACCTCGCACAGGCTGCCCACATGAGCCGGCGCAGTTTCATCCGGGCATTCCGGGCGGCCACCGGTACCACGCCGGCCACTTGGCTCCGCACGCGCCGGCTGGACGAAGTGCGACGGCTCCTGGAAATTACGGACCTTCCCATCGAGCAGATCGCCGCCAAATGCGGTTTCACGAGCCCAGTCACCATGCGGCAGAACTTCATGTCCGCCTACGCCACCACGCCGTCGGAGTACAGGCGGCTTTTCAGCGGGCAGACCGCCACGGGTTAGCTATGGCGATAGGGACCACACAGGCGATGTCACCCCGCGACGTCCATGGGGCGAGGCAGTTCAGTCTTGGCAGGCCGCATGCCGGATCGTGCCACGTCGGCCATCGAAACCATAGTTTGCCGCCGTCTTGTTGAGTTGACCCATGAGTTGGCGGTTCGCCTCCCGGGCGGCACCTAAGACGTGTCTTTTAATGCGGTGCTCCAGATGGTGACGGCGTGTAGAACGGTCGCTGAGCGGTATGTGAGGGCCAGTTTGTCATAGCGGGTGGCGAGGGAGCGCCATTGCTTGAGGGTGTTGAAGCTGCGCTCGACGACGTTGCGTCGTTTGTAGGCGTCCTTGTCGTAGGTGACGGGTCGCCCGCCGGCGGAGCCTTTGCGTTTGCGGTTGGCTTTCTGGTCGTCCTTTTCGGGGATGACGCATTCAATGCCACGCCCGCGCAGGTAGGCCCGGATGGCCTTGGATGAGTAGGCCTTGTCTGCCAGGGCCCGGTCCGGGCGGGTGCGGGGCCCAACGACCTCCCCGGCAATTAAGAGACACGCCTTAGTGCACTCTATACGCATGGAAGATATTGACTACTCGGCAGATACTCATCGTTGGTAGACGCCAGACAGGAACTGAACAATGAGAGTGGGACTGCGGCTGCAGGGAACCAGCTGCCGGGCCGTTGTAGTGGACGGGCGGACCGTAGTTTCCGCCGCTCGGGAGGTGAAGGCGGGCAGCTTGTCGGAAGCATTGGAGTCGTCCTTGTCCGGGCTCCGTCGGGAGTTCGGGTCAGGCATCACGGAAATCACTGCCGACGTCGGACGGGTCTTGGTGGAGCGGAAACCGGCCGACGTCGTCGCCATCCGTATATCGCCCCGTCCCCCCGCGGACGACTTCCACATGACCGTCCTTCCAGCCCTTGTTGAGCCGGCAGTGACCCGGACCGTGCACGTCCGCGGGGGTCACGACCTGCGGGGACGGCCTCTGGCCCGGTTGGACCTGGAGGCGTTCCTGGCCGATCTCCCGGGCATCCTTGCCAGCGACGTGCGGAACGTGGCGATCACTGCCGTCGGTTCGACGGCGTCAAAGGACCATGAAACGCGCATAGCCGATGCCATCCTAAGCAACGACAGAGATATGCGGATCAGTATTTCCAGTGACTTCCATTCCAGCGTTTTCCGGGACCGCGACTACACCGCCATCCTTAACAGCGCCCTGATGGAGACGGGGGAAGAGCTGGCCGCCATGCTTGAGGAGGCAGGCCGGCGCCAGTTCCCGGCCACCCTCTTGTCGTTTGCTAAGAACGACGGCGGCCGCGCACCTCTGTCACGGCTGGCCTTGGCGCCTGTACACGGTTTGCGCGCTGAGCCCGCGATGGGAATCCTTGGCGCGGCAACGTTGGCGGGAATCCCCGACGGGGAAGTCATTCTCTGCACGGAGGCCGGGGTCACCGTGGGCCACACCCGGGGAGGCCTGCCTGTCGCCAGAAGCCTCATTCGCCAAGGATTTGACGCAAGCCTCGCCAGCAACGCCGCCATTCTGGAGCCGTACACCGTCCACCATCCGGTTCGCACCGACATCCCCTCCGTGATTGCCGATCTCCGCGAGTGGCAGGAGAGTGCGCTGCCCTTCGGGCTGGTGCCCACTCTGCCGGCGGTGCAGGACGCCGCACTGGTAGGATCTGCCGTGGCCCCGCTGACGGCGTGGATCGACAGGCTCGAGACCGTCGGCGGACGGGTTGACCTGAAACGCGTGCAGAACCTCGCCGAAGAGGACGCCCACTCAGCGGCGGTCCAGTTGGGCGCCAGCCCCGGGCAGACCCACATCATTGAATCGAACGTCTTTGCGATGCCCTACGGCAACCCCGGAATCGTTCGAATCCGGGTCCAGGCAGCAGGAGAAACGTCCGCTGACGAGGAACGCGTGCTGACCGCAGCCGCGCGGGGAACCAACCCATGAGCACCGTACTCACCACCGAGGACGTCCGGAACCTCAGAACAGGTGCCCACTTCCTGGCTTGCACCATCGACCCGACGGCCATTTACATCTATGCAGAGATGATCCAGCGGGCGATGGAGGACCGGTCATTGGAACTCATCAGCGTCGACGAGCTTGCTCCCGACGATCTGGTGGTGGCGGTCGGAATGGTCACGCAGGGCCTTTTCATCGCCGACATGCCTCCCGTGGGCGATGAGTTCCTCGGCTGCATCAGTGCCATCGAGGCCAGCCTCGGCCGGAGGGTGAGGGCGATCTATTCGCTCGCCGCCGCCAACATCAACGGAATCGTCCCCCTCATGGTTGGGCTGCAGTCCTCGCTGCCCGTCATCGATTCCGACCCCATGGGCCGCGTTTTCCCCTTGATCAGCCAAACAACTCTGAACATTGGAAACGTGGCGATCGGCCCTATCGCGCTCATGGGGGTCACCGGGGAACGGGCGGTGGTTGAGGTCGAAAGCCCGCAGCGGGCCGAGACGCTGGTGCGTGCACTGGTGACCGAACTCGGCGGCTGGGCAGCCACCGCCATGTATCCGTGTTCCGCGCAACAGCTGAGGGAGCATGGCGTTCATGGCTCCATCAGCCGGATGATCCGGATTGGGCAAATCCTTGGCGGGGACACCTCGGTTGAGAGAAAGCTGTTGTTGCTGACAGATCTCCTCGGCACCACTCGCATCGCCCGGGCCCGCGTGAGCCACATCGAAAGCCTCTCCCGGCCCACCGACCTCGGCCTGCCGGCGCAGCCGTCCAGCGTGACGCTCGAAGACGAAACCACCGGACGCATCGTCCGTCTTGAAATCCAGAATGAGATCCTGCTGGTCCTCGTGGATGGTGCGGTAACAGCAGCCGTTCCGGACATGGTGACGCTGCTCAATTCCGAGCAGGGCACGGTGGTCAACCTCGACGACGTCCAGGTGGGCGACGTCATCGACATCTTGAAGATCACGGCAGCCGCGCAGTGGTATTCGGAGGCGGGCCTTGATCTCACCGAGCCCAAGGCTTTCGGCATTCCGATCGTGCACCCAAGGCGGCGACATGCGTAGATCCAAAAATGAAACCCGGCTCGATGTCGCCGGGCTATTGGCGCACGGTTCCCTCCGTGGCACCACGCCGCTATATCTCACGCCATCCAGCGGGTTGATAGAAAGTGTTGTTCTCGTCTCCCAGCTTGAGGCGATCCGGCAGGTGCGGCCCAATACTGTGGTGGTCCTCTCCTCAGAGATGGGATCAGGGGGTTGGCTGGTGTCCGCGGCGCTGCGCCATGCGTGGGAGCGGCGGGCCAGCGCCGTCGTCGTGGCCGGCAGCGCCTATGCAAGCGCGGCGGTCGGACTGGCGGAGCGGTTGGGCATCACGCTGCTGGCCACTGACGGGGAACCTGCAGCACTTGCCCTGGCACTGGCGGCCGAGATCGGCGCGGCCCTGTCGGTGGTCGATGCGGAACTGGCCAGGGTCGCCCGGACTGTCGCAAAGGACACCACACTCGGTGATGTTCTCAAGACCATTTCCAGGGAACTGGACGGGGTTGGAGTTTCGCTGGAGTACGACGGCGTGGTTCTGGCCTCCGCCGGAATGCCTCCACGGGAGACTGACGAAGTCATCACTGTGGAAGTCGGCGGGGCCAATAGCGCCGTCCGCTGCACCTTCACGGCCCGCGTGCCCGCTTCCGGCGTCCACAACCTGCGGCTGGTGCGCTCAATCCTCGAGGTGGCCACCCCCGCGGTGAAGGCCGCCTGGCTGTTGGAGGAGCTGCTTAGCACTGCCCGGGCAGTTCCCACGGCGGCGATCGCCGGGTTGGATCAGGACCTTGCCGCGTCGGGCGCGGAGTTCGCGGAAAAGCACCGACATCTTCTGACCCAGTTGGGCTGGCGCGAAGGGGAGCCGTACATGGCCGTGTGGTTCCGCAGCGGGCAGGTGCAAGACCATAGGCCCGAGCTGACGGCCGTGTTGCGCCTGCTCTGGCGCAAGGTCGCAGTACGCAGCCCCTTGGCTGAGGTTCAAGGCGGTTGGCTGGCGCTCGTACCGGCCGGGGACCAGGACGCCTCGGCCCAACTTGAAACCCGAATCAGGACACGTCTGGGGCCAGCTCTTGTCGAGCTAGGCCTGGTGGCTGGATTGTCCCGGTGGCAGGAGGATGCCCCGGCGCTGGCGTTGATCGTGCGTGAGGCGCGGCTGGCTGCTGAATCTGCCCGGTCAGTGGGGTCCGGCACGGTTCTAGGCTTCGCCGGCCTCGGGGTGGTCGCGGCCACGACCTTCGTCGACATGGACGCCGTCGCGCTCGTGGCAGAACTATCACTGCCGCGACTGGTGACGTCCCCTGACCGCGACGTGATCATTACTGCAGTGGCCGCCTTCCTCGATCACCGCGGCTCAGTCAGCCTCGCTGCGAAATCCCTCAACCTGCACCGGAACACCCTGCAGGCCCGGCTTAACCGGGCACGGGAACTCGGTGTCCCGCTTGATATCCCCTCTGAGATGCTGTCCGTCCACCTCATCGTCAAAGTGCTGGGGCATTCCATGCCAGACAAAACGACTTCCGAAGACCCCGTCGGCGCATCTTCATCCGTCAGCAGTCCGTAACGGTGCGGTCCATTCCTGAGCCCGACCCCGGCCCGTGCCCGCCGGACTGTTCCACGGACACGGACCTGGCTTACGGCAGGGCTAACCAATTTCGACGACAATCTTCCCTGACTGTTCGTTTGACTCCATATAGCGGTAGGCGCCAACCACTTGGTCGAAAGCAAAGACGCGGTCGACTCTGGGCCTCAGGGCGCCGGAGCTAATCCCCTCGAGGACGAATTCGACACCTCGCCGCCGCTCATCGGCCCGTCCGACGTGGTTGAACATTGAGTACGGGTGGAAAACCGATTGAGTCCTGCACATTGCGGCCATAGGGATGACAGGCTGTAGATCGCTCAACGTTCCGTATCCGAAAATGATGGCGCCGGGTGCGAGGTGATGGACGTAGGTGTCGAGGGACTCTCCTCCGACAGGATCGAACGCGACCCGCACGCCTTTGCCATCGGTGGCGCGGTCGATGACCTCGCCGAGGTCCTCGGCTCCCACGAGGGCTACTTCGTTCGCGCCTGCCTCGAGGAGCAGCGATCGCTTCTTCTCCGAGCGCGTCGTCGCGACCACTTTCGCTCCCAGTGCGCGTGCGATCTCGATGGCGCCAAGACCGGCCGAACTGGCGGCGGCCGTGACGAGCACTGTGTCTTCAGATCCGACGTTGGCTACTTCTGCGAAGGCGAAGTAAGAAGTGAGATATTGCATCCACACAGAGCATGCCTGGGCATCCGAAAGTTCCGGCGGTGCAAGGGTTAGGTAGTCTGCCGGGAGGACGGCTGTTGTTGCCTGCACGCCGTCGGTTGTCGTGAAGAAAGGAATGCTCGTAACGCGGTCGCCGATGCTGAAGGCGGTGACATTCCCGCCGATCTCGGTGACGGTTCCCACTGCCTCGGAACCAATGCGCGAGGGGAACACCGGGATCGTGTAGTGCTCCCCGTGAATGAACATTAGATCTGCCCGGTTGAGCGCAAATGCTGCGACGTCGATGCGGACGTCGTTTTCGCCGGCTTGACTTGGAGAAGCGGCTTCGACGGCGAGCACTTCGGGGCCGCCTAATTTGCGGAAGACAACCGCGGATTCCGGCCTGCTCATCGCTGGACCAGCGAGCAGTTGGGTTTGAGGGGGGACAGGCGTCCGATAGGGACATGGTAGGCGTGGGTCATCATGGGGTTGATAGATAGGATCCGTCTGGACATAGCCGTACCTCCGTTTATGCGTGGTGCTATATGCCACGTTTGATTTTGATTGGTTAGCCGGCGCTGCTGCCGCCGGGGTTACGGGAAGGATGCGGTTACCCGTCCCCGCATTGCTGGTGATCCGCAAGGGTTCCCTCGCCTGCCTCGATCACGGGATGTCGAGGCAAGCGAGGGCATCGGAGTAACTCCGGCCAAAGATGCGCGAGCGGCGCAGGGGCTCTGTGACGCGCAAGCAGTCGGCGTGACGGGTGGTGCAATGTATTTACGGGGACACCGTGGTCATTGACACCATGTGCTTTGGCTCGAGAGCCGGGAAGAACCGCTGGCGTTCTTGAGCCGTGGGCCCGTCGTAGCCCAGGCGCTTGCTGTGCGTCCAACCGAACCGACGAACCGAGTCGACGAGCTGCTCGGCGTGTTTGAGCGGGGCCACAGTGGCGTCGATCACGGGTACGCCAATTTCCTCTTGAACCGTTCGGAAGAATCCGAATTCGGCCGTGCAGCCGAGGATGACGACGTCTGCGCCGTCCTGCTCCACGGCCTTGCGGGCTTCGGTCATGATCCGCTGTTCCGTGAGTGCCGGGTCCGCCTGGAAGTCATCGACGCCCATCTCGAGCACGCGCCATGAGGCAAGACGCTCTGATGCGCCGCAACGATGGACGTTTTCGGCCATCTCGGGAATCCACTTTTTCCGTCCGACGAGGATGGAGAATCGCTCGCCCAGACTTCCGGCGATGCTCAGCGCCGAGTGCGCCGGGCCTACAACCACCATGCGATCGGTGATTTCGCGTGCGGCTCGCAGCGCCGGGTCGTAAAAACAACCGATGACGGCGGCGTCATAGCCTGCTTCTTCCGCCCACCGCACCGTCCGCAACAGCTGTGGAAGCATAAGTGCCTCGAAAGCGTTGTATTCAACGTGGGAGGGTCCCTCTCCGTCAAGGGAAACGACATCAACTTCGGTGCCGGGACGGACTATCTGGCGGAAGGAATCCGCCATCGCTCGGTTGTACACATCGGTGTAGAGCGGGTTGATCCACAGGATTCGGGCGTTCTCCGAGAGATCGTAGAGATTGTCGGTGGTGGTGATCATTCCAATTCACTTCCTTCGGTTTCGGGCAAGAACAGGCCGAGGATGACCGTGGCAAACAAGAACATGTTGATAAACAGAATCGTCGAGGTGGCTCCGGCGGCGGAGGCTAGGAGGAAACCGACAAGACTCGGTGCGACCGTATTTGCGACCCGCTGACCGAAAATCCCGAACCCGTAGCCTGAGCCACGCATGGCCGAGGGATAGAGTTCGCCCATCCACGTGTCCCAGACACCCCAGGCTCCCAGGGCGAAGAAGGCAAGAGCGAACATGCCGATATACATTTCGGTTTCGGTTGCGGCTGTACCGAAGAAGAAACCGCCGCCTGCCGCTGCGAGGACGTAGATCGTGAATATCCATTTGCGGCCAAACCGTCCGGTTAGGTAGGAAGCTGTCATGTATCCGGGGATCATGAGGACCGCGCTCAGGGCAATGAAGGAAAAGCTTGATGAGGCGCTCAGTCCTCGCCCTTCAAGCAATGTTGGCATCCACGATTGAAGTCCCCAGTAGCCCCAGGAGAAGGTGAAGTTGATGAGGATTTGGATGACCGTGATCCGGCCCATCTTTCCCTTGAAGAGGCTCCAGATGGACTGCTTCTTGTCCTCCGACACGGTGAAAATGGTGCTACGGGAGATGTCGCGTGCTCCCAAACGGTCGAGGACATCGTGCGCGTCCTCGTTCCGCCCCTTCCTCGCGAGCCAGTACGGGGATTCCGGAACGACTTTGTACAGAACGATGCCCCACAGGCTGGCAAGTGCGCTAACGGCAATGACCCAGCGCCAGCCGTGCCCTCCGATCAGAGCAGCGGTGCCGAGGGCGGCCAGGATACCGATCGGCCACCCTGCGGCAAGATAGACCGTGGCCCTTCCGCGGACCTTAACCGGGAGCAGTTCTTCACAATAGGGGAAAGTCACGGTGAACACGCCGGAGAACGCCAGACCGGCGAGGAAGCGAGCCACCGAGAGGGTCTCAAAGTTCGGTGCGAAGCAACTCAGGAGCGTGAAGACGCCATAACCGGCGAAGCTCCATGCGCACGTAGCTTTCCTGCCGATCCGGTCAGAGATGGGCCCCCAAATTAGTGAGCCGGGGATCATGCCGAGGAAGAGCGCCGAGATGGCGATTCCTACCTGCGTCATGCCGACCTGCAGGCTAGTAGCCAGATCACCAGAAACGTAGGTGAGCATGAGCATTTCCCAGGCTTCGATCGCGAAAGCAATGAAGAGGACCGCGCAGATCTTGAAGTGGATGGACCCGAAAGGCATGTCGCGGAACGCGTGCCCGACGGCCATGGAGCGAGGTGGGCTCGCCGTCCCGGGCGCTTGCCCTGAAATGAGTGGGTCGATACTGGACATGTCTTGACCTCCGATATTTTGGACAGGATAAGAAGTACACGCAGGTTTCTGCACGGAGAACAGTCCGGATATCAGGGAATTCACCTCGGAGCAGCTCACCAAGCCTCCACTCGGCAGGTCGTCCTAGCCTCCCGCCGAGTGATTGCACTCACACTACAAACGAGGAGTGCTCAGGCAGTGTTCAGTTTGCACTTTCTTGATCCAGCCGATTGGGCGTAAAGCACTGCTCGTCTAAACGCGCACTCTCTGCGCAGGTCAAAAGGAGCCACGGTTTGTTTCGAGCACTTGTCCCTGCCCCGACCAGAATGGCTCGTGCCGCTACATCCCACCCGGAAGCGTCTTCGTTGTCGTCCTGAGGAGTGGCAGGCGCCAATTCAGTAAACCTCACGCCGATGGCGCCGAACCCACCGGCCTCAACAGTTTCTGGTGCCCGAACACCGGCATTATGCACACTGCCCGTCCAGCTGTAGCCGAATCATGCAGTATGCCCACCATCTTGGTCGGCCCCGTATGTACCGTGATCTCTCACACACAAAGTTCCATTCCAAGACCATGAGGAGATACACATGCCGAACTACAGGGTGTCGATGGATATCGGCGGAACCTTTACTGACATTGTGGCGTACGACCAGGACGCGGGAACCTACGCGGCTACGAAAGCGTCCACCACACCGGGGAACCTGAGTGCCGGAGTCATTGCCGGCCTCGAATCGATAGTTGATGATCTATCGGACATCGATTTCCTGGTCCACGGCACCACCCAGGGCCTGAACGCGTTCCTGGAACGTCGTGGGGTTCCCGTGCTACTGCTGTCAACGGCCGGCATCGAAGATACCTATCACATTGCCCGCGGCCCCCGTCTGGAGCTCTACAATGCTCAGTACCGCAAGCCTGCCCCGCTGATTGAGCGCAAGGACGTCATCGGCGTCGGTGGCAGGTTGGACAGTCAAGGCCAGGAACTCGTGCCCTTGGACGAACTGGCAGTTCGCCAGGCAGCGCGCCGGGCAGTGGATGAGGGGTACGGCGCCGTCGCGGTTGCATTCCTGTTCAGCTACAAGAACCCCTCGCATGAACTCAGGGCCCGCGAAATCCTGATCGAGGAACTCGGACAAGACTTCACAGTCTCCCTTTCGCACGAAGCAGCCAAGGAATGGCGCGAATACGAACGCACGTCCTCCGCCGTCGTGGAGGCTTATACGGGGCCGGTTGTACGCAACTACCTCCTGGACCTGGAAGAGAAACTCGCTCACCGGGGAGTGGAAGCCCCGCTGCACATCATGCAGTCCTCCGGCGGCGTCCTTACCGCCGAGTCCGCCCGTAAGCGCCCGCTGCAGACGCTGCTTTCCGGCCCCGTCGGCGGTGCCATGGGCGATGTCGAACTGGCGGGTGTCTCGGGCAGCCGCAACCTCATCGGTGTGGACATGGGCGGCACATCCTTTGACGTTTCCTTAGTGGTTGACGGCAAGCCGGACGTCTCCACGGAGGCCCACCTTGAAGGTCTGCCGATGCTCATGAGCGTTGTCAATATCCACACCGTCGGCGCTGGTGGCGGCTCCGTCGCTTGGCTCGAAGCCGGCGGCCTCCGGGTCGGACCACGTTCCGCAGGAGCCAATCCCGGGCCGGCCTGCTACGGCCGCGGCGGGACGGAACCCACCGTTACCGACGCAAACCTCGTGCTCGGCCGTGTCGACCCCGACTGGTTCGCCGGCGGACAGGTCGCCTTGGACCGTGAAGCCGCGATAACAGCCCTGAAAACAGTCGGTGACCAACTCGGGCTGGACCCCATAGCCATGGCCGAAGGCATCTGCGACGTCGCCAACTCGCAGATGGCCCAGGCCATTCGGACCATCACCATCTCCCGGGGTATCGAACCCCGCGACTTCTCCCTCGTGGCATTCGGCGGAGCTGGACCCATGCACGCCGTCTTCCTCGCTAAGGAGCTTGGCATCCCGGAAACGGTCGTTCCCCGCTTCCCCGGCGCTTTCTCGGCCTGGGGCATGCTGCAAACCAACATCCGCAAGGACTTTTCCGAACCCTACTTCTACCTCGACGAAGACATCGATGTGGCAGATATGGCTGGCATCCTGCGCTCGATGGAAGTCGAAGGCCTGTCGTCACTGGTCTCGGAAGGGGTCCCGGAGGAAAGCCGCGCCACGACGGCGTCCGTGGACGTCCGTTATCAATCGCAGGAGTTCTCCCTGAACGTTCCGCTGACGTCCGCTGACGAACCCGAATCTCCCGGCTTCATCGCCAACCTCGCTGTTCGCTTTTCCGCGATGTATCACGAGCGCTACGGCCACTCCAACCTCGGCGCCCCGATCGAAATCGTCACGTTGCGGACGCAGGCCGTCGGCGACCTGGGACGGCTGGAAGCTCCGAGCTACGTCACTGCACAGGGGCCGGAGTTCAAGCACGAAATCCGCCAAGTGGTCTTTGACCACGTCGAGCACGACACCATCGTAGTCCGCAGGGACGACCTCGGCGCTGGCCACACATTCGAAGGACCCGCCATCATCGTGGAGCAGACCGCCACCACCGTGGTTCCCCCCGGGTTCAACGTCACGGTCGACGAGCTCGGCTCACTGGTCATCCGCTCTGAAAACGTCGAAGGAAACTGAGGTACCAAAAATGACAATTACAGCAGTCAAAACCCTGGATCCCGTCACCGTGGAAATCATCCGCAACGCGCTCACCAGCGCCGCGGATGACATGAACGCCACCCTGATCCGTTCCGCTTACTCACCCATCCTCTACGAGGGCGGGGACTGCGTCGTGGCCCTGCTGGACACCGAACACCGCGTGCTCGGACAGTCCGCCGGCCTACCGCTGTTCCTCGGCAACCTCGAAACCTGTTCCATCGCCGTGGAGGAGATGTACGGCCGCGCGGTCTGGCAGGAAGGAGACATTTGGATCCTCAACGACTCATACCTGGGCGGCACCCACCTGAACGATGTGACCCTTTTCGCTCCGATCTTCGACGAGGGCGCGGTGGTCGGATTCGCGGCCACCCGTGCGCACTGGATGGACATGGGGTCCAAAGATGTGGGCGGCTCGATGGATTCGACCGACATCTTCCAGGAAGGCTTCAGGATGGGGCCGGTCAAGCTGGTCGAAGCCGGTATAGAGACTTCTGTCGTTGACCTGATCCGGACCAACGTGCGCTTCCCCTACCAGACCATTGGTGACATGCACGCGATGATCGCAGCCCTCCGGATGGGGACCACCCGCATGAAGGAGCTCGTGGGCCGGTACGGGATGGAGCAGTTGGATGCCGCCCGGGATGAGATCTTCCGCCAAACGGAGGAAATCGAGCGTGCGACCGTACGCAACATCCCGGACGGGGTTTACGAAGCCGAGGGCTTCCTGGACAACGACGGCATCAATCTGGACACTCCGATTCCGATCAAGCTGCGGATCACCGTAGCCGGCGACACCGTTGACTTCGACGTCACCGGTTCGGCGGACCAGACCATGGGGCCGGTCAACTGCGGCGCCGCCCAGGCCGTCTCGGCACTGCGCGTGGGCTACAAACTCCTTGTCAGCCCGGACTCCAACTCCAACGGCGGATCATTCCGGCCAATGACCACTCAGGTGCGGTCTGGCTCAGTGCTCGGGGCCGTAACGCCAGCCCCGTGCCAGTGGTACTTCTCCCACCTTGGGCTGCTGATCGACCTCGTCTCCAAGGCCATGGCCCCGGCCATGCCCGAACGCGTCGCCAGCGCCAGCCACGGTGACTCAATGATCATCACTGCCGCCGGTTTTGACACCCGCTTCGGCCGGAACTTCGTCACCATGGAAGCCACTCTGGGCGGCTGGGGTGCCTGGCAGGGCACGGATGGTGAATCCGCCATGATCAACAACGTCAACGGCTCACTCAAGGACCTGCCCATCGAGATGCTGGAGACCCGCTACCCGTTCCGGATCAACGAGTACTCCATCCGCCCGAACTCCGGCGGCCCCGGGCAGTACCGCGGCGGCAACGGCGTGGTGCGCGAATACGAATTCCTGGCCGACTGCGTGGTCGGGCTCTGGTTCGAACGGTCAAAGACGCCCGCCTGGGGGCTCTTCGGCGGCTCGGACGCCCAAGGCCCGGAAGTTGTGATCAACCCCGGGCGGCGTGATGAGGTCCGCACCCTGAAGGCGAACGCCCACAAGGTCAAGGCCGGCGACGTCGTCCGCCTCGCCGTGGGTGGCGGCGGCGGCTTCGGAGAGGTCTCCAAGCGCTCCCGCGAGGACATCACATACGACATAGTCAATGGATTCATCACCGAGGACTTCGCCAAGACGCACTACGGCTACTAAGCCCCACCAGCGGATGGGTTCCCATCCAGAAGGGAGGACTCCATGAGTTCCCAATATCAATCCTTCGACGACGTTTACGAAAACGCCCGGAAAGAAGTCGGCGTCACCCTCTTTACCGTCTCAGTCATCGCCGACGACGGCGCCAGCATGGCCCGCGTCTACACCACCCATCCGGATGTCTATCCGGTAGGCGGGAAGAAGACGCTCGACGGCGACACGAACCGGGTGTGGCTTGAACAGGTTCTCAAGGGACAGCAGCCGTTCCTGGGGGCGGACAAGGAAGCGGTCCGCGCATTCTTCTTTGATTCGGAAACGATCGAGTCATTGGGCTGCGGGGCTATCGTGAACGTTCCGGTCGTGAGCAGCGGCCGGACTATCGGATCCATGAACTTCCTCGCCCCTGAGGGCAGCTATGACCAGGACTCCGTAGAGGCAGCCGTGGATGTCGCCCGCCGTTCCGTCCATCTGCTTGAAGAAGCCCTTACCACCGCCAACTAGTTCCTTCGCGGGCGGGTACCAATTGGGGGCCCGCCCGCGCTGGGCCACAGGAAGGACCTACACGTGACCACTCCGGGAAGCCTGACAATACGGAATGCCCTGATCTTCGACGGTGAATCACCCGAACTGATTGAGGGCTCCATCAGCATCCGGGACGGCCGGATCACAGGGGCAGGGCAGGAGGTGGAAGAGGCCGGCATCGTCCTTGACGCCGGCGGCCGCACCGTGATTCCAGGACTTATCGATGCACATTTTCATGCTTACGCGCTCAGCCTGACGTCTGCCACGAACGAGACGGGACCACTTAGCTATTCCGCACTGGCTGGGGCAAGGCGCCTCGCTGCTGCACTGCTCCGTGGATTCACAGCGGTTCGTGACGTGGCGGGCGGTGACGTCGGCCTTGCCAACGCCATCGAGGAGGGACTGTACCCTGGTCCACGCTACTTCTTCACGGGACCGGCGCTAAGCCAAACAGGAGGCCACGGCGATATCCGGGCCGCGAACGACGGAGGATGCTTCCATGGCGGCCACATGTGCGAAGTGGTGGACGGCGCCGATGACCTGCTGCGGGCCGTGCGCCACCGATTCCGAACCGGCGCCACCGCGATAAAGCTCATGACCTCCGGAGGGGTCGTTTCACCGGTCGATCCGATTCGGGTTCCGCAGTACAGCGCGGAGGAAATCCGCGTCGTGACGGACGAGGCTTCCCGGCGGGGCAGCTACGCCACGGCCCACGCATATTCGCCCGAGGCCATTCGCCATTCAGTACTTAGTGGGGTCCGCTGCATCGAACACGGCAATCTGATGGATGCGGAAACCGCCCAGCTCATGGCTGATAACGATGTCTATCTCGTCCCCACCTTGGTGACCTACGAGGCCATGGAACGACGCGGAGAGGAAGTCGGCCTCACCAAGACGGGAGCGGCCAAGAACCGGGAAGTACTGGAGGCCGGGAGGAACGCGCTGGCACTGGCCCGGGACGCCGGGGTCCGGATCGGATTCGGAACAGACCTCATGGGTGAACTGGAGGACGAGCAACTGGCCGGACTCCGCCTGCAGTGTGAAGTGCTTGGCGTGTACGGCGCCCTCCGGTCGGCAACTTCCACCAACGCCACCCTGCTTCGGCGCGCTGACCTGGGAAGCATCACCGAAGGGGCCTGTGCTGACTTGGTTGTGCTGGACGGGAATCCCTTCCGTGACCCCTCGGTCCTCTGGGACGAAAGTAAGGCGCGCACTGTCATCAAGGCCGGGCAGATCGTCTCTCCCGGTGCCCTTCGGGGCGCGGCGGACTTCGCGTTAGAGGTATCGGTCGGCTGAAGGTGGGGCATGGCTGCTGCAGCTGCCGGACGACTTCTTCGTTATCGCTGGAAGTTGTGGCTCACGAGGCTACAACGTCTATGAAGAGATCGGCGAGGCGGCTTCGCCGCCACCGGGCGTGAATCATCCATAGAGGGGCCATGATGTCATCTGGGTCGATGTCCACGGCCACGACTCCGGTGCGGGAGATGTTCGCATTCGAGGTCGACAGGAGGGCGATGCCTACGTTGGCGGCTGTGAGGGCCAGCTGCGTCTCCAGGCTCGTGGCGTATCCCTTAACCAATGGCTCGAAGCCCGCAGACCTGCAGGCAGAGACGATCAGGTCGTGGTACGAAGGGTTGTACTCACGCGGCAGGAAGACCATCGGCTGCTCACGCAGGTCTACGAGTTTGAGGCTGGTGCGTGCAGCAAGGGGATGTTCCTCAGGCATGAATGCCTTGAATGATTCGTCAAGAAGATGTGTGGACACAACCTTGTCGTCCATCGCAGCCGAGCGTACGAATCCGATGTCGATGTTCCCTGCTACCACTGCGCGCACTTGGGCCCCGGCATCCAGGAAATGCTGAAGTTCCACCATGCACCCCGGTTCCTTCCCAAGAAGGCGACGGATAAGGTCCGGCACTGGGCCATTGGCGGCGGCGCCGAGACACCCGATCACCAGGCGGCCAAAAAGCCCGTCCCGTGCATCGAGCACGGTCTCCCGCGCACGCTCCGCCTCGGCAAGAGTTCGACGGCATGACTGGAGGAACAGCTCGCCGATCTGCGTCAGACCGACGTCCCGGCTGGTCCGTGTAAGCAGTTGAACGTTCAGCTCGTCTTCGAGCTTGCGGATCTTCTGACTGAGCGCCGGTTGACTTATTTCCAACTGCTGGGCGGCCCTTCCGAAGTGCAATTCATCGGCGAGTGTACGGAAGGCCAGCATGTCCTTTAGGTCCATAAGGACAGATTATCGCATGAGAACCTGCACCCCATCGACTTATTGATCAGGGAGTTTCAGACTGGACTCATGTTAGAAAAAATCTCCTGCCGACCTGGGCTGGAACCGACGTTCTTGAGATCGAAAGGTCCTGTTCGCAGCTCTCTAGCTGAGTCATTCGTTCAATTGGAAAGAGGTGCATCTGATGTTGTGGACCAAGGAATTTGAAGCTCCTCAGCGGCGGGCCGTCACGGAGACTGGTCCTTCCCGCCCGGCTCCAGCGTCCCCATCTGCGGGTCGACACGTTGGGACCTGGTTCGTACGGTTTGGCCCAACTGTCGTCTTGATAGTCCTCGGCCTGCTGTTTTGGCAGTTCGTGCTCACCCGGGTCAATTTCTTGGGGATTCCTTCGAGGTACCTGGGTTCTCCCGGGGGGATCCTCGATGCACTCGTCACGCTCGTACAGTCCGGCTACACCGGAACCCCGTTGTGGCAGCACTTCCTGGCAAGTATCAGCAGAACACTTTTCGGGGTGGGGCTGGCTACGGTCATCGGGGTGCCGCTGGGACTGGGTATCGGCCTCAACAGGTTCCTTGACCGGCTGGTTAGCCCGATCATCGGCTTCCTTCGGCCCATCCCGGCACTTGCCTGGATTCCGATTGTCGTGATCTGGCTGGGGATCGGTGAACAGTCGAAGGTCTTCGTCATCTTCATGACGGCGGTGCTGTTCGTGTCGACGGGCGCGGCTCTTGGTGTTCGGGCAGTACCTCAGGATTTCTACCTTGTAGCCCGCAATTATGGACTAAGCCGGTTGCAGTTCCTGAGGCAAGTCGTGCTTCCACCGGCACTCCCGCAGATCCTTGCGGGGCTGCGAACGGCCCTGACTGTCGGTTGGGCGGTTGTGGTCGCGGCGGAGTTGATCGGCGCATCGCAGGGCCTCGGCTACATGATCCGTAACTCATCCCAGGTTTTCGACGTCAACACGGGCTACGTGGGGATTCTCCTTATCGGCGTGGTTGGCGTTGCCTTCGAGTACGGGTTCCGTTACTTCGAGAACCGGCTGTTGCATTGGCAGGTCTCCCGATGAACCAGAAGAACATCCTCTCGTCCCGACCCATCAGAGAGCAGACCATGAACGGCATGGAGAAAACGCCGGCCCGCGCGATCGGCGACACGAAGATCACCTTGGCCGGTGCAGCCCAGGCATACTCCGTTCGCGGAGGACGCCGGGAAGTACTCACCGGCCTTGACATCGAAATCAAGACAAACGAAAGCGTCGCTGTTATCGGACCGACCGGCGTCGGCAAGAGCACGCTGCTCCGTCTGATCGCAGGGTTTGAGAGTCCGACCAGTGGCGAAGTGAAGCTATGGAATGACGGCAGGAGCAGCCTCGCGGAGCCCGCGGCGGACATCGGGTACCTCTTCCAGCAACCGGCTTTGTTCCCCTGGATGACGGTAAAGGAGAACGTGCTGTTTGGGGCCAGGCACGCAAAGACGTACGGTGCCGATAAGCAGGCCATGTTCTCCCAAGCCGAGTACTTCATGGACCGGGTCGGGCTTTCCGACGCGGCGGACCTCTTCCCCTATCAGATCTCAGGGGGAATGCGGGCCCGTACGGCTCTGGCAAGGGTCTTCCTCACCCGGCCGAAGGTGCTGCTCATGGACGAACCGTTTGGCGCGCTGGATGCCCTGACCCGTCGCGAGATGTACGTGCTCCTGCGCGATCTCGTGTCGACATCACCCGAGCTCACTACGGTCATGGTCACCCACGACGTCGACGAGGCCATCACTCTGTGCGGAACCATCATGATCATCTCGGGTATCCCGGGAACCATTACCTCGGTATATCGCAGCGGACTCGCAGCGATGGCGGAGTCGGCGGAGGACCTGCAGCGTGAGCCCGACTACGTCGAGCTCAAAGCAGCGCTCCTCAGGTCGCTCAACGCGCGCCGGAATGAAACCAGAACAACCACCGGCACCACATCCTAGCCAAACCCATAAACATCAATTACGAATCAACGGAGATCGAAAATGTCTACCTTTCGTCTGCGTCGGTATGCCACTGCCCTGGCGGCGGCCCTGACGCTGGTCCTCGGACTTTCAGCTTGTTCTTCCGCCGGTTCCTCCGGCGGAAGAGGGGGCGAGACGCCCACCATCCGGGTTGCCTACGCACAGGGCCTGCAAGCCAACTTCTACTATGCCCTCCAGCATGATCTCTTCGCGAAGCACGGAGTCAAGGTTGAAGGCACGAAGTTTGATTCCGGGCCTGCCCTTATCTCCGCCCTGGTGGGCGGCAGCGCAGATGTGGGCTACTTCGGAGTTCCTGCCATGGCTACAGCCAACGAGCAGGGCGCACAGCTCCAGGTCTTCAGCATCGCAAACAACGCCGGAGATATGGCTGCCCTATATGTGAAGCCGGACAGCGACATCAAATCCATTCAGGATCTTCGAGGCAAGAAGGTGGCGACCACCCAGAACACAGTGGCGCACATCTTCCTGCTGATCGCCCTGGAAAAAGCGGGCATGACTCCCAAGGATGTTCAGATTGAGTTCTACGATCCGGCTGGCCTCGTGGCCGGCTTCGACCGCGGGGACCTTAACGCCGTGTTCATGTTCGCCTCGGTCGGCGCCAAGTTCCTGTCCAGCGGAGCAAAGATCGTGAAAGGCACGATGTCGACCGAGCTCGGCGTCCCGGATACCGGCAACTTCATCGCGTCGAAGGACTATATCAACGGCAACAAGGCTGCCTTGCAGAAGTTCCTTGCGGCCGTGGACGAGGCGACTCCCATCGTCAATCAGGACAAGGCGACCTACATCGAGGCGCTCCAGAAGGGCATCGGCCTTGCCGGCGATCAGGCCCAGATCATCTACGACAACCAGCCATCGCCTTGCCTGGTCTCTTCCACGCTTGCTGACCCTGGTTCGCCCGTTTCTCTGACGCCGGGCGCCGGCTTCACGAAGATAACCCAAAAGATGGTCGAAACGATGACCAAACTCGGCATTCTCAAGTCCGCTCCGAACGTCGCCGACTTCGTCACATCCTCCGTCGTGGAAGGTATGGGCAAATGACACAACCATCACATGCCCGGCCAAATGTAGTGATCGTCATCTGCGACGACCTCGGCTACGGTGACCTCTCTTGCAATGGCGGTACAGTCATCGGCACACCCCGGCTCGACGAGCTTGCAGCAGACGGAGTGCGTGCCACGGCCATGTATAGCGGGGGCCCCACATGTTCACCTTCCCGGGCGGCGCTGCTTACGGGCCGGGTGGCACCGCGCACTGGAGTAGGCAGGGTGCTCTTCCCGGACGAGGATACGGGTCTCCATAAGGACGAGATGACCATCGCGTCCTACCTGTCCAGAGCCGGTTATGCCACCGGAGCATTCGGCAAATGGCATGTGGGACAGATGCCCGCAAGGGGTCCGCTTCGTTTCGGCTTTGATCATTACTTCGGCCTGCCGTTCAGTAATGACACGCCACCATACTTCCTGTATCGAAATGAGGAAGTGCTCGAGGACGGCCCGGAGATGTCGTCACTGACTCGCCGCTATGTCGAAGAAGCCATCGAGTTCATTGACAACGTTCCCGAGGGACAGCCGTTTTTCACATATGTCGCCTTCACCACTCCGCACTACCCCTTGGAGCCGGACCCCGAGTTTGAGGGCAGGTCTGCGGGCGGTCCCTACGGGGACACTGTTGAGAGCATCGATCATCATGTCGGAGTGCTACGCGACGCCCTTGAGGAGCGAGGCATTCTCGAGGACACGATCTTCGTGTTCACCGCTGACCATGGCCCATGGTTCGAGGGGTCAACGGGCGGTATGCGAGGACGAAAGTTCGAGACGTGGGAAGGGGGTACGCGTGTCCCGTTCCTGGCGTCGTGGCCAAGGCAGCTTCCACGGTCAGTGGTTGTGGACGCGCCTCTGGCGTCGGTTGACCTACTGCCGACCATTTGCCATTACCTTGGGCTGGATCCCGACGGAAAGCCAGTGGATGGCCAGATCATTGCGGATGCCCTTGAGGGCAGGGAAGCCTCCGAACACGACCCCATCTGGTATTTCGACGGATATGAACTGAACGCGGTCCGCAAAGGCAAGTGGAAGCTGCACCGTCGTCGACAGACTTGGGGAGCGGAGCGATTCGCCACCATGTCCCTGCCACAACTGTTCGATATCGAGGCTGATGCCGGCGAGTCCTATGACCTCAGCAGGAGGCATCCCGACGTCGTCGTCGAGCTTAGCCGCCTCATGGACCAGCAGGAGGGAACCATCGACAGGTCCCATGACGATGGACGCCTTTGGTGGCTCGAAGGCAATGTCGACGCCCGATGAACGGAAACTTTCAAGAAAGGACTAAAACCATGTATGCGTACCAGGTAAATGCCTGGGGTGACGTTGTGGGCACCCCGGGAGCGGTCACTGATGTGGCTTCCGGACACTATTTCACGCCAGGAGATTTGGACCCCACACTCGAAGCGATAGCAACAGCAGGGTTTCCCGGCATCGAAATCTTCGACGGCAACCTGTTGGCCTTGGGTGACGATGCGCAATCGTTCGGACGCCGCTTGGAAACCCATGGCCTTGCTCTGGCTGGTGTCTATTCCGGCGGCCACTTCATCTATCCAGACGCACACGAGGAGGAATACCTGCGTTTCGAGCGCTCCATCAAGGTTGCCGCTTCCTTGGGTGCCCGCCACTTCGTTATTGGGGGAGGTGGAGTGAGGACCCGTGGTCGGCTCGATTCGGACTACCGGGTTATGGCGGAGTTGCTGGAGCGTGTAGCTGAAAGCGCGACGGCGGAGGGCCTCATCCCCAGCTACCACCCCCATCTGGGCAGCCTCGCTGAAAACCCGGAGCAGATTGATGCCCTCCTTGCGGCCTCATCCATTGGCCTCTGCGCCGACGTCGCCCATCTCGCCGCCGGTGGTGGCGATCCGATCAGGATCATCGACCGCTACGCAGACCGGCTCACCTATGTCCATCTCAAGAACTACGTCGCAGCTTCGGGCACGTTTGTCCCTCTGGCGGATGGGGATCTCGACATTCGTGCCATCCTCGCTGCGATAACAACCCGGGGTTACTCCGACTGGATCGGAGTGGAACTCGACGGCTACCCGGGTGATCCGGGCGCTGCAGCTGCCGAAAATTTCAAATTCCTTCAGGAGGCTACCAATGCGTGATGTAAATATCGCACTCATCGGCGGAGGCTTCATGGGCAAAGCCCATTCTCTGGCCTACGCCGCGATGCCAATGTTCTTCTGGCCGGCCCCGGCCCGCCCCATTCGAAAGGTGGTGGTCGACGCGACTGACGAACTGGCCCGGACCGCGGCCGATCGCTACGGCTGGGAGCGGCACTCCTCGTCCTGGCAGGAGATCGTTGAAGATCCAACCATTGACGTCGTCGACATCGCAACGCCCAATCATCTCCACGCGGAAATCGCAATTGCCGCCGCGAACGCGGGCAAGCACGTCATCTGCGAGAAGCCCTTGGCACCAACGGTAGACGAAGCACGGCTCATGCTCGAAGCAGTCGAAAGGGCCGGAGTGGTCAATGCCGTCGCCTTCAACTATCGGCGAACTCCTGCCGTGGTGCTGGCTAGGAAGTACATCGAGAACGGAGAGATTGGTGACATCCTCAACTTCCGCGGTACGTACTTGCAGGATTGGAGTGCGGACCCCAACTCACCCCTCAGTTGGCGTTTCCAGAAAAAGATCGCAGGTTCAGGTGCCATCGGCGACATCGGCTCGCATGTCGTTGACCTCGCACGTTATCTCGTCGGAGAAATTGCCGAGGTAAATTCCGTAGTCTCGACCTGGATCAAGGAGCGTCCGCTGCAAAGTGGCGGTTTCGACTCCCTCGGCACCGCCAAGGTCTCCTCGGGACCACGCGGGACCGTGGACGTCGATGATGAGGCCGTGACTCTGGTCAGGTTCACCAATGGCGCAGTAGGGTCGCTGGAAGCCACGCGGAATGCCTGGGGCAGGAACAATTTCTTGACGTTTGAGATCCACGGCACCCGTGGCTCCCTGGTATTCAACTACGAGCGCCGGGACGAACTCCAAGTCGCCTTCGCGGATGATCCTGCAGACCGGCGAGGCTTCCGGACCGTGTACACCGGGCCGGCCACGCCATACGGCGAAGCGCTCTGGCCCATTCCCGCACTGGGCATCGGATACGGCGAGACCAAGATCATCGAGGCCTACGAACTCATGAAGGCCGTGGAAACGGGAGAACGGATTCGGCCGGACTTCGCCGACGGCTACCAAGCGGCACTCGTCGATGAAGCGATCGCGACATCAGGAGCCACGCACGAGTGGGTAAAGGTGGAACCCGTGCAAACGCGAGCCCACGCCCAGCGGTGACGGGGGAAAGTAAGAAATAGGAGAAGCATGATGGTCGGCTGCTGTTCCACATCCATCAGGCCGGGAAGTGACAACAAGAAGCGTCCCGTGGTTCAGGACGAGAATCGAAGTCCTCGGCCCTGCCTGTCAGTGAATGACGAAGTGCTGCTTTCGGGAGGAGTGTTCTCCATGGGCGACGTATTCGATGAGGGATACGCCGCCGACGGCGAGACACCGGTTCACAGCGTGCGGCTGGACGCCTTCCGAATCGACGCGACAGCGGTCACCAACAGCATGTTCGCCTGCTTTGTAAAGGAAACCGGTTATCGGACTGAGGCCGAGCAGTACGGCTCCTCCGCTGTCTTCCATCTGCTCGTCCGTGCCACGGGGCGGGATATCGTCGGCACCGCGGCGGGAGCGCCATGGTGGTTCAACGTTCGCGGTGCCGATTGGGCCCATCCTTTCGGCCCGGATTCCCACTGGTCCGAGAGCCCGGATCATCCGGTCGTGCAGGTTTCCCACTTCGATGCCCTGGCCTATTGCGTCTGGGCCGGTCGGCGGCTACCCACGGAGGCGGAGTGGGAATACGCCGCCCGCGGGGGACTCGAAGGCAAGCGATACGCCTGGGGTGACGAGCTCACCCCAGGCGGGGAGCACCACTGCAACATCTGGCAAGGCGTCTTTCCCGGAGCAAACACCAGCGAAGACGGATATCTTGGAACCTCGCCGGTGAAGACCTTCCCCGCCAACGGCTACGGGCTCTACGAAATGGCCGGCAACGTCTGGGAATGGTGCGCCGACTGGTTCTTGCCCAAGTACTACCGCCAGTCACCCATGGACAATCCGCAGGGGCCCACGATCGGTGCCGGACGCGTCATGCGCGGAGGCTCCTACCTCTGCCATGACTCCTACTGCAACCGCTACCGCGTCGCTGCACGCACCTTCAACACGCCCGATTCCTCCAGCGGCAACTGCGGCTTCCGGACCGTTAGGAACGCGTCATAATCCGGCGAAGCGTTCATCAGCATCATCGAATAAGGAACATGGAGAATTGAGAATGAAAGCAGTCATCCTTCCCGGTGACGAGCGAGTCATCGTGGAAGAGCGGAAAATCCCTGACCTCGGCCCGCATGACGTATTGGTTCGCACCCGCGCGTCGGCCATTTGCCGCAGCGACATGAGCCTCTACCATGGCAGCCCGATTGTCGGTGGTGAAGGCGCCCGAGAAGGATCCGTGATCCCGGGACACGAAGCCGCGGGCGAAGTCGTCCGCATCGGCGATTCCGTCACCCAGGTAAAGGAAGGTGATCGCGTAGCGGGGTACCTCGCTCTGGGCTGCAACTTCTGCGAATACTGCCTCAGCGGCTACATGATGCTATGCAAGCAGTGGAAGTGTTTGGGATTCGATGTCGACGGCGGCGACGCCGACTACTTCGTCCTGCCTGAACGGAACTGCTTACATCTTCCCGATGAGCTCTCCTTCCGAGCAGGAGCAGTCATGACCGACATGCTCGGCAGCCAGTACCACGTACAAAAGCAACTTGGAGTTGCAGGCGGTAAGACCGTCGCCGTCTTCGGCATGGGTCCAATGGGATTGGCCGCGGTACTTGTTGGGAGGGCGTTCGGCGCCCGTATCATCGCCGTCGATGTCATTGCCGACCGTCTGGAACAGGCTAGCCGGCTCGGGGCAGATGTCGTCATCAACAGCGCGGCCGACGACGCCCTCCAGCGGGTCCTTGAGCTCACCCAAGGCCGTGGTGCCGAGATCTGCATCGATTGCTCCGGCAATCCGGCCGGGCAAAACTCTGCCCTGGATGCTGCGGCGAAGCTAGGAGCCGTCGCCTTCGTCGGAGAATCCCGAGCAACGGAAATCAACCCAAGCGAGCAGATCATACGCAAGCTTCTCACCGTCGTCGGGGGCTGGTACTTCCCTGCAGGTGACTGGGAAGGAATCGTTCGCCTTGTCCTTGATCACAAGGTCCCGGTTGAAAAGCTCATCAGCCACGAATTCTCCATCGACCAGGCAGAAGAAGCCTTCCAAGCCTTCGATCGTCGCGAAACCGAAAAAGCCCTCTTTATCTGGTAGTCCCAAGAAATCAGTTTCTTCGAAAGAAAAGTCTATGTTCAGATATGCTGCCGAACTGGTCCCCTTCCACGATTACGACTTGGAGGATTCGCTCCGCGTCCTCGCTGACATCGGCTTCAAAGAAGTCAACCTTTGGTCGTCAGCGGCACCGCTGGCCCATCACGTCAACCCCGGCGACGACCCGGGCACCATCCGTGGATTGCTCAATAAATACAGACTCACCCCGTGCGGACTGACCGTCTACGGCAAGACCCAAGACGAAATCCTGGAACGCGTCGATTTCGCCGCCGACCTGGGCATCGACACCCTGATCTTTGACTGTGAGGCGAACTATTCCGATTTCGTCTCCACCTTCCTGCCTCCAATCGTTGAGGCTGGAGCCCGCAGGGGTGTGCGGATAGCCGTTGAGAACCATCTCACGATGCCTTTCTCTGAGGACTTCGAATCCGGCGCCAATGAAGACAATCGGTGGCACGAAGGCGTAGACACCCTGGCCCAGATGAAGCGACTGATCCGCGACATCGACCACCCCTACCTTGGAGTATGCATTGCACCCCCGCACCTATGGGTTATGCAGGAGACCATCAGCGAGGCCATCACCTTCCTCGCCGAGCGCAAACGGCTCTTCTATTACTACATCTGGGATATAGACCGGGCCTACCGTCACGGCAGGGACGGACTCAACTTCGGCCCCGCTGAACAACAACTTCCCCGCTCCGATGGGACGCTGGACCACTACGTCATGCTGGGCACTCTGCGCCGTGTCGGATATGAAGGCGTGGCTAGCCTTAAATGCCACGGAACGGGGGGCTGGAGTTTTGAAAAGATCAGCAAACACCTCCGCGCCTCCGACGCTTACATCAAAGAATGCATGAAACGAGATTCAGCGCCCTGATTACGACCATCGGAGGCCACCAAGCACGGAGTCCATCCCAAACAAACTCTTACCAGCAGCAAACCCCAGGCAGGAGAAACAGCAGTGAAAGACAAACGGCTCGGCATAGCGGCTATCGGCTACGCCTTCATGGGGAAGGCCCATTCGAATGCGTGGCGGAACGTGGCCAGTTTCTTCGATGTCCCGGCCTTCGAGCAGAAAGTGCTCGTGGGCCGGGACGCCACCCAGGTAGCCGAGGCCGCAGCCAAGTACGGCTGGGCAGAGTCCGCCACCGACTGGCGCTCCGTAATTGAACGCGACGACATCGACATCGTGGACATCTGCGCCCCGGGGTGGATGCACGCCGAAATCGCCATCGCCGCGCTCGAAGCCGGCAAGCACGTGCTGGTGGAGAAGCCGCTGGCGAACACTCTGGGTGAGGCGGAGCTGATGACAGCGGCTGCTGCCAGGGCCCGCGCCAAGGGGGTGCAGTCGATGATCGGTTTCAACTACCGTCGCGTTCCTGCCCTGGCTCTGGCCCGGGAGCTCATTGCCGAGGGCCGGCTCGGCACTATCCGGCACGTGCGCGCCGCGTACTTGCAGGACTGGCTCTCCGACGCCGAGTCCCCGATGAGTTGGCGGCTCCGGAAGGAAACGGCCGGTTCCGGTGCCCTCGGCGACATCGCTTCCCACGCCATCGACCAAATCCAGTACCTGACCGGGCAGACCATCCTCGAGGCATCGGGGGTGCTGAAAACGTTCGTGTCTCAGCGGCCCGGTCCGGGCGGTTTAGAAAACGTCACTGTGGACGACGCGGTATGGGCAACGTTCTGGCTTACCGGTGACATGGGCGCCTCGGTCGAAGCATCCCGCGTCGCGACCGGCCAGAAGAACAGCCTTTCGATCGAGGTCTACGGCACCGCAGGTTCCCTGACGTTCGACCTGGAAAACCTGAACGAACTGAACTTCCTGGACGCGACCGCACCTGTCCGTGAGCAGGGTTTCCGCCGGATCCTGGTCAATGAACCCGAACACCCCTATATGGAAGCGTGGTGGCCGCAGGGTCACATCATCGGCTGGGAACACACCTTCACGCACCAGATCCGGGACTTCCTTTTGGCCGTCCAGACCAGGGAGGCGCCGTCACCGTCGTTCGAAGACGGGCTGCAGGTCCAACGTGTCCTGGATGCTGTGGAAGCCTCAGCCAAGAACAAAAGCATCATTACCGCCGTCGAGCACAAGTCACTCATCACTGAAGGAGCCTGACATGCCCCGCCCGTACACCCTGTTCACCGGCCAGTGGGCCGACCTCCCTTTCGAGGAAGTCGCGCGCCTAGCCTCGGGCTGGGGCTACGACGGCCTGGAAATCGCCGTCTCCGGAGACCACCTGGACGCCTGGCGCTGGGACGAACCCGGCTACATCGAGTCCAAACTCGCCGTCCTGGAAAAGTACAACCTGAAGGTCTGGGCCATCTCCAACCACCTCAAAGGCCAAGCCGTCTGCGATGACCCCATCGACTTCCGCCACGAAGCCATCGTCGGCTCCCGCGTGTGGGGCGACGGGGAGCCCGAAGGCGTCCGCCAACGCGCCGCCGAAGAAATGAAACACACCGCCCGCCTCGCCCGCGCCCTGGGTGTGGACACTGTGGTCGGGTTCACCGGCTCCTCCATCTGGCAGTACGTGGCCATGTTCCCGCCCGTCCCCGAAAAAGTCATCGACGCCGGCTACCAGGACTTCGCCGACCGGTGGAACCCCATCCTGGACGTCTTCGACGAATGCGGTGTCCGCTTCGCCCACGAAGTCCACCCCAGTGAGATCGCCTACGACTACTGGACCACCGTCCGGACCCTCGAAGCGATCGGCCACCGGCCAGCGTTCGGCCTGAACTGGGACCCCTCCCACTTCATGTGGCAGGGCATCGATCCCGTGTCCTTCATCTGGGACTTCAAGGACCGGATCTACCACGTGGACTGCAAGGACACCAAGCTCCGCCCCACCGGCCGGAACACCGTCATGGGCTCCCACCTGCCGTGGGGCGACCCGCGCCGCGGCTGGGACTTCGTCTCCGCCGGACGCGGCGACGTGCCCTGGGAATCATCCTTCCGCGCCCTCACCGCGATCGGCTACAACGGACCCATCAGCGTGGAATGGGAAGACGCCGGCATGGACCGCCTCCACGGCGCCCCCGAAGCCCTCGCCGCCCTCAAGAAGTTCGACTTCCCCGCATCCCAAACCAGCTTCGACGCAGCCTTCAGCAGCAAGGACTGATCAGTGCGGAGCGCGAAACTTTGACTGTCCGCAAGACCGGACATCCCGGGCGAGCGTCCGCCGATACGGGGAGTACCTCCGCCTCTCGGCGGCGGCGCTCGAAGTCAGACGTAAGCACGGCGTCGGGGGCCGTTCCAAACCGACCCCAAGGGGACCGCATTGCCAGCCGACCTTTACCTACCTTTGGGCCATGCCGAGTGGTCAGCGCGGTACGAATCACTTGCTCCGCTAGTCGTTGGGTCAAGCGCCATAGCTCCACTCACGATGGGGGAGCTGACCACCATCGCCCGCATCGACCCAGACCCCCTTCTGGCCACAGGGCTCAGCCTCGATTACACGGCACTTGGCGGCTCGGTGGAGCTCCGTCAACGAATCGCCGCCATAATGCCTGGCGTCATCTCAGATAACATCACCGTCACCGTTGGAGCCGGCGAAGCGCTGGCCATGGTCGCCGAAGCGGCCTGCCTTCCTGGCGCCCATGTTGTTATCGAAACTCCGGCTCCCCGAAGTGCCCTTATGGCAGCACAAAGACTAGGCGCGTCCGTCACCTTGCTCCAGGGCCCGATCACTTGGGAATTGGTCGTTAGCAGCTTACGTCCAACCACAAGGGCCGTTTTCCTGACTTCCCCGCACAGCCCGACCGGTCAAGTACTGGGTGCTGACGCCCTGACCCGGATCGCAGCGGAGTTGGCTAAGGTCGACGCGCTCCTTGTTGTTGATGAGAGCTATCGAGGACTGCCCCTGGGAATGTCACAGGTCCCTCCAGCCGTTGCCGCCCTCGTCCCCAACGGTGTATCTATAGGTAGCCTCTCCAAGGTATACGGACTTCCTGGGTTGCGCCTCGGGTGGGTAGCAGGCCCCGCCCTGTTGGTCGATGACGTGAAATCCATGCAGCGCTGGACTTCGCGGTCTCCGGCAGCCACCAGCGAAGTGATCGCCACGATCGCCTTGGACAACAGCGAGGCTCTTCTCTCCCGCGCCCGATCAATCGTGTACGACAGCTACGCCGAACTGGCCGCCATCTGCGACAGGTCACCGCTAATGCAGCTGACGGCGCCGGACGGAGGGACTACCGCCTTCCCGCAGATTGATGTTGCTGATGTGGATGCATGGTGTGGACGGGTCGCAGAGCAGTACGGGGTCCTGTTAGCGCCTGGCAACGCATGCTTCGGAATCCCGGGCCGGATCCGCATCAACCTGGGCTTACGGCCGGAGGTGAGGGCGAAGGCCTTTCCAGTTCTCGCTCAAGCCCTTAAGGGAACCCCACGCTCCGGCGTTAGGAGCCGCTGAGGTTTGACCCAAGAGGAGTCTGCTTGTCCCAGGAGCGCAGGGCTGGTATGAATCCGGTACATGCAATGCCCGGAATTTCGGCGTGGCGGTGATAGCCTTGGTGCATGGATGGGACGACGCAGCAGGGCCTGACTGACGAGCTTCCCGTCTCTGGAGCCTTGACGGCTGTGGATTCGGCGATAGTCACTGATGTAGCGAAGAGGGTGGACGTCTCAGACCGCCGCGATCTGCGCCGGCGTCTGGCTGATGGCCTCGAAGAGTGGCTATTGGAACATCGCGCGCCCCATCAACTGCTTCCTTCAGCGCGGCACTTCTCGGACGCATGGGGCGTTCATCGGGCCACCGTTCAGGGGGCCTTCGAAATCCTGGTCGACAGGGGAACCCTCGCCAGAATTGCTAATGGGCGCTTTGTCGCAAACTTCGTGGCCACAGTTCGAGAAGATGGAGCAGCAGCCCTTGCCGGGCGCCTAAGGACGACGGCCGGCCTGGCTGTCCGCGATGGGCTTTCCGAATCCGCATTCATCGAATTGGCACGGCAAATGTTCCGCGCCGCGGCTATGGCGGACATACGCGTCGTCTTTGTTGAACCCGAGGTCGAGGTTCCGGGCATGGGTGCCGAGGATCTTTCCCGCCTTCTCGACTATCCGGTTTCCAGCGAACGCCTTGAGGCCATCGAGCCCGCCCCACGAACGGTGTTCGTCGCGTTGGCGTCCGATGCCACCAAGGCCCGAGCCAGGATGGCCGGCCGCGCAGACGTCTTTGCCATCGGCCTGACACTAGAGACCGACCTCCGGCTTGCGGTGGCCGGCCTTCCCTCGGAGACAAGTGTGGCAGTTGTCTCGGAGGACCAACGGGTTTTGAGGGCCGTGATGGACAAGGTCTCAGAACTGCGATCGGACCTTTCCATCCATAGCCATACGGAAATACCACGGGAGCTCGGAGATACATCGCTCCTGCTCCTGCCCGAGGCGATGGTGGCCGACACCGGCAATCTCCCGACGGCCCGCTACCGGTGCCAAATCTCCCTTGCGGAGCTCACTTTCCTGCGGTCCCGGCTTGCAGGTTCGCTGGGGCAAGCGGCAACAGCCGAGACCACGACTGACCACACGAAGATCGAACTGCCTGCACAGTGACCTGGGTGGCGTCGTTGCTGCCGGGGGATCGGGTAAGGGTACCGGCAATGTTCAAGCCGCCAACACAACAATGTTCCAGCCACCATTTTTGTGGTGGCCGGAACATTGTTTGGTGTCAGCGCCCGGACTTTTGTCTTTTCGGGGCGGCTTCGGGGATCAACGGATGCCCACCCCGGCCTCTGCGGGAGCTGCGCGGCGTTCCAAACTCCGCAAACGAATGAGCTCCACCACCTCCGCAGCCTCTTGGGTTCCTTCGTGGATATCCCGCGGCTCAATGCAGTCCCCGATGCGGTAAACCTCCAGTTCGGGATTGATTTCCATCAGGCTCTCGTAAAGCTCAACGTTGGAAACCCGCCCACCGGTTACAACATCCTGGACGTCATTCCAGGTTTCCGGCACGCCCCGGTGTTGTAGGCGGATGAACCCATCCCCAACTTCCTCGACAGTGCGTTCCGGATGCAGGTGGACGTTCTCCAGTGCGTCGACCTGGGCAATCAACAGATTGCGTGCGGGCGCGGCCTTGTTGAGCGCGAACCCACTGTCAGGGTCCACGATGTCGATCCGGAGATCCGGCCTTGCTGTACCAAGACGTACGGCGAGAAAGCAGCTTTCGGCATCTCCGCCGATTATCACGACTCGGCCGGACCAAGCGGTGATGTCACGATCAAAGGCCGAGATGACGTTGAAGACCGGGCGGCCGCCACTGGTCGTCGCGTAGGTGTAACCGCCGCGTGCGCCCGTGGCGATGATGATCGCATCTGTGTCGTGGTCCGCCAGTGTGGCTGCGTCCAGTGTCTGGCCGAGCTTTACGTCGACATGGAGTTTTTCCATCTGCCGGGAAAGATAGCTGACGAAGTAGCCATAGTCGTGCGCGGCGAGGGCGGCCTGGTTCAGCTGACCACCAAGCACAGGCCGCGCCTCATAAAGCTCCACGCTGTTTCCTTGGCGTGCCAAGAGCCGGGCGGCGGTCATTCCGGCCGGCCCGCCGCCGATCACCGTCACGTGGCGGGGACGTTCCGTGATGCGTAGGGCCCGCGTGCGCTCAAACGTCGATTGGGGATTCACGGCGCAATGCGCCACCTTGCGGCCGAAAAATAGATTCAGGCAGGTGTGGCAGGCGATGCAGGGGACGATGTCCTCGGCCCGGTCCTGCTCGATCTTGCGTACGAAATGGGGATCCGCGTGGAAAGCACGTGTCATGGAAATGAAATCGGCCCGGCCGTCCGCCAGCACGGATTCAGCAAGGTCAGGATCGTTGAGTTTCTGCGTCACGCTGACCGGTACTGTGTCTCCAACCGCCTTCTTCAGCTGTTCGGCGATGGGTACGAAACCACCGTGTCCCCTTTCGGGGCCCTGAAAGATTTCGCTTCCCGTCTCGTAGATGCCGGCGGTGATGTCGATCAGGTTGATGCCGGCCTTTACAAGGAGCTTGCAGAAGGGAATGGTGTCGGCTGTCGTGAGGCCACCCTCCACGTATTCCTCCATGGAGATGCGGTAGCCGATGGGATAGTCCGGCCCGACGACGTTCCTGACAGCGGCGACGACCTCGAGGGCGAATCGGGCCCGGTTTTCGGCCGACCCTCCATACTTGTCAGTCCGCTTGTTACTCCAGGGAGAAAGGAACTGTTCCAGGAGATAACCGTGCGAACCGTGCAGATGGATCATGTCGACGCCGGCCTTGAGGCACCGCGCTGCGGCGTCTGCGAAGGCGCGGACAACGTCGTCGATATCGGCCTGGGTCATTTCCAGTGGAAGCGGCATGGGGTCGAAGAAGCTGCACGGTATCGCGGTTGGCGCCAAGGGCTGACGCAGCGTTGCGGTCGATGCAGACTGTCGACCCGCGAAATACAGCTCAACCGAAACTACTGCCCCTTCGTTGTGGAGCGCGTCGACGAGCCGGGTGAAGCCTGGGATAACCCGATCGTCGTGGCACCCGACCTGGAACGGATTCCCTTGGCCACGAGGGTCAACGTATGTGGACTCGACATTCACCAGGCCCGCACCGCCCCGGGCCCGTTCGACCAAGTAGTCGATGTAGCGCTGGTTCAGGGTGCCATCGCGATTAGCCATGGCCCGTTCCATCGGACCGGTGATGATGCGGTTCTTTGTCCGCATGCGGTTGATTCTGCCCTCGCGTAGCAGGTTTGGGTACGCCATAGTCCTACCTTTCTTGGATGGAGATACAAGCGGCCGAATGGCTTCGCCCGCGTCTGCCAGCGACAAGCGTGCGACCACTCTGACGCTAAAGCATGTGTACCAGTTATGTTCCAGGTTGGTCAATGGATGCTGTCATTTGCGGGTTTTCAAAAAGAAAAGTCAAAATTCCTTGACTCTCGGTACAGTGTTGGTACATTTGCTGCAGGTCGCCCCGCAATGGGTGAAACCACCGGCCCGGGCCTTCTTCTCCGGGCAGCACACCCCTCTAGATGGCCGCTTCCGTTGGAGGGCCACCAGGAAAGTGAGAAAAGCAAATGAGTAACATCGTCGTTACCGGCGGCTCCGGCCGCCTCGGACGTGAGTTCGTTGTACCGGAACTCGCGAAGGACCACTCCATCAAAGTGTTCGACGCCATTGAACCCCCGAACTCAGAATGGGATTTCCACAAGGGCGACATCCTGTCCATCGATGACCTGGCAAGCGCCTTCGAGGGCGCCGACGCCATAGTCCACCTGGCCGCTATCCCCGTTTACACCGGGCAAGGCGAAGAAGAAAAGATTTGGCGCGTGAATAGCGACGGCACGTTCAACGTCCTCGAAGCTGCGCGTCGGGCCGGTGTCCAGGACATCGTTCTGACCAGCAGCGTATGCGCCTGGGGCCCGATCTTCTGGTCCACCCCGCAGACTCCGGAATACTTCCCGATTGACGAGGAAATATCCAACCGCCCCGACGACATGTACGGGATGAGCAAGATCATCGGCGAAGTCCTCGGTTACGGGTATAGCCGCCGCTACAAGCAGCGCATCGCGTCCCTCCGCTTGGCAACGGTGGGTCTCTTCGACCAGGACTACTGGATCGACGCCGTTGCCGACATCGACAACCCGGAACATGTGCTCCCAGCCGTGGCCAACCCGGAACTACCCTCCGCGGGAGACATGACGATGACCGACTTCGTCTACCAGTATGTCGACCCGCGGGACGTTGCGCAGGCATTCCGTCTCGCACTGGAGTCAGTGCAGACGGGCCGGATCGGTAACGAAGACGTGCAGTGGGACAACTTCAACATCGGGGCCGGCGATGTCTTCTCGACCCGGGACTCGCTGGACCTCATCAGGAAGTACTACCCGGAGGCACGGGTGAACGAGGACCTGTACCGGGCGGAACCCCAGTACCCCCTCTACGACATCAGCAAGGCTCGCAATCTCCTCGGCTATGACCCCCAGTACACGTGGCGCGACTTCACGCCGCGGCCAGCCGCCGCGTCGAAGTAACCAAACAGGAGCATGCAGCTGCCCGGTCTGCCTGCTGATTCGTTCGCATAGGCGTAGATAGATGGCCGATGCAGTGGAATCAGCAGGCACCCGGACACCTGCGGCAGGGTCCGTCGCTTTCCTGCGCCGCCGCCCTCAGGGCTCCCCTCCACCTTTGCCATCCATTCGCTAGGAGCACATTCAGAATGTCGATAAAGAGCCGAATCAAAGGCGCAGCATTCGTGGCGGCCTCCGCCATGACAATTACCATGTTCGCCGGTTGTAGTGCCGGCGGTACCGGGGCTGGCACAGCAGTCGCCACCGTCGACCCGGCCATCCAGAGCAAGGTCGAAAAATGCCTCACCGAGGTAGCCCAAAAGGTCTACAACAAGGGTCCACAAGGCGAGACGGCGACGCCCGCTTCGCAACTGACATTGACGCAGGAAGAAATCGACAAAGTCAGGGCTATGAAGAAGACGGTCGCCATCGCATGGCATGTCTTTGGCAGCGACTATTCCACAGCCCAGGTAGCGGCCCTGAAAGACACGTTTAATAAGCTGGGCATCGAGGTCCTGACTACCACGGACGGCCAGTTCCAAGTCAACAAACAGACCAACGACATTCAGACGATCCTGGCACGCAAGCCGGATTTCATGGTGTCCCTTCCGGTTGACGCGCCCTCCGAGACAGGCATCTACCAGCAGGCTGCCGCAGCCGGAGTGAAGCTCGTCTTCGCGCTCAATGCGCCGCCCGAGATGAAAGCAGGCAAGGACTACCTCACGGTCGTCGGTTCCGACGATTACGGTACCGGCGTGGCCTCGGCATGCCAGTTGGTGAAAGCGGTAAACGGCAAGGGGAAGGTCGGCATTATCTACCACGCCGCCCACTACTACGCCACGCAGCAGCGGCTTGATGCGGTGCATGCAGTGTTGAAGGAATACCCCGACATCCAGGTCGTGGAGGAAAAGGGGAGCCCGGGCCCTGACTTTACCGGTCAGGGTGCAGCCGCTACGAACAGCATGCTAAGCCAGCACCCGGATCTCGACGGAATCTGGGCTGTCTGGGATACCCACGCCGAGGGCGTCATCGCAGCAGCGCGCGAGAGGGGTAAGAACGGTTCGAACTTCGCCATCACCACGATCGACCTCGGTAAGACGGTTGCCGTGAGCACAGCCAGGGACGACATGGTGAAGGGAGTCGGCGGGTCGCAGCCATACAACCAGGGCGTGGCCGAAGCGATGGCCGTTGCCTACTCGCTGCTCGGAAAAGATCTCAACCCCTACTACGCATGGAACGCACTCCCGGTTGACCGTTCCAACGTGGTGGAGCAGTGGAAACAGATCTACAACGCTGAAGCGCCGAAGGAAATCACTGACGCAGTCAACAAGAAATAGGAGGCTCGGGCGGGTTTCCGGATGCCTTTTGGGGGCCTCCGGACACCCGCCGGAACTTTCGAACCTACCCACACAACAGTTCCCAAAGGGGTGAACACGGGTGCAGGAAACAGAAACCACAGAGACTGCCGGACCGCCGGTGGCGGTGGCCATGCGCGGAATGAAGATGAGCTTCGCCGGCGTGCAGGTCCTGAAGGAAGTCGACTTCGAAGTGACTCGGGGTGAAGTCCACGCTCTTCTGGGCGAAAACGGTGCCGGCAAATCAACATTGATGAAGATCCTTGAGGGCGTTTACACTCCCGACGGCGGAGAAGTCCTTATTAACGGAAAGTCAGTGCCGCTTGAATCCGGCTTGGATGCCAAGGCAAACGGCATCACCATGGTTTTCCAGGAGTTCAGCCTCATTCCCACGTTGACGGTGGCGCAAAACATCCTTTTGGGGCGGGAGCCCCGAACCAGTCTGGGATTCATCGATGAACGCATGATGATTTCACAAGCCAGGAAAATCCTGGCCGAGCTGAACGTCGAACTGGACCCCCGCTCCGAGGTAGGGCCGCTCCCTGCCAGCTACTGGCAGATTACGGAAATTGCGAAGGCACTGTCCCAGGACGCGAACGTCCTCGTTCTGGATGAACCAACCGCATCGCTGACGAAGGATGAAACGGAGACGCTCTTCCAGCGGATCAGGATGCTGCGCGACGCCGGTATGTCAATCGTCTACATCTCGCATCGCATGGCGGAGATCTACGACATCGCCGATCGAATCACCGTGATGCGCAACGGCCGCAGGGTCCGGACCGAGGCTGTCTCCGATTACCCCGTCGGTGAAGTTATTGCTGACATGCTTGGCGAGCAAAAGAAGCAACACGGATCCACCGCGCCCGATCCGCTGGTGTCCAGTCCGGCGTCGTCCGTTCCAGCGCCGAAAGGTCCGCGACAGACCACTCCGCTCCTGCAAATCCGCGACCTGCATTGCGCCAATGGCATCAGCGGCCTTGACCTCGACGTCCGCGCTGGTGAGGTGGTCGGTCTCGCCGGGTTGATGGGCAGCGGGCGTAGCGAACTGGTGCGCGCCATATTCGGGATCGACAGGATTACAAAGGGCACCATACGGGTCCAGGGCCAGGAGGTGAAGATCCAGAACCCCCGCGACGCCATCCGGGCAGGCATTGCCCTCGTGCCCGAAGACCGTCGCATGGAGGGCTTGGTCTTGGACCATTCCGTTGAGATGAACTCCGAACTGCCCCTCATAGCGTCGGGGCGCAGGAGTTGGATCAACAAAAGCGAGACGCTCCGCTCCGCCCAGGCCGTCATCAAGCGCCTGGACGTTCGAACGTCGTCCACCGGGAAAGCCGTAGGGCTGCTTTCCGGCGGTAACCAGCAGAAGATCGTCATCGGCAAATGGCTCCTGACGGAGCCGAAAGTGTTCCTGCTCGACGAGCCCACGGCGGGGATCGACATCGGCGCCAAAAAGGAGATCATGCGGATTCTCCGTCAGTTTGCCGCATCGGGCAAAGCAGTCATCGTGATCTCGTCAGAGCTTGAAGAACTTTTGGAGGTCAGTGACCGCATCCTAGTGCTTCGAAACGGGCGCGTTGATAACGCGTATCGAGGCCATCAATTCACATCAGAAGAGGCACTCCATCGTGCCATTCAGGGAGTCTGACCATGACAACTATTCTCGAACCGGTCGACCAGTCATCGAAGAATTCGATCAAGCGGATCGTCTCGACCTTCAGCTGGCGCCAGAACCTTATTTACGTTGGCTTCGCAGTCATCTTCGTCCTCTTTTCGATCACTCTCAATGACCGTGGTTTCCTCACGTCGGACAACCTGCTCAACATCGTCCGGCAGACCTCAACCATCTCAGTCATGGCAGTCGGCGTCGTATTCGTCATAGCCGCGGCGCAGATCGATCTCTCGGTGGGCGCCACCGCGGGCCTCGCATCCGTCACGACGGCGATGACGATCAACTCTGTGGGACTGGTGCCAGGCATCGTAGCCGGCCTGGCCACGGGCGTGATCGTTGGGCTACTTAATGGCTTCTTCGTCAGCGTCGTGGGAGTCCCGTCATTCCTTGCAACACTGGGCATGCTCGGCATGGCCCAGGGTGCGGCGATGTGGATAACCGGCGCGGCGCCCCAGGCCATCAACGACCTCGACTTCACTTTCCTCTTCGGCGACAGCAACATCGGGCCTATTCCCGGGCTGCTCCTGTGGACTTTGTTGATAGTGCTGATCGGGCATTTCGGCCTTCGCCGGACGGGTTTCGGCCGCCAGGTGCTGGCCACCGGCGGCAACAGCAAAGCCGCGGCTTTCAGTGGCGTCCACACCAAGCGCGTGGTCTTCCTGGTACTGCTCTTGTCCAGCGTCCTCGCGGCACTTGCCGGAATGCTCTACGCGGGGCGGTTCCATACCGGCAGCTACAACACGGGCACCGGTGACGAATTGTCGGTTATCGCAGCCGTGATCCTGGGCGGCACGAGCCTCTTCGGCGGCCGCGCCTCCGTGGTCGGTGCACTTCTTGGGTCATTGATGATCGGCCTTCTGAACAACGGGCTGATCCTCATGGGCCTCGACAGCGCCCAGCAGCAGGTAGCCCGAGGGGCGATCATTATCCTCGCCGTCGCAGTCACCGCCCGCCGTCGGGTTTAGGCGCTCCTCCGCAATCCGCTGCAATACCAAACCCATGCACTTAAGGAGTAATCATGAGGCCAACAGTTGTTTTGTTGGGCACGCTGGACACGAAGGGTACCGAGTACGACTATTTCAGGCGGTGCCTGGCCGAAGCGGAAGTCGACGTCATCCTGGTCGACACGGGCATCCACGAGCCGCAGGGCCCTGAACCCGACGTCGATCGCAATGAAGTCTCGCGGCTGGGAGGCTCAAGCATCGCTGAGCTGATCGAGGCAAACGACAGGGCCCACGCACTGGATGTGATGTCGCTCGGCGCTTCGGCCATCTTGCGGCGTCTGCATGGCGACGGAAAGCTCGACGCCGTGGCGGGCCTGGGTGGCACTGGAGGCTCCACCCTGATCAGCCGCGCCATGCAGACCCTGCCTGTCGGCGTTCCCAAACTGCTGGTATCCACTGTTGCCTCCGGAGATACACGCCCTTACGTCGGGGACACGGACATTACCATGATGAATTCGATCGTCGATATCGCAGGCATCAACCGAATCTCCAGCAGAATAATCGCCAACGCCGCTGGAGCTGTGGCAGGCATGGCCAAGGTTGTTCCCCCCGAGGATACTAGCCAGCGGCCGGTGGTAGGGGCAACGATGTTCGGGCTCACAACACCTTGCGTAACGACTGCCAGGCAGTACCTGGAAGAACGCGGCTACGAGGTGATCGTTTTCCACGCCACGGGTTCCGGTGGACGCGCCTTGGAGAACCTTGTCGACGCCGGCATGGTCGACGCGATGCTCGACATCACCACCACTGAACTTGCCGACAACCTTGTTGGGGGCGTCTTCTCGGCGGGTCCGGAGCGCCTGACCGCCGCCGCACGGGCGGGAATCCCGCAGGTCGTGTCCGTTGGGGCCATCGACATGGTGAACTTCGGGGCGGCCTCAACGGTGCCGCAAAAGTTCGAGAACCGCACCTTCCATCGCCACAACGACACTGTCACGCTCATGCGGACAACAGGCGAAGAGTGCGATCAGCTCGGGCGGGAAATTGCCGTGAAGCTGAACGCCGCCAAGGGGCCCGTGGCCCTCTACCTGCCGTTGAAGGGCACGTCCGGCATCGCAACCGAAGGCAAGACATTCCACGATCCCGCCGCGGACGCCCGGTTGTGGACCGCCATCCAGGAAAACAGCGGAGACGGGATCGAGATCCACGCCCATGACTGTGACATCAACGAACCCGGGTTCGGCCTAGCCATGGCCACCCGCCTGCACAACATGTACACCGATATCCACAACGAAGCCGATCACGATAGGACAATCACGCCATGACACGACACCCACTAGTCCAGCGACTCCAGGACGAGATCGCAGCCAACCGCGTCATTGTTGGCGCCGGTGCGGGAACCGGGCTCTCAGCCAAGTGCGCGGAAGCCGGCGGAGCCGACCTCATCATCATCTACAACTCCGGTCGTTACCGGATGGCCGGGCGTGGGTCCCTCGCAGGACTGCTTTCCTACGGTGACGCCAACGCAGTGGTGGTCGACATGGCCCGTGAGGTCCTCACTATCGTGAAGGATGTCCCCGTCCTGGCCGGCGTATGTGGCACTGATCCGTTCCGGAACATGAACGTTTTTCTGCGCGAACTGCAGGGACTGGGGTTCGCCGGCGTTCAGAACTTCCCGACGGTGGGACTCATCGACGGGACCTTCCGGCAGAACCTCGAGGAAACAGGAATGAGCTATAGCCTCGAAGTCGAGATGATCCGCCAGGCCAGCAGCCTGGGACTGCTGACGTCGCCCTACGTCTTCTCCGCCGAGGACGCCCGCGCCATGGCCGAAGCGGGCGCGGACATCCTCGTGGCACACATGGGGCTGACAACCTCGGGGACCATCGGTGCCCGGACGGCAAAAAGCCTTGACGAATGTGTCGCAGAGGTCCAGGCCATTGCCGATGCAGGTCACGCGATAAATCCGGAAGTCATCGTCCTCTGCCACGGCGGGCCAATCGCTGACGCAGACGACGTGGCGTACGTCCTGGACCGTACAAGCGGCGTGGTGGGGTTCTTCGGAGCCTCGAGCGTGGAGCGCCTGCCTACGGAAACGGCAATGACACAACACATGCGCAAGCTAAAGGCCACGTCATTCGAGCGCGCCGCCGTTTAGGTTCCGGCCGTCCCGGGGCGCGGGGGAAGGGACAGCGAAGACGCCAGCCGGGCCGGCATACCCGGCCGGGGAGAGCAGAGGGGCCGGGCGAATGAATCAGGAACAGTGCCAGGCTTGCCGGGCACCGGTCTGGTACGCCCAGCATGAACTCACGAGGAAGACAGTGAGGCTGGACCGTGATCCGAAACCGGGCGGCACCTACGTCGTCGTTAGGGATATGCAGGGACGTCTGGTGGTGCGGAGCGTCTACGGTCATTCGGCAACCGGGGATGCCCAGCACTTGTTCACCGCGCATTCCTGCGGCGCCGGGTCGGGCACAGGCAGCTTCGAACACTTCGTGGTCCTGCCGGATTGAAACCGGGATCCAAGGAGCCCAAATCAAAGGGGATTGAATTGCAAAGCGATATTCGGCGTCCGTTTGGCCACTCGGCTTGGGCGGCGCCCTACCAATCCGTTGCCCCGCTCGTGCTTGGCTCCAGCGTCGTCGCACCCTTGGAGCTCAGCGAACTGGCGGCAATCGCCGGCTTGGCTGTCACGGACCTGGCCCCGCCGGGATTGCTGTTTGAATACGGTCCACCAGGCGGTTCCTTGGAGCTCCGGGAGCAAATAGCCTCCGCCATGCCGGGGCTTGTCGCGGACAACGTGACAGTCACTGCCGGGGCCGGGGACGCACTGGCGATGGTCGCCGAGCTCCTCTGCCATCCGGACGCTCACGTGATCATCGAAATCCCCACGCATGAGAGTGCCTTGATGACTGCGCAGAGGCGGGGTTGCGCTGTCTCCCTGCTAAGGGCCCCAGTGACCGCGGAGTCGATTAGCGAACATGTGCGTTCGTCGACCACCGCGGTGTTCCTGAGTTCCCCACATAATCCCACCGGCCAAGTTCTGACCGCGGGCATGCTGACAGAGATCGCCACCAAGCTCGCCAGCGTCGGCGCGCTTCTAGTCGTTGACGAGGTCTACCGCGGTTTGCCACTGGGGGTCCAGGAGGTACCGCCGGCTGTTGCCGCTTTGGTGCCCAACGGTGTCTCGATCGGAAGCCTTTCCAAGGTTTATGGTCTTCCGGGACTCCGTTTGGGCTGGGCAGCCGGGCCAATGATGGTTGTTGACGACCTGCGCTCAATCCAGCGCTGGACGTCCCGGTCGCCCGCCGTGACCAGCGAGGTGATCGGGAAGGTAGCACTGGACAACAGCGAAGGACTGCTGTCCCGGGCCAAATCATTGGTCTACGACAGTTACGTCGAACTCGCGGCACTGTGCGACAGGGTGCCCGGAATTCGGCTCACGGTGCCCGACGGCGGCACCACCGTTTTTCCCGAAGTGGACGTTCCTGACGTGGATGTGTGGTGCGGCAGCATAGCGGAGGAGTTTGGCCTCCTGGTGGCGCCGGGGAATGCGTGCTTCGGTGTCCCCGGGCGGGTGCGGATCAACCTCGGTCTCCGTCCGGAAACAAGGGCAGAGGCGTTTCCCTTGCTGGCGCAGGCGCTCATGAAGCTTCATCGAGAGGCAGCCACCAGCGGGTTGGCAGGGCAAGGATGAGCTAGCTACGGGTGCCGGGGGCCACTAGCCAGCTCGTCCCCACGTTTCGCGTTGGACTGGCGTGAGAAGATTTGTTCCCACACTGTGATGGCCTGCAGCGCGCGCTCAAGCTGTGTTCTGTTTCGGGACATCCCACTGGTAGCGGGCGAAGACCTCCCGGCTGCCTGACTTTTCGACCATTTCCCGGGGCCATGGCCCCTCGGCTGAAAGCCAAATGATCGAGTTGTCGGGCATCACGGAGTCCACGATGCCGCTTCTGACAAAGTGTCCGGCCTGGCGGATTTCCACATGTTGGCCCAAGAGTCGGCCCCAGTCCGGTTGTGGGTGCAAGTCCACGGTTTGGCTCCTCTTTTCTTCAAGGGCTCTGGCTGCACGAGCAGCATCAAAAAAGCGGAGGCGGGGCACCGAAACGTTGCGATAGATGTGATGATCCGGGTGATCATCCGGTGCCCCACCACCAGTTCAGGGGCTCGACGGCGGCATTAGAGTGAGCGTTGCTCCGCACCGTTGTATGCGCTCAGGGGTCGGATGAGGGAGTTCGATGCCAGTTGTTCCATGATGTGGGCTGTCCAGCCGGTGATGCGGCTGGCGACGAACAAGGGGGTGAAGGTCTGGGTGTCGAAGCCCATGAGGTGGTATGTGGGCCCGGCGGGGTAGTCGAGGTTGGGTTTGATGGCCTTGGCCTCGTCCATGGCCTGTTCGAGGCCGTTGTAGAGGCCCAGGAGTTCGGGTCGTCCGTAGTGGGCGATCATTTTGTCCAGTGCGGCTTTCATGGTGGGCACGCGGGAGTCGCCGTGCTTGTAGACGCGGTGTCCGAAGCCCATGACTTTTTTCTTTTTCGCCAGGGCGTCTTCCATCCAGGCACGGGCCCGGACCGCGGCTTCATCGAGGGATTCTTCGCTGCGGATGCCGATCTCGTCGAAGGTGTGCATGACGGCTTCGTTGGCGCCGCCGTGCAGTGGGCCTTTGAGGGCGCCGATGGCAGCGGTCACAGCCGAGTGCAGGTCAGAGAGCGTGGAGGTGACCACGCGGGCCGTGAAGGTGGAGGCGTTGAAGGAGTGTTCCGCGTAGAGGATCATCGAGACGTTGAACGCCGCAACTACCTCGTGCACAGGTTCTTCGCCGAATGTCATCCAGAGGAAGTTCGCGGAGTAGTCCAGGTCTTCCCGCGGTTCGACCACGTCCTGGCCGCGCCGGCGGCGCTGGTCGTAGGCGACTACCGCGGGCATCGCAGCCCAGAGGTCGATTGCCTTCTTCATGTTGGCTTCTGGTGAGGAATCCTCAGCCAGCTCATGCCGGGCTCCCATTACCGAAGCTGCGGTACGGCAAACATCCATGGGGTGGGAGGTGGCGGGCAAGCCATCGATGACGTCCTTTACGGCTGGGGCCAGCGCGCGATGGGCGCGTTCCACAGCAACGAGCGCCGCGAGTTCTTCATCGCTTGGCAGTTCCCCGTTCCATAGCAGGTAGGCGACCTCTTCAAAGCTGCACTTGGCGGCCAGTTCCTGGACCGGGTATCCCCGGTACAGCAGGGAGTTGGTGTCCGGGTTGACCTTTGAGACCGCGGTGTAGTCCACCACGACGCCGGCAAGGCCCCTGCGGATGTCTGATTCAGGCATGTTTGAACTCCTTCGTTCTGTGTTGAATGCGTTACCGGACGCCCGGTACTGCGAAGTTGAAGACGCCGGTATCGAATTGGTTGTAGGCCTCGTAATCCACGAGTTCGTAGAGGCGTGCCCGTGTGAGCATCTGGGGAACCCGAACCTCTTGGGTGCCCAAGCTTTTCAAGGTATTCAAGACCTCCGCTGCGGCCCCCATGGCGCTGCGGAGCAGGGTGACGGGGTAGATGACCATGTTCACGCCGACGCCTTGGAGTTGGTGCACGGTGAAGAGGTCGCTTTTGCCGAATTCGGTCATGTTGGCCAGGATGGGCACGTCGACGGCGTCGCGGATGGCTTGGAATTCGTCCAGGGTGGCCATGGCTTCGGGGAAGATGGCGTCGGCGCCGGCGTCGACGAGGGCTTTGGCGCGGTTCTGGGCGGCGTGGATTCCTTCGACGGCGCGGATGTCGGTGCGGGCCATGATGAGGAAGTTCGGGTCCCGGCGGGAGTCTGCTGCAGCGCGGATGCGTTTGGTGGCGGTGTCGAGGTCGACGACGTTTTTGCCGTCGAGGTGCCCGCAGCGTTTGGGGTTGAATTGGTCTTCGATGTGGCAGCCGGCCAGGCCCGCGTTTTCGAGTTCCTGGATGGTGCGGGCTACGTTCATGGGTTCACCGAAGCCGGTGTCTGCGTCCACGAGTGAGGGCAGGTCGGTCATGCGGGCGATCTGCCCGGCGCGGGTGGCGACTTCGGTGAGGGTGGTCAGGCCGATGTCGGGCAGGCCGAGGTCGTTGGCGAGGACGGCGCCGGAGATGTAGACCCCGGCGAAGCCTTTTTCCTCGATGAGCCGGGCGGAGAGCGGGTTGAACGCGCCGGGGAATTGCTGCACGGTCCCGGAGTTCAGCAGTTCGCGGAGTTTGAGGCGTTTCTGTTCGGGTGTGGTTGTGGAGTACAGCATTTAGAACAGTCCCTTCGGAGCTGCTTCGAGGTTGATGACGCCGGGTGCTGCGGTGATGTTCAGCTGGTCCAGCTCGCCTGCAGCGAGTTCGGGGAGGCGTTCGACGGCGGTGAGGAACCGTTCGATTTCGGCTTCCTCCACCAACCCGGCAGCAAGCGTGCGGAACTTGTTGATGTATTGCTCGCGGGCGAACGGCCGGGCACCGAGCGGGTGCGCGTCGGCCACGGCGATCTCGTCCGTGACAACCGACCCGTCCGTGAGTGTGATGACAACAGTGCCGCCGAAGGCTTTTTCGGCGATGTCCAGGGAGTGGTAGCGGCGGGTCCATTCCGGGTCTTCGACGGTGGTGACTTTGTGCCAGAGTTCCACGGTGTCCGGGCGGGCGGCGCGTTCGGGGGCGTAGGAGTCTACGTGGTGCCAGGACCCGTCCTGCAGGGCGACGGTGAAGATGTAGGGGATGGAGTGGTCCAGGGTTTCCCGGGACGCGGTGGGGGAGTATTTTTGGGGGTCGTTCGCGCCGGAGCCGATGACGTAGTGGGTGTGGTGGCTGGTCTTGATCAGGACCGAGGCCACGTTGGCCGGGTCGGTGGTTTCGGGGTGTTCGTTGTGGAGTTTGCGGGCGAGGTCGATCCAGGCCTGGGCCTGGTATTCGGCGGAGTGTTCCTTGGTGTAGGTGTCCAGGATGGCGCGCTTGGCTTCGCCGGGCAGCGGCAGGGGCACTTCGTAGGAGGCGTCGGGTCCATCGAGCATCCAGGCGATCACGCCGTCTTCGCCTTCGTAGATCGGCACGGGGGAGGTCTGCCCGCGCATGGAACGGTCCACGGCTTCGATGGCCATCTTCCCGGCGAAGGCCGGGGCGTGGGCTTTCCAGGTGGAGATTTCGCCCTTGCGGGACTGGCGGGTGGCGGTGGTGGTGTGCAGGGCCTGGCCTATGGACTGGAAGATCGTCTCAACGTCCAGGCCAAGGAGCGTGCCGATGCCGGCGGCGGCGGAGGGGCCCAGGTGGGCGACGTGGTCGATCTTGTGCTTGTGCAGGCAGATGGCCTTGACCAGGTTCACCTGGATTTCATACCCGGTGGCGATGGCACGGACCAGGTCCTTGCCGTTGGAACCGACGTGCTGCGCGACGGCGAGGATCGGCGGGATGTTGTCCCCGGGGTGGGAGTAGTCCGCGGCCAGGAACGTGTCGTGGTAGTCCAGTTCGCGCACGGCAACACCGTTGGCCCAGGCTCCCCACTCAGGGGAGACCCGGTCGGTGATGCCGAAAACGTGGGCGCCCTTGCCGTTCGCGGACGGGGCGTGGGTCAGGGCCTGGGCGCGGGCTGCGATGATCGGTGCACGGTTCAACGACGCGATCGCTACCGAGGCGTTGTCGATGATGCGGTTGATCACCATGTCCGTCACCTCGGCGGTGACCTCGACAGGGTCGGCGGCGACCACGGCGATCTTGTGCGCCAGTTGCTCCTCACGCGGGAGGTTCTCTTCGGACTTGTAGACACGGACGTGGTTGTTCTTGACCATGGTGCTCCTTCTGGTGGGACGGTTCAGTGCGCCCAGCGGGCGGCTTTGACGTGGGTGAGGCTGCGGTGCAAATGAAGTGTGGTGGCGGCCTCGGCCAGCCTGGGATTCCCGGCGGCGATGGCCTCGGCAATGGCCGCATGCTCCGCGGCAGCAGCGTGGAGCCTGGCAGTGTCGTCCGCTGCCAGCCGGCGGACCCGGACCAAATGGACGCGCAGGCTCCGCATGGCCTGGGCAAGGTAGGAGTTGGAGACCGCAGCATCGATGGCCTCATCCAGCCGTCCCACCAACGCGTAATACTCGTGACGGGCAGGATCCTTCTCGCTGAGCATCTCCGGCGCCTGCAGAAGCTGCGCATGCAGCTCGGCGAAAACGGCCGGCTCTCCCCGCTCAGCGGCCAGGGCCGCAGCCCTCACCTCCAGCGTTTCGCGCAACTCGAACAATTCATCAATGCTCTCCAGCGAAATATCGGTCACGACGACGCCACGGCCGCCGGCCGCCGTCGTCAATCCCTCAGCACTCAACCGGCCCAACGCCTCCCGCACCGGCGTCCGGGACACCCCCAGCCGCTCGGACTGTTCCACCTCGGCAAGGACGGTTCCTGGCCTCAGGCGCCACTCAATGATGTCTTCACGGAGAGCCGCATAGGCCCGATCACTGGCGCGCACGCAACCAATGTATACACAGGTGCTGCATTATGGCAATCGACACGACTATTTGCAGGTTTTTGTATACATTGGGGTGATGTTCGTGAATACCTCCTTCGGGAGGTAGTTGGATGTCCTCGCTTCTCGCTAAGGTGCTCTGCATCACACTGTGAGAAAACGAGCCGGACATCAAAGGAGATTCCCATGAGCTCAGCTTCATCCCTTGCATTTTCACCGCCGCACAGCCGCAAGACGCTTAGGAAAGTAGCGTTCGCCAGTGCGGCCGGCACCACCATCGAGTTCTACGACTTTTTCATCTACGGAACTGCAGCGGCGTTGGTCTTTCCGGTAGTCTTCTTTCCCGCCTTAGGTGCCGCCGCCGGAACCGTCGCATCTTTCGGCACCTTTGCCGTCGCGTTCATCGCGCGGCCGGTGGGGGCGATCATCTTCGGACACTACGGAGACAGGATCGGACGCAAAAAGACGCTGATCACAACCCTGCTCATGATGGGAATCGCCACGGTGCTGATCGGCCTGATCCCGGATGCCAGCACCATCGGCATTGCAGCACCGATCCTGCTGGTGGTCCTTCGATTCGTACAGGGCTTGGCTGTCGGCGGGGAATGGGCGGGGGCCACCCTGCTGACAGCCGAATACGCGCCACAAGGCAGGCGAGGAATGTTCGGCTCTTTCCCGCAGCTAGGTCCATCGGTGGCTTTCGCATTGGCCAGTGGCACGTTTCTGGTTACCAGCCTCACCCTGGGCGATAAGTCCGAGGCATTTATCACCATTGGCTGGCGGGTGCCCTTTATTCTCAGCGCCGTCCTGGTTCTGGTGGGCTTCTGGGTGCGGACCAGCATCGAGGAAACCCCGGTATTCAGGAATGCCAGCCGCCCCGCAACGACTGCCAAGCTGCCCATCGTGGAATCCATCAAGGGCCAGCCCAAGGAAATCCTCTTGGCCGGCGGTTCCCTGACACTGCTGTTTGCCCTCTTCTATATCGGAACGGCGTTCCTGACCAGCTACGCCACAAGTCCCACCGGCATGCAGTTGAGCCGTCCGGTTGTCCTTACCACTGGAATCATCGCATCAGTCTTCGTTGCCGCCGCCACGATGGCCTCCGGCATCCTTTCCGATCGATTCGGTCGCAAGAAGGTCATCGCAGCGTCCTGCATTTTCGCTGTGCCATGGTCCCTGGTGCTGTTCCCATTGCTGAACACGGGCACTGTTCTGGCCTTCGGCATTGGCCTCACCGTCACTCTTGTGATTTTCGCGATCGCCTACGGCCCGGCAGGTGCGCTCCTTCCCGAGCTGTTTGAGACCAAGTACCGCTACACCGGTGCCGGCATGGGCTACAACCTCGCCGGCGTCCTGGGCGGTGGAATTGTTCCGCTCGTCGCGGCGCAGCTGATTACCAGCACAGGAGGCTGGGGCATCGGCGTCCTGCTCGCCGCGATTGGCGTGTTCAGCATCGCTTGCACCATGGCCCTGCCCAACAAGGAAAAGACGGGACTTGAAGAACGTCCCGGTGGAACCCTGACGGAAGACCGTACTACGGTGGCATAGAAACCCCACTGGACGACGCGGGGCCGCCGACACGTCGGCGGCCCCGCACTCGTTGATGCTCGGTGTTCCATGGAGCCCCAGGAACCAAAGGGCCCGCACAAGGGCAGAGACAGGAATGTCCTCCCGGGAATCCGGGAGGACATGGACAGCGGTTTCAGCGGTCAACTACGGCAGCAGGCCGAGCCTTCGTGCCGCCGACACCGCTTCGAGCCGGTTATGCACCGAAAGCTTGGCCATGGCGTTTTGAAGGTAACTCTTCACGGTGACAGGCCTCAGACTCAGCCTGTCTGCGGTTTCGGCATAGGAGCAGCCCAGGGCAATCTGAGCCAGCACATCCAGTTCCCGTGGTGCGAGCCGGACATGGGGCTCCTTCCCGCTGGCGGGGGACGGGGCCAGGCGCGCGCCGATGCCATCGAGCTGCTGGGCGAGTTCTACATCTGTGACGATGCTGGCAAGTGACCGCAACTCGGCGTGTGCCTGCCGGACTTCCTCCAGCCAGTTGAGGTCGTACGCCAAGGCTGGTTCGGCCTGGACATGCTTCATGACGGAAACTCGCCGGTCCACCTCATCCCTGATCCGGAGTTCCGAAGCTATTGCCGTGGCCGCAGCCATTGCATTCTCCATGGCGCGCTCACCGAGGGGGACGTTCTCCCGACTTCCGACGTACAGGACGGAGCGCGGCTCGCCCCGTACTAGAACGGGGACCGCAGTCAGCGACCTAATGCGCTCGTTTTTCACCGCAGCATCGTATTCGTGGGTAATCCGGTCGGAACCGATGTAGTCCGTCACCAGACAGGGTTGGCGCTGACTGACTACCCAGCCACCCAGACCAGTGCCAGGAAAAACACTGACGTTGCGCAGGCTAGCTGTGGTCGTCCCGATGAAATCCGAGAGCTGGAGGCTGTCGCGGGCCACCATTCCACTGAACAACACTGCCGGGCGGAACCGTTGGGCCAGTTCGCGCATCGCGGCGCGGAGCAACTCGCGGTCATCGGGGCGGTAGTAGTCGTTAGGCTGCATGAACGTACCCGCTACTGGTGAAGGAAGCTCGGCGGACGCTTCTCAATAAAGGCGAGAGCTTGGATATAGCGGTTGCTGTCTCCAGAGCGTGCGACATGAGTTCCGCCGCTGGCAGAACCTGGCTCACCAAACCTGAACGTTCAGCTTCTTCTGCCCAATCATAAGATCAGTCAGTAGCATGTCCATTCCCTTGGACTTGCCGACAGCCCTGTTTTTGTAGTCCGTCATGAGGCGTCCGTCGCAGTAACCGTAGGCTGACCGGCGAAGTCTGATTCGTCCGCTTTTGCCCTCATGGCGTTGATGATCGCAGAAAAGTCCTGTTCTGCACCGCCGCCGTCGGAAAACGCGCGATACATATCGGCAGCCCTTCCCCCAAGTCCAACGTCCTGCAGGCCGGCGTAAGCCTGCGCGTCGGCTGCCAAGTCCAGGTCTTTGGCCATGAGGGCACTCGCGAAACCGGGACGGAAATCGTGGTTCGCCGGGCTGGCAGGCACAGGACCTGGTACGGGGCAGTTGGAGGTCAGCGCCCAGCACTGACCGGACGCATTTGCCATCACATCGAACAGTGCGTCGTTGCCAACCCCAAGTTGCTCGCCCAAGACAAAGGCTTCACTGACGGCGATCATGGTGATGCCCAAAATCATGTTGTTGCAAATCTTGGCTGCTTGGCCGGCTCCGGGCCCGCCGCAGTACACCTTCCGTTTGCCCATAGTGTCGAGCAGCGGGCCCGCTTGGGCAAAGTCAGCGTCAAGTCCTCCAACCATGAACGTCAATGTGCCGGCAGTGGCGCCGGCAACCCCACCGGAAACAGGAGCCTCCAAGCACCTTTGGCCCGCCGAAGCCGCCAACTCGTGTGCGGCCAGGGAATCTCCCACCGCAATGGTGGAACAGTCAATAAAGAGGGTTCCTGGGGAGGCTGCCGACAACAGCCCCCTGGAATCATCCGTTCCTTTGTAAAGTTCCAGAACGTGGCGGCCTGCTGGGAGCATCGTGATAACCACATCGGCAGCGTCAACGGCCGATACCGCGGACTCAGCAATCTTGATTCCGTGGGTGCGGGCCTGATCGAGGGAAGAAGCTGCCAGGTCAAACCCAGTTACCTCATACCCGGCATTTGCGAGATTGGCTGCCATTGGACCACCCATGTGGCCCAGTCCGATAAAGGCGATTCGTGTTGTCATGAGTTTTCCTCGCGTTTCGATGAGTGCTTTTGGTCGGGCATGTCGAGCGACTAGTGATTGGCGTGCTTACCCTGAAGTATTGGGCTCAGCGAAGTGAAGATTTCGGGATTCTCGATGGTCGCCGGCAGCGCTTCACTGCGCCCTTCGGCGATTGCCCGCATGCTGCGGCGCAGAATCTTTCCCGAGCGCGTCTTCGGGAGGCCGTCCACGACGTATAGTTCGCGAAAGGCCGCAACCGGTCCAACCTCTGCGCGGACAGAGGCGATGATCTGTTCTCGCAAGGTGTCCTCGGCAATGTTGGCCCCGGTTTTCAAGACCACGAAGCCCCGGGCCACCTGTCCCTTCAACGCGTCGGGTACTCCGATGACCGCGCATTCAGCGACGGCCGGATGAGCAGCCAATACCGCTTCCATGACCCCAGTGGACAAACGGTGGCCGGCAACGTTGATGACATCATCAGTGCGTCCCATGACAAACACGTATCCGTCCTCATCGATCAGGCCGCTGTCGCCGGTGAGATAGTACCCGTCAAACCGGCTCAAGTACGCCTTCCGATAGCGTTCTTTGTCTTTCCAGAGGGTGCTCAGCATGCCTGGGGGTTGCGGCAGTCTAATACAAAGCATCCCCTCGCTACCGGCCTCAACCGGATTGCCGTCCGGTGAGAGCACCCGAATGTCGAACCCGGGAACAGGAACCGAGGGCGACCCCGGCTTGAGGGGCATAGGGTCCAGACCGCGGAGGTTCGCGCATGCGGGCCATCCGGTTTCCGTTTGCCACCAGTGGTCGACCACCGGAACGCCCAGGATGTTGCCAGCCCACGAGTAAGTGTCTGGATCAAGCCTTTCGCCTGCGAGGAACAGGGTCTCCAGACTGCTGAGATCGTGCCCGTCCAACCACTTCCCGTCGGGGTCAACCCGTTTAATTGCCCGGATGGCCGTAGGTGCAGTGAGCAATACTTTGACTTTGTACTTCTCGATGATGCGCCAGAACGCACCTGCGTCCGGAGTTCCAACAGGCTTTCCCTCGAACATGACAGTAGTGGCTCCGCAAATAAGGGGCCCATACACCGTGTAAGTGTGGCCGACCTGCCATCCGACATCTGAGGCCGCCCACATGGTTTCCCCTGGTTGAACGTTGTACACGTTGGGCAGGGACCAAGCCAGGGCGACGGCGTGGCCGCCGTTGTCCCGGACTACACCTTTGGGTTTTCCTGTGGTTCCCGAGGTGTAAAGGATGTAGAGGGGATCGGTTGACATGACGGGTTCGCATTCGGCCGGTTCGGCAGCGGCAATGACGGCATCCCAATCGAATTCGCCTTCTCCCAGTTCCGACATGGACTGTTCACGTTGAAGGATGATCGTGGCATCGGGACGGTGGCTGGTCTTTTCCAATGCAGCCCGGATGATAGGGGTATATTCCACAACACGGCCTGGCTCGAGGCCACAGGATGCAGCCACGATGACTGTTGGCTCGGCATCGTCGATTCGCGAGGCAAGTTCAGGAGCGGCAAAACCACCAAAGACCACCGAGTGAATTGCGCCTAGCCGAGCACACGCCAGCATCGCAATGGCGGCTTCGGGAACCATCGGCATGTAGATCAGCACGCGGTCTCCGCGGCCTACGCCCAGGTCGCGAAGGGCGCCTGCGAACCGGCTGACCAGGTCAAGGAGTTCGGTGTATGTATAGCGTTCCGTTCGATTGGCCATTGCCGATTCCCAGACGAGGGCCAGTCGGTCACCTTTCCCTTGGACCACGTGCCGGTCAAGCGCGTTGTAACAGGTGTTGAGTACGCCGTCCGGGAACCAGTTGAAGAACGGCGCCTCGGAGTCGTCGAGCGCGCGATGGGGCTTTTCATACCAGTCGATCGCGCCGGCGGCTTCGAGCCAGAACGATTGGGGGTCGGCCATACTGCGTGAGTAGCTATCAGCGTATGCAGACATGGAATGCTTCACACTCCTGAAAAAGTTGAAAATTGGTTGGTTGCTGGCCTCGGTTGCGTCAACTGATTGCCAAGCCCGAGCTCACGTCGGCCGAGGGATGCGAAGCACGCCGCAACCATGTCGTTGGTCACGTCGACCGTGGTTGCCGGGTTCCAGCGGGGACTCCGGTCTTTGTCGATGACTTGTGCGCGGATGCCCTCACGGAAGTCGTTGCCTTCCAGAAAACGGAGACCGATGCGGTATTCCATGTCCAGTGCTTCCTCAAGAGCCAGATCCCGCGCCCGCGCAAATCTAAGTGCCTGAAGTGTGACTTTGAGGGCCGTCGGTGACTTGGCCTCGATAGTGTCCGCTGCGTGGTCCGCCTCCGGTACCGATGCGGTCCGTAGACGACGCACGATTTCGCCGACGTCGTCGCTCGCGTAGGCATGGTCTATCCAGGTCCTCTCTGCAGCCAGGCTGGAAGGCGGTGGCTCCTGGACGAAGCGCGCGACGGCGTCGTCGGCAGACTCCTCTTCCAGCGCCGTCGCAAGTGAGTCCAGTCTGTCGCCCGCAACGAAGTGGTCAGCGAGGCCAAGGTGCAGGACGTCGGCGCCGTCGAGGTGGGCACCTGTCAGGGCCGCATGGGTTCCGGACTCACCAGGGGCTGCCGCGAGCAAGAAGGTACCGCCGACGTCGGGAACGAAACCAATCGTTGTCTCCGGCATCCCCATTCGTGTGCGCTCGGTAACGACACGGTGGGAGCCGTGGGCCGAAATGCCCACACCGCCGCCGAGCACCAGACCGTCCATAAACGCCACGTACGGCTTGGGATAGCGGCTGATGAGCGAGTTGAGACGGTACTCCCTGGCCCAGAACTGCGCAGTGGCGCTGCCGCCGTCGTCGACTATGTCCCGGTAGATCGCCACGATGTCGCCGCCGGCGCAGAGGCCGCGTTCCCCGGCGCCCCGCATCAGGACCGTCCTCACCGCATCGTCTTCGGCCCACTCGCCAAGCTTGGCGAGCATTGCTTCCACCATCTGTGGGGTTAGCGCGTTGATGTTCCGGGGCCGGTTGAGCACGATGATGCCGAGCCGGCCTCGACGTTCGAAGAGGACTTGGTCGGTGGGCATGTTCAACTTCCGGCAGGCATGACGAAGCTGGCGCCCCCGCGGATGCCCGACGGCCAGCGGCTGGTGACAGTCTTGGTTTTTGTGTAGAAGCGGAACGCATCCGGTCCGTGCTGGTTAAGGTCGCCGAAGCCAGATGCTTTCCAGCCGCCGAAAGTGTAGTAAGCAATCGGGACCGGGAGCGGAACGTTGATTCCCACCATGCCGACCTCGACCCGGCTGGAAAAGTCGCGCGCCGCATCGCCGTCGCGTGTGAAGACCGCGACGCCGTTGCCGAACTCGTGCTCGTTGCACAAGCGCAGTGCTTCGTCGTAGTCCTCGGCGCGGACAACGCTCAGCACGGGACCAAAGATCTCCTCTTTGTAGATGCTCATTTCCGGCGTCACGTGGTCGAACAGGGTGGGGCCTACCCAGAATCCGCCCTCATAGCCCTCTACGGTTGGTCCACGCCCGTCCACCACCAGGGTGGCTCCTGAGTCCTGACCGGCGGCAATGTAGGACTCGATGCGGTCCTTCGCTGATGCAGCAATGACCGGACCGAAGTCGCTGGCCTTATTCATGCTGTGCCCGACGGTGAGTTTGTTGATCCGCTCTTTGAGCTTGGCAACCAGCGCGTCGGCCGTCTTTTCGCCCACCGGCACTGCGACTGATATCGCCATGCAGCGTTCGCCCGCGGAGCCGTAAGCCGCGCCGATCAAGGCGTCAGCGGTCATATCCAGATCGGCGTCCGGAAGGATCACCATGTGGTTCTTGGCTCCGCCGAAGCACTGGGCACGCTTGCCCTGCGCGGCGGCCGTCGCGTAGATGTACTGAGCGATCGGCGTGGAGCCAACGAAACCAATTGCTTTGACGCGCGGGTCCTCAAGGAGAGCGTCAACGGCTTCCTTGTCGCCGTTGATCACGTTGAACACGCCGTCCGGCAACCCTGCTTCGGTGAGTAGTTCCGCCAGACGAAGAGGAACGGACGGATCGCGTTCGGAAGGCTTGAGGACGAAGGCGTTGCCGGCAGCCAACGCGGGTCCAGCCTGCCACAGGGGGATCATGGCTGGAAAATTGAAGGGGCTGATGCCCGCGACGACGCCGAGCGGCTTCCGCAGGGAGTGGACGTCGATTCCCGTCCCGACACTGTCGGAGAACTCACCCTTCAACAAATGAGCAGCCGCTCCAGCTGAGAATTCCACGACCTCAAGGCCACGCTGGATGTCCCCCTTCGCATCGGCAAAGGTCTTGCCGTGCTCAGATGAGAGCATTTCAGCGAGCTCGTCCAGATGTTCATTGACGAGTGCGACGAACTTCAGCAGGATTCGGCCGCGGCGCTGCGGGTTCATCGCTGACCATTCCGCGTGACCCTTTTCGGCATTGGCCACAGACTCGCTTACCTCTGCGGGGGTGGCAAGCGGGACACGTGCCTGCACCTGTCCGGTGCAGGGGTCAAAGACGTCGCCGAAGCGCTTGGACGTGCCCTCCGTGCGTGTTCCGCCAATGTAGTGCGTGAGTACGTTGACCATGAAATGCTCCTTTGCTTCTGGATCACTGGCCTCGGTTCCGTGGGCTGGGTGATCCATCATCTGGTCGAAGGTCTGGGGGATTCCAGCTTTCTGCTGGGCCGTTGATTCAGCGTCCCACCGCCTCAACGGTGCGAACAAGCGCAGTTAAAGCAGATGCCATGTGCATACGTGCACATGGCATCAGCGATGGGTCGGCCCTTGTTCCGACGGTTAGGCCATCAGTTCGTCTTGGCGGCTGCGGACTTCCGACAGAACGGCCTTGATGACGGCCTGGACGGCAGGGGAGCGAAGTGATTCTGGTCTGGCCGCGGCCCAGAAACTGAGCCGCCGTTCAAAACCATGCGGCAGTACGGGGACAAAACCCGGGAGTCCGTAGACCATGAAGGAGGGCAGGAGGCCGATTCCGCCGTTATGTCGAACCGCCTCCAGCTGGGCAAAGAGGCTTGTTGCCTGAAAGTTTGCCGGACTCTCTGTCAGGGTTTGCGAACGGTGCCCTATTTCGACAACTTGAAGAAGTGACTCCACGTAGGACACGAAGCTGTGGCTTTGAAGTTCCGGAAGTGTTTGGGGCGTCCCGCGCTCTTTCAGGTAATTTGGGCTGGCATAAAGGCGGAGGACGTAGTCAGCGAGGAAGATTGTCTCAGTTCTCCCCGCCTCCACGATGCCGGCGACAATCTCAAGATCCACGCCGGACCTGTTCCGGCTCAGCTTGCGTGTGGCATTGAGCATTTCGATCCGGAGCAAGGGGTTTCTGCGCTGAAGCCGCACGAGCGCCGGCGTCACGAACATGGGTCCGAACACGTCGGGGGTGCTGATCCTGACCAAACCCGAGAGCGAATCGGAAGTGCGTTCCAAGCCGGCCGCAAGGCCTCCCAAGCTTCGCTCAACGCCCTCTGCCGCAGCGACCGCCTGTCGTCCCAACTCGGTCAGCTCCCAACCATAGGGAGTGCGTTCCAGGGTGCGGCCGCCCAGACGTTTATCCAAGGCGATGATCCGCCTCGAGATGGTGGTGTGGGTGGTTTCCAGCGCCTCAGCGACCGCGTTGAATCTACCCAAGCGGGCAACAGTGAGCAGGACGAGAAGATCGTCTGCGCTTGGAAGTCCTTTAAAGTCCAACGTTTCGCCTCCTGTGCATCAACGCACACTATGTCTGCCTAAACAAACCTTTAGTAGGACTTCCTAGTATCTACTAGGAAGTCCTACTATGAGGACCTGGTGCGTTTCTGCTGCCAGTAAGCCCAGTCAAGCTACTCCTGTCAAGGATGAAAGGACACATGCCCATGAAACTGGAAGAAAGAGTCCGCAACCTGCCCGACGAAGTGGCGCCAACCATAGTGCCGCCTTTCCCTGATGCCGACATGATGCATATCTTGGATCTGCTCCCACCGGCCGAGCGTTCCCGGCTGTTGGACATCCGTAGATTTCTTCAGGAGGACGTCCGGGCAGCAACCATTGACTATTGGAACAGGGAGGAGTTCCCGTTCGAGCTCCTGCCCAAGCTCGGAGCCTATGGATTGGGAGGCTTGCAAACGGACGGAACATCAGTCCTGTTTAAGGGACTCGTATATGTTGAGGTCGCTCGAGCGGACGTCTCACTGTCAGCCCTGGTAGGCATCCACAATGAACTCATCGTGGGAATGATTAACGCATTGGGGTCGCAGGCCCAAAAAGACCGTTGGCTCCCTGGTCTGACCTCATTCCGGCAACTCGGCGCATTTGCCCTCACGGAGCCGGACCATGGTTCAGATATAGCCGGCGGCGTTGAGACTACTGCCCGCCTTGAAGGCGGGGAATGGGTCATCGATGGTGCAAAACGCTGGATAGGCTCGGGTACTGTCGCCGACTTCGCTTTGGTCTGGGCCCGGGATGTCGCGGATGGGCAGATTAAGGGCTTCATTGTTGAGACGGATCGCCCCGGATACTCGGCAACGAAAATCTGCAACAAGATCGGTTTGCGGATCATGCAAAACGCCCACATCGAGTTGCGGTCCGTGCGGATTCCCGAAGCAAACCTCCTGCCGGGAGCGACCGACTTCTCGAAAGCAAACGACCTCTTGCGGGATTCCCGGGCATGGGTAGGCTGGCAGGCCGCCGGCATTCAGCTCGCGGCATTTGATATCGCCCGCGCCTACTCGCTGAAGCGAAAGCAGTTTGGTCGGGAACTCGCTAAGTTCCAACTGGTACAGCAACAGCTGGCCGAGATCATCGGGAACGCCACGGCGTCGCTCGGATTGATGGCACACCTGGCGAGAATACAGACCGATGGAAAGCTTGAGATGGCCCAAGCCGCCATGAGCAAGGCAACCACCACCCGGATGGCGAGGGCTTCGGTAGCCATGGGCAGATCCCTGCTTGGCGGAAACGGGATAAGCAGCGACTACGAAATGGGCAAGCTGCTGGGGGACGCCGAGATCCTCTACACATACGAGGGAACCTACGAGATGAATTCACTCATTGTCGGCCGTGCCGTCACCGGAAAATCCGCATTCGTCTAGTCCTGAGCTGATCGGAACGCACTATACGTATGCGGCGGCATTCACCGTGAGCGTTGGACGGTGGAATCGCGGGAGGAGGACTAGTTCCACCGCTTTGGGGGCTGGGATGTGTGGTCAGTGCGCAGAGCTGGTGTCGAGGTCTTCCATGGCCCAGGTGAGGACCCGGAGATCGAATCGTGGCAACCGCAGTGCTCCGTGAACGAAGGCGTCGAATTCGGGTTCGGAAGCGTTCCCGCCTTCAGCCCAGTACCTGAGCCATAGACGCTCAAGGGTGATTTCGTGTTTCGCTATGAGCTGTCGTGCTGTCTTCCGTGGGTCATCCATGCCGTATCCCCAGTGTCGTTGATGATCTTCAGCGGCTCAATGGTCAGTTTACTTACGATGCCGGATTTCCTCGACATCCGCGCCCAAAAAGCTGATGCGAAAAGGGGAATGGATTCCCAACATCAGCGGGATTCTGCTGGGAGTGACAGGATTCGCTTCGAACGCTGTGGATCGAGGCGGTAGAGCAACTGAACGCTGACCTTAAGGCGGCTATGACCTCCCGGACCACCATAGTCCTGGCTTGCGGCGGGCAGGTTTCAGGCCGGATTCTTGAGCGATTACAGTTTGAGAGTGAATTTCCACGCATTCAAGCGCTTCATCGATCTCGCACCTGCTGCTGTCGATGCAGAGCCTGTCGTCCAGGTTGAAGAACAGAACAGCGACTACGAATCCGGGGTTGCACGCATCGGGAACGAGCAGTGGCGAATCCGCACCGCCCGGATCACACCGACGAAGCCGGGCGCCTTCGTCGCGGTCTGGAAACGCGGCGAAGGCGGATCCACCAGGCCCTTCACGGCTAACGAGTCGATGTCTGGACTGCTCGTCTTCGTAGAGGAGCAGGAGCGGTTCGGGGTCTTCCAATTCACCACGGAGCACCTGACCTCGCTCGGATACGTCAGCTCCGACTGGCATCCCGGCAAACGCGGATTCCGCGTCTATCCCGCATGGTGCACCGACCTGAATTCTCAAGCGTCACGCACTCAGCGCGCGCAGGGGTCTGTGTTCGTCGAGCTTCCTTGAAGCAACGCGTCGAGGACCGTAACTGAAAACGAGCAGGCAATCCAACATCTCCCGTAAGCCGACCGCTGACCGTGCCGACCGGACCCTGCGACTCGTTCCGCGGTGGTCGGTCCGACGCCCTCGGGAGGCGAGCCTGACGACGCCTTCGGCTCGCTGCAAGCACCGAGCCGAAGGCAACGTCCGGGAGACACGCTCCTCGGGCAAGTACCCGATGTGATCAGCGAACCGTGAATATCGTTCGGTGCCGGTCCCTTTCTACTGTCCCGGTGAGGTCGAACATCAGTTCACATGATGTCAAGCAAATGCTTAAACTTGGCAACTCGCGCGACCTCGAAGGCATGTTGACTCATCCCATGCGCGTCAGGCTTGGGCTAGCGGGGGAGCGGGCCACATTGGCCTTTTTGGCGGACTTCAATGCGGTGGAAGGGGATGTATATGGAATCCGAGGTGGCTCTATGGTTCGGGGTGTGCCACTCAGGCGGCCGGTCCGTCCTCCCGTGCGCCAATGGGGCCGGCGGTCTTCGCGATCATCCTGAAGGTCTTACCGGCAGCCGGGGCAAGATCCTGGAGCGGCTCACCGGCGAAGAACTCGCTGCCGGCAAGGTGAAGCACCCCTACACGAAAGCCCTTCTCGCCGCTACGCCCTCCATCGCAGAACGCAAGGCAGAGCTCGTCACGGTTTCGGCCAAGGACTTCGCATTGGATGAGGTTTTCGACGACGATTCCGCCACTGGCACCCGTATACCCGACGCCTTATTGACTCCGTGCCTGGAGGGCCTGGTTTCGACATCGGAGAACGGAGGGTGGCGGTTCGTTAAGCGGGACAAACCGCTGCGAAATCCGCATTTTAGGCCCGGGGCGGATTGTGTCCTGATGTTGCCGGAGACATGCGTGTGAGCGCAATGGCCCGTTAGCGTCGGTGCCCTTGGGCGAGGGGGCAGGTGAACGGGTCTGCGGCCTTGAGTCCTACCTTGTTGAGGTAGCGGATAACGATTCCGTAGGAGCTCATCAGCCCAGTCTCGGTGTAGGGGATGCCTGTGAGAGCGCAGTGTGCTTTGACCAACTGGCTGGCTTCGCGAAGATGCCGACGGGGCATGTCGGGAAACAAATGGTGTTCGATCTGGTAGTTGAGCCCACCCATGAAGAACGTGACGAATCCACCGCCGGTGATATTTCGGGAAGTGAGCACCTGCCGGGTCAGGAAGTCGGCACGGCTGTTTTCGGGAAGTATCGGCATTCCTTTGTGGTTTGGTGCAAAGGTTCCGCCCATATACAACCCGAAGACGGCGACCTGAACCCCGATAAACGCTGCGGCGACACCAGGGGACAGCACAAGGAACAGCAATCCGATGTAGGTGCCGAGGCGCAGACCCAGCAGGCCAAGCTCAAGCCATCGGTACTTCACCGGCCCGCGACGCAGCAGATACTTCAGCGAGTCGATGTGCAATGTCCATCCAAGGAACAAAAGCAGCGGGAAAAGGAGAAAGCCCTGTCGCTTGCCGTAGGCCCGGGAAAAGCGCCCACGCTTGGTCGGCACTTCGTTGTGGAAGACGATGGCGCCGGGAGCGATGTCCGGATCCTTATTAACCACGTTCGGTCGGGCGTGGTGCCTTGAGTGCTTGTCGGTCCAGTAGGCATAACTCATACCCACCATCAGGGTGGCGATCAGGCGTGCAGTCCACTCATTTGCAGCCCGGGAGGAGAACACCTGAAGGTGCGCAGCTTCGTGGCCGACCAACGCGAACTGCGTGAACACGACACCGAGCACGGCCGCGACTGCAAGCTGGAGCCAAGAGTCGCCTAGAAGGAAGAACGCCACCCAGACAGCGGCGCCCGCGACGACCAGGAGCATCAAGAGCAGGAGGTAATAGCGCCGGCACCGCTCAAGCAGCCCGGCCTCCTTGACTGACGTCAAGAGGCCCGCGTAGCTGTTGGTGACTTTGTTGATCCGGATTCCGGGCGTTGCATGCTTGGATATTGGCGTGAGCGTGGGTACGACCGGCGGGGGCTGATGGGTTGAGGTCAAGGTGTTGCCTCCTCGTGCGCGCTGGTGATGCGCTGCCGAGGTCTGGGGCAACAACACCAGCGTAGGCACGAAGGGCGATGTGAGTCCAGAGGGAATGGACCTTGCCGGGCAATCCTTTCAAGTGGGGCGTGCCCGGAAAGTGCTAGATCATCAAAGTGCGCTTGATGATGCTTTCGGCGACGTCGTGAAGGTTTTGCCGGGAGGAGCGGGCATGTGCGCGTAGCACATTGAAAGCACTGTCCATGTCGAGGTTCTTGGTCTGTGCGATGACACCCTTGGCCTGCTCGATGAGCACCCGGGTGGTTAGCGCGCGTTGCAGTTGGTCGTTGAGGACGCCCGCTTCGCGGATGGTGCGTTCCTGGAGAAGGCTGATGGTCGCCACGTCGGCCATGGCCTGGGCGATGGAGGCGTCTTCGGGGGTTAGGGCGCCGGTTTCGGCGCCGAACAGGCCCATGGCGCCGATGACCCTGGTGTGGACGCGCATTGGCACGGCGTGCACTGACCTGAATCCCATGTCCAAGGCAATGTGTTGGAATGCCGGCCAGCGGTCACCAAGGGTGCCGATGTCATCGACGGTGATGACGGTTCCGGTGCGGTAGCACTCCACGCAGGGGCCAGCTCCGGCTTCGAGTTGCAGCAGCTCCACCAGTTGGCTTTGCTCGCTGGTGGAGGCGAGCAGTTGCAGGTTCCCGTCGGCGTCGGAGAGCAACAGTCCGGCATGGGCGGCGTCGAGCAAGTCGACGGCGTCCTCCACGAGGGTGTGGAGGAGGTCCAGGACGTCGTAGTCAGCAACGAGGGTGTCGGTAAGCTTCACGAACGTATCGCTGAGACGCTCGGCTCTGCTTTTGTTTACCATGTCAGCATTTTACTGTGGACCGCTATCGGCGGCGTCCGGTGCCGGGGTGAAATTCAGCCGTCGGTTCACCACGTCCACGGCGGTGTCCTGCAGGGAACGTCCGCTGGCGAAGGCATGACCGCGGAGCAACAGCAACGCTTCGGCGGCGGTGCTTCCGGTCTGGACCAGCACCATACCGGTTGCCTGGTGGATTTCCCGACGGGCCACTGGAATGGCCGCGGATTCGGTCTCATGGTCTGGCATCAATCCCCGCAGCAAAGTCCAGGCGGTCCGGCTGGCGATGTGGGTGGCCCGGCTGATCTGGGCGGGACTGAATTCGCGCGGAGAAGTGCAGTAAAGTTCCGCCACACCGATGACCAGGCCACCGGCGAGCAACGGGAAGACAAAGAGCGCGGCTGCGTCGGTCGTGGCCGCAGCTTCGGCGAACGCCGGCCATAAGCGCACTCCGGCGGCGCTGAGGTCTGGGATCATGACCGGCAGTTGGGTGCGGAAAACATCCCACCGTGGTCCGTCCCCGAGATCGTACTGGAGCTCATCAAGCCGGGCGGCCGTAACGTCGGACGCGCACATCAATGTTTCGGCTGCAGAACCACCGAAAATGGAAACAGCTGCGCCGTCGATGGGCAGTTCCTGGAGGAATGCGGCACACAGATCGCCGTGGGGTCCATACGCCGCCGCTGAGGTCACCTCAGGCACGCTTTGTCAGCTCTTACGCGATGGCTCGGCTGCACCAACGACCACCATTCCTGTTTTTTGGAAGACAGCCGGACTCTGACTGCTTCCTCAACCATAAACCCGCCGGCGCTGGTGACTCTCGACGGCGGCTGTCATCACGGTCTGTTCACTCCCTTTCGCGGGGTTCGCCATTTTTCGAAGTAGGTTGAGGTGTGGGATTTGCTGACCCATTGGGCCGCACTTGGCCCGGCTGATGTTTGTTCTTCGGTGGTCGATCGAGCCAAACGAAGTGTGGACAATATCCACATTTCTGAACAACCAGGTGATGCGCGACTATTTGACCGGACAGGAATTTGCCAACCTGATGACCTCCCGAGGTATTTCACGGGACAGTACCGTTGTCATTTATGGTGACAAGCACAACTGGTGGGCGGCCTATATCCGCAACAACCCTGAGGAATACACGGGCGAGCGAACTTCAATCCCCGATTACCCGCAGGAGGGGGTCCTCCGCGGCGGGAAACTATGACGGCTCATGGACGGAATGGGGCAATGCTGTTCGGCTCCCATAGCAGTAGGTCATTGAATTTCCTGTTTGGGCCCCGACCCGGTTGGCCTGGAGGCCATGGCGAGTCTCAGGATGATGGTGCGACGTCGATGAGCACCTTCCCGATGGTGCCCTGCTCCACGGCATCATGTGCCGCGGCGGTATCTTCGAGCGGGAAGCGGGTCAGCGGCAGGCCGTGCGCTTCGCCGACGCGCAACGCGCCGGCCTTCAGCGCCTCAAAGACGGCTGCCACGGCGTGCTCTTTCTGCTCGTCCGTCACGGTGTAAGTGAGAATGAACTGGTATCGGACGTTCTTGGTCATGCTTTCGCGGATTGGAACTGTCACTGTTTCTCCGGGGTTCGCCGCGTAGATGGCTATGGTTCCGCTTGGCTTGAGCACCTTCACGTCGGAATCGATGTTGGCTGGAGCGTTGACGTCAACGATGGTGTCGACCCCGCCGGGGGCGGAGCGACGGACGGCAGCCACGACGTCGTCGGTGCGGTAGTTCACGATGGTATGGGCTCCCGCGAGGCGTGCGAGTTCAGCTTTCCGATCTCCGCTGACAGTCGTGATGATGGTTGCTCCGGCCCAATTTGCGAGCTGAATCGCAGCGTGTCCCACTGCGCCTGCACCGCCGGTGACCAGTACCGTTCGTCCCGCCAACGCGCCGGGGGAGAGCCTGGCAGGGCCGTCCTCGTTCGAGGTCAGCGCCCGGTGCGCTGTCAGGGCGGGGATGCCGATGGACGCCCCCGTATCGAAGGACTCTGCGTCCGGAAGCGCCACTGCTTTGGCGGCCGGTACAACCGCATACTCCTGTGCTGTGCCCTCATGGCTGTCCCAGGCGACGTCCCAGAGCCAGACTCGGTCGCCGACGCTGAGTCCTGTCACTCCGGAGCCGATCTCGTCGATCACGCCGGCGCCGTCCTGGTTAGGAACCTTCGGCGCTTCCAGCGGGATGTTTCGTCCTCCGCCTGCCCGGGCCTTCCAGTCGGTGGGGTTCACCCCGGAGACGACGATGCGAACCCGAACCTCACCCGCGCCGGGGTCAGCCAGCGGCTTGTCCTGAAACTTCAGCACTGAGGACGAACCTGTTTCTTCGTACACAATCGCTTTCATGTCTTCTCCCATGAGCCGGGTACCCGTGGCCGAACCTACCGAACCACCCTATCGAAGGACGACGGCGGCAACTTCCTGCAACAGGTCCAATGATCCTGGCGGACCATCTGGTAGCCACATCAGATACCAGACGGCTGCGCCAAGAAGCCCTGCGAGGCCGTCATGTTGCCCCAGTGCCCGGTTTGTGGGGAAACACGAGCAGCGTGCTCGTGGCAGTGGCGAGGAGTTCTCCGTCGGCTGTGCTGAGGCGGGCTGAATCCTGCCTGGCGGCAGGCTGCCACCATTTCGTCGTGATAATCCGGCGAGATCGCGCGCGGAAGCCACACCCAGCTGTCGTCCCTGAACGGAGCCAGGTCCGCTGGCCTCTCGTCGGTGGCTTGCGCGTGCGTCGTCGGGAGTGCCAGGACGAAGTGTGCCTGCGGGCCACGACGCCCAGCAGGAAGCTGATACTCGTGGGGCCAACCCCACGCTGGTCGGAAATCGAGTACTACAGTGGATGTATGGCTGCCAGCCGCAATCCGCTCGATGACCTGCGCGAAACCATCGGTCATCTAGCCAACCAGCTCAAGCTGTCCGGTTCGGAGCGCGTCGACGACCTGGTCGGCGACCTCATGGGTGCGAAGCCCGGGCCGGGCCGGCCACTGTCAGAGGTGCAGGCCGAACTCGATGCGCTGGTTGGACTGGAGACCGTGAAGGAACAGGTGCGGGCGCTCGTCGCATTGCTCCAGGTCCAAGCCCGCCGTAAGATGCACGGCCTGCCGGAAGTGGCCACATCGCAGCATCTGGTGTTCCTCGGAAACCCGGGCACGGGCAAGACCACCGTGGCGCGGCTCCTGGCCGAGATGTACCGAGCAGTTGGTCTGCTGCAGAAAGGGCACCTGGTCGAGGTCGACCGTTCGGGCCTGGTGGGGCAGTACGTCGGCGCAACCGCCATCAAGACGGACCGGGTGATCCGGCGTGCGCTGGACGGCGTCCTGTTCATCGACGAAGCGTACGCGTTGACCCCGGAGGACGGCCGGATGGACTTCGGCCCGGAAGCCATCGAGGTCCTGCTCAAGCGGATGGAGGACCATCGCCACCGCTTGGTGGTGATCGTGGCCGGGTACCCGCGGCTGATGGAGTCCTTCTTGCTCTCCAACCCCGGACTGCGGTCCAGGTTCGCCCGAGAGATCACGTTCCCCGACTACTCCGTCGACGCACTCCAGACGATTTTCCACCAGATGCTGGTCCAGCACGAGTACACGCTGGAGCCGGGTGCGGACCAGATGCTGCGCCGCATCCTCACCGGGCTCCACGCGGGCGAGGACTCCGGCAACGCACGGTTCGCCCGCACGCTGTTCGAGCAGGCGCTCAACCGCCAGGCGCTGCGGCTGTCGCGCGACAAGGAACAAAGTCTCGACGCGCTCGATCGTGAGGCCGTCATGACGCTCACGGAGGACGACATCGTCGAGGCCGCGCTGGCCTTGGGCGAGGAGCCGGAGCCGGAACCGACACCGCCACGACCGGAACAGTCACGCTGGTGGCGCTGGCTGGTCTGAGCGGATCCTGTGGCAACTGTCAGGCCAATGCCTGTCATTGGGGGAAGTCAGGTGTATCTGGCCGCCCAACGCAACCCAGAGATACCCATAGCGTTCTCGAGCCCTTTGGCATCCAGGCCACCGACACAACCCGTGCTGCCAGAAGCGACGTACGACCGCACGCAGGTGGCACCGGGGACCGGAAATGAATGTTGCCTTCCCAAGGCGGGGCCCGCCGTCGTTCCTTTGCGATCCCTGCCGCCTGCCCGGCCACGGATTCATGGAAGGCAGTGAGGGGGACCTGCAGAATACTGTTGGGCCGGCGCGCCCCGCTGGGCGGTCTGCTGATCTGGCCGGTTCTTAGACGAGGTGTGAGGCTGACTTCAGGGGGAAACGTAGGTTGCGCTGGTCGATGCCGGCCTGGGTTTCGGGAACCATGAAGTCGCGCGCCTCACTGACGCCCTCCTGGGCTTTTTGGACTGCTGGCCGCAGACGCGTTTCGTAGCGCTCGAAGGCCGCGGATGGTTCATGTCCTGATTCCGTGAGAGCCTCGGCCAGGATGGCGGCGCCCATCATTGCCAATGACGTTCCTCGTCCAGAGAACAGTGAGGCTGCGTGGGCCGCATCCCCGACCAGAACGAAGCGGCCATGCGACCAACGCGGCATGTGGACTTGGCTGACGGAGTCGAAGTAAATGTCTTCGGCATCACTTACTGCATCCAGGAGGAACGGTACGTGCCAGCCTTGCTCATTGTCGAACGCCTCGATCAGAAGGCCTTTCTGTGCCGCTGTATTACGGTAGTCGTAGTCTCTCTCGGGCGCCCGGAAGGCAAAGACACCAAACGCACGATCCCCGTAGTCGTTGATCCCCACCATGCCGCCGGGACAGTTATAGGTCCGGCTTTCATTGACTATATTTTTGGTGCCAGTCGGAAGATCGACGATGGCGTAGTAGACACCAAGGTGTTTCCTGAAGATGGATTCAGGCCCGAAAACCAGCTTGCGGATGGATGAATGGATTCCGTCCGCCCCGACGACAATCTGGTATCTATCATTCCTTCCACTGGCGAAGGCCACAGCCACCCCTGCGCCGTCCTCCGTCACGCTGACAGGCCAATCGCCATAAACGAAGTCTGTCGCCGTTCCGATTCTCGAGTGGAGGACGTTGATGAGGGCTTCGCGTGAAATTTCGATGTCGTCCACGGAATCGTTCGCCATTTCCACGGGCAACTCGGCTACTGCTTGTCCTTTGAAGTCGACGAAGGTGGTGAACACGGGCCGTTCGTCACTGGCGACCTTGTGTTGGCGTATGGTGTCCAGAATGCCCATCTTGTCGGCCACAGTCAGGGCTTCACCTCGGACGTCAATGGGGGAGCCAACGAGCCGCAGGTGTGGCGCCCGTTCCACAACGGTGACTTTGTAACCGATATCTGTCAGCTGGGCCGCAGTTGAAAGTCCAGCCATGCTCGCGCCCACGACGAGGGCTGTGGTTGGGGAGTTGGCGGCCCCTGTGTGGAGGTCATGGACGGAGGGTGTTGAGTGTGGCATTGGTGTCTTTCAGTGTTTGGAGTGGAAGAGTCTTCGTTTGGTGGCTCCGGCTGGCTAGGGCGCCAGGAGTCGGAAGCCAGATAGTTGAGCCAGTTTCATAAGTTCTCGTTCATAGGTGACCCTGTCGGGAAAGCCGTCGTACATGTGCTTGGGGTCCGAAACGGTGCCCAGAGAAGTGACCCGCATAAGCAGGCTTTGTACGACGATTTCGTAGAGAATGTCGATTTTCGCTGTGGCTGCCAGGGCAGGGCAGCTCCCCAACAGAGAATGACGCAGAAGCGTCTTGCAATTCTGATGGAACTGAAAGCCCCGGCGTCGCATGCCAGCAGTTCGCATGCTTCGCGGCTGGGAGGCTCTGGGACGCGCAGTGCTAGTCATCGGAACCCGACGGGTTTCTGCCGGCTGCCTTGGCCCAGCAGCTACGCAGAAAGGCCACCGCTCGGCCCACCACGTCCTCTTCCTCAAAAATCTTGTCCCCGTGGTCGGCCCCGGGCACGGTTACCAGAGTCGAAGAACGGCCCAGCTGCAACAGTCCTTGGTGGAAACGAAGACTTTGTCTGTAACCCACGCGGCGGTCTCTGTCGCCGTGCATGAAGAGGAAAGGTGGAGTGTCCGGATGCTCCGCGGCCAACCTCATCGGGTTGGCATCCAAGGCTCTCTCGCGGTCGAGGGCAGGATCAAATCCAAGAAACTGGCGGACGATGCGGGCCAACGCTTCCTTCTCCGCTACGTCGTCTTCGAGCGCATCGTCGCCAAGAGCAGCGAAGTCGGAAATCCCATAATGGTTGACAACGCATGTCACCCGTGCGGAGGTAGTGGTTTCCTGACCCACGGGGCGACCGAGAGGGAAGTCTCCGGTGACTGCGGCCATGGAAGCCAAGTACGCACCTGCTGAGCTACCCCACAGAGCCAATGCATCAGGGGCGAGATTGAACTGCGCCGCGTTGGCACGCGTCCATCGAACTGCGGCACGGACATCTTCAACGGGCTCCGGGTATTGGGCTTCGCCAGAGAACCTATATGAGATGGATACAACCGCAATCCCCGCTAAAGGTAGCGAACGCCATGGTCCCATGGCCTTGATCCCCCCCAGGAAACTGCCGCCATGTACATAGATAACTGCAGGAAATGGACCTTGTCCCCTGTCCGGCAAATGAACATCAAGCAGCAGTGGCCGCCAGCCCAATGGTGATGCGTACGGAATGTTTAGGAAGCTGGCGGTACCGGGAAGCAACCTCTGCGGCTGCGCCACGAGCAGTTCCGCAGGGGCCAATTTCTCATAATCGAAGGCCGGCATGAGTGATGATATGTGCGCTTGGCCGTCAGTTACGAGTGAGTCGTTCGTTGGCATTGCTGCCTCCGTTCTGCTGGTTTGGGGAGCACGGAAAGCGAATTCTGTTTCGAAATCATGGGCACGAAGATGCCGTGAACTAGCGTGGCCGTGGACGGGTCCGGGCTTTCGGCCCTTGGAAAGTCAGTATCTGTTGCGCAGGTCCCTGACTTTGCCGAGGTCATTCGAAACGGTGGGGAGATCGGTGCTGCTAGGGGAAGGTTCGCTGATGAGCTCCACAATGTAGTGAGTCGTTGGATGGTCGTCCAGGCTACGCACCCGGTGCGGAACCAATGGGCCAGATGCTCCAACGGTCTTGAATGCCACGTAGCCCGGCTCGGCGATCTGTTCAAGTGACCAGTCAGGGTCCCCGAGTTCCTGCCCTTGAACATGGCCGGCCTCTGGCCACAGAATAACGTGGTCGTGAAAATGTTGGTGGTAGTCGAACATTCCATGGGCGGGAATTGTCATCGACCACACACGCACGCGTTCATTCTCGAATATCAGCTTGTCGCCGGGAGTGGGTGGAAAAGTTCCCTGGGTCATGACTCTCCAATAGGTCGATCAATCACTAGCGATGGCAGACACAAGGCCTCGCGCCGAGCATGGATTGGATGTAAACATGTAGAATTGGATCCGATCTGATGTGATGAATATCGCATGAGAAGCCTCTCCACGTCAAGTTGTTTCGGAAGTTCGTTCTCTGCCGCAGGCGTGGACGGGCGGCTGGCTCGCGGAGGTCTACCAGGTGCCTCCTTCCCCCACTAGATAGGTTCGAAGATGAATGCCAAGGGCAACCCTTCCACTCCACGCGTTTCTGGCAAGCAGGAAACACTTGAGCTTTGGGGCATGGTGGCGACGCCATTCGGGCCTGGTGGGGGAGTAATCGACTTGGAGTCGCTGTCGCGGCTGTCACGGGTCTTGGTTGAACGTGGATGCACCAGCCTCGTGGGGTTGGGCGTGATTGCGGAGCCTGCGAGTCTGACCATGCGGGAAAAGGTCATGGCCATGGAAGCCATTGCCGGCAGCGCGGGGGGCTTACCAGTCGTAGCAAGTGTTATGAACCCCGGGTGGGCTGAGGCTCTGCTTGAGGCGCGTCAACTGACCTCGGCTCTGCCTGGGAAGCTGTCGGCCATCATGGTGCCCGTCTCCAGTAGCGACCCCCGAGAGTTTAGGGACTCTCTCCGTGCTGTTCACAAATCCACGGGCTTACCGGTGATAGTCCAGGACCTGCCCAGGGCCACAGGAATCCGAATCAGTGTCGAAGACCTCGCGGACACTCTCTCGGGTTTGGATTTCATCCAAGCGGTCAAGTGTGAATCGGAACCCACCTTCACGCGGATCAACTTTCTGGAATCGAGGATATCCTCGCGACTCATCGGCGGGTTCGGCGGCATCGGCTTGATTGATGATCTGCGCTCCGGAGCTGTTGGAATGGCCGCTGGCATTTCGAAGCCGGAAGTGCTGGCTTCAGCGTTGCAGAAGTGGCGGATGGGTGATGAACTTGGTGCAGCCAAAACGGTGGGCGAGATTGCAGGCCTTATTAACTTTGAGACCCAGCAGGGTGCCAGCATTGCAATTCGTAAAGAGCATTGGCGTCGACAAGGTGTCATTGAGCATGCTGCAGTAAGGCCGCCGACCACTGCCTGGTCGGCGGCCTTTGATGCGCATAGCCGGTTTTACGGATTTGTGTAGGCGACGGTCCTACGCGTGTATTTTCTGTGAATCCCTTGTCGGCGCGCTGGCGACCCGTCCATAGAAATGGCCAGCGAGTGCAGCAGCGAGCGTGATGGCTCCAGATAGCCCAACCCCCGTCGCCAGGTGCAGCCTCAGCAGCAGTGCGCCGACGGTGGCGCCTGCGCTAATCAGGAGAATCGCCAATAGCCGCCGGACCCAGGGCTGGGCCACGCGGCCACCGAGCCATGAGTCTGCGGAGAGCCCTGTGATGGTCGAAGTAACGACCACAGTTGTAACGTCCTTGACTGCCAAGTGACGTGCTGTGGCAGCTTGTGCGCCCATCGTCGTCGCGAGCACGCCTGCAACGATCACGTGGTTCGCGCCACGTGTGGCGTTGGGTTCAATCGCCAGGTAAACGGTCATTGCGCAAAGTATCAGGCCGATTGTCAACAAGATGGTCGTGGTAATTGAATTCCATGATGCTTCTATTCCCCTTAGGGCCCGCCCTGCAACGGCGGCGCCTGCCATGAAGCCTGCGAGGGCCACTGCCGGCCCGACTACCGGCAGCCCGTCCGCGCCAGCCAGTGCCATTCCGAGTATCACCACGTTTCCGGTCATGTTGCCCGTAAACACTTTATCGAGGCCCAAATAGCCCACGGCATCAGCAATACCTGTCGAGAAGGTCAGTGCGAGCATCAACCCCAAATGAATGGTTTGGACCGTGGGACGCCTACGGCTCACAGTTGTCCTCCCTTTCCAAGCAGGTGGGCAGGAACTGAGTGAGGATGCCTGAAAATAGTCATGACAGGATAGTATCCAAGAAAACCAATATTGAATCCAATGTGTCGGAGAAAGTTCTTCGGATCACCGCTGAGGGGTGGAACGTTGCACGTGAATTTCGACGAGCTCGCGGGCATGTGCACTGTGCTCTATTGTCAGCTCCCGGGCAGACTGAGCATCGCGGTTCTCAATCGCTTGGGCGATTTTCATATGCTCCGCAGCATTGTCGGCCAACAGCCGCGAATCCCCGCCAAGAGCCGACCAGGTGAGGTTTCTGGGCATTCGGTGGTGGAGTGCGCTGATACTTGTGCTGAGCTGTGCATTTCCGGCGGCTTGGATAACGGTGCTGTGAAAGAGTTCATTTGCTTTGTACCAGAGGTCCTTGGCCGCTGCCTTGGCTCCGGCTCGCGCCTGGGCAGCAGCTTCATCGAACCACTTACCTGCCTGGTGCAGGCGGTCGATATCCGCCTGTGTGCAGGCTCGCGCGGCCCGGTATGCTGCGTGGCCCTCAAGAACACCGCGAACTTCATAGGCCTCGGCAATGTCACGCATGGAGGGCATCTGAACCCGGGCGCCCCTGTTGGCGACAATTTCGACGACCCCGAGCGCCTGCAGTCGGTGCAGCGCTTCCCTGATGGGCATCCGGCTGACTCCGTATTCTTCGGCCAGCCGCTCCTGGCGGATCCAGGAGCCGACGCCGAATTCTCCGTCGCTGATTCGTTCCTGCAGGGCGTCGACCAATGACTCCACAGTTTTTGCGCGGACGTCCACCTGCTGATGTCTGGCTCCGAGCTCAATGGGATCCGTCATGAAAGCCCTCCGGTGTCGATGCTTGTGGTCCAATCAATTGGATCCTATCTGAGTTGCGAGCCTTGTGCCCTCCGCAGATATAGGACGCGTCCGTTATGCAGGAGCACAGGGATTATCGGCCGGCGGCATACCCTTGATTTCCACGGGGGTTGGCGGCTGCCCCTAATTCGCCAGTGGATGGCTCCCTCGTCACGGTAGACATCCTTCCCAGAGACCAGCCGTCCACCACGGTGACATCATGGCCACGCTCTCGCAGTTCAGCGATTACGTCGGCTGGAAGGCGGCTCTCGGCTACGACTCCGGTCGCGTTCCACGTGCGGGGCCAGAATGAACTCGCCAAGGCGCTGGTATGGAAGGTTGGAGCATCGATGGCCTCCTGAGGCGTATAGCCACCCACAAGGGTCCGGAGGAGATAGAGCAGCTGCCACTGGTCCTGCTGGTCTCCCCCCGGCGAACCGAGGGCAGCCACGGCATGCCCCCTGCGCATAAGAAGCGTCGGGCTCAGCGTTGTCCTTGGCCTTCTGCCCGGCCGGAGCGCCGACGGGGAAGTCTCGTCCAGCCAGGACATTTGGAGTCGCGTCCCCAGGGGGAACCCGAGCTCGGGTATGACGGGCGAGGACTGTAACCATCCGCCGGAGGGCGTTGCGCTGATCATATTGCCGTCCTTGTCGACGACATCCAAATGGCAGGTGTCGCCACGGGTTTCTCCGGATATCCGAACTGTAGGTTCGCCCGCCCCGAGTACAGACGGCTCGTCAGCGGATGCTCTAAGCTCGGGAGGTCGGGGAGAGATCCCGTGCAAGGATCCAGGCCTGAAGGACGTCGACGCGTAGTCCGAGATTTGGCTGGCTCTTTCTTTGCCGTATGCATCGGAGAAGAGCTCAGCGAGATTCACCTTTGGCGTGCACGAGTCACCGTAATAGGAATCACGATCGGCCATTGCCAACTTCATGGCTTCTATGACGGTGTGCGCGCCGAGAGCTGTTGAGGGGTCAAGATGCCTGTCGTCAAAATTCTTTAAGATCGACAGGACTTGCAACAGTACGGGACCCTGGGACCAGAACCCGGCCTTTACGATTTCTGTGCCATGGAATTCCAAGGCCAGCGGACTTTCGATGGAAGCGGCGAAGTTTGCGAAATCGCTGAGCTGAATCACTCCTGCATGGTCGGTGCCGGACGAGTGGCGGTGGGGAGCGCGGGCGAATTCCACCAGAGACTTAGCTACGAAGCCCTCCTTCCATTCCGTCAGTGCTGCCTGGATGCGCGCTTCACGTGTACTCGCGTTGTGGCCTGCTGCGATCAGTTTGCGCAAGACCATGGCATAGGCGCTGTTCTTGACGTTCTCGCCCGCCGCTGGCAGTCTGCCCTGTGGTGTCCACTGGGCCGCGGAGCTGGGCCAGTGTTCTTCGAAATGACCAGCCATGGTCTCAATGACCGTGGCTGCTTGCTTACCTATGGGATGGCCGTTTTCGGCATAGTGGATGGCATACCCGAGCACTTCGGCCAGCTCCCAGGTTCCCTGTTTGGCTAGCAGGAGCAGCCAGGCCTCCACGGCTCCAGGGACGGCGGCCGCCAGAGCGCCAGCACCGGGCACCGAGGTGAGCCCTTCAGAGGTGAAGTGCTCGATGGTTGCCTTCGCGGGGGCAGGTCCCTGGCCCATGAGGACCTGAGGTTCACGTCCGTGGGGTGCGTAAATGGCTACCAAGTCGCCGGCAGGACCATTCAAATGCGGTTCAACGACGTGCAGGACGAAGCCGGCGGCCGCAGCAGCGTCGAACGCGTTTCCGCCCCGTTCCAAAACCGACTGCGCGCTGGCTGTCGCCAGCCAATGCGTTGAGGCGCTCATCCCAAAGGATCCCTTCAGTGTGGGGCGCGTCGGAGAAGCCGGCGGTGTTGAGGTCATGGAGGAGAAAGTCGTCTGCGTCATACCCTCATTGTATTCAAAGCAAGACGTTTTGGATCCAATTAATCGAATCTTTTTGGTGGATGAGATTCCACGGGCAAAGGTGTTGACCTTCCCCAACCGGAATCCCTCGTCAGGTGGTCCAAAAGCGGCTGAACCCGATAGGGCAAGGGCGTCGAAACTGTGAGTGTCGTGTTGGTGTGCCGCACTCCGGGGATGTCCACCATTCTGGCAGCGGCGGACTGCACTCCTTGAAGGGTTGTCGACGCGACTCTGACCATGAGGTCCTCCCGGCCAGCTTGAGTGGTGACCTCCAAGACCTCGGGAATGCGACTAAGCGCTTCTACGACACTGGAGAGTTTTCGTTGGTCCAGCTCCAAGCCAATGAATGCCTGAACGGGTATGCCGGCGGCCTCCAGGTCCATGACAGGCCTGAAGCCCTTCAATATCCCCGCAGTTTCCAGGCGCTGGAGTCTACCCAGGACGGTATTGCGGGAGATGCCCAAGAGCCCCGCAAGTTCTGCTACGCCTGCCCGCGCGTTGCCGTGAAGGCGCCTAAGGAGCTCGGCGTCAAGCCGATCAATGCTGATCATTTTGTTCAGATGCCTTCCATGCCAAGCCCATCGACCTGAACATTTCGATTCGTTCGAGAGAAATCAGTTGACCACATCGTCCCCCTTGGCTCAAGGTTGGGGAACACATTGGTATTGGATCCAATGCTTGAGCAATCAGGAGGCAGCACGTGTGTGCGGCAATATTGGGCGGACCCGGCGTAGCTGGTAACGGCCACATCGACATCATCGATGAGCGGACCAGCGGTCACGAACAGGTTCGGATGCTTCGTGATGAGGACACCGGACTCAGGGCCATTGTTGCGATCCACAATTCGTCCTTGGGCCCGGCACTGGGGGGAACGCGTTTCTTTCCTTACAAGGAAGAATCGGACGCGCTTACAGATGTACTCCGGTTGTCGGAGGGCATGACGCTTAAGGCAGCGGCTGCGGGACTCCCTTTGGGTGGAGGCAAAGCTGTGATCATTGGTGATCCTCACGCTCACAAAACCCCTGGGCTATTGCGCGCTTATGGCAGGTTTGTCCACTCGTTTGGGGGCGGCTACATCACAGCCGGTGACGTGGGAACCACAGCAACCGACATGAATATCATCGGTTCGCAGACGCCATGGGTCGTAGGTCGCGACGCCGGCGGATCGGGTGACAGCGGATTTTCCACGGCTTATGGGGTCTTCGTGGCGATGCAGGCCGCTGCAGTTCACGTCTGGGGAAGCGAAGGACTTTCCGGACGCCGAGTCGGTGTTGAAGGTGCTGGCAAAGTCGGCAGTCAGCTGGTCAGCTTGCTGATCGACGCCGGAGCGCACGTTAATCTGGCCGACCGCAACCCGGCAGCACTGCAGCGCGTATCTGAGACAAACCCCCGGGTTGCGATTTCTCGTCGGGTCCTGGACCAAGACATCGACATCTACGCTCCCTGCGCCATGGGCGCCACTCTGAATGAGAGCACAATACCCATGGTCCGCGCGCAAATCGTCTGCGGTGCGGCCAACAATCAACTCCTCAACGCTGACTGCGAAGAACAACTGCAGTCCGCTGGCATTCTTTGGATTCCAGACTACGTGGCAAATGCCGGAGGGCTTATCCAAGTCTCCTCTGAGGTCACTGATTTGCAACCCGAAGAGGTAACCGACCGAATTGCAATGATCGGCTCAGCCGTTACGGGCATGCTCCAAGCAGCCGGTGACGTGTCAAGGACCCCGGCCGAGGCTGCCCGGGAACTTGTTGAGCGCCGTCTTGCTGACGCAGAAGGAATTCCCGCATGACCGCCGAACCTCTATCTCTACTGTCTCAACAGGGAACGTATCAACCCCACGAGTCGCTTGCCCTGGATCCGGATTCCGTTGACTCGCAGCGTCTTTTGCGGGACATGATCATGACCCGCCGAGTGGATACAGAAGCCATTGCGCTGCAACGCCAGGGAGAGCTGGGGCTTTGGCCGTCCCTGCTTGGTCAGGAAGCAGCTCAGGTAGGAGCAGCTTGGGCCCTCCATCCACAGGACATCGTCTTCCCCACCTATCGCGAACATGGCGTTGCCTGGTGTCGCGGGGTGGATCCGGTGAACCTGCTAGGACTCTTTCGGGGCACGACCATGGGCGGTTGGGACCCAACAGAGAACAACTTCAACCTCTACACCCTCGTTATCGGGGCCCAGACTCTTCATGCAGTTGGATACGCCATGGGAATCGTTCGAGACGGCGACGTGGGCACAGGCGATCCGGAACGAGACCGGGCAGTGTTGGTCTTCTTGGGCGATGGTGCGCTCAGCGAGGGTGAAACCAATGAAGCCTTCGTCTGGGCCGCTGCACAGAACCTGCCCGTTGTCTTCTTCTGTCAAAACAACCAATGGGCCATATCCGCCCCCTACTCGGTTCAAAGCCGCGTGTCCGTGGCGCAGCGCGCCCAAGGGTTTGGGTTCGAAGGCGTCCGTGTAGACGGAAACGACGTCCTTGCCTGCCTTGCCGCAACCCGGGAGGCGATGGCTTCGGCCAGGTCGGGCAACGGTCCCACCCTCATCGAAGCCTTTACTTATCGCCGCAACCCCCACACGACGTCCGACGACGACGGACGCTACCGCTCCGGGGCTGAAAACGATGCTTGGGCCGCCTTGGATCCCATCGAACGCCTAAAGAACTATTTGAAGACCTCCGGCACATTGGACCAAGCCTTTCTCGACGGAGTCGCCCAGGAAGAGGAAGAACTTGCCGAAAAGCTGCGTGCAGGTTGCCGTGAACTTCCTAACCCGGCTCCAGACCAACCGTTCCGGAATACCTATGCCGACATGCCGAAAGAACTTGAGAGTCAAATGAACGAACACTTGGTTTTCGTGGAGGCTGGAGAATGACGACTTTGCCGGGTACCATGCCTATCGCCCACGCCCTCAATGCTGGGCTCCGTGCCGCCATGGAGACCGACGACAAGGTCATGCTCATCGGCGAAGACATCGGCCAATTGGGCGGAGTATTCAGGGTCACCGACGGGCTCCAAAAAGGTTTTGGTGATCTTCGCGTAGTGGACGCGCCCCTTGGCGAAGCCGGCATCGTAGGAAGCGCGATAGGCCTGGCCATGGCTGGGTACCGGCCAGTGTGCGAAATTCAGTTCGACGGCTTCGTATTCCCCGCCATGAACCAGATCACGACTCAGCTGGCCAAGTACAGGCACCGCTCAGATGGCAGGGTCTCATTGCCGGTTGTGATCCGCATACCCGTAGGCGGCGGTATCGGCGCCATCGAACATCACTCGGAATCACCGGAGGCATACTTCACCCACACTGCCGGCTTGAAGGTAGTGATGCCGTCCACTCCACAGGAAGCATACGACATGATCCGGGAGGCGATCCGTAGCGACGATCCCACCATTTTCCTGGAACCCAAACGATCCTACTGGCTCAAAGGTCAGGTCAATCGGGCCAGCACACCAGGGCCTCTGGACAAAGCAGCAGTTGTCCGCCCTGGAGAAGACCTAACGCTAGTTACCTACGGGGCATTGGTGCCTGTGGCCCTCAAGGTCGCAGATGTCTGTGCAGAGGAGGGCCGCAATATCGAGGTCATCGATTTGAGGTCACTGTCTCCCATCGACGATGCGACGATCATCCAATCTGTGGAACGGACGGGCAGGCTGGTCGTGGCCCACGAAGCGTCACGTACTGGCGGCCTTGGCGGAGAGATCGCTTCGCGAGTTCAGGATGCCGCGTTCCACTCACTGGAAGCCCCGGTTCTCAGGGTCACCGGTTACGACACGCCCTATCCCGCCAGTCGCCTCGAAGAGGAATGGCTGCCGGGCCTGGACAGAATCCTCGATGCCGTAGACCGCAGCTTCACCTACTAACGGAGGCAAACAATGACCATCAAGGAATTCGCCCTGCCGGACGTCGGAGAAGGGCTCACCGAAGCAGAAATAGTAAATTGGCTGGTGAAATGCGGTGACAGAGTGGTTGTCAACCAGGCAATTGTCGAGATTGAAACGGCGAAGTCATTGGTGGAGCTCCCATGCCCTTACGAAGGAGAAGTCAATGAGCTCCTCGTAGAGCAGGGTCAAACCGTTGACGTTGGGCGAGCGATCATCAGCATCGCTACAGCCTCATCCGAGCCAGATGGCGAAGGCGTTCTTCCGCAGGCACGGCCGGAAACAATCGAAGACCCCAAACTGCTGGTTGGATACGGGGCGCGCGAGGTTGTCGGCCGTCGTCGTCGCGGACGCAACACCAGCCATCCAGCCACAAAGGCCCCGGCGCCGGAGGGCACTACCGCAACCCGACCCGCTGCGGGCGCAAGCGGACGCCCCAAAGCCAGCCCACCGGTGAGGAAGCTTGCCAAGGATCTCGGCGTGGATCTGTATGCCGTCAAGGCAACCGGAGATAACGGAGTCTGCACACGTGAAGACGTTCTCAAAGCCCGGCCGACCGCTGAAACCACAACCGTCTCATCCGCCGATTCTGAAACGGATACCACCGAAGACATTCGCATTCCGATTAAGGGTGTCCGGAAGCGCACGGCCGCAGCTATGGTTCAGTCGGCGTTCACGGCCCCTCACGTGACAGAGTTCGTTGCTGTAGACATCACCCGAACCCTCGAATTGAAAGACCAGCTGATCCGCCGCCGTGAGTTCGCAGGCGTGAAGCTCACACCGCTGACATTTGTTGCCAAGGCATTCCTCCACGCATTGCGAAGCACTCCGGAAGCAAACGCATCGTGGGATGAGTCGGCGCAGGAGATTGTCCAGTTCGGCCGGGTAAATTTGGGCATCGCAGCAGCCACGCCACGCGGATTGATAGTTCCTAACATCAAGAATGCCCAGGAACTGGGCCTGTCTCGGCTTGCGGCTGCTATCGCAGATCTGGCTACGACCGCCCGTCTCGGAAAAACAGAACCTCAAGCGATGGCCAACGGTACGGTGACGATCACCAATATCGGCGTCTTCGGCATAGATTCAGGCACCCCCATTTTGAACCCCGGGGAAGCCGCGATTCTGGCCGTAGGAACTGTCCGCCGCACACCTTGGGTCGTTGAAGATGATCGTGGAGAACGGATTGAGCCACGTTCTATCCTCCAATTGGCCCTTTCGTTCGACCACCGCATCATGGACGGCCAGCAGGGCTCTCAATTGCTCGCCGACACCGCAGCCTTGTTGCGGGAGCCAGGCCTCGCGCTCGTTTAGGCCAACACGGTTCAGCAAACAACAGCGGACACGACATGGGCTCAAAACAAAATTTCCTGGTCAATGACTGGACCATCCTAACCGGGGCACTGATCGAAATCCGTCAAGGCCGCCAGCATCTTCGAGAAGGCGTCGTAGAGGCGTTTACGTCCGACGGGAGAGTCGTTTGGCTTCAGCAAGGGCAGGGCTTCGGCCGGCAGCTGGTGGACAAAGGATCAGGTTTCACAATCCATATCTCAGAAGAACAGCTCAAAAGCATCGGCAAGCTGCAATGACACCAGCAAGGCCATTTCCAGCACCAACAAACATCATCAAGAAAGAGGAGCCATGACCGTGCTCAATGAGGCGGTGCAGCCTGCATTCGCGGCACATGTTGGACCAGGAGATACGCCCCCGTACCCGGAAGCAGATCTGCTGTTCCTTTCGGATCTTTTGACTGAAGAGGACTACGGGCGGTATGCCGAGGCACGCAACTTCCTTCAACGTGAAGTCCGGCCCATCGCGGTGGACTATTGGAACCGGGCTGAATTTCCTTTCGCGCTGCTCCCGGCGATTGCTGCACAAAATCTGACCGGGATGAGCAACCGCGGGCATTTGTTGGCCGGCTTGATCCAAATGGAGTTTGCCCGGGCGGATACCTCCGTCTCGACGTTCTTCGGTGTTCATGACGAACTCTTCACTACGGCGATCCAGGATCTTGGGTCGGAGGAGCATCGTCGGACGATCCTGCCCGAACTCCTGTCACTCAAAAAGATTGGCGCCTTTGCCCTGACTGAACCTCTTCATGGCTCGGACATCTCTCGTGAGATACAAACGACTGCGACTCTTTCAGGCGGCCAATGGGTCCTCAATGGACATAAGCGATGGATCGGTAACGCCACCTTTGCTGACTACGTGTTGGTGTGGGCGCGTGACACAGCTGACTGTCAAATCAAAGGTTTCATTGTGGAGAAGGGAACACCAGGGTTCCACACGGAGACGATCAACAACAAGACTGCAGTCAGAATCATCCAGAATGCCAACATCACGCTGAACGACGTCCACATTCCCTACGAAAACTGGCTTCCCGGAACGGCATCATTTCAGGATGCGAACTCCCTGCTTCTCCACTCAAGGGTTTGGGTAAGTTGGCAAGCCGTCGGTCAACAGTTTGCGGCCTTTGACGTTGCCCGCGCCTACGCGATGCAAAGGACGCAATTCGGCAAGCCCATCGCATCATTCCAACTCATTCAGGAGCAATTGTCCCGCATGCTGGGCAATGCGACAATGTCGCTTTCCTTGATGATCCAACTCGCTCGTCTCCGCGAATCAGGTCGCCTATCGATGGACCATGCTGCGCTGGCGAAATCCAGCTGCACAGCGAATATGCGTAATGCCGTGGCGCTCGGGCGCTCAATCGTGGGCGGTAACGGCATCACCACCGACTTCGAGATGGCGAAGATTTTCGCCGATGCGGAAGCAATCTACTCGTACGAAGGAAGTTATGAAATTAATGCCCTTCTCGTAGGGCGTGCTGTTACGGGAATCTCGGCATTCGTTTGAGTCCCGTCTTTTCTCGACTCCACCGACCTCTAATGCAAAGGACCCACACATGGATCTCATAAATACAGCTGCCATTGTCACAGGCGGCGCCTCAGGACTCGGCGCGGCAGTGGTGCGCGCACTCGCGGGGCGCGGAGCACAGGTGTACGCTCTTGACCTTCCAGAAGCCATAAGTGATATCCCGGCTGGAATTGACATTCATTACCTCGCAGTCAACGTCACAAATGTTGATGAGGTCCGCTCGGCCGTAGCCAAGGCTGCAGCGGGAGCTCCTCTACGGACCGTCGTCAATTGTGCTGGTATTCTCCCCACGATGCGTATCCTGGGCCGAAAAGGGGTACACGATCCCGACGTCTTCGAGAAAGTCATCCAGGTCAATCTGATGGGCTCATTCAATGTCCTGACGGCTGCTGCTGACGCGATCTCCAAGACGCAGCCAGATGACCACGGACAACGCGGCGTTGTTATCAACACTGCCTCAATCGCTGCCTTCGAAGGACAAATCGGCCAGGTCGCCTATGCCTCCTCTAAGGCCGCCATTGTCGGTATGACGCTCCCCGCAGCGCGGGATCTGGCGCAATATGGCATTCGAGTCAACTCAATCGCACCCGGCATCGTCGAGACCCCCATGATGGCAACCGTCAGCGACGAGATTCGCCAGACCTTGGCTGCCAACGTCACCTTCCCGCAGCGGCTGGCCCGTCCCGACGAGTTCGCTCATCTTGCCCTCTCCATCATCGAAAACGACTACATCAACGGGGAAACAATCCGCATGGACGGTGCTCTGCGGATGTCACCCCAATAAGGGAACATCATTGCCGACACGAATGAAACGAAGGAAGAGCATGTCCCACAACTCGTTGACCCAGCACCTGCTACCTCTCCCCGAGGACGTCGTCATCGTCGGTGGAGCCAGGACCCCGCAGGGCAAACTGAACGGCCAGCTAGCACATCTGACCGCTGTAGAACTCGGCGCCGCGGCCGTTGGTGGTGCCTTGGAAAAATCCGGCGTTCGCCCGGACAACGTAGACGCGATAATTATGGGACAAGTGATACAGGCGGGTTCAGGACAGAACCCCGCACGCCAAACGGCCGCATTGGCTGGCATCAGCCCCAAAGTACCAGCCGTGACCGTGAACAAGGTCTGTCTGTCAGGTCTGACAGCGGTCATCGACGCCGCACGCCTCATCAGAGCCGGCGAAGCGGATGTCGTAGTCGCAGGTGGGCAAGAGTCCATGAGCAGAAGCCCGCATCTCCTGCTGGGGGCCCGGCAAGGTTGGCCGTATGGCGCCGGTTCGATGGCAGATTCCTTGGTCCGTGACGGACTCAGCGACGCCCAGGAAAACGTCTCCATGGGAGTCTTGGCCGATCGCGGAAATCAGGTGCACGGCATCGGTCGAGCCGAGCAGGACGCAATGGCTCTGGCTTCGCATCAGAGAGCATTCAAAGCTGCGTCGGAGGGAGTTTTCAAGGACGAACTGGTTCCGATTCGCATCCAGCAGCGAAAAGGACCCGAACGGGTCATCGATCAGGACGAACAAGTCAGGCCAGAAACCAATCTTCACGCCCTCTCCCTTCTTAATCCGGCATTCGAGAAGGACGGCAGCGTCACCGCCGGCAACGCCTCACCACTGTCCGATGGAGCCGCTGCGTTGATCCTCACCACACGTGCCACCGCCGCGCGACTCGGTTGTGACATCCTTGCCGTCGTGGGGTTCCCCGGCCAGGTAGCCGGCCCGGACAATTCCCTGCACTCCCAGCCCTCAAGGGCAATCAATGCAGCCCTGGAAAGAGCTGGCTGGACACCTGAAGAACTCGACTTCGTTGAGATCAATGAAGCTTTCGCCGCGGTTGCAGTTCAGTCCCTGACGGAACTCGGCATTCCGCTGGAAGCATGCAACATCCATGGAGGAGCAATTGCCCTGGGACACCCCATTGGAGCTTCCGGAGCACGCCTGGCCCTCCATGCCTCTCTGGAGCTGTTTCGCCGAGGAAGCGGGAAAGCTGCGGTGGCGCTTTGCGGCGGCGGGGGACAGGGCGACGCGCTCCTGCTCTACAGAAACTGACTACCTACCGACGACAGCTTCTCAACCCGGCCACGTAGAACAGCAAGCAGCCCTCAATTCCCCGTGGACGCCGGTGCCGACGCGATCTTCCCCGAAGCGATGGCCGCCCTGGACGAGGTTGGAAATTCTCAACTTCACCATCCCCGGCGCCTACGGGGGCACCCAACAGCAGCCAAGTGCAGCTTTGAAGAGGTCGCCTACCTGCTATGGAACGGGGAACTGCCAAGCGATGAAGAACTCGCGGCGCTCGTTGCTGTGGAACGCGCCCATCGCGCGCTGGACCCAGCCGTAAAGGACGTCATCGATGGCTTGCCCGCCACCTCCCACCCCATGGATGTTTGCCGTACCGCAGCTTCGGTAATGGGAGCCCGGCATGAGCTGGCTGAGGATTCCTCACCAGAAGCCAACATGAAGAAGGCAATCGACCTCTGGGCTGCGATGCCCGCGGTAGTCGCCTACGACCAGCGCCGCCGGCGCGGCCAGGACGTGGTCGAACCGCGGGAGGACCTGGACTACTCCGCGAACTTCCTCTGGATGACATTCGGCGAAGAACCTGTGCACGAGGTAGTTGCGGCGTTCAACGTCTCGATGATCCACTACGCGGAGCACTCCTTCAACGCCTCCACCTTCACGGCCCGCGTGGCTACCCCGCCGGGCCCACTGCCTTTGCTGCTGGGGCGGAGATGATTCTGACAGGCCGGACCAACGCCATCAAGACAGCCACCCTCATTGCTGGCATGTCTGCACCGGTTGCCATGCTGCGAAAGAGTCTGTTAACGCGGCCTTCCAGAGCGATCTTAGCGCTGGGATCCCTTGTCGGAAGATTCCGGGCGATGGTTAACTGCTCCCGGAGAATCAGTGCAAACAACGCACTCTAAAACCATGACCGTCAAAAAAGCGTGGAGCCAAGGTGGGCGGACCGCCGCGTGCCACCACAAACCTTCCTTGTTGAAACCGCTTCCCGACGTATGCCCTCCCCTTCTGAGGTAGCCACCGATACGCATGCATCGAGGGTCCTGCCCAATCCGGATTAAAAGCCTTCAGCGACATGTGTAGGTGGCTGGTTACTCTCGAATGGAAAGAGACCAGCCACCTCACTTATCCGGATCGGACCCGCCAGCAGCTAAACGTGGGAGGTCACCTTGAGATTAGGGGAGGACGTCTTCCCCATGACGCCCATAGCGATTAGGGCAACAATCGGAATGACAGTCAGTTGGACGATTCCTGCGGTCTGCCAACCGAAATTTCCCTGCATGAACGTTACAAAATAACCGGAAGCACTAGCAGGTATGTACATAGCCGCAATCAGCAGGCCACTCACACGTCCGAGATAATTAGCGTGGACGGAGCGCTGCAACAGGGCGCTTGTATTCGTAATCAACACGCCGCTGAAGGCTGCACCCAGAAGTGCCGAGAAGACCATCTGAACCGGAAGAGGGGAAGAGAAGGCGAAGATTGCCGTTCCAAGGATCATGATGGCGAGCAAGCCAACTACATTCAGGAGTCGTTGGTCGATCCGATCGGCGAGTATCCCGCCGATCAAGGCACCAAGCGCGCCAATGCCGAACATGCTCGCTGCCAGGCCGGCCTCTGTGGGTGTGAAACCTAGGGATTCACGAAGATAAGTGGGGTAGAGGCCGAGGTACCCGTAAATTGAAAAGCCACCGGCGCTTGCAACAATCAAGCAACACACAACGCGACGGTTCAGGAAGCGCTGACCATGTGCGCTCGACTGTGAGATCGACTCGGCTTTCTCGTTACGACCGATCTCAGTCACCGATTTCGGCACAAGAACGAGAACCAAGAGCAGAATGACGATTCCAACAGCACCAAAAATTACCAGCGGAGACCTCCAGTCCCCGGTCGCCGATAAGATGGCGCCGCCCAGTAACGGGCCCGTGAAGCCGCCCAAACCGAATGCCGCACTGATGGAACCAAGCGCGAACCCACGATGACGGTTGAAGTAAGCGCCGACCGCCGCAAACAGCGCGGCGACCTGCATGCCTTCACCGACGCCAGAGAGGATGCGCCAAAGCGCCATGTCCGCTGCGCCGACAGCAGTAGCCTGCAATGCGCAACTGATGGAAAACATCAGGAGGCTAATAAGGACGATCTTCTTGCGACCGAATCGATCCGCAAGGTACCCGGCCGGTATGCCAGCAAGCCCCATACCCAGAGTGAAGATTGTGGCGATGATTCCAGCTTCACCGCCGGTAAGCCCATAGGTTGCCTTGATATCAGGAAGAAGTACCGCGAAGACTTGCCTGTCCATTGCGTTGATGAAATAGGACAGGTCCAGAATGAGTAGGAAAAAAAGTGCTCGGCCGCTCAGTTCCGCAAGACTTGAACGACCGCTTTGAGGTTTGGTCGTCCGGCCTGATGAGGCGGGCTTAGCAAGGTCGGGAGATGACATTAAGGCTCCTGTATAAGGGACATTGCGAACGGTGGTGGTTCTCCCACGAACGTGATTTCAACCGCAACGCTGATTGAGCACATGCCTGAACAACGCTGTCTTAACTGTTCTCAATCAGCACTGCGTGCGGCTCTCGGGATCACTAGGTTCTCTGAGCCGGTCATGGGGGGAGAACTGATATTGGATATGAAAATTACGAATTGGATCCGATTCGATGTGACGAGAATCTCACGTATCGCCGGTCGCGTCAAGGGACTCGGAGCAGAGACTCCTACCTCTACGCCCGTACACCCACGAGGGGTGGAGAAAAGGTGCTGCCAAGGTCAGCGCTAGTTGGGGGCGTGGTGACCTTGGCGGCAGTTGGGGGCGTTCGGTCTCAGGTTCTGCAACCTGCCAGTCTTGTCAGCGGAAGCACATTCGAATATATGTTCTAATCTTGTTTCTATGAGACCGAAGCAAGACTCCACCGCTTTCGCCCGCATGATGGCCCAGCTCGACGCCGAAAGAAACCATCCCAAACCGGACGACGGTAGGGTCATTGACCTCGAGCCTGGCAGTCAGCCGCTGGTTCGCGTGGGTGAGATTTACGGTCGGGCAGTCAAGTACACGAGGTCCTATGGGCTCATCGAGTGGGTGGATGATGAACGGGTCTACCACGTTGAGTGGTTCCCGGCTGGACAGATCAAGAGGGTTGATCAGGAGTCGTGGAGGGGGCGGCCTCTCTAGTTTCCGACCGCTCCGATTGCCGCTCGTCCCTGGTGACTGGTCATTTTCCGGGGGCTTACACTGGCCGAATCGTGTGACCCGCTGACAGGACGAGGCGGACGCGATGTCTCTCATAGACGCGAGGTGGACCTTCATGCTGTTGCGTATTTCCGGGGCTTTGGCGGTTATCGGAGGCCTCACCTGGCTTGCGAAAGGTGTGTGGTGGTGCACACTGCCCATTGAGCGCGTGTTTCCCAACCCAGGGGCCTGTTGCCCCGCTGGGCAAGGTTTCAATCTTGGCAGTCAGGCCATATTTCGGATCCGCCGTCGTGAATGCGGTCACCGGAGGTCCATGTTTTCGTAACGGTCGACGGCGTACACCACACCGTGGCCGGGCAGCTGATCCCACTGGACACGCGAACGTCAGTGCCTTCGCAGGAGGGACGGCAGACGGGTTGGTACTCTGCTATCCGTTTCATTTCAGCCAGCCACCCTGACCGGGCTCTATGGCGGATGCCTTTTTCAGGGGTGCTGCCTGGTTCATCGCTCTTCCTGCTCCCGGAATCTTGCTAATTGCCTGCCGCGTCAGCGGCTCAGGTTCCTTGGGTTGCCGCTGGATTAACCATGGCTCCCGTGGATCAAGAGCAGCCGTTGTTTTCCACAGCCTTGGCGCAGTTTTTGGGCAGGAAAGGCGCATTCGGGCAACCATCCTTGTCAGGGGGGTCGAACAATCCGGAAACGCCGGGACCGCTGACTTGGCCTCGTTGATCCCTAGACCACGCCCAGAGGTTGCCCTATGGTTGGGACATCAACGGTCGTTGACCGGGGTGGAGCTCCACTGTGGAGGTGCATCATGGGTATCATTTCTTCCGGTTTCCGCGGACGACGCTCCGAGAATCCTGCATTGCCTCCTGGCCAGCATGAAACGCACGACTTTCCCGTCCTCACCGCGGGACCCGCTCCGCTCATCCCCGTCGATGAATGGGAGTTCTTCATCACCACGGAGAATGGTCAGCGGCTCTCTTGGTCCTGGAATGAGTTCGTGGGCTTGCCGCAGGAAGAAGTCACGCAAGACATTCACTGCGTGACCAGCTGGTCAAAATTGGGAACAGCGTGGCGTGGAGTTTCAGTGGACACGCTCTTCGAAAACGTGGAAACCACCAGCGACTTCGCCACCGCCCATTCCTTCGACGGTTACACGACCAATGTTCCGCTATGGGATCTCCTGGGCGGCAAGGCCTGGGTGGCCTGGGAGTTCGATCACGAACCTCTTGAACGGGCGCATGGTGGTCCGGCGCGGCTCTTGGTGCCACATTTGTATTTCTGGAAGAGCGCCAAGTGGATTCATGGTTTGGAACTGACGGGGGAAGACGTTCCCGGTTTCTGGGAATCGAATGGATATCATCTGCACGGGAATCCATGGCGCGAGGAGCGGTACTCGTGAGGCCTTCGCTGTGAGTTCTGTATGGCGGGTCGCTGAAGTGGTCGGCGGGGAACTGGAAAACGCGACAGCCCGGACCATTAGGCTGCGCGTGGATGGTTTGATGGGATATCTGGCAGGCCAACACATTGACGTCCGCCTTACCGCAGACGACGGATATACAGCCATCCGGTCTTACTCGGTGGCATCCGCGAGCGCGGATGAGCATCTGGAAATAACCGTTGACGAACTGCCCGACGGCGAAGTGTCGCCTTACCTTGTCCGGGACCTGGCCGTCGGGGACCGGCTGGAAATCCGGGGACCAGTGGGCGGGTGGTTTGTCTGGCGGCCAAGTAATGAGAAACGGGTGCAGTTGATTGGGGGAGGGTCAGGTGTGGTGCCGCTGATGTCGATGATCCGCGCCCACCAGGCTTCCAATAACGCAGCCCCTTTCAGATTGCTCTATTCCCTCAAGTCTCCGGATGCTTCGCTATACCGTGACGAACTGCGCCGATTGGACCGGGAATCAGCCAAGTTAATGGTGGACTACGTCTATACGCGTTCGACGCCGGAGGGCTGGCCGGCCGCGCCAGCGCGCCTTAACTCGGAGAGTCTTTTGGGCAAGATCTTCCCAACAGAGGAGAACCCGGATGTTTTTGTTTGCGGCCAAACAGTCTTCGTGGAGACCGTTGCGGACTGGCTTGTAATGGCTGGCTATTCGCCGGAGTCGATAAAGACTGAACGGTTTGGCGGGACGGGAGGTATCCGGTGAATGGCACCGACGATTTCGCTGTCCCTGACTCCGAAGACCAAGATATTGCAGCAGGACCCCATGACCCGATTCCGTTTGTGGACGGGAACGCCGCGGCCGGCGCCCTGTCGGAACTGTTCCGCATCGACATCATCGCGGCACTGGGACGCTGCAGGCATTGCGGCTCAGTCAGGGCTTTTGGCGAGGCCGTGGTCTTCACGGACGCGCCCGGTATTGTGGTCCGGTGTCGCGACTGCAAAGGTGTGCTGCTGCGATTGGTGGAGACACCAACCCGATATTGGCTGGATTTAAGCGGCCTCAGCTACTTGGAGATCGACCGCGAAGAGTAGTCCCACGGCGGGCGTTGTTCCTGTTCATGGATTGGGGCGTCGATGCCATGCCATGCCGTGCGCGCAGGGAGATCCCCGAGACAGGCCCTGGGAGGGACTCCCTCCCTCGCGGGGGTTGGCTTAGCGTGGATGGCATGGACAATCGAGCGGAAGTACGCGAATTCCTCATTTCGCGTCGCGCCCAGGTTTCTCCTGAGCAGGTTGGATTGCCGGCCGGGACCAACAGGCGCGTGCATGGTCTGCGCCGTAGTGAAGTGGCTGCCCTGGCTGGGCTGAGTGTGGAGTATTACACCCGTATGGAGCGCGGCGCGATCAGCGGAGCTTCTCCTCAGGTGCTGGAGAGCATCGCCCGGGCTTTGCGGTTGGACGACGCCGAGCGGGCGCACTTGTTCGACCTCGCCCACGCGGCCAGTCCGGTAGCCAGGCCGCCGCGGCGGCGGAGCTCGAAGGGCTATGTGCCGCACAAGAGCCTGCAGTGGGCGCTCGATGCGGTCACGGCCGGTCCCGCTTTTGTTCGCAATGGCCGGATGGACCTGCTGGCGGTCAATTCTTTGGCACGGGCGTTTTATAAGGATTGCTATGAAATGCCGGGTCAGCCGGCGAACATTGCCCGGTTCACTTTCCTGGACGAACGCGCTTACGACTTCTATCCGGATTGGGACGCCTTCGCTGAGGTCACTGTCTCCATCCTGCGTACCGAGGCGGGCCGGGACCCGCACAATAAGGAACTTCACGATCTCATTGGCGAACTCGGGACTCGGAGCGAGGCGTTCCGGAAGCGCTGGGGTGCCCACAACGTCCGGCATCACGGCACAGGCTTCAAGACGTTCAACCACCCCATTGTTGGGGAGATGACTTTGGCTTTCGAGGGCTTGGAGATGGCTGCGGAGCCTGGCCTGACCCTGACGATCTACACCGCAGAGCCAGGCTCGCCGTCGGCCGAGCGCATGCAACTGTTGGCTTCGTGGGCGGCCAGCGAGTACGGAACCGCCGCCCAGCCGAGGTCCGAATGGACACGGACGGACAGCTGACGACGGCGGCTAGCCGCGAACTACCACCACAGAATGGAACAACCTTGACTCGCGCAGACCTGGAAACCAGCGCCGCCGCATCCATTGACGGCCTGCCTCCCGACAACCTCGGCATCTTTCCGGACACGAGCCTCCTGGAGAGCGTCAAACCGGCCCCGGGTGGGCGCTTTCCGTGGGCGTCCTTGCTGATCATGGCCCTGATGGGGTTCCTCCTTATTGCCTCCGAAACCATGCCGGCAGGACTGTTGCCGCAGATCGCCGCCGGGTTGTCCGTCAACGAGGCTACTGCGGGGCAATTTGTCAGCGCCTACGCCCTGGGAACGATCGTAGCTGCGATGCCAGCGATCGCCATGACGCGGGGGATGCGCCGGAAACCGGTATTCATCGTCGGGATCCTCGGTTTTCTGGCCGCGAATCTTGTCACGGCTTTCTCGGCCGATATTGTGCTCTCCCTGGGTGCGCGTGTCCTGGCCGGTGCGTTCTCAGGCCTGTTGTGGGGAATGCTTGCGGGCTACGCGCGTCGCATCACCGCCCCGGAACATGCTGGCCGGGCCTTGGCCGTCGCGTCCCTTGGCACGCCGGTCGGGCTGGCAGCGGGGACACCATTCGGGTCATGGCTGGGAACCACCTTCGACTGGCGCTGGTCTTTCGGGGTGCTCTCCATCCTCACAGTCCTTACGGTCCTGCTAACCCTCTTCCTGGTACCGGACGCACCTGGCCAGCGTGCCGGGACGCGTGTCCCGTTGGTGAGGGTCCTCGGAATCCCAGGTGTCGCCGTCGTACTCGCCGTCATCGTCAGCTGGATGCTCGGGCACAACATCCTCTACACCTACATCGGCTCCTACCTCCGCACAGCGAACCGTCCCGTCACGGTGGACATCGCACTCGTGATTTTCGGGGCAGCAGCCATTGGCGGGATAGTGATTACCGGTGCGGTGATCGACAAGGGCCTTCGGCGCCTGATTCTGCTGAGCCTCGGGTCCTTCATTGCAGCCAGCGTCATTTTCGTCGCTGGCAACGCATCCGTGGTGGCAGTTGTTGGCGCCATCGTACTGTGGGGCCTCGCCTTCGGCGGGGCAGCAGCCCAACTGCAAACCGCAATCAGCGCTGCCAGCGGCGAGAACGCCGACGTCGCCAACTCAATGCTCGGCGTCGCGTTCAATCTGGCGATTTTCGCAGCCGGCGTGGCCGGCGCGGTGGTGATCAGCAACTTCGACGGCCTGATTCTGCCTTCCGTCATGGCTGCGCTTGCTGGCGTCGCGCTTGCCATTGCGGTTGCCGGGCGCCGCACGGCATTCCCGAGGTAATCCAAATGCTGGTCGTGCCGAGACGAAGACAACGGCCCCCTACTTCAACTTGGCATTCTTCCTCCTGCAGGTACATTCGGCCGGCAATTGCGGCACAGGGGACTACTGACCCAACGGCGATGGCAACGAGTTGCGGACCGCAACTGGCTGAAGACTTTGGCCGATCTGTCGCGCAGCTTGTTGCAGCGAGCCGATGACGTTCAGATTGATGTGGCTAAGCCGTTCACGAGAGCCTGTAACAGAAACGGCGAAGGGGCGTCCGTTACTTGGTGTTGGGACCGCGCAAGATCTGAGACCGTTACGATTGTCACTGTCGTCTACGCAGTAGCCGTCGGCGCGGATCTGTCTGATCGATGCCATGACGCGCTGGCGGTAAGCAGCACTCAACGTTCCTTCGCGCGCCATTGCTTGCCAAATCTGATTGTCCGTGAGCTCGGCCAAAAGGACTCTGCCCGTCCCGGTTGCATGTGCAGGAACGGTAGCGTCAGGGTGTGTGATCGATCGCAAAGCCCGAGAAGACTGAACCTGGACTGCGTGAACAAGGTAGTCGCCGTCCAGCATCACGAGGGACGCTGTCTCGCCCAACTGCTGGGCGGTCAGGGCGAGAACTGGTCGCGCCGCAAGTATGTGCTGTTCGACAGCGCCTTCTCCCAAGCGGATCAGCCCGGGGCCGAGACAGTAAGACTTGTTGGCCCGTTGATGAACGTATCCGAGCCTCGCCATCGTGCGCAGCTGGCGGTGGACGCCGGCCATGCTTAGATCCAGACACTTGGCCAACTCGCTGACCGTGGCGCTGCCACCCAGCTCGACCATGAGTTCGAGGGTGGCGAACGCCCGCTCGACGGTCTGCACGCGCTTCATGCCGTCGTCCGGGCTTTGCTGGATCCGAGACAACTCCGAAGCCGCAAACATTTACGTTCCTTTCCCTGAATTGGTTTCAGCCTGCTTGCGTGTCCGGTGTCCCCTGATGGTAGAGCTGTTGCCAAAGATCGCCTTCGCGCGCCCAGATTGAGCTGCGGTGCACGACCCCGATGTCATCTTCAGTCCTGAAACGGACGTGCACTACGCCTGGGCGGAGCTCAACCACTCGGTCGAATGTCACACTTTTGATCTGATCCGGAATAGTGTGCAGGACACGGATTACCTCCTCGCGCTCCCAATAGCGCCCAGTGCGTCCGATTTCATAAAAATCGGGGTGGATCAGTTGCCCAAGCTTCGCCTTGTCATTGCGCCCTTCGGCGCTGAGCAGTGCCAATTCATGGCGAAGGATCTCCTCACGCAATTCTGCGTCGGCCATGGCTATGCCGGGGCTTGTTACCTTCCGGCGCAATTGTGATGATCCTGACCATGGATGCACTCCCGATTCCGCCCGGGTAGGCCCAGCCCATGTGAAGTACACGTTCCTGCCGTCCAATTCACGGAAGAGGAGATCCAAAAGCCTGGATTCGGCCGTGGGGCGGCTGGCACCGCGATCAGGGACTTCCAGTCGTTGCCACAGCGACTGATTTTGAAGGGAGATGGACAGAGTATCCTCACTGACTGTTGTGGTCTCGCGCAACAGATCCAGTACGGCGGCGATCTCGTTCTCCTGGTCGGAACCGTATGCGTGGCCCCCGAGCCGCCACCGACGGTCGTCAATGACCCATGCCCAGCAGGGGCTGTTCGGAGCATCTGGGAGTCGCGCGTAGGTTCTAGCTGTAGTTGTCATAGCATCATTGGTCCTCTTGCTTTGGTATTGGCGAAAATCACGGTTGGTCGCTTGCCCCCGCGTACTTCGCAGTTCCGGAATGCTGGGTTAAATAGTCGGGCAGTGGAAGTCGCAGTCGAAAGAGCTCTGCCGTGGAGGCTGAAGCGGTCTGGGGGTCGAGTCCTGCTGCTGCGAAGCTACTGCTTGGTGATAGGTCCCCGGTCAGGTAGGGCGAGTCGGTGCCGAGCAGCACCCTGTCGGCGCCGGCGAATGTTACGAGATAGCGCAAGGCCTCGTCGGAGTGGACTATCGAGTCGTACCAGAATTGATTCTTGTAAGCCGATGGTGGTCGCTGCGCGGCTTCACGTACCTCGCTGCGCCTGTTCCAGGCGTTTTCCATCCGCCCGAACAGGTACGGCAAGGCTCCGCCACCGTGGGGGACCAGCAGCTTCAGACGAGGATGGCGGTCCAATGTTCCTGAGGCAATGAGCCGAGCCACCGCCCAGGCCGCGTCGAAAGGGACGCCCAAAGTGTTGTTCAAAAACAACTCAGACGATGTGATCACCCCGCAGTAGTAGGGGTGGAGCATCAAGGGCACATCAAGCGTTGCCGCAGCTTCGAACACAGGGTCGAGTCCAATCGCATCAAGCGGCTGCTCGGCAGACAGGCCAGTGCCGATGATCCCTCCAACGAGACCGAGCACGGAAACTGCCCGACGCAATTCATCCGCCGCCTCCGGCGGATTTCCCAATGGCAAAGTGGCGATTCCGAACAGCCGGTCCGAGGCTGAGGTATACGCGGCCAGTGCATCATTGGCCTTGCGGGCAAAACCAACGGGGTCGTGCTCGGGACCGTAAATAAAGAGATGAGGAGTTAAGGACACAAGGGAAACATCCACTCCGCGCGCATCCATGGCGATGAGTTTCTCGTTGGGGGAGTGCATCTCAGGGTAGTGCACAGGGAGCCTGCCGGCCTGGGTTTCCAGATAGCCCAAGGTTCCAACGATTCCGTGCTCGCCTGAGCCTTCGCTGAGGATATCCAAGACGAAATCCGGAACGTAGTGCGTATGAACGTCAATTATCGGCATCTGTGCCGCCTTCATCCTGTTCCAGGGCAGCAACCGAGAGCAGCCTGAAGACTTCCGCGCTGGTCTTAATGCCATTCACAAACCATTCGAGGGACAGGTGCTCCCGGGCCGAGTGTTCCTGCATATCCGGCTGGGCGTAGGGCACCAAAAGACAATCCAGTCCCACCGAATCCACAAACGTGGCAAAAACTCCACCGCCGCCAATCGAGGGGATAACTACAGGTGGTCGGCCCCACACCGACTCGAGCGCAGCGACCGCGGTCGCGACCAGTGGGTGGCTGCTGTCAACGCCGGACGGGGGCGCATCGGAGAGCACGGTGATCTCGATATCTGCATAACCGTTAAGGTCGAGATGTTTGCGCAGCAAAGTCGCCACGTGGCCCGGTCGCTGCCCCTTGAGGAGAGCGAAATCGATCTTGGCTTTCGCTGAGGTGGGAACGGCCATCTTCAGGCCTTCGCCCGTGTAGCCACCCTCGATGCCGCACACGCACATCCGCGGCTCAAAAAACATCGAGTCCAAGGGTTGCTCCCGTTCAAAGTTCCGCACCCCGAAATCTTCGGCAGGCGGAAGGAACTCCGGCGGAAGTTTCGCGGCAAAGTCACGGAGTTCGTCTGTAATCGTGTCCGCACCGTCGTAGAAGCCGTCGATAGCAACCCGGCCTGAGGAATCGATCATTGATGAAATTGCCTGGGCCATCCTCGTCACAGGATTCGGCAGGATGCTGCCGTAACTCCCGGAATGCCACTCGCTATCACTCCCTGTAGCTGTCAACTCCACATAGAGCGCCCCCCGGATGCCCAAGAATAGCGCTGGGTCCCACACACCAAGCGTCGAGGCGTCGGAGGTGTAAAGGAAATCGGCTCGGAATTGGTCAACATGTGTCCGAATGTATTGCGAGGTATCACCGCAACCGATCTCATCCTCGCCATCAAACATGAAGTTGATCTGGACCGGCGGCAACTCACCAAAGACATCGAGCCACGCAGACAACGCGCACACATGCGCAAGCATCTGCCCTTTGCTGTCCCCGACGCCGCGCCCCCAGAGCGAGCCTTCGTATACCGTTGGTTCAAACGGAGGGAATTTCCATTCAGCTTCGTCACCTACGGGCACCACGTCGTAATGGCCGTAAACCAACAACTTTCTATGGCTTTCACCGGAAGTTGCCCAGACAATGGGGTGGGATCCGGTCTCCAGGAATTCAGGCTTCAGCCCGATGGACTCAATGCGTGATTTGAGATGCTCTGCGCATTCACGCACACCTTCACCTGTGGCGCTGATGCTCGGTATGGAGGCGAACTCAATCAGCCATGCAAGATACTCATCTGCACGTTCCTCGACCCGGGCCATCAGGTCACCCTGCTTGTCGCGTAGGGTCTGTAGCAGGTTCGCGCGATCCTCAGAATCCGTCACGGTTGGCATCCTTATAGAGCAGGTACGCGGACTGGGACAGCCCGCCGGGGTAGTAGTACTGGGGGCAGTAAGGAGCCATGTAGATGAAATCGTCTTGCTGGATCTCATAGTGGATCCGGTCCAGGACGTAGACTCCGCGGCCCTCCAGCATGTAAAGGACGTGTTCCTCATCATGAATCTCGACTTTGGGGAAGACAGCGCCGGGGTCGAAAGACAGAATGCTCATGGCGAAGTCAAATTCCGGGGAAGCCGGAAGCAACTCCAGACGGTAGACCCCGGGAACCGACCCGGGCGTGGGAGTCATGGCGTCCGCGCGACCCACGATTTCCGACGGAACTGAGGTTTCCTCGGATGCCTCGTACCTCCTTTTCACCCAGAGCACCCGTGCAAGGTTGTCAGAAGTATTTGCAAGTTCGAAGGTCTTTCCCTCCGGCAAGTACGCATATGAAGTGCTGGGGGCGTTGTCTCCGAACGGTCCGGTGATGCCGTCGTCGAGGGCGTAGAGGAAGTTCTCGAAGCCGAGACCGGTAGGTGCCGTCGTTCCAGCCCCTGGCTCAATTTCCAGCAGGTACATCGCTACACGTGCCGAGCCATTTCGCGGAGTAGTCAGCTTTTTCACCACTGTGCCGGTAAATTCCGGCAGTCTCGATCCGAAGTGGTTGGCGGGTGTGATGACGTAATGTGCAGGGCCAAAGCCGCCGCGGTTGGTGGAGACCTGTGCCGGCGGCAACGCCAGGATGGTCTGGTTCATCGGGTTTCTCCTGTTGGTTGATGTGAAGCGGACCGATGCAGATATGTCCCCTGTCGGTTTTCCGGGAGCACCGATCCGTCGACGTAAACGGTGGTGCCACGGAGCAATACCCTTGTGACCCGGCCGGCAACTTCCATGCCTTCATATGGAAGGTAGTCGGCGGCAGAGTGATGGGTCGCAGCAGAGAGCACTGTTGTGGCATGCGGATCCAAGATGACCAGGTCCGCGTCCGAGCCGACGGCCAGTTCACCCTTCTTCGGGTGTATGCCGGCCAGTCGGGCGGGCGTGGTGCTGACGAACTCAACCATTCGCTCCATCGAGTACTGGCCGTTGACGACGCCCTGGTAGGCAATGGCCAGCCTTTGCTCAACGCCGGGAAGCCCATTCATGATGTGTGTAAAGTCCCCTTCAACGATCTTCTCGCCCTGAAGAGCGAAAGGGCAGTGGTCGCTGGACAGCACATCAAGAGTCCCGTGACCGAGCGCCTCCCACAAAGCATTTTGGTCATCGAGGTCCCGCGTAGGCGGCGAGCAAACGAACCGCGAGGCAACCTCCTTTGGGACACCATCCACCATCGAATCGTCAAAGACCAGGTAGTGCGAACACGTCTCTGCAGTGATATCCGTACCGGTCGCCCGCGCTCGTTCAATCTCGGATAACGCGGCCGCTGAAGAGACATGGACCACGTAGAGACGGGCGCCAGCGAGCTGCGCCAATACTGCTGATCGGGAAACTGCTTCCGCCTCCGTCACCGTGGGCCGGGATTTTGCGTGCCAGGCAGGTTCCGTGTGGCCGGCCGACAACGCGTCCTCCACCAGCACCTGTATGGCGTGTCCGTTTTCGGCGTGAACGAGAACCAGTAGGTCCGACGCGGCCGCGGACTGCATGGCTCGAAGCAGTGCCCGGTCATCGCTCATCATGCGTCCTGGGTAGGCCAAGTACATCTTTATACTCGTCACACCAAGATCGGGCAGGCTGGACAACTGCGACAGAGTGTCGTCGTCGGGCTGAACCAGCACCATGTGTGCGCCGTAATCGGCCCACGGCCGTTGCTCCACCACCCTCCGCCGCCACTGGTCGAGGGCCTCGGCAAGAGTCTCGCCGGGCGCTGCCCGGCAGAAATCGATAATAGTGGTGGTTCCACCGGCAACCGCGGCAGCCGTCCCTGTCGCGAAGTCGTCAGCTGTCCTGATCGACCCACGGAAGACCGAATCCATGTGCGTGTGGAAGTCCACACCGCCGGGGAGAACGTAGCAGCCTTCGGCGGGAAGAACGTCAGCGTCGTCGTGGCCGGACTCGAAGCTTCCAATTTCGGCCACTACGCCATCGACAATGAGGACATCAGCCCGCTCAAGACCTCTTGCTGTCACCACCAGGCCACCCTTGACAATGGTTTGCCGCGGTGAGTCAGACATCGAGATTGAACCAGTTCGTCTTGAGCTGGGTGTACTGCTCCAAAGCATGTAGCGATTTATCCCGGCCGAATCCGGATTGCTTGAAACCTCCAAATGGCACATTGACGTCCGCCTGGTTATAGCAATTCACCCACACCGTTCCGGCACGCAAGGCCCGGGAGACCTTATGGGCTTTGGACACGTCCTTGGTCCAGACGGCTGCGGCCAGCCCGTAGTCAGAGTCGTTGGCAATCCGGACGGCGTCCTCTGCATCTTTGGCCGTAATCACGGAGAGGACCGGTCCAAAGATCTCTTCCTGCGCGATCCGCATTTGGTTGTCCACGTCGGCGAAAAGCGTTGGCTCCAAGTAGTAGCCCCCGGTCTCGAGGCGTGCCCGCTCGCCACCAGTAACCAGCCTGGCCCCTTCACGTCGACCGATGTCCACATAGCCGTGAACACGATCAAGCTGGGCGGCGTCAACGAGGGCGCCCATGCGCGTGTCCGCAGCAAACGGATCGCCGGGGCGCCACATGCGGCTCGCCGTGACAACAAGTTCAATGAACTCGTCCTTGATGGACTCTTCCACCACCAGACGCGAACCTGCGCTGCACATTTCACCTTGGTTGACATAAGCGGCAAGAGCGGCGGCTGCGGCTGCGACTTCGAGGTCCGGAGCATCCGCAAGAACAATGTTGGCGGATTTGCCGCCGCACTCAAGCGAAACGGCCTTCATGTTGGACTGTCCGGAGTACTGGAGGAAATATTTGCCAACTTGAGTGGAACCGGTGAAGGCAATCTTGTCCACGTCCATGTGGAGTCCCAGAGCTTTTCCGGCTTTCTCGCCGAGCCCGGGGACCACATTGAACACTCCATCCGGAATGCCTGCCTCAGCCGCGATTCGCGCCAAGGCGATGACGGGCAGTGGCGCTTGTTCGGCCGGTTTGACGATAACTGAGTTGCCCGTTGCCAGCGCCGGAGCGATCTTCCACATTGGCATTCCGATGGGGAAATTCCAAGGGACTACTGCAGCAACGACCCCTATGGCTTCGCGAGTGACGAGGGCCAGAGCGGACTGGGCAGTCGGCATGACCTCACCGGCCCATTTGTCGATTGCCTCTGCATAGAACTCAAGCACGTCCGCTGCGTGGTCTACTTCACCGAGGGAAGCGGAAATCGGCTTTCCGCAGTCCGCGGTCATGATCGTTGCAAGACGTTCCCGTTCCCGCCGTATGCCGGCAGCAAAGGCAAACAAAACCCGCTTCCGGTGACGGGGCGGGGCAGCAGACCATCGGCCGTCTTCGAAGGCGAGACGGGCCGCGGAGACTGCCGCGTTGACGTCGTGCTCGGCGCCGGCAGCGATGTGTCCGATGACGTGCCCGTTGACGGGGCTCACGTTTTCGAAAGTTTCGCCGGACGCGGCACCAACGAATCTGCCGTTGATAAAGGCGCCGCCTTCCGGTGCCGCCGAAGCCGCAACAGCGGCCCAGTCTTCTGCAATTTCAATAGTCATTGGGTCCTCCTGAAGTGATGGAAAAAGTGGTTTGGTGCTAGTTGCGTGCAAGCCAGATCTCGGGTTGGCGGTCTGAAGCAGGAGCACCGGTAGCAATGTCCGCCCACAGCTCGTTGGCCGCTTTGTCGTCGTCAAGAAGATCGACGACGACGACACCGTCTTTCATGACCAAGCGGGGCCTGGCCAGTGCACGCAGATCGGTAGACGGGTCGCCGTCGACGACGACAAGGTCGGCGAAGTTTCCGGACCGGATGCTGCCCAGTCTCGGATCGCCGATGGCGGCAGCGGAAACTTCGGTCGCCGAGAACAGGGCGTCGAGCTTGGTCATGCCGGCGTCCACCAGGGCTTCAAGTTCGCAGACCATGACATCACGGGCTGGAATCCAGTGGATTGGGTCTGATCCGGCGGCGACCCTCACACCGGCAGCCATGGCTCGCTGCACAGATTCGCGATGGACCCGGGCAATGCGCTCTTCATAAATGGCAGCGCGGTCTTCCGTGATGGTCTTGCCAACGGTGAGGTGCGTTTTCGTTGAGAACGCCCAGAGCGTGGGCACGTAGAACGTCCCTTGGTCAGCCATTCGGGCCACCAGGGCGTCGTCCAGCGTAAGTCCATGGTCGATGACGTCAATGCCGGCATTCACTGCCGCACGTGCAGCATCAATGCCCTCGCAATGGCAGCCAACGCGCGCACCGAGGAGATGCGCTTCGGCTACTGCTGTGGCTATCTCATCGTCATTCAGGTAGCGGAGGCACGTTGTCCAATCTGAGTCGCCGGTCGTGTGAGACAGCACGAGTTTGATGAGGTCGGCTCCGCCAAGACGTTCCTCGCGGACCGCGCGGCGGACTTCATCAACGCCGTCTGCGAAGTGGTTTCGCCAGTCCACCGGGGCGCCGCGGCCTACGATGTTCGGACCTGCAGTGAAGGCACGCGGGCCAAGGACCCGGCCTGCTGCGATCTCGTCGCGGAAAGCGTGGATTCCCCGGTGTTTGCAGCCTGGATCGCGGACTGTGGTGACGCCGGATTCGATAGCCCGTCTCGCCGTGATAACACCGTCAACGACGCTGGTAGTGACGAGCTTGGGGTCGGCTTCCACACCGGAACGACTCATCAGATGAAAATGCGAGTCGATGAGACCCGGGAGGATGTGGGCGCCGCGAACGTCGATTACCTCGTGGGCGTCGGACGGCAATTGGCTGGCCGGCTCGATCCCGACGAAGCGACCGCCGTCGATCACCACCATATGATCGCTGACAAAGGCGCGCGCGTCCGTGTCGAGGATCGGGCCTCCGAGTACAAACCGGGTTGTCATGCTTCCTCCTTGGAAGGATAGGTTGGGCGGGTAGTGGCATCCGCAAGGGTTTCTGCCATACGGACGCCGGCGAGGATTCCGGCGACAACGGGACGGTTGATTCGGGTGGAGAGCGCATGAGCGATTTGACCCATGACCGAGCCTGTCAGAACCAGCACATCTCCCAACTCATCGCTCGAGCGACTACGGCAGGCGTCTGTTAGTTGGTCAAGGAGTTCGCCCGGGGATGTGGCCGCGTCCCTGCTGGTCGTTCGGGCCGGAATGATCGAGGCCAGCCTCGACTCCAGCCCGTAGCTTCGGATAAGCGCGCGCATCCCGGCAACTTTGGCTGGCGCAAGGACTGCCACGCTGAACGTCGCGCCTTGGGCGCAGGCCTGGAGCATCCCGGCCTCGGCTATCCCGATGACGGGGCGGTCAGTCAGTTCACGCGCAGCAGCCAGTCCAGGGTCATTGCCGCATGCAACCACGAAAGCGTCAAAGTCATGGCTGTATTCCCGTACCAACGCGGCGGTGTGGGCGCCAGAAACGATGACGTCGAAAAGCGTGTCGATGCCTTCCGGACCTTCTGCCGGGTTCAGGAACACAGCTTCTGTGCCAGACAACAGCTCCGGAGTCACAGTGTCCGCGAGTTGTTGAGTAACCCGGTCAGAGGAGTTTGAATTGATGACAGCTATCCGGCGTGTTCGCGACGATGAACCTGCCGTGGGGGTCTGCGTGATTCTCATGCCGCGACGTAACACTGTTCAGTGATCTGTTTGGCGCCGGCACCTGTCAATTCCCGGCGGAGTTGGCCAGCGCGCATGATCAAAACACGATCACAGAGGTGGCTGAGCTCCTCGTGCTCCGACGAGACGATGAGCACGGCAACACCCTGTGCGGCCATAAGTCCGACCTGTTCAAGGATGGTCCTTTTTGCGCCGACATCGACGCCTTGCGTCGGTTCATGCAGAATGAGGCAACGAATCCCTTCCTTGGCGGCCCACTTGGCGATGAGGACTTTTTGCTGGTTGCCTCCGCTGAGGGTCTCAAGGGCCCTGTTCGGATCTCCGGCCGGTCTCACATCGAAGTGCTCCATGGCCTTGACGACGCTCCTATGCTCACGCTTCTGGTCAATGAAGCCTCGTCGGGTGAACCGGCCCAGCGAAGCCAGGGTCAGATTCTCTGCGATGGAGGCACTCATGATTCCCGAACGGCGCTTTCGGTCTGCTGGCAGCATCGCAATACCCTGACGCGTGGCAGCACAAGGCGAGGACGTCCTGACAGTCTTGCCGTCCACGTGAACAGTGCCGGAGTCGGACTTGATGCTCCCGAGGATCAAGTCGGGCACGTCATCATGCCCGGCGCCCGCGAGCCCGGTCAGCCCCACCACCTCGCCGGGGCAGATTTCAAGGGAGAGGTCACGTACTCCGCCGCCGCTTAGGTTGGTCACCCTGATCGCTGGCCGGACGTTGTCGACGATGTGGCTGGTCCGAACTGGAAAGTGGGATTCGAGATCCCGCCCCAGGATGTGCCTGGCCAGTTCCTTCTCATCGTTGATCGTGCTTGTGGGAGCCTCCATGACAACACGCCCATCGCGGAGGACCAGAACGGAGTCGGTAGCGGTCATCACCTCGTCCAGACGGTGTGTGCAGAAGGCGATTGCCGTGCCGCCCGCAGCAGCAGAACGCATTGCGTCAAAGAGACGTTCACGTTCCACGCCCGTGAGATTGGCGGTCGGCTCGTCGAGCACCAGGAGGGTCGAGTGGCCTCGCCCTCGGGCGTAGATTGCCCTTGCGATGGCGACAACGGCCTTCTCCGCCTGGGTCAACTCCTGAACCGGAGTTGACGGATCAAGATGAACGCCCAAGCCAGCCAGCAGTTCATCGACCTTAGCCGCCTGGCTCTTCCAATCGATAAGACCGTATTTGCGCATCATGGCGCCCACAAACACGTTTTCCATGACAGATAGGGACCCAGCGAGTCCAAGGTCTTGATGCACGAATGCGAAACCCAGATCCGCCGAGGTCGTTGGCGTAAGCGGGAGAGACGCTTCGCGGCCGTTCACGCGCAAGGTGGCCCCGCCATCGGGCTCGTAGATCCCAGCAAGGATCTTGAACAGGGTCGACTTGCCGGCCCCGTTTTCACCGAGCACTCCAGTTACCGTCCCGGGCGCGAAAGTCAGGGAGATATCATGCAAGACTTTGGTCAAACCGAAAGTCTTCGACACTCCTGAAAGTACGATTCCGTCGCGCGTAGTGGTGATCTGATGATCCTTCATTCTTCTCTCCCTTGAGATCGACCCGTTGCACCGATCACTTACTTCCAGAGCCCTGTGTACTGGTTCTTGTAGTCGACGTTGTCGTACAAGGCAGCTTCGGACGAGATATCAACGCCGTCGATGTTCTTAGAGTCAAAGAGCTTCACTGGTACCTCACTGATGGCTGGCTTTTCTCCGGCAAGGGCCCGCAGGGTGCGGTCCATCATGGCCCAGCCAAGCCAGTTGTTGCTGTTTCCGACGTCGACCGCCTGCACCCGCTTGTCGCGGATGAAGCCGAGGTTTGCCTCGAAGGCGTTGATGCTCCCGACGCGGATGTCGGCTTTCCGGCTTGATAGTTCAACGGCTGGAATGGTGAACTGCGCAATCCCGTCGATTGCAGGGAAGATCCAATTCAGCTTCGAGTTCCGGGAAATCTGGGATCCGGTCAAGGTCTCGGCTGCCGTCTTGAAGTTGGACTGCATCAAGTCGTCGACTTGCAGGGTGCATTCCTTTGAGCAAAATTCCTTGAAACCCTCTTCTATACCCTTGCGCATTGCGGTGAAGGTTTCGATTGAGGGCAGGTTCTGGACTGCACCGTGTACAGGCCCATCTGTGTTGGCAACGGCGTATGCGGCCACCAGTTTGCCTGACTTGAAGTAATCGATGCTGACTTCGCCGGCGGCACCTTTTTCAAGGGGCGCGTTCACGTCAACGTTCAATGCGCCGATGACAGGCACACCGGCCTTATTCGCAGTGCTGATGGCAGTCGGGAGCAGATTGAAGTTGATGCCGAACGCTACGATTGCGGCTGATTTGGAAGCCAGCGCTTGATCGATCTGCTTTGCAGCTGTGTCCGTGGACCCTTTGGCATCGTAAACATCGACTCGAACGCCCGCGTGCTTGCCGGCTTCGGTCATGCCATCAAGCACCGCGCGGACAAACGGCAGCGAGTTATCCAGGGTGACGGCTGCGATGGTTTTCCCCTTGAACTTCGAAATATCGATCGGCTCGCCAGGACGCAAGAACTCCGTGGGTTTGGCACTGTCTTCCACGAAACGTTGCGCGGCAATCTTGCCGTCGGAGGCGTTGACTGTTGAGTTTGCCAGGGATGAGGCGTTTCCGGCCTGGCAGGCGGTCAGCCCGATGAGCGAGAGGCCAAGGCCAAGGGCAGCGAGCGACTTCAGGGGACGCGAGTTCTTCATTGCACTGGTTCCTTCTAGTTCGGGGGAGTGGGATGGGGTGGGGTATTTCAGGAGCTGGAGGCGGACTTGCGGCTGACGATTGCGGCGAACGAGACGGCCAATACCAACGCGGCGCCGTTGAAAACGTTCTCGAGCCAACCTGCACCGCCCAGCATTTGCAGACCGGTTACCCCGGTCACAACCAAGAACACCGCAATGACCGTGCCCCAGGCGTTGAAGCGTCCCGGTTTGATGACGGTGGCGCCCAGGAAAACAGCGGCAGCACCGGGGAGCAGGAAGGACGCACCCAGGTTGGGGTCGGCGCTGCCGAGGCGTCCCACGTTCAGGACGCCGGCCAGGCCGCAAAAAAAGGCGCTGGAAGTCAGGGCGAATACTCGGATGCGATCGGTTGGGAGGCCGCTGAGCCTGGCAACTTCGCGTCCTTCGCCGGTGAAATAGATGTAACGACCGAGCGGGGTGTGCTCCATGAACAGCCAAACAATGACGGCCAGCAGAAACGCAAGGTAGACAGGTAGAGGCAGCCCGAACAGTTGCGTGGTCGCAATCTGATTGAGAAATGCAGGAGCCCCTGCGATGACCTGGGAACCTGATACGGCCAGGGTCAGACCGGTAATGACCGTACCCATACCAAGTGTCGTAATCATCGAACTGATGCCGATCTTGACAATGAAGTATGAGTTCAGGAGGCCCCACAGCATGGTGGACCCCACTGCAATGGGAATGGCCACCTCTCCAGGGAGCCCCAACTGAACATTGAGCACCGCAAGGACAATGGAGGACCATGCGATCATTGGGCCGAACGAAAGATCGAACTCGCCGGCTGCGAAGGGGATTACCAGGCCTAGTGCGGCAATAATGAGGACGCTTTGGGACGAAGTGACCACTCGCAGGTTTTCAAACGTAAAGAACGTCTCCGGGGCTGCGATGGAAAAGAAGGCAACGACGAAGATCAGTACGCCAAGAACGGCGTACTTGTAAGTGAGACGGCGGAAGAGGGACTCCTGCGGGACTGCAGTCTTGACTGGACCCGATGGAGTGGACTTGGTGGCCGTGGCCGGTTTGATTCGTTGGTCAGCTATCTCATCCGGGCTGGCGGAAGGCAAAGAGGTCTTACTCATTGGGTGTTCTCCCATTAGATGAAGTGGTCTGTATCGGCGATGACGGCTGCCACACGGGCACCTGCCACCTCGAGTTCTACGGTGTTGTTGGATGTCAGTCCGATCGGCTCACCAATGCCGACTGCGACAAGAATCCCCGGGCCGCGGCGTTGGTCGTTCTCCTGGGCAAAGAGTTCCGCCAGAGGCGTGCAGCAACGGATTGCGTATGCTGTGATGTCTTCCACCGCCTTTTGGACCGTATCGGAAGGTGGAACGCATCCTTCGTCCACGGCCAGACCGTCCCGAAGCATGCGAAATGTCGGCTCTGCACCTGTTGGTGCATGTGAAACGGATGACACCAACCGGGTCACTCCACCATTTACGGCTACCAGATCAGAAGTCTCGATGTTCCGATCGTCGAAACGGTGGCTAGCCACTTCCAAGCCGAGTTGCAGCTTCCCATCTTGTGCTTCCACAAGATGGCCGAGAAGGGCCTGACGGACGGATTCTGGGCTGAGATGCAGTCCGACGACGCCTCGCACCAGGAGGGGAACCGAGTCAGTCGGTATCCTCGCGGTGGTAACCGAAACCATGCGTTCATTGAGAATCGCCGGATCCCCAGAGCCATGGCCTTGCCCAATGAGTACGGCGCTCCGGTCGCCTCTTGCCATACGACGACGGATTACCTCGTCGCGAACGAGGCGCGCATCTTCGATGGAGAGGCCGGGGATCATCCGACTCAAGGGTGTGATCCTACGGCGCTGAATATCCGAGGAAAGCACCAGGTCGGCAAGCCTGCGAACCTCTCGGCCTGTGAGACCTGCGCCTTCTTGGGGTCGCTGTGGAGCTTGCATCCATTTCATAGCGTTACAGTATTGAGGAGCCGGTTAACCGACCCGAAACCGTCACTCGGGTTTTTCGAGGCTGTCGTTAACGCATCGACTCAGTTCCCGTTCACAGCCGCCGGTGCCAGGAGTTAAGAGTGTCAATGGAGCACACACTGCCGTTATTGCGGGGCAAGCTAACGCCTCCGCCGTTGCCCGAGATCCTTGTGAACAGACCGCGGCTGGACACGTCGATTCAGAGTAGGCTGGACGCCTTGCCAGTGCTGATGGTGTGTGCCACCGCCGGCGCGGGCAAGACCACCGCGGTCCGTCATGCGCTCAGATATGACGAGCGCACTGCCTGGTTAACCATTGATGCCGCCGATGCTTCACCAGGCCGTCTCCTCACCTACATTGCAGCTGCCCTCGCTCCTTTTGCCGCGGAGATCCCTGAGCTGGTTAAGTATGCGTTTTCTTCCCAGGCACCCCACGGTGAAGTTGCAGGCCTGTTGGTTGAGGCTCTCTTGGGCGATTCCCGTATCACGCTTGTTTTGGACCAGGTGGACCGGATCGCCGATCACCCCCATGCGATGGACGTTATCGACCATTTGATGCGCTTTGCACCAACGAACGTGAGGATCATCCTGATCTCGCGCAATGCCATCACTCTTCCCTCGAGCGCTGTTCCCGGATCCGAGCGACTGGACTTCCTCATCGATCGAGAGCTTGCCTTCACACGGGAAGAAGCCCGGGCTGCGCTTGAAATTTCCGGAGGCTCAACTGATGACATCGACGCCGTCATGGAATCAACAGGGGGATGGGTGGTGGGAGTACTTTTCGCTGGAACCACAGCAAAGCCCATCAAACTCGCACTTCAGCCAGAGATCGACCCGCTCCACGCGTACCTCTGGACGCATGTGCTGCAAGGATTGGACAACGAACTAAGGGAATTCGCGATTACGACATCCGTGCTTGCCGCCGTCGATGCTCCACGGGCAACGGCCCTTGGGCTGGAACGTAGCGAGGGATTCCTTACGGAATTGCGTGCCCACCGGATCCCGGCTGTTTGGGTGCCTGGTGGCAAGACCGTCCGCTATCACCCCGTTCTGCGCGATTACCTCTTGGTTCTTTTGGAGAGGCGTCCCCGGGCCGATGTGGTTGCTCTAAGGATTCTTTTCGGCAAACTCCTGGCTTCAGAGGGATTCCTGGTCGAGGCCACCGAAGAACTGCTGTCAGTTGGTGCATACGGCGAGGCACTGCCGTACGCCGAACAGGCCATCGGCACGTTGATAGATCGTCGTGACTACGATGTGGCCGATAGGTGGCTGGAGGCGCTGGCGGGTCACGGTCAAGCCGCCCTCAGCCCCCTTACGACGGCTGAACTCATGCTTGCTGTTGCCCGCGAGGAGTACTGGCGGGGCGTGCGCATTGCCGATCAACTCGAGGCCATGGGACAGCGGGAGGCCTTGGCCCGAAGCTCAAGCAATGCAGCAGCGATGATGATTTGGTGCTATTACCATGCGTGTCGCGTAGAGGACATCACGCGAGTCTTGGCGGTTGCCCAAGATGGACCGGAACTGGAGGCGGCGCGGTACCTCCTCACTTTGATTGACGAACAACCAGCAACAGTTTTCCCGTCCTCAACAACAAGCGTGTACGTTGACGGACTCGTTCTTCGCCTTCGATACTGGCGTGGCGAGCTCGCCGCAGCATCCGCGCCAACTCGGAACCCAGCCACTGACGCAGTGGTGGCACCTTGGCGAGTAGCAGCCCTTCGGGCTGTCGGCGAATTGGACGAGGCTCATCGGCTCTATGAGCGGGTTGAAGCGGCAGGGGTCTTGACTGCCGGCCTCAGGGCAGTGGTCGGTGCGGAGTTGTACACCGATATGGGACGCGAAGACGAGGCACGATCTTGCATCGCCCAGGGCAGGGCTGAGGCAAGACGCAATGGCTCTCTCGTGTGGGATCTTTTCTCCCAACTTTCCGAAGCGAAACTTGAACTCAGGCTGCGGCGCGATCCCCTTCGAGCCCGCCAAGTGCTCGACGCCTTGGAAGGTCATGCATCCTCTCGTGTCTATCAGTCCACTGCAGAGCAAATCGATGTCTGGCAGGGCCTCTGCAATCTCATCCTCCGGGAGTATGAATCCGCCCGAATCCGGCTTCAGCGAGCCATGGAATCGATGCGCGTCTCCGGGCGAGTGTTGGAGCTACCGATTGCTGCTGTCTACCTGGCCGAAGCTGCATGGCATTGCGATGACGAGGAAACCTCGGACGCCGCGTCGGATATTGCCCTGGCGGCGGCCCACCAACAGGGAACAGATGAAGTGCTGCTCCGGGCACTCCGGGAATTTCCGGAAGTGCTCTCACGAAGGCTCGACGGTCTTGCCAACAGCGATACTGATTGGCACCGGCTTGGAAGCAGAATTCTCAATGAAGACTCCCGTCAAGTGCTCTCCTCGACGGTCATAGTTCAGTTGCATGAGTTCGGGACCCCAAGAATTCTCGTTGGTGAAATGGAAGCGAAACCGCGAATCGCGAAATGTTATGAGCTTTTGGCCTATTTGGCTTCCATCGGCAGCATGTCAGCCACCCGATCCCAGTTGCTGGATGCGTTGTTTGATGGACAGGACACAAACACATCGCGTTCCTACTTACGTCAGGTCATTCACCAACTCCGTTCCGTGCTTCCCGACGGAGTCGGCCCGTTTGTTTCCAATGACACCGTAGGGTTGGCCGACTTTGTCTCAGTCGAGAGTGATGCAAAGCGTTTCGAACAGGTCGCGCAAAGGGCGCGGAGTAATGATCCGAGGGCAAGACTTGAGGAAATCCAAGCGGCGTTGCCGATCTTGGCTTCCGGGGAATATCTCCCAAAAGCCAAATCGGATTGGTTTGAGGTTCGCCGCGCAGAAATCCAGGCAACATCTGCCGCGTTGAGGCTTGAAAGCGCACAGTTGGCCTTCGACCTCGGTGCGTATGCGCAGGCCGACAACTTCGCCGAGTCCGTGCTAACGGACGAGCCCCTCAGGGAAGCAGCCTGGCGCCTGCGTATGCGGGCTGCGTCTGCGTTGGGGTCCCACGACGACGTGCTGATGATGTATACCGAATGCGTCTCGGCCCTGGCCGCTATAGGGACTCAACCAGCGAGGGAGACGAAGGCCCTCCTTGACCAACTGCGCTAGAACAGGTGGGGCGAGGCGCAACTGAGCACACTCCGGCGCGGAGACAGCGGCGCAACAGGCTGTCCAAGCAGAGGCGGCAGCTTCCCAGAGTCTGGCAGGCGTCCGGTTTTAAGACAGCGGAAGGCAGGGCTTTGTGCCCTACAGCTGGCCGCGACAGGACTCTAGCCTTGAACAGGCAGGATGGCGGGTCCGCCTGACCAGATCCGGGAGGCTTTGGTGAAGACTACAACAACAAGCATCATCGCCGGCGTCATTCTTATGACGATGGGCGTTCTATTGCTTCTGGACCAGCTCGGTCTCATTGGAAGCGGGGCATATGTGCCGCCGCTTACTTTCACCGCGGTGGGAGGCATCTTTGTGGCCGTCTTCGTCCGCCGGCGCGGAAATTGGTGGGCAGCAATCCCAGCCTCTGTGTTCTTGGGCCTGGCCGCAGTCATCGCCACCAGCCAATTCGCGGAGGGACGCGCTGCCGGAGCGATTTTGTTCCTGTTCATGGCATCGGGATTTGGAGCGGTCTATCTCAGGGAGCGCAGTCACTGGTGGGCGCTCATTCCCTGTGGAGTCATGCTGATCCTGGCAGTGGTTGCAAGCCTCCCTGAGCAGCTGCAGGGCACACCTGCTGCAGCAGTCCTGTTCCTCGGGCTGGCGGCCACTTTCGCTCTGCTTTCCTTGGTTCCGGTCCCCGGCGATGGTGGCACCGAACGAATGAAGTGGCCTCTTATTCCGGCCGCAGTGCTTGGGCTGCTGGGTGGGGTTCTCGCCTTCCAGTCCGCTGCCCTGCTCATTGCCGGAGATTTCATCGTTCTGGCCGTAGTGATCCTGGCGGGGATCGGCTTGTTGGTCTACGGCTACCGCGCCCGCAACAACGAGGAGTACAAAGCCCGCGGACGGTAATGTCGGGCGCCACCCCCAAATCCGACCGCTGCCGGTGCCTGGCCGTAAAACTTACCAGCGGCGCTGAGCCCCCTGAAGTACCACCGTTTCCAATCAGATGGATGCCCGCTAGCCTCTCTTTCATGAGCAGAACGTCGGCACGGGCCCCGGATACCGCCGCAGGGGAGCGCGTGCTGATCCTGTCTGCAGGGGTTGGTGCGGGGCACAACAGCGCAGCTGCGGCGGTGCAGCAGGCGTGCACCGCGCGCGCCGACGTCGCCGAGGTGCAGGTGCTGGACGTGCTTCAGGTCAGTAGCGTCCTATACCGCGCACTGTTGGCGAAGGGTTACTTCGTCCTGGTCGAGGGCCTGCCCTGGCTGGTCGAGTGGGGTTACGACGTCAGCAACCCGCCGTTCCGCCGCCGCGGCCCAATCGACCCCTGGACGCGCGTGAACGCCGGTCCTGTCGTCAGCGCGATCAAGAGGTTCAGACCGACCGCGATCGTGTGTACGCACTTCCTGCCCGCTCAGCTGCTGGCGTCTCTGCTCTTACGCGGCGTAGTTGACGCGAGGACCGCCGTCGTGACAACGGACTATGACTTCCAGGGCCTGTGGCTCTCAAGCGCGTTCCACGCGCTTTTCGTGGCCAGGGAGGAAGGGCGGGTGGAGCTCCTGGCACTTGGTCTGCCTCCCGACCGGGTAGCGGCGACGGGTATCCCCATCGCCACGCAGCCTGATTTAGTGCAGGTGCGCGATGCCAGCGAGCCGCCGATGCTGCTGATCTCGGCGGGCGCTACCGGCGGGGACTATGCCTTGGCAGTGGTGCGGCAGACGATGCACATGCGTTCGGCATTCAGGGCCACCGTAGTGTGCGGGAACAACGATAGGCTGCGGCACCGCATCGAGCAGCTGGTGGCGCCCGCTGGCGACCGCTACCGCGTGCTCGGGTTCACGGCGGAGATGCCGCAGCTGTTGCATCGCGCGGACCTGTTTGTGGGCAAACCCGGCGGGCTTTCGGCGTCGGAGTGCATGGCTGCAGGCTTGCCTATGGTTCTTGTAAACCCTATCCCGGGTCAAGAGGTTCGCAACGGCGATTACCTGATGGAGCAGGGTGCGGCCGTCCGTTGCAACAGCACCGCGACGATCGGCTGGAAGATCGACGAGGTGCTGCGCGAGCCAGGCCGCCTGCCACGAATGAGGGCAGCGGCGCAACGAACCGGCCGCCCTGACGCCGCGGCGGACGTGCTGAGCGGTTTGCTGGGCGGGCCGTTACGTCCACTGGTCGTGACCCGCGCGGCGCAAAGGACAGTTCTTGCCGCAAGCGAGCAGCGCTTCGTTGCGACCGATCTCACGGGACCCTCCGCATTGGTCCGCTTGGTCGACCGGGCTACGGGTAGCACGATAGCGCTGCTGCAAGCCGAGGAGCTGGGGGATCTGCAGAAACGGTACGCGGCGCCCACCGGGGACCTCGTGCTGCGGCGCGGCAGGGCCCCCGCATGGCCTCGGTGGGAGGAGCGGCGGCTGCTCCGCGCCATTCTGCGCGGCGACGATGCACTACCTGTCCGCGGCGTAGGGCCGGAGACGCCCTTCCACACCCTCCCTTGATAGGCGTCTTTCTCATCAATGCCCGGGATCCGGGGAGGGGGAACTCCTGCCGGACGCGCCCAATATCGAGCGGCTTCCAGTCAGGAATCAAAGTCGTCTTTCTGAGGATGGAGAACGACTCTTCGCGGCTGCCGCAATGTGTTCACTAGTGAAAGCATCCTTGTCGCAAGAATAAACGCTCAGGACACACCAAAGTCCCCGCCGTGGCTGCGGGGAGTGCGGTCTCCGGAACCCACGACGGCGGCCTGCCGCCGTCGTGGGTTGCCTCCTTGGCGGACGTGCGTCCTGCTACGCCAACCCCGCGTCAGGACCGGCTCAGGCTAGTCCATCTCCGGAGTGTTTTCCGGCGGGATGACGATGGTGGGGCACGGCAAATGAGTAAGGACTCCGTGAACCGTCGAACCAAGCAGCAGGCGTGCGAAACCTCCGCGTCCCCGGCTCCCCACCACCAGCAACCTTGCGTTGGCGGCTGCCTCCACCAATGCCCGCACCGGTTCCTTGTGTGGCTCCGAAACCCTCTTGATGGTCAGGTCGGGATAGGAGTTGCTGAGTCCGGCAACCGTCTCAGACAATACAATGCGCTCCTGTTCGCTGATCAACTGCCTGAGTTCCGCTGGTGCCAAACCGGCATCCGTGACCGGATCAGGGGCGTTGTACGCATGAAGCACGGTGAGTTCCTGGCCCTCGCGGTCCGCTTCCGCGGCTGCGAAGGCAACGGCCCTGAGGGAGTGCTCCGAACCGTCCACGCCAACCACGATTCCGTGCCGGTCCTCTTCGTCGTTTGCCGTTCCGACAACGGCCACCGGGCCCGCCGAAGCGCCGGCTATTTGCAGGGCCCGGTCTGTCATGGAGCCGCCAAGGTGGGGGCTGCCCGAACCGATCACCATCAGCGACGTCTTCCGGGCGTACTCACCAAGTGCCGCTGCCACACTTCCGGTGAGCAGCTCGGTTGTGGACTTGACGTGGAAACGCTGCCTGACACGTGCCTCAGCCGCTTGCAGGAGGTTTTCGCCGGATTGGGCGAGGGAACGCCTCCACGAAGCGGGCTCAACCAGCCAACGATCATCCATGACATGGAGGATCGCAAGCGGCGCATGCCGTTTTTCGGCACGCCGACCAGCCCAAAGCAGGGCGGCTTCACTTTGGGTAGAGTCCTTTACGCCGACGGCGATGGTGTGGTCGTTGCTCATTGTTGTTGCCTGCTTTCGTCAAGTTGGAGTGAGTGGCGTTCAGGCCATTTGTCGTGAGGATTCCAGGATCCGGACGTGGCAGGGGACCCTCGCCGGATCCGTCGCGAGGGGCAGCATGCCGTTCCTGGAGACCTCCTTGAGCTGGCCCAGTGCCTCGGCGGTTATGCTGGCAAGGCTGAGATCCACGGAGATATCGACGCCGGGAACGGCCGTGTTGACCCGACGCACCACCGCAAAGATGACCGGGATGTTCTGGGTGGAGATGTGACCGCGGACAATGAGGCAGGCAGCCGGATAGTCCGGCTCCAACTTGACCACCATCTGCAGTTTCCCGGTGCCTTGGGCGCGTCGCTGATGACCGTCTGCCCTGTGACCTTGATGGAGGCCACGGTCACCCTTGCGTGGATTGTCGTCTCGGGTCGGCATGGTCAGTCAGCCTGCACTGCTCCGACTACGGGCCAGACGACGCGGGTCTGCCACTTGCCGGGGTTCGGTTCCTTTTCCGGATCACTCAGGTAGAACTCCCACATTGTGTCGGAGGGCGTCATTCCTTCCGCACTCATTCGCTCAAGAATAAGTGCGTACGTCCTTTCCAAAGTGTCATAGGGTCCTTTGTGGACGGCCTCGAACGCGTCCGACTCCGGCAGCCGGCCACTGATGACGTCCCCGGCAGCGGAGAAGTTCGGGGTAACAGTAAACCCCGCCTCCACATCCACGGTGTCAGTAGGCATGCCGTGGTAGAGGGCAAAAGGTGGGCCTGTGGGGCTGGCGTGTTGGGCCTGGGCAGCGGCCATGACTGCACCGAAGGCACGGCCGAAGAATTCTGTCAGGTTGGCCATTGGCACGCGCTCGCGGACCACCGCAGTGGGCTGCTCGGATGTCTTAATCAGTCTGGGTTCTAGATCGATGGTGCTCATGTCTCAAGATTTCCCTGACCATGCAGCAACCGACAGGGCCGAACGACTCTAAAACGTAGGCAGTGAACGTCCGTACCGGTCTTATGCAGCATCAAAGGCCTCCTGCAGCCACTGGGCCACTTCCACATCAACCATCCCAGGATCCCGAAGCTCCAGATGATGCATCCACACCGAGGGGGCGGGGTGGGCTACCTGCTTGAACCTGTGGGATCCGAGCTCGTGCGGCAGCGCCAAGGACAAGACGACAGGAACCGTTGATTTCACATATTTGCCAGGGCGCCAAAGGAAGGCGAAACCACGCCGGCGTCGGAGGGCGATCTGGCTCTTTGAAACGCGGACCGATATCGGCCCGAGGCCGGAGATCGCGTTGAAGACCGCGTTGCAGATCGCCAGTCCTTGGGGCGATCCATCGAAAAATGCCACAGCATCGGATGGAAGGGCAGGGCTCACAACGCCCTGCCAAGGCTTCGAAGCAGCAGTCTGGCGCCCAGTGCCATCACCGCCCGCTATGGCTGCAACGGCCGGACTTACTCCAAGCCTGCGCGGGTTGCGTCGTCCAGCGGAGTTCGCAGCGACATGGGAGCCGAGAGATCAAAGCGCCTGCCGGTGACGGATTGGGGGACTACCCGGTACAAAAGGTCTTGGCCAACGCCTTGCCAAGGGAAGAGGGAACGTTTGACTTCATCCAAGGTGGGACCGCCCGGACCTGCCTCGCCGGCTGCGCCTTTCACTACTACGCTCCAGGCCATGCCGAATTCTGCGCTCACCGAGTCGGCTTCAAGGGCAACAACGGCGTTGTCTTCAATAGCCTGCTGCTTGGTTCCCATACTGGTCCGAAAGACGATTGTCCGGTTGTCCACGGCGAAATTCACCGGAAAGATGTCCGGGTGGCCGTCCACGATCACGGAGAGTCGCCCAACATTCGTTTCGCCAAGAAGCCTCCAGCAATCGTCGGCTTCGAGGACTTCTGCCTCAGGCACTATGTTCTTGTCGGTCATGCGGCGATCCTACGGCGGCTCGTTTGCGCCTAACAGGGCCCAAAGTCCCGTCGCGCGATCCGTTCGCTGCCACGCGCGATGCCGGGTCTTGCCGACCAGTTGGGGGAATGACACCGAGCAGAAGCAACAGCAGCCCCAGTTCTGCCAGGCCCGCACCGAAGTAGACGGCTTGCAACGCGCTGAACGGGATTACGGACATCTGCACGAAGATCCATACCAGGATGGAATAGGCAGCTGTGGTGGCTGCAGGACTGGCGTAGCGACTGCGCTTGAGGAGCAGGACGAAGGCGGCCGTATGGAGGCCTCCCACAACGCATGCGAGCAAGATTCCGGGAACCAGATAGGTGCTGAAAGGGGAGCCTTCCAGGTATTCAGCCGGCAGTTGTATCTCCGCAGGCAGTCCGAGGCGTTCCGGACCGAGCCACGATCCAAGGGCCATGGTGAGGCCACCGGCTATGGAAGTCGCGGCTACGAAGCCGAGGATGATCAGAAGCAGCACAATGGTCATGTCTTCCTCCTAAATGATGTTGTGGCGAAAGTGCTTGTCCAATGCCACCGCCAGAGAAGCCAGCAGGGCGACGCCGAGGATGCGCAGCCACGCTTCTGCTGACAACGGAGCGGTGTGGAACACGGCGTTCATGGAGGGCAAGTAGGTTATGGCGGCCTGTCCGGCTGCTTGGATGAGAACACCCACCACAAGCCAACGGTTGCTGAACGGACGGAGCTTCCACACGGAGCGGGTCAGCGACCTGCAGCTGAACAGGTAGAAAACCTCCACCATGACGAACAGATTGACGGCTGACGTCCGCGCTTCCTCAAGCGTGGATCCCTGGCCTGTTTCGTATTCGAAGATCCACCAGGTACCACCAACAAGGAGAACCGAGACAAGCAGGATCCGCAGCGTAAGCGTCCAGGTCAGCAGGGACTGGCGGGGATCCCGGGGAGGCCTGGACATCAGGCCGGGCTCCTTGGGCTCGAAGGCGAGCATGAGGCCAAGGGCGACAGCCGTCGTCATGTTGATCCATAAAATCTGCGTCGGCAGGATGGGCAGGGTCAGCCCCATGACGATGGCCACCAGGATGACCATGCCTTCTCCCATATTGGTTGGGAGGGTCCAGATGATGAATTTAACCAAATTGTCGAAAACGTTCCGGCCTTCCTCGACCGCGGCCTCAATGGTGGCGAAATTATCATCGGTCAGCACAATGTCCGATGCCTCCTTGGCTACCTCTGTTCCGGAATGGCCCATGGCGATGCCGACGTTGGCTTGGCGAAGTGCCGGTGCGTCGTTGACGCCGTCGCCTGTCATGGCGACGACATGGCCTTTGTTTTGCAGTGCATCGATTAGGCGCAGTTTCAGCTCCGGAGACACCCTCGCAAAAACTGATGCCGTGTTGACGGCCGCCAGCAGTTCATCCTCACTCATGCCTTCAAGGTCGGTGCCCGACAGGGCTGTGGCGGCGGTTTTTCCGCCGTCAAGACCAACAGCTGCGGCGATCGCGGTGGCCGTTCCGAGGTGGTCTCCCGTGATCATTTTGACCGCGATGCCGGCGTCCCGGCAGGATCGTACAGCGCCTGCAGCTGCCGCCCGCGGAGGATCGTACATCGCCTGAAAGCCGGTGAACACGAGTCCTTCAAGCGGCGGTGCAGCATCGATTGCCGGTTCTTCGTCCAGGCGATTCATGGCTGTTGCGAGTATTCGCAGGCCGCATCCGGCGAGTTCCTCAGCAGCCCGGCCGATGGTCCCGACGTCGAGCGGCTGGGAGCTGCCGTCAGCGCCCATTTGGCTGGAAGAGAGTTCCAAAACACGTTCGAGGCTTCCCTTGACAAGGAGCAGGCTACCGGATTTCTCGCCAGCGTCCTTGTGGAAGCTTGCCATGTATTGGCGTTCGTGGGTGAACGGGATGCTGCCCTGCCGGGGATTCCGGGAAACGAAGCGCGGGATGTCCACCCCGTCCTTGCCCGAAACGACGATCATTGCAGCTTCGGTAGGGTCACCCCGTACATGCCACTGGCCATCTTCCTGGAAGACGGTGGAATCGTTGCAGACGGCACCGGCTACAAGGCACCACTGCAGCGCAGCGTCACCCGCGGTGGCCTTGCCTGTGGTTTGCCCAGGGGAAATAGGCACAATGCTACCTTCGGGACCGTATCCGGTTCCTGTGACCTCGTAGTGGCAGGCGGGCGTCCTGATCGCGGTCACGGTCATCTGGTTTTCAGTGAATGTGCCCGTCTTGTCCGAGCAGATCACCGTGGTGCTCCCCAAGGTCTCTACAACAGGAAGCCGCCGCACCACGGCGCGTCTGCGTGCCATCCTCCTCACTCCAATGGCCAGCGTCACGGAGACGGCAGCCGGCAGTCCTTCAGGTATGGCACCCACCGCCAGGGCGACTGCGGCCGTAAACATTCCGGCCGGATGCTGGCCCCGGCCCACCCCAATGATGAAAGCAACTGCGGCCAATCCGAGGATTGCCACAGTGAGTGTCATGCTGAATGAGGCCAGTTTGCTGGTAAGGGGAGTGGGTGCCGGGGTGACTGCCCCCATGAGCCGCTGGATCTCCCCGAGTTCCGTCTCGCCGGCAATGGCCACGACGATTCCGGCACCGGTGCCTGTGGTGACCAGGGTGCCTCCGTAGAGCATGTTGCGGCGGTCGGCCACAGGTGTGGTGAGCGGCAGGACGACTTCGTCCTTGCTCACAGGTTCTGATTCCCCTGTCAGGGCGGACTCGTCAACCCGTAGGCCGGAAGTACGTACCAGCCGGATGTCCGCGGGAACCTTGTCGCCTGCTTCCAGCAATACGAGGTCTCCCGGTACCAGGTATTCGGAGGGGACCTCCATCCGGGTACCCCCTCTGACCACGACGCTGCGCGTCGGAACAAGTGAGCGCAACGCCTCCAACGCCGCCTCTGCGCGGACTTCCTGGATGAGTCCGATCACGACATTGACGATCACAACACCAACAATGACTCCGGTGTCCACGTACTCGCCGAGAACCATGGTCACGATGGCCGCAGCAATCAGTACGTAGACCAGGGGATTGTTGAACTGGTGGCCCGCCGAGCGCAGAAACCCGCTCCGGGCAGCGCGCGGGAGCACGTTCAGTCCGTATGCCTGCCTCCGGCCCGCAATTTCCTCCACCCTGAGGCCGCGAAACGCATCCGCTTCCAGGAGCAGCACCACTTCATGGGCGTGCAGGCTATGGTGGGCCGGCTCGGTGCCATTCTTCATCGGGCAGCATCCTTGGTCTAGCCGGCCAAGAGCGCATCGAGAGTCACGAAATCGAATCCGGCGGACCTTGTCCCTTCAATAATGAGCGGCAAAGCGTCCGCATCCAGGGTGCTGCCGTCGTCAGGATTCGAACCGACATGCATGAGGATGATGCCGCCCGGCTGCAGACCCCCCAAGACCCGTTGGACTACGGATTCACGGGCCATGCCTCCGCTGGTTCCCTTCCATCCGAGAGTGTCCACGCTCCAGCGCACAGGCACATAGCCGAGGCCGTTGACGGTGTTGATGGTCCGGGAGTCGCGGTCTCCGAAGGGGAACCGGAAGAAAGGCCGGGGCGCACCACCTGCCGCAACTATCGCCGATTCGGCGCGTCCGATTTCGTCAGCGATCATCGGGTCCGTCAGCTGGGTGAAAGCAGTGTGGGTCATCGAATGGTTGCCCAGCCGGTGCGCTGCTGCCATTATCCGTGCCACGCCGTCCGGATTGGCTGCTGCCCAGGTTCCTGTCAGGAAGAACGTCGCCCGGACGTGTTCGCGGTCGAGCGTGGACAGAATGCTTTGAAGTCCGGCCGCATTGGCGCCGCCGTCGAAGGTCAAGGCAATCTGGTTTCCAGCTCCTGGAATCGACGTCACGTCTTGTCCAAGGAGCCACTCTGGAAAGGGGAGGGCAGGCGGCGCGGCCGTGGTGGATCCGGGTACGGTGGGCACTGGATCCGGTAGGGGAACCAGGGATGGCTCCGTGGTTGGCGTCGCGTCTGGGGAGGAAGGCGTTGGACTGGCAGGGGAACTTGCCGCATGTGTCTCCGGTGATGCACCCTGGGTCGCGGCGCCAGGTGATCCATTTGGCCGCAAGGTGAGCATCAGCGTAACGCCCGCCGCAAGCACCGCCAAGGCGGCCAAAAGCACGACGGCGACCACCCGCCGTCGTGCCTTGCTCCTGGGCGGCAGGTCTTGTGACGGCAGGCCGTTCCCGGTCACGGGTAGCCGTCCTGTTGGTTTGGACCCGGAGGCCGCACCACGTCCGGCTCGTCAGGGCCCTGGTCAAGCCGGAACGGAGGGTACTCGTCACGCATGAGCGCGCCGTACGCCAGGACGCGGTACACCCATCTGTTCAGGCCCATGATGAAAGCAAAGAGTGCTTGGGGATACCTGCCGGTGAACAGCAGGATCACCAGGGCGACAAGCACCAGCAAGCCAAGCAACGACAATCCTCCGCCGCGGTCGCCCACCAGACCGGCGGCTCCGTCCTGCGTGCGCCACGCCCACGTCGCTGTGCCAGTGATCGCCCCGACAATGAGCAAGTGCGGGATAAGCAGGAACCAGGACTTAACCAGCACCAGGCCACGGGAAAGACGCGCTGGATAGTCAATGTCCAGGTCGGCAGGGTAGTTGGCGTGTGCAAGTGTGAAGGGCGGGTACTGATCCGTGCCGCCGACGGCGTAGACGTAGAAAGCCACGCGCCAGGTCCACCTGAGGACGCCCACGTTGAACTGGAAGAGCGATTGCGGGTAGCGGCCCGTGAAGAGAATGGCAAACCACGCTACAAAGGTGGTCACCACGAAGGCAAACCAAAGGAAGAACAACACGAAGAAATGTGGAATCGCAAGGAACCATTTCACCAGCCACATCCATCGTGTGAGGGTCGGATCCAAATAGCCCCCCAAGCGAACCGGATAGCCAATGGTCCCTGCGGCTGCTGGCTGTTGCCCAGCCACGAAGGGCGCTTGTTGGACCGCCGGCGCAGAAGTGCCGCCGTGCCTGCCAAGTCCTACGGCGCCGGCCACCAAGAGCGGCACTCCGAGGACCAGGGCAAGTGTGCCGGCGAGCAGCAGGCCCGTTGCCGCGGGCTTAATCAGCTCTGATCGGAAGCCTGCCTGGAGGTCGGCGGAAACGCCCTCGCTTGCGTCGGCATTCATGACAACCACGGTCCAGCTGCCCGCGGAAATGTTCCATGTGAGTTCCTGTCGTCCCGGACCGGAAGCGGAGGCTGCCCACAAGGGTTGGCTGGCGGGTGGGGCCGGTGTGGACGACCCGGGGATGTCCCGGTAGACGGGGCGGAATGGCTGGAACTTAACTTCCTGCAGCTCCGTATGGTGGACTCCCTTCAGATAGGCATCAACATCGGCCTGGGGCGCAACGCCGATAAAAAGCCGGCCATCAGGTTTGTCCGGTGTTGCCCTGAGCCTGAGCGTGCCCACGTCAAAGGGGAGCCTTTCGGGAGTTCCCTCGCCGATGGCATCCAGTTGTGGAGAGACCAACGCGTACGATGCCACGGTGTAGCGTTCCGTACGGGAAGTGAAGTAGCCTTCATCGCCCTGGCCCGAGGCCAGTAGACCGGCCGCTGCCCCTCCCGTAGTGAGCGCGAATCCGAAGATTGACAGAATGATCCCGACGACGAGCATTGCGATTGACGCTGGTTTTGGCATGGCTACAGTTCTTTCCTCTTAAAAGCCAACGTTGCCAACACGACGGCGGCCACTGCGGCAACAAGCCCCGTAACCACAGGCCAAACCGGCGAAGGATGTGCTTGGTTCGCTGTTATGGCGGCAGCCAGCCCGGGGACACCCGCCGGGGAATAGCTCGCCAACGGATCCCATGCTCCGCCCACTGCCAACAGGGCGTACAGGCCAAGGCCAGCCCCGGCGGCGCCTGCCGGGGCCGGAATCAGGACCGAAAAGAGTTCCATGAAGGCGAGGATCAGGAGGGCGAAGAGGAGGAGCAGAATCGCCGGACCCCAAAGCCGGCCGGCGGGTGCGTCGCCAAAGACAAGTAGCGTGACCAGCCACGTTGCCAGGGTGCCAAAGCTAATCGCGACGGTGAGGAAGAGCCCGTGGGCCGCTGCTTTGGCGGTGATGAACGTGCTTCGCCGCACAGGCTTGGAGAGTACGAATGCCGCAGTGCCTTCGCGGACCTCGGTGGAGACCATTCCGCCGTACATGATGATGATGGCGAACAGGATGATCTGGGACAGATTCTTGATCCACTGCCCGTACGCGTCGGCAAACGTTGCCGGGGGCAGGGTGATCGACCCTTGGGACCCGGCGGTGAGTGATCCCAGGAGTTCAGGAGTTATCCGGGCAAGCGGCGGGCCGGTGACGGCAAAGAAGACCACCATCGCAGGAAGCACCCATATGCGCCACGTATGGACTATCTCCTGGGCTTCCTTGCGGGCGAGGACTGAAAAGCTGTTCACGGCACCGGGTCTCCAACGAGTTCGAGGAAGATGTCTTCCAGACTGATCTCGGTGCTTTCCAAACGCACCAGGCCCGTGCCCTGGTCACTGACCATGGTGGGAATCTCGTGCTGGGCGGCAGCCACATCCGATACCCGCGCCAGGATTTCGCCCCGAGGACCGGGATGCACCGATATGCTCCAGTTCCTTCCGGCGATTGCTTGGGCGAGCCTCTCGGCGCCCGTACTGACCTCCACTGCGATTGTCTGTTGTCCGTGCCTGGACCGGAGTTCTTCCATCGAGGATTGGGAGAGGACCCTGCCCTTGTTAAGGATGGCCACTGAGTCACAAACGCGCTCCACGTCGCTGAGGAAATGCGTTGAGAAAAACACAGTAGTCTGCCCCCGCAGGCCACCGATGAAATCCAGGAGTTCCCTCCGGCCGCCGGGATCCAGCGCGCTGGTGGGTTCGTCCAGCAAAAGTAGTTTGGGCGCGTTGATGAGGGCCTGTGCCACGCCCAGGCGTTGACGCATTCCCCGGGAGTACTTCCCGATTGCCTGGTTGTTTCCGTCCAATCTCATGAAGCCCAGCAACTCCTGGACCCGATCGGCCAGAGGTCCGCCCTTGAGCCCACATAGCCCGCCAGCGAGCTGCAGGGTTTGGGAAGCGGTCATCCAGCCGTAGAAGGCCGGAACATCAGGGAGATAGCCAACCTCGCGACGGACCTGGGGGGCTTCCGAGGCGACATCCATGCCGAGTATGCGTAGGCCGCCGGACGTAGCGCGGGACAGGCCCGTCATGATGCGGAGCAGAGTGGTCTTTCCTGCACCGTTGGGGCCCAGGAAACCGAAGATCGACCCTTCGGGCACGCTGAGGTTGACCGCATCGAGGGCAATTTTGCGTCCGAATGCTTTGGTCAAGCCCGTGCATTCGATCACAGCACGTGGGCTTGCTGACTCCGGGAGAGGAGCTTTTTTGGCTGGAAGCCGCGTCTTCTGGTCCGGTTCCATCTCAGGTAGCGTTTTCGGGAGAATGCACGACGACGACGGGGCAGTGGGCGTGCGCGACGACTGCGGAACTCACTGAGCCGAGAAGGAGGCCACCAAAGCCGCCGTGTCCGCGGCGGCCGACGACGACGAGTGCTGCATGCTTGCTGCCCTCTACCAGGGCGGCCCGGGCCGAGCCTTGGACAAGTCGCCGGCTGACGTTCTTTGGCAGGTCGGCCCCGAAAGCCTCCACGAGGGCGTCTTCCAAATGCTTCTCGGCTTCATGGGCGAACCCGTCGATGCCCATCGCCAGGTAGGCCTCGTATCCGAGGGGAAGTTCCCAACAGGCCCACGCTTCCATAGGCGCGTTGAGGGCCGTTGCCAAATGTTGGCCTTGGCGCAACGCTTCCACTGACGCTTGGGAGCCGTCGACGCCCACGATGATCTTGCTGGGATCCAAACGTCCAGCCATCAGGCACTCCTCTTGGTTGCTTTGGTCTTCATTAGCGTTAGGAGCTCCCCGCCCCAAGTACGCGCCCGCTCGGTCTCACCGGCCAGGAGTGGACCTTCCGTGCCCCCCACGTAGAAGGGCATGGGCTTGCTCACGAGAGTTGCACCTGCCTTTTTCAGTTGATGGGAGATCTTCTTGGCCGCATCGCCGTGGATGAATAACTTGACCCGGGTGTCAAAGGCAGCGGCAAGGATTCCGGAAAGTCCCTGAGTCCCAACATCGGTTAAGGCTTGCATGGTCTTGGGTGTAGGCCGCCAGCCGTTGATGGGGCTACCCACTACCAACAAGTCGCCAGCCGACACATCCCCACGCCGGAACTGTGCTGCCGGCACTGTCCTGGCATTCGCTGATCCCAGACCAGAGGCCACAGCCTCCGCGATTGCCTTGGTGTTTCCGTAAGCGGAGTCGTAAACAATAACCGCCTTCATGGTGTTTCCTCGTCTTTTCCGTAGTACTCGAGCCTGGAGGCTGCGGCCTTCCTGCGGGAGGGACGGGCATCCATGAAGAGAGTTGCCCAGTAGGTGCCACCGCCCATCACCATGAAGCCAGTTATTCCGAGTACTGGTTCACCCAGCGCGACGCCAGCCAGCAGCAAACCCAGTCCTGACAGGCCAACAAGGACTCCCCGGACGGCATGCTTCCAGCGGATTCGTCCCAGGTCTTCCATGCTCATGAGGGCGGCCAGCCTGGGGTCCTCTTCTTCGAGACCCCGCGCGATCTTGTCCAGTTCCAGCCTCTCGAAGTTGGATAGTTCCATGGTTTTTACCTCCTGCTCTCTTGTCCAGCATGGGCGGCTGTCAGGTGGCGAAACAGGGCCAAAAGTCACAGCGGGCCAGAGGACCAAAGACCCTCCCCATGCAGTAGCCCGGCGTCCAGAATCAAGGCATGGATTCAGTACGTGAAGCTTCGTTGAACAGCGCCCACGTCTTGTGGTTTGAAGATTCAGGCATCCAGGACATCCCCTCCGTCGGGGGCAAGAACGCCTCATTGGGTGAGCTGGCGAGGTCCCTTCGATCGGCGGGAGTGAAGGTACCTGATGGATTTGCCACCACTGCTGACGCCTACCGCCATTTCCTTTCCGCGAATGGCCTGGAATCGGTGATCAGTGACTCTTTGGACGGTTACCGTTCCGGGCGCTCATCCTTGCGACAGGCGGGAAGCGCTATCAGGGAAGCATTCCTGTCAGCCGAATTCCCGCCGGACTTCGCCCGAAGCGTTCAGCAGAGTTACAGCATGCTGTGCGAACGCGCAGGGCAGGAAAAACTCGCGGTGGCCGTTCGGAGCAGCGCCACGGCAGAGGATTTGCCGGATGCGAGCTTTGCCGGCCAGCAGGAAACCTATCTCAACATTTCCGGGGAGCGTGGCGTCCTTCAGGCATGCAGGCAGTGCTACGCCTCCCTGTTCACTGATCGGGCCATCAGCTACAGGGAGATCAAGGGCTTTGGGCACCTCGACGTAGCGCTTTCCGTAGGCGTGCAGCGAATGGTCCGCTCCGACGTCGGGGCGTCCGGAGTCATGTTCTCCATTGACACAGAGTCCGGTTTTCCACGGAGCGTCCTGATCAGCGCAGCCTGGGGTCTGGGGGAGACGGTTGTTCAAGGAACCATCAACCCTGACAAGTACCAGGTGTTTAAGCCGCTCCTGGGCGACCCGGCGCTGGCACCAGTGATCCAAAGGGATGTCGGAGCCAAGGAACGGAAGATGGTCTACAACCAGGGTGGTACCGCCCGGACCCGGCTCGTAGACACGAGCGAGCGGGAGCAGCGATCGTTGGTTCTGACGGATCCGGAGGTACTGCAGCTGGCCCGGTGGGCTGTTGCCGTGGAAGAGCACTACGGCCGTCCCATGGATATGGAATGGGCCAAGGACGGCATCACCGGCGAGCTGTTCATGGTCCAGGCGCGTCCGGAAACTGTGCAGGCCCAACGATCGGCGTCCAGTTTCCGAATGCACCACCTGCGGCGCCCTGGCAAGATACTGGCAACCGGTGCTGCGGTAGGCGACTCGATCACCCAGGGCCCGGTCTGCGTCATCCGGGATGCGGGGGATATCGAATCGTTCGTGGACGGCTCTATTCTGGTCACACAGATGACGGATCCCGATTGGGTCCCTGTCATGAAGTGTGCGGCTGGCATTGTCACCGATCACGGTGGCCCCACCAGCCACGCTGCCATCGTCAGCAGGGAACTCGGAGTCCCAGCAATTGTTGGAACCGGTGACGCGACGGCAGTCCTCAAACCTGGTTCGCAAGTGACGGTGTCGTGCGCTGAAGGTGAGCAAGGCCGGGTTTATGAGGGCTTGCTGGAGTTTGACGTCGAAGAAGTGGATGTGGGAACGCTTCCTGCCACCCGGACAGAAGTGATGATCAATGTCGCCAGCCCGTCGGCAGCGTTTCGCTGGTGGCGGCTGCCGGCAGCTGGCGTGGGTTTGGCCAGAATGGAATTCATCATTAACAATTTGATCCGGGTCCATCCGATGGCCTTGGTGCATCCGGAGCGGGTCACCGACGCTGCCGAGGCCGCGTCGATCCGTGACCTGACTGTCGATTATGAAACTCCTGAGGAATATTTCGTTTCGGTACTGGCCACTGGAATTGCGAAGATTGCGGCCCCGTTTCATCCCAAGCCCGTGGTAGTCCGGCTTAGCGATTTCAAGAGCAACGAGTATGCCCACCTCATGGGAGGCCAATACTTTGAGCGTCCCGAAGAAAACCCCATGTTGGGCTTCCGTGGCGCTTCCAGGTACTACAGCAACGAGTACAAGGAAGGTTTCGAGCTGGAGTGCAGGGCCTTGAAGCGCGTCCGTGACGATATTGGTTTTACCAATGTCATCGTCATGGTCCCTTTTTGCCGCACAATCCACGAAGCGGAGACGGTCATGGCTGTCATGGCTGACAACGGACTGGTGCGGGGGAGAAACGGGCTCAAGATATACATGATGTGCGAGGTGCCTTCGAACGTCGTCCTGGCAGAAAGGTTCGCGCAATTTTTTGATGGCTTTTCAGTGGGATCGAATGACCTTACCCAGTTGGTTCTGGGTGTGGACCGTGATTCGGAACAGTTGGCCGGCCTTTTCGATGAACGGGATCCCGCCGTCACCACAATGATTTCCCAAGTCATCAGGGCAGCCCACGATGCGGGCATCAAGATCGGCCTCTGCGGCCAGGGGCCAAGTAACCATCCGGACTTCGCCGGGTTCCTGGTTCGTGAAGGCATTGACTCAATCTCATTGAACCCGGATACCTTCCTCCGCACTTTGCCGGTGATAGCAGCCGCCGAACAGCGCCCGGCCCAGGACAGGGCCGTATGAAGGGATCACCCACCGCTGCTGCGGCCAGGCCTCCTTATGACGCTGTCATTCTTGATTTGGATGGGGTAGTGACCAGCACGGCAACTGTCCATCAAGGGGCTTGGAAAGACGCCTACGATGCGATCGTTGGTGATGCCCGCTTTCCGCCGGACGCCGACCACCGGGCCTTCACGCCGGACGACTACTTCACACTTCTGGACGGAAAGCCAAGGGAACAAGGCTTGATGGATCTCCTGGCATCCCGGGGTGTTCGCATCCCGCTGGGACTTCCAAGCGACCACACAGGTGCATGGACCGCATTCGGGTTGGGTGCACTGAAAAACAAGGCCTATCTGGCGCGCCTAAGGAACGACGGCGTCCAAACCTATCCGGGAACAGTCCAGTTCCTGGCGGGCTTGAGGGCAGCGGGGGTTCCAGCGGCGGTGGTGACCTCAAGCAGAAATGCCACTCCAGTACTCACGGCGGCCGGCATGGAAGATACCTTCGCCGTAGTCCTTGATGGGACGGCAGCCGCTGCGATGGGCCTTCCCGGCAAACCTGCGCCCGATGTCTTCCTGGAAGCAGCCCGGCGGTTGAACGTCCTGCCAAAGCGCGCGGTGGTCATAGAAGACTCTGTTGCAGGGGTGCAGTCTGCCCATCGCGGCGGGTTCGGCCTGGTAGTGGGGATCGATCGCAGGGGAAGCCGGAACCAACTCGAGGCCGCCGGAGCAAGTGTCGTGCTCAATGACGTCAGCGAACTTGATCTTGGGCTGGTCATGGGTGACCCCTGGCAGCTGATTTTCGAAGGCACCGATCCGGACCACGAAGGGCATCGTGAGGCACTCACAACACTTGGCAACGGATATATGGGCGTCCGCGGCGCCGTGGCCGAATCCAACCGGAGCACACGGTATGCCGGTATGTATCTGGCCGGGGTATTCAATCGTGTCTCCGCCGGACTTGGTCAAGAGACAGCCCTCGAAGAACACATGGTCAACGGTCCCGATTGCCTCCCGATGGACTTGCGGCTGGAAGGCAGTCCATGGTGGTCCCGTGACGGGCTGCGGGTTGTCCATGAACGGAGAACACTTCAAATGGACAAGGCAGTCCTTAAGCGGAGGCTCGTCCTGGAGTCACCCGACGGGCGGCGTTTGGAAGTCAGTGAGACGCGACTCGTCTCCATGGCAGATCCTCACGTGCTCGCCATCAAGACCCGCATTATGCCCGTTGGTTGGAGTGGTTTGATCGGAATCCGTGTGGGTGTCAATGCCGGCATACGCAATGCAAACCTTCCGGAACCACCTTTGACGGGCCAGAAACACTTGATCGACCGGACAACTTTCGACGGCGCGGGCCGCGGTCAAGGGAACACCCTGATGGTTGAAGCGGAAACCAGCCAAAGCCAGGTTCGGATTGGCGTGGGCCTTCATGTTGATGTCGCCGGCACCAAGGGGACCCCCGGGAGCAAAGGGGCGTTCCACTTCCGGACTTTCGAAGCCCATTGTTCTGACCGGGCAGCAGTGATGGTGACGAGGATCGTGGCCGTTGCGACGTCCCGGGACCGGCCCATTTCGTCGGCTGGCACAGCGGCCGCCGCATGCCTGGCAAGGGCCGGCACCGATTTTGACAAAATCCTGCGGGCCCATGAGTCTGCATGGCAGCGGACCGTCCGTCCGTTCAAGGTGGAACTGGACGCTCCGGCACAGGTACAGCTTGTCTTGAACCTGCACCTGTTCCACTTGCTGCAAACGCTGACGCAGCATACGACTGAGCTCGATGTTGGCGTTCCCGCACGGGGGTTGCATGGGGAAGGGTACCGTGGCCACGTTTTCTGGGACGAGCTGTTCGTACTTCCCGTTCTCACCTCAAGGACACCTGACGTTGCCCGGGCCTTGTTGGACTATCGTTGGCGGCGGCTCCCTGCGGCGCGGCAGGCCGCGGCCAGCGGCGGTCTTCCCGGTGCCAGGTTTCCGTGGCAGAGCGGGAGCGACGGAACTGAAGAAACTCCGCGGTGGCTATACAACGCGAGGTCCGGACGTTGGGTGCCGGACCACTCCCACCTTCAAAGGCATGTGGGGCTTGCTGTTGCCTTTAATGCGTGGCAGTACTTTGAAGCCACCAACGACCTGGCATGGCTTGCCCGGAAGGGGGCACAGTTGGTGGTGGAAGTTGCCCGCTATTTTGCCGCTGTCGCCAACTACGATACCGGTGACCACCGTTACCACATCCGCGGCGTAATGGGACCGGACGAGTATCACACGCAGTTACCTGGATACGGGAACCCAGGTCTCGATGACAACGCGTACACGAACGTCATGGCTGCCTGGGTCTGCGCCTGTGCGGCCGGGATTCCCGAAACTTTCTCGGGTCATGAGCTGGCCGACCTCCTGGAACGCCTGGGCATTACTGAACAGGAAGTTGAGCGGTGGAGTCACGTGTCCCGCGCCATGTTTGTGCCCTTCACCAACGATGGAATCATTAGCCAATTTGCCGGCTATGACCAATTGGAGGAACTGGACTGGGACAAGTACCGCCAACAGTACGACAACATTGAGCGGCTGGACCTCATTCTCGAAGCAGAGGGCGACGACGTCAACAGATACAAGCTGGCCAAACAGGCAGACGTCCTCATGCTGCCCTACCTCTTGGGACGCCAAGGGCTTATTTCGTTTCTGAAGCGCCTGGGCTACGCCTTGCAGCAGGGACAATTGGATCGAACGATTGAGTACTATCTGGCCCGGACGGCCCATGGTTCCACCTTGAGCAGGGTCGCGCACGCCTCAGTATTGGCTGCGTTGGACCCGGAACGGGCATGGGACAGTTTCAGGGAAGCCCTTGACGCTGACCTTGATGACACACAGCACGGCACCACAAAGGCGGGAATACATCTGGGAGCGATGGCGGGAACCATCGATGTCGTCCAAAGAAGCTTCGCTGGCCTGCGGCTGGACCGGACGGGGTTGTCGTTTACGCCGAACATGCCCCACGGCCTTCGAGCGGTCTCCTTCCATGTGACCTATCGGGGACACTTGATGGACATCCAACTTAAAGATGGACGCATCCGAATTTCCTCTGCCGCCGGCGGCGCCCAACCGGTCAGGGTCAAGGTCCACGGCCAAACCGTGATGCTCGCATGTGGAGACACCCGAAGCTTCCGGATGCAACCAACGCGCCAAAGCGAACATCGATGAAGCGACTGGGCATCCTGACAAGCGGTGGCGACTGCCCGGGCTTGAACGCTGTCATCAGAGGGGCGGTGCTGGGCGGAGCCCTGACGCACGGGTACGAATTCATTGGATTTCGCGACGGCTGGCGAGGCGTCTTGGACGATGACGTCCTCCCTTTGCCTCGTCGGGCCGTTCGGGGAATCTCCCGGCTCGGTGGAACAATCCTGGGCACGTCACGGACCAATCCTTTGAAGGAGGACGGCGGCCCCGCACCTGTATCCGACTCGTTGCGCCGCCACGGTCTGGATGGCTTGATTGCGATAGGGGGAGAGGGCACGCTCGCTGCTGCCAGGATCCTGTCGGATACGGGGATCAAGGTCATCGGGGTGCCGAAAACCATCGACAATGACCTGGGCGCTACCGACTTCACTTTTGGGTTCGATACCGCAGTACAGACCGCCACGGAAGCGATCGACCGGCTACGGACTACGGGTGAGTCGCATCATCGGTGCATGATTGCTGAGGTGATGGGACGCAACACCGGTTGGATCGCGCTGCATGCGGGAATCGCCACAGGTGCACACGCCATTTTGATTCCCGAGCATCGAGTGACTTTGAACCAAGTTGCGGCATGGGTCAATTCGGCAAATGACCGCGGCCGTGCGCCCCTGGTGGTTGTCGCCGAGGCGTTTGTGCCTGCGGGCCAGGACGCTCCGTACTCGCCGCGTGGACTGGACACATTCGGCCGCCCCCGCCTCGGAGGTATCTCGATGCTGTTGGAACAGCAACTGCAGGGCCTTACGGGAATCGAGACCCGGGCAACCGTTCTTGGCCATATTCAACGCGGTGGCGAGCCCACTGCTTTTAATCGGGTACTGGCAACGCGGTTGGGGATGGCCGCCGTCCGGGCAGCGGCAGCGGCAGAATGGGGGACCATGGTGTCCCTGCGCGGAACGGACATTATTACCGTGGGCCTGGACGAAGCCCTGGAAACCATCAAAACAGTGCCGGAATCCCTGTATTTGGAAGCTGAAGAGCTCTTCGGTTAAGGAAAGGGTACCCCCGCCCGCCCCACAGCAGGGCACAGGAGCAGCAGGGCCCTGGACAAAGGCTTGGCCCGGCCAGACCGGGCCAAACGACTACTCCCTGGTGATGGGGATTCTTGAAGTGGAGGTTGCTGGCACCTGCTCCGGGATGGGAGCCCGTACCTCAAGGACCCCGTCTTTGTACGACGCCGTCACATCAGTTTCCTTCACACCATCCGGCAGGGGGTTGTTCAGCGGGGAACGGGCATCCAGAGTCGAAAGTCCTCCGTAAACACAGCCAACCGGTCCCCGCCGCATGTCAGGGTTCGCGTGGTCAATGGACGCGGAGTACGGCCGCTCCGGTGATGCGGTCGTTAGCCAGATCGTCCAGGGCCTGGTCTGCCCGCTCGAAGTCGTACGAGGTTGTGGTCGGTGTCAATGCCATGTCCGCCGCGAGGGCCAGGAGTTCCTCCCCGTCCGTGCGTGTGTTCGCGGTTACGCTCCGGACCTGACGTTCGTAGAACAGGTCGTCGGTGTACTTGAGTGATGGAATGTCCGACAGGTGTATGCCGGCAATCGCCAGGGTTCCGCCGCGGTCCAGCGACCTCAACGCGTAGGGCACCAGTTCTCCTGCCGGTGCGAAAAGAATGGCTGAATCGAGTTTGACCGGAGGAACGTCCGAGGCGCCGCCCACGTACTCGGCGCCAAGGGTGCGGGCCAGCGCCCGGGCTTCAGCTGAACGCGTCATGACGTAAACCGAGGCACCCTGATGCATCGCAATCTGCGCCGTGAGGTGTGCAGAGCCCCCGAAGCCGTAGATGCCCAGGCGCCCTCCCGGCGGTAGGGAAGACCTTTTCAGTGCGCGATAGCCGATGATTCCCGAGCAGAGGAGCGGAGCGGCGTGTTCGTCCGTGAAGCTGGCCGGGACAGCGTAGGAAAAATCCTCCTGGGCCGTCATGAGTTCCGCGAATCCGCCGTCGCGGTCCCATCCGGTGAAAGTTGGTGTCAAGCACAGGTTTTCCTTGCCCCGTCGGCAGAAGGTGCACGTTCCGCAGGTGCCACCGAGCCATGCCACGCCCACGCGGTCGCCCGGCGCGAACCTACTTTCATTCGAGCCGGTTTCGAGCACAGTTCCAACGGCCTCGTGGCCCGGAACCACATTGGCGCTGCGCGGCTGCAAATCACCTTCAGCCAAGTGCAGGTCTGTCCGGCATACACCGCAAACACTCACCCGGATCAGCAATTCCCCGGCTTTCGGCCGGGGATCTTCCCGTTTCCCCTGCACCAAGGGCCGAGTCGGCATCGGTCCAGGATTTTCTACCCACCATGCATGCATTGCCAAATCCTTCCGCGATTCATTGCCACGAGGTTTGCAGGCCGCAGGGACCCAAACCAGAGCCAAAGGTCACGGGATCCGGTTATTGGGGCTGGGGGGCACTTTCCTGCGGAGTCGCCCCGCGATCTCGACGGCGGCGCTAGACGCCACCGCGACTCCGATCGTCACCGGCAAGAGATCCCCCGGGGGCCAGTCGAGCCGGAAGAAGTCACTCAGCAGCGGGAAAGTGAAGACAGTCACTGTGCCGATATACATCGCCGCTATGACAGCCGTCTTCCGTGCATCGAGCGGACGCGCGATAACTGCCAGGATCCACGAACCAATGAGTGCCAGCGCCAGGGTCGATGCGGAGCGGGCCTGGTCGACGCTGAAGCTGCCGGTGGCCTCGATGTAGTAATTGAGCACGGTAATCCCGACTGCCGTGGCCAACCCAGCGGGTATCGCGAAGGACAGCGAGCGGCGCAGGAATCCGCGGGCATAGCCTTGAGAATTGGGGAGCAAAGCCAGAAAGAATGCGGGCAGCCCGATGGTCAGTCCATCCACCGCGGACAGTTGGCGTGGCAGGAAGGGAAAAGGCAGCAGCAGCGTCCCGCAGAACAGGGAGATAACAACCGCATACGCCGTCTTGCTGAGAAACAACATGGAAACCCGCTCCATATTGTTGATGACCCTCCGTCCTTCTGCCACCACGGCAGGAAGCCTGCTGAATTGGCCATCGAGCAGGACGATGCGCGCAACAGCCTTGGTTGCCGGAGCTGCGGAGTCCATCGCGATGCCCAGGTCTGCCACTTTGAGCGCCAAAGTGTCATTGACTCCGTCTCCGGTCATCGCAATTGTGTGGCCCCGACGCTGCAGTGCGAGCACCAGCTCCTTCTTTTGTTTCGGGGAGACGCGTCCGAACACCGAGTGCTCTTCCACAAGCCGTTCCAACATGGCGGGATCTTCAGGCAATGTGCCGGCGTCAATTGCATTCGTGTCTTCCAAGCCCAGCTTGCCGGCCAGCAGGCCAACCGTGCGGGGATCATCGCCGGAAAGGATCTTTATGGCCACTCCCTCCTCACGGAAGTAGGCCAACGTGCGGGGCGCGTCCCGCCTGATACTTTCACGGAATGTCAGTAGCAATACCGGTTCACAATCAGGGGGCAAGGGAACTTCGGACCCATCAGTGGCCAGGCTGGAGCGGGATAACGCCATGGTCCGGAACCCTGACGCTATCAGCCGTTCCGCCCGCTCCCGCGCAGATCTGCAGCCAGAAGAGCCTCCCGCCAGGACCACTTCCGGGGCACCGAGTATCCATGTGCAGGAGCCGCCCTGGAGATTGTCGAGCGTCACCGAGCTCCACTTGCGCGCTGAATCGAAAGGCACTGAAGCCAAGGCGTGAGGCTCCCGTTTCAGTGGAAAGGCGTCCCCGACGGACCGCGAGGTGGCGTTGGCCGGTTGGTTGGCACCGAACCATTCCAGTGCCTCGCTCCAGCCATCCTGGACGTCGTCCCGGAGGTGGTGGACGGCGTCGAACGCCATCTGTCCGTCCGTGAGCGTTCCTGTCTTGTCCAAGCACAGGACGTCCACCCGGGCGAGCACTTCGACAGCTGCCAGCTCCTGGACGAGCACTTTCTGCCGTGCCAGGCGAACGGCTCCAACGGCGAAAGCTACGCTGGTCAGGAGCACCAGGCCGAGGGGAATCATGGCTATGGTACTTGCCACGGTGGAAACAGCGTTCTGCTTCCACGCCCCGGAAGCCAGTGCTGCCGCCCAGCCGTCCTGCCGGACAAACTGCGAATTCAGCACCAGCAACGTCACGGGCAGGACGATCCAGGCCAGGACCCCCAGCACCTTGTCGATTCCCCCGCGTATTTCGGACGTCACAAGGGAAAAGCGCTTGGCATCAGCGGTCAGCCGGTTGGCAAATGTTTCCTGGCCAACCCTGATGACCTGGGCCGAGCCGGCACCGGCAAAAACCAAGGACCCAGCCAACAGCACGTCCCCACTGTGCTTGGGGACAGGGGCCGACTCGCCTGTCAGCAATGACTCGTCCACGTCCAGGGAACCCTCCCCGGTGACAACCGCGTCCGCTGGCAATTGATCCCCGGCACCAAGCAGCAGCAAGTCATCCATCACCAGTCCGGTTGCGGGGATCTCGTGGTCATGTCCGTCGCGGACGACGCGGGCCGCCGCCGCGTGGATGATGGTCAGGCGATCGAGTGATCGCTTGGCGCGGTATTCCTGGATCACGCCAATAAGGGCGTTCCCAATGGCCGCCAACCCGAACAACGCGTCCTGCCACTGACCGAGGAAGAGCAACAGCGAAAAACCCGACAGGACGATGCCGTTGAAAAGCGTAACGACGTTGGCACGGATAATAGCCGGCAAGCTTCGGCTGGTTGGTATGGGCGTGACATTGACCATCCCGTCGCGGACCCGCTGTGAGACTTCTTGAGCAGAGAGGCCCGCCGGCGGACCGTACGGATTGGTCACTGACGGCAAACCTCACTGCAGTGGTTGGCATACCTCGTACGATGCATGGTTCCTCCACGCTGTCCAGTGAAGTACAAGGGTTCCGGAAACGGTTTGGCTTGCATAGGGTCGAAAGTCACAGGGCGGCGGTTTTCAACTTGTCCCAGGTAGCCTGTGATTCTTTGTGGACGAATTCCGTTGCTGCCCCGAATCGTAAGGAGCCCGGCTCGTCTAGGGTTCGAAGTGCACGGAAACGGCGTCCTGCCCCGGGACGGCGGCAATAATGGACTGCGCGAGGTCCAAGTCGGCAATCCGTAGGGCTGGGCGAAGGCGCCTGGCGGCATCCAGTGCGAACCTTTCCATTGCGCTAATCTCATCCTCCGAGAACGCAGCCGGACGGTTGGCGCATACGCTGAGCACCGCATTTCCCTGATCTTCGGCCCACAGCGGTACGGAAACGGCTGATCTGATCCCCTGGGCCAAAGCGGTTCGGCTGAACCGGGGCCAGCGCCCATCCTGGGAAAGGTCCCCAAGGACCACCGTGTGCGAGTCGGCGATTGCCCCCAGTGCCGGCCCTTCGTGGAATCTGTTCTGCAGATCAACCAGGGTTGTGGCCAATGCGCCAGTGCACACGCTTGTAAGGGATCCGCTTGGTCGGCGCAGCGTAATGCCGCACTCAACCCCAGGGCGGCGAGCGATGACAGCATCGGCCTGACGGACAAGCTGGCCGAGGAGTTCGCCAATGTCCTCTTCCTGCAGGTCGAGTACGGGCTGTGCCGCACTGGTAGCCTCCGCTGTTACTGGAGGTTTATTGAGGGTCGCTACCTGCCCGCCAAGGGCCTGGCCGTACCTCACTTCCGGGTATTGGGCATGACGTGAAGGGGTAGTTGATCTGGTATTGGCGCTGCGGTCCTCTATGAGCCCGTGCTCGACGCATTCGCGGACGTCCGCAATTGCCGCGGCGATGGCGCGTTTTTCCGGCCGGTATCGGACATCCCGGCCTGGATTGTCGGCGCCAGCCCCCTTTTCCGGCGCAAACGGAATGTTTGCTGTCGCCCCCTAATAGCGGATAGGTGAGTCAGTTATGCGACCTTCTTAGGCTACCGCGGCCCAATGCGCAGAGAAAGTGTCGCGACATCGGCGGAAGAATGGCCTTGTCCAAGGGCTCACTCCGGAAGTTGCCGGGACGTATGTCTGTATTCCGCGAATTCCCCTAGACTCAACCAAAAGACACTCCTGGACCGACGTAAGGGAGTCCGGCACCCATGGGCGATGAACATACCTTGAGCTCCCCGGCGAAAGGGCGTGTGGACACGCTTCTCCGCGAATTCGTGGAGCGTGCAGACGAATTGCTGCACGCCCAGGAACAGATGAACGGTTTGCTCGCGGCAGTCGTGTCAATTGCCGAGGATCTTAGCCTGGAAGCCGTCCTTGATCGCGTCGTCAAATCAGCCTGCGTGCTGCTGGACGCAAAATACGGAGCGCTGGGGGTGATCGGCGAAGACCAGCGTCTCAGCCACTTCATCACAGTAGGTATCGACGATGACGGCATCAGATCCATTGGCGATCTCCCGACTGGCCATGGGGTATTGGGGCATCTCATCCGGGAGCCGACGCCTCTGCGGCTCCACGACCTGCGCCATCATCCAATGGCCGTGGGATTCCCTGAAAACCACCCGCCCATGAAGACCTTCCTTGGCGTTCCGATCCGGGTCAGGGACGTCGTTTTTGGCAATTTGTATCTCACGGAAAAGAGCAATGGCCAGGACTTCAACGCGGCCGACCAGGAACTTGCCATCGCTCTTGCAGCGGCAGCCGGTGTTGCCATCCAGAATGCCCGCCTTTTCGATGAGAGTCGTCGCCGGCAGCGGTGGTTGGAAGCCGGAATGGAGCTGGGCGGGCGCCTGATTGCCAATCAGTCCGACGGTGGCTCCGGCAACCTTGACCGCGTTGCTGAAGCTGCCCTGCGGGCCTCTGACTCCATTCTGGGGGTCGTTGCCGTACCGACCCCTGGTGGAGTACTGCGCTGCCGCTCGGCCGTCGGGGTGCAGGGGTTGTACTCGGGCCAGGAACTTCCAGGCACTGACGTCGTGGCATCGGTGCTGGAAACGGGAGAATCCGAGCTGGTGCGGGACGCGGCGACGGTGTTCGGGGCCAGCGTGTCGGAAAAGCTGGGAACCGTACTGGTCTCCGCCCTGGGACACCGCGGGACTGGGAACGGAGTCCTGCTGCTGGCGCGTGCTGTAGGTGGCCCCCTTTACACGCGCTCAGACGTCGAATCGAGCGCCTTGTTTGGCAGCAGGGTCGGTCTCGCCCTGGACCTTGCGCGGGTCAGCGCACTTCGCGAGCAAGCACTCCTGCTGACGGACCGCGAACGAATCGCCCGGGATCTGCACGACCTCGTGATCCAACGCCTCTTTGCCGCTGGACTGGGGATTCAGAACCTTCGGCGCTTTATGGAGGATCCTGCAGCGCTGGAGCGTATGGAGGACGTGACGTCGGAACTGGACTACACCATCCGAACGCTCCGGCAGACCATTGAGCAACTCCGCTCGGACGAATCCAAGGACGCCCCGTAAGTGGCGTTGTGACCTAAGACTCTGGTCGCCGTCGGTCTTTCACGGCAATCTGGCAGGACAAATGCTTTGCTCGGTGGGAGGACGGTTATGAACAGTTCAGGTTCCGCAGGCTCCATCATCGTAGGAGTCGACGGCTCGGATGCATCAATCGCTGCCCTCAGGGAAGCCCAACGCCTGGCTTTGCCCTTGGGCTCTGAGGTGGTTGCGACGGCGTTCTGGGAGTATCCCCGTGTTTATGACGGCTACGTAGCCATGGGAATCACCGGCTTCGAGGAAGCCGCGGGGGAGATCCTCAAGCAATCCGTGGAAAAAGCATTCGGTCCTGCCATTCCGGACAACGTCGTTTCCCGCCTGGTCCGCAGTCATCCCCGGCAGGGGCTGATCGAGGCAAGCCGCGACGCGGATCTGATCGTTGTTGGACGGCGCGGACATGGTGGGTTCGGTGGGCTGCTGGTGGGATCGGTCAGCTCAGCATGCGTCGCACACGCCCATTGTCCGGTTCTCGTTGTGCATGAGCCTGAGAGGGATTCGACGGCGGACAACGGCAGGATCCAGTAGAAGTGTTCCGGGGTCTTTTGGCCCTACGTCCCGATGCCCAGGGCTTCCTAGGCTCGCAGTAGACGACGGGTGAACGCACCCGCCCAATGGAGGAGATGAAGATGACACTGCCAAACACTGAGCCTGGCCGGATCGATGGAGCACGGCATGTCAGCGAAGACCTAAGCAAAGACCAGTGCTGGGAATTGCTCCGTTCGCAGACTACCGGCAGGGTTGGATTCGTGCATCACGGGAGGGTGATGATCCTTCCTGTTAACCACTTGATCCACAGGAAAAATATCTACTTTCGTACAGCTGCCGAAGGGCTTATCGGCGAGCCATTTGCACGGATGCAGGTATCGTTCCAGGTTGACGACTTCCGGATGGACAGGAGTGAAGGCTGGTCTGTGCTCGCCAGTGGTCCGTCTTCCCATGTCGTAGAGCCTGAGCTGTTGACCGAGCTCTGGGGCAAGGCCATGGCCGAGCCTTGGGCAGGCGGTGGACGTGACCTCTTCGTCCGTATTCAGGTCGTCGAGATGACAGGCCGGCACGTCTACTTGGCCTGACAGCACCCATGGGCCATGCGTGGCGGAACGAGGAATCGACCATGAATGACAACGAGCTGATCGTCGTTGGCTACGACGGTTCACACGAGGCAGACAGGGCCGTGCAGTGGGCTGCCCGGCTGGCCAACAAGAGAAAATGCCCGCTGCAAGTGGTGCATTGCTCGCTCTGGCCAGTTATAACCCACAACCTGGAACCTGTGCCTGGAATCGCCGAAAGCGGCCTGCGCCACGCCGCCGAGTCGGTCGTTTCCGAAGGAGTAGCCCGCGTTCATGAGGTGTCGGCTGACGTTGAGGTCACAACAAGCCTGGTGTATGGCTGGCCGGCAGAGAACCTGCGCAAATTGGCCTCACACGCTTCCCTCCTCGTTGTGGGTACGCGCGGCATTGGCGGATTCCTGGGCCTGCTGGTTGGATCGGTCAGCCTCGAGCTGGCCGCCACGGCGGCCTGTCCCGTGGCCGTCATCGGGCCCGTGGAGCGTCCCGGCGGACCCGTCGTTGTCGGAATCGACGGGGAAGACTGGGAGGCGACGCTCAGGTATGCAGCGTCCTTCGCACACCAAGCCCAAGCGAGCCTAAGGGTTGTGCACGTTCGCAGAAAGCACGACGGCCATGACCCGGCTGAGGGCCCTGGCGCCCGGGAAATGCTCGACTCCGCATTACGTACCGTACGCAACACGTCGCCTGGGCTGGAGGTGGCGGATGTCCTGCTGACTGGAACATCCGTCGCAGGAACACTCTTGAGCGCGGCAAGTGATGCACAGGTTGTCGTTGTGGGGAGTTCCGGCCTCGGCCTCGTTAAAGGCAGTATTGGTTCGACTGCCCATGCCGTGCTCCACCACGCCGGCTGCCCGGTGATTGTCGTCAGGCACACCAAGCCATAACAGAAGGCTGGTCGTGGCAGCGAAGGATCCTGAACCTGAAGGTCCCCCGAACACCTGAAGGGCCCCGGAACGTTTGGATCCAGGGCCCGTTCAAGCTACAGCGCTCAGGCTACTCGGAGTGCTTCACCGTATGGACGCGGGTGATGATGGTCGGGCACGGCAGCTTGCTGAGAACTGAGTGTGCCGTGGATCCCAACAGAAGACGCTTGAAACCGCCATGCCCCTTGCTGCCGACAACCAGCAAGCGTGCAGTAGCGGCGGCGGCGATAAGTGCCTCGGCCGGTCCCATGTGGGTCTCCAGAACCTGATGCACAATGAGGTCTGGGTAGGTGTCGGCAAGTCCTGCAACCGTTTCGGCCAACACCACGCGTTCTTCCTCGGCGACGATTTCTGAGAAGTTTCCTGGGGGCATGCCGCGGCTAACCACCGGCTCGGGCAGCCGGAAGGCGTGGAGCACGGTAAGTTCCTGCCCTTCCCGATCTGCCTCGGCTGCGGCAAACGCAACGGCTTGCGTGGACTCTTCCGAGCCGTCCACGCCGACGAGGACGCCGTGCCGGTTCGCCAGATCGTGCTCTCCTATAACTGCCACGGGGCAGTGGGCCACGGCGGCAACCTGCAGCGCACGGTCAGTGAGGGACCCCCCAACCCAGCTGTGCCCGGACCCGATAACCACCATCGAGGCCTTCTTTGACTTCTTACGCAGCGCGTATCCGGCCCCTCCTGACACCAAATCGGTGCTTATTTCGACAGTCGGCTCAAGTTTGCTGGCCCGGTCCTTGGCCGTTACAAGGAATTTGTCACCGGATTCCCGGATCCATTCGTTGTACCCAACGGCGTCATATGCCCAGCGGTCATCCACTGCGTGAACAAGCTGGACCGGCAATTTCAGGGCGGCCGCCCTCTGCATGGCCCACCGCGTGGCAGCGTCGCTACTGGGGGAGTCGCTGACACCAACGACAATTGCTTCCTTCATGGCTGGTCCCGTTCTTCTTGGATGTTTCCCCGGAAGGGTGAGGCCGGGGCTTTGTGAGTCCAGTTTCTGCCTTCCTTTTCCTGGGAGTTAGGGCCGGAAGTCCTACTAGGCCCAGTCCGGGCGGACACTGGGGCCTCTCCTGTCCCGGGTTGGCCCCCGGCTATTCCGGCGCCTCGACTGAGATGGCCTCCAGATATTCCGGAACCCGTGCTTTCCAACCCAATTCACGCTTGATTCGAAGACGCAACGCGTCTGAGGCTTCCGGTTCACCGTGCGTGACGTAGGTCATCCTTGGCGCCTGCGGAGCCGAACGCATCCACCGGATGATGGCGTCGGCGTCGGCATGTGCACTGAAACCCTCGAGTTGGATCACTTCGGCGCGTATCGGAACGTCGTGTCCATAGACCCTGAGCTCACGTGCACCGCCCGCAAGCGCCGCACCGCGGGTTCCGGCGGCTTGGTAACCACTCAGCACCAGGGCGTTCTTTGGATCGGAGCCATACGCCTCTATGTGGTGCAGGATCCTCCCGCCGGTCAACATTCCGCTGGCTGAGATGATGATCATCGGCCCCCCACGGAGGTTGAGGAGCTTTGAGTCATCCGCGCTTCTGGTCATGGTGGCGAGCTGGTACATGTTTTTGAATTCCTCAGGACGCAAGCGATGCTCCTCCGGATGCTGCTGGTACATGTAAGAGGCGTCGATGGCCATGGGACTGTTGAGGTAAACCGGTACGTCCGGGATGCGTCCATTACGGCGAAGACGGGCCAACTGCAGCATCAATGTTTCGGCACGTCCCACTGCGAACGCCGCGATGAGGATTACCCCTCCACGTTTGATGACACGGTTGACTACTTCTCCGAGTTCATTTTCAGAGCTGCCCAAGGGATGTGCACGGTTGCCGTACGTGGACTCGGTGACCAGGATGTCAACAGCACCAAGTTCGCGCGGCGGGTACATGAAGGGATCGTCCGTCCTGCCCAGGTCACCAGTGAAATGGACGGAGTGCCCGCCCACTCGGACATGGATTTGGGCCGCCCCCAGGATGTGGCCTGCCGGGACAAAAGTGGCCTCAACTCCGTGGCCTAGGTCGACGGTGGCATCGAAATCCACTGGCCTGAAGCTGTTAAGTGATGTGACGGCGTCCGCGGCGGTGTAGAGCGGAAGGGCAGGCACGTGGACTGAGGAGCCCGTTTGGCTTGCGTAGCGGGCTTCCTCTTCCTGCAGATGGCCGCTGTCAGGCAGCAGCAGTTTGCAAAGCTGGTTGGTTCCATGCGTCGCGTAGACGGGCCCGCGAAAACCATCCCGGACCAAGACCGGGACGTAACCCGTGTGGTCCAAATGGGCATGGGTCAGAAGTATGGCGTCAATGGAGGAAGGCGTAACCGGGAAGGGCCTGCGATTGCGTTCCCGAAGCCGCTTATAACCTTGGAAGAGCCCGCAGTCAACGAGTACCCGCGAGCCTTGGAATTCAAGGAGATACCGCGAACCTGTGACCGTATCCGTTGCGCCGAGAAAGCGGAGTCTGGGGACGTGCTTGTTATGCATGGGGACCTATCAACGTTGGCCGGCAGTTTTTTGCAGGGGGATTCGGGGAAGCATCTGGCGCCGGGCGATGCTCCGGCGCCAGATATTTGTCCTTGCTAGGACGACGGCATGACGTGGTGATGCCGGTATTCCTGGGTACTGGGTTTTATTGCCAATGCGGTAACTACCAACGCAACGGCGCCGGCAATCCACGCGCTCCAGGCCGCGCCCGTGGCAGAAGTGAAGCCGGCTACCCACGGCGCCAGCAGCAGGGCCACGGCAATAATGGCTTGTGCCCATTCCGCGGCAGGCATCCCCGGCATGGCAAGGTTAACGACCCCGCCGATGACAAGGAGTATGCCCAGCGTGACCATTACCGCCGTCGAGGACCCCATTTGACTGGTCCACAGCACTGAGAGGGCCGCATAGGCGCCGGCTGCGACAACGGTCCAGTCCTGCCATCGCGTCCATTTCTTCATGGTGTTCTTGCTCCTTCATTGTCTGGAAACACCGCCTGCCTCTGCAGGACGGCTTCCGGTCTCCCGTATTCCCAGCGTCCGTTCAAACCACATGGCACAACAGGGCCGAAAGTCACGAGGCGGCAGGGTCCTTGGGCCCTTGTGACCCGGCGAGGAGGTCGGCAACAATTTGGAGGTGTTGAAAGATCGGCATGTGCGGTGCCCCCCGCCGGAGAGGATAATCATGAATCGCATAGAGGAATCCGGCCAGGACATCACGGCTCAGCCCATCAGTAGGGCGCAGCCCATCCGCGTCTTCATACTCGACGACCACGAATTGGTACGCCGGGGTTTGCAGGAGTTGCTGGAAAGCGAAGGGTTCGAGGTGGTTGGCATGTCCGGGTCTGCCGAGGAGGCGACACGCCGGATACCAGCCCTGCACCCCGACGTAGCGGTCTTGGATGCGCGGCTTCCGGACGGGACAGGAATCGAAGTTTGCCGGGACGTCCGCTCCGTGGACCCTCGCCTCAACTGTTTGATTCTGACCAGCTACGACGACGAGCAGGCACTGCGGGGAGCAGTCCTGGCTGGCGCTGCCGGTTACATACTCAAGGAAATTGGCGGCACGGATCTCCTGGGCGCCTTACGACGGGCAGCCCGCGGCGAATCGTTGTTCGATGAGTCCGTCAAGGCTCGGATTATCAAGGGACTGACGGAGCCCAAACGGCTGGATCCGCGCGTAGCGTCCCTGACCCCGCAGGAGCGGCGTGTCCTGGACTACGTCGGCCAAGGCATGACCAACCGCCAGATTGGCGAGGAGATGCTCCTGGCAGAGAAGACTGTCAAGAACTATGTCTCGTCATTGTTGGCGAAACTGGGTTTTGAGCGCCGGACCCAGGCCGCGGTTTTCATGGCCCACACGCCAGGGGACGACTCAGGACGAGGTCGCTGACAGGCAGGTTGACCCGCTCACCGCAACGGAACGGTCCATGTCAGCGAGGTACCTTTGCCCGGGGTGCTGGTGATGGTGCATGAACCATTGAGTTCAGCGGCCCGGCGGATCATGTTCCCCAGCCCATTGCCGGACCCGGGCTCCTTGAATCCGCGGCCATCATCGGCCAGCTCCATGATCAGGGCGCCGTCTTCCACTGCCACGGCAACGGTGATGGTTTCTGCCCCCGAATGGCGGACGGCGTTGCTGAGGCTTTCTGTAATGACTGCCAACAGGTGCTCTACGACAACCTCGTCTTCCAAGGCGTCCACGGCACCTGTCAGTGTCAGGTGAGGTGCATGTGGCAGGGCCTTTGCCCCCGCATGTATGGTCCGCAGGATCCGGCTACTCAAGAGCTCACGTTCACGGGTATTGGCCCGCAGCGAGTAGATAGTATTCCGAAGATCGCGGATGCTGGTGTCGAGCTCGTCCGTTATGGCATCGATTCGCCCTGCAGCAGAGCCTGTGGAAGTGAAACGACGCAGGCTTTGGATGCTCAGTCCTGCGGCGAAGAGCCGTTGAATCACCAGATCATGAAGATCCCGCCCGATCCTGTCCCGGTCGGTAAAGACCACCAACTGCTCACGTAAGCGATGAATACGGTCAAGGGCCAGAGCCAAGGCCACGTGTGAGCCGTAGACGGATGCCATATCAATATCGGTGGCGGAGAAGGCCCCGGTGCCGGGCGAACGGCCCAGTATGAGGAATCCCTGATGGGTGCCCTGGGCGCTGAGGTCCACCATGAGCAATTTTCCCGGCTGCCCATCGCCTGTGCCGTCAACGAGTCTCCAAGGATCATCGAAGGTGGTGGCTGCCCCGTCCAAGGTACCGGCGCCGACATCCGCGGAATCCACGGATAGCACCCGACCCCTGAGTGCGACGCTGTTTATTCCGGCGAAACCCTCCACAGTGTAGCCCCCGGGCCGCTCGGCGGCAGGCAGCAGGACCAAGGCCAGCTTCGCCTCGGATTCCAGCAAAGCCCTGCTTGCGATCAGGTCCAGGGATGCACTTTCGGGCTGGCCGTCCTCAAGCATCCTGCCGGTGATGTCCATGCAGGCTTCGAGCCACGATGTCCGGCGACGGGCGTCCTCGTAGAGGCGCGCGTTCTCAATGGCCACGCCGGCTGCGGCCGCCAAGGCAATCGCCAGATCCTCGTCCTCCGGCGTGAAGTCCTCGCCGCCGTTCTTTTCCGTCAGGTAGAGGTTCCCAAAGACCGTGTCCCGGACCCGGACCGGTACACCGAGGAACGATTTCATTGGAGGATGGTGCCGGGGAAAGCCATACGCTTTGGGATGCTGGCTGAGATCATGGAGCCGCAGCGGCGCGGGCTCAGTGATCAGGAGACCAAGGACCCCGTGGCCGGTGGGAAGAGGGCCGATCCGGCTGGCCAGGTGGTCATCGATGCCGACGGTGATGAAGTGACTGAGTGCGTTGTCCTCGCCGATGACGCCCAGAGCGCCATAGCGTGCTTGGAGGAAATCGCAGGCGGATCTTACAACCCGCTCCAACACGGATTCGAGGCTCAGATCCTCCGCCACGGCCACCACCGCTTCCAGCAGCCCCCGTGTTCTCTCCTGCGCCTGGAGCAGTTCTCCCGCCCGGGCCATGAAGTCTTTCAGGAGATCTTCCAACTGGACTCCCGGCGCGCTCGGGGGCTCGTTGCGTGCTTCCTCCGGAGAGTCGTTCATCGTCGCCTTTCGACCGGGACCGGCAACACCCTGCGAGGTGCCGCAGCCATCTACGGTGCCAGCCTACTCCGGGGCCATTCAGGCCTCCACAGTTGGCTGGGTAGGGGGCTTTGGGCCCTGTCGCAATGCCGTGGGCCGGCTTAGTGTCATCGCATGACGAACAAACCAGCTATCCCCGAGGCAGAGAACCTGGACATCAAGCAATGCTGGGAACTGCTGCGCAGTGTGTCAGTGGGGCGCCTGGCAGTCTGGGCAGGCGACCATCCCGACATCTTCCCCATTAATTACAAGGTCGATCACGGAACCTTGGTGTTCCGCACTGGCGAAGGCACAAAGCTCCATGCAGCCTTGGGGGCAACACCTGTAGCGGTGGAGGCGGACGGGGTGGACTCCGGATCCGGTATTGCCTGGAGCGTCGTGATCAAGGGGACAACAGAAAGCATCAAGTTGACACAGGATGTGCTGGACACTGTTGGCCTTTTGCTCTTTCCTTGGCAGGCTGGCCGGAAGGACCATTTTGTCCGCATTGTCCCAACTTCCATGACCGGGCGACGCTTCAAAGTGACGCCGCCCCTGACGTGGTGGAGCCCCTTGGACGATGCCACCCGCGCAGGTTTGGAGTAGTGGCCGGCCCTTCCTGGCCCGGGACCAACGGCCCTAACGACGCCGACCTGCCGCCGCTAGCGTCGAGGGCATGAAGACAAAGCCTGATGCCGTAGTAGAACGGCTGGCCCCGGACGAATGTTGGGACCTGTTGGGTGAGACCAACGTTGGCCGGCTTGCCGTCCTGGTTGATGGACACCCCGATGTCTTTCCGGTGAACTACGTCCTGGACGGAGACAGCATCGTCTTCCGTACAGGTGCTGGTACAAAATTCTGGAGCACCATGACCACCCCCTGCGCCTTGGAAATCGACGGTTACCGGGCACTCAGCGGAAAAGCCTGGAGTGTGGTCGTTCGCGGCCGGACAACCCTGATCCTGGACCGGGAGGAAAGGGCCGAGGTCGACGCACTGGGGCTCGATCCCTGGCAACCCGGCAGCAAGAACTACTACGTGCGCCTTACTCCGGACGCCGTCACCGGCCGCCGCTTCACGACCAAGCGGCCGGACCTCTGGGGAACCCCGTTGAACGACGCGCGCACCGATACTTTCCACTAACCCACTCCCAAACTGCCTTGCACGCGTGCTGGACGGCAGCCTGCAAGGCAACGCACAGGACGGATCAGCACCATGAAAGCCCTTGTTTACGGCGGTCCAGGAACCAAGACGTGGAAAGATGTTCCGGATCCAGGCATCACAGAGCCCACGGATGCGATTGTGCGCATCGACACAACCACCATTTGCGGGACCGATCTGCATATCCTCAAAGGCGACGTACCTGCGGTGGAACCTGGACGGATCCTCGGCCATGAAGGCGTGGGTACCGTCATGGAGGTTGGCAGTTCAGTTAGCGGCATCAGGGCAGGAGACCGTGTGATCATCTCTTGCATCAAGTCCTGCGGACACTGCGTCAATTGTCGGAAAGGGCTGTTCTCGCATTGCCTTGGAGACGAAGGGCAGGTGGGTACGGGCTGGATTTTCGGTCATCTCATTGACGGGACGCAGGCGGAGTTCGTTCGGGTTCCCTACGCGGACAACTCACTTCACAAGCTTCCGCACGGTGTCAGCGATGATGAGGCCGTCATGTTGTCCGACATCCTTCCCACGGCCTTTGAGATCGGTGTGCTGGATGGCCGCGTAGCTCCCGGCGACATTATCGCCGTAGTGGGGGCCGGACCCATTGGCCTGGCAGCCATGGCGACGGCGGGACTCTGCGGCGCGTCGACGATCATCGCCATCGACCCCAACGAAAGCCGCCTTGCAAGGGCCGCCGATTTCGGTGCAACGCACACCGTCAACCCCGAAAGCCCGGACTGGATCAGCGACGTCCTGGCCCTCACGGATGGTGCCGGCGTTGACGTTGCCATGGAAGCGGTGGGGATACCGGAGACTTTCGAGATGGCACTGCGGCTGGTGCGTCCAGGAGGCAATGTGGCCAATATCGGCGTTCATGGGAAGCCCATTCAACTGCCCTTGCAGGACTTGTGGATCCGCAATATCAACATCAGCATGGGCCTGGTCAACACGAACACCACCCCGATGCTCCTGCGCTTGGTTGCCCAGCACAAGCTGCCCGCAGAGAAGTTCGCCACCCATCACTTTTCCCTCGACCGGATCATGGATGCCTATGACACCTTTTCAAGGGCCGCCGAAACGGAGGCATTGAAAGTGGTAATCAGCAGGACTCCCCATGACTGAACCTTCGCCGTGAGACATCGTTTGGTGGCGCTGGTTGCGCGCTTTCCGTTGGTGGCCGGCACTGTGCTGGCCATGCTCGGCGTGGCGGCGCTGGCTATCAGCGGGAACAATGCCGCAGCCCAGGGGACGGCCACCATCTACTCGCTCTCGGTAGCGCTCTACCGCGCCGGAGGCATGGTCAAGGGCCTTTTTCAAGGACGCTGGGGTATTGACCTTTTGGCCGTAACAGCCATCTGTTCCACCGCCATTGTCGGGGAGTACATCGCATCACTTGTCATTGTTCTCATGCTGACCGGTGGCGAAGCGTTGGAGGACTTTGCCCACGGCCGCGCCACCAAGGAGCTCCGCGCCCTATTGGAACGTACCCCGCGTATTGCCCACCGTGAGGAAGCCGGTGGGAGCGTGGAAGATGTCGGCGTAGACGACGTTGGTCCCGGTGACATTCTGCTGGTGAAGCCGGCTGAAACGGTCCCCGTGGACGGTAGGCTGCTGTCCGACGTCGGGACCTTTGACGAGTCCGCGCTGACAGGCGAAAGCCTGCCGGCGGAGCGACTGGCGGGAGACTTGCTGCTCAGTGGCTCCGTGAACGGGGCCGACGCGATCCGGATGGTGGCCACGGCTTCTGCAGGCGATTCCCAGTACAGCCAGATTGTTGCCTTGGTGAGGGAGGCCGCGGCGAGTCGTGCACCTACGGTTCGCCTGGCTGACAGATATGCCGTGCCGTTCACCCTGGTTGCCTTTGTCCTTGCCGGGGCGGCCTGGTGGCTTAGCCAGGATCCAGTCCGGTTTGTGCAGGTGCTCGTTGTTGCGACGCCGTGTCCCTTGCTGATTGCCGCGCCCGTCGCCTTCCTTGCCGGCACCAGCCGGGCCGCCAAGGCCGGCATCATCATCAAGAATGCAGGTACGTTGGAACAGCTCAGCCGCGTGAAGACAGCTGTGTTCGATAAGACCGGTACTCTCACCCAAGGCAGACCTGTCCTGACCGGGATTCGCCTTTCTGCGGGGGCAGGCCTGTCAATAGACGAGCTGTTGCAGCTGGCGGCATCGGCTGAGCAGTATTCGTCGCACATCTTTGCGGCCTCCGTCATTGCGGCGGCACGCGAGCGGGGCTTACCGTTGCTGCCGGCGACGGACGCCAGCGAACACGCCACCAATGGCGTGGGTGCCGATGTCGGAACCCGGAGGGTGGTGGTGGGAAAGCCGGCGTTCGTCGAGGAAAATACGGCAGGCTTTGAAAGAACGCCCCTGGAGGGAGGGCAACTCGCGGTCTACGTGGGTGTGGGGGGAAAGTTTGCCGGGACGCTCATCATGAGTGATCCCTTGCGGGCAAATGCTGTGGAAACACTTACGGAACTCCGCAGGCTTGGTGTCACACAAACCATGCTGTTGACTGGCGACGCGTCGTCGACCGCCCATCACATCGCCGAAACCGCTGGGATCGGCAATGTCCATGCGGAGTGTCTGCCTTCCGACAAGGTCGCCACCGTTGCAGCCCTCCCTGTGCGGCCGGTCATGATGGTTGGTGACGGGGTCAACGACGCCCCTGTCCTGGCGGCGGCCGACGTCGGCATCGCCATGGGCGCCAAAGGTGCCACTGCGGCAAGTGAATCGGCGGACGTGGTCATCATGCTCGACGACCTCTCAAGAGCCGCGTTTGCGGTGGACATCGGCCAGCACACCATGCGGATCGCCCGCACGAGCATCTGGACAGGCATACTCCTGAGCTTAGGCCTGATGGCCGTGGCAATGTTGGGCGTGATCCCCGCCGTGGCCGGGGCGCTGCTTCAGGAATTCGTGGATTTGGCTACTATCCTGAATGCGCTCAGGGCGCTTGGTCCACGGCTGGCCAGCCCACATTCAAGGGCCCTTGGCCCCGCGTTCAGTAGCGCTCGGGTTCATCCCCAAGTTCAAAGTAACGGCCCTGGACGCGCGTTGGAGTGATCTCCACGTAGGTGTATTTGCGGGTCGGGATCCACGGTTTGAGGGGCAACTTGTCGGCCTCGTCGATTTCCGACTGCGACTCGATCACGCGCGCCGTCCCTTTGAGGACCACGCTCCAGGCTTCGGCGTCAACGATCTCTTCCACTTCGAAGGCAACCTTCTCATTGACGGTCAGCTCGGCAAGCTTGGTTCCCGGATTCGTCCTGAGAAGCAAACGCTTCTCGTGTGCGATGAAGTTCAAGGGGTAGATGTCCGGCTCGCCCAGGACGCTGACGGCCAAACGACCATGCTGGTTCCGTTCGAGGACCTTCCATGAGTCGGCTTCGGACAGGATAGTGCCTGGTCGCTCGTCATTTTCCACGGTCTTTCTCCTGCACTTGAGGTAGGGGCTGCCGGGCTGGAGGGCCTCTCACAGCTGATGTCCGTGATCCTACGGCTGGCCGTGTTGGCCCCAACAGGGTCGAAGGTCCTGTGGGCAGGCAGGGGACCATGACCTTCGGCTCTGGCTTCCGGGGCCTGTCCGGGAGAAGCTGTGAAGCAGCCAGTTCAGGTCTGGAGGGAAACATATGGTCCAGGGCGTTTACGTTGCTTCCGTGGCTCCGGGTTCCGGAAAGTCGCTGGTTGCTTTGGGGCTGGCCGATGCCCTGCATCGCAGGACGGGACGGTTGGGCTTCTTCCGGCCGCTGGTCAATCGCGCCGAGGCGCAGGAGGACCCCGTAATCGTCATGCTTCGGCGACTCTACGAACTGGAACCCTCCCGCTGCCGGAGCGGTATGTCCCTCGACTCAGCGAGGGCTGACGTCGCGGCGGGCCGCCAGGACGAAGTGTTCTCCTGGATCCTCGCGGAGTACAGGGGGATTGCGCAAGAGTGCGATGTGGTGGTGGTTGACGGCTCGGATCTCCGTGGAAACGACGCCGGAAGGGAATTTGACCTCAACACCAGGTTGGCGAACAACCTGGGGCTGCCTGTGCTGGCTGTGGTTGGCGCAAGGGGACTCTCGGTGGAACAAACAGCAGGCGCAGCGGAGGCAGCCGTCAGGCAGTTCAAGGCCGGGCGCTGCCCGGTCCTGGCGTTGGTGGTGAATCGCGCCGATCCCGGGGCACTGGAGGATGTCCATCGAGCTGTAAGGGCGTCTGCGGGGGAGGTCCCTTCATACGTGATACCCGAAGTGCCTCATATTTCCACCCTGACTGTTGCAGACGTCGCTTCCGCCTTGGGCCTTACCCGTCTGTCGGGCAGCACAGAGCTGGACCGTGATGTGCGCAGCATCAAGGTGGCGGGGATGAACGTGGATAACTTCCTTGAGACCCTCCGTCCGGGCGATCTGGTCATCGTTGCCGGTGACCGCTCCGACGTCATGATGGCCTGCCTGGCCTCGGCCCTGTCGCCCGAACTTCCGACGCCTGCGGGCATTATCCTGACGGATGGGTTGCTTCCCGGTGCACACGTGCTGCCGTTGTTGGAGCGTGCGCCCTTCCCTGTCTTCACACACTCGACAGATACGTATGCCACAGCACAAAAAGTCGCAGGTGTGCGCAGCGAAATCCACACGGGGGAGAACCGTAAGCTGGCAGCTGCCCTGGGTGTGTGGTCCCGATGCGTCAACGAAACCGAAATGCTCGATCGTTTGGCCCTTCCCCATCCGGCCACGATGACACCCCTCCGCTTCCTCAACGAGCTGATCGAAAGGGCCCGGAAGCAGGAACGAAGAATTGTCCTGGCCGAGGGCGAAGAATTGCGCGTCCTGCGGGCGGCCGAGATCCTTCGACGCCGGGATGTTTGCAGGATAACGGTCCTGGGCGACGTTGCTGTGATCCGGGAGCTCGCTGAAGCCCATGGCATCGATGTGAGCGGGCTCCAGATCCTTGATCCTGCCAGTTCACCGCTCAGGGAGCGCTTCGCTGCCGAGTATTGCCGCTTGAGGGCGCACAAAGGCATGATCATGGAACGTGCCCGGGAAATCATGCTTGAAGGGGCGTACTTCGGCACAATGATGGTCCAGCTCGGTGAAGCAGACGGCATGGTCTCCGGCGCGGCTCACACTACGGCCAACACCATACGGCCTGCGTTGGAGTTCGTGAAGGGCCGGGAGGGGGAGGGCCTGGTGTCCTCTGTTTTCTTCATGTTGTTTCCGGACCGGGTGTTCGTTTATGGAGACTGCGCAGTGGTTCCCGAGCCAAACGCAGAACAACTCGCGGCAATCGCCATCGCTTCCGCTGACACTGCTTCCCGTTTCGGCGTAGAGCCGAGGGTGGCCATGCTTTCCTATTCGACGGGAGGCTCTGGATCCGGAACTGCCGTAGACAAGGTGCGATGCGCTACGGAACTGGTCAGGGAAGCACGTCCTGACCTTCCGGTGGATGGGCCAATTCAGTACGACGCCGCAGTAGATGCGACCATCGCGAGCTCCAAGTTGCCTTCGTCAGCAGTGGCAGGGAAGGCGACTGTCTTCATCTTTCCCGACCTCAACACTGGCAACAACACCTATAAGGCGGTGGAGCAGTCCTCGGGTGCTATCGCCGTCGGGCCCATCTTGCAGGGTCTGCGCAAGCCCATCAACGATCTATCCAGGGGCTCAACAGTGGATGACATCATCAACACGGTAGCCATCACCGCCGTCCAGGCGCAGCACGCAGGCTAGGCGTCGTCCTCCGTAGCCACCAGAAGAACCGGGCAGTGGGCATGGGCTGCACAAGCCTTGCTGACCGATCCAATGGGCTGGTTCAGGAACCCGCCGGCGCCGTGCCTGCCTACGACGAGCAACTGTGATCCACGGCTTTCCTCGACCAATACCTTCGCTGGTTCGCCGAATTTGACAGTGACCGTCAGGTCTTCGGGGCGGGACTCTCCGAAAGCGCGTTCAAGTGCCTCGTCCACCAACCGCCTCGCCGTGTCCTCAAGCTGTGAAGTGAAGCGGGTCAGTTCATGTTCGAAGCGCGATGCCATGTAGAAATCGGACATGCCGATACACGTGATCACGTCAATGGGCCCACCCAGGGCGGACGCCAACCGCCCTGCCATTTCGAGGGTCTTCGAGGAGTATTCCGAGCCATCGACGCCGACGACGATTCGATTCGGCCGTGATTGTGAGTTCATGGGACCAGCTTGGCCCTGCGCACGGTGCCACGATAGGGCCGAAGGACACGTTTTCAGGCCGGCGAAGGGGTTCCGCTTTGCCGGTGGCGCAGCCGTTTGTAGAGCCAATCGACGCCAAGGACGCCAGGAATGGCAAGGACGGCTACGAGCCACCCCAAGGCAGTAGGCGGCGCCTGTCCAAGGATTCCGGCCAGGGGCGGAACGAACAGGAACAGGGCCAGTGCCGCCAATTCCGCGGATACAGCCCAGAGCAGGAGCCGGTTGGTGAACCATCCCTGCTTCCACGGGGGAGCCGTTGCGCTTCTGCATGCGAAAGCGGTAGCGAGTTGGCCCAGCACAACGGCGGCAAAGGCAGCCCCGGACGCTGACATCAGTACACCCGGATCCAATGATTGGCCACGAGCCCAGCCGCTGCCGAACAGCACTGTTGAGAATGCCGTCATTGCGATCAAGGCCTCGGTGGGTCCCATCACGGCAAACACCCTCAGCATGAGTAGACGGTCCAGAAGGTGCCGCTTTTCGGGAGGTCTCTTCAATACAAGCTTTCCCGGCGGCTCGGCCCCGAGAGCCAGGGCAGGCAGCAGATCTGTTCCGATGTCGAGCGCCAGGATCTGGAGGACACCAAGCGCAAGCGGGAACTGGCCGCCTGACAATGCCCAGATGACGAAAGGTGCCAGCTCTGCCACGTTGTCGGTGAGGTGGTAAGTGAGGAAGCGGTGAATGTTCGAGTAGGTTGCCCGCCCTTGTTCGATTGCGGCCACGATCGTAGCGAAATGGTCGTCCAGGAGAACCAAGTCCGCAGCTTCGCGGGCCACGTCTGTGCCGCTGAGTCCCATGGCTACTCCGATGTCGGCCTGGCGAAGCGCGGGACCGTCGTTGACGCCGTCTCCCGTCATCGCCACCACATGGCCGCGGGCCTGCAAGGCCTTCGCCACGCGGAGCTTTTGCTCCGGTGAAACCCTGCTGACCACAACTCCGTCGCGGTCCAGGAGGGCACCGAGGATCTGCTCGTCCCCCGGGAGATCGACGCCTTGGACAACGAGGTTGTCCGGACCCATCAGCCCAATTTCCGTGGCGATTGCACCGGCCGTTGATGGGTGGTCGCCAGTGATCATTGCAATCCGGATCCCAGCCCCCCTGGCTGCCTTGATCACGTCACCGACATCCGGCCTGGGCGGGTCATGGAGCCCGATGAGGCCCAAGGGTACAAGGTTGCGTTCGGCCTCCACGGCCGATCGTTCCAGCCAGTCCTCCGCCGTACCAGGCAATTCCCGGCTTGCCACTGCTATCACCCGCAATCCGCGCGAAGCCATCGACTCCACAGCGTCGGCCAAGTTGCCAGAGGTATCCCCGCACAAGGGCAAAACGGACTCCGGTGCCCCCTTAACGAAAAGCGTGGTCCCGACGATGACGGACTCCCGGCGTCTGTTGGCGTCAAAGGCAAAGCGCCGCATCGTGGTGACCGTTTCAGGCTCACGTCCCAGCAGCCGCCGGGCAAGGGAATCAATCGCCGCTTCCATAGGGTCGCCGCTGGCCGTCCATTCACCTGCATGTTGCACGGCCCGACCTTGCGACGCTGCCCGTGCACCCAAAGCAGCCAGCAACGCCGCGCTGCGTGCCTGCCCTTCGATCCGTGCAACGGGGCCGTAGCCCTCGCCCCCGATTTTCACCGGACCGTCGGAAGTGAAGACTTCGACGGCGTTCATCCGGTTTTGCGTCAAGGTACCCGTTTTGTCCGTGCAGATGAAGGTGGTTGAACCGAGGGTCTCGACTGCCTCCAGATTGCGAACCAGCGCATGTCGTTCAGCCATCCGCTGCGCTCCCATGGCCAGCGACAAAGTGACGGTGGGCAGGAGGCCCTCCGGAATCAGCGCCACGGCAACGCCGATCGCAAACAGAAACGAGTCGCGCCAGACGATTCCTACCAAGAGTGAAACGACGAAGAACAAGCCTGCAACGCTCAAGGCAACAAGTGCTACGAGCCGGACGATCCTCCGGAGTTCCAGGGTCAAGGGAGTTGGTGGCGACTTGGTGCCACTCGTGAGTGCCGCAATGGCAGCCAGTTTGGTGTTGCCGCCAGTGGCGGTGACAAGGCCCTCTGCTTCTCCGTTGACCAGGAACGTTCCGCCCCAGGCGGGGTCATTGCTGCCTTTCGGTACTGCTGCACTTTCGCCGGTCAGCATGGATTCATCCACCGTGCAGCTTGAGGCAGCAACGAGCAGGATGTCCGCGGGCAGCCTGTCGCCAGCGGCCAGAATGACGACGTCTCCCGGGACGAGGTCGCTTGCGTGGACGCTTTGGATCCTGCCATCGCGTCGTACATTCACTTCGGCCGGGAGGAGGCCCTGCAGCCGTTCAGCTGCGTGCTGGGCACGTTCTTGCTGGATGTGGGCGAAGACCCCGTTGACGATCACAACAATGATGATTGCCACACACAACTGCGGCATGCCACCGATGTAGGCCAAGGCGGCTGCGACCCACAACATCAACGCGAAGAAGTGCGTCAACTCGCCCAACAGCTTTCGCCACTGCGGCACTTTTCCGGCTTGTGGCAGTACATTGGGTCCAGCTTCTGCCAACAAGCCCGCGGCCGCACCGGAACTCAGCCCATCGGTTCCGGTCGCCGCAGGCAGCGGTGCGGGGGGTTTGTTCCCAGGGGACATCGTTTCTCCAATGCGGGATGCCTGTTCGATGAAAGGCTCCACCAGTGACCGGGACGCGTCTAGGGCCAAAGGGCACGGTTGGGAAAGGACCTTCTGCCCTACACGTGCCGCGTCTGAGGCGTTAGGCTCTGCGCCATGGAGAACACATCACCGGACCAGGAAACCAAAGAACTCAGCGTTCACGACTGCTGGAAGTATCTGCAGTCCACGTCCACGTGCAGGGTGGCACTCATCAATGGGGACGTTCCAGAGATCTTCCCGGTCAACTACATCCCCAATTTCGGGACGCTGCTGTTCAGGACCGGGCAAGGGACCAAACACAAGGCCCTCCGCGAAGGGTCCGTGCTTGCGATGGAAGCTGACGGGTTCAACCGCTACGGGACCATTGCCTGGAGCGTCATCATCAAGGGACGCCCCGAGTTTGTGACCCATCCCGAAGAAATCCAGGAAGCGGTGGATGCCGGCTTGTCCCCGTGGCAGCCCGGTCCCAAGGATATTTTGGTGCGGGTGACGCCCACGGAAATCAGCGGACGGAGGTTTGTCATCACACCACCCTCCAAATGGTGGCCACCGGTGGATCCTGCCGCATCTGACGACGACGAGGCCGCGGAAGGGGACGACGCCGTAACCGGGTAGGTGCCCACGTCCCGGTTTCCGCGGTTCTGGTTTGTAGCCCGGCTCTTAGGACGGCCGTGTCAGGATGGTGGGGCACTGGACATTGAGAAGAACGTGCTGTGCCACGGATCCCAGCAGCACCCGCAGGCCGCCCCGCCCGCGGCAACCCATGACCAGCAGCCGGGCGTCCCTGGCAGCAGCCACCAGCGCGTCCCCAGGGCCGAGACCGTCCTCCAGCCTTTCCTGCACGGATACCCCCGGGTAGCGTTCGTTGACCCAGCGAACGGCTTCAGCCAGGATGCCACTGTTCCGGGGAGATCGGGGCTCCGGACCCGAAGCATGAACGATGATCAGTTCTTCGTCCATACGCTGTGCCTCACTCGCCGCCAGATCCAAGGCAGTGAGCGAATCGGCGGAGCCGTCAACTCCGACCACCACGCCCGTGCGGACTCCGGATGCCATGTCCGGAACCACAGCGACCGGGCAGTTGCTTGTGACTGCGATCTGGAAACTGACGGAGCCGTATCCCTGGCCTTCCGTCCCTGGCCCGCGGTCGGTTCCGGCAACCAGCATGTCTGCTTCCGGGGACAGGCCAGCGAGGGTTTCTGCGGGTTCTCCGGACAACTGCGTGGATGAGACCTCCAACGAAGGGTACGCCTCTGCGAGCCGCCCGGTTTCGCTGCCCAACAGGTCGCTGGCACGTTCCAGGGCCAACTTTCGTTCACCCTCCACGGGAAACGCCCAGTCCGGCGGAACCACATGAACGAGGTTGAGCCCCAGACCAGGGGCATCAGCATGTGCCGCCGCCCAGTCTGCGACATTCCGGCCCGCCCTGGAACCATCAAGGGCTGCCACGATCTGCTTCTTCACGTAACGGCGTTCCCCTCGCAGTCCCAACAGTGATCGTTTCCACTATCTGCGCGAGTGGCCGCAGCCGCAAGGGCCGGAAGTCCTTCCCGCCGCCTGCAGAAGTGCGTTAGGGTCCTCAGCAGAGAGCTGGAAGCTCCCACTGGACGTCGGCGGGAAGGATCATGATGTGCAAGTTCTTGTGCTGAACCCCGGCTCCTCATCGCTAAAATACCACTTGAGGGACACCGCGCACCCCACAGGGCAGGACAGCGTCCTGGCTTCGGGACAGGTCAATTTGCCACCGGATAGCCGCTATGAGCCCTCCCGCCTGCACGAGACCTTTGAAGAAATCGGTGCCGCAGTGGCCAAGAACATGGGTACAGGATCTCCGGAGGCAATCGGACATCGCGTCGTTCACGGCGGTGACCGGTTCAGCACCCCGGTATGCGTCACGTCAGACGTTGTGGCGGCAATTGAAGGGCTGAGTCCTTTGGCGCCGCTGCATAACCCCTCAAGCGCCGCCTGTATGAAGACTGCTGGAGAACGCTGGCCGGGGGTCCCCCAGGTGGCTGTCTTCGACACAGCGTTCCACCGTTCCATCCCTGAATTCGCAGCCCGCTATGCCATTCCGGAAGACAGCTATACGGAGCACCCCGTCAGGCGGTATGGGTTCCACGGCATTTCCGTGGAGATGGCATGCCGTGATGCGGCTGCGTTTCTTGATGTGGCCTGTCCTTCGCTGAACGCAATAGTGGCGCACGTGGGTAACGGCGCATCGGTGACGGCAGTCAGGGAGGGCCGCAGCGTGGACACCTCCATGGGTATGACACCACTGGAAGGCCTGGTCATGGGTACCCGGTCAGGGGACCTGGACCCTTCCATCATCGTGTTGATGCAACGTGCGGGAGCCACTGCAGACGAAGTCGACGCTGTCCTCAACCACCAATCGGGCCTCCTGGCATTGGCCGGAACGGCGGACATGCGCGAAATTGGCGCGGCGGTAGGGCGGGGGGAGCCCAGGGCGGTTCTCGCCCTCGAAACTGCTGCCTACCGTCTCGCCAAGTACATCGCGGCCTACTCGATGGTGGTTCAGCGGCCCGACGCTCTAGTGTTCACGGGGGGCGTGGGGGAGAATTCCCATCTGTTCAGGGCCAAGGTCCTTTCCTGGCTGGGCCCGTTGGGATTGCGCGTCTCCGCGGACGAGAATTCAGATGATGTGAAAGGTATCCGTGGGGTCAGCACGGATGATTCCACATTTCCTGTGCTTGTGGTGCCCAGCGACGAAGAGCGCGCGATCGCGGAAGCAACGGCTTCACTTCTCGCTGAACACGAATAGGAAGGATTGCAAGATGAGGCCAAGCACGCCGGACACCCGCCAGATTTCCGGACCGGAGTCCGAGGACTTTGAACAGCTCAACCGATACTGGGCCGCTGCGAACTACCTCACCGTGGCACAGATCTACCTCCAGGAAAATCCCCTTCTACGCGAACCATTGGAAGCCCGGCACATCAAACCCCGGCTTCTGGGCCATTGGGGGACCAGCCCCGGGTTGTCTCTCATTTATGCCCACCTGAACCGACTTATCCGTCGCACGAGCGCGGAAGTCCTCTTGGTGACTGGCCCTGGCCACGGAGGCCCCGCCGTCGTTGCCAATACGTATCTTGAGGGCAGCTACTCAGAGATTTATCCGGCTGTTGGCAGGGATCTTGAAGGGCTGAGGCGCCTAGTAAGGCAATTTTCGACCCCTGGCGGGATCCCCAGCCATGTCGGCCCGGCCACGCCCGGTTCCATCCACGAAGGCGGTGAACTGGGCTACTCGCTAATGCATGCCACCGGAGCCGCCATGGACAATCCGAACCTTATAGTTGCCTGTGTTGTCGGGGATGGAGAGGCAGAAACAGGGCCCTTGGAGGGTTCATGGAAGGCGCCGGCATTTATTAACCCGCTCCGCGACGGCGCGGTCCTTCCTATTCTCCACCTCAACGGATACAAGATCTCAGGTCCCACGGTCTTGGGCCGTCGCTCGGACCTGGACGTCGCAGCGTTGCTCGCGGCGCATGGCTGGGACCCCATCACTGTTGCAGGAGACGATCCGGACCTCGTCCACCCAGCCCTGGCCTCCGCGATGGATTCGGCGTACATCTCCATCCGGGCCATCCAGTCGCATGCCCGCCAAGAAGGCGTGATAGGTCCGGCCCGATGGCCTGCCATTATCCTTCGCACGCCCAAGGGTTGGACGGGGCCGGTCGCAGTGGACGGCGTGCCGGTTGAGGGAACCAGCCGTTCACATCAGGTGCCGTTGGGTGGAGTAAGGGAAAAGCCTGAGCATCTGGCGCAACTGGAGACCTGGATGCGCTCCTACCGTCCGGAGGAACTCTTCGACGACCAAGGGCGCCTTATCCCTGAACTGGCGGCATTGGCTCCCGACGGCGGCCTTCGCATGGGGGCGCTGCCGGCGAGCCGCGGGGTAGGGGGTGGAGACCTCGCGATACCCGACCTTGGCCGGTACGCCGTCGGGGCTGTTCCGCGCGGAGCGTTGATGCACGAGAGCACCAAACCACTCGGGGAGATGTTCCGGGACATCTATATCGAGACTGCCGATGATCCCATATTCCGCCTTTTCTGCCCGGACGAAACCAATAGCAACCGGCTTGGTGCAGTCTTTGAAGCCACGGACAGGTGCCTGCTGGAGTCGCCCGTTAACGGTGCTGTCTCCCTGGCCGAGGATCATGTCTCGGCCAGCGGCCGGGTCATGGAGGTCCTCTCGGAACACCTGTGCCAAGGCTGGCTCGAAGGATATGTGCTAACAGGAAGGCACGGCTTCTTCGCAAGCTACGAGGCATTCGCGATGGTGGGCGCCTCCATGACAGTCCAGCACGCCAAATGGTTGCAACATTCCAGGGAGCTGGACTGGCGCCAGCCTGTCCCGAGTCTGAATATCCTGCTGACCTCTACATGTTGGCGAAACGATCACAACGGATTCAGCCATCAGGGACCGGGGCTCATCGACACGGTCCTATCCCTGTCCGGAAGTGTCATCAGGGTCTACCTCCCGCCGGATGCCAATACCCTGTTGGTTGCGGCGGAACACATGCTCAGGAGCAAGGATTACGTAAACCTCGTTGTCATCGACAAGCAGGAGCACCCCCAGTATTTGACGCTTGCCGAGGCGAGGGAGCACGCTGCCGTTGGTGCATCCATATGGGGGTGGGCCGGGAATGAATCGGGCGGCAGTTCACACGTCCCTGCAGAACCTGACATCATCCTGGCCTGTGCCGGGGATGTTCCTACCCAGGAGACATTGGCCGCCGCCTGGCTTCTCCGGCGTCACGTTCCCAAGCTCACTGTGCGGGTGGCCAACGTCATGGATGCCATGGTCCTCCAGCCTGAGGATGCGCATCCCCACGGGCTCTCACGTGAGAAGTTTGATGAGATCTTTACTACGGACGTGGACGTGGTGATGGCGTGGCACGGATACGCGCGGGCCCTCCATCAACTCCTGCATGGGCGCCCAAATCCAGAGAGATTCCACGTCCGCGGTTACAACGAACAAGGGACCACCACCACCCCCTTCGACATGGTGGTCCTGAACAGGGTCAGCCGCTACCACCTCGTTATGGAGGCGCTACGCCGGGCCCGCAGGCAATTCATGGGCAGCGACGAACTCCTGGAACATTGCCGGAGCCAGCTTGACGCCCACGCAGCCTACATTCGGGAACATTTCCAAGACCTTCCAGAGATCAGGAACTGGGTGTGGTCGGAGCCGGATTCCTAACGGACTTCGATCACGCCCATCATTCCCAGGTCTTCGTGGTCAAGAATGTGGCAGTGGTAAACGGAGCGCCCGACGAAATCATCAAAGGCCACGCGGACCGTGACCCTGCCGTTCGCGGGGACGTTCACCACATCCTGACGTCGAACGAAATCCAGTGCCTGACCGTCTTCTTCGATGATCTGCATGGGCCACACGTGAAGATGGAAGGGATGGTCCATGGAGCTGCCGTTGACCAAGGTCCATTCCTCGACGCTGCCCACCGAAGCTATGGTGTCCGTCCTGGTTGCGTCGAACTGCCTGCCATTGATCGTGAATCCCATCATCCCCATACCCATCCCGGCACCGAATGTCAGGCGACGGTGGACCGCGACCGGGGACGACCTTAGGTCCGCGCGTTGGCTTCCCGCGGGCACCACCGGCCAAGGCCCTGCTTGCTTGCCCGCAACCCGTAACGTGGCCAAAGGCGTACTGTCATTGTCCTCAGTACCTGGCACCCGCGATCCTTCAGTGCCCGGCATTCCCGGCATGACGCCACGATTGTAGTGTGTGGCTCGCAAGACCGCTTCGCCGGTGACTGTTGTGACCAGCAGGTCGGCCCGGTTGCCGGGAGCGAGCAGCAGGTCCTCTGTCGCAAGTGGCTGTGGGAGGCGGCCGGAGTCTGTCGCCAGCAACTGAAGGCGCTGGCCGTCAATGCTCAAACGGAGGTAGCGGGCAGCACACGCATTGATGATCCGCCACCTTTCACGTTCCCCGGGACGTGCCTCCAACCGCGGATTGAGTTGGCCGTTGACCAGGAGGAGCGTGCCTTCGCGGCCAGCCATCCTCTCCATTTGAGACACCTGTTGGATGTTCCCGAAAGGGTCCAATGTGGTGTCGGAAACCACCAGGATCCTTTCACGAACCGTGCTGATGGGCTCAGGGTCCTCAACGATGATCGCTCCAAAGAGGCCTCCAAAGACCTGGTCGGCCACATTGCCGTGATGATGGGGGTGGTACCAGTACACGCCGGGTGGATGGTCGTCAGGTAGCCGGTACTCATAGCCGAAGTCTCTGCCGGGGCCTACCACGGTAAAAGCATTGTCGCCTTGGCCTTGGGGCGAGACATGCAGTCCGTGGACATGGAGGTTGGTGGCTTCACGGAGGTTATTGACGAGGTGGATTCTTAGGACGTCGCCAGGTTGGATCCGAAGCGTTGGACCCGGTATTTCGTGGTTGTAGGCAAGGGCGGATGCTTGTCGTCCCGCGAGCTGCACAGGGCCGTGACTCGCTTCAAGCTGGACGTCCAGTCTGCCTGCCGAACTTTTCAAAACGGGCGGGTAGGTCAAATCGGGTTCAGCGGTGGAGGTGGTGGGACGGGCCAGCGTCATAACGAGGCCTGTCACGCCCATGACAGTGCTCGCCAGCCCCAGACTTCCCAGCAACAACGCCGAGCGTCTGCTGAGGGGCTCCATCAGGGTCCTTCACCGAGAACCTTGACCCGTTCGCGGTATTCGTCTGCGGTGAGTTCCCCCCTCGCAAAGCGTTCATCGAGTATTTGCCGGGCCGGGCTTCGTCCGGGGGACTGTAAATCCGAAGTATGGCGTGACCCGGTTCCGTACCCCGCGCCGAACATCCGGACTGCAAGAAGCACAAGTATCGCAAGGCCGATGAGCGTGAGAAGCCCCCAGATCCACATCCAACCGTTGCCCATGCCATAGCCCCACATCATGACAAGAACCTTTCACCTCACGCAGTCACTGCTGTGTACCCGATGTGCGGGCGGGTTCGCCCGCCTCTTGCGGCTGCCCCCTCTCAGATTGCGGCCCATCCGTTGTCCGAGGGGAGCACACTCCCGTTGATATTCGATCCGTCCCGGCTCAGCAGGAACGCTATGCCGGCCGCGAGTTCCTCGGCTTCTGCGATAGGCGGCACATTGGCCTGCATGAGCGGGCCAAGAACTTCAACCGCGAGCTGGGACTGGAACTCGGCATGGATATTGGTCCTTGTTCCGCCGGGGCAGATGGCATTCACGCGAATGCCCTTGCGCCCGTACATTACGGCCGAACTACGCGTGAGTCCGATGACTGCGTGCTTGGAAACGGTATAAGCTGCTCCTGCCGCGGAGCCTCGGAGTCCGGCTTCCGATGACACATTCACGATTGAGCCGTATCCGGCGTCGAGCATCAAGGGGACCACCGCGCGCATGAGGCGCATCATCGACGTGAGGTTCACGTTGAGAACCCGCTCCCATGTCGCGTCGTCTACCTCATGAACAGGCTGAAAACTGTCCATGATGCCAGCGACGTTCGCCAAGGCGTCAACCCTTCCGTTCACTGCGGCGACGACACGCCGCACGGCGTCCTCTGCGCTGATATCACCCGCCGCGGGCACGAGGTCCAATTCTGAATGATCGGCAACAAGCCGGTCCAAGCCATCCTGGCTCACATCGCTGGCGATGACGTGCCCGCCTTCCCTTGCAACGCGCAGCGCGGTCGCACGACCGATGCCAGAGGCTGCCCCGGTGACGATGACGGTCTGACCGTCAAACCGGCCAGGTGTGACAACTTCGTGCCATGCGGGCATGGGACGCTCCTTCTACATTCAGGTCCCCGGAACGCCGAACCAGCATTTTGAGGAATCCGGCTGCCGTGTTTGGCTCGCCTTTTGCCAGCTGGAAGCCCCGTGGACTGGGTAGTGTATTTGTTCCTAAGTCGTGTATGTGTCCTTAAGCAATAGCGTGCGGCGCGGACAAAGCGGCCAACAAGTGCTGAAAGTCCCTATGCTTCCGAGCATGCCTCTACGCTGTGCTCATGAGTGAAACAAAGACAACGTGGCATGGGCAGCATAAGGCGGGTCTGAGCCGAGGTGAGCGCGCGGCAGACCTCCTTCGGAATGGCATGGGCAGCTGGACTTTCGTTGGGCTCTTTCTAGTATTCATGTCAGTTTGGGCTGCCATGAATACGTTTATTTTTGCCAATCAGGCATGGGACCCCTATCCGTTTATTCTCCTGAACCTCTTTTTGTCCATGCTGGCCGGTCTCCAAGGTGCCATACTGCTGATTGCTGCAAAGCGGCAGGATGCGATAGCCGCAGCCATGGCTCTCCACGATTATGAAACGGACACGCAGGCGAAGACCGAGATCGATCGGCTGATGGCCGTCAACAGCCAGCAGTTGGAACTACTTGAGGAGCTCCGGGTCCTGCTGCTGGAGCCGCGAATGTCAGGGACAAACGACGGCGGAACAACCCCGCCGGTCCCGGACGCCTAAACGGGGTTGCTGGAAACGTCCAGCGACGTAGAGTGGAAATGCTTGGCTTTGGCACCCCGCTCGCTCACGTGGCAGGAAACAGGAGACGCTATGCATCACGACGCGCACAAAGATCCGGCAGCAGAACGCCGCGCACTCCAGGCCGTTGAGCATCATCACGCCGAGATGCTTGGGAAGCTGCGGGAGCTCGTGGCCACGCTCGTACGGGCGGTCGAGGAGCGTGACTCCAACGCCGAGCATCACGCACAGGAGGAGTTGCTTGCCTGGTGCCAGCATGAGCTGATTCCGCACGCTTTGGCAGAGGAAGGTCCCCTTTATGGAGGCCCCAGGAAAGCTTTAGAGGGCAGGCTTCTGGTTGAAGGCATGTTGGCAGAGCACAAAGCAATTGTCCGTCTGGTGGAACAACTTAGTGTTTCCCGCGGTGTGAAGGCTGCGGTGACCGGCGGCGTCATAGAAGAACTCTTCGCCTTGCACTTGGATAAGGAGAACAACCTCCTCATGCCGTTTATCGCTGATTCCGCTGAACTTTCACTGGCGTCCGCCGTTGAAGGGCTACACGAACTGGTCGGTGAAACCCATACTCACGCTCACGATCACAAACAAAGCTGAGAAGCCTGACTTTGTGCACGGATTGTGTTGTACGGGCCCTTCGGGTTGAGTCGCTCACCCGAGTTCACGCGTAGTTTTTCGGCTGGTTTCCGGCCCCGCGAAGGCTGCGATAGCGCCAAGGATCCCTACGGCCAGGCACAACCATACTGCCGGCTGCCAGGAGCTTGGCCCGGCGCCGAGTGCTTGGGCGATGGTTGGGGCGAAACCAGCCGCAACCAAGCCGAGCATGAGGCCTACAGCCATCCCCGTATACCGCACCTTTGCCGGGAATTGCTCGGCATAGTATGCGGCGCCGACGCCTATGGCCATGCTATAGAAGACGCTGATTCCCAGGACCGCCGCGATCAACATGAGCATGATATTGCCCGAGTCGATGGCGTTGAAGAGGACGAACAGGGTGGAAGTGGCACCCAAGGCGCCGATGATGTAAACCGGGCGTCGTCCAAATCGGTCCGCCCATACGCCAACCACGGGTGCCATGACCGCGGCACCAATGTTGCCTACAGAGACCGCTACCAGCATGGTGACGCTCGATACGCCTTGGTTCTGCGACACATAGGCCAGGGTGAACACGTTGAAAATGGTCCCGACGACGTTGATGCAGCTGCAGATGAGTACGCGAAGTGTAGCTTTCCAGTGATAACGCAAAAGGGTGACGATGGGGAGTGAATCCGTTTTGCCTTCCTCGCGTACTTCCTTGAAAACTTCGGGTTCTTCAAGATTTCGCCTGAGGAGGTAAGCGATTATGGTCAGGACGCCACTGAGAAGGAACGGGATACGCCATCCCCAGGAAATCAAGTGTTCCTGGGGCATTGCGGCCAGAGGCAGGAAGACCAGAGTGCCCAGTGACATGCCCAGCTGCATGCCGCTCATGGAGAAAGCAGTGTAGAACGCCCGTTTGCCGTCGGGGGCGTGCTCTACGGTCAGACTGCTGGATCCGGGCACCTCTCCGCCTGCTGAGATGCCTTGCAGGAGCCGGAGAAGGACCAAGAGAATCGGCGCGACTAAACCTATGGTTTGGTAGGAGGGCAGGATACCGATGAAGAAGGTGGCGGACCCCATCAACCCGATGGAGAGCATCAGGGCAAGCCGGCGGCCCAGACGGTCCCCGATGTGGCCCCAGAAGATAGCACCGAATGGGCGGGCGACGTAGGCAACACCGAAGGTTGCGATGGATACCAGGGCCCCTGCTCCGCCCGTCATGTCGGAGAAGAACACTTTGCCGAAGACAAGGGCCGCAGCGGTTCCGTAGATGACGAAGTCGTAGTACTCCAGTGCGCTGCCAAAGAAACCGGAGATAGCAGCACGGCGCACCCTCCGGGCCTTTTGTAGCCCCGCAACGTCTGCGATGGTTATTGACATTTTGTCTCCTTTTTCTGTTGCGAACGTTAGAGAGTGATGGGTTTCAGTCGAATAGTTTGTGGTCCCGCGGACGAGTCGAAGGTGACTGCGTATAGTCCATCGGGTCCGCCGTTGTAGGTAATTTCCGTGCCGAGTTCTTTTGTGCTGGCGACATCGCCCAGCCACTTCTGGAGGTCGGCTTCGCTGCCGCCGAGTTCGATGGATGTGACTCCGCCGCCCTTGTGGTCTCCCGTGCCTACCTGAACCGGCGCCAGACTCGAATGCCTGCCCAAGTCGGGGACGTAGTAGATGTTGGGTTTTCCCAAACGCCAGGAGTTCCAAAAGTCGGGAGCGTGCGGAATTGATGGTTTGTCGGCTGCGGGGACCATGGCGACTTTGCCACCGGATATTCCTTCCATCGGCGCAATTCCGTGCGCTTTGGCGAATTGGTGGATGTCGTCCAGCGAGTCGGTGCGCAGGCACAGGCCTGCGAAGCAATCACCGGAAGCCGTTTGCCGCTCCAGTTCCAGGGCCATTGGGGCGCGGTCTGTGATCATCCGGTGATCGACTATGCTCTCTACTTCGATGTAGACGTAGTTGCCCAGTGAGATGATCTTTTGGCCCAATCCCAGCCCTGGAAAGTAGCCGCCATCGGAGGAACCGATACCGGTTTCGCGGCTGAGTTCCACGGTGGTGCGGTATAGGTTGTCTGACCAGACAGCAATGTGATCGAGTGTGATCACTTATGGCTCCTTGGGTTTGAGGATTAACAGGTTTTCGGGTCCTGTATCAGGACCGAGACAATGCGGTCTGGACTGGTGTTCTGAACGCCCGTGCGTATTGGTGGGGGTACCTCACCGGTCCGCCTAATTGCTCGCTCGCTTCCTGGGCCCAATTGGGGCTGCGAAGCAGCTTCCGTGCCAGGAAGACGGCGTCGGCCTTTCCCGAGGCAATGATGTCGGCTGCCTGTCCAGGTTCGGTAATGAGCCCTACAGCTGCTGTTGCGATGGACGCCTCTCTGCGGATCCGATCGGCGAATCCCACCTGGTAACCAGGCCGGACGGGAATCTGCGCGTCGGGCACCAACCCTCCGGTTGAGACGTCGATCAGGTCGACACCATGGTCCTTCAGGGTCTTCGCGAGGAGGACCGACTCGTCACTGGTCCAGCCGGTGCGTTCGTCGCCGGTGTCCCCGGCCAGCCAGTCGGTCGCTGAGACGCGGAAGAACAGGGGCTTATCGTCGGGCCATTCCTGCCGGACAGCGTCAACGACTTCCACCGCCAACCTCAACCGGTTGCCAAGAGCTCCGCCGTATTCGTCGGTGCGGTGATTGGACGCGGGCGATAGGAACTGGTGGATCAGGTACCCGTGGGCGCCGTGGAGTTCCAGCACATCAAAGCCCGCCATATGGGCCCGACGGGCGCTGTGAGCGAAGTCCCGGACGAGGGCGTGGATTTCCGCCCGGGTTAGTTCCTTCGGCGCTGCGATGGTCCCGAACGGCACTGCGCTGGGACCCACACGGTCCCATTCCATTTCTTCAGGGCGTTCGCCTCCCCACGGGCGGCCGCTGGCGGCTTTGCGGCCTGCATGCACCAGTTGGATGCCGACGGCGGTCCCGTGGTCGTGAAGGAATTCGATGATTCTGCGGTGGGAGATTGCCTGCTGGTCGTTCCACAGGCCCAGATCATATTGGCTGCTTCGCCCCCTCGGGTTGATAGCGGTTGCTTCGACCATGGCCAGACCTACGCCGCCCAGTGCGCGGGCGGCGAGGTGCTGGAAATGCCAATCGGTGGCTGCTCCGGTTTCGGGGCCAGTCGGATTGGATGAGAACTGCATCATGGGAGACATCCAAATACGGTTGGGTATGGTGAGTTGCCGAAGAATAATGGGGTCGAACAGCTCAGTCATCGTGGCCCCTTCGATCTCGGGCCAGGCCCAGGAATGTCTGACCACTACGCTGCAGTGCGGCTCGGTCCAAACCGCCTTTGTCCACGAAAGCGGGCAGGTTGCTTTCTGCCATGTCGAATGGGTAGTCGGTTCCACAGAGGATCCGGTCTTGTCCGGCGTGTGCCGCCAGCAGATCGAGCGTGTTTTGGTCGTGCGTGACGGTGTCGAAGTACGCGGAGCGGAAAAGTTCCCGCGGATCGCTGGAACTACCCGCACGGACATCCGCCCGGGCATGCCATGCGTGTGACCATCTCCCCAGAAGTGCGGGAGCGCATCCGCCGCCATGGACGAAACAGATCCGCAGATCAGGCAGTTCTTCAAGGACGCCACCAAGGATCCCCGCAGCCACAGCCGTTGCTGTCTCCACGGGGTTGCCGATGAGGTTCGCCAAGTAGTGGGAGGACCATTCCGGACGTGGCAGCTGCATGGGGTGAACGAGCACCGCCAGACGGTGTTCGGCCGCCGATTCCAGCACGGACCGGAGCACGCCGGTGTCCAGTGACTCTCCCCGCAGAAGCGGCGGGATGGCGACCCCCGCAAGGACGCCGGCTTTGGCGATGCCGGCGACTTGTCGCACTGCACTGGATTCGTCATCGAGCCGGGTCAGTCCCAGGCCAGCCAGGCGACCGGACGACTCGGCGACCACCTTTGAAAGACTCGCGTTGTAGTCCTCGACGTAGTTCTCTGACGATGAGTTCACGGCGAAGGCGAACGGTGGTGGCGACACAGCCCGCAGCGAGATTTCATGGGCGTCCATATCGGCGATGATCGCGTTGACGTCGCTCATTGCCTCTGTCCGGATAGACAACGGCAGGTCTCCCAGGAACAACTCCCCATCTTGGTCCCGCATGGCACCATATGGAGAGCCGGATGGGAGTCCGAACAAGTCCGAAGGTAACCAGTGGGCGTGAACGTCGATCAAACCCGCGCTCATGCCGCGTCCAGCGGCAGCGGCTCGTTGTAGGAGTCGAGGTGTTCGACGGTGGTGAAAACGAGGTCAGTCTGACCGATGTTCTCAATGTCGTGAAGCAGGTACTCGCCGGCGCCGAAGTGGAAGTGCCGCGTCTCACCGGCGGTGTACGAGACATCACGGGTTGTGCCGTCATGGGTATGCTGCCTGCTGCTGCCGGCGTTGACGGCGGTCCAGAAGTAGTCAAGAACATGGCGGTGGGCATGCCAACGTTCACCCGGCGCGAGCCGGATTTCCCAGACCCTGACCCGGTCATTGTGGCTGAGCAGTTGGGACCCGACGTGTGCGTCAAAGGCATGGGATGCGAACTCTCGGCGGAGGTCCTCGGACCATCCTTCGTAGTTCTCTCCGACAAGGGTTCCTGCAAGGGGAAGATCGCTGAGGAAGCTGTTGGCCGTCATAGTGAGGTCCTTTCCTGGGTTGTTGTGATTAGCGTCCGGGGCCGTAAAGGCCAAATCGAAGATCCTGGTCGCCCGGGGTCCAGGTGTTCGTGAACTGTGACCGTTCGCCCATGGCTTTTACACGCGTGAGCAGGTTGCTGCTCAACTGGAGCTGGCCCGGTTCCCATTTCTCGAGCGCTTCGGCGATATTGCCTGCCGCAGCTGTCAAGGCTTCACTGAGGGCCCAAGCATCGGCGGCCGCCTTGGCTGTGCCGGCAGCTGCATGTGGTCGGGCGGCACAGGCGGCATCTCCGATGAGTGCGACGCGCCCATTGGCCATTTTCGATGCCCGTGAGTCCCAGACCACCTGGATGAAGGGGGACTCCGTGGAGGTGACCAGTTCAGCTGCCGCCGGTGCGAGCAGACGGGACGCGGCCTGCCGCATTTCAGTCACGTACCGGTCCTGGACCTGGTTGGGGTGCACGGAGACTTTCCCGGGGAATCCTTGCTTGCTGATGAGCATTTCGTCTAGCTCAAGACCTTCTGGAACGTTGCGGTACCAGACGTAGTTCATGAGACGCTGTCCTTTACCAAGTCCCCTGTCGCTGGGAATGGGATACATCGTGATCTGGGAATGGGGAACGACGTTGTACGTGACGGCGTCATTGAGCAGGTTTGCCGTTTCTGCCGAGAGATCTGCCTCGTCGACGGTCCCGCGCCATCCGATGTAGCCGGAGTATTCAAGGGTGACATCCGGATCGATTCGAGCCCGGTTGGCGGAGGTGATGCCGTCAGCGACGACAACCAGGGCGGCCTTTTCTTCCCTGCCACTGACGAACCGTACGGTGACTGAATCCTCGTCCTGATCGAAACCGCAGGCGAACTCTCCCAGATGGTAGTGGTCTCGTCCGAAGTCCGTGAGCAAGGCGCGGTAGAACGTGCCCCACGATGTGTGGGACCAGGACCGGGCTTCCCGGTCAATAATGCGGTTTTCGCCGTCGAGATATTGAACCCAGCTCGTTGTGGTGCTGACGTCTTCGGGCCGTTGGGAACTGCGTTCCTGGAACCATCGCAGAGTGTCCGGTTGCAGAACGATGCCGCCCCCACGTCCGTCCAGGTCTGTTGGTGTCCGTTCGTAGATGTCGACGTCGAATCCGAGGTCGCGGAGCAGCAGGGCAGCTGTGAGTCCCCCGATCGATCCTCCGATAACAAGTGCACGCGATCCTTCATAGGCGCTCATGACGAAATTCCTTTCAATGTGGTTTGGTTTTCACGGGCGCCTGCTTGGGCATCCGTTGGTAGGTCCGCGTCGCGGGTTTCGGGGGCAAAGTACAGGCCAACGAGGGCGAGGATTCCCGTGGAGGCCAACACTGCCGTTGCCACTCCGAGATTGCCTCCAAACCACGAGGATGCGATCACACCTGCTACGAGCGGGCCAGCGGCGGTGACATAACGGCCGATGCTGTTGGCCAGGGCAATCCCACTTGCCCGCATGCTCGGTGCGAACATTTCGGGACCGTAAACGAAGTTCCCGGAAAGGGCGCCGAACAGCCCAAAGCCAACGATTGGAATGATGATCAGGTAGGTGGCATAGGAGTGCTCGAAGGGAAACAGGTAAGCGACGCTGGCCCCGGCAATGAGGAAGCTGACAAGGAAGGCCTTCTTGCGTCCTATGGCGTCGGCGATAAAGCCCCAGGATGCGTACCCGAGTATTCCGCCGGCGTTGAACAGCATGGATGAGATGGCGACGCGGTGGTTTGCCTCTTGCATTGGGAGCGATTCAGCGATGGTCATGTCGCGAATGATTTGGGGGTACCAGGTGGACACGCTCCAAAAAGCGAGGAGGGCGCCAGTGGCCAGGGCGGTACAGATGAGCGTCGCCCGTAGATGTGGCGGTGAAAGAAGCCTGCCGAGAACAAATTGGTCCTCAGGTCCCCGCGAGGTATTGCCCTTGCGTTCTTTGCGCTTGGCGATGACGTCTTTGATCTCTTCCGGTTCCGGGACATAGCGTCGCAGGAACCAGACCAGGAAGGCCGGAACAACCGCGAGGACCAACATGAAGCGCCACCCGTTTTCACTGAGCAGGCCGTAGGCCAGCGCTGCCATGAAGAATCCGCCTGCGTATCCGGACATCATGACCCCGCAAGCCCGTGCACGGTATCTGTTGCGCCATACTTCTGCGACCAGCGCCGCCCCGACAGGGGCTTCGACGCCCGACCCGAGGCCGGCAATGAAACGGAGTATGCCAAGCTGCCACCATGTATCTGCGAACGCGGCAGCGGCGGTGAAGACTGCGTAGGTCAGGATGCCGATCGACAGGACGCGGACGCGGCCGAAGTAATCTGCCAACACGCCGAAGAGGATTCCGCCGGTAGCCCAGCCCGCAAGGAACAGGGCAACGGTCAGTCCTCCGTATACGCCGATTTGTGCTGAATTGACCATAATTGCCGAGTGCGGCAATAGGTCCGTCATGGCCGGTCCCAGGACCAGCGCGTAGAGACTTCCGGCGAAGCCATCGAGGGCCCATCCCATGGTTGTGCCGAAAAGTACCAACCATTGCACCCGGGTGATTTGTTGTCGCCAGCCAGGCGTCACCTGAGTCGGTTTGTTCTGCGTCACTTTGTACTCCCTTCCGAGGATGCCGGCTGACTCAGTTCAAACGTCCAGGTGTGTCTGAGCCGTACCAGTCGACATTGGTGTCGGCTGTTCGTACAACGATTGTTTTGATCCAGGTGAAATCGTCGAAGGATTCTGTTCCCGCGTCCTTTCCAGCGCCGGATTCCTTGATGCCGCCCCATGGCAGGGATGGTTCGAGCCGGTGGTGGTCATTGACCCAGACCATGCCTGACTCAATGGCTGCCGCCACACGGTGGCCGCGGGCGAGGTCGTGGGTCCAGACGGCAGCGCCGAGGCCGAACCGGTTGTCGTTGGCCATCTCTATGGCTTCTGCTTCTGTGTCGAACGGAACGATCACGGCGACGGGACCGAAGATCTCTTCTTGAGCGACGCGCATGTTGTTCGTTGCATCGGCAAAAACGGTGGGCTGCAGGAAATACCCATTACGGAGGTCTTCAGGCAGGTCGGGAACATTGCCGCCGGCAACCAGGCGTGCACCTTCTTCTTGGCCTATGGAAATGTAGTCCAGGACCTTGCGGCGTTGCGTAGCGCTGATCATCGGTCCGATTTGGGTCTCCGGCTGTGCCGGGTCACCAATCTTGATGGCGTTGGCTCTGGCGACCAGCGCCTCAACGAACTCGGCATACCGTTCCCTTTGGACAAGAAAACGGGCACCGGCCACGCATGACTGCCCGGAGGCAACGAATGCAGCGAAGGCAGCACCTTCGGCGGCTGCCACAGGCTCATAGTCTCCAAAGACGATTACGGGCGTTTTGCCACCAAGTTCTGCGGTAATGCGTGCGAACCGTGATGCTGTGGCCACGGCCGCGGAACGTCCAGCCTCGGTCCCGCCGGTCAGTGTCACTTTGGCTACGTCCGAGTGTTCGCTCAAACCAATCCCTGCTTCGCGGCCGCCGGTGACAACGTTGATGACACCTTCGGGGACGCCCGCCTCTGTGACAATTTTGGCGATGGCGAGGGTTGTCAGTGGGGTCAGCTCCGATGGTTTGACTACCACTGTGTTACCGGTGGCCAAGGCAGCAGAAAGGCTTCGAGCGAGGATCAGTGCAGGGTGGTTGAACGGAGTGATAATTCCGCACACCCCGAGTGGGGTGCGCTTTTGGTAGGTCAGGTACGGACCGTCACTGGGCAGGACTGCGTCCCGTTGCGCGGCGAGAAGGGCCGCGTTGTAGCGGAACCATTCCGGTACGCGTGAGAGCTGGGCGCGCGTCTCAGTAATGGGGCGGCCATTGTTCTGTGTTTCGAGCGTGAACAGAGTTTCACTTGCAGCTTCCAGCGCGTCTGCTGCCTTAAGCAGGACTCTTGCCCGGTCGGTCCGGCTCATGCGGGGCCAGGGCCCTGCTTCAAAAGCCACACGGGCGGCGGCAACTGCTTTGTCGACGTCGATACGGACGCCGTCAGGCACCGTGGCTATCGGCCGTCCCGTGGCCGGATTGAAAATTGTCAGAGATGCCCCGCTCTCGGCAGGAACATCTTTCCCGTTGATGAACATGAGGTGCTCGATCATGGTTTCTCGTTTCTCGTCGTTCGTCAGCTTTGACGTTCTCGAAAGGATCCCTATCAGTATGCGATTCAGGTCACTGCAAAAGTATGTTCTGAGCAACACAATTATCTGTTTACTATGTGCCTAGGAACATCGTGGGTTAGACTCCTTGAATGACGCACCGCAGCCCTGGAGCCCAGGGATCGCTCGAGATTCATCGCTGGCTGGACAGTGTTCGGGCCATCACTCAGACGGTGGTGGCAGCTCAGCCGCTCACGCCTGTGCTAGACCTGATCGCCGACACTGCTGCGGGGCTCATGGGTTACGAATTCTGTGGAGTGCTCTTGCCTGACCCCTCCGGTCAGAGGCTAACCATTGAGGGTTCAAGTGGCCTTTCCCGTGAGTACATCGACCAAGTCAATGCGGATCACCCTGTCCTGTTGAACCAAAGCGCGGGACCTGAAGCTCCTTCCAGCAAGGCCTTTCGAACGGGTGCGCCCGTTGCGATTGCAGACATCCAAGCGGAGCCGCAATTTGCGCCCTGGGGAGGCGTCGCGCGGGAGCAGGGGTACCGGTCCATGATCTCCGTGCCTTTGCTTGAGTCGGGTCAGGGAGTCATTGGGACGCTGAACTGCTATCGCAGTGGTATCCACAAGTTTGGTCAACAAGAGATCGCCCTTCTGGCGGTACTGGCAGACCATGCGGCGATAGCACTCACGACTTCCCGCCTGCGATCGGCCGAAGCCATCCGGATGGAGGAACTCGTGCTACTCAACCGGGAGCTCCACACGCAGAGGGATCTGCTGGAAAAATCTGAAGATATTCACCAAAAACTCACTGACATTGCTCTGAGGGGTGGCGGTGTTCCCGGCATAGCCGCTGCACTGTCGATTCTTATATCGCGTCCGGTTTTGATCGAAGATTCCCAGGGAGCCGTGATTGGTCGATCCGATCCCGACGCAGGATTCCCCGACGACAGAACCAGGACTGGCATGAGGGATGAGGGGTCAGCCAACTTCAAGGTGTTTCCGGTGCTGCTCAATGAAAGTGAAGTTGCCAGGATTTGGACCGTGACCGAGGCCGGACCGTTGACTCCCCTCGAGACGCGCGCCGTTGAACACGCCACGGTGATTACTTCTCTCGAACTTCTTAGGGTGCGAACCGCCGAAGAAGCTCAATGGCGACTCCAAGGTGAGGTCCTGAATGACTTGCTCGGCGGAGAGCCTTCCGCGCTGGACACCATCCATGCCCGTGCCGAGCGCCTGGGCCACGACTTGAGCATTGACCATACGATGGTCGGCCTGTCTTTGTCCGGCGTGGCACAAGGCGATAAGGACGCGTGCCTGCAGCAGGGGCTCCGACGGATCAACGCCTGGGCCTCAACGCTGAAACCGCGCCCGCTTTGCGCCATCCATCACGACAGAATTGTCGTGTTGCTGCCGACCTCCCTTGAGAGTTCTACAACGGATGCGACGATGGTGGAGAGGATCCGGAAAATGGCGGCGTCACGCCGGCCACACGCCACTGCGACCGCTGTATCGCGCGGACCCATCACGGGCATCAGCATGTACCCCCGGGCCTATAGGTCCACCTCCGGGGCCCTGAACATGCTCGCTCTGGCTGGCCGAACTGACACATCAGTCACCTTTGACGACCTCGGCCTTCTGGGCCTGCTATTGCAACTCGACGATTCCAGCCAGCTGCTCCGGTACACGGAACGGTCCCTCGGTCCCGTCCGTAGGCACGACGAGTCCCGTGGAACTGAGCTTCTGAAAACCCTCAGAACCTACTTTTCCGCAGGGCAAATAAGCATGGACACGGCGCGACTGCTGCAGGTCCATCCGAACACAGTGGCGCAACGGCTGCGCCGTATACAGACCCTGACGCAGAAAGACCTCTCCCGCCCGGACCACGCAATGGACCTCGCCGCAGCCTTGTCCATTGGCGACATTGCCGATACCAGCCCACAACCCGCTCAGGTCTAAGTCCCAAGGAAGACAAATGCTCTTCCAGCACGCGGGTGGAGGATGAAGACGCGGTGTTCCAGCTCGCTGCGGCACTGGACCGGCAGGGTCATGATCTTGGAGACATTCACGTTCCGCACGGCTACGTTAGGAGTGAGGAAGACGCGAGGAAAAGGACGTAGGGGTTCAATTGTGCAGAGTGGGCCGGTAGATCAGCTCCTGTATGTGGCCGTCGAGTGTCCGGTTCTCGATCAGCTCAAGGTCGAAGTCCTGCGCACCATGAAAAATCGGGCTCATTCCGGTCTGGCCAGTAATCACAGGGAAAATTGTCACTTGAACGCGGTCAACCAGTCCGGCGGCCATCAGTGCCCGGTTCATTGCCAGGCTGCCGTGTGAGCGCAATGGCACGTCGGATTCTTCCTTGAGTCGTGCGATGACGTCGACGGCGTCGCCGGTTACGAGCGTCGTGTCCGGCCAGTCGAGAGGTCCTCGCAGGGCGGATGACACTACTGTTGCCGGGAGATTGATCATCCGCGTCACCCATGGATCGCGGACCTCGGACTCCTCACTGCTTGAGGACAGCATCTCCACGAATGCCCGATATGTGTTGGCCCCGAAAACCATCCGCTGCTCCTGGCTGTATTGAGCGAGGCGGTGCTCAAGGAGTTCGGGACCCTGTTTGCCCCAGTAGCCGGTCCAGTTGCCGCTCGCGGCGCCGAAACCGTCGAGACTGGAGAATACGTCGAAGGTGTAGGTTGCTGACATGGTGCCCTCCTGGACGGGTTAGGTTCAATGCATCATCGTCCCCGCTATATGCCCTAGGTGGATGCCTCGGTTGCACCTGGCCCGGCCTGGACCTGGTCCAAAGCCATCAGTAAGCCGGCAGTGTCTGGGACGTCAAAGAAGGCGACATTTTGTCCCAGGCCAAGGCTGAGGAGGTCCAATCCCGTGTTCTGATACATGCCGAACAGGCCCATGGCGCCTTGATACCCGAAAGTCACACTCACATGTTGGCCGTCCCTGGACTTGTCCACCTTGGTTGGCAGGGCCCTCACGGGAGTGTCAGCGACTGACCTGTTCCCTGTGCAAACGATCGCCCGATTGTCGGTGAGTCCGTAGGCGGTGGCGATCTTCCGCCCCTTCTTGACAATGAAGCGGCCAAAAATAGAGTACAGGCCCACCAGGACGAACGGAATTCCCCAAATAATGAACAAAGGCGACTGCGTTCTGGTAATGGCCAGGGCCTCCCATACAACCGCAAATCCACCCCAGAGGATGCTGAAAGGCACGAGAAACGCATCAGCGCCCGTAAAACGAACCTTAGGGTCCGGTTGACCAACCCATAGGAGGCGTTCGCCGTGGCGTAGGAGTGGCAGAATCCGGCTTCTTGGATCATCCATGCAGGAGTGTTGCACAGTTGGTTCCGCTCTGAACAGGACCAAGTAATCCGCCCTGCATCGATATTGCTAGTAGTTCTACGAGCCGGGTATCCTCGCGGCATGTGATTCCGCTGGGGGATTCGCAAAGAGCCGGGGGGCTGCCGTGCGCCGTTCTTACACAATCGTTGCTGCTGCCATCGCCTTGGCTCTTGCCCAGCCCTTGTTCGCCTCGCCTGCCCGTGCCGACGACTCCTGGCACAACTTCATCCAAATCTGGTGGGACTTTGGTGAGGTCTACTCAGATCTCCCCACGATCACGGACGAGGGTCACGTTACCGTCTACGAGGGCGGCCCCGGCGAGGGCGGCACTGGATGGGAAGGCCAAGGCCTGGGCCCAGGCCCTACGGTCGTCCTGGACGCAGACGCCTTGGTCATGCCCGGTGATTGGGATGGCAACGGCAGCGCTGATTGGATGTTCCGCGACAGCGATGGCGGGTTGTTCTCGCTTTCCGGCACCGGCGGGGCTAAGCCGGTGCAAGTCGGCTGGGGCTGGGATGTAATGACAGCCATGGTTTCACCGGGAGACTGGAACGGTGATGGGCACCCCGATGTTCTTGCCCGCGATGGTTCGGGCGTGCTGTGGATGTACCGTGGCGACGGCATTGGTGGGTGGTTACCCGGACGCATCCAGGTTGGGTGGGGATGGAACATCATGGCATCCATCTTCAGCGGACATGACTTCAACGAGGACGATAGGCCGGACATTCTCGCGGTGGATGCAAACGGTGGAATGTGGCTCTATCCGGGAAACGGGACCGGCGGGTGGTTGGGCCGTGTACAAGTTGGGTGGGGCTGGCAAAAGATGGATCTCGTTGCCGCTCCCGGGGATTTTGACTACGACGGCCATGGCGATGTCATCGCCCGCGACATAGCTGGTTCCATGTGGCTCTATCCCGGCAACGGAGCCGGGGGTTTTACTTGGACGCGGCGGCTACTCAATATTTCAACGCCAGCACTCTTCGGCTAGCGGGCGTGGAACGCAAAGCCCTGTCGCAGTTTCGTCCTAGGCGGGCCTACGCCGGATGACGTGCCCCAGGACGGCTGCCAAGGCAAGGCCGGAGAGGATGGTTGCTGACCAGAACCCGGCACGCCCTCCGATCAGGAAGTCACCGGGAACTGCGAATGCTGCAAAGGTGGAGGCCACGATGGCCAGACCCACGGCACCGCCAAGTTGTTGCATCGTCTGGAACAGCCCGGAAGCAGACCCCGCATGCTCGGGCTCGACATTCCGGAGCGCGAGGTTTGTCAGTGGCATGAACGTCATGCCAGCCGAGATTCCCGTGCACAGCAGGGCAATCATGACGATCACGAAGGGCGTGTCGGGATTGAGCTGTGTGAGTGGCAGGAAGGCGACGACGCGAAGGGCTGCACCGATGATGACGAGGCGGACGGCCCCGAAGCGCTCCACGAGTCGAGGGACGATCCGCGACATCGCGAAGATACTCAGGGGCATCGGCAAAAAGGCCAGCCCGGTGACCATGGGCGCGAAGTGCAGATCATCTTCGAAGTACTGGACCATGAGGAAGAACATCGCAAGCATCCCGCCATACGTTGCGGCCATCGCGCCCAGGGCCGCCACTCGGCTCGGGCTTCGGAGCAGTTCGGGCCGGAGCAGTGGGTGGGAAACCTTACGCTCGGTGACGGCGAGCGCGGCAATCAGCACCGCGCCAGCCGCGAGTCCGCCAATAGTGTTCGGGTTGGACCAGCCGACGTCGCCTGCTTGAATGAGGGACCAGACAATTGCGACTGCGCCGCCTGTTGCGGTCACTGCTCCGAGTATGTCGAAGCGACCCTGCCTCCGTGGCGTTTCGTTGATAAGGCGCGGCACGGCAATGAGCACGATGATGCCGATCGGCACGTTGATGAAGAGGGTCCAGCGCCAATTGGTCAAATCTGTGAGGAGGCCGCCAAGAATGAGCCCGAGTGCGCCGCCCATGGAGGCGATAGCGGAGAATAAGGCAAGCGCCCGGTTCCGTGCGCCCTCGTCCCTCGCGCTCGTGGTCACGAGTGCGAGTACGCTGGGGGCCGCGAATGCGGCGCCGAGTCCCTGTAGCGCGCGTGCTATGACGAGAAGCAGGGGAGAGGTGGCCAGGCCGCCGAGCAGGGAGAAGAGCGTGAAGGCTGCGACGCCAACCAGGAAAGTGCGGCGGCGACCGAAGACGTCGCCGATCCGTCCGCCGAGCAGAAGGAGTCCTCCAAAGGCGACGGCGTAGCCGTTCAAGACCCAGCTGAGCTCTGCCCGGTTGAAGTGGAGGTCGGTGGCGATGTGGGGGAGTGCGACGTTCACGACCGTCGCGTCGAGGACAAGCATGAGTTGGGCGAGCATGACCAGCCAGAGGCCAATGCTGCCGGCGCGGCCGCTGGATGGTGCCATGCCGGCGGGCGCCCTTGTGGCGGTTGTGGGTGTCATGAGGGGTGTCCTGTTCTAGCCGAATGGCTGACGTACACTAAGAGGAGAGATGCTCCGCTTAGAACTATACGGAGACACTCTCCGTTTTGCAACCATGTCTTGAAAGGTGTTTCTGTGCGAGCTGACGCTCAACGCAACCGCGATCGCATCGTGGAGGTTGCACGCGCCTTCTTCCGGGCCAAGGGCTTCGATGCGGTTTCGATGGACGAGGTCGCCAAGGGGGCAGAAGTAGGCCCTGGCACGCTCTATCGGCACTTCCCCACCAAAGAGTCCCTGTACGACGCCGTGCTGGAGGCCTGGGCAGAGAAGGTGAAAGCCGCCGTCGACCATGCACTTGCCCTTGACGCCCCCGCGCGGGTGCGGTTAATAACCTGGTTGACGGATTACGCGGCGATGCTGACGGAACATAAGGGTGCGGCCGCGCGGATCACTGCCGCGCTGGGCGATCCCGGGTCTCCGTTTGCGGCGAAATGCCAGACCTACCTCAACGCGAATCAGCGCCTGATTGACGAGCTCGACTCTGCCCTGCGCCCAGGTGTGGAGGCAATCCAGATCAGCAGGCTTGTCGGCGGTGTGGCTACGGTGGCGGACAACAGTGGGCTTCCCGCCGAGTCACTGGCATCGATGCTCGCCATCGTCGCGGACGGGCTTCTCAGGTCCGGCATTAGTTCGTAGCGTATGGGTGAGGTTCTTGTTGGTCTTTTAGCTGCCGCGTGTGTTTGAGCAGCGATCAACCATCGTTTAGTACAGTTGTACATATGGCCTCTGAGTATTTCCATGGCGACCCCCGCAGTAATTACGAGCGGATGATTGCTGGCGACTTTTACATCTCTGACGACCAAGAGATCACGGCCAAACAGCAAAGGGCAATAAGGCTCGCTGGGGAGTTTCAGGCCGCGTTCCTGGACGACGTCGAAGCCGCCCAAAGTGTGGCCCGTGAGTTGCTCGGGGCCATGGGCGCCGAGGCACATGTTCGCGCGCCCATTTTTGTCGACTATGGTTTCAACATCACCGTTGGTGCCGGTACTTTCATTAATTACAACCTGACTGCGTTGGATGTAGCCGCGATTCAGATCGGCAGCCATTGCCAGATCGGTCCGAATGTACAGCTTCTGACGCCCACCCATCCCCTGGAGGCCAAGCCCCGGCGTGACAAGCTGGAGGCAGCGAAACCCATTGTCATTGGTGACAATGTTTGGCTCGGCGGGGGAGTGATCGTGCTGGCCGGCGTGTCAATCGGTGAGAACAGTGTTGTTGGGGCAGGTTCAGTTGTTACAAAGGATTTGCCGGCGAATGTCCTGGCTATGGGAACCCCGGCAAAGGTGATCAGAACAATTGGGTAGGTGGACACATGACAACTCGAAGAGTTGACCCCGACCGGCGGGACCGGATTATCGAGGCCACCCTGGAGCTGATTGCAGCAGAAGGAGTCGCCGGAACATCGCATCGCAAGGTAGCAGCTCTGGCAGATGTTCCGTTGGGCTCCATGACATACCACTTCGCTGGCATGGACCAGCTGCTCCACGAGGCATTCACGCTCTTCGCAACCCGCATCAGCGACCGCTTCGAACGCCGCATGAACGAGGCAAACTCAGTTGAGGATGTAAAGAAGGCCGTCGTGGAGATGATCCTCGAGGATACCTATGGTGATCGGAACGCGCTGGTTTTGACAATGGAGTTATACACTCTTGCCGCTCGTCAGCCCGCCTTCCGGCACCTCACCCACGACTGGATGATGCGCAGCCGAACAGCATTTGAGCGGCACTTCGAGCCTGACGTTGCCCGGCAACTGGATGCCTTGGTTGAAGGGCTCTCCATCCACCGCGCCTTTGAGCCCCAGGACTATGATCGCGAGCTGGTCAGCGGGGCTGTAGAGAAGCTGTTGGCCTCCGTGGAAACCCGGCACATCCCGGTTGCGTCCGCTGGCGCGGGCCTGTTGTTCTCCGACGGCACTCCTGCGAACGGGCTTGCCGGGTTCCCGGCCAAGAAGAGGCACTAGCGCCTTGCTGGCCGGGTAGCCGTTAGGCAGGTCCCGGCGGATAGCTAGGGTGCCCGCAAAGACCCGGCCGCAAGTACTCTCCGCAGCGCGTCTTTGGCGAGACCTGTTGAGGCGTCCGTGGAAGACAGGAACCGACGCAGAGTCAGGCCTTCCACAAGAACTTCCAGTATCTCCGCGGTGCGGGGGTCGAAGTAGCGCTCGAGAATCAGGGCGCTCCCTTTGATCCATGCGCTGGCCAGCTTCCTGCATTCCGGATCCCTAAGTGCAAGTGCTTGGAGTTCGCGGCTTAAGGACAGGCTGCGCGCCGGGCTCAAGGCCCCCTCGTCGATCAATGCCAACATTTCCCGTGAGGCGTCAGCCGAAGTGGAGATTCCCTCAAGGCGACCCTCCAGCAGGTCCAACTCCCGGGCGATGAACCTCTCGAACGCGGTCGCCAGAAGGTCCTGCATTCCGGCGAAGTGATAAGTGAGCGACCCCAAGGGAACGTCAGCTTTAGCGGCAATCCGTCGGAGGCTTGTTTCAGGCACTCCGTATTCGGCAACTACTTCCAGCGCCGCCTCCGCGATCCGTTCCCTGCGGTTGGGATCAAAGCGACGGCGACTCCGATGCGGGCGTTCTGGTGCAACGGTCCATCGGGTGCTGGTCATGGCTGTGGTGCTGAAACTGTCTTCGGCAATTTTGCCGGTGCCAGCGCCCACCGCCTTCTGCGGATCATCCATGGCAATCTCTCAATCTGCCGATCAGTATGGGGATACGTACGTACGTCCACTAGACATGCAATAGGTACGATCGTACACTAAAAGCCTAGAAACCTGTGATGGGTATCACCAAAGATCACGAACACGGATGCGCTAATGCCGGAAAGTGCCCATTACCCAAAGTTCATGCTTGAGTAAATCGAGATACCGTGTACTCTTACTTATGGGTGATGCGCCTCACTGGCAAGATCACGACACTCCGTAGTCCATGGAGCAGCCCCAAGCTCATGCAAACCAGCGATGGCTACAATCGAGAGGTTTTGAAGAATGACTGTTCAGCCTTCTTTGCAGACCGAACGTCCAGCAAAGACGAACTATGACGTGGTAATTATCGGCAGCGGAATGGGTGGAGGCACCCTCGCGTACGCACTCAAGGACAGCGGAGCCAGCGTTCTGATCGTAGAGCGTGGGGGTTTCGTGCCCCAAGAGCCTGAGAACTGGGACCCTGATGCGGTCTTCGAACATGGGCGCTACAAGAACGCCGAGAAGTGGTACTCCTCGTCCGGAGAGCCCTTCAGTCCCGGAACGTACTACTACGTTGGGGGCAACACGAAGTTCTATGGCTCCTCGCTGGTGCGCTTTCGGCGCGAGGATTTTGCCGCCTCAGAGCATGAGGAGGGGACTTCGCCCCAGTGGCCGTTCGATTATGATGCCTTGGCTCCCTATTACTCACGGGCAGAACACGTTTATAAAGTGCATGGTGATCACCGCGATGACCCGACATTGACCAGGACTGAACCGTTTCCTTATCCCGCTATTGGGCATGAGCCGGAAATTCAAACTGTCGCCGATGGCCTGCGCCGGCAGGGCCTGACTCCTTCCAACATTCCCTTGGGCCTGGACTGGCGACAGGGAGGAACGTGCATCCGTTGCCGTACCTGCGATGGATTTCCGTGCCGCGTCCTGGCAAAAATGGACGCTGATGTCACCTGCGTTCGCCCTGCAATTGAAACCGGAAACGTCGAGATCCTGACCGGCGCCTACGCCGAGAAAGTTCTGACGGATAGTTCAGGGCAGAAGGCAACCGGCGTCGAGCTCGTTGTCGGTGGCGGCACCATCGTCATCGAGGCAGGAAAGGTCGTCGTTTCATGTGGGGCGGTCAACTCCGCAGCTTTGTTGCTGAGGTCGGCGAACCACCAGCACCCCAATGGGCTCGCCAATTCTTCGGGGATGCTCGGCCGGAACTACATGGTGCACAACAACAGCATCATGGTTGCCTTCCACCCCAAACGAAACAAGGTTGAGTTCCAAAAGACGCTCTATTTCAACGACTACCTTCTCAAGGGCACCAAGGATTTTCCATACCCACTCGGCCACGTTCAGCTGATCGGAAAGCTTCAAGGCGCCATGCTGGTTGGTCAAAAGCCGCTCATTCCCAAATGGGCGTTGGAGATCGCCGCCGGCCACAGCGTGGACTGGTGGCTGTTCACCGAGGATCTTCCCGACCCCGAGAACCGCGTGATCCTCAGGGACGACAAGGCAATTCAAATCAACTGGAAACCCAACAATGTGCGGGCTCACCAGCTTCTTGTTCGCGAGGTCAAGCGAATCCTGCGCAAGATGGGCTACCCGATGATCTTCAGTGAGACCACGGGAATTGCCGTGAACTCCCATCAGGCAGGGACCATCCGGGCAGGCGAAGATCCCCGGACATCCGTACTTGATCCCACCTGCCGCACCCACGATGTCGACAACCTTTTTGTTGTTGATTCGTCCTTCTTCCCATCGCTACCCGTGATGAACCCGGCGCTGACGATCGCCGCCAACGCGTTCCGCGTTGCGGACCACATAGTGCCTGGTGCCAGCCAACACTGGGCCGCGACACGTCAGCACCAATTTCTACCGATAACACCCGTACTTACAGGAAGTAACCAAAATGACTGAGAAGCAGCTGACCGGCGGACAAATGATTGTCGACTGCCTCATCCGCGAAGGCGTGGATCGAGTCTTTGCCGTGCCCGGACATGGCAACACCGCACTCTTGGATGCCTTTGTCGACCGCGCCGATGAGATCGAAGTAATCCCCGCCATGCACGAACAGGGCGCTGCACACATGGCCGACGGATACTACCGCGCATCGGGAAAAGTCGCCGCGGTCTGCACCTCAATCGGCCCGGGAGCCACCAACACTCTGACGGGCCTGGTCACAGCATTTGCCGACTCGCAACCCTTCATCCTGATCACCGGTGCCGTCCACACTTACATGGAAAACCGGGGTGTCCTGCAGGAAATCGACAGGCCACACGGAAACAACTTCCCCCGCATGGCAGAACCAGTCGTGAAGCGATGGTGGCAGCCCAGCCGCCTCGAACAGATCCCCATGGTCATGGACCAAGCCTTCAACACCATGTACGAAGGCCGTCGCGGACCTGTGCTCGTGGACGTTCCCCAGGACCTGCAGGCTGAATACGGAGATTACAAACGAGTCACCGGCTCCCGCAGGGCGCAAGCCCGGGCGACAGGTGACGCAACAGCCATCGCAGAAGCAGTCGAGCTTCTCAAGTCAGCCAAACGCCCAGTCATCCTTGCCGGCGGCGGCGTTATTGCCGCTGAGGCCAGTGACGAGCTGCGCGCCATCGCAGAGCGCCTTGGCGCCCCGGTCACCCACTCCTTCATGGGCAAAGGCGCATTCCCTGCCGACCACGACCTCTACGCATGGCCCTGCGGCGACATGGGTTCAATCCCAGGAAATGGCGTCACCAGGACAGCCGACGTCATCCTTGCCGTGGGCTGCCGGTTCAGCGACCGCATTACGTCCTCCTACAAGGAAGGCGTCACGTTCAACATCCCCTCAGTCACCAAACTGATCCACATCGACATCGATGGATTTGAGATTGGCCGCAACTACCCGGTGGAGGTCGGCATCGTCGGTGACGCAAAGACGTCACTGGCCGCCATCAGGGATGCCCTCGGGGCCGGCCCCGACTACCACTCCACCGACTACTTCGCTGAACTCCAGGAACTCAAGGCCAAGTGGGACGAGCACCTGCGCCCCATGCGTGAGACCGACTACCTGCCCATGACCAACTCACGTGCCATGGTCGAAATCCGCAAGGCCCTGCCGCGCGAAGGCATCCTCGTTACGGACTCCAGTAACCCCGCCAACCAGGCATTCAATGAGTTCCCCATCTACGGTCCCAAGACCAACATCGTTGCTGGCGGCATGTCTGGCATCGGCTTCGGCCTTCCTGCCGCCATCGGCGCGCAAATCGCCGTCCCGGAGACCCCCGTCCTTGCCATGGTGGGCGATGGCAGCTTCCTCCAAACAGGCACTGAGCTCTCCACTGCGGTCATGCTGGGCACACCGCTGGTCGTCGTTGTCCTGAACAATGGCGGATGGGAAGCCATCAAGGACCTCCAAATCAGCCTCTTTGGCGCCGAACGCCGCCTGGTCACCAACTGGAGCACCCCGGACGGGAAGCCATACTTCGCCAACATTGCCGAATTCGCCCGTTCCCTTGGCTGCACTGCAGAACGTATCGAAGACCCCGCGAAACTGGCAGGGGCCATTGAGCGGGCTTTCGCCACCGAAGGTCCTGTTGTCATTGAAGCAATGAGCGCCACCGAGCTGCCATGGACCGAAATGCACCCGACTGGCTGGTGGGATATCACCGTTCCGGCCTATCACGGCGAAACCCGTGATGAGTACGTCGCCCAGCGCGGGTTCTGACCAGGGAGAATCGTCATGGGTGAAATCAAGCTTGGACTCAATCTCGAATTCGCGCGGTACGAAAACGGCTCCTTTGACTGGGCCATGGACCGGGCAGCAGAAATCGGCTACCGCAACGTCGAACCCATGGTCCACTGGGGCCGGGAACTTCTCAGCGAAGCAGGGTACTTCCATAGCCGGTCAATGCTGGATGACCCGCTCAAGCTCAAGCATGCAGCGGAGAGCCGGGGGCTGCAGATTTCCTCGCTCTCCAGCCACGCACCCCTCGCCAAACCTGACATTGCTGTGGACTACCTGAAACAGTCCATCCGATACGCAGCCGAGTGCGGTGCGCCGATGATCATGGTCGACGACGGCCCGTTGCCTGGGTGGAGCACGGAGGAGGAGAACCTCATCCTCATGAGGTACACCCTCCAGGAAGCGGCGTTGGTCGCAGAGCCACGGGGGATCGCCATTGCGATTGAAACCCACGGCCCGTATACAGCCACCCCTGCAGGCTTGGACCGGCTGATGAAGCTGATCGACTCGCCTGCCCTGACGATCAACCTGGATACCGGGAACAGCTACCTCAGCGAGAACGACCCCCATGCATGGCTGGAGGACATCGTGGCCAACGTCACGCACCTCCACGCCAAAGACATCTCCTTTGAGGATGCCAGGAAGTACCGCGGCAAAGTCCGTGGAATGCTCGGCTGTGCCTGTGGCGAAGGGGTCATCGACTGGGAACGCATCGTGCGGACACTCGCAGCTGCCGACCATGACACGGTCCTGTCAGTCGAGTGTGGGTCGTTGGATGCAGCGACCAAGAGCTTTCACTACTTGAGCGACGTGATTCGACGCGTCGGTCAACCCTCTCCCCAACCCATCAGTTAATCCGGAGGAATAGTCATGAACAACAACTCATCGCGGGTCACGAACATGTCCCGGCGCGGCTTTATCTCCCTTGCAGGAGCTGCGGCGCTGACGGCCTCGATGTCCGCATGTGCAGCAGGCGGTGGAAGCGGCAACGCCGCCGGTTCCACCACCCTGAAATTCTGGGACATGCCTTGGGGCCCTTCCGGCTACGCAGAAGAAGCCGAGAAGCTCGCCAAGTCATTCCAGGGCGCTGGCAACGTCAAGGACGTCGGATACCAGCAGGTTCTGTGGAACGGCTTCAACGAGACCTACTCCTCGGCCATCGCGTCGAAGACGGGACCTGCCGTCTCGACCGGCGGCGGCTTCCAGTCGTTCCAATACGCAGCCCAGGGCGCCGTCGAATACGCGGACAAACTCATCGAATCGTTCAAGTCGAACGGTCTCTACGATGATTTCCTTCCGCACGTAGTGGACGCTATGAAGACCCCTGAGGGCTACGTCGCCGTTCCGTGGGCTGTGGACATCCAGACTCTCTGGTACCGCAAGTCAATCCTGGACGCCGTCGGCGTGGCAGCCCCGACCACCTGGGACGAATTCCTGGAAGCCGGCAAGAAGATCGCCGCGAAGGGCTTCTACGCCTGGGGCATCAGCGGCGGCAGCGGCAACTTCGGCCCCATGGCCATCCTTAGCCTGATGATCAACAACGGTGGTGGCCTCTTCAACGAAGGTGGCGAGCTTGACATCGTCACGGACCGGAACGCCGAAACAGCAGATTTCGTCATCGAAGCCGTGAAGGGAGGCCTGACTGATCCCGGGGCCGTGAGCCTGAAGGACGACGACCTCGTCACCCAGTGGACCAATAAGAAGATTGGAATGGGTTTCTACTACCTTGGCCTGGATGACCAGCTTGCTGACAAGGACATCGTGGTCATGGACCCCTTGAAGGGCCCTCACGGCGACACCGGCACCATTCAGTACGTCAACAACATCATGATGTACAAGAACACCCCGTCGCAGGAAGCGTCCGAAGCATTCATCACCCACTACCTGAAGAATATGAAGGTGCTGTGGGAGAAGAAGCTGGTCACCCAGCTTCCCGCGCTGAAATCCATCGCCGAGGCACCGTTCTTCACCGAGAGCCAATCCAACGTTGCCATTGTCAACAAGTGGCAGCCCGTGGCCAAGACCCTTGCGTCTAAGGGGTCCCAGTCCTCCGCCAAACTTGCTGCGATCGACGGCGGACAGGCCATGGCTGACTTCTGTCAGACGCTTCTTGGCGGCAAGACCGACGCGAAGACGGCCCTCACTAAACTCCAGAGCGATGTTAAGTCTGTTACCTCGTCATGACTCCTCAATCCTCACTAGTCCGTATCCCCGCTGGGCGGCCTGAAGCCGTCCAGCGGGGGGTGGTGCCCGCCAGGAAGCGCAGCAGGCCACGGCGCCACCACGTTCCGGGGCAATCCCGCTCCACCATGGCGCTTCTGATCGCACCTTCGGTGCTGATCCTGTTGCTGACCAACGCATATCCCATTGCCTATGCTGCCTTCCAGGCGGTACACAACGGCTCATTAATCAACGCCGGTGAGTTTGTGGGACTGGATAACTTTGCCCGTGTCCTTGGCGGGGAAGCGTTCTGGAAAGCCGCAGGCTTCACCCTCGTTTTCACCATCACCGGTGTCTTCGGAAGCTGGATTTCAGGGTTGGGCCTTGCCCTCCTGCTGCAGAAGCGCGTGCCGGCCCGTGGCGTTCTGAAAACCATACTGCTGCTGCCTTGGGTGGTACCGGTCGTGGTTTCGTCTACGTCATGGAACTGGCTGCTGGCCACCGATTCCAGCCCCATACCCTCACTGTTCAGGTCACTGGGATTGGGCGAAGTGCGGTTCCTCTCGGACCCATTGCTCGCACAGGTCACGGTGTGTCTGTTTATCGTCTGGCTGAACTTCCCGTTCATGATGCTCATGATGAGTGCTGCGCTCACGTCAGTGGATGAAAGCATCTACGAAGCGGCAAAGATCGACGGCGCCACGCCTCGCCAGCAGTTCATACACATGACACTGCCTATCATCGCCAAGCCCACCTACATTTCCTGGGTGCTCATGACGATCTTCTGCGTCAATGAATTCCCGGCAATCTATCTCCTGACGCACGGCGGTCCCGTTGGCTCAACAAGCACCCTCGTGGTGCTCGCCTACAGGACGGTTTTCCAGAACTTCCAGACCGGCCCTGGCGTTGCCATCGCATTCATGATGACCGTGGCGCTGGCGACGGTGGCCACCATCCTGTTCCGGCAGATCCGAAAGTCGAGAGTCGAATGACAACCACCAGCCTCACCCGAAGTACAGGCACTCAGGTGCGCCGGAATCTAGACCCGGCCGACCGCGGTAAATGGAAGCGGTTCTGGATCCTGATCCTCGTCGCATGCGTTGCCTTGGTGCCCATCGCCGGAACATTTGTCTTGTCCCTGAGGTCAAACAACGGCACCGGCAGCCTGACACTTGACAACTTCATCCATGTCATCGGCGACACCGAGGTGGTGGCATGGCTGCTCAATAGTCTCCAAGTAACACTGGCCACGGTGGTGGTATCCGTGCTGGTCGCAGCCCCTGCCGGTTATGTCCTCTCCCGAGGTCGAAGCCGGCTCGTGGAAGGCTATTCGCTACTGCTCTTCGTGATCCAGTCTCTTCCCGTTATCACGTCAGTCATTCCTTTGTTCATCCTCTTCTCTGGCATGGGCTTGGCCGACAACCTCATCGGCATAACCATCCTCTACGTCGCCAGTTCGATGTCCGTAGCAACGTGGATGATGGCTTCCTACATGGACGGCATTCCCGACAGCCTGGAGGAGGCCGCCTGGATTGATGGCGCCTCAGTGTTCGGCAGCTTCTGGCATATCGTGCTCAAAAACTCGTTGCCTGGGATCCTCTCCACTGCTATCTTCACTTTCCTGATGGCGTGGAATGACTATCTGGTAGCCAGCATCTTCCTGCGTTCGTCCGGGACATTTACCCTCCCCATCGGTGTTCAGACGTTCTTCCAACAGCATGCAACGGACTGGGGCTCGGTCATGGCCGTAGCCGTCATCATGATGCTGCCTCCCGCGATCGTCTTTGGGACGCTGAACAAGTACTTCAGCGTCGGCGGCGTCGCTGGTTCGTTGGCCGGCCGGTAGTGCTGGGCCGCAGGTAGTTGATCAACGCAACCTGCAATCAACTGCGTCGGGGTCTCCTGGCGACCAAGATCATGGTGGGCGGCATCCCTGGAGATGCCGCCCACCATTGCGTCTGGGCTCCAATCCGGGCTTTTTCATGGAAGAATCCCGGACCGCCGAAGTTATCGATCGCCCAGGAAAGCCTCTATATCGTGTCCGCCGTTGAGAATCTCGGCCGTCCCATGATCAGAGGTTTGATGGTCGATGAGAGCCGAATGTGCCAATCTGGCCATTTCCTTGGTCGCAGGGGACAACAGCTGTCCATGTCTTTTGATCAGTGCCAGCGTGTCGAACATTGGCTCTGCCATGGATACAGCCTGCAGTCCCAGGGGGTAGACCTCGGACTCCAGGGCGGCCCTGCATGCAATCGTGTCTCCGAAGCCGTCGGCGGCCAAGGACAGTGCCGCTGAGAGATACTCGACTTCAATGCCGGCGTTAATCGACATCCCTCTCAGTCGAGCCCGGGCGGAGAGCTGCTTCCGGGCAGGATCGGTTTGGGCGTAATGGGCGTCGTAGAGAATGAGGGGAGCGGCGCATATTGCAGCGATATCCGGGGGCGTTTGTACCCGTTCCGGCGCTGCGCTTACATAGACCACTTCGTCGCGTGCCAGCGGGAGCACATCGAGGCGGTCATCATCCACGGGCAGTGTTACCAGGCCGGCTTCCAATTGCCCGGCGACAACGTCGCTCACGGTCTCTGCACTGTTCTGACCCACCAGCCGAATACGAACGTTGGGATGCTTTTGTCGGAATCGTTTCGCCAGGTCCTGCTTGATGTAGAACTCCGCATTTCGCAGAAGGCCAAAGGTGGCCGTTCCGCCGCCCAGGGAGAGGAGGGCGCTTACCGCTTCTGCGCCTTGCTTGGCGGCAAAAACGGTTTGCTCCGCATAGGGAAGTAATTCTTCCCCTGCGGCCGACAATACGAGCGTCCGGCCACTCCGGCTGAAGAGGGGCGCACCGAGTTCGGTTTCCAGCCGACGGATGAGGTCGGAAACTGCGGGCTGACTCATGCCCAGCGCTGCAGCCGCCGCAGTAAAAGTGTGTCCCTCAGCTGCTGCTACAAATGCTTCAAGTTGGGCCAAAGTCATAAGGCAATCCTATAGGTAGCCACGGCACAGTTGGCTGGAGTTGGGATCGTCCGCCAATCAATAATAAGTAAAAGCTTTCGACTCTGTCGGTTTTAGGGGGGTAATGTTATGGTTAAGTCGTTTCCAAGTAACGTGGAGCACACGCACTACCTGCGCTATGGCTCCAGCAACGAAAGAGAAAACCATTGCGCACCTCCCTTAAGAACGCTGAAGTCACTATCTCGGACCCTTCATCGCCAGTAGGCGTCAGGGAAACCGTTGAAACCGTCATCGCCGACGTTCGTGAACGCGGCGACGCCGCGGTCCGCGCCTACTCTGAAAAGTTCGATAAGTGGTCCCCCGCCTCCTTCCTGCTGTCGCAGGACGAGATCGATGCGGCCATTGCACGGCTCCCCGAACAAACCGTGGAAGACATTAAGGCAGTTCAGCGGAACGTTGAGCGCTTCGCCCGCCTGCAACTCGACTCGCTCAAGGAATTTGAGGCTGAAGTTGAACCTGGAATCATACTTGGCCAGAAGAACATTCCCATCGACGCAGTCGGTGCCTACGTGCCCGGCGGGCGTTACCCTCTGCTGGCCTCTGCCCACATGACCATCGTCACTGCCAAGGTCGCCGGGGTCCGGAGGGTCGCAGCAGCCACCCCGGCCGCCGGGGGAGTGGTTCCGGATGCTTCAATCGCCGCTATGCACTTCGCGGGAGCAGATGAGATCTACTTGCTTGGCGGCGTCCAGGCAGTCGCCGCACTTGCCGTGGGCACAGAGTCCATAGCCCCCGTTGATTTCCTGGCTGGCCCAGGAAATGCCTACGTTGCTGAGGCAAAAAGGCAACTCTTTGGTGAAGTAGGAATCGACCTCTTCGCAGGCCCTACCGAGGTCTTGATTGTCGCCGACGAGGCGGCCGACCCGTTCCTTATCGCCGTCGATCTGCTCAGCCAGGCAGAACACGGCCCCGACTCACCGGCCATTCTTGTCACCACGTCCCGGGAAGTCGGCGAGCAGGCCATTGAAGAGATCGATCGCCAACTGGTCGGCTTGTCCACCCGCGCAGTCGCAGAAGTCGCTTGGCGGGACCATGGCCAAGTAATTCTGGTCGATGACCTGAAAGAGGCCTATGCCGTTGCCGACGAGTTCGCCAGCGAACATGTGCAGATCCTGACGGCGAATCCACGCGAAGCGCTGGACAGCATGATCAACTACGGAGCACTTTTCCTCGGCGAGAACACCTGCGTTTCCTTTGGTGACAAAGTCATCGGCACCAACCACGTTCTGCCCACACGCCATGCTGCACGCTACACCGGCGGTTTGTGGGTGGGTAAGTACATCAAGACTGTCACGTACCAGGAAGTCACTTCAGTAGCTGCCAGTGCTGAGCTCGGAGAGCTACTTGGTAGGGCAGCACGAGCGGAGAACTTCGAAGGCCATGCACGATCCGGAGACATCCGGGCTGCCCGGCCCGCTGGCGAACGACCAGCCTGGGCCTCCTAACACCCTGTCGGTGGGGCGCTCCCTCAGGGCGCTCCACCGGCTCCGGCCAGCTTCGCAGGACCTTATGCAGCCGCCTCTAAATAGGGGTGGGCAGATGCAAGTTCAACCAGCGCATCCTGGACTGCCCTGGTCCGCGCCAGGCGTTGCAGTTCCCGCGGTATGGCCAACCAATATTTCCTGCGGATACTTACCGTGTCTGCAAGGATCCGTACAAGGCGTCTGTCGGGTTCACCAACAAACATTGGCAACACAGCAACACCCAGGCCAGCGACTGCCGACATCCATTGCCCAGTGAGGTTGTTGGTCTGTATGACGGGGCGGACACCTGGCAATGCTGCATCCAGGAATCGCAAGTCGGGGATATCCAGAAGCGAGTCCACATACCCGATAACCGCGTGTTCCTTCAGGTCATCGACTGAGGATATGACGGGATTCCCTTCCAAATACGCCGGGGCAGCGTAGAAACCCAACGGATACGCGGCCAGTTCTGTAGCGTCGACGCCACGAATGGTGGGCTTGGCCAACGAAATTCCCACATCGAACTCTTTCGTTGCCAAGAGGTTCAGCCGGGTAGCTGTAACGATCTCAACTGCCAGGTCCGGATGCCTGTTTCTCAAGGCACCTAGCCCCGGGCTGAGGACGAAGGCGCCGAATCCATCCGGCGTGGCTATGCGGACGGTTCCCGATATGCGTCCCGGCCCTGACCCAAGTTCTTCCGCCGCCGCCAACAACGAGGACTCAACCGCTTCTGCGTGAACCGCGAGGCGTTCACCGGCGTCTGTAAGCTTCCATCCGCCTGCGGAACGAACAAACAACCTGGAGCCGGCGCTGCGCTCCAAATGCGAAATCCGTCGTCCGACGGTTGTGTGGTCCACGCCGAGACCACGTGCAGCTGCGACGAGCTTGCCCGTCCGGGCGGTTTCAAGGAAGAAGCGAAGGTCGTCTGCCGAAATCACACTCCAATACTACCGTGCATATTTGCACAGGAACGGGCATCTTTGGCCATTGTTTTGGGCAAATAACTTGCCGAGACTTGTATGCAGGGATTAGAAATCAACCGCCGGGGCGCTGTTGCGCTCCAGTAAATGGATAGAGGAAAAATGGTCGCAAATATCGCATTACCCAGAATCATGAAGGTTGGCGGAGGCTCCGTCGGACATGTTGGGTCGCTCCTGGAGGAACTGCGGGCCGCCAGGCCGCTCATTGTCACGGATGCCTTCATGCTGACCACTGGCAGCGTCGACACCCTTCTGAATTCCATCAAAAGCAGTGGCCTGGAGCCTGCTGTCTTCTCGGGCGTAGTGCCGGACCCCACTACAGACTCCCTGCATCAAGGGGTGGTTGCCGCGCGGAACCATGATGCGGACATCATCATCGGCTTGGGCGGTGGAAGTGCCATCGACACTGCCAAGGCCCTGGGGCTGCTGAGCCGTCAAGGCGGAGCCATGCGTGACTACAAGGCTCCGCTAAACAACACAGGGCCGGCTATTCCCGTCATAGCGATTCCTACAACGGCAGGCAGCGGATCGGAAGCAACACAGTTCACCATCATCAGCGACTCGGAAACGCATGAAAAGATGCTTTGCGCCGGGATCTCGTTCCTGCCGGTGGCCGCAGTTATTGACTACGAACTTACGGTCTCCATGCCGCCCCGGTTGACAGCCGACACTGGAATTGATGCGCTGACGCATGCCATCGAAGCCTATGTAAGCCGAAGGGCCAACCCCTTCTCCGATACATTTGCGCTTTCGGCGATCCGAACAATTGGCTCAAACCTTCGGCGCGTCTATGCCGACGGTACGGACACGAAGGCCCGGGAAGCCATGATGCTCGCCGCCACTCAGGCAGGTATCGCCTTCTCGAACTCCAGCGTGGCGCTGGTCCATGGGATGAGCCGCCCCATCGGCGCCCACTTCCATGTCGCCCACGGTTTGGCCAACGCAATGTTGTTTCCGTCGGTCACGGAATTTTCAGTGACCGCTGCCGCGTCTCGGTACGCAGACTGCGCGCGGGCCCTTGGTGTCGCCAGTCCAAGCAGTACGGACCAGTATGCAGCTGAGGCCCTGGTGGCTGAATTGCATGCACTCAACCGGGACCTTGAGGTCCCCACACCCGAAGCGTTCGGAATCGATCGTGAAGCCTGGGAGGCAAAAATCCCGTTGATGGCAGAGCAAGCGCTGTCCTCAGGCTCCCCGGGCAACAACCCGCTCGTCCCCAACGCAGAGCAGATTCAGAGCATCTACGGGGAAATCTTCGCCTGATCTGCCAGGCAAACCACGCAAAGCCAGTTCAACACCAAGACTCCAAAGGATAGACATGACCACAATTAACCACTTCATCAACGGCGCCGAAACGTCCGGTGAAGGTGACCGGACCCAGCCCGTCTACAACCCCGCAACCGGGCAGGTCACGGCTCAGCTGCGCCTGGCCAACGAAGCCGATCTGGACGCCACGGTCGCGGCGGCGAAGAAGGCCGCGGAGTCCTGGGGTGACATTTCCCTGGCCAAGCGCACCGCGGTGCTGTTCAAGTTCCGCGAACTGGTCGCCGCGCACGTGGACGAACTCGCCGAGCTGATCACGGCCGAGCACGGCAAGGTCCTCTCCGACGCCAAGGGCGAAATCGGCCGCGGCCTGGAAGTCATCGAGTTCGCCTGCGGCATCCCGCAGCTGCTCAAGGGCGACTACTCGGACCAGGTCTCCACCGGTATCGATGTCTTCTCCTTCCGCGAACCCCTGGGCGTCGTCGCCGGCATCACCCCGTTCAACTTCCCCGTCATGGTCCCGCTGTGGATGGCCCCGATGGCGATCGCCACCGGCAACGCGTTCATCCTCAAGCCCTCCGAACGGGACCCGTCCGCGCCGATGCTGCTAGCCAAGCTGTGGAAGCAGGCCGGCCTGCCCGATGGTGTGTTCCAGGTCCTGCACGGCGGCAAGGAAACCGTTGACGGTTTGCTGACCCACCCGGACGTGGACGGCATTAGTTTTGTTGGTTCCACCCCGATCGCCCAGTACGTCCACGAGACCGCCACCCGGCACGGCAAACGGGTCCAGGCCCTGGGCGGGGCGAAGAACCACGCCATCATCATGCCCGACGCCGACCTGGACAACGCCGCGGACCACCTCGCCGCCGCCGCGTTCGGTTCCGCCGGGGAACGCTGCATGGCCATCTCCGTCGCCGTCGCCGTCGGGGACGCCGCAGAGTTGATCGTGAAAAAAGTTCAAGAACGCGCCCTGGCCGTGAAAGTCGCCAACGGCACCGAGCCCGACGCCGAAATGGGACCGGTCATCACCCCGGCCTCCAAGGAACGCATCCTGCGGATCGTTACCGAAGCCGAAACCGCCGGCGCGGCCATGGTCGTGGACGGCCGCGACCTCGTGGTCCCCGGCCACGAAGACGGGTTCTGGGTCGGCCCCACCGTGATCGACCACGTGGGCACCGAAATGAGCGCCTACACCGAGGAAATCTTCGGCCCCGTCCTGGTCGTGGTCCGCGTCGCCGACCTCGAAGAAGGCATCGCGCTGATCAACGCCAACCCCTACGGCAACGGCACCGCGATCTTCACCTCCAACGGCGCCGCAGCAAGGAAGTTCCAGCGCTCCGTGACCGTGGGCATGGTGGGCATCAACGTGCCCCTGCCCGTCCCGGTCGCCTACCACTCCTTCGGCGGCTGGAAAAACTCCCTCTTCGGCGACAAACACATCTACGGCCCCGAAGGCGTCTCCTTCTACACCCGCGGCAAAGTCATCACCTCCCGCTGGCCAGAACCCACCCACGCCTCCGGCGCCTCCTACAACTTCCCCTCCAACTAACAGCCACCATTCGCCATGGTCGATGGGCCTCCTGAGGGAAGGACCATCGACCATGGCGTTTTAACCCGTCGTCGACCGCCGCAGCTCCCGGCCGCCGTCTAGCGTTCCGAACTGGACGCCTGGATGTTGTGCATGTGCTCGGGTGCTACTTCGTCACTCGCGGGAGCCACAGCCTTCGCGAGGATGACTCCGAAGGCGCAAAACAGCAAGGGCAAGATGAACGCCAGCGTCAGCCCAACCATTCCACCCAGCCAGCCAATAATGGCCGGGCCTGCAAGCAGTCCCACGTACCCGCAGCTAACCACCCGCGCGAGCGTCTTGCCGGAATCGTCCCGTCCTGCGGCGCCCGCTGCCGTGTAGATCTGCGGAATGATCCCTGAAAGTCCCAGGCCGAACAGTAGCCATCCGATGATCGAGAGCGGATAGAGCGTCGATGTGACGACAGCCAGCATCCCGGCTCCGGCCATAAGGGAACCGTAGCGAATCACCCGGACAGGCCCCAGCGCATGCGCCGCCCGGTCGGCGAGCAGCCGACCAACCGTCATGGCCGACGCGAATGCACCATAGGCCAAGGCGGCCGCAGCCTCGGACTCATTGAGACACTCGACAGTCTGGAGCGCGCTCCAATCGTTGGCTGCCCCTTCCGAAAGCAGTATCAGGAACGCCATGACGGCGAGGGCAACGATCCTACGCCGATTGCGATCCGGCAAAACAGTGCCTTGTGATGCATCTTCGTTTACAGGGTCAGGACCGGCTCCGGCTTCGAGCCGGAGTTCGGTTGCGGTGGACAGCAGCCTGGGCGCAGAGAATGCTGCGCCTGCCGCACCTACGAGGCAAGCAAGGAAGAGAATCCACGCCAGGTCCAGGCCGGAGGATTGCCCGGCCGCTGCGGCAACGGCCCCGACAGCGCCGCCCAAGGAATAGAAGGCATGGAAAGCGGACATAATCGGCCGGCTGTATCCTCGTTCCACAACGACCGCATGCTGATTCATCGCCACATCGGTGATTCCGTGGCCGAGGCCAAAGATGAACAGGGCGGCACCCAGGGAGACCGCATCGGTGGCCATGCCCGGCAGGTTCACGGTGACGACCAGGAATCCGAGTCCCAACAAGGAACTGGCCCGGCTACCGATCTTGCGAATGAGGATACCGGTGAACTGCATTGACACCAGTGCGCCGAGTCCAAGAAGAAGGATGAGTCCGCCGAGAACGGCATGGGATGTCCCGGTCCGCTCTTGGATGTCCGGAATATTGACAAGCCAGATTGCCGAAAGGAACCCGACTACGGCAAACGTGCCGAACACGCCCCACCGGGCACGGACAAGTGCGCGCTGAGGCTTGAGGAGGCAGGGCGGCATGGAAATCCTTCCGGATCAAGACTGTGGAACGTCCTCGTGTAACCCTGGCGATGTCTTGACGTGGCCTATCGGCCTGCTTCAGAAACGGACGACAACGAGAAGGGGAGACGTTACGGCATCCCGAACGCTATGTGTACGATCGTACGCGGAGCAGTGGGTTCAAGCAAGGCTGGTCCTGGCCGTCCCTGACTCGCCCGGTGCCGACCACAAGAATGAACGCGGCGACGACGGAACTTGGAAGACAGTGGATTCACCCACCGGCCAACGATTTCCCATCGTGTGCCGGTCGGGCCTGAACGTTCCGCCGTGAGGGCCGCACAACACTGCTGCAAGTGCTGTACGGCCCAGTGCTGCTGCTAAACGGGAGAGCTTTTCGGCTTCACGGCCCTAGATCGATGGGACGGAGTGCTTCCGCACCCCAGCTTGCTCGTCGGCCAGGGGGCGACGTGCTGTCTCTGCGCTCATCAGCAGCCCGGCCAGCGAGAGTACGCCGATGCCCATCAGGAAGAACGCCGGCGAGCTCGCGTTGCCGGTGGTGGCTATCAGCCATGTGCCGATGAGCGGTGCGACGCCTCCGAAAAGCATGGCGCCGACGTTGAAGGGCAGCGCGAACCCGAGGTAGCGCGAGCGGGTGCCGAACAACTCGGTGAAGAACGACGGGAAGACCGCGTCGTTCATTGCGAAGAACATCAGCGACGCAACAAGGACGGCCGAGGCGAGGACCACTCCGCCGAAGGAGAGCAGCGTCATGATCGGGTAGCTCAAGAGGATGAAAGCGATGCTCGAGATCATCAGGGTGCGCTTACGGCCGATGCGGTCGGAGAGACGGGCGGCGAGGGGGATGAAGATGATGTGTGCCAGCAAGCCAATGGTGACCACCAGAGTCGCGTTTGCTTCGCTCATACCTGCTTCCTCGATGAGGAAAGAGGGCGTGTAGCTGAGCAGAAGGTAGTAGGCGCCGGCGTTGAGTGACATGACGAGCAGTGCCTTGAACATCGACGGCAGGCTCTTGCGCGTCTCGGACCAACGGCTCGTGGCCGGGTGCTGATCGACAAGGATCTCGCGTTGCTTCTTTTCGAGTTCAAGCACCCGGCGGAACTGAGGGGTGTCTTCCAGGCGCAGCCGGAGCCAGAGGCCAACAATGCCGAGCGGGCCTGCCACGAGGAACGGAATCCTCCAGCCCCACTCCTGCATGAACTCCGGCGACGTGCTTGCGTAGAGGACGGTGGCCATGAGTGATGCCGCCAGGAAGCCAGCAGCTGCTGCGATGGGTACAACGCTGGTAAGCAGTCCGCGTTTGGCGGCGGGGGCATACTCGGCAACGAAAGTGCCCGCGCCGGCGTACTCCCCGGAGGCAGAGAAACTCTGCGTCATGCGGAGCAAGAGGAGCAGGATCGGTGCAGAAACGCCGATCATGCCATAGCTCGGAATGAACCCGATGAGGAAAGTCGCTCCGGACATGAGGATGATAGTGGTGGCGAGGATGCTCTTGCGCCCGATTTTGTCGCCCAGGCTGCCCCAGACGAAAGCGCCCAGCGGGCGAACCAGGAAGGAGAGCGCGAACACCGCGAAGGTACTCATCAGTGCAACAGCGCGGTCTTCCGGGGGGAAGAAGACCATGGCGATGGTAGTTGCGAGGTAGCTATAGCTGGCGTAATCGAAGTACTCCAGTAAGGTTCCAAGCCCGCTGGCTATGACGACTCGGCGGAGCATGGACCGGGGGACGGAATCGGTGGTGACAAGGGTTGTGGGCATGATGGCGTTCCTCGTTTGAATACCGGGTCTGTGCGGTGGATCCGCATGGATGTGACGACCATCATGGCAGCTAACCCCGCACCGGAATATGGCCCCAGTGGCGAACCTGAACTTATCGTTATGGACCTAGTGGTGAAGTATCAGCGCTGTCGCGGAAGCCCCGGGCCTTGAGGGCGAGCCAGAGCTCGGTCTGAGCATCGATGCCGTCAAGATCGTGCCCTGTGATCTGGACGATCCGTTGCATCCGGTTCCGAACCGTATGCCGGTGGACGCCCATGCGTTCGGCTGTTGCTTCGATGGATCGACGTTCGAGAAGCCAGGTGTGCAAGGTGCGGAGGAGGGCTTCACCTCCTCGTGAGTTCTCGATCGGGGCAAGGACGGCGGTGGAGAACGATTCCAGGTAGTCGGAAGGGGCCGCGTTGATCAGGAACTCGTGCGAGGCTCCGTCGACATACTCGATTGGCGTGCCGGCCCGACGGCTGGTCTCCAAGGCCAGGGTGGCTTGCCTTATGCTCCGGACGGAGTGTTCAGGGGCGCCGGAGGTGCCGATCCCCGTTGGGACGTCCAGGCCGTAGTCGGCAAGCGCCTGGCGGGGGTCCACTGTTGCCAGGCACTCGACGACGCGGTGGCGGTGCCGGATAAAGGGCGCGGCGAGCACCACAGCGAGGTCGTCGATGAGCACTTCGGCGTGTGTCTCATTTCTTGCTTCGATGGCTACGCCACGGAGTGGGCCTGGATCGATCCCAAGGCTCCGCAGGAATGTCCGCGCGCCTCCCGGCTCCGTGAGCGTCAAAAGGCGCGCAAACCGTTCGGCTCGTTTCCGACGTGCCGACTCGTCGAGGAACCACAGGCGTTCGAATTCGAGTGCCAGGAGGGACCGGAGCGCCGGCGCGGCTAGCTCAGCCGTCTCGCGGCCCGAGGGAATCCGGACGCAGTAGCCGCGTACGGTGTCGTTGCCGGCAAAGGGGGAAATCTCGACCGTGGCCTCCGCCTCCCCGGTTGCATTGTCCGGCTGTGCTGTCAACGTGGACGCGGACAGCCGGAGTTGCTCACCAAGCCGGGGCGCTTGATGACTGGCGAGGCGTTCGCCCAGCGGAGCCAGCAGGCTCGATGGGAACGTCGAGCTTCGGGCCATGGCCCGCCCGAGCCGGTCGAAAACAGCTACTGGCTCATCGGTTCGTTGTTGCCAGCCGGACAGCAGGTCCCCGACGGAGCCGCCGCGGGTCACGATTGCGGTAATTTCCATCTGCAGATCGAGGGGTCGTCTCAGGGCCTCCCGCTGGGCATCCGAGACCAGGGCTGTAATGGAGTGAGCAATCCGTCCCATGTCGGCGAAGTCGGCAGTCAGCAGCGGCACATCATGCTCGTTGGCAAGGCTAAGCACCTGCGAAGGGAGCGTCTCGAATGCTGCCCCGGACCCGAGCCCGATGATGAACCCGGAGGCGCCAGCGCCCATGGCTTCCGAAAGGAACGCTTCCCAGGCGCCCCAGTCCGAGCCAAGGTGCAGTCCACTGGTGAGGACCAGTTCCCCGCCGCGCAGGCCCGGAATGGGGCCCTTGCGCTCAAGGGCCAGTGGGATGCCGGCTGGTCGTTGACCTGCCCTGCCTTCGTGGGCCATCGTCAGCCCGAGTCCATTGGTCGCGATCAGCTTAGTGACCGTGAACGTCTGTCCATCAAGTGCCATGCCCTCATGTTACCGCCGTCGTACTGTACGCGGCGGCCACTATTTACTCAGCAAAGAGTACGCTCCGGCGATGGCTTGGGCGGAGGAGCTTCAATACTGTGATTCGCAGTAGGCCGCAACAGCGCGCCGAAGACCGTCAACACGAATGGAGCATTCCATGATTGGCCAGAACGAATACTTTGAGGGACAAGTGCGCAGCCTCGAATTCAAGAATGAGCAGGGCAACTTCACCGTCGGGGTGATGGAGCCGGGTGAGTGGAGGTTTGAGGCGCCGGTCAAGGAGTGGATGCACCTGGTGCGCGGAACCTGGGACGTGCAGCAGCCCGCAGGCCGGGGGGAGTGGACGACTTACAAGGAAGGCGAAAGGTTCGAGGTTCCGGGCGGTACCGACTTTACGGTTCGCGTGAAAGATACCGTCGCGTACCTCTGCCCCTATACAGGTGAGTTCCTCGGCCATCTGGACATGTAACCTCCTTGCAGTCGGACAGGGCCCGGGACTTCCCTGTGTTGTTGGGACACGCCTCGCCAAACGATGCCGCGGTTGCCGGACCCAGTCCGGCAACCTAGCCGTCGACCAGAGTGCATCCGGTGGGGTTCGAACCCACGACCCGAGGATTAAAAGTCCCCTGCTCTGACCACTGAGCTACGGATGCCTTTAGCCTTCACACTCCGTGCAGTATTTTTGACCGTCTTTTTCCCTTGCCAACTGACTACGGTGGTGGACCAGGAAGCAGGACATGCACGTGAATTCGTCGTCCTGTACTGGGATGATCTCAACCAGGAGTTCCTCCCGGGAGAGGTCGGCGCCAGGAAGTTCGAAGGTATCGGCGAGGTCCACTTCGTCCACGTCGATGGCTTCCGCACCGGGCGAACCCTTGGTGGGGGATAGCCCCTCGAGAGGGAGACCCTGTTCGTCGTCGGGCAGGGTCCGGGGAGTGTCGTAATCGGTTGCCATGTTCGTTGCTACCTCCTCAACATATGGCCAGTTTCATCGTCGGCGCAGTTTTAACTGTGCATCGTCGACAGGTATTCCCAGGCTGGCCGGCCAGTCATTCCGGTTACCCGTTCACGTCAGTTGGTCGTAGTCTCCTCGGGTCCAGGCAGCATGTCGTCGAGCCGAATCCTGCAGAACGACTTTGGCTCGGGATGCGATCACGTTGTTGAAGTTGCCGTAGATCCTGTCGAATGTAAGCTCTCCCAGCTGTGCGGCGACCCGCAACGCGACCGCCCCCGAAAGTGGAAGATGATTCGGGTAGCTGCGCATGAAAGCCACGGAGCGACGGTCTGGATTGGGAAACACGCTGTCACCTGACAGCAGGACCCCTTTGCCGCCGGCTCCTGCAGTCCAGTGCGCCACCGCGCTGCCTGGGAAGTGGCCGCCGGTCTGGTGCAGTACCAGCCCTTCGGCGATAGTTCTGCTGCCGGACCAGTAGGAGATGACTGGATCACTGCGTCCCACCCATCGACGGTCGGCTTCCGCCGCAAGCACAGGGACGCCACCGAGCCGATGCGACCATTCCACCTGCGCGCCGAACATGTGTGGATGACTCGCGGCGACAGCCAAAACCGGGCCTCGCTCGAGGATGGCCTTCACCGTGGTCTCATCGACGAAGCCGACGGGATCCCACAGCAGCGAACCCTCTGGTGTCACCACAAGTTGGGAGGTCTGGCCGATCCCGATTTTCGGCGCAGCTCTTATGCCGATCAGTCCCGGCTCGTTTTCCTCCAGCAATAACTGATGTCCAGCCTGCGCCAGCTCTTCCAGCGTGTGCCACTTCTGTCCGTCCGCGGGAACGTACTGGCGCTCGTCCGTACAAATCGGGCAGAACTCCGGCACGGGTTCGTCGCGTTCGACGGCGCAGGTTGCACAGATCAGCATGGTGGTCCTCCCTGGCTCAGGTCCCGGAGGAATCCGGGCGACGTCCGGATAGATTTTCGACCGCTTGCTCGATCCCCACCACGTCCCGTTCAACCTCTTCCATGTACAGCCTGCCCGACGTGATCAGGCCGTGATCTATTTCGAAGAGGGTCACCCCGCGCGCCTGGAAGGGTTCCCCGTCAGCCCTCTTGCCGGTCCATGACCATTCCGTCCACGTGGTGTTCCCGTCGTCGACTGAACGGATCAATTCTGTCCGGAAGTCAGGGATTCCAGCGAACATCGCCGCCCAGTTCGCGTGCATCTGCCCCCTGCCTACAAACGTCCGGCCGGGGTGGGCAGGCTGCTCGCTGTGGTAGTCCTCGTGAAACAGGGCTGCAACCGCTTCGAGGTCGTGGGCGTTCATCGCCACCAAGAGCCGGTCTATGACTTCACTCAATCTTGATTTCCTTCCGCTCACTGAATGTCACTTTCAGCCCACTCCCGGACCCGCCGTGAAGAGGGCCCGGACCTGGCGCCAATTTACGCTCAATCAGGTCGCCACTCCAGCCCCTCTGCTACCGCTGGTGATTCAGGCGGTCTGGGGCGCTTTTTTGGCCTGCATAATGTTGTCCCGAAGAAGGGACTCTTGGCAGAAGTAGAAATATATGTCGATCTATTTACGAGCGTCATATTCTCGATATAAAATTGTGTCTGGAAGCATGCTGGAGCGCCACGAGTGGTGGTCCCGCTCCCCATGCGCTTACTAGGAGACAAAGATGTCTGGTTCACGCTTTGAAGAGATCAAGGAAAATTCACAGGACCTGACCATGCGCGCTCTGCTCGATGAAGAGTTCCGCTCGGTGTTCGAAGGGACAACGCCGGTTGCCACCCCGTGGGCCGGCCTGAATTTCATTTAGCCGCACTACCACCAAAACCCGTCGCGTACAGCGCTCCGCGGGCACGGCCGCGAGCTCCCGGAGAATACCAGCCTGAAAATTGGCATGGACTTGCCGCACAGGAGCACTTCAATATGCTTCACAAATTATTGGGTCCGAAGGCCCATGATTATGCACTGTCCATCGTCGGATCACCTCCGGTACCAGCCGCATCCCTTTAGCAAGCGGGAGCTTAAATAGTCGGGAAAGGGTTGGGGCAGCATCGCGCCACAACCCTTTCCCAGCTCTCCACCCCGGAGATCAGTGTCCCTGGAAGGCCTCCGCCAGCCACCAGGAGCCGCCGTCAGAGGCGATCTTGGCATCGATCACCAAGGGCCGGTCCTGCCCGCCATCGCGGAAGGCAGCAACCCATTCCCGTACTGGCTGCAGGTCTTCAAGCGTGCGTACAGTGACGCCGTCGGCTCCAAAGCCCCTGGCGATGGCCGCAATATCGGTCTCCGGGAACGACACACTGCCCAGTTCGTCCTGGACGTGGTGCTCAGCGAAGTGATGTACCTCAGCGCCGTACGCGGCATCGTTGTAGACGATGCAAACCAGCGGCAGCTTGAGCCGTACGGCCGTCTCCAGTTCGCTGATACCCATCAGGAAGCCGCCATCACCGGCGCCTAGCACGGGCAACCGGTGTGGCTGCGCTACTGCAGCACCGATTGCCGTGTAAAGGCCGATGCCAATGGCCTGGAACGCTTGCGTAAAGCAGAATCCGAACTCGTCCGGCACCGCCAGATACTGGCTGGGATACCCCATGAAGTTCCCCGAATCCACTGCGACGATCCTGTCTGCGGGAAGGATCGAGTCCAGTTCCCGGCTGATCACACGGGGATCGATGGACGTCGCAGTGCTGAGGTCCGGAGTCTCCACGTCCCGCCAGCGTGAACTCTGTTTGATGGCGAGGGCGTTCTGCTCGGTGCGGTACTTTTCTGCCGCGGCCGGCTGGATCGACTGGAGGACTTCCAGGGCGTCGTCCGCTGTGAGGGCGGAATCACCCAGCACGCCCAGCGCGATCGCTCTGTTGGCGCCCAAGGAGGAGTCTTCGACGTCGATCTGGACTACTTTTGTTCCGGCAGAGATCAGCCGGCCATGGCGCATGGTCCACATATTAAGGGTGCAACCCCATCCGACGATGAGGTCAGCCGACGTGATGAGCTCCGCAGTCAACGGAGATGAAAAGCCGCCGGAAATGCCCAAATTATGGGAATCGCCATTGAACAGTCCGTTGGCAACGGCCGAGGTCGCCACCAGCGCCCCGGCATGCCGGGCCAAGGCCAGGATGGAATCGCGGGCGCCCCTGCCGCCGCGGCCCGCGACGAATACGGGACGTTTCGCATTTGCGATCAGTTCCACCAGTTGGTTCACCGCGTTGGTGTCCGCACGAACCCGGGCTGGAACAGGCGCGACGACGGTACTCACCGTATCTGCGGCGGTGCCGCTTTGGACATCCAATGGCAGGCTGAGGACCACGGTCCTGCGTTCGTTCACGGCTGTTCGGAAAGCCCTGACCGTATCCGCGATGGCCGTTTCGGGGGAGTGGATCCGCTCCGCCACGGCGCCAACGCTGCGCGCCAGGGCGTCCTGGTCAATCTTGAAGTTGGACCGGATGGCAGCCGCTTGCGTATCGGCCGTCAGCACGATCATGGGTGTGCGGCTTTTTGCAGCCTCTCCGACGCCGGTGATCGCGTTGGTCAGTCCGCAGCCTTGGTGCGTGGTCACCACGCCCACCTTGCCGGACATCCTGGAGTAGGCGTCGGCCATGGTAGCAGCGCCGCCCTCATGGCGGGCTGCGGTGTATGGAATTCCGGCCTGCATCAACGTATTGGTGACGTCGAAGTTGCCGCTGCCCACCACACCGAAGACGTGCCCGACTCCTAGCTTCACCAATGTCTGACCGACCAGGGTGGAGACCCTTGCTTCCCCGCTCATGCGCCCGGCTCCGATGCCGTGCTTGATGCGCTTGCTGAGCTGTCAACCAAGGCATATACGCGGCTGGGGCTGCCGGTTCCACCCACGATCGGCAGGGGTGCCACCACCAGGGTCGCGCCCGTGACGGGGAGGCGATCAACGTTCCGGAGCGATGTCACACCATATTTGTCAGCGCCCAGGAGGAAGGAATGCACGGGGAACATGGGATCGAGTGTGGCGGCCTGGCCGGCGTCGATACCGACGGTTTCCACGCCGAAGCCACTGATGGAGGCGTTTCCGGCAAGCCATTTGGCGCCTGCCGCCGATACCCCGGGTGTGTGGGGACCGGCGTCGTCCGCATTCATGAAGTCCGCAGCGTTACCGCCGCGGGCGGACCAGCCGGTCCGGAAGATGACCCAGCAGTTTTCCGGGAAGGGCCCATGCTCCTGCTGCCACAGCTCGAAGTGTTCGGGCTCCAGCAGGAAGTCAGGATCCTGGGCGGCTTCTGTGGTCTTGTCGATGACGACTGCAGGCCCCACCAGGCGGTGCGGTTCGATCCGGTCAACGGACTTCCCGTCCTTGCCGGTGATCCAGTGGACGGGAGCGTCCAGGTGCGTCCCGGCGTGCTCGCCCACGGTGACGTCGTTCCACGCCCAGGCGGGTCCGGCGTCGTCAAAATTGCTCACGGGGGTCAGCGAAAGTCCAACCGTATTGGCGAGGGGTTGGGGAAGATTCAAAATGGGTGTGTCACCGCTAAGCGGCGTGGTGAGGTCGACGACGTCGATGGCGCCGGATGACAAGGCTGCGGTGAGCTCATTTAGAACAGACATTGTTCTCCTGTCGGATTGATGTGTGGGTTCATTTCAGTTTTTGGGCCACCAGATGCCCCGATCCGCCGGAAAGCCCGGGGCCGGGGTGGGTGGACGCGCCGATGTGCCACAAGCCCTTGACCGGGGTTTTGTGGTTCGCGGCCTGGGGGAAGGGCCTCCACAGGAGGTTCTGGAAGAGTTCCGCGGATCCGCCGTAGGGATCGCCGTTGACAGCATTGGGATTTTCCGCGGCAAGATCGGTCGGTGCCAGGATGTCCCAGGCCAGAACGGAGGCCCTGGTGCCCGGTGCGAACTGCTCGAGCCTTGCCAGGACACGCTCCATGTACTGTTCCTTGAGTTCCTGCGTCCAACCACCGTTCACGGCGAGCGCCCCTGCGGCGTCCGCCACTGGTGCGAACGGCACTTCCTGCAGCTGCAGCCACAGTGTCGCTTTGCCTGCTGGAGCCCGGGAAGGATCCAGGACGCACTGCTGCCCGACGACGACGGTAGGTTCCGTAGGCAACAGCCCCGCCTCTGCTTGCGCGCACGCAATGCCGGTACTGTCCGAACCGTTGCTCAAGTGAATCAGGGGCACGGAGTCCAAACGGGGATCCAGCCATTGGACTGGCTTGTCCAGGGCCAGGTGGATCTGCATTGCCCCGCGGCCATTTTGATAGCGTGCCGCTGCGTCGGCCAACCCGGCTGGCGGCTGGCGCAACAGCTTGGAATACAGGGCCTGGGGTGACACGTTTGCCAGGACGGTCCGTGCCGTGACCAGTCCGTTGGAGGTTTTTACGCCTGTTGCACCCTTGGAGTCGACCAGGATTTCCTCGGCTTCTGTATCCAGCATGATCCGGACGCCTTTATCCCTCAGGAGTGCCTCGAAAGCTGCAACAAAGTTCGAGGCGCCGCCTTTCACCACGGGGAGGCCAAAGCCATGCATGCTTAGGGCCATGACCGGAAGCATGACGCCGCCGGTCGCCTGGTCCGGGCCGAGGCCGGCATGGAGGAGCCAAGGGGACCACAGCTGATCGGTTTGCCAACCGTCAAAGCGGCTGCGGAGGTAGTTGCGGCCACTCATCACGGAATCGCGGACGAACGCTTCGGTGCGTTTGACCTTTCCCCGCCGCAGGGCGCCCGCGGCGATCGTCAGGACCTCCCTGAAAGACCGCAGTTCCGCGCCGAAGGCACCGAAGATGGTTCCGGCATTGCGGCCGAGGTCCTCCAGCATCGCCAGGTACGCGCCTTCATCCCCGTTTGCCTGCAAAGCCGATGCAGTGACCGCTGGATCGCGGTGGGCCACCACCACCCTGTGTTGCCGAGTCTTTGGATCGGCTGCGACGCTTGCCGTTACCGCGCCGTCGGAATTGCAGTATTCCAGTCCCCTAGCATGCAGCTCGCTTCCCAAAGCCTGGTAGGCGCCTCCTGAAACGAACAGGGGATGCCAGGAGGAAAAGGAATCGTGGATGAACCCTGGCAGCGTCCGTTCCGCTGAATGGATGAAGCCGCCCAGCCTATCGGCACGTTCAATCAGGCAGACACGCTTGCCAGCCATCGCAAGCTCCGCAGCGGCTGCCAAGGAGTTGATCCCCGAACCAATGATTGCAATCTCGGTCGAGTCCGTCATGGAGGGCACCGTCATCTCAGAAGTCCGGGTGGTTGGTCGCGGCGTGGTACTTGCCGCTGTGGAACACCAAGGGAGCTCCTCCAGCATTCTCGTACTTTTCCACCTCGCCGACGTAGATGACATGGTCGCCGGCGTCGTGCCGTGAGACAGTCCGGCACTGGAACGTGGCCACAGCGCCGTCCAGCAATGGAATTCCGGCAATTCCCTCAGTGGTTTCCGCGCCGGCGAACTTGTCTGTGGCGGGCGTTGCGAACTGGCGGGAGAGGACGTGCTGGTCACTTGCCAGGATGTTGATGGCGAAGTGCGTAGCGTCCTCGAAGTCCACCAGGCTCGGGGCCCGTTTGCTGGGGCACCACAGCACCAACGGTGGTTCCATCGAAACCGACGTGAAGGAATTGGCCGTCATTCCCACTTTCCGTCCGTCGGCTCCGAGGGTGGTAACGACCGTGACGCCCGTGGCGAATTGTCCCAGGGCGCCCCTGAAATCCCTCAGATCAAATGCGGCAGAATCTTCGTCCTTGCGTGCCTGCACAAACTCGGCTGCCGCAGCGGGATCGAACCACCACGGGTAGAACGTGCGGGGATCATCGAATCCTCCGGCGACGCTCGCGGCCAGCGCGGGGTGGTCCGCCGCCTCGGCCAGGACAACCTGTTGGTGTTCCCGGCGGGGTTTGAGCATGTCGTTCGTCCACGCCACGGCCCACTGACCCCAGCCCCGCCAAAACTCGTCAAAGGTGCGTTCCATCCACTGCTTGTCGAAGCGCTGCTGGCCGCGCCGGACGATGGAATCCAGGTAGTACTTGGCAGCCAATGTCGCGTTATTGGACCCTTGGCCGGTTAGGGGATCGTTGAGCAGCACGGCGTCGCCCAGGCCGAAGACAAGGTTGCCATTGCCGAGCTCGCCCACGGCTGAGCGGACAGTGGGGGTGATCCGGCCAAGCAGCGTTGCGCCCTCATCCGTGAGCCTTGCGTTGGCGAAATTCTTCGCCTCGTGGGGAAAGTGCTCTTCCAGGATTTCCAGGGACCGGGCGAGTTGTTCCTCCGGGCTTGCAACATCGGTCCAGTTATCCATCGGGCCGCCCACTGCCCCTTCAAAGACCATCATTTGGCACGGCCCGGAGACAGTGAGCCCGGGAAAGGTGAAGAATTCCCCGACGCCCGGGACTACGGACATGCGGATGCTGTCACTGGGCTGATCGGTCGCCTTGGTGGCGGGTGTATCGAGTGAGGCCCCCTCAACCGAGACATAGTTCAGGGCGAGGACTCTTTGCGGCCGATCGAACGGGGACTTGGACCTGTCCTTCGGGAAGATCTGGGCTACCTCTCCCTTGCCGGTGCTGACGATCACCAACTCGTAGTCACGTGATAGTTCCTCCAGCATGCGCGGCGTGACTTTCTCTATACGAAAATCACCGCCGCCAGCCACGAAGGCCTCTATCCAAGCCGCGCTCTTTATCCGCTGGTCCACCGAGTGGGCGGTCCCTTCAAGGGGTGCCTCCCACTCGATGGCCTCTGCGCCGGTTTCGTCCTCGACACGCAGTCGGATCGAGTTGATCCCGGGCACGTCGTCACCGTCGTAAAGCCTGGTAAGGGCTGAACTGAGCTGCGCTTCGGCGGCAAGGGCCGTTGGGAACATGCATTGGCTGGACATGACTTTGCCAGTCCGGATTTGGGCGGCTGAACGGTCCGAGAACAGGGTGATCTGGTACCCCTCCCGCTGCAGGCCCAAGGCCAGTTGGGCGCCGGCTTCACCGGCTCCGATGATTGCGATCTTTCGCATGTCTGGTTTTCCTTCGTGGAACGTTGTTGCCAGGGGGATTGGAGCGACGCTCAGGTCGCGGGTACGGCGGCGTTCACGCTTGCAAGGTATGCAGCTGCCTTATCCGGATCCATGAACCATTCCTGGAAGTCCGGTGGGTTGTTGAATCCATTAGCGAAGCGGTGGGCGATTTCGGCCGACTGACCGGCCGCTCCCAGAAGCGAAAGGACGTGCGGGGGCGGCGGAGCCAACAGCGCGTTCGTCCAGTGTGCTACGTGCTGGGCATAGTTCCAGTACGTTTCGAAAGTGGCCTGCATGAACGCCGCGTCGAAGGCACCTTCGCCGTGCGCCGCGATGCTCTGCAAGTAGGAAGCCGCGCATTTGCTGGCGTTGTTGGAGCCCTGGCCGGTGATGGGGTCGTTCAGGACCACGACGTCGGCAAGTCCCAGGACCTTCTTGCCGCTGGGAAGCGTGGCGATGGGATGGCGGACAGTGGGTGCGAACCGGCCCTGCAGGAACCCGTTGGGATCGGTCAGCTCGACGTCGGACGCCCGACTGGCTTCCCACGGCAAGTACTGCTTCAGGATGTTTTTGGACCTCTCCAGGTGTTCCCCGGGAGTCAGGCCCTTCCAGCAATCCATGGGTCCGCCCGGGATGCCCTCGAAAACCATGATTTCGCACGGACCGGTGGTGGTGAGCGCCGGGAAGGCAAAATACTCGCCCACCCCCGGAATCAGGTTGAAGGAAACGGCCGAGTGTTCTGCCCTGGGCTCCATTCCCGTGACGTACGTCAACGCCAAAGCGCGTTGCGGTGAGTCATAGGCGCTGCGCTGGGCATCACGGGTGAAGAGCTGCGCAATTTCTCCCTTGCCGGCAGCCACAATCACCAGATCGGAGCTAAGGGAGTACCGCTCGAGTTCTTCAACGCCGGCGTCCTCGAACACGAGCTCGCCTCCCTGCGCCACGAACTCTTCCATGAACCTCGGGAACTTGACCCGCTGGTCAATGGACTTGGCCGGGTTATCCAGTCGGGATGCCCAGCTGATGGCCTTCTCACCAGGAACTTCAGGGTGGGGGATCGTGAACGATATTCCGTCCACGGTGGGAGCTTCAGGCCAGAAGTCCAGGCCGAGCGCCCTCTCGTGTTCCAAGGCATCGTGGAAGATGCACTGGCTGGAGGAGACTTTTCCCTCATGGATTTCTTCGGCGGTGCGGTTGGAGATCGTGGTGACCCCAAATCCGGCTTTGAGCAAACCGATGCCAAGTTGCAGGCCCGATTGCCCTGCTCCGACGATGGTGATGTGGCGCTGTGTCATAGTGTTGACCTTGTCTTTCTGCTGTCTCTGCATCCGTAAATGATGGGGGAGGATATTTGGCCGGGCCTCGGCGTGCGTTCGGGATGGGTTTGTTCCCAGCCGGGGAGACTGATGTGTACGAGTCTGATGTCATTCATGTGTCGTCACCTCTTTTCGGCGGCGAGGAGTGGGATGGCTTCTTCGGCGCGCTCGGGTCCCAAAGCGGAGTAGCCGCCGTCGACGGCCCAATCGGCGCCTGTCACGAAGCTGGCAGCGTCGCTGGCGAGGAAAGCGACCACGGCTCCGATCTCCTCTGGCCGTCCCACCCGCTTCAGGGCGTGGAACGGGGCTGCCACCGAATCCGTCTTATCAATGTCGCCGCCGGACAGGGTGTCCATGATGTTGCTCCACACCCATCCAGGGCTGACCGAATTGACACGGATGCCGTCGTCGGCGAGATCGACTGCCATGCTCCGGGTCAGCTGGACGAGGGCGGCCTTGCCCGCAGGGTAGAGCCAGCGGCCTGTCTGGGCAACGGAACTCGAAATCGAGGTGAAGTTGATGATGGCTCCGTGCCGGGATGCCTTGAGGTAGGGGCGCGCCGCGTTGCTTGCCATGACGGCACTCACGACGTTGACGTTCAGCGCCTGAAGCCAATCGTTCCGGTCCGATGCCGCACCGTCATCCCTGTAGGTGCAGGCCAGGTTAACGAGGATGTCGATGCCTCCGTGCGCGGCTGCCGTATCGTCCATGAGTCGCGCTACGGCTGCGTCATCTGTGATGTCAGTGAGTGAAAAGCTGATGTCGCTTCCCAACGTGTGGAGCTGGGCGCCGCCGTCGGCGTCGATGTCGGCGACCACAACGGTGGCACCGGCATCGCGCAACGCCCTGGCGACGCCTTGGCCGATCTTGGTGACGCCGCCTGTGACGACTGCGGTCCTGCCCGAGAGTGCTGACATGGCCAAACCTTTCGTAGTGAATCCATGGGGTGGAAGTTGTCTCCATGCATGACGCTCGTCATTGCCGAGGGAGTGGCTGCTTACTGCCTATTCGACGGTGATTCTGCCTACTTGACAGTGGGCCTTGGCGCGGGCTTCGGATGAGTCCGCTCCCACTCGATTCGGCGTTCCTGCACCAGCTTGACGTTCTTCATCTCTGCTCACCCCTTCCATCGGGTTTCATTGCTGCGTTTCTATGACGTGCGTCATACTTGTTCTAAGAGCGACTCTATTCAGAGGCGAAAAACGGGTCTATCCGCTTGGCGCAGGGCTCATCCGAAAAACGAAAACCTGGGAAGGAACGCGCGATGGTGAGGATCCTTCCCCGTGATGTCCTCAGGGGTCGCCCAACAGTGACCACGACGGACGTGGATGATGCCCATCAGAAGATCGCCGATTTGTTCTGCGGCCACGATCTCGTTCCGCAGACCCGTGGGACGTCAGTGGATATGAAACTGCGCTCCCTGCACCGGGGTGATATTGGCATCGAATTCCTGGACTATGGCGCGGACGTTCGAATCAGTCCGGAAGGCCTGGAGAACTTCCATCTGATCCAGATTCCCCTTGCGGGCCATGCACACATGGAAGTGGGCTCGTCGTCCGTAGATTCCAGCCCCAAAACCGCGACAGTTCCGCCGATCGACCGCCCGTTCACCATGACGTGGGATCGTGGAACCCCTCACTTGATTGTCTACGTGAGCCGCCTCGCGCTTGCTTCCGTAGCGGCTCAACTCTATGGCCGCGATCCGGAGAATAGCGTGAAGCTCGGCTATGCCATGGACCTCACGGGTCCCGCGGGGCGGGCCTTCCTGAGGTCCGTCGTCGAACTCCACGACGACATGATCAGCCAGGAGCCAAGAACAGCTCCGGGCTTTGTTCAGAAGCTCCTTGCGGACACGATGGTTTCTCGGCTGCTCCTGGCAATGGATCCGGCGACGGATGTTGACCACTCCAGCCCCGCCTCGGAAAGCCGCTTGATACGACAATTCCGGGAACTGCTGGAACGGCACGCCTCTGAGGAGCTCGCGGTTCCGGACATCGCCGAAAACCTGGGCGTGTCGGTGCGCACCCTGCAACTGGCTCTTCGCTCCGAGGTGGGGGCAACGCCGTCGGAATTGTTGAGAAGGGTGCGCCTGGACCGGGCCCGGGAACTGCTTCTTGCAGCCGCCCCCGGACAGGAGACAATTGTCTCCATCGCGGAGCGCTGCGGTTTCTCCCATCAGGGGCGCTTCTCGGCCCTCTACCTTGACACGTTCGGCGAGCTTCCTTCAGAGAGCCTTCGCCGCTAACCTGGCCCACCAGGACCCGCTGCGTTGTCTGCTTGCCACCCGGCCACCGCAGGCTCCGTTGAAGTGCGTTCTTCGCTGACTTATGGCCGTTTTGTGCCAAGTGCCACGGCGTCCCAAGCCCGAGGCGCGTTACTTACCGTTTGTTTCCATCCGGCGGGGGAAGTACTTGACGGCGATTCCGTCACCGGAACGCCCCCAGTTGAATGTTGAGGGCAAGGAGTACAGACGCCAGTGCGAGGATTCCGATGCCGGCCTGCCATAGGGACCCTTCCTTGAAACGCCGCAAGCGGCCAGACGCGCCCCGCGGCATAAAGGAGACTGCGCTGAAGCTGGTCACGAGCGCCGCGGCGATAATGACGCTCACGCTGAGCACGGCGGTGGAACCTTCCCAGGCTCAGATAATTTCCAGGGCGATGCGCGACGACTTTGTCGCATGGGGCTGCCTTTCAAGGACGGGTTGCAGCCTTATTTTATCGTCAATTGTTGACAATAGCTAGGGAGCTATTCGCCTTGACCTCGTTCAGCCTTCTGCTGGGGGATCGGTCGCCCGCTCTGCAAGTTCCCGCGCCATCTCGTCCCCTACTTCCCGGAGTTTTTCCGCCAGGAGTGCCGCGCTGGGGGCCAAGGGCCTGTCCGGATGGAGCAACAGGCCTACTTGTTGGGCGAGCCCGGTCAGATGAAGGCTGAGTATCTTCACATCCGGTTCCGCCAACGCCATGGACTCCGGCATGAGGGCGAGGAATCCTGCCTCAACCACCAGCGTACGCACGGTGGCCGGAGCACCGGATTCGACCTGTTGTGCAGGAGGGGCGAGTCCAGCATTCCGGAAGTTCTGTTCGAGCTCATCCCGAAGGGGTGTGTTGGCCAGGGGCACCACCCATCGGTGTTTTGCCAGGTCCTGCAAGGAGACCTCCGGCATAGCGTGGGCAGGGTGCCATGGGGCGGCGACGATGCGAAAGTCCTCCCGGTACAGGGGGACGAGCCGCAACCGGGCTGTACTGGGATGGTCAGTCACACGGCCTACCAGCAGGTCCAGGTCACCATTGCCCAGTTCCTGGATCAGCGTCTCAGGAGGCGCTTCGCGGAGACGGACTTCCACGCGTGGCTTTTCGGTGGTGAGGCGCGCGACAGCCCGCGGCAACAGGAGATTGGCGCCGGTGACATGGGCGCCCACCTTAACAAGGCCCGACGCCGGGTCGGCCAGTTCCTCTACCCGGCGCCGCAGGGTGCTGAGATGACCCACGATGGCCTTTGCATGCTCCAGGCATGCGTCCCCGGCCAGCGTAGGGACCATCCCGCGCGCCGTTCGTTCGAAAAGTGGCGCTCCGATCGCGTGTTCGGCTTCCCGTAAAGCGCGGCTCAACGCCGGTTGCGTTAGATAGAGTTCTTCGGCCGCCCGGACCAAGCTGCCGCGCTCCGCGACGGTGAGCACAATGACAAGGTGGCGGAGCTTTACGTGGGTGGTCAGCAGCGCCCGCAGGTCCATGTCTTCATCCTACGGGTCGATATCCTGCGGGCTGCTGCCACCCGGCAACAGGAGGGGCAATCAGCGGGTGCCCGCAGCCGCGGCCCGGCGCGGAGAAGCGACGTCCCGGTCCCACTGGGCCGCTTCCCGGCCAGCGGCTTTAAGAACCTGTTTGCGGACCTTGCCGTTTTCCGTCTGGGGCAGCGTATCTACGACTCGCAGGAAACGGGGGATTGCGAAGGAAGCCAGCCGCGGAACACAGAATTGGCATAACTCGGCAAAATCCACGGGCTCACGGAGGACCAGTGCGGCCATGACCTCATCTTCACCGAGTTCGGAATCGACTGCGTACACGGCGGCCTCCTGGACGGCGGGATGCTGCCGCAGGACCTGCTCCACCTCGACGGAGGAGATGTTCTCCCCACGGCGGCGGATGACATCCTTGATGCGGTCAACAAACCGGACCCACCCGTCTTGTTCCAGGACAACCCTGTCTCCGGAATGGAACCAAAGATCCTGCCACGCCTTCGTTGTCGCTTCGGGCATGGCATGGTAGCCGGTGGCCATGGCATGGGGCTGGTCACTGCGGATGAGTAGCTCACCCGGTTGCCCGTTGGGAACGGGCACTCCGTGGCCGTCTACGACGCGGATGGAGAATCCTGGCCGCACTTGGCCCATGTAGCCTGGACGCCACTGCTTGGGCGTGGACCCGATCACCGAGTTCGTCTCAGTGGACCCGTAGCCATCCAGGAGGAGCACTCCGAACCGCTCCTGAAAGGGTTCCACCAGCCGGGCAGGCGTAGCGGGGGACAGGGCCAGACGAATGTGGTGGCTCCGGTCGCCGGGTCCAGGCTCCTTGCTGGCGAGTATTCCCACCATCGCGCCGAGAAGATATGTCACGGTGGCTCCCGCCGATGATGCATCTGCCCAGAATCGTGAAGCTGAGAACCGGGGACCGAGTACATACTCGCCTCCGCAGGCGACGGCCTGCATGAAGGCATTGAGGGCGTTCGTGTGAAACAGCGGCAAACAGGTATAGAGCACGTCGTCAGGCCTGAGTCCCAGCTGGTCTGACATATTCTCGGCCCACCAATAGAACTGGCCTTGGGGGCACAGGACACCCTTGGATACCCCCGTTGTGCCCGAAGTGTAGAGGATGGCAGCGGTGTCTGCCGGCGCCGCAGCCACAGGTTCCACTGCGGGAACCGGTTCAGGGACGGGGGTGACCTCGAAAACCGTGGTGAGGTCCGCCGTCGGGCCGTCAAGTGCCCATACCTTCTGAAGGTCCGGCATGGGACCGAGTGCGGCGATATGTGGCAGCAGTTCAGTTTCGGCGACCACCAGCGCGGGCCGGGAATTGGCCAGGACGTGCCGCAACTGTTCGCCTCTACTTGCCGTATTTACGGGGACAGCGATGGCGCCGATCCAGGCGCAGCCCAAGATGAAATCGAGCAGCTCTGTGCGGTTGGAGGACATCAGGACAACGGTTTGACCAGCCTCGATCCCGGCACTGCGCAGCAGCCCACCGGTGCGGGCGGCGGCATCAGCCATCATCTGGCCGTCCCGGCGGATTTCACCGCAGCGATACAGCGGCGCGTTCGGAGCTTTCCGGGCTCGTTCCAGGAGCATTTCCGGGATAGTCATTGGACGGGGGCTTGGGTCGATTACCCGAGGGTTCATGGCTGATCCTCATTTATGTCTAAGCGGACAGGTATATAAGCGTGGACGCCGGGGCCGGCGTTTGGGTTGTTGGTGAGCGGCAGGCTTTCGCCCGGCACTGTCGTGCCGCCCATCACCCGGGCAATAAGTTGAGGCCCATTCGGGACGGTTACCGTGGCAAGGAGCGTGCCGTCGGCCAGTTGCGTTGTCTGCGTAACGTCTGCGTGGTCGGCCAGGACTTTACAAAACTCGTCCTTTCCGCAGCTTGGACAGATGAGGCGTTCGGGAAAGAAGAGGCTCCCGCAGGCGAGGCAGGCTTGGATGGCGGCGCTCATTGGGCTGCCTCCAGCACCGACATCGTGGCACAGGCCCCGTAACGGTAGAGGACCATTCCGTACCCACTGACCACTGCGTGGCGTGCCGTGACTTGGCGGGCCCCTGCACGCCCCATTAGCTGGGCGGCGGCTTCAACAAGTCCATGCATGCCGCCCGCTGCCCCAGCCTGCCCCGCCGAAAGTTGGCCTCCGGAAGTGTTCACGGGCAACAACCGCGTCGCAATACGGCGCTCGATGAAGTCGGCAGGGTTGTCCCGGTCCGAAAGAATGCCCAAGTCCGCCAACTGCGCCACCACCATTGCCGGATAGTCGTCATAGACGCACGCGAGGCCTACGTCGCCGGGGCCTATTCCGGCCTGCTCCCAGCCGTTGGCTGCGCACGCTTGCAGCCCCGTTGCCAGGCCGTCGTCGGATTGTTGGTCGGAGTTGTAGGAGGCCCCCACGGAAAGGACTTTGGCGTGCGGAGTTCCCTTGCTCCGATCTGCCACCAGAACTACGGCGTCCGCCCCGGTAACAGGAGGTACGCAGTCGTAGCGGCCCAGCGGTGTGGCAACCATCGGGGCGTTAAGGTATTCGTCCATGCCCAGTGGTTTGCGGTAGACGGCGGCCGGGTTATCCATGGCCCATTGGCGCTGCGCGACTGCGATGCGTCCGTAATCCTCACGGCAGAGTCCGAGCTGCTCCATCTGGCGGGAAGTGAGCATCGCAAAGAGTGCATTCGGTCCGTTCAGTGGCAAGGGGGCCAGGTGTTCCTCAGTGGCCTTGTTGTAGCTGGCTACAAGGCGCCGGAACGCGGACTGGTCCATGAGGTCGCCGGCGGCCAGGACGATGACGTTGGCGTCGCCTGCTTCAATGGCACGGACGGCATGCTGGAGCATTCCGCCTGCACTGGCCCCACCGTTGGTGTCCTGCATCAGCCAGGAGAGGCGAAGGCCCATGCGCCAGGCAAGGTCAATGGCGTGATCGGGTGCGAGCGTGAAGCTGGATACCGCAAACCCGTCCACATCACTGGTTTGGAGGCCGGCATCATGCAGTGCCTTGCTCACAGCCCGGGCAATAACCTGGGAGGTGGTTGTGCCTGCTGAAGGGTGCCGGGTGTACGGGGACTGCCCAGTCCCGATGATGGAGACCGTCATGGCCATCCTTTCTAAGAATGAAAGCAGAGCAGAAGGATCTTGGCTGCCTACGAGAGGACTTCTGCCTCGCGGCCAGCCTCTTCCTTCTGGTCGACTTTGATGCCATGGCGGGAGAAGGCAAGCGCTACGAGCGTGACCAGGACCAGGCCAATCACGTAAAGGGATACAGGGACGGAGGAACCGTATTGCAGGAGCAAAGCTGTAGCGATCAACGGAGCGAATCCGCCGGCGAAGACCGCAGCGAGCTCGTGGGCGATCGCCATTGCGGAATAGCGGACCTCGGCGGAGAACAGTTCGTGGAAGAACGCTGGCTGCGTTCCGATCATTGCCCCGTGGCAGAGGCCGTTGCCCAAGAGGAAAGCCAGGATGACCACGGCAGGGGTATTGGAATCAATCATCGAAAAGAACGGGAATGCCATGGCGCCCATGCCAACTGCACCTAGGGCGTAGACCGGACGCCGTCCAATCCGGTCCGAGAGGTGGCCGAAGAAGATGTAGGTTCCAAATGAGACAAGCATCGATACTGCCACGGCCATGAGCAGCAGGCCTTTGTCCACGCCCACGTGAACTCCGTAGGCGATGGAGAAGGAGAGGAAGATATACGAGCCACCGTTCTCTGCCACGCGAAGTCCCATGGCAACGAGGATTTCCCGGGGGTGGGTTTTGATGGCCGCAAGCACAGGGAGTCGGTGCTGCTTGTTGTGGCTGGTGGCGGTGAACTCCTTGCTTTCCGGCAGCCGGAAGCGGATGTAGGCACCCACCGCGAGCAGCACCACGCTCAGGAGGAACGGGACGCGCCAGCCCCACGCCATGAACTGGGCATCCGGCATCAACTGGACGAGGAAGAAGACAAGCGAAGACAACACGAAACCAAGTGAAATTCCACCTTGGCTAAAGGCGGAGAGCATACCCCGCCGGGAATTGGAGGAGTTCTCGCTGATCAGCAGGACGCCTCCACCCCACTCGCCACCTGCGGCAATGCCCTGGACAACCCTCAACAGGATCAACAAGGCAGGGGCCCACAGCCCTACTTGGCCATAGGTAGGCAGCAGGCCCATGAGGGCAGTGCTGATCCCCATGATGGATAGAGTCATGACCAAAGCACGCTTGCGCCCCAGTTTGTCCCCGATGTGCCCGAAAATGATGCCGCCCAGAGGACGGGCAGCGAACCCGACGGCGAAACCGGCGAAGGCGGCCATGGTACCAACGAGCGGGTCGACGTCGGAAGGGAAAAACAACCGGCCAAAGACGACTGCCGAAGCAGTGGCGTAGAGGAAGAAGTCATACCACTCCAGGGCATTGCCGACGAGCGAGGCAACAACGTACCGACGGACGCCGGGACGTTGCCCCGGCAGGGTGTGGTGGTGATGGGACATTGTTGCTCCTTTAGTGCGAAAAACTCTGGCGATCACGGACCAGCGTCCTGGCCGTAACTCTGCGGACCAGGGTTGTCCGTTTAATGATCGAAACAGTCGATTGTGATGGGCGTTACAGCTGCTGATTTCAGTTTCCTCCGGGGGCCGGGGAACGTCGAATGCCTGTTTAGCCAGGGGATATGCCTTTCCGGGTAACCCTTGCGATTGGGACCAAAACACTGTTCCGGCGGATGTGAATGTGCTGCTAATGTCGCAGCCACAAGTCCCGTTGTGAACCGCCACGGGCCACCAACGCCCTCATCGACGGCGAACCCACACCCAAGGAAACCCTCATGGAAACCAGCACCAATATTGGCGTGCGCCAAGGCAGCCTTGCCCAGGTACTTGCCGGCCTCGTCGCAGGCAGGATTGATGTCATTGATCTGACTACCCGGCTCTCAAGGAACACTCCCACTCTGGACCTGCCGGAGCCCTTCGCAAACCTTATTGACTTCAGCCTTGAGGAGGTTTCCGCATACAACAGCCCAGGCCCTTTCTGGAAGCATCACAACATCCACACCGGCGAACACATCGGCACCCACGTGGACGCACCCGTGCACTGGATCACCGGGCGTGGCGGCAAAGACGTCGCCCAGATCGAACCCACCCGGCTCATTGGCCCGGCTCTCGTCCTCGACGTGAGCGCCGAAGCCGCTGCCGACTCCGACTTTCTCCTCGATATCCACCACATCCGCACTTGGGAGGAAACGTACGGGCCCCTGCCCGAAGGCGGCTGGCTGCTCATTCGAACTGGGTGGGACAAGCGCTCCCAAGACCGCCAACGCTTCCTGAACAAGGACAAGCACGGCCCACACTCTCCTGGGCTCACAGTTGAATGCGCTCGATGGATTGCCGAGGAGTCCTCTTTGTCCGGCATTGGAGTGGAAACAGTTGGTATCGATGCAGGGGCTGCAGGAGGACAGCACCCCCCTTTTCCCGCCCACCACTTCCTGCTGGGGAACGACAAGTACGGAGTCACCTCATTGCAAAACCTGGACCAACTGCCCCCAACCGGAGCAATCCTCATCGTTGCGCCCCTGCCAATCGTCGGCGGAACCGGAAGCCCAGCCCGCGTGTTCGCGCTCAAAGAAGGACAAACACGATGACTATCACCACCGGCAGCCCGGTACTCAACGAGGACGTCACCCCGCCGAGCGCCACATCCCGCTGCGACAGCGTGGCCGAACTCGTTGGAATCACCCTCGCCCGGCTTGGCATCGGTCACGTCTTCGGAGTTGTAGGCAGCGGAAATTTCGTCGTAACAAACGCGCTCCGCCGGGAAGGGGTGCCCTATACCGCAGCAAGGCACGAAGGCGGCGCCGCCACCATGGCCGACGCCTACGGCAGGATGTCTGGCAAGGTCGGAGTTGTCACTACGCATCAGGGTTGCGGGCTGACCAATGCTGTGACCGGCATCGGCGAGGCAGCCAAGAGCCGCACCCCAATGATCGTCGTTACCGCGGACACTGCTGCATCCGCCGTCAGGTCCAACTTCACGATCGATCAGGATGCACTTGCCCGGAGCGTCGGCGCAGTGGCGGAGCGGATCCACTCGCCGCAAAGCGCGGTAGCAGATACCGTCCGGGCCTACAGGACAGCAGTTAATGAACGCCGCACAGTGGTCCTTTCCCTGCCCACAGACATCCAAACTATGGAAGCGCCGATAGGAAACGGCCTCACGGAGCCTTTGGAACCCCGCCAACGTGTTAGGCCCTCAGAGGCGGCAGTCACGAAGCTGGCGGCGCTCATCCAAGGAGCGAAGAAGCCGGTATTCGTGGCCGGCCGTGGAGGCCGCGAAGCAGGCCCGGAAATCGCGGCGCTCGCCGAAACTGCGGGAGCACTCGTGGCGACCTCTGCAGTCGCTCACGGACTCTTCAACGGCGACCCGTACAGCCTGGGTATTTCCGGCGGATTCTCCTCGCCTTTCACTGCGGATGCCGTGCGGGAAGCGGACTTGATCGTCGGCTGGGGCTGCGCGCTGAACATGTGGACGATGCGCCATGGTTCGCTAATTGGGCCTGGAACAAAAGTGGTGCAGGTGGACCTTGATGACTCAGCACTGGGGGCAAACCGACCCATCGACCTGGGCGTACTGGGTGATTGCCGCGAGACAGCTTTAGCTGTGCTTAATGAACTGCGTTCTGCCGGACACCAAGCGGTTGGCCTGCGTACCCCAGAGATGGCTGACCGGATCGCTCGGCATGCCCGCTGGAACTCGGTCGAAACTGCGGACCTATCCACTGCCGAGGCGATTGATCCCCGGGTGCTCAGCCGCGAGTTGGACCTAATATTGCCGGCCAACCGGATTGTTTCCGTTGATTCCGGCAATTTCATGGGGTACCCGAGCACCTACCTCTCAGTTCCCGATGAGTTTGGATTCTGCTTCACGCAGGCCTTTCAGTCGATCGGTCTGGGGCTTTCCTCTGCGATCGGCGCTGCAATTGCCCACCCCGAACGCCTGCCGGTCCTTGGCACCGGCGATGGCGGCTTCCTCATGGCCATTTCCGAACTGGAGACGCTGGTCCGTGAGCGGATCCCGATGGTGGTGATTGTCTACAACGATTCCGCGTACGGCGCCGAGGTCCATCACTTCGATGCGGATGACGAAGACTTGGAAGTGGTTCGCTTTCCTACGACAGATATCGCATCCATCGCAGCAGGCTACGGTGCCACGGCCGTAACGGTCCGGTGCCTCGCTGATCTGGCCCCGGTTGAGGAATGGGTTGCGGGTCCACAGAATGCGCCCCTGGTCATTGACGCCCGGATCGCCTCTGATGGTGGCGCGTGGTGGCTGGCCGAGGCCTTCAAAGGTCATTGAGGCGGAACGTCCGGGCGTTGAGGAGAGGCGGCAACGAACCCCTCCGCGGAGATTTTTTAGGCGTTGTGCATGCGAACGCTCGCGACTAGCCTCGGTCGGGGGACAAGAGGTTCCTCACGATCCTGGAGGACTTGCAGAATGCAGAAGATTTCCACCTGTTTGTGGTTTGACGGCAAAGCGGCAGAGGCTGCGGAGTTCTACACATCGACATTTGACAATTCGTCCATCCTTACATCGATGCCCGGACCAGATGGACAGGTCCTTACCGTGGACTTTGAAATTGAAGGCCGCCATTTCATGGCCTTGAACGGGGGACCGGCCTTCACCTTCAACGAGGCAGTATCCCTTGTGGTGAACTGCGAATCGCAGGAGGAGGTGGATCGTTACTGGAATGCACTTCTGGAAGGGGGAGAAGAAAGCCAGTGCGGATGGTTGAAGGACAAGTTTGGCTTGTCGTGGCAGATCGTCCCGACTGAGATGCCCAGGCTTTTGAACGGTCCGGATGCAGCTGGTTCCAAGCGGGCAATGGAGGCCATGTTGAAGATGCGCAAGCTGGATATCAACGTTCTGCAAAGGGCGTACGACGGCGACTGAAAGTTTGGGGGGACAGGCGCCTTGGGCGCTGCTAGCATTACCGCACGGTGACGTGCGCACCGATTACAACCATGAGGAGAACTGACTAATGACAACCCGCCTCAACCCGTATATCTCGTTCCGCGACAATGCCAGGGACGCAATCAACTTCTACGAGTCCGTCTTTGGTGGCGAACTGACACTCAGCACTTTCGGCGAATACCAGGCGAGCGAAGACCCCGCCGAAGCTGAGAAGGTCATGCACTCCATGCTGGTGACCCCCAACGGATTGACGTTAATGGCCGCTGACACGCCCAACGGCATGGACTACAACCCCGGCAACAACATGTCGGTCTCGCTAAGCGGCCAGTCCGAGGACGAGGCCGAGCTTCGTGGTTACTGGGACAAACTGGCCGACGGCGGTACCGTCACCATGCCCCTGGAAAGCGCACCTTGGGGCGACACTTTCGGGATGTGCGTGGACAAGTTTGGCATCGCGTGGCTGGTCAACATTGCAGGAGCGCAACAACAGGAGCAGTAGCAGGCCGCGCGGAACGACGAAACAACGAATGCCTCATCCAGTGCGCGCTGGACGAGGTATTCGCGTGTCCGGGCACCTACATGATCCGTCGTCCCGAAGGGTCCAGCCTGACCCCGACGTGCTTGGGGGTGCGCAATACGACGGAACGGTCCATGATCTCCACCATGGGCAATCGTTCGCCCAGTTGCCGCTCCAAGATTGTCATGTCCTCAAGCCGGCGAAGCCACACCGACATGACAATCGAATACAGCCCACCAGTGGTGACCACCAGACGCACTTCTCCTAGGCCGACCAACCTGGCCGCCACTGCCTCCACCTGCGTGGCCGGGACACGAAGGAAGTACCAAACGTTGACCGGCCAAGGAGACAATGTACGGGCGATTTCCAGCCGGACAACGATCCGATCCTGGGCAAGGGCTGCCCCGAGGGCGCTCTTCGCGCGCGGTGGGCTGATTCCCAGCTTTTGGGATATTTCAGTAATCGAGGCCCGACCATCAGCGCGTAGGATCCAAAAAAGTTGTTCTTCCAGGTCCGCCGATGCGCCCTTCACGGCCGGACTTGGTTGAGGTGCTGCGCGTTCTATGAGTTTTACCTCGTGGTCCTGCAAGGAGCGCAAGCGCCAGCTCCGGGCGTCGGCCACCAGATTGATGCCGAGATGGGTTCTTGTGCTGCGGACACCGTTCACGGTTGGCAGGCGGTCCAAAATGAACCGTCCAAGGCTTGCCTCATCGCGGCACACGACGGTGATGACCATATCCCTGCCACCTGCGGTGTGATCTATTGAGAGCACATCCGGCTCCGCCGCGAGTTCTTCGGTCACTGCTGCCATGCTGGCAGGCGAGCACTCAACTTCCACCAAGGCAAAGGCGACATTGGAACCTCGCCCACGATAGGTTGCTACCCATGCCAGCCCTTCACCGGAAAGAAAATTCCAGCGTCGGGCCAAGGTGACTGCATCGGCACGCACACCAGGTGCCAATGCCGTCCATGGTGCCCGGGGGCGGATCTGAAGGGCATGCAGGAGTTTGAGGTCCCGTTCATCAAAGTCGAAATCCTGCATGGAACGTCTACTTCCAACAAATTGCCTGCGTTTTGAGTGTGACCAATCACTTGCTGCCTAGATTCTAGGCGTCACCACTCAAACACTTCGGAAGGCAGCCATGCTTGCTCCCATCCTGCCGTTCGGCCGCGTCCAATCTTCCACGACGGCTCAGCAAGTACAAGTGCTTCCGAAGCCTGCACTTAGCCAGCAGGGGAGGGGACTGGGCACACACCCAATAGTGGCGGGCGAGAGTGAAACATTTCTGCTTGCTTCCGTGCGCGGGGGTGACTCTGGATCCTACGAGGAGCTTTTTCGCCGGCACCAAAGCATCGCCACCTATGTCGCCCGGACTGAATCGGATAATCCAACGGATGCTGACGACGTGGTCTCCGAGGCATTTGCATCGATCCTGGAATCCCTGCTGGGGGGCAGGGGACCGGTGGACTCATTCAGGGCTTATCTGTTGACCACCGTCCGGCGAATGTCGCACCGCCGCAATCTTCAAAGCAGACGAGCAGCGGCGACGGTGAATGGCGTTGAGAGTCAGGTCATGGATGTTAACGATGATCCTGTTCTCAAAGACTTCGAGAATACGATCCTTATGCTGGCGTTCCGTTCCCTGCCATCCCGCTGGCAGGCCGTACTTTGGCACGTGGACGTTGAGGGAATGAAGCCGGCTACAGCGGCCCGGGCTATGGAACTGACTCCAAACGCTGTGTCGTCATTGCTCATCCGGGCACGGGAAGGTCTCCGCCAGGCGTACCTGCAAAAACATGTGCAGGAATCAGCGACGGACCCTTGCGCGGACTTTTCCCGCTACTTAGGCAAATACGTCCGAAATGCAGTGCGCCGGACGGCCCACGACAAGGTTCGCCACCACTTGGACAATTGCCTTCAATGCACAGGTGTGGTGGCTGAGTTGGTGGACGTTCAGTCACGAATGAAACATGCCGGCGCCCACGCTGGAAATACGGGTGCCTCGGAGTTTGCCTTCCTCGGCTGAGCGCTCAGCCGAGGGAATCATTCTCCTTCTTCATGAAGTAATCCACACCGGTGTAACCGCCATCAGCGACGATGGAAGCGCCCGTGATGAAGGATGCATCTGAGCTGAGAAGAAATGCGACGATCCTGGCTATGTCTTCCGGGCTGCCATTGCGACCCAACGGAGTGAGACGTGCCGCTTCGTAACGTTCGGACAGGATGCCGGAGTCAACCCAGCCGGGAGTCACAGCATTAACTCGAACTCCACGGGGGCCAAGCACGTTGGCGAGACTGCGGGTGACAGACAGAAGAGCTGCCTTGCTGGCTGAGTAAGCGATGCTGCGGAAGGACCCGATGTGCGCGTCTGTACTGGCTATGTTAACGATGCTCCCACCGTGAGGCATACGGAGGCCGATTTCCTGGGCAAGGATGAGGGGTGCGGTGACATTTACCTCGAAGGTTTTGTCCCACACGTCAAACGTGAATTCCTCAAAGGACTCCTTTTCAAGGATCCCGGCATTGTTGACCAGCGCATGAAACTGAAATTCATCACAAATCCGGCGAACGAAGTCCCGCGTCCGGGATCGATCTGTCAGATCAAGCTGGCGCATGTCTACCCCGTGCGTGCGGTTGAGTTCCCTGGCTTCGTCGAGGCCGGTGTTGTATGTTGCAACAACTTTCCAGCCAAGTCCTGAGAGATGTTCGGAAATGGATCGGCCGATTCCTCGCGCGCCACCCGTAACCAAGACATTACGTTCACTTGCCATCGTGCCGCCTCCAATTCTCTAGTTGGGGGATTGCATAGTCATACAGTGACGCCTAGCTGTGCCGAACGCCAGAGCACGTCTGAAGCTATGGCGTCGACGGCGAGGTGAGCAGGAGAGGGACTGATTGATCCATATGATGACATACGAAAACCACTACTTTACATAATGTAGATTATCGGCGTTCCACGCACGGGAGTAGAAGTGGATGCGAGAACTCCCGTTCCTTGACGAATTTGGCGTTATGGCTGGCGGGCACAGATGCTGGCCCGTGGGCTCACGACGCAGACCATCAGCTGCCAGTTGCTGGAACGGTTCCAGGAGTTCACGGGTGAATTTCCGTGGCAATGGCGTCCAATGGACATTGAGGAATTTCTGGCCGGGCTGCGTTCCGGTGAGAAGCCGATCAGCTTGACGACGCTGCGCTCGTACAACAATGCCGTGGCGATGTTCTGAGCCTACCTGACGCACCCTGGCTACGGATGGGGGTGAGTTCTGCGAACGCACTTTCGGCGATATTCCAAGCCAGATCTGCTTTGAATGGAACACGCCCAGGCACACGACCGATGACGCCGTCCCGGCAGCGCGGCGGGCGTTCACCAAGCCGGAACTCCAACGGATTTTCGATCACATCGACGATCTCGTCGACCGTGAGTACGCGGCCGGCACAAAGCGCTGGCTGCCCCTGTTCCGTGATTCTGTGGCGTTTAAAGTCTGTTATGCCTATGGGCTTCGCCGGCGTGAGATGACGATGCTGGATCTTGAGGACTTCGGGCCGAATCCCCACGTGAGTGAGTATGGCCGGTTCGGTGCCATCCAGGTGCGGTTTGCCAAAGGCAATGCAGGTTCAGGGCCCAGGCGGCGCACTGTTCTGACCGTGCCGGAGTTCGACTGGGTCGTCGATCAGCTGAGGACGTGGACATCCGGAGGGATGCGGGCGAATTTCGCAACAGCGGACCGGTCATCGGCGATGTGGCCAAGCGAGCGGGGCGCCCGGATGTCGCTTGGTTCTTTCGGGGATGCCTTTGCAGCTGCACGGGATGCCGTTGGATTGCCAAACGAGCTGGGGGCTGCACTGCCTCAGGCATTCGTATGTGACATATTTGATCGAAGCCGGCTACGACCCGGCATTCGTGCAGACGCAGGTCGGCCACTCGTACGCCTCGACCACCGGCCTCTACACATCGGTATCGTCGGACTTCAAGCAGAAAACCGTGCAGCAGATGATCGCCCGCCGCATCACGAACCTGGAGGACCCCGATGCCTGAACAGCGCCGGATCGGCTACCGCTGGAACTTGCGCGCCCTCATGGCGAAGCGCAACCTCTGGAAGACCACCGAGTTGATGCCCCTTCTGAGATCCCGCGGCATCAACCTCTCTGAGAGCCAGGTCTACCGGCTGGTCACCGCCACCCCCGAACGCATCCCGGCCGACATATCCACCCCGGGCACCTCACAACACGCATCAGCAAGCTGTTCAGCACGCGGGCCGCACGACTTGGAACTCGCCACGAACTCACCAAACTCGCACCCGTGGCCATCATCGCCGAAACCCTCGGCTACTCCCCCAAAACCATCGAACGCCACGCCACAGACTCGGCCGCCGCTTATGCCCAATACATTGCCGCACGCAAATAACGACCTTGAAGGTTTACCCACGCTCCTCGTGAGCGGATCGCCAGACGCCTTCGAAAGTCGATGCTGCGATCGGCTCTGCTTTGAACTCAGACTGCTCGTTGATCTCCTCCAAGGAAGGAAGGGCAACTTCCGAGAGCCAACTGCTCCCAGTGGCCGTTAATTCGTCCGCGAAGGTGGTGGAGCCGTCCCGGAACTGTTCGACTTTGCGCGTCTCGAACCCTTTGGCATCTATCTCGCTATAGATCACGATCGGCTCTTCGTCGAAGCCGTGGTGCCATTCCACTCGTTGGTACCATTCCATAGCAACACCATAGGGCCCTGACCCCAAATGACTTAGTTGAACGTCACGTGCGACAAAACGGTCTACTCCCGCCTCATGAATAACCGTGCATGCCAGTTGAACGAGAGCGGAAGCAGCTCCCGGAGCCCACCGGCCGGGGACTCTCTATGAGACTCAAATTGGCGCCGCTTAAAGGGCGTATTGTGCGAGATTTTGCGCACGACCACACAATGGAGCCTAAGCTGGTCCGGTCTGATTGCGCCCAGTCGCGGGTAGGTCATAGAGGGGGTGGTACGCCGGCAGTGTCCCGAGGGATGGCTGCTGTAGCATCCGCCAGGTGGTCGGTTCGCTTTTTGCTGGAGGCATCAAGGTGCCCTCGCTCAGAAACATCGTGCGCTGGCCTTCTGCGTTGGGGCTCCACCACCCTGTCATAGGGCAATGTTCACCGGTCCGGGCCCAATGATTACTGCGCTTCTTCATTTCAAGGCTCCTTTCTCGTCCGGGACTTGAGGCTGGGCGGCGTTCACGCAAACCCAAACTTCGTAGTCCTCGGCCTTCTCAAACATCTGTCGAGTGCAAGTGCCGTCTGCGGTCAGCCACATAACTTCCGAATCTGAAGTGGCCTCTTCGATGAAACCTCTCCGCACAACGTTGTCCCGACGTCTTACCTCCACGAAGTGACCTCGTAGGAGGGACCAGCCGTCATATCTGTACATCTCGATCATGAGTACTACCTGCTGTCAAAGGGCTGAAAATCACGTGGCTTGTGGCGGCGCGCTCTCCGGGTGGGCACAGCGCACGACTCGAGGGCCTATGGCGTGGTGGGCGCAGCCTCTACATGAGTCCTACGCCCACCACCTGCATTCACTGGTTAGGGCTCTAGTCGTGCACCGAACCGGAGACGGTACCCGTTCACGATGCGGTCAGCATTGTTTCGTCAGGTAGGGACTCCCCCGCGTGGGCGGCGAACTGCGCGGAGATCTGCTGGACGCTCTGGCGCTGCATTTCGTCCTTGTTCAGATCCATGACTATGGTTCCCGCGTGAAGCATGAGCAGCCGGTCGGCGTGTTTGAGCGCATGCGCCATGTCGTGAGTAACCATGAGAGCTGTTGTTCCAGACTCTTTCACGATGCGCTCAGTGACTTCCTTGATTCGTTGGGCACTGTTTGGGTCGAGAGCCGCCGTATGTTCATCGAGGAGCATGACAGCCGGTGAGCCGAGAGCGGCGATGGCAAGGGCGATCGCTTGCCTTTGGCCTCCGGAGAGGCTCTCTGAGGTCGCATGAAGCCGGTTTTCAAGGCCCATTCCCAGCATCTCGATCTGCCTCACGGCCAGCTCTCGAACTGCCTTGTTTCTGGCAGGAGTCAGCCTGTATCTCTGACGGGTACCAGAGAGGGCCATGGCGAAGTTTTCCTCAACTGTTAGCGATGAAATCATGTTGTCTTGCGGATTCTGACGCACACGGCGAACTAGGGGAACCCGCTTCCAGGAAGGGAGGAAAGTTATGTCTTTTCCCCGGACTGAGATCCGTCCTGAGTCTGGCAGAACTGTTCCCGAGACCATGTTCAGAAGCGTGGATTTACCTGCGCCGTTGGATCCTACGACGGCGACGGTGGTTCCCTTCTCGATGGTCAGAGAGAAATTTGTGATGACCTTGTTGACTTCTTTGCCAAGCCCTTTGAATTGCTTGGCAAGATGGACGATCTCCAGGTCGGGGGCTGAGTTAGAAGAAACTAGCAACACGGTCCTCCTCGTAGAATTTGACGCGTGACATTTGGAGATTGTTTCGTCCGCGTTTGGATGTAAGTCCGGTGAGCATGTTGCCGTTGTTACGCAACCACACGACGAGCACAACAAGTGCTGCTGTGATCAGCTGAACAAGGTTAGGATTGATGCCCAGTTGGATCGCGTAGACCACAACGAGCCGGTAGATGAAGACCCCCAGGATGAGTCCGATGAGGACAAGGGTCGTCTTGTTGGTGCGAACAAGGCTGAGCCCAACCATCATTCCTGCGAGTCCGATGACGATGATTCCGTTTTGTATGGTGACGTCCATGAAGCCTTGATTTTGGACGATCAAGGCACCCGATACGCCGGCGAGCCCGTTGCCGATCGCCAAACCGACGACCTGCCTGGATTCAGTTCGGATACCCAGACCTCGGGCCGTCTGAATACTCTGGCCTGAGGCGATCAAGGAGACACCATACTGTGTGCGGAGGAAGACCAGAATTGCGGCGCTCAGAAGGATCGTGATGGCAGAGCCGGCGAGTATCGTCGACATCTGGGGGGTCAGCCCCAGACTCTGGAACCAGGAGAAGACGCTCTTTTTGCCCATCAGAGAGAGATTTCCGCTGCCCATGATGACGAGCGCCACCGAATATGCGGCCGCCGAGACCAGGATGCTTGCCAGCAGGACGTTGAGTCGAAGCCACAAGTGCATCGCCGCGGTCACGAGGCCGGTGAGAGCCCCGGCAATCATTGCGACCAGGATTGCGACGAGTGGGTTCGCTCCATTAATCGCCAGAACGGCTCCCGTCGCTCCGCCGATGCCAAACGATCCTTGCATCGTGAAGTCGGGCAGGCTTAGGACGCCCATGGTGATGTAGATACCTAGGACGAGCGGGATGTACAACAGCCCCACCTGGACTGCGATAGTGATTGATTCAAGCACAGAATTTCCGTTCTACTTCTTCTTCAAGAGCTGGTCTTTAAGCGAGTCAGGCAGCGTAAGACCGAAGGTCGAGAGTTTGTCGGTGGCAATGTCGAAGCCTCCGACGTGGGGGATGACAACCGGGGTGGTTGCCGGGTCCTTCCCATCCAAGATGCCCAGCATCAGCTTGGCGCCCTCGGTGCCTACGTCGACGTAGTTGTAACCGGAGGCCAGCACTGCACCCGCGTCGACGGCCGACGTTGTCCCGCCGAAGACCGGGATCTTGGCAGCGTCTGTAACTGCAGTGATTCCCGCGGCGGCACTGATGGTGGTTGTATCGCCCGGGATCATGACTGCATCAACACGGCCTACGAGACTTTGAGCCGCCTGGGTAACGTCGGCTCCGGTCGTAATGGTGGATGTGATGTTCTTGAGACCCAATGAATCCATGTGTTTCTGCGCGGCTTTCGCAAGTGTGTCTCCCGCAGGGTCACCCGTCTTCCAGATAAGACCGATGGTCTTTATGGACGGATCCAGTTTGATCATTGCGTCGATATCGGGAGCTGGGTCAAGGACGTCGGCCACGCCCGTGACGTGCCTTCCCGGCGCATCCATTGATGCTACGAGGCCGGCTTCTACCGGGGTGGACGAAGCAAGGAACACGACCGGGATTCCGTTGGAAGCGTTGGCCTGTAGCTGCGCTGCTGCAGTTCCTACTCCCCCGATGACATCGCAACCGCTGCTGATGAACTTCTGAGCAATGCTCTGCTCGGTGGCCGGGTCAGCGTTGGGGTTCTCGATGACGACTTTGAGTCCATTAGCCTTGGCGTCAGCCAAGCCGGTCTCCAGCCCGGCCATGATGTCCGTGATCGCTGTGGCCGTCGCGTACTGGTCGATGCAGACGGTTTTGCCCGAATACGGATTTGAGCTCTCTGCCGGTGACGGACTTGAGCAGCCAGAGAGTGCTAAAACGGACACGCCGAAAAGGCCGGCGAGAGCCGAAGGCTTGATAATGCGCATAGTGAGTCCTTACTGGGGTGTTGGGGAAAAGGAAGGCAGGGAACTAAGCGAGACCTTCTTCTTGGGCGATCTGCATGATTGCAGCGGAGAGGGCGGCTACGGCTTCGTCGACGTGTTCCCTGGTGAAAATAAATGACGGGCAGACGCCAATCCGTTCGGGGTCCGTGGGAAGACTGGGTGCCCCGAAACCCGGGTTGATGAGCACACCCCGGTCACGGGTTGCTTTGCCGATCCTTGCTCCGATTCGCTTCGCTGCGGCAAAAGGAGTGCGTGTTGATTTGTCTGAAACCAGCTCAATACCTGTGAGCATCCCCAGTCCGGAGATTTCTCCGACGATCGGGCTCTCTGCCAAGGCCCGCCGAAGCGAATTCAGGAGGTATTGACCTGTCTCTGCGGAACGTTCGACCAGCTGGTGCTCGTTGAGGTAGTTCAGCACAGCTAGGCCAACCGCGCACGAAAGGGGGTTGCCGCTGTATGTGTAGCCATGGTCGAAAAGTCCCGATCCTTCTGAGACTGCATCGTAGATACCGTCAGTTGTGATGACCCCGCCCAACGGGGTGTAACCGCTGGAGACGCCCTTGCCGAAGATGATCATGTCCGGTGTCACATTCCAGTGATCAATCGCGAAGTTCTTGCCGGTGCGGCCAATGCCGCACAAAACCTCGTCGGCTATGAAGAGAACGTCGTACTTATCGCAGATCTCCCTGACACGCTTGAAGTAGCCCTCGGGAGGTATCCGGGCAAGGTCGGCTGAGCCCACCACAGGCTCGGCTATGAAAGCTGCTATCTCATCGGGTCCTTCGTTGAGAATCGCAGCCTCGAGTTCCTCGGCTGCTGCCAGGTCATAAGCTGGCGAAATGTGCGGGAAGTTACTGAGATACGGTGTGTACTCCAGCCGTCGCGCCGTGTAACCGGAGGCAGCAAGGGCCCCCAAAGTGTTGCCGTGAAAGCTCTTCCATCGGCTGATGATTTTCCACTTGGAGGGCTGGCCGATTTCGACAAAGTAATGACGGGCCAGCTTGATGGCTGTCTCTGTCGCCTCAGCTCCCCCCGATGTGAAGCGAACGTGGTTGAGGTCCCCGGGGGCCATGTTGGCAAGAACTCTGGCCAACTCCTCCTGTGGTGCGCTGGTAAATCCGCCGCAGAAGGTTACCAGGGCGGCCTGCTTCTGCATGGCGTCAAGGACCTCCTGTACGCCGTAGCCAATGTTGACAACGACGTTGAGGCCCGAAGATGCGTCTAGGAGGCGATTTCCAGCCTCGTCCCAGATATGCACGCCTTCAGCGCGCTCTACCCGGACGGGTACGTTGGTGACATCACGGTGGAAGACTCTGGTGTCCTCGTGAGTCATCGTTGCGGGGTCCACTCGAAAACCTCCTGATTGTGTCCTAGCCCACTAGGGCCGATGAAACTCAGTCTAACCCTGGTGTTACCAATTTGTGGTCGGTATCACCAATTTTTTAATTTGGTAGACCGTGGTTGCTATGATTGGGGTAGATTCGACCGATCATCCAACAACTGGAGCTGCCCGCGGAGTGCGGGCCGACTGGAGAGCTGAAGGGTTCATGTCACAACTGGTAGAACCGGCCTTGGAGCCGGCGAAAGATCCTTTTGACGCACTTGCTCAGGAAGACCCGCTCGTTGCTGCGCTCTCGGACATTGTTAAGAGCCTCAAGCCTGGCGATAAATTGCCGACGGAACGAGAACTCACCAAGCAGCTTGCCGTCGGTAGAACCGCGTTGCGTGACCGGTTGGGTGTCCTTGAAGGCTTGGGCATACTGGAACGTCGGCCCGGCTCGGGCACTTATGTGCAGGAGTTCAATCCGGCCTCCGTATCGATGGCCCTGAATTTGGGCATCAGTTCCGCCCAACTCCCGCTCAAGGCGCTGGAGTCGGTACGCATTGCGCTGGAGCGACAGGCGGCGATGGAGGCTGCGACGAGTGCTGACCCGGTGCTTGTCGCCTATATGCATCGCGCTTTGGACCTTATGGCGTCAGCGCAAGATCAGGCAACGAGGGATGAGGCTGATAGGCAATTCCACCAGGCGCTGCTCCGGTCCGCCTCCAATCCCGCCTTGACCTTCTTCGCGGACGCCATAGCTGGCGTTCTTACTCAAGATGTCAAGACGCGCTCCAGCCAGGCGCTTGCCGGAGAAGGTTCCCAGAGCTCCACTGAGTTTTTTTTGGATGCACATCGTGAAATCCACGAAGCTATTCTCGCCCGGGACCCAGAGCGAGCGATGGCAGCGGTAAACCATCATTTCATTCGCTTGGAGCCGGCCCACTAGCATCGCGACAGCCGTGACCGGAAAGCTGGCCGGTGCATCCAGGTTTGTTGTCCATCCGGCAGACTTCGAGAGGTGAAGCCTGCCGGATGGCGTTGTCTTTTCAGCGGCGGGAATTGATGGTCTCGATCAGCTTCGGAACCACGGAAAAGACATCTCCAACAACACCGAAATCAGCAATATCGAAGATGGGCGCATCCGGATCCGAGTTGATGGCTACGATCGTCTTCGCGGTTTGCATACCGGCCCGATGTTGGATCGCTCCGGAAATTCCCAGCGCCACGTACAGGTCCGGGGTCACGCTGACTCCGGTTTGGCCAACTTGCGAGTCACGGCCGACAAAACCAGCGTCAACAGCTGCCCGGGAAGCGCCAACGGCTGCTCCGAGTGCATCGGCAAGCTGCTCGACGAGCAAGAAATTCTCTTTGGAGGCCAGGCCTCGGCCACCTGAGACGACTTTAGTCGCAGCACGCAGTTCCGGGCGACTGGAAACTGTCATTGCAGAGGAGCCATCGATGACCACTGATTTGCGCTTTTCGCAAAGTACCTTTGCCGTGGTCATGGCAGGCGTAGCCGGCCTTGCCTGTGTTTCGATTGCTCCTTCTCGGAGCGTTATTACCGGTAGGCCGTCGGCAACCATGGACTCAACCGCGTAGGATCCTCCGAAAACAGAGTGCGTGGCAATTATTGTTCCGTCAGTGAGCTGCAGGTCGACCGCATCGGCGATCAGTCCGCCCTTCGTGCGGACTGTGAGACGGCCAGCGAGTTCCCGCCCTCCTGGAGTAGCGGCCAAAAGAACTGCTAAAGGCTTAAAGTGTTCCACTGCCAGGTGCAGCGCCTCCAACTGAGGTGCCAACAGGAGAGATTCGGCGTCCTCGCAGTAAGCCGCGAATACGTGTTCGGCTCCGAGGTTGCCCAGCTCCGCGACGACACTGTCCTCTATGGGTCTTGAAGCGACCAGAACGGCCACCGGCGAGCCTAGCTGCGAAGCCGCAGCGAGGACCTCCCGGGTGCTCCGGCTGAGTTTTCCTTCGGGAGAAGTGTCAACTGACACTAGTACGTTGGGCATCGTCGCTTCCTCTTTCAAATGAGTTTGCTGGAGATAAGAAATTCGGCCAGATCGTTGGCAGCCGCGCCATCATCGACGATCTTTTTACCGGCAGTCCTTGCCGGCTTGGCGTTGGTGGACACGACAACGGATTGGCCGCTCCCGTTACGGTCCGATGCCACCAGGCCCAGGTCAGCGAGGGAGAGGTTTGTGATGGATTTTCGCTTGCCCGACAGAATGCCCTTAAAGTTTGGAAAGCGTACCTCAGGTGAGCGTTCTGTGACTGTCACGAGGGCCGGCAGCGTCGTATGCAGTTTCATGACTGTTCCATCTCCGTGGCGTTGACCGCTGACAAGATTTCCCGAGACGTCCACATCGTCGACGAAGCCGAGCAAAGGCAGGCCCAGGTACTCGGCAATCATGGCCGGCACCGCTCCGGTCCAGCCGTCTGTGGACTGGCTTCCGGCGATTGCGAGGTCAAATGTGGAGTCGCGCAGGGCAGTTGAGAGGACCTGGGAAGTCCAGACTGAGTCAGCTCCGATAAGTCCGTCGTCGCAGACATGAATGGCCGAATCCGCTCCTGTTGACAGGCACTTGCGCAGTGCCGCGTTAGCCTGCCGCGGCCCGACCGACATCGCTACAACTTCAGTTTTTTTGTCAACGTCCTTGAATCGCAGAGCCATTTCGAGCGCACGCTCGCTTATCTCGTCGACGACGCAACTGTCCGGACTTCGTTCAATGCGGCCGGTGGACATATCGAGCGATCGTTCGTCGGAGGTATCCGGAACTTGCTTGATGAGCACGATGATCTTCAAAGAACACTCCTTCGTGTATGGTCCGCGATGGCGTCGAGACGAGGCCCTTGACAGAAAGCTCACGTCTCGTAGAGTGGTGATACCAATTCGTCAGGCGGTGGTACCACTCTACACGCGGCGACTTCGAACGGAAAGGACGTGTCACATGAGTGCTCAGGTGTCTATTAATGACCTAGGCGACGGAGTTGAAGAGGCTGTATTCGCTGCTTGGCTGAAGGAGGTCGGGGACTCCGTCGCTGTCGGTGAAGCAATCGCCGAGGTCATGACCGACAAGGTCAACCTCGAAATCGAGTCAACCGTGGCCGGCGTGCTTGCGAGCCAGGATTGTGAGCCCGAGGACACTGTCCGCCTTGGCCAGGTCATCGGCTTGATTGATGTGCAGGCATCATGAGCTTTGACCACGGAACACCAGAGGGCCGAATGAACCTGTGGCGGGCGATGGTCCGGGGTCGTGCTTTCGATCAAGCCATGTGCCGGCACAACAACCATTGGCATGAGGCCCGCGGCGAAGAAGCGGTCTTCATCGGAGGTTTCGCGCAACTTGAAGCAGACGATATCGTCGCACCTCATTTCCGCGGTGCTTGCGCCGTTAGCCTGATGCGTGGCAGTGATCCGGCCGAGTTGGCTGCCGGGGTCTTCGGCACGGATGGAAGCAATTCGGGGGGAAACTGGCGCGGGGACATCTGTCCCACTCCCAGTGAGCGCTTTATCGGGATGTTCTCGGGTTCGCTTGGAACCACCGTCGCGTACGCAACCGGAGCCGCGCTCCATCTGCAGCAGCGACACCTGAAAAACGTCGCCGTCTGTGCATTCGGCGACGGCACCGCGAACGCGGGCATTGTGGCTGAGTCAATGAATCTTGCATCCATGCTGAAGCTGCCGCTGGTTTTCATTTGCCAAAACAACCAGTACGCCACCTCTCTTCCGGCGACCACTGCCATTGCCGGGGGGACAGTATCTGACCGGGCAAAGGCTTTGGGACTTGAGGTCGTTGACGTTGACGGCAACGATCTCGAGGCAGTGATCAGTGCCCGCGCCACAGCGGTCGCGCGGGCACGCGAGGGCGGAGGTCCTACTTTGATCCACGCGCTCACCTACCGGATGGGAGGGCACTACATGAATGATCCGGAGACATATCGAACAAGAGACGAAGTGGCCGCTTGGGAGAAGCTGGATCCCATCACACGCTTCGAGCAGAAGCTGATTGTTGCTGGCGAATTAGGGGCCGACGAAGCTGCCTCGGAGACGCTGTCCCTGATGGCGGAAATGAATGACATTGTTGCGGCGGCCAAAGATGCTCCGCCGACAGAGAACTTGGTACTGAACCCGTCGGCCTATGCCGAGGACTGGAGAATCGCATCGTGACCAGGATGACCATCAGTGAAGCCATCGTTGCGGCGATCGGCGATGCAATGGACACAGACGATTCTGTGTACCTTCTGGGGCAAGACATTGGGATCTTCGAGGGTCCAATGCAGTCAACAAAGGGGTTGTGGGAACGGTTCGGTCCCGCCGGCCGACTCATTGATGCGCCCATCTCTGAGGCGTCCATGGTTGGCAGTGCTGTGGGGGCCGCAATGGCCGGCAGCCGCCCCATTATCGACCTCATGTTTGCTGAATTCCTCGCCCTCACCATGACGCCGCTGGCTCTTGAAGGCGCCTCGGTGGCTTATCGCACCCGGTCCGGGGTTACCGTTCCCCTTGTCGTGAGGGCGAAATTTGGGATTGGGCCGCACCGCGGCCATGCCGAGTCGTGCATTGGCATGCTGATGGGCTTTCCCGGCTTGAAGATCGTCATCCCGACCAGTCCACAGGATGCCTACTCTCTGATGCGCGCAGCTATTCAAGATGACAATCCGGTCGTCTTCCTCGAACACATGAGTCTGCTCCACGGTGCACGGGCAGAGGTGGACACACAGCTGAGCATCGAAATAGGAACAGCAAGCATACGGCGGCCCGGGAATGACGTCACTGTCGTAGCCTCAGGCTTGATGGTCTCCCGCGCACTTCGAGCTGCCAAGGCTTTAGCGGCCGAAGGCATCGACGTTGAGCTTATTGATACCCGGTCGATGGCCCCTTTGGATATTTCCACCATTCTGAAGTCGGTGCAACGAACAGGCCGCCTGGTTATAGCCGAAGAGTCCTGGCCCGTCGCGGGTCCGGCGTCCGAAATTTGCGCACAACTGATCCGTGCGGTGGACGGTCTCCCAAGTTTCACTGTCGACTTCGTGGAGCCACCCCACACCCCCGTTCCCTTCGCGGCACAGTTGGAAGCGGCTTTCGTTCCTAGCATCGAAAACATCGCAGCCGCGGTCAGTAAGGCACACGGAAGGAACGCGATCGCCAGGTCCACTGCCGTTCCCGCAGAGGGAGGCGCAGCGTGACCGATATGAGTACGACGACGGCTCCCGGGGAACGTCGCATTAAAATTTCGGGGATCCGCAAAATCATTTCAGACCGCATGGTCCTGTCACACACACAAATCCCGGGTGTCCACGTTGTCGAGGAATGTGACGTCACTGAGGTTGATCTCAGCAGGATCGTGGCCATCACCTGCTCGTCAATCGGACAACTTTCTGCCACGTACCCCTACTTCAACGCCCATGTCGTGGACTCGGAAATTGTCTGCTTCGACGAGTGCAACGTGGCCATAGCCGTAGATACCCCACGCGGCCTCATGGTCCCGGTGATTCGCAACGTAGGAAACCGAAAAGTCGACGATATCCAGGAAGAGATTCGACGGCTGGCTGCACTCGCACGCGACGGCAAGCTCACTCCAGCTGACATGACCGGGGCAACAGTCACGCTCACCAGCCCCGGGAAACGAGGCGGGGTCTTGGCGACTCCGCTCATCAGCCATCCTCAGACTGCAATTATTGGGGTCCACCGGGCTGTCCAACGCCCTGTGGTCCGTGACGGTGCAGTGGTTGTTCGGACACTCTCGAACGTCACCGTAACGTTCGACCATCGTGTAATTGATGGAGCCACCGCAGGAGACTACACCTTGGAACTCTGTCGACTCATTGAATCCTCGGGAATCCGCTAACTGCCGCGGTTCACGGAAGCACGGAGAATCTGTCATGTCTACTAAGTCCAAAGCCCCACCCACAGCCAGGCGACGCTGGGTTCACATAACAGGCAGGGTTGCGCTGGCTCTCGGCATCCTGCTTGTATTCGTCCTGTTGGGACTGTGGCTCCGCGAGATGAGCCCGATACAAGATTTCATCGCGGCGTATCCCGGTGAGTCGCACCAGCCCGAAGGAGCGCAACCAGGTATTCCGGCGTGGGTGGGATGGCAGCACTTCCTCAACTCTTTGCTGATCGTACTGATCATCCGATCAGGGTGGCTTGTTCGAACTCGAAGCAAACCGCCTGCGTACTGGACACCCAAGAGACTGATTTGGTCGAAGAAGTCCCAGAAGGGGCTCACAAAGATCAGCCTGGACCTTTGGTTTCATCTCTCCCTTGATGCGCTCTGGGTACTCAACGGTGCCGTGTTTTTCGTTCTCATCTTCGCGACGGGGCACTGGATGCGGCTTGTACCCACGGGGTGGGACGTCGTGCCCAACGCGGCGTCAGCTGCCCTGCAGTACATTTCTCTAAATTGGCCTGTGGAGAACGGCTGGAACAACTACAACTCGCTGCAACTGTTGGCGTACTTCACAACAGTTTTCGTTGCTTCACCTCTATCCATAGTGACAGGCCTACGAATGTCCCCGGCCTGGACAAAGGCCCCCGCCATATTGAGTCGCATTCTCCCCATGGAGATCTGCCGCAAGGTGCATCTTTGGGTGATGTTCTATCTGGTTTCGTTCATTGCTGTTCACGTGACTCTGGTTTTGGCCACGGGTACGCTGCGAAACCTAAACCATATGTACGCCGCACAGGACGGTGAAAGCTGGGTTGGTTTCTGGATTTTCTCCGCTTCCCTGGCCGCTATGGTCGCCGCGTGGGGATTGGCGCGACCTCTGTTCCTGCGCCCGGTGGCCGCTATGACAGGGTCGGTCACCCGTTAGAAGCTGGCCAGGAATGCTTCAACTGATGCGAAGGGCGTCGAAATGGTCATCGATTGCCTGCATCGCAGCAGAAGGATCACCGGCAACGATTGCGTCATGGATCCTCTGATGGTGCTCGACCAACAAGGTTTGGACGGAGTCAGTGAGTCTCGTGCTGTTTAGACGCGCGCTGCGGTATGCGAGGTCTTGGGCGAAGACATCAGAGAGTGCTTCAGCAAAGAAGGACAGTGCGGGATTCCCTGCCGCCCTAAGAAGGGACTGGTGGAATGCGAGATCGGCATCCATGACGTCTGCTCGGACATCTGTGGATGCCATCGTGTTAATGGCGCGCTGCATATAAGCAACAAGGACGGGATCCGATGATGTAGCCGCTTCACGGCCCGCTTGCCGCTCTAGCGCGATCCGGACAGATTCAAGAGCAGATACCGGAAGGTGCGACGAAGCAATGGCCAAGTTCAGAGCCAGTGCCAGAGCATCTGGGTTTAGAGTCTCAACAAATGTTCCCGACCCGGTACGGCGCCGCAGGATTCCCAAACCCTCGAGCACCCCCAAACGGTCGCGTAACGCCGTCCTACTCACTCCCAGTTCAAGGGCAAGGTCGCGTTCACTAGGAAGTCGATCGCCAGGACGCAGTTCCCTAATGAGCCGCGCGAGAGCTGCAGAGACTGGGTCGTTCGCGAAGACGCTGGCGAGGGAGTGGACTTCCCCATCATGTATTGTCATCGGCCCTTACCTCATTCACCTCTTGGCGGACCCTCCGATTCTATAGGTAGCCACTTCAGAGCTCTTGACACCGGGTCCACAACTCGTAGAGTGGTAGTACCAATTTGTAAAGCGGTGATACCGAAGTAGTTGAGTATCAGTCGCCCCTCACAGCATCTCTCCGGAAAGCTCTCCAGTGGCTTTCGAAAAGACGTGAAGGAAGCCCCCATTTGGGGCAAGAAACCTATGTGGAATGGAAGATGTGCATGCATGCCTTGCAAAGCTCAGCAGATTTCGTCGATGTAACATATGCCACAAATCATGCTGCACAACGGGATCTCGTAGCCACGCTCCGGTCCAAGTTGGCCACGGCGGCCCTCGGCGGCCCAGCCAAGTCGCGTGAGCGGCACATCTCCCGCGGGAAACTGCTGCCGAGGGAACGCATCGACTACTTGCTCGATGACGGCAGCCCGTTCCTTGAGATCGCGCCTCTGGCTGCGAATGGCATGTACAACGATGATTCGCCAGGTGCCGGGGTTATCGCAGGTATTGGCCTGGTCCATGGTCGCCATGTTCTGGTGATTTCCAATGACGCCACCGTCAAGGGCGGTACCTACTATCCCATGACCGTGAAGAAGCACCTCCGGGCCCAGGAAATCGCCTTGGAGAACAAGCTTCCCTGCATCTACCTCGTGGACTCCGGCGGAGCTTTCCTACCGAAGCAGGACGAGGTTTTCCCGGATAAAGAGCACTTCGGCCGGATCTTCTTCAATCAGGCCAAAATGTCCGCAGCCAAGATCCCGCAGATCGCCTCTGTCATGGGATCGTGCACGGCCGGCGGCGCCTATGTACCTGCAATGAGCGATGAGACGGTCATCGTCCGGAACCAGGGCACGATCTTTCTGGGTGGCCCGCCCTTGGTCAAAGCAGCCATTGGTGAGATTGTCAGCGCCGAGGACCTGGGCGGCGGCGACGTTCACTCGCGGATTTCCGGCGTAACGGACCACCTGGCCGAGAACGATCAGCACGCGCTGGAAATTGTCCGGGACATCGTAGCGACGTTGCCGAAGCCGGCGCAGCCGGCCTGGGACGTGTCCGACGTCGTCCTGCCGCCCGTCGTCGATCCTTCAGAGATCTACGGCGTGGTTCCCACGGACGTCAACGCCCAGTACGACGTCCGCGAAGTCATTGCCAGGCTGGTTGATGGATCCGAATTCCACGAGTTCAAGAAGAACTACGGCACCACCCTGGTGACCGGCTTCGCGCACCTGCACGGCCATCCAGTGGGCATCGTGGCCAACAACGGCGTCCTCTTCAGCGAATCGTCGCTCAAAGGCGCCCACTTCATCGAGCTCTGCGATCAACGCGGCATTCCCCTGATCTTCCTGCAGAACCTCTCCGGCTTCATGGTGGGCAAAGACGTCGAACAAGGCGGCATCGCCAAGAACGGCGCAAAAATGGTCACCGCCGTAGCTACGGCACGCGTGCCGAAACTGACTGTAGTGATCGGTGGTTCCTTCGGGGCCGGCAACTACTCCATGTGCGGGCGGGCGTACTCGCCGCGGTTTATGTGGATGTGGCCGGCCGCCCGTATTTCTGTGATGGGCGGAAACCAGGCCTCCAGCGTCCTCGCCACGGTCAAAAGGGACCAGTACGAGGCGGCCGGCCAGGAATGGTCCACCGAGGACGAGGAAGCCTTCAAAGCCCCCATCAAACAGCAATACGAAGACCAGGGAAGCCCCTACTACTCCACCGCACGTCTCTGGGACGACGGCATCATCGATCCCGCTGACACCCGCCGTGTCCTGGGGATGGCCCTGGACGTCGTCTCCCGCCAACAACTGCCGGAGACCTCCTTCGGTCTCTTCAGAATGTGAGCCCACAATGACTCATCCCTCACTCACCTCTTCCGCTCACAATCCCACCGGCATCGGCTCAACTAGACCCCTCTTCGAAACTGTGCTCATTGCCAACCGTGGTGAGATAGCCTGCCGCATCATCCGGACCCTGCGGTCCTTGGGCATCCAGTCAGTAGCTGTGTATAGCGATGCTGACTCCCATGCCCGGCATGTGCAAGAGGCAGATCGAGCGGTGCGGATCGGCCCCGCCTCTGTCACTGAGAGCTACCTGAACATTGGCGCCGTAATCCGAGCCTGCCGGGAATCCGGCGTCGACGCTGTGCACCCTGGGTATGGATTCCTCAGCGAAAACGTCGACTTCGCCCGTGAACTTCAAGCGGCCGGCATCGCCTTCATTGGTCCCGGAGTCGAATCGCTAAACGTCATGGGCGACAAAATCCGTTCCAAGAATCATGTTGCCGGTTACGGCGTTCCAGTCGTCCCAGGCATCGCGCAGCCCGGTATGACAGACGGACAACTCATCGACGAAGCAGCTGCTGTCGGATTTCCGCTGCTGATCAAGCCCTCCGCGGGTGGTGGCGGCAAAGGCATGCACGTTGTCGAAGATCCAGCGGACCTGCCGGCTACCCTGGCTACTGCCCGCCGCGTCGCAGCCAGTGCTTTCGGTGATGACACTCTCTTCCTTGAGCGTCTGGTCCGCACTCCCAGGCACATCGAGGTCCAAATCCTGGCCGACAATCACGGCAACGTGATCCATCTAGGCGAACGCGAATGTTCGCTGCAGCGCCGCCATCAGAAAGTCATCGAAGAAGCCCCCTCGCCGCTGCTTGGAGGACTTCACGATGGGGAAGCCGTCCGCGCTCGGATCGGGGAAGCGGCCTGCCAAGCGGCGCGCAGCGTCGACTACAGCGGTGCAGGTACTGTCGAATTTATCGTCTCCAATGATGCTCCGGACGAGTTCTTCTTCATGGAGATGAACACCCGGCTGCAGGTGGAACACCCCGTCACGGAAATGGTCACCGGAGTGGACCTCGTCGAATGGCAGGTAAGGATCGCCGCCGGTGAAGAACTTACTTTGTCGCAATCCGATGTCGAACTCAAGGGTCACGCCGTCGAGGCCCGGATCTACGCGGAAAACCCCGAGCAGAACTTCTTACCGTCAACCGGCACGGTTCAGCTCTTACACGAACCGGCAACTTGGACGGCAGCCGGGGCAGAGGCGAAAGGTGAAGTTCGGATCGATTCAGCCCTGCTGCCCGGCCTTGAAATATCACCCCATTACGACCCGATGATCTCCAAAGTAATCGCCTGGGGCGAGGACCGTGAGTCGGCGCTCGATACCCTCGATGACGCACTCTCGGGCTACAGGCTACTTGGCGTCGAGACCAATGTGGAGTATCTGCGCCTGCTGATCAACGACGCCGAGGTCCGTGCAGGAGAGCTCGATACGGAACTTATTGAACGCAAGATGCCGGGGTTCTCCTTCAGGGCAGCTGCCGACAGAGAATTTGTGGCGACAGCCCTGTACCTGCTCGCGATGGACGCCGGCCGACCGGCGTTGGAAGCCGACGTTTGGACCCAGCCCACAGGCTGGCGCTTGGGAGAACACGCACCACGGCGCATCAGTCTAAGTGCTTCCAGTGGTGAGGTGAGGACCGTGTCAGTCACCCACGGGGACTGCACCGGCAGCGAGTTCGAGGTAAGCGTGGACAACGGTCCGCCGCACACCGCTGCTCTCTCCCAGCTCGGCGACGATGCCATTTTGCTGAGCTACAGCGGCGAAGTCCGTAAGTACTCCATCGCTACCACCACCAACAGCTCGTACCAACAACAAGTAATCAACTACCCGACCGCGTTGTATCTGGGCGAACACGGCTGGGCCTGCCGCATGGATATTCTGACACGTCAGGCCCGCCTCGACTGGATGCTAGGAAGGATCCAACGAGCGGAGGGCACGGTAGACCCCGAAGTCCGGTCCCCCATGCCGGGAACTGTCGTATCTGTAGCAGTCAGTACCGGTGAAGAAGTCGTTGCCGGCCAAGTCCTCCTCTCCGTGGAAGCCATGAAGATGGAACATCAACTACTGGCCCCGCAAGACGGAACCGTCCAAATAAACGCGCACACCGGTGCACTGGTCAGGGCGAACCAGATTTTGGCGACGGTCCGCGGTCCACAAGCCGTTGACTCTTAGAACTTCACACCGGATGGCACTTCTTCCTTAGACGCACCCGGACGCAACACCTCAACTCACGCGCTGTAAACAAAACACAGACAGAAGATATTAAGAAGGGAAACAAAAAATGGTCGATTTTGAACTCAGCGAGGAGTACCAAGAACTCCGGAAGACGGTGGCGGACTTCGCCGACGAAGTCGTCGCTCCCGTATCAAGCAAACACGACGAGGAACACAGCTTTCCGTACGACGTAGTTTCCCAGATGGCGGACATGGGCCTCTTCGGGCTCCCCTTTCCTGAAGAATATGGGGGCATGGGCGGCGACTACTTCGCACTCGCCCTCTCTCTGGAAGAACTCGCGCGAGTGGACCAGTCTGTAGCCATCACCCTGGAGGCCGGCGTCTCGCTCGGCGCCATGCCAATCTTCCGTTTTGGAACTGAAGACCAGAAGAACGAATGGCTGCCTAAGCTGACGTCCGGACGAGCACTGGCAGGATTCGGGCTCACAGAGCCGGAGGCCGGTTCCGATGCCGGCGGCACCCGAACCCACGCCCACCGTGATGGAGGCCAATGGGTGATCAACGGTAACAAAGAGTTCATCACCAACTCCGGAACGGACATCACCCGGCTCGTCACGGTCACCGCTGTCACCGGCCAGCGGGAACGCGAGGACGGCACCACGAAGAAAGAAATCTCCACCATTCTGGTCCCGTCCAACACTGCCGGGTTCACCGCCGAAAAGGCGTACAACAAGGTTGGCTGGAACGCTTCGGATACGCACCCTCTAACACTGAAGGACGTCCGGGTACCTGAGTCGAATTTGCTTGGAGAGGAAGGACGCGGCTACGCAAACTTCCTCGCCATCCTGGATGAGGGCCGAATCGCGATCGCTGCACTGGCCACCGGTGCAGCCCAAGGATGCGTGGACCTGTCCGTGAAGTACGCCAAGGAACGCAGCGCATTCGGACAGAACATCGGCAAGTACCAAGCCATCCAGTTCAAAATCGCGCGTATGCAGGCCAGAGCCCACACAGCGCGCCTTGCGTACTACGACGCCGCTGCCAGGATGCTAGCCGGCAAACCCTTTAAGACCGAAGCTGCTATTGCCAAGCTGGTCGCAGGCGAGGCAGCCATGGACAACGCGCGAGATGCTACCCAGGTGTTTGGCGGCTACGGCTTCATCAACGAATTCGCTGTAGCTCGACACTACCGAGACTCCAAAATTCTGGAGGTAGGCGAAGGTACCACTGAGGTCCAGCTGATGCTCATTGCCCGTGAACTCGGCCTGTAGCGGAGCGATAGAACCATGACGCAGATCCCTGTGCCCTCACCCGCGCACGCTCCCCCACTCATCGAACAACGTGGGCTGTACTTTGATGAACTCGACCTGGATGTCACCTATGCCCACCGGCCAGGCCGAACCGTCACCGAAACAGACAACGTGCTCTTTACCACCATCACAATGAATACCCAGCCCCTTCACTTGGACGCCGCATGGAGCGCCCAGCAGCCCCTTGGTCAAAGACTGATCAACTCCATGTTTACCCTGGCCACGATGGTGGGGCAGTCTGTAACCCAATTAACGCAGGGAACAATCATTGCCCAGCTAGGGATGACCGACGTTTCCTTCCCTCATCCGCTCTTTCACGGGGACACTCTGTACACCGAGACCGTTGTCCTCGAAAAGCGGCTGTCCGCCACCAGGCCCGGGCAGGGGATCGCCGTCATGAAACACACCGGCAGAAATCAACACATGGTTGCTGTCGCCGTAGCGACACGCAGCGCCCTCATGTGGACTGAAGACGCTCACAAAGCTTCCAGGCGGTTTTCATGAATATGGAATTCTCTACCGGCCCTGCACTCCTGTTTTGCCCCGCCGACAGACCTGACCGGTTCATCAAGGCCGCTGCCCGGTCAGACGCGGTCATTCTCGACCTCGAAGACGCCGTGGCATCAGAAGATCGGGTAGGAGCCAGACGGGAAATCCTCTCCCGGCTTAGCGACCATGGAAAATTCCACGGTCTGGAGCCCGACAGGACCATTGTTCGGATAAGTGGTGTAGCAACCGAAGACTTTGAAAAGGACCTGCAGTGGCTAGCACTTACGCCCTACCGCACCATAATGCTGGCCAAAACCGAGAACGCCGCACAGACCCGAGTCCTGGAGGGCTACCGAGTGGTTGCTCTCTGTGAGACCGCCGCGGGCGTGGCAAATGCAAACGCCATTGCTGCCGAGCCCAACGTAGTGGCCGTGATGTGGGGGGCCGAAGACTTGCTGGCATCTATCGGTGGGACATCAAGCCGTCATCCTAACGGGAGCTACCGGGACGTCGCGGTCCAGGCACGATCTTCTGTGCTCATAGCAGCGGCGGCTGCTGGCAAGCCCGCCATCGACTCGGTCTACTTGGATATCTTCGACCTTGACGGGCTGGCCGTCGAAGCCGGCGATGCCGCAGCCTCGGGCTTCGGGTTCAAAGCGTGCATCCATCCGAACCAAGTAGATGTAGTGCGCGCTGCCTACGCGCCCTCCGAAACTGAGGTTCTAGCCGCACAGAGGATCCTAGAAGCGGCGGCCAACGCCGAAAATGGCGTGTTCCGGCTCGACGGCAAGATGATCGACGGTCCGATCCTGAAGCATGCCGAGGCAACCCTGCATCGGTTCAAGCAAACACAAACGACCGAGCAGGACCTCAGCAGCTGAAAAGAAAGGAGGATGCCGTGTCACAAAGCGAGGAAAAATCACAGAGGTACGCCGAAGGTCTGGGCCTGCGAACAAAAGTAATGGGGAGTGCCCACGTGGAACTGGCCCTCAAACAAACCAGTGAATTCTGTCGTCCCGTTCAAGAACTTGTTACCGAGTATGCGTGGGGAGAAATCTGGTCCAGGCCCGGACTTGACCACAAGACCCGCAGCATGCTCAATCTCGCCATGCTCACGGCACTGAACCGTCCTCAGGAACTGGCAGGACATGTCCACGCAGCCCTCAACAACGGGCTCACGGAAGCACAAATCCAGGAAGTACTGCTGCAGACTTTGGTCTATTGTGGTGCCCCTGCTGCGCTGGCCTCGTTCCGGGTCGCCGAACAGGCGATCGCCGAGCACCATGACACAAGTTTCTCCACCGAACGGGCATGACGGGTGTATTACACCCACCCACGGTCGTTTGTCAGTCTAGGAACGAGAAGTACTGTCCACAGCAAGCTCTGCCGGATCACGGCACAGCTGGAAGGGCAGAGCCGATGAGTGCTGTTGTTCGGGACGACTTAGTCCTCTCCCGCGCGATCGTCACTGCAGACGTGAGCGCGCCGTTTGCGCACGCCAACATTGAGCAATGGTTGAAAACTCAGCAGGCCCTTGAATATCAGCAGCGCCCAGCTGGGCATAACAAGAACGCCGGCTACAGCGACGTGATGTCGATCAATGCTGAGGTAATTGGAACAGGCATCGTAATCGAGCAATACCGCATGGAAGTCGGCACCCCCACTACTGCAAAATGGTGTCAGTCCCCGATGCTTTCCCATCCTCCGTTTGGGCCACCACGCGGGTCATCTGGGAGCTTAGTATCGAGCAGCTGGAGGGTGATGAATTGCGGTTTACTAACACCGCGACGTCGCACCCTACTGAAGACTTCCTGACGATAATATTTGGGAGCGGGCAAACGTTCGAGGATGCCGCTGCCGCCTGTAAGCGAGCCTTAGGTGAGCGCTGCCTGCTGGAGACGCCCTACTACGCACAATGCATTGCGGCGTTTGACTCTGCCCGCGAGTCCAACGCTTCAGCTAACGAACGACAACCGAGGACAGGTAATGCCGAACCTCAACAGCTGGAATCCGTTCTCGGCTGACGGTCACGCAAATTGAATCCCTTGAGGAAACGTCTAGCTCTCGAGATGCCGACGGACCGCGGTCACCCCGTGAGAAGGCCGGACGCGTATGATTCGACGGATGGGTTCGCCGAGTGCAACCCGACATATGGTCCATTATCGGCGTTCAATCCACGGGAGTAGAAGTAGGTGCGAGTTGGCCGCGGCGCTCCGCCAACTCGCCACCGACGAACTCCCGTTTAGTGGACGCGATCCACCTGGTCCGGAATGACGCTGCCGTCCTCGCGGAGCACCGGTCCCTTGCTGTTGTCCGGATTGGTATACGCCTTGGTGGCGCATGCATAGGGCTCGCTACGCTGAGGTTTGGGGTCGATGAACATAGGCGTGATCAGCCACTTGCCATCTTCATTGTCGTACGCGCGGCACATTATTTCGGCATTATTCCGGTTCACAACCAGTCTGGCTTCGGTGGCGTCGCCGACGAATGTAACGTCCGTGCCAGAGTCGCCGGCGGCCAGGATCTGGCGGCGTTCAGCGGGAAGCTGCTCAAAGGCTGAAGGCCCCTCGACGCCGAAGATCACCTGATTGGCCCAGCAACGTTTTCCTTCGATGTAGGTCATGACGGAATCTTCGCCGTCGGGTATTCCGCCGCAGCCTTTCAGATGGGAGGTTTGGATGCCGTTCTCATATACGCTGCGGACGCCAACGACGTGCCCGGCATCGATGCCGACATCGCCGGCCCACGCCTTGACCACCGGCTCAGGGGATGCGGACACCACCCAGGTTTCGATGCCGTGCGCCTGGAGGGTTCCGATGAGGTCCTTGATCTGTGGGTAGATCCGTATGTAGCCGTCCACCTGCTGACTTCCAACGGTCTGCATGCTGCCCTCCGCTGCGGACAGGTTCTCCTGCTTCATTGCGAGTGCGAACTGGCCGAGCTGCTCCTCGGTATAGCCGGCAGACAAGGCCGTACCCCAAGCGTAGGCGCCTATGAGGTGGCGGGCGTTGAAGCCCTCAAAAGCTGGTTCGCCCGAGCGCGTCTTGTCCTCGAGGATGGCGAGGATTTCATCAGCGCAGTCCGTGTTGCTGCTGGTTTTGAGGGGCTGGCCAGCGGGCGTGTCGGTGCCGCATGCCGTTGACAGCGCCGTAGCGGCCGCGTCCGTAAGGTAGCGGTTTGTGCTCTTCCAGTCCTTGTTGGCCGGTTGCAGGACTTTGTCGTGGCGCAGCATCCAGAAGTTGGTGCCGTAGCCAATGTCGTTCTTCACTACGGTGTTGTCCCAGTCGAAGATTGCCACTGGGGCTTTGTCTCCACGGGCCGTTCCGGTGCAGCTGCTGTGGGCGTCAATGGTCTTTTGTAATTGTTCGCGGACCTCCCCAGGCCACGCCATTTGGGCCTCAAGTTGGCGGCATTCAGCCGCTGTCCCGGCGTTGTTTGCCAGTGGCGTGGCGCAGGACGTGGCCGACATGAGCGTGGTCACTATCGCTGCGGAGGTTGCAAGGCGGACATAGTGTCTCCTGCGGGATTCCTTCCTGTGGATGTTGACATAGTTGACCTGACCTGACGAAGATGCGGACATGCTTTCCCCCTGCTCTCAAGAGTCTTAATGGTCTGTAAATAGTCCAAATGTCTTGAGTAAGTGTGAGGTACACCACCTGCAATAGTCAAGGAATTCGAGCCAACGTGCATAGCCGCAACCATCACCGGCCGTGTCGAAGCCAGAATGATTGGCCTTTTTTCAGGCCAAAATGGAGTATCAAGCGCCGACGTAGGCCGCCAGATGCTTACCCGTAAGCGTTGAGCGATCAGCCACAAGGTCAGCTGGCGTTCCGGAGAAGACGACCTTGCCGCCGTCGTGCCCTGCGCCGGGCCCGAGATCGATAATCCAGTCGGCATGCGCCATGACAGCCTGATGATGTTCGATCACGATGACCGACTTTCCCGACTCGACCAAGCGGTCCAGCATTCCCAGCAGGTTTTGGACGTCGGCCAGGTGCAGGCCTGTAGTCGGCTCGTCCAGGATGTAGATATCGCCCTTTTCGGACATTTGCGTAGCAAGCTTGAGCCGCTGGCGTTCGCCGCCCGAGAGGGTGGTGAGAGGCTGTCCAAGCGTCAGGTAACCGAGTCCGACGTCGGCCAGGCGGTCCAGGACCTTATGGGCGCCGGGTGTGCGCGCTTCGCCTTCACTGAAGAAAACCTCAGCCTCGTCCACAGACATTGCAAGCACGTCTGCAATATTGCGGCCGCCAAGCCTGTACTCCAATACGGCTGCCTGGAAGCGCTTTCCCTCACATTCCTCACAGGTGGATTCCACAGTGGCCATGACCCCCAGGTCTGTGTAAATTACTCCTGCGCCGTTACATGTGGGGCATGCCCCCTCCGAGTTGGAGCTGAAAAGTGCAGGTTTCACATTGTTGGCCTTGGCGAACGCCTTACGGATGGGCTCAAGGAGTCCCGTGTATGTTGCAGGATTGCTTCGGCGTGAACCCCGTATGGCACCTTGGTCGATCACCAAGACACCTTCGCGGTTTGCTACTGAGCCGTGAATCAGTGAGCTCTTGCCGGATCCGGCCACGCCGGTGAGCACACACAACACGCCCAGCGGAAGGTCAACATCCACGTTTTGAAGGTTGTTGGTGGATGCGCCACGGACCTCAAGCGTGCCGGAGGCTGAACGAACCCGCTCCTTGATGGACGCCCGGTCGTCCAAATGGCGTCCGGTGATGGTGTCACTCCCCCGCAGCCCGTCCAGGTCGCCTTCGAAACATACGGTGCCGCCGCCAGTGCCCGCGCCGGGCCCCAGATCTACTACGTGGTCGGCGATCGCTATGGTTTCCGGCTTGTGTTCGACCACCAGCACCGTGTTGCCCTTATCCCGCAACTGCAGCAGCAACTGGTTCATGCGTTCGATGTCATGCGGGTGGAGCCCGATAGTTGGCTCATCGAAGACGTATGTGACGTCAGTCAGGGATGAGCCCAGGTGCCGGATCATCTTGGTCCGCTGCGCCTCTCCCCCGGACAACGTGCCGGCAGGCCGGTCAAGCGACAGATATCCGAGGCCTATCTCGGCGAAGGAATCCAAAAGATGCTGCAGTCCCTTGAGAAGTGGTGCCACTGAAGGCTCTTCGAGCTCCCGGATCCAAACGGCCAGGTCACTGATCTGCATCTTGCAGACATCGGCAATGCTCTTGCCTTTGATCTTGGAAGATCGGGCCTCCGGACTCAACCTTGTACCTTCACACTCCGGACAGGTGGTGAATGTGATGGCCCGCTCGACGAAGGCGCGGATATGCGGTTGAAGTGCGTCGACGTCCTTGGAGAGCATCGATTTCTGGATCTTGGGGATGACGCCTTCATAGGTGAGGTTGATGCCTTCTACCTTGATCTTGGTGGGTTCCCGGTACAGGAGGTCGTGGAGCTCCTTCTTGCTGAACTTGGCGATTGGCTTGTCCATGTTGAAGAAGCCTGACCCGCTGAAGATCCGGCCATACCAACCATCCATCGTGTATCCGGGAATGCTGAGAGCGCCCTCGTTCAAGGACTTGCTGTCGTCGTACAGCGCGGTGAGATCGAAATCGTTGACCGAGCCCATTCCTTCGCAGCGTGAGCACATGCCGCCCAGGCGATGGAAGCTGGCCTTCTCCGTCTTGGTTTTACCCTCACCGCGGTCCACTGTGATGGCCCCGCTGGCCTTAACGGTTGGCACGTTGAACGAGTACGCGTTGGGCGATCCGATGTGGGGCTGCCCGAGCCGGCTGAAGAGAATGCGGAGCATGGCATTGGCATCTGTCGCAGTGCCCACGGTTGAGCGCGGATTCGATCCCATCCTCTCCTGATCCACGATGATGGCTGTGGTCAGGCCTTCCAACATGTCCACGTCCGGCCGCGACAACGACGGCATGAAGCCCTGGACAAAAGCGCTGTAGGTCTCATTGATCATTCGCTGGGACTCTGCCGCGATGGTCCCAAAGACCAACGAACTCTTGCCCGAACCGGAAACGCCGGTGAACACGGTGAGGCGACGCTTGGGGATCTCGAGGCTGATGTCCTTGAGGTTGTTCTCACGCGCACCTTGCACCCGTATGAGGTCGTGGGTGTCTGCTACGTGCGACGCAGGAGACTGAGTGTCGGTGCTCGTGGCAATGCTCATGATCGCTCCATCTGTTAGGCGGCGCTGCCCAACAGTCCCCCGTCGGCGTCGCCTGGCTAGGACTGACCAGCCTCGGTCAGTACGTAAAAATTCTCGTTCGTCGTCGCGAATGCGGCAACGGTCATTGTCCACACTAACGGCCTACGCCACGGGCCTCGGGGAGGACGCGAAGCGGAACCCACGCCAACCATTGTCATCAGCCACGGACTCACTAACAATGAAGCATGCCGGTATACATGAGGTCCCTTGAAACCGCAGTTCCCCCAACCATCCTCGTGCAGTCGCAGGCACGCGACGTCTTCGCAGCCCAACCAGGCCTGACGCGGCTGGGATCGCGGCTTGTCTCCACCTGCTTCGACTCAGCTGCCATCGATACCCGCTACACCGCTGTGGAAGAGTTAAGCCTGGATGCACACCCAGAGAATCCGCGCTTCTTCGACCCCGCTACCAACCAAGTGCTCAGCCCCAGCACCAAAGTCCGGAACGAGATCTTTGCTACGGAAGCCACCAAACTCTTCATCGAGGCCGGCAAGGCTGCAGTGGCCCGGGTCCCTGACATTGACCTCGATGACATCACCCACGTCGTAACCGTTTCCTGCACGGGATTCTTCAACCCCGGTCCCGACTACAAAGTAGTCCGGGCACTTGGACTGAATCCTGCTGTGCAGCGCTACCATCTGGGCTTCATGGGTTGCTATGCCGCATTCCCTGCTCTGAAGGCAGCAAAGCAGTTCTGCCTGGCTGACCCGGCCGCCGTCGTCCTTGTTATCTGTGTGGAGCTTTGTTCGCTGCACGTGCGGACCTCCAACGACCCGGACACCATTATGGGTTCAGCGATATTCGGCGACGGCGCGGCGGCGGCCATAGTAACGGCCAAGGAACCCCAGGGGCCTGAGCCGGTGATCAGGCTGGACCACTTCGAAACGGTTCTCACGCCCGTGGGCGAAGAAGCCATGGCCTGGAACATCGGCGACGAAGGATTCGAAATGGTGTTGGGTTCCTATGTGCCCCATATCATCGAGGAACACATCACTGGCGCGTTGGAGCCATTGCTGGCTAAGGCGCCACAACTGGCGGGACTCCCTTACCGCGAAATAACGCACTGGGCCATCCATCCGGGTGGACGAAGCATTTTGGACAAGGTTGAGTCCAAGCTCGAACTGACTGAGGAGCAACTGGTTCCAGCAAGGGAAACACTCAGGGAATACGGCAACATGAGCAGTGCCACGGTGCTCTTTGTCCTCAAATACATGCTCGGAGAAACGCCAAGCCAGCGCGAGGAACCAATCTGTTCCATGGCATTTGGCCCCGGCCTCACGGTGGAGACGGGCCTGTTTACGCTGGTCTCCCCCAGCCTGTGAGCCCGTGGGGATCCCTGCGGGACAGGGATCTGCAGATCATTGAGGAGATGGACCGATCTGACTGCGACCTCCAGCGCCTCAACCGTAGTTATGCCCGCTTCCCGGTGGTAAACGGCCTCCTTTCAGGATGGCACCGCATTTACCGTGACCGTTTTCGGCCGATTCTGGCCTCTACCGGTACGGCGTCGGTCCTGGACATCGGATGCGGTGGTGGAGACGTCGCTCGAAGCCTTGCCAAGTGGGCCGCGAGGGACGGGTTCTCTTTGCTGGTGACGGCCATCGATCCTGACAAGCGCGCGTATAGCTTTGCCAGCCGGGCCCCAGCCGTTGAGGGTGTCAGTTTCCGGCGGGCCCATAGTGCCGAGCTCGTCGCTGAAGGCAGTGCGTTCGATATTGTCCTGTCCAACCACATCCTCCACCACCTCGACGCCGATCAACTCGCCGCAGTGTTGCAGGACTCGGAGGCACTCGCCAAGCGACTAGTGCTCCACAACGACCTCAAACGCAGCAACGCCGCGTACGTGCTGTTCGCGGCCGGCTTTTGGCCGTTGGGTATCGGCTCCTATATTTGCGGGGACGGCTTGGTTTCCATCAAGCGAAGCTTTACCGCCGCAGAGCTCCAGCGGGCGGCTCCGCCGGGCTGGAACGTGGAACACAATGGTCCATGGCACAACCTGCTCGTCTACCGGCATGCTTGACGTCGTCATCGTTGGGGCCGGGCCCGTTGGGTTGTTCATGGGCGTTATCCTGCTCCAACAGGGGCACCGCGTCCGCATAGTTGAACGTCGGCCGAACAGAAGCCGCCGTTCACGGGCGATAGGGATTCACCCTCCGGCGCTAAAGGAACTGGACCATGCCGGTCTCGCGCCCGCTTTGGTGGCATCCGGCGTCCGCATCGAGCGGGGCGTTGCGTACAGCAAAGGCGCAAAGGTCGCCGAGTTGCCTTTTAGCGGGGATCCCGACTTTCCGTTCATTCTTGCCGTGCCGCAGCCAATAACGGAACAGGTGCTTGAACAGGCAGTACTGGCATTGGATCCGGACGCGATTGTCCGTGGCGCCACCGTCAGGGAATTTAGCGACGACGGCGGAACCGTCAGCGTCCTGGCCGACTCGCCGTCCGGTGCCCTCGCCTACACAAGCCGCTTGCTGCTGGCGGCCGACGGAGCTCACTCGATGATACGCCGGCGCCTTCTCCCAGGCCTTTCCGTACGCAGCTATCCGGACTGCTATCTGATGGGAGACTTCATCGACAGCACAGGGCACGGAGATGACGCAGTTCTTTACCTTGAGCCGGATGGCATCGTGGAGTCTTTCCCCTTGCCCGGCCATATTCGGCGATGGGTGGTGCGGCTTGGCGTCCCCGCAAGAAGCCCGACGGCGGCGGGCTTGGCTGCGTTGGTGGAAGCCAGGACGGGCGTTGTCGTGGACCCCGACAGCAGCACCATGCTGAGCGCCTTCGAGGTCCAATCAAGGCTCGCGAAGAGAATGGTCCATGGCAGGACGGTTTTGTTGGGCGACGCCGCCCACGAGATCAGCCCCATCGGAGGCCAGGGAATGAACCTTGGATGGCTTGATGCCGCTGCCTTGGCACCCATAGTTGATTCTTCGTTGAAGGGTGAAGCGGTGGGCGTGCGACTCCGGGAGTTCGAAGAGAAGCGCCGCCGGGCGGCATCGCGTGCTTCGCTGCAGGCCGGGTTGAACATGGCCCTTGGCAGGCCCCTGCATCCGGCAATTATGGCGTCCCGAAACCTGCTTTTTGCCCATGCCTTGGAGCTGCCGGCTGTCTCCGCGCTGGTCGAGCGGCGCTTCACTATGCGCTAGCTCGTCGGTTTTCAGTCACCCAGCGCCGGGCTCCGAATCAGGAAGGGTGTAGTAGCAGTCGTACGTATCCTGACTGACTATCAGTCCGTCGCGGAGTTCAAAGACGGCAGTGCTGCGCGCCCGGATGGTCTCACCCGCATCCCAGTGCGGAAGGTCCAGGAGCAAAGTGGCTGACCAGTTCATTTCAAGCACAACGCGGTTTCCCTGGCACGTGGTGCGGACCACCTCAAAACGCTGGTTCGAAACAATGTTCTTGCTGTGATCGGCACCGGTGAGCGTCTCCTGAAGGCTTCTTGTAGAACCTGTTTTGGACAAGGCGTGCGGCCACTCCGTGAGTGTGAAGTCGTGGGCCAGGTACGGGCTGATCTCAGCGGCGCCGCCACCAGCCTCAACCGTCCTGACAAACCCGAGTACATGTTCCAGAGGGTTGCTAATACTCATCCGACGAGCCTAGCCGAAACGCGGACGGCGCGGCCCGGCAGGGCGAACGGAAGCGCAATGCCCAGGCACGAGGCGAGGCCTTCGCGTTAGGCTCAAGTCATGACGCACCAACCTCACCCCGAGGCGCCCAGCCCGGCTACTGACTTCAATCCCCTTCAGATCAGGGACGCAGTCCTGCGGCTACTTGAATCAGAGGAACTTCCGCCGATCGTTCAAGCCGGACATCCTGTCCTGAGGCAGCAAGCGGCGCCGTATGACGGCCAGCTTGATGGCCCTGAATTGGCGGCGTTCATCGAGCGGATGCGGGACGTCATGCGTGCAGCACCGGGGGTCGGGCTGGCAGCACCGCAGTTGGGCATTCCGTTGCAGTTGGCAGTACTCGAAGACAAGTACGAGGTGGATCCCGAGTCGGCAACGGTCCGGCATAGGGAGCCCTTGGAGTTCCTGGCTGTCCTCAACCCGCAGTATCGGCCGTTGGGCAACGAGACGGCGGCGTTCTACGAAGGGTGTTTGTCAGTCAGCGGCTACCAGGCAGTGGTCACGAGGCACCGCAACGTGGAATTGAGCTATCTCACTCCAGAGGGGCGCCCTGTGGAGGAATGGTTCTCGGGGTGGCAGGCACGCATAGTGCAACACGAAACGGACCACTTACAGGGGATTCTTTACCTGGACAAGGCGGAACTGCGATCACTTTCCAGCAACGCGGAGCACTCAGAACGGTGGTCCAATCCGGATATTGAGGACGCGCGCAGGACTCTTGGTTTCCTGCACAGCTAGCCGTTCCGTGACGTGCCTCAGTCGGGCATGCGGTTCGATGCCGTAGGCAGGTGGGTGGCCCACCATGCCAGGATGTGTTCGAACCGTTGCTTGCGGTGATGCGGGGTCCCGGAGCGCGACAATTCATGATCCTCCCCGGGGAAGACCAGTAACGAGGTCTCAATTCCTCTCTCCTTCAGCAGCGCGAAGTACCGCTGCCCTTGTTCCAGTGGACACCGAAGATCGTTTTCGCTGTGGATTACCAGAGTCGGTGTCTGGACCGAGGCGGCTACGGCCAATGGGCTCTGTGCCACAAGCTGCCCCGGTGTCGCTCCGGCGTATTCGCCACCAAAAAACCAACCGATGTCGGAAGTGCCCGCGAAGCTGACCGGGTCCAGGAATCCACGTTCCACAATTGCCCCTTTGAAACGGTGATCGTGTGCGATGGTCCATGCCGTGAGATAGCCGCCATATGATCCGCCCATGATGCCCACACGATCAGCATCCAAAGTTGTATGCGTGGACAAGGCGGCGTCCAGGAAGGCGAGCACGTCCTGCATGTCCAGGGTCCCCATGCGCTCCTTGATGGCGCGCCCATGGGATTGTCCATAGCCTGACGAACCCCGGGGGTTGCACATTGCTACTGCATATCCCGCAGCTGCATAGACTTGCGCTTCGTCAAAGAAGGCTCCCGTGTATTGGGAGAACGGTCCACCATGGATGGTGAGCAGGACAGGGTGTGGCCCTGGTCCGTCAGGCAGCACCAACCAACCATGCACGAGGTACCCGTCACTGGCATCTGCCTGGAATTCCATGGGTTCACTGACGCGGGAACTATTCCGCAGTTCCGCCGAGAAGTCCGTCAGCAGGCGCAGTTCACCTCGCTCCAGGGAGGCGACGTCGCCTGCGGTGGAGGCGTCCTGGAAGCTCACGGCAATTTCGCCATTGGCGGCGACGGTGGCTCCACTGACTACCCGCGCTCCATGCACCAGAGGAGTGATGCTTCCTTCCGCGGTGATATCGAGGAGCTCCACGCTGCCCAGCGCCGTGTTTAATACAAGGACGCTGTCCGGCCCGCTCGGTTCCAGCGGCCCCGAGATGTCCAAATGCTCGACGTCGGTAAGGGCAACGGCCTCTCCCCCGGCAACGGGCATTGAATAGAGAACTCCGTTGCGCGCCACAAAATCCCGTCCGGTGTGGCCGAGGTCTTGCGCCGTGAAGAAGAGCCAACGGCCATCGGTAGATTCCCGCACGGCTGTGACCGTCTGCAGACGTTGGTTGTTAATTTTGACGAGCCCGGGCTGGCCGCCTGATGCGTCAACCCGGTACACGGACGTCACGAGGTCTTCATCGTGCCGGTCGTGCAGTGCGGCTATGAAGTAAAGGAACCTGCCGTCTGCCGAGAAGCAGGGCGCCTCATGATCCGATTCGCCAAACGTAATCTGCTTGGCGGTGGGGACTCCGGTTACCTTGGCCCCAGACCGTTCGTGGGCGGCTCTGCCACGTGGAATGACAACAGGCTCGCCGCCCAATTCCGGCACGTCAATCAGGAACAGCTGCTGGCGTTGGTCCAGGACGTACCCCACGCCATTCATCCGGTACTGGTTCACGGCGATAAGCCGGGCGTCTTCGCTTCCGGAATCAACGCCGTCGACGGTTCCATAGCGTCCCGGTTCCGCAACGCGGCTGGTGAAGACCAGCCGATGGGAATCGGGAGCCCACGCAAAACCGTTGACCCCGGTGTGCTGATCCGTGACCTGCTGTGGTTCGCCGCCTGCTGATTCCACGACGAACAGTTGTGCTTTTCCCTCGGCATCACTCCGCAGGAAGGCCAAAACAAGGCCGTCAGGCGAGAAAGCCGGCGACGTGTCCCTGAACCCGCGGGTGATACGCCGTGGGCGCTTGGTGGTGTCCAGCGGCACGTTCCACAATTGACCTACGTAGGTATCGGCGTCGAAATCGGGCCTGACGACGGATACCACCGCTTTGGTGCCGTCCGGGTGGATGGCAGGGGCGGAGACGGAGTTCAACAAAGGCAGTTGCTCGGGTTTCACGTTGGTGAGCCTAGCCCTGCCACCTTGCCACAGGCACCAGACACTCCGGCCCACCGTAGGATTGAACCCATGTTGTCCAACGCTGTTGCCGCCCTCCGTTGTCCCGTTTGCGAAGGGCCGTTTCAGCTGGTCGAGGATCCGCAGCGGAGGCTCGTTTGCGGTTCAGGGCACGTTTTCGATGCCGCGAAACAGGGTTACTTCAACCTGCTCACGGGCAAAGGCACGGTTTTCGAAGCTGATTCGGCAGGGATGGTTGGAGCCCGCCAGCGGTTCCTGGATAGCGGACACTATGCCGCCTTGGCTGATCGCGTTGCCGGCTTGGCAGCCGCATCGCTGCAGCGGCCGGGGGCCCTGGTTCTCGACGCCGGAACTGGCACCGGGCACTACCTGCACAGGGTCCTGGAAGAGGCTCCGGTTCCAGCCATAGGGCTGGACATCTCCAAATTCGCACTCCGGCGTGCCGCACGGCTCAACGGCCACGCTGCCAACCTCGTCTGGGACATTTGGCGTCCGCTGCCCGTCGCCGATAACGCGGTCGACGTCGTCATCGTGGTCTTTGCCCCACGAAATCCGGCAGAGTTCGCCCGAGTGCTGCGGCCGGGTGGAACACTGATTGTCGTGACGCCGCAGCCGGGACATCTGGCTGAAATCGCTGCCCGAACCGGAATGCTTGGCATCGAGGAAGGCAAGGCCGCGCGTTTGGCCGAGTCACTGGAAGGCTATTTTCATGCAACGTCAGGTTTCGACCTTGACGTACCCCTGCTCCTCACGGGCTCCGAATTGGCCGACATCGCCTACATGGGACCGGCCGGCCACCACATCAAGCCCGAAGAACTCGCACTGCTGGCCGATGCGGATGGGACCGTGGCAACCACAGCGAAGTTCCGAATCAGCCTCTTCACAGTGGGGGCTTCGGCTTCCTGACGAGGGACTACGCGTCGGGCTAGGATGGAGGAACAGCGACTGTGATCCCGCCAGCGGGGTCCGGGACCAAGGGGGAATTGATGTTCGAATGGCTCGGCGAGAATTGGTGGGCCCTCTGGCTCACCGTCTTCCTCGCGTTCGCGGTGGTGGAGATGCTTACCCTCGACCTCTTCTTCATCATGCTTGGCGGCGGAGCACTTGCGGGACTGATCGCAGACTTCGCCGGCGCCGATTTCTGGCTCCAGATCGTCATCTTCAGCGTGGTCTCCCTCTTGATGATCGCCTTCGTCCGGCCGGTCGCCCTGAAGCATCTGCATAAGGGACCAGCGGAACAGCGGACGAACATTGACCGGCTCATCGGTCAGCCCGCCCTGGTCATTGAAGCCGTCACAGGCACCAGTGGACTGGTCAAGATCGGCGGCGATGTCTGGAGCGCCCGAAGCACTGCGGGAGTCCTCGACGCAGGCGCCACCGTTCAGGTCACCAGGATTGACGGCGCGACGGCGGTAGTCGCCTCGCCTGCCGAAAACAGCCCACGCTGATTTAGCCAAGACAATCAGAATTACGCGGGTGACGGGCTGGTAGCCTGCCCGCAAAAGGCCATAGCAAGCCACGCAATTGGGGAATGAAGGAGACGCATGGACGGTTTAGGAGGAACAGCGGCAGCAGTTGTGCTGATTGTTCTCGTCATTTTTGTCATCATCGTGTTGGTCCGGTCGGTTAGGATCATCCCGCAGGCGCGTGCCGGCGTCGTTGAACGCCTCGGCAAGTACCAGCGCACGCTCAACCCGGGCCTTACCATCCTGATTCCGTTCGTCGACCGGCTCCTGCCGTTGCTTGACCTCCGTGAGCAGGTTGTGTCCTTCCCGCCGCAACCAGTCATCACCGAGGACAACCTCGTTGTTTCGATCGACACCGTGGTCTACTTCCAGGTGACGGACCCACGGGCAGCCACTTACGAAATCGCCAATTACATCCAGGCGGTTGAGCAGCTGACCACTACCACGCTTCGTAACGTTGTAGGTGGCCTCAACCTCGAAGAGGCGCTCACATCCCGCGACCAGATCAATGGCCAGCTGCGTGGAGTGTTGGACGAAGCGACCGGCCGCTGGGGCATCCGCGTCTCACGCGTTGAACTGAAGGCTATTGATCCGCCCCACTCCATCCAAGACTCGATGGAAAAGCAGATGCGTGCCGAGCGCGACCGTCGAGCAGCCATCCTGACCGCTGAAGGAACAAAGCAGTCGCAAATCCTCACAGCAGAAGGCCAGCGCCAAGCGGCCATCCTCGCCGCTGAAGGTGATGCGAAGGCGGCCATCCTTCGGGCAGACGGCGAAGCCCAGGCGATACAGAAGGTCTTTGACGCCATCCACAAGGGCAACCCGGACCAGAAGCTTTTGGCTTACCAATACCTGCAGACGCTGCCCAAGCTCGCAGAGGGCAGTTCCAACAAGCTGTGGATCATTCCGAGCGAGGTTGGCGAAGCCCTTAAGGGCATTGGCAGCGCGCTCGGAGGCACCAACGGCGACTCGGATGCTGCTGGCCTCTTTGGCGGCAGCAACAAAGCTGCAGCTCCGGTGCCGGCAGCGCCAGTCGAGTCCAGCCCGGCAGCACAGTCGAGGCCCACAGAGTAGCGTCAAGGCCCCCAGACTAACTCCGTTTTGAGGCAAGTGAGCGGCCAGCCAGCGAGGCTGGCCGCTCGATGCGTTTATACAGCTTTTGGGTACTCGCTATCCATCCGGGTATAATGGGATATTTGTCCGGCTGGTTCAGTGTGGATGGAACATTAAGGCTTGGCCAGGCGTTGCAATTAGTGATGCAAGGTGTGCAGAAGTAGTCCGTAAGGAACGTGCAAACGGCTTACGGCTAGCGCGGGGTTTCAGGCTCCGCGAAGAGACAGAGGGAGTAATCATGAGCGATCGCAGCCTGCGGGGTATGCGTCTTGGCGCCCAAAGCATGGAAACCGAGTCCGGCGTTGAACCGGCACCGCGCCAGCGGGTTGAATACCGTTGCGAGGACGGCGAGCAGGTCTTCGTGACCTTCTCTGCTGAAGCCGAGATCCCCCCTGTTTGGGTTTCCAAGACCGGCAAGGAAGCCTTGCTTGTAGATGGCGAGCGTCCCGTGGATGCCAACGAGAAAGCAGTCCGTACACACTGGGACATGCTTTTGGAACGCCGCAGCCTTCCAGAGCTGGAGCAGATCCTTGAGGATCGTTTGAACATCCTGCGTGAGCGCCGCGGAGAGCGTCGCTCAGCTTAGTCTTCAGACTCAAGCAGAAAGGCCGGGCCGGTTCCTTCGGGAACCGGCCCGGCCTCTTCTTTTGGAAGCTACCTCTACTTTGCGAGGGCCGGCTGTTTGCCGGTGAGCTTGGCCCAGCGTGCTGCGAGGCCCCATTTGGTCACGTTGATCATGGCTTCCACCACGATGTTGCCGCTCATCTTGGATGCGCCGAGTTCCCGCTCAACGAAGGTGATGGGGCGCTCCTCAATGCGCAGGCCGAGCTTGGCAACGCGCCAGGCAAGGTCAACCTGAAAGCCGTAGCCTACTGAGTCCACTTCATCCAGTTTGAGGGCTTCAAGCGTGCTGCGGCGGAATGCACGGTAGCCTCCAGTGACGTCCTTGATTTTCAAGCCAAGCATGATGCGGGCATAGGTGCTGCCGATACGTGAGATCGCCTGGCGGTAGAGCGGCCAGTTAACAACACTGCCTCCCGGTACCCAGCGTGAGCCCATCGCCAGGTCCGCGCCCTCTTTGACAGCATCCAGGAGGAGGGGCAATTGCTCGGGCTTGTGGGAGCCATCGGCGTCCATTTCGACCAAGACGTCATACCCGGCGGCGAGGCCCCATTTGAAGCCGGCGATGTAGGCTGCGCCGAGGCCTTCTTTGCCTTTACGGTGCAGTACGTGCACTTGCTGGTCCTCGGCGGCTATGCCGTCGGCAAGTTGTCCCGTGCCGTCCGGGCTATTGTCATCAACCACCAGGACGTCCGACTCTGGGACTGCTGTCCGCAGCCGGCCCAGGGTCTTGGGGAGCGATTCCAGCTCGTTGTAGGTAGGGATGATCGTCAGGACACGCAAGAAGAGGCCTTTCCTTGATGGAGCGGTCAGTGTGCCGGACCAGCCTCAGGGCTGGCGTTCTGGCGCAACTCTCCATTATAGGGCGATTGCGTGCACTGCTGAGGCAGCTGTGGCCCTGGCCACACACAGGTAAGTGCTGCGGGCAGGTCCATAGACCCAGGACCAGTGTTGTCCGGACAGGTATTTTGCCGGACGAACCGTTTTCTGGGGCCCTATGGGCCTGCCCACTCGCGTACCGCCACCAGGCCAAATCCTGGCCGCGACCAGATAATTACTCCCGGGTGAACCCAAGCCTTAATGATCTGTTGAGCCTCAATGTTACGGACTTTACAAAAGCTGTCAACCACGGGCTGACCTGCCCATTCGTGCATCGTCCCAGTTCAGCAGGGGACAGTCGAAGGTGGGGAAATATGCGCTCAGACTCGAAGAGATTGGTGCGCGAAGAGCTCCTGGCCTTCCCTCACGGTCTGCAGGCACACAGGATCGCTCCCGGTATCCAGCGCCGGGAGCAAGGGCGTGCGGGCGCGCGGATCGGTGCTCCACGACTGCACACGGCTATCGGCTACCTGCACCATAAGTTCCTCAACTTCCCATACCGCGAAGCTGGCTGGCGCACCGGGCACTAGCTGGCCCATGAGGGGGTTCCTGTGCTTGGCTGCCCGCCAGCCTGCCCGCGTGTGGCCAAGGAAGGCCGCGCGTGCTGAAATGCGCTGCTCAGGGTTGCTGTGTTCCAAGCAGGCACGGATGCTGGACCATGGGCTGAGTGGCGTCACGGGACTATCGCTGCCAAAGGTGATCGGAACTCCGTTGGCGTAGAACGCCGCGAACGTGTTCATAGCCTTGCTGCGGTCGCCCAGTCGCTGCTCGTAGAGTCCTCCAGGGCCTCCCCATGCAGCATCGAATGCCGGCTGCATGCTGACCGTCACGGAGTACTTCGCCAGTTTCTTCACGGCAGACTGGTCGGCGAGCTCAACGTGTTCAAAGCGGTGTCCTGCTGCGCGGATACGCTGCTCCCCCACCTCGGCAGCTGCGGCATCCAATGCGTCAAGCGCAGCATCAAGGCCCGCGTCACCGATGACGTGGAAACCACCCTGGACACCCAGGAGTGAGCAAGCGGCAAGGTGCTTGGCGGCCTCATCCACAGACAGATACACGTTGCCACGTTGCCCTGGCGCGTCGGAATAGTCATGTCTCAAGGCAGCTGTGCGCGACCCGATGGAACCGTCGATGTTCAGGTCTCCTGCCAAGCCCAGGACTCCGGGCACTACACTTTCCAGGATCCTGCGGGCGTGATCTTCGGAGGACGCCAGCTCACCCCAATACGGCAGCACCTGCGGTTTTCCGGCCTGCCTGTTCCAGGACGTCGCCATGTGAAGATCTTCCGGCCCGCAAATGTGTGGTGCCGACATTTCCGCCAAGGCAACATACCCGTTGGAAGCCGCATGATGGAGGGCCTGCACCTGATACCCACTCCGTTCGGCGTCGCTAAAGCGCCGCGCGGCCAGGCGGGCGGCCGTGTGGGCAGCCCTTACTACACGGGCATCGACTCCCGTGAAGCCGTCCATGCCCGCCAGCCCTGCCGCGGCGGCAAGGGAGGAAGATACGAGAGCGGAGTGGACGTCCACGCGGGAAAGGTAAACCTGCCTCCCGCCCGAGGCCTGTTCAAGCTCTTCAAGCATTGGAAGGGTGGGATCCTGCCAGGTTGTTTCATCCCAACCGTGGCCAATGACGGTACCCGAACCGCCGGCGGCAGCAACGGCGTCGAGCAGTTCCCGGGCAGAGCGCACGCCGGACAAGGACAGTCCGGCCAAGGCGAGGCCCGTCTCCGTCAGATGCGTGTGCGAGTCAACAAAACCCGGCGCCACGAGGGCACCCCTGAGATCAATGATTTCCATGGAGGAATCCGCTATGGACGTCGCTGCCTGCTCGGAACCCACCCAGGCGACAGTGTCGCCATCCACCACCATGGCAGTAGCGAAAGGATCGGCAGCCGTGTAAATGGAACCATTCCGGTACATGGTGACCTTGCGGTCGTTATTGTGCGGGTGGTCCCCGGCGGACAGGCCTGCCTGGCTCATGCTGTGTGCTCCTCGAGCGTTGAAGAAAAGTCTGGGATCGAAAACGGTTCTGGTTCAGGCGACCGTGGAGTAGGCCACCACGCCGCGCCGGACCAGATCGATGGATTCGCGGCAGATCCGGGTCAAGCGCGGATCCAGCTGCGGAATCTTGGCCAGTTGATCCAGGAGGTCAACCACCTGCTTTGCCCAACGGACGAAATCGCCGGCGGCGAGATCCGTGCCACTGAGCACGTCCTGAAGATGGCGGCCCTTGGCCCACTTGTACATGGGCCACATAAGGCCCAACTCCGGTTCACCAGTCAGCGGAAGACGGTTCTGCTCCTCGGTGTCCTCCAGCTGTGACCATTCGCGGACCACTATATCCACCGCGGTCTCCAGCGAAACCGACGGCATCTTGGGGCGAAGACCCCGGTCTTCGCGCTTTGCCTGGTACACCAGGGTGCTGGCCAAAGAGGCAAGCTCAGCGGCGTCGAGATCATTGATGGCGCCCCGCCGGATGGACTGCGAGATGAGCAGGTCCTTTTCACCGTAAATGCGCCGAAGCCGCTGCCCATCGGTGCTGATGGTGACCATTCCGGCGTCGTTCGTTTCCAGGTACCCATAGGCTGACAGGACGTCGCACACGCGGTCGAACGTCTTGGCAATCGTGTTGGTCCTGCCTTGGATCTGGCGGATCAGGCCGTCCGTCTCCTTGCGGAGTTTCCACCACCGCTCCGCCCAGCGGGCATGGTCTTCGCGTTCACTGCAGCCATGGCACGGATGCGCCCGGAGCGCCCTGCGTAGTTCAGTGATCTTCTGTTCCTGGTCCTGGGCACGCGAACCCAGGCCGAAGTCCTCGTGCCTGCTGTTGCGCCTGGCCCGCGGTGCTTCATCGCTAACCGCGTGCCGCATGGAGGCTGCAAGATCGCGGCGCGACTTAGGCACCTTGGCGTTGAACGACTTGGGAATCCGAATCCGGGTCACTGGGGAAATGGGGCCGTCGAGGTCATGGACGCCGATACGACGCAGCTGGTTGTCCGACGTGAGGACGGACGGCCGCGGTTCGCGGGCATTGGGGTCGACATCAAGCACGACGGCGTGCCCCGCCAACCTGCCACTGGAGACACTAATGACGTCCCCCGGTATGAGCCGGGTCAGGGAATCAGCCACGCGGGATTTCCGGGCGCGCTGGTGGTCGCGCGCCGCGAACTGCTCCGTGTCGCTGAGTTCGCGGCGGAGCCGGGCGTACTCCGTGAAGTCGCCAAGGTGGCATTCCATGGACTTGGCGTAGCCAGCCAGTGATTCTTCACGTCCACGGACCTGCCTGGCCAGGCCCACCACGGAACGGTCAGCCTGGAACTGCGCGAAGGACGACTCCAGGATCTCGCGCGCCCGCACCCGGCCGAATTGGGCAATCAGGTTGATGCTCATGTTGTACGTGGGCGTGAAGCTCGAGTTCAGCGGATACGTGCGGCGTGACGCCAAGCCCGCCACTGCTGCTGGGTCCGTCCCGGGCTGCCACAGGACCACTGCGTGGCCTTCGACGTCGATACCGCGGCGTCCGGCCCGACCGGTCAGCTGCGTGTACTCCCCCGCGGTGATGTTGACATGGGCTTCCCCATTGAATTTTTCGAGCTTTTCCAGGACCACGCAACGCGCAGGCATGTTGACGCCCAGTGCCAAGGTCTCCGTAGCGAACACCGCCTTGACCAGGCCATCGGCAAACAGCTTCTCCACTACTTCCTTGAAGGTGGGAAGCATGCCTGCGTGATGAGCCGCGAAGCCCCTGATGAGGCCGTCCCGCCAACCCCAAAAACCAAGGACGTCAAGGTCGTCTGCAGGAATTTCGTGGCTTGCTTCATCCACCCGCTGGGCAATGATCTGCTGTTCGCGCTCAGTTGTGAGCCACAGGCCGGACGCCGCGCACTGGGCCACCGCAGCATCGCAACCGGCCCGGGAGAAAATGAACGTAATGGCGGGCAACAGGCCCTGACGGTTAAGGCTCTCAATGACCTGGGGGCGGCTTGCTTTCCGGACCGGGCTGCGCTGCTCAGTGTTCTGCCGCTCATCCCGGTAGCGGTCCTGCCGACGGCGGCTCCGGCCACCATGGCCGAAGCGGCCGTTGAAATTCATCCGGCTCTCGGAGCGGGCCATTGCCAGCAGGTCCGGGTTCACTTCGAACTCAGGTCCAGTTACTGCCTGCCGGGCCGTGGATGCCACAAAACTCTTGGCAGTGATCTTTCGTGCTTCTGCCGGAAGGGTGGCTTCGTCCACGGCATCCTCAACATCGCTGAGATCCGGTACATCGGTGTCCGGTATCTGAGGGGCGATTTCATCGAAAGTGGTATCACCGGCAAAGAGGTCAACAATCTCCCGGCCTACCATGACGTGCTGCCAGAGCGGGACAGGCCGGTGCTCGGAAACGATGACATCGGTATCGCCCCGGACTGTATCCAGCCAAGCACCAAACTCTTCGGCGTTGGACACAGTGGCGCTCAGCGAAGCGACCTGTACCTCAGTGGGCAAATGAATAATCACTTCTTCCCACACTGCACCGCGGAAGCGGTCTGCGAGGTAGTGGACCTCGTCCATCACCACGAAGCCGAGGTCCCCGAGTGTCTCGGACTCCGCGTACAGCATGTTGCGGAGGACTTCGGTGGTCATGACCACAACGGGTGCCTCACCGTTGATGGTGGTATCGCCCGTCAGCAGTCCAACGTTGGCAGCGCCGTACTTCGCGGCGAGCTCCGAGAATTTCTGGTTGCTTAGCGCCTTGATGGGCGTCGTATAGAACGCTTTGAGGCCACGTTCCAAGGCCAGATAGATAGCGAATTCACCAACGATCGTCTTTCCCGCACCCGTTGGGGCCGCAACGAGGACACCGCGGCCCTCCTGCAGTGAGCGGCACGCCTCACGTTGGAAGTCATCCAATTCAAAGTCCAGGGAACGGGCAAAGGCACCAAGATACGTCTTGGCCTCAGCTGCCCGGTGCGCCGCCGCCTGGTAGCTCTCTGATGGTGATTGGGACCCGGAAATGGAGGACATGCACCAAGCCTAATGGCCCGGGGTCTAGAGATTCTCCAGATCCGAGGCCGGGGTGGCAATATCTGCCGTGGCCTCGGTCTCAGCAGCCCGTTTGATGGAACGACGTTCCCGCCGGCGGTCGTTCCAGAGACAAACGCCGATTGCAGCGAAGAACAGAAGCAGCATAGGCGCAGCCAAGTAGAACATGCTCATGGCATCTGCACCCGGGGCAGCCATTGCCGCGAACAGGCAGACCAGGAAGATCGTTATACGCCAGCTCTTGACGAGTTGTTTGCCCTTGATGATTCCGGCCAGGTTCAGCCCCACCAGCACCACCGGCACCAGGAAGGCGATGCCGAAGGCCAGAAGCAGCCTAAGGACAAACGCAAGGTAGATTTCGGCACTAATGAAGTTTGAAGCGCCGGTGGGCGTGAAGTCCGTCAGGACACGCACTGCGTTGGGAAGCACCAGCCATGCCAACAGGACGCCGCCGATAAACAGCGGAACGGCAGCCGCAACGAAGGACAGAGCCAACCGACGCTCTTTTTTGTGCAGGCCCGGGACTATGAAGGCCCACAGCTGATAGATCCAGACGGGACTGGAAAGGATCACGCCAAGGAAAACCGAGACCTGCACCATGAGGTCGAATGAGCTGGCTACGCCATCAAAGTTGAGGCTGGCTGCGCGGCCCTCTTTTTCGTTCAGGTCTTTGATCGGCTTGATCAAAGCTTCCAAGAGGGGTTGATAGACAATGAAGCCCAGCACCGTCCCAAGAATAACGCCGATGGCAGCCTTGAAGAGCCGGTTCTTCAGCTCCTTAAGATGGTCAAGGAGCGCCATCCGGGCTTCGGGGTTGGCCTTGCGCCCCTTCGTCTCTACCACTTCTTCTTAGACGCGGTTGGAGGGCGGAACGTCGGTCTCGCCAGTGTTCTTGGCCTTGACGTCCGGGTGGTCTACAACCCTGCCTTCGACGGCGTCAGAGGGGTCCTCGGTTTCCTTCTTTTCGGAGGAACCGTCCTTCTTCATTTCCCGGACTTCAGACTTGAAAATACGCATCGACTGGCCAATGCTGCGCGCCATGGACGGCAGCTTCGGTGCAGCAAAAAGCACCAGAGCCAGAACGATGATGATGATGAGATGCCAGCCTTCGAGCCTCATGTGGGGAGGTCCTTTCCTTTTGGATACATCCTACGTCTATCTGAATTCAATGTCGTGCAGGGATTGGGGCTGACCCCGCTCTGCTTTGCGCTGAACGCGCTTCTGGCGACGAACTTCCTGGCGGAAGGCTTTGGCCGTCAGGTAATCATGACGCATCTGCTCCGGCGAGGCAAAAATTGCGGAACCCGGCTCCGGGCGACCATCAGGGGCCTCAACATCGGAGGTTTCCGCGGCAGGAGAAATATGGCCGAAACGTTTCCCTGCGTCCCCTAATTCGTGAACAGTAGCCATGAACTTCCTGAACAACCGAAAACCCAGGGTCACATGGAGGAGCAACGAAAGGGCTATGAGCGCGATCCACAACAGGATCCAAAACCACCAAGGCATCTGAGTAGTCTAGCCAGCCGCGTTGTCCGGGGAGGAAACGGCGTCGTATTGGGCAGTGCCGTACTGGTCAGTGTCGTATTGCGCAAGGGCCGCTATGAGCCACGTCTGGGCTTCCTGGCGCAGCTCGGCAGGATCCAGCACGCGCACCGTTCCTCCGTGTTGGGACACAAACATGGGCAGCCATTCCACGTTTCCAAAGCGCACCTCAGCCAAGAGCCCACCGTTCGGCAATTCCGCGGTCCGCTCGGCGTAGTAGTCATCAGCCAAGCCAACGCCCTGCCGGGTCAACTCAAGCACCACCAGGACGTCGTCGTCGCTGGGAGTGAAAAGCCTCGCAGGAAAGTCTGCGTCAGCAGTTGCTGTTCCGGAGACGGCCCGGCCATTGGGCTCCAGGGATTGAACCCGGTCCAGCCGGAAATTGCGGAGTCCGGACTTGCTGTGGCAGTACGCCTCGAAGTACCACGTGTTGTCCAACGAGTAGAGCCTCAGGGGGTCCACGTCGCGTTCCGTTACCTCATCCCTTTGCGGGGAAAGGTAGTCCAGGCGCAGCTGTTGGCCATCCCTGATGGCGCGTGTAATGGTAGCGAACGCCTCCGATTGCTCGGGGGCTACTGATTGGCCGGCGACGGCACCCGCCATGCGGCCGGCCTGCCCTGCGGCACCCGTCAGTTTGATCGTCACTGACTCCAAGGCGCTTCCCGGTTCATCCTCAGGCAGACCTGCGAGTGCGGGCAGGTCACCGAGCATGGACAATCCAGTCAGCAACGCCGCGGCTTCGTCCTCGCTGAACCGCACAGGACGATTCAGGTCCAGGTGCTCCGTGATGTACACATGGTCGTTTTCCCATTGGATGTCCAGGAGGTCGTCCGGATAGCCCCCGGGCAGCCCGGAGCAGATCAGTATTTTGAGATCGTCAATGAGGGCTTTGCGGCTGATGCCGAAGCGGTCCGCTACTTCCTGGACGTGCAGGCCTTGGTGGTGGACGAGGAACGGCACCAGCTGCAGCATGCGTGTGAGCTGGTCTTCGGACGTTCGTTTCCGCGATCGCTGCGCGCGCGCAGCCTCGGGGAATTCCACCGGGATGGCAGGAGACGCATTGAACGCGGCGGCGCTTTTGAGCCTGCGTACGACGGCGGCACGCAACTCGGCAGGCTCAGCCACCTTGACGTGGGGGCCGTACGAGGCCAGTTCCTCGGCAAGCTGCTCGGGATCCCGGAATTCCACGACCACACGGTCCCGGCCGCCCTGGCCACTGTCAGCTTCTGTGGAAACAGCCCGCTTACGCAGTGCCAGCAGTCGGCCGGCGTCCACGTCCATGACCGCCTGCTGCAAGGGAAGTTCGTTAAGTGAGTCCAGCTCAGCGCGGGCGTTGAAACCTGCAGGCGGCTCGAAGGAACTCCCCGGTATGGCCGAGACGGCGCTGGTCATCCTCGACAACCTGAAGATCCTCTTGGCTGCCCTCCCCCGGTCCAATCCCACGAGGTACCACTGTCCGAACCGGCTTCCCAGGCCCCAGGGCTCCACTTCGCGGACTTCTTCACGCCCGGTGCTTCCGGCGAGGTAGCCGAAGCGGACCGCATGCCGGCCGTGCATCGCCGCCACGACGTCGTCGAATGCTTGCCCAGCGGGCTTGATCCGCGGCTGGACGCCGGCAGGCAGGTCGACGTCGGTGAATCCACCGGCGGCCTGCAGCTTCCGGACGGCGTTGACTGCGGCGTTGCCGAGTGCAGCCCGTTCCCACAACTGGGCGGCCAGCAGGAGGACTGTGCATTCAGCCGGCGTCAGGCTGACATCAGGAAGTCTGTTGGAATCCTTGCCGATGCGGTATCGGGTTGATGCCGGGTCGTCGCCCCCAAAGGCGCGGGGGTCCGTGAGAGTCTCGATCTCAAAGCCGAACTGCTTCAGTTCCGCTTTGTCGCGCTCGAACATCCGCCCGAAGGCGACATCGTTTTCGGCGGAGTCGTGATAGACCTTTTCCCGCAGGACAGCGCGCGGAAGGCCCACCCTGGTGTTGAGCAAGGCAAGCAGGAGGTTCAGGAGTCGTTCAGTGCGGGATGCGGACACGCTTGCTACGTTACTAAAGTCCTGGGCGAAAGCAGCAAGGCGCGTCACCGCCCGGCAAAGCCGGAAGGTAACGCGCCTTGTCAGGAAGCTTGCGTCCTAGCGGACAGCTACGAGGTCAACCACGAAGATCAAGGCCTCGTTGGGCTTGATCGCTCCGCCAGCGCCACGGGATCCATACGCCAGCTCTGAAGGGATTTCCAGGCGTCGACGGCCGCCAACCTTCATACCCAGCAGGCCCTGGTCCCAGCCCTGGATGACCTGGCCTACGCCAACACGGAAGTCCAGCGGTGCGCCACGGCCCCAGGAAGCGTCGAACTCTTCGCCCGTGGACCAGGCGACGCCAACGTAGTGGGTGGAAACGGTATCGCCGGCCTTGGCCTCGGCGCCGGAACCTTCGATGAGGTCCGTGATGACGAGTTCGGTGGGGACATCGCCTTCCGGGAAGTCGATTTCCGGCTTGGTGCGGTCGAAGTCACGCTGACCAAATGACATGGTTGCTCCTTGGTTTGGGGGATGAATGGTGTCAGGAACAAGCTTAGCCAGCCTGATTATGTGGCTGCTACTTGACGCCGAGGATGTCAACGACGAAGACGAGATCGCCCTTGGCTTCACCCTGTCCGGCCGCGCCGTAAGCAAGGTCCTGCGGGATAACCAACAGGACCCGGGAGCCGATCGTCTTGCCTTCCAGGCCCTGGGTCCAGCCCTTGATGACGCCCGAGAGCGCGAAGCTCGCTGTCTGCCCGCGGTCAAAGCTCGAGTCGAACTTCTGGCCGCCCACAAGATTGACGCCGACGTAGTTGACGGTCAGGGTGTCAGTTGCCTTGACGGCAGCGCCGGAACCCTTGATCAGGTCCTGGGCGATGAGTTCCTTCGGAGCGGCTGCGCCGTCAACGGAGATCTGCGGGATGCCCTTGTCGTCTTCCTTGACGGTTGGGAGCCCAGCCGGAGGGGTAATGGTCTCGCCTTCCGGCTTCGACAGAACCGGTGCCGCCTCTTTGGCGGAAAGCAGCTTGAAAACGACCAACTGCGTTGAGCCCGCTGCCGCCCCAGTGGCGGCCGAGCCCGGTGCGGCGAAAGCGATGTGTGAGCCGATCTTGGCGCCGACAATGGCGTTGTAGATCAGTTCGTTGCCCTTCTTGAGCTCGTCATTCAGCTCAATGGGCTGCGGACCATTCTTGTAGACATCTTCAACGGTCTTGCCGTCGTTGCCGTCTACGGCGATATACGCGAGTTCGGCTACCTGGCCGGCCTTGATGCGATCTCCGTCGCCTTCGCTGACTACCTTGATGGTGGGTTCAGTGACGGTGAGCGGCTTGGTGAAGTCCAGGCCGGGTGCTTTGTCGTCTCCGTTGTCCGTTACCTTGACGGAATCAAGTTTGGAGACATCGCCGGATGACTGGCTGGTGGGCTCGGCGGCTGGCGTGCCCCCTCCCCCGCACGCGGTGATGAGCAGCAGGGCAGGAAGAAGAATTGCTAGGAGTCGGCGCACAAAAAAGACACTTTCGTCGGGGCAAAGGACACTCGGAAAGGCGCATGGCAGATCCAAGGCAATGGCCTCTTGGTAAGAGGCCACAGTCAAGAATAGCCGGTGAAGCTGGGAGTCCCCTCAGAAAACCCGTTAGCCCATGGAGTCAAGGAGCGCATCAACGCGGTCATCCACGCTGCGGAACGGGTCCTTGCAGAGGATCGTCTGGTGTGCGCGGTCGTTGAGCTTCAAATGAACCCAGTCAACCGTGTAGTCGCGTCCAAGTTCCTGCGCCCTGCGGACGAAGTCGCCCCGCAGCTTTGCCCTGGTGGTCTGTGGAGGAGTATCCACGGCGTCCTTGACCTCGGTTTCAGGGACCAGGCGCCGCGCGGCGTCGCGTGACTGCAACAGGAAGAAGAGACCGCGCTGCCGTGAAATGTCGTGGTAGGTAAGATCCAGCTGGGCAATGCGTGGGGAGTCCAGGCTGAGGTCGTGCCGGCGCATGTAAGAATCCATCAGCTTCTTCTTGATGGCCCAGTCCACCTCGGTATCGATGGTGCTGGTATCGCCGCTTTCAATGGCGTCCAGTGTCCGCTCCCAGAGATCAAGAATGAGCGGCACATGGGCGTTGTGTGCGCCGTTCGCGGCCACAAACTCCTTGACCTTTGCCAGGTACTCCCGCTGGATATCAAGGGCCGACAGTTGCCTGCCGTTGGCCAGGCGTACCAAGGCGCTGCCCGAAAGGTCATGGGATATTTCGCGGATGCTGCGGATGGGGTTTTCCATTCGCATGTCCCGCATGATCACGCCTGCCTCTATCATTCGCAGGATGAGATCCACCGTACCCACTTTGAGGAGTGTGGAGGTTTCAGACATGTTGGAATCACCAACGATCACATGGAGCCTGCGGTAGAACTCGGCATCGGCGTGCGGCTCGTCGCGGGTGTTGATGATGGGCCGGGACCTGGTGGTGGCGGAGGACACGCCCTCCCAGATGTGGTCGGCCCGCTGCGAAAAGGCGAAGGTTGCACCGTGGGGCGTCTTCAGGACTTTGCCCGCTCCTGCGATGAGCTGACGGGTCACGAGGAACGGGATAAGAATCTCGGCCAGCCTGGAAAACTCACCCCGGCGGGGTATGAGGTAATTCTCGTGGCTGCCGTAGGAGTTTCCGGCAGAGTCGGTGTTGTTCTTGAAGAGGTAGACAGTTCCGTTGAAACCCTCAGCAGCGAGGCGGGCCTGGGCTTCATCGACGAGGTCGTCCAGGATGAGCTCCCCTGCCCTGTCGTGGGCGATGAGCTGCGCGAGGTCATCACATTCTGCGGTGGCGTATTCCGGGTGCGAACCAACGTCCAGATACAGGCGTGAGCCATTGGTCAGGAAGACGTTCGAAGACCTGCCCCAGCTCACCACCTTGCGGAACAAGTAGCGGGCCACTTCTTCGGGGGCCAAGGGACGTGAGTCGGGGCTGGAATAGGAAATTCCAAATTCCGTCTCGATGCCGAATATGCGCTTGTCCATCTCAAGCCTCCTCTGTGAGCAGCTGTGTCATGTCCTCGGGACGCAGACGCCGGAAAGCCCGGCGGGAACCCCGGTGGCTCTCCGAAGCGCGGTCCAGGACAGCGGCTTCGACGGCCGTAGCCGGAAGGGCGTCGGCTTCCTTGTCTGCCGCCAAAGCGCGCAAAGCCAGCCGCATTGCCCCAGCAAAACCAAGCTCAGGCTCCCAAGCCCCGCTAACGACGTCGGAAATCTGGTCGGCAAGGCCGCCCATCACCACAAAGCCGTTCTCGTCGGCAATCGAACCATCAAAGGTGAGCCGGTACAGGTGGTCCTGCTCCTGCGTCAGGCCTACCTCAGCCACGGCCAGTTCCACTTCAAAGGGCTTTTGTTCGGCCGTGAACACGGCGCCAAGGCTCTGCGCGTACACGCTGGCCAACCCCCGCGCGGTCACGTCTTCGCGATCGTAGGAGTAGCCACGGACGTCCGCATACCGTACGCCGGCCTGGCGCAAGCTTTCGAACTCGTTGTACTTGCCCACTGCCGCGAAGGCTATTTTGTCGTAGATCTCGCCGATTTTGTGCAGCGACGGTGACGGATTCTCAGCGATCAGCGCGATGCCGTCCGCGCAACTGATCACCACTACGGAACGTCCGCGGGCTATGCCCTTCCGTGCAAAGTCCGCACGGTCCTTCATCAACTGTTCGGGCGAGACATAGAACTGCTGCGTCATCTCAGGCCTCCCGTCCGGCGATGGCACGGGATTCGACGATGGTACCAGCTATCGCAGCCAAGTCCCGTTCGGGTACCCGGCGGTTGCCGGCACGGTTGACGGTGTACACCACGGGCCACAGCTGACGGACAGGGTCCGGGCCGCCCGTTGCGGAGTCGTCGTCTGCGGCGTCGTAAAGCGCCTCTACCGCTACGGCGACAGCTTGCTCTTCCGAGAGGTTGGGTTTCCAAAGTTTTTTCAGCGCACCCCGCGCAAAGACTGAACCCGAACCCACGGAGTGGTGTTCCTGTTCCTCATAGCGCCCACCAGTGACGTCGTAGGAGAACAGCCGTCCGGTGCCTGATACTTGGTCGAAGCCGGCAAACAAGGGAATTACTGCCATTCCCTGCATTGCCATGGGGAGGTTGCCGCGGATCATGGCACCCAAACGGTTGGCCTTGCCAACCAGGCTGAGGAGGGTGCCCTCAATCTTCTCGTAATGCTCCAGTTCCACTTGGAAGAGCCGCGTAATGTCGATCGCCAGGCCAGCTGTACCGGCAATGCCCAGCACCGAATACTGGTCCGCGGGAAAGACCTTCTCAATGTGCCTGCTGGCGATCACGTTTCCCATGGTTGCCCGCCGGTCCCCCGCCATCAGCACGCCACCGGCATACGTCAAGGCGACGATCGTGGTTGCGTGCGGCGAGGACGGTACGGTGCCGGCCGGCAACGTTTGGTTGAAGGGAAGGAGTTCGGGACGCGAGCGTTGAAGGTGCTCCGTGAATGAAGACGTTGCCTGGGTGGCCAGGGGGCCGGTTGATGGGTCCTGCATTGCTGCACTCCTTCGACTCTGCATTCCGATGCCCGGTGGCCTCGCGCCAGCCGGGCAGTACATGGTGTGTCGGGTCCGCTTACTGGCCGCCCTTTTGGACGAAGGCCCTGACGAACTCTTCAGCGTTGGATTCCAGGACGCCGTCGATTTCGTCAAGGAGGTCGTCCACACCTTGGGTGGCATCCGAGGCCTGGGCTTCGGGTGCTGCCGGTGGGGCCTCCGGGACGTCGACTTCAGTCTCGGTGTCCCGTGACTGCGGTTGCTGTTGCTCCTGAGCTGCCATTTCTATCTCCCTACTGTCAGCCCCCGTTTGTGGGGACTTCCTACTGCCATATTGCCACGCCATGGGCTGCTGCGCCCGGCTTTGCCAGGGCACCATTTTTGCTCGTGGCTGAATGCCTCAGCTCTTGGGCGGCGGCGGTTTTTGACCCAGCAATTCGGCCAGGAACGAGCCAGCGTCCTGGTGCCTGTCAAAGAGTGCACCGGTCAGCGCCCGGGTTCCCCGCAGTGGTTCCCGGGTGGGGACGCGCTGCAGCTTCCCGAGTCCCGGAACATCGAAGATTACCGAGTCCCAACTGGCGCCGACAACGTCTTTGCCGAAGGTTGAAACACACCGTCCGCGGAAGTACGCGCGAGTGTCCGACGGCGGTTCGCCCACCGCCCGGGCGATCTCGGCGTCGTCAACGATTCGGGCCATCCTGTCCTTGGACAGCAACCTGTAATAGAGGCCCTTCTCTGGCCGTATATCTGACCACTGGAGATCTACCAACCCGAGCCTGGCGTCGTCCCAACCAAGGCCGTCCCGGTTTCGGTAGCCCTCAAGGAGCGACTTCTTCGCCACCCACTCAACGGATGGCGCCGCGGCAGCAGGATCGCTGCCAAGTACTGACAACGTCGATTCCCAGCGCTCCAGGAGGGCGTGCGTGTGCCCGTCGCCAGTGACCGAATCGGCAACTCCGGTCTCTTGCGCCAGCTTCGCCGCCGCCTCGTAGTACATCCACTGGATGTCCAGAGCGGTTACCCTGCGTCCGTCCAACAGCCGGACCGTAGTGGCCAGGGTTGTGTCATGGCTGATGGCCTGCAGCGCCTGGACGGGTTCGTGGACTTCGATCCGGGGTGCCTGGCCTGCCTCGATGAGGCTGAGAACCATGGCCGTGGTGCCGAACTTCAGGTAGTTGGAAACCTGGCTGAGGTTCGCGTCACCGATGATGACATGGAGCCGACGGTACTTATCCGCCGTCGCGTGTGGCTCGTCCCTGGTGTTGATGATGGGGCGTCGGATGGTAGTTTCAAGGCCAACCTCAGCCTCGAAGAAGTCTGCCCGTTGGCTGATCTGGTAGCCGGCAGTGGAACTGTCTTGTCCGATCCCCACACGTCCGGCCCCACAAACCACCTGCCGGGACACAAAGAACGGTATGAGCCCCCGGATGATGTCACCAAAGGGAACGGACCGGGGCATGAGGTAGTTCTCGTGCGAGCCATAGGACACCGATTTGTTGTCAGTGTTGTTCTTGTAGAGGTTGATCGGCGGAAGGCTCGTGTCCGCCGCTACTTTCCTCACGGTGGCTAGGGCTACGAGATCGCCGGCGGCATCCCAGGCAACCGCGTCCCTTGGGTTGGTAACCTCCGGGCTCGAGTACTCCGGGTGCGCATGGTCTACGTAAAGGCGTGCACCGTTGCCAAGGACCATGTTCATGAGGAGCGAACCGGATTCGTCCTGGCCATCCAGTTCCAACTCCTGGCGACCATACGCCAACGCTACTGCCTCGGCGTCGAGCACTGGCGGCTGGTCAGTCAGCTGGCTGGGATCGGCGCTTGCCCGGTCCACGGTCCAGCCGCGGGCATCGTGCAAAGGTTCTTCGTCCGTGTAGTCCCATCGGGTTTCCGCTCCACCGGCGGCGCGTTGCCGGGTAACCGTGGCATAGGCCTGGATAATCCGGGCGGACATCATGGTGGCGTTGGCCCCCGGCGCCGATGGCGCATGGATTCCATACTCGGTTTCGGAACCCATGACGCGCATGGCGCCGCCAACAGGCAACCTCTCGCCGGGCACGCCCTCGGTTCGGGCCGTCACAGGTACTGGCCCGTGTTGGCCGTGGTCTCGATCGACTTGCCAGGTTCCTGGCCGGCCTTGCCTTGCACGATCGTGCGGATGTACGTGATCCGTTCACCCTTCTTCCCCGAGATCCTTGCCCAGTCATCAGGGTTGGTGGTGTTCGGCATGTCCTCATGTTCCCGGAATTCGTCCACTACGGCCCGCAACAGGTGGTCGATCCTCAGACCCTTCTGGTGGTTGGTCAGCAGGTCCTTGATCGCGTACTTCTTAGCCCGGTCCACCACGTTCTGGACCACTGCACCTGAGTTGAAGTCCTTGAAGTAGAGCATCTCCGTATCGCCGTTGGCGTAGGTGACTTCCAGGTACTCGTTCGACTTCTCGGTGGAGTACATGGCCTCAACCGTGCGCTGGATCATGGCGTCGACCGTGGCCTGGACGTCCCCGCCGTACTCAGCCAGGTCCTGCGCGTGGAACGGCAGGTCCGTGGTGATGTACTTGCCAAAGATGTCTGCTGCGGCCTCGGCATCGGGCCGCTGGATCTTGACCTTTACGTCCAGGCGGCCGGGACGAAGGATCGCGGGATCGATCATGTCTTCACGGTTTGAAGCACCAATGACGATCACGTTGTCCAATCGCTCCACGCCGTCAATCTCGCTGAGCAGCTGCGGGACGATGGTGGTTTCGACGTCGGAAGACACACCGGTGCCACGGGTGCGGAACAGCGAGTCCATCTCATCGAAGAAAACCACAACGGGGCTGCCATCGGATGCCTTTTCGCGGGCGCGGGAGAAGATGAGCCGGATATGCCGTTCGGTTTCGCCGACATACTTGTCCAGGAGCTCGGGTCCCTTGATGTTGAGGAAGTAGCTCTTGAGGTCGGTGTTTCCGGCGCGCTCAGCAGCACGGGCGGCCAGGGAATTTGCCACGGCCTTGGCGATGAGGGTTTTGCCGCAGCCTGGCGGACCGTACAGCAGGATGCCCTTGGGCGCCTTGAGACCGTGTTCCCGGTACAGGTCCGGATGCAGGAACGGGAGTTCCACAGCATCGCGGATCTGCTCGATTTGGGGGCCTAGGCCGCCGATGTCCTGATAGGTAATGTCCGGGACTTCTTCCAGGACAAGGTTCTCTACCTCGGCGCGCGGGACTTTCTCCAGCGCATAGCCGGTGCGGGAATCCAATGACAAGGCGTCGCCCACCTTCAGGTGCACGCTTTGCAGTGCTCCGGAAAGCCGGACCACCCGCTCCTCATCGGCCCGACCAACTACCAGAGCGCGGTCCTTGCCCAGCATCTCCTTGAGCGTGACGAGTTCACCCGCACGCTCGTAGCCAAGTCCGGCGACCACCAGCAGGGCCTCGTTCAGGAGGACTTCCTGTCCGACGGCGAGTTGGTTGACATTCACCAGCGGGCTGATGCCAACGCGCATCTTGCGGCCCGCATTGAAAATGTCCACGGATTCTTCCGTGGCCGCCTGCCCCGAACTGCCTGGGCTTGGCTGCCTGCGGGGGTTGATCTGAACCACGGTCCCGAAGCTGTAAGGCGGCTGCCCTTCCTGCTCCAAGGCACCCTTCAAGCGGAGGATTTCACCCTTCGCCGTTTCAAGCATGCTGACGAGCTTGCTGTTGTTCTGGGTGGCGGCGGCAAGCTGGCGGTCGATGTGGCGAAGCTTGTCCCGGAGGATGTTGATCTGCCGTTCGGCCACGGTCAATTCACTCGAGGGGTCGGGCGGCTGGATGGCGGCAAGCCTCCGGTTTGCTGCCTCTTCAGCTGCGGCGTTAGCTTCCTCCGGCGTCGGCCGTCCAATGTCGTTGTTCGACGTATCCACGATTCATCAGCCCCTTCCTGCGCTTAACAAGACCTTAGTCCCGAAAAGCTCAGGGTGCTTCGTGACATCCGGAATGCGGACCCTATTGTGACCTTTTCAGTTTGTGACCGAGGGGTCGTCCTGGACGTTGGTTCCGGCAATGGCATCGCGTGCGGCACGGCGGAGTTTCTTGTCTGATACCGCGCGCTCCCCCACCGCCCCCGGAGTCCAGGCGTTCAGGTCTTCTGCGCTGAATTCGGTCTTGGATGGGCGCCGCTTGACGGAGATCCCAGTGACGCCGTCGGCGAGCCGCCTGGTGACCAGAAGGAATCCCGTGTGGGCCACCATACGGTGATCAGGACGGACTGCGAGTCCTTCGAGGTGCCAGCCGCGGACCATGGATTCCCAGGCGTCCGGTTCCGTGAAGCGTCCGTCCGCCCGGATGGCCTCGGCGGTGCGGGAAAGCTGCGTCACGGTGGCCACGTAATTGATCCAGACGCCGCCAGGGGCCAGGACGGTTGCCACCGCGTCAAGGCACTCCCACGGAGCAAGCATGTCAAGCACTACACGGTCTACGGAGCCAGGTGCCTCGGCACGGACCACCTCTTCCTGGAAATCCCCCAGGGAGATCTGCCAAGCCGGGTGCGGGCCACCGAATATCGTCTCGACGTTCCCCCGGGCGATGTCCGCGAATTCTTCGCGGCGCTCAAAGGAATGGAGGTAGCCGCCATCGCCCACTGCACGGAGCAGGGAAATGGACAACGCACCGGAGCCCACGCCGGCTTCAACAACGCGCGCACCCGGGAAGATATCAGCCATGGTGACAATCTGGCCGGCGTCCTTCGGATAGACAACGGCCGCGCCACGGGGCATGGACAAGACGAAGTCCGAGAGCAGGGGACGCAAAGTCTGGTACTGCTGCCCGATGTTGTTGCTGACCACCGAGCCATCAACCTGGCCGATGATTTCATCGTGGTTCAGGAAACCGCGGTGGGTATGAAAAGCTCCGCCCACTTCAAGCGTGATGGTGTTCATCCGGCCACGCTCATCCGTGAGCTGCACACGCTCGCCCACGCGGAAAGGCCCACGGCGCCGCGCTGCCCCTGTTGGCTGCATGGCAGAGTCAGTGGCTGGCTTGTCGGTGCCGGTCTCCGTGCCTGCGCTTGTCTCAGCCGCGGCGGTTTCGCTGCTCATGTGGTGTTCCTCGCTCCTGGGCGGCTGCGCCGCCATGTGTTGCTGCCGTATGGGCGCCGAAAATCGATGGTTTGTTTTGTGGACCGGCAGGTAACTCTACCGGCAAGGGCGTCAGGCGCGCCCGCTGCCCCGGGCTTCTTTACCTGTAATCGCTGTCACTACTGCCTGCTGGCGGAGCAAACCGGTCACGGTTCCGTTGTGGTCCACCACAGCGTATTCGCCACCCTCCAGCCGCGCCAGATACTGAATCAGCTCCTGGCCCTTGGACCATTCCGGGACGTAGGCACCGGCCGCCAAGGCGTGCGCTACGGCGGTGACCGGCGTCGTCGCTACCGCCTCAGGAGGGACCGCGGCAGCTGCGCCCGGATCCACTACTCCCTGCGGCTTTCCGTCAGGTCCGCAAATCACGACGGCGGGACTCCCTGCCGGGGACACCGCCAGGACGTCTGCCACAGTGGCCGCGTTCGGCAGGCCCACTGCTGGCTCCGCGAGGCCGGCCGCGCTAACCAGGTAAAGGCGGCTGCGGAGCTTTGCGTGGTTGATTGAACTCGATGCGCCCATCCACAGGAAGCCGCAGACGAGGACGGTGATCAGCATGAGGTTGATGTCCAAGGGTGCGCCGCTCAAGAGCGGCACTGCGATAAACCAAATGACCAGTGCGGCAACGATGACGCGCCCGGACCAGCCCGCGGCAATGGTTCCCTTGTCCTGGCTGCCCGTGGCCTTCCAGACCGCTGATTCCACCAGCCGGCCGCCATCCAAGGGCAAACCGGGAAGAACGTTGAAGATGCCAATGAGGAGGTTGGCCCACATAAGGATGTTTGCCAGGATTTCAGTGACGCCACCGAGGATACCCGCCGAAAGGACAGCCCACATTCCGGCGGCCAGGACAAAGTTTGAAACCGGTCCGGCGAGGGCAACGATTACAGAGCGTCCCGGCGATGCGGTGAAGTTCTCGAACTGGGTATGTCCGCCCCACAGATTCAGGACAATCTTTTCCGTGGGCCAGTTGAACGCCTTGGCGCTGAGCGCATGGGCAAGCTCGTGGACCAAGACGGAGAGCGCGAGCAGCAAGGCATAGCCGAGGGCAACAAAGTAGGCCCAGATGCCGAGGTTCGGCATTCGCACCAGCAGCGCTGGCCCATAGACGATCACGGTGAAACCGGCGATGACGAACCACGAGTACGCGAGGTATACGGGGATACCGCCGATTTTTCCTAGTGGGATGCCGTCCTTTTTGGTGGCAGCATGATGTGGCGTGGAGGAGCTGCTCACCTAGTTTGCCCCTTCAAGGAGGTTCCGTGGCGCGAAACGGTCTACCACCAATTGGCTGACGTCCGCCGCGGATCGGCCCACCAGGGTTTCCCACATGACCATTCCGGGATATTCGGGAAGCGGAACCTGGTGTGGGATGCCCACAGTCAGTACGCCGGATGCCAAGGCGGCCGTGGCTCCCGGAATGGAATCTTCCAAGGCGACGCAGTGATCGATGGTCAGCGAGGAGTCATCGAGCCGAAGTCGTTCGACAGCCGTCAGGTAGGCCTCGGGGTGGGGTTTTCCGTTGGTCACACTGTCTCCGGTGACCAGGAATTCGAAGTACGGCTTGGGGAGGCTTTCAACAATAACGCCGGCCAACGGGCCCTCGGACATGGTGACCAGGGCGCAACGGATGCCCGCCTGGTGCAATTCGTCCAGCAACTCGCGGGCGCCGGGACGCCAGGGAACTTCAGTACGGACCTGCTTGATCACCTGCGCGCTGAGCGTATCCACGATTTCCCGGGCTTCAAGGCGGACTCCAGCGGCCTGCAGCACCGCGGCCGAGTGCAGCAGGGACTGGCCCACCAACTGCATCGCCTGCTGGTGTGACCACCTCCCCCCGTGCGCCTCCACCAGTGCGCGCTCGGCGGCAATCCAGTAAGGCTCAGTGTCCACAAGGGTGCCATCCATATCCCAGAGCACGGCTTTGAGAAGGGGCTGACTGGATGACGAAGGCATGGTTTCAAGTCTACGTGGAACCCGGGGCGCTTCCCGCCGGGCTTGCGCTGTGGGCGAATACAGGACACGCTTCGACGCGAAATGCCATGCATCCACAAGGGTCTTGGACGTAGGGTGAGTGGATGAACAGTGTGGACGGGACCCCCGAAGGACAGGACATCACCGCGGAGCCCGAGCGTTTCCTTAAGGAACCCGCGGAAGGCCAACGCGTCACCGTAATGATCGCTGCGTTTGAAGGCTGGAACGACGCCGGTGAGGCCGCCAGCGATGCGCTGCACTACTTGAACAAAGTCTGGGACGGCAAGAAGGTTGCCACGGTAGATGCCGAGGAGTACTACGACTTCCAGTTCACCCGGCCAACCGTGCGCCGCACGTCCTCGGGTGCGCGGAAGGTCAAGTGGCCCTCAACGCGGATCTACAAGGCCTCAGTTCCGGACAGCAATGTGGACGTGGTGTTTGTTCTCGGCACCGAACCTTCATACCGTTGGCGGGCCTACACCACCGAACTTTTGGTCCATGCCGAGGCGCTAAAAGTCGATTCGGTCATTCTTGTAGGTGCACTGCTGGCCGATGTACCCCACAGCCGGCCAATTCCGGTCAGCACCACCACGGAAGACAGTTCGCTGCGGGAACGGCTGAATCTGGAGGCTTCCCAGTACGAAGGACCCGTGGGAATTGTTGGTGTCCTGGCCGAGTTCGCCATGCTTGCCGGGCTGCCAACGGTTTCCCTGTGGGCAGCTGTGCCCCACTATGTCGCACAACCGCCCTCACCCAAAGCCCAGCTGGCCATCCTTCACAAGATTGAAGACCTGCTCCAGGTTCCCTTGGACAGCCAGGCCCTGGCAGAAGAGTCGGAGGCCTGGGAACGGGGCGTCGATGAACTCGCCACAGAAGATCCTGAGATTGCTGCCTACGTGCGCCAACTGGAGGAAGCCAAGGACACTGCGGACCTCCCTGAAGCGTCGGGCGAATCCATCGCCCGGGAATTCGAGCGGTATTTGAAGCGCCGTGGCAAGGACCGGCCCTAGGGGCAGAACCACTTAGACAACTACCATCTCCAAAACCAACGGCCCTGGCGATTAGCCAGGGCCGTTGGTTTGTGTTGCCCCGGTTCGGCTAGAGCTCCACGCCGAGCAACGCGTCGACGGCATCGCCCATAAGCGCGGCGTCCAGCTCAGACATCGGAGCATTGGTGCTCAATGCCTCCTCAGCCCAGCGGTCGACGGCGGCAATGGCTCCGGGAGCGTTGAGGTCATTGGCCAATTCCCGGCGCATGGCCTCGACAAGTGCGGAAGCCGAACCAGCAGGAGCCACGTCGCGCGCTTTTCGCCACCGGGCCAGCCGGTCCTTTGCTGCCGCAAAGTCCTCATCGGTCCAGGACCAGTCCGAGCGGTAGTGGTGGGCGAGGATTGCAAGGCGGATGGCCGCTGGTTCTTCTCCGGCGGCGCGGAGTTTGGAGACAAGTACCAGGTTGCCCTTGGACTTGCTCATCTTTTCTCCGTCAAGGCCCACCATACCGGCGTGGGCATAGTGCCTGGCCAGCGGAACGCCAGCCAATGAATAGGCGTGTCCTGCTCCCATTTCGTGGTGCGGGAACACGAGGTCAGAGCCGCCGCCCTGAACGGTGAAGGGTGCGGGCAGGTACTTCTGCGCGATGACCGTACACTCAATGTGCCAACCGGGACGGCCGTCCCCCAAGGTGGCCCCCGGCCAGCTGGGTTCGCCTTCCCGGGCTACCCGCCAGAGCAATGGATCGAGTGCTTGGCGTTTTCCCGCCCTGCCCGGATCGCCGCCACGCTCTGCAAAGAGGGCAAGCATTTCCGCTTCGCCAAGGCCTGAAACGTCGCCCAACGTCCACGCATCCGTGGCGTCGGAGCGTTTGCCTGCCGCTTCGACGTCGTAGTAGACGTCGCCGTCGGGCTCGCCATCCGTACCCTGTACGCGGTAGGCGACGCCGTCAGCAATGAGCTGTTCGATCGCGGGCACGATGTCCGGGATGGCCTCGACCGCGCCGATGTAGTGATCCGGGGCAAGGACGTTCAGGGCGTCCATGTCAGTGTGGAACAGTTCAATCTGGCTCTGCGCCAAGTCACGCCAGTCCACGCCGGTGGCGGTGGCACGCTCGAGGAGGGGGTCATCGATGTCGGTGACGTTCTGAACATAGGCTACGCGGATTCCGGCGTCCCGCCAGGCCCTGTTGAGAAGGTCGAAGGCCACATAGCTTGCGGCGTGTCCCATATGCGTGGCGTCGTACGGCGTAATACCGCAGACGTACATCGATTGTTCCGGCTGCGGCTCTATCTCCACGACGCGGCCCAAGGCGGTGTCGAAGAGGCGTAGTTGGGGCATACTGCCGGGCAGCTCAGGAACAGGGCGGGAAGTCCACGATTTCACGACTCAACCTTAGTGCTAGGCGCTGATCACATTGAAACCGAGCAGGACATACAGGGCCAGGCCGAGAAGGATGCGGTACCAGACAAAGAGCCTGTAACTACGTGTTGAGACGAACTTCAGGAACCAGCCGATGATGACATAGCCCACCACGAAGGCGATAACTGTGGCCAGTGCGGTCTCCGGAAGGCCGTAGGGACCGGCCAGGCCCTCCTTGGAGACCGTTTTATAGAGCTGGTAGAGGCCGCTGCCGAAAACCGCGGGAATCGCGAGGAGGAATGAGTAGCGGGCCGCGGCCTCACGCGTATACCCCATCAGCAGGCCGGCAGTAATGGTTCCGCCGGAACGCGAAACGCCCGGAATCAGGGCCATCGCCTGCGCAAAGCCATACAGAATACCGTGCTTGTAGCTGAGCTGTGTGAGATCGCGTTCCTGGCGGCCCACGGCGTCGGCAACTGCAAGGAACATGCCGAAGACGATGAGCATGGTGGCCACGATCCACATGCTCCGCAGGACCGACTCGATCTGGTCCTGGAACAACAAGCCCAGCACGATGATCGGAAGGCTGCCCAGGATTACCAGCCATCCCATGCGGGCGTCCGGGTCGCTTCGATCGACCTTTCCGCCCAAGGATCCAAACCAGGCACCGATGATCCGCACGATATCGCGCCAGAAGTAGACGATGACCGCCGTCTCCGTACCCAGCTGGGTGATGGCCGTGAAGGCCGCTCCGGGATCTGCTGCATTCGGAAGGAATGAGCCAACGATCCGCAGGTGAGCGCTTGAAGAGATCGGGAGGAATTCGGTGAGGCCTTGCACCAGGCCCAGCAGGGCTGCTTCTATCCAGTTCACGTGAATAGACCCTACGTCATGAAGACTGGGAACTCCCCGTAAGCTATCAGCATGCAGCAGCGTTATGTCGGGAACAGTGGGTTCCGTGTCTCCTCTTTGTCCCTCGGAACCATGTCCTGGGCGCAGGAGACGGATGAGCAGGACGCTGCCGAGTTGCTCCATGCTTTCGTAGCCGCCGGCGGCACGGTCATCGACACCGCTGCGTCCTACGCCCATGGGCAGGCGGAGGCGATGCTGGGCTCCATGCTGGGTGACGTCGTGGCCCGCTCGGAAGTCGTCATATCTACCAAAGCCGGCGTCTCGTCGTCGGAATCCAGGCGCAGTATCAACGCATCACGCGGTGCCCTGCTGTCAGCGTTGGATGCCAGCCTGGCACGGCTCGGAACCGATTACCTTGACATCTGGTTTGTCCATGAGTGGGACCCGAATGTTCCCCTGGACGAGACTCTCTCCGCATTGGAGCTCGCGCAGAGGACAGGACGCGCCCGCTATGTGGGAATTTCCAACTACAACGGCTGGCAGACGGCCAAGGCAGCGGCAGTCGCTGGTTTCACACTCGTAGCCAACCAATCCGAATACTCCCTGGTACAGCGCAAACCGGAGGAAGAACTCATTCCGGCCGTGGAAGACGCCGGGCTTGGCCTGATGGCCTGGGCTCCCCTGGGGCGTGGTGTTTTGAGCGGGAAGTACCGCGGCCAGATTCCTGCCGATTCGCGTGCCGCGCAGAGCCGGCTCGCCGGGTATGTCGAGCCATACCTTGAGCCGAAGGCATCACGGGTAGTGGAGGCCGTGGCTATGGCCGCGCGGGGTTTGGGGCGTTCGCCCTTGGACGTGTCCCTGAGTTGGTTGCTCTCGCGTCCTGGCGTTGCCACCGCGATCGTGGGGGCCAGGAACGCTGTCCAGCTCAAGGAATTGCTGGATGCGCAGTTGACGGTCCTCCCGGCTGAGATTTCGCGTGCCCTGGAGGACGTTTCCGCGACATAGCCGTTGCGTTCCCTATTGGCGGTCGAGGATATCCAGCAGGTAACTGCCGTAGCCGCTCTTGGCCAGCTTGGAAGCCTGCTGGCGGAGTTCGTCGTCGTTCAGGTATCCCATCCGCCAGGCCACTTCCTCCGGCGCTCCAATCTTCAGGCCCTGCCGGTTCTCGGTGGTGCGGACATAGTTTGACGCATCGTTGAGGTCGCTGAAGGTTCCTGTATCCAGCCAGGCAGTCCCGCGTGGAAATTTTTGCACGTGGAGCCTGCCGAGTTCCATGTATTGCCGGTTGATATCCGTGATCTCAAGTTCCCCTCGAGGCGAGGGTTTGAGGTCCTTTGCCATGGCAACGACGTCATTGTCGTAGAAGTACAGGCCCGGGACCGCGTAGTTGCTCTTCGGTGCCGTCGGCTTTTCTTCGATGGAGACGGCCAGCCCATCGTCGTCGAATTCCACCACGCCGTAAGCACTCGGATCCTTGACCCAGTAGCCGAAGATCGCTCCGCCCTCTACATCGGCGTACTTGCGGAACTGGTTACCCATGCCTGGGCCGTTGAAGATGTTGTCCCCCAGGATGAGCGCCACTTTGCCGCTGCCTATGTGCTGCTCCCCCAGGATGAATGCCTGGGCCAATCCATCAGGGGTAGGTTGTTGTGCATATGTGAGATTTATGCCGAATTGGGATCCGTCGCCCAGCAAGTTCTCAAACTGCGGCGCATCAGTGGGCGTAGTAATCACCAGAATGTCCCGAATGCCGGCCAGCATCAACGTGCAAAGGGGGTAATAAATCATGGGTTTGTCGAATACAGGGACTAATTGCTTGCTGATTCCAAGCGTTATTGGATGAAGCCGGGAGCCCGTGCCGCCTGCAAGAACGATGCCGCGCATATTAGCTGTCCCTTCCCGCTGCACATAGCCACAATTGACGGCTACGCTATGGCCATGCAGAGAATCCTTGTCACCGGCGGGGCCGGATTCATTGGATGCAACTTTATCCACTACATCATGGAGCACTCACGCCTCCATGTCACGGCCCTGGACAAACTCACCTATGCGGGAAACATCGAGTCCCTCGCCGGACTGCCTCCTGAACGCTTCGATTTCGTCCGGGGCGATGTCTGCGATGCCCCGCTGGTAGACCGCATGACGGCAGCCGTTGACGCAGTGGTCCATTTTGCGGCCGAATCGCACAACGACAATTCACTGGAGGATCCCCGGCCGTTCGTGGACACGAACCTCGTGGGGACTTTCACGCTCATCGAAGCGGCGCGGAAACACAGGACCCGCTTCCACCACATATCCACAGATGAGGTATACGGGGACTTGGCGTTGGAGGACCCCCAGCGTTTCACCGAGGCGTCGGTCTATCGGCCCACGAGCCCCTACTCTGCAACCAAGGCCGGTTCCGACATGTTGGTGCGGGCCTGGGTTCGGTCGTTTGGCCTCCAAGCGACCATCAGCAACTGCTCCAACAACTATGGGCCGTACCAACATGTAGAGAAGTTCATTCCCCGTCAGATCACCAACATCCTGGATGGCAACCGTCCCCGCCTCTACGGCACTGGGCGCAATGTGCGGGACTGGATCCATGTGGAGGACCACTCCTCGGCCGTGGCAGCAATTCTCGAGCATGGGCGGATTGGCGAAACATACCTGATCGGTGCCGACGGTGAGCAATCCAACAGGAACGTCGTCGAGAAACTGCTCCTGCACATGGGCCAGTCCCCGGAGGCCTATGACCTGGTAACTGACAGGCCCGGACACGACCTCCGGTATGCGATCGACTCCAGCAAGCTCCGGAACGAACTGGGTTGGATGCCCCGATATGCGGACTTCGACGCCGGACTGGCTGACACTGTTCGCTGGTACCAGGACAATGAGGCCTGGTGGCGGCCACAAAAGGCCGCAACCGAGACCAAATATGCAGGCCAGGGCCACTAGCCCATGGAGCCTGCTGAATTGACATCGCTTAGCACGCCGATTCCCGGGTTGGTGCTTTTCCATCTACCGGTCCACGGCGACAACCGGGGGTGGTTCAAGGAGAACTGGCACCGTAGCAAGATGATGGCGTTGGGCCTTCCGGATTTTGGACCCGTGCAGAACAACATCTCCTTCAATGCCAAACGCGGGACCACCCGCGGTATCCACGCCGAACCGTGGGACAAGTTCATTTCCCTCGCATCGGGGCGGATCTTTGGTGCGTGGGTGGACCTGCGGGACGGCCCCACTTTCGGAATGAGTTTCCATGCCGAACTGACGGCCAAGGATGCCATCTTCGTTCCCCGCGGTGTGGGCAATGCTTTCCAGACCCTGGAGGACGACACCGCATACACCTATTTGGTCAATGACCACTGGAGCGCCGGGGCGCAGGCCGAATATACATTCTTGAACCTTGCTGACGAAAACGTCGCCGTGCCTTGGCCCATACCGTTGGAACGGGCCATCCTGTCACCGCAGGACCGCAGTCATCCTCGGCTGCCAGCCGTCGCTCCCATGCAACCCAGGCGGACGCTGGTGCTTGGTGCGGACGGACAGCTGGGGAAAGCACTGAGGCAGGAGTTCGACGGCGACCCGACAGTGGACTTTGCGGGCAGGACGCAGTTCGATATTTCGGCAGAGGATTCCTTTCTCGCCACAGATTGGCGGAAGTACTCCATCATCATCAACGCGGCAGCCTTTACGGGAGTCGACGCGGCGGAGACAGCGGAAGGCCGTACTGCTGCCTGGAGCATCAACGCAGCCGCAGTGTCCCGTTTGGCGAGGACCGCCGTCGAGCATTCACTAACGCTTGTCCATGTGTCCAGCGACTACGTATTCGACGGTACGGCTGCCGTGCACAAGGAGGACGAGGCACCAGCTCCCCTGGGCGTCTACGGGCAAAGCAAAGCCGCCGGAGACGCTGCTGTGGCCGCCGTGCCACGGCATTACATCGTGCGGAGCAGTTGGGTAGTGGGCGAGGGCCGCAACTTTGTCCGCACCATGGCTGCGTTGGCCGCGAAAGGTGCAGCGCCCACTGTGGTGGGCGACCAGTGGGGACGTCTGACATTTGCGTCCGATATTGCCGCAGGCATCCGGCACCTGATCAACAGCCACGCACCTTACGGAACCTACAACCTCAGTAGCGACGGCGAGCCGCAGTCCTGGGCGGGAATTGCACAGGATGTTTATCGTCTCTGCGGCGCGGATCCCCGAAAGATCATCACCATCAGCACGTCCGAGTACGCAAAGCCCGGAACTGCGCCGCGTCCAGGCAGCAGCGTCCTGGACCTTTCGAAAATCAAGGAAACGGGCTTTAGTCCACCCACGTCCCATTCCCGGCTGGAAGCGTACCTGCGCTCCGAAACGTCACTTTGAGACGAAGCGTCCCGCTTTTCGCGCCACGAGGGTCTTGGTCAACTCCCTTAGCCGCGCGGGTTTTCGGAGGAGGCGAAGCAGAATTTTCCAGGCGCCCAGGACGCTGTCCACGATGCGGCTGGGCAAGTGGTCGTCCACATCGAGGGAAACGGAAAAGTGTGGGGAAATGCTTCGGGCACTTGCCCGCAACCCCACGACCTCGTTGAGGACGTTTCCACCGTGGATCACCTGCAACCACATCGGGTGGGCGGTCCGCACATTCAGAACGGGGGCGTACGCATCGATCCGGTAATGGTGTTCAACAAACACCGTGGCCGGACGGCGGTCCGCGGTCCGCTCAATCAAGCTCGAAAAAGGATTCATCGTATACGGGCGGATGTAAAGTTTCCGCTGGGCATATTGCGCCCCATTCACCAGATTAACGAAGGTTTTGTCCTGTTCCCTGAAACACCGTTGGATTGTCTCAATAAAGTCGTTTGATACGGCGTCATCGTTGTCAACCCGGGTGGTGATCACATAGGGAGTGGCACTAAGTTGGCCGATTGTGCGGCTAAGAAATTCCTGTGAGAAGGCACCCTCAACGTAAACGGGGCGAAAGACACCTTGCGATAGTTTGTCAATCTCCTGCCTCAACCACAACGGTGACAGGGAATCAAGGAAAACCAGCCAGGTAAACCGGGGTTCCGTTTGATTCCGGAAGCACGGGATGCAGTACATCTCAAAGAGTTGAAGTCGCTCGCGAAGCCATGCGTCCGTGGGTTCTGCCCTGTGATAAAAGCTGCGGACATTGAAGCGTGTCAGAACAAAATGGGTTGCCGAGCCCCCCGAGCAATCTGTGATTTCGCTGCCCATGTCCGTCCTCTACGTGGTCAGAGCTGGTCCCCTTCGTATCGACATAACGCATCCTCTCCCGGCAGGGGCCCGCAAGCAATACCCTGACTCAGCCGATCGTGGACGGACGCTCTGGTGCACCCGGGGAAATCGTCCTAAAGTAGCCCTACGGCAGGCTCGACACAAGCAGGGCCGGGAGACAACTCAAGTAAGTAAATTGCTCGGACGGCACCCGCCGTCCGGCTTCGGCGATCCGGGAAGTGCAGCAACTTGGATCGCCGGGCACGTTTGTGCCGTGAGTTGGATCATCGAGCCTGGAGCCGAGAATGCTGCACCCAGATACTGCGCCCTCCCGGGTCGCAACCCGCCACATTTCTTCCCGTCTTCGCCCGGGAGAAGCCAGAGGGCATGACTCCAGGCGTCCAACTGTTTCCAAGCGTCCAGCCGTTTCCCAACCCGGGCAGGGTTTGTGGGTAAGCCTGGGTGGCGTCCCCGTGAAGCTCCTGGAGTTTGACGGTGCCCTGCAGGAAATCATGGACCGGGCGACTTCGGTTGGCTCTTCACCTCTTGGCGTTTGTTCTGCGAACCTGGACCATATCCTGCACTTTGGTGCCGGCAGCAGGTGGATGGGCACCATGGCGGAGCACACGTCTGTCGAGTGGCTGACGTTGTTGGATGGAGCCCCGCTGGTTGCCCAGGCACGGCGCCTGACGGACCAGCCGTGGCCGCGACTGGCAGGAAGCGATCTTGTGGAGCCATTGCTGGACGAAGCTGAACGCCGCGGGCTCAGCGTAGGATTCCTGGGTGGGACCGAGCAGGCACAGGAACTTATCCGCAGCAGGTTCGCAGTGGAGCGTCCGGATTTGGCCGTGGCAGGCTGGTGGGCTCCGGAAAGGTCCGTGATCAGCGACGAGCAGGCTTCGTTGGAACTCGCCGCGCAGATAGCGGCCACTGCGCCGGACATCCTTGTGGTGGGCATGGGCAAGCCCCGGCAGGAACTGTGGGTCAGTAAGTATGGACGCCTCACAGGAGCCAAGATCCTGCTCGCGTTCGGTGCCGTTGTCGATTTTCTTGCTGGAAGGATCCGGCGCGCCCCATCCTGGATCAGTTCCCACGGCTTCGAGTGGGCCTGGCGACTTATGCTTGAGCCGCGCAGGCTTGCTCGCCGGTACCTGGTGGATGGGCCCGAGGCCTACCTGAAGCTGCGCCAGGTCAGCGCCGCAGACGTCCCGCCAACCGCACTGCCGATGAACCAAAGGCCAGAGGACCCAATCGTTGCCCCTGCCGAGGCCGGCAAACAGGCTCCGAGGCCCTTCCTGCTGGCTGGGGCCAAGGCGGACATCGCAGTCATAGTAGTTACGTACAATAACGCCGACGACGTCGGGCCTTTGATTTCGAGTCTGAGGGCAGAGACGGTTGACCAAACCATGAAGGTAGTGGTTGCCGACAACTCCCCTGACGAGCTCACGATGACCGAGCTTGCGCATCATCCGGACGTTATGGCCTTGCGCACGGGAGGAAACCTCGGCTACGCGGGTGGGATCAATGCGGCGCTGCGCGTGGCGGGCCCTGCCGACGCCTACCTCATCTTGAATCCGGACCTGCGCGTGGGTCCTGGCGCGGTAGCAGCATTACGTCGAAGGATGAGTGAGTCCCACGCTGGCGTGGTTGTGCCGGTCCTGCTGGAAAACGATGGCAAAGTCTATCCGTCGCTGCGCCGCGAGCCGAGTGTGATGCGCGCCCTGGGCGATGCCGCACTGGGCAGCCATCTGCGCCGCCGCCCCTCCTGGCTCTCCGAAATGGACTTTGACGTGGAGGGCTACCAATACGCCCATCGCATCGAATGGGCCACCGGCGCAGCCCTCCTGATAAGCGAAGATGCAGCACGGGCCGTTGGGGAATGGGATGAGCAATTCTTCCTTTACTCGGAAGAGACAGATTATTGCCATCGAATCCGCCAAGCAGGGAAATCGATCTGGTTCGAGCCCACAGCAAGGATGTGGCATGAAGGCGGAGGCTCGGGCACCTCGCCCCAATTGACGGCGCTTATGTCCGTGAATCGCGTTCGCTACGCATCCAAACATCTCGGGCGGAGCAAGGCCGTGCTCTTCCGGGCGGCTGTATTCGCTGCGGAATTGGCACGAATAAATAAGCCGGGCCACCGGGAAGCAGCACGGGCCCTGCTAAGGAAGCGGCTCTGGCCGACATTGCCCCATGCCACCCGATCCCCTGCTCTCCCTCAGGTCTTTCCAGCCGGAGCGGTCATCATCCCGGCGCACAATGAGGCAAAAGTCATCGGCCGGACACTGGAATCCTTGAAGGAAGTCATCAATGCCGGAACCGTGGACGTCATCGTGGCGTGCAATGGCTGTACCGATGATACGGAAACTGTGGCCTCCCACTATCGCGGCGTCAAAGTTCTGCACGTCGGGGAAGCGTCCAAGACAGCGGCGCTCAACGCCGCAGACGGTGCTACGGAGTTGTGGCCGCGCCTATATCTGGATGCGGACGTAGAGCCCACACCTGAGGCTGTCCGTGCCGTCTTCAAGGCCCTTGAGGGCGGGACCCTTCTGGCTGCGCGGCCGGCCTTCAGCTACGAAACCACAGGGGCCCCTGCGTTGGTCCGGGCGTATTACCGGGCCCGGAACCGGATTCCTGGAAACGCGCAAGGAATGTGGGGTGCCGGCGCCTACGCGCTGAACGCGAAGGGACATGAACGGCTGGGCGAGTTTCCAGCTTTGACCGGCGACGACTACTTCGTGGACGGTTTGTTCCAAGCCGGCGAAAAGCGGGTTCTGGCGACAGACCCGGTTGTCGTGAGGACCCCACGCTCATCGAGGGCATTGCTTGCCATTCTTCGGCGAAACTACCGGGGAAACCGCCAGCAAAGAGCGTCACAGGACCGTGGGTCGGGGGCATCTGGCTCAGCTTCCTCAACGCGGCAGACATTGCGGGAGCTTGCCGTTTCAATCCGGGGGCCAGTCAGCGCATTCGATGCCTTTGTCTATGCAGTTTTCGCTGTTGTTGGCCGGTACGGAGCATTCTTTCCCGGAGGAAAGAGCGATGGCTGGGAACGCGATGAAAGCAGCAGGCAATAATGCTTTTCGGGGCGTAGAGGACGGGCGGGGCCTAGCTGGACCTTAGTGGGACTCTGCTCCTCTTGGACCAAAAGTTCCTTCTGCTTGACCCCACCGACAATTCCAGCACAGTCCCCCTAACGTTCTCTATGAAGTCTTCCAAACGATGGTTTTGCTCCACATAGGCGCGGGCACGGCGCCCAAGTTCCTCCGCAGCTTCCGGATCGGCAAGAAAGGACTCTATGCGACTCCTCAGCGCAGAGGAGTCCCCGGTTGGCACGAATACTCCGTTGTCGCCGTCACGTATAACGTCCACCTGGCCGAGGGTTTGGGAGACAATGACCGGTCTTCCCATGGCCATACCCTCTAGAATGACGTTCACGCCTGCGTCAATGTCGGTGGGCAGCAGCGGGACAACCACTACCTTGGCGGCGGCATACGAGTCACGCAGCTCAAGGGACGTGAGCGGGCGAACCTGGCAATTATCAGGCCACCCTGGTTCATCGCGAACGTCCCGCGTGACGATTTTGTATCCGTCGAGGGCAACCACCAGCGAGGCCGCAATGTGAACCGGAACGTCCAGTCCCCTGACGGCGTTTGAGAAGGTCTGAAAGTCCCGTTGCGTGGACCCTGCTGAGAAAATGATTTCGTGCCCGGAGCCGGCTGGTTTGAAGAAGTCCAGATCGACAGGATGACGAACGAGGACAACATCCCCGGGATCAAATCCAATCTGTTCAATCGCTACGGCCCGTTGGATCGAGCTCCACGTGACGATTTTGTCAATGCCTGTCCGAACGAACCTGAGAGGCCATCGGACTGCCGGTTTTGACAGCCAGAACATCAGGGCCAAATGCGGGGTCTTGACACGAAGGATTGCGAACAGTGCCGCAACGGCGACTGAATGCCGCTCCGACCACGTAATAATGACGTCGTAGGAGCGGCTGATCCGCGTTGCTTCCAAGGCCTGGGCGGCAAAAGCCGGCAAACGCTTATAGATGTGTGCTCGGAAGCCCGCTGTCTGGCGAATGGTATTTTCATCCAGGACATCGCACTTGAGGGTTTCCTCAAACAGGAGACTGCGAGGCTCTTCGCCAGCCGATTCGCGGCGCTGCCGCTCGGAACGTTCCACGGTGGCGCGACCCCGGGTCTTGACGAGGAGGATTCTCGGCGCATCTGCCGGGAAGGCTTCATCTGTTCGAACCATCATCAACTCCGTCTCGACGCGGGCGCAGTAATCCGAAAACAGCCGTCTTTCCGCCGGGCAGCGCGCGCAGCCTCTCCGTAAGGAGGCCTCCCCGTTCATCCTGCACGATGCGCCACAACGCACCCGCGACTCCAAGCATGACGAACAACATGGCTGCGGCCATGGGAAAAGAGAGCCCATCGAAAAACGCGAAGGTAGCAGCAATTGCGGCCAGGGACGCCAGGACTGATTGGCTCATTTGACGCATTTCGTTGTCTACTGCCAGGCGACGCGCACGCCATGCGCAACTTAGCCCACTGGCGATCAAGGCAAGGAACATTGCCAGTCCAAGAACCCCCAGTTCCACAAGCAGTCCCAAATACTGGTTGTCGACGATGATGTACTCGGGAAGGAATGTTCCGAAAGCCCGTCCAACGATGGGATTGTTCTCCAGCATCCCCAACGCTGTCGAGTACCCGTTTGTCCGGGAAGTAATGCTGCTGTCGTCGCCTCCAACAGTGAACAGCCCCCGAAGCGTACCGAGCAATCCGGGAGTGACTACATAGACAGCGGCCACAAGTCCTATGGACGCCACATAGGCTCGGCGCCGCAATGATCTGGACCATGCGGGGATCAGGACAACGAAGGCTATGGCGACCGCGATCAGTGCGGACCGCGATACCGACAGGACGGAAGCTACGGCGATAGCTATCACTGGCAGCCACCGTAGTAGCCAATTCCTGGTGGTTTCCGTGAGTGCCAACGTCAACGCAATGGGGAATGAACTCGAAAGGACAACTCCGTACTCAAGAGGGTGGGAGGCCATGGCAGCAGCGCGGACAAATCCGCCCCTGACGTCAATGTTGGAGAAGTCGGCGCTCGATGACATGCCCGGTATGGTGATCCAGTCGATGAGGGATGCTCCTGTGACGAACTGAAGAAGTCCAAGGATTGCGGTGAATGTTCCCATCAATACGACACTGCGCATGACGGTGACCAGTCCATCTCGGTTCTTCAGCCCATCGTGGATCAGGAGGAGAATCCCGGCCCAGGCGAGCAACCGAATGAGTCCACCATCAGCGGGACTGGATTCCTTATCGGGTAAGCCGTGCAGCATGGCGACGGCGTAACTGGCCACAGCGACGGCCAAAAAGAGGGCTAATGCGAGCCGGACCGGGCGCCGCCCCACGGCCTCCGGCTTCGTCCTATGGACTTGGTACAGCACCCACCATATGAGTGCCAACAGCGCCCACAAGGTAGTCAACCGTCCTACAGTGCCTAAGGCGGATATTGTCAGGTTGGAGGGAACCGCGCACGTGACCACCAGATATATGGTGACAAACGTTGCGACCTCCGAGCGCTCGGGCTGCTGTGCTGTCTGGCCCATGGTTACACCCTGCGCGGCCCAGCCATCTGATGTGCCTCGCATCTCCTACTGCCCTGCCCCTCGAGGTATTCCGCGGCGCCGGGCAATCTGGCGTTCAACAGTCGCGGCAAAGGCGATTGCGGCAGCGCCTGACAGGGCCAGCCAGGCGCTGGCGCCTTTGACGCGGTCCGTCTGCGTACCCCCGCCGAAGATAATCTCGGGACTTGATGGCGTGGTCACAGTGGTTATCAGGGCGCCATGGACGTCCTGTTCCTGTTGCAGTGCGGCGGATTCCTCCTTGATTCGCTCGATGACTGCAGACAGGACTTCGTTGACCCTCTCCGCGCTCGAGTCCACCACTTGGACCGCCAACACCGGCCGGGAAAAGCTCTTGGTCCACTGGCCTCCGGTGTTGGGCAGCGTCACGGAATATCCGTGCTTGACCCCTGCTCCATAGAGGGTTCCCCGGGACAGGACCAAATTGACCGATGCGGAGTCATCGTTGACGCGCTTCTCCACCAAAGCGGCAAAGGGCACGAGCGCAGCCACATCTCCTCCTGGAACCCAGTAGGCCGGTTCGCCTTTGGGTGCAACGAATGAGACCTCTGCTTGCGTCCAATACACAGGATCCAGGGACCGGATGGCCCCCAGCCCTGCAAAGCCAATCAACAGAACAGCAACGGCGGCGTACCACCTCCTACGCAGGACCTGGAGCAGAGTTTTGGGAGTCATGGCTACGAGGGCCTTTGGGAGACTGGCAATGCGGCCGGAACTTCATCGTGGGCAGGTTCCAGTGCTGTCGCCGCGGCGGGCATTGGACGGGTGGTGTCCTCCGGAGTACGCGTCCTGGCCCTGTCGCGGCGGTGTTTCCGGGACTTCATCAGGCTGTCCAACAGAACGGTGAGTACCAAGGTCAGCCCTACTCCCCCGGCTGCTGCCACGAGGAGGATTTGGGTTCGTGCCTTGGATTCCGGCGTGGCCCGACTATCGACCAGAAGGGTCATGGTTGAAATGCGGGACTCCTGCGGAACATTCAGCGCACCCTGCATGTTTTCCAGCAACAGTGGGGCTTGGTCCATGACGGCCCGCATGGTGCCCAAGGATTCATCCGGGTTCGGTGACGTGGCTGTGATCAGGAGGATAGCCCCGCTGGTGCCTCGGTCGGTTTCGGCCGTATATGTTGCGTTTGCAAAGTCCTCCGCGATCTTGCCACGGATGTCCTCGGCCGAGAGCCGGCGCGTGAGGATATCCAGCGCCTCACCCATCCCGCCCAGGTTCAAGTAGGGATTACCGTCAGTTCCAACACTGTGCGTGGATGGCATGATCACGAGGCTTGCTTGCGCTTTGAATTTCTCGGGGGTGTTCTGTTGGACCTGGAAACACAGCACAAGCGTCATCATCAGGCCGAGGACAACGAAGTACCACCTTCGGCCCAGGCTCCTTAGAATCGTTCTAATTTGCATTATCCGATCTCCCGCCTATTCTGTCCCAGGAAAACCTTCACCCTGTCGATTCCATTTCTGCCGAGGAGCCTGATCGTGACCGCTTTGATGGCGCTGCGAAGGCCGTCGCGAAGGAGGCGTACTGGCCCCTCAACCAGGGCGTCGCGCACTAATTCCAGCGTGCGCACGGTAGCCACGTCGTCCAGCAACCCGGGGAACCTGTCTGCAAATGGATCAACAGCCACAAGTCGTCCGCGGATTCTGTTACTGACGTTTGACCCGTGCACAACCTGCAACCATGCTGGCGGCCCACCGATTTCCTCGGTGGCCATGATCCCGCCCAGCTGGTTATGCCAGGCAGACCAACATGTAACGGGAGCACTCCAGGTGCACCGCACCGAACAAAATGCATTCCTGTCATCGTGCCTCAAGTAGACCGAGGCACCTCCTTTGACCAATCCGGAGGAGAGATAAATGGCTGAAGGCAACTGGGAGCACTGGACGTCCTGTACCTGGGCCACAAAGTCAGCCGCCAGACCGTCGTCGTTGTCGACATTGGTAGTCAACAGATCTTGCGTACGCCGACCGGTGACGCGCTCGATGTCCGAGAGGAGCTCGGCGGCATCAACCTCGGCCCGGAAAATCGGGGTGAACAGGCCGTCCGCACTCATGTCCTGAATCCGGTCCAATAACCAATCAGGACTTTCGGGGTCGAAGTAGACAATCCAATGAAAGCTTTTGCGTGTCTGGGCACGAACTGAGGGAAGGCAATATCTCTCGAAGAGTTCAACGCGGTTGTGCAGCCATCCCTCTTTTGCCCGGACAAGGCTCTCAAACCCCTTGGACGGAAGGTTGAACCTGGTGAGGAGCGCGTGGTCTACCGTTGGCTGCACGTCATCCGGTCGGCCCTGTCCGGCAGGAGCTGCCTGTTCCGTTGGGTGCCCTACGCTGTTGTTGGGTGCCTGCTTTCCAGTGGCCAGGAGCGTACGGACTTTGGCGGCCCTCGAATCCCAGCTATGGGACCGGGCAGTGGCGTCAATATGTTCCCGAAGTTCCTGTGTTACGGGCTCACGGAGGGCGTTCAGGACGAGTTTTGAGAACTCGGCCGGTGACTTGGCTGAAGAAATGGCCGGAGAGCCGATCCACCGGGTCGATGGCAGGTCAGTGGCCACCACCCGAAGCCCTGCGGCAAGGTATTCGAGGGTCTTCAAGGGAAAGCTTGACCGGTTGAACTCCGTGTCTGCATAGGGAGTGATACCAACTGACACGGTTTGCAGGAGCCGGGCAACGTCGTCGTGACCCATCAACCCCCGCCAATCCACGTTTGGCCTGGACAACAGGGCGTCCAGCCTGGAGCGGACAACGGGATCGCCGTCAGCCCGGGGCCCAATAATGAGCAGTTGGACCTCTGCTGCCGCTACGGATTCCAGTGCATCAAGATCCAACCGATTGTTGAGTTGACCAACCAGTGCCACAACCGGACGGCGGCGCGAATCCGGTGCAAGGGTCGCAGGAGTGCAGCCGTTGGGCAAGACTTCAACACCCCTGCCGGAGAACTTCGAGATTTTGGCTGCCAGCTCCTCGGAGACCGCAGAAATGGCGTCGGCCGATCGGATGTTCGCTTCCAACACCCGGATCAAATGGGACGAAGTGAAGCCCATGAGGTTCGTCCCCGCCAGCCAATCATCGGTCAAATGCAGGAGCCGCGTCCCTTCAGGGTAGGACGGAAACAGCATGATCGGCGATGAGTTGACGATGCCGGCAATAGGCCCGACAGCCCGTTCCATGGCTGCATCTACACAGCGGCGCACAAGAACATCCGTAGAGCGACGCACAACTGGTTTGCTCACACCGGGCAGCGCCGGAATCCGCAGGCGGGTGATGTCCGTCGCGACATTTTCGGTGACACCACGAAGACTGTGGATCAGGTGGCTCCGAACATCCTGGAAGCTGGTCAGTGGAACCGGATGATCAACCCACAAAATATGGTGTGTCCTGGCCAGTGATTTGGCCAGCATCTTGTCAGTTCCCGAGAGACTGTCCCACCGGGTACCGGACATGTAGACGATTGTTTCCATCATCTGCTCCGCCCGCGCACGGCCAGGGAAGTCAGCGAGGCGACCGGCTTCGCATTGAAGTCATCAGCTGCATTGCGTCCGAAGTAGCGGTGGAGGCGCCGATGCCCCACGTACGCGGCATACCTGGCACCAGCTGCCGCTTCGGCCCACAACGTAGAGAGTGTTCCAGCGCTTTCCGCCAATGATCGCCGGTAGAACTGAACCTGCACCCGGGCGGCGTTGGTCAGCGAAAACCTATCCTCAACAAGTTGGCGTCCAAAGGAGCCCAACTGTGCCCGTTCGTGTCCGTTGTCCAAGAGGAATCCAAGGATGGAGGTTAAGTTCTCCATGCCCACCTCCGTGCCGTTGCCCACCCCGTACCACCCCTGCCATAGGAAGCGGTCCAGCGTTTCAGGGGTCAACAATTCCCAGAAGCCGCGCTCTCCTTGAACAACCAGTGGCTTCCCGAAGGAAAGACCACGCAAGGCCGAGCCGCCCATCCCCAGAACAACATCACCAGCCGCATACGCTGGCCGGGGATCGTCCAGCTCACCCGTTAACAGGACAACGGGCCGTCCTAGCCGGTCATTGACGACAGAAGCTTTGGCAACCGCTTCCCGCATCCCGGGCCCGTCGCCGACAATCACAAGGCGAACGTCTCTATTCCGGGCCAATCCTGCGACAGCATCCATCGCGGCCAAGATGCCCTCAAGCTTCAACTCCCGGGCAAGTCGTGAAACGCAAACGACTATTTGTGCATGGCGAGCCAGCCCGAACCGTTCCCGAAATTTGTCATGTCCTACCGCGGCCGACGGACTGTTTTGGACGACATCGATTGGGGGCTCCATAAGCCCCACCCTCTGGCGGCCAAATGCTGATTCGGCCTTAAGGATCTGTTCAGTTCCCACGAGAAGGGGCATCGTCGCAGGGATAAACGGGGCCACTGCCATGGACATGACAGTCGCCATGCTGGTGCTGCCGTATGCGAGTTTGGAAGCGATCAAGCACTCCAGTGCCGGTGGCCACTCGTAGCCGTGGAGAATGTCAATGGAGCGGTCACGGGCCAGCTTGCCCAAGGCGCCGCACACTGTCGGAGACGGGCGTTTGCGGGGAGTCGGTGCCGGAATGAATTCGAGGTCAAGCTCCCGAACCCTCCGCATAAGCGTCCCGGGCTGTCCGAAGATGACGACACTGTGGCCAAGGTCCCGGACAGCGGCTCCCAACTCAATGGCATTGGTCTGGCTGCCACCGATTCGAAGGTCATGCGGATAGACAAGGATCTTCACCGGACAGCCTCCTGTTCCAGACCCATCCGACGTAATTGATGGATGTCTCCCAGTCTGAGGAACACCGATGCCGTAAGTGCCAGCATCCCAACGAACAGGCACGCAGCAACTGCCATGACTGGCGACGGAATCGAAGAGGACAGGACGAAACAGACCACTCCGGCGGCGACCGATATGGTGGTGGAAACCCAGATGCTGGCTCCAAGGCTTCTCAAGGGAACGCCCGCTCGTGAGAGAGCTCCGAGATAGAGAGGCGAAGTGACAGCTGCCGCAATGACAAGGGGAACTGCTGCCAAACCAGCGAGGCCACCCACTTGTGCGCCCAAAACCAGCGCCGGCACCAAGGCCAGGAGTGACAAGACTTGGACCCTCAGAATAGAAACCGACTGCTTGATCACCACCAGGTAGTCGTAAATGAGTTCGTGAAAAACCCTGAAGACGGCAACAGGTGCCAGCCAAGCCAACGCAACAGCAGCGGGCGCCCATGCCTCGCCATACAGCAGCGTCACGACAGGAACAGCGCAAGCCGTCAGGACCGCGGAGACCGGTAGCATCGCCGAAGCCACCACCGCGACAATGGATAGCATCGCGGCACGCATCTCCGCGGGTGCACCCTGCAGTCTTGCAAAGGTCGCCGGAGCCACGCTGCGCAGAGGCTGGGACAGCAAGCTGGCCGGCCAACCGGCCATATTGGTGGCCATGACATAAAACCCCAACACCACTGGCCCGAGCATCTTTCCAGCAACCAGTTGGTCAATGTAACCCACACCGAAGACCACCATGCTCGCCCCCGCCAGGGGCAACCCAAAAGCCAGCAGCTGTTTCGCCAACTTCCTGGAGAACCCAAAGCGATACGGCAACGGCGAGTAAATAAGGAAAAGGACAGCCGAAATGAGGCTGGCCAGCACCCGCCCGATTGCCAGGCTCATGGCTCCCAGGCCCATGATGACCAGAACCAGGGACACACCCGCTCCGAGCCAAACGTTGACCTGGTCAATGACCATGCGTTGGCCCTGCCGAAAGTTCCGTTGCAGAAGGGCCGCAGGCGTAGCCACCAGTCCATTGAGCACGATACAGAAGGCGAGCGCCCTGACCACGTCGGTGGCGGCTCCGTTTCCCATGGCTGCCGTGAAATAGGGGGCCATCACGTAGGAACCTGCGAAGAGGACTATGCTGCATGCCGTTGAGATCGTAGTCACGGTCGCTGCGATTTCCTTGGGTTCCCCCGGCCACCGAACGATTGCCAGGCTGACCCCAAGTTCGTTGAAACTCAATACGGCCATGAGTGCTACGAAGGCCACAGCGTATGTTCCGAACTGTTCGGGCCCGAGTAACCGCGCGAGTGCGATGCCGATTGCGATCGTTCCCAGGCGTGTCACGACTGCGTTCAGGACGCTGATGACGAACGCCCGTGTTGGAGTGGGCGTTCGCGGGCTTGCAGCACGGCTGCGGAGGGTCACAGGGCGTCCTCCAGTTCGGGGGAGAATCCGCGGCGTATTACCCGTGCGGGCACCCCGGCCCAGGTCTCCTCGTCAGGGACATCGGTAAGCACTGCCGCTCCCATGCCAATGGTTGCCCCGGCGCCGACAGTGCGGCGCTCGCGGACGCTGGCGTTCATGCCGATGTAGGCTGCCCTGCCGATGTGGACGTTGCCGCCGAGGGATACGCCGGCGGCCAGGGTGGCGAAGTCGCTGACGACGTCGTCGTGTGTGAGCGTGACTCCTGGCATGGCTACCACGTGGCTTCCGACAGTGACGGAGGCTGTCATGGTGACGTTCGCCAGGAGGATGCTCCCCAGTCCGATCCTGCATCCTTCGGGTGGGTGTACGGACGAGTCGATCGCCGTCGCGTAGCGGTCCTCAGCCAGGCCCAAGGTGCGCAGTCTCATGACGACGCTTTCCCGTCCACGGCCCGAGCCGATGCAGACCAGCAGCATGGCGTGCGGGAATGTCAGGGCATCACGGATGGGGCCCAGGACGTGGGCGCCGTCCACGACGCGGCCCACTTTGTCTTCGTCGTCGTCCAGGATTCCGATGACGTCGTACTGTCCGGTGTTGCGGACCATGGCCAGGACTTCGCGGGCGAGTCCGCTGGCGGCGATGAGGAGGAGCTCGGTCATCTTCCCTGTCCTGCCGCGCGAAGTATTGAATCAATGACCCGGATCTGGTCGCCCAAGGAGAGCTGGTGGTAGAGGGGCAGGATGAGCGTGTGGTCCGTCAGCCACTCAGTTGCTTCCAGTGAAACCGCGTCCGTGTTCGTCCCGGCGTAGGCGGGTTGCCGGTGTGCGGCCATGATGCCGCGTCGTGCCGAAATTCCGTCCTCTGCCAGGCGGGTCATCAGTGCGTCCCTTCCCATGGGGAACGCCGGGCCTACTTCCAGCCAGCAAGACTGGAAGTTTCCGGTTCCGTATCCGGGGTCGTCCACTAACCGGAGGCCTTCGATGCCCGCGAAGGCATGCGCGTAGTTGGCGGCGAGTTCGCGCCTGCGTTGTACTGCTTGGTGTAGGCGGCCTAGTTGGACGAGCCCGACGGCGGCCTGAAGGTCAGTCATGCGGTAGTTGAACCCTATTTCGAGGTACTCCTCGGCGGGGGCAAGGATGCTGGCGTGACGTTCCGCGGCTGAGAGGCTCATTGCGTGTTCGCGGAGTCGGCGGGACCGGTCGGCGAAATCCTGCCGCGGTGTGGAGAGCATCCCGCCCTCCCCTGTGGTCAGGATTTTGCGGGGGTGGAAGGACCAGGCGGCCAGTTCGGCACCGGCTCCCACTGGACGGCCGCGGTAGCGTGAACCGATGCCGCAGGCTGCGTCCTCGATGACGATGATGCCAAGGGGATCGCAGAGGGCCCGAAGAGGATCGAGATCAACGGGCACTCCGCCTTGGTCCACGGCAATGACAGCCCGCGTGGCAGGCGTCAAGGCGGCGGCAACGGTTTCAGCGGTGACACAACCTGTTAGGACGTCGACGTCGGCGAAGACCGCCCGGGCGCCTACGTATGTTGGTGCGTTGGCCGTGGCAATGAAGGAGAAGGACGGGACGACGACGTCGTCTCCTGGTCCTACCCCGGCTACGGCGAGCGCCAGGTGCAGGGCAGAAGTGCAACTGGAGACCGCTACGGCGAAGCCAGCCTGTTGCTCCAGGGCGAAGGCTTCCTCGAACTGCCTGACCTTGGGGCCTTGGGCCACCCAGCCGGATGCGATGACTTCGGCCACGGCTTGGGCTTCTTCTTCTCCGAGCCAGGGTTTCATGACGTCGATACGTGCCAGCGAGGTCTCGGAGGTGGTCATCGGGCACCTACTGAGGGTGCTTCAGGCCGGGCCAGCTGCCGGGAGGCTGCGATTTCTTCACGGAGTGGACGCCACCAGGTGACGAGCGAGCGCAGTCCATCTTCGAGTTCTATCGCTGCTTCAAAGCCGAGGTCCCGCTTGGCGGCGGTGACGTCTGCGAGTCGGCGGGCGACGCCGTTGACTGCCCGTTCGGGTCCGTGTTCAAGGTGCAGTGGGGACTGCATGACCCGAAGTAGGGTTTGTGCCAGTTCGGCGAGGCTGGTTTCCGTGCCGCTGGCTACGTTGTATGCGCCTTCGCGGACGTCGCTGGTGGCGGCCAGAATGTTGGCCCTGGCGACGTCCGCGGTGTGGATGAAGTCCATGGTCTGGTGGCCGCTGCCGAATATCAGCGGCGGCAGGCCATCGACTATCCGTTCCATCCAACGGACCAGTACTTCTGTATAAAGTCCGTGCACGTCCATGCGGGGCCCGTACACATTGAAGTACCTCAGCATTACGTAGTCCAGGCCGGACATTGCCCGGAAGCTCCGCGCCATGCCTTCGTTGAATGATTTGGCGGCGCCATAAAAGGTGTCGTTGTTGTGATGGTGGTGGCGTTCTTTGGTGGGGAAGTCTTCGGCCATTCCGTAGACGGAAGCGCTCGACGCCGCGATGACTTTGTCGACGTTGTGTTCCACGGCGGCTTCGTACACGTTGAAGGTTCCATCCACCAGTACCTCGAGGGCCAATCGTGGTTCCTCAGCGCATTGGGTGATGCGGATTGCAGCCTGATGGAAAACCAGGTCTTTGCCCCGCGTGAGGTCGTGGACCAGGTCCCGGTCCCGCAGGTCACCTTCCACCAGTTGCACAAGTTCGGTGGCCAAGGCGTCGCTGAGGTTGGCCCGGCGTCCCCTGACCAGGTTGTCCAGCACGTCCACGTGCGCCGCACCGGCGTCGAGCAGTTGGTCTACCAGGGTGGATCCGATGGTTCCGGCGCCTCCGGTGACCAGGACGTTGGCGCCGAGCAGCTTCTTCACTGTGCGACCTGGAGAGCGACCTCGTTGCCGGCAACAATGGTTGACTGGCCGTCTTTTCCAAGGCTTTGGGTGACGGCCTCCAGTACTGAGAGGACCCTGAGCCCGGATTCGCCACTGGTGCGCGGTATCGTGTGGTTCCGGATGGATCCGGCCAGCTCGGCGACCACCTGGCCCAACGGTTCGCGTTCCTGCAACGCTGGTGACCAGGTGTCGCCCAGGCGATAGGAGATGGCTGAGTTCTTTTTGTCCGCCGCAGACCGGGGCTGCTGTTCCAGGCTGACTCCGCGATCGTAGACGCTGAGGCGTTGTTGCGGGTTCAGGTCGTCCCAGACGAGCGTCCTCTTTGAGCCGCCAATGATCATCTGGCGGATTTTGGTGGGACTGAGCCAGTTCACGTGGATATGGACCATGGCGTCGTTTGGCAGGCCGAAGGTCAAGTGGCCTACACAGTCGCGGCCCGTTCCCAGCGGATCTGCGCCGTGGGCGGCGATCTCGGTGGGGTGCAGGCCTCCCGGAAGGACGAAATCCAGGATCGAGAGATCGTGGGGTGCAAGGTCCCAGAACACGTTGACGTCCGGTTGGACGAGTCCGAGGTTGATACGCACGGAGTCGACATAAAGGATGTCGCCCAATGCCCCACTGGATACGAGCTCCTGGATCTTCAAAACTGCGGGCGTAAAACAATAGGTATGGTCTGCCATGAGGACCAGGCCGCGCGCCTTGGCTTCCTCCACCATTTCCAGGCCCTTGGCACGGCTATCCGCCAGTGGTTTCTCGACGAGCACGTGCATGCCGGCCCGCAAGGCTGTCATCACTACTCCGTGATGCGTGTGCGCCGGGGTGGCTACGGCGACTGCGTCCAGGTTGTACGTGTCCAGGAGTTCGTCCAAGGACTCAACGACGGCGACGCCGCCTACTGTTTCGGCCAGCCGGAGGCCGCGTTCGACGTCGAGATCGCAAATCGCCACGAGTTCCCAGTCCGGGCTTGCTTTGAGGTTCCTGGCGAGGTTCGGCCCCCAATATCCTGCTCCGACCACGGCGATCCGTAACTTCGGGGTCATCCCGTGGCCGTTAAGGTGGCCTGATGGAATAGTTCCTATGCTCATTTTCCACTCGGATTCTGTGTTGGATAACTCGGTTCTTTCCCTGTAAAGCTTCTTTTTATTGCTCTCGTGTCAGTAAGTTCCGGCAGGTCGTTCAATAGGCTCCGGAGGGCTGGATCATGGCCCGGAAGGTCCGCCACATAATCATCAGATCGCCGGCTATGGACCAGTTTTCGACGTAATAGAGGTCCAGCCGGACGGCTTCATCCCATGGGAGGTCTGATCGTCCATTGATCTGCCACAAGCCGGTGATTCCGGGTTTGATGAGAAGCCTGCGGTGGGTGTGCCGTTCGTAGCCACTGACTTCGCGCAGGAGTGGCGGGCGGGGGCCTACCAGGCTCATGTTTCCGGCCAGCACATTCCAGAACTGCGGTAGCTCGTCCAGGGAGTACTTGCGCATCCAACGGCCGCACTTGGTGACGCGGGGATCCTCACGGATCTTGAAGAGGACGCCGGCTCCCTGGTCCTTCCCGCTGAGTTCTTCCAGCCGCGCTTCGGCGTCAACCACCATGGAACGGAACTTCAGCATCTGGAAGGTGGTGCCTCGCCTACCGATCCGTTCCTGCCTGAAAAGCACGGGACCCGGGCTGTCCAACCTGACTATCAGCGCCAGAACCGCCAGAAGCGGCGCCAGGCAGAGCAAAGCAGCAGCGGAGACCACGATGTCCATCAGGCGCTTGAGCGTGTGTTTGCCGCCCGAGTAGTGCGGAATATCCACGTGCATCAAGGGCAATCCCTCCACGGGACGCCAGTGGATGCGCGGGCCGGCCACGTTGGTCAACGTTGCTGCCAGGACAAGTTCGGCGGAATCTTCCTCCAAGCGCCAGCCCAACTCCTGGATGAATTGGTTGCCCCCGGGGACAGGACCGGCAACGATCACCGCGTTGGCGCCCGTCTGGCGCACGGTGTGGGCAATGCCGTAAATCGATGACAGGACGGGGACGCGATCGTTATCCACCACCAGGACGGCGCCACGCCGTGCCCCTGGAAGGCATGCCCCCAGGATGTTGTAGGCGGCACCGGACTTCCGGTTGATTTGCTTGATGACGTATCTGACGTCCTGGGGCTCTCCCACCACAATGGCACGGGAGAGGCAACGGCCGCGTGATTTTTCACGGGTCAGCCAGCGCCGGAACATCCACCGGCTACCTGTCAGGGCCACCAAGCCCACCGGCAGCGACACCAGGACGAATGAGCTTGCGGACTCGAGCCGGAAAACAACCGCCACGATTCCCAGGAAGCCGAAAACACGCAGGCTCGCGGACAGGACGCGTTTGTATTCTTCGGGGCCCACCCCCAGCACCTTCGGATCCCGTGTCCGGTAGACCTCCAGCGCGCCCAACCAGGCAACGCCGAGTATAAAACCGAGCATGAGGTGCCGCTCATGGCCCGTGCCGCCCACCGCAACGGAAAGGCCATCCGTGTTCAAGAGGAAACCGGCCGTCACGGCCGCAGCTACAAGAGCGGTATCTGCCAAGCGAAGGCTGTTGGTAAGCAACCGCGTCCAGCCGTACCGGCGGGCCAGGGCGGAGCGGCGGTGGGTGACTGGCGGCTTGAGGTTCAGGGTGACATCTGCCCTCAACGCCGCCAGTCCCGCCTTTTCAGCCCGTTGTGCAGCAACGGACTTGTCAATCCAGGGAGACACCGGCGGATTGACATCGGCGACGGCAGGTTTGGCTGTGAACGCCGCGCCCAAGGAAAAGGGGTGCGCACCTTGTGGTGCGCCCTCCTTGCCCGAACGCAAGACTGGAACCTTTACCATGTCAGCCTTCTTCGCAGACCTGCCATTGCCTACAACCCAGTGAAGCGGCGGCGGTCAGGAGGCGCACCAGTAGTCGGTACTCAAGTTTGCGCAGCTTTACCTATGGCTCCTACGTGCCAGTACCTAGCTGGCTGATGCAGGACTACGTGCTTTAATCCGCACGACACCACGGAAAACCGCGGAAATCCGGGCCAAGCACAACACAAACAACCTGAAAAACGACACAAAAAACCGGCCACCACCGGTGGCCGGTTCCGTCCGGTCAGTTGCCGTTCTAACAGCTCTTAGTCCTCCAGGCTTTCGAGGTCTTCGTCGAGGACCTCGTCGTCGTCCTCTTCCTCGTCATCAAACACCTGCAGCGGAGTAACCTCTGAATATGCCTCGTACAGGGCGTCTTCGTAAACTTCGAAGGCATCCGCGACGGCGAAGAACGCCGCCTCGACATTGGGGTCACCCTCACCTCGACGGGCTGAAGCGGCGGCCAAATGCTCTTCCAGGGCAGCAGTCAGTGATTGAAGCGCGACACGCGGATCGATGCTCATGACTTCACGTTAGCCCGAAAAGGACGAAAATGGAGAGGGATGAAGGAACAATTTCGAGGCAGCTCCGAAGAGCGCCAACGTGACTATGCACGTCAGTACGAGTACCTCGTACTGACGGTCGGACCTGACGATTCACTGCCCGAAGCCCGGCGTCGGCTCGCGGAGCATTCGGAGTACGGGAAATGGGAGTTGGAACGTAGCCGGCTATACCTCGGCGGCGGCAGGCGCTTTTGGTTGCGCCGCAAAGTCTATTCCGTGCAGCGCACGGTCTAGCTGAAGTCACAAGCAGCGCGGGCCGGCCCTCTGTTTCCTTGGTTTTGCAGAGGGTTTCCTTAGTTTTCCAAAGGCCCCAGCCAAGCGTTTGCCACTGTGTTATGCGCTGACTCGTCATTGGACGGATGGAAAATTCCGGCGAGAACGTCGCGGTAGAGGCGCTCCATTTCCGAGCCCCGGAAGTAGCTGGATCCTCCCGTGATCCTGATCGCCAGATCCACCACGTACCGGGCGTTTTCCGTGGCCCGCGACTTGAGCCCAACAAGCTTGGGGAACCACTGGGGTCCATGGTCCACCAGGTTATCGATATCGCGCGCAACTGCCGACAACTGGGGATAGATACCGTCCATGGCCAGCGCCGCGTCGGCAACTTTCCAGCGGATGTCCGGATCCTGCGCGAAACTCCGACCGCCGTGCTTCGCCGAGGTCCGACGCTTCACATTCTCAACGCCCAGTGTGAAGGCACGTTGCGCCAGTCCCGTGTAGACGGCGGCAAGCAGCGTCTCGAAACAAGCGAAAATGGCGAAGATCAGCAAGTCCTGGTTGGGGCCCACAGGCAATTTTCGGAAGATCCGTTCCGGAGGAATGACCGCGCCATGCAGCAAGGTGGTGTTCGACGCACTTGCCCGCATGCCCAGCGTGTCCCAGTCACTGAGCGTCTCATGGCCGGGTTCGTCACGGCGGAGAAAGCCGAATACGAGTTCGCCCTCGCCATCCCTGGCGTCCGCATCCTTGCCGAACGTCCCTAGACGGGTCCAGCCACGGGAGAGGCTCGTGAAGATCTTCCGGCCAGTAAAGCGATAGCCGCCATCCGGCAGCGGCTCAGCAACCGTGGTGGAATCGAACAGCATCGAATCATTGCCGGCCTCCGAAATGCCGAACGCAAAAACCTCGCCTCGGCCTGCTTCCTTAAGCACGAAGTCCAGCGAGTCATCACCCCGCGTGGCCATGACCTGCGCGACGCCGGTCCAGACCAAGTGCATGTTGACAGCCAACGCTGTGGCCGGGGCCGCCGTCGCGAGCCGTTGCTGAAGCGCAGCCACCGCTTCGAGCCCAAGGCCCATGCCGCCGTCGCCCTCCGGCACGAAAAGCTTCAGATAGCCGGCGTTCACCAGCTCCTCGAGGTCCTCGTGGAAGAACAGGTTGTTTTGGTCGTAGCCGGCAGCGCGTCCACGTAGCCGCTCAAGAAGGGCCTCTGGCAGGATTTCCTCTGGAGTCATGGCTGGGCCTCCTGATGTTGGGAAGGTCTAGTAGTTGCTCAGCAGCCTGTCCAGGACGCGCGCCCCGAATTTCAGGGACTCCTCCGGCACTCTCTCGTCCACTCCATGGAACATGCCGGTGAAGTCCAGCTCGTCCGGCAGCATCAGCGGAGCGAAGCCGTAACCTGTGATGCCGATCTTGCTCAAGGACTTGTTATCGGTGCCTCCGGAAAGGGTGTAAGGAAGCACCTTGGCGCCCGGGTCCTCGGAGTGCAAGGCATCGATCATGGAGTCCACCAGGTTGCCGGCAAAGGGCACTTCAAGGGACACATCCTTGTTAACGTAGCTGATCTCCACGCCGTCTCCAGCGAGCTCCTTGATGGTTTCGAACACCAGTTCCTGCTGGCCGGGCAGCGTGCGGCAGTCCACGAATGCCTCGGCCGATTCCGGGATGACATTGTGCTTGTAGCCGGAGCGGAGCAGGGTGGGGTTGGAGGTATTTTGCAGCGTTGCGCCCACGAACCGGGCAACCGTGCCGAGTTCTTTGAGGATGATGTCCGGGTTGTCGGCATCAAACTCGACGCCCGTTAGCTCAGTCACGCCGTCCAGGAACTGCCTGGTGGTGGGGGTCAGCTCTACAGGCCACTTGTATTCTCCGATCCTGGTGACAGCCGCCGCAAGCCGGGTGACCGCGTTGTCCGTATTGATCTGCGAGCCGTGGCCAGCCCGTCCATGGGCCACCAGCCGCAACCAGGAAAGGCCCTTTTCGGCAGTTTGAAGCAAGTAGGTCCGCTGACCGCCGATGGTCGCGGAGAATCCGCCGACTTCGGAGATAGCCTCGGTGGCTCCGTCGAACAATTCGCGCCGGTGCTCCACGGCATAGCGGGCACCATAAGTGCCGCCGGCTTCCTCGTCGGCGAAGAAGGCGAAAATGATATCCCGCTTGGGCTTGCGGCCAGTCCTGGCGAAGTTCCGCATGACTGAAAGGATCATGGCATCCATGTCCTTCATGTCCACAGCTCCACGGCCCCAGATCAGGCCGTCTTTCAGTTCGCCGCTGAACGGATCAACGCTCCACTGATCCTTCAGGGCCGGTACAACGTCCAGGTGTCCGTGGACAACCAGGGCGTCAGCTGACGGGTCCTCCCCTGCCATGCGCGTTACGACGTTGGCGCGTCCCGGTGCTGACTCGAAAATCTCGGCATCGAGACCCACTTCGCTGATGAGGCCGGCCGTGTACTCCGCAGCGGCCCGTTCGCCCGGTCCGGTGTCATCGCCGAAGTTGGAGGAGTCGATACGGATGAGCTCCTGGCAGATCCGGACAACTTCGTCTTCGGGGCGGATGACAGACATGGAAATTCTCCTTGCGTGGCTGGGCTGCAGGTGCGGGCGACGCGCACTGCGGATCCCGCAGCTCTACCGTCCCGTGTTCCTCCAGCCTACTCACCGAAAGCCTCGTCGGTTGAGCAATTCCGGGCGCCGCCACGCCTCGAAAGTCTGCAGGCCAGCCTTGACCCGCATCGATTTTTTAGTTCCTTCAAACCGTGTTAGAGTTTTTCTCGCTGCTTCGGAGGAAAGTGAAGCACCGGAAGGTGCAGAATGGCTTCTCCGAACACCACCTGCGCGGGTGGCGGAATGGCAGACGCGCTAGCTTGAGGTGCTAGTCCTCGAAAGGGGGTGGGGGTTCAAGTCCCCCTCCGCGCACAAAGAAGGCCCCGGGAAACCGGGGTTTTTTTGTGCCCTCAACCACGCGGGGCCTGGTTCCGCTCATCGTCTGAGGGATATGCCGCGCCCCTGAAGATTCCGCTCACCGGGAGCACGTCCAGCCGCAAGGATATGGTCGGCCGCGTCCAGGGTCACTCGGGGAAGCTTGGCAAGCCGCCTCCACAGGAGGTAGGTCCGGATATCCACTCCCTTGCGTTCGGACCGTGACGCGAGGACGTCTCTGCAGGATGTGTAGCACAGCCGAAGAGATTCCCGGAGGCCACCAAACTGCCCGGACCTCACCAGCAGAAGGCCCAGGTGACCAACGAGCACGGGCACCACAAGCAAAGCGGGCGTGTGATACCACTTGAAACGAAGTTCGCTACGCCACCGCAGTTGGCGCCTTCGCAAAGGTTGGCGGTCAGCATTCGGGCAGTGCTCAACCGGATCTGCGGTGCCGTGCCTGACTACGAGGCCAGAGGCCAAAAGACGAATCGCTATATCGGATTCCTCGCAGTAGAACCTATACGATTCACGCAAACCGCCACAGGCAAGTACTGCATCCCGGCGCAGAGCGTGTGCGGCGCCGATAAAGCTCCTGGCCAGCTCAACAGTATCGCCGCCCCGATGGCCCTGCATTAGGGCACCATTCTCGGTAAAGGGAACGGCAACCGCTGCAATGGCAGCTGACGAAAAGTCCGCCAGCGTTTGCCGGGCCGTGGAGACGGACCGAAAGTATGCGTCATCGTCCAAAATGAGGACGAAGGGAGTGGATGCTGCCTTGATGCAAATGTTCCGGGCAGCGATCAGGCCGACGTTTTCCTGGCCGGAAATGAGCTGAACGCCGGGAAACTGCTCTCGAACCACCTCTGGCGTCCCGTCCGAGGATGCGTCGTCGTAGACAATGATGGGGATTGCGGGTTCCTGGGCAAGAGCACTCGAAAGCAACCTCTTGAGATCATCGACGCGGTTGTAGGTCGAGACGCACAAACTGATCTGGTTCATGTGGCGAGTCTCTCCTCCTCCGGCAATACGTCTCAAGAGAATATCCGGCTCGCAAGGATTTATGGAGGGCTTAAGACAACGGCGCGACGCTGCCCCTGAAGTGACGCCGGCCGCTGCGTGGGTTCCACGCCACGTAATCCGAGCGCTGCCACGCCCCGGTGTCCGCCTGGATCGTGGAGATGTCCAGCGCCACCCGTGCGGGCAGGAAAACTGGCGCCTCAAACCTCACCTCCCACGTGAAGGCATCGGGCTTGACCGACCCGACGTCTGCCAGCGCACGGGAGGCAAGATACATCCCGTGGGCAATGGACCCCCGCAGGCCCAGGGCTTTGGCGGATAAGACACTCAAATGGATGGGATTGAAATCGCCGGAGACAGCGGCGTAGTTGCGTCCAATGTCCAGGTCCAGTTGCCATACGGCCGTGGGATCCGGCGGGGAAAAATCACTGTTATCTCCCGTGCTGCTTGGGTTTCCCGGCTTGTCGATGCCAGGCAGGAAGACCCCTTTTGCGAGGTAGGTGGACACGCCCCGCCACAGCAACTCGCTTGAGGAGCTGGAGCGGACTTCCGCTATGACGTCCACTTGCGTCCCAGCCCGGTGGCCGGAGAGGTTTTCTGACCATGACCGGATGTCCAAGGCTTCCGTGAATTGTATGGGGACCCGCTGTTCCACATGGTTCCTGAGGTGGATCATGCCGAGCAGCGGCAACGGAAAGTCATCCCGGTTCATCACACTCATGGAGACCGGAAAGGCCAGGGCATGGACGAATCCTGCTGGCAGGATGTCACTGGCCGTCTCCCCCAGAAGGTGCTGGTAGGCAGTCAGGTTTGCGACGTCCGCCTGGACATCCCTGACCTCGTGGCTGACCGTTGGCAACGTCGCCTGTCCCGTCGATGAACCAAGGACCCGGCGACGGGCGGCGGTTGCCGCGGCGTTGACGTAGAGCTTGGACAGGGACGGCAGCTCTCCAAGGATGACCGGCTGCGGTTGGCTCATGCTCCCACCAATTGCTGTCCGCACACGCGAAGTACTCCCCCCGAGATTCCTCCGGCGGCGTCGCTCGCCAGGAAGGCGATTGCTTCCGCGACGTCTTGTGGCTGGCCACCCTGCCTCAGTGAATTGAGCCTGCGGGCGGCTTCCCGGATGGCGAACGGCATCCGCGCCGTCATCTCTGTTTCAATGAAGCCCGGTGCTACTGCGTTGATCGTGCCCCCGAAGGACTCCATGAGCGGGGCTGTGGAGCGCACCATTCCGATCACGCCGCCTTTGGACGCGGCATAGTTGGTTTGGCCCCTGTTGCCGGCAATGCCACTAGTGGACGCCACCGAAACGATGCGCGGCGCCTCCTTGAAGTGCTCCGAGGCCAGAAGTGCCTCATTGATCCTCAATTGGGCGGCGATGTTAACCGCGATGACCGACTGCCAGCGGCCCTCATCCATGTTGGCCAAGAGGCGGTCGCGGGTGATGCCGGCATTGTGGATGACGACGTCGAGCCTGCCGTGGCGTTCCACTGCGTGGTCGATAATCCGGTGACCGGCGTCGTCCCGCGTGATGTCGAGCTGGAGGGCCGTCCCGTGGACCTCGTTGGCCACGTCCGCGAGATGGTCGCCTGCGGCGGGAATATCCACCAACACCACCTTCGCTCCATCACGGTGCAGCGTCCGGGCGATCGCGGCGCCGATACCCCGCGCTGCACCAGTGACCACGGCGACTTTGCCTGCAAGCGGTTTGTCGTCCTCGACGGGCAGGCTGCCGGAGGATGAACTGATCGTCAGGAACTGGCCATCCACATAGGCGGAGCGCCCGGAAAGGAAGAAGCGCAGGGCTCCCAGCGCTGAAGGGCTGGTGGTGGCCAAATCCTCATCAAGAAGAATGCCGTTCGCAGTCGCTCCGGCACGTAATTCCTTGGCCAATGAACGCAGGAGGCCATCGATGCCCTGCCGGGCGGCGGCCGAAGCGGGCGTGGGCGCGGACCGGGCCGTCCTTGAGACAGTAATGATGCGTCCGTTGGGCGCGAGATCCCGCAAGGAAGCACCAATTGTCATCACGGGTTTGGCCAGGTCCGCTGGGTGCTGCACGGCATCCAGGACAAGAACGATGGCGCCGAGCTTTTCCTTGGGCAAGGCGTGGCGACGGACGTCCAAGCCCCAACCTAGAAGCGTGGTGGCGAGGTCATCTGCGCCCACGCTATCGCCGTTGACCAGCACGGGCCCAGTAATGAGCGGTGCGCCTGGTTGGTGGCGGCGCAACTCAACCGGTTGCGGCAGGCCGAGCCTTTTTGCGACGCCCTTGCCCAGTCCCTGGCTGACGATCCTGGTGTACTTGTCTGTCATCACGCTCCCCTAGGCTGCTTCCAGAATGGCAACAACGCCCTGCCCGCCAGCGGCGCACACCGAAACCAGGCCCCGTGCCGGCCTGCCGTCCACAAGTCCCTTCTCGTGGAGCATCTTTGCCAGCGATGCCACAATCCTGCCACCGGTTGCTGCGAATGGGTGGCCGGCCGCCAGTGAAGACCCGTTGATGTTCAGCTTTGCACGGTCCACCTTTCCCAAAGCGCCGTCCAGCCCCAACCGCGTCCGCCCGAAGTCCTCGTCTTCCCAGGCGGCCATGGTGCTGAGGACGGTCCCGGCGAAGGCCTCGTGTATTTCGAAGAAGTCGAAATCTTCCAGTGTCAGCCCGTGGCGGGCAAGGAGGCGCGGCACGGCGAAGACCGGCGCCATCAGTAGTCCGTCCTTGCCGTGGACGAAGTCGACGGCGGCCGCCTCACCGTCCAGGACGGTGGCGAGCTTGGGCAGGCCCCGGCTGTCCGCCCACTCTTCGGTGGCAAGCAGGACTGTTGAGGCTCCATCGGTCAATGGTGTCGAATTGCCGGCCGTCATTGTGGCCTCGGACCCCAGGTTCTTGCCGAAGACAGGCTTCAGGGTGGAGAGCTTCTCCAAGGTGGTGTCCGCGCGAAGATTGGAGTCCCGATTAAGGCCGCGGTACGGAGTGATGAGGTCGTCGAAGAAGCCACGATCGTAAGCGGCGGCGAGGTTGCGGTGGCTGTTGAAGGCGAGTTCGTCCTGCGCCTCCCGGCTGATCTTCCACTGTGCCGTGGTGAGGGCTTGGTGTTCGCCCATGGACAGCCCGGTGCGCGGCTCACCCGTGTTGGGAGCATCGGGGGCCAGGTCCTTGGGGCGCATGCGTGCCAGGATCTTTAGCTTCTGTACCGGTGTCTTGGCGCGGTTGAGGTCCAGGAGGATCTCCCGGAGTCCTTCGCTGACGGCGATCGGGGCATCGGACGCCGAGTCAACACCCCCGGCGATGGCGGAATCGATCTGTCCCAGCTTGATTTTGTTTGCAAGCCCCAGGACGGTTTCCAGCCCGGTGGCGCATGCCTGCTGGAGGTCGTATGCCGGTGTCTCTGCCGATAATGCCGAACCCAATACAGCTTCACGGGTGAGGTTGAAGTCGCGTGAATGCTTCAGGACGGCACCTGCCGCTACTTCGCCTATCCGTTCGTCCTGCAGTCCGAACCGGGCAATGAGCCCGTCCAATGCCGCGGTGAGCATGTCCTGGTTGGACGACTTCACGTAAGCGCCGCCCGTGCGGGCGAAGGGGATCCTGTTGCCGCCCGCAATGACTGCAGAACGCGTTCCCTGACGGCGTTTGCCCTGTTCCCCCGTTGCGAAGCCGCTTGTGTCTGTGTTCGTGCCTGCGGGTGTTTCTGCTGCGGCCATGCCTGACTCCTTCGATCAATGCCAGTTACTGATACCCAGCGTACCTGATACGCTGGGTATCGTGAACAGTCGCAGTACAGATTTCCCGCAAGCTTCTGCCTCCTCCGGGGCCAATGCTGTTGATGTTTCAGAGGACTCCGGCGGTGCCGTTCCGGACGCTGGAATCGATGGGCGCGCCGCCAGATGGCAAAGCCATCGCGAGTCACGTCGTCGCGAGCTCATCAAGGCAGCACGCCGGGCCGTGCACGCCCTGGGCAGCGAGGCTTCCATGGAAGACATCGCTGGAGCCGCCGGCACCTCAAAGTCTGTGTACTACCGCTATTTCGGTGATAAGGCAGGCCTTCAACAGGCCATGGGAGAAGTAGTCCTGGGGCAAATGCAACGCCGCATGAAGGAAGCGGCCCAGTTGGCGCAGACGCCCCGGGAAGGGCTCTGCGCCATGGTGTCGGCGTACCTGCAAATGGCAGAATCCAGCCCCAACGTTTACGCGTTCATTACCCGGCTGACACCCGGGGAAGCTTCGTCACAGGATGCCATTGCGGCGTCAGGGGCACTGGGTAACTTCTTCGAGCAAATCACGGACATGATCGCGACACCCATGCGGCAGTACCTCGGAACCGAGAACGAAGCGTTGATCGAGTACTGGCCCACAGCAGCCATCGGGCTCGTTCGGAATGCCGGCGAAATGTGGCTGGGAAGCCCCGCTTCCGACACCAAACCGGACCAGGCATCCATGGCCGGGCACATCACGGACTGGCTATGCCTGGGCATCGCTCCGGAGCTCAAACCAACCACCTGACATGAAAAAGACCCATCAGTTGTAGGAACCAAAGAAGGAATCAGCATGACTGAAGTAGTGGACCGGGCGTCGTCAGCCCATCAACCATCCGGCCGCGAGGAAGCGGCAGTGCACACTGGTGGATCCGCCGGCCAGGTTGGGGACCCGGTGGTCGACGTCGCAGGGCTCGGCGAGCAGCTCCTGGGCAAGTGGGCCCACATCCGGCGCCAGGCCCGCGAAATAGCGGGTCATCCCGATGTCCAGAAAATTGAAGGGCTCCATCACACCGAACACCGGGCCCGCGTGTTCGAACAGTTGAAGTTCCTGGTGGATAACAATGCCGTGCACCGGGCGTTTCCCACCCGCATGGGCGGCTCAGATGACCACGGCGGCAACATCGCCGGATTCGAAGAACTCGTCACGGCAGACCCGTCGCTGCAGATCAAGGCCGGCGTTCAATGGGGCCTCTTTGGCTCCGCTGTCATGCACCTTGGTACCCGGGAGCACCACGACCAATGGCTCCCCGGAATCATGAGCCTGGCCATCCCGGGTTGTTTCGCGATGACCGAGACCGGCCACGGCTCCGACGTCGCAAGCATCGCCACCACGGCCACCTATGACGAGGCGCGCCAGGAATTCGTCATCAATACCCCGTTCCGGGCAGCCTGGAAGGACTATATCGGCAACGCGGCAAACGATGGCCTTGCCGCCGTCGTCTTTGCACAGCTGGTCACCAGGAACGTCAACCACGGCGTCCACGCCTTCTATGTAGAGCTGCGGGATCCCGTCACCAAAGAGTTCCTGCCAGGGATTGGCGGGGAGGACGACGGAATCAAGGGCGGCCTCAACGGCATTGACAACGGAAGGCTGCATTTCACTGATGTGCGTATTCCCCGCACCAACCTCCTGAACCGCTATGGCGACGTAGCCGTCGATGGTACGTATTCATCAACGATCGAAAGCCCCGGCCGCCGCTTCTTCACCATGCTCGGAACCTTGGTCCAAGGCCGGGTCTCCCTGGACGGTGCCGCCGTGGCAGCCAGCAAGGTGGCGCTCAAAACAGCCATCCAGTACGCCACCGAGCGCCGTCAGTTCAATGCATCTTCCCCCACCGATGAAGAAGTCCTGCTGGACTATCAGCGTCACCAGCGGCGCCTGTTCACCCGGCTCGCCACCACCTACGCTGCCAGTTTTGCCCACGAGCAGCTTCTGCAGAAGTTCGACGACGTCTTCTCCGGTGCCCACGACACTGACGCCGACCGCCAGGACCTGGAAACATTGGCAGCGGCTCTGAAGCCGCTCAGCACGTGGCACGCCCTGGACACCCTGCAGGAATGCCGTGAAGCCTGCGGTGGCGCGGGATTCCTGATCGAGAACCGCTTTGCCTCGCTGCGTGCGGACCTTGACGTTTATGTGACGTTTGAAGGCGATAACACCGTCCTGCTGCAGTTGGTGGCCAAACGTCTCCTGGCTGACTATGCCAAGGAATTCCGCAGTGCCGACTTCGGCGTGCTCGCACGTTACGTAGTGGACCAGGCCGCTGGCGTCGCTTTGCACCGGACGGGACTTCGCCAAGTTGCCCAGTTCGTAGCGGACACGGGTTCGGTGCAGAAAGCAGCGCTGGCTTTGCGCGACGAGGAAGGCCAGAGGACCCTGCTGACTGACCGCGTGCAGTCCATGGTGGCGGAAGTCGGGGCTGCGCTGAAAGGCGCCAATAAGCTGCCCCAGCACCAGGCCGCGGCCCTCTTCAACCAGCACCAGCACGAACTCATAGAAGCCGCGCAGGCACACGCCGAGCTGCTCCAGTGGGAAGCCTTCACGGAGGCGTTGGCCGAGGTTTCCGACGACGGGACCAAGCGGGTCCTCACATGGCTGCGTGATCTGTTCGGTCTTTCGCTTATCGAGAAGCACCTGGCGTGGTACCTCATGAACGGCCGGCTCTCGATGCAGCGTGGCCGGACCGTGGGCACCTACATCAACCGGCTGCTGGTCAAGATCCGTCCGCACGCGCTTGACCTTGTGGAGGCCTTTGGCTACGGCCCCGAGCACCTGCGCGCCGCAATCGCGACCGGCGCTGAAGCACGGCGACAGGATGAGGCCGCCATCCACTTCCGTAAACAGCGCGCCAGCGGCTCCGCGCCGGCCGACGAGAAGTCGTTACTGGCCTTGAAAGCGTCAAAGTCCCGCTAGCAGGACGTGATTTCCGAACGGTGAACTTTTTCGGAAGTTTCGCCAAAGCGCGACGGCGCCGTCCCCCAGGCAGGGGGCGGCGCCGTCGTGGTTTTGCCTGCTTTTCAGGACGGTTTGTTGCTCAGATAAGCACTGACCGGTACACCTCGAGCGTCGTTTCGGTGATGGATTCCCACGAGAAATGTTCCTCGGCACGGCGCCGGCCCGCAATGCCCATCTTGCGGGCGCGCTCTGGATCGGCGACTACCTCGTTCAGGGCTGCAGCGAAATCGGCCACGAATTTTTCAGGATCAAGCGGTGTTCCCGTACCGTCTGTGACCTGCTCCAAGGGAACCAGGAGGCCGGTCTCGCCATGCTGGACGACTTCTGGAATGCCGCCGGTAGCACTTGCCACGACGGCGGCGCCGCAAGCCATAGCTTCAAGATTAACGATGCCCAGCGGTTCGTAGATGGAGGGGCAGGCGAATGCGGTGGCGTGGCTGAGGACCTGGATGAGTTCCCGGCGCGGGAGCATCCGCTCAATCAGGATGACACCCCCACGCTTGCTCTGGAGTTCCTCAATCAGGCGTGCCGTTTCAGCCGCCAATTCGGGAGTATCGGCCGCGCCCAGGCAGAGGACAAGCTGCACGTCGGCGGGAAGGCTGGAAGCGGCGCGCAGCAGGTAGGGCACGCCTTTTTGACGCGTGTTCCGGCCAACGAAAACCACGCTCGGCTTGGCAGGATCGATTCCCAACGCGCGAATGGCGTCGTCCTCTTCGTCCCGTTCCCACAACGAAACGTCGATTCCGTTGTGGACGACACGGACCTTGGCCGGGTCCACCTCGGGGTAGCTGCGCAGGATGTCCTGCCGCATTCCATCCGATACGGCGATGATCGCGGCAGCCGCTTCGTAGGCCGTCTTCTCAACCCACGATGACAACGCGTAGCCGCCACCAAGCTGTTCGGCCTTCCAAGGGCGCAGCGGCTCAAGGCTGTGGGCGCTGAGCACATGCGGAATGCCGTGCAACAGCGAAGCCAGGTGTCCTGCCATATTGGCGTACCAGGTGTGCGAGTGGACAAGGTCCGCTCCCGCAATGTCCGGAACGATCCGAAGATCAACGCCCAGGGTCTGGATGGCGGCGTTGGCATCACCGAGGTCTTCGGGCGTGGCGTAGGAGGCGACGGTGGCGCCATGGTAGTCGGCATCACGTGGGGCGCCAAACGCCCGAACATGAAGATCCACGTGCTTCGCCAGCACCCGGCTGAGCTCGGCAACGTGGACACCGGCACCGCCATAAATTTCCGGAGGGAATTCTTTAGTCACAATGTCTATTCGCACGTTACCCAACGTAGTCGTTCCGGCTTATGTGTTCTAGTGTGAAAGAGTCCGGAAAATCGGACTTTTGGGGGCTACGAAGACGTACGGGGAGCTATGACCATGGCGTTGAAGAAAGTATTGGCAATCGTGTTGGCTGGCGGCGAAGGCAACCGTCTCATGCCTTTGACGGCGGACAGGGCCAAGCCAGCAGTTCCGTTTGCAGGGGGCTACAGACTTATTGACTTTGCACTATCGAATCTGGTCAATTCGGGATATTTGAGAATCGTGGTCCTGACGCAGTACAAGTCGCACAGCCTGGACCGCCACATCTCCGAGACTTGGCGTATGTCCACGCAGTTGGGCCGCTATGTAGCCTCCGTTCCGGCGCAGCAACGCGTCGGCAAGAGCTGGTTCCTTGGCAGTGCGAACGCCATTTACCAGTCGCTGAACCTTATTCACGACGACGCTCCGGACATTGTGGTTGTGGTCGGCGCAGACCACGTTTACCGCATGGACTTCTCTCAAATGGTCGAACAGCACATTGCCAGCGGCGCGAAGGCTACCGTAGCAGCCGTCCGGCAGCCGCTGAACATGGCCAACCAGTTCGGCGTCATCGAGGTTGACCAGAACGATCCCCAGAAGATTGCAGCATTCGTCGAGAAACCGGCCAGCACGCCCGGGCTGGCAGCCGATCCCACCCAGTTCCTCGCCTCCATGGGCAACTACGTCTTCAACGCCGACGCCCTGGTTGAGGCGCTGCACGTTGACGCCGAGCGCCTTGATACAAAGCACGACATGGGCGGCGACATCATTCCCTACTTCGTGGACAAGGGCGAAGCCGGGGTCTACGACTTCACGCTTAACGACATTCCTGGTGCGACGGAACGTGACCGTACCTACTGGCGGGACGTCGGCACCATCGACTCCTTCTACGACGCCCACGTTGACCTCATCTCCCCCATGCCGATCTTCAATCTATACAACTCCGAATGGCCCATCTACACCCGCCAGAGCATCTCCCCTCCCGCCAAGTTTGTGCGCGGTGGTAACAGCACCGTGGGTACTGCCCTGGACTCCATTGTTGCCAGCGGAGTGGTGATCTCAGGCGGCATCGTCGAAGGTTCCGTACTGTCCAACGACGTCTTCGTGGAGGCGGGCAGCCGCGTCCAGGACTCCGTGCTGATGGATAAGGTCCGCGTTGGCGAAGGTGCCGTGATCAAGCGGGCAATCCTGGACAAGAACGTCAAGGTCCCCGCCGGCGCCGCGATCGGACTGGATCCGGCGTTGGACAAGGCCCGCGGATACAAGGTCACCGAATCCGGGATCACCGTCCTTGCCAAGGGGCAGCTTGTCCCGGAACCTGGCGAAGCAGAGCTCGCCCTGTCCGCGGAGTACCGCCGGAGTCTGCCGGAAGCCGTCAAGGCTGCCACGCAGGATGACCCCGTGATCCGCGATTCGGCCGAAAAGGTAGCTGCCGGAATCCAGGCCAGGGTGGTAGACGCAACGTCACAGGGCGCTGCCCGCTAGGGTCCCGTCCCACCAGCCGCTGCAGTAGCAGAACCCGAGGCAGGCCGTAGTCTCCCAAGGCTGTAAAATCAGGTCAATGAGCTCCACCGATCTGACGCCTGAAGAGATCCAGGCCTGCCTCAAGGTTCTGACCACAATCCACGTCTACGACGAGGAGCACCCGGACTACGTCGCCGTTCGCCGTGCAACGGGCAAGATGTTTAAAGCTGTCAAGCGCCACCGCCGCGTGACCAAGCGGGATCTGATTGCGGAAGCGGACCGTGCAGTCATTGCCCTCACCGCCACAGCTGCACCGGACCGCATTGATGACGAAACCCGTGGCAACAAGCTTGCTCCGTCAGCAACTGGCGAAATCGCGGGCCACCTGATCCGTTCACGTCCCTGCTATATCTGCAAGCAGCACTACACGCAGGTGGACGCGTTCTACCACCAGCTGTGCCCCGAGTGCGCGGCCTTCAGCCACAGCAAACGTGATGCCCGTACGGACCTCACCGGCCGAAATGCCTTGTTGACCGGTGGGCGTGCCAAGATCGGTATGTACATTGCGCTCCGCCTGCTCAGGGATGGCGCCCACACCACCATCACCACCCGTTTCCCCAAGGACGCGGCACGCCGGTTTGCCGCCATGGAAGACAGCGCGGATTGGCTGCACCGCCTGCGGATCGTTGGCATCGACCTCCGTGATCCCGCGCAGGTAATGGCCCTGACGGACTCCCTGAACAAAGCCGGGCCGCTGGACATCATCATCAATAACGCCGCCCAGACTGTGCGACGCTCAGGAAACGCCTACAAACCTCTGGTTGACGCCGAGGACGAGCCGTTGCCCGCCGCTTTGGAGGCTGCCAACGGCGGACCCGAGCTGGTCACGTTCGGGCACGCCCATGACAAGCATCCGCTGGCCCTGGCCAGCAGCGTCACCGAACATCCTGTCCTTGCCGGCGATGCGATCACTTCCCTGGCGCTCTCCACGGGTTCGGCATCTTTGGCCCGTATCGAATCCGGAACGGCTATTGACGCCGGTGGGCTGGTCCCGGACCTCGCCACGATCAACAGCTGGACGCAGGTGGTGGACGAGGTGGATCCGCTCGAAATGCTCGAAGTACAGCTCTGTAACGTGACGGCACCGTTCCTGCTCGTCAGCCGCTTGCGCGATGCCATGAAACGCTCGACGGCCCGACGAAAGTACATCGTGAACGTTTCGGCCATGGAAGGCCAGTTCTCCCGTGCTTACAAGGGACCGGGACATCCTCACACCAACATGGCCAAAGCTGCCCTGAACATGATGACGCGCACCAGCGCGCAGGAAATGTTGGATTCCGATGGCATCCTCATGACAGCGGTGGACACCGGCTGGATCACCGATGAACGCCCGCACTACACCAAGGTGCGGCTGATGGAAGAAGGATTCCACGCACCCCTGGACCTGGTGGACGGCGCCGCCCGCGTCTATGACCCCATCGTGATGGGTGAAAAGGGCGAGGACCAGTACGGCGTGTTCCTCAAGGACTACAAGCCCTCGCCCTGGTAGGCCCTACGCGAGGCGGGTAATCTCCACGGAAACAGACAGCCCCGAACCGCCGCCGCCAGACAAAATGCCTTTCAGCGGCGGTACATCCCGGTAATCCCGCCCCCTGGCCACTGTCACGTGGTAATCGCCTGCAGGCTTATGGTTGGTGGGATCCCAGCTGCGCCATTCGCCGTCCCACCACTCCAGCCACGCGTGGGACTGCCCGGCAACCGTTTCGCCGATATCAGCGGACGAGCGGGGATGGATGTAGCCCGAAACGTAGCGGGCAGGAATGCCCCGGCTGCGCAACGCGCCGATAGCCAAGTGGGCAAGGTCCTGGCAGACGCCCTGGCGTTGGTTCCACGCCTGTTCGGCATTCGTAGTGACACCTGTGGTGCCCTTCATGTACGTCATCTCGCCGGCCATCCACGAAAAGACCGCCAGCGCGGCCTCGTGAGGGTTCTTACCCTGAACCACGCCTGGAACAATGCCCAGGACTTCCTCGCCGGGACCGCTCAGGCGGGACTGGGGCAACCAATCGCTGAATTCGTCCTGGATCTTTCCGGACGCGATGACGTCCCAGCCCACGATGTCATCCTCGGTTGCCACACGCTCGGTCCGGTGCACTTCCACGGTGGCCGTCGCAAGGACCTCAAGGCTCTCGTGCGGCATCTGCATGTCGAAGGCAGTGACCCGGGTCCCCCAGTAGTCGCGGTAGGTGCTGACAGAAGCCTGATTGGGCGAAACCTTCAACGAGGATTCCAGGACCACCTGCTGGCCGTCCGTCAGCGGAGTCATGCGCGCCTCGTTGTAGGACAACGTCACGCGCCGGTTGTATTTGTAGGCCGTCTTGTGGACGATATTCAGCCTGGTCATGAAACCTCTCCCACCCAGGCGTGCTCATCAGCCTGATTGAAATACTTACGGGAAATCGCGTCCGAAGCCTGGGTCACGGCTTTCTGCACACGTTCCATATGCTCGGGCAATTCGGACATCAGGTCATCCGTCCGATGGAATTCAAGGAACGTTCTGGCCTGCCCAACGATGCGACGGGCATCGTTGATAAAGCCGACCCGCTGCGCGGAAGGATCCAGCTTCGCCAAGCACTCGTCGGCGTCACGGAGCGCGTAGACGATCGAGCGCGGGAACAGCCGGTCCAGAAGGAGGAACTCAGCTGCGTGCTGGTCGCCAAATGCCGCCCTCCGGGTCCGGATGAAGGACTCGTAGGCGCCAGCGCACCGCAACATGTTGACCCACGACATTCCGGCGGACTGGACGTCGCGCGTGGAAAGCATGCGGGCAGTCATATCGGCACGCTCAAGGGAGCGCCCGAGCACCATGAACAGCCAGCTTTCGTCGTGGCTAACGGTGGTGTCCGCCAGCCCACGCACCATGGCGGTCCGTTCCAGGACCCAATTGCAGAAGCGGTAGGTTCCCACGACGTCCTTGCGATGCTGGTTGAGGCCGTAATACGTGGTGTTAAGGCTTTCCCAGAGCGACTGCGAGACGGTCTCCCGCGCCCTGCGAGCATTCTCGCGGGCAGCACCAAGCGAGCCTGCGATGGACGATGCGCTTTGCTTGTCATAGGCAAGGGCATGCAACAACTCGGGCAGTCCGAAATCTTCGCTTTGTGGCTTTGCACCCATGACGGCGAGGAGTTCCCTGGCCACACTGCGTTGTTCCTCCAAGGGCAAGTGGTTCAGGCGCTCCAGGTGCACATCCAGAATCCTGGCAGTGCCGTCGGCCCGCTCTACATAGCGTCCGATCCAGAAAAGTGACTCGGCAATACGGCTCAGCATGGAACTGTGCCTCCTTCGCGTGGTGCTTGTCGAAGTTCAGGTGTTGATGAAATAAGGGTTCCTTTGAGGCTTGGGGCCCTGTTCACTGCTGCTGCTCCGTTTGGCGGTCGCGCCAGTTGCTTTCCACAGGCCATACAGAAACCTGTTCGCGGACGGTCACCGACTGGCGCGGAATGATCTCAGCCGGCATTTGCGGCGAATTGGCCAACACCCAGGTGTCCTTGGAACCGCCGCCTTGGCTGGAATTCACAATCAGGGAACCTTCCTTCAGCGCCACCCGGGTCAGGCCGCCGGGCAGGACCCAGACGTCGTCGCCGTCGTTGACCGCAAAGGGACGCAGGTCCACGTGCCGGGGGCCGAATTTATCTCCGGACAGCGTGGGCACCGTGGAGAGTTGAAGGACGGGCTGGGCGATCCAGCCACGGGGATCAGCAATCACGCGCCTCCGCAAAGCATCAAGCTCATCCTTGGAGGCGTCAGGACCGATAACCAGGCCCTTGCCGCCTGAACCGTCGACCGGCTTGACCACCAGTTCCTCCAAGCGGTCCAGAACATGTTCCCTGGCTTCCTTTTCCTCGAGCCGGAAAGTGTCGACGTTGGCGATGATCGGCTCTTCGTGAAGGTAGTACCGGATCAGGTCAGGCACGTAACTGTACACGAGCTTGTCATCGGCTACGCCGTTGCCCACGGCGTTGGCGATGGTCACGCCGCCAGCACGGGCAGCGTTGACCAGGCCTGGGCAACCAAGCATGGAATCCGAACGGAACTGCAGGGGGTCCAGGAATTCGTCGTCGATGCGCTTATAGATGACATCCACGCGCTGTTCGCCCGCGGTGGTCCGCATGTACACACGGTTGCCGCGGCAGATCAGGTCCCGCCCTTCCACCAACTCCACGCCCATGAGTCCGGCAAGGAGGGTGTGCTCAAAATACGCGCTGTTAAAGACCCCGGGGGTGAGGACCACAACCGTGGGGTCGTCGACGCCGGCTGGTGCGGTCTTGCGCAGTGCCGAGAGGAGCCTGCGGGGGTACTCCTCTACCGGCCGAATGTGTTGCTGGCCGAAGGCCTCGGGCAGGCCCTTGGCCATGGCGCGGCGGTTCTCCAGTACGTAGCTCACTCCGGAGGGCACGCGGACGTTGTCCTCGAGGACCCGGAAGGTGCCGGCGGCATCACGGACGACGTCGATACCGGACACGTGGACGCGCACGCCACCGGAAGGTTCGAAGCCATGAACCTCACGGTGGAAGTGGGCGCTTGTGGTAACGAGTTGCCGGGGAATAACGCCGTCGGTAACCACGGCCATCCGGCCATAGACATCGTTGAGGAACGCTTCAAGCGCCTTGACCCGCTGTGCCACGCCGCGTTCAAGGACGTCCCACTCGTCCGCCGGGACCACGCGCGGGACGATGTCCAGCGGGAACGGCCGCTCCTCCCCCGCGTAGTCGAATGTCACGCCGCGGTCCAGGAACGTGCGCGCCATGGAATCGGCACGTGCGGTGACATCGGCCAGGGAGAGCTCGCGCAGTGCACCGGCAACCTGACCGTAGGATTTTCTGGCGACGTGGCCTGGTGCAAACATCTCGTCATAGGCGCCACTGCGCGCAGCGGCCTCGGAATAATCCTGGAATAGGTCAGACATGGGAATTAGACAATCACCTTTTTGAGTCAAGCGCATTTCGCACTGATTGTGTCGTGGTTTCCGGGGACTCCCGGTTCGCCTTTCCGTGCCCCCATCCGGCAGGGTTGAGGCATGCCCTTCAACAGTCTTGCACCCCACCTGCCCCGGCTGGGGCCCGGGTTGGTCCTGAGTATTGCCGCAACGGGGGTCGCCTTCACCGTCCACGCGGTATTTCCCGCATTTGGGGTCATTCCCGTCATGACGCTCGCTGTTGCATTGGGCCTGCTCTCTGCAAATATACCGGGTACCGCAGTCTGGGCCGCGGGGCGCGCCAGGCCTGGCCTGGACTTCGCCGGGAAGCACCTCATGCGTGCAGGAATCGTCCTGCTCGGACTCAAGGTGAGCATGGGCGACGTCCTTGGCTTGGGCTGGTTGGCACTGCTCCTTATTGCGGCCGTGGTCGTACTGAGTTTCGCCGGGACCTATGGGCTCGCAAAAATCCTGCGCCTTCCGGACGAGGCTGCCCTCCTGATCGCCGCGGGGTTCTCGATTTGTGGTGCGTCGGCCATCGGTGCTGTGGCAGCGGTGAGGCGGGTCAAACACCAGGACACAGTACTTCCTGTGGCGCTCGTGACCTTGTGTGGAACTCTGGCGATTGGCGTGCTGCCCCTCCTCATGCACCCCCTGGGCCTGAACCCGGAACAATTCGGTGCGTGGACAGGTGCGTCGGTGCATGATGTCGGCCAAGTGGTTGCCACCGCCCAAACTGCCGGAACAGCGGCGCTGGCTGTCGCCGTCGTCGTGAAACTGACGCGCGTGGTCCTCTTGGCGCCCATCGCCGCGGCAGCAGGGCTGCACCAGCGGGTGATGCACGTACGGCGACGGGCGAACGGAATGCCAGGCCAATCAGGAAAGGACGACGGCGACGGCAGGTTTCCCCCGATTGTCCCTCTGTTCGTCCTCGGCTTCATCGCGATGGTGGGCGTCCGCACCCTGGGATGGGCGCCACCTGCAGCGCTGGAAGCGGCCGCTGGAGTACAGGACATCCTGCTCGCGACTGCCCTGTTTGGGCTCGGTTCCGCCGTGCGTGTCCGCACCCTGATCCACACCGGAGGCCGCGCCGTTGCGGTGGCATTGGGATCGTGGCTGCTGATTGCAACGCTGGGCCTGGGTGCCGTATGGATCATGATTAGATAGCTGTGTGTCGAATCACAATCTCTCACGCGACGAAGCCGCAAGCCGTTCAGCCCTGATCACCACCCACAGCTACGACGTCACCCTCGATATCCGGAATGCGGCAGATCCCGCGGTCGCCGGCTATCCGAGCACCAGCACCATCAAGTTTTCAGCGGAACCCGGAACGGCCACGTTCCTTGATTTCATCAGTGATGCCGTGAACAGCGTTGTGTTGAACGGGCAGTCCCTGGATGTGGATAAAGCGGTGGACCGCGACAGGATCATCCTGGAAGGCTTGCTGGCCGAGAATGTAGTAACGGTGTCAGGCACGGCCCTGTACAGCCGCTCCGGAGAGGGCATGCACCGTTTCGTAGATCCTGCCGATGGCCAGTGCTACCTCTACACCCAGTACGAACCGGCTGACAGCCGCCGCGTCTTCGCGAACTTTGAACAGCCCGACCTCAAAGCAGAATTCGCTTTCCATGTGATCGCTCCCGCAGCCTGGGAGGTAGCATCCAACGGCGCGGTGGCCTCTCGCACGCCTCTGGAGGATGATGCGGCGGCCCACCGTTGGGACTTCGCGGCCACCCACCGGATGTCCACGTACATCACCACCATCCTTGCCGGGCCCTACTACAAGGCGACTGACCACTGGGGAGCCACGCTCGACGACGGCACCCGCCTTGACGTACCGCTGGCCCTTTACTGCCGGGCGTCTTTGGCGGAGTCATTCGATGCCGATGAACTCTTCCGGTTGACAAAAAACGGGTTGGCGTTCTTCAACAAACTCTTCGACTATCCCTATCCGTGGGGCAAATACGATCAGGCGTTCGTGCCCGAATACAACCTCGGCGCGATGGAAAACCCAGGGCTGGTGACCTTCACCGAGAAGTACGTCTACGCTTCCCGGGCAACAGACGCCCAGTACCAGGCCCGCGCCAACACGCTGATGCATGAGATGGCGCACATGTGGTTTGGCGACCTCGTAACCATGACCTGGTGGGACGACCTCTGGCTCAAGGAATCGTTTGCCGACTACATGGGGACGCTCGGAGTGGATCGGGCCACCGACTGGGATACGGCATGGGTAAACTTCGCCAGCAAGCGCAAAGCCTGGGCCTATGTGCAGGACCAGTTGCCAACCACCCATCCCATCGTTGCCGATATTCCGGACCTCGAAGCGGCCAAACAGAACTTTGATGGAATCACTTATGCCAAAGGCGCCTCAGTTTTGAAGCAGCTGGTGGCCTACGTGGGTTTCGACGACTTTATTGCCGGTTCCCGCCAGTACTTCCGGGACCACGAGTTCGGTAATACGTCCCTGCAGGACCTTCTCCAAGCGCTCAGCTCCGCTTCCGGTCGGGACCTTGCCGGCTGGGCGCGTCAGTGGCTGCAGACATCGGGCATTTCCACGATCACAGCGGACATCGTGGACGACAACGGCACTATGGGCGCTGTAACCCTCCAGCAAGAGGCCATCGACCCCCTGACGGGTAAGCAGGAGTTGCGGCCTCACCGGCTCCGTTTGGGCTTGTATGACTCCGATTCATCCGGGAGCCTCGTCCGGACAGAAAGTATCGAGCTGGACGTCTCCGGCCCCAGCACGCTGGTGGCAGCACTGGCGGGGAAGCCCCGCCCCGCCCTGCTGCTGGTCAACGATGACGATCTTAGCTACGCCAAGGTCCGCCTGGATGCCGTTTCCGAGCGCACTATCCGTCATTCCCTTGGCACACTCCAGGATCCCATGGCGCGGGCGCTGTGCTGGACCGCCCTTTGGGATTCGGCTCGCGACGGCGTGACGCCAGCGGTACGGTACGTCGCCGCCGTCGAACGATTCGCTCCCACCGAAAGCGGCATCGGCGTCCTCCTCAACGTGCTGGGCAACGCCGCCACCGCCGTTGAACGGTATGTCCCCGCAGTCATGCGGGAAAGCGTCCGCAAGGATTTCCTTGCAGTGACCGCCGCGCAGCTGCAAGCCGCGGCCCCTGGATCCGACCAGCAGCTTGCGTGGGCACGAACCCTGGCTGATGTGTCCAGGCACGGTGACAGCGAGCTCGCCCTGGTACGCGGCATCCTGGATGGCAGCACGATCATCGACGGCCTGGCCGTGGACGCCGAGCTGCGATGGAGTTTCTGGCAAGCCCTGGCCGCCCAGGGGAAAGCGACACAGCGCGACCTGGACGCTGAACTTGAGGCGGACAAGACAGCCTCCGGCCGGGAGGGCCACGCGGTGGCCTCAGCGGCCCGCCCCGACGCCTCGGTGAAGGCTGCGGCGTGGGACGCGGCCGTCAACACTACCGGGCTGTCCAACGAGATCCTTAGTGCAACAATCACGGGCTTCGCAATTGCCCCCGGGCACCTCCTGCTGCCATACATCGAGCCCTACTTTGAATGCCTGGAACGTGTCTGGGCCGAACGTAGTATCGAGATCGCAGGCAGGATTGTCAGGGGCCTCTACCCCGGCGCCCAGGACTTGGCGGCCGGCACGGAGCCCACAATGCATCCGGTGCTTCTGGGAACCGACCAGTGGCTGCATGACCACAACGACGCACCGCGGGCCCTGCGCCGCATCATCATCGAACAGCGCAGCCGCTTGCTGCGGGCACTGACTGCGCAGGCGGCCGGGTAGGGAAGCCTGCCGTTAAGGAACCCTGTTGAGCCAGTCCTCGGTGCCGAACTTCGTTTCCACCCGCTTCCTGGCCTCCGAAAGTTCGTGGTCTGTGAGGCGGGACTCAACAGCTCCGTACCGTTCCGTAAACACTTCCTGCATGGCCTGAATAATGGCGGCGCGGGCCAGGCCTGTTTGACGGCGCAACGGGTCCACCCGCTTCTTGGCGCTCCGCGTGCCTTTGTCTGAGAGCTTTTCCTTACCGATGCGCAGGACGTCCACCATCTTGTCGGCGTCAATGTCGTAACTCATGGTCACGTGGTGCAGCATGCCTCCATTGGCGAGACGCTTTTGGGCCGCGCCCCCGATCTTGCCTTGGTCAGTGGCAATGTCATTGAGGGGAACATAGAAGGCCATAATGCCAAGCTTCTCGAGCGCTGCCATGACCCATGCATCAAGAAAGGCGTAGGAATCCGCGAAACTAATGCCGTCCACCAACGTTTGTGGTACGTAAAGGGAATAGGTGATGCAGTTGCCGGCCTCCATGAACATGGCCCCGCCACCACTGATACGGCGGACTACAGTGATGCCGTGCCTGGACACACCCGCCGGATCGACTTCGTTGCGGACGGACTGGAAGCTTCCGATGACAACTGAGGGTTCTTCCCAGTCCCAGAAGCGCAGGGTGGGATTCCGGCTGCCTGACCCCACCGCTTCGGTAAGTACTTCGTCAAGTGCCACATTGACGTGTGTGGGCAGGACCGCGGGCGGGATCACTTCCCATTGGTGGTCCGGCCAGCCTGTCGCTTTGGACAGCGCACGGCGGACGGTCACGGCAACCGCCTCTGCAGAGAATCCAAACAGTACGGACTCTTGGGGCAACCCGGCTGATACAGCCGCAGCGATGTCCGCTGCAGGCGTGCTGGAAGGCAGTCCTGTCAGCGCTGCATTGATGTCCTGCAGGGCTTCATCGGGCTCCAGGAAGAAGTCACCACTCAGTGAAACGTTGGCCAGGCGACCATCCCGGACATCCAGGTCCACAACCACCAGTTTGCCGCCGGGAACCTTATACTCCCCGTGAAGGCGCGTGCCGTCGTCGTTAATCTCGGTAATGTCGTTAAGGGGTTTTTCGGGTGCGGGTTGGGACGTCATGCGTTCCATCTTGCCGGAAAACGAAAAAGCCCGCATTGCCGGAAATTCCAGCGATGCGGGCCTTCGAAAAGCCTTGGGGTGAAGTGGTTACTTCGAGCCGCCGAAGCCCTTGAAGCGAGCGTTGAAGCGCTCGACGCGGCCAGCGGAGTCCATGATGCGCTGCTTGCCCGTGTAGAACGGGTGGGACTCCGAAGAGATTTCGACGTCGATAACCGGGTAGGTGTTTCCGTCTTCCCATTCGATGGTCTTCGAGGAAGACACAGTCGACTTGGTCAGGAACTTCGTGCCGGAAGCCAGGTCGTTGAAAACAACAGCTTCGTACTTCGGGTGGATATCAGACTTCATAATGGGACCTTTTGTTCACGCAACTGGATTTTGCCAGCTGCCAGGTATGAATGGAGGTGGACCGACCTGCTGCCATGTAGAAATTTCAGCGGCCGGGCCAACAATCAATAATAGCCGAAACCAGCGCGGAGCACGAACCAGGCTCACTGCCGCGGACGAAGCTCCCAGAACGCCACCGCCGAGGCGGATGCGACGTTAAGCGAATCGACGCCGGCGCGCATTGGAATCTTGACCGCGAGGTCGACGACGGCTAGCGTCTCTTCGCTCATGCCCGCACCTTCCGTACCCAACACCAGGGCGAGTTTGGGTATATTCCGGGCTGCAAGTTCGTCAAGGTCAACAGCGTTATCAGTCAATTCCATGGCGGCAACTGTGAAGCCTTGCTCCTTGAGCCTTGCAAGATCGCCAGGCCAGCTTTCAAGGCGCGCCCACGGAACCTGGAAGACCGTACCCATGCTGACCCGCACGCTCCGGCGATACAGCGGGTCCCCGCAGCGTGGCGATACGAGAACGGCATCCACGCCCAGGGCGGCAGCTGAACGGAAAATAGCGCCGACGTTTGTGTGATCCACGATGTCTTCGAGGACGGCAACCCGCTGGGCACCGGCCAGCAGATGCGTGAGCGGCAGGGGTGCCGGACGATGCATGGCTGCCATCGCTCCGCGGTGCAGGTGAAAGCCCGTGATTTCTTCCAGCAGCTTGGCTTTGCCGATGAAGACCGGAACGTCAGGATAGGCCTGGAAAACGTCGTCGAGGTCTTCCAGCCACTTCTCCGCGAGGAAGAAGGAACGTGGCTGATGACCTGCTGCCAGTGCGCGGCGAAGGACCCTTGAAGATTCGGCGATATACATGCCTTCTTCAGGCTCGCGGAGCTTGCGGAGGTGCACATCGGTCAGCGTGGTGTAATCACTCACGCGGGGATCATCGGCGGACTCTAGGTAGTGGAACGTCACCGGGTGATTATTTCAGCAGATTGGCGACCATGAAGCCAAGGGCAACGATGCCAAGCGTAAAGATGACCGCCCTCAAGACGCGCGGGGAAAGCCTGCGGCCAACCTTGGATCCCACCAGGCCACCGATGGTTGAACTCACGGCAATAAGCAGGACCACCAGCCAGTTAATCCGATCGAAGGCAAAGATCAGGTAGGACACAGCCGCAACCATGTTGACGCCAAGCACCAGGATGTTCTTCATGGCGTTGGCATTCTGCATTGTCCCCGTGAGGAACACGCCCAGTATTCCTACAAGCAAAATACCTTGGGCCGCTACGAAGTAGCCGCCGTAAACGCCTGCCAGGTAAACCAGGACCACCAGGAGGATGCCATGGCTCCGGTCCCTGAGGGCATGCTCCGGGTTCTGCTCACGGTTTCGCACCGACGCCTGGAGCCGGGGCTGGAACACCACCATCAGCAGCGCCACCACCAGCAGGACCGGGGCCACGTAGTGGAAGACTTTGTCCGGCAGATGAAGCAGCAGCCAAGCCCCCGTGATACCGCCCAGCAGTGAGGCCGGAAGCAGCTTCATCAACTGCCTGCCGCGGCCCGCGAGTTCGCGACGATATCCCCACGCTCCGGCGGCAGTGCCGGCAACCAGGCCCATGGCATTGCTCATCGAGGCAACCACCGGAGTCACGCCCAGCGCGATGAGCACAGGAAAAGTCACGAGGGTGCCGGAGCCGACCACCGCATTGATGGTGCCGGCCCACAAGCCCGCGAAAAAGACCAGGATGCTGCTAAGAATCTCCACAGTCGACTACCGGCCTGCCTAGCGGCGGGCAGTTGCCGTGTAGCGGCCGGCGTTTTCCGTGACGTCCAGGGCCAGGCCGAAGGTGTTGCTCAGGTGCTCATCTGTGAGGACATCCTTGATGGCACCAGCAGCCACTACTCCACCTTCGCGCAGCAGCATGGCGTGAGTGAAGCCCGGGGGAACTTCTTCCAGGTGGTGCGTTACCAGGACCATCGCCGGAGCTGCCTCGTCCTTGGCCAGTTCACCGAGTTTATGCACGAGTTCTTCTCGCCCCCCAAGGTCCAGACCGGCGGCCGGTTCGTCCAGCAGCAGGAGTTCGGGGTCGGTCATGAGTGCACGCGCAATCTGCACCCGCTTCCGCTCTCCTTCAGACAGAGTGGCAAACGTACGGTTGAGCAACGGGCCCATCCCCCAGTCATTAAGGAGGCCGAACGCGCGCCGTTCGTCATCGCGCTCGTATCCTTCGCGCCAGCGGCCCGTGACGCCGTAAGCCGCGGTCACCACGACGTTGAGGACGTTTTCCTGTTCCGGAATCTGGGTAGCGAGGGCTGCCGAGGAAAGGCCGATCCGGGGGCGCAGTTCAAAGACGTCGACGCGGCCCAGAGTTTCGTCAAGGATTCCGGCCCTCCCGCTGGAAGGGTGCATCCGTGCTGCAGCAATCTGCAGAAGTGTCGTTTTGCCAGCGCCGTTAGGGCCAAGAATGACCCAGCGTTCGCCCTCGTTGACCTGCCAGTCGACCTTGTCCAGCAGGGTCTTCTTGCCTCGGACAACGCTGACGGAAGCCAATTCCAGAACATCACTCATAGCAGTAGACACTAGGACAAAAATGCAGATGACTGATAACCCGTCACGCCCGCTGGTTTATCAGGGGAAACGAATTCGGGTGAACGTAGCACGCTCAGTAGGATTGAGGCCATGACTTCGAACTTGGCTGCGGTCAGCTATGGCGTGAATTTGTCCCCTGAATCGCTTGATAACGTGCGCAAAGTGTTGGCTGATGCCGGCGTCGCAGTGTCATCGGAATCACAATCCGGGGACCACCGCTTTGGTGTTCACACCGCCGGTCTCGCGGTTGATGCAATCACGCCCACAGACCTGGCAGCTATCCGGCGTCAGGTGGCTGAGGCGGCGAACGCCGGAGTAGATACTGCGATCGTTCCGGAGTCCCTTCGCCAGGCCTCGAGGAAACTCTTGATCATGGATGTGGATTCCACACTGATCCAGCAGGAAGTCATTGAGTTGCTTGCCGCATACGCCGGCAAGCGCGACGAAGTTGCAGCTGTCACCGAAGCAGCCATGCGTGGGGAGCTGGATTTCGCGCAGAGCCTGTACGCCCGCGTTGAGGTCCTTGCTGGACTACCCGCCGCCGTCGTCGATTCTGTGCGCGAGGAAGTCCGGCTCAGCCTCGGTGCGGCAGAACTTGTGGCCGCGTTCAAGGCAGCAGGCCACGTAGTGGCTGTCGTTTCCGGCGGTTTCAACCAGATCCTGGGGCCCATTGCCGAGGAACTTGGCCTGGACTATTGGATCGCCAACGAGCTTGAAATCATCGATGGCGCTTTGACGGGCAGGGTGCTTGGCGACGTAATTGATCGCGCGGCGAAGGAAAAGTACCTCCGTGAGTGGGCAGCTGCTGAGGGGATCGACCTAAAGAACACCATCGCAGTGGGAGACGGCGCCAACGACCTCGACATGCTGGGGGCGGCCGGAATTGGCGTCGCTTTTAATGCCAAACCCGCTGTCCGCGCTGTGGCAGACGCTGTGATCAACATGCCGTACCTTGATGCTGTGCGGCACATCGCCAACGTCTGAAGCACCAGGCCAACAGTGTGGGGAAGAACCTTGGTGGCGTCCTTCCCCACTGCCCAGGGTATTTAGCTGTTGGCGCTCTTCCTGCGGCTGCGGAGAAACAGCAGGCCGGCACCAACCACCAAGAGAGCGCCAGCTGCATAGAGCAGACCGGTTCCCACTCCACCGGTCAACGGCAGCTCAAACCCGCTGTTGGACGGCATGTTCTTCACGCTAAGGTCGATGCCGACAGTTGTGGTGGCGGAGTTGATCAGGAAGGACACAGGCTCAGCGAGCAGTTCGTACCCTGCCGGAGCAGCGGTCTCCACCAGGTAGTACGTGCGGTAGTCCGCGTCGCCAGGGGCAACAGCTGCCCCGTTGGCCCAGTCCGAGTAGCGTAGGCCCGAAATGCTCAAGGTTCCATCACCGGCAACGGTGAAGACACTCTGGCCGTCAATATCCACGGGGTTGGTGCCTGCCTTGGCATCAACCTCATTGGTGTAGACCGAGAAAGAAGCCCCAGCCAGGGCGGCAGCGTTCTCGTCCACCTTCTGCAACGTCATCCCGCCCCATTTGGTCACGACAGGCGGCGTCACTACGGGCCCGCCGGGCTGGCCGGGGGTGATGTTGAAGCTCGCAGCGTTCGGGTAGGCAAGTGCGACGTTTTCAATCTCACCTATGGTGTTGACCTTGGTGCTCACAACGATCTGCACACGGGTTTCGGTGCGGGAGGCCAGGAAGGCACGCCCGTCATCGGTGAAGACCACCGAGACGGTGTTGGTTGTGGCATCGAAGCTCACAACGTACTCGGTTCCTTCAGCAAGTTCAGTACCGTCTTCCAGCCTGGCGGTCGCACCGACGTAGGTGAGTTTGGCGTCGAGCTGATCCAACACCTTGTAACCGTCAATCACAGCCTCGTTCGGGATATCAGCCGTGATTGTCCAATCGACTTGGTCGCCGAGCTTGACGTCGGGAGCATCAGTGACGATCTTCTCCGCACCGGAAACAGAGTTTTTCGGGTACACGTCAACGTCGTAGATCCAGTTGTCATGGTTGTCCGGATCGGTTATCGGCACCGAGATAAGGAACGGAGCCGATGGGGTGACGCCGGCAGGATAGTTCGTCTCGGTCACTAGATACAGGCCTATGGGCAAGGTGGCGAAGATAGCAGTGCCATCGGCAGCAGTGACCTGCGCCTGGCTGGCACCCAGCGTGTATCCAGCGGCAGTGATGGAACCGGACGGGTCGGACGTAGAAAAGACAAAGCTTAGGTTGTGTGCCGCGTCCCAGCCAGCATTGGTGGATAGATCAATGGTATTGACCTGCTGGATCGTGAACTCAATACCAGGCAAGGGCGTCAGGCCTGTTGTATCAGGAACGGCACGGGAAAAGTTATTGCCACCGTTGTGGCCTCCCCCGTTTCCGCCGCCGCCGTTGTTCCCGCCGCCGCCGTTGTTCGGCTTCTCGTACTTGTGAACAGTGATGGAACCGGTTTGGCCACCATCGATCACCGGGGTTGCCGAGGCCGGCGTGACGGACAGCAACACAGTCAGCACCGCTCCTGCCAGGGCGGCAGCGGCTGCTCGCCAAGGTCGTGAAGCGCGTTGGTTGATCACGTTTATCCCTTCGATTGATGGGGCCCTGAACACATGCCCAAGGATCTCCACCATCGGAGTAGTGCTCCCACACGGTTTGTGTCGCGGATTCCAAAACGAGCATTGTCGCAACACGATTCAGGTTGTCCGGACACTCAGCAGAAGTAGTCATGACGCCGCAGGACAGTCCAGGCGACCTCGACCACGACAAGAAGGAAACAGCGAACCCACGGTCACCCTGAAATAGGGCCAACGTCGGTTTGCCCATCCGAAGGAGAAGCGTTGCTGGAGCATGAAACTCTCTGCAGGTCTGTTGTTCCAGCAGATCCTGACGGCGTCTTAGGGAGGCACTTCGCAGCCTGGTGCGCCCGGTTCAAGATCTTCCCAACCGATTCGGGCTTCACCACGGAAACTGGCCATGCCGTCCACCCCGCGCACGGAATAATCGAGGCCGACGGAACCGTGTGGCTGTCTGCCTTGGCATCCTTTGACGAATCCGGAATCCGTGGCCAGGTGGAGAACCATCCAGGTTTCCGGGAGATGCTCGCCACCGTATCCGCCGCGCCGGACAGGGCACCTGATGGGATAGTCCTGCTCATCGGACAAACGCCCTATCAAGTGATCTTCCAAAACACGACCGAGGCCGGAGGAGACCACATAATTAACGTCGCCTTCGTTAATCGGGCACCGTGCCAGCGAAACGGTTCCTGAAACTCCGGATCATATTTCGTGACGCCAAAGTATGAATAATTTATTCGATTGTCATCAACATGTTCGCTTCTTGAGACAATACATTCATGCGGCTTGTTGGTGTGTAATGTTGGAAACTCCAAGACGGTGTGGTGATGCATAATGCAGCCCGGAGGAAGACCAGTAGGGGCAGAAAGTGAATCGTTCGCGGCACGCACGAAGGTGGTGGAGACGATCACTTCGTAATACCCCAGTGGACCAGGAAACCCGGGCGGTTTACTTCACGCAAACCGACGATGAAAAAACAGAAATGGAAGAAAATTATATGAGCACGCTTGACGAATCCATAAAGCAGTTGCTGTCCATTGAAGGCGCAACAGGCGCGGCCGTGGTGGACTACTCCAGCGGAATGGCTTTGGCTCAGGGCGGAAGCCCCGGCTTTGACCTCGGAGTGGCCGCTGCCGGCAACTCGAATGTTGTCAGTGCAAAACTCCGCACCATGGCGGACCTGCACGTCGACAGTGATATCGAGGACATCCTCATTACTCTGGGTTCCCAGTACCACCTCATCAACGTACTGAATTCAGGCGGCGCCAAGGGCCTCTTCGTCTACTTGGTGCTGGACCGTACGTATGCAAACCTTGCTTTGGCACGCCACAAGCTCAACAACCTGGCCAAGGGAATTACCATCTGATCTCCCCTGGAAGACCGAAAAGGGGCGGCTGCGCATGCGCGGCCGCCCCTTGCGTTTCCACCTTGGGATGGGCAATGGGGCGTTAAAGCTTCACGCGGCGTGCCTCGCCGTCGGCGGACGTGAATTTCTCACCCAACATGTGGTGCACCAAGGCATCCTCATTGGTATTGGCATTTGCCTCAATGGCTACTAGTTCGCCATTACGCATCACACCAATCCGGTGGCACCAGCTGACCAGTTCCGATAAATCTGAAGACAGCAGGATGATCGCAACCCCCGTCCGGCTGAGCTCGTTGAGCATCTTGTACACAGTTTCCCTGGCCCCGATGTCTATGCCACGGCTGGGATGGCTGAGGATCAACACGTCGCAGTCGCTAGTCATCCATTTGGCAAGCTGCACTTTCTGACGGTCGCCGCCGGAGAGAGTAGTGATGGCGCCATGGATGTTCGTCGTGTTAATGCGCATGCGGCGAACCAGTTCAATCACGCCACGAAGCTGAGTGATCTCATCCTGTAAATTCGCCCCGGCCGAATCGTCACTGCGCTGAAGGCCATCAACTATTCCGGTTGCGGAATCAAGCGTGTCAGCAGTGTCTGACAGGTAACCGATCTTCAAACGGAGCGCGTCCTCCAGCCCCCGGATCTGTACAGGCTTGCCGTGGATGAGAATCTGCCCTGAGGTGCTCGGATGGATGCCTACCAGCGCTTCGATCAACTGATAAATGCCCGAGCGATGTGTTCCGGCCAGGCCAAAAATCTCGCCTTTAGCCACACTGAAGGAGACGTCGCGAATACTGTCTCCGACACTGAGCTGCACCACCCGCATAGCTTCGTCGCCGGCCGCCGGATCAGTGGGCCTGGCGTTGTTTGCCAGCTCCTGTTGAAGCAAAAGGAAGGAGAGCTCGCGAACGTCGGTCCGGCTGGCTTCAAGGATCCTGTGGACCTTGCCGTCCCGTAGGACCGCGATACGGTCCGCGATGGACCGGACTTCATCAAGGCGGTGGGTGATGTAGATAATCGCGCGCCCCTGCCCTACCAGCATCCGCAAAACCTGGTGGAGGACGGCGACGTCGTGATCTGGCAGGGAGGCGGCAACCTCATCCATAATCACGAGTTGGGCCTCTTCGGCAACAATTCTCAGAACTTCCACGAGGGTCTGCTCGGCACGAATCAGCGTGCCCACTTTCACGTCGGGATCCATGGTGATGCCGATATCCTTAATGAGCTCAAGCGCCTGACCGCGGAGTTCATCATGGGGCTTATCGGCTTGGAAAGTTCCGCGAAAAATTGCCTTGGCCACAGTGAGGTCGGGGTCCAGCCGGAAGTTCTGCGGGATAAGGCCGACGCCACAAGCCTGGGCTTCCTCCATCGAGTCCGGTCCATATTTTTCACCGGCCAACGTAATTCTGCCGCCGTCGTGCTTATGGGATCCAGCCAACACTCCCATGAGCGTCGTTTTTCCGGCACCATTGGTCCCGATCAATCCCAGAATTTCGCCGCGATGGAGGGAAAGTTCGACGCCTTTGAGGATGCGCCTTTGATCGTAAGACGCGTGAATATCATCAGCATGCATTAACAGATCCAAAGAAGCTCCTGGTTCACAGTTATGGGTTCGACCCTGGACACTGCCATAGACTTCGCTACCTTGGCTTAATACAGCTTGCTTACAATGAGGGACTATGACGCCTTGCAGATTCAATCAGATAGATCTCTTTAATGCAAAAACTCTCTTGCGAAACAACTAATCCTATTTCGTGTCGCGAAAATCCGAACAATTTACCAAATCGACATTGCCTACCCTTGGCTGCCTTCCCACAGTTAAAAAGTTGCGGCCCGGACACGTGTCCGGGCCGCAACTAATGTAGTCAGGGAGCTACTCGGCAGACTTGCCGAAGTAGTCTGCTCCACCCACATACTCGGTGTGGCCGGATTCGACATCCGCCGTCACCATCTTGGCAACCTCTGCCGCGAATTCTTCAACCGAATACAGCTTTCCGGCTTCTGCACGGCGGGCCTCGATGGCGCCGGGGTTGGAGCGGTCAAGCAGGGTGGCCGTGACGGTGCCCTCAATCATGTCACCGGAAACAACCACCAGCGAGATGCCCTTGTCAGCAAGGTTGGGCAGGAGTGCGCGCAGGGCATCCTCGCCGGCCCGCTTGCTCTTTGCAACCGGCTCGTATTCAGGCATGGTGGGCACTGTCTCCACGAAATGTGCCTGGTGGCTGGTCACGAAGACTACGCGCGAGCCTTCGCGCATCAGGGGAACAGCCGCATTGAGCATGTTGATCTGGGCGTCGCGGTTGAGCTTGAGCGCGTAGCCCTCTTCCATGCCGGACTCCATGCCCCCGGATGCGTTGAGCACCAGGACGTCCAAGGAGCCGAACTCCTCCATCGCAGTACTGGCAAGCGCGTGTACGCCCTCATCGGTGGTGAGGTCCGCACCAACGGCCGCCGCGCGGCCGCCGGCTGCCTGGATTTCCGCAACAACCTTGTTGGCGCGCGGCGCCTTCTGGCGGTAGTTGACGACGACGGCGGCACCCTCACCCGCAAGGATCTTGGCAACTTCAGCGCCGATGCCCCGGGAAGATCCAGTGACGATCGCGGTCTTGTTATCCAGCATTCCCATTCGTGCTCCTTTTGTTCACTTCATCTAAAATGTGTGGGCTCGGGATCCATCATGCCAGCGGCAGCCTCGAATCCCTTTGTAGGGCGGCCACAAAAACTTGTTGGTCGCCTCAGAGCGTGGCCTTTAGTGGCCCATCCCAAGACCACCGTCAACAGGAATCACAGCGCCGGAAATGTAGGCGGCCTCGTCGCTGGCCACCCAACGAACAACATTGGCTACCTCGGACGCCTCGGCGAAACGGCCCGCCGGCACGTTTGCCAAGTACGACTTCTGGGTTTCCTCCGGCAGTTCTGCAGTCATGTCCGTGTTGATGAATCCTGGAGCCACGACGTTGGCCGTGATCCCCCTGCTGCCCAGTTCCCGGGTCAGCGAGCGGGCGATGCCTACCATGCCCGCCTTCGAGGCGGAGTAGTTGATCTGGCCAGGGGCCCCGTATAGGCCGGACACCGAGGAGATGAGGACCACGCGGCCCTTGCGGAGCCGGATCATGCCTTTTGAAGCCCGCTTGATGACGCGGAAGGCTCCGGTCAGGTTGGTGTCCAGCACAGAGGTGAAATCGTCCTCGCTCATGCGCAGGAGCAGTGTGTCCTTGGTGATGCCCGCGTTGGCTACCAAAACCTCTACCGGACCGTGCGCTTCTTCGACTGTCTTGAAGGCTGCATCAATCGAGGCTTCATCGGTGACGTCGGCTTTGACTCCCAGGATGCCTTCAGGCAGTTCTGTTTCGCTTCGATATGTCACTGCCACCTTGTCACCGTTTGCAAGGAAGGACTCGGCAATGGCAAGGCCGATGCCCCTGTTGCCGCCGGTAATGAGGACGCTGCGGCCGGTGGATACTGCTTCAGACATACTTTCGCTCCAGGTTCTGCGGCATGGGTGTGCTGCGGTGAAGAGGGGATTTCCTGCCTCGATCTTATCGGGCACCTGCTGCAACCCGCGGGTAACCGGCCTGTCCAGCGGTTTGGGCGGCTACCGCCTTGGTGAGAGAATTGGAACAAGCCTTTGGAGCGTGATGATTCAGTTGTGACACGAGAAAACAGTCCCCTGCAGCAGGTGCCCGGGGATCCGGACGCCGTTTCCGGCGACCCCGAAGTCCATAGCATCACCGATGCCGCGGCTGCCCACTCGGAAGACATGCGGGAGCGCATGATCAAGTACGCAGTGGCAATGGGTATTCGCATGGTCTGCATCATCCTGATCTTCGTGGTGGATGGCTGGTTCAAGATAGTGGCCGTGGCTGGCGCCGTGTTCCTTCCCTGGATAGCCGTTGTCATCGCGAATGGTAGCGATAAGGCCGAGGACCACAGCGATTCCCTGCTGGATTACGTGGCAGCAACGGAAATCGAGGGCTCGCCCCAATCCAGCGACGACCAAGCTATGGACAACATCACGGTGCTAAAAGGCGAAGTAGTAGACGACGAGCCACCGGGTCAGGGCACAGAGCCTGACGCGACTCATACACCGAAAGCCGGGGACTCCGGCGATGAACGGGCGGCTTCATGAACATCTTTAACCTTGGCGGCGCCGGTTTGGGCAGCCAGGAGTCCGAACGTGCCACCGGCCCTGCCCTCTGCTCCCGTAAGGGATGCCGGGATAGAGCAACCTGGCAACTCCTGTGGAACAACCCGCGCATCCATACCCCTGAGCGGCGCAAGGTTTGGCTTTCGTGCAACGAGCACCGTGAATGGCTTGAGGACTACCTTCAAACCCGGGGCCTTTGGAAAGAGACCATCCCTTTCGAGGCAGATGACGCAGCTGTTGGCGAGGCCCGCTGAATGTACCGCTTTCTTTTTTCCAGCAAGTGGCTGGGCTACTTCATTCTGGCTGTTATCTTCGCCACAGCCTGTGTGTTCCTCGGCCGCTGGCAAATGGATCGGCGGGCCGAGACGCTTGCAGAGATCAACCGCGTTGTGAGTAATTACTCCGCGACGCCCGTCCCCTTCGCTGACATCAAGGACCAGTTCCGCGTCTTGGACCCGGAGCGGGAATGGACCCAGGTGGAGCTGAGGGGCAGCTATGACCTCGACGGCCAGCGTGTTGTCCGCAACCGTCCGTTGAACGGGCAGCCAGGCTACGACGTCGTGGTTCCTTTCCGCCTGACTACCGGCGAAGCGGTGGTCATCGACCGCGGCTGGTTGCCGATTGGCAACAACACTCCGGGCCGGCCCGACGTCGTTCCGGCACCTCCCAAGGGCGAGGTCACCGTGGTGGCCCGACTCAAGCCGTCCGAACCGAAGCTGGACCGCGGCGCGGTGGACGGACAACTGGCCTCCATTGACCTGGCCAGCTTCGCAAGCGAACTCCCCTACCCCATCGCCATGGGCGCCTATGGCCAGCTGGCCAGCGAGGTCCCCGCTGTCCAACCGATGCCCACACCGTTCCCCAAACCAGCCACTGAAGAGGGCACGCACCTTTCATACTCCCTGCAGTGGTTTGCCTTCGGCGTCCTGATGTTCATTGGCTTCGGTTATGCGGCCCGGCAGCAGGCCCGTAACGCGGCCATCGACGCTGAAGAGGATGAACAGGACGCCGAGGAAGTTATCGCTGCCAACGGGCCGCCCAAGCGCCGTGTGCCGTCAAACCGGAGAAATAAGCGCCCCACGTCGGAAGAAGAGGAAGACGCGATCCTGGATGCACAAGGTTACTGAAGCGGTTCCGGACCCAGTACTCAACGTGAAGTCGGCCCTGATGGCAGCAGGCGCTGAGGACACCGTCCGGATCTTTCAGGACAAGGTGCCCACGGCAGCTGCTGCCGCGTCTGTCCTTGGCTGCGGGGTTGCGGCCATCACCAACAGCCTGATTTTCGAACTCGACGGCAAACCTTTGCTGATCCTCGCCAGCGGTGCCGCGAAAGTAGACACAACCCTGGTAGCCAAACTTCTGGGCACGGGAAAAATCCGCCGGGCGAAGCCCGACTTCGTGCTCGCCCACACGGGCCAGGAAGTGGGCGGCGTAGCCCCGGTCGGTCACCCACAACGCATAAGAACCATTCTTGACACGTCCCTGCAGGAACACCGTGTCCTGTGGGCAGGCGCGGGCGACCACAACTCCATGTTCTCCATCACCTACGAACGGCTAAGAACAATCACCAACGCCGAAGAACTCCAGGTTCGTTAGATCCGTAGAGGTCAGGCGCCCTACGCCAGCGTGATCAGGTCCAGGTAGTCCTCGTTCCAGTGATCTTCAACACCGTCCGGCAGCAGCACCACGCGTTCCGGATTCAGGGCAGAGACGGCACCTTCATCGTGGCTGACCATGACGACGGCGCCACTGTAGTTCTTCAGGGCACCGAGGATTTCCGCGCGGCTGGCCGGGTCCAGGTTGTTGGTGGGCTCGTCGAGGAGCAGCACGTTGGCGCTTGAGGCAACGATGGTGGCGAGGGCCAGGCGGGTCTTCTCGCCGCCGGACAGAACTCCTGCAGGCTTCTCCACGTCGTCACCCGAGAACAGGAACGAACCCAGGATGCCCCGGACTTCGGCGTCCTTCATATCCGGCGCGGACGAACGCATGTTTTCAAGGACGGTGCGATCGTGGTCCAGCGTTTCGTGTTCCTGGGCGTAGTAGCCCACCTTCAGCCCGTGTCCCGGGATGATGTCGCCGGTGTCCGGCTTGTCCACTCCTGCAAGCATTCGGAGGAGGGTGGTCTTGCCTGCACCGTTGAGGCCAAGGATGACCACCTTGGAGCCGCGATCGATCGCCAGGTCCACGTCTGTGAAGATCTCCAATGAGCCGTAGGACTTGCTGAGCCCTTCCGCGGTCAGCGGGGTCTTGCCGCAGGGTGACGGGTCCGGGAAGCGCAGGGCTGCGACGCGATCGTTTTCGCGGACAGCTTCCAAACCGCCGAGGAGACGTTCAGCACGCTTTGCCATGTTTTGCGCTGCGACGGCTTTGGTTGCCTTGGCACGCATCTTGTTGGCTTGGTCGATGAGGACCTGGGCCTTCTTTTCCGCGTTGGCACGTTCGCGCTTGCGGGCGCGCTCATCCGTTTCGCGCTGCTGGAGGTAGCGCTTCCAGCCCATGTTGTAGTAGTCGATCTGGGCCCTGTTTGCGTCAAGGTGGTAGACCTTGTTGACCGTGGCTTCAAGCAATTCGACGTCGTGGCTGATCACGATCAGTCCACCCTGGTGGTCCTTGAGGAAGTCGCGCAGCCAAGTGATGGAGTCGGCATCCAAGTGATTGGTAGGTTCGTCGAGGAGCAGGGTTTCGGCCGAGGAATAGAGAATGCGGGCGAGCTCCACGCGGCGGCGCTGACCACCGGAGAGGGTCTTCAGCGGCTGATTAAGAATGCGTTCCGGGAGCGCAAGGTTTGAGGAGATCGCGGCTGCCTCGGCTTCAGCGGCATACCCGCCGCCAGCCAGGAACTCAGCTTCCAAGCGATCGTAGCGGTTCATGGCTTTGCGCTGGACGGCGTCATCCTCGCTTGCCATTTCGGCCTGCGCCTTCTTCAGCTTCCCGACCACCACGTCCAATCCGCGTGCAGAGAGGATACGATCCCGTGCGAGCTGCTCCATGTCCGGGGTGCGGGGATCCTGGGGCAGGTAGCCGATCTCACCACTGCGGGTCACTTTGCCACCGGCCGGAAGACCTTCGCCCGCGAGAACGCGGGTCAGGGTTGTCTTTCCCGCTCCGTTGCGGCCAACGAGGCCGATCTTGTCCCCTTTGTCTACCCTGAAGTTGACCTTGTCCATGAGCAGGCGTGCGCCGGCGCGGAGTTCGAGTTCCTGGACGGTAATCAATTCGGGTGATGCCTTTCAATGGGGAACGCCTGCGTGACCGGTAGGCCCGGTAGTTGCGGCGGGGGTGGCTGTGAGAACAGCCTGTTCAAGTCTACCGGCACCCCGACCTCCCCCGGACATAGCATCGCCCACAGTGCCATTTGTGGCATCCCACCAAAGAATTCCGCCTGGCGATTGTGGAGAGGCACCAAAAACACCCCTTCTCAAGCTCCGTATCCTCACTCTTGGGGGAAACACACACTAACCTCGCACCCACAGCATTTCCTGATAGGACCCGTCATGAGCCAAACCACCTCCGCCTCTGTGGAGCGCAACTCTTCGCGCAAGCGATGGACCGCCACGGACCTCGGCCTCATTGCCGTCTTCGCAGCCCTGGTGGCAGCGTCCGCGATCGTTCCCGGCATTCCGGTTGGTGCCCTTGGCGTGCCGATCACTTTGGTGACCCTCACGGTGATGCTCAGCGGCCTGGTGCTTGGCCCCGGGCGCGGATTCGCCGCCGTCGGGCTTTATGTCCTCCTTGGGCTGGCCGGGCTGCCGATCTTCAGCGGCGGCCGCAGCGGGCTCGGGATCCTGGCTACTGCGTCCGCAGGCTACATCATTGCGTTCCCGCTTGCGGCAGCCGCAACAGGCTATCTGGCGGCCCTGATCATCCGTAAGACGATCCGGAACCGTTCCTTGCTGCTGTTTGCTGCCGCCATGGTCAGCAGCATCGTCCTCATCCATGGCCTGGGTGTCCTGGGCATGATGGTCAACGGCAAACTGGACTTCACCAAAGCCTTCATTGCCGACCTCGCGTTCTACCCCGGAGACATTCTTAAGAACATCCTGGCCGTGATCATTGCCGTAGCTATCCACAAAGCCTTCCCGGACGTCCTGGTCCGCAAGGTCAAATAGCCTGCGCCAGGCAAAGTCGGACACAATCACTCTATGAATTCCATCCGCTTCAGCAGGGTCTCGGTTCGTGTAGCCATAGATGGCAGCAACACACCCAAGACCCTGCTGCACGACGTCTCCTTGAGCCTCACGGAGCGGCGAATCGGCGTCATCGGTGCCAACGGTTCCGGAAAGTCCACACTGTTGCGGCTGTTGAACGGCTTGGTGGAGCCCAGCGACGGAACTGTCGAGGTCCACGGCGATGACACGGTCAAGGCTGGCCGCCGGGTTCGTGCGAACGTCGGGTTCGTCTTCACCGATCCTTTGTCGCAATTGGTGATGCCCACCGGCCGGGAGGACGTTGAGCTCTCGCTGCGCCGCACCATCAAGAACACACGCGAACGAGCCACACGCGCGGAATCGGTTCTTGACAGGTTTGGCCTGCTGCCCTTGGCCGACCAGAGCATCTATGAGCTTTCCGGTGGAGAGCGTCAGTTGCTTGCCTTGGCAGCGGTCCTCGCCGTCGACCCCAAAGTGCTGGTCCTGGACGAGCCTTCCACCCTGCTTGATCTACGCAACCGCGAACTCCTTCGCCGCACGGTGGCGGGCTTGGACCAGCAAGTGATCATGTCCACGCACGACCTCGACCTCGCACTGGATATGGACCGGGTCCTTGTCGTGGAGTCAGGGCGCATCATCTTCGACGGCGGACCGGCCGACGGCGTTGCGCGGTACCGGGAGCTGTGCGCAACTGCGCTGCACGAGTTTCCGGGGCGGGGCCAGCCATGAGGGGCCACGGCTTCCTGATCGCAAACTATGTGCCAGGCAAGTCGGTCATCCACCGCACCCCGCTGTGGCTGAAGTTCCTCGTGGTGGCGGCCTGCGGAACGGCGTCCTTCCTGATCGTCGACTGGGCCGTGTCGCTGCTGGTCTTCGCCACGATGTGCGGCCTGTTCCTGCTCAGCGGGGCCGGTTGGCGGCGTTTGGCGCGGGCCATCTGGATGGTGGCGCCCATCCTCGTAGTGATCGGCTTGTTCCAGTGGTGGCAGTTGGGTGGCCCCACGGCTGCGCGCATCATCCTTAACATCCTGGTGTGCGTCGTCGCAGCTTCCGTGCTGACTGCCACCACTCCCGTTCAGGACCTTTTGGACGGCGTTGTCTCCCTCGCCAAGCCGTTCCAGCGACTGGGTGCCGATCCCGAGCGTTTCGCGCTAACCATTGCCGTGATGCTCAGGAGCATCCCGTTTATTGCGGGCGCCTTTTCGGACGTCAGGGATGCGGCCCGGGCCCGCGGACTGGAACGCAACCCCAGGGCCCTGGTACTCCCCGTCTTTATCACGACGGTCGCTTATGCCCGCCAAACAGGCGATGCGTTGGCCGCCCGCGGGCTCGGAGAGCCGGACGAGCCCAAGAGCCGGGAATAGCGCAGCAGGGCTGCCGTACCCATGCCGCCCGCGATGCTGATCATCGCCAAGCCCAGCGGCGCTGACCCGGAATCTGCAGATAGGCCGCGAGCCTGGGCAAGCAGCCGGGTCACCAGGACCGCCCCAGAAGCGCCGTAGCCGTGGCCAAGCGCCAGCGCTCCGCCCTCTGCATTGGCTCTGGCCGGATCGATGCCCAAATGATCCAGGCAAGCGATGGTCTGAGAAGCAAAGGCCTCGTTGAATTCGATGAGCTCAACATCGTTGGCAGTCACGCCGTGCTGAGCCAACAACCTCTCCGCCGCGTGTGCAGCCCCGATACCCAGCAACTCCGGATGCACGCCCGTGGTCTCACAACCCAAAACCAGCAGGCCGTCAGCAGCACCCATCTCACGGGCGCGCTTGAGGGACGTTATGACGACGGCGGCCGCTGCGTCCGCGTCGAAGCACGAATTCGCCGCCGTGACAGTTCCATCGGGGACGAATACTGCCGGGAACCGCGACATCAGGGAGGCGCGCAGCGAAGCCTTGGGGCCGTCGTCGGCGTCGACTATAGCGCCACGGCCATCAAGCGGGACGATTTCGCCAGCGAACTTGCCCGTTGCCGCGGCCTCAAGAGCCCGCTGGTGGCTACGGAGTGCGAACTCATCCTGCCGATTGCGGCTGATACGAAACTCGCTGGCCACATTTTCCGCAGCAACACCCATGTCAGGGTCACCAAACGCGGGTGGCACAAAGGTGGCCCGCGAGTAAAAGTCCAGTCCGCCGTCGTCGTTCCTGTTGGCACGGGAGGGAGCGGTACTGATGCTTTCCACCCCGCCAGCCACATACAGGGGATCTCCCCCGGCGCCAACCAGACGGGCCGCAAGGGCAATGGCATCCAGTCCGGAACCACACTGCCGATCAACGGTGAGCCCCGGCACCGTTATGGGCAAACCCGCTTGGAGCGCGGCAAAGCGCGCCACGTTCCCGCCACCGCCAACAGCATTGCCCATAATGACGTCGTTCACCCCAGCCGGATCAACGCCCACCGACGCAATGAGGGAACGGATGACCGGTGCCAGAAGGTCCGGGGCGCGGAGATGCCTCAGTTGCCCGTTCGCGCGGCAAATTGGAGTCCGCAGCGCCGCGATGATGACCGGCTGGCGGGACTCGTCGGCGTCGTGAATCGACGGGCTGCCGCTATCCAAGAGGCTGCCGCTATCCAAGGGGCTGCGCCCGTGAATCATGGTTCTTGATCCAGTCAAGGAGCACCATCCGGCTGACCTTGCCCCGATCCGTGATGGGTAGCTCGGAAAGCACGTAGTACTGCAATGGCCACTTGTCCCGGGCGAGCAGGCCGTCAAGGCCCGTGCGGAGCTGGGTGGCCGTGACGGCACCATACGCAGGAACGACGCCGGCAATCACCTTTTGTCCGCGGATGTCATCCGGGGCCCCGGCAGCCACGGCAACTTCGATGCCTGGAACGGAGGCGAGGGCAAGTTCCACTTCGTGTGGGTAGACGTTCTTGCCCGCAGTGATGATCATGTCCGAACGACGTCCCAGAATGTGCAGGATCCCGTTGGCGAGATAGCCCTGGTCCCCCACGGTGTACCAACCGTCCAGGCATCGAAGGGCCTGGCCGTCGTCCCCCCAAAGGTAACCGTTGCTGACCATTCCACTGCGGACGCTGATGTTGCCATGGGCGCCGTCCAGGAGGTTCCGGCCAGCGTCGTCCAGGATTCGCAGTTCCACACCTGGGAACGGCCTGCCTATCCCCGTACCTCCGACGTCCAGCGGTTCACCCGCGGCCAGCCGCGTGCCCGAGACGAAGCTCAACTCGGAGGCTCCGTAATACTCAAAGATGGCAGCATGTGGAGCCCAACGGCGAGCTGCCTCCAACGTGCGGCCGTCGAGCTTGGAACCGGCGCAGATGATGCTCCGGATTCCGGAAGCATCCACATCTCCGGCCAGGCCCCGTTCACTGAGCAAACGAAGCATGGTCGGGGTGAGGACCAGCCTTGTAATGTCGTCGTGGCTGATGGCCGCGTGCGCATCACCGACGTCGAAGGACTCCAGCGTATGGAACGCAGAGCCCGCATACAGACACTCGGACAGGGCGTAGAGGTTCAAGCTGGAGGAGAGGGGGCCCGCCGCCAAAGTCCGGTCGTCCTGTGAGAGCCCAAAGAACTCGATCGAAGCGTTGAAGGAAACCTGCCACGAGCGGCGGGACCGCGTGAAGGCCTTCGGCACCGATGTGGTGCCCGACGTAAGCCCAATCAAGAAAGTGGTGGAGGGATCCCCGTCAATGAGTTCGACGCCGGATGCAATGGCCGGGTCGACGATACGGGACGTCACTTCCTCCACCATCGCTGCGGGCCACTGTGGGTCCAGCACGGCACAGCGGCGCTCCCCCGCCACTGCGGCTACAAACTTCGCGACGAATCCGGTGGAGTTGGGTTCGGCAAGCACGGTAGTGGCCGTCGTGTGGCCAAGCAGCTCCGTCGCGGCGTCGCGGAGCTCGGCCCAGTTGAGCCGGCTGCGGCCCACAACGACGGCGGTGTCGTGGGGTCGCTCATCGGCCCAGAGCTGAATTTTGTCCAGGAAAGGCATCCCCGCAATTTTACGGCAGTGTCCGCCCTCCGGCACCAATGGTGACGTCTATTCTGACTGTATGAGTTTCAATGACGGTGCGCAGCTTGACCCATCCCAAGTAGAAGACCGACGCGGCGGAGGCATGGGCCGCGGGACGAAGATAGGCGGCGGGATTGGTGGTGGCATCGTCGTGCTGCTTCTGGCCCTCTTCGGAATCAACCCCAACATCCTTGGGGACCTCACGGGCGGCGGAAGCCAGCCGCCCGCCGTCGACGGTGGGAGCGGTGGTGTGCAGGAGTGCAAGACCGGTGCTGATGCGGACAAACGACTCGACTGCCGGATTACAGGCACTGTGAACAGCCTTAATGCTTTCTGGCCGGAATACCTCGCCCAGTACAACGTGCAATATTCCAGGCCCGGCACGGTCATCTTCGAACAAGGGACCAATACCGGATGTGGCACTGCCACCACGGCTGTTGGACCTTTCTACTGTCCGGCGGACACCAAGGCATACTTCGATCCCGGGTTCTTCGACGAGCTCGTAACACGCTTTGGATCATCAGGCGGACCACTGGCGCAGGAATATGTGGTGGCCCACGAATTCGGCCACCACGTCCAGAACATCCTTGGCAACCTTGACCAAGCACAACAGGATCCCCAAGGGCCGCAGTCCGGTGCCGTTCGTGTTGAATTGCAGGCCGATTGCTACGCGGGACTTTGGGTTCGCCATGCAACCACCCAGCAAGACCCGGCAACCGGCAAGCCGTTCCTGGATCCCCTCACCGAGCAGGACCTTCAGGACGCGCTGTCGGCCGCATCCGCCGTCGGTGATGACCGCATCCAGAAAGCCGCAACCGGACGGGTCTCGCCCGAGTCCTGGACGCATGGTTCCAGTGAACAGCGGCAGAAGTGGTTCTACCAGGGATATGCCACTGGTGATATCAACAAGTGCGACACCTTTGGCGTGGCGACGCCGTAAACCTGCGTTTAACGCAGACTTAATGCAGAAATGGTTCCGGGCCAATTGGCCCGGAACCATTTTCTTTGCCCTTGGAGGGCGAAAACTACTGATCAGATGTTGAAGCCGAGGGCCCGCATCTGGTCCTTGCCGTCGTCGGTGATCCGCTCAGGACCCCATGGCGGCATCCATACCCAGTTGAGGCGCCAGTCATCGACGATTCCGTCGAGGGACTTGCCCACCTGCTCTTCCAGGACGTCAGTCAGCGGGCAGGCCGCAGTCGTCAGCGTCATGTCGATGAGGAGTGCGCCGTCCTCGTCCGAGTACTTCAGGCCATAGAGGAGGCCCAAGTCCACGACGTTGACACCGAGTTCCGGGTCAATGACGTCCTTGAGCGCTTCCTCGACGTCCTCGAGGCTGGTGCGCGCCGCGTTGATTTCGGTCATGGAACGATCCTAACTAGGCCTGTACGGCAGGAGCAACGGCAACGCCGGCGCCTGCGGCGTAGCGGTCGTAGCCTTCTTCTTCAAGGCGGTCAGCGAGCTCGGGGCCGCCCTCTTCAACAACCTTGCCGTCTACGAAGACGTGGACGAAGTCAGGCTTGATGTAGCGCAGGATGCGGGTGTAGTGGGTGATGAGCAGCGTGCCCATCTTGCCCTCTGCATGTGCGCGGTTGACGCCTTCGGAAACAACCTTCAGGGCGTCGACGTCGAGGCCGGAGTCGGTCTCGTCCAGGACAGCGAACTTCGGCTTGAAGAGCTCGAGCTGCAGGATTTCAACGCGCTTCTTCTCGCCACCGGAGAAGCCTTCATTGACGTTGCGCTGTGCGAAGTCGGCGTCGATGCGCAGCTGCTGCATGGCAGCCTTGACGTCCTTGGTCCACGTGCGCAGGGCGGGCGCTTCGCCGTCGATAGCCGTCTTGGCGGTACGCAGGAAGTTTGTCATGGTGACGCCGGGAACCTCTACCGGGTACTGCATGGCGAGGAAGACGCCTGCACGGGCGCGCTCGTCAACGCTCATTTCGAGGACGTTTTCGCCGTCCAGCGTGATGGTACCGCTGGTGACGGTGTAGCGCGGGTGGCCGGCGATGGTGGAGGCCAGCGTGGACTTGCCCGATCCGTTGGGGCCCATGATGGCGTGGGTCTCACCGGTCTTGATGGTGAGGCTGACGCCCTTCAGGATCTCCTTGGTGCCCTGCTCCGTCTCGATGCTGACGTGCAGGTCCTTGATCTCAAGAGTAGACATGCTCTTCTTTCTTTTTTCGTTCGTAAGTCTGGCGATACTTGGCGCTCAGTAGTTCTCTACCGAGGCGCCGTTCACAACGTTGGTCACGTCCACGTAGACGTCGTCGCCGTCGAGGGTGACGGCAAAGACGGGCACGGGATCGTAGGCAGGCAGTTGGAGGGGCTGTCCGCTGCGAAGATCGAACTGGGAACCATGCCCCCAACATTCGATGGCACAGCCTTCAATCTCGCCCTCCGACAGTGAGATATCCGCGTGCGAGCAGGTATCCCCGATGGCATGGATGTCCCCCATCGAGTCCTTCACGACGGCTACGGGATAGTCATCAATCAGGATTCGCAGCGCCTGCTTGACCTGAATGTCATTGGCGTTGCATACCAGTTCGCCCTTGGTTTGTTCACTCATGATTCTCTGACTGACCTGTCTTAGTTGTCTGTTGCAGCGAGCTCGCGCTCAACAGCGTCGGTCAGGCGATCTTCGATTGCCGGAACCTTGATCTGCTGGATGATCTCGTTGAGGAAGCCACGCACCACCAGACGGCGGGCAACCTTCTCCGGGATGCCGCGTGCCATGAGGTAGAACAGGTGCTCGTCATCGAAACGGCCAGTGGCGCTGGCGTGGCCCGCACCCTCGATCAGGCCGGTTTCGATTTCCAGGTTCGGCACTGAGTCGGCACGCGCACCGTCGGTGAGGACCAGGTTGCGGTTGGCCTCGTAGGTGTCGGTGCCTTCGGCTTCCTTGCGGATCAGGACGTCGCCGACCCACACGGTGTGGGCGTTGCGGCCCTGCAGGGCGCCCTTGTACAGCACGCGCGACTTGCAGTTGGCCACTGCGTGGTCAACGAACAGGCGCTGCTCAAGGTGCTGTCCGGCGTCGGCGAAGTACAGGCCGAACATTTCGACGTCGGCACCAGGTGCGGTAAAGCGCGTGGACGGCGTGACGCGGACCAGATCCCCGCCCAGGCTGACGACGATGTGCTTGAACTTGGCGTCGCGACCGATCTTGGCCTGCTGTGATGAAGCGTGAACTGCTTTGTCGTCCCATTCCTGCAAGGACACGACGGTCAGTTCGGCGCCGTCTTCAACGATGATTTCGACATTCTCGGAAACCACCGCGGTGCCGTGGTGGTCCAGGACAACAACAGCCTTGGAGAAGCGCTCAGCCACGATCACGATGTGCTGGGCGGATGCTTCTTCGCCAGCACCTGTGATCAGGACGGAAACTTCACTCTCAGCCTGCAGTTCCGCAGGAACCGTCACGACAGTGGCTTCGGAGAAGTTCTCCCAGCCGTTGGCGGACACACGGTCTTCCGGAATGCCTGCCTGGCCGATCCGGGCGTCGTCGCGGCCAACAGTTTCAACCACGACGCCGGTCGGTGCCGTTACGTTCACAGCCGGAGCTGCCCCGTTGAGGACATCCGTGTGGAGGCCACGCAGACGCTTCAAGGGCGTGAACCGCCAGTCTTCCTCAAGACCCGTCAGGGGCTTGAAGTCCTCAAGCTTGTAGGAGGTGAGGCGGCCGGCCCGGGAGCTGTCCGGGACGCCTACCCCGCCACCGTGCGAGTGGCTCTTGGCCGACGCACCGGCGAGCGGACCAGCTGAGGGCTGTTCCGACGGCTTTTCCAGCCTCTGCGAAGCATTGGTGCCTGTGTTGACGGGCGAAAGGTTTTCGCCTTCCTCGGTGAAGCCGTTGATGTACGGCTGGGCCGAGGGCGCGCCGATGCGCGCCTTTTCAGTAGTGATATCAGTCATTGTTAACCGACGGACCCTTCCATCTGCAGTTCAATCAAGCGGTTCAGCTCAAGGGCATATTCCATGGGCAGCTCACGGGCGATCGGCTCGATAAAGCCGCGCACGATCATGGCCATGGCCTCGTCCTCAGGCATGCCGCGGGACATCAGATAGAAGAGCTGCTCTTCGCTGACGCGGGAAACGGTGGCCTCGTGGCCCATGACAACGTCATCCTCGCGGATGTCGATGTACGGGTACGTGTCCGAACGGGAAATGGTGTCTACCAGGAGGGCATCGCAACGGACCGTGTTGGCCGAGTGCTTTGCACCTTCGCGGACCTGGACCAAGCCGCGGTAAGCCGCACGGCCTCCGCCGCGGGCAACCGACTTTGAAATAATGGAGCTCTTGGTGTTGGGTGCGATGTGCACCATCTTGGAGCCCGTGTCCTGGTGCTGGCCCTCGCCGGCAAAGGCGATGGACAGGGTTTCACCCTTGGCGTGTTCGCCCACCAGGTAAACGGCCGGGTACTTCATGGTCACCTTGGAGCCGATGTTGCCATCGATCCATTCCATGGTGGCGCCCTCTTCGCAGATGGCACGCTTGGTGACCAGGTTGTACACGTTGTTGGACCAGTTCTGGATGGTCGTGTAGCGGACGCGGGCGCCCTTCTTCACGATGATCTCCACAACGGCGGAGTGCAGGGAGTCCGAAGTGTAGATCGGAGCCGTGCAACCTTCGATGTAGTGAACGTAGGAGTCCTCATCGGCGATGATCAGGGTGCGCTCGAACTGGCCCATGTTCTCCGTGTTGATACGGAAGTAAGCCTGGAGCGGGATATCCACGTGCACGCCCTTGGGCACGTACACGAACGATCCACCGGACCATACCGCTGTGTTCAGCGAAGCAAACTTGTTGTCGCCGACGGGAATGATGGTGCCGAAGTATTCCTGGAAGATTTCCGGGTGTTCCCGCAGAGCGGTGTCCGTGTCCAGGAAGATAACGCCCTGGGCTTCCAGGTCTTCGCGGATCTGGTGGTAGACAACCTCGGACTCGTACTGGGCTGCCACGCCGGAGACGAGGCGGCTGCGCTCAGCTTCGGGAATGCCGAGCTTCTCGTACGTATTGCGGATGTCCTCGGGAAGGTCTTCCCACGTTGCCGCCTGCTTCTCGGTGGAACGCACGAAGTACTTGATGTTGTCGAAGTCGATGCCCGAGAGGTCTGCGCCCCAGGTTGGCATGGGCTTACGGTCGAAGTACTTCAGGCCCTTGAGCCGCAGATCGAGCATCCATTCGGGCTCGTTCTTCTTCGAGGAGATGTCGCGGACAACCTCCTCGTCGAGGCCACGACGGGCGTTCGCGCCTACGTCGTTCTTGTCGGCCCAGCCGTACTCGTAGTTTCCGATACCGTGCAGTTCGGGATTCTTCTCCAGAATCTCCGAGATCACAGTGCCGTCAGCTACCGCTTTCTCTGCTAGTTGGTCCGTCATCACGGCCTTTCTTGCTGGTTGTTTGATTCCTGGTACGGGTTCCCGGACTGCACTGCGGTGCTGTGAGGCACCGTGGCAGCTGGTCGCCCGGTAGGTATGTGGGTGGTGCAGACGTGCCCGCCTTGCGCCAGGGTTGAAAGACGCCGGACATCGACGCCCACCAAGCGGGAAAAGACCTTGGTCTCGCTGTCGCAAAAGACCGGGAATTCCGCTGCGAGCTGTTGGATGGGGCAATGTCCCTGGCACAGCTGGACACTGGAAAACTCTGCGGGCAGAGGGGCTTTGGCCTCAATGGAATGGGCAGAGGCTACGTAACCGTCACGGCTCAGGGCCTTGGACAAGGCCAAGGCGCGGGCGGTGATGTCCTGCCCGGCAGCCGCGACTTCCGGTGCGTATCGACGCTCCATTTCAGAGAAGCGCTCCTCCGCATATTCGCGGACTGCATCCTCGCCGGCAATCTCCTGGAGTCGCCGGAGCGCGGAACTGGCGATGTTCAGGTAGTCATCGCCAAGCTTCGATTGGCCTTGTGAACTCAGGACATAGCGGCGCGCAGGGCGTCCGGCGCCGGCTCCTGCCTTGGCGACGCGCTTGACTTCGATCACGCCGCTCCGCTCCAGGTGATCCAGGTGGCGGCGAACCGCTGCAGGCGTGAAGCCAAGAAGATCGCCCAGCTCAGCAGCACTGACGGGGCCGTTCTCCAAAACTGCGCCAAGGACGCGGTCCCTTGTGCGGTCTTCCGCGTCAGGCAGCGCATGCAAAGGCGCGAAGGCCTCGGCTGCTGCAGCATGCCGCTTTGAGGGCATGGAAACTGGACTGCTCATGGAATACACAACACAATCATGTCGTAATTTGTTTCATGCATCCAGTAAGGCAAGACTGACCTTAGCCGCCCGCCAAGTGTGACCGTACTACTTCACGTAGAATACTTTGGTGCGATCCACCGATTCCCCTGTCCTCACTATAGACGGACTCATTAAGGATGTAGGCCCCCTGGCCTCCCTTGACGGCAAAATGCTCCGGGTTGTCAGTGGGCTGTCCATGGCGGCTGAACGAGGCCGGATTACGGCCCTCCTTGGAGCCAACGGCGCCGGCAAGACCACCACGCTTGAGTGTGCACAAGGTCTGCAGAAACGGACCGGGGGGAGCATCTCCCTCCTGGGCGCGGACCCGGATACGGCCGGCGCTGACTTGAGGTCCCGCGTAGGCGTCATGCTCCAGGACGGCGGCCTCCCGCCGTCGGCCCGTCCCGTCCCCCTCTTGCGTCATGTTGCCGGCATGTACCGGAATCCCATGGACGTCGATGCGCTCGTGGAGCGCTTGGGCATTGCCCAGTTCAGCCGCACCAGCGTACGGCGCCTGTCAGGCGGCCAAAAGCAGCGCGTGGCCCTGGCTGCAGCCTTGGTAGGTAACCCGGAAGTCCTCTTCCTTGACGAGCCCAGCGCTGGACTGGATCCGCATTCGCGTCAGGTGGTGTTCGATCTCATTGCTGAACTGCGCGACGCCGGCATGGGCATCATCCTCACGACGCATTTGATGGACGACGCCGAACGCCTGGCTGACTACGTCTACATCATCGACGGCGGACACAACGTCGCCGAGGGAACGGTCGCCGACCTCCTACGGCACGACCATTCTGCCGACACCGCTATTACTGACCGGACCCTGTTCTTCGATGCACCGGCCGGACTCGAGTTTAAAGGCGTCCTTCGCGCAGGTTTGCAAGTCCTTGAAACCCGTCCTGGCAGCTACTCCATCACAGGTGCCCTGGGGCCCGCCGATCTTGCCGCCTTGACCGCTTGGTGGGCGGAACGCGAAATCATGCCAGCGTCACTGAGACTCGAGGCGCGCAGCCTCGAAGACGTTTTCCTGGACATCTCCGGAAGGGACCTCCGATGAGCAAACTACTGTCCCCAAACGCCGGACCTGCTTCCCTGCCCCGCCGTATTCTGCAGCAGGGCCGTTACGAGACCATAACGATGCTCCGCAACGGCGAGCAATTGATTCTCGCAATCGTCCTGCCGTTGCTGGCCATGGCCGGCTTGACCGTTACGCCCTTATTGGATGGCCTTGGCGGCTCCCGCATAGACGTCGCCACGCCTGGAATCCTCGCCCTATGCGCCATGTCCACAGCCTTTACGGGGCAAGGCATAGCCACAGGATTTGACCGCCGCTACGGAGTCCTGCGGTTCCTGTCCACTACTCCCCTGGGGCGCGGTGGGCTGATTGCGGGCAAGGTCCTGGCGGTGCTCGTGGTGCTGTTCCTGCAGGTACTGGTGGTGGCCGCCGTCGCTGGACTGCTGGGCTGGCAGCCACGGCCAGAGGCCTGGCTCCCGGGCATAGGCCTGCTGATTCTCGGAGCAGCCGCGTTTACGGCCTTGGGCTTGCTGGTGGCAGGAACTGTGCGGCCCGAAGCCACCCTTGCCATCACCAACCTGCTATGGATCCTGCTGGGAGCACTGGGCGGCATCGTCGTTCCGGCAGAACGGCTCCCCGCTTTGGCTCAGGGGATCGTGCACTTCCTTCCATCCGGTGCACTGGGACAGGCGTTGAGGGATGCTTTCCTGTTGGGCGTCGTCCCCCTCCCGGCCGTAATGGTCCTCCTGCTGTGGACCGTGCTTGCCGGCGCCGCAGCCATCCGCTGGTTCAAGTGGAACTGACCAACCAAGCAGAACTGAGAATTGAGAAAACTGTGAGTACGGCATCCCGCCTTCCGAAAACTGTTCAGCGGTTCACCTCCAAGCTGCCAACGGAGGTCAACCGCACCATCCGCCGACTCGCAGTGCTCTCGCTCATTGGGCAGACGGTCCTCGTGGTCACTGGCGGCGCGGTCCGCCTAACCGCCTCCGGACTTGGGTGCCCGACTTGGCCGCGTTGCACCAGCGACTCATTGGTGAATACGCCCGAGATGGGTATCCACGGCTTCATCGAGTTCGGCAACAGAATGCTGACTTTCGCCTTGGCCGCGGTTGCCGCGCTCATGCTGGTGTACTTGTGGAACCTGCGCAGGGAACGCCGCGATCTCTTCCTTCTGGCACTTGGCCTCTTGGCGAGCATCCCCGCCCAGGCTGTCATCGGCGGCGTAACAGTTCTCTCCGGCCTGAACCCCTGGGTCGTCGGGCTTCACTTCCTGGTGTCAATGGCCCTCGTGGTCTTCGCCACCTTGCTCGTCAACCGTGCTTACGGACGCACTGGACGCTTCATGGACCGGTCCCTGCCCGCGCTTCCCGCGATTGTCCGGCCCGTCATGATGGCCGTTGCTGTATTCTCCGCCATCGCGGTCATGCTGGGCGTGGTTGTGACCGGCGCAGGTCCGCACGCCGGCGACGCCGATGCTCCCCGAAACGACCTCGATTGGGACCTCTTTTCACACATTCACGCCGTGCCGGCCTACCTCATCACCGCGGGAACATTGTTTGCCGTCTACTTGGTGATCCGCCACAAGATAGGTGGACCGTTCCGCACCGCTGCATGGTTGCTGCTGGGTGTCACAGTGCTCCAGGCCATCATCGGGTTCACGCAGTACTACAACGGAATTCCCGCACTTCTCGTGGGTGCGCACATGCTTGGAGCAGCCCTGCTGATGAGCGCATCCACCAACGCGGCCGACACCGCTAAATACAGCCCGGCCAAGTAGCAACCCCCACTACGCTCTCTCAGATCCTGCAGCCCTGGCCCGGTTGCTCTCTCAGATCCTGCAGCCCTAGCCCGGTTGCTCTCTCAGATCCTGCAGCCCTGGCCCGGTTGCTCTCTCAGATCCTGCGGACGTCGAACATCCATTGGGAGCATCCGCTTCGGATCGGTGGGATGTGAGAGAACAACCGGCCAAATGGGGCTGGAAGTGAGAGAGCATCGCTGGTGGGAGACGAAAGGCACGACGCCGGCACTCGGGGGTGAGTGCCGGCGTCGTGCCTTTTGGTTGGGCAACTTGCGGTGCGGCCTAGCCGCCGATGATCGGTGATCCGATGAACGGGTCCACGGCCAACGCGATAAACAGTAGCGTCAGGTAGCTGATGGAGCCGTGGAAGACCTTCATGGCGCCCTTGTTGGAGACGTCGCCACCTTGTGCGCGCTTGTAGAGTGCGTGGCTCTCATAGAGGAACCATGCACCGGCAGCGACGGCGGCGATTGAGTAGACCCAGCCTGCACCGCCCACGGGAATCATCAGGAGCGAGCAGGCAACCATGGCCCAGGCGTACAGGACCACCTGGACAGAGACGACCTTTGCCCCGGCAATTGCGCCAAGCATGGGCACCTTGGCGTTGCGGTAATCCTCGCCGTAGCGCATGGACAGCGGCCAGTAGTGCGGGGGTGTCCACAGGAAAATGACCATGAAGAGAACGACGGCGGGCCACTCGACAGTATTGGTGACCGCGGCCCAGGCGATGAGCACTGGGAAGCAGCCGGCCGCGCCGCCCCAGACGATATTCTGTGCGGTGCGGCGCTTGAGGATCATGGTGTAGATGACCACGTAGAAGACGATTGCACCCAACCCCAGCCACGCGGACAGCGGATTCGCCCCGAACCAGAGGATCGCGATCGAAGCCGCGCCGAGGATCCAAGCGAACACAATGGCTTCGCGCGGGGTGACTTCCCCGGTAACAAGGGGACGCTTTTCGGTGCGGTGCATCAATTTGTCGATGTCGCGGTCGATGTAGCAGTTGAACACGCCGGCGCTGCCTGCGGCGAAAGCACCACCCACGAGTGTTGCCAGAATCAGCCCGATGGACGGGAAGCCCCGCTGGGCAAAAATCATGGTGGGGAGGGTACTAACCAGGAGCAGTTCGATCACACGGGGCTTGGTCAGAGCCAGATACGCCTTGAACTTACGGGAGATTCCGATGTTTCCCCGGGCCGGGGACGCGTTGAGGGGCGTATCAGTTGTGCTCACGGCGGCAGTCACTCTGTTCTATGCTCTGGGGTTCTCGCAGCGGCAGCCGTCCGGGTTTCTGACATGGAACCGCGGGCGCATGAACCGCTGGTGGCCTCCAAATATCATACCGTGGCTGGAAGTACGCCCATGTCCGCAAAATACGCCAATGTTTCGGAAAGATCACTTCCGCGCGGCGCCATCGTGATTCATATAAGGGAAATTCTGTCCAGTTAGTGGGATTCCCTGAGTCTCACGACACGTTTGGGGCTAAGCTGTTGAGCAGATCAGCACACGTTGACAATCCGGGAAACCGTATTCTCGGAAATCCGTGCGTCTGGATGAAGGATCAACGTTTCAATGGTGAACGGCTGGTAGACACATTGCAGCGGGCGCCATCCTGTGCTTCCTGCGCGCCGTGTCCTTCCGCCTGCCGTCAGCACAGAGAGGGGCTCGGTTTTCGTGCCACATTTGGAAGAGCAAGAACTGTCATGGACCGATCTGGACCAGAAGGCTGTTGACACCGTCCGCGTGTTGGCCGCCGACGCCGTGGAGAAGGTTGGAAATGGCCACCCCGGCACGGCAATGAGCTTGGCACCGGCAGCGTACCTGCTGTTCCAGAAGCTGATGCGCCATGACCCGAAGAACCCTGACTGGATTGGCCGTGACCGGTTTGTCCTGTCCCCGGGACACACCTCATTGACCCTCTACATTCAGCTGTTCCTCTCCGGATACGGCCTGGAACTGAAGGATCTTGAGGCTCTGCGTACCTGGGGTTCGCTGACTCCGGGCCACCCCGAGTACAAGCACACCGCCGGCGTGGAAATCACCACCGGCCCGCTGGGCCAGGGCCTTGCGTCGGCTGTCGGTTTCGCTTACTCCCAGCGTCGCCAGCGCGGCCTGTTCGACGCCGATGCTCCCGCTGGCGAGTCGCCGTTCGACCACACGATCTGGGTTATCGCTTCCGACGGCGACCTGCAGGAAGGCGTGACGTCCGAGGCGTCCTCGCTGGCAGGCCACCAGGAACTGGGCAACCTCGTGGTGATCTACGACGAGAACCACATCTCCATCGAGGACGACACCGACATCGCTTTCACCGAGGATGTCCTGAAGCGCTACGAGGCTTACGGCTGGCACACCCAGCGCGTTGACTGGACCAAGACCGGCGACTACGTCGAAGACGTCCAGGAGCTCTACTCCGCACTCCTCGCAGCGAAAGCAGAGACGAACAAGCCGTCGATCATTTCGCTGCGCACCATCATTGGCTACCCGGCCCCGAAGAAGCAGAACACCGGCAAGATCCACGGTTCTGCCCTGGGTGCCGAGGAAGTTGCCGCACTGAAGACCGTGCTCGGTTTCGACCCGGCCAAGTCCTTCGACGTTGACGAAGAGGTCCTGGCGCACGCCCGCAAGGTCCTTGACCGCGGCGCCGAGTCCCGTGCCGCATGGCAGAGCTCGTTCGAGGCCTGGCAGTCCGCCAACCCGGACGCCGCTGCCCTGCTTGAGCGTGTCGAAGCCAAGAAGCTTCCCGTCGGCATCGACGCCGCTCTCCCCGTATTCGAAGCCGGCAAGGACGTTTCCACCCGTGCGGCCTCGGGCAAGGTCCTCAACGCCATCGGACCCGTCCTGCCGGAGCTCTGGGGCGGTTCCGCCGACCTCGCCGAGTCCAACAACACCACCATCGAAGGCTCGCCCTCGTTCATTCCGGCCTCGCGTTCCACCGAAGCCTGGAAGGGCAACCCCTACGGCCGCGTTCTGCACTTCGGTATCCGCGAGCACGCAGCCGCCTCGATCGTGAACGGCATCTCCCTGCACGGCCGCACCCGTGCTTTCTCGGGCACGTTCCTGATCTTCTCCGACTACCAGCGCCCGGCCATCCGCCTGGGTGCCCTGATGGGCGTTCCGTCCCTGTACGTGTGGACGCACGACTCCATCGGCCTCGGCGAAGACGGACCCACGCACCAGCCAGTGGAACAGCTCGCATCCCTGCGCGCCATCCCCGGCTTGGACGTGGTCCGCCCCGGCGACGCCAACGAGGTCTCCGCGGCATGGAAGGCCATGTTGGAGAACCACGAGAACCCTGCCGGCATTGTGCTGACCCGACAGAACATCCCCACCTACGCCCGCGGCGAAGGCACTGCAGCGGGCGACACCTTTGGTTCCACCGCTGGTGTGGCCAAGGGCGGTTACGTCCTGGCCGAGGCTTCCAAGGACGGCGAAACCGTTGACGCCCAGGTCATCCTGATCGGCACCGGCTCCGAGGTCCAGCTCGCCGTTGCAGCCCGCGAAGCACTCCAGGCTGAAGGCATCGCCACCCGCGTTGTTTCCATGCCGTGCGTGGAATGGTTCAACAAACAGGACGAGGCCTACCGCGAGTCCGTGCTCCCCACGGATGTGAAGGCACGCGTTTCCGTCGAAGCCGGCCTCGCACTGGGCTGGAAGGAATTCGTCGGTGACGCCGGCCGTTCGGTCTCCCTTGAGCACTTCGGTGCCTCGGCAGACTACAAGCGGTTGTTCCAGGAATTCGGCATCACGGCCGAAGCCGTTGCCGCCGCCGCAAAAGACTCCCTCGCAGGCCTGAGCGCCTGATACCTCTATCAAGGAGAAAACAATGACCAGCACCCCCACGCAGCAGCTCTCCGACGCCGGCGTTTCCATCTGGCTCGATGACCTTTCCCGCAACCGCCTGGAGACGGGCACGCTGCAGAAGCTCATCGACGAAAAGAACGTCGTCGGTGTGACCACCAACCCGTCCATCTTCCACGCCGCCATCACCACCGGCACGGACTATGACGCCACGATCGCCGCCCAGGCCGCAGCCGGTGCCAGCGTCGAAGAGACCATCTTCGAGATCACCACCACCGATGTCGCCGATGCCTGCGATCTTTTCGCACCGATCGCTGCGGCCACCAACGGTGTGGACGGCCGCGTGTCCATCGAGGTGGATCCCCGCCTTGCTTGGGACACCGAGGCCACCATTGCTGAGGCCAAGCACCTTTACGGCAAGGTCAACAAGGACAACGTCCACATCAAGATCCCGGCAACCCTGGAAGGCCTGGAGGCCATCACGGCAACCCTGGCCGAGGGCATCAGCGTCAACGTGACCCTGATCTTCTCCCTGGAGCGGTACCGCGCCGTCATCAACGCCTTCCAGTCCGGCCTGGAGCAGGCCAAGGACAACGGCCACGACCTCTCCAAGATCCACTCCGTGGCTTCGTTCTTCGTCTCCCGCGTGGACTCCGAGATCGACAAGCGCCTGAACGCCATCGGCACCGATGAAGCCAAGGCGCTCAAGGGCAAGGCTGGCGTCGCGAATGCACGCCTGGCCTACCAGGTCTACGAAGAGCTGTTCTCCACCGAGCGCTGGGCCGTGCTGTCCGAAGCCGGCGCCCTCCCCCAGCGTCCGCTGTGGGCGTCCACTGGCGTCAAGGACCCGGCCTACCCTGACACCCTGTACGTGACGGAACTCGTCGCTGCCGGCGTGGTCAACACCATGCCGGAGAAGACGCTTGACGCTACGTTTGACCACGGCGTGGTCACCGGCGACACCATCACCGGCACGTACGAAGACGCCAACGAGACCCTCAACGCCCTGGAGGCACTCGGTGTTTCCTACAATGACGTCGTAGCGCTGCTCGAGTCCGAAGGCCTCGAGAAGTTCGTGGCCAGCTGGAAGGAACTCCTGGCCGACGTCGAAGGCGCCCTCGCCACCGCACGGAAGGCTTCCTAACCCACAATGAGCACAATCAGCTACGACGCCAGCGGTGCCGCGCAGCAGGCCATCGCCCAGAACATCTCCAGCCTTGTAGACGACCACGTCGCCACGAGGATTTTCGCCAAGGACCACACACTGTGGGGTCCTGAAGCGGAGTCCGAATCGGCCATCCGTCTGGGCTGGGTTGAGGCTGCCGCCGTATCGCAACCTTTGGTGGACGGCATTCTCGAACTTCGTGATGCTCTCCGCGCCGAGGGCGTCTCCCGCATTGTCCTTTGTGGCATGGGTGGCTCCTCTTTGGCTCCCGAGGTCATCGCCGGCACCGCCGGCGTCGAGCTGACTGTGCTGGACAGCACAGACCCTGAGCAGGTAAGCGCTGCTTTGACGGACCGGCTGGCCGAGACCGCAATTGTCGTCTCCTCCAAATCGGGTTCGACGGTTGAGACAGATTCCCAGCGCAGGGTGTTCGAGAAAGCCTTCAACGACGCCGGCATCGACGCCAAGAGACGCATCATCATCGTCACCGACCCGGGATCGCCGCTGGACAAGGCTTCCCGCGAAGCAGGCTACCGCGCCGTCTTCAACGCCGATCCCAACGTCGGGGGCCGGTTCTCTGCCCTCACCGCGTTCGGTCTGGTCCCTTGCGGCCTGGCCGGCGTCGACATCCAGGCTTTCCTGGACGAGGCAGAGGAGGCCGCCGAGATCCTTAATGAGGATTCCGAAGACAACATTGGCTTGGCTTTGGGCATTGCCCTCGGCGGTACCAACCCGCTGCGCAACAAGATCGTTATTGCCGAGGATGGTTCCGGCATCGTCGGCTTTGCCGATTGGGCCGAGCAGCTCATCGCTGAATCCACGGGCAAGCTCGGCACAGGTGTGTTGCCTGTTGTTGCAGGACCGGATTGCCCCGAGGCCCTCAACGGGGCCGAGGATGTCCTGGTGGTTCGGCTGGTAAGTGCGGACGCCGACGTCGAACTTCGCGAAAACGAAGTTGCCATCGCAGGTGGCCTCGCTTCCCAGATGTTCCTCTGGGAATTCGCGACCGCTGTAGCAGGACGCCTCCTGGGCATTAACCCGTTTGACCAGCCCGACGTCGAGGCTGCCAAGGTGGCCGCGCGCGGACTGCTGGATGCCCGCCCTGAACCCACGCCAGCGGCCTTCACCGACGGCGCTGTGGAAGTTCGAGGCGGCGACTGGCTGGGCAATGCCGGCACTGCATCCGAAGCCATGCAGGCCCTTCTGGCCCAGCTCGGCACGGATGGCTACCTCAGTGTCCAGGCCTACCTCGACCGCATCTCCCACGCACCCCTTGAAGGCATCCGCGACGAACTCGCCGCAGTCTCCGGCCGTCCGGTAACTTTCGGATGGGGCCCGCGCTTCCTGCATTCCACAGGCCAGTTCCACAAGGGCGGTCCGGCTATCGGAGTGTTCCTTCAGATCACGGCAGCATCCTCCTTGGATCTCGAGATCCCTGACCGCCCCTTCACCTTCGGGGAGCTCATTGCTGCACAGGCCTCGGGCGATGCCCAGGTCCTGGAAGGCCATGGGCGTCCCGTGTTGCGCCTGCACCTCACCGAGCGTGCTGCCGGCGTGGCCCAGCTCCAGGAAGTCGTCGCTGCACTGGCCGGCCAGGCCAGCGCACTCGAAAGCTAAGGCACAAAACCAAACATGCCAGAAACTGAAAACGGCAGGAAGATCGCCGGCCTGCGGAATCCCTTGCGGGATCCGCGGGACCGGCGCCTGAACCGCATCGCCGGGCCGTCATCGTTGGTGTTCTTCGGAGTCACCGGCGACCTCGCCCGTAAGAAACTCATGCCCGCGGTCTATGACCTGGCGAACCGTGGCCTGCTGCCGCCGAGCTTCGCCCTGGTGGGCTTCGGTCGGCGTGAGTGGGACGACGCCGACTTCGCAGCCGAGGTCAAAGAGAACGTCAAGGCCAACGCCCGGACCAATTTCGATGAAGCTGTGTGGGAACAGCTGGCTTCCGGGATCCGGTTCGTGCAGGGCGACTTCGACGACGACGACGCCTTCGAGCGTCTCGGCGACGTCCTTGACGAACTGGACGAGACCCGGGGCACGCGCGGCAACCACGGTTTCTACCTCTCCATCCCGCCCAAAGCGTTCGAGCAGGTCTGTCGCCAGCTGTCCAAGCACGGTCTGGCGCAGGCGAAGCCGGGGCAGTGGCGCCGTGTGGTCATCGAGAAACCGTTCGGCCACGACCTCGATTCTGCCCGTCAGCTCAACGACATCGTGGAGTCCGTGTTCCCGCAGGATGCGGTATTCAGGATCGACCATTACCTGGGCAAGGAGACGGTGCAGAACATCCTGGCGCTGCGCTTCGCAAACCAGTTGTTCGAGCCTCTCTGGAACGCCAACTACGTTGACCACGTCCAGATCACCATGGCCGAGGACATCGGCACCGGTGGCCGTGCAGGTTACTACGACGGCGTCGGTGCGGCCCGCGACGTGATTCAGAACCACCTGCTGCAGCTCCTTGCGTTGACGGCAATGGAAGAGCCTATTTCCTTCAACGCCGATGACCTGCGAGCCGAGAAGGAAAAGGTCCTCGCGGCCGTCAAGCTGCCCGATGACTTGTCCACGCATTCCGCCCGGGGGCAATTCACCGGCGGCTGGCAGGGCGGCGAGGAAGTGCTGGGTTACCTGGATGAGGACGGCATCCCGGCCGATTCAAAGACTGAGACTTATGCCGCGATCCGCGTGGACATCAACACCCGCCGCTGGAACGGTGTTCCGTTCTACCTGCGGGCCGGCAAGCGTCTGGGCCGCCGCGTGACCGAAATCGCGGTTGTGTTCAAGCGTGCACCCAACCTGTTGTTCCGGGACCACAACGATGATGACTTCGGCCAGAACGCCGTGGTGATCCGCGTACAGCCCGATGAAGGCGCCACGATCCGCTTTGGGTCCAAGGTCCCGGGCACGCAAATGGAAGTCCGCGACGTCACGATGGACTTTGGCTACGGCCACTCGTTCACCGAGTCCAGCCCCGAAGCCTACGAACGCCTCATCCTGGACGTACTCCTGGGTGAACCGCCGCTGTTCCCGCGCCACCAGGAAGTCGAGCTGTCCTGGAAGATCCTTGACCCGTTCGAAGAGTACTGGGCGGGCCTGGAAGAACAACCGCAACCCTACGCACCCGGTAGCTGGGGGCCGGCTTCGGCCGATGAACTCCTTGCCCGCGATGGACGAACCTGGAGAAGGCCATGATCGTAGATCTTCCTGACACAACCACCTCCAAGATCTCCAAGAAGATCATGGCCTTGCGCGAACAGGGTGGCGTGATCGCGTTGGGCCGAGTGCTTACTTTGGTGGTTGTCACCAAGTCCGGCCAGGAAGAAGACGCCATCGAGGCAGCCAACGAGGCCAGCCGCGAACACCCCTGCCGCATTATCGTGCTTGCCGACGCCGGGGCAGAGGCTCCGGACCGCCTGGACGCGCAGATCCGCGTCGGCGGCGATGCCGGTGCATCCGAAGTCATCGTGCTGCGTGGCTTCGGCCATATGGCCCACGAAAGCGAGTCCCTCGTGTCAGGGCTCCTGCTCCCGGACGCTCCGATCGTGGCTTGGTGGCCGCACGGAGCACCCGAAAGCGCATGCGAGACGTCCATTGGCCGCATCGCCCACCGCCGCATCACGGACTCCGCGAACGAGCCCGATCCCGCCCAGGCACTGGAGAACATTCGCCAGACCTACAAAGCGGGCGACACCGACCTCGCTTGGACCCGATTGACGAACTGGCGCATGCAGCTTGCCGCTGTGTTCGACCAAGTTGATGGTGACCCCGTCTCCGCCGTCGCTGTTGAAGGTGCCTCGGACTCTCCCAGTACACTGCTCCTTGCAGCATGGCTGAGCTTGGCCCTCCAGGCGCCCGTGACGATCGTTGCAGACCCTGCCGGCACTGGCATCCGGCGCGTCCGCCTGACCCGCGCCAGCGGCGACGTCCAGCTCTTCCGCCCCGGCCTGTCCGTGGCTGAACTGACGCAGCCGGGGCAGCCCGCACAGCGCATCACGCTCCCCCGGCGCAGCCTCAAGGACTGCCTCGCCGAGGAACTCCGCCGGCTCGACCCCGACGAAGTCTTCGGAGAAGTGATTACGATGGGACTGCCATTAACCAGTCAGAGGAGAGTCCAGACCAGTGCACGCTGAGCCCAGAGTAAGCATCCACCCCGATTCCAAGGTGCTCATGGCGGCCATTGCGGCCCGCCTTATCACCAAGCTTGTGGATGTCCAGGACAAGCACGGCGAGGCCACGGTGGTCCTGACAGGAGGAACTGTCGGGATTGGAACCCTGAAGGCGGTGGCAGACTCTGCGGCGGCACCAGCTGTCGACTGGTCGAAGGTGAACTTCTGGTGGGGTGATGAGCGCTTTGTTGCAGCAGACAGTAACGACCGCAATACCCGACAGGCGTACCAGGCCCTGCTAGCACACCTTCCAGTTGACCCTGCCCGGGTCCACGAGCCGGGTTCGGCAGACCAGTTCGCCACCGCGGAGGAAGCCGCTGCAGCCTACGCTGAAGAGCTCAAGGCAGCAGCAGAGGCAGAGCATGCCGCTGACATGTCAGATGACCGGCCGGAGAACCGTGGAGTGTTGCCTCGTTTCGACGTACTCCTACTCGGTGTAGGTCCCGACGCCCATGTGGCTTCCCTCTTCCCGGAGCAGGCAGCCATCAGGGAGAAGAACCGCACAGTGGTCGGCGTCGAAAACTCACCCAAGCCACCGCCGTCGCGCGTTTCCTTGACCCTGCCCGCCATCAATACGGCGCAGGAGATCTGGATGGTGGTAGCGGGTGAAGACAAGGCCGGCGCCGTGGGCCTTGCCTTGGCAGGTGCCAACCCCGTTCAGGTCCCCGCAGCCGGACCTGTTGGGCGCTCCAGGACTCTTTGGCTCATCGACGAAAACGCTGCGTCACGTGTCCCCCAGCAGTTGGTCCGGAAGGACCCCGCGGGCGCGTAACCGCTCCAACGCTCCAGCCAGGACAATTTCTGCGTCCTGGCTGGAGCGTCGTTCTTTAACGTAATCCAGGTGGGACTTGAAGAGCTCGTCTTCCGGCCGGGTTTCCGGAACCTGGCCTGGATCTCTCGACGCTGGGAGGCCGCACTTGGGGCAGTCCCAATTCCTGGGTATTTGTTCGTCCGGCAGTTTAAGAAAAACAAGCCGCGTCTCGTGTCCCTTGGCGCACCAATAGGGGACACGAATACGCGGCAGTTGTTCTCCATCGCCGTGGTCGCTTTGATTTCTCGGAGCAGATCCCAGTGCTACACCAACGCGGGTGCCCCGGTAACCAGGCGTGCCATGAACCATTTTCGAACCCCTAGCGACTCGGTGGTTGGCCGTCACGGCCCGTAGGCCTTACGGCCGACAGGCCCAGTCTAATGCGAGGGGTACGACGGCGGCACTAGTGTTTGGTGCCGATTGATTCAGAAGTGTTGGGGAGGCTCCAAAGCGAAGGAGCCTCCCTCGCGAATGCCTAGGAGTCGCCACCCGAAGTGAAGCGCATGATCAGGCCCAGGCCGATGATGACAACTCCCCACGTGACGCCAAGAATGATGGTGAAGCGGTTCAGGTTCCGCTCAGCGACGCCGGACGAGCTCAGTCCGGAACTCATTCCTCCACCGAACATGTCGGACAAACCGCCTCCACGTCCCTTGTGGAGAAGAATGAGCAGCGTCAGCAGAAGGCTGGTAACGCCCAGCAGGATCTGCAGAATGACATGAAGAACGTCCACGACGGCCTTTCGAAGAAGCGGAAATCGGGAGCCGGACTAGTCCGTGACGAGGTGGCTCTCGAACCTGACAATGTTAGCAAACTCGGCGGGGTCCAGGCTGGCGCCACCCACAAGCAGGCCATCAACATCGTTTTCCGCCATGATCGCGGCAGCGTTGTTTGCCTTGACGGAACCTCCATACAGAAGGCGCGTCTTTTCAGCGACACCTTCGTCGAAGAGCTTTGCAAGTTCGGCGCGGATGGCGGCACACATTTCCTGTGCATCTTCCGGACCTGCAACTTCACCGGTTCCGATAGCCCACACGGGCTCATAGGCGACCACGAGCTCAGCGGCCTGCTCCGGCGTGAGACCTTCGACGCCGGCCCGCAACTGGGCCAGCGTGTGCTCCACGTGCGTTCCCGCTTGACGGATCTCAAGGCCTTCACCGACACAGAGGACCGGTGTGACACCGTGACGGAACGCGGCTTTGACCTTGGCGTTCAGGACGTCATCGGATTCGTTGTGGATGGTGCGGCGTTCGCTGTGCCCCACCAGGACGTAGGCGCAGCCCAATTTGCTGAGGAACTGACCGGAGATGTCGCCGGTAAATGCTCCGGAGTCAAACTGGGACAGGTCCTGGCCGCCGTAAACGACGTCAAGTTCGTCGCCCTGGACAAGCGTCTGTACGCCGCGGAGATCAGTGAAAGGCGGGAAGACGGCAACCTCGACACGGTTGTAATCATGCTTAGCGTCCGAGAGGGTCCAGGCAAGCTTCTGTAGCAGGGTGATGCCCTGGACGTGGTCCATGTTCATCTTCCAGTTGCCTGCGATGAAGGGCTTTCGGACAAAGTTGCCGTTGGCAGAGGTAGTCACATGAACTCCAAGAATGCGTTGATATATGGAACAGCCGGCAGGACGCGTGGGCGTCCTGCCGGCTGGATTGCTGTTTAGCGGTCCAGGACGCTGAGGCCGGGAAGTTCCTTGCCTTCGAGGTATTCCAGGCTGGCGCCGCCACCGGTGGAGATGTGGCCAAACTGGGAATCTTCGAAGCCTAGGGTCCGTACTGCTGCGGCTGAGTCGCCGCCACCCACCACGGTGAAGGCTACGGTGTCAGTCAGGGCTTGGGCGATGGCTCGGGTGCCGCTGGAGAACGCCTCGAATTCAAAGACGCCCATGGGGCCGTTCCAGAAGACGGTCTTGGCTCCTTCGATCTGCGCTGCAAAAGCAGACGCGGATTCAGGGCCAATGTCCAGGCCAATGCCGGAGGCACCAAAGGAGCTCTCCTCGATGGCATCCGCACGGACAACTTCGTGTTCGGCATCCGCTGCGAAACGGCTGGCCACGACGACGTCCGTGGGGATCACGAACGAAGTTCCGGCGTCGGCCGCGCGCTTGAGGTAGTCCTGCACCACAGGAATCTGGTCCTCTTCCAGAAGGCTCCCAGCTACCTTGTGGCCTTCTGCTGCCAGGAAGGTGAACAGCATGCCGCCACCAACCAGGATGGTGTCCGCCTTGCCAAGCAGGTTGTCGATGACTGCCAGCTTGTCGGAGACTTTGGACCCGCCCAGGACAACGACGTAAGGCCGCTGGGTGTCGGCGGTAAGCTTCCGCAGGACTTCCACTTCGGTGTGCACCAGATCGCCGAGGTAGGACGGCAGGCGCGTTGCGACGTCGTAGACGCTGGCGTGCTTGCGGTGGACTGCGCCGAAGGCGTCGTCCACGAACGCGCCGTTGTCACCAGTCAAGGCAACCAGCTCGTCAGCGAAAGCGCCACGCTCGGCGTCGTCCTTGCTGGTCTCGCGGGGGTCGAATCGCACGTTTTCGAGAACGAGTACGTCGCCATCCTGCAGTGCAGCTGCCAGCTCCTTGGCGGAGTCGCCAACGGTATCAGCAGCCAATTGGACGTTAAAGTCCGCGAGTTCGCCGAGGCGGGCTGCAGCGGGCTTCAGCGAGTACTTTTCCTCCGGAGCGCCCTTGGGGCGGCCGAGGTGGGCGGTTACGAGCACACGGGCACCGGCGTCCGAGAGCTTCTTAAGGACCGGGAGGGAGGCCTTGATGCGGCCGTCGTCGGTCACTGTAGAGCCGTCGAGCGGCACATTAAGGTCACTTCTGACCAGAATGTACCGCCCGCGGACACCTTCAGCGATGAGTTCGTTGAGGGTGTGAGATGTCATGTGTCTACCCTAGCCCAGCTTGGATGCGACGAGCTCCGTAAGGTCCACGAGGCGGTTGGAGTAGCCCCACTCGTTGTCATACCAGGAAACAACCTTGACCTGGTTGCCGATGACCTTGGTCAGGCCGGAGTCGAAGATCGAGGAAGCGGGGTCGCCCACGATGTCCGAGGAGACGATGGGTGCATCCGTGTAGCTCAGGATGCCGGCGAACTGATCGGACTCAGCGGCAGCCTTGACAGCGGCGTTGACTTCCTCGACCGTAACTTCGCGGGAAACAGTGACCGTGAGGTCAGTGGCCGAACCGGTGGGGACGGGAACGCGGATCGCGTAGCCATCCAGCTTGCCCTTGAGCTCCGGCAGGACCAGGCCGATGGCCTTGGCGGCACCGGTGGAGGTAGGAACCATGTTGATGGCAGCAGCGCGGGCACGGCGGAGATCGCTGTGGGGGCCGTCCTGCAGGTTCTGGTCTGCCGTGTAGGCGTGAACCGTGGTCATGAGTCCACGCTCGATGCCGAAGGCGTCGTTGACTACCTTTGCCAGGGGGCCAAGGCAGTTGGTGGTGCAGGATGCGTTGGAAATGATGTGGTGCGCAGCGGGGTCGTAGAGCTCGTGGTTGACACCCATGACGATGGTGATGTCCTCGTCGCTTGCAGGTGCCGAGATCAGGACCTTCTTGGCGCCGGCGTCGATGTGCTTCTGCGCAGCTGCCGCCTTGGTGAAGAAACCGGTGGATTCGATAACGATGTCGACACCGAGCTCGGCCCAGGGAAGGTTTGCGGGATCGCGTTCAGCAAGCACGGTGATGGACTCGCCGTTGACAACCAGGTTGCCTTCTTTGACCTCCACGGACTGGGTCAGACGGCCACCGACGGAGTCGTACTTCAGGAGGTGGGCGAGGGTCTCGGGGCTGGTGAGGTCGTTGACTGCGACGATCTCAAGGTCTGCGCCCTGGGCCAGTGCTGCGCGGAAGTAGTTGCGGCCGATGCGGCCGAAGCCGTTGATACCAATACGGGTGGTCACTGTGTGTCAATCTCCTTGGTGCTCTTGCAAGCACGCCTAGTGAGTCGGATCAATATTTCCAACTAACAGACCCCGCACGTCATTGGGCAGAGGTGATTATCAGATCGGAGGGCGACCAGCCACGTTGCTGAAGGCTAACCGCCTTCCGTGACCCATCTTACGTTTAACTAAGCCTGCCCCCGCAACTGCGGGGGCAGGCTTTTCAGTATTTGGTCCCTTTTCGCCGATAATGTGACTTTTGTTACATCAGCGTGAACCGGGGCTCACCAGCTACAGAACAATGAGGCCCGTGGCGTTGGCGCGGGCTGCTTCGAAGCGCTTGGCGACGTCTGCCCAGTTGGCGATGTTCCAGAATGCCTTGACGTAGTCAGCCTTGACGTTGACGTAGTCCAGGTAGAACGCGTGCTCCCACATGTCCAGCATGAGCAGCGGAGTAGTGCCAACGGCGACGTTGCCCTGCTGATCGTAGAGCTGCTCGATGACCAGGTTGCCACCGATGGGCTCGTAGGCCAGGAAGGCCCAGCCGGAACCCTGCAGGCCGAGTGCAGCAGCGGTGAACTGGGCACGGAAAGCGTCGAACGAACCGAAGGCGTCCTCGATGGCGGCTGCGAGTTCGCCTTCAGGCTTATCGCCGCCGTCCGGGGAGATGTTGTTCCAGAACACGGAGTGGTTGATGTGGCCGCCGGTGTGGAACGCAAGGTCCTTGGAGAGGCGGTTGATGTTGGCGAAGTCACCCGTTTCGCGGGCTTCTGCGAGCTGCTTGAGGGCGTTGTTGGCGCCTGCAACGTAGGCAGCGTGGTGCTTGCTGTGGTGCAGCTCCATGATTTTTGCCGAAATGTGCGGCTCAAGTGCTGCGTAGTCGTAGCCGAGCTCGGGCAGAACGTACTCTGTCACGAAATCCTCCAATGTAATGGACCGAAGTCCGGTTTGGTAACTCTCGTTGTGTTCATCCGGCCGGCAGGCCAGCCGGAAATCCTTGGGGAAGAAGCCTGCTCCTGCCGCCACCGGGAACAACCCGCCGCCGCCTCGCAGTATTTCCTCCGCACGCTCTCGATTCTATGGGCGGGAACTACTCGTCCATCATTTCCGGAGTCACATTTGCCTCAGTACCCGGAATTCCGAGATCCAGCGCGCGTTTGTCGGCCATCGCGAGCAAGCGACGGATCCGGCCCGCAATGGCGTCCTTGGTCATGGGAGGATCGGCAAGGCGGCCCAGTTCGTCCAGGCTTGCCTGCTTGTGGGCGACCCGAAGCTCCCCTGCGTACTTCAGGTGATCCGGAACGTCGTCGCCGAGAATTTCAAGCGCGCGGTCCACCCTGGCGCCTGCCGCTACGGCAGCCTGCGCCGAACGGCGCAGGTTGGCGTCGTCAAAGTTGGCCAGCCTGTTGGCAGTTGCCCGGACTTCCTTGCGCATGCGCCGCTCCTCCCAGACCATCAGGGCGTCATGTGCGCCCATCCGCGTAAGGAGCGCCGCGATGGTGTCACCGTCGCGGATAACCACGCGGTCCACCCCGCGGACTTCGCGGGCCTTGGCCTGTATGCCCAGCCGGCGGGCAGCACCTACGAGCGCCAGCGCAGACTCGGGCCCTGGGCAGGTTACTTCCAGGGACGAGGAACGTCCTGGTTCAGTGAGGGATCCATGAGCCAGGAAAGCTCCGCGCCACACGGCTTCAGCATCTGCCGCGGACCCGTTGACCACCACGGAAGGCAGGCCACGAACCGGGCGCCCACGACCATCCAGAAGGCCTGTTTGCCGGGCCAGTGCCTCGCCGTCGCGGACGACACGGACCACGTAGCGGCTTCCCCGGCGCAGGCCGCCGCCGGAGACCACGATGATCTCGCTCTGGTGTCCGTAAACCTCGGCAATCGCGGCGCGCAGGCGCCGGGCAGTCGAGGCCAGGTCCACCTCGGCTTCGATGACGATTCGTCCCGAAATAATATGCAGGCCGCCTGCAAAGCGGAGCATCGCCGAAACCTCAGCTTTACGGACTGAAGATTTCTTGATGTCCAGCCGGGACAGTTCGTCCTTGACCGACGCGGTAAGTGCCATCGCGTATGTATTCCTAACTGTTCCCGAAGATATCGTGGTACGCCGCTGCCAAGAGCAGTGGATCATGGACGGGGCGGCGCCTCGAAGCCCCTACTCTACCCAACACCACTTCCGCACCGATCATCCCCGCCGCCTTCTCAAAGGCCTTGAGGTCCTGGATCGCAGCGGGGTCGGCGAGTACGACGTCGACGCTGAACTCCGGTGCGTAGCGCCGCAGGACATCCAAGTGGTCCGCCGCCGTCATGCCGGACGTTTCCTTGGTTTCGACGTCAAGGTTCATGGTGAGGCAGCGTTTGGCTGCGGTATCGCCCAGGGCCTGGCGAAGCTCCGGCAGCAACAAATGGGGCAATACAGACGTGTACCAGGATCCCGGTCCGAGGATGACCCAATCGGCGAGCTCGATCGCTGTGAGGGCCTCGGTGCACGCGCGTGCATCCTCGGGCAGCAGCCGCACTTCCTCGAGTTTTCCCGCAACTGCGCACTTCGCCTGGCCACTGACAGTCTGCAGTTCATGCCCCCCGCCGGGCAGCTCCACCCGGGCTTGGCCTTCAATGGTCAAAGGAACACTGGACATCGGCAGTACTTGGCCCCGCGCCCCCAGTAACGCTCCGGCCCATTTGAGGCCGGCCACGGTATCCCCCAGCAGCTCCCAGAGCGTGACGATGAGCAGGTTGCCCATGGCGTGATGATCCAGCGAGCCGCCCTTGGCGGTGCCCGCATTGAAGCGGTGCTGCATGACGTCCCGCCATGTCCGCCCCCAGTCGGTGTCGTCGCAGAGCGCACTCAGTGCCATCCGCAAGTCGCCGGGCGGGAGGACACCGTACTCGTCCCGGAGGCGCCCGGAGGAGCCGCCGTCGTCAGCTACTGTGACGATGGCCGTCAGCTCCGACGTCAACAAACGAAGGGCGGAGAGCGAGGCCGCAAGGCCGTGTCCGCCTCCGAGCGCAACCACGGAAGGACTCTTGTGTTGCTGGCTTCCCGGAACGCCTTTGGGCGGGATGAGCGGCAACGGGCCCGTCAGGACTCCCATTACTCACGCCCCAGGTCGCGGTGGGATGTTGTGACCGTAACGCGCGGATACTGAGCAAGGCGCTTGGAGAGTTCGACGGCGACTGCTACCGAACGGTGCTTGCCACCGGTGCACCCCACGGCCAGCGTGGCGTAGTGCTTGTTTTCCTGGCGGTAGCCGTCCAGAACCGGCTCCAGGGCCTTGACGTAACGGTCAACAAACTCCTGGACCCCATCGGCTGTGAGCACATAATCGCTGACGTCCTCATCCAGTCCTGTGTGGGGACGGAGCTGCGGAACCCAGTGCGGGTTGGGAATGAAACGGGCGTCGGCAACGAAGTTTGCGTCTACAGGCAACCCGTACTTGAATCCAAAACTCATGACGTTCAGCCGGAGCGTCACAGGTCCGGTATCGCTGAACAATTCAGTGATCGCTGTTGCAAGCCCGTGCACGTTGAATTCACTGGTGTCCAATACAACGTCGGCATGCTCCCGGAGTTCGCGCAAGACCTCCCGCTCAATGCCGATTCCGTCAAGGATCCGTCCCCCGCCTTGCAGCGGATGAGGGCGCCGGCCTTGTTCGAACCGGCGGACCAGGACTTCGTCGCTGGCATCGAGGAACAGTACCCGGAAGGTGATGCCTGTGGCACTCAAGGCGCCCAGGGCTGTCTGGATGTCGGTGAAGAGGTCCTTGCTTCTAACGTCCACAACTACGGCCAGCTTAGGGATGGATTTTGGCGCGTGCGAGACGATTTCCGCCAAAGTGCCAAGCATCTGCGGAGGAAGGTTGTCCACAACGTACCAACCGTGGTCCTCCAACGCGTCCGAAGCGGTACTGCGACCCGCCCCCGACATGCCGGTAACCACCAGCAGTTCCGCCTCCGGTGGCTTGACGGGCGTCAGTCCGTCCTGCTCCGCGCCGGCTCCTGCCGTTGCCTCATCCATCAGTGGTCCCCGTTTCCTTGGAAGTGGTTGTTACAGCCTGACCGGTGGCATCGCAGTCGCGGCCACCGGTCAAGTTCTTACCCTAGCTAAGATTCGAGGATTTCGCCGGTGGTCATGTTCACGGCGGGAGCGGCTTCACCTGCGTCTTCGCTGGATCCCAGATGCTGCACGACGGCAGCTGCCAATGCCGGACCGATGCCCTTGGCGGAGGTAAGTTCCTCCACACTGGCCGCCTTGATCTTCTTGAGGGAGCCAAAATGCGCCACCAGGGCCTTGCGTTTGGCCTCTCCCAGGCCCGGAACGCCGTCCAGGGCTGAGACCGTCATGGCCTTGCCCCGCTTTTGCCGGTGGAAGGTGATGGCGAAGCGGTGGGCTTCATCGCGGATGCGCTGCAGCAGATACAAGCCTTGCGAAGTCCGGGGAAGGATCACCGGGAAGTCGCTGTTGGGCAGCCAGACTTCTTCGAGGCGCTTTGCCAGGCCAACCACATGGACGTCGTCGATGCCCAACTCCGCCAACGCACGGGCTGCGGCATTGACCTGTGGCTGGCCACCGTCCACCACAACCAGGTTGGGCGGGTATGCGAACTTGGCCTTGGGGGCCGGCATGGTGGGGTCCGACGGCGGCGCTTCAGTCCCGTTGGGAGCTGCGGCGGTGCCCATACGCGTCGGATTGATGATTTCGCCGGAGACAGGCACCTGGGCGGCCTTGTCCGTCAAGTAATGGCGGAAGCGGCGCGTGAGGACATCATGCATGGCGGCTGTGTCATCCGCTGCCGCTGCTCCCGTGATGGAAAACTTGCGGTAATCGGACTTCTTGGGCAAGCCGTCTTCCACCACCACCATGGACGCCACGACGTTGGTCCCTTGGACATGTGAAATATCGAAACACTCGATCCGGAGCAGCGGCACCGGAAGCTCAAGGGCCTCCTGAAGCTCCTGAAGGGCCAGCGAGCGGACGGTGATATCCCCGGCGCGGCGGGTCTTGTGCAGCTTCAGCGCTTGCTCGGCGTTCTCCCGGACCGTGGACATAAGCGCAGCCTTGTCACCACGTTGGGGTACGCGGATATCCACCTTGGCCCCACGGAGCCCGCCCAGCCATTCGCTGAGTTCGGCGTGGTTGCTCGGGTTCTCCGGGACCAGTACTTCCCGCGGGATGCGGCCCTGGACCTCGCTGTCTTCCCCGTAGACCTGCTGCAGCAGGTGCTCGATGAGTTCCGGCGTCGTGGCGTCTTCGACTTTCTCCACCACCCAACCACGCTGCCCACGGACCCGCCCGCCACGGACGTGGAAAACCTGCACCGAGGCTTCGAGCTCGTCTTCATGCAGAGCGAAGACGTCGGCGTCCGTATCCTCCGCAAGGACAACGGCGTTGCGCTCAAAGACCTTGCGCAGAGCGATGATGTCGTCCCTGAGCCCCGCGGCGCGCTCGTAGTCGAGTTCCGCGACGGCAGCCGCCATATCCTTTTCAAGCCGGCCGATGAAGCGCTTGGCCTCGCCGCCCATGAAGGCGCAGAAGTCCTCCGCCAGTTGGCGGTGCTCCTCCGGCGTCACGCGGCCAACACAGGGTGCCGCGCATTTGTCGATGTAGCCCAAGAGGCACGGGCGCCCGCTGGCTTGCGCCCGCTTCAAGACGCCCGCACTGCAACTGCGCACGGGGAACACGCGAAGGAGCGTGTCCATCGTTTCCCGGATGGCGCCCGCGGTGTAGGGGCCAAAATACCTCGTGCCCTTCTTCCGCTCGCCACGCATGACCTGCACCCTGGGGTACTTCTCCCCCATGGTGACGGCCAGGTAGGGATACGTCTTGTCGTCCCGGAAGACCACATTGAAGCGCGGCTTGAATTCCTTGATCCAGGTGTACTCCAGCTGTAGCGACTCCAGCTCGCTGCCCACCACGGTCCACTCCACGCTGCTCGCGGCATGCACCATCGCATGCGTCTTGGGTAGCAGCCCGGAGGGATTCGCAAAGTAGGAATTCAGCCTGGAGCGGAGGTTCTTGGCTTTGCCCACGTAGATGACGCGACCGTGGGGGTCGCGGAAACGGTAGACGCCCGGCGTGGTGGGAATTTCACCCGTCTGGGGCCGGTAACTTGCTGGATTTGCCACGATTCCAGTCTAGTGAACAGGACCGACAGCCAACGCCAGTCGCTCAGTCCACCGACTTGCTCTGGTTGTAGCTCGTGGAACGTTCCTGTCCGCTCAGGGCAGCGATGGCATCCATGATTTTGTCCGTAACCTGCCGGCGCGCAGGGAGGGAATGGTCCGGGCCCGTCTTGTCGAAGTAGAGCGGCTCGCCAACTTTCATAGTGAAGTGCTGGGGACGGACCGCGTTCTTATCCGCGGGCTGTAGTTTCTCTGTGCCTATAAGCCCCACGGGGATCACTGGTGCACCAGTGGTGAGCGCCAACCAACCCACGCCGGTCCGGCCGCGGTAAAGGATGCCGTCGCGGGACCGGGTGCCCTCAGGGTAGATGCCAATGCCTTTTCCGGCCTCCAGGATGTCCAGGAGGGTCTTGAGCGCCTGCACGCTTGCTGCCTGCTCACCGCGTTCCACCGGGATGGAACCGACGGCTTCGAAGAAGGACTTCATCACAGCGCCTTTGACGCCTTTCGTGGTGAAGTATTCCGCTTTGGCGAAGAACGCAACCGGACGCGGCATGAGCGCCTGCACAATGACGCTGTCCAGGAAAGAGAGATGGTTGGGCGCCACGATGAACGGGCCTTCTTTGGGCACGTTCTCCAGTCCAATGACCGTGGGCCGGCACGTGGTGGAGATCAGTCCACGGGTAGTCCAGCGGATCGCATCAAAGACTGCCATCGTTTTGTACCTCGCTCAGGGCTGCCGCGCGGACAGCGTCAAGTTCTTCAATCTTGGTTCGCAATTCAAGGGCAGTGCCAACCACGGCCACCGCGCCGGCATCCTCCAACTCGCCGTCGGGGGCGAAGCCCCAGCGAACACCAATGCAATCCAGTCCGTTGGCCATCGCACCGGCAACGTCCTGGTGCCGGTCCCCTACCATCACTGCGGGCTGCGAGTGGAGGTCCGCCAAGGCTGCGCCAACAATCTCGATCTTGCCGGAAGCAGAATTGGCCGCCAGCGACTCATCGTCAGCAGCTCCTCGAATGGATACAAAGAAATCCGAAATACCGTGATGCTCAAGGACTACCCGGGCAATACCTTGCGGCTTCTGGGTTGCTACGGCAACGGCCCGTCCTGTTTCGGCGAAGAATTCAAGGAGGTCGAAGATTCCCGGATACAACTTACTCTGGCCAATACCGGTTTCCTTGTAATGCTGCCGGTAGCGGGAAATGGTTTCATCGACCAATTCCGTGGGCACATCCGCCAAATGCAGCAATGCGTCGCTGAGCTTGGGGCCAACCATGGCATTCAGCAAGGCCTGTTCCGGAACTGGGAGGCCCATTTCGCGCAGGGCTGCGGATATTCCTCCCGTGATACCACCGGCTGGATCGACAAGGGTGCCGTCCAGATCGAAAATTACGGGCACCGTTGTTTGAGTCACCGGGTTAGTTTCTCACGAGTAGCGGCATGCCTGAAACTCGCATGCCGCTACCGGAATACTTCGGTCGTCCTGAAGATATTTCTTTGGGCGTTTCCCGAGCAGTCGAGCCGTTAGCCCAGAATTTCCGCAAGGAACGTTGCGGTGTGGCTGTCAGTGGACTGGGCGACCTGCTCAGGTGTGCCGGTGGCGACGATCTTTCCTCCGCCTGAACCACCGTTCGGTCCCAGATCCACAATCCAGTCCGCAGACTTGATGACGTCCAGGTTGTGCTCGATGGTGATCACAGTGTTGCCCTTGTCCACCAGCCCCTGTAGAACCATAAGTAGCTTCCGGATGTCCTCGAAGTGCAGGCCCGTGGTGGGCTCGTCCAGAACATAAATGCTGCGACCGTTGGACCTCTTCTGCAGTTCGGCGGCCAACTTCACGCGTTGTGCTTCACCACCGGAGAGCGTTGTAGCTGGCTGGCCGAGCCTGACATAGCCAAGGCCTACATCCACCAAGGTGTTCAGATGCCTTGCTATCGGGGTGAATGCGGCAAAGAATTCCGCACCTTCCTCAATAGGCATGTTAAGGACGTCGGCGATGGTCTTTCCCTTGTAATGCACTTCAAGGGTTTCCCGGTTGTACCGGGCGCCGTGGCACACCTCGCAGGGAACATAGACGTCCGGCAGGAAGTTCATTTCGATCTTCAACGTGCCGTCGCCGGAGCACGCTTCGCAGCGCCCACCCTTGACGTTGAACGAGAAGCGGCCGGGCTGGTAGCCACGGACTTTTGCTTCAGTGGTTTCAGCAAACAGTTTTCGGATGTTATCGAACACGCCTGTATAGGTTGCCGGGTTGGAGCGCGGCGTGCGTCCGATGGGGCTCTGGTCTACGTGGACCACCTTATCCAGGTGCTCGAGCCCGTTCACGCTCCGGTGACGGCCTGCCACCTGCTTGGCGCCGTTGAGCTTGTTGGCAAGGACCTTGTAAAGGATCTCGTTCACCAACGTGGATTTGCCCGAACCACTGACGCCGGTCACGGCCGTAAACAGCCCCAGCGGGAAGGTGGCATCCACGTTGTCCAGGTTGTTTTCCCTGGCACCGATGACCTTTAGTTCACGCTTCTTGTCATATTTGCGGCGCTTGGCCGGGATGTCGATCTTGCGGCGCCCGGACAGGTAGTCGCCGGTAAGGGAGTCCTTGTTTTCCAGGAGCTCCTTGTATGTACCGGAATGCACCACCTGGCCGCCGTGCTCGCCGGCGCCAGGTCCAATGTCAACCACCCAGTCCGCCTCATGAATGGTGTCCTCGTCATGTTCCACCACAATCAGGGTGTTGCCGAGGTCCCGCAGGCGGGTGAGCGTCTCGATCAACCGGCGGTTATCGCGTTGGTGAAGGCCGATGGACGGCTCGTCCAGGACGTAGAGCACTCCCACCAGACCGGAACCAATTTGCGTGGCAAGGCGGATACGCTGGGCTTCGCCGCCGGACAACGTACCGGAAGGCCGTTCCAGGTTCAGGTATTCAAGCCCCACGTCCAGAAGGAACGTCAGGCGGGCCTGGATTTCCTTCAGGACCTGGTGGGCAATCTGTGCCTCGCGGTCCGTCAAGGTCAGACTACCCAGGAACGCTGCACATTCACGCATGGGAAGGGCCGCTACTTCAGCGATCGACTTTCCATTGATCAGAACCGACAACGAAGCTGGGTTGAGTCGCGCGCCGTTGCACTCGGGGCAGGGAATCTGCCGCATGTACTCTTCGTACCTGTCCCGGGCCCAATCCGAGTCAGTTTCTCCGTGCTTGCGGTGCACATACTGGATGGCACCTTCAAAGCCGGTGCTGTACTTGCGTTCGCGCCCGAACCGGTTCCGATACTGGACGACGACCTTGTGGTCCTTGCCGTGCAGCACAGTGTTCCGGACATCCTTGGGCAGTTTCTCCCACGATGTGTCCATGGAGAAGCCGAGCTCATGGGCCAAGCCCTCCAGGAGACGGTTCCAGTACTCAGTGGTGGCGGTGCCCAGCGACCATGGAGCGATAGCACCCTGTGCCAGGGAAAGCTCAGGATTGGGAACAATCAGTTCCTCGTCCACTTCAAGCCTGGTCCCAATTCCACTGCACGCGGAGCAGGCGCCGAAGGGGTTGTTGAACGAGAAGGACCGGGGCTCGATTTCATCAATTGCCAGTGGATGCTCGTTGGGGCATGCGAGGTTCTCGGAGAAAGCGCGGATGCGTGCGGGGTCCCCGGCATCAACGTCCACGAATTCGATCAGTACCCGGCCTTCCGCCAAGCCCAGTGCCGTTTCAATGGAATCCGTGAGCCGCTGGCTGATGTCTTCCTTGACCACCAGGCGGTCCACCACTACCTCGATGGTGTGCTTGAACTGCTTGCCGAGCTTGGGAGGCTCGCTGAGCTGGACCAGTTCGCCATCCACCCGCGCACGCGAATATCCCTTGGCGGTCAGTTCCTTGAAGAGGTCCACGAACTCGCCCTTGCGGCCGCGTACCACGGGAGCGAGGACCTGGAAGCGCGTGCCCTTTTCCAGTTCCAACAGCTGGTCAACAATTTGCTGTGGGGTCTGCCGGGCGATGGGTTCGCCACAGACAGGGCAGTGCGGACGGCCCACACGCGCCCAGAGCAGACGCATATAGTCGTAAATTTCGGTGATGGTGCCCACTGTGGAACGAGGGTTCTTGCTGGTGGACTTCTGGTCGATCGACACTGCCGGCGACAGGCCCTCAATGAAGTCCACGTCCGGCTTATCCACCTGGCCCAGGAACTGTCGGGCATAGGCGGACAGCGATTCCACGTACCGCCGCTGCCCCTCGGCGAAGATCGTATCGAATGCAAGGGAGGACTTGCCTGAACCCGAGAGGCCTGTGAACACGATCATCGCGTCCCTGGGCAGGTCCAGATCTACATTGCGCAGGTTGTGTTCCCGTGCACCCTTGACGACGAGCCGGGACAGGTCCGGCCTGGTGGGCTTGGTGTCGGGAACGGCGGATACGCTCTTCAGGGCATCGATGGCTGCATCTTCAGCTAAGGCTTTGGGCACCTACCAATGCTAATCGAAAACTTCTTCGAATTTCCATGTCGTGCCTCACACACTACTGATCGGTATCAATCGGCGTCATAAGCGGCGGCAAGAAGCTGTACAGCCTCCGCGAAAGAGGCTCCTTGGGCCTTGGCCGCCGCGGCATACTGGCCGGCAACTTCGGCCAGCGCACCCCAGCGGTCATCCCGCGCGCAGACTATGGTGCCGTTGCGGCCCCTCGTGGCGACTACGCCCGCAACCTCCAGCTCCTTATAAGCCCTGGCCACTGTATGCGGGGCCACGTCCAGCACGCCAGCCAGGTTCCGGACCGGCGGAAGTTTTGCTCCAACTGCGAGCACCCCGGAGTCTGCCAGTTCGATGATGCGCAGCCTTAATTGCTCAAAAAGGGCCACTCCGCTGCTGGTGTTGGGGCGCCAACTGCCAGGAAACCCGTCCATGGCAGTCATCGCGAACACCGGCCAGGTGCCGGCACCAATCCGGGGGTTAGCTCAATGAAGCGTCCTTGGTCCATGTCGAGAATTAGACCAGCGACGCGGAAAGGGTACAAGCCACCGAGGGCTGGAAACTTGATTGCTACGCGTCCCAACGGGTCCCGCCCGCTCATGTGTCTTTCCGGGCCACTCATGTGTCTTTCCGGGCCACTGCGAAGATACGGCGGAACGGGAACACTGTTCCGTGTCTCGTCGCCGGATAAGCCTCCCGCAGCAAAGCAGAGTATTCCTTCTCGAAGTCGGCGGCATCCCCTGGAGGCAAAGCTGCGAGCACCGGCCGCAGTCCGGTGCCACGCACCCATTCAAGGACCGGATCCTTGCCCGGTAGTACCTGCTGGTAGGTAGTTTCCCAAGCGTCAGCGGCACAACCGGCGTCGAGCATGATCCCCAGGTAATCCGCAGGACTACCCACAACGCCATCATGCCGAAGAACACCGCCAAGGCGGGAGGACCACTTGGGTGACTCAGCGAGCTCCCTCATCAACGCATGCGAAGGGGAAGTGAAGTTTCCCGGTACCTGCAGCGCGAACCACGCACCCGGTTTAAGGCCACGCAACCACCCAGCGAGCATGTCCTGATGCTTTGGAACCCACTGGAGTGCGGCATTGGTGACCACGACGTCTGTCTCCTGGTCGGGCTGCCAGCTGGCGATATCAGCCTTTTCGAATTCCAGGTTGGCAAATTGCAGGGCCTGGCTGGCTGCCTTCGCAAGCATCTCCGCTGAGGAGTCCAGGCCGACGATGCGGGCGCCAGGCCAGCGGACTGCCAGAGTCGCGGTGAGGTTCCCAGGGCCGCATCCAAGGTCCACCACTTTCCGCGGACCCCGGGCCTGAACCCTGCCCACGAGGTCGTGGAAGGGCCTATCCCTGTGATTGCCAAACTCCACATACTTGGACGGATCCCACCTCATATAACCCTCCTTGCGTTTGGCAGCACTGCTGGGCCGAGCCTAAACCGTGCGGGCACTAAGCTGGAAACCAATGAAACTTCTTGAGCAGCTCCCTGGTTCCAACGCCTCCAGTCCCCTCGGTCCGGACGAGATCTACACCCGGTTCGTTGAATGGACGGAAGGCCGCGGCCTGCAGTTGTACGCTGCGCAGGACGAGGCGATCATGGAGCTCGCCTCCGGCGCCAACGTTATCCTGGCCACGCCCACGGGCTCGGGAAAATCCCTTGTTGCCATTGCAGCCCACTTCGAAGCCATGGCCCGCGGCCAACGCAGCTATTACACCGCTCCCATCAAGGCTTTGGTTTCGGAGAAGTTCTTCGCGCTCTGTGACATCTTCGGCGCCGAAAACGTTGGCATGATTACGGGCGACTCCGGTGTGAACCAGGATGCGCCAATTATCTGCTGCACCGCAGAGATCCTCGCCAACATTGCGCTGCGTGAGGGAGCCTCCGCGGAACTCGGCGCTGTGATCATGGATGAGTTCCACTTCTACTCCGATCCCCAGCGCGGATGGGCCTGGCAGGTTCCACTGTTGGAACTCCCCCAGGCCCAGTTCCTGCTCATGTCCGCCACGCTGGGAGACGTCAGCCGCTTCGAAACCGGCCTGAGCGAACTGACCGGACGGCCCACCACTACCGTTAGCTCCGCGGAACGACCCATCCCGCTGCATTACTACTATCACCAGACACCGGTCCACGAGACCCTGGAAGAACTGCTCTCCACCAAGCAGGTCCCCGTCTACGTTGTGCACTTCAGCCAGGCAGAGGCGATCGAGCGCGCCCAGAACCTGATGAGCATCAACATGTGCAGCCGGCAGGAAAAGGACCGCATCGCAGAGCTCATCGCCGGTTTCCGGTTCGCGGCAGGCTTCGGAAAGACGCTCAACCGGCTCGTCCGCCATGGCATCGGCGTCCATCACGCCGGCATGTTGCCGAAGTACCGCCGTTTGGTGGAGCAACTGGCCCAAGCCGGGCTCCTGAAGGTCATCTGCGGCACCGACACCCTGGGCGTAGGCATCAATGTGCCCATTCGGACAGTTCTGCTGACAGCCTTGAGCAAATACGACGGCGTACGCACCCGGGTGCTCAACCCGCGTGAGTTCCACCAGATTGCCGGCCGCGCCGGGCGCGCAGGATACGATACCGCCGGCACCGTGGTGGTCCAGGCTCCAGATCACGTAGTGGAGAACGCCAAGGCCATGGCAAAGGCCACCGCAAAGTTCGGCGACGACCAGAAGAAGCTGCGCCAAGTGGTCAAGAAGAAACCTCCCGAGGGTTTCGTTTCGTGGGGTGAGTCAACCTTCAAGCGGCTGGTGGAGTCCGTTCCGGAGCCGCTGACCTCAAGCTTTGCCGTTACCCACGCGATGCTCCTTAACCTCATGGAACGCCCCGGAGATCCGTTCCAGGCAACCCGGCGTTTGCTCAGCGAAAACCACGAGAACCGGCCCGCGCAGCTGAAACTCATGAGGAAGGCGCTGGGAATTTACCGCGAACTGCTGGCAGCAGGTGTGGTGGAACGCATTCCGGAAGACGAACAACAATCCGAGGGCCGTTCTGTCCGCTTGACGGTTCACTTGCAGGCCAACTTCGCCCTCAACCAACCGCTTTCCCCGTTTGCCCTTGCCGCCCTTGAGCTCCTCGATCCAGAGTCGCCGTCGTATGCCCTGGATGTTGTCTCAGTTATCGAGGCCACGTTGGAGAAGCCGCGCCAGATTCTCTCGGCGCAGCAGAAGAAGGCCCGTGGAGAGGCTGTTGCCGCCATGAAGGCTGACGGCATCGAATATGAGCAGCGCATGGCCATGCTCGACGAAGTGACGTACCCGATGCCCCTGGCGGAGATTCTCGGTGAAGCTTTCGAGGTGTACCGCAAGGCCGCGCCGTGGGTGGGCGACTTCGAGCTCGCGCCCAAATCGATCATCCGCGACATGTATGAACGCGCCATGAACTTCGGAGAGTTCGTACAGTTTTACGGCCTGGCCCGTTCTGAAGGCATAGTGCTGCGCTACCTGGCAGATGGATTCCGTGCACTCAGGCAGACCGTGCCCCAGGATTTGCTGCGCGAGGATCTCGAAGACCTCATCGCCTGGCTTGGCGAACTTGTCCGTCAAGTGGACTCGAGCCTCCTTGATGAATGGGAGGAGCTCACCTCAGGGCTGACGCCAACACCGCACGACGCTCCCCCACCCCCGCCGCCGCTCTTGACCACGAACACCAGGGCTTTCCGCGTCATGGTCCGGAACGAGATGTTCCGCAGGGTGGAGCTCTTCGCGGACGAGGATTCTGCTGCCTTGGGTGAACTGGACGCTGACGCCGGCTGGGACGCAGAACGCTGGGAAGAGGTTCTGGACGACTATTTCGATGAACACGACGACATCGGCACGGGCCCCGACGCCCGGGGTCCGGGCTTGCTCATCATCACCGAGGAACCCGGTACGTGGCGGGTCCGGCAGATTTTTGATGACCCCGCCCGGAACCACGACTGGGGCATCTCGGCCGACGTGGATCTCGCGGCATCCGACGAGACGGGCACTGCTGTGGTTCGCGTGACGAACGTCAACCGGCTCTAGTTCAATCGGCTCAGGTTAACCGGCTTTAGGAGGTCCCATGGAACCCGTCCCTGATCTCGGCAGCAGCCAGCGGTCGCTGGAGATCATGAGCGCAGAACCTACGGCTCCGTGGACCGGATCACGGCGATGGTGGGCCCCTGCTGATGGAGTTCCGGGACTGGACGTTGAGGGCCTTGCTTTGGGTGCGGTGCGGGCTGCAGCAACAGCGCTGAACGCGTTGACGGGAACCACGGGCAGGTATTCTGTCGGTGCCGGGCCCACCGCGGCGGCGTTCGATTCCCTGGGGCACTTGAGGATAGCCGGGCAGAAACCTGAAGGCTTCGCTCCGTTGTCCGGTTTCCGACGAACTGCCGATGGCTGGATCCGCCTCCACGCCAACTACCCACACCACGCAGCCCGTCTCATGGAAGCAGTCTCGGCCAGCGAAGCTGCGGATGTGGACCGCGCCCTGCTGGCCATGACGTCCTTGGAAGCCGAAGACGTTATTACTGGCAACAACGGTGTGGCTGCCGCCGTCCGAACAAGGGACGAGTGGGCGGCCACTCCCATGCATGCAGCAGCCAGCGGCGGGCCTTGGATCAGCTTCGACCAACCTGCACCATCCGCGGAAGCCGGCCGCCCGTCGTCGTGGGTTCCTTCCACGGACCCTGATCACCCTCTGGCAGGCCTGAAGGTCCTGGACCTGACCCGCGTCATTGCCGGCCCCGTGGCTACGCGGCTCCTCGGCGCCCTGGGCGCGGACGTCCTGCGGATCGACCCTCCCCACCTCCCGGAACTCACGGACGCTTTCATTGACTCAGGCTTTGACAAGCGAAGCGCCGAAGCCGACTTCCGGGATCCTGACGCCCTGAACATGGTCAAGGGCCTCATAGCGACCGCCGACGTAGTGGTCATGGGATATCGCGACGGCGGGCTGGATCGCTTTGGTTTAGGCCCTGGCGCCCTGCTTGCTCCCCGCGCGGACCTCGTTGTGGTGTCCTTGAGCGCTTGGAGCCAGGGAGGTCCTTGGAAGGGGCGCCGCGGCTTCGACAGCCTGGTCCAGGCAGCATGCGGAATAGCTGACCGGTACGGCCGCTCGGCCGACGGCGGGTGGAAGCCCGGAGCGCTGCCCGTGCAGGCACTCGATCACGCCACGGGCTATGGCCTTGCTGCTTCAGTGTTCTCGTTGCTGACCCAACGCCTTGGCACGGGACGTGGTGGTACAGCCCGGCTTTCACTTGCCCGCACAGCGGAAGAACTACTTCTTCTTCCGGCACTAACGGACTCTGACGCTGTACTTCCGGAACCGGACTATCACGAAGTAGACAGCCCGTACGGGCGCCTGCGCTACGTTGGCCCGCCCATCATGGTGGACGGTATTCCCCTTCGCTATAAAGAACCTCCCGTTACGTACGGGTCCTCCGCTCTGCGCTGGCGGTGGGCGGCCCGGGCCCTAGTAAGCTCGGAAGCATGAGTGTAATCCGCCCTGCCACCGTTGAAGACGTTCCCGCCATCCTGCGTATGATCCACGATCTTGCGATCTACGAAAAGGAACCCGACGCCGTCAGGAACACCCCGGAGCTCCTTACCGAGGTGCTCTTCGGTGAAAACCCCCGGGTGTACGCGACCATGGCCGCGAATGCCGCTGGGACTGTGCAGGGTTTCGCCCTGTGGTTCCTGAACTACTCAACGTGGGAAGGCGTACACGGCATCTACCTCGAAGACCTCTATGTCATTCCGGAAGCGCGCGGCGAGGGCCACGGCAAGGCCCTCCTGCAGCATCTGGCCGCGACCGCCGTCGAACGCGGTTACGCACGGGTGGAGTGGAGCGTCCTGGACTGGAACGAGCCGTCCATCAACTTCTATAAGAACCTCGGCGCTTTCCCCATGGAGGAGTGGTCAACCTTCAGGCTGACCGGTGAGGCGCTGGATGCGTTCGGAGCAGGTGCCAGTACCGGCAACAAGGCTCTTGCCAATGGCTGAGATGCGAGCTTTGACCGACGCTCACCGCATCCGCGCACGGCACGAATTCCGCGGTCTCCGTACCGCCGAGCACTACTTCACCGTCCCCCTTGACCATGGTTCGGCCAAAGGCGTTCAAGAGGCCCAGCCGAGCGGCGAGACGATCACCGTCTTCGCACGGGAGTATTCCTCAACCGCGTACTCCGCAGAGGAGGCCGCCAAACTGCCGTGGTTGCTGTTTCTCCAAGGCGGACCCGGCGGACGCGGGAACCGCGTCACTTCCCTTTCCGGTTGGATGAAGGCAGCCGCCAAGGACTTCCGGATCCTGATGCTGGACCAGCGCGGCACGGGGCTTTCCACTCCTGTTGAGCGACAGTCACTGGCGCTCCGGGGAGACGCCGCAGCCCAGGCTGACTACCTGACGCATTTCCGGGCCGATTCGATCGTGGCCGACGCCGAGTTCATCCGGCACGCCTTGGATTCCGGGCCATGGTCAGTGCTGGGCCAGAGCTTCGGGGGATTCTGCGCGTTGACCTATCTGTCGTTCGCCCCGAAGGGGCTGCGGGAGGTGCTCATCACCGGAGGCCTGGCTCCACTGCACGGCCCGGCAGAGCGCGTTTACCGCGCCACCTTCCGCCGGGTGGCGGAGAGGAATGCCGAGTACTTCGCGTGGTATCCGGAGGACCGTGAGAGGGTCACAAGGATCGTCCGCCACCTTGAACGGCATGAGGAGTTCCTGGCTAGCGGAGAACGGTTGACGCCGGAACGGTTCCAGATGGTGGGGTCCTTCCTTGGCGGCAACACCCGTGTTGACTCCTTGCATTACCTCTTGGAGGACGCCTTCATCGAAACGCCTTTGGGTGAACGCCTGTCAGAGGCGTTCCTGGAGGAGGTACGCAATCTCGTCAGCCGGGCCGGGAATCCGCTGTACGCAGTACTTCACGAATCGATCTACGGGCAGGGCGAGGCCACGGACTGGGCGGCGTGGCGGGTATTGGACGAATTCCCGGAGTTCAAGCCGGAAGCAGAGGCACCCCTGCTCACGGGAGAAATGATCTACCCCTGGTACTTCGAACAGGATCCGGCCCTTGTCCCGCTCCGGGACGTGGCGGCTTTGCTGGCTGCCAAATCGGATTGGAGTTCCCTTTACGATCATCAGCAGCTAGCAGCCAATATCATTCCGGTGGCAGCCGCCGTCTACAAGGACGACATCTATGTGGACCATGACCTCTCAATGGAAACCGCGGAAGCAGTCCGTGGACTCCAAACGTGGGTCACCGACGACTTCCACCACGACGGCATAGGGGAAGACGGGGAGGGTATCTTTGGGCGGCTCTTCGGGCTGGTGAGGGGTTCCCGCTAACCTCACCTGTTTCCTACACAGCGGCGGAATGGCGCACCCGGACAGCGGTGGCGGCGGTTAGCGCCAGCATTGCTGCGGCCAGCACTCCAGCGGTAATGTTGAGCCCTTCATAGCCGAGCCAGGCGAGGACAAGTCCGGACGTAGCGCCCCCGGTGGCGCCAGCCGCGCCCATGAGCGTATCTGAAACGCCCTGCACGGTGACCCGCTGTGTTTCGGCGACGCTCTCGGCGAGGAGGGTGGAGCCCGCGATGGTCGCCGCGGACCACCCAAGGCCAAGAATGACCAGCCCCGTGGTGACCAACACAGGCTCTTGCTGGCCGATTCCAGCGATCAGCACCGCGACCAGCAGGAGTCCGTGGCCGATGGCGATGGTCTGGATGCGGCCGGCTTTGTCAGTCAACCAGCCCCAGAGCGGCGACAGGGCGAACATGCCGGCGATGTGCAGCGAAATGGTCAGCCCAATGACAACCAAGGCGTCCGTGCTGTCAGTTGTTCCGCCGTGGTGGCTGGCATGGGAACCACCCACCAACTGCTGCAGGTGCAAGGGGGTCATGGACATGATGGCCACCATGACGCCGTGGGCCGTGATCACGGCTGCTAGTGCCAGGAGGGCCCGGGGCGAGGAACGAACAGCCCGGAGGCCGGAGCGGATAGTGCCCCTTGCAGGGAGGGTCCCAGCGCCTGCGGCCTCTGAGGCCAGCCGCCGAGCCAACAACAACGGGTCCGGCCGCAAGCCGGCAAAAAGCAGCACTGCCGCCAAGAACAAGCCCGCAGCAGAGAACACAAAAGGCCCGGCAATGGACGGCAGGCCCAAGGCGGCCCCCACTACGGCACCTGGCTGGATGAGGTTTGGGCCGGCCACAGCTCCAATCGTGATCGCCCAGACAACCGTGGAAAGCGATCTGCCGCGGTGTTCAGCGTGGGCGAGGTCGACGGCGGCGAACCTCGCTTGGAGGTTGGCGGCTGAACCAAGCCCGAGGAAACCGGCAGCAAGCAGGAGCAGCGGGAACGATTCGACCACCACGGATGCCATCACCAGAAGCGCCCCGATAGTGGCAGCCACCAGGCCAGAGACCAGACCCACGCGCCGTCCGCGCGCCTCCGCCAGCCGTGCCAAAGGTAATGCAGACAAAGCAGCGGCGAGGGTGAGAATAGTGGTGATGGATCCCGCCCATGCCTCGGAGCCTGACAGATCTACAGCCAGGAGGGATCCAATGGACAGTGTGGCGCCGTTGCCAATTCCGCTGAGGAGCTGGGCCGAACTGAGCAGGAAAACAGTACGGCGCTGAACCCGTTGGGGGTCCAGCGCCGTAGTAGAAGTGGTAGTCACTTCAAGAGACTACAACCTTCACTGCCCAGTTACTCTGCTTCGCTCAAGCTCTTCTTCGCGTCCTCTTCCAGCCGTGCGTCCAGCTTGGACTGGCGCGCCGCCGGGCTGAGCAGGCTGGCCACGACCGCTACGACGATCGTACCGATAATGACCGCCAACGAAACGAAGGTGGGAATCTCGGGAGCCCACTCGATGTGGTGGCCGTTGTTGATGAACGGAAGCTCGTTGACATGCATCGCGTGCAGGACGAGCTTGACGCCAATGAAAGCCAGGATGACTGACAGTGCGTGCTTCAAGTAGATCAGGCGGCTCATCAGCCCACCCAGCAGGAAGTACAGCTGACGGAGGCCCATGAGCGCGAAGATGTTGGCTGTGAAGACGATAAAGGCGCTCTGGGTCAGGCCGAAGATCGCCGGAATGGAATCCACTGCGAACAGGAGGTCGGTCATGCCGATGGTCACGAAGACGATCAGCATCGGGGTAAAGACCTTCTTGCCGTTTACCGTGGTCCGCAGCTTGCCGCCGTCGAACTTTTCGGACATCGGCAGGACCTTGCGCAGGCGCGCCACGAGGGGGTTTTCGGCACCTTCTTCTTCGTCTTCACCGGAATCGGTGGCCTGCTTCCACGCAGTCCACAGCAGGAACGCGCCGAAGATGTAGAAGATCCAGCTGAACTGCTCGATGACTACGGCGCCCAAGGCGATGAAGATACCACGCAGGACCAGTGCGATGATGATGCCCACCATCAGCACTTCCTGCTGGTATTTCCGGGGCACGGAGAACCGGGCCATGATGATGATGAAGACGAACAGGTTGTCAATGCTCAGGCTGTATTCAGTAACCCAGCCAGCGACGAACTGGCTGCCATATTCGGGGCCAGTGAAGTAGAACATGGCACCGGCAAAGACCAGGGCCAAGGCAACGTAGAAAGCGACCCAGAGGCCGGCTTCCTTCATTGATGGTTCGTGGGGGCGCTTGACTACCAACAGGAGGTCGATTAGCAGGATGATTCCGAGGGCGACAAACGAGCCGACCTCAAACCAGATTGGAAGCTCCATTAATGCGGGCCTTTCGCAGGGTACGGGAAAGCGGTGTAAGTCTCTCCGGCCTGCCAGTGCGGTGAATGCAAATGCGGCGGCCCGCTAAGTCCGGCGAGGCATCTGTGCCTTGCGTGCTGACGGACATAGCGCTTGGGATACTCCCCTACGTGACCACAACCTTACCTTAGGCGTGCCCTGCGGACTGCATTTGACGCAATTCGCGCTTCAGTTCCCCCACCTCGTCGCGGATTCGGGCGGCGACCTCGAACTGAAGCTCCGCAGCCGCCCCGTGCATCTGTTCCGTGAGTTGTTCGATCAGGCCCACGAGGTCCTCCGCGGGAGCCGCGGCCAGCCCGTCCTTCCGGACGGTGGCTGCACCCTTGCTGCCCGACGTACGTTTGGCTCCCTTGGCGAGCCTGTTGTTGTTCAGCAGTTCCTGGGTATCGGCGTCTTCGCGTGCCAGCTGGTCCGTGATGTCAGCGATCTTCTTCCGAAGCGGCTGGGGGTCAACGCCATTATCGGTGTTGTACTTGACCTGGATGGCACGGCGACGGTTGGTTTCCTCGATGGCGTGGGCCATGGAGTCCGTGATCCTGTCCGCGTACATGTGGACCTGCCCGGACACGTTTCGAGCGGCACGGCCAATCGTCTGGATAAGGGACGTGGATGAACGAAGGAAGCCTTCCTTGTCCGCATCCAGGATGCTGACCAGCGAGACTTCAGGCAGGTCCAAGCCTTCTCTCAGGAGGTTGATGCCCACCAGGACGTCAAAGACGCCCATTCGGAGCTCACGGAGCAGCTCAACCCGGCGCAGGGTATCGACGTCGGAGTGGAGGTACTGGACTTTGACACCATGGCCCAGGAGGTAGTCCGTGAGGTCTTCGGCCATACGCTTGGTCAAGGTGGTTACCAGGATGCGCTCATCGCGTTCGGTACGCTGGCGGATTTCGCCCAGGAGGTCATCGATCTGGCCCTTGGTGGGCTTCACGATAACCTCGGGGTCGATGAGGCCGGTGGGGCGGATGATCTGCTGGACATAGCCGTCCGCCTTGGCGAGCTCGTACTTGCCTGGCGTGGCCGACAAGTAAACGGTCTGTCCAATGCGTTCAAGGAACTCATCCCACTTCAGAGGCCTGTTGTCCATGGCCGAGGGCAGCCGGAACCCATGGTCCACCAGCGTGCGCTTCCGGGACATGTCTCCTTCGTACATGGCGCCGATCTGCGGGACGGTGACGTGGGATTCGTCGATGACCAGGAGGAAGTCGTCAGGGAAGTAGTCCAGCAGGCAGTGCGGAGCGGTACCGCCTGCACGGCCGTCAATGTGCCGGGAGTAGTTCTCGATGCCGTTGCAGAAACCCATCTGCTGCATCATTTCGAGATCGTAGGTGGTACGCATCCGCAGCCGCTGGGCTTCCACCAGCTTGTTCTGGCTCTCCAGCACCTTCAGGCGTTCGGCGAGTTCGTCTTCGATGGCCGTGATCGCCCGGCCCATTCGCTCCGGTCCGGCCACGTAGTGCGAGGCCGGGAAGACGTACATCTCGGTTTCCTCGCGGATGACCTCACCGGTGACTGGATGCAGCGTGTAGATGTTCTCGATTTCGTCACCGAAAAATTCGATTCTGAGTGCGAGTTCCTCGTACATGGGAATGATCTCTACAGTGTCCCCGCGGACGCGGAAGGTGCCGCGGTGGAAGTCCATGTCGTTTCGCGTGTACTGCATGGAAACGAACTTGCGAAGGAGGTGGTCGCGGTTCATTTCAGCGCCCTTGGTGAGCGTCACCATGCCCGCGATGTATTCTTCGGGCGTTCCCAGGCCATAAATACAAGACACCGTGGCCACCACAATGACGTCCCGCCGGGTCAGCAGCGCGTTGGTTGCCGAGTGCCGCAGGCGTTCGACTTCCTCATTGACCGATGAGTCCTTTTCGATGAACGTATCCGTCTGGGGTACGTAGGCTTCCGGTTGGTAGTAGTCGTAGTACGAAACAAAGTACTCCACCGCATTGTTGGGCAGGAGTTCCCTGAACTCGTTGGCGAGCTGGGCTGCCAGGGTCTTGTTTTGAACCATGACCAACGTGGGGCGCTGCACCTGCTCAATAAGCCACGCCGTGGTGGCGCTCTTGCCCGTGCCGGTGGCGCCAAGCAGCACAACGTCCTTCTCGCCGTTCCTGATGCGTTCCGTCAGTTCCGCAATTGCCGCCGGCTGGTCTCCGGCGGGTTTGTAGTCGCTGACGACTTCGAAGGGCGCGACGACACGGTTGATCTCCTGGGCAAGACTCATGAGACCAATCTACCCCCGCCCCCGGACAGTTACCGTCCGGATTTATGTGCCGCTGCGACAGAAGAATACGACGGCGGTTGCCAGCCTGTGCGGCTGGCCCACCCATCCATCAGCGGCCAGGCTACATCCGTGAACCACGGTTCCTTGGCATCGGCATAGCCAGCGGTGCCGGGGTCGCTTGCATGTTGTGCGGCCATTTCTCGCTTGTGCGCCTCATACAGGGCAACTGCAGAAGGTTCCGCCCTCAACCAGTCACGGAACAGTAGAGCGTATCTCCAACCCGGCGTGCCGGCAACGCGCACATGCAGGTTGGTCGGGCGTCCTGGATCTGCATTGGCATGGAAGCGCTTTTGCCATTGGGCCGGATCAGGTTGTGACGGCTTCGGGGTGTCCGTCGCGACGCCAGGAACACGTGGGTATCCTGCGGCCGCCAGACGTGGAGCGATCCGATCCGCCACGTCAAGGCCGGCAACAGTCACTTGAAGGTCGATAACGTCCTTGGCGGCCAGTCCGGGCACTGCCGTAGACCCAATGTGGTCCACGGCAAGGATGTCATCCGGTGCTGCCGCCTGGATCCGCGATGAGAGACGGGCCGCTTGCAGGCCCCAGTCGGCCCTTGGGGCAGAAAGGACAGGACCTTTAGTTCGCCGGGCACGAATCCCGCGCCGGCAATTGTCCGCGAAAGGAACCAATCGCCCGAACCACAGGTCGTCCACCTTGGCGAGTAGATCCTCCCGGCTACCGGAATTTTCCAGGATGATGTCCGCGGCAGCTCTCCTGGCCTCCCGGGTGGCCTGGGCGGCCATCCGCGAACGGGCGTCTTCCAGGGTCATTCCGCGCAGGTCCACCATGCGTTGAATCCGGACCTCATCGGGAGCATCCACCACAATCACCAAATGGAATGCGCTCCCCTGCCCCGTCTCGACCAGAAGGGGAATGTCCTGGACCAGAATGTCTTCATCGGCAGCTTGGGCCATGATCCCGGCTGCGGACTCCCGGACCAGCGGATGGATGATGCCGTTGAGGACTTCGCGCCGTGATGGATCCTGGAAAACTATGGCGCCAAGGGCGGGCCGGTCCAGCCTGCCCTGCCCGTCCAGGATCCCCGGCCCAAAAGCCTCTACTACGCGGGCGAGGCCAGGAGTTCCAGGCTCTACTACTTGCCTGGCGATGAGGTCGGCATCAATGAGCAGAGCCCCCAGCTCTTGCAGCCTGGCCGCCACCAACGATTTTCCCGAGGCGATGCCGCCCGTCAGCCCGATCTTCAACACCCCTCCACACTAGACTGAAGCGGTGGAAATTGAGGATGACAGCCGCGCGACGGCCTACACAACGCTGGCCGGGGGTCCCGATTTCCGTCACGAGCTGGAGATCCGCCGCTCCCGCTTCATCACCGTTCTCCGCCGCTCACCCGATGAAGACACTGCACGCTCCCTTGTGGCCGCGCTGCGGCGTGAGTTCCATGATGCACGGCACCACTGCTCTGCCTTTGTTATCGGTCCGGACAGGATGATTCAACGTTCCAGTGACGACGGCGAACCGTCGGGCACGGCGGGTATCCCCATGCTGGAAGCATTGCTCAAGCGTGAGACAGCGCCCGGGGTGACTGACCTTAGCGACGTGAGTGCCGTCGTCGTCCGCTATTTTGGTGGGATTCTGCTGGGTGCCGGCGGGCTCGTCCGCGCCTATTCGGAGTCGGTCTCGGCGGCGCTTGATGCCGCCCCGCTGGTACAGCGCCGCCGCTTGCGGCTATACGCCGTCAGCGTTCCGCATGCCGCTGCCGGGCGACTGGAAAATGACCTCCGCTCGGCCATGTACGTGATGGCGGAGACCAGCTACGGAGCCAACGAGACGGTCCTGCGGCTGGCGCTCCCCGATGAGCCGGCAGCAATAGCCGACGCCGTGGCCCGGCTCGCGGCGTTGACCGCCGGGTCTGCAGTGCTCCAGCCGGAAGGAACGGAGTGGATCGATGTCCAGGACTGAGCCGGACCCGGGTTCCGTGGAGACTGGCATCTGGTTGGGCCGGAGTTTCCGGGGCCAAGGCCTTGGCCGCCTGGCCCTCCAATAGCCCAGCTCGTTGCCAACAGCTTAAGCAAAAGGACCCCTGCCGTGAGGCAGGGGTCCTTCTTTGGCTATTCAGCGCATCCCGTGAGGGGTGGCGGAATTAGTTGCCGGTCAGCTTCTCGCGCAGTGCTGCGAGAGCTTCGTCGGACGCCAGGGTGCCAGCGTTGGACTCAGCAGCAGCCGGCTCCGAGGAGTAGCTGGTGGTGCCGGAATCGCTCTCACCGGACGTTGCAGCGGCAGCGTCGTCAGCAGCGTGCTGTGCAACCTGCTTCTTGTGGGCTTCCCAACGGGTCTGGGCGTCAGCGTACTGCTGCTCCCAAGCGGCGCGCTGGGTCTCGTAGCCCTCGAGCCATTCGTTCGACTCGGGGTCGAAGCCCTCGGGGTACTTGTAGTTGCCCTCTTCGTCGTACTCAGCGGCCATACCGTACAGAGCGGGATCGAACTCGGTGCTGTCAGCGTCAACGCCCTCGTTAGCCTGCTTGAGGGAGAGGGAGATGCGACGACGCTCGAGGTCGATGTCGATGACCTTGACGAACAGTTCGTCGCCAACGGAGACAACCTGCTCGGCGAGCTCCACGTGGCGGACAGCCAGTTCGGAGATGTGCACGAGGCCTTCGATGCCGTCTTCGACGCGAACGAACGCACCGAACGGAACCAGCTTGGTGACCTTACCCGGAACAACCTGGCCGAGGGCGTGGGTGCGGGCGAAGGTCTGCCACGGGTCTTCCTGCGTAGCCTTGAGCGACAGGGAGACACGCTCGCGGTCCAGATCCACTTCGAGGACCTCGACGGTGACTTCCTGGCCAACCTCGACAACCTCGGACGGGTGGTCGATGTGCTTCCAGGAGAGCTCGGAAACGTGAACGAGGCCGTCTACGCCGCCAAGGTCCACGAATGCACCGAAGTTGACGATGGAGGAAACGACGCCGGGACGAACCTGGCCCTTTTCCAGCTTGTTGAGGAACGTGGAGCGGACCTCGGACTGGGTCTGCTCAAGCCATGCACGGCGGGACAGCACAACGTTGTTGCGGTTCTTGTCCAGCTCGATGATCTTGGCTTCGATCTGCTGACCGATGTACGGAGCGAGGTCGCGGACACGACGCATCTCCACGAGCGATGCGGGCAGGAAGCCGCGCAGGCCGATGTCCAGGATGAGGCCACCCTTGACGACCTCGATGACGGTACCGGTAACGACGCCGTCTTCTTCCTTGACCTTCTCGATGTCGCCCCAGGCGCGCTCGTACTGAGCACGCTTCTTGGAGAGGATCAGACGGCCTTCTTTGTCTTCCTTGGTGAGAACCAAAGCTTCGACCTGATCGCCAACGGCAACAACTTCGCCGGGGTCAACGTCGTGCTTGATGGAAAGCTCGCGGGAAGGGATGACACCTTCGGTCTTGTAACCGATGTCGAGCAGGACTTCGTCGCGGTCGACCTTGACGACAGTACCTTCGACGAGGTCACCGTCGTTGAAGTACTTGATGGTGGCGTCGACAGCTGCGAGGAAGTCCTCAGCGGTACCGATGTCGTTAATGGCGACTACGGGGGTACCGGGCTTCTCGGTGGAGGTGATGGTCATGTAGTAGGGGCTCCGTTGTGGATAGTGTGTCGGTCAGGCAAACCGCTGCCGCCCGGGTCCGGACGGCAGAACACGGCAGAATACCGGGTCATCCTGATTTGTGGATTAATACAAAATGGACGCATGCACGTAGTACACGCCCGTTTATTCTAGTCGTATCTGCAAAGCAGGGTCAAAAGGACCCCGGCAGGACCAGCAAAGGCCTTCACCCAGGCAGGACGTCACCCAGCCGCGCGAAGGTAACCCCGCCGTCCAACAAGCGCGGCAAAGCCCTCGCATAACCCTCGGCAGTTCCTGAGGCCGGCCTGTTGAAGTGCGAAATCACGATGTCCCCCGCCGCAACCCGAGCCACTTCCCCGGCGACAGTTGCGGGCGCGAAGGTGGCACCGCCGTCGCCGTTCACGGTGAAGTTGACCGGCAGCATCCCAAGCCTGCGCGTCATCGCGGCAGCGACGTCGTCGTAGAACGCCGTTCCCGGCCGGAAGAAGCGCGGCGAAACCCCCGTCAACTCATGCATGAGGGCCTGGTTGCCCATCAACTCCTCGTAAACCGCGGCTGGGTTCGCCGTTCCGGCAATGCCGTAGGCGGACCTTCCGTTGACTGACAACGGCAAATGGAGTGTGCCGTGGTTGGCGAGCTCGAACAAGGGGTCGGCTGCCAATTCGGCGGCAAGTGACCTGTTCGCCGTGATCCAGCGGCTATTAATGAAAAGGGTGGCCGGGACGTTGAGGCTGCGAAGGGACTTCAGCAATTTGTGGTCGCAGCCGGTTCCGCCGGGCCCGCCGCAGGCGTCGAAGGTAAGGGCCACATGCCGGGATGCGGAATTGTTCACGACACCCGCAACGTGAAGGCCCCATTCCTGTGGGCGCAGGGTCCCGAACTCGGCAACGATTTGTTCCTTGCTGGGGACAGCGGCCGGTGCTGCGGGGGCGTTCGACGGCGGAGCTACAGTGCCGTCGCCTCCCTCACCGCCGCCGGGTTTGGCGGCGATGGCCGCAGCGGCCTGCTCGCTCGAGAGCGCAGCGATGGATGGCGGCGGCGTCGCAGGGCCGGCACCCGGTCCGCTTGGCTGAGCAACAGGCGACGTCGGCCCTGGTCCGGGGGCGTCTGGCACTGCCACCCTGCCGTTGTCCGCGCAAGCCGCAAGGGCAGCAGTTGCCAATCCTGCCATTCCAAGCAGCACTGATCGCCGGCCGGCCAGCGGCCGCCGCTTGGAATCCCCCATGGATGTCCTTGTCTATTGGGTGTTTGAGCTGTTAGTAGAAGTGTATTTCTAGAAATGCGTGAGGCAGTGTGCCGGCCGCTCCACGGCAAAAAGCTGTTGGGCCCTGAACGCGGCACCCGGCTTGCATTCACTCATCCGCCCGCCCGCGGTGAGCGTCACCGGGGACACGGCACCGAGATATATGGACGCGAGATCGGCGACGTCCATGCGGAGATCGGGTTCCTGGCCGGATGCGTCAGTGACCACCGCGGCAGCACCGCCGTCGGACTCCAACGCCCAGGTGCCACCAGCCAGACCAAGCGTGTCCGAGACGTCCATGACGAGCTTTCCGGCAACCGGGTAACGGCGGGCGGCCAGTGCTGCCGGAACATCCAGGATGCGTAACCACAGCATGTCGCGCACATCCGAGGAGTCAATGCATCTGGGATCTTCCAAGGCCCATGCCAGCGGATCGTCCACCGGCGCTTCGGCCCACGTCACCTGGTCAATGAGATCGATGCTCCCAAGGAAGCGCCAGAGATCGAGGTACGCCGGGTTTGTACCAGCAACGAGGTCCACAATCTCCATCGTGTAGGGCTTCTCATCCCACCCTTTGAAGCGATAGGAAACGTAGCCGTCCAGCGTCCCGGAGGCGTCGTAGTGCAGGGCGCTCCGGACACCGGTGTCCGGCTTCCCGTCATGGCCGATCGCGCCGGAAGCCAGCAAGCGATAGTACTCCTGACGGTCTACTGAGCCTGGAGTCGCCCGCTGGACAGGTTCGAAGACCTGCGGTGCAACCTCCAGGAGCACAGCTGGATCAGCGACCTCCACTGTCCCCGTCGCTTGCCCCTTGAGGCGGAAACGGGGGCCCGTATCGACCTTGATGCTGCGTTCAAATGTAGCCACGCCAAAACCGAAGCGGCCATAGATGGAACCCTCCGAGGCGGTCAGCGCTGCCATGGCGAGGCCATCGTCCTTTGCGCCCGCAAGGTCAGCGGTGATCATGCCGCGGAGCAGGCCTTTGCGCCGGTGCGTTCCACGGACGGTCACGGCGGTCACCAGGTTTGATTCCAGTTGTCGGCCAAACCCGATGTTCAGGGATTTGCGCATGGTGCCGTACGTGGCCACCGGGAACTCCGCACCCAGAGCGTGCTCGGGAACGTCACCGTTGATGTACACCCCGGTCAATTCACGGTGGTCCGCGCGGTAAGCCGCGAGTGTCTTGGCGATGTAGTCGTCATCGCGCCTGTGCTGGTGGAAGCCGTGCGAGACTGCCTGGATCCACGCTGCACAGCGGGAGTAGGCAGGGTCCTCACGATCAGCTACAGCAGGGAATTGTTGAACCCTGTATTTTTCGGCGGAGTTCGTTTCGGAATAACTTTCATTGGGATCAGCCACGCCCCGAGCCTAGCCAGACGTGGAGGGGCGCGCCACCATCCAGGCGGCGCGCCCCTCGGACGATCCTGTGGATCGTTCGGCTGACTAGTGGCCGGCCTCGAACCAGCTGGACCCTACGCCGAGCTGGACGTCCAACGGGACTGACAGCTCAGCAGCAGCACCCATTTGCTCCACCACGAGTTTTTCGACGGCTTCGCGCTCTCCGGGTGCAATCTCGAGGACAAGTTCATCGTGCACCTGGAGGAGCATCCGTGATTTCAAGCCCTGGCTTGCAAGTTCTGCGGAGACGCCCAGCATGGCCCGCTTGATGATATCGGCGGCGGAACCCTGGATAGGCGAGTTGAGGGCAATGCGCTCGGCCGCTTCGCGTGCTTGGCGATTGGTGCTGGTGAGGTCCGGGAGGTAACGGCGGCGACCTTCAATAGTGGCCGTGTAACCGTCCACCCTTGCCTGGTCCACGACACCCCTGAGGTAGTCACGCACGCCGCCAAAGCGGTCGAAGTAGTCCTTCATCAGCGTCCTGGCCTCGTCCACCGAGATCTCCAGCTGCTTTGAGAGGCCAAATGAGGTCAGGCCATAGGCCAGGCCATAGGACATGGCCTTCACCTTGGACCGCATCGCGCTGGTGACCTCGGCCGGAGCGACGTTGAAGATCCGTGAGCCCACGAAGCGGTGCAGGTCCTCCCCGTCCCTGTATGCCTGGATCAGAGCTTCGTCACCGGAGAGGTGGGCCATGATGCGCATTTCGATCTGCGAGTAGTCAGCTGACAGCAGGCATTCATACCCCTCACTGACCACGAAGATCCCGCGGACCCGGCGGCCTTCCTCGCTGCGGACCGGGATATTTTGCAGGTTGGGGTTGTTCGAGGAGATACGGCCTGTTGCTGCAATGTTCTGCGCGTACGTGGTGTGGATGCGGCCATCGTCCGCTACCGACTTCTTGAGGGTTTCAACCATCTGGGCAAGCTTGGACGATTCCCGGTGGGCCATGAGCTGCACCAGGAATTCGTGGCCGGTCTTTTCCAGCAAGGCCTTCAAGGACGCCGCATCCGTGGTGTAACCGGACTTGATTTTCGTGGTCTTCGGCAGGCCGAGTTCCTCGAAAAGGACTGTCTGCAGCTGCTTGGGCGAACCCAGGTTTACCTCGTGCCCGATCGCGGCGAATGCCTGCTCCTGGGCATTCTCGATCACCTTGGTGAGGTCCGCAAGCTGCTCGTTCATGCGATCCATGGAGACGTAGATGCCGGTGAGTTCCATCTGTGCCAGGACACGGGCCACCGGGAGCTCCAGCGTTGTCAGCAAGGCGTCGGCCTTCCGCTCGGCAAGTTCCTTTTCGAAGTGCTTGCTAAGGGAATGCACGACGGCGGCCTGCTGGACGAGCGCGGCGGCCGCCGCTTGATCGCTGCCACCCATGAGGTCCAGCTCCAATTGCCCAACCGCTGCAGTCACAGCGCCCAAGGAGATCTTGAGGTGGACCTGGGCGAGCTCAGGGAGGTCGTAGCTGCGGCGGTCCGGCTGGATTAGGTATCCCGAAATCGACGTGTCGTCAACAACGCCTTCCAGGCCCAGGCCACGGTTGTGCAGGGCCTTGAGGGCGGCTTTGAACTCGTGCACCACTTTGGCTTCTTCAGGGTCCTGCAGCCAACGGGCCAGCACCGACTCGGCTGCAGAATCCAGCCCGGTGAGCTCGATGCAGGCAGCGCCGTTGTTCCGCACCACGGCCAACGCGCTGGCGTCCTCGCCTATGCGGCCCGGGATGGGCTGGATGGCAATAGCCGAACGCATGCCCGATCCGGCGCTGAAGAACGCCTCAAGCTCATCGGCCTCCTTCAGCGTGGCAAACTCAGGGGCTTCGATGGTGTCCGGTGCAGCACCGGCGGTATCGTCTCCGTAGAGATCGAACAGGCGGGCCCGCAGTGTGCGGAATTCCAGCTCTTCAAAAAGTTCTTCCATTGCCTGGCGATCAGGGCGGGGTTCATAAAGGTCCTCAAGCGTGATCGGCAACTCAAGGTCCGTCAGCAACCTGTTGAGCCTCCGGTTGCGCTTGACGTTTTCGACGTTCTCCTTGAGCGCTCCACCTACCTTGCCGCCGATGGCGTCCAGGTTTTCAAGGATGCCGTCCAGGCCGCCGTAGAGGTTGATCCACTTGGCGGCGGTCTTTGGCCCCACGCCGGGTACGCCCGGGAGATTATCCGCGGATTCGCCCACCAATGCGGCGAGGTCCGAATACAAGGCTGGCTTGACGAAGTATTTCTCTTCGATGGCTGCGGCGTCCAGCTTGGGGATGTTGCTGACGCCCTGTTTGGGGTAGAGCACAAAAACGTTCTCGTTGATCAGCTGGAACGAATCACGGTCCCCGGAAACCAGAAGGACCTCGAAGCCCGCGGCATCAGCCTGGGCAGCAAGGGTTGCCAGGATGTCATCGGCCTCGTAACCGGGAAGCGCGATAGTCCTAATCCCCCACGCCTCCATGACCTTCGCGATCAAGGCGATCTGGCCTTGGAACTCCGCGGGCGTCGCGTTGCGGCCACCCTTGTACTCGCTGTACTCGGCCTTGCGGAAAGTTGTGTCGTCAGAAACATCAAACGCGACGGCGACGTGCGTGGGTTTCTGGTCCTTAATCAGGTTGATCAGCATGGAGGTGAATCCGTGCACGGCGTTGGTGTGTTGGCCTCTGGCCGTCGAGAAGTTTTCGGCAGGAAGCGCATAGAAGGCCCGGAACGCCATCGAGTGGCCATCCAGGACCAGCAGCCTGGGCCGGCCCTCCCCCGTGGTGCTGGACGAAGCGGAGGCAGAGGGGGTGGGTGCTGTTGCAATGGCAGCAGCTTGGGCCGTTGGAACCTGGTCCGGTTTGGTTGTTTCACTCACAGGTGCCAGCCTAGTTGGCATGATGGACAATTTCACGCCGAACCGGTTTGTCGACGAACTCAACGAGGCAGGTGTACCGGAGGAGTTCCATGATTGGCTTTCCGGCCACGGCGTTGGCTCCCTTGTGGTAAAAATGGGCATTCGGTTTACCGAACTCAGCGCCGAACGCACTGTGGCAACCATGCCTGTGGAGGGGAACACCCAAGTAGCTGGCATCCTCCATGGCGGAGCCCACGTGGTCCTCGCGGAAACCCTGGGGTCATTCGCGGCGTCCCTTCACGCCGGCAGAGGCCGGCACGCTGTGGGAATCGAAGTCGGCGCCACGCATCACCGCTCCATCGCCAGCGGCACGGTAACTGGTACGTGCACTGCAATCCACCTGGGCGGGACGCTGGCCACGCACGAGATCGTGATCACCGATGAAAAGGGCCGCAGGCTGTCGACTGCCCGGATCACCAACATGATCCGGAACAACCGCCACTAAGCAGCAGCTGCCACCGCCGCTTCTTCTGCCGCTCCTACGGCCGGGCGACCTGCGGCGGCATGCGGTAGTGCAGCTCCGCGGCGGCCCCACCAAGGATGCGTGAGGAGAGCAACTCAAGTGGCGCCGTCGGGCCGTTGAGCGGCAGCAGCCGCTTTCCGGCGCCCAAAACAACCGGGATGATGGTGACGATCATCTCGTGGAGCAAACCGGCATTGGCGAACTGGGCGACGAGGTCACCGCCACCCACCAGCCACACGTTCTTGTCTCCGGCGTCAGCCAGGAGATCCGGGGCGAACTCGCGCACGTCCCCGCGGACGAAGGTGACATTGGAACCGGCCGGAGCCGAGTATTCATGATGGGTGAACACCCAGCAGGGGGTGTCCGGGTACGGCCACTTGCCGGGCTCGTGTTCCATGAGCCAACGGTAGGTCCCGCCGCCCATCGCAATGCAACCCACACCTGCGAAGAAGGACTCATAGCTGCCACTTACGCCCTCAACCTGGTCAAATTGCAGGAGCCAGCCGAGATCGTCGTCCGGGGAAGCAATGAAGCCATCGACGGTGGAAGCGACGTAGTACTGGAAGATCGACATGGCCCCAGACTAGTCAGTTGGCACTTGCGTTCCCATACTCCACACGGACACTGCCATCATCGCGGAGTACCACCACGCGGCCCTGGGCCAGCGTCCATCCGTCGTTCAGCAGGAAGATCCTTCCTCCACTGACCACCAGCAGCCTCAGCCCTGTGTACCGGTACAACGGCTCCGCCTCTGTACCAGCTGAGTCCTCATGGACGTTGGGTGCCGTCACCGCCAACCGCTCCTTGCTGTACACGACGGCGGTGGGCAGCAGGCTGGACCGTTCCTGGTAATCGACTGCAGCGCCCCGTCCGAGGGCTTGCGCGTAATCGGAGGTTCCCCAGAAAAGCAGCAGGGTGACCAGGACGAACACAAGTGACCTCTCGAGCGAGCGCGGCGTGGTGGTGCGGAGTATTCGTTGGGCCGGAACCGCAGCCCTTCGGCGCACACTGAGCCCCCACGCCCCTACCAGCAAACCTGCGGCGATGAGGAAGGGCGCATAGAGCAGGATCCGTTCCGGCTGCGTTACGATTGCCACCCACATCACGGCTGCATAGGCGAAGCCAAGAACCAACACCACCATGGCGCCCCTTCGAAGCAGCGACCGGTGCCGTGCAGCGCCAAGGAGGCGGGAAACCAGCCGGTCCACCATGAGCCACAACAAGCCGATCACTACGAGCCAGGCCAACGGTTGGAAGAGCGACTGGATGCTCCGCAGGATAAAGTCCTGCACCGTATAACCAAAGAGGCTGACGTCCAGGCCCATGGCCTTTGCTTGCGCATCAGTGCGCGCCCAGCCGAAGTAGACCAGCAGGGCCGTGGCGACGGTCAAGGGCGGACCAATGACGGAAAGGACGTCCAGGGTCCGTTGCCAGCGGTTGTTGACCAGGCTCCGATCATCGGATTCCTGTGAGGCAGCGGGCTCCTGGGCGACGCTCATGGAGTTGCCGATGGGGACGCACCGACGGAAGGAATGGTGGCCGACGGGCCGCTCCGCGTGGGTTCGGCGCTTGGCCTTGTGCTCTGGGTTCCAGGGCCCGTGCTGGTGGGGGCGGAATCATCATAGAAGAACGTCACTGTTCCGCTGATGTCCACGGTGTCCGTAATGGAAATGCGGACGGAGTCTCTGCCGTCCGACGGCGGCATCCTCACATACAGCGTCTCGTAGTCCCCTCCGCCGGCAACGATCTCCGGTGATGCCGGGACGCCGTCGAACAGGATGTCCCCGACTCTGACGTAATAGCCGTCCAGTCTTACGACCGTTCCGCCCGAGCGGGGGCCGGAGGCACGTGCTGTGCCTGCTACGGGCCTCAAGTCGCTGTCGACCACCGTCAGGCCGCTTAAGTGGCGCGGGCAAGCCTCGCCCGGGGCGGTCTCAGGCTTGAGTGGAACTCCTGGGTTGCTGCGGTGCTGGGCGATCGCAGAGGCTGACGTGGCGGCGACCGTAAATTCAAGGCACTGGGTCTGGGGTATGCGGGGTGTTGCCGCAACCGCGTTGGAAGCCCGCTGCCAGTCCTGCTGGGTCCCACTTTGCAGGGCCTTGCAGACAGCCGCACCCGCCTGCCACACCGCAGCGTCTTCCGCGCCCTCCAGGCTCTGGGCCAGTGCATCGCACTGGAATTGCTGAAGGAGGAGATACCGCTGGCCAGAGGTGGGATCGTTGGGGCCTACCGGCCCGATGGGTACCCAGCGCACCACCGGCGCTTCTGCTTGTGGGGCCCCCGGTCCCGCCGGGCCAGCGGGCTGCCCCGCCGTGGGATCGACCCTGCTGGGAACTCCTTGTGATGTTGCGCTGGTGGCCGGCGGAGCAGGGTTCGGCGATGGACTCCCGGGGGAGGTTGCGTTGGGGACGCAGGCAGAAAGTGCCAGCATCAGGACCGGAACCAGCGCCAGTCCGATGAGATGGCTTCGGGAATGGCACTTCATGACAGCCCCACATCTGCCGGATCACGACCACGCAGTAATGTAACTACACTGCAGATTATTCTCCCGAACGCACATTGCTGCCAGAGAGGCCGTTATTTTCCGAAGTACGGCACGATCAGGTAGATGCCGAACAGAACAGCCAGTCCGCAAATGCCAAAGCATATGGCGGCGAGGGAGCGTATGAGTCCGGGTGACTTCTGCTGGGCGTCACCTGCAATGGCGGTAAGGCGTACTCCCAGGGAGTAGAGGACCACCAGGCTCACAGCAGCCACGAGCGTGACGCCGGCAACCTGAACCAACTCCAACCACTTCATCGCTGCACATCCTTGTTGTTGGCGGCCTTTCGGGCTTTCTTTTTCTTGCTGAACTTGACGGCGTGGCCGGCCTCTTCGACTTCCACGGCGTTGTGGTGGCCGACATGCGACTTACGCGACGCGACGAACATGAACAGGACGGCACCGCTACCGACGACCGCAGCAATGACCACACCTACGACGCCGATATTCACCAGGAGCGCGGTGAGCCCACCCACGATCGCCGATGCCGGGAGCGTGAACAGCCACCCTATGGCGATCTTGCCCGCAGTGCCCCACCGCACGGAGGTTCCCTTGCGGCCCAGCCCGGAGCCGATGACCGAGCCGGAAGCGACCTGCGTTGTTGAGAGCGCGAAGCCCAGATGGGAAGAAGCCAGGATGGCTGAGGCCGTGCTGGTCTCGGCCGAGAAGCCTTGCGCAGGCTTGACTTCGGTCAGGCCCGAGCCCATGGTACGGATGATGCGCCAACCGCCGGCATAGGTGCCGATGGCGATGGCCAGGGCACAAGCGGCGACAACCCAGAACTGCGGCCCGGAACCCGGCGCCTGCGTACCTGCGGCGATGAGCACCAGGGTGATGATGCCCATGGTCTTCTGGGCGTCATTGGTGCCGTGCGCGAGGGCCACCAGGCTGGAGGTGAAGATCTGGCCGGTACGGAAACCCCCACGCTTCTGCGTGAGCTTGTCACCCGTTTCGGGATCGTGCCGGGAAGTCAGGGCATACGCGAGGCGGGTGCAAAGGTACGCCACGCCTCCGGCGATGAGTGGTGCAAAGACAGCGGGCAGGATCACCTTCTGCAGCACTGTTTCAAAGTTGATGGAGTGCAGGCCGATACCCACCACTGCGGCGCCGATGAGGCCGCCGAACAGCGCGTGCGAGGAACTGGATGGCAGGCCTTTGAGCCACGTGACCATATTCCAGAGGATTGCACCCATCAGGCCGGCGAAGATGATATCCGGCGTGATGTGGATACCGTCCGAGCCTTCCCTGATGAGTCCGCCGGAAATGGTCTTTGCCACTTCGGTTGAAAGGAACGCTCCAACAAGGTTGAGCACGGCGGCCAAGGCAACCGCCGTTTTGGGCTTGATCGCCCCCGTAGCGATAGGCGTGGCCATCGCATTGGCTGTGTCGTGAAAGCCGTTGGTGAAGTCAAAGAATAGGGCCAACGCTATGACAAGCGCGACCATGAAGGTGATTTCCACCTGTTGCCCAATCTGCAGAGTCGACGTTCAGCAGTTCCACTTCCCCATACCTGCCATGCACAGCATAGTTCAGCCACTGTTTACTTGACTGGACTTGCCGCACTCTATCCGGCGGGCTTGAAACCTTAAGAATCCTACGTGCCAACCACTGAGCGAACAAACGTGTGCCTGTGCTTGGGCTCAACCGAGGAAGGTCCGGACCGCGGCGAGATCGCGCCGGGACAGTCCCTTGCGTGGATCCGGTGAGATGCAAAGCACACGGTCCTGGTGGTATTCGGCCCAGGAGCGGGCGTCGGACTCCTGGCCAAGTTGGTCGTCCAACCACACGAAGCGCTCCGCACCCGTCGCGGCCAGGTCTTTCTGGAGCGCCCCGAGCTTCCACCATTCGGGGCTCTGGTCCCAGCCCTGGCTGGAAAGTACAGGCCAATCCTCGCCCTTGAGGCCAATGGCCGGGCAGAGAAACTCCGGGGCAAGGCGCTCCCATGTGGTGAGCCATACAAAACGGGCGAGGGGATGCGCTGCCAGCTCGTTGAGTTCGGCCACTGCCTCGGGCGCGAACGCGACGTCAAGGATGCCGGCGTCGGCAATTTTCCACTCACCACCCCAATCAGTGACGCCTTGGGGGCCGAACGGGTTCACCACGCCGTCGACGTCCAGGTATATGGACACCGGCATGTTGGAGGCCATGGCCGTTCTCCCTTCCCCCACTTTCTGGTGGGGTCAAGCCCAGCGTACGGTACGTCGGCGATCCTGAGATGAAAAATATGCGCAAGAAATCATTTCCTTGACGTTCGTCATGGAAGTGATAACCTCGTAGGTATGGAAAAGCCCCCAGTCCATTCCCCGCAGAGTGTCCGCCCCATAGAAGACACAGTCCGCACCGACTTCCGGCATGCGATGTCCTATGGCGGTTACCTGGACCTGGACCACCTGCTCAGTTCCCAGCACCCGCTCAGCCAGCCGGAGCACCACGACGAACTGCTCTTCATCATCCAGCACCAAACCAGTGAGCTGTGGCTCAAGCTGGTCCTTCATGAGCTGCTTGAAGCCCGCAGGCTCTTCGACGCTGACAACCTGGGCAAGGCCCTCAAATGCATCGCCCGCGTCAAGGCCATCCAGCGCACCATGACTGAACAGTGGTCTGTCCTGGGTACCCTCACGCCCCGTGAGTATGCGCAGTTCCGCGGCTTCCTGGGCAGTTCCTCAGGTTTCCAGTCGTACCAATACCGCGGCGTTGAATTCCTGCTGGGCAACAAGAACAGGGGCATGCTGCGGGTCTTCGAAAGCGACCCTGAGGCACATGCGCTGCTCAGCCGGCTTCTCGAGGAACCCACGTTGTACGACGCCTTCCTGGCGGTGCTGGCCCGCGCCGGATACGACATTCCGGCCGACATCCTGGAGCGGGATACCAGCGAGCCGTGGACGTTCCGCAAGGATCTGGTCCCCGTCTTCCAGAAGATCTACGAATCGGACGATACCCAGTGGGGACTGTACGAGGCCTGCGAAGACCTGGTGGACATCGAAGACAACTTCCAGGCCTGGCGGTTCCGCCACCTGCGCACCGTCCAGCGGACCATCGGATTCAAGGTGGGCACAGGCGGCTCGTCAGGTGTCGACTTCCTCAAACGCGCCCTTGACCTCACCTTCTTCCCCGAGCTCTACGCCGTCCGCACCGAGATCGGCAACTAAGCAAATACCCGACAAGCACTCCCCAAGGAGGGAACCCATGACTACTGCCCAGCAGACCCAGCGGCCAACGTCGGCCGAGCTGGACGCCGCAGATCCTCTCGCCGCCCAGCGTGAGGCCTTCTACACGCCCGACGCCGGCCAGCTCACCGCTTACCTGGACGGCAACTCTCTCGGACGTCCACTGAAGGCAACTGCCGCGAACCTGGAATCCTTTGTCCACGACGCCTGGGGAAGCCGCCTCATCCGGGGCTGGGACGAACAATGGATGGACGAACCCACCCGTGTTGGCGACCGCATCGGCCAAGTGGCGCTCGGCGCCGCGCCCGGGCAGGTCACTGTGGGCGATTCGACGTCGGTCATGCTCTACAAGCTGATCCGCGCGGCCGTAGATGCCCAACCGGGCCGTGACGAGATCATCATCGATCGCGACAACTTTCCCACGGACCGCTTCATCATCGAAGGCATCGCCAAGGAACGCGGGGCAAGCATCAAATGGATCGCCGCCAACCCCGCCAGCGGCGTTCGTGCCGCGGACCTCGACGGGCTCCTTGGCGAGCGGACGGCCGTGGTGGTTCTTAGCCATGTAGCCTACCGCTCCGGGTTCCTGGCCGACGCGCAGTCGATCACCGCCAAGGTGCACCAAGCCGGCGCACTGATGCTGTGGGACCTTTGCCACTCGGTTGGGTCCGTACCGCTGGAGCTTGACGCCTGGGACGTTGACCTGGCTGTCGGCTGCACCTACAAGTACCTCAACGGCGGTCCGGGCTCCCCCGCATTCGCGTACGTCAACGCCGCACGGCAGGACCTGCTCCAGCAGCCCATCTGGGGGTGGATGGGGGCGGACAATCCGTTCGGCATGACGGAGTCATACCGTCCCGCACAGGGAATCCGCCGGTTCATCACGGGCACGCCTCCGGTGCTGGCCATGCAGCCAATCAAGGACATGGTGGAACTGATCGCCTCTGTTGGCATGGACGCCGTTCGCGAGAAGTCGGTCAAGCTCACGGAGTACGCCATTACCCTCGCCGATGAGCTCCTGGTACCCCTTGGCGTGGACATCGTGAGCCCCCGCGACGCTGCCGAGCGTGGCTCGCATATCACTGTGGACCACCCACTGTTTGCCGATGTCACGGCCAAGCTGTGGGAGCGTGGCGTCATTCCCGATTTCCGTCCCCCGCATGGCCTGCGCATCGGCTTGTCCCCCTTGAGCACAAGCTACGCTGAGGTTGAGCTGGGAGTAACCGCTATCCGCGACGCCCTCGCCGAGCTGCTGTGAGTGCCGTCCTTGACGACATGGACTCCCGTCCCGGGAGTACGACGTCGTTGCTGCGAACAGTCATTGGCCTGTATTTGCGCGATGCCGGTGGATGGATGTCGGTCAAGGACATGGTTGTCCTCATGGAGGCCCTGGGCACGTCCGGGACGGTGACCCGGACGGCCTTGGGCCGCCTGCGGAAGAAGGACGTAGTCCTGCAGGAGGCGCGTGACGGGATCCCTGGGTTCACCCTGACCGAGGGAGCCGCCACCATGCTGGCCCGCGGCGACCGCAGGATCTACAACCCAATAAGCATGTCACCGGCCGATCCGTGGTGCCTGGTCTCCTTTTCGATTCCGGAGACGGAGCGGGAAAAACGCCACCAGTTGCGGCGGAGGCTCCACTGGATTGGTTGCGGGACTGTCGCCGCCGGCTTGTGGATCTGCCCGGATACCCTTCGCGGCGAGGTGGAGGAAATCCTCACCGACCTTGAACTCCGGGGAATGGCCACCCTCTTCGTGACGCAAACCCCGCTGGTAGGCGGCAACCTGGCCGATGCCGCATCGAAGTGGTGGGATCTGGACGCGGTGGCGGAGCTGTACAAGGACTTCATCCGCGAGCACGGCACTGCCGCGCCCGCTCCGGACAGCGTCGGTATTGATGCAAACGCCGATGCTTTTGCCAGGTATGTCCAATGCATCGACCGCTGGCGGATCATCCCCTACCTCGACCCCGGGCTGCCCCGGACCTTCCTGCCCGCAGACTGGCCCGGGGCCCAAGGAACTGCGTTGTTCGAGCAGATTATGGACGCCTACGCAGAGCCAAGTGCGGACTTCGTGCGGCGTACCCTTGGGAGCGACTTGGCGGTCCCGGCGCCCTGAGTGGTTCGACAGCCGCTGTGGTTCGACAGCCGCTGCTTTTAGGGAATGCCCTTCGAGGCGGTGCTGTTGACCCGTGAGACGAAGCGGAACCGGTCGCCCCGGAACGTGCTGCGCGTCCACTCAACGGGGACACCGGCAGCATCCCTCGCCAGGCGATGGACCACCAGCAACGGCGCCCCCATTTCGATCCCGAGCAGCCTTACGTCCTCCGGCCCGGCCAGCGCCGTCTCCACGGTGTCCTCGACGTCGGAAATGTGAACGCCGTAAATGTCGGCCAAGGCTGCATAGAGCGAACCGGCCTTCTCAAGGTTTGCCTTGAAGCGCGGCAACTTGCCCGGGAGGTAAGCGACCTCGTGGGCCAGAGGTTCGCCGTCGATCAACCGGATACGCTCAAGGCGTGTGACGCCAGCGCCGGGGTCGATTCCCAAATGTGCTGCGACATCGATGTCCGCCTTGGCCACGGCCAGGGACAGGAGCTTCGAGTCAGGCCGCAAGCCTTGGTTCCTTGCGTCGTCGGAGAAGGACGTAAGCTGCCGCACGTGGGTCATCTTTGGCGGCGCCACAAAAGTGCCATGCCCTTGGATGCGGCCCAGTTTCCCCTCTGCAACGAGCTCACTGATGGCTTGCCGAACGGTAGTGCGGGACGTCTTGTACTTCTCCGCCAGCGCCCGTTCCGTGGGAATGAGAGTGCCCGGCTGGAGTCCGGCGATCGAGGCAAGCAGCTCGGTCTTGAGGACGTAGTACTTGGGCATTGCCGCCGCGACATCTGTGGACATATTGGACATCCTACTTGTAGACAAGGTGATTGGTCTATGCCAATCTAGTGCAGGTTGGTCTAAACCAATTTCGGAGAAACTCCGCTAAACCCCTACTTTTCCACAGATCCAAGGGACAAAGATGTCGATCCTGCAAGACCTACGGCAAACACCCAGGCTAGGGCTCCTGGTGGGCGGCGCCGCCGCCACCATCGGCGTGATTTATGGCTACGACATGTCCAACATTGCCGGCGCCCTGCTGTTCATCACCAAGCAGTTCAGCCTCACCACATCCCAGCAGGAACTTGTGACCACCGCAGTGGTTGCCGGAGAAGTCCTGGGCGCGCTGGTGGGTGGCTGGCTATCCAACCGCGTGGGCCGCAAGGCGTGCATGGTGGGTCTGGCGATCGGCTACGCGCTCTTCGCAGTGCTCAGCGCCATGTCCGACGATGTACCGACGCTGCTCATCGCCCGACTGCTGCTGGGCCTCACCATCGGCATCTCCGTGGTGGTGGTCCCCGTGTTCGTCGCGGAGTCGGCGCCGGCAAAGGTCCGCGGCGCCCTGCTGGTTGCGTACCAGGTGGCCACCGTCTTCGGCATCATCGTTGGCTATCTGGCTGCCTACGCCCTCGCCGGCACTGGCTCTTGGCGGTGGATGCTTGGCCTTGCAGCAATCCCGGCAATCATTGTCCTCGCCATAGTGGTCAAGCTGCCGGACACCGCCCGGTGGTACATGATGCGGGGCAGGACGGCGGAAGCCAGGCGGACCCTGTCCGCTATTGAGCCGGGGACAGACGTAGACGCAGAGTTGGCAGAGATGCAGCGGGCCATCAGCGAAGAACGCGGCGGCGGCCTCCGCGAAATGCTGCGCGTTCCCTACCTCCGGGCGACCGTGTTCGTGGTTGGCCTGGGCTTCTTCATCCAAATCACCGGCATCAATGCTGTGGTCTACTACAGCCCCAGGATCTTTGAAGCCATGGGCTTCAGCGGCAACGCAGCACTCCTGTTGCTGCCCGCGGCGGTGCAAGTGGCCTCGCTCGTGGCCGTTTTCGTGTCCTTGTCGCTGGTGGACCGGCTGGGCCGCCGCCCGGTGCTTTTGACCGGCATCGGCATGATGGTGGCGGCCAACGTCCTGTTGGTAGGAGTGTTCATGGCCGGCCAGGACTTCGGCGGCCTGCTCACAGTCCTTGGCTTCCTTGGCGTCCTTCTTTTCACTGTGGGCTTCACGTTCGGCTTCGGTGCACTGGTGTGGGTATACGCCGGCGAGAGCTTCCCTTCCCGGCTCCGCTCGCTCGGGGCAAGCGCGATGCTGACCTCGGACCTGGTGGCCAACGTCCTGGTGGCAGCGTTCTTCCTGACCATGCTCCAGCGTTTGGGTGGCGCGGGCACCTTCGCAGTGTTCGGTGTTCTGGCTATCCTCGGCTTTATGTTTGTCCGCAAGTTCGCTCCCGAGACGAAGGGCCGCCCCTTGGAGGAAATACAGCAGTACTGGGAAAATGGTGGGAAGTGGCCGGAGCCTGAGACGGCCGGACACATCCCTGCACATGAAGACACAGAACCGGCGGTTGTCCGGTGACGCCGGCGGTGTTGGGCCTGCATATTGGCGGTTCCAAGACACATGCTGTGCGTTCGGACCTGGGCCGGGGGCAGGGACAGGGCCGGAGCAAGGGCGCTGGCGCGAACAGCGACGCACATCTTGAGATTACCGAGGCAAGCGCCAACCTGTCCTCAGTGGGTCACCAGGGAGCAGACGCCGTGCTGCGACGGATCGCTGCGGCGGTCGGTGAGGGTATCCAGGCGGTATGCGCAGGCGCCGCGGGAGCGGACACCCCTGCCAGCAGGGCCGTACTGAGTGCCCTTCTTACTGAACATTTTCCCGGCGCCAGGATCGACGTCGTCCATGACACCCGCGTCGTCCTCGCCGCCGCGGACCTCGACGCCGGAGTGGTCCTGGTAGCAGGCACCGGCTCCGTCGCTTGGGGGCGGAACCGCGAGGGACAAGAGGCCCGCAGCGGAGGCTACGGCTATTTGCTCGGCGATGAAGGCGGAGGATACTCCGTGGTGCGTGACGCTGTCCGGGAGGCCTTGCGGGAGTACTACGCGGGACTGGAACCCGGCACGATGGTCAGCGCCCTCATGTCCGCGACGGCGAGCGCGGACGCACTGCAGCTCATGGATCTCTTCTATGCCAAGCCTGAACCGGACCACTGGGCGGGCCTTGCCCCGCTGGTCCTGGACCTTGCGGTTGAAGGTGATCCTGCTGCGTTGCGGATCCAGGCTGAAGCCGCGCATTCCCTGGCCACTTTGGCCAGGCAAGTACTGGGCGAGCTGGGATTGGACCTGCCTTTGGTGATGGCTGGTGGTCTCCTGGTCAATCAACAGCAACTGGCAGGCGCCGTTGCCCGCAAGGTTGCCTTGGAGGATCCCTCACTGATCAGGATCCTGGGCCAGGCCCCGGTGCACGGCGCCGTAAAGCTGGCCCGGCAACTGGTCGAGCCCTGACTCCCAGAGATTTTGCCCCTTCGAAAAACAGACAGGAACCATGACCATCACTCCTACCTCCCCAGGCGTCCCGCACTCCACTCCCGGTGCCAAAATGGCCAACGAGATCAGAGAGCAGCCCCAGGTACTCGCCGGACTCCTGGATTCGGGCCGCCAGCAATTCGTTGCCATGGCGGACATTATCAAGAGGGCGTCCCCACGGTTTGTCCTGCTCGCCGCCCGCGGCACGAGTGACCATGCGGCGTTGTACGCGAAGTACCTCATTGAAATCAGCCTTGGGTTGCCGGTTGGCCTTGCCTCGCCGTCGACCCTCACCGCGTATGGAGCCACGCCCCAACTGGAAGGTGTGCTGTGGTTGGCGGTCAGCCAGTCCGGCGGTTCACCGGACCTGGTGGAGTCGACGGCGGCAGCCCGCCGCCTTGGCGCCCTCACCGTCGCCGTGACCAACTCGCCCGGGTCCCCGCTGGCCAGGGCTGCGGAACATCACCTGGATATTCTGGCCGGAAGCGAAACTGCCGTGGCGGCTACCAAGAGCTACACGGCGCAGCTTCTGGCTCTGTGGTTGTTGGTTGATGCGTGGCGTGGTGGAACGTCCGTCAACGCGGCGGGCATTCCTGACTGGGCCGATTCTGTGTTGGCTGATGATGCCGTGCTGGACGTGGCTGGCAGTTACCGCTTTGCCGACCGCATCATCACTACGGGTCGTGGCTATTCCTACCCCACGGCCAGGGAGGGTGCCCTGAAGCTCATGGAAACGTCCTACCTACCTGCCCAGGCATTCTCGGGTGCGGATCTCCTGCACGGACCGTTCGCGATGATCGACTCCCAGCACCCTGTAATTGCCGTTGTACCGGAGGGAATCGGGGGAACGGCCATGCGCCCTGTCCTGGAGAGGCTTGCAGACCGTGGCGCCCACGTGTGCGTGGTGGGTGACCACTCTGCCGCCCTTCCAGGTAGTTTGGTCCTTCCTTTGCCTGCGGGCGTTCCGGAGGAGCTTTCGCCTATCCTGCAGATCCTGCCTCTCCAGCGATTGGCCTTGCAGTTGTCGGTGGAGCGCGGCAATGATCCCGATGCTCCGCGCGGCCTGCTGAAGGTGACTGAAACCTGGTAGACGCCGGTGCGTGCGTGGCTGGATGTGCACACCGCATCCAGCCACGCGGACCGATGATCCGCGCAGATAACCGGAGTAGTCTGGATTCATGCCTCTCACGTGTGGTGGTCGGTACTAATGGCGCGGGCCAGGCAGCGGTGGCTGCCAGCTCTCCTGGTTCCCCTTGCACTGGCGCTGGCGGCGCTCATCGGCTCCGTCCAGGCCGGCGCGACCGTTTCCCTGCCGCCCAAAACGGCGGATGAGATCCTGGCCATGATCGCCCGTACGGAGGTGCGCGCTTTATCCGGCACTGTGGTGCAAACCGCTGAGTTGGGGTTGCCTGAAGTTCCCACAGCTGGCCCGGGAATCGTACCTGGAGCCACTTCGGCGCTTGAACTGCTCACAGGATCACACACCGCGCGCGTTTATCTGGACGGCCCCTCCAAAGCCAAACTGCAAATCCTGGACAGGATGGCCGAACGTGACTTTGTGGTCAATGGCGGCGATGCGTGGTTCTACAATTCCGCGGACAACAGCGCTACGCATCTAAACGTCCCTGTGCCCTCATTGGCCGAGCGGGGGGAATCCCTTCCAAGCGAATCAACGCGTCCTGACATTCCCACTCCGGAGGCAATGGCCAGTCACTTCCTGTCAGCCATTGATTCCAGCACTGAAGTTACGGTGGGCGAAGCTTCTACGGTTGCGGGTCGCAGCGCGTACCGGTTGAGCCTGCTGCCGCGCAGTGACGGGACCTTGGTTGATTCTGTGTCGATCGACGTCGACTCCGAATCTGGATTGCCACTGGGCGTCGAGGTTCGCGCGAAGGGCCAGCCGGAGCCTGCATATTCACTTGCCTATACCGAGGTGAACCTTTCCACCCCGGACGCCGCTTTGTTTAACTTCACCCCGCCGGTCGGCGCAACTGTCACAGAGATGCCGGTTCCCACCAAGCCATTGCCGCCTACGATGCAAGGGCCCACTGCTCCTGTTCCGGATGCCCCCGCCCCTGCCCCGGATCAACCCGCCCCTGTTCAGCCTGTTCCGGCACCTGAGGCATCAGCCATACCGGCGCTCCCCCGCCACGGCGGTTCAGTGACCGGCGAAGGCTGGGCCACTGTGATCGGCTTCCCTGCTGGAACGGCGCCCGCCGAACTCACCTCCAACCCCCAGCTCGCCCAAGCGCTGCAACCCGTCAGCGGCGGACGGGCACTGACAACGTCGCTGGTGAGCGTCCTTATTCTCGACGACGGCCGCGTATTTGCGGGCTTGGTGCCTTTGGACCGGCTGGAATCAGCCGCTGCAGCCCAATGACTGGCCGTTCAATGATCGCCGCCCCTATGATCGGCGACCTGTGACGGAGGTCCGTGAAACTGCTCCCGCCACCCCATCGATTGACCTTGCCATAGAAACCCATGGCCTGGTGAAGCGTTTTGGCCGCCGTTCTGCGGTGGACGGCATTGATCTTGCCGTCCCCCGCGGCGCGGTGTTCGGCTTCCTGGGTCCCAACGGTTCGGGAAAAACCACCACCATCCGCGTTTTACTTGGCCTGGCTTCAGCGAACAGTGGCGAAATACGCGTTCTGGGCAAGGAGATGCCGCAGCAGTTGGCTTCGGTGTTGCCCGAGGTGGGCGCGCTGGTGGAGGGGCCGGGCTTCTATCCGTTTCTTTCCGGAGCGGCCAATCTCCTGCGGCTGGACTCCGCAGACCGCCATGCCTCCTCGTCCACCCGACGCCAGCGCGTCAACGAGGCACTGGACCGCGTTGGCCTGGGCCACGCTGCGGGGAAGAAAGTACGGGCCTACTCACTGGGGATGAAACAGCGCCTGGGGCTCGCCAACGCCATGCTCCGGCCACGGGAACTGCTGGTGCTTGACGAACCAACCAATGGGCTTGACCCCCAAGGGACCCGGGAGGTGCGCGGCCTGGTGCGCTCCCTGGCCGCCGGCGGGACCACCGTCTTCGTTTCCAGCCACCTCTTGGCCGAGGTGGAACAGATGTGCACCCATGTGGGGGTCATGAGCGCCGGGCGGCTGGTGGCCCAAGGACCGTTGGATGAACTGCGGTCTGCCGGACAAGCGCACGTTCTGGTGCGAACGCCCGACGTCGAACATGCTGTCCGTGTCCTGGCCCGCCTGGGTTTGGTTCCCGGCGAAGCGCCTGGCCGCGGCCTGGTCCAGGGAACCGGCTTGGACGGCGTTGAGCCCGAAGAGATCGTTGCCGCCTTGGTGGCCGAGGGCGTCCGCGTCCGGGGTTTCTCCGTGGAGAACGCAAGCCTGGAAGAGCGGTTCGTGTCCCTGACAGGAGAGGGGTTTGACGTTGTTGGCTGAAAGTTCCGCCCCGCCGGTCCGGCCCGGGATCGGGTGGGCATTGCTTGGCTCCGAATTGTCCGTACTGTTTCGCCGCCTCCGGACCTGGGCCATGCTGTTGGCCCTCGCCGCTGTTCCCATCCTCATTGCGATTGCCGTCAAGCTCTCATCCCGGCCCGCGACGCCTGGCCGCGGTCCACTGTTTCTGGACCGCATCACACAGAACGGCCTGTTTGTCGCTGTGACGGCCCTGGTGGTTTGTGTCCCGCTGTTCCTGCCGCTCACCATCGGCGTGGTGGCCGGCGACACCGTCGCCGGAGAGGCCAACCTGGGAACTTTGCGGTATCTGCTCCTGGCACCGGCGGGGCGCATCCGCCTGCTCCTGGTCAAGTACGCCGGGGCCGTTGCTTTCTGCTGTGCCGCTACAGCCACCGTCGCAGCGGCGGGTACCTTGGCCGGCGTCGTGTTCTTCCCCATCGGTCCTGTCACACTGCTGTCCGGTGACACGATCGGGGTAAGCGAGTCAGCGCTGCGGTCACTGTTGATCGCTGCCTACATCACGGTTTCGCTGTTGGGCTTGTCCGCGATCGGGCTGCTCATTTCTACTTTTACGGACGTCCCGGTGGGGGCGATGGCCGCGACCATCGTCCTCTCGGTGGTATCGCAAGTGCTGGACAACCTGCCACAACTGGAATGGCTGCACCCTTGGCTGTTCAGCCACCATTGGCTTGGGTTCGCCGACATCCTGCGGCAACCGATCTCCTGGACGTCGTTTGGAGAAAACGCGCTGCTCCAAGCCGGCTACATTGCCGTCTGCGGCGCACTGGCTTACGGGAAGTTCTCCACCAAGGACATCCTGTCCTAGCTTTGCCGTAGGCTCTCTCCATGGCCAGATTCTTTGACGTCCACCCTGAAGATCCGCAACCACGCGCCATCGGCCAAGTGGTTAACATGCTGCAAAGCGGCGGGCTGATCGCCTACCCTACCGACTCCTGCTACGCCTTGGGCGCCCAGATCGGAAACAGGGAAGCATTGGATCGCATCCGGACCATCCGGCAATTGGACGACAAACACCACTTCACCTTGGTCTGCAAGGATTTCGCCCAGATGGGGCAGTTCGTGATGATCGATAACGATGTTTTCCGGAGCATCAAGGCCGTCACCCCGGGCAGTTACACCTTCATCCTCCCGGCCACCCGTGAGGTTCCCAAGCGCCTGCTACACCCGAAGAAGAAGACAGTAGGCGTGCGCATTCCAGATCACAAAGTGGTCCAGGCGCTCCTTGCCGAACTCGGTGAACCATTGCTTTCCAGCACGCTCCTGCTGCCTGACCAGGAAGAGCCCCTGACCCAAGGCTGGGAAATCAAGGAACGGCTGGACAATGAAGTAGACGCAGTGATCGATTCCGGCGATACCGGTTCAGAGCCCACCACAGTGATCGACTTCTCCAGCGGCGTTGCGGAAGTAGTTCGCCGCGGAACGGGCGATCCTTCACGATTCGAATAAGTCCCTGGTCGGGCTACCGGTTCATCGGAAGTGGAAACGGCAACTCGCGTTCAAAGCAACCTGGGCAAGTCCCGTCATTTCCAAAGCGATGGGCGAGGGTTGCGTGGTCAAGGGCAGCGGCGGGTAGGCCACGGAAATGGTGAGCTGGCGGTTTCCATCTGCACTGCTGATTGAGATGGTGCCAAAGCCGGGTACATCACCTGAATGGCCGTAATAGAAGCCGTTGGTGCACCTGTCCTTCCAGTGGTCCAGGCCTAGCCCGTAATCGGCGAAGACCGAACCCTTCATCTCCACGAGGCTGTCCGGTAACAGCAGCCGCCCCTCAAGCAACGCGGCGTAGAAGGCGTTGATGTCGGCCACGCTGGCTATCACGCCCTCGGAAACCGGGCCACCTTGCTGCGAGGAACGCGTGACGTCCACAGTTTGGTTCCCCACCAGGGCATAACCATGGACCAAGGTGTCTGGGAGGGGGTCCCCGTCCAACACCATGGTTGAGTGCAAATCCAGGGGATCAAGGATGTCCGCCCGCAGCACCTCGGCGAGAGGAACGCCCCGGAGCCGCTCCACCAGGAAACCGAGGACTGCGTAGTCCGAAAGTCCCCCGGCAAAGGGAATCCCCGTGGTGTGGCCCAGCAAGCGCCGGACTGTTACCGATGCTGGCTCTGGCGGCAGGAGGGCCTCGATCCCCGGCAGGTATTTGGCGATGGAATCTTCAAGTACCAGCCGGCCTTCTTCCACAAGCTTCAGCACCGAAACCGCCACCATGCTCCGGGTCAGCCCTCCCACGCGGATGGGATCACCCGGTTGCACGGGAGCACCACCGTCAAGGCTCCTAACGCCGGCAGCGTGCGTCCACACTTGTGTGTCGGCTTTGGCCTCCATCACCACCGCCGGTGCACCGTGCTGGAGCATCTCCCGGCTAAAGAGCTCCAAAGTTGCCTGCAACTCGCGGAAGGCCGCTGTTGCTGGTGGCGAGGGTGATGCCGCTATGGAGGGTGGTGAGGCAGGCGCCGTGGGAGGTACCGCCGTCGAGCTTGTCACTGGTGCCGGCGGCAGCGGGCTTGGCCGCGGTTCACCAGTGCAGCCAGCAAGGATCAGGCCGCACACGAGCACTGCGGTAAAAATACCCCTCCGTGAACCTGAATGCACTCCTGCTCCTGCGGTTACTCCTCCTGCTTGCGGGCCCTGCTGGGCTGCACCCGCATCGGTTCGCCCGGCATCTTGGGAAATTCCGGCGGGAACGGCATTTCGCCCTGGCCGTTCTTGACGTCCCGTTCCCACCATTGCAGAAGGACGTCGATGTCTCCGGGCTTGTCATGCATGGTGGCCCAGGGGTCGCCTGTTTTCTTCAGTCGATCCGGAACCGTGGCGATGGTGTATTTTGCTGGATCGGCGTTCTCCAGCTCTTCCCAGGTCAACGGGCACGATACTTGTGCCTGGGGCACGGCACGGGGGCTGTACGCACCAGCAATCGTCCTGTCGCGGTTGGCTTGGTTGAAGTCCACGAAGATCCTGGTTCCGCGTTCTTCCTTCCACCACGCTGTGGTGACCTTCTCCGGCATCCGGCGCTCCAACTCCCGTCCCGCAGCGATCACTGCGTGGCGGACTTCCAGGAATTCATGCTTGGGATGGATGGGTGCATATACGTGCAAACCGCGGTTGCCTGAGGTCTTGATGAAGGCCGTCAGCCCGGCTTCGTCAAGCAACGCACGGAGCTCCTGCGCGGCCGGGATGGCGTCATCGAAGTCGGTTCCAGGCTGGGGATCAAGGTCGATTCGCAGCTGGTCGGGATTATCAGGATCATTGGCACGGGAAGCCCACGGATGGAAAACCACGGTGTTCATTTGAGCTGCCCACACGGCGGTGGCCGGTTCGTCTATCACCAACTGCGGATGGGTCCGGGCGCTTGGATAGGTCACCATGACCGAGCGGACGTAGTCCGGCGCTCCTTTGGGAGGGTTCTTCGAGAAGAACATCTCACCTTCGATGTTGCCCGAGTAGCGCTGGAGACTGACTGGCCGGTTGCCGTTGGCCGCCACAAAGGCTTCGCCGACGTCCACCAGGTAATTGGCCAGGTCCAGTTTCGTCAGACCTGCCTCAGGCCACATCACACGGCTTGGACTCGAAATCCTCACTTCGCGGGGCCCTTCGGGGCCGGGCACGGAAACTGTTGCTGATTCGCTCGCCATGGCCACAAGCTACCCCGTGACGGGCGCCCGCGTCAGCATCCCGCGTTCCTTTTTTCCGGTGGCGTGACGTACTGACTGACAGCCCGCGGCCAAACTGCTCCATGATGGATACATGCCAAACACTGAAACCGCCCTGACTGTTGCCGTGGGAGACACCAAGGTATCCGGAATCCACGTTCGGCCTGACAAACCGTTCGCAACCCTCGTGGTGGCCCACGGCGCCGGCGCCGGTAAGGAACACCCCTTCCTGCAGGGTTTTGCCGAAGCGATGGCCGAGGAAGGCGTCAGTACGCTGCGCTTCAATTTCCCCTACCGGGAAGCAGGACGACGCTTCCCCGACCGTCCGCCGGCGGCCATTGCGACGTGGCGGGCGGTTATGGAAAAGGCAGCGGAGATCGCCGGCGATGAACCGTTGTGGGCAGGGGGCAAATCCTTCGGTGGTCGGATGGCCTCCATGGCCGTGGCCGAGGGAATGCCCGCGCGTGGCTTGGTGTATCTCGGCTATCCGCTGCACGCACCGGGCAAACCGGAGAAGCTGCGCGATGAACACCTCTACGGGGTAACCGTGCCCATGCTCTTCCTCCAAGGCACACGCGATACCTTCGCGACGCCGGAACTCCTGGAATCTGTGGTGGCCCGGATTGGCCCGACGGCCACACTCCAGTGGAGCGAAGACGCTGACCATTCGTTCGTGGTCAAGGGCGTTAAGCGCAGTGCCGCTGAGATAGGCGCCTCACTCGCGCCCGCAGTGGCGGGTTTTCTGAGGGAAAACAGTTGAGGGACTACTTCGGCACCGGTTCGTGACGAAGATAAGACCGCCGGAAGCGGCCCGTTCCTGCGGTCAGGGCCCTAAGTTCCACGGCGTAGCGTAGAAGTTCCTGATCAGGGACTTCGGCGGTGATCTCCGTACCTTCGCCGTTGGCTGCCGTAGTGCCGGTGACCCGTCCCCTTCGGCCCGACAAATCACTCATCACCGCCCCCACGTGTTCGTCGGGGACGCTGACCACCACGGCTGACACGGGCTCCAGCAGCTGGATCTTGGCCGCTGATGCGGCTTCGCGAAGGGCCAACGCACCGGCTGCCTGGAAAGCCGCGTCCGAGGAATCCACGCTGTGGGTCTTTCCGCCCACCAGGGTGACCTTGATATCCACCACGGGGAACCCAGCCGAAACACCCTTGAGCATCTGGGAGCGCACGCCTTTCTCCACGGAGGTGACGAAGGTGCCAGGAATAACTCCGCCCACTGTTTTGTCAGCGAATTCAAACCCCTCTCCGCGCGCCAAGGGCTCAACTTCGATGTCGCAGATGGCGAACTGTCCATGTCCGCCGGATTGCTTGACGTGCCGGCCATGCCCTGCGGCCTTGCTGGCGAAGGTTTCCCGCAGCGGCGTGATGACCTCCACTGTTTGAAGCTTGACGCCCTGGCCCCGGAGCCGGTCCAGTATCACCTCGGCATGCGCCTCACCCATGCACCAAAGAATCAACTGGTGGGTGTCCTGGTTGCGTTCCACCCGAAGCGTCGGATCTGCGGCGACTACCTTCCCGATGCTCTTGGCCAGCGCGTCCTCATCGCTACGGGAGAGGCCTTCGATCGCTATGGGCATCAGCGGCTCAGGCATGTTCCAGGTTTCGATCAGCAGTGGAGCTTCCTTGTCCGAGACAGTGTCCCCGGTTTCCGCATTTGCCAGCTTGCTGATGGCGCATATGTCACCGGCGATGCACTGCGAAACCGCCTTCAAGCTCGATCCGACGGGCGAATACAAATGCGTTACCCGTTCATCGCTGTCGTGGTCCTCATGGCCTCTGTCCGCCAATCCCCTACCCCCGATGTGGATGGCTGAATCTTCACGAAGGGTCCCGGAAAAGACACGGACCAGGCAAACGCGTCCCAGGAAGGGGTCCACCGTGGTTCGTACCACCTCGGCGGCGAGACGTCCTGCAGGATCGCAGTCCAGCGGCTTGAGGGACGAGCCATCGAGTTTCATCACGGGCGGAGCGGTGCGTTCCAAAGGCGAAGGCAAAGCATCAATCATCAGCGCCATGAGCTCGGGAAGCCCCAATCCCGTTTCCGCCGACGTAGCCATCACGGGGAAGAACGAGCCCCTTGCTACTGCGGTCTCCAGGTCGTTGATGAGATCCTCCAGTGGCAGCTCCTCGCCGCCCAGGTAGCGGTCCATGAGCGTTTCGTCTTCGCTTTCGGCAATAATCCCTTCAATCAAGGGCCCACGGGCTTCCTCCACTGCGGGATCATCACTGCTGCCGTGGAGCACCCCTGCCAGCTCGCCCCCGGAGGGGAGGTAAAGCGGGAGGACGGACTCACCGAAAGCTTCCTGGCAACGCACGACGGCGGCGTTGAAGTCCGCGCGTGGGTGGTCCAGGCGGCTGACCACGACAGCGCGCGGCATGCGGATCTTCTCGCATTCACCCCATAAGGCAATGGTGGCGCCGTCGATGCCGTCCACGGCGGAGACGACAAAGAGGGCCGCGTCAGCGGCCCTCAATCCTGCCCGTAATTCGCCCGTGAAATCCGTGTACCCGGGCGTGTCGATCAGGTTCACCTTGACCTCACCCACCAGGATCGGGGCCACTGATAGGGTGACGGATCGCTGCTGATGGATGGCCGACGGGTCCGAATCGCTGACTGTGGTTCCTTCGGTGATCGAGCCCATCCTGGTAATCGCCCCGGTCGCCGCCAGCAGCGCCTCCACCAGCATTGACTTCCCTGCACCTGAATGTCCCACGAGTGCCACGTTGCGTATCTTGGCAGGATCGGTTGCCGCCAGGGCCGTACCGTTCTCGCTTCGCCGGGTCTCGGGTGTGCCGGGCCCGGCCGCCTTGGCCGTCTCCCGTGTGCCCTTCGCGGACATGAGCACCTCCTGGTGTCGTATCCAAGCTCGAAGTTCGAACGCGTCGAAAGGTTCGAACGTGTAAGAGGATTGGACACCCTGAGGCGACCGGAGGGCAAGACCCAGCTTCGGAAATGGCGGACAGGCGCTAGGACTGGACCATCCCCCACAACAGCCATGCTGAGGTGAGGGCGCTTGCGGTGATGACCACGGAGAACCCAGTCAACCACAGGAAGGATGGGATGCCGGTGGTGCGTCCCAGGATATAGGCGTCCGAGGCCGCGAGCCGGTCCCGGCGACGCGTGTGAACACCGGCCAGCTTGAACAGATCCCGCACAGCACCCACTGAAAGGGCCAACCCCAGGGCAAGCACGGCGTAGTTGACCACTGCGGGCGATCCGAACAGGACCAGCAACTGGGCGATCGCTGCGCTGACTACGGCCACAAGGATCCCGGTGAGGTTACGCAGGAAAACCAGGGAGACCAGCAGGATGAGGGCACCGACGGACATCGCGGCTCCTGATCGGCCTGCGGCGAACGCCGCAATCAGGGCAAGTCCAACGACTGCCGGTGCTGGATAACCCCAAAAGCCGGACCAGGCCGCACCGAAAGGACTCCGGCCGCTGCTGACGAGGCGGCCCGAATGGTCCATTCCTATGCGAAGGCTGTGGACGAAGCGCCCCGTCATGAGGGCGGCATAGGCGTGGCCAAGCTCATGGACGAATGTCACGTACAGGCCGAACCATCGCCAGGTGGCGCGGGGGATGCTCAAAACAGTGGCGCCGGCGAGAATGGCCAGCAGTGCGGGCAGGGGCACGGCGGTGGTATGGACCTCGGTGAAGCCACGGACTACAGCCGCCCACCAGTTCTGCAGGAGGTTCACAACACCGGCGATTGGAGGCGGGAACGGAGTCCCGCAACCAGGATCTCCAAACCGAAATCGAAGGCTGCTTCACCGCGTTGATCCGGCGGACCTGCATGCGTGAGCGCCTGCGTAAGCGTCGGGTAGCCGTGAACCGGAGGCGCCCACACGACGTCGGGAGCGGCCAGGTCCAGGGCAAATCCCAACGCGAAACTATCAATGGTGGAAATCGCCGAGACCACATCCTGTCCACGGAAACCAGCGTTTTCCAAGGCGACCGCCAGGTTCTCGTACAGGGCCAGCACTTGGTCGTCCTGAACCGTTTGCAGGACGAGCAGGGGCGCCAGGCGGGGGTGCCGGGCGAAGGCATCGCGGTAGCTGCGGACGATGACCCTCAGGGCGTCCTCCCAGTCCTGCCCTTCATGGAGGGTGTAGGGGCTCTCGGCGATGATCCGCCCGCGCATGAGCTCCAGTATTTCTTCCCGTCCGCTGACGTGGTTGTAAATGGATGATTGGCTGACGCCGATCCTCTTGGCCAGTTTGGGCAGGCTGAAGTCGCCGGCTTCGTCTACCAGCTCCAGGGCGGCAGTGACGAGTGCGTCGATGGATATCAGCGGAACCAGCGGGCGTGGCATTTGGGTCTCCAATCAAAGTGTTGTTACGACTCTAGCCAGAACTTTGCTCGAAGGTATTGTGCGCCGAATCACAAGGCTCTACGATAAACGAAAGCCTTTCGCTTATGGATTGGCTCCCCCTTCGAAACTTCCCCGCATTAGACCCCCGAGGACACCATGTCTGAAATCGAAACCCGCCCTCCAGCAGCGGATGCTGGAAACGGGCTCAAGCGGAATGCCATTGGCACAGGCGGCATAGCCTTCCTGGTGATCTCCGCAGCAGCACCCTTGACCGTGATGGCCGGCGTCGCACCTGTGGCCATTGGTATCGGGGGCATTGGCGCTCCCATGGGCTACGTCATCGCCGGCGCCGTGTTGTTGATCTTTGCTGTGGCATTCATGGCCATGACCAAGCACGTCAAAGCAGCCGGCGGCTTCTACACCTACATCACGCTTGCCATGGGAAAAACGGTGGGATTGGCCTCCGCCATCCTCGCGATCGTTTCCTACAACTGCCTGCAGATCGGCGTTTACGGGCTGTTCGCGGTCCAAACCCAGGCGATGCTCCGGACGCTCTTCGGCTTGGACGTTCCATGGCCGACAGTAGCGTTGGTGGCTGTCGCGGCCGTCTGGTTCCTTGGCTATCGGGGCATCGACGTTGGCGCAAAGGTCCTGGGCGTCCTGCTCATCGCCGAAACAGCAATTCTTGCCATCATGGGCGCCGGCATTCTGGCGAACGGCGGCGCACAAGGCATCAGCCTTGCTTCCTTCTCCCCCGAGCATGCGTTCACCCCTGGCGTCCTGGCCATCCTGGCCATCTGCTTCGCCGCCTTCATGGGCTTCGAATCCACGGTGCTGTACCGGCGTGAGGCCCGCAATCCGGACAAGTCAGTCCCGCGGGCAACCTACATTGCTGTCGGCTTCATGTCCGTGTTCTACGCCTTCATCGTGTGGACAGTCATCCAGGCCTATGGCGACGGCGACGTGATGGCGGCTGCGGGTGAGTTGGCCGACGGCATGTTCTTCGCCACGATCAACCACTACGTGGGTCCATGGGCAGAAGTGGTGATGTACGTGTTGATCGTGACCAGTGTCTATGCCTCCCAACTTGCTTTCCACAATGCCATCAACCGCTATGTCTACATGCTCGCCAAAGATGGCGTCGTTCCTGCATTCCTCGGCAAGACGCATCCGAAGTACAAGTCCCCGCACCGAGCCGGGCAGATCCAGACAGCCCTCGCCGCAATCGTCATCATCATTTGCGCAATTGCCGGCGCCGATCCTTACAAGCAGCTGCTGATCTGGGTCAACACGCCCGGCATCTTCGGCATTGTCGCTTTGCAGGGACTGGTATCGGTGGCAGCGTTCATCTACCTTCGTCGCAATCCCGCGGCCGCGACCAACCGGCTACTTATTCCCCTCAGCATTGCTTCAGCCATCCTGCTCTTCGGCGTAGCCGCATTGATCGCCATCAACATCGAGCTCCTGACATTCGCCGATGCCCTCACCAACACCATCCTCCTGCTGGTGACCCCCCTTGTTTTCCTGGCAGGCCTGCTGATAGCCCGCAGCCTGCGCAGTGCCCGCCCTGACGTCTTTGCCCGGATTGGAAGCTTCGAAACCCATGACTCCTAACCTCATCGTCCTTGCCGACACCATCCACACGCTCGACGACCACCCGGTCAGCGATTCCCGCCAGTCCACCCAGGCCGTTGCCGTCAGCGACGGGGTGATTACCGCCGTCGGAACCCGGGAGGACGCCCAGGAGTGGCGGAAGGCCGTCACCCGGGTTGTGGATCTTGGTAGCGCAACGCTCACACCGGGCCTGGTGGATTGCCACATCCACCCGGTGTTTGGCCTGGACCTGACCATCGGCTGTGATCTGTCCGGTGCCTCGACGTTGGCTGAAGTACGCTCGCTGCTGCAGGTAGAATCAGCGAACGACGGCGGCTGGTTGCGTGCATGGGGCCTGAACCCGAACGCGTTTGGCTCGGCACCCCTGCACCGGAGTGTGATCGACGAAGTCTCCGGAGACCGGCCAGCCATGATCCGGTTGTTCGACGGCCATTCGGCTTTGGCCAACAGTCGGGCCCTGGAAGTGGCCGGGATCCATGGCCGCTTTGAATTCGACCAGACCGCCGAGGTGGTCTGCGACGCGGACGGCGTCCCTACCGGCATGCTCCTGGAAGCGGCGGCCATTGACCTCGTGCAACGGCATATCCCGAAGGAGTCGTTTGACGAACGGAAGACCCGACTCGGCAACTTGCTGCGGGACTTCGCACGGTCAGGCCTGACCGGCGGACACGTCATGGACCATGACGAAGAGTCGACAGCACTTTTTCAGGCTTTGGAAGCCGAGGGCGAGCTGCCCCTGCGGCTGCGGACCGCCCCGTGGTGCATGCCAGGCACCGGCGAGGCTGAGTGGAAGGAACTTGCCCGTAGCGTAGGCAAGGGCGGGCGCCGCTGGTCCATCGAGGCCATCAAGCTGTTCGTCGATGGAACCGTGGACAACGGTACCGCGTGGCTTTACGAGCCGGATCTCTACGGCCAATCTACTGCGCCCTTCTGGCCGCGGCCGGAAGAATACACAGCTGCGGTTCGCTATTTTGCCTCCCGTGGCATCCCGACGGCCACCCACGCCATCGGCGATGCCGGAGTGGAACATGTCCTGGACGCCTTGGAGTCTCTCCGCGGCGTTGTGCCCGCGGACGTCCTCCGCCAATCCGTCCACCGGATCGAACACATCGAAACCGTGCCGGATGAGCTTGTGCAACGCTTCAAGGACGCCGGCGTGGTGGCGAGCATGCAGCCGACACACTGCACGCATTATTCCGTGGCCGACCACAGCGACAACTGGTCCACCCGGCTTGGCCAGGTCCGTGCCGACCGCGCCTGGCGCTGCAGGGACCTTCGCGATGCCGGGGTTACCTTGGGCATCGGCTCCGACTGGCCGATCGCTCCCTACGAGCCCTTGCCGATCATTGCAGACGCCCAGTTGCGGCGCCGTTCCGGACATCCGGAGCAGGAGCCCATCGCACCTGCCCAGGCACTCACGGCACTCCAGGCCCTTGAGGGCTACACCTCGCACGCGGCACGCGCTGCAGGAATATGGGACGTTTCGGGGTCCATCGAGGTGGGCAAACGCGCCGACTTCACCGTGTTCGAACTCGATCCGCTCGCCACGGCCGCTGATGAGTTAGCCGCCAGCAGCGTGCTGGGAACGTTCGTGGACGGCGAGATCCAGTTCATGCTGGAAAGGCTCCCCTAGCTCCACTGATCCGGAGGGTTACATCCGCTTCTTGGTTTTGCCAGTAGCAACCGCCGTCCACGGGTCTTCGGGCCAGGGATGCCTGGGGTAGCGCCCACGCATCTCTGCCCGAACCTGGGAGTAGGGTCCGGACCAAAACGATGCGAGATCGCCTGTCACGGCCAACGGCCTGCCTGCGGGAGACAAAAGGTGGAAAAGTACTGGCACCCGTCCGCCAACAAGGCGGGGCGTACGGTCCCAACCGAAGCATTCCTGCAGCTTGACCGCCACAACCGGGCTCCCGCCGTCGTGCTGCTCGTTCTGCCGGTCAGGGTGCTCGGAGGCCTCCGAGACCTCTGGATACTCGATCCGCACACGCGAGCCGCTTGGCACTTCAAGGCGCTCAGGAACAAGGCTGTCCAAGTTTGAAGCCTCGGGCCATGGGAGCAGGCGCCGTAGTGGATCGCTGAGGTCAATGGTGTTGGTGGGCGTGCCGGTGGCCATGGATTCGAGTTCGGGGGCAAGCCAGTCACCCAACCTGGATAACAGCGCGGATTCGCTGACATCAGGCCACGGATCGCCGAGTACCCGGTACAACAAAGCGAGCCGTCGGCGCAGGGTATCTGCGGCAGCGGACCACCCGATCATCGAGAGTCCTGCTTTCTCCAGTGCAACCGCAACGGCATGCCGGCCCTGCACCGCGTTGGGGCGAACGGGCGTGGAGGACAGCACTAGGGCTCCCAGCCGCCGTTCAAGCCTCGCGGTCACCCGCCCCTGGGCGAAACGTGCCGTCACCTCCTCGACCAAAAGTTCCGGCGCCGCGGCCGCCGCCAGCCCGGCGGACAGGGGCGCCGCCGATCGGATCACGGCGCCCGTGCCCGCGGCATCCCGGCCTTGGGCACGGGAAACCTCGGCCACGGCCAACCAGTCATGCCCGGCCAGGGAACTACCTGCCGGCAAACCAGCCCGGGTGCCCGATGTCAGCAGATACGTTGGTGACCCTTGGCCAGGAACCCGCCTGGCAATACGGTCCGGGAAGGCCAACGCGACCACGAACCCAGGCGCCTCCCCCGCTGTAACGTCCAGCGCGCCTTCCACGACGTCGGAGCTCTCCTGGCGCGCGATCGATTCCATCCGTTTAACGTCCTCAGCAAATTGTCGGGCTGCCGGCTCCGATCCCGAATGAAATGAGGCCAACAGCTTTGTGAGGTCGGCGCCCGGCGCGCGTTGGTCACCGGCCACAACTGCGACCGTTTCAGCCGCACGGCGGCGGCCCACCATCGCCGAACCGTCCAGCAGCGCCCGGGCGAGCCGAGGGTCTGCCGGTATCCTGGCCAAAGTCCTGCCCAAGTCCGAGACAGTTCCCTCCGCAGTCACCGCGCCGAGCTCCCGAAGGACCTCGATAGCCTCGTCCATGGCCGCGCGGGGCGGCGCATCCGGCAAGGCAAGCCCCCGGCCTCCAGGGGCGCCCCAACAAGCGAGGACCAAGGCGGCGCTGGTGAGGTCGGCCACCGAAATCTCCGGGGTTTGATGTGCCGGCGCCGCTGCGAATGCCTGCTGGCCGTAGCAACGAACCACCCTTCCGGGACCTTGGCGGGCAGCGCGCCCGGCCCGCTGATCGGCCGAGGCCTGTGAGCAGGAAACTGTCACCAATCCGGACATGCCCCTGCCGGCGTCGCGGCGTGGTTCACGTGCGAGGCCGGAATCTATTACCAGCCGGACGCCTGGCACCGTGAGTGAAGACTCTGCAAGCGGTGTTGAAACGATGATTCGGGGCGGTCCGCCAGGTTCCCGGCCCGATACCGCCCGGTCCTGCGCTTCCGGGCCGATCTGGCCGTGCAGCTCAAGCACCTCAACACCAGCCCGGACCCGCCCGCGGAGCCGGCTGGCGACGTCGGACACCTCGCGAACGCCCGGGAGGAAGACCAAGGCGTCAATGTCCCCGTTATGTGCGAGGGCTTCTTCGTGCGCCGCCGCTGCTGTTTCGGCAACGTGGTTCAGGAAGCTGAACGTGACGCCGCGATCATCCAGGCGCTGACCCGCGGCAGGAGCCCAGTCAACTTCCAAGGGGTGCAGCACGGATGGACAATCGACCACTGGAGCCGGGCCGCCGTCGCCGTCCTCCACTTGTCCGTTCCTTCCCAGCAGGGCGGCGAAACGCCTGGCATCAAGAGTTGCCGACATGGCGACCAGCATCAGGTCGCCACGGAGTTCGCGGACTTCGGCGAGCATGCCCACGAGAAGATCGGTTTCGAGGCCGCGCTCGTGGACCTCATCCAGGATCACGGCTTGTATGCCCTCAAGTCCGGGATCAGCCAGGAGGCGCCGCAGCAGGATGCCGGGCGTCACGAACTCCACCACAGTTTCCGAACCCGTTTTGCTCTCGCCACGAACGGTATATCCAACCCTGTCCCCGAGACGGGTGCCGTCCAGCGACGCGAGGCGGCGCGCCGCAGAACGGGCGGCGACACGCCGCGGTTGAGTGACGACGACGCGTGGCCGGTCCGGGTGCCTCTCCGCAACAAGGTTGGCCAGCAGCGGAGGAACAAGCGTGGTCTTGCCGGTACCGGGCGGTGCCTGCACGACTGCCGTGCCGCCGTCGCCCTGGTCTGTCAGGGCCGCTGCCAGTGCCGTGAGGGAATCAGCAAAGACCAGTCCCGTCCCCATGCTGTCCAGTCTGAAAGTCACCAGACCATTGTCCCTGCTGTGTGGAAGGTGAAAGGCCACGCCCCTTGACGGGAGCGTGGCCTTTTCGGTGGTGCTGTGGGTTCTAGCCGATGGTGGACGCATCAATGACGAAACGGTACCGAACGTCAGAGGCGAGGACGCGCTCGTAGGCTTCGTTGATCTTGCTGGCCGGTATGACTTCGATCTCGGCGCCGAGGCCGTGCTCAGCGCAGAAGTCCAGCATCTCCTGGGTTTCGCGGATTCCGCCAATCATGGAGCCGGCGAACCTGCGGCGCCCACCGATGAGGGCGAAAGCATTCACGGGCAGCGGCTCGGCCGGCGCACCAACGTTCACCAGCGTGCCGTCGAGGCTCAGCAGTTGCAGGTAGGCGCTGATGTCGATGGACGCGCTGACGGTGTTGATGATGAGGTCAAACGTACCTGCCAGCTGCTCGAACGTGGCAGGATCACTGGTTGCGTAGTAGTGGTCTGCGCCCAGCTCCAGGCCGTCTTCCATCTTCTTCAGGGACTGCGAGAGGACAGTTACCTCGGCACCCATGGCGTGGGCAATCTTGACGCCCATGTGGCCCAAGCCGCCCAAGCCCACGATCGCGACCTTCTTGCCAGGACCGGCCTCCCAGTGATGCAGCGGGGAGAAGGTCGTGATGCCTGCGCACAGCAGCGGAGCGGCGACATCAAGATCCAGCGCCTCAGGGATAGTGACTACGAAGTCCTCGTTCACCACGACGCTGCTCGAGTAGCCGCCCTGGGTGATGGTGCCATCGCGGTCAACTGCGCCGTAGGTGCCCACGTTGCCGTTGAGGCAGTACTGTTCCTCGCCCGCCAAGCAGTTCCTGCATTCCTTGCAGGAGTTGACCATGCAGCCAACGCCTACGCGGTCGCCCACTTTGTGCTTGGTGACGTTCGGACCAACTTCGGTAACGATGCCGGCAATTTCATGGCCGGGGACCAGCGGGTACTGCTGGGGACCCCAATCGCCCCGGACGGTGTGGATGTCCGAGTGGCAGATGCCAGCGAACTTGATGTCGATGTGGACGTCGTGGGGACCAACCTCACGGCGTTCAATGGTGGTCAGGGTGAGGTCGCCCGTGGCCGAGGGTGAAGCATACGCGTTAGCGGTAGGCATGTTTCTCCTGCGTGGTGAAGATTTTCGGATGCTTCCATCTAACCCCCTTTTCCAAACCACAAGGAGTTACTGCTGTTAGGGGTACTGACAGGGACTCCCTTGGCAGGCCAAAACCCCTACCGTTGGAAACATGGATAACCGTACCGAGACGCGCGATTTCCTCTCGACACGAAGAGCGAAGATCACCCCCGAGCAAGCAGGGTTGGCCGCCTATGGCGGCAACCGGCGCGTCCTTGGACTCCGCCGCGGCGAAGTTGCCATGCTTGCAGGCGTCAGTGTCGAGTACTACACCCGTTTGGAGCGAGGGAACCTTTCAGGCGTTTCCGATAGCGTCCTTGAGTCCCTGGCCAGCGCCTTGCAACTGGACGACGCCGAACGGGCACACCTGTTCGACCTCGCCCGTGCCGCAAATGATGGCGGCCGCTTGCGACGGCGTCCGGTACGGAAGCAGTCCATCCGGCAAAGTGTCCAACTCACTTTGGACGCAATCACGCATTCCCCCGCTTTCGTCCGGAACGGCCGACTCGACATCCTGGCTACCAACGCCTTGGGCAGGGCGCTGTACGCAGACAGTTACGACGTCCCTTCCGGGCCACCCAACCTTGCCCGTTTCCTTTTCCTCGATTCCCGCAGCCATGACTTCTACGCAGATTGGGAACGGGCTGCCAACGACACTGTCGCCATCATGCGGACCGAGGCCGGGCGAAACCCCTATGACCGCGGACTCAGTGACCTTGTGGGTGAGCTGTCCACCCGCAGCGAGGAATTCCGCGTGCGTTGGGCATCCCACAACGTCCGGCAGCACTACACCGGGAAGAAGCACTTCCGGCATCCGATCGTCGGGGACCTGCACGTGCTCTACGAGGCGTTTGAGTTGTCCGCCGATGACGGCCTGACGATGACCATCTACAACGCCGAGCCCGGCACTGGAACGGAGGATGCCTTGCGGCTGCTCGCGAGTTGGGCAGCCACCACGCATCCGGCGTCTCAGGAGTCCGGATTCGGCGAAGTTCTCCCGAAGACAAACCGCAACTGATTCCGCAACGAAAAAAGGAACCATGAATATCACCCCAAAGACCACCAGCACCAAGGGACCGGCGGAGCTCTTCACGGGCGACGTCTACTTCGACGTGATCGCCAAGGGAGACGAGCCTTCGCGGATGCGCGTGAACACCGTTCGCTTTGCTCCCTGCGCCCGCACAGCCTGGCACACGCATGCCGCTGGCCAGACGCTCCATGTGACCGATGGTGTGGGCTTGGTACAAGCGCGTGGAGCCGAGGTAAAGGTGGTGCGTCAAGGCGACACCATCTACACGCCGCCGGGCGAATGGCACTGGCATGGCGCGGCTCCGGAGCACTTCATGAGTCACCTCGCCATGTGGGAAACCACTGGCACGCTGGACGGTTCCGAGACAACGTGGGGTGAGCTGGTGACCGATGAGGAATATGGCTATCCGGTTGAGGGTGGTGGCTCTCGATCCTAAAAATGATGCTCCTATTGCTGTCAATGGTCGTTGAGCCAGCTTTCGTAGCGTTTGTGGAAGTTGTCGTCGCGGGTGAGTCCGCGTTCGAGACGGGATAGTGCGGTAGGCCAGACGCGGAGGTCATCAGCGGCGGCCTGGAGGGTGATGTTCTTGGCTTTCCGCAGGGCCCGGAGCTGCCCGGCGAAGGGTGCTGGGTGGGGGTGCATGATCTGGTCATAGATTTCACGTGCAACGTAGCGTTTGAGGCAGCGCATGATTTCCTTGGTGGTTTTGCCTTCTTGTCGGCGCCTGGCCACGTAGGTTTTGGTCCGGCTATCACTCATCATCCGTACGAGCACTACGCGATGGATGGCTTTATTGGCTTGCCGGTCTCCGCCACGGCTAAGTCGATGCCGGGTGGTTTTCCCTGAGGCGGCCGGGATGGGGGCAACGCCGACCAGGGCTGCGAACCTTGCCTCCGAGGTGACCCTTTCGGAGTTGTCGCCTACGGTTACCAGCAACTGACTTGCAACGTCAGTGCCAACACCCTGAATGTCCCTGAGCGTAGGGGCGTGAATGGTGAGGATTGCGTCGAGTTCAGTATCGATCAGGGCCACTTCCGTGTTCAGGTGCCGGTAGCGGACAGCCAAGCGCTTGAGAACGATGGCGGTGGCGTTTGGAGGCTCGGCAGGGTCACCGATCGGTCGGCTTTTCTCCAGTGCGCTCATCATTGCAACGCGGCTTAAGCCGCGGTACTTCGCCCGGATGGGCTCAGGAGCAGAGACCAGGATGCTCTTGATCTGAGCCATGACCGCGACCCTTGCCCGCATGGCAGAGTTTCGTTCAGCGCGCAGAACACGTAGTGATTCCACAGCCCCGTCCCTGGCTTTTGGCGTCGCAACCCTGCTGCCGGCAAGTGCAGCTTCCGCAGCCTGATAGGCATCCAACGGATCAGACTTGCCCCGTAGCCGGCGTTCTTGCCGGTTTGGACGCATCACTTCCAGGACCCAGAAGTGCTCCCGACTCAGGACGCGTGCGAGCTCCGCTCCGTAACTGCCTGTGCCCTCCACGCCGATGGACGAGACCGGGCCAAATCCGGTGATGAACTCCACGATCTGCCGGTAGCCGGAACCGACGGCAAGGAACTCCTTGTCCCCTAGATGCCGCCCTGTTTCACTGATGACGGCGACGTGGTGGGTATCGGCATGCGTGTCGATCCCAGCGATGACTTTCGGATGTTGTTTTGCCATGATGAAACTGCCCTGACCTTCTGTTGCGTGCAATGGAACATGAAGGGCACGCCGGCCGGGTGGTCAGACAAGACAGTAATGGGATTCTTTGAGCAGGCTCCTATGAGGTCATGTCCACCTGGCCGCCGCGCTTATTACAGCCTGCGTCACGGCGGACAGATCATTTTGAAGACAAACCACAAGGGCGTCAGTCGGAGGCAGAGTCACACCGCAACACAAGCCAATTCCATCATTACTGTCAGACCCTGGTGGGAGGGTTGATTCATGGAAAGGGTTGGGCAGTTCGCGGCACGTGGGGCGGTAGCCTCCGGTGACGGTGGTGCCCTCTCCCGGGCCAGGATGCGGAGCCTGGGAGCGCCTACCCGGCTCGCCATGGCATCCAAGAGTTCGACGTCGATGCTGACACGAGCGGATAATCCCAGGCGCGCTGAGCTGCTTCGCGGGCTCGATTCGATAAGGAGTGCACCGCATTCCCCTCCCGGCCCGGATGAAACCCTGGATGCCACCGCCAGTCCGGCCCAACCAGGCACCGGCCATGGACACGTGCACTCAGAGCCCACCCCGCTTTCACTAGCCGGTGCCATGGAAACGCTGGTCTCTGCTTTGGATGGCCCACGCGGGATGGCCGCCACTGAAGCCCGGCTGTTCGGGTTTGTTGAGGCATCACACTTCGCCGGGCGGGTGGAGGAGATCGCCCGGACCGTGGAGTACCTTCAGGTGGTCGCGGCCCAGGCGGTGGAACGGACCCGGCAGGAAGCCCAGCAGGCACACTCCTCCGCCGCGGGCACCAGATGGCGGACAGGCTGGACCGAAACCGCAACCGAACTTGAACGCGAACCCGGGGCCGGGACCGCAACCTCGGGTCCGGACTCGGCTGCCGTTGTTGGGGCCACTGCTGCTGGGCCCGCTGCTGTTGGGCCTGCCGTTGTTGGGCCTGCCGTTGTTGGGCCTGCTGCTGTTGGGTCGGCGGAAGCTGCCGCGGTGGTGGATGATGGGTACCGCAACGCCGCGGAATTCCTGCGCGCCCGCCTGAGGATCGGCATCGGCGAAGCCAGGCGCCGGCTCGCCCTCGCAGCCCAAGCGCTCCCCCGCGTCGGCATCGCCGGACAACACATCCCGCCCCGCCGCGAAATCCTTGCCAAGGCCCTCGAATCCACACAGATACCCACCCGCTCAGCGACCATCATCAGCGCCGCGCTGGACAAAGTACAGCTCCTCACCGACGAGGACACCCTCGCCGGAATGGAACAAGCCCTGACCACCACCGCCCGTGAATCCGATCCCGACTTCGTCCTCAAAATAGCCAAACGCTGGACCGACTCGATCGACCAGGACGGGCCCGAACCCAGCGAAGAAATCCTCCGCCAACTCCAAGGCACCTTCATCCGCAAACCCCGCCACGGACTGCACCACCTGGAAATCTTCGCCACCACCGAACAATACGAAACACTCACCACCGCCATGAACACCGCCACCAACCCCCGCCTCACCACCGGCAACAACACCACCGGAAACGGGGACAACCACACGACGGGCGGGCCGGGCACGGGCGGGCCGGGCACGAACGAAGCGGACACGGGCGGGCCGGGCACGAACGAAGCGGGCACGGGCGGGCCGGGCACGAACAGTGGCGGCCAAGCTGGTGAGCCTGCCGGTCAGCGTCGTGGCCGGAACGGATCAGCCAGCCCGGACCTGGACCGCCGCTCCCGCGCGCAGAAACTCCTCGACGGCCTCGTCGGAGCCTGCGGTGTCGCCCTGACCACCGGCAAGCTGCCAGCCAACGGCGGACTCCGGCCCCAGGTCATGGTCACCATCAACCACCACGACCTCCTCCAGGAACTCAGGAACGCGGCGAACACCCCGGTCCGCGCAACCAACACCCGAACCCGCCCGGCCGGCACCCCCACGAATCAACCCGGCCCGCAACGAACGCGGCCCGGCTCCGGCGCCGCCACGTTCAGCGGCCCGATCCACCCCAACACCATCCGCAAAATCGCCTGCGACGCCGACATCATCCCGGTCCTGCTCGGCACCGAATCGAGGGTCCTGGACATCGGCCGCACCACCCGGATCTTCCCGCCCCACATCCGCAAAGCCATCACCGCCCGGGACCAAGGCTGCGCCTTCCCCGACTGCACCATGCCAGCACCCTGGTGCGAAGCCCACCACATCACCTACTGGTCACACGGCGGCACCACAGGAACCGAAAACGGCACCCTCCTCTGCAGCCACCACCACCACCTCATCCACAAAGAACACTGGACCATCACCACCAACACCGGCGTGCCCTGGTTCACCCCACCACCACACATCGACCCCCACCAAACACCACGCCGCAACCACCACCACACACCCCTCAGAACATAAAGGCGCCACAAACAATACCTGGCGCTATCTGTGTCCCAAGCCCACGATCTTCCGCTCAAGGGCCCAGCGTTCCGCACCGTTGGAGCACAGCTCAAGGGCCTGTCGAAACGCCTCTCTGGCCTCTTCATGGCGCCCAAGCCGGGACAGCAGTTCTCCCCTGACCGCTGGCAGGAGATGCAGGCCTTTGAGTTCACCCCGACCAGCAAGTTCGTCAACGAGGTCCAGTCCGGCTACAGGGCCAGAGGCCATGGACACAGCTACGGCGCGGTTCAGGTCAATGATCGGCGACGGCGTGAGTCGCCCGAGTGCCTCATAAAGGATCACGATTCGCTCCCAGTCCGTTTCCTCCACTGAACGCGCAGCAGCATGGCATTCGGCGATGGAGGCCTGGAGCCCATAGGCGCCGAGCCCTCGGCCGGCAGCCACCGCAGTCGAAAGAGCTGCGCGTCCGCGCCTGATTGCTGACTGGTCCCACCGCCGTCGATCCTGGTCTTCCAGCAGGACCGGTTGCCCGGCGGCGTCGAGCCTCGCCGGGAATCGCGAGGCGGTGAGTTCCATCAATGCCAGCAGGCCGAACGCTTCAGGTTCCGGCGCGAGGCGAACAAGCACCCTGGCTAGCCGACGTGCTTCACTGGCGAGTTCGGTGCGCATCCAGGAGTTCCCTCCGGAAGCGTACGCCCCCTCGGTGAAGATCAAGTAGACCACATTCAGTACCGAACCAAGCCGCTGCGGAACCTCGTGGGCTTCGGGCACCGCGAAAGGGACGCGCGCCGCGGCGAGAGTCTTCTTGGCCCGGGTGATACGGGCCTGAATGGTTGGCACCGGGACCAGGAATGCCTTCGCAATCTCTTCTGTAGCCATGCCACCCACAACCCTCAGTGTCAACGCAATCCGGGCTTCCTTGGATAGGACCGGGTGGCATGAAACGAACATCAGGGCCAGCACGTCATCATCGATTGTTTGGGGGTCGAACAGCGTATCCACGCCCGCTTCCTCCTCTGAAAGGTCACGGGCCAGGAGGGCGTATTTGTCGTCCAGGGCTGCCCGCCGGCGGAAAGTATCGATGGCGCGACGGCGACCCGCTGTCAGGAGCCATCCCACAGGTTCGGCGGGTGCGCCATTGACGGACCACGAAACGAGTGCCTCCGCGAGTGCCTCCTGCGCGAGATCCTCGGCCAGCGGAAAGTCTCCCGTATAGCGGGCAAGGGCGCCGACGATGCGGGCGGATTCGCTGCGCCACACCGCTTCGACGGCGGCCCTTGCCTCATTGCTGCTCACGTGCGTTGCTGCTCACGTCAGTCGCTGCCCAGTCCAGTAGTTGCCACGTCGGTCGCTTTTCACAGCAGTGGCTTTCCGGACTACAGCTGTCCGGTCTGCTCGCGCCAAGCCCGCTCCTTTTGGATCCATTCGTTGTCTTGCGGGAACTCGTCAATGCTGGTCACCCGGCGGATCTCCGTCTTGGTGCCGGCTGTCATCGGCGCCCGCTTGGCCCACTCGATTGCTTCCTGCTTGGATGCAACATCCAGGATGTAGTAACCGGCGAACAGTTCCTTGGTTTCACCATAGGGGCCATCAGTTACCACCGGCGTGTCACCGGTGAAGTCAACCACGACGCCTTCCTTTGCATCGTCCAGTCCTTCGGCTGCCAGCAGTACTCCGGCGCGGATTAGTTCGTCGTTGAACTTGCCCATGGCTTCGAGGATTTCGTTGAAGTCGATGTTCTCGAACTTGGCGAACGACTCGTCAGTTGCCCGCATGATCAGCATGTACTTGGCCATTTCACTCAATCTCCTGTGTTGTGGAAGGTCGCCCTTCGACCTTCTCATTCACAGGTCGAACAGTGCGAGGCAAAATCGACAACCACCCAAAAGAATTTTTCGGGTCCTTCCAGAAGCTGCGTTCGGCAACGACAAGGATCCCCTGGAGCTGTCCAGGGGATCCTTATTGCTACCGAGTGCCGGCGTCGTGGTTCGTTCTGTGCAGCTGCGACGCCTAGTGGCCGGCGCCTCCGATAACTCCGGCTTCGACAGCTTTGGTCACGGCATCAGCTTCGGCCTGTGTCAGCTTGCCGTCGGCAACGGCCTTGTCCAGCCTGGTTTTGAGAGCAGCCGCGCGCTCCTCCTGGGCCGCAGTGCGGATTTCTTCCAGGGCGGCAGTAACTTTGGATTCATCAATGCCCAGTGCTGCAGCCAGGGACTTGGCCAAGGCGGCCTCATGCGCCGCCCGGTCCGGCTTGGTTCCTTCCGTGCCTTCCGTCGGCGGAGTGGTGGGCTTATTCGCCTCCCGGAAGGCTTTCAATGCGTCGGTGACCTTGGCTTCGTCCACGCCCAACTTGCTGGCGAGGTCCGCTGCGAGCTGACCACGATCGGGGCCGTGGCCTCCAGGCCTTCCGTGGCCCTGCGGGGGCGTAGTGGCATCGGCTGACGACGTTGCGCTCGGCGTCGGCGTCGTGGTAGCTGAAGCAACGCTGGTGACACCCAGCCCAGCGCCCAGCGCTAACGCTCCGGCTGTAATGCCCAGCGTGATTCTCTTGGTTTTTGACATGGTGCTCTCCTCAATCCGCCGCCGCTGTAACGGCTGCTGAGCCGTGCGAACGGCTGGTAACTTCCAGACGATCTGTAACACCGTCCTGTTACTACAATGAGTCGATCACCCAAGCCCACGCTGTTGTGAAGCTGTCAATCAGCTGTGAAGGTCCGGTTGGGTGTCCAAGGCCGCAAGCAATCGCTTGACTGAACCGCCCAGGTTCCATTCCGTAGCCAAGCGTTCAAGCTCAGCGCGCGCCTCACCCGTAACGGGGCGCAATTGAGCTCCCGCCTCCTCAAGGGTGGGTACCTTCAGATCGCGAACCACATTAACGACGGCGGGCGCCACCTTGAGGTACTCGGCCGCTGCGGCCAGTTTGGCGCGTACGGAAGTGGACAGTCCGCCGTCGGGATCCTCTGCTGCCTCCAGGAGGCCCTCAAGCGAGCCGTGTTCAGCGAGCAAGGAAGCGGCGGTCTTCTCGCCGATGCCGGCAACGCCTGGCAGGCCGTCGGACGAATCGCCGCGCAGGGTGGCGTAGTCGGCGTATTGTTGCGGCAGCACGCGGTACTTTCCCACCACTACGACGTCGGTGACCACTTCCAGGTTTTTCATCCCCCGCGCGGTGTAAATGACCCGGATGTCCCGGTCGTCGTCGACGAGTTGGAAAAGGTCCCGGTCACCCGTGACCACGTCAGTAGGCAACTGCGCCTGGCTTGCATAGGTACCCACAACGTCGTCAGCCTCATGCTCATCGACGCCCACCACGGCAATACCCGCCAGGTCCAGCACGTGGCGGATCAGCGGGATCTGCGCTTCGAGCGGATCGGGGACGATTTCGACGTCGGGGCCGACCGGAGTGATTTCGGCAACTCTATGGGCCTTGTAGCTCGGGATCAGCTCAACGCGCCACTTGGGGCGCCAGTCGTTGTCCCAGCAAGCAACCACGTGGGTCGCTTCATACTCGGTGGTGAGGCGGGCGATCATGTCCATCAGGCCGCGGATGGCGTTGACGGGCGTGCCGTCGGAGCGGCGGATGGAGTCCGGCACCCCGTAGAAGGCGCGGAAATACAGTGAGGCAGTGTCCAGGAGCATGAGTCGAGGCATACCTGATCCTGACACGTCATTCCCGAAATCCACGTGAACCCGGCCTCAACCTCGTCGACGGCCACACAAAGACTTGAACACCACTGTGAGCCGCATTACGATTATGTGAGCAATAATAGAACAGAGTGTTCAACTATAGAACAAGCTCAGTATTCAGCCCACAAAGAAGTGAGGAAAGCCCGTGCAGTTTCACCACCACGGTTACGTATCCGGTGACCCGCGAGTCGAGCCAGCCGCCGGCGTCGGAATAAACCGCCCGGCCGAGCTTCCCGACGAAGTCGACGTTCTCATCGTTGGCACCGGCCCCGCAGGGATGCTGGCCGCCGCGCAACTGGCCCAGTTCCCGGATATCACCACGCGTATCGTCGAGCGCCGTCCCGGCCGCTTGGCTATCGGCCAGGCCGACGGCATCCAAGCCCGCAGCGTCGAGACCTTCCAGGCCTTCGGTTTCGCCGAACGCATCACGGCGGAGGCGTACCGCATCACCGAGATGGCGTTCTGGAAGCCGGACCCCGCCGACCACTCGCGCATCGTCCGCGCGGCCCGCACAGTGGATGACCCCACTGGCATCAGCGAATTCCCGCACCTGATCGTGAACCAGGCACGTGTGCTGGACTATTTCGCGGAGTTCATGGCCAACTCCCCCACGCGCATGAAGCCTGACTATGGCTACGAGTTCCGCGGCCTCCAAGTCACCGGCGTTGGCGACTACCCCGTCGCTGTCACCCTGGTGCACACCGCTGGTCCCAACGAAGGACAGGAACGTGTGGTCCGGGCCAAGTACGTCGTCGGGGCAGATGGGGCACGCAGCAAGGTCCGCGAGTCCATCGGATGCCACCTCGCAGGTGACCAGGCAAACCATGCCTGGGGTGTCATGGACGTCCTGGCCGTCACGGACTTCCCGGATATCCGCACCAAGTGCGCCATCCAGTCCGGTGCCGGCGGAAGCATCCTGCTTATCCCCCGCGAGGGCGGCCACCTGTTCCGCATGTACGTGGACCTTGGCGAGGTTGGGCCCGAGGATCACGGGGCAGTGCGGAAAACGACCATCGAGCAGATCATCCAGAAGGCCAACGCCATCCTGCACCCGTACACGCTGGATGTCCGCAACGTCGCGTGGCACAGCGTTTACGAGGTGGGCCACCGCCTCACGGACAGGTTCGACGACGTCCTGCCGGAGGAGCGCGGAACGCGCACTCCACGGGTGTTTATCACCGGCGACGCTTGCCACACGCACAGTGCGAAGGCCGGCCAGGGAATGAACGTCTCGATGCAGGACGGTTTCAACATCGGCTGGAAGCTCGGGCACGTCCTGGAAGGCCGCAGTCCGGAGAGCCTGCTGGACACTTACTCGGCCGAACGCCAGGTGGTGGCAAAGAACCTCATCGACTTTGACAAGCAGTGGTCCACGCTCATGGCCAAGAAGCCCGAGGAGTTCGACGACCCCACGGAGCTTGAGAACTTCTACACCAGCACCGCGGAGTTCCCTGCAGGCTTCATGACCCAGTACGCACCCTCCATCCTGGTGGCCGAGCCCAACCACCAGGATTTGGCCACTGGCTTCCCAATCGGCAAACGGTTCAAATCCGCCCCTGTCCTGCGGGTCTGCGATACAAACCCGATGCACCTAGGCCACCATGCGAAGGCGGACGGCCGTTGGCGCATCTACGTGTTCGCCGATGCCGCACATGCCGGCGCCCCGGGCCCTGTCGCGGACTTCGCCGAGTGGATCTTGAACTCCCCGGACTCTCCGTTGGCCGCAACGCCGTCGGACGCTGATCGCGACGCTTGGTTCGACGTAAAGGTGATCTATCAGCAGGACCACACGAACGTGGACATCAATGCCGTTCCGGCCGCCTTCAAACCGACCGTTGGACCATTCAAGCTCACCTACCTCGAGAAGGTCTTCGGCACGGACCCGAACGCTGACATCTTCGAGATGCGCGGCCTGAGCCGCGACGGTGTGGTGGTGGTGGTACGTCCGGACCAGTACGTGGCAAACGTGCTCCCACTGACCGCGACGGCGGAGCTCGGCGCGTTCTTTGCGACCCTGCATTCCGGCCAGCGGGACAAGGCCACCACAAGCGGAGCAGACCTGGTCAGCCACCAGGCGTAAGGACTGGACGCAGCTGCCGGGGGCCGGGCCAGGCTCCCGGCAGCGCAACCGCCACGCCGCCCACGCCGCAGCGCTCGCAATCTGTTCCCCCGGGATCTGGCGGAGGCCGGGCAACCGGACGAGAATGAGCGTGTGGTCACCCCTCGCAGCACTGGCGGCGACACCATGAACGACGCCGCCAGGAAGATTCAACGCGTCTATCTCACGCTGACGCTGGGCAACACAGTGGCCGCTTCCTTCATCTGGGGAATCAACACGCTTTTCCTGCTGGATGCAGGCTTGAGCAACCTTGAAGCCTTCGCGGCCAACGCTTTCTTCACAGTGGGGATGGTCCTTTTTGAGGTGCCTACTGGCGTCATCGCGGACGGCTGGGGTCGCCGTGCTTCCTTCCTACTTGGCACCATCACGCTGGCGGCCTCTACATACTTGTACTTTGTGCTGTGGCAGATCTCCGCACCGTTTTGGATGTGGGCAGTTGTCTCAGTGCTCCTTGGCCTCGGCTTCACGTTCTTCTCCGGAGCTGTGGAGGCCTGGCTTGTGGACGCCTTGCGCTTCTCAGGGTATGAAGGTGGCCTTGAGACTGTTCTGGGTCGCGGCCAGATGGTGCAGGGTGTGGCTATGCTGCTGGGCTCGGTGGCAGGTGGGGTGATCGCCCAAGCCACCAACCTTGGTGTGCCGTTCCTCTTGCGGGTTTTCGTTCTGGTTGCCATGTTCGCCGTGGCGTTTGGGTTAATGCACGACGTCGGATTCTCACCTGAGCGCTCCACCCACCCTCTCCGTGCCACTCGTGCAGTGCTCTCGGCCTCGATCGAAAATGGCCTGAAAAACCCGCCGGTCCGGTACGTGATGCTGGCCGCTCCCTTTAGTGCCGGCGTCGGGATCTATGTTTTCTACGCCCTGCAGCCTTACCTCCTGGACCTGTTTGGCGACCCCCATGCCTATTCCATTGCGGGCCTCGCCGCCGCAATCGTGGCCGGCTCGCAAATCCTGGGCGGCTGGCTGGCACCACATGCCCGGCGCTTGTTCCATAAACGAACGTCGGTACTGGTACTCGGAGGCCTGGTGGGATTCGTGATCTTGCTGGTCCTCGGCTTCACGCGCGTCTTCTGGGTGGCGCTGGTGCTGCTGGCGCTGTGGGCTGTGGTCGGCTCTGCGGCAACTCCCGTCCGGCAGGCGTACATCAATGACATGATCCCCTCGAAGCAGCGCGCCACGGTCCTGAGCTTCGATTCGCTCATGGGATCCAGCGGTGGAGTGGTGGTTCAGCCACTTCTAGGCCGTGGCGCTGACCTATACGGCTATCCGGCCTCGCTGGCCATGGCAGGTATCATCGAGCTCATTTCAGTACCATTCCTGCTGGCCAGCCGTAAGCAGGGCTCATCCGCAGACCGGGCCACCACCGAGGCCGCCGAGTCGCCTTGAACGGGCAGCGACGTGAAAGAGTGGTTGAAACCAGATACTGAAAGCGTGGACAAGCAATGATCTCCCTACGGCAGGATTCCCAAGGCTTCATCCGGATGAGCAGGCATTTTCCCGCCAGCGCCTCCGTGTCCGTCACGTTTACCGACGGCACGCAGGAGGTTTTCACGGGCCGGCGGCTCAACGAAATCTTCGACGACGCCCTGGCTGCATTCCGGGCTGGAAACAACCTCGACGCCAAGGGCTTCGAAAGGGGGCCGAAAAAGAAAGTCCAGCAGGGCATCGAGTTCGTACCCATCAGCCCCGACAAGGCATGAGTCGCGCCTGTCCGGGTTTTACTGTGGGCCGGACGCGTGATTGACGCAATAGGGCGTCCACGGCCTTGCTTCGAGTCGCCCTTCCGGAATGGCGATGCCACAAACCGCACATATGCCGAAAGTTCCATCAGAAATCCGCTGCAATGCGGCCTCAATCTGCTCGAGGCTTACACGGCTCTGGTCAAGCAGCGCGGAGGCCTGTGAGAGCTCGAAGGCGATGGTTGTGCCTTCAGGATCGTGTTCGTCGTCGACATTCGAGTCCTGGCGGGCAAGGCTGACTGAGGTGATGTCGCTACGCAGCGCCTTCAGCAGGGCAAGCTTCCGGCCTCGCTCCTCCTCCAGCAATATCCGGAACCGTTCGACGTCGATCATGTGAGTAAGCCTACTAATGGCCCTGCCCAGTCCTCCGGTCTGGACAGGTCAAGCGGCGTGGTGCCCTAATAACGTCATGGGAACCTACGAGCGCCATCCTGGTGTAGATAGTTACATAGAGGCCCTCCCGGACTGGCAAAGAGCAGTCTGTGAGGAGCTGCGGGATCTGATCCACGAGGCAGAACCGGAGATTGTGGAGACTATCAAGAGGCGCGTTCAGCCCTACTTTGTCCTGGATGGAAACGTCTGTGCCTTGCTCGCGGCGAGGAACCACGTCAATCTCTTTCTCTACGACGGCGCTATCGTTCCTGACCCCGCCGGGATCATCACAGCCGGACACGATAACAAGACCGGCCGAATGATCAGCTTTTACATCAATGACGCAGTACCAACGGAACCACTCATCGAGATGCTGCGAAAGATTGCCGACAACAATCGTGCAGGTGGGTGGCGCAAGATCAAAGCAGGTTTTCAGGAGTCTTCTGACTCACTGTGAGAGCTGACCTCTCGGTACACTACTTCCGGGCAGGTGGACCGCTGATCAGCGTCGGTATGTACTCCAGCAGCTGTAGTTGACCATCGAAAGTCCTGCTGTTCACCAGTTCAAGGGAGACATCAGGATAGCCGTCATAAATCCGCTCCCTGCCTGTGCGGCCTGTGATCACCGGAAAAACGACGATCCGGTATCGGTCAACGAGACCGGCACTCAACAACGAGCGGCAAAGGCTAAGGCTTCCCAGTGTGGTCAGGGTACCGGTCCGGGTCCGCTTCAGCTCCTTGACAGCTTCCACAGCATCCCCGCTTACCAGCTCGGAATTCGGCCAAGCCAGAGGTTCTTGCAGAGTGGACGAGAAAACGACCTTTGGCAGTGCCGCGAGCCCGGTCAAGGCCGCTCCCTCTTCCTCGGAGAACCCGGAGTCTTCGCCCGCGGCCTGCTCCGACATGCTTGACATCACCCGGTAGGTGTTGGCCCCCATAAGTGTCGTGAAATCCTTCTTCCCTTCTTCCTCGAGCCAGGCAAGGTATTCCGGGGATTCAAGTCCCCACCAACCGGGCCACCCCTCCGCTGAGGCATACCCATCCAGGGATATGATCAAGTCCACCATCAACTTCGCTGATGTCGCTTCTTTACTTGACTCGCCCACGGCTGCTCCTCACGGGATTTCGGGTTGTGCCTAGCATTGTCCTCCCGAAGGCCGGTTTGCACCACGACTCACGTGCTCCTGATCTGGTCCAAACTCGCACGCAGTCCGATCACGGGAATTTCAGGGAAGGCGGCTCGTTCCACAGCTGGATCGAAGGCCGCCGCGCCTGATTCCATCCAAAGAGCCGCCCTCGCCATCCGGGCCATAAACGGCGAAATCGGACGTGCAACGGCGGCCATCACCTGCAAGGCGGCCACTGGTATCCGCTGGATGGAGCCCTTTCCAGCGTCCGCGAGGATAGCTTCCGCGAGCGTGTTGAAGGGGTGCGTTTCGGACCCCCACTCAATGGTCCTGCCACGCAATGAAGGGCTGGAAAGAGCCAACAAAGCAGCGGCAGCAGCGTCCGCCGTCGACGTAAATGTCACAGGTGCCCGTCCTGAGCCGAAGACAAGCACCCTGGCCTTCGTATGGAGGGGCTGGCTCATTGAATCGAGGAACTGCTCAAGGTTCGCTCCCATTCGGATCGCCGTCCATGCCATGCCCGAGGCCTTCAACGCCTCCTCCGCTGCGTATTTCATGCGCAGGAAATCCAGAGGGGCATCGGGAGCTGCCCCATGCATCGACATCATGACCATCTGCTCCACGCCCGCCCGGGATGCGGCATCGATGAGCCGAAGTGCGCCGTCGCGGTCCACACTTCGTGGGTTGCCGTCCCTTTTCAGCCCAAAGCCCGACGCCGCGAACACCACTTGGCTGCATCCGGCAACGGCCCGCCGGCAGTCCGCGCCTGAGGCGAGGGTCCCGCGGACAAGCTCGACGCCGTCGATCGGCTTCCGGGGGAACGGCTGGGATTCGCCCCTGGCCAGGACCCGCACGGAAGCGCTGCGGCGAACCAGCTCCGCGGTAAGCCGCGAGCCCAAGCGGCCCGTGCCGCCCACTACGAGGATCATGACCCCTGCGATGTCGGAAGTACCATCCCAGCCTGAAGACCCGCGCCCGCAGTGGCCTGGACGGCGTCGTCGATGTCACCTGAAGAACGTTCCACAGGTTCGAGATAGAAATGTACGGAGGCGATCCGCTCCTGGCGCACAGTAAAAATCGCAACACCGGCAAGTTCCACCGCCGTACCATCACGTCTTGTGCCCCGGGCGCCCCACTCAACCCAAACGGTTCCGTGCCTGCCTTCAGTGGCGTCGGCGATTGCCGGTGTGAGGTCAGGAATACCAGCAAAAAGGCTGGTCCAGTTGGCGCGGACCTGCGCGCTGCCGGTGAAATTCCGTTCGGGATGAATCGGCGTGATGTTGAGATAGTCGTCGGCGAATTCGGCGACTAAGGCCTCAAGGTCGTGGCGTCCGGAAGCGGCGAACATCCGGCGAACGGGTCCTTCCGGAAGACGCTCAAGGCCCTCCACGGTTGCCATGGTGGCTCCTTGGTGCCCTGCAATTCTCCCTTCAGGGGCGGGCAGGGCTGGTATCTTGAATTCAATACAGTTCTCTGTATTGATTGGAGTCTAGAAGTCATGGCAACCGGAATCAAGAGTCCCGATGGAACATCCCGGAGTCAACGCACCTACGATGCCAGCCGTCGCCGCCAAGCAGCCGAGGCATCCCGGCGCACCATCCTGGCGCGCGCCCGGGAACTATTTCTCCTGCAGGGGTTCGGCGCAACCACCATCTCCGAAATTGCCGCTGCGTCCGGAGTATCGGCGGAGTCCATCTACAAGAACTTCGGCGGCAAAGCCGGCCTCGTCCGGGCTCTCCACGAGCAGAGCCTCCTTGGCAAGGGCGGCACGCCAGCCGAACAGCGCTCAGACCTCGCACAAGTAAGGGCAGACGACCCGCGGGAACTGATGGAGCAGTTCGGTCTGTTCACAGCGGAAATCAGCCCCCTTGCGGCACCGATCAGCCTGCTCATCCGTGACGCCGCCGCAACAGGCGATGCCGACATGGCCAGCCTCCTGAAGGATGTCGACGTCGCCCGCCATCGGCGGATGCTGCACAACGCGCGTCAACTGACGGCCCGCGGCCTGCTCCGCCCCGGCATGTCCCCAGACGAGGCCGCCGACATCATGTTTGCGTGCACCACCCCCGAACTGTTCGAGAGCCTCGTCGTGAAACGAGGGTGGAAGGCAGAGCAGTACGGGCGGTTCATCGCCGCAACGCTGACTGCAAACCTGCTCTGACACGTCGTGCCGTCGCACCGCTCCGCTGGGAAGACCCGCCCCTGACGTGCAACGCTAGTTCCATGGACCTGGAAATCTCGCCCTCCCTCATGATTCCGGCTTCGGAACTCGGCTGGCGGTTCTCCCGTTCATCAGGACCGGGCGGTCAACACGTCAACACGACTGACAGCAGGGCTGAGCTCTCATGGAACGTAGCCACTTCGGAGGCGTTGACAGAAAGCCAACGGGAGATCTTGCTGCGCCGACTGGAAAAACGACTCGTCGATGGAGTCATCACTGTTACATCCTCCGAGCAGCGCTCGCAGTTACGAAACCGCGAGAGCGCCCTGGCTAAGCTCGCTGACATTGTGGTGGCGGGCCTTGCCACAAGGACTGCGCGCAGGGCAACGAAACCCACGCGGGGGTCCGCCCAGCGGCATCGCGCAGCAAAAGTACAGAGAGCGGCAACCAAACAGCAACGACGGCGGCCCTCGCCTGAGTGACGAGCGCCTGAATGACGAGACCGGACCAACCGGGGCTTTAGGGAGCGCACCCCCTTTTGGCAACTGGCTGGGGATGGCAGCATACAGTCATGTCATCCATCAAGCGCATCCGCCCCGAGGGACTTGTCTCCAGCCCGGCCTTCAGCCACGTAGCCATCGTCCCTCCAAACGCCACCACCATCTATGTCGGCGGCCAGAACTCGGTCGACAGCGGCGGTTCGCTCGTCGGCGAGGGTGACGTGGGAGTGCAATCTGCCCGCGCCCTGGCCAACGCAAAGACCGCGCTGGCGGCTGCTGGCGCAACCCTCAACGACGTTGTGCAGTGGACGGTTCTCTTCGTGGACGGTGCCGACCTCGCCGCAGGTTATGGGGCCATTGCGTCCGACCTCGCCGCAGACGAGCCGCCCCTCGTGACAGCAGCGTTTGTCTCCCGTTTGGGCGTTCCCGGGGCGCTGGTGGAGATCAGTGCGGTAGCCGCCGTCGAGCGGTAAACGGGCGGCGGCCGCACCACGGGCGTTTGAGCATGGTTGGCAGCGTTTTTGGGCGTTTCGTCATCCTTGGCGGGCGATTCGCTTCTAGGGAACTGACACTCCGGGAACCGAGGCTTAAAGGACAGCACCACCGCCTACCAAGGAGATCCCGTGACTACCTACAACCTGGCCCTCATCGGTTTCGGAGGCGTCAACCGCGCCTTGGCCGAACTCATCCGGGACGAACCCCAGCGATTTGCCTCACTCGGATTCGAACTCCGCGTCGTGGCCATCACCGATCTTGCCTTCGGTTCCCTCGTCCAGGGAGACGGCATCGATCTGGCCGCTATCCTTGCGATGCCGCGGGGATCCTCCTTCGAGGGTCTCCCCGGCGGAAGCCCGGATCCCCGCAACGAAGACGTCATCAAGAACAGCCCCGCCGATATCGTCGTCGAAGCCACCTTCACCAGCCCCATTGACGGCGAGCCCGCCGTTTCGCACGTCAAATGGGCCATCGAATCCGGCAAGCATGTGGTGACAACCAACAAGGGTCCCGTGGCGTTGCACGGCCAGGAACTGAGCAAACTAGCTGCAAACAACGGCGTCCGCTTCGAGTACGAGGGCGCTGTCATGAGCGGCACACCCGTGATCCGCTTGGCGCACAAGATGCTCGGAGGTCTGGAGCTGAACGCCGTTCAAGGGATCCTGAACGGAACCAGCAACTACGTCCTCGGGCGGATGGAAGCCGGGCTACGCCTGGACGAAGCCATCTCCGAAGCCCAGGATCTCGGATATGCCGAAGCAGATCCGACGGCAGACATCGGCGGTTCGGACGTCCGGTTGAAGGTCGCCATCCTGGCCAACGAACTGCTCGGCGCCGACATCCGCCCCAGCGACGTGGAAACCACCGGCATCCAGGGCATCAAGAGCGAGGACGTGGCCCAAGCCCTGGCAAGCGGCCTTCATTGGAAGCTGATTGGCGAAGCCCGCCGCGAAGAAAACGGCCGCATCGTCGCTACCGTCCAGCCCGTAGCCCTCCCCGCCGATCACCCGCTGGCAGGCATTTCCGGTGCCACCAACGCCGTGTCCTTCACCACCGACCTGCTCGGCGCCGTGACCGTCTCCGGCCCGGGAGCCGGACGCGTGGAAACCGCCTACGCCCTCATCTCCGACATCATTGCTGTCAACGAATTCGTCAAAGGAGCCGTCCGTGCCTGAGACAGCCATTGCCGACGCCACAACGGCAGCAGCTACCAGCGACCTGGTGGTGTACGACAAGTTTGAGGGTACGGTTCTGGCCACCCTGCCCCAGTGCAGTGAGGCGGACGTACGTTTGGAAATTATCCGCACCGCTGCCGCCGCTCCTGCTGCAGCGGCCATGCCCCGCCATGAGCGGGGACGGATTCTGGATACCGCAGCCGAGATGCTTCAGCAACGGTCGCAGAAAGTGGCGGACTTGATCGTCGCCGAGGCCGGGAAGACCATCAAGCAGGCGCTCAAAGAGGTCTCCCGTGCGGTGAACACGCTCAAACTGTCTGCGGCGGAAACGCGCCGAAACGTTGGCGAAGTCGTCCCGTTCGACTCCTTCGCCGGCTCCGAAAACCGCCAGGGATGGTTCACCCGTGAGCCATTAGGGCTCATCGCCGCCATTACTCCTTACAACGACGCGTTGAACCTGGTAGCGCACAAGCTCGGGCCGGCGATAGCGGGAGGAAACACAGTCATCCTCAAGCCATCCCAGCTGACACCCTTGACGGCCATGCTTCTCGTGGATCTCCTCCGCGAGGCAGGCCTGCCCGCGGAGTTCGTCACTGTGGTCCTGGGCGACCGCACCATCGCGCAAACCGTTATCTCCTCCACCTTGGTCCGGATGGTCTCCTTCACGGGAGGATTCGCCACCGGCCGGGCCATCGCCGCGAACGCGGGCATAAAGCGCCTGTCCATGGAACTTGGCGGCAACGCGCCCGTCATCGTCTTCGACGACGCGGACCTTCCTGCCGCCGTCGAGGCCAGTGTCTCTGGTTCCTTCTGGGCTGCTGGGCAGAACTGCATCGGCGCGCAGCGGATCCTCGTCCAGCGGGCAATTTTTGATACCTTCCTGGACGCCTTTGTTACCCAAACAGCCGCCCTGAGGACGGGAGATCCGCGCAAGGAACAGACCGACGTCGGACCCATGATCAGCGCCGCATCCGCCGAAGAAGCCAAGCGCAAGATCGATGAGGCAGTGTCGGCCGGGGCGCAACTGCTCACCGGCGGCACCCTGGATGGCCCGCTCCTGACACCAGCTGTCCTGACCGGAGTCCCCCGCAGCTGCGAGGCGTGGAGCGAAGAATTGTTTGCACCCGTGGTCCTGGTGGAGCCGTTCGATTCGACTGAGGAAGCCATCGAACTGGCCAACGACAGCGAGTACGCCTTGCAGGCCGGCGTGTTCACCAAGGACCTAAACCGCGCCTTGCAGACCGCCAAGGCCATCGACGCCGGCGGAGTGATGATCAACGATTCGTCCGACTACCGTCTCGATGCCATGCCGTTCGGTGGCTCGAAGTACGGCAGCATGGGCCGGGAAGGTGTCCGCTTCGCCTACGAGGAAATGACGCAGCCCAAAGTCATAGCGATCACCTCATGATCACAGGCGTCATGCTGCCTCAGCGAGGCGCCTGCCTGTCGATGACGGTGGAGAGGGACAAGGCGGTGGTGATATCGCGGACTCCGGGAAACTCCGAGACTTGCCGCCAGATTTCCTGGATTCTTGCGGCGTCGGGAGCCTCAACCCTAACGACGATATCCAGTTCGCCGCTGACTACATCGCAGGTGGCTATTTCAGGGATTGCCTTTAATCCGGCGATCACGTCGCCGCCCCGCATCCTGTCGTGCCGTTGGATCAAGAGCACCGCATTGACGGTGGGCGCCCCCTCTCCAGCTGATTCCTTGATGGTGTACCCGTGGATAAACCCGTCCCGTTCAAGCCGCTCAATCCGTTGCCGCACCGCGTTGCGTGAGAGCAACACCTTCTCGCCTAGCTGGGCAAGGCTGATGCGCGCATTACGCCTCAGCTGGGCCAGAATCTGCGCGTCGATCTCATCACGTGGACTCTTCGGCACGGACGCTCCTGTCTGGGGGATGTGGACACACAAAGATATCCCATTGCTCTGATGCTTCTAGCCTCGGCGCGTGGTGGACCTTTCACGACGGCGGTCAAGCAGGGAAGCGCCCACGGTCACAGCAACAAGGGCTGCCGCGAAAAGCAAGGGCAGCTGGGTCATGGGCAGGGCCATGGCCCCTGCCAACGCTGTGCCGGCAGAACCAGCAGTTATCTTCAAAGCACCGATCCAAACGAAGACCTGGCCGCGCGCGCCCGCTGGCGCATACTCGCTGCGCGCGGCCAATGTTGCGGCGAAAAAGAAGGAGTTGAGCATTCCGGCGAATGAGTACACAATCATCGCTACCGGGAACTGTCCGGCAAACGCCGCCCCACACAACGCCATCCCAACAGCAGCACCCAACCAGGTCATGAGGTGGTCCGCATCGCTCCGTAGCGGCCGGATCATGACGCCGGCAGATCCGAGGAGTCCGCCGAGACCATATACAGCGGTCAGGACGCCTGCAGCGGCTGGCTCCACCCGCATTCCTGCAGCCGAAGCCACCGCGCTGATGGGCAGCGCCGCGACCGATAGGGCGATGACGACCGTCATGTAGAGCGTGCGGCGCAAGGGTCCGGTTGAAAGCATCATCAGCAATGTACGGGCCGCGCGGGGCACCTCCGACGGGGCCGGCCCTGGAGGCGAAGGGGGCAAAACCCTGACGACGGCGGCGGCCACAAACGTCAATCCGGCAAGGATCAATGCCGCTACAGCCGGATTCGCCCAGGCCGAGACCGCTGCGACCAGAGTGGGCCCAATCGTTCCGCTGATGCCATACGTTGCTACATCCCATCCGTGTGCGCGTCGCTGGCTGGTTCTGCTTCCTCCGGCGATTGCCGAGAGCCGGCTACTGATGCCGCCGGTCAGTAGTGGACCGACCAGCCCGGATGCTATCAGCAGCAAACCCGGCACGATTGGCGGAGTCACCGGATACAGCAGGACAGCTGCGGCGAGGGTGGCACCGTGCATCAGGCACGCCCAAGCGATGACTGTCCTTCCGTCCCGGGCTGTGTCGAGGGTTCGGGCAACGAATGGACCGAAGAGGTGCGGGGCCGTGATGCATGCACCCAGTATTCCGGCCAGCCAACCGGGCGCCCCGCTGGTTGTCACCAGCAGGACAATGGCGACAACCGCGCCTCCGTCGGCGCTCCGGGCCAGGGTGGCTGCAACGACATAGCGGGCCAACCCGCTCCGCGATGTCTGCCCGCCGGTAGTTGCGCGGCTGCCTTTGCGCCCGTCGAGGAGGCTCATGCCTCCAAGCCACACTGACGGACGACCGCGGCAACCCTGTTCCTGCCCTCGCTATCCAAGCCTTGCAAGGGCAACGGCAAAGCTGAGGATGGAATGAGTCCCAGATCCTCAGCCAGTGCTGCCGTGACGCGGAGGCTGCCGTAGGTTCGGAACAGGGACCAGATAGGTTCCAGCGCGGCTGAAGCTGCGATCGCATCGTCCCTCCGACCAGCCAAAGCGTGATCAACGATTTCCCTGGCCTGGCGGGGAAGGATCCCGCCGATCACCGAGTACCAGAGATCGCAACCAGCAAGCAGTGCTTCGGCGGCAATCCAATCCCCGCTGATTCCCACAGATATTTGTTGGGGCAAAGCTGCACGGAGCTTGCCGAGCCTGGTGGCAATGTCAGTGGCAGATGGCGGCGGAATCTTGATGGATGCGATTCCTGGGATCCGGGCGATCCTGGCGTGCAGCTCGTCCGAGAACGTGAAGCCCGTGGTGACGGGGTTGTCATACACAATGACCGGGACGTATGACGCCGACGCAACGTCTTCAAACAGCCCAAAAACCTCTGCCTCCGAGAGGCGTTGGTAGGACACCGGGGCCAAGAGCAATGCCGAAGCGCCAGCGGTCTGTGCATCACCAGCAAGCAGGAGGACCTCGCGCGTGCGCACTGATCCCACGCCGGCCAGAATGGGCACTCCACGCGCAGCTTCCACGGACGCTTCAAGGACCATGCGCCGTTCTTCGCGGGAGAGGTAGGCGTAGTTTCCCGTCGAACCGAGGACACCGAGTGAATCCGCACCTGACTGTGCCGCGCGGGCCACCAGCCGGACCACGGCGTCCAGATCGACACGGTCGCCGCTCATAGGTGTCAGGGGGAATGCGCTAAGGCCGTTGAACACTTCAGTCCTGCTTTCTTGTGGCTGTGACCGGATGCGAACACAGCCATAGGTGACTGCATGTCTTATGCTGCCAATCACCTTGGTCCTACACTAGATCCAAGAATCAACAACTCCGGAGGTCCAATGAGCGAGGCCGAAATACCCATCGAGCTCGACAGGACAAGTCCGGCCTCCCTGTCCGCCCAAGTTGCAAGCCAGCTCCGCTCTGCCATCCTCAGCGGACTCCTGCAAGCCGAGCACACGCTTCCCGCTACGCGCCGGCTCGCGACGGAATTAGGGGTCTCCCGCGGCGTAGTGGTGCGCGCCTTCGAGCAACTCTCTGGAGAAGGTTTCCTGGAAAGCCTCGGTACTGGCGGGACCAAAGTGGCGGTGCGGCCGGACATTCAACAAGGCCCGATTGAGGAGAGGGCGAATAGCAGCACCCCTGTCCACGCCGAGGTGATTGACCTGACCCCCGGCCGCCCCTCGGGGTCGCCGTTCCAAGACAGGGAGTGGCGAAACGCGTGGAAAAGAGCTCTGGCGGAGCAAGGAAACACGCATCTGCCACCAGCCCTTGGAACGTTGGCCCTGCGGGAAGCCGTGGCCAGTCACCTCGCGGTCTCCAGGGGTCTGGCCGTAGAACCCGAGGACGTCATCATTACGGGAGGTACCAGTGATGCACTGCATCTGGTGGTAGCCATGCTTCGCGGCAGGAGGAACAATCCGCGCATCCTGGTCGAGGACCCCGGCTACCCCACGGCGCGTCGTGTCATGACCGCTGCCGGCGCCCAAATTCAGCTGCTTCCCGTGGACGAGGACGGTCTGAAGAGTTCCCAACTCGCCGGGCTCAAGGTCATTCCCGATGCTGTCCTCATCACACCAAGCCACCAGTACCCCCTGGGCGGCAGGATGGCAGTCCAGGAACGGCTTGGCCTTCTGAAATGGGCTGACCGCCATGGCGTGCTGGTGCTGGAGGATGACTACGACAGCGAATTCCGCCACAGCAGAATGCCCCTGCCGGCCATTGCGTCCCTGCCCGCACAGGCCGACGTCGTTCTTTTGGGAACGTTCTCCAAAAACCTGAGTCCTTGGCTGCGCTGCGGATACCTGGCAGTCCGGGGCGATGCCGGCCGACGCCTCAAGGCCGCGCGTGTTGCCCTGGACACTCCCGTGGCAGGGATCCTGCAGTCAGCACTTGCCTATTACCTTCAGGGCGGCGGCCTCTCCCGCCACATCGCCCGGGCCCGGCGGGAATATTCGCACCGCCGTTCCCTGCTCATTGAGCGCTTGGGCTCACGGACAGATGTGGAGCTTGCAGCCCTGGACGGCGGATTGCATGCAGTGATCCGCTTCGACCAGCCTGACGCGGCGGAGGTCGCTGCGAAAGCACTGGAACGTGGCGTGCGGGTCATCCCCCTGGCGGGATATTACGCCGAGCGCACGCCAGAGAACGGCTTGGTCATCGGGTACGGCGCCGTGACCGATCTCCAGCTGTCCAAGGCCCTCACCGTCCTTGGAACCCTGCTCAGCGAGCAGCCATAAGCGCATGTCACTGGCCCCAAAACAAGTGAGGTGTAAGGACGCATTTACCGCCGCGGAATGTTGCGCAGGTTGCTCCGGGCCATGCTCACAGCTTCACCAGCCCCGCGGTTCAAGACCACTTTGGACATGGCGGTTGCGAAGCCGATGACTTGTTGCCCGGAAATCTTCGGCGGGATGGACAACGCATTGGGATCGGTGATGAGCTCCACCAGCGAAGGACCGGGATGGGCGAACGCTTCCCGGTACGCCGCCTCAATCTTGGCTGGATCCGTGACCCGCACGGCATGGAAGCCCGAGGCCTTGGCAACGGCTGCGTAGTTGGCGTCCGGCACATCAACGCCGAAGTCGGGGAGCCCGTCCACCAACATCTCCAGCTTGACCATGCCCAACGTGGAGTTGTTGAAGACCACCACATTGACGGGGAGTTGATGTGCGGCCACCGTGATGAGCTCACCAAGCAACATGGACAGGCCCCCGTCACCCGAGACAGAAACCACCTGGCGCCCTGGATATGCAACCTGTGCACCTATCGCGTGAGGAAGGGCGTTGGCCATTGACCCGTGAAGGAAGGAACCAATCAGCCTTCGGGTGCCCAGTGGGTTGATGTAGCGCGCTGTCCATACATTGCACATTCCGGTATCCGCGGTGAAGATGGCATCATCGGCGGCTACTTGGTCCAGCAAGGAAGCCGCATACTCAGGATGAATGGGCTGCTTCTTTTCGACCTTCCTTGTGTACGCGCCCACGGCCTTGTTCATTAGGCGGTCGTGCTTCTTCAGCATCTGGTCCAGGAACCGGCGGCTCTTCTTCGGCTTCACCAACGGCAGAAGGGCGGCCAAGGTAGGCAGGACGTCGCCATGAACGGCAATGTCGACGTCGGTCCTCCTCCCCAGCCGCTGGGCGGCCCGGTCAACCTGGGCCGTCCGGGTGTCGGGCAGGAACTGGTCGTAGGGGAAATCGGTGCCCAGCAGGACCAGCAGGTCTGCGTCTTCGATGCCCTCCGCCGCAGCCCCGTAACCCAGGAGGCCGGTCATGCCGATGTCGAACGGGTTGTCGAACTGGACGAAGTCCTTACCTCGCAACGAATGGCCAATCGGAGCGTTGACCAGTTCTGCCAAAGCAATGAGCTCCCTGTGGGCCCCCTCGACGCCCGCCCCCGCGAAAATGGCGACCTTACCGGCGTCGTTAATCGCCTCAGCCAGTTCCTGGACGCTCGACTGGTCCGGGACCAGGCGGGCAGGCCGGAAAATGGCTGGCAACGGCGTCGGAGCGGTAGCCTCAAGTCCGGCGATGTCACCGGGAAGTGTCACGACGGCGACTCCCCCAAGGGCTACAGCGTTCTGGATGGCGCTGTGCATCACGCGAGGCGCCTGCTCGGCGGTGCTGACCAGTTCCGAATACACCGAGCATTCAGTGAAGATCCGGTCGGGATGTGTTTCCTGGAAGAATCCGCTGCCGATCTGCTTGCTGGGGATATGCGAGGCGATGGCAAGTACGGGCGCACCCGTGCGATTGGCGTCGTAGAGTCCGTTGATCAAGTGGAGGTTGCCAGGGCCGCACGAGCCGGCACAGACAGCAAGCTTGCCGGTCAGTTGCGCCTCAGCTGAAGCGGCAAAAGCGGCCGCCTCCTCATGGCGTACATGGATCCAATCGATGCCACCTTTGGCCGAACCTCCCGTTTGACGGACAGCGTCCACTATCGGATTGAGGCTGTCGCCGACGATTCCGTAGATCCGCTGCACCCCGGCAGCCTGGAGTTGTTCAATGAGCTGTGTAGCAAGTTCCTTGGCCATGGTGTGCAGACTCCCGCGATTGTGGTGGTGGGCTGACAGGGCAAATATAGTCGGCCTGGCCTTGGTCTGGCTGGGACAGCCGATCGTTGCTAGCGTGGCGGCATGAACCCGTCGAAGACTCCGGCAGAGATCCTGGACATAGGTGGGGCCGAGGTTCGCGTCTCGAATCCGGACAAAGTGGTTTTCCCCGAACCCGGACTGACCAAGCTGGACTTGGTCCGCTACTATCTCTCAGTTGCCGAAGGTGCGCTGCGGGGCGCGGGCGGCCGCCCCATGGTGCTCAAGCGCTTCCCCAAAGGCATCGAAGCCGAGCCGTTCTTTCAGAAGCGCGTTCCGGAAAACCACCCGGACTTCATTGATACCGCAACATTGCACTACTCGTCGGGGACGTCAGCAGAAGAGACTGTCATCCGGGACGCAGCCGGTTTAGCGTGGGTGGTGAATCTTGGCTGCCTCGATCTCAACCCCCACCCCGTGCGTGCCGAGGATCTGGATCATCCCGACGAACTCCGGATCGACCTCGATCCCATGCCCGGCGTTCACTGGTCACAGATCGTCGACGTCGCCTACGTCGCGCGCGAGGTGCTTGACGACGTCGGACTGGTGGGATGGCCGAAGACCAGCGGTTCACGCGGGCTCCACATCCTGGTGCGCATTGCCCCGGAATGGTCGTATAGCCAGCTGCGGCTCGCCGCCGAAACCCTTGCCCGTGAGGTGGAGAACCGGGCACCAGGGCTCGCCACCGCGCGGTGGTGGAAGGAAGAACGCGGCGAGAGCGTCTTCGTCGACTTCAACCAGAATGCCAAAGACCGGACCGTTGCATCGGCATACTCAATCAGGCCCCGGCCCGACGCCCGGGTCTCAACTCCCCTGACGTGGGCCGAGGTCACTTCCTCACGGCCTGAACTATTCACCGTCCTGACCGTGCCCGAGCGCTGCGCTGACCTGGGCGACCCCCACGCCGGCATCGATGATGCCATTGGCTCCCTCGACGGCCTCCTGGCTTTGGCAAAAGAACTGGGTCCCGCCGAGAAAGCACCTCGGGCTGGCGACGGCTCGGGCCGCCGGGTCTCGACGATGCCACTCATTGAGGTTGCCCGCACCAAGACCAAGCCTGAGGCGGTTGCTGCACTGGATGAGTGGAAGGCCAGGCATGCGGACGTTGTCGCGGGCCTTCACCCGGCGGATGTGCTCATCGATGGGATGCGCGGATCGAGTTCGCTCTGGTACAGGGTCCGGGTGAACCTGCAGCACATCGCCGAAGCCAAGCGTCCGCCACAGGAAGAGCTCATCGCCGACTATGACCCGTGGGCCGGCAAGGACTGGGCAGGGCGTCCGGGATCCTGATTTACGTTTGGCCGACGTCAATGCCTGTCCACTCATGACTGTTGGGGCAGAGTCAGTCGCCTGCTGTCCGGATACGGCTGACCAAGCCTACGGTGTTGGCCTCGCTGTCCTCAATGAATGCCATCCATTCCTCCGAATCTGCAGGTCCAAGGAGGTCGTCCTCATGGGTGAAGATCAGGTGTGGCTCCGAAACGATCCTGACACCTTTGCTGCGCAATGCCGCCACTGTTCCGTGAAGGTCTCCCACCTCGAAATAGAGAAGGGATGACGGCGCACCTTTCTCCAGCAGAAGCCGCACGCCGCCCACATCAAAGAAAAGCAGACCGGGAGGGTCATACAAGGCCTTGGGCTCGGTCCCCAGCAACGCGGCGTAAAAGGCAGCCGCCCTCTTCAGGTCTTCGGCATGCTGGGCTACCTGAACGAATCGCATCGTTTCCTCCTGAACTGGGCGCGTCTTTGGGTTACTGCCAGTCATCGTGGCCGCTCTCCAATCCAAGCGCAAGGGAGAAACTGCGCGCCGTCAACTTCGCGCCAGCACTGCAGCCCCGATACTGTCAGAACATGCCGTCATCGTTGAGATCCTGGATTCCTGCTGCCGCCGCAGACCTCGTGCTGATTCTTGTCTTCGCCGCGATCGGCCGCGACGCCCATGCCCGGGGAGACATCATCACCGGCGCATTCATCACCGCGTGGCCCTTTCTCGCAGGTGCCAGCGCAGCCTGGGTGGTCATGCGGGTTTGGCGTGCACCGTATGCCGTTTGGCCTTCGGGCGTGTGTGTCTGGATCGGTGCCGTCCTGATCGGCATGTTGCTCAGGGCCGTGACAGGTCAGACGGTGGTACTGCCGTTTGTCATCGTGGCACTTATCAGCCTGGGCATTTTCCTGCTCGGCTTCCGCGCCCTTCTCGCGTTAATTCTGCGTACGTCACGAAAGCAGCAACGCAAGGCCTGAACAGGTCCACGACATCTCCCATGCACTAGGCTGGAGAGCGTCCGCAACGATGCTTTTCCGGAAGGGCCCCACGTGATCACTGCTTTCGTCCTGATCAAGACCGATGCCTCGCGCATTCCGGAAACCGCCGAGCAGATTTCGGCCATCCAGGGCATCAGCGAGGTCTACTCCGTCACTGGAGAATGGGACCTGATTGCCGTGGCGAGAGTCTCAAAGCATGAAGACCTTGCGGACGTCATCGCTGATCGCTTGTCGAAGGTCGATTCGGTGGTCCACACCACTACGCACATAGCGTTCCGTGCCTACTCGCAGCACGACCTCGACGCCGCCTTTGCCCTGGGATTCGAATAGGGCCGGGACCCTGGGCTAGCCGTTCGAGGCCTGGCTGAGGGCAATCCACTTTGCCAGAACGCCGGCAGCCTTCCCTGAATCCACGGATTCCGCTGCCCGTGCGAACGCCAGTCGCATACGGTCCAAAAGGTCGCCTTCGGCGTTCAGATCAACGGACACCAAGCCAGCGGCAGCATTCAAGAGAACAGCATCGCGTACAGGACCTGTCTTGCCGTCAAGGACCTCGCGGACAACTACTGCATTTGCGGCGGCGTCGCCGCCTCGCAAATCGGCCACGGTGGATGGCTTGATACCAAGCTCCGCGGGTGAGAACACCTGCTCCGTGACAGTTCCGTTCCTGATCTCCCAGACGGTTGATGGTCCCGTGGGCGTCAATTCATCCAGCCCGTCGTCACCGCGGAACACCAGGCCGCGGCTGCCGCGCCGGGCAAGGACGCCGGCAACCAGGGGCGCCATCCGAGCGTTGGCGACACCAACAGCAGAAGCCTGCACATGGGCTGGATTGGTCATGGGGCCGAGGAAGTTAAAGGCCGTGGGTACTGCCAGTTCCCGGCGAGGTACTGCAGTGTGACGGAACGAGGGATGAAAAACCTGCGCAAAGCAGAATGTGATTCCTGCCTCCTCCGCGTTCCGCGCAACCTGGTCAATCGAAAGGTCCAAGCGGACACCCAGGGCTTCGAGCACATCAGCAGAACCGGAGGTGGACGACGCCGCACGGTTTCCGTGCTTGACAACTTTGGCACCGGCTCCGGCGGCAACAAGGGCTGCCATCGTGGAGATGTTGACAGTGTTCAGTCTGTCACCGCCCGTTCCCACGATGTCCAGCTTTTCACCCGAGATCTCTATCGGGTTGGCATTCTGAACCATGGCCTCCACGAGACCGGCCAGTTCTTCCACTGTTTCGCCCTTGGCGCGCAGGGCAACCAGGAAACCCGCGATCTGCGCAGGAGTCGCTTCGCCGGCCATGATCGTGTTCATGGCCCACTCAGTATTGCCCACTGCAAGGTCGTCGCCGTTGATCAGTGCTGAGATGAGCCCTGGCCAGGTATTGCTGGCTGCAGGTGCCGATGCCGGAGAAGTCACCCCTTGATGCTATCGACCGAGCTACACCGATGACCAATGTGAACCGGACCGGGAACTTTTCCGCGCGATTTCGCGTCTTTGTAGAAAAAGTCTCCCGAATCGGTGGTTTGCATTGGGAACTCTGGACTTTTACAGACATAATGTCCTTGTGACATCTGCGACCCATGCCCCCAGTACCCCGGCGCACCCGACGCTGAACCGCCCCAATCTGGTTTCTGTTGGAACCGTTGTTTGGCTGTCCAGTGAGTTGATGTTCTTCGCCGGCCTCTTTGCCATGTACTTCACCCTGCGTTCCACATCGGGATTGATGTGGGCCGAGGAGTCGGCCAAGCTCAACTTCCCGTTTGCGCTCGTCAACACCATCGTCCTTGTGGCCAGTTCCTTTACTTGCCAGATGGGCGTTTTCGCTGCTGAGCGGCTTGAACCGCGCCGCACCGGCGGACGCCTGCAGTTCACCCGCTGGGGCATGAGCGAATGGTTCGTTCTCACCTTCATCATGGGTGCCTTCTTCGTAGCCGGACAGACCACGGAATACGCCATGCTCGTCTCCGAGCATGTTTCCCTGTCATCCAATGCCTACGGTTCCGCCTTCTACATGACCACAGGCTTCCACGGCCTTCACGTCATCGGCGGTTTGATCGCGTTCCTGTTCATTATTGGCCGCGCGTTTGCAGCCAAGAAGTTTGGGCACTTTGAAGCGACATCCGCGATCGTCACCTCGTACTACTGGCACTTCGTTGACGTCGTCTGGATTGGCCTCTTCCTGGTCATCTACGTCCTCAAGTAGCCCGGCTTTGACTCTTTTTCTACAAGAGGCAGAATTTCAAGAAGCGGCTCGCGGAGCCGACGCAGGATCGAATAAAGGAACCACCACGTGAAGGCACTCTCGCAGAAGCGACGTCACCCACTGGCAGCCATTGCGCTGCTGCTGATGGGCCTCCTCCTCACTGGTGGGCTGTACGCCGTTGCCACATCTGTCAACCAGGCCAAAGCCGACACCACCAGCTACAGCGCAAGTGACGTAGAAGAAGGCGGCAAATTGTTTGCTGCCAACTGCGCCACCTGCCACGGCATGGGTGCAAGCGGATCCAAGGACGGCCCCTCGCTGGTCGGCGTAGGTGCCGCAGCAGTTGACTTCCAGGTTGGCACCGGACGCATGCCCATGCAGATGAATGGCCCACAGGCCCAGAAGAAGCCCGTCCAATTCAACGAAGAGCAGACCAGCCAGCTGTCCGCTTACGTTGCATCGCTCGGCGCAGGCCCTGCAATTCCGGAAGAACACCTCCTTGACGAAAAGGGAGATGCAGCCAACGGTGGCGAGCTCTTCCGAGTCAACTGCGCCATGTGCCACAACGCGGCAGCAGCCGGTGGCGCCCTGACCCGCGGCAAGTTCGCTCCGGCGCTGGCCGATGTCACTGGCAAGCACATCTACGAAGCCATGGCCACGGGTCCGCAGAACATGCCTGTGTTCAACGACTCGAACGTCTCCCCTGAAGGTAAGCGCGACATCATCACCTTCCTCAAGACCATCGAAGCCAACGGCTCGCCAGGCGGTGCCGATCTCGGCTCCCTTGGCCCCGTGTCAGAGGGTCTCTTCGTCTGGATTGCCGGATTGGGCGTCATCATCGCTTTCACCATCTGGCTGACGTCACGCACGTCATAGTCCGGACGAGACAACAAACTTCTGCTGCATGGTCAGCAGTTTCGAACTGAAAATTAACTCGGCTCAGGCCGAGACAACGAGAGAAGGATGAGGCGAATTATGGGCAACCATAGTGACGGCAGTCCGAACCACTCGGGCACCGTAGCTACGGCTGGTCAGAATGAGGTGGAGAAGTTCCAGGATCCTGGACTCCCTCCGCATCGTTTGCGCCTGGCTGACACGGACCCGGTAGCCGCAAAGCGAGCCGAACGTCAGGTAGCCATTTTGTTTGGCACCTCCGTCATTGGCACGCTGATCTTCCTGGTGGCGTACTTCGCCATCGATCTGGGCGACGATTCGACGATTGCAACCATCCGTACCCAAAACCTGCTCCTGGGCCTAGGTACGGCGTTCGCGATGCTTGGCATCGGCACCGGTATCGTGCACTGGGCCAAGGCCCTGATGCCCGATCACGAAGTGTCGGAAGAGCGCCACGCTATCCGTCATGAGGAAGATCGCCAGGCTGCCGTGCGTATCGTCGACGACATCGTCGAGGAAACCGGCATTAAGCGCCGCCCGCTGATCCGCAACACCCTTCTTGGCGCCGTTGCCCTTGCTCCGCTCCCTGCCCTCGCCATCTTCGGCGACTTGGGACCGCGTCCGGATGACAAGCTCGCACACACCATGTGGGCTCCCGAAGGCGGCAAGCTCAAGCGACTGACCCGCGACCCCGATGGCACTCCCATCAAGGCTTCGGATGTCACCATCGGCTCGGCTTTCCACGTCATTCCCGAGGGACTCAACGAACTTCACGAGGGCAAGCTGAACGAAAAGGCCAAGGCCGTCGTTCTGCTGATGCGCCTCGATCCGAACTCGCTGAACCCGTCCGAGGGCCGCGAGAACTGGAGCTACAACGGCATTGTTGCCTACTCCAAGATCTGCACGCACGTTGGTTGCCCGGTTGCTCTTTACGAGCAGCAGACACACCACCTCCTGTGCCCGTGCCACCAGTCCACGTTCGACCTCACGCAGGAATGCAAGGTCATCTTTGGACCGGCAAGCCGTCCGCTCCCCCAGCTGCCCATCGCAGTTGACGCAGAGGGCTACCTCGTCGCTACCAGCGACTTCAAAGAACCTGTAGGACCGAGTTACTGGGAGCGTGACGAGCATGAGCGCCTCATCAACAGCTGAAGCCCCCTTCGTAGCGAAGACCAAAGTTGGCCGTTTCACTGACTTCGTAGACGAGCGTGTAGGCGGCTCCGGCATCCTGCGCGAGTTCGGCCGCAAGGTCTTCCCTGACCACTGGTCATTCATGTTCGGTGAGGTGGCGCTGTACTCCTTCGTCATCCTCCTGATGTCGGGTACGTTCCTGACCTTCTTCTTCGACCCGTCCATGGCTGAAACCCACTACCAGGGTTCTTACACGCCGTTGTACAACGTCGAAATGTCGGTGGCTTACAGCTCATCCCTGAACATCTCCTTCGATGTTCGTGGTGGCCTCTTCATGCGCCAGGTGCACCACTGGGCGGCGCTGCTGTTCGTGGCTTCGCTTGGCGTCCACATGCTGCGCGTCTTCTTCACCGGCGCGTTCCGCAAGCCGCGTGAGATGAACTGGGTGGTGGGTGGCGTCCTGCTGATCCTGGCAATGGCTGCCGGCTTCACCGGCTACTCGCTCCCCGATGACCTGCTTTCCGGCAACGGTCTGCGCATCATCGATGGCGTTATCAAGTCCATCCCGGTCATTGGTACCTACATCTCGTTCTTCCTCTTCGGCGGAGAATTCCCGGGCACTGCGATCATTGGTCGCCTCTACGTGCTTCATATCCTTCTGGTCCCTGCCCTGATTCTGCTGATGATCGTTATTCACCTGTTCATGGTGGTTGTTCACAAGCACACGCAGTACCCCGGCCCAGGACGCAACGACGGCAACGTCGTCGGCTACCCCCTTGGCCCGGTTTACGCTGCCAAGGCTGGCGGGTTCTTCTTCATCGTCTTCGGCGTGCTGGCCCTCATGGCAGCTGCCTTTACGATCAACCCGATCTGGAACTACGGTCCCTACGACCCCTCCCCGGTTTCCGCAGGTACCCAGCCTGACTGGTACATCGGATTCGTTGACGGTGCACTTCGCCTCATGCCTGGTGTCGTCAACAACTTCCACTTTGAGTACATCGTCTTCGGACACACGCTGACCCTGAACGTCCTGCTCCCGGCACTGGTGCCCGCCGGCATCATCTTCACCGTGCTGTTCATGTACCCGTGGATTGAACGCTGGGTCACCAAGGACAACCGTGAGCACCACGTCCTTGACCGTCCCCGCAACGCACCTACCCGTACCGCGATCGGTGTTGCCGGTTTCACTTGGTACTGCGTCATGTGGGCTGCAGCAGGTTCGGACCTCATCGCAACGCATTTCCACGTATCCCTGAACGATGTCACGTACTGGCTGCGCACTCTGTTCTTCATTGGCCCTGTCATTGCTTTCATCGTGACCAAGCGAATCGCACTGGCTCTGCAGCGTAAGGACCGGGAGATCGCGCTCCACGGACGTGAGACCGGCCGCATCGTACGACTCCCCCACGGTGAGTTCATCGAAGTACACGCTCCGTTGGACGAGTACAAGCGCTACAAGCTCGTTGGGTTCGAATCTCCGGTTCCGTTGCCGGCCACGCCGAACGAACATGGTGTTGTGACCCGCAAGGAAAAGCGCCGTGCAGCGCTTTCCAAGTGGTTCTTCGAAGACCGTGTTGCTCCGGCGACGCCTGCGGAACTCGAAGCCGCCCACGCGCATGGCCACCACGAGGCCATCGAAGCTGGCGAAGACCAGAAGAGTCTTAGCCACTAGTTCCTGTTTGAAGACACGGAAGGGCCCGATCCATATGGATCGGGCCCTTCCGTGTTTTCACTTGCTACTTGTGAGTGGTCACTAGGGACCACTGCCTGCACTATTGAGTCCGGTAGCCGGAGGAATAGTTGCGTGTGGGCCGAACGCCTGGTCGCTGCAGCGGAACCCAGAGCTTATAGCGGTCTGCTCGATAGTACGAAACCGAGTAGTCCACCATTGCCCGGGCCACGAAGGCGTGACGCTGGATCTTCAGCAGGGGTGAGCCTACGTCCACGTTCAACAGCCTTGCAGTTGACGGGGAAGCGGCGGTGGCCTCGATCATGTCCTCCCCCCATTCCATGACCAGGCCATAGCGTTCGCTCAGGACGTTGTAGAGCGAAGTGGGCGGTGCCTCGTCCAATAGCCCAGGGACGCGGTGTGCCGGAATGAAGTTCTCGTCGACACTCATTGGTTCGTTGTCGGCCAACAGCAAGCGCCTGAAACGGACCAACGGCGTACCTTCTTCCAGCTGAAGCTCCCGCGCCAAAAAGGCGCTGGCAGCAATCTGTTCAAAGCTCAGCACTTTGGCAGCCGGGACCATCCCTCGGCGTTGCATCTCCTCGCTATAGGAGGTCAACTTCACTTGGAGGTCAAGCTTGGGCTTCTTCACGAACGTACCTAGTCCAACCACACGCTCGATGACTTCTTCACCCACCAGGGCGTCAATGGCCTGGCGTACGGTCATCCTGGCAAGGCCAAACCTTAACGAGAGATCCCGTTCGGACGGCAGCGAGGAACCAGGCGGACATGATTGGGCAATGAAACTCCTCAGTATCTCCCGGAGCTGGATATAAATGGGAGTGCTGCTGGTCCGGTCAATTTCACCGGCGATACTCGCGGCTTCAGGCATGACAAGTGCCCAACATCAAATGAATCATGCATTAAGGGTAGATCAGTCCGGGCACAGGTCTAGACCAGCTGCAGTGCGCGATATGGAGAGCTGGCCTGGAGGCGGCTACGCTTGTATGGATCAAATTTCACGGACGGCTATTCCGTCTTAGCAAAGGAGCTGGGCTTGCCGGAGCAGAAATCCTTCGTCGCAGCAGAAATTGGCTTGCATGCGCGTGCAGCAGCGGTATTTGTCCGGGCAGTAACCGAGACAGGCCTGCCCGTAACAATACGGAAGCAGGATGGCCTTCCGGTCGACGCACGCTCGCTTCTGGAAGTCATGACGGAAGATTTTGGCCACGGCTGCGAGGTGTTCCTTGAGGTGGCACTGGATGCCCTCCAGGAGGGCCAAAATGTCTCCGACGCCGACGATGCCCTCGTGGGACTTTCTGCTGTGCTGGAGGGCACTCAGGCCCCTTGAAACCCCAACCACGAGAACGGGCCCCACCAGAAGGTGGGGCCCGTCGTCGTTATGCTGTTTGCTGCTAGTGGGCGTGGTCGCCGCGGCTGTATTCGAAGACCCAGCCGACCAGTGCCACAACGGCAAGGCCACCCGCGATAAAAGTGATCCAGAAACCCACCGCAAGGCCCAGGAAGCCGCTTGCGCATGCAATGCCGAGAACCAGCGGCCACCAGCTCCAAGGGCTGAAGTGCCCCTGCTCGCCCGCACCCTCGTGAATTTCAGCATCAGGGCGGTCTTCCGGACGCATGCCAATCCGCTTGCCAGTGAAGCCCAGGTAGGCGCCGATCATGCCCACGAGACCGCCAACCAGGAGAATGCCCAGAACGCCGACCCACTCATGCCATTCCGTCAGGAAGCCGTAGGCGATGGCGACAGGGATGAAGAAGAATGCTCCTGCTCCAAAGAGCCACGATTCAATTTTCACTTGCGGACGTCCTTCTGGTCAGCGTTACCGAGCAGCACTGCTGCCGGGTCCGGGGACTGGGCAGTGTGGACCTGGGCCAACTCCGGGTGGTGAAGGTCCAGTGCCGGGCGCTCAGAGCGGATACGGGGCAGGGAAGTGAAGTTGTGGCGCGGCGGTGGGCAGGACGTTGCCCACTCCAGTGACGCACCGAAGCCCCAAGGGTCATCAACTTCTACCTTCTTGTTGCTACGCCAGGTGATGTAGACATTCCAGAAGAAGGGCAGGAGGGACGCACCCAGGACGAAGGACGAAATCGTGGAGAACTGGTTCATCCAGGTGAAGTTGTCCTGCGGCATGTAGTCGGCGTAGCGGCGGGGCATACCTTCAACACCCAGCCAGTGCTGGATCAGGAAGGTTCCGTGGAAGCCAAGGAAAAGCAGCCAGAAGTGAATCTTGCCCAGGCGTTCGTTGAGCATCTTGCCGGTCCACTTGGGCCACCAGAAGTAGAAGCCCGCGAACATGGCGAACACCACGGTGCCGAAGACGACGTAGTGGAAGTGGGCCACAACGAAGTACGAGTCCGAGACGTGGAAGTCCAGCGGCGGCGACGCCAGGATAATACCGGTGAGGCCACCGAACAGGAAGGTCACCAGGAAGCCGATGCTCCACAGCATCGGAGTCTCGAAGGTGATGGAACCCTGCCAGAGAGTACCGATCCAGTTGAAGAACTTTACGCCTGTGGGCACCGCGATCAACATGGTCATGAAGGCGAAGAACGGGAGCAGCACGGAACCAGTCACGTACATGTGGTGAGCCCACACGGTGACGGAAAGTGCGGCAATAGCGATGGTTGCGTAGACAAGGCCCTTGTAACCAAAGATCGGCTTCCGGCTGAAGACAGGGAAGATCTCAGAAACGATGCCGAAGAACGGCAGGGCGATGATGTAAACCTCAGGGTGGCCGAAGAACCAGAACAGGTGCTGCCAGAGTACTGCGCCGCCGTTTTCGGGGTCGAAGATGTGGGCACCAAATTTGCGGTCCGCACCGAGGGCGAACAGGGCAGCGGCCAGCGGGGGGAACGCCATCAGGACGAGGATGGACGTCACCAGGGCATTCCAGGTGAAGATCGGCATGCGCCACATGGTCATGCCAGGGGCACGCATGCAGATGATCGTGGTGATGAAGTTGACGGCACCAAGGATGGTACCGAAGCCCGACAGTGCGAGGCCGAAGACCCACAGGTCACCGCCGACGCCGGGCGTAAAGGTGGTGTTCGACAGCGGCGCATACGCGAACCAGCCGAACGATGCAGCACCCTGCGGCGTGATAAAGCCGGACACAGCAATGGTGGAGCCGAAGAGGAAGAACCAGAAGGCCAGCGCGTTCAATCGCGGGAAGGCGACGTCGGGGGCGCCAATCTGCAGTGGCATGATGACGTTCGTGAAGCCCGCAAACAGCGGTGTCGCGAACATCAGCAGCATCACGGTGCCGTGCATCGTGAACATCTGGTTGTACTGTTCCTTGGTCTGCAGGATCTGCATACCCGGTTCGAACAGTTCGGCACGGATCAGCAGCGCCATGACGCCGCCGAGGCAGAAGAACACAAAGGACGCGATGAGGTACATGTACCCGATGGTCTTGTGGTCCGTGGAGGTGATCCAGTTGACGACGATGCGTCCCTTGGATTTAGGAACTACGGGAGCCTCTAGGGTCCCGGCGGATTGAGTGTAAGTAGCCACGTCGCTCCCCTTACTTGGTTTCGATCAGGTCCGGGTTGCGGTCGTATTCCGCACCGAGCAGGCCCGTGTTGCCGTCCTGGCGAAGCTTGTCCATGTGGGCCTGGAATTCAGACTCGGAGACAACCTTGACGCGGAACAGCATTTCGGAGTGGTATTCACCGCAGAGTTCGGCGCACTTGCCATCGAAAGTGCCCTCCTTGGTGGGAGTGAACCTGATGTAGTTGGTCTTGCCGGGGATCATGTCCCGCTTCTGCAGGAAGGCCGGAACCCAGAAAGAGTGGATGACATCGCGGGAGTTCAGCTCCAGGTCAACCGACTTGCCAACGGGCAAGTACAGCGTGGGGAGCAGGTCCTTGTTGACCTCGTTGCCGGTCAGGTGGGCCTGAACGCCGGCCTCGTGGAGGTCCTCGCTGACGACCTCGCCCTTTTTGTAGTTGAAGTCCCAGGCCCACTGCTTGCCGCGGACGTCAACGACGACGTCTGCCGGCTGTGAGCGGTCATCGATCGCCCGCTGGTCCTGGTCGGTGAAGTAGAAGAACACCAGCACCATGAACAGCGGAATGGTCAAGTAGAAGACCTCAAGCGGCAGGTTGTAGCTGAGCTGCTTGGGGAATCCCGTGGTGCCCTTGCGGCGGCGGTAAGCGATGATGCACCAGACCAGAAGGCCCCACGTGATGATACCGACTGCCAAGGCGGCGATCCATGAGTTGACCCAGAGGTCCATGATCCGGTCAGTGTGGTTGGTCGTGCCGCGCTCTGTTGGCAGCCAACCCTTCTCTACCTCTGGTGAACATCCGGTCAAAACCAACGCGCCGGCTAGTGCCAAGCCAGTGATCGAGGTGATCTTTATGCGTCGGCTGCCGGTTCGGTTCTGCGAACTCACAGACGGCCCTTCCTCTTGTTGCTGTCTCCCGGCAGGCCAAAGGCCACCGGGCACACTAAAAGTTTTACTACCCGATGTAGAGCTTACCGCTATGAAGCGGTTTTCGCGCACATGTCGGCCCCGTGGCTCCGAATGCGTTGGAACGCATCCAGACGGGCGCCGACATGCGGCGATAGCTCACGTCAGTGGAACGAATCGCCGCAAGCGCAAGACCCGCCGGCGTTCGGGTTATCAATGGTGAAGCCCTGCTTCGAGATGGTGTCCTCGAAGTCAATGCTGGCGCCGCTAAGGTACGGGACGCTCATCTTGTCCACGACGACCTCAACGCCGTCGTAGTCACGAACGGCGTCTCCATCCAGCAGGCGCTCGTCAAAGTAGAGCTGGTAGATCAAGCCGGAGCAGCCGCCCGGCTGGACTGCAACGCGCAGCCGCAGATCGGTGCGCCCTTCCTGTTCGAGGAGGCTACGGACCTTGCCTGCTGCGACATCGGTCAGATTGACCTCGTGCGTGGGAAGCTCCTCGTCCGGGACGAGCTGTGCTCCGGTGCTGTTTTCGTTGGTTGCAGTGCTCATTGGCCTACCTTCTTATGACGCTCCTGGCGGCGGCGCCGGAACGCTGCCTGCCCTTACCCAATTACGTGCGGGTTATAGCTCCATGCTACGTCGCGCAGACGCTGAGCTATAACTTCTGACGTAACCACGGACCGCATTGACTTGTTCCCGGCGTGTCCGCGTCCCGGAAGGGCACCCGAACAAACGGCCCGGGAACACGGCAACGCTACTTAGCGGTCCAGGCCCTCAGCGTTAAGCTGCGCCAGCATGAGCGCCTCTGCCAGCACTGCATGGCGGAAATCGCCGATGTGCAATGATTCGTTGGCGCTGTGCGCGCGGGAATCGGGATCTTCCACCCCCGTGACCAGAATCTGGACATCGGGATATGCCTCGGTCAGGTCGGCAATAAACGGGATGGAACCGCCGATTCCCATTTCCACTGGCTGGACTCCCCATGCCTCGCCCAGGGCCCAGAGTGCCACCCTGGCAGCTGCTGATGAGGTGTCGGTCGAGAAGGCGTTGCCCCGCTCCCCCGGCGTGAAGGTCACTTTGGCCCCGAAAGGCGCGTGGGACTCCACGTGGTTCCTCAAAGCCTCCATTGCGGCTTCCGGATCCTGCCCGGGGGCCAGACGCATGCTGAACTTGGCCCGGGCTGCGGGAATGAGCGTATTTGAGGCAACGTCAACTGCGGGAACATCCATGCCGATGATGGATAACGCGGGCTTGGTCCACAAACGCGAACTGATTGTCCCGCTCCCGGCGAGCTTGACGCCGTCGAGCACTGAAGCGTCGGCGCGGTATTCAGCCTCCGTCAGGTCAACCGCAACGTCGTCATTCCGAACGAGGCCAGCCACGGCGACATTTCCTTCGTCGTCGTGCAGGGTAGCGATAAGACGTGACAGCAGTGTAGGGGCGTCCAGCACCGGGCCGCCGAACATTCCCGAATGCACCGCATGTTCCAGCACGCGGACTTCGAAAGTGCCATCCACGAGCCCTCGGAGGCTTGTGGTCAGTGCAGGAAGGCCAACCTTCCAGTTGCTGGAGTCCGCCACGACGATTACATCGGACCGGAGAAGTTCGCGGTGTTCCTCGAGGAACGTCCGGAAGGTGGGCGAGCCCGCTTCTTCCTCGCCCTCGAAGAAGAAAGTCACACCAAGGCCAAACGCATCCCCCAGAACACTCATCACAGCACTGTATGCAGCCAGGTGGGCCATGATGCCGGCTTTGTCGTCAGCAGCGCCACGGCCATACAGGCGGCCTTCCCGCTCTTCCGCAATGAAGGGCTCGGAGGTCCAAAGGGCCCGGTCGCCCGGGGGCTGCACGTCGTGGTGTGCGTACAAGAGAATGGTCGGCTTTCCGTCGCGGGCAGGACGGCGGGCGACGACGGCGGGGCCGCCGGGCGTTCCATCCGATTTGTCACAGCGCAGAATCCGGACATCATCCATGCCGGTGGCCTTTACCAAAGATGCGACAGCTTCGGCGCTGCGATCCAGTTCGGCGGGGTCAAAGCTGGGCCACGCGATTCCCGGGATACCCACGAGGTCCTTGAGCGTGCTGAGAGTGGCGCTAAAGGATTCATCGACTGCGTGGGCCAAAGCGGCCACGGCTTCGTTGCCGATGACCTGGTTCGACGACGATCCCTCCGTGCTGTGGCCGGAGTTCCGTTGCTGGTTCTGCGGGATCCCCGCATGTGCTGATGTCATGCCCAAACTTTACCGCTGACCACGGGGCGACAAGGGACGGCGCGGCAGGCTCCCACGCGCCAAACGTACCGCGGGGTCACGTAACCTGCGCCACCTCCCTGCGGGGTATTCTGTATGGGTGTTCGGACGCAAAAAGGAAGAGCCCAGCGCTCAAGCAGTAGTAGACCAGGCCCACGCCGCCGCCCAGGAACCGGGTGCCGGAAAGGGCGCCCCTACGCCCAAGCGGAAGGCCCAGGAGGCAGCCCGCAAGCGCCCGTTGGTGCCCAATGACCGTAAAGCTTCCAAGGAGGCCGAGCGCGTCGCGATTCAGGACCAGCGGCAGAAGATGCGCCAGGCATTGGACACGGGGGACGAAAAGTACCTCCCGCTGAGGGACAAGGGTCCCCAGAAACGCTTCGTTCGGGACTATGTAGACGCACGGTTCAGCCTTGGTGAATACCTGATGTTCGGGGCCCTGCTCTTCGTGGTGGTCTCGCTGATCATCCCGTCCAACAGTGCGCAGATTACTTATGTCCTGGTGGGATTCTGGATCATGTTCCTTGCCGTCTTCATCGATGCTTTCATCCTTTCACGCAAGCTCCGCAAGCGCCTGGGCGAGAAGTTCGGCGAAGTCGAGCGCGGTTCAGTCTGGTACGGATGCATGCGCGCCCTGCAGTTCCGCAAGCTCCGCCTCCCCAAGCCACAGGTCAAGCGCGGCCAGTACCCGGCCTAGCGGTACCCCTAACCGCCGACCAACCTACTTACACGAAGACCCCGGACCAATGGTCCGGGGTCTTCTTCTTGATTCGGGACGGAAGCCTATACCGAGCGGGAGCCGCGCTTCTGGATCTTCACGAGGCCTTTGTTGATGCGTGACGCCCAGAACGGACCCTCGTAAAGGAACGCGGTGTAGCCCTGCACCAGGGTTGCCCCTGCGTCCAAACGGTCCTGAACATCCTGGGCTGACTCCACTCCCCCCACGGCAATCAGCACGAGCTGATCTCCCACTGCTTCCTTAAGTCGTCGCAGGACTTCCAATGATCGCTGCTTCAACGGGGCACCTGAAAGCCCTCCGGCTCCCAGTGCTTCAACCTTGGCGGCGTCAGTGACGAGGCCCTCACGGGTAATGGTGGTATTGGTGGCGATTATGCCGTCGAGCTTGAGGTCAAGCGCAAGCCGGGCGACGTCGTCGATGTCCTCGTTACTGAGGTCAGGCGCGATCTTGACCAGTAGTGGAACATGGCGGCCAGCTGCCTCATCAGCTGCATCCCCCACTGCCCGGAGCAGCGGCCGAAGGGTTTCCACGTTCTGGAGGAGCCGCAGTCCTGGCGTGTTGGGCGAACTGACGTTGACAACCAGGTAGTCCGCAGCCGGTGCAAGGCTGCGTGCGCTAACCAAGTAGTCCTCTGTGGCCTCATCCAACTCAACAACTTTCGTCTTACCGATGTTGACGCCGATCACTGGACGAACGTCGGCGTGCTTGCGCTGCAGTGCGGCTTTGGCGGACTTGAGCCGCGGAGCCACTGCAGCAGCTCCATCGTTGTTGAAGCCCATACGGTTGATAACCGCACGGTCATCAATCAATCGGAACAGGCGTGGCTTCTCGTTGCCCGGCTGGGCCTGGCCTGTAATGGTTCCGACCTCCACATGGCCGAATCCCAGCTCTGCCAGCGCTTCAATCCCATGGCCTTCCTTATCGAAACCTGCCGCCAGGCCGAAGGGAGACGGGAATGTCAGGCCCAAGGCCTCGGTCCGGAGGGAAGCATCCGGAGCTGTGATCCTGGCCAGAATCCGCCCTGCACCGGAGCGGTGGGCCGCCCGGATGGCCTGGAAGCCGATCTTATGGGCTTTCTCGGCATCCATCCAGGAGAAGGCGAGCTTGAAGAAGGTGGGGTAAACACGCATGGTCCTAGTTTTCCGGTTTACTGACAACTCACCAAACCCGTGACCATGCCGACAGCTAGCATGTACGCATGCCCCTACCGGATCGTGACGCAAATCATGGGAATCGAATCCTCGCCGACATCATCGTTGTCGGTGCAGGCTTGTCCGGGCTGGTTGCAGCGGCAAGCGCATACGCGGCAGGCAAGAGCGTGGCAATCCTGGACCAGGAACCGGCGGCATCCCTGGGAGGGCAGGCGCATTGGTCCTTCGGGGGCCTGTTTATGGTGGACACCCCGGAGCAGCGCCGACTCGGTGTCAAGGACAGCGCTGAGTTGGCGCTCTCGGACTGGTTGGCGTCCGCCGGCTTTGATCAGCCTCACGATGCGGTTGCGCGGCAGTGGGCAGAAGCGTACGTCCACTTCGCCTCGGGTGAGAAAAGGGCATGGTTGAAGAGCCTCGACGTCGGAATCTTCCCCCTCGTGCAATGGGCAGAACGCGGCGGTTACGGGCCCCAGGGACACGGAAACACGGTTCCCCGGTTCCACGTCACGTGGGGAACTGGTCCTGCCCTTGTGGAACCGTTTCTTGCGAAGGTGCAGGAAGGTGTCCAGGCCGGACGGGTAACGCTGCATTTCCGGCATAGGGCAACTTCACTGACGACGACGGCCGGCCGGGTCGTGGGCGTCTCAGGCCAGGTTCTGGAACCCTCGACGGCGGTGCGCGGCCAAGCTTCCTCACGCACCGCCGTCGGGGGTTTCGACGCGATGGCGGGCGCAGTCGTAGTGTCGACAGGCGGCATTGGCGGCAACCACGGTTCGGTTCGCCGGCAGTGGCCGGGCGATGATGCACCGGCATACATGCTCAGCGGCGTTCCTGCCTCAGTGGATGGTGATTTCCTCCCGGTTGCGGAATCCATCGGCGCAGCCTTGGTGAACGGTGACCGCATGTGGCACTACCCCGAGGGAATCCACAATTACGATCCCATATGGCCCAAGCACGGCATCCGTATACTGCCAGGGCCCTCGTCCCTGTGGTTGGATGCCCTCGGGCAACAACTCCCGGCGCCGCTGTTCCCGGGTTTCGATTCCCTTGGCGCGCTTCGCCACATCGTGGCCACGGGTCACAGCTATTCGTGGTTCGTTTTGAACCGCACTATTGCACTGAAGGAGCTTGCGCTGTCCGGTTCCGAGCAGAATCCGGACCTCACGGGGAAGGACGTCTCACTGCTCGTCTCGCGCTTGAAGCCCGGTGGCGATACCCCAATACAACGTTTCCTGGACAAAGGCATCGACTTCATCCAGGGCACGACGCCCCGGGACCTGGCCGCGAAAATGAACGGACTCACCGGGGATCAGCTGGTCAGCGCTGATCACCTGGACGCGTTGGTCCGGGCCCGCGACCTTCAAGTGGCGAGCGGGCTGGGTAAAGACCCTCAACTTGCCGCCATCCGGGCGGCCCGCCGTTTTGCCACTGACAAACTGATGAGGGTGGCTCCCCCACACCGGCTGGCAGATCCTGCCCACGGTCCCCTCATTGCCATCAGGCTCTCCGTCCTCACGAGGAAAAGCCTGGGAGGGCTGCAGACGGACCTTCGTTCCCGCGTCCTGGACCAAGACGGCCAGGTGATCCCTGGCCTCTATGCTGCGGGTGAAGCGGCCGGCTTCGGTGGAGGCGGCGTCCACGGGTACAGGGCATTGGAGGGAACGTTCCTGGGTGGATGCCTTTTCACTGGCAGGGCTGCGGGACGCGATGCCGCAGCGAGTGTCTAAGCTGAAGGCATGGATTGGTCGACTGACATCCTGGGAATGGACTTCCAATCGCGTGTCCTGGACGCCGAAGGACCTGATGGTGTGCTGCGCCGGGCAACGTTGGTCCGTTACCGACCGGAATCAATGACCCAGGAGGCCAGAGAAACACATGGTGCCTTGCTCTTCCTTCATGGCTGGAGCGACTACTTCTTCAATGTGGAGCTCGCCAGGTTTTGGGCAAGGAACGGCTATGAGTTCTATGCCTTGGACATGCACAACCATGGTCGAAGCCTGATATACGGTTCGCATGGTGGTTATGTGGCCAACCTTGGGGACTACGATGCCGAAATCAGTCGCGCCATCGAGGTCATCCGCAGCGACAGCCCTGCACATCGCAGGGACAACCTTGCCATGATGGGGCATTCCACCGGAGGCCTTATCGCGGCGCTGTGGACGAGCAAGCACGCGGGCCAAGTGCAACACCTGATACTGAACAGCCCTTGGCTCGAAATGCATGGCAACTCAATCGTTCGGCGCGCCGCCCAAGTGATGGTTGGACCTCTCGCAAAACTCCGGCCGGAGATGGTCCTGAGGCTCCCGGAGCGTGGATTCTACTTCCGAAGCATAAGCAACACGGCCGAAGGAGAATGGCCGCTGGATGAAAAATACCGGCCTCCCCTGGCTTTTCCTGTCAGGGCGGGGTGGCTCAGAGCCGTTCTGGCCGGCCACTCGCAGGTTGCGCGTGGCCTGGACCTGGACATCCCGGTCCTGGTGCTCACGTCGGCTGCCAGTGCCAATGGAATGGTGTGGCAGGAGTCCATGCGGCGTTCGGATGCGGTATTGGACGTTGGCATCATCGCACTGAGGGCCATGGCCTTGGGCCGCAGCGTGACGTTGGAGAGAGTGGACGGGGGCCTGCATGACGTCTTTCTGTCCGCACCCAACGTCCGGGCAGATGCCTACGCGAGGCTTTCACGTTGGATTCGCGGGTACATGGAAGATGGCTTGCCGCAGGAACGGCAGGAAGGGGACGCATGACCACCACCGAAGAATCAGTATCACTGTGGCGACCGGACATCCTGGGCAGCGGGTATCAGTGCTTGGAACTCCCCTTGCCCCCTGACGACGAGGGCACCGTCAAAGCGACCCTCGTCAGGCATGCCCCACCAGTTACAGCCACAACTCCCCACGGCATCCTTGACTTTCTCTCCACCTTCACAAAAGGCAGGCGCCGGGCAGCTTCCACGGATCCAGCGGGGGCGCCACGCGTGGTTCTCTATCTTCACGGATGGGCTGACTATTTCCTCCAGACCGAACTCGCTGAGTACCTCACTGCATCAGGCTTTCATTTCTACGCGCTGGACCTTCGGAAATTTGGGCGGAGCCTGTTGCCCGGTCAGACGCCCGGATATACAACCAACCTTGCTGTCTACGACGAAGACATCGAGGCAGCCTTGCTGGAGGTCGAACGGGACGTTTTGGCAAGGACCAACAATCCAGCGCCGCCAACCATTCATGTGCTCGCACACTCTTTGGGCGGGCTGATTGCTTCCTTGTGGGCGGACCGCCACCCAGGCCGGATTGGGACACTGGTGCTGAACTCGCCTTGGCTTGAGCTCCAGGGCAGCAGCCTGGTTCGCAGCATCGCCATGCATCTGGTGGAGCCCTTCGCACGAACTGACCCTAAGCGTCCGTTCAGGTTCCCCGAGATGCCCGCGTACTGGGAGAGCGTCAGCAACCAAGCCCACGGCGAATGGGTGCTCGATTCGGTCTGGCGGCCGCGCGCCTCATTCCCCATTCGCGCCGGATGGACCAAGGCAGTGCTCGCCGGCCACAAAACGGTGGAGCGAAAACTCAACATCGATGCCCCGGTCCTGGTGCTTTTATCGGGCCGGACCAGGATCCAGGTCGAATGGACGGCAGACCTCATGAGGGCGGACGCCGTAATCGACGTCGAGGAGACATCGCGCCGTGCGTTGGGCCTGGGCCGGCGAACGGCTGTGTTCCGCTACCCAGGGGCACTCCACGACATTTTCCTGTCCCGGAGGACAATTCGCCAACAGGCTTATCGTGATGTGTCGGTTTGGCTCTCGTCCTACCCGTATTGATCCAGCATGCCCGTGCTAATTAGCGGCTGGCGCCGCGTCTACCGCTCCGCCATACCGGCGGTCCCGCCTAGCGTAAATCTCGACGGCGTCCCAAAGCGTCCGCCTGTCTACGTCCGGCCACAACGTGTCCATGAAGACGAATTCAGCGTAGGCAGACTGCCACAGCAGGAAGTTTGACAACCTCTGCTCGCCGGAACTGCGCAGGAAGAGGTCTACGTCGGGCAAGTCGGGCTCATCCAGGTATTTCTGGATGGTCTTTTCGGTCACGGATCCCGGCTTGAGTCGCCCGGCGGCAACGTCCTCGGCAATGGCAGAGACGGCGTCGGCTATTTCAGCCCGGCCGCCGTAGTTAACACACATGGTCAAGGTGCAAGTGTCGTTGGCCTTGGTAAATTCCTCGGCCTCTTCAAGCTCACGGATAACCGAGCCCCAGAGCCTGGGCCGTCGCCCGGCCCAGCGGATCCTGACTCCCCATTCGTCGAGTTGGTTCCGTTGGCGACGTAGCACATCCTTGTTAAATCCCATCAGGAAGCGGACTTCTTCTGGAGATCGTCGCCAGTTCTCCGTGGAAAACGCGTAGACGCTAACGTACTTGATGCCTAGCTCGATGGCTCCGGCCATCACGTCCAGCAGTGCCGGTTCGCCGGCCTTGTGCCCTTCAATGCGGGGCAATCCCCGCTGGTTGGCCCAACGGCCATTGCCATCCATCACAATTGCCACGTGCTGTGGAATAAGTTCACTTGGAATGTTCGGCGGAACGGCACCTGAAGGGTGGCCATACGGGGCTACTACGGGCGAAGTCCTCGCGGGGGTCGTCTTGCTTTTCTTTCCAAGTGCCACAGTCAGCTTCGCTCCACGTGTTTGAGTGATTTCAAGGCGCGTTCCAAATGCCATTGCAGGTAGCTGGCCACTAGCCCGGCCGCTTCGCGTCGATGCCGGGAATCCGAAGAGTCAGCAACGCCCCAATCCCCGGTCAGCAGGGCGCCAAGAAGTACCACAGTCTCCGGCGCGGGGGCGGGCGAACCGGGCGGACGGCAATCGCCACACACCATGCCTCCAAGAGGTGCCGCGAAAGCTGTGTGGGGGCCAAGCCTGCCGCACCGTGCGCAGTCGGTAAAGCTAGGTGCCCACCCGCCGGTAGCCAGGGCACGCAAGAGATACGAATCCAGGATGAGTTCCGGAGGATGGTCCGAGCGGCTGAGCGCGGCCAACGCACCCACCAGGAGGTTGTACTGGGCTGTACCGGATTCGGCATCCGCGTCCGTGAGCTTCTCCGCGGTTTCGGTCATGGCAGCTGCCACCGTGAAACGGCCGTAGTCCGCCGCGATGCTGCTCCCGTATGACCCCTTGGCGACAGCCTGCGTGACGATATCCAGGGTGCGGCCGGAAATGAGCTGGAGGTCTGCCACCATGAAGGGCTCCAGCCGTGCACCGAACCGGCTGCTGGTCCGACGCACCCCTTTAGCCACTGCCCTGACCTGCCCGTGGTGTTTGGTCAGCAGGGTAATGATGCGGTCAGCCTCACCCAGTTTGTGGGTACGGAGCACCACGGCATCGTCCCGGTAGGACCGTGCTGCAAACGATGAGGGATTGGCCACAACTAATCTTCGCACTAAGCCGGCGGCCAAAGAGGTCCGCCGGACCGTGTGGTGACGGCGATTCCCGTCACCACACGGTTCAGGCGTTTACGCCTGGGCGTCCCGGACTGCCCGGTTCACAGCAGAGATCAGCGCCTTCAGCGACGACGTCGTGGTGCTGGGGTCGATTCCCACACCCCACAGGACACGCTCTCCGACAGCGCATTCAACATATGCGGCCGCACTGGCGCTGCCGCCCTCCGACAGGGCATGTTCGCTGTAATCGAGAACGCGGACATCTACGCCGTCATGGTGCAGGATGTCCAGCAGCGCGGCGATTGGACCATTACCGTGGCCGGTCCTGCGGACCTCGACGCCGTCGATCCGCAGGTTCGCGTTCATGGTCATGGCACCGGACTCGTCCGTCTCGGTGCTTACGCTGCCCAAGGAGTACCGGCCCCACTGTGCTTGTTCCTCGTCCGAGGGCAGGTATTCGTCCTGGAAGATCTGCCAGAGCTGCGCACCGCTGACCTCGCCGCCAACAGCGTCTGTCCTGCGCTGAATGACGCCGGAGAATTCAATCTGTGCGCGCCGCGGCAGATCCAGGTTGTGCTCGTTCTTCAGCAGATACGCCACGCCGCCCTTGCCGGACTGCGAGTTGACCCGGATCACGGCTTCATAGCTTCGGCCCAGATCCTTCGGGTCAATAGGCAGGTAGGGAACCTGCCACGTGAAGTCGTCAACAGGGACGCCAGCCGCCGCGGCGTCCTTCTCCAGTGCCTCGAAGCCCTTCTTGATGGCGTCCTGGTGCGAACCGGAAAACGCTGTGAAGACGAGGTCGCCACCGTATGGTGAGCGTTCCGGAACAGGCAACTGGTTGCAGTATTCAACCGTGCGGCGGATCTCATCGATGTCGGAGAAGTTGATCATGGGATCCACGCCCTGGACAAACATGTTCAGGCCCAGGGTGACGAGGTCCACGTTTCCAGTCCGTTCACCATTGCCGAACAGGCACCCCTCGATGCGGTCCGCGCCGGCCAGATAGCCGAGTTCAGCAGCGGCCACACCTGTTCCGCGGTCGTTGTGCGGGTGCAGCGAAATGATGATGCCATCACGCGGGTGCAGATTTCGGTGCATCCACTCAATGGAGTCCGCATAGACGTTCGGCGTGGCCATCTCCACGGTGGCCGGCAGGTTGATGATGACCTGTTTGTCCGCGGATGCCTCAAAGACATCGGCAATCGCGTTACATACCCTGGCGGCATACTCCAGCTCGGTGCCCGTAAAGGATTCCGGTGAGTATTCGTAAGTGATGTGAGTGTCGGTCAGGGTCTCCTCGTACTTCTTGCACAAGCGGGCCCCCTGCAGGGCGATATCCAGGATGCCGTCCTCGTCCTGGTTGAAGACCACGCGACGCTGCAGCACCGACGTGGAGTTGTACAGGTGCACAATCGCCTGCTTGGCACCTACCAGCGACTCGTAGGTTCGTTCGATCAGGTGTTCACGCGCCTGGGTCAGGACCTGGATAGTGACATCGTCCGGAATATGGCCGCCTTCGATCAGCTGCCGAACGAAATCAAAGTCGGTCTGGGATGCTGACGGGAACCCAACTTCGATCTCCTTGAACCCCATGTTGACGAGCAGCTGGAACATCTTCAGCTTGCGCGCCGGACTCATGGGATCGATGAGCGCCTGATTGCCATCACGCAGGTCAACTGCACACCAGCGTGGTGCCTTGGTGATGACTTTGTCCGGCCAAGTACGATCCGGAACCTCAACTGTGATCTGGTCCTGGAACGGCAGGTAGCGGTGAATCGGCATACCGGAGGGCTTTTGTGCATTACGCATGTCGTGTGGCCTTTTCTCTAAGATCTAAGTGAAAGCTTAGCCGGGCACAACGAAACTCCGCGGCGAGGATGGCCCAGCTTTTCAGATAGCTTTCAGGCCTCGCCGCGGCAGCTAAGAAGAAGCATTCCCGCACGCACAAGTTCACAGTAACACGGTGCGTATGATGACATTGCAACACCTCATGCAACGTCCACTATGCAGACGCCGCGACGGTGGCAACGCCGGCTGCAGCGTCCATTCAAGGAGCAACAGTGCCACAGTCGGGGATCACTCTTTCCAACATAGATCACAGCGTCCGGCCGCAGGACGATCTCTACCAGCACGTCAACGGTGCATGGCTGAACAGCACGACGATCCCTGACGACCGCCCCCTGGAAGGCACATTCACCGCTTTGCGGGACGAAGCAGAACTGGCCGTCAAGGCGATCATCGAGGAAGCGGCAAACAAGGGAGCCTCAGCCACCGGCGTCGAACAGAAGGTCGGCGGACTTTACGCCAGCTTCATGGACGAGGCCGCAGCGGAGGCGAAGGGGCTCGAGCCACTCCGGGGGCGTCTGGAAGAAGTCCGTTCAGTGGGTTCGGCCGAGGAATTCGCGGCGCTACTGGGCCGGCTGTTCCGGTGCGATGTGTCCGGCCTGTTCTCCATCTACCCGGCGCCGGACGCCGGAAACCCGGAGCGGATCCTGCTGTACATCGGGCAAGGCGGCCTGGGCCTCCCAGACGAGTCCTACTATCGCGATGAAAAGTTTGCCGCGATCGTGGTTGCCTACGGCGAATACATCGCCAAGTTGTTTAGCCTCGCCGGTGTTCCTGACGCAGAAGCCGCTGCTGGCCGCATTGTCGCCTTGGAAAAGGCCCTCGCATCCCACCACTGGGACAACGTCACCCTTCGTGACCCCCAAAAGACGTACAACCTCAAGACCGCGGAAGAAGCAGCGAAGCTGTTCCCCCTACTGGATACCTGGTTTGACGCCGGCCGTGTCGACGCCGGCAAGCGGAGCGAGATCGTGGTCAGCACACCGGACTTCTTTGCAGGCGCCGCTTCGCTGTTGGAATCGGAACCACTGGATGTCTGGAAGGAATGGCTGACCCTGAGGGTGCTCAGCTCCGCCGCGCCATACCTTTCCTCGGTGTTTGTGGACACGAACTTCGACTTCTACGGGACCACCCTCAGCGGCACCCCCCAGAACAAGGAGCGCTGGAAGCGCGGCGTTGCCGTCGTCGAAGCAGCACTCGGCGAGGCCGTGGGCCAAATTTACGTGGAGCGGCATTTTCCTGAAGGTCACAAGGCAAGGATGCAAACCCTCGTGGCCAATCTGATTGAGGCCTACCGGGACAGCATTTCTTCCCTTGAGTGGATGGGTGAGGATACAAAGGCCGAGGCCCTCAAGAAATTGGATGCGTTCCGCCCCAAGATTGGTTTCCCTGAGAAATGGATCGACTACTCCGCCGTTGAGATCGACCCCAATGACCTTTTGGGCAACGTAGAACGGGCCCATGACGCCGACGTCGACCGCCACCTGGACGAAATAGGCAAGCCCGTTGACTTGGACAAGTGGCTCATGACGCCACAGACCGTGAACGCGTACTATCACCCGATGCTGAACGAAATCGTGTTCCCCGCCGCTATCCTCCAGCCACCCTTCTTCACGGCAGAGGCAGACGACGCCGTGAACTACGGTGGCATTGGTGCCGTGATCGGCCATGAGATCGGCCATGGATTCGACGACCAGGGATCCCAATTCGACGGCAGCGGAGCACTCCGCAATTGGTGGACAGAAGAGGACAGGACGGCTTTTGAAGCCCGGACGGCAAAGTTGGTTGCCCAATACGATGCCCTATCGCCCTATGCGGCACCTGACCACAAGGTCAATGGGAAGCTGACGCTGGGTGAGAACATCGGCGACCTCGGCGGGCTCACGATTGCGTACAAGGCCTACCTTCTCAGTCTCGACGGCGCCGAGCCTGAGGTCCTGGATGGTTTCACGGGCCAGCAGCGGTTCTTCATGTCATGGGCTGCCGGCTGGCGCCAGGTGATCCGGCCCGAGGAAGCGATCCGCAGGCTCGCCACCGATCCACACTCCCCCAACGAATTCCGCACCAATGCCATTGCCCGCAACCTTGACGCCTTCCACGAAGCATTCCAGGTCAACGATCAAGACCGGATGTGGATGGAACCCGGGGACAGGGTCAGCATCTGGTAAGGCCCCTACGACGAATGGCCGGATCCCGTGGATGAATCGGGGTCCGGCCATTCGTCTTTGGCTGCCTTTGCAGCCTGTTACCGCTGAGATGACTGTTATTGGGTGATGTAGAGCGGGTTCACCTGTTGACACACTGCTTCTTTGGCCGTCTGGTTGACTACATCGGGTGGAACCGAGGCCGCCCCATAGGCTGTCCCGGTGGCGAAGTCCGTGCCCACGTAGAGCTGTACGCCCGAAACCCGTGGGGATGGCTGAACCTGTGCCGCCGGGATGCCGAAGAGCGTGGCAATGTCCGTAGCAACGTCAGCGAAGTCCGGACCGTAGTAGACAACAGTCTTCTCCACGGGGTTTGCCAGATAGGAAACGGACTGCGCAAATCCATTGCCGGTCAAGGTCGCCAAAATCTCCTGCGCCCTGGTCCCAACTCCGCTGCCGTTGGCGACTGCCACCGGCTGGATGGCTTTGTTGTAGGCCGGAACTGCAGGAGCAACAGTGGTAGGGGCCGCCGAAGGTGTTCCTTCCGCAGGCCCTGTTGGGGCCGGACTAGACGTCGCCCCGGGATTTGTCAGGTCCAGATCGGCGCGAAGGGCTGCGAAGAGCTGTGATGCCTGGGGCTCAACGAGCTCCAACCGGTTGGGGTCCAATGCGGCAGGCTGGGTGGGGACGGCGACAAACGCGACCTTGGAGACATCAATGTCCTTCAGCCTTCCACCAATCGTCAACAGTGATGGCACTGACGCCAGCCCCTCATCAACAGTGAGGTTTTGCGTCACGACGTCGGCGATCTGCAGGAGCCTTTGTGGATTGCCGAGCGTGCCGTCGGCCTTGAGCTTCCGCGTCAGGGACGAAAGAAACGCCTGCTGGCCCTTGATTCGGCCAAGGTCGCCACCGTCTCCGAAGGCATGCCTGGTACGCAGGAATGCCAGGGCCTGCTCGCCTTCCACCTGGGAATTGCCCTTCGGCAAACGAAGATGGGAGTCGGGATCAAAGACGGGATCACTGACACAAACATCCACTCCGCCGACGGCCTTGGAGAGTTCCTTCACCGCATTGAAGTCGGCCATCATGAAGTGATCTATTTCCAGGCCGGTGAGTTTATTGATGGTGTCCACGGCGCAACCGATACCGGCTTCTGCCATGGCTTCGTTGATCATCACGCCGCTACGGGCGGGGAACGTCTGGTTGTTGGTGTGGTCCGTGCACTGGGGCACATCAACAAGGAGGTCACGCGGGAAACTCATGACGCTGACCCGTTTGTTGTCAGCGGAAATGTCCAGCAGCATCATGACGTCCGAGTGGCCATAGCCAGTGGAATCGTCCGCGTTGCCGTACTGCGAGTTTTTCCCATCGCGGGTGTCCGAGCCGAGGATAAGGATCTGCAGCCGGTCCGATTTGTCATTCACCACGGCGTCGGTGGCATCACGCGTTTCGCCCGCGGATAGCGGGGCCTTGGTGATGTTGGTCTGTAGCCGGATAAACCAGAAGGCTGCAAAAGCAACGCCGGCAACGAGAGCCACCGACACGACGCCGGTAACAATCTTTAGCCACAACGGGAGCCCCTTGGGCGCGTTCATGTGGCGCGGAGTTCCCTCGGGGTCCTCCCCATGGCGCGCCGCATCGGGAGCAGCGGTGCCGGGGCCCGGCGGGCGGGCGTCACGACGTCGCACTATTCGGTTACCTTTCCTCAAACACGTGGATCCCCGCAATCATAGTGGCCGATTCTGGGAAGTTCCTTATCGAGCCCAAGCCACGCCGTTGCCGTGACGCCGGGTCAGAAGCCGAGTTTTACCAATTGCTTGGGATCCCGCTGCCAGTCTTTGGCAACCTTGACATGCAAATCCAGGTAGATCCTGGTTCCCAGGAGCGTCTCGATTCCCTTACGCGCATTGGTTCCGACTTCACGCAGCCTGCTCCCACCCTTGCCGATGATGATTGCTTTTTGGGAAGGACGCTCCACGTAAAGATTGACCCGGACGTCCAGCAACGGATTCTCTTCGGTGCGGCCTTCGCGTGGCACGATTTCCTCGACAACAACGGCCAGGGAGTGGGGAAGTTCATCCCGGACACCTTCGAGGGCAGCTTCGCGGATGAGTTCGGCAATCATGACGGCCTCGGGCTCGTCGGTCAGCTCGCCGTCCGGATAAAGCGGCGGCGACGACGGCATATGCCCAATAAGTACGTCCGCAACAGTGGACACCTGGAAACCATCGGCTGCAGAAACGGGGACGATATCCGCCCAGCCCTGGTCCCCGAGGACTTCCCGGCCCAATGCGGCAACAGCGAGCAGCTGCTCCGTGAGAGCCTGGCGGTCCACGAGGTCGGTCTTGGTCACAATGGCAACAATGGGCTTGCGGCCCACGGCAGCCAACTGAGCGGCGATGTACTTGTCGCCGGGACCGATTTTCTCATTGGCCGGCAAGCAGAAGCCAATAGCGTCCACCTCGGACAAGGTGTCGGCAACGAGGTCGTTGAGCCGCTTTCCCAAGAGAGTGCGGGGCCGGTGGAGGCCGGGAGTATCAACCAGGATCAGTTGTGCGTCCTCGCGGTGGACGATGCCGCGAATCGTGTGGCGCGTGGTCTGCGGTTTGGCCGATGTAATGGCCACCTTCTGGCCCACCAAGGCATTTGTCAGCGTGGACTTACCCGCGTTCGGGCGGCCAACAAGGACCGAGAATCCGGCGTGGAAGCCACCGAAATCGTCATCGGCGTCGAACTTTTTATTTTGCTTGCTCACGTGGAACTCCCTGTTGCGTTGTGTCGGCCTCATCGAGAAGGTCTTCAAAGTCAGTGTCTTCCTTTGGCATGGCAGCCGCAATGATGTGGCTGACCCGGTTTCGGCGACCCTCAAGCCTATCTGCCTTTAGCGACACACCGTTCACTTCAACGGAGCTTCCGACGATGGGGACCTGGCCGAGCGCCTTGGCAAGGAGGCCTCCGACGGTATCCACTTCGTCGTCGTCGAGGTCGATATCGAACAGCTCCCCCAGGTCATCGATGCTCATGCGGGCGCTGACACGGTAGCTTCCATCGCCGAGGTCCACCGCCTCTTCCGCCGCGGCGTCATACTCATCAACGATCTCGCCCACGATTTCCTCGATGAGGTCCTCCAGGGTGACAAGGCCGGCGGTGCCGCCATACTCGTCAATGACAATGGCCACATGCGTGGATTCCTTCTGCAGTTCCTTCAAGAGGTCGCTCACAGGCTTGGATTCCGGCACGTATCTAACCTCCCGGGCGAGCGAATCGACGTCGTGCTGTTGCAGTCCGGGTTCGCCGCGATGCATCGCCGCGGCAACGTCCTTGAGGTAGAGAATGCCGCGGATCTGGTCCGTATTCTCGCCAATGACCGGGATACGGGAATAGCCGGAACGGAGGAAAAGCGCCATGGCAGCTTCGAGGTCCGAACCCGCTCCAATGCTGACGATGTCCGTACGGGGAACCATGACCGAGCGAACCAAGGTATCGCCGAAGTCGAAGACTGAGTGGATGAGCTCTGCCTCGTTGTCTTCGATCATGTCCGATTCCGCCGCGCGATCCACGAACTCACGGAATTCTTCCTCGCTGACGAACGCGTCATCACCACCGGGGGCGCCGGGAGCGACCGCGCTCCCCAACGCGACCAGCCAGCCGGGAATCGGCCCAAGGACCCAGCACAAGAACCTGATCAGCGGGGCCGTAAACCTGACAACGGGACCGGAATGGGCGCGGCCCAACTGCCGCGGCGAGACGCCAACCAAAACGAATCCGATGACTGCCATGATGCCTGTCGCCGCCAGGCCTGCAAGCCATACGTTGTCCAGCAAACTATGCATGACGACAGCGACGGCCACTGCGGCTGCCATCTCGAACCACACGCGCCAGAACCTCAGGGCCCGCATATGTGCGATGGGGTTCTTGAGGATGCTCCCCAAGGCCCTGCCCTTGCTGCGGACCACTGATTGTTCAGCTTCGTGCCGCGGCAGGAAATTGAACGCAGCCTCAGCTGCGGTCAGCAAGGCGACGAAGCTGAGAAAAACCAGCGCCATGCCGACCAGGATGAGCGAGGTCACTGCATGGTCTCCATGGGGGCATCCTTGCCCAGGAACTCAGACAGCAACTCACGCTGCAAACCGAACATTTCTTCCTTTTCCTCCGGTTCAGCATGGTCGAAACCGAGCAGGTGGAGGATGCCGTGCGTAGCGAGCAACAGCATCTCATCCTGGGTGGTGTGTCCGGCGTTCCGCGCCTGCACCTGGGCCACTTGGGGACATATGGCGATGTCTCCAAGCATTCCCTGCGGCGTGGGCTTGTCAGGAGTGCCCGGCGTCAGCTCGTCCATGGGCACCGAGAGCACATCCGTGGCTCCGGGTTCGTCCATGAGTTCAATGTGCAGCTTCTCCATGGCGGGTTCATCCACCAGCAGGATGGACAGCTCAGCCTGCGGATGGATGTAGAGGCGCTCAAAAATGAACCGCGACAATGTGACCAGCTGGGCTTCGTCCACCTCCACACCGGATTCGTTATTGATTTCAATGCTCATTTTCGTTCTCCACGTTTGTGATGTGTGCCTGCGGCCCCATCTGTACGATGAGCCTCATCCCACTTGCTATAGGCCGAAACAATGTCCCCGACCAGACGGTGCCGAACGACGTCAGCGGCCTCAAGGATGGAGAAATTGACGTCATCGATCCCAGTGAGGATTTCCCGTACTATCCGGAGTCCGGAGGTGGAGCCAAAAGGCAGGTCGATCTGCGTAACGTCGCCGGTAACAACCATCTTGGAACCGAATCCGAGGCGGGTCAGGAACATCTTCATCTGTTCAGGAGTGGTGTTCTGGGCCTCGTCCAGGATGATGAACGCGTCATTGAGCGTCCGTCCACGCATGTACGCCAAGGGTGCGACTTCAATGGTGCCCGCAGCCATCAGCCGTGGAATGGACTCCGGGTCCATCATGTCGTGCAAAGCGTCGTAAAGCGGCCGCAGGTAGGGATCGATCTTGTCGCTCAGCGTTCCCGGCAGGAAGCCCAGCCGCTCCCCCGCCTCAACAGCCGGGCGGGTCAGGATGATCCGGCTGACTTCCTTCAGCTGGAGCGCTTGAACGGCCTTGGCCATGGCGAGGTAGGTCTTGCCGGTACCTGCCGGGCCAATGCCGAAGATCACGGTGTTCGCATCTATGGCATCCACATAGTTCTTCTGGTTCAGCGTCTTGGGCCGGATGGTCTTGCCCCGGCTGGAGAGAATGTTGTGGGTAAGGACATCCACAGGATTCTGGACGGACTGCGTCCTCAACAAGGAAACGAGCTGCTGCAGGACGTCAGGAGTCACCACTGTGCCCCTGGCCACGAGTCCCCGGACCTCCTCGAGGAGGCGCATGATGCGCGGTATGACCGTGGAGGGACCGGACATGGACAATTCATTGCCGCGAACGTGGAAGTTGACGTCGGGAAACTGCTCCTCGATGTAGCGCAAGGCTTCGTCATGGCTGCCCAATGAGTGAACCATCTGATCGGAGTTGTCGAACGTGACGATTTCCGTGCGCGTGCCCGGTAAGGTGTGCGGGAACTCGGTGGTGGCTGGGTTCCCGTTTCCGGTCCGCAACCGCCCATTCAGGGATTCACTCATAGTGGTGGCCGTGCGGCCTCTTCTCCTCCGGTCGGAATACAGTTAGTCCATCGTTTCGACAACGGGACTGGCTTAACCGCCAGGCCATATGCCGGAATGCCTTCAATCCTACGCCAGCCCGGCACGCCCAGGGCGTACGCGCGTGCTTCGTCCACTTGCACACTCCGCCGGCGGACGACATTTTGTCTCAACTCGGCATCAAGCGGGTATCAATCCTGTTTCAGTTACTGCCAGTGCCCGCAAACCCGGCCAGCCGCCGTCGACGATATGCCAAGCTGGCAGGGCGGGTAGAAAGAATACGCGCATTCGAAAAGGGCTGGCGACACCGCCGGCCGCAAGGCAAGGAACACCCCATCACGCAGTCAGCAAGCCACCAGCCCGGCGGGCGAAAGCGGAACAAATCCGTCGTCGCAGCGCCTGCGATGCTTGCTGTCCTGCTGCTGACCGGGTGCATCGCCAACGGCGGATCCACCCAGGCCACCTCCAGCCCGCCGCCGGTCAGCCTCCAGGAGGCGCCCGCCAGCAACGCTCCCCTGGAGACCACCCAAGCATCAACAAAGATCCCGGTGTACTGGATTGGTCGGAGCAAGGACGATGTCTACCTGTACCGCGAATTCAGGGACATCCGGGGCGATGGAAACCCAGTAACCACGGCGCTGCGGATCATGATGGCCGAAAAGCCGTTGGACCACGACTTTTTTACGCCCTGGCAGGATCCAGGCAGCCTGGCAACATCCATTTCGGGCAAGAACGTCATCACTGTTGATATTTCGCGCGACGCCTTCAACTCCAACCTTGACGCAGGCATGGCGCAAAGGGCGGTACAGCAGCTGGTCTACACAGCTACCGCGGCAGCCTCGTCATCGGGCCTGATCAACTCCGGCCAGCAAATCCAGGTGGTCATCCTGGTGGACGGCCATACGGACTTCATGGCCTTCGGCCAGGTGCGGCTTGGTCAGCCCATGGCCAGGGACGCCTCCTTGGTAGCGCCGCTGTGGATTATCGATCCGCAAGAGGACACCTCACTCCCCGCGGGTCCCGTCAAATTCAATGGCCGCAGTACTGACAGCTCCAAGCCCGTCAGCTGGCAGATCCTCCAGGACAATGGCAGCGGCGAAAAAACCAGCCTGCTCACCGGCCAGACGAAGGCCACAGGAGAGCCGGGACAATTCGGCGTGTTCTCCTTCAGCGCGACCCTGAAGCCCGGGAAGTACGAATTGCGGGTGGCCCAGGTTCAGGACTCCGGGCAAGCAAACGCATCAACCACGGACACCCGGCTTTTCAGCGTCGGCTAAGATCAGCGGCGGGCGTCGGCCAGGGGCGCCTGTAGGCCGAAACAGCCTACCAGCGGCCCAGGACGTCAGAGGCGAGTACGACGGCGGCAGGTCCCGCCGTCGAGGACCTCAGGACATGATGTCCCAACAAAGCCGTGACCGCTCCAGCGTCACTGAGGCGCGTCACCTCGCGCGGCGAGATGCCACCCTCGGGGCCGACAATCAGGAGGACCTCACGGGGTGAATCCAGCCCGGTGCCCTTCGTCTCCACCAGCGCTTCAAGCACTGCCCGTAGGGGTCTCTTTGCGTCCTCGTGAAGGATTACGGCCAAGTCTGCCGAAGCAACAGCCTTTGCCAACGCCCCGGAATCCAGGATGGGACGCACCTCGGGTATCCATGCCCTGCGGGCCTGCTTGGCCGCGGCAGTGACCACTGACTGCCACTTCGCGTGGGCCTTGGCAGCGCGATCGCCCTTCCAACGGACAATGGATCGTTCAGCCTGCCAAGGGATCACGGCATCAATGCCCAGCTCTGTGGCTGTTTCAATAGCCAGCTCGTCACGGTCACCCTTGGCCAATGCTTGAACAAGTACCAGACGCACGTCAGGCTGCTCTTCGAAAACTACCTCGGATGCCTTGACGGACAAGCTTCCGGGACCAACCTCTGCCACTGTGCCCGTGAGGCGGGCCCCTGCGCCATCGGCAATGTCCACGGCTTCACCCACCGTGAGCCTCTTCACCGTTACGGCATGCCTGGCTTCTGCACCGTCAATGGCGAACAAAGCGCCCGGCTCAACGCCATCCAGGCTCCCGGCGGGCGCGAAGAAAACGGGGTTGCTCACCGCTACAGGTTACCGAGCTTGTCCCGCAGCTTGGCGAACATGCCGCCGCTGGCCACGAGCTTGCCTTCGCTGAACTGCTCTCCGCGCAACTTGGCAAGCTGCTGCAACAGCTCTTCCTGTGCCGGATCCAGCTTGACCGGTGTCTCAACGTGCAGGTGCACCTTGAGATCGCCGCGGCCGTAGCCCCTGAGGTGGGTAACGCCCAAACCGCGAAGAGTGATGACCTCGCCGGACTGGGTGCCGGCCTTGACATCGATCTCCTGGGGCCCGTCAAAGGTTTCCAGGGTCAGTTCCGTGCCCAAGGCGGCTGCGGTCATCGGAACGCTCAGAGTTGCGTGCAGATCGTCGCCTTCACGGATATACGTGGAGTCATTGTTGACGCGGATCTCTACGTAAAGATCGCCCGCAGGTCCGCCAGCCGGTCCCGCCTCGCCCTGCCCGGAGAGCTGGATGCGGGTACCCGTGGCAACACCGGCAGGGACCTTGATGGTGAGGGAACGGCGGCTGCGGATGCGCCCCTGCCCGTTGCACTCGTTGCAGGGATCCTTGATGACCGTACCGAAGCCCTCGCAGGAACCACACGGCGCCGTGGTCATGACCTGGCCCAGGATGGAACGAACAGCCCGCTGGACCTGGCCGCTGCCGCCACAAATGTCACAACGCTCCGGGTGCGTGCCAGGCCGGCAGCAGCTGCCATCACACGTGGGGCAGACAACGGCCGTATCAACTTCGAGCTTCTTGTTGACACCGAACACGGCGTCTTTGAGGTCGATGCGGACGCTGATGAGTGCATCCTGGCCCCTGCGTACGCGGGAGGCCGGACCCGCGTGTCCGCCGCCACCGCCGAAGAAGGTATCGAAGATGTCCTGGAACGCAAAGCCTTGGCCAGAGTAACCGCCACCAAAGCCGTTGTCAGTGCCGTTCTCGTTACCGGTGGCATCGTAGACGCGGCGCTTTTGGGGGTCGGACAGCACTTCGTAGGCATGCGTCACGGCTTTGAACTGCTCCGCGACATCCTCACCAGGGTTGACGTCCGGGTGAAGCTTGCGCGCCAACTTGCGGTACGCCTTTTTGATCTCTTCCCCGGTGGCTTCCGGCGAGACTCCCAAAACGTCATAGTGGCTGCTCAAAGTCGGTATCTCTTCCTTGTTGTACTGCGATTCTTACCTCGGGGCTGGCGTCAGCCGCCGAGAATGCGGGAAAGGTAACGGGCCACGGCGCGCACGGCAGCCATGGTGGTGGGATAGTCCATCCGGGTTGGTCCGAGGATTCCCACCTTGGCGCCGGAGCCATACCCCGTTGCCACGACTGATGCCTCAGCCAGGCCGTCATAGGGATTCTCGCGCCCGATGCTCACTGACACCCCGCGAGGATCATCCCCCATGTCGGACAACAACCGGAGCATGACAACTTGTTCCTCAAGGGCCTCCAGCACTGGCCCAATACTCAACGGAAAGTCCACGTTGGAGCGCGCAAGGTTGGCTGTTCCGGCAAGGACGATGCGCTCTTCACGGCTGGTGTCACTCAGTGCCTGCAGACCATGGGCAAGATGCTGCGCGAGTCCCCGAAGGTCCGGCGGACACAGCGCCACCACGGAAGGCAACACCTGCGGCAGCAAAGCCAGTTGGGTTCCCGCGATACTGCCAAGGAACCTGGAACGCAGAGACATCAGGGCCTCGTTGCTGACATCGGAGCCGGCCTCGATGACCTTCTGGCCAACGCTTCCCGTATCTGCGATGAGCACAACGAGCACCTGCTTTGGTGCCAGGAGCACAAACTCAACGTGGCGGACCAAGGCCCGGTTGGAGTGTGGGTACTGAACGACGGCGACCTGGTTGGTCAGTTGCGACAGCAGCCTGACTGTGCGCTCAAGGATGTCATCGAGGTCGTCCGGCCCCTCCAGGAGCGAATGGATGGCTCGACGCTCCGCGGCGGACAACGGCTTGACCTGCGAGATTCGGTCCACGAACAGCCGATAGCCCTTGTCCGTGGGAATCCGGCCCGCGCTGGTGTGCGGCGCCGCGATGAGGCCCTCTTCTTCAAGTACGGCCATATCATTGCGGATGGTGGCGCTGGAAACGCCGAGATGGTGCCGCTCCACAAGTGCCTTGGATCCAACAGGCTCGCGGGAATGCACATAATCCTCAACGATTGCGCGCAGCACCTCAAGCTTGCGTGGCTCACTCATTGCAACACCTCCTGACGACTGTCCGGGCCTACATCGGACCAATACTTAGCACTCAACATGCCTAAGTGCTAACAAGTCTAGTATGAGCCAGGGCGTTGCTAGCATTGAAACCGCCCGCGGGAGTTATTCCCAGCACAACCAGCACAAAGGGGTATGAAGTCCTTGGCTTTCGACACGTGGGGCCCGCAGGATCTGTCCGCTCCTGCCAAACGCAAACTCCCCGAGGTAGCCGTCCAGCGCGGAATGGTCCTGGAAGATGTCCGGTCCGGCTGGGTGGGCGAGGTTACCCGGGTGGAGAAATCCGGGGGCATGCACATCGTCTCTCTGGAGGACAGGCGCGGCAAGACAAAGTCCTTCCAGCTTGGGTTTGGCTTCCTGCTTGAAGGCCAGGCCATTCGGCTCATGCCGCCTGCCGCAAAGACTCCGGCTACGCCTGTGCAAGCAGGACGGACTGCGTCTGGTTCCGTGAAGGTCACGGGCCAGCGTGCCCAGGTGGCCAAGGCGAGCCGCATCTGGGTAGAAGGCAAGCACGACGCCGAACTGGTGGAGAAAGTTTGGGGCGACGATCTCCGCATTGAGGGCATCGTGGTCGAGCCACTCCACGGCGTGGACGACCTCAAGTCGGCGATCGCCGCGTTCTCCCCCGGGCCGGGCCGCAGGCTCGGGATCCTGGTAGACCACCTCGTGGCGGGCTCAAAGGAATCGCGCATCGCCGAAGAAGCCATGACGGTGCCCGGAGCCGCCGGAAACGTCCTTATTGTCGGTCACCCCTATGTGGATGTCTGGCAAGCCATCCGGCCAAAAGTGCTGGGTATGGAGCGTTGGCCGGAAGTTCCACGAGGGACTGACTGGAAGACCGGGATTCTGGCCGCCTTCGGTTGGCCGCACGAAACGGCTGAAGACATTGGCCTCGGCTGGCAACGCCTGCTCGGCGCGGTACGCAGCTATGCGGACCTGGAAGCCTCGCTCCTGGGAAGGGTGGAGGAAGTCATCGACTTCCTCACTACGCCCTGAATGCCAGTTCCTGATCTGCGCCCCTGAATACGCTTTCCTCAGGGACCCAACGGGGCGTTGGTCCCGGGATGACCCGGGACCCAGTATTCTGGGACAGCAACACCGCAGCATCTTTACAGCAAAGGGAAGACACCGTGGCAGAGAACGCTCCTGAAGAACCGGGCAGCGCCGCAGGCCAGCCCCAGTACCATGGCGCGCCTGCAAACGCACTCCCACTGACGGCAAGCGAAGACCGGCAGTGGGCCACATTGGCGCACTTCGGAGGAATTCTGGGATGCCTGCCGTCCCTGCTGATCTATCTGATTTTCCGTGATCGCGGGCCGTTTACGGCACAGGAGTCGAAGGAAGCACTGAACTTCACACTTCCGCCGACCATCGCGGCGGTGCTCGCAAATATCCTGGTCCTGCTTCCCGTGGTCGGCAATATCTTTGCAGTCATCGCCACGGGAATCTGGGTAGCTCTAACGTGCTTCTCAGTCTCGGCCGGTATTCGTGTCAACCACGGACAGCCCCACCGCTACAAGCTCAACCTGCGCTGGATCAAGTAGCCCACAGGTTCTGCAGGCTACTGCCGCATTCAGTCCGGCAGAATCCTTCGCACCACGGCGTCCGCCAGTAGTCGGCCCTTAAGCGTAAGAACAAGGCGGCCCTTGAAGGCCGCAACCGGATCCACCAGCTCTTCAGCGATAAGTCCCGCCATCGCATGGCGGCCAACTTTGTCCAACGCATCCACCGCTAGCCCGGTACCAAGCCGCGCCTCAAGCATGATGCGTTCGACTTCCCGGGTTTCGGCGTCGAGGGTTTCCCGGCCAGCTGCCGGCGAGGCTCCTGCAGCAAGCCTGTTGGCATAAGCCGTTGGGTGCTTTACGTTCCACCAGCGGACCCCGCCCACGTGTGAGTGGGCGCCCGGACCGATCCCCCACCAGTCATCGCCCCGCCAATAGGCAAGGTTGTGACGGCAGGCTTGTTCAGGCGTCTTCGACCAGTTACTGACCTCGTACCATGTCAGGCCAGCTTCCGTAATCAGTTTGTCAGCGAGCTCATATTTGGCGGCGTGGTCGTCGTCGTCGATTCCGGGAACTTCGCCCCGCCGGATTTGGGCTGCGAGCTTTGTGCCGTCCTCCACGATCAGCGCATAGGCGCTGATGTGATCGGGTTCATAGGATAGGGCGGTCTCGAGGGACAGTTGCCAGTCCGCCATCGACTCGCCCGGCGTGCCGTAGATGAGGTCCAGGCTAACGGCGAGGCCAGCCTCCCGCGCCCACTGCACCACCAGCGGAACGCGACTCGGGGTATGGGTGCGGTCCAACACTTTAAGCACATGCGGGACCGCGGATTGCATGCCGAAGGAGACGCGCGTAAATCCGGCATCAGCCAGCACCTTGAGCGACGCGGGCGTTACGGAGTCGGGGTTGGCTTCGGTGGTCACCTCCGCGCCGGGCTCAAGCCCCCAATGCCCGACGGCGGCGCGCAGGATCCGCGCCAGGTCCTCCGCAGGTAGCAACGTGGGTGTTCCGCCGCCGAAAAATACACTGCTCAGCGGCCGCTCCGGCAAGCCGGAAGCATCCAGGGCCGTTGCCGCAAAGTCCAGTTCCGTGACAGCCGTTTGGGCATAGGCATCCTGCGATGCACCACCGCCGAGCTCCGTGGCCGTATAAGTATTGAAGTCGCAGTAACCGCACCTCACGGCGCAGAACGGGATGTGCACGTAGAGGCCGAACTTGCGATGCTCGACGCCGGTCAGCACCTGCGGGGGCAGTAAGCCATCCGCAGGTGCAGGGTCGCCCAAAGGAAGGACGCTGGGCATCTACTTCTTGGCCTTGTCCTTGGACTCGTCGGTGGTCAGTGCGGCAATGAAAGCCTCCTGAGGCACTTCAACGCGACCAACCATCTTCATGCGCTTCTTGCCTTCCTTCTGCTTCTCAAGCAGTTTGCGCTTACGGGTGATGTCACCGCCGTAGCACTTGGCAAGAACGTCCTTGCGGATGGCCCGGATGCTTTCGCGGGCAATAATGCGCGATCCGATGGCCGCCTGGATGGGCACCTCAAACTGTTGACGCGGGATGAGCTCGCGCAGCTTGCCGGTCATCATGACACCGTAGGCGTAGGCCTTGTCCCGGTGGGTGATGGCACTGAAAGCATCCACTTGCTCACCCTGCAGAAGGATGTCCACCTTTACGAGGTCGGCAACCTGTTCGCCGTCGGCTTTCCAGTCCAAGGATGCGTAGCCGCGCGTCTTGGACTTAAGGAGGTCGAAGAAATCGAATACAATTTCGGCCAACGGGATCCAGTAGCGCAGCTCTACGCGGTCTTCGGACAAGTAGTCCATGCCACGCATCTGGCCACGGCGGCTCTGGCAGAGCTCCATGATGGATCCAACGAACTCGTTGGGCGCCAGGATCGTAGCGGACACCATGGGCTCGCGGACCTCGGCGATCTTGCCCGTGGGGTACTCACTGGGGTTGGTCACATGGACAACCTTCTTGTCCTCCAGCGTGACCTCGTACTCCACGTTGGGAGCTGTGGAGATGAGGTCGAGGTTGTACTCGCGCTCGAGGCGCTCACGGGTGATTTCCAGGTGCAGCAAACCCAGGAAGCCGACGCGGAAGCCAAAGCCCAGGGCAGCGGACGTCTCGGGCTCGTAGACCAGGGCGGCGTCGTTAAGCATCAGTTTCTCGAGGGCATCGCGGAGGACAGGGTAGTCAGTTCCATCAAGCGGGTACAGACCCGAGAACACCATGGGCTTCGCGTCGGCGTAGCCGCTGAGCGACTCCGATGCCGGCTTGGCGAGGTTGGTTACGGTATCACCCACCTTGGACTGGCGAACATCCTTCACGCCGGTGATGAGGTATCCCACTTCACCGACGCCAAGGCCCTTGGACGGTGTGGGTTCCGGGGAACTGACGCCGATCTCGAGGAGCTCGTGCGTGGCACGTGTTGACATCATCTGGATACGTTCCCGCGGATGCAGCATGCCATCCACCACACGAACATATGTGACCACGCCGCGGTAGGTGTCATAGACAGAGTCGAAGATCATGGCACGGGCCGGAGCATCGGGATTGCCAACGGGGGCCGGGAGGTCGCGGACGATTTTGTCCAGCAACGCTTCCACGCCTACTCCGGTCTTGCCTGAAACCTTGAGGACGTCTTCCGGGTCTCCACCAATCAGGTTGGCCAGTTCTGCCGCATACTTTTCAGGCTGGGCAGCCGGAAGGTCGATCTTGTTGAGTACCGGGATGATGGTGAGGTTGTTCTCCATCGCCAGGTAGAGGTTGGCAAGCGTCTGGGCTTCGATGCCCTGTGCTGCATCAACCAGGAGCACAGCGCCTTCACAGGCTGCCAGGGAGCGCGATACTTCATAGGTGAAGTCGACGTGGCCAGGAGTATCGATCATGTTCAGGGCGTAGCTGGTGCCATCGAGTTCCCACGGCATACGCACTGCCTGGGACTTGATGGTGATGCCGCGCTCACGTTCGATATCCATACGGTCCAGATACTGGGCCTTCATGTCGCGTTGTTGAACGACGCCGGTGTACTGCAGCATGCGGTCGGCCAGGGTGGACTTACCGTGGTCGATGTGGGCAATGATGCAGAAGTTCCGGATGATGGCCGGATCTGTTGCGGCGGGCACCGGTGCGGTGCGGGCCATGGGAGACACGCAGGATCCTTACTGTCGACACTCACACGGCAAACCCACCGGCTGGCAGTGGCCAGCCGGGACACGCCGCGTATCTGATCCTCTAGTCTCCCATGAACAAGCCGTTCGCCGTACATTCCTTCCGGACTTGATGAAACGCCTGCCGGACTCGATGAACCTCCTGGCACCTTGGCTTGGCCAGCCATCGCGGTAGCGTTGTCCGCATGGCTTTGGACTTGCGCCCACTGGGCAAACTCATCCTTCGATCCCTCAAGGCGCTCGGCGGCAGCAGTACCAGGAACTCGGCGACCGGTGGTCTCTCTGGGCAGCGAACCCGGCAACCCGCCGTCGGACATCAACAGGGCGCTTACCCCGGCGACTTCGTTGGCGCAGCAAAGCTGTACTACTCACCCAAACCGGACGGCCAGCCGGACCCTGGTGAAATTGTTTGGAGCTGGGTTCCCTTTGAAGAGGACTACTCGCGGGGCAAGGACCGGCCCGTGCTGCTGGTTGGAAGAGACGGGGCCTGGCTACTGGGCCTCATGCTGACGTCAAAGGACCACGACAACGGGACCCGGGCCGGCGATTACGTTGACATCGGAGCCGGCCCATGGGACCGGCAAGGCCGTCCCAGTGAAGTGAAGCTGGATCGGGTGATCCGCCTCAATCCCAAGGCGGTGCGGCGCGAAGGCGCGGTACTCGGCAAACCGCAGTTCCAAGAGGTTTCGCAGGCCCTGAAGGAGCGACACGGCTGGACTTAATGCCTTGGTCGCCACCCTAATCAGCTTTCTGCTATCCTTTATAGCTGTGTGTCCGTGCAGGTCGACGGCCACTCATGGTTGGCTGCCATAGGCATCCCCACGCCGCTCAGTCGATGGCCAACCTGAAAACCCTCTAGACCATTTCCGCATTAAAAAGAGAGTTCATACGTGGCTAATATCAAGTCCCAGAAGAAGCGCATCCTCACCAACGAGAAGGCTCGTCTGCGTAACAACGCCGTCAAGTCCGAGCTGAAGACGGCCATCCGCGCCGTTGCCACCGCCGTTGAGTCTGCTGACAAGGATGCTGCTGCAACTGCACTTGTTGCTGCCAGCCGCAAGCTGGACAAGGCTGTCAGCAAGGGCGTTATTCACAAGAACAACGCTGCAAACCGCAAGTCGGCGATCTCCAAGAAGGTCAACGCACTCTAAGGTTTTTCCAGTTCGACTGAGCTGATCAAGAGGCCGGCACCCCATGGGTGCCGGCCTCTTGGGTTTAACCCCGCCGTGCGGACGTGGCAATAACTGTGACCGCGTGTTCCACGGCATACACGGGATCACGGGATAGGCCTTTGACCTGGGCGTCAGCCTCGGCGATAACCTGGATGGAGCGGATGAGGCCCTCCGGGGTCCATCGGCGGACGTCCCGCTGCGCCTGCTCCACGAGCCAAGGCTGCATGCCCAGGCTCTTCGCGATGTGAGCCGACGAGCCATGCGCTCCAGCAACTTTGGCCAGAGTTCGCAGTTTTGCCGCCAAGGCGGCTACCAAGGGAACAGGATCAACCCCAGTGGAGAGGGCATGCCGCAGCGTGGACAAAGCCACTGGTCCGTTGCCAGCCATGGCAGCATCGGCCACCTTGAATGCAGTGGCCTCCACGCGTCCGCCGTAGTACTTTTCCACGGTGGCTGCATCCACCGCCGTTGTAGCGTCCGCGATCAACTGATTGCAAGCGGCCGCAAGCTCGGACAAATTGGCTCCCACCGCATTGACGAGGGCCTGGACGGCTTCGCCTTCAATCCTGCGACCTCCGGCTTTGAATTCCGAGACAACAAACGCAGTTTTGTCCGCTTCCTTCTTAAGGGGCTGGCAATCGATCACGGGCCATCCAGCGGATTTCACGGCGTCCAGCAATTTTTTCCCCCGGACACCACCGGCGTGGCGCAGGACCAAAACCACATCCTGCTCCGGATGGGACACGTAGGACAAAGAGTCAGCCAGGAACGCATCATTCATGGCTTCCAAGCCCTCTACTTCGATGAGCTTTCCCTCGCCGAACAGAGATGGGGTCACCGTCATCGCAAGCGAACCCGCCTCGTAGGAACCCGCGTTCAGCCTGCTCAGTTCAACATCCGGCGTCGCCGTCCGAACATGGGATCTGATGCGGTCCATGGCCCGGATACCGAGGTACTCCTCCGGACCCGTGATCAACACCACGGCGGCCGGCGTCGCATCCCGCCAACTGACGTTGTTCGCAGCGACGCTCTTGGCCCGGGTGTTTTGGGCAGCAGCCACAGATGGTTCCTTCCGGAGGTTTTTTTGCAGACTTCAAGTCTGCCATGCCTTGGCGGCGGGGACGCCCGATATGCCACGCTAGCGGCGTCGATCCAGCCGTCCCAACACAACAATCAAGCGGTGGTGAAGGACCACGATCCACCGGAGCACACCGCTTGGTTGCAGGGATGTCCAGACAATGAGCATGGTGACTGCCGAGGAAACGGCCATGGCAACGATGCCTGCCGGACCTTCGGCCCACGGGAGTGCCGCGCCCGGTAATCCGGCAAAGAACCGCGCTACGCCCGCCACACCAATCGCGCTGGCACCCGCCAGCGCAGTCGGAAGCGCCGCCGCCCAAGGATGGATCGCGGACAGCGGCACGGCAAGGCTCCCCAGAATTGTCACAGGAGCCACGAGGGGCCCGGCAATCACGTTGGCAATGAGCGCGTACGGCGAAAACTGGGGCTGGAGTGCCACGATCACCGGTCCACACAGCACTTGCGCAGACAATGGCACTGACACCCCCACCGCCAACCACCGGGGAATGGCGTCAGGAAACCACGACGCGATACGGCTGGCGAGCAACACGATGCCCAGCGTGGCCAGGACCGAGAGGAGGAAACCAAAGCTGGTGGCAAGGGTCGGATCCAGCAGAAGAAGTACAACCGTGGCCAAACATAGGAAAGTCAGCGGCCTCCCCCGCAACCCGCCCGTCAACGCAGCCATCCCGACAAATCCCATGACCGCTGCCCGCAGGACGCTGGGCTCCGGTCCCACCAGCACTACAAACGCAGCCAGCCCACACCCCGCGAAAGCGGCGGCGAAAGGACGAGCCAGTCTCAGGATCCTCGCAACCAGGATGAAGCCGCCCAATATGAGGCTGCAGTTCGCCCCACTCACAGCCGTCAGATGCACCATTCCGGTTGTCTTCATGTCAGCTTCCAGGCTCTCCGGAAGCTCGCTGGTGTCGCCAGTCACCATGCCTGGCAGCAGACCCGCAGCATCGGGAGGCAACCAACCTGCCGCATCGCGTAAGTGCTCGCGGAGCTTTGCGGCCGAGTCTTGCAGGTCGAAGACCGAACCCATCACCACCGGCCTGGTGGTGGCTGTGAGAACCGCGGCTTCGGATTGTCCGGGCCGGATCTCCTTGAGGGTGCCGGTTGTTCTCAATAGCTGTCCCGGGCGAACGTCCCGCCACGCATCGTCCCCCATGACCACAAGGGAGGCAGAATCTCGAATGACGTTCCCTCCGGACGTAAGGTCCACCAAGCTGGCCGGAACCGACCATCGTGTACCGCCGGAATGCCCGGGTTGGGGCGCCTCTGAAGGGCTGCCCGTGACCCGCACCTTAATGACCACACCGGCCTGGGTGCCGACGACGGCCGCGAGGGGACCTTGGTCTCGTTCTCCGGCAGCAAAAGCACAATGCCCAGCGGCCACAGCACCCAGCACACAGGCCAGGGCGAGAGTAGCCGGAACTGTCCTGGCCCGTGACGCCGTCGTTGCACGCAGGCGGGAATAAAGCAGCAGGGCGCTGCCAACACAGGCAAGGACTATGCCAATAGTGGCGGACCAGCCAGCGGCGAGAACACCACAGGCAAGGGCAGCGGCCCAGGTGACAAGCACGGCAGGGACCAGACGGAGATCCAGACGCCTCAGCAAGGGATTTCCCTCTGAATCCTCAGCCACCCTGCACCGTCACCAAATCCTGGAGCGACTCCATGAGCTTGGGTCCGATGCCATCAATGGCGTCCAACTCTTCCACCGAGGCAAACGCTCCGTGTTCCTTGCGCCAGTCTATGATGCGTTGAGCCATCACCGGACCAACCCTGGGCAGTGTCCCGAGTTCTTCCACAGAAGCAGTGTTGATATTGACCTTGGCGCCTCCGGATCCCGGGCTGACCTGGGTTTCCGCCGACCCACCTGTGCCGTTCCCGGTCCCCGTTTCCTGCGCCGCCTCTCCCGCAGCCGGAACACGGATCTTTGCCCCGTCGGTGACTACTTCCGCGAGGTTGAGTCCATTTACATCAGCACTGGCGGTTGCCCCGCCTGCAGCATCAATCGCCTGAAAGACCCGGCTTCCTTCAGGAAGCGAAACGACACCGGGTTTCTGTACCGCGCCGGCAACGTGGACCAGGAGCATCTTCGTGTCTTGTGGCTGGGCCGGGGGGCGGGTCGAATCAGGCTCGCCGCCTTCGGACACCGTTCCGTCGGCCGATAGCGACTGGCTCAGGGGCTCGGTAGTGGGTTGTCCGTTAGCCGCCTGGAAAAGGAACCACGCTGCACAGGCGGCACCAACAACGGAAACCGCAACAGCCACCCTCCAGGACGTCCGCCACCGAAGCCGCGCCGCCACCGTCTCTTGGGCGTAGAGGGGGTCCGAAACCGAAGCCTCCGGCGGGGGCTCTTCCAACAGAGGCATGGCAAGCAAGGGAGCGGGATCGCCTGAAGGGTTCAGTCCCACCGCAAGCCGCCGTCTGGCGGCCAGCGCTGCGACGTCTGGGGACGCATCCCGATTCCAGCGTGGCATGAATCGAGCCTACGAAGGACGCGACGGGAGCGCAGTGGGCCACTTAGTCTATGTGGATAAGCTCAAGTGGGCGTGCTGCTCTCCCCCACGATGACCGCAAGGACTCCCAAACCTGCGTGCGCCGCGAGGACGGCGGGAAGGGCGCTGATCTGGGCGGGCGGACAGTCCGGGCATTTCTCCCGAAGGCGTGCGGCCAATGCTTCGGCCTCAAGCTGGTTACCAAAATGATGAACCGCCAACCGTTGCTGACCAGCAGGTCTGGAAGCGACATCAGCCGCCACGATCTCCTCAAGCCGGGCTATAGCGCGCACAGCGGAGCGGACCTTTTCCAACGGAACGATCCTGCCGCCGTCGACCGCAAGTATTGGCTTAATGGCCAGCACCGTCCCCAGCAGCGATGCCGCCGCTCCAATGCGTCCCCCGCGCCTGAGCTGTTCCAGGCTCGGAACGTAGAAGTAGACCTTGGTACGTTCCATGCGCTTTTCCGCAAAAGCGCGAACTTCATCAGCGGGCAGGCCTGCGGCCGCGGCAACTACGGCGCTCTGCACTCCCATACCTTGCGCCATTCCGACGGTGCGTGAGTCCAGTACCTCCACCGGGATACCGACCCGGGCTGCAGCAAGACGCGCGGCATCGGCGGTTCCGGACAATTCGGAGGAAATATGGATGGACACCACAGCTTCGAACCCTCGGTTCTGGGCGGCACGGTAAGCCTGTTCAAACTGGCCGGGTGAGGGTCGGGATGTCTTTACGGATGCACCCGACGCCAAGGCAACGGCCAACGTCTCGGTGATGTCGTCTTCGCCTTCACCGTAGATCTCGCTCCCCACCATGACTGGCATGGGAACCACGGCAAGACGGCCGTCCGCGGCAAAGGCCGCAACCCAGTCGGCTGGTAAGGCCGCTGCCGAATCCGTCACCACGGCGGTCTTTACGACGGCGGGAAGCGCCTCATCGGCAATGGGAACCGGGAGCGCGGGCTGCCGGAGGCGGGACAGCCGTTCCTTGAGCCACATCCAGGCGGGTGGTTCTCGCTCGGGCACGCAACCTCCAACAATGGTGACCGGCCGCCGGCACAATGCCGGCGGCCGCAAAGTCCGTTATGCCTGGTTAGGCGGGGACGATGTTCACCAGTTTAGGCGCCCGCACGATCACGGTGCGGATGCCACGGCCATCCATGGCACGCTGGACATTTTCGGATGCCAGTGCCAGTTCACGGAGTTCGTCCTCGCTGATGTCCGGCGATACTTCCAACCGGTCGCGGACCTTGCCCTGGACCTGGACAACGGCGGTGACGGTGTCCTGGACGAGCAGGGCGTCGTCGTGCTTCGGCCAGCCGGCGTTGGCCACGGAGGCGGGGTGTCCCAGGGTGTTCCAGAGATCCTCTGCCGTGTAAGGGGCGAAAAGGCTCAAGATCACAGCAACGGCCTCAACGGCCTCACGCACGGCAGGGTCTGCTCCACCGGCTCCGGAGTCGATGGTCTTACGCGTAGCGTTGACCAACTCCATGAGGCGTGCCACCACGACATTGAATTTGTTGTTGTCCAACAGTTCGGCGGCATCAGCGATGGTCTTGTGGGTTACCGTGCGCAGTGCGCGGTCACCGGCGATGGCATCAGCTCCGGGTTCGCTGATGACGTCCTGGCCGAGGCGCCAGGCACGGGCCAGGAACTTGGCCGAACCAGACGGCGAGACGTCTGCCCAGTCAACATCGTCCTCAGGGGGCGAGGCGAAGACCATGGTCAGGCGAACGGCGTCGACGCCGAACTTGTCCAACTGCTCGCCAAGGTCCACACCATTGCCAAGGGACTTGCTCATGGCCTTGCCCCCATTGAGCACCTGACCCTGGTTGAGCAGTGCGCTAAAGGGCTCGCTGGCCTCGATCAGGCCGATGTCCTTGATGACCTTGGTAAAGAACCGGGCGTAGAGCAGGTGCAGGATGGCGTGCTCCACGCCGCCTACGTACTGCCCCACGGGCATCCAGTCATTAATCTTCGCCGGATCAAACGGGCCCTCGGTGTAGTGGGGCGAGACGAACCGCAGGAAGTACCAGGAAGAATCCACGAACGTATCCATGGTGTCCGTGTCGCGCTGCGCTGCCCGGCCGCAGTTGGGGCACTCGACGTTGACCCATTCGACGGCGGCGGCCAGCGGGGAGGTGCCCTTCGGCGCCAGTGCCTCGCCGCGCAGGTCTTCGGGCAGCTTCACGGGCAATTGGTCGTCGGGTACGGGCACTTCGCCGCATTCGGCGCAGTGAATGATCGGGATGGGCGTGCCCCAGAAGCGCTGGCGGCTGAGCAGCCAGTCGCGGAGCCGGAAGTTGACGAACTTCTCGCCGGTACCCAACTTCTCCAGGATCTCGATTGCGGCCGGGATGCCCTCGGACTTGGACAGTCCATCCAAGTCGCCGGAGTTCTTGAGCTTTCCTTCGCCGGCAGTGGCAACGCCGGTCTCGGCGGGGTCTTCCTCGCCGGTATCCAGTACGGCGCGGACGGGCAGGTCAAACGCCTTGGCGAAATCGAGGTCGCGCTGGTCGTGCGCCGGAACAGCCATGATGGCTCCGGTGCCGTAGTCGGCCAGAACGTAGTCAGCTGCCCACACAGGAAGCTTCTCACCGTTCAGCGGATTGATCGCGTAGCGTCCGGTAAAGACACCCGTCTTCTCGCGCTCTGTGGACTGGCGCTCGATCTCGGAGAGGGCCTTGACCTTTTCCCGGTAAGCCATGAGTTCGTCATGCTGTTCAGGAGTGACGAGGTCCAGGGCCAAATGCGCATCCGCAGCAACCACAAAGAACGTTGCCCCGTAGAGGGTGTCCGGGCGCGTGGTGAAGACGGTGACTTCGCGCTCGGCCCGGTCCTGGGTGGCCTCGATGACAAAGCGGACGTGGGCGCCCTCGGAGCGGCCAATCCAGTTCCGCTGCATGGCCAGCACTCGCTCGGGCCAATGGCCCTGGAGCTGGTCCATGTCCTCGAGCAGGCGATCGGCGTACTCGGTGATCTTGAAGTACCACTGGTTCAGCGACTTCTTGGTGACAGCCGTGCCACAGCGCTCACATGCACCGTTGACGACCTGCTCGTTCGCGAGGACGGTGAGGTCCTTGGGGCACCAGTTGACGGGCGAGTCCTTGCGGTACGCCAAGCCACGCTCGTAGAAGCGCTTGAACAGCCACTGGGTCCACCGGTAGTACTCGGGGTCGGACGTGTGCAGGCGCCGGGACCAGTCAGCCGAAATGGCGTAGCGCTTGAACGAGGCGGCCTGGGTATCGATGTTGGCGTAGGTCCACTCGCTGGGGTGGGCGTTGCGCTTAATGGCCGCATTCTCAGCGGGGAGGCCGAAGGAGTCCCAACCGATGGGGTGCAGGACATCGTAGCCCTTCTGGCGCAGGTAGCGCGCTACGACGTCGCCCATGGCGAACGCTTCGGCGTGCCCCATGTGGAGGTCGCCGGAGGGGTAGGGGAACATGTCCAACACGTAGCGGCGTTCCCGCGAACCGTCGTCAAGCGGGGTGAACACCTTGAGGTCTTCCCAGACCTGCGGCCACTTGGCTTCCATCGCGGCGAAGCTGTAGACGCCTTCTTCAGGCGCTCCAGCTGCGGCTGTCTGTGCTGTTCCGGTCTCTGTCTCCGGCTGAACGCTCACTGCTGCCCTCTTCTGTTCTTCGATGGCGGTTTTGCCTCCTGCTGCGCTCCAGGTAAGCCCCGGACACACAAAAGCCCCTCGACAATGGAGGGGCGGCCGCTCGGCTGTTGATTGCCGGGCGGCTAGCTAAGCAGAAGGATCGCACGCATAGATCTACAATAGCGCACGATCAAACTCCCAGGTCGCATCGAGCGGCTTACAGAGCTGATGGTTGAGTTGACGGCAGCCGCGCCTCGCCCCGGGTGTGGTGGGCACCGCGAAGCGGGCGGGGCAGGCGCGGCTGCCGTCAACGTCAGGTCAGACTACTTCACATCTTCGTCGACCCAGTCCATGGACTTGGTAACGGCCTTCTTCCAGAGTCGCAGCTGGCGCTCCTGCTCTTCGGCGGGCATCTGCGGCTCCCAGCGCTTGTCCTCGCCCCAGTTGGCGCTGAGTTCGCCCAGGTCCTTCCAGAATCCGACAGCCAGGCCTGCAGCGTACGCGGCGCCCAGGGCCGTGGTTTCAACCACCTTCGGGCGGACTACCGGCACGCCGAGGATGTCAGCCTGGAACTGCATGAGTGCCTCGTTGGCGACCATGCCGCCGTCGACCTTCAGTTCGGTGAGGGGAACACCCGAGTCCGCGTTGACGGCATCGAGTACCTCGCGGGTCTGGAACGCAGTCGCCTCAAGGGCAGCACGTGCAATGTGGCCCTTGTTGGCGAAGCGGGTGAGGCCCACGATTGCGCCTCGAGCGTCAGCCCTCCAGTACGGAGCGAACAAGCCGGAGAACGCGGGGACGATGTAGACGCCGCCGTTGTCCTTGACCGCCGCTGCGAGTTCCTCGACCTCTGGAGCGGAACTGATCATGCCGAGGTTGTCGCGGAGCCACTGAATCAGGGAACCGGTGACGGCGATGGAACCTTCCAGGGCGTAGTGCGGCTTGTCGTCGCCCAACTTGTATCCCAGGGTGGTGAGCAGACCGTTCTTGGAGTGAACGATTTCCTCGCCGGTGTTAAAGATCAGGAAGCAACCCGTGCCGTAGGTATTCTTCGCTTCACCTGCTTGGAACGCGGCTTGACCAAATGTTGCAGCCTGCTGGTCGCCCAGGATACCGGCCACGGGAACTTCGCGAAGCAGCTGGGAGGTGTGGACGTGACCGTAGACCTCCGAGGAGGACTTGATGGCGGGCATCATGGAGGCCGGAACACCGAAGATGTCCAGGATTTCCTGGTCCCATTGCAGCGTCTCAAGGTCCATGAACAAAGTGCGGGACGCGTTGGTAACGTCGGTGACATGCACGCCGCCGTCGACTCCGCCGGTCAGGTTCCAGAGAACCCAGGCGTCAGTGTTGCCAAACAACAGGTCGCCCGCTTCAGCGCGTTCGCGGGCGCCATCGACGTTGTCCAGGATCCATTTGATCTTGGTGCCTGAGAAGTAGGTAGCCAGCGGCAGGCCTACCTTCTGTTTGAAGCGCTCAGGTCCACCGTCCCTGGCAAGCTCGTCCACAATCGGCTGGGTCCGGGTGTCCTGCCAGACGATGGCGTTGTAAACGGCCTCGCCCGTGTTTTTGTCCCAGACCACGGCGGTTTCACGCTGGTTGGTGATTCCGACGGCGGCAATATCGTGCCGCGTCAGGTTCGCCTTGGACAGGGCGGAACCAATGACCTCCCGGGTGTTGTTCCAGATCTCGGCGGGGTTGTGCTCGACCCAACCTGCCTGCGGGAAAATCTGCTCGTGTTCCATCTGTCCCGTTGACACAATGTTGCCCGTGTGGTCAAAGACGATGGCGCGGGAGCTGGTGGTGCCCTGGTCGATGGCGATGACGTATTGATTCATGGTGACGTCCTTGTCTCAGTGGTTATCTGCGGTTTTTGATCGGGTAGGGCGGATTGCCCGCTTCAGAGGTGTGGAGCTAGCCGGCGACGGACGGCATGATCCCTGGAACGATGTTGGCCATGAGGCCTGCCAGCGTACCGCCGACCAGGGGCCCGACGACAGGGATCCACGAGTAGGCCCAGTCACTGGAACCCTTGCCCTTGATGGGAAGCACGGCGTGGGCGATGCGGGGTCCGAGGTCACGTGCCGGGTTGATGGCGTAACCCGTGGGGCCGCCGATGGAGACACCGATACCGACCACGAGCAGCGCTACCGCCAACGGGCCCAGTCCCGAGGGAGTGCCGCCGAGGGTCAGGATGACGAAGACCAGAACGAACGTGCCGATGATCTCGGTGATGAGGTTCCATGGGGTTGAACGGATGGCCGGGCCTGTGGAGAACGTTCCCAGCTTGTTGGCTGCCAGGGGCTCTTCATCGAAGTGCTGCTTGTACGCGAGCCAGCAAACAACGGCGCCCAGGAAAGCGCCGAGCAGTTCGCCGCCGAAGTACGTCAGCGTGGAGGCGAAGTCCACGCTGACATCGGGCGCGTATTCCTTGCTTCCCTTAACAAGCAGGCCCAGGGTAACAGCAGGGTTCAGGTGCGCACCGGACTTTGCGGCCACGAAAACGCCCGCGAAGACCGCAATACCCCAGCCCCACGTCACCATCAAGAAACCACCGTTGTTGCCCTTGGTGCCTTTGAGCGCAACGTTTGCCACGACGCCACAACCCAGCAGGGTCAGCATCATGGTTCCGAATACTTCGGAAAGGAAAACTATTCCAAGAGACATCTTTGACTCCTCATTTTTCTGTTGTCAGCCTCCTCGCGGGTTGAAGAGGCTGTGGGGATAGTTCCGTTTTCCGCAACCATCCCGGTGTGGTGAGGCCCCAAAGGGCCCACCTACCCCGTTTCCGTCCCTGCAGCAGAGTGGGACGGTAAAGCATTTTGTGCAGTCGGCCTCAGGCTACGAGACTGTGCACGTCAACCTTGTGGAACCTCTGCAGGACTTCCTGGGCGTGGCGGATTTCTGCCTCACGGACGGTGGCATCCCAACCGAGCGGTTCAGCCAACGCTGCGGCGATTTCATTCAGCAACTCGCCGGTCACCAGGCCGCGGAACGCGAGCGAGGTCCGCCGAATGAGGACATCCACCAGATGTCCGATCTGCTCGTGCTCAGCCATGAAAGCCAGTTCACGAACACTGAGTTCCCGGGTGGACCGAAGTGCCTGGTCATGTCCGGCGTTCAAGTAATCGATGACTGCTTCTGCCCGTGTCCCATACCGGGTCAGGAGACCAGCCACGCGATCGGCGTCCAGCCCCGGCCCCATGTGCTTCTTGATCCACTCCTGTTCGCCTTGTTCCGTGGCAGGGAAGCCGGCGCCACCGCCGATGGCGAGTTTCGCCGTCGAAACCTTCCGTTCCTGGCCCAATTCGCGGAGAACGTCGTTGGTCATGTGTTCGGCAAGCGCCCGGAAGGTGGTCCATTTGCCACCCACCAAGCTGAGTACGACGACGTCCTTGCCGCCTGGCGTAGCCATGGCACCCTCACGGGATCGGACGCTGCGTTCGATCCTGTAATCCCGTGAGACGAATCCAGGCTGCGTGGCGTCGTGGCGCGGCAGGGGGCGGACACCAGCGAAGCTGTACACGATCTGGCCACGGTCCACCTTGATGGTGGGGAAGACGTGGCCGATCAGGTCGAAGAAGTAGTCGATTTCGGATTCGGTGCAGACGGCGTCTTCCGACATGTCGGCGTCAACGTCCGTGGTGCCCACCAACACCCGGTCCCCCATCGGGTAAATAAGAACGATGCGGCCATCTGTGTGTTCGAAGAAGATCTCGCGGCCATTGCAGGCGGCCAGCAGTTCCGGGTGGTCCAGCACGATGTGCGAACCCTTGGTGCCGCCCATGAACTGGCTGGCGGCTCCCATGGCCTGGTTGGTCAGGTCAACCCACGCGCCAGTGGTGTTAACGATGACGTCGGCCTGGAAGTCGAACTCCTTGCCGCTCAATTCGTCACGGAGCCGCACTCCGTCTGTACCCATGGAAACCAGTGACACGTAGTTGCTGGCACGGGCCGTCCCGCCCGGCAGTCCCCCACCGCGCCCCGCCTTCTCGCCATCCTGCAGCACGTCCAGGGTGAGCCGCTCAGGGTTGTGCACGGACGCGTCAAAGTAGGTTGCCGCATATTTGATTCCAGGATGCAGCTTGGGTAGCTCAGCCAAAGCCTTGTCCTTGCCGCGGAACTGGTGCCGGGGGACGCTCCCACCGTCACGGGAGAAGAAGTCGTACATGCTCAGGCCGAGCTTGATGAGGAAGGCGCCCCGTTCCTTCGGCTTGCCCTGCTTGTGGGTCAGGAAACGCATGGGAGCGGACAGGACGCCCGAGAAGGTGCTGAAGATGGGAATGGTGGTTTGTAGCGGCTTGACGTAGTGCGGGGCGATCCGGAGGAGCCTGTTGCGCTCCACCACTGATTCCTGAACAAGGCGGAACTCACCGTTCTCCAGGTATCGGATGCCGCCATGGATCATGTGCGACGAGGCACCGCTGGCGCCTTGGCAATAGTCCCCACGCTCCACGAGGGCAACATCAATGCCCTGCAGGGCAAGGTCCCGGAAGGTTCCTACGCCGTTGATACCGCCACCGATGATGAGCACCTTCGCCGAAGGCCGCTCCCGCAGGGCGGTAACAGATTCACGCCGATGCGCATCAGAGGAGGTACCGGAAATCCTGTTGTGTCCCAAAACTGCTCCCTTGGGCTTGGTTTGTGCGCGGCGTTGGACCGTCGCTGCACCTTTCACCACTAATCTGGCGAAGGTGGAAAATGGAGTCAAGCTATTTGCACAAACGTGCAGTAAGGAAATGAGATGGGACGCTCACGTCACTCGGATGCCCTCCGGGCCGCACAGATGTACTACCTGCAGGACCTCACCATGGATGCGATCGCGCGGGAGCTCAGGACCTCACGCTCTACGGTCTCCAGGCTCCTGTCTTCCGCCCGGGAAACAGGTCTGGTCCAGGTCCAGATCCGCAGCCCTTTTGACACCGCTCCCGAGTTGGAGAGCCAAATTCGCAACAAATTCAAGGTGGACGTCCACGTGGTGCCGGTGCTGGACACCTTGAACGAGGCGGAAACGCTTGACCGCGTGGCCATGCAGGCAGCGCGGACCATAGGACCCCTGGTGGATTCCAATGCCATCATCGGCATTGCCTGGGGCGCCACACTCAGCGCCGTGAGCCGGCACCTGACCCGAAAAGTCACGCATGACACGATCGTGGTCCAACTCAATGGCGCCGGGAACATGCAGACAACAGGCATCACGTACGCGAGCGACATCATGCGACGCTTTGGCAGCGCCTACGGAGCGCGGGTGGAACAATTTCCCGTCCCAGCGTTTTTCGATCACGCCGCTACCAAGACGGCCATGTGGAATGAGCGCAGCGTTCAACGCATCCTGGATCTGCAGGCGCGCATGAGCATCGCTATTTTCGGCGTTGGATCCGTTGATTCGGACTATCCAAGCCATGTGTACGCCGGCGGATACCTCGACGAACAAGACCTCAGCATGTTGGCTGCCGACGACGTGGTGGGCGACGTTGCCACCGTCTTCTTCCGCAGTGATGGATCATCTGACGGCATTACCCTGAACGAACGGTCCACTGGCCCAAGCCATGAACAGCTACGGCAGGTGCGGCGCCGGATTTGCGTCGTGTCCGGCGCCTCCAAAATCAACGGCCTGCAGGGCGCCTTGGCAGCAGGGCTTGCCACGGATCTCATCCTCGATGAAGCCTCGGCGCGCCGCTTGGTGAGTTTCAGTGGCCAGTCCTGAGGCATTCCGCCGCGAAATGGGTAGAGTCGTTGATATGAGATTCCCGGCCCGGCTGACCTTGAACAATGGCGTGATGATTGACCGCTTGGGATTCGGACTCTATAAAGTGCCGCCAAAAGAAGCTGAGACTTTGGTGAGCACTGCCCTCGGCGAAGGGTACCGGCGCTTCGATACCGCGGCCATGTACCGAAATGAAGTGGGCGTAGGCCGCGCAATCGGTGGTGCGATCGGAGATGCCAACGAGGCAAACCTCGGCACGGGTGGTTCCGGAGAATCCGTGCACGCCTTGGCCAGGGAAGACGTGTTTGTTACCACCAAGGTCTGGAATGACGACCACGGCTACGACTCCACGCTCCGTGCCTTCGATTCATCCATGGCCAACCTTGGACTGGACTACGTGGACCTTTACCTCATCCACTGGCCTTGTGCCGGCCGAGGACTGTTCGTAGAGACCTATAAAGCCATGGAGACCCTGTACCGGGAAGGCAAAGTGCGGGCCATCGGGGTCTCGAATTTCCAGCCGGGGCACTTGGAAGAACTCATGCAGAAAGCCGAAGTGGTTCCGGCCGTCAATCAGATCGAGCTGCACCCCTGGCTTCAGCAGCCCAGGCTTCGGACACTTCACGAACAACTTGGGATCCGTACCGAAGCATGGAGCCCGCTGGGCCGGGGACAGGTTCTTGCCGACCCCGCGATCGTGGATTTGGCTGAAAAGTACGGCAGGACACCGGCCCAAATCATCCTCCGGTGGCATCTCCAGCTCGGAAACCTCGTCATTCCGAAAGCCAGCTCCGCTGGGCGGATCAAGGAGAACTTTGCCGTTTTCGACTTCGAACTGGAGGCGGCAGATATGGACGGCATGGCCGCTCTTGAACGCCACCACCGCACGGGCTCGCACCCGGACAACGTGAACTAGGAACGGCCGAATGGAAAAAGTGGACACCGCGCACACCCCTGAAGGTGCAGAGGCCCCTGTTGAATTCTTTAGCAAATCCCTGCCAGGGCGGACCATCGCCTCCGATGTAGACGTCGACGGCAGCAATGTAGCGTATTGGACGTACGAACCCGTCAAACCCACCCAACATACGCGTACCATCTTGGTCATTCACGGTTTTCGGGGTGACCACCATGGATTGCTCCGGGTAGCGGACCAGCTTCCGGACATGCGGATCATCATGCCGGACCTCCCGGCGTTTGGCAGTTCAGAACCCTTCCTTGACGGCCAACACAGCGTCGAGCGCTACGGCCATTTCATCTCCGGTTTCATGGCTGCCCTGGACCTGGGCCCCAAAACAGTGCTTCTCGGCCACTCGTTTGGCTCCATCGTCGCCAGCCATTTTGCGGCCCGGAATCCCGGTACCATTTATCCGCTGATCCTGATCAACCCCATCGCCGCGCCTGCGTTGGAAGGTCCCAAAGGGATCATGACCAAGCTAGCGGTGTTCTACTACCAGGTATCCGCCAAGCTCCCCAAGCGCTTTGGACTTGCCCTCCTGCGCAACCGTGCCATCGTCCGGGTCATGAGTATCACCATGGCCAAGACCAAAGACAAAAACCTGCGACGCTTCATCCACGGCCAGCACGATGCCTACTTCAGCGCTTTCGCGGACCGGAGGAGCTTGCTCGAATCCTTCAAGGCATCCGTGTCGGGCACTGTGGCAGACGTCGCCGAGGAGCTACGGCTCCCCGTACTGCTGATCGCCGGCGAAAAAGACGAGATCGCCACGTTGCCCAACCAGCACAAACTGATGGAGCGCCTTCCGGAGGCCACGCTGGAAGTGATTCCCGACGTCGGGCATTTGATCCATTACGAGACTCCGGCCCCGGCTGCCGCAGCTATCCGCACATTCCTGGAGGAACACCCCGCGTGAAAATTGTCATCGATGCCCGCTTCACCAAGACGGACCACCACGATGGCATCAGCCGCTACGGTTCAAGCCTCATTGCAGCAACATCCAAAATCGCGGATGTCACCATGCTCATCAACGACAAACGGCAACTCGCATTGCTTCCGGACGTCCCCTATGTGATGATCAACAGCCCGTTATCCCCGCTTGAGCTGTTCGTGGCCCGTAAAGTCAACCCGCTGGGCGCCGACGTCGTAGTGTGCCCGATGCAGACCATGGGCACCCTGGGCCGGAAGTACGGCCTGATCCTTACGCTTCACGACCTCATCTACTACGAACACCCCGCTCCCCCGGGGTTCCTTCCAGCTCCAGTGCGCTTCCTGTGGCGGCTTTACCATAAGGCGTACTGGCCCCAGCGCGTACTCCTGAACCGGGCCGACATCGTGGCAACCATCAGCAGGACCACAGAGGCCTTGATGGCGAAGTTCACTTTGACCCGCCGTCCGGTGCGAATCGTGGGCAATGCCCCGCAGCCCGGTCAAACGCCCCGCGATCCTGCGGCCGGCGCGGATAAAACCCTGCTGTACATGGGTTCTTTCATGCCGTACAAGAACGTGGAAACCATGATTCGCGGAATGGCCGGCCTGCCGGAGTACACACTGCACTTGCTGAGCCGCATCACGCCCCAGCGCCGGGCAGAACTCGAAGCCTTGGTCCCCCATGGGGCAAAGGTCCAGTTCCACAACGGTGTGACCGACGCCGAGTATGAGGGGCTCCTGACCAGGGCAACGGCACTCATCAGCTTGTCCCGGGCCGAGGGATATGGTTTGCCGTTGGTGGAAGCGATGTCGCTTGGGACCCCTGTCATCGCCAGCGACATCCCGATCTTCCGGGAAGTAGGCGGCGACGCCGTCAGCTACGTCGATCCCGAGTCGCCCACGGACTTCGCCGCGGCCGTCACGGCCTTGGGCGATGACAGGTTGTGGCAGGAACGTTCGCGCAGGTCCGTTGAACGTGCTGGAGACTTCAACTGGGACGAATCCGCCCGGCAACTGCTGGCTGCCGCAGAAGAGGTGGTTGCGCTTCGCAAGCGCTAGGTGTGGCAGCCCTCAACGGGTGGCCAAAGGCTAGAGGACGTCCACGCCATCCAGCCGTAGCTGAACCGGGCCGCCTGTACGCTTTGCCGCATTCGCTGCTTTGACGGCACGCATGGCACGAGTGGCGTCCGCGGCATCGGCATAAGGAATGAAATACAGAATGCGGACATCTGCCTCGGCCTCGCCTCCAGAGCCTTGGGGACCGCTGGAGGCCAACTGAACGGGCGCTGGACCGGCGAGGCGAAGCCTTGTACCGGACCTCAGTTTGGCGCCTGCCTCGAAAGCATCGGAAAAATGCGCGACGTCGGCCCTTGGCCCGGTCACGGAAGCCACTCGCACTGCCGGGGGAAGCTGAAGCTCCTTCCGCAGTGCCAATTCACGCGACGCGTAGCCTGGTGCGTCCCAGCGCAGCAGCGCTCCGGTGGCAGTTGTGTCGTCCGCCGTGATGACTACCAGTCCCCCCTGGTTGGAGGGTCGCACCAGCGCCGCAGCGTTGAACCACCGCCGGACGGTGTCCTCACCGGCCCGCAGGTTCTCCCGGCGGAGCAGTGAATTGCCGTCCAGGAGCAGCGCCGCAGCGTATCCCTGGGGAGCCACGGGTTCGGCACCCACCGTAGCCACCACCAACGCCGGAGCGTCTGGCACCGTGGCTTTGATGTTCTCCCCGGAAGAGGTGATCACCGTCTTTCCGGGAAAAGCCCGCCCTAGTTCCTCTGCCGTTCGCACGGCTCCAGTCGCGCCCCGGCGCAAGTGGGTGCCGTTGCAATGGTTACAGCGCCACCGCGGCGCCGGCGTGGAGCACCAGCGGCATATCGGCAGGGCGGAACTGCTGGAGATGGCCAAAGGTCCTTGGCAAGCGTTGCAGCGGGCCAGCTCCCGGCACGTTTCGCACACCAAGGAGGGTGCATAGCCGGCGCGTGCAACTTGCACCAGGACCGGGCCATGTTCGAGGCCTTCCTTCGCCGCGCGCCACGCCGCTCCGGGCAAACGTGCAATCCGGGCCAGCGGATCGCGTTCCTGCTCAAAGCTGTCAGCGGTGTTGAGTACACGCGGCACCGTGGAGCGAATGACGGTTCGGGGCGCTTCGATCGGCACAGCCCACTGCATTTCAACCAGGCGCTGGAGCTCGGTGCTGCGACTATGGGATGCCATCAGGCAGGCTGCGTTCTCCTGCTCGGCCCGCAGGAGCAGGACTTCCCGAGTGTGCGCATAGGGAGCGCGCTGATCGATATGGAGGTCGTCGCCGTCGTCCCAGCAGACCACGAGGCCCAGCTCCCGGACCGGCGCGTAGGCGGCAGATCGCGTGCCGATGGCTACGCGAGCCTCGCCACTCAGGACCCGGAGGAAATTTCTGTAGCGGGGCGTTTGACCGTCATCAGCCGCCAGCCGTGCAACGTCACCCGCTGGGAGGACTTTTGCCAGTGCCGCCTCCAGCTGTCCAAGGTCCCTGTAATCCGGGACGACAACCACTGCACCACGGCCGGAAGCCCGGACTGACGCCACAGCGGAGGCAACCAGCGAAGGCCAACCGTCGGGGCCGAATCCCTGCAACGCGGTGAGGACGGCCTTGGGAGAACCCCCACCGGCCAGGTGATGCAGGTATGGCGCACCGTTGGAGTAGGAGCCCCAAGCATGGGCGTCCGGCACGTTTGCTGGGGTCTGCGGTTCTTGCCCGTGCCCTGCTTCGCCAGACAGCAACTCTTTCTCCACTTTGGCAACCCGTGGGGGAACGGCGGTACGCAGGACGTCGCTCAAGGTTCCGGCGTAACGCGCAGCTACCGTTCCAGCCAACTCCGCGATCTCTGGAGTAAGGACCGGCAACGGCGAGACCACCTTGTGAAGCGCAGTGAGCGCGTGGCCGGCATCCGAAGTGTCGGCGCGTGCCAGCACATACCCGTTAAGCTCCTGTCCGTTGAACTTCACTTTCACGCGGACGCCGGGAACGGCGGAATCAGCCAACTCAGCGGGCACGCTGTAATCAAAGGGCCTGTCCAAGTGGGGCAGGGAGGATTCCAGCACCACACGGGCCACCGGATTCTCTGCCGCCAGCGGAGGTCCGCTGACAGGAGCCTTGTCCGGGAATCCTTGAAGCAAAGAAGGTTGAAGCAGGGAGGGCTGGGCTTCATTTCCCGCCATGCTCTCTACCTCCAACTCTTTGTCACGGGGCTTCCCGCGCAGGCTAAACAAAGGATGCCCGCAGTGGGGGAAACCCACTGCGGGCATCTCTCTGGCTCCAGCCAATCATGGACCACCGACAAAGCAGTAAACCCAGGGCCGGCACCGGCCGATCATCGAGGAGATCAGGCGTTGAAGAATTCCTTCAGGTCCGCCACGCGGTCCAGGCGCTCCCACGTGAAGTCGGGCTCGTCGCGGCCGAAATGGCCGTGCGCCGCAGTCTTCGTGTAAATGGGACGCTTGAGGTCCAAAGCGTCGATGATGGCGCGGGGACGGAGATCGAAGAGCTCGTTGATGGCCTCGCTGATGCGGGCCGGGTCAACGGTCTCCGTACCGAAAGTCTCCACGTAGGTTCCCACCGGACGTGCCTGGCCAATGGCGTACGCAATCTGGATCTCCGCGCGCTTTGCCAGCCCTGCCGCGACAACGTTCTTGGCAACCCAGCGCATAGCGTATGCAGCCGAGCGATCAACCTTGGACGGGTCCTTGCCGGAGAAGGCTCCTCCGCCGTGCCGGGAGAATCCGCCGTAGGTATCGACGATAATCTTGCGACCGGTCAGGCCCGCATCGCCAACCGGGCCACCAATCACAAAGGCCCCCGCGGGGTTCAGGATATTGGCCACGTGGGAGATATCCAGGTTGGATGTTGCCAGAACGGGATCGATGACGTGGCTCGCGAGATCGGCGCGCAGTTGGTCCAGGCTTGCTTCTTCAGCGTGCTGGCTGGAAATCACCACCGTTTCAACCGAAACCGGGCGGTCGCCGTCGTACCCTACCGTTACCTGGGTTTTGCCGTCAGGACGAAGATAGGCAAGTTCGCCGCTCTTGCGGACTTCCGTGAGCCGCTCGGACAAACGGTGGGCAAGCCAGATGGGTGTTGGCATGTACGAAGCGGTCTCATCGCTTGCATAACCGAACATGATGCCCTGATCGCCCGCGCCTTGGAGATCGTAGTCGTCCTCCTGGCGTCCTTCGCGCGCTTCCAGCGAGTTGAAGACGCCCCCGGCGATATCGTTGGACTGCTGCCCGATCGAGACCGAGACGCCGCAGCGGGCACCGTCGAAACCATTGGCGGAAGAATCGTAGCCGATGCCAAGAATAGTCTCCCGGACAATCTGCGGTATCTCGACGTAGGCGTCAGTGGTTACCTCACCGGCCACGTGCACCAGGCCAGTGGTGGCCATGGTCTCGACTGCAACGCGGGACTCAGGATCGGCAGCCAGCAGCGCATCCAGGATGGCGTCGCTGATTTGGTCGCAGATCTTGTCCGGGTGCCCTTCAGTGACCGACTCTGAAGTGAAGAGCCGGAGCTTGGACGGGGTGCCATGGTGTTCATGGTGCAGCGGTAAAGTCACTCGACCACCTTACTGTGTTGCGGGGCGGCGGCATCTGCCGTGTGTCCCTATGCTAAGAATTTCGGGGCGGAGGCCACGCCCCTGGGCGTTACGGGGCCGGAAAAACCCTGGTCAATTCGGCGCCCACCCGATCTACAACGGCCGCGGCGACATCAGACTTGGATCCGGACGCAGACTGCGGTTCGGCGCCGTGCCCGGAAAGGATCACCACCGAGTTATCGTCCTGGCCGAAGACACGGCCCACCCCCACGTGGTTGACCACCAGGAGGTCGCAGCCCTTGCGCTTGAGTTTGGCAGTGGCATGCTCCAACACATCGCCTTGGGCATCGCCCGTTTCGGCCGCAAAACCCACGATCAGTTGGCGGCCACCCTCGGCGTTGCGCCGTTCGACCAGCTCATGCAGGATGTCCGGGTTTCGAACCAGGCGCACCAACGGCGCGTCCTCGCCGTCGACCTTTTTGATCTTGGTGTCCGAAACCTCAGCCGGCCGGAAATCTGCCACAGCGGCGGCCATGATGACGACGTCGGAATCGACCGCCGCTTTCATCGCCGCCTCACGCAGCTCCAAGGCTGATTCAACGCGGACGAGCTCGACGCCGGCAGGCGGCTCGACGTCCATATGTGCGGCAAGGAAACGGACGGTGGCACCGGCAGCCAACGCAGCCGCAGCCAGTGCCGCGCCCTGCTTTCCCGACGACCGGTTACCGAGGAAACGCACGGGGTCCAACGCTTCCCTGGTACCGCCCGCCGAAATCGTCACCGTACGGCCAGCGAGGGAAGCATGTGCCGCGGGTACAGCCTCGGGCGCGTCCACTTCCGTGGCGGCCTCGGCCAACGCCATGGCGGCAGTGAAGATTGCTTCGGGTTCGGGCAAACGGCCGGGGCCTGAATCGGCTCCTGTCAGGCGGCCACTGGCAGGCTCCAGGACTGTTACGCCACGACTCCGCAAGGTTTCCACATTGGCTTGGGTTGCCGCGTGCTGCCACATTTCCGTGTGCATCGCCGGAGCAAAGAGCACCGGCCCGTGGGCCATCAGCAGAGTGTTGGTCAGGAGGTCACCGGCTTGGCCCGTGGCTGCTTTCGCAAGGAGATCCGCGGTAGCAGGTGCGACGACGATCAAGTCAGCCTCGTGGCCCAGCCGGACGTGGTTGATTTTCTCGACATCGTCAAAGACGCTGTTGCTGACCGGATTCCCGGAGAGCGCCTCCCATGTAGCCACGCCGACAAAACGGGTGGCTGCTTCCGTTGGGATCACCGTCACTTGGTGCCCGGCTTCAGCAAAAAGCCGGAGGAGCGATGCAACCTTGTAGGCTGCGATCCCTCCCCCGACTCCGAGGACTATGCGCACGTGACCTCCGTCAACAGGCAGTCAGTTGTTATTCTGCGGGCTCGATCGGCGTGGAAACCAGCAGGCCTTCGTTGATCTCGCGAAGGGCGATCGAGAGCGACTTCTCGTTCAGCTTGGTGTCTACCAACGGACCGACATACTCGAAGAGGCCCTCGTGCAGCTGGGCGTAGTAGGCGTTGATCTGGCGGGCACGCTTGGCGCCGAAGATCACCAGGCCGTACTTGGAATCGGCAGCCTCAAGCAGCGAATCGATCGGCGGGTTGATGATGCCTTCAAGGTTCGTGGACACGAAATCTCCAAATTCTAGCGGGCCGACAAGTGCAAGCGCTTAGCGCTCGTGCGGGGTTAGCCCCATGAGTGAAACAAGCTCGTCCGCTGCCCGGCGAACGTCGTCATTGATGACGGTGTGGTCAAACTCCGGTTCAGCAGCAAGTTCCAGTTTAGCGGTTTCCAGCCTGCGCTGCTGTTCCTCGGCAGTTTCGGTGCCGCGACCCACAAGCCGACGCACCATTTCTTCCCAGCTGGGCGGGGCCAGGAAGACGAACTTGGCATCCGGCACGGCAGCTTTTACCTGGCGTGCGCCTTGGAGGTCGATCTCGAGCAGTACCGATTTCCCCTCCGCAATAGCATCATTCACAGTACTCCGGAGCGTGCCGTACCGGTTCTGTCCGTGGACCACTGCCCACTCCAGGAGTTCGCCATCAGCCACCAGAGAGTCAAACTCTTCTGCGGATTTGAAGAAGTAGTGAACCCCGTCCTTCTCACCTGGACGCGCAGGGCGGGTGGTGGCCGAGACGGAAAGCCAAACCTCTGGATAGTTGTCCCTGATGTAGGTGGATACGGTTCCCTTGCCAACAGCAGTTGGGCCTGCGAGGACAGTCAGTCCAGGTTTCTTGCTCACGGATTCCTTCGGGGAGATGCGTCAAACGCTTTGCTGGGTATCCATAAAATCTACCAGCGCCCGGGCCTGGTGAATTCCCAAGCCCCTGATGCGCCGGGAACCAGCGATGCCTATGTCCGCCATGATCCCGGCCGCACGTACAGGTCCTATGCCTGGGAGCGCTTCCAGCAACTCCACCACGCGCATGCGCGCAATGGCTTCGTCCGTGGTGCCTGAAGAGATCAGCTCAGCGATGCTCACTTCGCCACGTTTGAGCCGCTCTTTGGCTGCGGCGCGAACAGCGCGCGCCTTTGCAGCCTTATCCAAAGCGTCGGAACGCTCCTGCGGTGTCAGCTCTTTCAAACCCACGGCCAAACCCCTGTCGGATCGGATTTGTGATTCACGTCACGCGAACTGATCCTGAACCTACCGGGAGGCGCCGGGTTGCGCAACGGCCTGCCGGCATCATTCCGCCCGCAGGCCGTCCAGCGTTTCCTGGGTAGCTGCCCGCAGCGCTGCCGTCGTAGGACCGGCGGCCAGGATGCCACGGCTTGAGGTGGCAAGCACCGTGGGATAAGCGGCCCCGAAAGTGGCCCGGAGGTCCGCAGGAGTGGCACCCTGAGCACCCAGGCCCGGGGCCAGGATCGCTCCGCGGACCGGGCCGAGGTCAATATCCAGATCCTCAAGCGCAGAACCAATGGTGGCGCCGACAACAAGTCCTACTGAACCCAGGACTCCCCCGTACCGCTGGTTCTCGGCTGCAGCCGCATCGACGATCCCCCGGGCGACGGAATTGCTTCCGCCGACGTGCTGGACAGATTTTCCTTCAGGATTGGAGGTCAACGCCAGAACGAACACTCCCCTGCCATTCTGCGCAGCGAGATCCAGGGCCGGACGCAAGGACTCAAAGCCCAAGTAAGGACTCAGGGTCACTGAGTCCGCTGCCAGGGCCGAACCGTCGCGTAACCACGCATCTGCGTACGCGGCCATGGTGGAACCAATATCACCCCTCTTGGCGTCAGCGATGCTGAGCACATCCGCATCAGCAGCTGCGGCCAACGTTCGCTCCAGGACAGCCATGCCCGCCGAGCCGTGACGTTCGTACAGTGCCACTTGCGGCTTCACTGCGGCAGCGAGGGAAGCCACGGCCTCCACCACGCTGAGCGAAAAACGCTCCAGCCCGGCGACGTCGTCGTTCAGTCCCCAGCTAGCCAGCAGCTGCGGGTGGGGATCGATTCCGACGCAAAGCGGACCACGGGCGGCCATCGCGGCGGCCAGCCGGGAGCCAAAGGACTCCCGGACCGGCTGCTGTGCGTCCTGGGCCTTGTTCGCCTCAAGAGAGTCAGGCATTGACGGCGGCCTGTGATGCGCTCAGGTTGGCTGCGTGCTCCTGCAAGCTGGTGACCGACCATTCGTAGGTGCGCAGTGCCTCGATTGCCTGCACGGCTGCGTTGAATTCAGCCACCGTGGTGATGCAGGGAATGCCAATGGATGTAGCGGCTGCGCGGAGTTCGTAGCCGTCGCTGCGGGCTTCCCCGCCGGACGGGGTGTTGAACACCATGTCGATCTCGCCGGCAATGACGAGGTCTGCGATGGTCCCTTCACCTTCAGCACTGCTGCCCTCGGCTACCTTGCGGACCGGAGTGGCCTGGATGCCGTTGCGGCGGAGCACGTCTGCCGTGCCACCCGTGGAGACAATCTCGAAACCGAGGTCCGAGAGGCGCTTGACACCCATGATCACCGAGCGCTTGTCCCGGTTGGCCACGGAGACGAAGATCTTGCCTTCGGTGGGAAGTGCGTTGTTGGCGGCTGCCTGGCTCTTGGCGAAGGCGGTGTCGAAGTGCTTGTCGATACCCATCACTTCACCAGTGGACCGCATTTCCGGGCCGAGCAGGGAATCGACAACCTTGCCCTCGGGGGTCCGGAAGCGGCTGAACGGCAGTACGGCTTCCTTGACGGCGACCGGGGCATCCAGGGGCAGGGTGGATCCGTCACCGGTTTCCGGCAGCATCTTGTAAGCGCTGCGGAGCTGGTTGATGGTGACACCAGTACCGATCAGCGCCGCGGCCTTCGCCATCTGCACGCCGGTCGCTTTGGAAACGAACGGCACCGTGCGGGAGGCACGCGGGTTGGCTTCCAGGACGTAGAGAACGTCAGAGGCCAGCGCGAACTGGATGTTGATGAGGCCGCGCACGCCAACTCCTTCGGCAATGGCGCGTGTGGCTGTGCGCACGCGCTCGATCACGTTGTTGCCGAGCGTGATCGGAGGGAGGACGCAAGCAGAGTCTCCGGAGTGGATGCCGGCCTCTTCAATGTGCTCCATGATGCCACCGAGGTACATGTCGGTGCCGTCGAAGAGGGCGTCGACGTCAATTTCGACGGCGTCTTCGAGGAAGCGGTCGATCAGCACCGGGTGGTCCGGGGTGATTTCCGTGGCGTTGGCGATGTATCGGGACAGGTTGGCTTCGTCGTAGACAATCTCCATGCCGCGGCCGCCCAGGACGTAGGACGGACGGACCAGGACCGGGTACCCGATTTCGTCGGCGATCTTCTTGGCATCCTCAAAGGACACAGCCGTGCCGTTCTTCGGAGAAGTCAGGCCGGCCTCGTCCAGGACGCGGGCGAACGCGCCACGGTGCTCTGCGAGGTCAATTGCTTCAGGCGAGGTGCCCAGGATCGGCACGCCGGCGTCGGCAAGCTGCTGTGCGAGCTTAAGCGGGGTCTGACCGCCCAGCTGGACGAAGACACCCATGACTCCACCAGTACGTTCCTCGGCCGCGATGACCTCAAGGACGTCCTCAAGTGTCAGCGGTTCGAAGTACAGGCGGGTGGAGACATCGTAGTCCGTGGAGACGGTCTCGGGGTTGCAGTTGACCATGACGGTCTCATACCCCGCCTTGCGAAGGGCCATGGAAGCGTGAACGCAGGAGTAATCGAACTCGATGCCTTGACCGATGCGGTTGGGCCCGGAACCCAGGATGATCACGGACGGCTTGGCGTGCAGGCCGACTTCGTCTTCCTCGTCATAGCTCGAGTAGTGGTACGGCGTGTATGCGGCGAACTCAGCAGCGCAGGTGTCCACCGTCTTGTAGACCGGACGGATGCCCAGCGCCTGGCGGACGCCGCGGACAACTGCCTCGTTGTTGTGGGTCAGGGCACCGATCTGCTCGTCTGAGAAACCATGGCGCTTGGCGTTGCGCAGCATGTCCTCGGTCAGCACTCCAGCCTTACGGATTTCCTGAGCGGTTTCGTTCAGCAGCTGGAGCTGGTCCAGGAACCAGGGATCGATCTTGGTTGCTGCGTAGAGGTCTTCGACGCTGGCGCCGCCCAGAAGGGCGCGCTGTACCTGGTGCAGCCGGTCCGTAGTGGGGCGCTTGGCCTTCTCGATCAGTTCTGCCACTTCGTACTCCGGCACGGAGCTGAAGTCCAGCTGGGAACCCTTCTGCTCCAGTGAGCGGAGGGCCTTCTGCAGGGCCTCGGTGAAGTTGCGTCCCATGGCCATGGCTTCGCCAACGGACTTCATGGTGGTGGTCAGCGTGTTGTCCGCGGCCGGGAACTTCTCGAACGCGAAGCGCGGAACCTTGACCACGACGTAGTCCAGGGTCGGCTCGAACGACGCCGGCGTTTTCTGCGTGATGTCGTTCGGGATCTCGTCCAGGGTGTAGCCGAGGGACAGCTTGGTGGCGATCTTGGCAATGGCGAAACCGGTTGCCTTGGATGCAAGGGCGGAGGACCGGGAAACACGCGGGTTCATTTCGATCACGACAACGCGCCCCGTGTCCGGGTGGATGGCGAACTGGATGTTACATCCACCGGTGTCCACGCCCACTTCACGGATGACGGCGATGGAGACATCGCGCAGCTTCTGGTACTCGCGGTCCGTAAGGGTCAAGGCCGGGGCAACAGTGATGGAGTCGCCGGTGTGGACGCCTACGGGATCGAAGTTCTCGATGGAGCAAACAACAACGACGTTGTCGTTCTTGTCGCGCATCATCTCGAGCTCGTATTCCTTCCACCCGAGGATGCTCTCTTCGAGCAGGACCTCTGTGGTGGGGCTGTACTGCAGGCCCTGGCCAACGATCCTGCGGAGATCGTCCTCGTTGTACGCCAGGCCCGAGCCAAGTCCACCCATGGTGAAGGACGGGCGAACGACCATCGGGTAGCCGAGGTCTTCGGCCGCAGCGAAGGCCTCGTCCATGGTGTGGATGATGTGGCTGCGAGCCGACTCGGCTCCACAGCGCTCCACGACGCCCTTGAACTTCTCACGGTCTTCGCCGAGTTCAATGGCAGCGATGTTCGCACCGATGAGCTCGACGTTGTACTTCTCCAGAACACCGTTCTTGTCCAGCGCAATGGCCGTGTTCAACGCGGTCTGGCCACCGAGTGTGGGCAGCAAGGCGTCCGGACGTTCCTTGGCGATGATCTTCTCAACAACCTCGGGCGTGATGGGCTCGACGTAGGTGGCATCGGCAAACTCGGGGTCCGTCATGATCGTGGCCGGGTTGGAGTTCACGAGGATGACCCGCAGGCCCTCCTCCTTGAGGACGCGAAGGGCCTGGGTACCGGAGTAGTCGAACTCGGCCGCCTGGCCGATGACGATCGGGCCGGAACCGATGACAAGGACGCTCTTGAGATCTGTACGTTTGGGCATTACTTCTTGTCCTCAGTCTTGGAGTCGGTGGAGTTGGCGGCGCCGGCTGTGGCCGATTTCGTTTCTGCCATGAGGTCGATAAAGCGGTCGAAGAGGTACGCGGCATCGTGCGGGCCGGCAGCGGCTTCAGGGTGGTACTGGACCGAGAACGCCGGGATGTCCAGGCACGCCAGGCCTTCCACGACGTCGTCGTTCAACGAGACGTGGCTGACTTCCACGCGGCCGTAGCGCTCCTCAGGGGCCACCGTGGCGCCGTTCAGCGGTGCGTCGACGGCGAAGCCGTGGTTTTGCGAGGTGATTTCAACCTTGCCCGTGCGGCGGTCCATGACGGGCTGGTTGATGCCGCGGTGACCGTAGCGGAGCTTGTAGGTTCCAAAGCCAAGCGCACGGCCCAGGATCTGGTTGCCGAAGCAGATCCCGAAGTAGGGCAGTTTCTCGTCCAGCACCGAGCGCAGCAGTGAGACCTGGTGGTCTGCGGTAGCGGGATCGCCAGGTCCGTTGGACATGAAGAAGCCGTCCGGATTGACCGCGTTGACGTCCTCCAGCGTGGACGTAGCCGGCAGGACATGCACACGCACGCCGCGCTCGGCGAAGCGTACCGGAGTCATTGCTTTGATGCCGAGGTCCACGGCGGCAATGGAGAACCGGGGTTCTCCTTCCCAGCCGTGGTCCTTGGGCTCCACGACGTAAGCCTCGTCGATGGAGACCTCTTCAGCCAGCGCTGCGCCTTCCATTGGGGCGCTTGCAAGGACCGCGTCCAGGAGCTCCTTCTCCGATGCCTGCGCAGCCTCGCCCGAGAAGATGCCTGCGCGCATGGTCTTGTGTTCGCGGAGGTGGCGGGTGATGGCACGGGTGTCAACGCCCTGGATGCCAACGATTCCCTGCTCTACCAATTCGGCGTCCAAGGAACGTTCCGAGCGCCAGTTGGAAGGGCGGCGCGCGGCGTCGCGAACGACGTAGCCAGCGACCCAGATGCGGCGGGACTCAGCGTCTTCGCTGTTGACGCCCGTGTTGCCGATATGGGGTGCGGTCTGCACCACAAGCTGGCGGGCGTAAGAAGGATCGGTGATGGTCTCCTGATAGCCGGTCATTCCGGTGGCGAAGACGGCCTCACCGAGGGCCGTTCCCTGGGCGCCGTAGCTACGGCCGCGGAACACGCGGCCGTCTTCGAGCACCAGTACTGCTGCTGAGGGGGCGGGTGTGGTGGCTGCTTTACTGTCCGTCACTTTATTACTTTCCACTATCGGCATCTGCCTGAGGGGCTGCGGAGATCAATTCTTGGATGGCTTCGAGGAGGAGCTCTTTGTCGGCTGCATGCCTGGTCCGGAATCCGGTATCCAGTTCCCTGCCGCCCAGCTTCCAGCTGATGACCAGGAGTCCGTCTTTCTCGACGAACTTCCCGGCCATTCCGGCGGCTTGGCGGCTGTCAGCCACTGCGGAGCGCGGGATGAACACCGGGCCGGCGCCTGAACGGTCGAACAGGATGCCTTCGGCGTGGACACTCAGTTCCGCGTTTGTCCGGATCCCAAGGCCCTGCACTGCAATCCGGTCCAGCCAGTCCCCTGCCGTGGTGGTGGCAACGTACTGGCCCTCGGCTACGATCGTGGCCGGCGTCAGTTGCTGCGGCACCTCCGGGAGGCGTTCGACGTCGGCTTGACGCCTCAGGCGGCTCCGCCACCCCAGCCAGATCATCATCAAGACAACGATGATCAACGGCACCGTGATGAGCACGGTGAGAGTCTGGTTGTTCATCAGCTACCGCTGACTGCCCCGGCGGAATCCGGGGTGGGGTAGTTTTCGACGTACCTGTACGGCGTATTGAGCTTGCCGTTGAGAACCGTGGGGTGGCCCTTGAAGAAGGTTGCCACCACGGAACCGGGCAGCTCTTTGCCCTTGAACGGTGAATTGCGGCCCATGGTAGCCATTTTATGGGGGTCCACCGTCCAGCGTGCAGCCGGGTCCACCAGGATGACGTTGGCCGGCTCGCCTTCTTCCAACGGCCTGCCCTGGTCAGCAACGCGGCCAATGACCGCGGGGGTGAACGACGTGACCCTCGCGAAATCGGCCCAGGTCATGAGGCCGGTTTCGATCATGGTCTCCTGGACAACGGACAATGCCGTTTCCAGGCCGGTCATGCCCATTGCCGCCTGCGCCCACTCGCATTCCTTGTGTTCGCTGGGGTGGGGGGCGTGGTCCGTGCCGACGACGTCAATGGTGCCGTCTGCCAAGCCCTCGCGGAGCGCCTGAACGTCAGCGTCCGTGCGCAGCGGCGGGTTCACCTTGAAAACGGGATCGTAGCTGCGGACCAGCTCGTCCGTGAGGAGCAGGTGGTGCGGGGTGACCTCGGCAGTCACGTTGATGCCTCGGGCCTTGGCCCAGCGCACGATTTCCACGGATCCTGCAGTGGAGACGTGGCAGACGTGCAGGCGTGAACCGACGTGCTGGGTCAGCAGGACGTCGCGGGCAATGATGCTCTCTTCGGCGACCGCAGGCCAGCCCGTGAGTCCGAGCACTGCCGAAACGGCGCCTTCGTTCATCTGTGCCCCGGCCGTAAGGCGCGGTTCCTGCGCGTGCTGGGCCACCACGCCGTCGAACGCTTTCACATACTCCAGCGCGCGGCGCATTAGAACGGGATCGTGCACGCAGATGCCGTCGTCGGAGAACATACGCACCTGGGCACGGGAGTCCGCCATGGCACCCAGCTCTGCGAGCTGCTCGCCGGCGAGGCCAACCGTTACGGCCCCAACGGGGCGCACGTCCACCCAGCCGGACGCGCGGCCCAGGCTGTGGACCTGCTCGACCACGCCTGCCGTGTCTGCCACGGGGTTGCTGTTGGCCATGGCGTGGACAGCCGTGAAGCCGCCCAACGCTGCGGCGCGGGTGCCGGTCTCGACCGTTTCGGCGTCTTCGCGGCCGGGCTCGCGCAAGTGCGTGTGGACGTCCACCATGCCGGGCAGTGCAATGAGGCCCTTGCCGTCGATGACCGTGGCGTCCTCGTCGGAGAGGTCCTTGCCGCGGGCGGCAATGATGCCGTCGCGGATCAACAGGTCTTCAGCTTCGCCGCCGAGAATGGCGGCCCCACGGATCAGGTAGGTGTTCTCGGCCATCAGTTGCTCTCCTTGGTGGGCTGGCTTACAGCATGGGTGGTCACTGCCGTTGCGGCGGTTGCTTCGCGGGAATCCCCGGAGAGCAACAGGTAAAGGGCTGCCATGCGCACTGAAACACCGTTCCGCACCTGTGCAAGCACAGTTGAGCGCGGCGAGTCGGCGGCGGCGGAGGATATTTCCAGGCCGCGGTTCATGGGGCCAGGGTGCATGATGATGGTGTCCTTCATGCCCAGGTCATCCAGTGCCCGAAGCCGGGCGTCATCGAAACCCCAACGCCGTGAATACTCACGTGTGGAGGGGAAGAACGAGGCGTGCATGCGCTCACCCTGGACGCGCAGCATCATCATCGCGTCGACGCCTGCTTCCAGAGTTTCGTCCAGGTTGTAGCTGACCTTGCAGGGCCAGTGCTCGACGCCGATCGGCAACAGCGTAGGTGGCGCAACCAACGTCACCTCGGCGCCCAGGGTACGCAACAACCAAACGTTGGAGCGGGCAACACGGGAGTGCAGCACATCCCCCACAATCGCCACGCGCATGCCTTTGAGGTCAGCCCCAGTGGATCTATTTCCATTGAGCTGCGACCAGTGGCGGCGCATGGTAAACGCGTCCAACAGGGCCTGCGTAGGGTGTTCGTGCGTGCCGTCGCCGGCGTTGATCACTGCGGCGTCGATCCAGTCCGTGGCAGCCAGCCGATGCGGAGCACCGGAAGCCCAGTGACGGATCACAACCGCATCAGCTCCCATGGCGGCCAGTGTCTGGGCAGTGTCTTTCAGGGACTCGCCCTTGGACACCGAAGATCCTTTGGCGGCGAAGTTGATGACATCGGCTGAAAGCCGCTTGGCTGCGGCCTCAAAAGAGATCCGGGTACGCGTGGAGTCCTCGAAGAAGAGGTTGACTACCGTGCGGCCACGAAGTGCCGGGAGCTTCTTGACCTCGCGGTCACCGACTGCGGACATTTCCTCGGCAGTGTCCAGGACCCGGATGGCATCGAAGGCGCTGAGGTTCTCAGTGGAGAGGAGGTGCTTCACTTGCCGGCCTCGATAACTACTTCGTTGACTGGGACGCCGTTTACGGAGTCGATTTCCTCGAGGTGGACGCGGACCTTTTCTGCGGAGGAGGTGGGCAGGTTCTTGCCTACATGGTCCGCGCGGATGGGAAGCTCGCGGTGGCCCCTGTCTACCAGGACTGCCAGGCGGACAATCCGGGGACGTCCAAGGTCCACCAAGGCATCAAGCGCTGCCCTGATGGTGCGGCCGGAATACAGGACGTCATCGATGAGGACAACAACCTTGTTGTCGATGCCGCTCAACGGCAGACGCGTGTGGTGCGGAGGACGCGTTGGCTGGTGCGAGAGATCATCACGGAACATGGTGACATCGAGTTGGCCAACAATCGTTTCTGCGTTGACCGTTGGGTCGGCTGCAGCGATCTTGTTGGCGAGCCGCACGGCCAATGGATAGCCGCGGCTGGGAATGCCCAATAGAACCAGGTCCTGGGAGCCTTTGTTGGCTTCGAGGATCTCATGGGCGATACGAGTCAGCGCACGGTCGATGTCCGCTTGGTTGAGAACAACCCGCGACGGAACCTGCGCTGAAGTGACTTCAGTCATTCGCTCGTCTCCCCTTTCCCCGCCTCACGGGACGGAATTAAAAAAGGAATATTTGCCCTTCAAAACTACCACAGCGGGGCCCTGCCGCCTCACCGGGCAGCGGTCGAGGCGGTGAGTTAAAGCTCACAGCCCAAGCTGTGGAATAGGCTCTAGGCCATGAGCACCAACCACCCTGGGAATCCGGGCGGGCACCAACCCTACCCGCGGCCATACCTGGAACCGGCCGCTAATCCGACGTGGATCGGACGCGTGCAGCCCGGAAACTACCAACCGGCCCCTGGCAACCCGGGAACCCTTCCGCCGCAGACCTGGGCTGCTCCTGAAGTAACCCGGGCGCGCCGGTCGCCGGGTACGCTCCCCCTGCTCCTGGTAGGCAGCGTTTTGGTCTTCGGAAGCCTTCTCCTGGTGGTTCCGTTCCTCCTGGGCAATACCGGTGTCACAGGCTTCGTGATCGGGTTCATCGCATCTCTGGTACCGCTGTCTGTGGTGCTGCTTACAGTACGGCTCATTGACCGTTGGGAGCCGGAGCCCAACAGGCTTCTCTGGTTCGCTTTCACATGGGGAGCTGCGGTCTCGATCGCTGGAACACTGTTGATCCAGCCGCTCTTCGCCCTGGCAGCTCCGACCACCAGCGAGGAAGCGTTCACGTATTTCATGGCCACGGTCCAAGCTCCGATCGTGGAGGAATTCACCAAATCGCTTGGCCTGTTGGTACTCATCCTTGCCGCACGGAAGTACTTCGATGGTCCCGTGGATGGCGTGGTCTTCGCTTTTACGATCGCCGCCGGATTCGCCTTCACTGAGAACATCCTCTACTTCGGCCGTGAGATCGCGTCTTCATCGGAGCCTGGCACGGACCTGGTCCGGATTTTTATCCTGCGTGGCGTCATGTCACCCTTCGCGCACGCCATTTTCACGGGAACAACCGGGCTGATCATGGGATTTGCCGCCCGGAAGTGGCATTCAGGCTATGCCGTGCTGGCGTTCATCATTGGCCTCCTGCCGGCCATGTTCCTGCATAACCGGTGGAACAGCATGGGCCAGGACTTCCTGCTGGACTACTTCGTGGTGCAGGTGCCGATCTTTCTGATCGCGGCTCTCGGCATCATTTGCCTCCGGATTGCCGAAGGGAAACTCACGCGCCAGCGGCTCCTCGAATATGCCAGGGCCGGATGGTTCACGCCTGCCGAAGTTGAAATGCTGGCAACTTCACCAGGAAGGCGGCAGGCAATGCGGTGGGCAGCCTCGCGTGGTCGCGCAGCCCAGATGCGGGCATTCATCAAGGGTGCCACGGCTTTGGCGTTCACGCGCCAACGCGTCCTCAGCGGGCGCGATGTGCCTGTCCACCAGCGGGACGAACTTGACCATCTTCGCGAGATCCCTGCGCTCCGGGCGGCAGTGCTGAACTGAGACGCAAACAGAAGAGGACCCGCCCCACAGTTTCCTGTGGACGCGGGTCCTCTTGCTGAACAAGCTCCAGCGACGCCTAGGCGAGCAGTGACGGCTTGAGCTTCTGGAGCCGGCCGAGCAAACCATTGATGAAGGCCGGAGATTCATCCGTCGACATCGTCTTGGCGAGAGCCACAGCTTCGCTGACTGCCACTCCGTCAGGGACTTCGTCGTTGTACAGAAGTTCCCAAGCACCAATGCGGAGGATGATGCGGTCTACCGACGGCATCCGCTCCAGCGTCCAACCTTGGGCATAGGTCTGCAGGAACTCATCGATGGTTGGCTGCATGGAGACAACACCCTCAACGATTTCCACCGTGTAGGGGTTAATGACGAGATCCGTCTTTTCCCGACGCGCTTTTAGCGCATCAAAGGCCGATACGGAGCGCTGCTCCGCCTCGAAAAGTACCTCGAGCGCCCTGCTACGGGCTTTACCGCGTGCGCTCACTAGTCGTTGACCCGGCCCAGGTAGCTGCCATCGCGGGTGTCTACCTTGACCTTGGTGCCCTGCTCGACGAACAGCGGAACCTGGATTTCGTATCCGGTTTCCACGGTTGCCGGCTTGGTGCCTGCCGAGGAGCGGTCGCCCTGGAGGCCCGGCTCGGTGTAGGTGATTTCGAGGACAACGCTCGGGGGAAGCTCGATGTACAACGGGGTGCCTTCGTGGATGGCGATGTTCACCATCTGGTTCTCAAGCATGAAGTTCGTGGCATCGCCAACCGTGGCACCGGAAACGGTGATTTGGTCATAGTCCTGGGTGTCCATGAAGACGAAGTCTTCGCCATCCTGGTACAGGTACTGGTAGTCACGGCGGTCAACCGTAGCGGTCTCGATCTTCAGGCCGGCGTTGAAGGTCTTGTCAACCACCTTGCCGGACATAACGTTGCGCATCTTGGTGCGAACGAAAGCGCCACCCTTGCCCGGCTTAACGTGCTGGAACTCAATGATGTTCCAGAGCTGGCCCTCGAGCTTCAGTACGGTCCCGTTCTTGATGTCGTTTGTGGTTGCCACTCGTATCCTCTGGTTTCTCTCACTGGTTCTAGCTAAGGTTTCTAGCTTCCAGCCGTGTATGCCAAGCCGGCATGCCAAACGGCCCACCAGCGCGTATTTATCAAAAATCCAAGAACCATTCTACCGGCAAATGGGGAGTGGCTTGCCTACGCCTGGTTCCAGCCTGGATCAGGAGGCGAGTTCCAGCACGTCCCGGGCCCGCTGGAGTGCCACCGCGGAGGAGTAAATCAGGGCGGCATCGGCAGCCTTGGCGACCCTCAGGTCCAGGGCCTTGGCGAACTCTTCCGATGCTGCCAGCGCATTTCCACTGACGAAATAGGCACGGCCCAAATATTGGTGGACGATCGCTTCCCTGGAGGTGCCTTGGACTTCCTGCAGCAACTGGCGGAACAGTTGGATGGCACGGTCCAGGCGATTCGTGGCCCGGTGGACTTCGGCTTCAAAAATCCGCAACCTGAAAGATTCAGGATCCTTGTAGCGGGCCTCGGCGAGCAATTCCGCCGCTTCCTTGGGCTGGTTTTCCAGCAGCAGCGCCATGATGCGGTCGGCAGGGTCTTCCGAAGCCGCCAAGGCCGATTCCAGTGCGTCTTCGTTGACGACGACGGGCAGCAAGGTATCCGGATTCATGCGCACGCCCGGGAACCCTGCGGTTGGCCAATCGCTGACGCCTTCTCTGAGGACGGTCATCATGACGCAATCTCCTGGTAGGCGGCAAACAGCAGGGAGGTGTCAGGGACATCCAGAATGCCGGGCTTGCCTACGCCGTCCAGGACAACGAACCGGAGGAGGTCGCCGCGGGACTTCTTGTCCCGGCGCATGCCATCCAGGAGGCCCTGCCAACGGTCCTTGCGGTACGTGGTGGGCAGGCCCAGGCTCTCTAGGATGGTGCGGTGCCGGTCAGCATCGGCATCGGAGAGTCGTCCAACGCTCCGCGACAGTTCAGCAGCGAACATCATGCCAACCGAAACGGCCGCACCGTGGCGCCAGGAGTACCGTTCCACGAGCTCGATGGCATGGCCCAGGGTGTGTCCATAGTTCAGGATTTCGCGCAGGCCGGATTCCTTGAGGTCCTGGGAGACGACGTTGGCTTTGACCGCGATGGCACGCTCGATGAGCTCCCGAACTACGGCAGATTCCGGGTCCATCACAGCATCAGTGTTCTTTTCAACAAGGTCAAGGATGGCGGGATCGGCGATGAAGCCGCATTTGATGACCTCTGCCATGCCGGAAATCAACTCGTTCTTGGGCAAAGTCTTCAGGGTATCGAGGTCCGCCAGTACAGCCGCAGGTGGATGGAAGGATCCCACCAGGTTCTTTCCTTCGGCAGTGTTGATGCCTGTCTTGCCGCCAACGGAGGCATCCACCATACCCAGCAGGCTGGTGGGCATGTGGATGACCTTGACTCCGCGCAGCCATGTAGCCGCAACAAATCCGGCAAGGTCGGTCACCGCACCGCCGCCCACGGCCACAATGGCGTCCGAGCGCGTGAAATCGTTCTGTCCCAGTACCTGCCAGCAGAAAGCGGCAACCTGAATGTGCTTGCCTTCTTCGGCATCCGGAATTTCGGCCGTCAGGGCGGTGAAGCCGGCAGCTTCGAGCTCATCGCGGACAGTGTCGCCGGTTAGGCGAAGGGCACGCGGGTGAATGACGAGCACTCGCCGAACCCGCTCGCCAAGTTTGCCAGGAAGGGAGTCCAGGAGGCCACGGCCCACCACGACGTCGTAGTTCTCAGCGCTTGACTGGCCGGTCACCTTGATGACAGTTGCTTCGTTGCTCACTTTTCAACTTCCTCTTTCAAGGCTGCATGCTGGCGCAGCCGCTCCTCCAACTGGAGGCCGATTTCAGCCACGGATCCCGAACGGACGTCCAGGACGATGTCTGCAAGGCGTTCATACACTGGACGCCTGGTGGCGAACAGGGCTTCCCAACGGGACATTGCGTCGCCCTGCAGCAAGGGCCGTCCGGTGTTTCGCGCAATCCGGTCGGCAACGGTCGAGGCATCGCATTCCAGGTAAACCACGGTGCACTCCCCCAGCAATTGCTGGGTTCCTGAGTCCAGGACAGCTCCGCCACCGAGCGAAATCACGGTTTGCTGTTGCTTGGCGGCTTCGATGGCCTTCGCCACTGCCCTGGCCTCAATTTCACGGAAGGCGTGTTCTCCCCGACCCGCGAAAATGTCCGCGATGCTGCCATGCGCCGCAACCACCACGGCGTCCGTATCCACGAAGGGAACGCCGAGCTGCTGTGCGAGCTGTTGGCCGATCGCAGACTTGCCAACCGCCATGGGGCCCACGAGGACAACGGGACGGCCGGGGCAGCCGTCCTGGATTGCGTGGCCCACTACCGGCCGACCGAGTCCAGGGTTGCCGGGATGTTGTCCAGGTAGCTCTGCAGGTTACGCGTGGTCTCAGCCACAGAGTCACCGCCGAACTTCTCGACCATGGCTTCCGCCAGGACCAGGGCCACCATGGCCTCGGCTACAACGCCTGCCGCAGGAACTGCGCAGACGTCGGAACGTTGGTGGTGGGCCTTTGCCGGCTCACCGGTGGTGACATCAATGGTGCGCAGGGCACGCGGAACGGTGGCGATGGGCTTCATGGCTGCCCGGACGCGCAGGACCTCGCCGATGCTCATGCCACCCTCAATGCCGCCGGCGCGGTTGGTCTGGCGGATGATTTTGCCGTTCTCGTCCTTGAGGATTTCGTCATGGGCCGCCGAACCGCGGCGGGCGGCAGTGAGGAATCCGTCACCGACCTCCACGCCCTTGATGGCCTGAATACCCATCAACGCTGCGGCCAGGCGTGAATCGAGGCGACGGTCCCAGTGGACATAGCTGCCCAATCCTGGGGGAAGTCCGTAAGCAAGGACCTCAACCACTCCGCCCAGGGTTTCGCCTTCCTTATGGGCGGCATCCACCTCGGCGACCATGGCGTCCGAGGTCTCGCGGTCGAAGCAGCGCAGGGGATCTGCGTCAAGGGCGATGACGTCCTTGGGCAGGGGCAACGCCCTTCCTTCAGGAACAGTAACGCTGGCGATGGAAACGGTGTGGCTAACCAACTCGACGCCCAATTGCTTAAGGAACCGGGCAGCAACGGTACCGAGAGCAACACGCGTTGCGGTTTCGCGGGCACTGGCGCGCTCAAGGACCGGGCGGGCTTCGTCGAAGCCGTACTTCTGCATTCCGGTGAAATCGGCGTGCCCGGGACGCGGACGCGTCAGCGGGGCGTTACGGGCCTGGTCGGCAAGGACTTCAGGGTCCACTGGATCAGCAGACATAATCTGCTCCCACTTTGGCCATTCCGTGTTGCCCACCTGGATGGCAACCGGACCACCTTGGGTGATTCCATGACGTACCCCGCCAAGGATCGTGACCTCATCCTGTTCAAACTTCATGCGGGCGCCACGTCCATAGCCCAGACGGCGGCGCGCCAAGGCATCGCGGATTTGCCCGCTGGTGAGTTCAACACCGGCGGGCACGCCTTCAACAATTCCGATCAGAGCCGGACCATGGGATTCACCGGCAGTCAACCAACGCAACATATAACCAATCCTGCCATGTAAGGCCTCTAGAACACTCGCCGGGGAAGCCCAACTGAGTCGCACATCACATCTATGACGGAGGCGTCAACGTCACAGCCACTAAACCTTCGGATCTGCTCCGCCGCTTGGTACATCAGCATCTCCAGCCCGGGAACCACCGCTCCCCCGTGCCCGTGCCAGACCTCGGCGAGGCGGCTCGGCCAGGGATCGTAGGCTACGTCCAGCAAGACACCCGCACCTGTACCTGGCAGGGCTGCGAGTTCCCCGGCAAGGACATCGGCTGCCCGCGGCGGAAAGGTGGAGATGACAAGGTCGGATCCGGCCACGGCAGTAGCTGCCTCAGTCAGCGGGCGGAGCTTCAGGGATATGCCGACGGCGGCCGCAGCGGCTTGGGCGTCGGCAGCGCGGGTGGCATCCCGGACGAAAACGTCCACATGCTCGGCTCCGAGCTCGTGTACGGCAGCAATGGCAGCTGCGGAGGTTCCTCCGCCGCCGAGAACAGCAGCATGCGGGGCCGAAGCGATTCCCGCGTAGCGTACTGCTTCCACGATCCCCGCTACATCGGTGTTGTAACCGACGCGGCGGACCGAACCGCCGTCGTACTCAAAGACTACAGTGTTGATAACGCCTAACTGGGCGCCAGCGCCACGGACGTCGTCAACTTCCCTGACCATGGCCGATTTCAAGGGCATGGTTACCGACAGACCGCACCATGATTCGTCCCCGCGGAGCGAGTCCATGAACGCCGGAAGCCTGTCGACGGTGAGGTCGATTGCCGAGTATTCGATGTCCACACCGAGCTTGGCATAGGCGGCAGTGTGCATCGCCGGGGACTTCGAATGTGAGATCGGGTGCCCGAGGACAGCGGCGCGACGACTCACACGCACCGTCCGGCGTGCGCCTGGCACCATGCGTTGTATTGCTCAACGTAGGTGCTGTGTTCGGCCAGCGTCTTGGAGAACTTGGTCTCCTTGGTGTCCAGGTTAATGGTCACCCAGTACAGGTAATCGTTCTGCGTCGGCTTTGCCGCCGCGTCGATCGCCGTCTTGCCCGGAGAACCGATCGGACCGGCAGGCAGTCCCGGGTTGGCGTACGTGTTATAGGTGTTGGACTTATCGGCCTTCTCTTCGTCCGTGAGGTGGAAGGACTTCTTCCCCAGGCCATAGGTGACCGTGGCATCGGACTGGATGAGGCCGTTGGTCTCGGTGTTGTTCGGTTTGAGCCTGTTATAGATCGCACCGGCCACGTTCCCATAGTCCGCCTGGCCGCCCTCAGCCTGGACGATGCTCGCGATTGTCACGGTGTCGTACTGCTTGGCGGGATCGGTAATTCCCTGCGCCTTCAGCTCATCCAGGGTGCTGGAAACAAGCTTCTGGATGATGTCCTTACCGGAGGTCCCGAGGGGGAATCGGTACTCTCCGGGAGCAAGGAAACCTTCAAGGTTCTTCGCCTTCGCAGGGACGCCGAATTGTGCAGGCGCCTGGTTGAAACCGTTGAGCTGGGCCATGGGAATATCGGAGCCCTTGGAGATTGCCTCCAACGACTCATTGATCCGAAGGCCCGCACTCAGGGCAAAGTAGATCACCTTGGAGGCGTCCTTGTTGACGAGGACCGCAACAGCGTCGGAGTTTTTCATTTCGGTACGGAAGGTGAATTCACCCGGCGAGAGTTCCCCGCCGTCGGCCACGAATTCCTTGACGAAGGCATCGGCATCTGCCACGACGTGGTTTTCCACGAGGGCGGTTGCCACGGCTTTGGGGCCGGCACCTTCGGGCACCGTGATGCTCACTGAGCCTGTCCCGGGGCCGGGATAATCGGTGACTTTGTCCATGCCAAGGAGGGGCTTGAGGAATTGCGCGCCGATCGCGATCGCTGCGACGAAGACGCCCAGCGTGATCAGCAAAGCAAGGATACGACGACGTCGGCGCGCCTTCTTGGCCGCGGCCTTGGACGCCGCCGGGACTTCTACTGGTGCGATGAGGGCGTGGTGGTGGTCGTCATGAAGCTCGTGGTGGACTTCATGACCTTCATGCACGTCATGGTCTTCGTAGTCGTAGTGTGCGTCGTCATGCACCGCAAATGCATGATCATCCACGTGGACCGCGGCGTCATGGAGGCCGTAGTCGTGGGATTCGTTGACATGACCGGCGTAGGCGTGCGCAACCGCTGGGACCGGGAGTGCGTCCTCATGGTGCTCTACTTCCGGAAGCACAGGATCCGCATGTTCGGCAGGAGCAGACGCCGCAACCGTCGGCAACGCCTCCGGAACCGGCGGGACCGGAGCAGCAGCATCCGCCCGCACGGATTCAGGGGCTGGGGTTTCAGGGGCTGGGGTTTCAGGAGCAGAGACTTCAGCCGCAGGGGGTTTTGGAGCAGAGGTTTCAGGAGCAGGGACTTCTGGAGCGGCAGCTGGCTTGGGAACAGCGGGAATCGGGCGGGGCAGTTCCGGCTCAATATCAGCAGAAGGCGCCGCTTCCCCCGGCGTCGCTTCCGGAACGGGTACGACGTTCTGGTTCTGGGTGGCGAGGAATCTTTCCCGCGCCCGCAGTTCCTTGCGGGTCAGCGGCATGCCGCCGCCGGCGGTTCCGCTGGAGGGGTCGTAGTTGACCGGGCTCACAGTTGCAGTCCCCTCGTAGAAGAATCTGGTTCACTGCCTGAGGAAGCCCGCAGCGTTGGGGCACTGCTGGGTGATTCGGACCGCGCCGGTGCGTTTACGCGGCGGCCAACGTCCGTTCCTCTGGCTTTTTGCATGTCGATCGCGTGCTGAAGTATTCCAGCAGCGGCAACCTGATCAACCACTTTACGGTGGTTCCTGCTGCTCATGCCAGCTTCGTGCAGGTTGCGGTGCGCCGTAACAGTGGAAAGACGCTCGTCCACGAGGTTCACTGGGACGTCCAAACCTGCGCGGGAAAGCTCGCCCACCAGCAGTTCAGCGTACTCCGTAGCCATCTGAGCAGAGCTGCGTTCCTCACCCTTCATGGTCCTTGGAAGGCCCACGAAAATCTGCACCGCCCGCATTTCCATGGCCTGTTTAACCACCACGCGAACATCGGAGTTCTTCTTGGCGTCGCGGACCACTGTCTTGAAAGGCGTGGCGAGGATTTCATCGGGGTCGCAGATGGCAAGCCCAACCCTGACGGTGCCGACGTCTACCCCCAGCTTGATGCCTTGGGGGTAGACGCCGCTGCTCGTTCTGGAATTCACCGGTTAACGCTTGGCTATCGCATCCACCACCGCTGCGAGGGCCTCAGAGACCTTCCCAGCGTCGGTGCCCCCGCCCTGGGCGACATCGTCCTTGCCACCACCGCCACCACCGAGGATGCCTGCGGCAAGGCGGACCAACGCTCCGGCCTTCACCCCTGCTTCACGGGCAGCCTCATTAGTGGCAATCAGAATGACAGGCCGATCATTGCTGACACCTGCAACGGCCACCGTAGCGGCTTCGGAGCCAAGACGGTTGCGGAGGTCGAGGGCGAGGTTCCGGAGATCGTCTGCTCCACCCACCTGGCCGGCGTCGTGGGCTACAACCCGCACACCGGCAGCGTCCTTGGCGGTACCCACCAAGTTGGCTGCTGCTGCAGCCAGCTGCTCCTTGCGGAGGCGGTCGAGTTCCTTCTCTGTCGCCTTGAGCTTGTTCAACGTGCTGGAGATGCGGTCGGCCAGTTGACCGGAAGGAACCTTCAGCAGTTCGGTGAGCTCGGTGACCAGGGCGCGTTCGGCGGCAAGGTGGCGGAAGGCATCCAAGCCCACGAAGGCTTCAACGCGGCGGTTTCCCGAGCCGACGGACTGCTCACCCAACAGGGAAAGGCTGCCGATAAGGGAGGTATTGGAAACGTGCGTGCCACCACAAAGTTCGCGGGACCACGCGCCGTCGATCTCTACGACGCGAACTTCGCTGCCGTAGTTCTCGCCGAACAGGGCCATTGCGCCCAGCGCCTTGGCTTCGGCCAATCCCATGACCTTGGTGTCTACCCGGTAGTTGTTCCGGATGGCGATGTTGGAAACCTCTTCAATTTCCGATCGCGTGGCAGGGCTCAAGCCCTCACCCCAGGCGAAGTCGAAGCGGAGGTAGCCGGCTTTGTTGTAGGAACCACGCTGGGTAGCTTCCGGGCCAAGGATCTGGTGCAGCGCGGCATGCACAATGTGCGTACCAGTGTGCGCCTGCTCAGCTGCGTGGCGCCGTTCACGGTCGACGGCGGCGCGCACCAACGCATCGGTAGCGATCTCGCCTTCCCGGACGATCGCCTTATGAACGCTCAGTCCCTTGATGGGGCGCTGGACGTCCAAAACCTCGACGACGAATCCGTCACCAGTGATCAGGCCGGTATCGGCCGACTGGCCACCAGCTTCTGCGTAGAACGGCGTCTCGTTCAGGACCACTTCGATTTCGTCGCCTGTAGAGGCGTGTGCCACCCGCTGGCCGCCGCTGACGATGCCGCGGACCTTGGACTCGCCCTCAAGCTCGTCATAACCGGTGAACGTGGTCTCGCCCTGGCCCAGCATCTCCTGGTAGGCGGTGAGGTCGGCGTGGCCGCCCTTCTTGCCCTTGGCGTCTGCCTGTGCGCGCTGACGCTGTTCAAGCATGAGCGAGCGGAAGCCGGCTTCGTCCACTTTGAGGCCGGCTTCTTCAGCCATTTCCAAGGTGAGGTCAATGGGGAAGCCGTAGGTGTCGTGCAACGCGAAGGCGTCGGCGCCGGACAAGGGAACACCGGCAGCCTTCGATTCGGCTACTGCGTCCTCCAGGCGTGCCGTACCGGAAGCAATAGTGCGCAGGAACGCCTTTTCCTCGGCGTAGGCGATACGGCTGATGCGGGCGAAGTCCGTCTCTACTACCGGGTAGACACCCTTCATCGCGTCACGGGATGCAGGAAGAAGGTCCGGCAGGCAGGCCTTCTCAACGCCGAGCAGGCGCATCGCACGGACGGCCCGGCGGATCAGCCGGCGCAGGACATAGCCACGGCCTTCATTCGAAGGCGCTACGCCGTCAGCAATGAGCATCAGGGCCGAGCGGATGTGGTCAGCAACAACGCGCATGCGGACGTCGTCAGTGTGGTGGGGGTCATCTGCTGACTCGGCAGAGGTGTATTCACGGCCGGACAGCTCGGCCGCCTTGTCAATGACAGGACGGACCTGGTCTGTCTCATACATGTTCTCAACGCCCTGGAGGATCATCGCGAGACGTTCCATGCCCAGGCCAGTGTCAATGTTCTTGTTTGGCAGTTCGCCCACGATGTCGAAGTCCACCTTGGAACGCACGTTCTCGATCTGGTACTGCATGAACACAAGGTTCCAGATTTCGATGTAGCGCGTTTCGTCGGCGATGGGGCCGCCTTCAATGCCGTACTGGGGACCGCGGTCGTAATAGATCTCCGAGCAGGGGCCTGCGGGGCCCGGCTGGCCCGTGTGCCAGTAATTGTCCGACTTGCCCATGCGCTGGATGCGTTCTGCTGGAATACCTGTGTTCTTGAGCCACAGTTCCTTGGCTTCGTCGTCTTCCTCGTAGACCGTCACCCACAGGCGTTCGGCAGGAAGCCCGTAGCCACCGTCGTCAACGCTCTTGGTGAGCAGTTCGAAAGCGAACTTGATGGCATCTTCCTTGAAGTAGTCTCCGAAGGAGAAGTTGCCGCACATCTGGAAGAACGTGCCGTGCCGTGCCGTCTTGCCGACTTCCTCGATGTCGCCGGTGCGGATGCACTTCTGGACGCTCGTGGCGCGTGTGTAGGGAGGCTCTTCGCGGGCCGTCAAGTAAGGAATGAACGGCACCATGCCGGCCACAGTGAAGAGAAGTGACGGGTCGCTGGAAACGAGCGACGCGGAGGGAACGGCGGTGTGGCCCTTGCTGACAAAAAAGTCCACCCAGCGTTTGGTGATCTCCTGCGACTTCATTAGCTGATTACTTACCCTTCTCAATTCACTGCACACGTTGTGCGCGGCACCGGCTGTTGCCGTTCCGCAGCTTTCCATTCTGCCTTGTTGTGGGCTCTGGGGCGAACCGTGTTCGCTAACGCCGGGCGGCGTTGGTGTTGATATCCGCGCTGTTAATGCCCAGCGCGGCCCTCAAGTCCTCTTCGCGTTCATGCATGCCTGAGCGCACTGCATCTGCGAAATCGAACAAGCCGTCAGCCAGGCGCCCAACCGCACGGTTCAAGCCATCCGGGCCGATGTTGGCCTTGGCTTCGGTGACCTTGCGGAAGGCGATAACGCCAATGGCCACCCCAACGCCCATCCAAACGATTCTTTTCATGTATTCCTGGTCTCCAATTGGTTCAGCGGCTGCGGCGGCCGGTGGACGGGGCGCGACGGCCGGCGAAGGCCGAACGGACACCATAGCTGAAGGCTGCAACCTTGATCAGCGGTGAACCAACGGTCGCCGCCACCAGCGAGGACAGCGCCGAAATGTTCGCCGATGCGTCGGAGACGTTGGAGGCGATGCCATCCACTTTTTTCAGTTGCTGGTTGGTAGTGGAAACCGTCGCCGTTACTTCGTCCATGAGGGGCGTGGCCCCGTCGCTGATGGATCGGATGGTTGTGCGCACTTCGTCAAAGACGCCGCCGAGCTTCAAGATGGGCACGGCCAACAGCAGGACCAGGAGTGCAAACACTCCCGCTGCGATCAGGCCGGCGATGTCGCCACCAGACATAGAATTCATCTCCTAGATTGTTGCGCTGCCCGGCACGGGCCGATATCCGGCTTCGGCCAAGGCCTCCCCCAGTACCTTATCCATAAAGGCCAGTACCTTATCCATAAAGGCCGGTACCTTCCCTACATTGGACCGGCACCCTACATACAAAGGAAGCCCGCGGCGTGTGCCACGGGCTTCCTTGTATGCGCTGCTTGAATTTAGCGAGCGTAGAATTCGACGACGAGCTGCTCTTCGCAGATCACGGGGACCTCGGAGCGCTTCGGGCGGCGAACCAGGCGGGCCTGGAGGGCATCGATCTTGACGTCCAGGTATGCCGGCACGTTGTTCAGGACGTGGGCACCAGCAGCTGCCACCTGGAACGGGGGCATGACCTCGGAGCGGCTGTGAACGTGGATGAGCTGGCCTTCGCCAACGCGGAAGGACGGGCGGTCCACGCGGATGCCGTCAACCATGATGTGGCGGTGCACAACCAGCTGGCGGGCCTGTGCGATGGTGCGGGCGAAGCCTGCACGGAGCACGAGGGCGTCCAGACGCATTTCGAGCAGCTCAACCAGGTTTTCACCGGTGAGGCCCTTGGTGCGGCGTGCTTCTTCGAAGGCACGGGTCATCTGTGCTTCGCGGATGCCGTACTGGGCGCGCAGACGCTGCTTTTCGCGCAGACGTACGGCGTAGTCGGAGTCCTGCTTCTTGCGGGCACGGCCATGCTCGCCGGGGCCGTACGGGCGGCGCTCCATGTACTTGGCGGCCTTGGGGGTCAGAGCAATGCCGAGTGCACGCGACAGACGTGCGGTACGGCGAGCACGAGTGTTGTTAGCCACTTGTGTCCTTCCAATTACTGCGGTGTGTCAGTGTTACTGGCCTCCATCAGGGAGAGCATCGGCCAACCGCTGCCTCTTGCTACTAGCCAAGGCGCACAGCACCATTGAGGAAATTTTCAAGGGGAGTGTGCGTCGGGCCATGCCAGACAAGCAACTATCCTACCACGCTACTGTCCCCGGATGATCTTGCGGAGCCGTTCCAGCCTGGCGGCTATATCCCGTTCGGCGCCGTTGTTGGTTGGCTCGTAGTAGTCCTTCCCCACCAGGTCATCCGGCGGGTACTGCTGTGTTGCCACCCCATGTGGTTCGTCATGCGCGTACTTGTAGCTCTTGCCATGTCCCAATTGTTTGGCACCCGGATAGTGGGCGTCGCGCAGATGCATGGGGATGCCGCCGCCGAAACCCGCGCGGACATCGGCAATGGCCTTGTTCAGGCCCATGTATGCCGCGTTCGACTTCGGTGCGGTGGCAAGGTGGACCACAGCTTCAGCCAGGACAATCCGGCCTTCGGGCATCCCGATCAACTGAACGGCCTGGGCCGCAGCCACAGCTGTTTGCAACGCCGTGGGATCCGCCATGCCGATGTCTTCTGCAGCGGAGATGACAATGCGTCGCGCCACGAACCTCGGGTCCTCCCCCGCCTCCAGCATCCGGGCCAGATAGTGAAGGGAAGCATCAACGTCAGAGCCCCTGATGGACTTGATGAACGCACTGGCGACGTCGTAGTGCTGGTCGCCGGCCCGGTCGTAACGGACGGCAGCGGCGTCAAGGGCACGCTCGGTGTGCCTGAGTTCCACGAGCACGGGAGCGTCCGGGGCGCCGTCGCCGGCGAGTCCGGGCTCGCCGTCGTCGGTGACGTTGCTCCCGGAGGTGTCGCCTTCCTCTTCGACGGCGTTCGATACGGCGTTGCTGTCTCCGAAAGCGACGCCGGCCGCAGCTTCCAGGGCAGTCAGCGCCCTGCGGGCGTCACCTCCGGATAGCCGAACCAAATGATCCAACGCCTCCGGACTGAGTTCCACCCTCCCGGCAAGGCCGCGGGCGTCGGCAACGGCCCGCTGCAACAACCCGGCGATGTCGTCGTCCGTCAGGGGCTTCAGCGTCAACAGGAGGGAGCGGGAAAGTAGCGGTGACACCACCGAGAACGACGGGTTCTCGGTGGTTGCAGCCACCAGGACCACCCACCGGTTTTCAACGCCAGGCAGCAGCGCATCCTGCTGTGCCTTGTTGAAACGATGGATTTCGTCAAGGAAAAGGACGGTGGTCTTCTTATAGAGGTCCCGAGCGGTCAAAGCCTCGTCCATCACGCGGCGGACATCCTTCACACCGGCGGTGATGGCAGACAATTCCACGAATTTCCGCCCCGGTCCGCGGGCAATGACGTGCGCCAAAGTGGTTTTTCCGGTCCCCGGAGGCCCCCAAAGAATGACGGAGCTCGGCCCGGCAGGCCCCGCGGCTTCTGCACCAGCGGCAAGTTGCCGGAGCGGGGAACCGTGACCCAGCAGATGCTGTTGGCCCACCACGTCATCCAAGGTCCGGGGCCGCATCCGCACCGCAAGGGGGCTGCGTTGGGACGCCATCCACCCGGCGTCGGAGACTCCCCCGGCGGCAGGCAAATCCTCCGACTCGTCGTCGTTGTCTGCACCGGCACCAAAGAGATCTTCCACATGGATAGGCTACTCATAGTTCCAGCAAAGGAGACATCGAGTGGACCGCCGCGCATCCGCCGCCCAGCATCAACAGCCGAAGGCCGCAAGCCGCACCGCCTTTGTCCCGGCATCACGGCTGTCCGGTTGGGTGGATCGCTTTGCGATGAGCCACGGTCCACTCGCTGAAGCGACCGGCGACGCCGGAATCCTCCTCCGGGCAAGTGACGGAGCTTCTGCGCTGCTGAAGGCCCCCTGGCCGGTCGATGGACGGCCAGGCCGCGGCACCACCGACATCGAGCGGCTTGCCTCACTCGCCAGCCAAGAACGTGGCCTGGGCATCGTGCTGGTACGCCGGGGCGGTTTCGCCGTTGCGGTTGCAAGCGGCAGCAACGTCCTCGAATCCAAAAGCGGAAACCGCTATGTTCAGTCCAGAACGTCGGCCGGCGGCCAATCCCAACAACGGTATGCCCGGCGACGCTCCAACCAGGCGGACGCCTTGGTGGACTCCGCGGCCGAACACGCAGCGCGAATCTTCGCCGGCCACCGCGTTGAGTACATCGTTCCCGGCGGAGACAGGGCCTTGGTGGACATGGTCCTGGCGCAACCCTCCATGCGGACTCTGGCCAACCAAACCCAACTTGCCTTCCTCGACGTGCAGGAACCCAAGACTGCCGCGCTTGCAAAGGCTGCTTCGGATGCATGTTCCATCCGGATCCTGGTCACTGATCCAGCACCGTAACTGCTGCGGCTCAGCAGCCTCCAGGCGCCCGCCTCAAAGGTGCCTGCCGATACAGATAACTCCCGCGTTCAACGAACCCAGCCCGCGAATACAAAGCCTGCGCACCGTGGTTGGACGCAGTGACCAACAGCCAAAAACCCTGGAGATTTCGGGCCGCTCCCTGGTCCAGTAGTGCTGCCAGCACCATCGTCCCGTATCCCCGTCTGCGGTGGCTGGCCGAGGTCGCCATACAGTAGAGACCTCCCCAGCCGCCCACCAGGGCGAGGCGTCCGACGGCGGCGGGGACACCGTCGTCGTCCCTCACCAACGCGTACAACGACTCGCATCCGGTAAGAATGGTGCGTGCTACGTCCAGTTCCGCGTCGCCACCGCGCCCGTCCACTGACCACCACAAGCGAAGCCATTCCTCCGTGGGTGTTTCCGAGAATTCGACGCCGCTGGAGCCGGCACCCAACGCTTCCACGCCCCGGACCATGATCAGCGTTTCGGACTGCCTGGTGAAGCGTTGCTGGTCCAGAACGGCGTTGAGGCCGGCACTTGGGACATTATCGAATATTTGGAAAATGAGCGGGAGGCGCCGCTGCCTGTACCAATCCGAAGCCGCTCTAACCGACCGCGCTATGTCTGCGGTTTCCTCCAGGTCTGGAGTTCCGTCCGTGCCAGGCACGTTCCTCGGCCACACTGAGTTTGCCCTCTGCGTCACTCCCCCGGACGCGCGGAGCACCCACTCCCCTGCGTCTTCACGCTCCATTGCTGGCCACGCAGTATCCATGAGGGTTTCCAGGAACACTTGGTCCAACACCCTGCGGCACCTTTCATCTGCGGGAACACCAAGGGCTCCCCACTGCGGTGGGGAGCCCTGGGCTATTGCCTTATTCGGACTTGGTTTCCGGCTTGGTTTCCGGCTTGAAGTCGACGCCGGCTTCCTTTCGCTGCTGTGCCGTGATGGGTGCAGGAGCGGCGGTCAGCGGGTCAAAGCCATTGCCGGTCTTCGGGAAGGCGATGACGTCGCGGATCGACTCGACACCGGCGAGCAAAGCCACCACACGGTCCCATCCAAGCGCGATGCCGCCGTGCGGTGGGGCGCCGTACTTGAAGCCCTCCAACAGGAAGCCGAACTTGGTCTGGGCGTCTTCCTTGTCCAGGCCCATGAGCTGGAAGACACGTTCCTGGACTTCGCGCTCGTGGATACGGATGGAACCGCCGCCGATTTCGTTGCCATTGCATACGATGTCGTAGGCGTAAGAGAGCGCCGACTCGGGATCCTTGTCAAAGGTGTCAAGGAACTCCGGCTTGGGAGAGGTGAAGGCGTGGTGCACGGCGGTCCACTGGCCAGCCCCCACAGCAACGTCACCAGAGGCAACTGCCGCGGCAGCGGGCTCGAACATCGGTGCGTCCACGATCCATACGAACGCCCAGTCCTTGGGATCGATCAGGCCCGTGCGGTGGCCAATCTCGACACGTGCTGCGCCAAGGAGTGCCCGTGATGCGGACTTCTCGCCAGCAGCGAAGAAAATGCAGTCACCCGGCTTGGCGCCGACGGCGTCGGCCAGGCCGGCCCGCTCTTCGTCGGTGAGGTTCTTGGCCACGGGGCCAGCGAGTTCGCCATCTTCCTTATAAAGAACGTAGGCCAGCCCCTTGGCGCCACGCTGCTTGGCCCATTCCTGCCAGGCGTCCAGGGCACGACGCGCCTGCGAAGCGCCTCCGGGCATGACGACGGCGCCAACGTACGGTGCCTTGAAGACGCCGAAGTTGGTGTCCTTGAAGAACTCCGTCAACTCGGTCAGCTCCAGGCCGAAGCGAAGGTCCGGCTTGTCGGAACCGTACTTTGCCATGGCGTCCAGGTACGTCATGCGGCGAATCGGTGTGGGGACCTCGACGTCGATCAGTTGCCACAGGGCTTTCACGATTGCTTCGCCGAGCTCAATGACATCGTCCTGGTCAACGAAGCTCGCCTCGATGTCCAGCTGGGTGAACTCCGGCTGACGGTCTGCGCGGAAGTCTTCGTCACGGTAGCAGCGGGCGATCTGGTAGTACTTTTCGAATCCGCCCACCTGCAGCAGCTGCTTGAAAAGCTGCGGCGACTGCGGCAGCGCGTACCAAGAACCCGGGGCAAGCCGGGCGGGGACGACGAAGTCGCGGGCGCCTTCCGGCGTCGAACGCGTCAACGTGGGTGTCTCGATCTCGACGTAGCCGCGCTGGTGCAGCAATTCGCGGGCGATACGGTTTGCCTCGGAACGGAGGCGCAGGTTGCGGGCCGGGCCGGGCCGGCGCAGGTCAAGGTAGCGATGCTTGAGGCGCGCTTCTTCTCCAACTTCGACGTGCTCATCGATCTGGAAAGGCAGCGGGTCCGAGGTGTTGAGGATGATGACTTTGTCCGCCATGACCTCGATCTCGCCCGTGGCCAACGCAGGATTCTCATTGCCTTCAGGACGCTTGTTGACGGTGCCCGTCACCTGCAGGACGTATTCGTTCCGCAGGCCGTGGAAGACCTCTTCCTCACGGACAACCACCTGGGCGACACCGGAAGCGTCACGAAGGTCAACGAATGCAACGCCACCGTGATCACGGCGGCGGCCCACCCAGCCAGCCAGGGTAACGGTTTGTCCAATGTGCTCGGAGCGAAGTGATCCGAGGTCATGTGTGCGCAGCACAGCATTCCTTTCAACATGAATTTTCAAGGGATCATTGCAAAGACGATCCCGTCCGAGTTTACCTGCACCCGCCGCGGCTCCCGCCACGGGCCTCTATCAGGCGGTAGTTACCCGAACATGCAGGTCCTCCTCCGACGGTGACCAGCTGGCGGGGTCTGCATCCACCTGTTCGCCGGAGCGGATGTCCTTGACCTGGTGTTTGCCGTCGTCGTCGGTGAACCACACAAACGGGATTCCCCGACGATCCGCGAACTTGATCTGCTTGCCGAACTTTTCAGCCTTGGCAGCCACTTCGGTAGCGATACCGCGACCGCGGAGCTGGGCGGCCACGTCCTGCGCCGCCGACCAACTGTCGTCGTTGTTCAAGGCGACCAGGACCGCCGTCGGAACCGAACGCGAGGCAGTTGCCAGTTCCTGGCTGAGGATGCGCGAAACCAGGCGCGTGACGCCGATGGAAAGCCCGACGCCGGGGAACTTCCGGTTTCCCTTGCTGGCCAGGGCGTCGTAACGACCGCCCGAGCAGATGGAGCCAAGTTGTTCGTGGCCTACCAGGACAGTTTCGACGACGGTTCCCGTGTAGTAGTCCAGTCCGCGGGCGATGCTGAGGTCGGCGACCACTTTGCCGGGTGCGCGCTGGACGGCAGCCTCAATGACCTGCTGGAGCTCACTCAGTCCTTCCTCAAGGAGGTCATCGGACACCCCCAGTGACCGTACCTGGTCCACGAACGAGGTGTCCTCCGTACGGATGCTGGCAAGCTTGAGCGCAAGGGCAGCCTGCTCATCCGATGCGCCGAGCTCGCTCTTGAGCAGTTCGGCGACTTTTTCTGCACCAATCTTTTCCAGCTTGTCGATGCTGCGCAGGACTCCTGCCGTGTCCGTCAAGCCAATTCCGCGGTAGAAGCCTTCAGCCAACTTGCGGTTGTTGATCCGGAGACGGAAGTCCGGGATCGGGAGGGCGCTCAGCGCCTCGGCGATAACCAGCGCGATTTCAACGTCATAGCGGAACGGCAATTCGCCATCGCCCACAACATCTATATCTGCCTGGGTGAATTCGCGCGCACGGCCTTCCTGCGGGCGCTCCCCACGCCAGACCTTCTGGATCTGGTAGCGGCGGAACGGGAAAGCGAGATAGCCGGCATTTTCAACGACGTAGCGCGCAAAGGGAACAGTGAGGTCGAAGTGCAAGGCCAAAGCGTGGGGATCGGCCTTGTCCGACTTTGTTGCAGCTTCGCCTTCCTCGTCCTGCAGCCTGCTCAGCCCGTAGACCTCTTTGTCGATTTCGCCTTTGCGCAGCAACTGGCCGACCGTTTCAACAGCACGCGTTTCAATGGACGAGAACCCATGCAGTTCGAACGTCTTCCGGAGCGTGTCCAGCACATGGAGCTCCACCAACCGCTCCTGGGGAAGCCACTCGGGGAATCCGGACAGGGAGGCGGTACGTGCCATGGTGGATAAATCTCCTCGAAGAAAGCTGACTCAGGAATCAGCACCGCAGCTTTAAAGGCCGTTTCGGCGATTATGGGGCGGGCGTCCAGCCGGTCATGCATAAACTATGTGCGGCAGCCAGTTTATGCTTTCCGCGCGTGCACATCTAATGCAGCATGCGCGGCCCCTGCGGGCAACCGGCGAATGTGGACACAATCAGGAGGACTCTTGGCAACAAGGTCGCGGGATGACCGCGAAGCGAGACGACGCATCCGGCAGATGGAAGCCAAGCGTGCCCTGCGGCAGGAACAGGGCAAGCGGCGCAAACGCGACAACACTATTGCCATCGGCGCGGGCGCTGCTGCCGTGATTCTCGCAGTCGTGCTGCAATTGACAGTTTTCAGTTCCAACCCCACCGAGGCAGAGTTCGCCGCCGCCGAAGCTGGGTTGAGGTCCCCCTCGGCCTCACCGTCGGCGTCAAACAGCGCAGACATTCCCAGCCCGGACACCGCAGCCGGTAAAACCTTCACAGGCGAGCTCGCCTTGAACAGCGGTGTTATAGGCGTTGAACTGAACGGAACTGCTGCGCCCCAGGCAGCGGCCGTCATCAAATCCCTCACCGACTCCAGCTATTACAACGGGGCCTTCTGCCACCGCCTGACCACCGCCGAGACGTTCGGCCTTCTGCAGTGCGGCGCCAAGTCCGAAGACGGCGCAGACGATCCCAACTACCGTTGGGGCCCGCTTGAGAACACGCCCTCCGACAACACCTACCCGGCTGGAACAATCGCCGTTGCCCGTTCCGGAAACAACGCCTACGGCAATGGTCACCAGTTCTTCATTGTCTATAGGGACACCACCATTCCCGCGGACACGGCCGGCGGTTACACCGTGGTCGGCAAGGTAACAAGTGGTTTGGACGTAGTCACGAAGATCGCTGCAGCAGGCCTGAAACCGGGTGAAAATGCAACCGACGGCGCCCCTGTGGCACCTGTCACGATAGACTCGTTTTCTCTGAAGTAACCAGCCTTTGGCCCCGGTACGGGGTGCACTACCTTAGCAGTCCCTCCAAGCGAAAGACTTTTAGCGGTGACAGACAGTCAGAAATCCGACGAAACAGCAGTAGTGGCCAACCAAGACGCAGTCGAGGCAAACAGCCCCAATGGGACTGAGGCAGCACTTGCGGCTGATCCAACACCCGCCGCTGCAGCCGACGAAACACCGGCAGCAACCGAAACACCGGCAGTAACCGAAGCCCCAGCGGCTGAAGAAACACCCGCAGAAGCCAAGCCTGGCGGATCGCGCCCCACGCCTTCCCCCGCTGCCTTTGCGGCCCGCCCCAAGGCCCCTGCCGCCGTCGTTCCAGCTGCACCCGCGGTATCTGCAGCATCGCTCGCAGAGGCAGCCAAGTGGGGTCGCGCTGAAGGCGACGGTCACGTTTTCCTCACGTTGGATGGCGAAGAGATTGCCGTTGGCCAATACCCGGGTGTTAGCCCTGACGAAGCCTTGGGCTACTTCGCCCGGAAGTTCGACGACATCATCGCCCAGGTAGTCCTGCTGGAACACCGCGTGGAATCCAAGGCGCCGGCAACGGACATGCAGAAGACCGTGACCCACCTCCGCGAGCAGCTCGCAGAGCGCAACATGGTGGGCGATATCCGTTCGGCTGAAGCACGTCTGGACACGTTGTCTGCGCAGATTACCGAGCTGGAAAAGTCCGAGAAAGCAGCCCATGAGGCGGTCCGCGCCAGCGAGCTCGCCGCCCGCGAAGCCATTGTGGCGGAGGCAGAGGCCATTGCTGGCCAGGATCCTGCCCAGATCCAGTGGAAGACGTCCAGTGCGCGTATGAACGAGCTCTTCGAGACGTGGAAGGCTGCGCAGAAGAGCGGAGTCCGACTGGGCCGGAGCAACGAAGACGCACTGTGGAAGCGCTTCCGCTCGGCGCGCACTGTGTTCGATCGCCACCGCCGCGCTTACTTCTCGCAGCTGGACAGCAACAATTCTGCGGCCAAGGTCGCCAAGGAAGCATTGATCGCGGAAGCTGAAGCACTTTCCTCTTCCACTGACTGGGGTTACGCGGCCGGCGAATACCGCAGGCTCATGGATCAGTGGAAGGCCACCCCGCGGGCCAGTCGCAAAGATGACGACGCCCTCTGGGGCCGTTTCCGTGCCGCCCAGGATGTCTTCTTCAGCAACCGGCAGGCTGCAAACGAGCAGATTGACCAGGAGTACACGGCCAACCTCGCAGTCAAGGAGCAGCTGGTAGCCGAGGCCCAGGCGCTGCTGCCGATCAACGATCTCAACGCCACGAAGAAGGCCTTGCAGTCCATCCGCGACCGTTGGGAAGATGCCGGTAAGGTCCCCAGGGCGGACATGGGCCGCATCGAGGCCGGTCTGCGCAAGGTGGAGGACGCAGTCCGAGAGGCCGAGGAAGAAAAGTGGCGCCGGAGCAACCCGGAGACCAAGGCCCGCACCAACAGTGCCTTGTCGCAACTTGAGTCCGCTATCGCCGGGCTCAAGGAGGACCTGGAGAAAGCCGAAAAGGCCGGTGACCAGCGCCGTATCAAGGCTGCGCGTGAGGCTCTTGAAGCACGTGAGGCATGGCTGGACCAGATCCAGCGCTCGGCGAGCGACCTCGCCTAACCCAACCTGGGGCTCGTTCTGAGCCCACACTTCCCCGCAGGCCCTGTACCGGTTATCCACATACCCGGTGCGGGGCCTGTACTGTTGTGGCCCAGGCACGCAATGATCAACGAATGGTCCCACCCGTCACAGCCCCGCACCTGCAGGAACCCGTTCTTCCCGAGCTCTTCGCACCCAGCCGCCTCTTCACGTGGCCCGAATTGCAGTGCATGGCGCTGGATGGCATCCTGCTTCCCTTGTACGGAAAGAGTTACGCGGCGCCTGGTGTTGCAGTCACGCCACGCCTCCGCGCCCGTGCAGCCTCCTTGGCGGTCCCGGACCGGATGCGGACCAAAGTGGTCGCAGGAAGGCTTACGGCAGCTTGGATCTACGGCTGCGCCAAGCCTCCGGAGCGGTTATCGCTCCTGGTCGACGCCAAGCATCGCATCTCCAGCGTGCGTGGCGCCCGGGGGTGCAATCTCCATGAGGTCCGCCTGGGCCAACTGGATGTTGTGAGCCTTGGCGGCATGCTGGTGAGCAGCCCGTTGCGAACAGCAGCGGACATCGCCCTGCATGTTGAGTCGGATCAAGCCCTGCCGGCGCTGCGTCGACTTCTCGATCACCAGGATCTCGGCATCAGGCTCCGCTTGCTCACGCTTGCTGTGGAGGCGGCACCGCGGGTTCCCCACAAGAAGCGTGCCCTCGCTACGCTTGCGAGGCTCGTTTCCCCGAACTAGCTCCTGCGCCTGTTACCCGTGGTGCGGTAGACATCGAAAACCCCGTCGATGCGCCGCACGGCACTGAGGACATGGTGCAGATACTTTGGGTCACCCATTTCGAAGGCAAACTTGGAGATCGCCACCCTGTCGCTTGAGGTGTGCACCGAGGCCGCAAGGATGTTGACATGGTTTTCTGACAAGACACGCGTGACGTCGGACAAGAGTGACTTCCTGTCCAACGCTTCCACCTGGATTTCCACCAGGAAGACGCTGGACTGCGTTGGTGCCCACTCAACCTCGACGATCCTGTCCGGTTGGTCACGCAACCCGGCCACGTTGGTGCAATCGGTCCTATGGACAGAGACGCCGGAACCGCGGGTGACAAACCCCAGGATGGGGTCCGGGGGCACGGGGGTGCAGCACCGGGCCAGTTTGACCCAAACATCTCCCACACCGCGAACAATGACGCCGGAATCGGAAAACTTGGACTTGGCAACCTGCGTAGGGATGCTGACCTCGTCAAGGTCCTCATCCGGGGTCTCGTGCCCACCAAGGTGCTCTACGAGCTTCTCCATGACGGACTGGGCAGACGTGTGGCCGTCGCCCACGCCGGCATAAAGACCAGAAATGTCAACGTAGTGGAAGTCCTCCGCGACCGCAGACAGCGCGTCATGATTCATGAGTCGTTGCAGTGGGAGGTTTTGCTTGCGCATCGCCCGCGTCAGCATGTCCTTGCCGCGGTCAATCGCTTCCTCACGGCGTTCCTTGGTGAACCACTGGCGGATCTTGTTCCGGGCCCTTGCCGATTTGACGAAGTGTTGCCAGTCCTGGCTTGGACCCGCACCCTCGGCCTTGGACGTGAAGATCTCCACCCAGTCGCCGTGGTTGAGTTCGCTGTTGAGCGGCACGAGTTTGCCGTTGACCCGGGCACCGATAGTCCGGTGACCCACTTCCGTGTGGACCGCGTACGCAAAGTCCACCGGCGTCGATCCAGCGGGCAAGGCCATGACTTCGCCCTTGGGCGTGAAGACAAAGACTTCACGTGCGTTGATTTCGTACCGCAGGGAATCAAGAAATTCGCCCGGGTCCGAAGTTTCCTGTTGCCAGTCCACCAAGGAGCGCAGCCAACCCATATCGCCGTCGCGTGGGCTGCCAGGGCCCACCGCAGTTCGGTTGGGCTGATCCTTGTACTTCCAGTGGGCCGCGACGCCATACTCGGCCCGGCGGTGCATCTCATGCGTGCGGATCTGGATTTCAACGGGCTTTCCACCCGGGCCGATCACCGTAGTGTGCAGGGACTGGTACATGTTGAACTTCGGCATGGCGATGTAATCTTTGAACCGCCCGGGAAGCGGATTCCAACGCGAGTGCAAGGTACCCAGTGCCGCGTAACAGTCGCGCACGGAATCAACCAGGACGCGAACGCCCATGAGGTCGTTGATATCGTCAAAGTCCTTATCGCGGACGATCATCTTCTGGTAGATCGAGTAGTAGTGCTTGGGCCGGCCGGTGATGGTCGCCTTGATGCGTGCCGTCCGAAGGTCATCTGCAATCTGGTTGCGGATGACGCTTAGGCTCTTCTCGCGTTCGGGGGTGCGGTCCCCCACCATGCGGACGATTTCCTCGTACACCTTGGGGTAGAGCGCCGCGAAAGACAGATCCTCCAACTCCCACTTAATGGTGTTCATACCCAGGCGATGTGCCAGGGGTGCGAAGATCTCCAGCGTTTCGCGGGCCTTGCGGGACGACGATTCCGCCGACACGAACCGCCAAGTACGGGCATTGTGGAGCCGGTCGGCAAGCTTGATCATCAGGACCCGGATGTCCTTGGCCATGGCCACGACCATCTTCCGGACCGTCTCCGATTGGGCTGCCTCGCCGAAGCTGACCTTGTCCAGCTTGGTCACGCCATCCACGAGCATCGCCACTTCCGGGCCGAAGTCGCGGGTGAGGTCATTGAGCGTGTAAGGGGTGTCCTCCACGGTGTCATGGAGCAACGCGGCGGCCAGGGTGGTTCCTGTCATACCGAGTTCAGCAAGGATGGTGGCTACCGCCACGGGGTGGGTGATGTACGGATCACCGCTCTTGCGCTTCTGGCCCTGGTGGCTGCGCTCTGCCACCGCGAAAGCGCGCTGAATCAGTTCGAAGTCTTCTTTGGGGTTGTTGGCCCGCACGGTTCGCAGGAGCGGTTCCAGAATGGGCGAGTACGGCGCCACCCCTCGTCCGGTCAGTCGCGCCAGCCGGGAACGCGTACGCTCCCGCCGCCCCGGAAAGGTTGGACGCACGCCGGGAGTATCGACCGGAACCGCACCAGCGGTCCGTCCAGCCACGCTTGTTGCCGGAACCGTCACACCGCTGTGACTGTCCTCCCCGCCCGCCGGTGGTGCCGACGTCGCACGTTCTTCCACAGAAGTACCCCTCACGACCGATTTAATTCTTCCAGTCTATTCCCGCAACTGAATGCTTCCGCAACCGGACAGCACATGACGGCGACCCCAGCAAGTCAAAGAGCCGGACCCCTGGTCATGCGGGGTCCGGCTCCTGGACGTAACGCCCTATAGGAAATCGCCTAAACAGTGGCCTCGGCTCTGCGGTGGGCGACTTTCCTGGCCTGCTTCACGAGGTCCGGCTCGCTCTGGCGCAGCCACGCGTAGAGCGGTGCCGCGATGAAGATGGTAGCTGCCGTTCCGATGAGGATTCCGACGAACAACGCGAGGGAAAGGTCCCGGAGGGTACCCGCGCCCAACAGTCCGGCCCCGATGAAGAGGATCGCAGCAACCGGAAGGACTGCAACCATCATGGTGTTGATGGAACGGACCAGGGTTTGGTTGACCGCAAGGTTGACCTCTTCACCAAAAGTCCGGCGCGTGGAGGTGGAAATATCTGCCGTGTTCTCGCGGATCTTGTCGAAGACCACCACGGTGTCGTACAGCGAGTAGCTGAGGACAGTAAGGAATCCGATGATCGCCGACGGCGTCACTTCGAAATCGCTCAGGGCGTAGACGCCCGCCGTGGTGAACATGGTGACAAGCATGCCAACCAGGGCAGATAGCGACATCTTCCAGGTCCTGAAATACAACGCCATGAGGACGGCAGCGAGGCCGACGAACACGGCGAGCCCAATAAGTGCCTGGCGCGTGACATCCTGGCCCCACGTGGGACCCACAAAGTTTGACGTCACTTCGTTCTCCGTCACACCGTAAGCGGTGGTCAGGCCCTCTTTGATGCGGTTGGTCTCGTCATCGGTCAGCTGATCCGTCTGAATCCGCATGGTGTTGCCTGCCACGTTCGCAACGCGTGGAATGGCGCCGGATACGACGTCGTGGACAGCCTTTTCGCCCAGGCCTGCGTCAGTGGTCTTCACGTTGGAAACAGTGAACTCCGAGCCGCCCCGGAACTCGATGCCGAGGTTGAAGCCGCCCTTCAACACCGGGATCAGGATGGAGAGGGCCACAGCGACAGCAGCAATGATGAACCAGATCTTCTTGGAATCAACAAAATTGTAGGAGCGCTTGCCGGTGTATAGCTCGTTGCCGAAGGTTGCGAAGCTCGTGGTCATTACTTCTCCTCCTTGGTGCCGTTGGAAGGACCAGTCAACTGGCCCTTCTCGGCAAGGCGCCGTTCGGCGATAGTCATGCGGCGTTCTGCTTCAGCTGCGGCACCGGCATTGCGTGCACGGACAACGGCCGGCTTCTCGGTGGGCGTACGAAGACGTCCTGCTCCCCGATACAGCGGCACAGCACCCAGACGATCAGGCGACAAACCGGAGAACCGGTGGCCTTCGCCAAAGAACCTCGTGCGGGCAAGGACCTGCAGCATCGGGTGCGTGAACATGAATACCACGATGAGGTCGGCAACAGCCGTGAGGCCAAGGGTGAACGCGAAGCCGCGCACATTGCCTACAGCCACGAAATAAAGGACCAAGGCTGCCAGCAAATTGACTGCTTTGGAGGCCAGTACGGTCCGCTTGGCACGCTTCCAGCCGTTCTCGACGGCGGACACGAGTCCGCGGCCCTCACGAAGTTCATCGCGGATTCGTTCGAAGTACACAATGAACGAGTCGGCCGTCTGTCCGATGGCAACGATCAGGCCAGCAACACCGGCAAGGGAAAGACGATAGTTTTCAGTCCAACCGAGAATCGCGATGGCAAGGTAGGTCAAACCACCGGCGACCACCAGGGAAGCGATGGTGACAAAGCCGAGGGCACGGTACTGGAAGAGCGAGTACACCACCACGAGCAAGAGGCCGATGAGGCCAGCCAACAGGCCGAGACGAAGCTGGTCGCCACCGAGCGTGGCCGAGATCTGCTCCTGGGACTGGATCTCGAAGGAGATCGGCAAAGCGCCATAGCGGAGTTGGTCGGACAGGGCCTTCGCTGAGGCTTGGGTGAAGTTACCCGTGATCTGCGGTTTTCCGTCAGTAATGACCGCAAGGGACCTCGGTGCCGAGATGACCTTGTCATCGAGGACAATGGCGAATTGTGCCTTGGGGTCGTTGCCACCCTGGGCAAGTGACGCTGTGTAGAACTGGTTGAGCCGCTCCGTGACTTCCTTGAACTTGGCAGTTGCCTCGGCGTTGAACGTGATGTTCACGCCCCAGGAGTTGGTCACGGATCCCTGCGCCCCTTGGACCTGGGAGAACGAGGAAGAACTGATGTCCTGGCCTTTGACCTCAACCGGCCCAAGAATGTACTTGATGGCGGGAGTCTTGTCAGTAGCGGCCTCGCACGTCACCAAAGGCTTCGCGGGATCAGAACGTTCCCGCTTCTCAGTGGAAGGGTTGACGCAGTCCAGCGCTTCGAATTCCTTATAAAGCTCCGGAGTCACCCAGTTGGTGTCACTCGCGTTGGTGGGATCCGCGGTGGGCTTAGGCAGTTGGTCATCCGGCGTGCGGGATTCGACTGGGATGGCTGCGGGGTCAGCCGCAGCGATCACCGGGCGGAAGTTCATGTCCGCCGACGCCTGGATGAGGTCGCGTGTTTCCTTGGATGGAGTTCCAGGGAGGCTCACCACCACGTTCCGCCCCGACTGGGTGCTGATCTCGGCTTCGGCAACACCGGAGCCGTCCACACGCTGGCGGATGATGGCAACTGCCTGGTTGAGCTGTTCCTCACTGATCTCGCTGGAACCCTCTACCCGGGGTGCCAGGATCATCTGCGTTCCGCCTTCGAGGTCCAAGGCAAGCTTGGGAGCCCAGCTGGCATGGCCGGAAATGACTCCGCCACCCAGAACAGCGGTGAGTACAACGAATATTGCTCCAAGCCAAGTCAGCACCCTGCGGGCTGAGTTTTTGGGGCCGGTCCGTGCCATTATCGATCTTCCTGTTATCGCCGGACAGCCGCCGGCGGACACTGGTAAGCGTCTGCCGGCGGCTTTCCGCTGCCGTAGAAGTGTTCTTGCGCGGTGTTGCCGCGACTGACGGTGCTAGTTGTCCTTCTTGTCCTCTTTATTGAGGCGCGCGATGGTTTCTTCCGGCGTCTCGGTCGCAGAGGGAGTTTCACCGTCAGCAACGGTCAGCGAAGAAGCGTCATCCGGCACAACCGGGGCTTCCTCTTCGGCCTTTTCGACGACCTTGGTGACCGCCTGGCGGTGAACCGTAGCTTGGTTCCCGGGAGACAGCTCGATAACGACCTTGTTCTCAGCTTCATCAATGGACACGATGCGCCCGAAGAGACCGAAGCTGGTCATGACATCGACGCCCGGAGCGAACTTGGACTGCATCTCAGCCTGCTGCTGCTGGGTCTTCTTGTTGCGGCGGAACATCATGAAGACAAAGAGTCCAAGCATGACGAACAGCAATATGGTCATTGGATCCACAGGGAAGTTCCGTTCTGTACTTACGTTTTGGTTCACGGCAACGTCCCCGGCAGATCCTGCGGTCACGGGAGTAAACCCCCGCACGGCAACTCGCTTCACAGCGAAGCGGGCGCATGGATCAAGGACTCGAACGTGCCGAGCGTCATACCAGTCTAGTGGGAAAAGCTGAATACAGCGTGTTAACCGATGGTATCTACGCTTTCGGCGTGGTTTTCATCCTCGTCAAACAGCGCGAGGGTCTCCTGGCCGAATACACCTGCCGGCACAGCGTAGCCAAGGTGCGTCCAAGCTGGTGCCATGGCGATACGGCCACGAGGGGTCCGCCCCAGCAGTCCTTCGCGCACCAAGTATGGTTCGGCAACGGTTTCGACGGTTTCCGGCTCTTCGCCCACGGCGATGGCCAGAGTTGAAAGACCCACGGGTCCGCCGTTGAACTTGGTAATCAATGCTTCAAGGACCGAGCGGTCGAGGCGGTCCAGGCCCCGTTCATCTACCTCGTACATGTCCAGGGCAGCAGACGCCGACCGCGCGTCAATTTGTTCGATTCCGTGGACAAGGGCCCAGTCGCGGACACGGCGGAGCAAGCGGTTTGCGATACGTGGCGTGCCCCGGGATCGTCCGGCAATCTCCGTGAATCCGGCTGAGTTGACCTTCAGGTCCAGCAATCCAGCCGAGCGGCGCAGTACGAGTTCCAGTTCGGCTACGGAGTAGAACTCCAGGTGCCCCGTAAAACCGAAGCGGTCCCGCAAGGGGCCCGGCAGCAGGCCGGCGCGGGTGGTGGCACCGACGAGGGTGAAGGGTGGAAGTTCAAGGGGAATCGCAGTTGCGCCAGCACCCTTGCCCACCACGATGTCCACGCGGAAGTCTTCCATGGCCATGTAGAGCATTTCTTCGGCCGGGCGGGACATACGGTGGATTTCGTCAAGGAACAACACCTCGCCCTCGGACAACGAGGAGAGGATCGCCGCGAGGTCGCCGGCATGCTGGATGGCTGGTCCGCTGCTGATCCGCAATGGTGCGTTCATCTCTGCGGCAATGATCATGGCAAGAGTCGTCTTGCCCAGACCGGGAGGCCCTGAGAGCAGTACGTGGTCAGCGCTCCGGCCCCGCATCCGCGAGGCTTCAAGCACCAAGGAAAGCTGCTTGCGGACACGGTGCTGGCCCACAAAATCATGAAGGTTCTTCGGCCTGAGTGCGGCCTCAATGACCCGTTCCTCCGGCTCTTCCCCTCCGGCGACGAGGGATTGCTCAGCCACGGGTGCCTACACGGTTTCCGGCGCGCGCGCCGTCCTGGCCCAACCAGCGCAAAGTAGCCCGGAGGATCTGCGCCACATTACCGGCGTCAACAAGTTCGGGTGAATCCGCCATTGCTTTGTCGATACTGCCCGCGGCGTCCTTCTCGGACCACCCCAGACTGGTCATGGCAGCTACCACCTGGGGCTTCCATTCCACTGTATTGATGACTGCAGGCGCTGTTCCTGTGCCCGTGCCGTGCGGGACCAGCTTGCCGGCCAGTTCAAGGACTATCCGCCCAGCGACCTTGGGCCCGATGCCAGGGACTTTGGTGAACGCCTTGCCATCGCCGGTGTGCGCCGCAACCCGGATCGCTTCGGGCTCGTGCACCGCAAGCACGGCCAGAGCCAAACGTGGACCGACGCCGCTAACGCTCAGCAGGACATCGAAAACCTCGCGTTCATCGTCATCGGCGAAACCGAACAACGTAAGGGAATCCTCACGGACGATCATGGAGGTGAAGAGCTTCGCCTCAGTGCCGACTTTCAGGTTGCTCAAGGTCTGGGGAGTAGCGAAGACGCTCATTCCCGCACCGTTGAGGTCGATCACGGCGGTCGACAAGCCAACGTGGGCTACTGTTCCACGGAGAAAACTGATCAAGACCCGGCTCCTGAGATTAGCAAACTATCCGAACATATCTACGAATACCCTAGCAAGGGCTACCGACAATCAGCGTGCGCGGCGCGCTTTCGCTTCTGCTTCAGCCCACGCACGTTGCGCCGGCGTGAGCGAATCCTTGCCGGAGGAAGCATTAGGCGCACCCATTCCGCTACCCGCCCGCCATGCGTGGGTGAGCGCCAGGGCAAGGGCATCCGCCGCATCCGCCGGCTTTGGCGGAGCGTCCAACCGGAGAATTTTCGTAACCAATTTAGTGACCGCGTCCTTATTGGCTGTACCGCTTCCGGTCACGGCCGCCTTGACTTCAGAAGGCGTGTGCAAGGCAACAGGGATACCGCGACGCGCGGCCGCTGCGATGACAACGCCAGAGGCTTGGGCCACGCCCATCACCGTGCTGACGTTCATCTGCGAAAAAACGCGCTCGACGGCGACGACGTCCGGCTCGTGAAGATCGAGCCACTCGTCAATGGCCTGTGCGATGACCAAAAGCCGCTTGTCCAGCGTCAGCTCCGCGGAAGTGCCGACGACACCAACAGCCACCATGGTGGCTCGCCGGTTCCGCTCGATATCCACCACACCGATGCCGCAACGGGTGAGGCCCGGATCGACTCCCAATACGCGAAGAGTCAAGTCCGGGCCTCCCTGTTTGTTGTCAAAATAGACGTGCTGCCCCGCCTAGTCGGCGTCGAGGGCAGCCTGCACTTCCTCGCTGAAGTCGGCGTTGCTGTAGACGTTCTGGACGTCGTCCAGGTCTTCCAGCGCATCCACGAGCTTCATGAACTTCCTGGCACCATCAATATCGAGGTCCACCTGCATGGAGGGCACGAATTCAGCTTCATCGGATTCGTACTCGATGCCGGCATCCTTCAAGGCGTCACGGATGGCCTGCAGGTCCGAGGGCTCGGAATGGACTTCCCAGTTCTCGCCGCTGTCCTTGACTTCTTCTGCGCCTGCGTCCAGGACGGCCATCAGGATGTCGTCCTCGCTCAGACCGTTCTTCGGCAGCACCACGACGCCCTTGCGGGTGAAGAGGTAGCTAACCGAGCCGGGGTCGGCAATAGTGCCACCGTTGCGGGAAATCGCGAGCCGAACTTCTGAAGCCGCACGGTTCTTGTTGTCGGTCAGGCACTCGATCAACAACGCCGAGCCCTGGGGACCACGGGCTTCATACATGATCTCGGTGTAATCGACCACTTCGCCCGTGAGGCCGGCCCCACGCTTGATGGCGCGGTCGATGTTGTCGTTGGGAACCGAGGTCTTCTTCGCCTTGGTAACAGCGAGTTCCAGGCCAGGGTTGCCGGCGAGGTCCGGCCCGCCCATGCGGGCAGCAACTTCGATGTTCTTGATCAGCTTTGCGAACGACTTTGCACGCCGGCTATCAATGATGGCTTTCTTGTGCTTGGTCGTCGCCCATTTGGAGTGGCCTGACATGCTTTACGCTTCTCCTCTGATCATTCGAATAAAGAGTTCATGCACGCGCTTCTCACCTGTCACTTCCGGATGGAAAGAGGTGGCCAGCAGCTGGCCGGAGCGCACTGCAACAATTCTAGCCAATCCGTGCAAAGTGGCGGTGTGGCTGGCATGCTCCGGATCAACCTGGGCCAGGACTTCAACTCCGGGGCCAACCCGTTCAACCCAAGGTCCACGGATGAAGACTGCGTGCACCGGATCAACGCCCTGCTCCCCTGCGCTGAAGTCGAGTCCTTTGAAATCAAGGTCGGTTTCAAAGGACTCGCGCTGGCGGCCGAAGGCATTGCGGCGCACGGTGATGTCCAGCCCACCGAAGGTCTGCTGCGGGTTTCCGTCCAGGTCCGTGGCGGGATCCGCAATCTCATCGGCAAGGAGAATCATGCCGGCACAGGAGCCATAAACGGGAAGGCCGTCGGCGATGCGTTTCCGGAGCGGATCGGCGAGTTCGAAGATCCGTGAGAGTTTGTCGATCGTGGTGGACTCCCCACCAGGGATAATGAGGCCGTCAACGTCATCCAGCTCAGCGGGGCGACGGATGCCCACACCCGTGGCGCCTGCGGCTTCCACGGCGTGGATGTGCTCGCGGAAGTCGCCTTGGAGGGCCAGTACGCCGATCCGGAGTCCTGCACCCACGCGTGATGAAGCGTCGGAAAGGGGGTTGGTCATTCGACCATCATAGTGGCCCGGTCCGGCAAACTCCTCCGGAGGACAAGCGAGGTGACCAACCGGAGGGGCTTCCACGCCAAGTTCCATGCCTTAACTGGGATATATTACAGAGCATGTTTTCCTTCAGCGTTCCCCTCGGCAAGCTGGTCCGCACACTGTCCCGGCTCCGGGGTGGCGGCTCTGCTTTCCCCGGCTTGGTGGTCGAAAAAATCGATCCCGGTTTCATGCAGAGAACGCTGTCCAGCCTTCCCCATGGCGTGGCCGTTGTCAGCGGCACTAACGGGAAGACCACAACCACCAAGATGGTAGTCGAGCTCTTGGAAAGCCAAGGCCTGAAGGTCTTCACCAACCGCACCGGCAGTAACTTCACCCGGGGCGTAGCCGCGTCCCTCCTCGGCGATGTTGACTGGCGTGGCCGCCTCGACGCCGATGTCGCCATCCTCGAACTCGACGAAGCACACGCCGTGCACTTCGTGAACAAGGTCCCACCGCGTTTCAGCCTCTTGCTGAACGTCCTTCGGGACCAACTTGACCGGTTCGGCGAGATCGACAAGACCGCCCGCTTGCTCGAACACATTGCACTGAAGACCACGGATACAGTGGTGTTGAACCGTGAAGACCCACGCGTGGCACGCATTGCCAACGTCCTGAACGTTCCGGGGGCCGTCCACAATCCCAGCGTCCGTTACTTCGGCCTGGATGAGTCACTCCGCAGCACGTTCCCCAACGACGACGATATGCGAACCGCCACCACCGGACCGTCTTCCCCGAATACGCCGGCCCCCGGCACCGCGGGTGAGGTATCCGACGGCCCTGCCGCCGACGTCGTGCTCCGCCGCGTGGGTGCGCAGGATGCCGACTTCGAGTTCGACGGCGAAACGGTCACCACGGGCATGAAACTGCGCGGCGTCTACAACATCTTCAACGCGGCGGCCGCCCTCTCCCTGGCCAGGGCCATCCTTGGCACGGGGGCCGTGGACACTCCCAAACTGGTCAAAGCCCTGGGTGATGTCGCTCCCGCTTTCGGTCGCGGGGAAAGCCTCACGGTGGATGGCCAGCCGTTGGAACTTGTGCTCGTCAAGAATCCCAGTGGATTCCGGCTCGGGCTTAAGTCCTTCCCTGCCGGCGGATACGCCACCATGATCGCCATCAACGATAATTATGCAGATGGCAGGGACATGTCCTGGCTTTGGGACGTTGACTTCGAGTCCCTGAGGGAAGATGGCGTTGAGGTCCTTACCGGCGTCCGCGCCTACGACATGGCCTTGCGCCTGCAATACGACGAGGTTCGCTTCGGCACGGTCGAGACCGACATCACTGCGGCCCTGCACGCGTTCATCGACGGCTCGCGAGGCAAGCCCAAGCGGATTTTCTGCACTTACACTGCCATGCTCGCGATCCGCCGCGAACTGGCCAAAATCACCATAGTTGAGGTGGTCTCATGACCTCGGAAGCACAGCCCGCCAAAGGAACCGTCCGCGTCCTCCAGCTGTACCCGCGGGACATGAACATTTACGGCGACTGGGGCAATGCCCTGGTCCTCCAGCAACGAATCAAGTGGCATGGCTACACTCCGGAGCTGCTCGAATACAACGTTGGCGACGAGTTTCCCGGCGACATTGACATCATCGTGGGTGGCGGCGGGCAGGACAGCGGCCAGCTGGTTATTCAGGATGATCTTCAGGCACGCGCCGATCATTTGCGGGCCCTTGCGGATGATGGCGCGCCAATGCTGGTCATTTGCGGCCTTTACCAGCTATTCGGGAAGTTCTTTAAGACCAGCGCGGGCCCCGTCATTCCGGGCATCGGCATTCTTGACGTCGAAACCCACGGTACCGACGAACGGCTTATCGGCAACGTGACCCTCAAGTCGCCGGAGTTCGGGGACGTCCTGGGCTACGAGAACCACAGCGGACAGACCACGCTGGGCCCCGGCGTCGAACCCCTTGGGACCGTCACCAAAGGTGCAGGAAACAACAGCAAGGACGGCCACGAGGGCGCCCGCTACCGCAACGTCGTGGCCAGTTACCTGCATGGTTCGTTGCTGCCCAAGAATCCGGCGATAGCCGACTTCCTGATCCGAACGGCAGTGGAACGGAAATACGGCACCTTCGTGCCTGGAACGCCCGACGACGACTATGCCCGCCTCGCGCGGGAACACGCCGCCCGCAGGCCCCGGTAGAAGCTATTTTTCCTTGGTAATCAGCAACTCGTGGGCGCCTGCAGTTGCCGCGCCCATCGACTCGACCACCGCTTTGGTGCGCTCGTGGGTTTCTGCATCGGCTGCCGGCGAAGCGCAGACTCCCTGCGGTGCGTCGCTGGCTACCGAGCACCACCGGTAGGGATCCCGAACAATCACAGACGGCGCCCACGCGAGATCGGACGCAGCCCAAACGCCAGCGGCATTCTGACTGAACTGGGCCCGGACCAGCAGCCCCTCGTTGTTGACCACATACCAGGGCGACAATTCAGTGACTCCGTTGCCCAGTCCGTAGACAATCCACGTACCCTTGTAATTTTCGATCGGCAGCACGGAGTGCGTGTGGTGTCCGTAGACCATGGTGAATTGGCCACTGTCCACCAACGCGTGGGCGACTTCCTGCTGCTGGGCATTGGCCTCGCTGGCATACTCATCACCGGCGTGCATGACGCCCAGGACGATATCCGCCCCGAGGGCACGGGCTTTGGTGGCTTTCGCAATCATGGCCGTGGGGTCCAGCTCGTCAACAAGCCACGGGTACTCCGGAATTTGTCCGTTGTGACCGTAGGTGCCAACGATGACCGCAACCGTGGCGGCGTCGGTCTTGAGCATCAGGATTTCCTGTGATGCAGCTTCCGTTCGGTACGAACCAGTGTGCTTGAGTCCGGCAGCATCCAATGCGTCCAGCGTCCGGAGCAACCCTTCAGTCCCCCGGTCAATAGTGTGGTTGCTGGCCGTGGTGCAGGCTTGGTACCCGACGTCCTTGGAGGCGGTAACGATCTGCGGCGGCACATTGAAGGAAGGATACGCGGAGAACGGACCCTCCGGAGTGGCTACAGGAGTTTCCTGATGGCATATGGCGAGATCGCTGTTCCGGATGTAGCGGCGCTGGCCTTCGAGGAGCGGTACGAAGTTGTACCCTGGCTGGCCTGCGGCGGCGGCATCGGCCCGGGCCTGCTGCCATAGCTGTGTATGGACCAGCATGTCGCCGGTCACAGTGATGGACGTACAGCGCAGCTCTGGACAGGCGGGTCCCTTGCCAGGGGTAGGCGTCGGCGTCGGCGTTGGTGTGGATGTTGCAGTCACGGGAGCGGTAGCGGCGCTGCTCTTCTCCCGGGAATCGTTATCTGCGATGACTCCACAGGCCGTCAAGGACAACGCACATACTGATGCCGCAAGCAGGCCGACCATTCGTCGCCCGGAAGAAGTGATGTACCCCATAACGGCAATCCTACGGCGCCAAGTGGAGTGGATCCTGGCGAGCCACTCTTGAGGACACGATTCTTAAGTGAAAGAGTCGCTTCATGACCAATCCTCTGTTGAGCCCCAGCCCCCTGCCTTTCGGGCTGCCACCTTTTGAAGCAATCACCACTGAGGACTACGCCGAAGCCGTCGAGTCAGGACTGGCCGAACATCTCCAGGAGATCCAACAGATTGCCGGGAACCCCACCCCGGCCAATTTCGAGAACACTGCCCTGGCCATGGAACACTGCGGGCTTTTGCTCAACCGTGCCGCGGCTGCGTTCTTTACACTCGTATCGGCCGATGCATCGGAGGCCATCAGGGAGTTGGAGACTGGGTTGTCGCCCAAGTTTGCCGCACACCAAGACGCCATCTATATGAACCGAAGCTTGTATGAGCGCTTCACGGCCATTGACACCACAGGCCTGGATGCCGAATCCGACCGTCTGGTGCAGGAGTACCTCAAAGAGTTTCGGCAGTCCGGCGTTCAACTGGACCACAATGGACAGGCGCGGCTCCGGAAAATCAACGCCGAACTCTCACGTCTGGGCACCGAATTCGGCCAACGCGTCAAGGAGGCCATGAAGGCTGCATCACTTCTCCTCGACGACGACGCGGACCTGGCTGGCTTGCCCGCCGAAGATATCGCAGGCGCTGCCGAGGCCGCCAAAGCCGGGGGTCACGACGGCAGGTACCTCCTGACGTTGATCCAGCCAAGCAACCAACCCGCCCTCGCCTGGCTCGAAAACCGGGCCATCCGGCGTCGGCTGTTTGAAGCCTCCCTCGCGCGGGGAACCGACGGCGGGAGCCTGGACGTCCGCGATCTGGTGACGGCAACAGTCCGTTTACGTGCGGAGAAAGCGAGCCTGCTGGGCTTTCAAAACTTCGCGGAGCTCGTGGTGGACCAGCAAACGGCCCCGGACTTCGAGGCAGTGCGGGCAATGCTGGCACGGTTGGCACCTGCAGCGCTCGGAAATGCCCAAACCGAGGCCCAGGCTTTGGCCGAATCCGCGGGTCATTCGCTGGAGCCCTGGGACTGGGCCTATTATTCCGCCCAGGTTCGGCGGGAAAAGTACCACGTGGACGAACAGGTCATCAGGCCCTATTTCAGCCTTGAAACGGTCTTGGCTGAGGGTGTCTTCTTCGCGGCGAGCCAGCTCTACGGCATCACGTTCCATGAACGGCTGGACCTCGCCGGGTACCACGAGGACGTCCGCGTATGGGAGGTCCGGAACGATGACGGCAGCAGCCTGGGTCTCTTCCTTGGAGACTATTACAGCCGCGAATCCAAGCGCGGAGGAGCCTGGATGAACTCGCTCGTGGAACAGTCGCGGCTCCTTGGCACACAGGCCGTGGTGATCAACAACCTCAACATCACCAAGCCGGCACCGGGTGAGCCGGCACTCCTCTCCCTGGACGAGGTCCGGACGCTATTCCATGAATTCGGGCATGCATTGCACGGCTTGTTCTCGGACGTGACTTATCCCCGGTTCTCCGGGACGTCCGTACCTCGCGACTTCGTGGAATACCCGTCGCAGGTCAACGAGATGTGGATCATGTGGCCGGAAGTACTGAAGAACTACGCCCGCCACTACGCCACAGGCGAGGCGCTTCCCCAGGAGATCGTGGACCACATCAACGAATCACTGCTGTGGGGTGAGGGATTTGCCACCACGGAATACCTGGGGGCAGCGTTGCTGGATGTGGCATGGCACGTGCTGTCCGCGGAGGACGTCCCTGCGGACGTGCTTGCCTTTGAAGCCAAGGCCCTCGCCGCCGCCGGCATCGCACACCCGCTGATTCCGCCGCGCTACCGCACCGGCTACTTCCAGCACATCTTTGCCGGAGCCGGATACGCTGCCGGCTACTACTCGTACATCTGGAGCGAGGTCCTGGACGCGGACACCGTTGAGTGGTTCAAGGAAAACGGCGGCCTGACCCGCACAAACGGCGAGCGGTTCCGTCGCGAGCTGCTCGCCCGGGGAAACAGCCAGGATCCGATGGAATCGTTCCGGGCGTTCCGCGGCAGGGACGCCCAACTCGAGCCGCTCCTGAAGCGGCGCGGACTGGAGTAGAACACGACGCCGGCCGGCCACCTCGGAAGGAGGTGACCGGCCGGCGGCATACTTCTTTTGCTGTTACCAGCCGCGCTCTTCTTTTGCTGTTACCAGCCGCGCTCTGCGAGGCGGTGGGGCTGCGGGATTTCGTCGACGTTGATGCCGACCATCGCTTCGCCCAGGCCGCGGGAGACCTTGGCGATGACGTCGGGGTCATCGTAGAACGTGGTGGCCTTCACGACGGCGGCAGCGCGCTCGGCGGGGTTGCCGGACTTGAAGATGCCGGAACCGACGAACACGCCGTCGGCGCCGAGCTGCATCATCATCGCAGCATCGGCCGGGGTGGCGATGCCACCGGCGGTGAACAGCACTACCGGGAGCTTGCCCGTGGCCGCGATTTCCTTGACCAGCTCGTACGGGGCCTGCAGTTCCTTGGCCGCAACGTACAGCTCGTCCTCGGGAAGGGCGGCGAGCTTGGCGATCTCGGCACGGATCTTGCGCATGTGTCCCGTGGCGTTGGAAACGTCACCGGTACCGGCTTCGCCCTTGGAACGGATCATCGCCGCGCCCTCGTTGATGCGGCGCAACGCCTCACCCAGGTTGGTGGCGCCACAAACGAAGGGAACGGTGAAGTTCCACTTGTCGATGTGGTTGACGTAGTCGGCCGGGGTCAGGACCTCGGACTCGTCGATGTAGTCGACACCGAGGGACTGCAGGACCTGGGCTTCGACGAAGTGGCCGATACGGGCCTTGGCCATGACCGGGATGGACACGGCAGCGATGATCTGATCGATCATGTCGGGATCGGACATCCGGGACACGCCGCCCTGGGCGCGGATATCGGCGGGCACGCGCTCAAGCGCCATGACCGCCACGGCACCGGCGTCCTCGGCGATGCGGGCCTGCTCGACGTTAACGACGTCCATGATGACGCCGCCCTTGAGCATCTCCGCCATGCCCCGCTTGACACGGCTGCTGCCCGTGACGCTGTTCGCGGACGAACCGGCTTCGTTGCTTACATCTGGTGTAGACACAAAAACCCCTATGGGTAGATAAACGACCTTTTGCCGGAGGCTCGCGCAGCCACACGACCGCAATCAGCGCACACCGGATTTTCAGGTCAAGGTGACCAAGTACTAGTAATAGTAGTCGCACGTTGCCGGGTGGCAGTACATTCATTACCACCTTAGGCGGCAAAGAACAGGGCCACGGTAGGACACCTGCACAACTGCGGCTACCGGGCTCTGGTCAGATGCCAGTTCCCTCGGCTTCGGCCATGGCCTGCTTGCGGACCGTCGCCATTCTTTGGACGATAGTGACCACACTGGCGAGGGCGAGCAGGATCAGGGTCGCGAAGAGCACCACCGCCGGAAGTCCCAGCCCTGTCAGTCCGGCTATGAGAAGCACGGAAGCCAACCGCTCCGCACGTTCGGCAATGCCAACGCTGGCCTGATAGCCCAGTGATTCTGCCTTGGCTCGCGCATAGGAAACCACCATCCCCAGTACCAGGCAAATGACAGCGGCAGTACCGATCGCAGCGTCCTCACCCCCGGTGAAGAACCAAATGGCCAACCCTGCAAAGATGGCACCGTCCGCTAAGCGGTCCAAGGTGGAATCGAGGAAGTTCCCCCAGCCCCCGCTCCGGCCCTGCAAGCGGGCCATAATGCCGTCCACGACGTCCGAGAACGCGAAGAATGCCACCCCCACCGAACCCCACCACAGGTATCCCAGCGGATACAGGACCAGTCCGCCCAGGATGACTCCTGCTGTACCAGCAACTGTCACTGCGTCTGGACTTATGCCGACTTTGAGGAGCCAACGCGCCAAGGGTGTGAAAAGGGAAGTAAAGAAACCACGCGCATGCCTATTGAGCATTCGACTCCCCCGGCCAGGCCTCGGCCACCAGTTTGCGGACTTCGTCGAGTGTCTGCGTAATGGCCTTGGTCTGGGCGATGATGGGGAAGAAGTTTCCGTCCCCACCCCAGCGCGGTACAACGTGCTGGTGCAAGTGCGCGGCGATTCCTGCTCCACCCGTAACGCCTTGGTTCATGCCCAAGTTGAAGCCGCTCGGGTTGGAAACCTTGCGCAGCACGCGCATGGCTGTCTGCGTGAGCTCGGAGAACTCCGCTGTTTCCTCCACTGTGATGTCCGTGTAGTCCGGAACATGGCGGTAGGGGCAGATCAGCAAGTGACCCGGGTTGTACGGGAAAAGATTGAGCACTACGTAGCAGGTCCTGCCACGATAAACGATGAGGGACTCCTCATCGCTACGGGTGGGCCCTACGCAGAACGGGCAGTCGTCCTTGTCCTTGAACTGGTCCTGCCCGCCCTTGATGTAAGCCATGCGGTGGGGAGTCCACAGGCGCTGAAAAGCGTCCGGAACACCTGCCAGGCCGAAGTCATCGGTTACTTCGGCGTCGCCCGGAAGGTCAGCTGCTGCGCCTGTGTTCTCCTGCACCGTCTATTGTCCGTTCCGTCAGCTTTCGCGGTTCTTGACGGCGTCCACGATTCTGCGGACCGCCTCTGCCACGGGCACGCCATTGTCCTGGCTGCCATCGCGGAAGCGGAACGAGACAGCACCTGCTTCTGCATCCTCACCGCCGGCGATCAGGACGAACGGGATCTTGTCCTTGCTGGCCGTACGGATCTTCTTCGGGAAACGGTCCGAGGAGATGTCCACCTCGGCACGGATTCCCGCGGCCTTCAGCTGGTCAACGACGTCGAACATGTAGTCGTTGAACGCCTCAGCGACAGGGATGCCCACCACCTGGACGGGAGATAGCCACGCCGGGAAGGCGCCGGCGTAGTGCTCCGTGAGAACACCCATGAATCGTTCGACCGAACCGAAGAGGGCACGGTGGATCATGACGGGACGCTGGCGCGATCCATCCGCTGCCTGGTACTCCAGCTCGAAGCGTTCAGGCAGGTTGAAGTCCAACTGGATGGTGGACATCTGCCAGGTCCTGCCGAGGGCGTCCTTTGCCTGGACGGAAATCTTCGGGCCATAGAACGCTGCTCCACCCGGGTCCGGTACCAGGTCCAGCCCGGACGCTGCGCCAACCTCGGCGAGTGTGCGGGTTGCTTCCTCCCAGGCGGCGTCGTCACCCACGAACTTTTCCTCGTTCTTGGTGGAGAGTTCGAGGTAGAAATCGTCCAGCCCGTAGTCCTTCAGGAGGCCAAGGACAAAGTTCAGCGTGGTGGTCAGTTCGTCCTTCATCTGCTCGCGGGTGCAGTAGATGTGGGCGTCGTCCTGTGTCATGCCGCGGACACGGGTCAGGCCGTGCACCACGCCGGATTTCTCGTAACGGTAAACCGAACCGAATTCGAACAGGCGCAGCGGAAGTTCGCGGTAGGACCGGCCACGTGAGCGGAAGATCAGGTTGTGCATGGGGCAGTTCATCGGCTTCAGGTAATAGTCCTGCGCAGGCTTCCGCACGGTGCCGTCTTCGTTGAGCTCTGCATCCACCTGCATCGCCGGGAACATGCCGTCCTTGTACCAGTCAAGGTGGCCCGAGACCTCGTAGAGGTGTCCCTTGGTGATGTGGGGGGTGTAGACGAACTCGTAGCCGGCGTCGACGTGGCGCTGGCGGGAGTAGTCCTCCATGGCCTTGCGGATAATGCCGCCCTTGGGGTGGAACACAGGAAGGCCCGAGCCGAGTTCGTCCGGGAACGAGAACAGGTCCAACTCCACACCCAGCTTGCGGTGGTCGCGGCGTTCTGCCTCAGCGATGCGTTCCTGGTAAGCCTTGAGGGCTTCCTTGGTGGGCCATGCTGTGCCGTAGATTCGCTGCAACTGCTGGTTGTTCTGGTTGCCCAGCCAGTACGCGGAGGACGAGCGTGTCAGTGCGAACGCGTTGGAGATGATCTTGGTGTTGGGCAGGTGCGGTCCGCGGCAGAGGTCGCACCAGACACTTTCGCCGCTCTTGCGATCCACATTGTCGTAAATAGTGATGTCGCCAGCACCGACTTCAACGTTCACGCCTTCACCGGCGTCTGCGGCGTCGTTCTTCTTGCCCAACAACTCCAGCTTGTAGGGCTCGCCAGCCATGGCTTCGCGGGCTTCGTCTTCGGTGACCACGCGGCGAACGAACTTCTGGTTCTGGTTGATGATCTTCTGCATCATCTTTTCCAGCTGGCGCAGGTCTTCCGGCGTGAACGGCTCAGCGACGTCGAAGTCGAAGTAGAAACCGTCGGTAATGTAAGGGCCGATGCCAAGCTTGGCATTGGGCCGCAGCTGCTGCACGGCCTGGGCCATGACGTGTGCGGTGGAGTGGCGGAGAACGTTGAGTCCGTCAGGGGATTCGATGGTGACGCCTTCAACGTCCGCACCCTCGGTGAGGACCTGGTCAAGGTCCTTCAGCACACCATTGACACGGGCAACAACGACGTCGCGGCGCTCAAAGAAGAGTTCCGCGCCGGTAGTCCCTTCCGTCACCTTGGTCTCTTCGCCATCGACGATGAGGGTGATCTGTTGGGCATCTGACACGGGTGTCTCCTATTCATAGTGAAGGCTTCATAGCTTGTGGCGTACGGGGACCACAGCCAGCCACCGTCAATCGTATCTGTTTCGACGAAGGCGGCCAAAGCAGCGCGCCGTCGCCTGGAATCAGCTTCCGGTCGCCCGGGATCAGCTTCCGAGGCCGGTGATGGCAAGGTTCCTGGAGATACCGTCAAGGGGCCCTGAGTGGGTGAATTCCGGAGGAAGCCCGACGCCGGGTGGCAGGACTTCTGCGTACGGCAGGGTCTCGGGGCGGCCAAGGTCCCAGGCCTTGCTTGCGCTTAGGCTGATTCCCTTGGGACCAGTTCGTCGCGTGGTTCCTCGAATCAGCAGCAGGCGGGTACCAAACAGGAGCGGACCCGATTCTTCCTGCGCTTCATGGAAGAAGACTGTGTCCACGCAGCCTGTACCGTCGTCGATGCTGATGAACACTACGCGGCGCCCCCCACGCATGGGAGGTGTCTGAGTTGCGATCCGGACGCCTGCCACCAGTACCTCGGTGCCGTTGCGAAGACCCAGGAGCTTATCCGCCGTGGTGACACCAAGCTTGTCCAGCAATGGCCTATGGCTTTCCATGAGATGCTCGCTCACATCCACAGCCATGAGATCAAGTTCTGCCCGCACGTTGTCCACCATGCTGGGCTCAGGTAGTCCAGCAGCAATATTCCGCAACTCCACATCACCAAGGGGCAAGGATAACTGCCCTTCAATGACGTCGTTGGCCTTCTTGGAGGGACTGGTCTGGAGAGCCTGCAAGTGCTGCACCAAATCGGCGCGGTTTGCTGTTCCTCCAGCATCCCGGTGCAGGGCGTCGAAGGCCCCGAGTTGAGCGAGCCTCTTGATATTCGGCTTGCTCACCCTGGCCCTGGCCCTGAGGTCGGCGAGGGAATCGTAGGGTTGCCCAGCCACGATCCGCTTAAGCTCCGCTCCCGAGAGGCCGTATATTCCGTTCAGGCTCAAGCGAATGCCAAGCCTGCCGGAGTCCTGGCCTTCCTGGATTCTTTCCACCCTGTATTCAGCCTGGCTGCGGTTAATATCCAAGGGCAGGATGGGAATGCCCAAACGGCGGGCCTCAGCAACCAGCAGGCGTTTGGGGTACATCCCGGGGTCGTGCTCCCAAAGCCCCGCCAGGAACGCTTCAGGGTGGTGGGTTTTCAGCCACGCCGATTGATAGGTGGGCACTGCAAAGGCAGCTCCATGGGCTTTACAGAAACCAAAGCTGCCAAAGGCCTTGAGGGTTCCCCACACTTTGTCCACGACGTCAGGTGAGTATCTCTTGATCGCTTCCCGGCGGAAGTACTTCTCCACTTCCGGTTCGTGGATCTCGTCACCCAAGGCCCGGCGAAACTCGTCTGCCCTGTCCAAACCGCACCCTGTCATGACGTGGAAGGTCTTCAGGATCTGCTCATGGAAAACAGTGACGCCATGGGTTTCCTGCAAGACGGGCTTCAGGTCCGGGTGGGGGTACACCTCAGGCGCGAAGCCATGCCGGTGCTCCAGGAACGGACGGACCATGTCCGACTTCATGGGCCCAGGCCGGAACAAGGAAATATCGATAATGAGGTCATTGAATTCCCGCGGTGCCATCTTCCCAATCAGCTCACGCTGGCCAGGAGACTCAATCTGGAAACAGCCCAACGTATGCGTACTGCGAATCAACTCATAAGTGGGCTCGTCGTCGAATGGCACTGCATTGAGGTCAATCCGCCCGTCCTCCGCAATATAGTCCGGACCTGTGCTTCCCGGCTCCACAGGATGGCGGCCCGCCGCCACTACCTCTGCCTTGGAAGGGTGCAGGCGGATAACCTCCCGCACCGCAAACGCCATGGCACTTTGCATCCGCACACCCAGGACATCCAGTTTGAGCATTCCCATGGGATCCATGTCGTGTTTGTCGAACTGGCTCATGGGTAGCCCCAAACCGCTGGGCTGCACCGGTGTTCTGTCCAGGAGCGTGGCGTCCCCCAGGATCACCCCGCAGGGGTGCATGGAAATGTGCCGTGGAAGGCGATCCAACCTTTCAGTGAGATCCACCAGCAGGTCCAGCTGCTGGTTTTCCTCCATGCCTCCCGGCCCTCCGCGTCCAGACTCCACACGCCCGGCAAACTCACGGAGTTCAGGCTTTTCAACCAACGCTTCCCTGAATTTGCGGGCTGAGAACCGCCACAACTGCTTGGCGATTTCGCCGATTTCAGCCTCGTCCATGCCAAGAGCCATGCCGGCGTCCCGGACAGCACCGCGGGCGCGGTAACCGTTTTGCATACTCATCAGGGTCACCCGTTCCGCTCCGAAACGCTCGAAGATCTTCCGGTAGACGTTGTGCCGTTCGGCGCTTTCGACGTCGATGTCAATATCAGGAAGGGTTGACCGGCGCCCCGAGAGGAATCGTTCAAAAATGAGGTCATGCCGGATCGGATCAACTTGGCTGATGTCGATCAGGTAGTTAACCAAGCTCGAGGCCCCGGAGCCCCTGGCAGCCACCCGGACGCCCATTTCAATGATCATCCGGGACACTTCGGCCACTGTGAGGAAGTAGGAGGCAAAACCAAGCTTGCCGATGATTCCGAGCTCATGTTCCAACCGCGAGCGCATCTGCCCTTCCGCATCGCCTTTGATGCCTGGGAAGCGCCGGGTGATTCCTGCCTCGCACCGTTGGATGAGTTCCACCATGGGGTCACGATCGATGCCAATGATGGAGGCTTCAGGGACAACGGGCTTCTTCCATCCCATGTCCAGGATGGGATCGATGCGGCATTTATCGGCGAGCGCTTCTGTGTTGGAGAGCAGTTTGTTCAGCCCGGCTGCTCCTTGCCCTGCCGCGCCCATGATCTCTTTACCGAGTTGGAGCATTTGTTGGGCGTTCTTCAACCAGCCCTGCCCTGTTGGTTGTAGTGGACCTGTTGGTTGTAGTTGACCTGCTGGCTGGAGCAGGGGGGCTGCGGAAAGTTCGGGGAGGGATTTTAGTGTGCGGGCGGAGTCCAGGACGTCCGCGGTTGGGGCGCCATCCTGGGCGCAGTAGCGAACGGCGTTGCTGAGGATGGCGGGGATGTTGTATTCAAGGGCGAGCTTGAGCATGCGCACAGCGTGGGCTGTGCTGAGGGGTTCTCCAGGGGCGCTCAGGTGGGATACGGCCTCGGCAACGATAGTCCCGGGCGGCATGGCGTCAATCCATTGTTTGAAGAGTGTCCGGGGCCGAAGATATTTCCGCCCTCCCATGGCACGACCCACATCGGAGTCTGGTCCTATGAGGACGGTAAGCACGGGTTTGAGGGTTTTTGGGTCCAGTGTCCTCGATGCGAGTTCTGCCCTTGTTACGGCGACGGGCACCACTCCCCCGGCCTTGCCGGAGGTGCGGGCATGGGCGTCGGAGACGAGGCGGCAGAGGGCGCGGTAGCCGGCGCCGTTGTTGTTGCCGTGGGCGAGTACGACGACGCGGCCCGCAACTTGGGTGCGGTGGTCGCCGTCGTCGTCGAAGATGGCGAGGTCCACTCCGATGATGGGGTCGATGCCGGCGTCCATGCATGCTTTGAGGTGTTTGATGATGCCGTACAAGCCGTCCCTGTCTGTACAGGCGAGAGCTGTTGCGCCGTCTGCTGCTGCGGACTGGGCAAGTTCGTCTGGCCAGGAAACGCCGTAATGGGCGCTGAAGGCTGTGGAGACGTGCAGGTGTGTGAAGTTCAAGGTTCAGGCGGCTTCGTCTGGTTCGACTGCCCGGGCCGGTGCGGCGTCGTGGATGCGAAGGAGCCGCCAGCGGCCGCTGGCGAGATGCCGGACGAGGTCAAGGGTTATGGCCTTGCCGGATTGCCCTTCATCCTGTGGGCGCTGGAGTTGGACCCGCCAGATTTCGTGGTCTACCAAGCCTGCGCCGCTTCCTAGAGGGGCCCTGCTTTCTTCCACCCACCATTGGCGCCGCTCGTACCACCGGATGGGTTCGTTGGTGACGACGTAGTGGATTCCTTTCCACTGGATTGCTTGTGGCCTTCCCGTTTCCGTGCAGATGACGTCCACGGACTCACTGAAAAGCCCCATATCCACACTCCTTGCCTGGGGGCATCGCCCTGGATCAGCAAAATCGCTATTCGAATGTATGTTCGAATATATCCAGTTTACGTCGCTCCCCCGACAAAACCTACTGGGAAGTTTTGCTCCCTGGGGACGCCTTGGACTTCCGCCTGGCAGTAAGTTCGAGCAACTTGTCACGCAGGGGTTGGGCACTCTCTGCGAGCGCGACGCGCATCATCAGGGATGACCCGAGGCGGAATTGCTGGGTCCGAAGCACACGTTGACGGTTGTAGGCAGTGAGGGCCTGGTCCAGGGGCATGGTATTGACCAGCTTTCCCAGGGTGACGGCGTCTATCAGCGATTCGCAGGCGCCCCGCCCAAGGTTGGGCGCCATGGCGTGGGCCGCGTCTCCGATGAGGACAACATTGCCCCGCGAATAGCGCCATAGCGGCGGGGTGGTCCAAATGCGTTGTGCCAATGACGTTTCGGGCGTCGCCGTATTCAGGACATGCTGGATGCCCGTCGCGTGCTTGGAGTAGCGGCGTCGTGCCAAATCAAGGGCGTCGCCGACGTCGATTCCTTCAGGTCCCATGCCGCTGCGGAAGGACGCGTACCAGTTGGTTCCGCCGCTTGATGGGCCGATGCCAAAGAGATCCCCGCGCCCCCAGTACTCACCTATGCTTTCGCTGCCCGGGTCTTCTGGAATGACGCCCCGAACGGCGAGGTAAGGGGTCAGCTTGGCGGCACACCCCTGGCCCCACACGGAGCGCCGCACCATGCTGTGCACCCCATCCGCCGCTACTGCCAGGTAGGAGTCGCCTGGAACCGCGTCCACCTTTCCGTTTCGCCTCTGGACCGTCGGGGGCACGGCGGAGTCGAGGAACCGCAGGAGCGTATGCCTGGCGACCCCCACAAGGTTCTGCCCCTCCACGCTTATCCACGGAGTGCCTGCGGAGCTCCTGAGTGCACCGCCTTTGATGAGGGGGCTGTTTTCCCGGATGGCGCCAAGGATGCCCAACGAAGCCAGGGCTTCCTGGGCCTCGGGCCACATGGCCAGGGTTGTTCCCACCGCTGGGAGGTCAGCCCGCTGTTCGTGCACAGTGACGTGGAACTGGCTGGGATCAAGGGTTCCTGCAAGGGCGAGGCCCGCTATGCCCCCACCGACGATATCCACCTTTTTCATGCCGCCACTCTACTACTACATTTGTAGTAATTGGGAGGTTAAAGGCTAGACTTTCGCCATGCCGGACAGACGAACCAGCCTTGCCGACGCGGCCCTCGCCGTGGTGGCTGCCAAAGGCCTCAAGGGACTCACCCATCGGGCCGTTGACGCCGAAGCGGGCGTCGCCGTCGGAACTACTTCCAATTACTTCCGCAACCGTGCCGCTTTGGTAGCTGCCGCCGTCGACCGCGTTGAAGAACGCGATTCGCTCCTGCTGCAGCAGCAGGGCGGATCCGAAATCCCGACGTCGGTAGCCGTCCTGGCGGAACAGCTCGCCGGGGCACTGCTCGCGCTGGCAAAAAACCACGCTGAACTGACCAGGGCACGATTCGCCTTTGCCTTGGACCAGCCCGACGTTGTGGCCGCCGGGCACCAAAGAATGCTTTCAGCCCTTGAACAGATGCTGGGTTCCATGGGAATGACTGACGCAAGGGCCCGCGCTGAAGCGGTATCGGACTACGGTGACGGGTTGGCCATGCACCTCCTGACTGCCCGCCGCGGACAGGACATGGACCGATCCACCGTTGCGGCCAACGTTCGCCGCCTCTTGGAGGGATGAGGGCAAAGGGGTGGACGCGGGCGGGTCCACAGAGCAGGATTGTGGCATGAGTACCAATGACGCACTCCTGAAGCAGGTCAGCATCTCCGCCGACGATGACAACCTCGTTGCTCGATTCGAAATCGAAGGCAACATACCGGGCTCCGGCGCCTACGTCGTGGGCCTTGTTGCCGCAAGCGAGGACTATTCCTCCCAGCGCAGGCTGGGCATTGAGTTCATGAACGGAGAAGCGATCTCGTTTTACTCCTTCAACCATTCACTCAGTGCCGAGGAAAACTACGACATCAAGGGCGTGGAACACTCCGGCAACGTGATCACGGGAAACTTCCCGATGTCGGCCATACATGGACTGAGTAAAGGCCACGTCATGACAGCCTTCAGCGAGGCGGACGGGCGCGAGTTCCAGGCCGGCGTGCCGGTCACGGAATCGCTCTAGCTAGAAAAGGCCCTCCACCGGTTCGATGAGTTCCGGTGAGTTGTTCCGGACATTTCCGACCGCTGCCCCGACGGCGTCGAGCGTCCAGTCAGCAGCGGCATCGTGCGCCCTTGAGCGCACCATGTCCACCAAACCGGCCGCATCGTCCTGCCGTGGATCCAGCCAGGCTTCCATGGTGTCCCGGCTCATGGGCAGGGGAACCCGGTCATGCAAAGCGGTCAGCTCGTCAAAGACGGAAGCGCTGCGCCGTGTACGGGCCGATTCGGACGTGGGCGTATCGGCCGTGATGATGGACATGGACAGCAGCCAACGGGCGGGGTCGTCATTGGACATCGACTGGTCCCGCCACCACTCATAAAGGCCGGCGAAGACCAGCCCTTCGCCGTTTGCCGGATGCACGTAATAGGGCTGCTTGCTTTTGCCTTCGCCCTTCTTCCACTCGTAATAGCCATCGGCAGGAACAGCGCATCGCCTGGCCACGGCGGCCTTTCGGAAGGACGGCTTCTCCAGGAGAGTTTCACTGCGGGCATTGATGAGGCGCGCGCCGCCTTTGGGATCTTTGGCCCATGAGGGAACCAACCCCCAGCGCGCAACATGCAGCTGCCGTTTCAATCCATCGTCCACGAGCCTTTCCAGCACAATCGGAACAGCATCCGTTGGAGCCACATTCCACGATTTTTCGAGGGCGATCTCATTTTCAAGCTCGGCATCAAAGTCGGCCAGCAGATCCCCCACGGCACGGGCCATTACATAACGTCCACACATGGGAACAGTCTGCCGCGTGGTTCAAGGACACACCAGTCCGGAATGTGACGTAACCCCGCTTCCCGGCCTCAGGGGAATTATTGGGCTGCGGGTTACGGTTGATACCAACGAACCACCCGTGAAAACGACCCAAACTGAGGAGAGCTCTGTGGATTTCACTCCCGACTCCGGCACCATCACCATGTTCTCGACCACCTGGTGCGGCTACTGCAACCGCCTGAAGAAGCAGCTGGACGCCAAAGGCATCGGCTACACCGAGATCAACATCGAAGAAGTGGATGGCACGGCCGAACTCGTCGAGCAGCTCAACGGAGGCAACCGCACCGTCCCCACCGTCCTCTTCCCGGATGGAACCGCAGCAACCAACCCTTCTGCTTCGGAAGTTGAAAGCCGGCTCGCCGCCTAAGCTGCGCCTGAAGCCTCGCTGGGTCCGCACGGAACAATCCCCGCACTGTCTGCCACCTGTGATAGACAGAATGGGAATCCGTAGCGGGCCCAGCTGTCTTAAGCCGGCCCGCTCTCCGCGAGTCCGAAGGGAACATTAATGGTCCATGCAGTCAAAGGTGTCGTCGTGCGTTCCAAAGGCGCACCCGCCACCCTCGAAACAATCCTGGTTCCCGAACCCGGCCCCGGCGAAGCCCTCGTCGACATCCTTACCAGCGGTGTTTGCCACACCGACCTCCACTACAAGCTCGGTGGCATCAGCGACGACTTCCCGTTCCTGCTGGGCCACGAAGCCACCGGCGTAGTCAGCGCAGTCGGCCCCGACGTCACCGACATCACTCCGGGCGACCGCGTCGTCCTCAACTGGCGTGCCGTCTGCGGCAACTGCCGCGCCTGCAACCGCGGCCAGGCCCAGTACTGCTTCAACACGCATAACGCCACCCAAAAGATGACACTCGAAGACGGCACCGAGCTTTCGCCTGCACTGGGAATCGGCGCCTTCATCGAAAAGACCCTGGTCGCCGCCGGGCAGTGCACCAAAGTAGACCCCGACGCCGATGCCGCCGCCGTAGGGCTGCTCGGCTGCGGCGTCATGGCAGGCTTGGGCGCTGCCCTCAACACTGGCGGCGTCAAACGCGGCGATTCGGTTGCCGTCATTGGCTGCGGCGGCGTCGGCGTGGCAGCAATCGCCGGAGCCGCACTCGCAGGCGCAACCACCATCATCGCCGTCGACATCGACGCCAAGAAGCTTCAGCGCGCCAAGGACCTGGGTGCCACACACACCGTCGACTCCTCAGCCGGGGATCCCGTGGAAGAAATCCGTGCGCTCACCGGCGGCTTCGGGGCAGACGTGGTGATTGACGCCGTCGGACGTCCCGAAACCTACAAGCAGGCTTTCTACGCCCGCGACCTCGCAGGAACGGTCGTCCTGGTGGGCGTTCCCACACCGGAAATGACCCTTGAACTGCCTCTCCTCGATGTCTTCGGACGCGGTGGATCACTCAAGTCGTCCTGGTACGGGGACTGCCTGCCCTCACGCGATTTCCCCATGCTCGTGGACCTCTACAAGCAGGGCAAACTGGACCTCGATGCTTTCGTCACCGAACGAATTACCATCGACCAAGTTGAAGAGGCATTCGACAAGATGCACCACGGAGCCGTCCTGCGATCGGTGGTCGAGCTGTGACTGAATCCACCATCACTATCGATCGCGTCGTAACCTCGGGGACATTCTCCCTGGACGGCGGGACGTGGGACGTTGACAACAACGTCTGGATCATTGGCGACGACACCGAATGCATCGTCATCGACCCCGCCCACAACCCTGCAGCCGTCCTGGAGGCAGTGAACGGGCGCACAGTAAAAGCCATCCTGCTGACCCATGGCCATGACGACCACATCAGCTCGGCCGGAGCATTCTGGGAACTCGTCAAGGCACCCATCCACCTGCACCAGGACGACTGGATGCTGTGGCGCGCGGTCTTCCCCGAGGTGGATCCTGACGACTCGATCGTGGACGGCGAGGAATTCAAGGTTGCCGGCGCCACCTTGAAAGCGATCCACACTCCGGGGCACTCGCCCGGCTCGGTGTGCTTCTACCTGCCTACGGAGGGGACACTCTTCAGCGGAGACACACTCTTCCAAGGCGGCCCCGGCGCTACGGGACGCTCCTACAGCGATTTCCCCACCATTATCGATTCCATCCGTACGCGGATCCTGTCACTGCCTCCGGAAACGGTAGTTCTCACAGGTCACGGAGACTCCACCACGATCGGCGCAGAGTTGCCACATCTGGATGAGTGGATCGCACGCGGCCACTAAGGCCTGTGCCCCTGGCCCGCTGCCGCCTCGAAAACCGGGGCGGCAGCCGGCTCCAGCCGGATAATCACAGACTTCGATACCGGCGTATTACTGCCTTCCGCAGTTGAATCCAACGGGACCAACACGTTCGCCTCCGGGTAATAGGCCGTGGCGCAGCCCCTGGCACTGGGGTACGCCACTAAACGCAACTGCCGCAGCACACGGTCGACGCCGTCGTCGGCTTCGCTGTGCACATCCACGTAGGCACCATCCTGGAAACCCAACCCAGCCAGGTCCTCCGGATTCACCAACAAGACCATGCGGCCCTTCTTGATGCCACGGTAACGATCGTTCATGGAGTAAGTGGTCGTGTTGAACTGGTCATGGGAGCGCACCGTCTGAAGGAGCAGTCGTCCGGCCGGTATTTCAATGGTTTCCAGATCATTCACCGAAAACACGGCTTTACCTGTGGGGGTAGGGAAGGTACGCGAGTCCCTGGGGCCGTGCGGAAGGACGAAGCCGTCGCGCTCTCGGATGCGGGCATTGAAGTCATCAAATCCAAGCACCACATGGGAGATGTGGTCACGGATGGTGTCGTAGTTACGCCTGAGGCCCGGCCAGTCCACCGGAACTTTGTGGTCAAGAACCGCCTCAGCCAGCCGGCTGACGATCGCCACCTCGGAGAGGACATCCGTAGCGATAGGCTCCAGCGTCCCGGCGGAGCGGTGCACTGCACATACGGTGTCCTCTACAGTGACAAACTGCTCAATCCCGTCCTGCCTGTCGATTTCGGTGCGGCCAAGAGTAGGAAGGATCAATGCCTGCTCTCCAACCACCACGTGTGAGCGGTTCAGCTTGGTGGAGATCTGAACTGAGAGCCGGGTCTTCCGAACAGCCTGCTCGGCGACCGAGGTGTCCGAAATCGCATGAACCAGGTTGCCGCCCAGCGCGATGAGCACCTTGATCCTGCCGTCCCGCATTCCACGGATACTGTCCACCGAATCAACCCCGGCCTTTCGTGGCGGGTCAAAGCCAAACTCATCCTGCAAGGCGTCAAGGAACCGTGGTGGCATTTTCTCCCAAATGCCCATGGTGCGGTCACCCTGAACATTGCTGTGTCCACGGATTGGAGAGGGTCCAGCCCCCGGTTTTCCAATGTTGCCGCGGAGCAGAAGGAGATTAATGATCTCCTTGATGGTGGAAACCGCCTTCTTGTGCTGGGTCAGTCCCATGGCCCACGTGATGATGACTTTGTCCGCGTGGATGTACCTGTCAGCAAGTTCATCGATTTCTGTGCTGCGCAGGCCGGTGGCGGCAAGAACGTCCCGCTCCTGCAAGGTTGCCAGGTGCGCGGCGAATCCAACGAACCCCTGGCAGTGCTCATCAATGAATGTGCGGTCCAGGACAGAACCGGGTGCCGCCCGTTCGGCATCCAGGACGCGCTTGGAAAGGGCCTGCAGCAGTGCCATGTCCCCGGCGAGCCGGATCTGCAGGAATTGGTCCGCCAAGTCGGTTCCCTTACCAACGATGCCGCGAACGCGCTGCGGGTTCCGGAAGTTAATAAGCCCGGCCTCAGGCAGCGGATTAACAGCGACAATGGACGCACCCGCGAGCTTGGCCTCCTCCAACGCCGTCAGCATCCGCGGATGGCAGGTTCCCGGGTTCTGCCCCATGATGATGATCAGATCCGATTTCGCGAAGTCCGTATACGTGATGGCCGATTTGCCCACCCCGATGGTTTCGCCCATTGCTACGCCCGTGGACTCATGGCACATGTTGGAACAATCGGGAAGGTTGTTGGTCCCAAAAGCCCTGACGAAAAGTTGGTACAGGAACGCTGCTTCGTTGCTGGTCCGTCCACTGGTGTAAAACGTGGCCTCACTCGGATCATCAAGCGTGTTCAATTCGTTCGCAATAATGCCGAAGGCCTCTTCCCAGCTGATGGGCGCATAGTGGTCCGCCCCTGCGGCCTTATATACAGGCTCCACCAACCTGCCCTGTTGCCCCAGCCAGTACTCGGAACGGGATTCCAGCGAAGCCAGCGGGTTCCCCGCCCAGAACTCCGTGGGGATCCTCAGGGGCTCGGCTTCCCACCCGATGGCCTTGGCACCGTTTTCGCAGAATTCAGCAGCCTTGCGTTCCGGCGGATCGGGCCAAGCACAGCTCATGCAGTCAAAACCGTCTTTTTGATTGACGGCTGTGAGCGTCTTCCATGCGCGGGAAGGGCCCATGTGGGCCATTGCATGGGGCAGGGTTTCGCTGAGGCTGGGCAAACCGGCGGCCGACCGCTTGGGCTCGCTGACGCTCAGGTCTACGTCGGTATCCTGAACTGGGTGCTTCTTCCGGCCCATCATTCCACCAGGTTTCGTGTGGTTGTGCTCCTGATCCCCTCAGCGTAAACCCGGCTCCCAGCACGCTCAACAACGGTGGACCAAAGGCCCCCTTACGCCAAGAGACTCCGGAAGTCGCCGTCCACCACGTCTGCGTAGCCGCGGTAAGCGTCAACCACGGCGTCCTCCACAGTCTTGACGTCCAGATGGGGCAGCAGGTCATTTGCAGCACCGGCGGTGGCAGGATCCCACTCGAGGCCCAACGCCGCATAGCTCGCCGTCAGGACGTCACGGATAGGACCGGAGTTCTCCACCACAATCACGGAGCTGAACAGCCACCCCCCGGAAACAACCCGCTGGGCAGTCCCTATCAGCTTGATGCGATGGGCGGGAAACTCCGCATCCTCCCCATGCACGCTGAACTCCCCGGGGCAATACTCCCCCGGGATCTCCCCGACGGCGGCATGGACGCCGACGTTGCGGAGCGCACCTGCCAACAGCTCACCGAACTCCGCGAAGCGGGCTTTCGCACGGACAATAGCGTCAGGGTGCGGCTCTATGTGGTCGATCACCAGCGTGCCCTGGTGATACGCAGCCGCACGTCCGCCTGCTTTCCGCACGAGGGGCTCGAACCCGAGCTCCCGGCAAGCATCCTCGGCCGCGCTGAAGCCAGGGAGGTTCGCATCGCGCTGGCCAAACGCAACTGTTGGCTGCGGGCGGTACAAGCGAAGGGTAGGGCCCAGTTGCCCGCTACGGGCCCGCTTCAGCAGCTCCAACGCAAAATCAAGATCCCCTGCGGCACCGAGGGAATCCTCCTGGCGATAGACCGTGAGGTTATGGCGGGCGGAAGCGCCACGGTCGCGTTCCAGCCGTGCTTCGCTCATCAGCTCTTCCTCAGCGTCAGGATCTGCTCGGCCCTGCCGAACGGTCCGTTGATGTCATGGAGCACGCTGGACGTGAGGCCGATGCCGTCGGCTCCGAAGGAAACTTTGTTATCCAGCCCGAGCCATTCTCCGGACGGCGCACGGTACATGTGGATCTGCAGATCCACATTGGGGAAGATGTAGCTGTTCTCCCCCGGCGGAACCCGTGCCGCGATGCCATTGGCGGTGTCGACCAAGCCCATGAGGCGGGCAAGATCGCTGCTGTCTTCCTTGTCCGTCAGAGGATGCATGGTCCGGATCCACACCCTGCCCGAGCCCGGCCGGTGGCCTTCGGCGATGCGCATTTCCAGGGACCGGATGTAGCCGCCGGGCCATACACTGGCACCATCCCACAGCTTGCATTCGTCCGGGGCCGGCATGGCCTCGTCTTCGGACGCCGCCACGGCGCTGGTATCGCTGGTGATCATGCGCCACGCTGCGGCACGGATGGCCACGCGACCACCCGCGGAAAGCTCAGCCTGGATGAGTTCGATGGTCCGTCCAGGCCTCAAAGTTGAGGTGGTCACCTGGAGCTCGCCTCCGGGGATCAGCCCTAGGATCTCGTAGCTGATACGCGCCATGCGGACGTCATCGCGGGGCTCATGCCTCAGCAGGGCATCAGCGAGGATGCCCGAGGCAGGAGCCATATGTTGTTCGTGCGGATTCCAGGCACCTTGGGCATGAATCGTGGAGCGGTAGCGACCCTCACCCAACGATTCGTAGTAGAAGTTGCCCTCCGCCAGTTCCGGTAGTGAAGTTGTCAACCCGAGCCTTTCGCCGATCCAGCAGTAGAACTCAGACCACTGTATCCGCTGATTTGGCTGCCGCCCGACGCCGCCGGGCCACCGTCACCCACACCGTCACGGCGATCACAACCGTCACCGCCAGCCCGGCCCCAGCCGGCGACGCCGCGGCTACCGCCAGCCACGCCTCAAGCGCGGCAAGGCCGATCGTCGCATACAGCAACGCCCAGATAGCAGAGCCCACGGTTGCCGCGGGGAGGTAACGACGCAACGGCATCCGCGCTGCCCCGGCTGCCAGATTGACCGCGGTCTGCAGGCCGACGGTCAGGAAGGAGAGCACGACGGCGTACGGCCCCCAACGCTGAATGAGGGCTTGGGCCTGAGCTGCTTTGGGCCGCTGGAGCGAATCGCCGAAGCGGGTGTGGGCGAAGCCGGTAACAGCTCCCCGGCCCAGCCAGTACGTGACATTGACGCGGATCATGACAATCGCGAAGAGCGCCGCAAGCGCGACGCCAAAGGGCAAGCTCATGATCTGGTCCACGTGACTTAGGCTACCCTAAGCCCTTGGGTGTGATGGACCAGTACCCAAGGATAAGCGGCAAGGTCGGCAACAGCGCCCCTAGGATGAATCCATGGATCTCCGCGATGCCGCCCAACAGTTGTACGCCGTGCTGCCGCGTGAATTCACGTCCGAGCGGACAGCCTTGGCGCGAAAAGCCAAGGAGGCAGGGCACAAGGAACTCGCGAAGGAAATCGGCAGCCTGCCCAAGCCCGCAGCCGGCGCCTGGGCCATCAACATGCTGGCCGTTCACCAACCCGAGGTGATTGACGGCGTCGTTCGTTTTGGCGCTTCCCTGCGCACTGCCCAAGAAGAGGGGGACGCTGAGGCCTTCCGTGGACTTGGCCAGCAGCGGCAAGGCCAGCTGGCCTCGGCCGTGCACGCAGCCAAGGACCTGGCGGCCCGGCTCGGAGCTCCGCTGAGCGCAGCCGGCGTTGCCGACGTCGAGCAGACTCTCCGCGCGGCAATGGCAGACACCGGCGCCTCAGCCGCGGTGGCGACAGGCCGGCTGGTCCGCGGACTAAGCGGGAGCGGCTTTGAGTCCGTGGACCTGACGGATGCCGTCGCTGCAACAAATCCCGATGAGATATTGGGGGCGGGAGAGCCGCCAGAACTGAAGCCACCCGCTGGAACCAGGCCGGCACCGCAGCACGACAGGCCAGCACGGCAGAGCAAGAAGAAACAAGAGCCGCAGCAGAAAGATAAAGCACCTGCCGAGGCCGCAACATCCCTGGCCGAACGCAGGGCCCACAAGCGCCAGGCCGCTTTGGAAGAGGCCCGCAAGGAGTTTGAGGCAGCCGATCAGGAGGCCCGGGAGGCCGAAAACGCTGCATCGAAGGCGTGGGATGCTGTCAAGGAATTCGCGGGCAGGCGCTCGGACGTCGAGGCGGAGATCGCCGACGCCAAGAAGCGTTTGGCTTCCCTCGAAGCTCAGCTGATCGGCATCACCCGGGACGCGGAAGCCGCTGAATCGCAGAAAAAGCTGGCCGTCCGGGCCGCCACACAGCAACGACGCGCCGCGGACCAGGCCCGGCGGCGCGTCGAACGGCTTGCTTAGTCTGCTCCTTGACTGTCCTTCTTCTTGAGTGGCGACTTCTGCAGGTTATGCGTTGCAGGACCTTCCAAGTACGTGCCGTCGGGAGCGAACCTTGAGCCGTGCAAAGGGCAATCCCACGATTTCTCGGCGTCGTTCCAGCTCAGCAAGCCTCCCAAGTGGGCGCAGCTGGCAGACACCATGCAGACGTTGCCATCAACAGTGGACACAGCGGCTGGCTCACCCTTGTAAAGTCCGACGACGCCGCTCCCCTCCGGGGGACGGGTCTGGTCCGTGATCTCCGGATTGCTCCTGACCTTGGCTTTGTCTTCGACCATACGCTTGGCGACGCCGGCATTGAGGCGAACGGCTTCCAAAGCACCCTGGGGCGACGTAACCCGGTGGTGTATGACGCTGGCCCAATCAGACTGGCCGCCCAGGATGTCCGCAGTAATCGATAACGCAGCTGCAACGCCGTTGCTCATACCCCACTTGTTGTAGCCGGTGCCGAAGAAGATCCGGCCGTGTCCCCTGGGCATCTTTCCAAAAAAGGGAATAAGGTTGGTTGGCCGGTAGTCCTGCGCAGACCACGTATGGGTGACTTCCGCGCCCGGATAGTGTTGGTTTGCCCAGGAGAGAAGGTCATCCAAGTGGGCCTTGGGGGACACTGCCCGGCCGCCGGTATGCCCATATCCGCCTACCAGCAACAACTCACCCTCCGGCGTTGGGTGAGTGCGTTGGGAACGTGTGGGTGGATCAATGCTCAAGTACATTCCGCTTGGAGGCGGGGTTGCGTCTGGAAGCCGAAGAGCCGCAGCGTACGAGCGGTTCGGTTCCAGTTTGGCGAAGTAGAGCCCGCGGTTCAGGATCGGCGTGCCGGTGGCTATGACCACCGTATTCGCAGTGAAGGCGCCCTTTCGGGTGGATACTGCCACAGGCAGGTCCGAACCCACATCCTGCACCTGGACATCCTCAACAATTATTCCGCCGTGCTCCCGGATATCCCTGGCGAGCGTCTCCAGGACTTCCATCGGATGGATCTGCGCCTGGTCATCAAGTTCCAGTGCCTCAACCACCGGGAATGGCAGCCCGGGGTCACGGCTGAAATGCACGTCCAAGCCGGCGTCCCGAGAAACGGCAGCCTCCTTGCGCAGGCGCTGGCCGCCGTCGTCGCTAGTTGCGAACGTGACTGCCGTCCGGCGCTGAAACGGGATGCCCTGCTCTTCCATATACCGCATCAGCCAAGCCTGACCAGTGCGATTCGCCTCCACATAGGCTTGCACCACTTTCAGCGAGTACTGGCCACGCAGCGCCGAGAGTGCCCCTCCTTGCAGGAGGCTTAGTTTCCCCGTGGTGTTGCCGGTGGTAACGGCGCCGAGGGTCCGTGCTTCCAAAACTGCCACACGCTGACCTGATCTGGATAACAGCAGGGCCGTCACCATTCCGGTGAGCCCTGCTCCCACCACAATCGTGTCAAAGTGCTTTTCATCGGGGATTGCATCGGACGTGAAGCTGGATTCCCTGTCCAACCACAGCGATTTCATCGAACAACCTGCCTCTCAATTCACGGAATTGGCGCCTGGCATGTGTTGATGAAAACGGTAGGCCGGTGGCTGGGCCTTATCAAGGGGTCGAGTTGTCCGTGGCGAGTTGCGCGGCACGGCGTAGCCACGGATCCGTGTCACGCGACCAGCGTTCCAAAACACGTTCAGCGCGTTCCTTTGCCTGTCCCTCAAGCCCGGCGAGCAGGGGCTTGACCACATCCACCGCCAAAGGATCGGCCAGTTCCTCCGTGCCGGCCTGCCTGATGAAACCCTCAATGCGGGTAAGGTCCGTGTTGATCAGGATCCCAACCTTGGTTTGCAGCAACACAACTGCAGCTAGCCTCCGTTCAAAGACCGCTTCACCCCACAGTTCCGAGCTCAGGGCTGTGATGTCGTCATGGTCAAGGTTCTTGTGCCGCTTGAGGGCATCCCGGACTGTTCCTCGCACTGCGCCAACCGATGCGCCGTAGACCTTCATGCCGCCCAGGCGCTGCCGGGCTTCCATGGCCTTCTCCCACGACGATTCACGCTGCAGCGTGAAGTCCACAAATTCACCAGCTTCACTCACGCGTCCATTCTGTCAGTGCCTTCACCTAGCGTGATGGCAACAGCAATCGACAGGAGAGATTATGCCTTCGCAAGAGCTCGCTACCGAGGCCACAGCGTCCGTCCCAGGAGTCCCCGCTGCGACATCGATGCCCGACTGGTACCCCGCCCTGCTCAACACTGTGGCGCAACAGGTCCGCACAGGCCGCACCCTCGCTCTTGCGGCAGCGAACAGCGAGCTGCTCAACTCCTACTGGAGCATTGGCCGGCAACTGGCCGAGCGCGAATCGCAAGAGGGTTGGGGCGCCAAAGTGGTCACTCGTCTATCCGCCGACATCCGGAGCCGTTTCCCTGAAGCGAAGGGCTTCTCCCCCAGGAACCTGCGGTATATGAAGAGCTTTGCCCAGGCCTGGCCTGATTTTCCAATGTTGCAAGCGCCGCTTGCAACATTGCCGTGGTACCACCAGATCGCGCTGTTGGAAAAGCTCGACGACGCCGCCACCCGCCTCTGGTACGCAGCGGCAGCCGCCCAGCATGGATGGTCGCGCAACGTCTTGACGCACCAGATCGAGACCCGCTTGCACGAGCGTTCCGGGCAGGCGATCACCAATTTCAAAACCACCATGATTCCTGCCGATTCAGACCTCGCCCAGCAGGCCACCAAGGATCCGTATGTCTTTGATTTCCTTGCCATGACTGACCGCCGGAGCGAGCGGGAACTCGAGCTTCAACTGGTGCAACACGTGGAGAAATTTCTGTTGGAGCTGGGTCAAGGCTTCGCGTTTGTTGGTGAACAGGTGCGATTGGAGATCGCCGGCGACGAGTTCTTCGCGGACCTGCTCTTCTACCATTTGAAATTGCGCTGCTACATGGTCATTGAGCTAAAAGCAGTGAAGTTCGAGCCCGGGTTCCTGGGCCAGTTGGGCATGTACATGGCGGCCGTTGACGATCTCATGGCTCACCCGGACGACAAACCAACCATCGGCCTGCTGCTGTGCAAGGAGAAGAACAGCGTGGTGGCCGAGTACGCCCTTCGTGGCTTCAACGCTCCGGTGGGGATTGCGGAGTGGAGGACCTCCCTTGCCGAGTCCTTGCCCGACGAATTTGTTGCCAGCCTGCCCAGTATCGAGACGTTGGAGGCCGAGCTGGCCAGCAAGGCCCGCATCCTGCCGGATTGACCTCAGACGTTGTCCCTGAACCAAGCCAACGTGTCGTTCCAGGCGGCCGTAGCCTGAGCCTCGTTGTAACGGTCGCTTGTGTCGTTGTGGAATGCATGGTCCACGCCCGGGTACACCTTGAGTTGGTGCTTGACCCGCGTCGCGTCCAAGGCTTCCTTCAACTGCGGCATGGAACCGGTGATCCGCGCGTCTTTTTCAGCGTAGACACCGAAAACGGCGGGTTTGATGGTCTGGACCTTCGCAAGGTCGGGGGCCGGGCCGTAAAACGCTGACGTTGCCTTGAGTCCAGGGATCTCCGTGGCCGCCTGCCAGGTGATGCCACCGCCAAAACAGAAGCCGACCATGGCAATTCGGCCTTTTTCCACGAAGTTCTGGCCGTTCAGATACTCAAATGCTGCTTGGAAGTCCCCCACGTGCCGCTGGGCACCTGCCTTGGTGAGTGCGCCCGGGACCGCGTCCGGATCCATCGATGCCGTGCCGCCCTCCCTGCTCAGGAGGTCCAGCGCCAGAGCTGCGTAGCCTTCCTTGGCGAAGCGCCGGGCGACGTCCTGAATGTGTGGCGTAAGGCCGCGGTTTTCGTGACAGATCAGGACGGCCGGACCCGGCTTAGCGTTCTCGGGCCTGGCCAGGTACGCACTGATTTCAGTCCCTCCGGAATCGAACTTCACCGTGGCTGTTGCCAGGCCCGCCGTCCCTTCCGGCACTGTCAGCGGACTCTTGGCGTTGGGCACTGCGGTGGTGTTTCCGGAACTTGCTGACGCCGTGGGCGTCGGCATTGGGTCCCCATTCTTGGGCACCTCGTCCGCCGTGCAGCCCACCAAGGTCATAGCCGCCGCAGCAGCGGTCATGCTCCCCATGATGAACGCCACGCGCCTGGTGAACGTCCCGTGGGACATGTCTCCTGACCGGTAATCATCGTAGAACTCTTCGATCAAGTACCTTTCAAACTTGCCCAGCTGAGTCATGGTGAACCTCCCGTCGATGGCGAATATCTTCCCCCGATATGAAGACGTGGACATGGTCGAGATGGCTCAATGCCTGTTCTCAGGAACGCGGCAAGGAACTTGGGGTCGAAGCGATCCTATGTGCCTGGCTTAGCTGGCAACCGACTGCCGGGGGCTAGATGCCAAATAGTTCTTGGCGCGAGCGAGCAGCGCGTCTGTTACGTCAGGGTCTTTTGCAACGCGGTCGAACAAGACCTCCCGCTTTCGGTGCGCACCCTCGGCAAATTCTTCCCGGACGATCTTCAGCAGGTCCCCTAGAACGCGTTCACTTGGCGTCCCGTCCAATTGGGCGATGTCCGCAGCTGAAGGGTGGTTTTTCCTCGTCGAGGCAATTGTTGCCAACATGGTCAGATGGAAGCAGAAGTCCTCAACCTGCCCCCGCGTAGATGGTTCAGCTCGAAGAAACGCCTCGCAATCCCTCTGCAACCGGATTGCAACCAAGTAAGCAGCAATTGGGTGTGTCGGAGCAAATAGAAGATCATAGACCTCATCTTCGAATACCTTACTCACCTGCCCCCTGGCTAAATGCGGCATTTGCACAAGGCCTGCCAAGAGGGCCTGACCCATTTGGTCTATAGAAACAAGATCATCAACCCGAATACCTCGGTTCCTATGTAAATGCCGCCGTCGCTCATAGTACAACCCGTATTTGAGAAGATATTCCTCAACCTGCCGCTGAACCTTGTCGGTTGCCCGGAGAGAACTGAGGCTTAGGCTTGTTTGACTATTCGTCGCCCGAATAATTCTATCGCGAATCTTGTCATCGGCAGCTTGGATGACCTTGACCAGCACGCTACGTTTCTCATTTGTACCGATGGAATTTCGACCCCGCTTATAGATTTCATGCGAAGTCTGCAACCCGTTGACAATTTGCGGAGAATCCAATTCAAGGAGCTTATTAGCAGGCTGGACGCGGCTAGCGACTATTGTGACACCATTATTAAGCCACCAGAAATCCACATCTTCGTCTTGCTTTTCCAGCGTTGCTTGGATGCTGCGGTTTACTGTAGTCTCACCCTCATAGTCACGGACATTTGCTTCGAAAAGTGAGGCATCAAGGTTACCGCTGTCATCAGTAATGAACTTCTCATATTCATCAAGGCGAACGACTCCGATATAGCCACCGGCGGTGTCGGTCGAAATTGGATTCTCCGCCAAGGCTATTGATCGCGTAATAGACGGCTTCTCACGAGCCATATCCGACAACGCAGCCGCATCAATGAAATCAATTGTTGGGCTACAAGATGCAAAAGATTCTCGCAAGACATCGGCTATCAGAGTCGACTTTTCTAGCGTGTTCGGATGCAACTGTTCGGCTTTTAAGGCCACATAACAGGTAATAATTCGGAGCGTCGGCATCTCCAAAGCACGATAAGCATTAAGAAAACGACGAGATATCTCTATTACGCGGGGATTCAGAGTCCTGGCAAGCTTGGACTCTTCACGACCAAAATCAAGCAAGCGAGGAAGATTCACCACAAGCTTATCAATGGCAGTTTCGCCGAAACCTCTTGTGTTCTTCACCTGAAGAACAATCAAGTCCAACTGCGCATTCCGCCCAAGCCCTTTTAGAGGCGTGTCATCACGGATGCAAAATCCATTGGCAAAAACATACATTGCATCAATGCCGCCGTCTTGGGTGCCGTCTACGATTCCCGACAACAAATCGTCGTGAGTGGCGTTAAAGTGACGAAGATATTGCTGGGCGGCGAAGTAAGTTTCATGTTCTGACTCGCTAAGTAGCGCCGTAGTCTCCGCCCGTGATCGAGCGAGCATGTCGGCCAAAAGAACTACGTCGTTACTTGTCAAGATTCCCCCATTTGTCCGCCCTACGACAGGACTTGATGAATTTAAGCTCAGATCTCAGTACCGCAATAGAACCCTTAGAACTCCCAGTCCTCATCCTCAGTGTTGACAGCCTTCCCAATCACGTAGGAGGAGCCCGAGCCGGAGAAGAAGTCGTGGTTCTCGTCAGCGTTCGGGGAGAGTGCCGACAGGATGGCCGGGTTCACGTCGGTGACGGAAGCCGGGAACATGGCCTCGTAGCCGAGGTTCATGAGGGCCTTGTTGGCGTTGTAGTGCAGGAACTTCTTGACGTCCTCGGCCAGGCCGACGCCGTCGTAGAGGTCGTGGGTGTACTGGACTTCGTTTTCGTACAGCTCGAAGAGCAATTCGAACGTGTAGTCCTTGATTTCCTGCTTGCGGGCCTCGGAAACCTTCTCCAGGCCCTTCTGGAACTTGTAGCCGATGTAGTAACCGTGCACGGCCTCGTCGCGAATGATGAGGCGGATGAGGTCGGCCGTGTTCGTGAGCTTGGCACGTGAGGACCAGTACATGGGCAGGTAGAAGCCCGAGTAGAACAGGAAGCTCTCCAGCAGCGTGGAGGCCACCTTGCGCTTCAGGGGGTCGTCGCCCTGGTAGTAGTCCATGACAATCTGAGCCTTCTTCTGCAGGTTCTCGTTTTCGAGGGACCAGCGGAAAGCGTCGTCAATCTCCTTGCTGGAGCACAGGGTGGAGAAAATGGACGAGTAGGACTTCGCGTGGACAGATTCCATGAAGGCGATGTTTGTGTACACGGCCTCCTCGTGCGGGGTCAGCGCATCCGGGATCAACGAAACTGCACCAACCGTGCCCTGGATGGTGTCCAGCAGGGTGAGGCCAGTAAAAACGCGCATGGTGAGCTGCTGCTCATCCGGCGTCAACGTGTGCCACGACTGGACGTCGTTGGACAGCGGCACCTTCTCCGGCAGCCAGAAGTTGTTGACCAGCCGGTTCCAGACTTCCACGTCCTTGTCGTCCTGGATCTTGTTCCAGTTGATGGCCTCGACGTGCGTCAGGAGCTTCACTTTCTCAGTCATTGTCGTTTTCACTTTCTCGCATGAGCTTCGCTTGCGCTGCATCGTCGATGCAATGCTGGCAGGTTGGGTTCACAAGGCCCTTGTTCGTGTGATGTCTGGTGTGCGCATTTCGTCGGCTGGATGGCATTGGCCTGCCTTTCCTGACAGCAGACATTTTCGCACGAGTTTCGGCACTGGCTTTCTTGCCGAAATTAGGATTGCCCGCGCCGCTGAAGGCTTCTGAAAGTGCCATACGCGACTCAAGCGGCATGGTGTGACCGAACCCCGGGTGGTCCGGACCGAACTTCCCGAAGTTTGGGTTGTCCGATCCGACGAACGTGCCCCTTCGTTCGTCGGACCACTTTTCCCGCTGCTCCGGCGAGTGTGAGCTACCAAAGAAGGGATTCTCCTCACCGAATCGGCTCAGGCCCTTCCGCCCGGTAGATCGAAGTCGAGCGGCTTCCCGCATTTCTTCTGTCCACACCACGCCAATCGGACCCAGCCCGCCCTCTGAGAGATTCAAGAGGCGATCCCCTTGGCTCCTTAGGTAAGCAATCCAATCAATCTCAGCCTGGCCAAGCTGGTCCAGTCCTTCGAGCCAATCAAGTTCGTCGGCTATGAGATCTGCAGGATCCTGTTTCCTCACCCAGTCATAGAAGGGTGTCTTACGCCCTTCTGCGGCAACTCTGAGATGTTGATGGAACCGACGGCTGGCGGTCTTGGTCGTTATGCCGACGTAGCGGTACTCAACGTCCCGCCGAAGCCGCACGCCGTAAACCAAGCCGCCTGTCGCCGTCGTAATTCCCTTCAACTCAAAGCACCACCGTCATAGCGCACATGAAACGCAGCCTTCCACCTCCGTGCCCTCCAGCGCGAGCTGGCGGAGACGGATGTAGTAGAGGGTCTTGATGCCCTTGCGCCATGCGTAGATCTGCGCCTTGTTGATATCACGCGTGGTGGCGGTGTCCTTGAAGAACAGCGTCAGGGACAGGCCCTGATCCACGTGCTGCGTTGCAGCTGCGTAGGTGTCGATGATCTTCTCGTAGCCGATCTCGTACGCATCCTGGTAGTACTCCAGGTTGTCGTTGGTCAGGTACGGAGCCGGGTAGTAGACGCGGCCAATCTTGCCTTCCTTGCGGATTTCAATCTTGGCGGCCACCGGGTGGATCGACGACGTCGAGTTGTTGATGTAGCTGATGGAACCGGTGGGCGGAACGGCCTGGAGGTTCTGGTTGTAGATACCGTGCTCCATCACGGACGCCTTCAGCTCGCGCCAGTCATCCTGCGTGGGGATGTGGTGGCCGGCGAAGAGCTCGCGGACACGTTCCGTCTCCGGAACCCATTCCTGCTCCGTGTACTTGTCGAAGAACTCGCCGCTGGCGTACGTCGACTTCTCGAAGCCACCGAACTTCTGGCCGGTCTCGATGGCCAGCTTGTTCGAAGCGCGGAGTGCGTGGAACAGCACCGTGTAGAAGTAGATGTTGGTGAAGTCCAGGCCCTCTTCGGAACCGTAGTGGACGTGCTCACGGGCAAGGTATCCGTGGAGGTTCATCTGGCCGAGGCCAATCGCGTGGCTCTGGGCGTTACCCTGGGCAATCGACGGCACCGAGTTGATGTAGGACATGTCGGACACAGCGCTGAGGGCACGGATGGAGGTCTCGATCGAGAGGCCGAAGTCCGGCGAATCCATGGTCTTTGCGATGTTCATCGAACCGAGGTTGCAGGAAATGTCCTTACCCACGGTCTCGTAGCTCAGGTCTTCGGCGTAGACGGACGGCGAGGAAACCTGCAGGATCTCCGAGCAGAGGTTGCTCATGGTGATCTTGCCGGCGATAGGGTTGGCCCGGTTCACGGTGTCTTCGAACATGATGTACGGGTAGCCGGACTCGAACTGGATCTCCGCGAGGGTCTGGAAGAACTCCCGGGCGCTGATCTTGGTCTTCTTGATCCGGGAATCGTCAACCATCTCGTAGTACTTTTCCGTGACGGAAATGTCAGAGAAGGGAACTCCGTACACGCGCTCGACGTCGTACGGGGAGAAGAGGTACATGTCCTCGTTCTTCTTGGCGAGTTCGAACGTGATGTCCGGGATCACGACACCCAGGGAGAGCGTCTTGATGCGGATCTTCTCGTCGGCGTTCTCGCGCTTGGTGTCCAGGAAGCGGTAGATGTCCGGGTGGTGTGCGTGCAAGTACACGGCACCTGCACCTTGGCGGGCACCAAGCTGGTTGGCGTAGGAGAAGCTGTCTTCGAGGAGCTTCATCACAGGGATGACACCGGAGGACTGGTTTTCTATCTGCTTGATCGGGGCGCCGTGCTCGCGGATGTTGGTGAGCGAAAGGGCCACGCCTCCACCCCGCTTGGAGAGCTGGAGCGCGGAGTTGATGGCGCGGGCAATCGACTCCATGTTGTCTTCGATACGGAGCAGGAAGCAGGAGACCAGCTCACCGCGCTGGGCCTTGCCAGCATTCAGGAAGGTGGGGGTTGCGGGCTGGAAGCGGCCATCGATGATTTCATCAACGAGGCGGCTGGCCAGTTCTTCGTTACCGCGGGCAAGGTGCAGCGCAACCATGCAGACGCGGTCTTCGTAGCGCTCAAGGAAGCGCTTGCCGTCAAACGTCTTCAAGGTGTAAGACGTGTAGAACTTGAAGGCGCCAAGGAAGGTCTCGAACCGGAACTTCTTCTTGTATGCACGGTTGAAGAGCTCGCGGATGAAGTTCATCGTGTACTGGTCGAGTGTTTCGCGCTCGTAGTACTGGTTCTTCACCAGGTAGTCGAGCTTCTCTTCCAGGTCATGGAAGAACACGGTGTTGTTGTTCACATGCTGCAGGAAGTACTGGTGCGCGGCTTCACGATCGGCTTCAAACTGGATCTCGCCGTTGGGGCCATACAGGTTCAGCATGGCGTTGAGCTCGTGATAGCCCAGGCCCTTATAGGCCTCCGGCAGCGGCTTCTTGGCCGTTTCCACAGCGCCCCCGGTTACTTCTGTTTCTGCGACAGTAGTGTCCAAAACTTTTCCAATCCTTGATTGACCCGATCGACGTCTTCCGGCGTCCCCATGAGTTCAAACCTATAGAGATGCGGCACTTTGCACTTGGCGGCGATGATGTCTCCCGCTGCACAATAGTTGTCCGCGAAGTTGGTGTTTCCTGCACCGATAACGCCACGGATCAGTTCCCTGTTCCGTGGGTTGTTGAGAAACCTGATGACCTGCTTGGGCACTGAACCTTCGCCGTTCGTCCCACCGTAGGTCGGCAGGACAAGGACGAAGGGTTCAAGTGCTTGAAGCGGGGCATCGTGCGCATAGAGCGGGATGCGCGCTGCATCCCTGCCCAATTTCTGGACAAAGCGCTTGGTGTTCTCGGATGTCGAGGAAAAGTAGATGAGGTGACTCCTGGTGGTCACAGTGTCCGTGTCATTGCGCACGGATGCCGTTGCCAGCGGCGCCATGGGAGTCACCTCGACTACATAGGAATTCTTGCGTGCTGTGGTGGCGAAGTCCGAAAGAAAACTTAGGCCACGGAGGAAACGGCCTGGGCCAGTTCCTCGATCTTGTCCGGGCGGAATCCAGACCAATGGTCCTGCTCGGTCACGACGACGGGAGCCTGCATGTAACCCAGCGCCTTGAGGCGTTCCAGCGCCTCGGCGTCCTGGGAGATGTCGACACTCTGGTAGGCAATGCCCTTCTTGTCGAGTGCCCGGTAGGTTGCGTTGCACTGAACACAGGCCGGCTTCGTGTAAACCGTAACGGTCATGATCCCTGTCCCCTTAGTTGAAGTCTGTCGCTCTTCGTATCTGGCGGGCTCAACCGGAACTGAATACTGAATCCGATACCGGCCCGCAGGCTGCTGTGGCAGCCAACACGCTTATTTAGTCTTGTGCTGGTTTCCCGCTCAATCCGTAAACCGATACTACATGTAGTGCAAGCGCCTCGCCGGGACCCCAAGATGATGTATTACAAGTATGTCATTCAATCCACCGCTCGTCCACAGGGCAGGGGCCTCAAAATGTCCGTAATTCCGCCAAAGTGAGAGATGAAATCCACACCCTGTGGACTACTTAGCCACATTTAATCTCCAGCGTGTCGTCCGGTTCCGGCGTGTCGTGACACTTTGAAAATGTGGCGTGGCGAACACAAGCCCGACAGCCACATTTGCTGTTGGTCAAAGGCAGAGTACGGTTTCCCTGATGCTTCAAGGGAGACCACTCCCCTGTGTTGGCAGGAAGAAACGAGCAAAAGGACAGCTGATGGTCAACCTTCTCCATCTTCGGACCCTGTTGGAGGTCACCCGGCTGGGTTCCTTCGCCGCTGCAGCCGCGCAGCTCGGCTACACAGCGTCCGCCGTTTCCCAACAGATGGCCGCGCTGGAACGCGACACCGGCGTCGAACTCTTCCAGCGTTCAGCGAGGAGCGTGATTCCCACCGAGGCCGCCATCACCATGACCCGGCACGCGTCAAAGGTGCTTACCGACGTCGAAGCGCTGATGGCCGCCGCGTCAAGGACAAACGATGCACCCGCCCAGGAGTTGCGGCTAGGCATCTTCCCAAGCCTTGCCACGTACGTGCTGCCGGACATCCTGCGGAATGAACGATGGAACGGACTCGGCATAGAACTGCGTGTATCAGTCGCTGAGCCGGCACAGACCATCCAGGGGCTGCGCAGTGGCGGAGAATTGGACGTCGCCTTGGTGTACCAGGTGGGCCAGTCAGGATTGGCATGGCCGCATTCCCTGGAGCGCCAATGGATCGGCGATGACGACTTCCGCGTGGTGCTCCCGGCATCATGGAAGATCCGCGAGGACGCCGAAATCGAGGCGGCGCATCTGTCGGATATGCCGTGGATCGTGCACCACCCGGGCACCAGCGACGCCCTGGTGATTGAGCGGCTGTTCGCCAGCTGCAACCTGCACCCCCGGGTCGTGGCCTACAGCGACGACTTCCACGCGAGTTTGGAGATGACCGCAGCCGGTCTGGGCGCCTCGCTGGTACCGGAGCTTGCGCTGCGCAACCGGCCGCCCGGCGTCGTGGTCCTTGACGTTCCTGACATCCGGCTGGCGCGGAACGTGTTCGCGCTGCTCATCAATGAAAAGCGCACAGCGCAAGTGCAACTCTTCACGCAACTTCTTGCCGACACCCTCCGGGGCACGTCGGAAAAGAGCGGTTTGCATCCCCTGAAACAAGCGCCTGTCAAGGGTCCCCAGCGTCGAAGGTGAATTCTTCCCAATTGCTGGAACCCGCCGGATGTTGGGGTTAGATTGATCACATGGGCAAGGTAGCGAGCACACATTTTGGGGAGATCGAGCTCAATCACGGGCGTGAACATTGCTTCGTGACCAAACACGAACTCGGCGGCAATCAGCTTGAGCTGGACCTCAACGTCACGGCGCATGACCATTTCGACGAGGCCGCCATGCACAAGGTGGACTACCGCTTGCGCTTCCTGCCGGAGCTGGTTGACCAGGTCCGGGAGATGATCGCTGACGAACTGGACCAGGACGGCACCAATCCCCAGCAGTTCCTTCATTTCCACAGTTCCCAGCTCAAGGAAGAACAGCTCGAATCGGTATTCGGCGTCCGGGACAAGTCCCAGCTCACCAACGATGTCTTCCTCAAAGCCCTCAAGCTGGGTCATGTGGCCATCTACCCCGGCCAGCCCGAGCGCTATTTCGTCCTGGACTTCACCTTGGGCTCACACTTCACCGATGAGCTGCTGGTAGTGGCGGCGGACGAAGACGGAGTAGTGGATGACGAAATTCTTTGGGAATCGTGAAGGCTGAAGCTTAAACGCCCGACGGCGGCCGGTTACCTTTCGGTGACCGGCCGCCGTCGTCTGTGGAGGCTGACTTACTTGGCAGCTTCGGGCAGCGTGGCGCGAACTGTCTGGGTTGCCTTGACGAGGTTGCGCAGGGACTCTTCGGTCTCGGCGTAGCCACGGGTCTTCAGGCCGCAGTCCGGGTTGACCCAGAGCTGGCGGGACGGAACGTGCTTGACGGCGGCGGCCAGGAGTTCGGTGACTTCAGCTTCACCCGGAACACGCGGCGAGTGGATGTCGTAGACGCCCGGACCAACACCGCGGCCAAAGCCGTGGGACTCGAGGTCGTGGACGACCTCCATGCGGGAGGGTGCAGCTTCGATGGAGGTGACGTCTGCGTCGAGGCCGTCGATGGCATCGATGATCACGCCGAACTCCGAGTAGCAGAGGTGCGTGTGGATCTGCGTGGCGTCGGCAGCGCCGGCGGTCGCGAGGCGGAAGGAGTCAACGGACCACTTCAGGTAGGTCGTCGCGGCGGACACCTTCAGCAGTTGCACGGGAAGCAATCACGGCGGATGCTTCGTCGATGGCAGCCTTCGCGGACGCGGGGTCTGCCAGGTAGGAAGCGAGGGTCTTGACTTCCACTGCCTTCTGGTCGGAGAAAGCGAGCCAGCTGCGGAGCTGTTCGGAAAGGAGCGTCTCCTCGGCGACGTCGTGCGGGACGTGCTGGGTGGACGTGGAGGTGCTGACGGCGAGCTTGCCGACAGCAGCCTTCAGCTCGTCCAGCTTCGCGGCGGATACGGCGAGGTCGTTGCGCCAGATGTTGTGGCCGTCAACAACGCATGCAACCAAGGTCTTATTGCCGAGGCCGGCAAGGGCTGCTGCGGACGGAACTGCGCCCTTGAAGACGTCGATGTGCAGGGCATCGATGTTGGTGGCGGCAAGCGTCCCGAGCTGGCCATCGAGCGAACCATAGGGGGTGGAGACGAGGATCTGCGGACGCTTGGCGGCAGCGGTGAGGACTTCGTAGGCACGGGCAACGGCTGCTTCGATTTCGGCGGCGGGGGTGTCCTGGTCAACAACCAGCGCGGGCTCATCGAGCTGGACCCAGCTGGCGCCGGCGGCTGCAAGCTTCTCAAGCAGCTGCACGTAGACGGGAAGGATGTCCTCAAGGCGGGACAGCGGTGCGAAACCGGCGGGGGCGTCGTCCGATGCCTTGGAGAGCAGCAGGTAGGTGACCGGGCCGACGATGTAAGGGCGGGTCTCGATGCCGTTGGCCAGAGCAAAGGCAAACTCGTCAACCTTGGCGGTGGAGGCGAGGGTGAACTCCGTCTCCGGGCCGATTTCCGGAACGAGGTAGTGGTAGTTGGTGTCGAACCACTTGGTCATTTCCAGCGGCTGCTGTTCCTTGTTGCCGCGTGCCAAGGTGAAGTAGCCGTCGATGTCCAGCTGGCCCTCGGCGTTGAGGAGCTTGCCGAAGCGCGCCGGAATTGCGCCGAGGTGTGCAGTGGTGTCCAGCACCTGGTCGTAGTAGGAGAACGTGCCCGGTACAGCGGCAGCTTCGGTGAGGCCGAGTTCCTGCAGGCGCTTGGCGATGGTGAGCTGGATGTCCTTGGCTGCGGCGTCCAGGGCGGCGGCGTCGATCTTGCCGGCCCAGTAGGCTTCGACGGCCTTCTTCAGCTCGCGGCGACGGCCGATGCGCGGGTAGCCGAGCAGGGACGCTGCCGGGAACGGAGTGGCGGAGGTGTTGTTTTCAGGCATGGAGAAGCTCCTTGATGACGTGATGTTCTTGAAAATGGTGTCGCAGTGCCGAACGCGTCCGGCGACGGATTCAGCTGGCGAATTCCTGGCGACGGGCCGTGGGGACGGCGCGGCTGAGAGGCCTGGCAGGCCTTGGAAGCGCCAATTTGTCCAGCACGTCCAGCGCGTGGGCGTGCTCGTTGAAGGTGTACAAGTGGATGCCGGGTGCTCCGGCATCAAGTGCCGCGTTGGCGAGGTCCACCGTAGCGGCCACGCCGATCCTGCGGCGCTCTGCTTCAGTGTCCACGGCAGCGAGGCGCGCCATGAGTTCCACGGAAGGGTCGACGCCGGCCAGCTCGCCGAGGCGCTTAAGGCGCCGGAGGCTGGTCAGCGGCATGACGCCGGGGATGATCGGGATGGTGACCCCGGCCCGACGCGCACGTGCAACGAGGTCCGAGTATTCGTTTGCGTGGAAGAAGACTTGCGTGATCGCGAAGTCCGCGCCTAAACGCTGCTTGGCAAGGAGGACTTCGACGTCGTGGCCCACACTTGGCGATTCAGGGTGCTTTGTGGGGTACGCGGCAACTCCGACAGCGATCTTGCCAGCGCAAAGAAGTGCTGAACGGCGCTGCTCCACGCGGCGGATCAGTTCAATAAGGTCCTGGGCGTACCGGAGTGAGCCACTGGCGGGTTGGCTTCCGTCCTTGGGCAGGTCCCCGCGCAGTGCGAGGATGCCACGGACTCCGTGGTCCAGGAGTTCACCGATGATCTCCGCCAGTTCAACCGGCGTGTTGCCAACACACGTCAAGTGGGCCAGGGGCCGAAGCGTGGTTTCGAGCAGGAGGCGGTTGATGAGGTCAACTGCGGTGTCCCGGCTGGACCCACTTGCGCCGTACGTCACGGAGACGTAGTCCGGTTCGGTGGTTTCGAGTTCACGGATGGTGGTCCACAGGGTTTCTGCGGCGGCCGGAGTACGCGGGGGAAACAGTTCGTAGGAAAGTGCTACGGGGGCCGTTCCGGCGAGGTTGGGATGTACGTCAACAAGGCTTGGTGGCGACATTTGCGTCCTTGGCTGTTCGTCATCGAACGACACCCAATGGATCCAAGGAAACCATTGATTGCATGATCGATGAATTGAGTTTGGGATACACGAAAGAACTCCAGCAGGACGCAGCCGCGACTGGTACGCCTGAAATGAAGCTTTCCGTGTGCAAATGTCAGGCCCACATGGGGGCACTAGGTTGTGGGCAAGGATCGGTTCAACTCGACTACCGAATTAAGACGCAGTTTTACGATCCGTGACGAGGAAATTGCGAACTTTGTTCGTCGAATGGCTCACCAGGGCCTGTCTACGCCGGAGTTATTCGCGGGGCCGCGCAGGTACTCCTCACGTTGCTGCCCTTCCGCCCGCTCCCGTTGCGCCTCTTGCGCGGTCTCCCCCAGTTTTTGCAGTTGCTCGTGCTGTTGATCGGGCAGCGTACCCTTGGCCTGCACCTCGCCGCTTCCTTTGGAGTCCGCAGCTATCTTGGCTTTAAGCCGGTCGGTAGCCGAATCCAGGGCCCGCCCTTCCCCCGCCGAATTTCCGGGACCCTCTTCGCCACACTGAGCAGGCGAGGACTGGACGACGTCCAACGCGTCACGAAACAACGTAGCTGCCGTTGGCCTATTGCCTGCAGCCAAGGCAGCATCCCCCAGTTTCTCGACGCTCAGCACCAGGTTGACACGCACTTGGCATTCATCCTTGCCAGCGCCTGCATCCAACGCCGCCTCGAAGTCCTTCCGAGCCGCAGTGAAGTCGCCGGCCAGAACGTGGGCGTCGCCGGATGCGAAGTAGGCTTTGTGCGGCTCGATCAAGTTTGCCACCTGCAGCCAGGACGCGGCTCTGGCCGCACCGTCCGGATCGGCCGTGCCAAACGTATGTGCTGCATACCCTCCCAAGGCGCCCACACTCAGGAGTTTCAGTGCCACGGCGAGCGCCAGCAGGGCTGGCGGCATGGACCACAGGGCAAGAGACCGCAGCTGGACGGATCTCAACTTTGACCCCGCACTTCCCGTAGCGCCGTGAAATGCCGGAGGGGTTCATGAACGGCCAGCAGGAATCCGGCGAGCGCCAAGAGCCAGTAGAGTTCCACGCGGCCGGGTCCATCGTCCACTGTGGGCGTAAGGGCGCCGGGTTGGGCTTTGGCAAGCATGTCAGCCGTAGGTTCGTTCCCGCTTCGGTGGACGTACGGGGCATGGAGCTGAGCTGCGATGTTTTTCAGTTGTCCTTCATCGATTCTGGACACGGCGTCCTGGCTATTGCCGGCGTTCTTGTCCTTTAGGTACCCGCCTGCGGTGTCTGAAGGGTCTTTCATCCGGCCACCCTGCCCCGTGCCGTAACCCAGCACCGCTCCTCCACTTACGGTGTTCGCATCCACCGGCATCGGTGCTGGGTCTGCGGCCGCTGTGTTCTCGCCGTCGCCTGCGTAGAAGACCAACGCTGGACGCCCTGGATGCTGCTCCCTGGCAGCTTTGAGCCTGTCCTTGAGCAACGTTCCCGCGCCGGTAACGCTGCTGCCGTTGGCATACCGTGGGTTTTGCGGCTGCAGTGTGGTCATGGCTGTCTGCAGCGCTGTGGCGTCCTGGCTCAAAGGCATGCGGACGGTCGCTTTATTGTCGAAGGTGATGAGGGAAAACCTTGCTCCCGCCAGTTCCTTGGCAATAGCCATCACGTCGTTCGCGGCACCTGACAAGCGCGTCCCCGTGCCGTTGTAATCTTCTGCGGCCATGCTGGTGCTGGTATCGACGACGAAAAATACGTCAAGGTCCGCCACCGCGGTCCTCGCCTCACTGCCGGCCCATCCCGGACGCAGTGCGGCCAGGACCAGAAGCACGACGGCGGCACCCCGGAAGGCGGTAAACCGCACCCTCCTTTTGGTCTGGGGACTGCGAACGATCGCCCACACGGTGAAGGCGATGACTGCTATGCCTATGGCTGCAAGGAGTCCCCAGGGGATGATCGGAAGAATGGTCACGGGCTCAACCTCCATCCGAGTATCAGCATTACCACGCCTGCGAGCAGCGCGACCCCAAGCGGTAGCGCCGGAGAGTCGGCCACGGCAATCTGTGGAGCCGCCAGGTAGCTGATGGCTTCGGTTTCCTGCACTCGGTGGACGATTCCGGGCACTGCGTCGGGACTGTCCAGGGTGAAGTAGCTGCCACCAGTTCCTTCGGCAACCACCCTGAGTTGAGCGCCTGGCTGATCAGCTTGATCTCCGTAGTCGAAGTCGCCTGGGTTCAGCGCATACACCTTGACGTTCTTGCCCCGGGCCAACTCGCCGGCCTGCTGCAAGGTGAAGATGGGTTCACCGGAAAGGAAGTTGTCCGTCGCCAGCACAACAGACCGCGAGCGCTTGGCGTTCCCGGACCCGGACCCGGACTCAACGTCCGGGAAGCTTTGCACGCAGGATGCCAGGCCATCGCCAATCAGGGACGATCCTCCCCCATTCCATGTCCCGTCGAAGAAAGATCCTGCGCCGCTATCGAGGGCCTTCCGGGCTACCGTGAGCTGTTCGGCGGCGTAGTCGTAGTCGTCCGTCAGCGGGAACAGTTGGACACTGCTGCTATCGAAGATCACCATGCCGATGCGCTCGCCGTCGAATTCCCGGGCAAGTTGCTGGAACACGTTGGCGATGGCAGCATCCGTACTGGTCATGGATCCTGAAACGTCCAGGCAGAGGACGATGTCGCGGTTCCGGATTTCGGGCCGCTCCGTGGTGCGCTGCGCGGGTCTTGCCGCCGCTGTTGCTGTGGCCGTGAGGAATAACGCGCCCACGGCAACTGCCAGGACCAAAGTGGCCTTGTAGCGCCGTAGTGCGTGTTGGTACTCGGGAAGATGGGTGAGGCGCTCGCCGTGCGCCACGGGCCGGCCCATTTGCGGTCGACGGCGGATGAATTCTCTGGCGGCGATCACCAGTGCCAAGGCAGCGAGGGGAAGAATCCACCAGTAAGTCAGTTCCACGCTTGTACCACCTGGCGGGCAGTATTTGCGGAGTCCTGTACGGAATGTGCGGCCACGGGCGCGAATTCGTTGGGATAGATCGCGGCGATGCCCACGGCGAACTGATCCAGCCCGTTGAGGCGCAGTTCCTCAAGTGTCATGGAGGTGGCCGGAAGCCCTGTGGCTGCAACCGCGAATTCCCGCACGAGGAGGCTGAGTCGCTGGTGGGCGTCGCGTGCGGGGATGCGGCCGGCGTCGGCCTCTCTTTCGAGGGTATCTATTGCTGACAGGCACCTGGCCCGCAGCGGTTCCAGGTCGCGTGACGCCACGGGGGCGCCCGCCAGTGTCTGTGGCGTTGCTTTGCGGACTGGCCGCAGGATCCATCCGTACCAGCATGCTACGAGGAGCAGAAGTACCAGCCCCAGCCACAGCCACAACTGGTGGTATTGAAGAGGTGCGTAGAAGCCGGCGTCATTCTGCACGGTTGCCGCCCTGGGGGTTGCCTCTCGCGGACTGCACCAACCTGCCCTTTGCGGACCTCGCGCCCGAGCGGTGCTTCTCAAGGAGCGCGAACACCGCGGGCAGGACATCGCCTGTGGCGTGTACCGCCTGCTCGGCAATCCCAAGCTGGCGGAAGATGGTGCAGCGCTCCTCCCCGCGCTTGCGCATGGCGAGGGTATAGGCGGCACGAACCTCACTGTTCCCCGCCAAGGGCGCCGGGATCCGGTGCCCGTTCCCGACGTCGATGCTGGCTTCCTGCGTAGGCGCCGGGTACCCTGGTTCCCTGGCCAACTCGGCGTCGAGGATGGTCAGCCAAAGGACTTCGTGCCGTGCCCGCAGGCGCCGGAGCAGCGTTTGCGTGTGAGCGTCGGGCATTAACTCATCGGCGAGCACCACAATGAGCAGGCGGCCCTTCAAGAACCTCAGCGCGTAGTGGAGTTGCTCGGTGATTGCGCTCGCCGGTCCGTCCAGGGAAATGCCCGCATCAATTTCCCGGAGCAGCCGCTCCAAGTGCTCTTCACCGCTCTGGGGCGGGACGTAGCGGGAGGTGACGGCCGAGCCGTGCAGGAGTCCGACGTCGTCCCCGTGCGTGCTTGCGAGGTAGCCCAGCACGCCGGCAGCATCAATGGCAATGTCCTTTTTGGATTCACCGGAGGCAGCGTGGGCTGCCATGTTCCGTCCTGTGTCCACGAGCAGCAGCACCGAATGACGGCGTACGGCCACATAGCGTTTGACCAGCGGCGATCCATGGCGGGCCGTGGCTTTCCAATCAATGTCCCTGACTTCGTCGCCGGGGACGTACGAGCGCAATTCGTCGAAGTCGAGGCTGCGGCCCTTGAAGACAGAACCGTATTCGCCTTCCAGCAGGCTGAGGGTCCTACGATGGGCGAAGATGAACATCTTCGACTTCACGCGTCTGAGGAGGCTCGGCACGGGGCTCCCCCTACGGCGTTTGCACGGACGCGAGCACTGCATCAATGATGGTTTCCACGGGAACACCTTCAACCACGGCGTCGAAGCCCAGCACTATTCTGTGGCGCAGGATCCTGTGGGCCAGTTTCTTGACGTCCTCCGGGATGACGTGGTCCCGCCCATTGAGCAGTGCCAACGCCCTGGCTGCCTGGCTGAAGGCAATACTGGCCCGGGGGCTTGCGCCAAATTCGATGAGGTCCGCCAACCGGGGTTCCAGGTACTGGGAGGCATGACGCGTCACATAGGCCAAGCCAACGATGTACCTGATGATGGCGGGATCAAGGTAAATCCTCTTCACGAGTTCCTGGACCTGGACCACGTCATCACGTGACGCGGCGGCCGGGGGCTTCTGCGCTGCCCGAAACACTCCGGCGTCAATCCTCCGGATGACCTCGGCTTCCTCCGCCGGACTGGGATAGTCCAGGACGTCCTTGAGCATGAAGCGATCCATCTGTGCTTCCGGAAGGCGGTAGGTCCCTTCCTGCTCAATCGGGTTTTGAGTTGCCAGCACAAGGAAAGGCTCAGGCAGAGGATAGGACTCGCCGCCGATGGACGTCTGCCGTTCCTGCATCGCTTCCAGCATGGCGCTCTGCGTTTTGGCACTGGAGCGGTTGATTTCATCGAGCAACACTATGTTGGCGTGAACAGGACCGAGTTGGGTGATGAAGGTGCCTTTGGCCGCGTCAAAGATCTGGGTGCCTGCGATATCGCTCGGCAACAAGTCCGGAGTGCATTGGATTCGGCGAAAATCGGCACTCACCGATTCCGCGAGTGCCTGGGCCGCCGTGGTCTTGGCCAGGCCCGGAACGCTCTCCAAAAGGACATGTCCGCCGGTCAGGAGGCCGATCACCAGCGTCTCCTGCAGCCTGGACTGGCCAACCACCTTAATCTCGAAGCTGGAGATAATGCTGCCAACGAGCTGCTGGGCACGGGCCAGCTCCGGTGCCTCGATTCCGGTGTCCCGTGCCTCGATTCCCGTTGCGGCTGTGTTCTGAAGCACTCGTGGTCCCCTCGCTGGCGTCAATCATTGAGGCAGGCAGCCCGTCGTACCGCACCAGGACCTGCATCGGAGACTCTATCCAAGCCTCCCCTGAACACCGTGGCAATGGGGAGCCCTCCCCATGTGGACTTCTGAGGTCTATTCTTTTGCCATGCATCAGCTACCAGCCCGCTACGAGCAGTATCTCAACGGCCAAAGCCAGCGCGTCATCGACGCCGTTCGTCCAGTTCTGCTGCAGTCCGCGGCAGACCAGAGGCACGGGGTCCGGATTACCTACAACACGGGGCCCACCGGACACCAGGCTCATCTGGACGAGTCGATACCCTACGGCGAAATAGTCGAGGACATCGACTAACCCTTCACCGAGCCGGATAACGCGAAGGAGCTGCCTACGCTCCGGGATACCAGCACGTACAGCAACAGCACCGGCACTGAGTACAGGATGGAAAACGCCGCGAGCTGTCCGTAAGCTATGGCACCATGCTGGCCAAAGAAGCTGAAGATGGACACCGCGGCTGGTTGCTTGGCCGTGGAGAGCAACAGGATGAAGGGAACGAAGAAGTTTCCCCATGCCTGTATGAAGACGAAGATGAACACCACGCCCAAGCCATGCCTCATGAGAGGCAGCACCACCGCGCGCAAGGCCGCCATGCTTGAGGCACCGTCCATCCATGCCGCCTCCTCCAGTTCCAAGGGAACGGAGTCCATGAAGTTCTTCATCATCCAGATGGCCATCGGCAGGGTGGTTGTTGCCATGAAGAAAATGGTTGCCACCATGGAATCGAGCAACTGAAGCTGGACGAACAACCCATAGACGGGCACCATAATGGCCGTCACCGGCAACGACGTCCCGAACAGCACGGAGTACATGAACGGCTTGTTGAACCTCGATTGGTAGCGGGACAACGGATACGCAGCAAGGACAGCTGCCACCAGGTTGACGGCCGCTGTTCCCGCTGAAAGAAGGAAACTGTTGGCCAGGGGCTGGAACAACAGCTCCGGCGTGAACACCGCGCCAAAATTCTCCATCGATGGCGCCGACGGCAGCGCGGTCTGATAGCCGGCCTGAGGATCGACGGCGGCCAGCAGCAACCACAGCAGAGGCGCCACGAAGCAGAACCCGATCACGGCCAAAGCGATATCTGCCGCAAGCCGCAGCCTGGACGTCACGGCCTCTGGTCCCTGAGCAGGCGCACATACACTGCGCCGAAGACCACTCCCAACAAAATCAGTACCGAAGCAACCGCAGTGCCGTAGCCAATATCCCCAAATTTGAAGGCCTCCTGATAGGCCAACACCGGCAAGGTAGTGCTCGCATTGGCCGGACCGCCAGCCGTCATCACCCAAATAAGGGTGAACACGGCCAACGTCTGAAGGGTGATCAGCATCAAGTTAGTGGCAATGCTGCTCCTGATCATGGGCAATGTGATGAATGCCAGACGCTGCCAGCCATGCGCCCCATCCATCAGGGCAGCCTCCGAGATATCGTGTGGCACATCCGCGAGGGCAGCCCTGTACACGAGCATGGAAAACGCCGTTCCGCGCCAAGTGTTCGCCAGGATGATCGCGACCAGTGGGAACGTGTACAGCCAGTCCAGCCCCTGCCCGCCAAAGAAGGCCAGCATCTGGTTCAGCGTGCCGTCCCGGTTGAAGTAGGCGTAAGCGGCGAACGCAGCCACGATCTCCGGGAGTACCCAGGCCGCCACAACCGCCGTTCCCACCCACGAAGAAACTGCCTTTCGCGAGTGCGTCATGAGCAGCGCGATGAGCAGGCCGAGCACGTTCTGGCCGAGCACAGCCGATGCCGCGACGAAAACTACGGTCAGCCAAGCAGCCAGCGGAAACGCGTCATCACTGAACATCCGGACATAGTTGTCCAGCCCCACCCAGTGCGGATCCCGGGCTGCCCGGCCTGAGAGTGCGGCATCCGTGAACGACGCGTAGAAGGACCAGGCAACCGGGGCCAGGAGGAAGAACAGGAGCAGGAGAACGGACGGAACAACCGGCAGCAGCCGCAGGTAGCGGCGAATCGTCATTTCCCAGCTGTCATTTCTCTGATGTCATCTCTCCAGGACCTTGTCATCGCCAACAAGTTTGCGAACCGTGGCGTCATACTCCGCCGCGGCGTCCTCGGGGCTTTGCTTTCCAGTGATGACAGACTCGGTGGCTACCTGGACCGCCGTCGAGATCCTTGGGTAATCTGCGGTAGCCGGGCGGTAGTGCGTCACCTTCACCAACTCTGACACGTCCTTCACGAAAGGATTCGCAGCAAGGTAGCTCGATTCCGATGCGACGTCGGTGCGCACCGCTATCTGTGAGTTGTTGATGTCAAAGGCCAAGGCATTCTTCTTGTTCAGCGCGGTGGTGAGGAACTTGAACGCAAGCTCGGCGTTTTTGCTCTTCGCACCGACGGCCAGGGTCCAGCCACCGGACATGCTGACGCCGCCAGGTTCCTGTCCGTTCCTGGTGGGGAACATGGCTACACCCATGTCCTGCTCGTAGCCTGCCCACTCATAGGGGCCGCCTTTTTGCCAGAACGACGGCGAATAGGAGCCTTCCACCGTTGCCGCCAGTTTGCCCTGCGGGAACCACTCGCCAAAGACCTTCTTCCAAACATTGGCATCGAGGGCTTCAGCCGGGCTCGCTGCGAGCTTTTCGTCATAGAGGGTCTTCAGGAAGGCCAGCGAGTCAGTGAAACCCTGGGAGCCGACCACCCATTTCTTTTCCTTTTCGTCGTAGAGCGTGCTGTCGGTCCCGTAGAGGAGTTCGTAGAAGCTCTGCATGACAGTGCCCTCGCCCGTGCCCTTGCCCGCGTACATGTTGAAGGGAATCACGGTGGGGTCCGAGGCTTTAATGGCACGTGCCGTGGACAGGATGTCTTCCCACGTTTTCGGCTGCCACGGAACGGAAATTCCGGCCTTCTTCAGCACCGCTTTGTTGTACCAGATGGCACGCGTGTCCGTGCCGACCGGCACCGCGTAAATACCTCCGTCATCAGCCCGGCCCGCTGCTTTGGCGGCTTCGTTGAACGTGGACCAGTCGTCCCACTTTTGAAGATAGCTGTCCAGCTTGAGGAGGTACCCGGCGTCGACGTCCGAACGCACCTTGAACGTGTCCTCGTAGAAGACGTCCGGCGCGGTATCCGGCGAGCGCTGGGCCAGCGCAAGTTTGGTGCCATAATCGTCGTCGTTGGCTTGTATCGGTTCGAGGTTGACCGTCACCGAAGAGTTGGCCGCCTCGAATTCCTTTTTGGCGTCCTGCATCACGGCGTCCAGGGCTGTGAAGGAGTCGGATTTCTGGTAGACGATCTTCAGGGTCTTGTTCGCGGCAGTTGGAGGCGTCGAGGAACAAGCGGCTGCAGCGAGAAGAGCGGCTACGACGGGCAGGACAGTGGCAAACCTCATGGGGCGGCGCATTTTGCTCCAATCGAGTCAACGTGGCTGAGTAGTTAGCCCTCAAGCAGTAGCCGTTGGGCGCGTGGTGCCAGCGTGTGCTCCAGGACGAGGCACGCCGCACCAATAGCGCCGACATCCTCGCCCACCCCGGAACCCACAACTTCTATGCCGTGGATCATGCGGGCCGCACTGTTCTCAGCGATCAGGCCCGGAACACGCTCCAGGAAGTACTTGGACATGCGTCCCCAGAAAGGACCGCCGAAAACAACTCGTTCGACATCAAGGGTGTTGGTCACTACCGAGACGGCACGGGCCACGAGCGTCGCGGACTTGTCAAGGATGGCAATGGCTTTTTCGTCGCCAGCATCGGCTTTGTCGCACAACAGTGCGTATCGTTCCTGTACCTGGGGCCCATCCGCGTCCTCGCCATGGCTGTCCAACACACCGGCCGCCTCGGCCTCTGCGACCAGGACCTGGGGAATACACGAGGACTTCACGCAGCCACGGAGCCCACAGTCACACTGCGGACCCGTTGGATCAACGATGATATGTCCGATTTCGCCGGCGTTCCCGGACGTCCCACGGACCACTTCATCATTCAGGACAATGCCGCAGCCTATACCGGTGCCCATATACATGAAGACGAAACTGCCCGCACCACTGGCCCCGCCAGCCCAGGTTTCGGCCACCGCGGCACTGGTGACGTCCTTGTCCACGAGAGTCTCCAGGCCGGTCGCCTCCGTAAGGGCCTCCCTGATGCGCACGCGGTTCCACCGAGTCAACAGCGGGGGCTCCACAACGGAACCTTCATCGAGGTCGATCGGGCCCGGGACGGCTACGCCGAGCCCCGCGATCTTGGATGCATCCACGCCCGATTCCTCAATAAGGACCTTGATCTGCTGGGCGATGCTCGTGATCACAGCGGCAGGATCGCCCCCGGGAGTAGCCATCCGCGAATGCCTGACGACGTCGCCGAGGAGGTCCAGGACAACGAAAGTGATGACTGCAGGGTCAAGGTGGACACCCACGGCATACATGCCCGATGGGTTGAGCCGAAGGATGGTTCGAGGCTTGCCTGGGCCAGTGCCCTCTTTGCCTGCCTCCACAATCAAGTGCTGGTCAAGCAGGCGACGGGAAATATTGGAGATGGTCTGAGGCGACAGTCCCACAATCTGGGCGAGTTCCACACGGCTGAGCCCACCCGACGACCGCCGGATCGCCTCCAGAATGACAGTCAGATTAAAGTCACCCATGCGGGGTAGATTCGTTCCGCGCCTCGGTGTGGGCTGCCGGATCTCAGTCACTGATTCCCCTAGTCATTCGGAAAAAACATCATCGTACTTCGTCTTTGTCTGAATCGTACGATACCCACGCTCACACGGGTATGCGCACACGCACGCACCGGGGTCAGGGCTTGGTAACGATGACACTAAATTCTATGTGAGAGCGACGGGCCGCTCATCCACGACGACTCCGCGTCACCGTGAACTTCGGGTTCCGGCCTTCCTCCACCGTGGGACCTATGAGGCGCTCGAGGGCAGGCCGGTATTGCAGATGGCTGTTGTACACCGTCCACAGCTCACCGCCGGGAGCGAGGACGCGCGCGGCCGCTTGGAACATCTTCAGGGCAGCGCCGGCATGCACGCTGGCTCCAAGGTGGAATGGTGGATTCAGCAGGACAAGATCCGCACTTCGCGCATCGAGTGTGGACATGGCGTCGTCGTGGATTACGGAAATCCGGTCACCCAGCCCATTGGCAGCTGCCGTGGCCACGGTGGATGCCACAGCCGCCGCGGACTGATCAGTGGCCACCACGCTCGCTTTCGGCTGGTGCCGTGCAAACATCGTGGCAAGAATGCCGGTCCCACAGCCCAGATCCACGACGCGTCGCGCTTCCGGCATACGGTCCAGGAAGGTCAAGAGGTAGCGGGTTCCGATGTCAAGGCGCGCACCTGAAAAAGCAGCACCGTGAGCGCAGACCGTGATTCCCAGTTCCGGCAACTGCTCCACCACCGGGTAGGGAGGGGTGGCGGAAACTGGTTTGGGATTGCTTGCCACCAGCACCCTGGACTTCTGGCGCGCAAGCTGCGGTTGTACAGAGGAGAAATAGCGGTCAAGGACCCCATTCATGCCCAGGGACATGTGCTTAATGCGACCCCCTGCGAGCAGCACCGCATCAGGCGCAGCGTAGCGGGCAACGGCGTCGGCGTTTTCCTCCAGCTCCGCCAGCGATTTCGGCAACTGCATCAACACCAGGTTCGCGCCCGCCAAGTGCTCCGCACCCAATTCGTGGGCGCTGAACAGGCCCTGCAGGCCAGCTGCCTCCGCGTTGCGCTGGAGCGCAAGCCTTCCGGTGTAGAGGTCTTGGTTGACGCGGACATTCCCGACGTCGGCCGCCACCAAAGCACCCAGCGTCAGAGCACCGTACCGGTCGCCAATGACGGCCACCCGCGTTTCCGGTCGGAGATAATCCGCGGCGGTCTCAAGCAGGAGACGGTCTGTGGCGTCGTATGCCTGGAGGTTCTCCGCTTCAACATCAGGAAGCCGGCTGAGCGTGCCGAACAGTGATTCCAGCTCCTGTGCGGTCACTATGCTGTTCTCGCTTTCTTGTCAGTCATACGGAAGTGGTACCCAAACCCGTAAGAAATTCGTTCGCTTTAGTGTCTCGACTTCATGGTGCCTTCGGAGGAATGTGGATGATGCAGCACGCCAAGCACCTGTTGACGCATCGGATGGTGAACCCATACCGTGACCGCGGCAGGCATCGGTCCCGCCCAACCGACGAGCCAGGCCCCGGGACCGCACTTTAACCGGCTCCCTTCCCTGAGAGCAAACCATGAGTGTCAATGTTGTCACGCAACTCCAAGTGAAATCACACAACTCCCCCGACGAAACGCGCAAACCGGACAAGACAACGGTTGAGGTAGTGACCGTCGGCGACTACACAATCGGCCGGACCACCTTTGAACCCGGCTGGACCTGGGACGACTGCATCAAACCCGTCGTGGGAACTGACTCCTGCCAATTGAGCCATGTAGGCTTCTGCGTCTCCGGTGCCCTTGAGGTGGAAACCAACGACGGTGGAAAGGTCAACATTTCCGGCGGTGATTCGTACTCGATCCCACCGGGACACCATGCCCGCGTAGTAGGAGATCAGCCATTCCAAGGCATCGAGTTCCTGAGTGCAGCCGAATTTGGCGTCCGCCCGGAATAGGAATCCGCCACGGGAGAACAAAGCTGGACCGCAATACTGGCTGTCAAAGCAAAAGACCCCGCTCGCCTGAGCGGGGTCTTTCTTATCCGAAGTGGAGCTGAGGGGACTCGAACCCCTGACCCCCTGCATGCCATGCAGGTGCGCTACCAGCTGCGCCACAGCCCCGGATCTTGTTGATTTCAGGAGGAAGATTTCCCTTCCCGCCGAAGCAACTCGTCAATACTAACCACAATCCACCAAGAAGCGAAATCGCTGAAGCGTGATCCCCATCACTGGGATCGGCGGGCGTTCCTGTCCGATGGGGCTAGGTTGACCCAGCCGATTCTCGCAACCGTTCACCGCAGCCGGGGTGCGCTGGATCGCTCCACCGCACCTCCCCCCCAATCGGCTGCGGGAGTCCCGCCCGGCCTAGGCCGGTGCGACTCCACCTGAAGTCTAGGATCAGTCAGCCAATAAACCAAACCGTTCAGTCGGTTTCTTCGCACTTTGATTTATCCGCGGTGGTAGCGTTGTGGAGTCTCGACGGCGGCTGTTGCTGCCACCCCACCTTCGGAACAACGGAAAGGTTCCCCCACCACACATGCAGCAACGTGCGAAACACACCCGCCTTTCCGTCATTGAAGGTGCCGCCCATGTCTTCGCAGAAGTTGGGTACGGCAATGCAAGCCTGAGCGACATCACCAAACGCGCCGGGGTAACCAAGGGGGCACTGTACTTCCATTTCACGTCCAAGCGGGACTTGGCCTTGGCCGTCATCGAGGAACAGCATGCGCTGGTTCTCGCTGCGGGTGCAGGCATCGTGGGCTCAAGCACGCCTGCCCTGGACAAGATCATTGGGCTATGCAGGATGTTCGGCCGGCAGTTGCTTGATGAAGCGATTGTCCAAGGCGGAATTCGTCTCACTTTCGAAGCATCCGCATTTGATGCCGATATTTCGGGCCCCTACCAGGACTGGATAGAAACAGTGGACCAACTGCTCCGCCAAGCCCAAGCCGAGGGAACTGTCCGGCCCACGCTGGAGCCCGCCGCCTTTGCCCGGTATCTGGTCGCCTCCTTCACCGGAGTCCAGATGGTGTCCAACGTCCTGACAGCCCGCTCCGACGTTCTTCGCCGCATTGACGAGATGTGGGAATTCATGCTGCCGGCAATCGAACCGCCCGCTGCCAGCTAGGGCGAAACAGCAAACCCGCAGAGCGTAGAGGCATACAAAGGCGCAGCAACACAAAAGAGGCCCTGCTTTTCTTCACGTTCACGAAGAAAGGCAGAACCTCAAGGGTGGAGCTGAGGGGACTCGAACCCCTGACCCCCTGCATGCCATGCAGGTGCGCTACCAGCTGCGCCACAGCCCCATATTTTTGCTGCTTGACGACTAACTTTTCAAGTGGGCCAGCCAACTTTTCAGCTATCCTCGCCGAAGCAACTCAAATATCTTAGAACAGCGTTTCCGAAAATTCCAAATCGGGCATATTCGGATGCCGGACCAGGTCTAGCGCTCGGAGTCCGCTGCCGGGGCTGCCTTGGCCGAGGCATCATCCCCCAATTCGAGGTCAACTACCGGGCAGTCCTTCCAAAGGCGCTCCAGGGCGTAGAAAACGCGGTCCTCTGCGTGCTGGACGTGGATGACGATGTCCGCGTAGTCCAAGAGAACCCAACGGCCTTCAGAACGGCCTTCACGGCGCACCGGGCGAAGGTCCTGCTTCAGCAGCTCTTCCTCGATGCCATCAACGATGGCGTTGACCTGGCGCTCAGTGGGCGCAGAGGCGATCAGGAAGACGTCAGTCAGGGCGAGCCGTTCGCTGACGTCAAGGGCAATGATGTCCTCAGCGAGCTTGTCAGCCGCCGCACGGGCGGCGTGACGGGCGAGGGTGATGGATTGTTCATGTGCAGACACGGAGACTCCTTGTTGTGGCCGTTGGCCTGTAAATGGCGTTAGCCGGGTTCTAGCGGAACTAGCCGCTGGTAATCATGATGATGCCGACGATGAGCGCGACAACACCCAACGCCAGGACGCCGAACTGCAGCAACCTGTTGCGCTGGGCCCGCGCCAGGCCAGCCGTATTGGCGTCCAGGGGGTCCAGCCCATAGGCTGCGGTGGCAGAAACCGGCGGACGCTGTGTTTCTTCAAGCTGTTCGCCGACGGCGGCAGGCCGCTTCCGGGCGTTCCTTGCCACAGCCTCGGCACGGGCGAGAACACCCGAACGGCCACGCGTGCCCTTTCCGTTCGCCGGTGCTTTGCCGGCATCCGGAGTGGGACCCGACGAGGTCACGAGAGGCACGAAAGTGGTGCTGGGGCGCTTCATGACCGGACGTTCAATGCCCGGCACCTTGACGAACTCCAGCGGCGTGACCATGGCGAGATTGTTGGCGGTCGACGGGCCGGCCGAGTCCGCAGGAGACTTCTTCCCCTCAGCAGCACCCTTTACAGCAGCCGGAACCTTGGCTTCGGCTTGGTTCTGCTCGGCAAGCCTCTGCTTGGCGGCGGCGCGCTTATTCAACACCGCAGCACGCTCTGCAAGGGCAATCTGCTGGGCGAGGACTTCAGGATCGACTGCCAGTGGATCCTGCTCGGCAATGTGCTCAAGCTTGGCGGTCTGATTCTGGACTTGGGCTGCGATCAGCTCACGAACCGCAAGTGCCTGCTCCACGGACATTTCAGATTCTGCGGTTCCAGCGCTGGCTGCCGAATCGTCGTCGGAACCCTCAGCGGCCGCATCAGGCGCAGCCTGGGCATCCACGGATTTACCGGCCGGCTTATCGGCTGGTTTTCCGCCAGGCATGGGAACGATGGGATTGGCAGACGTCGCTACTTCGGCTTGGAGTTGCTGCAGGCGAAGCTGGCGCCGCGTGGGCGGACCACCGCCCGAGAGTTGCTCTTCCTTGTCTGCCAGCTCCTTGATGGTACGCAACGCTGCACGGTCGCGGGCGCGGATCTGGGAGGACCTCTCCTGCGCAGCAGAGCCCACGGCGTCTACCGGAGCATCCGCCACCCGACGGTTCCGGCCAGTTCCAGCATTTTCCGCGCCTGCCGCCTGGGTTGTTGCAGCATCCGCCTGCGGCTCTTGGTTCTCTTCCCGGGCGCGGCGAAGCTCACGCCTGCTGCGGATGGGTCGCTGTTCCTGGCTGCTCATTCAAAACTCATTCAGTACGTGCTTGGTCGTCTGATCCGGATAGTGCGGGGGCCAGCTCCCCTGTCCCGGGTTGCGCGGTTCCAGAGTGCGCGGCGTACAAACCATACTTGGCGATGTACTGCACCACGCCATCCGGCACCAGGTACCAGACAGGGTTCCCGGCGCCCACGCGTGTTCGACAATCCGTGGAGGAGATTGCCATAGCTGGAACTTCCAGCAGGCTGACGTCCTCCCTGCCCATGCCGTCCAATTCATGGCCAGGACGGGTTACTCCGACGAAATGCGCCAAAGACCAGAGTTCGTCAACGTCCTTCCAGGACAGAATCTGGGCCAAGGCATCAGCGCCCGTGATGAAGAACAGATCAGCGTCTGGTCGCTGAGCCCGGAGGTCGCGCAGGGTGTCGATGGTGTAGGTGGGTCCAGGGCGGTCAACATCAACCCGGCTCACCGTGAACCTCGGGTTTGACGCCGTCGCGATCACGGTCATCAAGTAGCGATGCTCGGGCTTGCTGACCTGCTTGCTGGACTTCTGCCACGGCTGGCCAGTGGGCACGAAAACCACTTCGTCGAGATCGAACTTGGCGGCAACCTCACTTGCAGCCACAAGGTGGCCGTGATGGATGGGATCAAAAGTTCCACCCATCACGCCCAGCCGGAGCCTGCGCTCCGACTTCCCGCGCGGTGTTGCGGCGATAATGTTAGTGGCCCGGCTTGTGGGTGTGCTTGTTCGGGTGCTGGCGGTGCGGATCCGAGTGCTCTTCCACAGCCTCGTGACGGTTGCCAAGGTTGGTGTAGGAGAGGGCAACGAACATCAAGACCAGCAAGAGGGCAAACATGCTGACTCCGAAGACCCACGGCTCGGCCCAGAGCGGGGCGGCCTCTTCGTGGGCGCCGCCTTCTGTTTGGGCTGCAATGGACGTGGCGATCTGCTGAAACAGCATCTTCTCCCCTAGTTGGTTCTCAAGGATTTTCGACGGCGGGACTCCCCGCCGCTCCGGACTTCTGTTCTATGTTACCGCGTAGCTAGCCGCGGACCTGGCCTTCGCCCTGGACGATCCACTTGGTGGTGGTGAGCTCCGTCAGGCCCATGGGCCCACGGGCGTGCAGCTTTTGCGTGGAAATGCCCACTTCTGCACCGAGGCCGAGCTCGCCGCCGTCGGTAAAACGTGTGGAGGCGTTGACGATGACCGCCGCTGAGTCGATCTCGGCGATGAACTTCTCCGCGTTCGACAGATTGTTCGTCAGGATCGCTTCGGTATGTCCGGTGGTCCACTTGCGGATGTGCTTCACGGCATCATCCAGGTTGTCCACCATGGCCACGGCGAGGTCCAGGTCCATATACTCAGTGGCCCAATCGTCGTCGTCGGCCGGAACGGTTTCAACGTCCTTGCCCAAGGCCGCAGCGATCCTGTCATCGACGTGAAGGGTGACTCCGGCAGAGCGAAGGGCTGCCGCAACAGCAGGCAGCACGGTGGAACCCGAGTGGACCAGGAGGGTCTCCACAGTGTTGCATACGCTGGGACGCTGGGTCTTGGCATTCAAGAGGATGTCCACGGCCATCTCTTCATTCGCCGATTCGTCGATGAAGATATGGACGTTCCCCTCACCTGTTTCAATGACGGGCACCGAAGAGTTGGTTACTACAGTCTGGATGAGGTCGCGTCCACCGCGGGGAATCAGGACATCAACCCGGCCACGGGCACGCATGAGGACGTTGGCGCCCTCGCGGCCGTACTGGTCCACGGTCTGCACAGCATCGGCAGGCAGGCCCACAGAGTCCAGGGCTTCCCGAAGGATCTGCACCAAGGCCTCGTTGGTGTTCGCTGCGGCGGAACCACCTCGCAGGATGACGGCGTTACCGCTCTTAAGCGCGAGTCCGGCAATATCCACCGTGACATTGGGGCGCGCTTCATAAATAGCGGCAACAACGCCCATGGGGACGTTGACCTGGCGCAGGCGCAGGCCGTTGGGCAGCGTCTGCCCGCGGACCACGTTGCCTACGGGGTCCGGCAACCCGGCCAGGTTTTCCAAAGCTGCAACCAGCCCATCGATGCGGGCGGGAGTGAGGGTCAGCCGGTCAAGGAGCGCGGCAGATGTCCCGTTGGCACGCCCTGCGGCAACATCCTTGGCGTTTGCTTCCAGCACGTGCTTTTGCCGTTCCTGCAGGGCGGCACCAATAGCCCGCAGGGCGCGGTCCTTCCACGCACGGTTGGCTTGTCCCATGCGGCGGGCGGCCTTGCGGGAGCGGTCGGCAATGGCGTGAACAGCAGCCTGGACATCTTCCGGCGACAACGGAGCGCCACCTGCCACAGGGCTCTCCGGCGTTTGGCCGGCGGAACCGGAAACGTCGGAAATCACAGGGGCGTCAGGGGTCAGCGCTTCAGTCATGCTCCAAGTTTAGATGAGCGCGCAGCCTAAAGGAGCACGAGGTCGTCAACATGAACAACTTCGCGGTCGTAGCCGCGGCCCATCGCCTGCCCGAGTTCCTGGGTGGAACGTCCCAGCATGCGGGGCAACTCCTCCGAGGAATAGTTCACCAGCCCACGGGCAACCACGGTTCCATCCAATGCCACCATTTCAACGGGGTCGCCGGCTTCGAAGTCTCCGGATACATCCGATATCCCCGCGGGCAGGAGTGACCTATGCCGATCGCGCACTGCCTTCACCGCGCCGTCGTCGAGCATCAAGCGTCCGTGAACCGTTGCCAGGTGAGCCAGCCATAGGAGCCGGACGGGCTTGCGGCTGCCGTTGACGGCAAACCACGTTCCTACGTCCTGGCCCGCCAATGCAGCAGCAGCATTGGCAGTTGACGTCACCAGCGCGTGGATCCCTGATCCGGCAGCTATGGACGCCGCTTCCACTTTGGTCATCATGCCGCCAGTACCTACGCCGGCTTTGCCTGCCTTGCCAATGGTCACGTCCTCAAGGTCCTGCGGACCACGAACCAAGGGGATGCGCTTGGCTCCGTGGGCGGGTGGACCGTCGTACAGGGCATCGACGTCCGAGAGCAGCACCAGTGCGTCCGCGCGCACCAGGTGTGCCACCAAGGCTGCGAGGCGGTCGTTGTCCCCAAAACGGATCTCATGGGTGGCCACGGTGTCGTTCTCATTGACGACGGGAACGACACCAAGGTTCAGCAAGCGATCCAGGGCGCGGAAAGCATTGGTGTGCTGCGTCCGGCGCATGAGGTCGTCAGCTGTCAGCAGGACCTGGCTGACCGTGACGCCGTGCGCGCTGAAAGCTTGCGTATAGCGCGCCATCAACAGGCCCTGCCCCACGCTTGCCGCAGCCTGCTGGGTAGCGAGATCTTTCGGGCGCTTGGCAAGTCCCAGCGGTGCAAGACCTGCCGCGATGGCACCCGAAGAAACCAGGATGATTTCAGTACCGGCATTTCGCTTGTCCGCCAGCGCGTTAACCAACGACGTCAGCGATTTCTCGGAAATGCCACCCTTGATACTGGTCAGCGAGGACGAGCCCACTTTGACAACAATCCTCTTGGCGGTGGCCAGGGCCTGGCGCTCAAGAACCTCTGCGTCCGGAATTTCGACAGTCCTAGTCGTCATCACCGGTATCCAGGTGGCCTTCCGTTACGGGCTGGGCACGACGACGGCTGACGGACTCAGTCCAGATGCCCGCCTTGCGCTCGGCTTCGAGTTCAGCACGGGCGGCAGCCTTCGCTTCCCGGCGCTCAAGCTGTTCATCGCGCTTCTGTGAGCGAGTGGGACGGTCGCCGATGTCCGCGACGCGGATGTCGGTACCACGGGGAGTCGCCAGGAGCTCGGCGCCTGCCATCATGGTGGGCTCCCAGTCGAAGACCACGCCATCGTCCTCGCCGATAACCACCGTATCGCCGGGCTTGGCTCCAACCTTGAAGAGCTCCGTCTCGACGCCAAGCTTGGCCAGGCGATCAGCCAGGTAGCCGATGGCTTCCTCGTTGGTGAAGTCGGTCTGCTTGACCCAGCGGACAGGCTTCTCGCCCAACACGCGGAACAGCGGCTCGAGGTTCTTTTCCTCGCGGCGGATCCGGAATCCGCTCTCGTTGACGGCGCGCGGACGAAGGATGGGCGGGGCAACCTTGGGAGGGGCAATCTCTACGGCATCCCGTGCAGCCTTGACGATTTCCGCCATCGCGAAGCCAAGCTGGCGCAGGCCCTCATGGCTTGTTGCCGAAACTTCGAACACACGGTAGCCGCGTGATTCGAGTTCCGGACGAACGAACTCTGCCATGTCCTTGCCATCCGGAAGATCCACTTTGTTCAGGACAACAAGCTTGGGACGCTCGTTCAACGGCACTACTTCGCCGTCTACGCCGGCGTAGCTCATGTCCACGGCGTACTTGTCCAGTTCCGCCTCAATGATGGCGAGATCGGAGAGTGGATCACGGTCCGATTCCAGGGTTCCGCAGTCCAGGACGTGAACCAGGGCCGCGCAGCGCTCAACGTGGCGAAGGAAGTTGTGGCCAAGGCCCTTGCCCTCGCTGGCGCCTTCGATCAGGCCGGGCACATCGGCGATGGTGAAACGGATCTCGCCGGCCTGGACCACGCCAAGGTTGGGAATGAGCGTGGTAAAGGGGTAGTCGGCAATCTTGGGCCGGGCAGCGGACATGGCCGCAATGAGGCTGGATTTTCCAGCGGAGGGGAATCCCACCAACGCGATATCTGCGATGGACTTCAGCTCCAGGACGATGTCGCTGGATTCGCCTTCAATGCCCAGAAGCGCGAAACCGGGCGCACGCCGCTTCTGGGAGGAAAGTGAGGCGTTGCCCAGGCCTCCCTGGCCTCCTGCGGCGGCAACATACTCCGCACCTTCGCCCACGAGGTCGGCGAGGACCTCGCCATCCTTCGTCTTCACCACGGTGCCGTCCGGCACGGGGAGGATCAAGGTTTCGCCGTTCTTACCGCCTCGCCAATCGCCCATGCCCGGGCCACCGTTGGTGGCGTGGCGGTGCGGGGCGTGGTGGTAGTCAAGCAAGGTGGTGGTCTGCGCCGACACCCGGAGGATAACGTCTCCGCCGTTGCCACCATTGCCGCCGTCGGGTCCACCGAGAGGCTTGAACTTTTCCCGCTTGACAGAGACACAGCCGTGGCCGCCGGTTCCGCCGGATACGTGCAGGACTACCCGGTCTACAAAGCTCGCCACGTGAATCTCCTCTTGCTGTTGCCAGCGCTGTTGCATAAACCAGAGCGCCATGGGCGCCCTAATCGATTGTAATGCGGTTAAAAGAACGGTGGAGCGGGCCGTTTGGCCCGCTCCACCGGTTCAGAACTTGTTGTTACTCTGCAGCTGCAGCAGCAACGATGTTCACTACGCGACGTCCGCGGCGAGTACCAAACTCAACCGCACCGGCCTCGAGTGCGAACAGGGTGTCGTCGCCACCGCGGCCGACGCCTGCACCGGGGTGGAAGTGGGTTCCACGCTGGCGAACGATGATCTCGCCTGCGGAAACTGCCTGGCCACCGAAACGCTTGACGCCGAGGCGCTGTGCGTTGGAGTCACGACCGTTGCGAGTGGAGCTCGCGCCTTTTTTGTGTGCCATGTGAAATGCCTGCCTCTAAATTTCTGGGGAAACTGAAAATCTGAACAGAGTAACGAAAGTTACTTGATGCTCGTGATCTTGATCTTGGTCAGTTCCTGACGGTGACCCTGGCGCTTCTTGTAGCCGGTCTTGTTCTTGAACTTCTGGATGACGATCTTGGGACCGCGAAGGTCCTCAAGGATCTCAGCCGTGACCTTGACCTTGGCCAGGTCCGCGGCAGCGGACGTGACCTTGTCGCCGTCAACCAGGAGCAAGGCGGGCAGCTCAAGCGTGCTGCCGGCTCCACCGGGGACGCGGTTCAGCGTTACGTAGTCTCCAACGGAAACTTTTTCTTGGCGGCCGCCTGCGCGGACAATCGCGTACACCACTTGGGTACTCACTTCTCTCGACGTTTCTTACTAAATTTGCGTGCGGAACCTTGAACCGGAATCAGGCTTGGTTCGCGCTGTGCCTCAACGCCGTGGACTTCAGATCGAAGCCCGCGAGTCATCCCATGAACAATTCCAAGGGGCATAACCCAAGTGTTGGCGTAAGCACCGAAGATCAAGATTACGCTAGTTTGACCTTCAGCTGCAAATGAGGCCGGGTCCGGAGGCTATCGGGTGACTTGCATCACCAGTTGTAACGGACTCTCCCGGCACCGTGCCCATACAGCCTACAGGGTTTGGGCGGAAATACTGCGATTTGGCCGGCGACGCGCGGGAGTTTTCGTGGATTGGCCACGCAAAAACCACGGAAATCCGACTCAGGCGTAGAGCCGGGGTGCATCAAAGAAGGCCGTCTCGTAGCGGCAAGAGTGTGCGAAGGCCTCAACCATGGCCTCGCGTTCTTGCGCAGAGGCTCTGAGGGCAGCTGCGTCCGTAAGGTCGATCGCTTTCCGGGTTGCGGCAGCAAACTCCTCGTCGGCGTACGTCTTCAACCAGTCGGCGTACGGGTGGTCGCCGGGTGCGCCTGCATCCACGTACGCTGCGTGAAGTTGCCGGCCTACCTCCGCGTACAGCCAGTAGCAGGGCAGGATTGCCGCCAGCAACACGGCGTAACTGCCCGAAGCGGAGGTGGCCAGGAGGTGGTCCACGTACGACTTGGTCACGGGTCCGGTCTGCGTCGTAGCGGGGCGCGTGCTCAGCCAGTTCCGATGAAGCTCGGACTCGACCTCAAGGCAGGTCTGCGATGCCTTGGCCCAGAAAAGCTGCTCTTCCTCCGTGGGGGCCAGTGCACCGGCGCGGGCCAAAACGCGGGAATAGCCGTTGAGGTAGATGGCATCCTGGGCGAGGTAGTAGTTGAACTCGGGCTCCGGGAGCCCCCCGGACTGCAGGCCCTGGATGAAGGCCAAGCCGTAAATTCCGTCCAATTCCGGTGTGGCTTCCGCCCACAGCCGCGCGGCAAATTCGCCGGACTGGCCAGCGGGATCCAGCGTTGGCTCCAAATGGTGGAAGTGATGGATGGGCCCACTGCCCCTGCCCACCTCGAGCCCGTCGGCCGCAGAGAGGGCCTGCAGCAGCCACGGCTTAACCTCCCGGAGGGACGCTTCCCAGTCACCTCTGCGGGCCTGCACCGTGGCCAATGCCGAGGAGAGTGAACAGCCCGTTCCGTGGCTGTTCCTGGTATCCACGCGGGGACCAGCCACTTCGATGACGTCCTGACGCAGCAAGCCGCTCGTATTGACCAGGGCATCAGGACATTCCGTTCCCGCCAAATGGCCGCCCTTCACCAACACGGTGGTTCCACAGTCGGCAGCCAGACGCTTGCCTTGGTCAAGCGCAGTGGCCCAGTCCAGGGCTTCAGGCTCGCCCAACAACATGGCCAGTTCGGGAAGGTTGGGGGTGACGAGATCCGCCAAGGGCAGGAGGCTGCGCAGCGCGCTTTCGGCGGTCTCGCGCAGAAGACGGTCGCCACTGGTGGCCACCATCACCGGGTCAAGGACCACGACGGCGGGACGCACGTCCTCGAGCCAGCTGCGGACTTCGTGGATGACAGACGCGTCACCCAACATCCCGATCTTGACGGCATCGATCTCAATGTCGCTGCTGATGGCGTCCAGTTGCTGGCGCAGGAATTCCACGGGCGGAACATGGACTGCACTGACACCAAGGGTGTTCTGCGCAGTCAGCGCCGTGATGGCAGCCATTCCATAACCACCGTGTGCAGCAATGCTCTTCAGGTCTGCCTGGATTCCGGCGCCTCCGGACGGATCCGAGCCGGCAATGCTAAGCACGCGCGGATGTTGCCGGTCAGGCACGGGGCCGCCAACGCTACCAGCGGGGTAAAGGGGGTAGACAGGAGAACTCGGCAATGAAGTCATGATGGACATCCCTTCGCCGGTGCTAACCGGACAGGTTCAACGGGTCTGGATCTCAGCCCGGCCCAGCGCCCGGCACCCCGTGTCAGTTTCCTAGCGTAGCCGGGAAGTCCAGCCGTCCGGGAACCGGGCAGCTTCGGTGAATGGATGTGACCGCCAGCGACAAAGAGTCCCGCAGTATCCGACGAAATCGGATGCTGCGGGACTCTTTCACTACGTGGTCAGCGCTGACGTGCTTACAACTCGGAAGCTGGAACTCCCACGCCGAGGATGATGGGCTCGTCAGCTGCCTTCTTTTTGGCAGGCTCTTCCGCTGCCGGCGCCTTGGCCTCATGGGCCGTTCCACCTGCGGCCGCGGCAGTTACCTCGTGGTGTTCCACGCTGGTTTCGTTTGCGGCTCCCTGTGCCCTGCTCGCGCTGCGGTTCCTTCGGCCTCGACCGCCACGCGAACGCGTAGAACGATCGGGCTGATCGCCTGTGGCCGCAGCGCTGGCCGCAGAGGCAGTCGCAGGGGAAGCTTCGGAAGCCGTGGCAGGCTCGGACCCCGTATCCGTGACCACTTCCTCCGCAGCCGGTGCAGCACCGAGGTGCGAGAATGCTTCCGCAAGCAGGTCCAGGCTCATGGCCGGCTTGCCCGCAGATGGTTCCTCGTGGTGTTCCACAAATGGAAGCGCCACTTCTTCGCCGCCGAAGCGCAAAACAGGCGTGGACCGCGCTTCCCGAACCGTTGCTTCATGGCTGGCGGCATCTCCTGCGGCCTGGCCCCCGGCATCGCCGGTTGCAGCATCAGGCACGGATTCGGCAGTGTGGCCGTGCTGGCCCGCAGCGCGGGCTTGTTCCTCCGCGCGGTGAACTTCGTCGTCGTGCAAGTGGGCGGCATGCGCCGCTGCGGCGATGGTGGCAAGTGCTGCCCTGGTCGCCTCGGCCTTCGCCTGGCGAACGGGGTCAACGGACTCCTTGGCAGTCGCCGTAATTACTGGGGTGGCAGCGGTGCTGTGAGCGGAGACTGGTTCCTCGGCAATTGCCGGTCCCCCACCTTTCCCACGGCGACGCTTGCGTTCAGTCCGGGCAGCAGGCTGCTGGGGTTCTGTGTGTGGACGGTGGTGCTCGGCGGCAACTACGTTGGCGCGTCGGTGCTCCACGGGCTCATCATGCGTGACGACACCGCGTCCGGCGCAGTGCTCGCACTGCTCACCGAACACTTCAAGCAGGCCTGTGCCCATGCGCTTGCGCGTCATCTGCACCAGGCCAAGCGACGTGACTTCAGCCACTTGGTGCTTGGTGCGGTCACGGCCCAGGCATTCAACCAATCGGCGAAGCACCAGGTCACGGTTCGATTCGAGGACCATGTCGATGAAGTCGATGACGATGATGCCGCCGATGTCGCGCAGCCGCAGCTGGCGAACTACTTCCTCGGCTGCTTCAAGGTTGTTCTTGGTGACGGTTTCTTCCAGGTTTCCACCGCTGCCGGTGAACTTACCCGTGTTGACGTCCACCACGGTCATCGCCTCGGTGCGGTCGATGACAAGGGAACCGCCGGACGGCAGGAAGACCTTGCGCTCCAGGGCCTTGTGGATCTGTTCGTCGATCCGCCAGGCAGCAAAAATGTCCTGGTCCTTGGTCCACTTCTCAAGGCGGCCCACCAAATCGGGAGCAACATACGTGACGTAAGCCTCAATGGTGTCCCACGCGTCGTCGCCGGAGACGATCAGCTTGGAGAAGTCCTCGTTGAAGACATCCCGGACCACCTTGATGGTGAGGTCAGGTTCTCCATAAAGCAGTTCGGGGGCCAGCACCTTGGTGGAGGACGCCTGGCCTTCAATGCCTTCCCACTGGGCGCGCAAACGGTTGATGTCGTGCGTCAGTTCTTCCTCGGAGGCACCTTCAGCGGCCGTGCGCACAATCACGCCGGCGTTCTCAGGCAAGCGGTCCTTGAGGATGCGCTTGAGGCGGTTGCGTTCGACGTCGGGCAGTTTGCGCGAGATGCCGGTCATGGAACCGCCCGGAACATACACAAGGTAGCGGCCGGGGAGCGAAATCTGGCTCGTAAGGCGGGCGCCCTTGTGGCCAACGGGGTCCTTGGTGACCTGCACCAGAACGGAATCGCCGGACTTGAGGGCGTTCTCGATCCGGCGCGGCTGTCCCTCAAGGTTGACGGCGTCCCAGTTCACTTCGCCGGCGTAGAGCACAGCGTTGCGCCCGCGGCCGATATCCACGAAGGCAGCTTCCATGGACGGCAGCACGTTCTGAACCTTGCCCAAGTAGACGTTGCCGATCAGTGAATCCTGCTGGGTCTTGGAAACGAAGTGCTCAGCAAGCACACCGTCTTCCAAAACAGCGATCTGGATTCTGTCGTCGCGCTGGCGAACGATCATTTGGCGGTCAACGGACTCGCGGCGTGCCAGGAACTCAGCCTCTGTAATGACCTGCCGCCGGCGTCCAGTCTCCCGGGACTCGCGGCGACGCTGCTTCTTGGCCTCAAGCCTGGTGGAACCCTTGACGCTGGTAACACGATTTGACGGGGCGGTCTCAGTGATCGGGCGGGGCGCGCGGACGCGGGTCACCGTGTTGGGCGGGTCATCGTCAGAACCGCCGGTCAGTTCGAGATCCTGGTCGCCACGGCGGCGACGACGACGCCGCCGCGACGTAACACCTTCTTCGAGGGCCTCCGTCGCGGGAGCTTCGTCGTCCTCGGACTCGCCGCCGTCTTCGGCTTCATTTTCTTCGCGTTCGGTTCCGCGACGGCCACGGCGCCCACGGCTCCGACGACGGCGGCGGCTACCGGCGTCTTCAAGCTCGCCTTCCGGTGCGGCCTCGGCCGTTTCTTCGGCTTCTTCGTCCTTGTCCTCGACGGCGGGGCGTGCCACGGTGCTGAGATCAGGGGCCTGGAAGATCATGGACGTAATGGAGACTGGCTCCAGGAACAACGATGTTGAACCTGGAGCGGACTCCTCAGCAGCTTCGGCCTCTTCCTCAACAGGAGCGTCGCCCTCCACAGGGACGTCGCCCTGGGTAGCCAGCGCAGGCTGGGACGCAGCATCCGGCGTCGTGTTTTCTTCAGCGGGAGCCGCTTCGGAGGCAGGCGCCTCTGCGGGGCCCGTTGCCTCAACGACCTTGGGCTTGGTGGTCCGACGACGACGGACCGGCTTTTCGGGGGCAGGTTCGGCTTCCGGTTCCGGCTGGGATGCAGCCCCGGCCTGGTCATCAAAACCGGGGAGGGGTTCTGCAGCCTCCGTTGTCTTGCGCGCGCGGCTACGACGCGCCGGCGCCTTGACAGGCGTTTCTGTCGGTTCCGTCGCGGCTGCTGCTTCAGTACCGGCAACTGCCTCAGTGCTGGCGGCTTCAGCCTCTTTGGGCGCAGCCTTGCGCCGTGTCCGCGTGGTTTTCTTGGGCGCTTCCGCAGTTTCCGCGGGAGCTGCCTCGTCATTAACGGCTACAACCTGGTCATTATCCATATGTGGCAACACTCCTGCCCCAGCGACACCGCCACATCCGGCGCCCAGTGGGGCAAATATTTGTCAAAACCCTCAGGCGTTGACAGAAGTCGGTAGTATTCCTTCCGGTTCGCACCATCATTGGGGTGCGGCAGCCCTGGAAGGCCGGTGGCTTTGCTCTGAAACCCGTTGTTCTGCTGCCACAACCAGGTGCCGTCCATTGTCATGGCGGGCATACCGAGGATCACGTGATCCGGGCAGGCCCTGCTCATACTGGCGGTCTTGGGAACAAGTCACCGGACCGGATTCCGAATGTGGATCGGCTTCCAGCCATGTTCATTCTCTCACACCCCCGCACATTCGAAGGGTAGGGGGCTGTGTCGCACAGTGGGGAAAGTGGTGGTGCAAGCTGGGGGCCGCGTCCAGCCGCCGGCGTTACAATCCTGACAAGAACCGTTACCGGCCTTGCCGGGTCACTTGTCGAAAAGGATTGCGTCCGCGATGCCAAGCACCGCCAGGGGAAACCTGGCCAACCAAGCCTCCACCCCTGTGGAGGACACGTCCACCAAGGCAGGGCTGCTGCCCAAAGCAGTCCGCGACAAGCCGTTCGCCTGGCTCCTGCTGATCACCGGCGTCGTCGGCTGGCTGGCTTCCGGGACATTGGTACTTGAGAAGCTGGAAGTGCTCAAGAACCCCAACCACATCACGCTCTGCGATGTGAATCCTTGGGTTTCCTGTGGCGCGGTGATGCAGACTCCGCAGAGTTCGGTCTTCGGTTTCCCCAACATGTTCATCGGCATCGTCGCCTTTGCGGTGATCATCACCACTGCCATGGGCCTCCTGGCGGGGGCGAAGTATTCACGCGGGTACTGGCTGGGCCTGCAGGCCGGCGTAACCCTGGGGTTCGCCTTTGTTGTGTGGCTGTGGTCGCAGGCACTGTACGTGATCAACGTGCTCTGCCCGTTCTGCATGGTGGTGTGGGCCGTGATGATCCCCATGTTCGTATGGGTGACCATCCGCAATATCTCCCACGGCGTCATCAAAGCCCCATCGGCACTGGCCAAGATTTTGGGTGACTCCGGTTGGATCATCGTGGCGCTGCTTTACGTGGCCGTCATTGCCACGATCTTCTTCGCCTTCATCCACGTCTTCGCCGGGACGTCGGGTTACTAAACCCTCCACGAGATAACAGTTAAGGCCAATGTTCGTGATGAACATTGGCTGTGGAGTCTCATGACTTAATGGACACTTCTGTCTCAGGACATCGTGGACAGTGTGTCTCGGGACATCGTGGGCACTTGTGCGGGTTTTGCTCGTTCCATGAGCGAACTCAAACCCGATATGAAGGTCCGGTATCTTGTCGCCTCGTGGCCTGAGGAGAGTCCTCGAGGTGCCGTGGCAGCCTTCTGCCGCGAGCACAACGTCTCACGGTCTTGGTTCTATAAGGTCAGGGCCGCTGCGGTGTCGGGTGGGCCGGCACAAGCGATGGCTATGCGTTCGACCAAGCCACGTACCAGCCCTAACGCTACTCCCGCAGGGGTCACCGCGTTGGCTTTGCATGTGAGGGAAGCGTTGGAGGCCCAAGGCCATGACCATGGGCCTTTGAGCGTTCAGGCAAGGATGCGCCGGGACGGTGTGGAACCGCCGTCCCGGGCAACGCTTGCCCGGCTCTTTACCAAGGCCGGCATGGTGGTTCCGGAGCCGCGGAAGAAGCCTCGAAGCGCTTACCGCCGGTTCGTATATCCCGCACCGAACTGTTGCTGGCAGATCGACGCCACGGAATGGCAGCTGGAAAACGGGCGGAAGGTTGTGATTTTCCAGCTCATTGATGATCATTCACGCTTGGCCTTGGCGTCACTGGTTGCGGCCGGAGAAACGAGCGAAGCGGCCCTGCGGGTGGTCAAACATGCCATCAGTAAACACGGGGTTCCCCGGAAGTTTCTCTCCGACAACGGCATGGCCCTGAACCCCACACGCAGGGGACGAAGCGGGGCATTGGTGGACTACCTGAGATCTCTCGGAGTCGAACCGATCACGGGCAAGCCCTACAAGCCCACCACCCAGGGCAAGAACGAACGATTCCACCGCACACTGCACCGGTTTCTGCACAAGCAAAAACCGGCTTCAACGATCAAGGATCTTCAAGCCCAGGTCGACACCTTCGACCACTACTACAACACCGAGCGTGAACATCAGGCACTGCCGGCCCGAATGACTCCCCAACAGGCTTGGGAAGCCACCGAGAAAGTGCCCGCCCCCTCGGTCCCCGTGATCTCTGAGATCAAAACCCAGATCCGGCGAACCGTACGAAGAACCGTCAGCCGCCTGGGCGTCGTCACGGTCGTGGGCACGCACTTCCAAGTAGGCAGAGACCGCGCCGGAGAAACAATCCACATCCTCTACGACGCACAACGCATCATGTTCTTCGACGGGCACGGAACCGAAATCATTTCCCATCCGCGCCCGCCAAGAGGAACCAAATACATAGGCAACAACAAACCCCGCGGCTTCATGGCGAACCAAGTGTCCACGACGTCATGAGACATACAGTGTCCACGAAGTCCTGAGACTCGAAGTGTCCTCAATGTCCTGAGACATGACAGTGATGAACATTGGCCTTAACTGTCAATTCGGCGAGGCGTAACTAGTCCGCGAACCAGATCTTGATCTCACGCTCGGCCGAGTCAACGGAGTCCGAGCCGTGAACGAGGTTCTGCTGGACTGCCAGGCCCCAGTCACGGCCGAAGTCGCCCCGGATGGTGCCCGGCGCAGCGGTGGTGGGGTCCGTGGTTCCCGCCAGGGAGCGGAAGCCTTCGATGACGCGGTGGCCCTCAAAGACAGCTGCAATGACCGGGCCGCTGAGCATGAACTCGACCAGAGGCTCGTAGAACGGCTTGCCCACGTGTTCCTCGTAGTGCTGCTCCAGCAGCTCGCGGGTCGCGTTGACCTTCTTCAGCTCAGCCAAGGCGTAACCCTTGGCTTCGATCCGGGCGAGGATGCTTCCGCTGAGGTTGCGGGCCACGCCGTCGGGCTTGATCAGGACAAGGGTCCGTTCAATGCTCACAGTTGCTCCAATGTGATTGGTGGGTGGGTTTCCCAGCCAGTTTACGGGGTTTCCGGACCTGCCTCGTCACGGTGCGTTGCGTCCCATTCGGCCTGCTCCCGGTCGCGTTGTGCCACTTCGCGGTCGATCCTCATCCCCGTCCGGATTCCATACCACCAGCAGATGGCAAAGAGGACGCCGACGATGAACATCATGGGCTCTGCGATCCCTGTCAGGATCAGCAGGAGCTGCAGCCCCCAGCCAAGGCCGATTCCCCAGGGCTTGGACAACACCGCACATGCCAGGACGAGTACAACGCTCAGTGCGATCCCCACACCCAGGATGATTCCAGGAGCCACTTCCCCGCGTTTTAGGCCGAAGACCACCAGCGTGCCGAAGAAGGCCACAAATGCTTCGAGCAACAGCACCGTGGAAGCGAACATTACCTTGGTGGATCGGCGCTTCTTGGGCATGCCCGGCCGCCATTCACGCTGGGCCTTGGTCAGCTTTGCCACTGTCAGGCACCTTCCTTTCCAAGCAGGATGCGTGCCTCAGCCACCAGGGTGATGGAGCCGGTGACCAGGACGCCGCCAGCGAGGTCATCGTTGGACTCGGACCGTTCAACGGCCCACTCCAGTGCGTCATCGAGTTTCTCGGCGATGTGGACGTTGTCCTCGCCAAAGCCAAGATCGACGGCGAGTTCGGCCAGTTCCGCTGCAGGGACAGCCCTCAGTGAGTTGGACTGCGTGAAGCAGAACTCATCGGCAAGATCGCCAAGTTGTTCCTTGAGGGTCTTCAGGATCTCCTCAGCGTCCTTCTCCCGCAGGACTCCGACGACGACCACCAGTTTGCTGAAGCTGAAGGCCTCGTGGATCGCCTCGGCAGAGACACGGATCCCTTCCGGGTTGTGGGCAGCATCCACCACGATCGTAGGGGCGGTCCGCACCACTTCCAGGCGGCCAGGTGACGTCACATTGCCGAAGGCTTCCTTCAGGACATCGATGTCCAGTTCTTTTTCTCCTCCACCGAAGAAGGCTTCCAATGCAGCCACAGCCACGGCGGCGTTCTCTGCCTGGTGGGCACCATGCAAGGGAAGAAGGAGGTCTTCGTAGCGACCTGCCAGGCCTTGGATCGTCAGGACCTGTCCTCCCACGGCAACGCTGCGCGACTCAACGCCGAATTCAACACCCTCAAAGCGGAACGGTACGTCCACTTCGCGGGCTTTCTCCAACAGGACCTGGGCAGCGTCCACCGGCTGGGCGGCACTTACCAGGAAGCCGCCTGGTTTGATGATGCCGGCTTTCTCGTAGGCGATGTCCTCGGTGGTATCCCCCAGCAGGTCCGTGTGGTCCAAGGAGATGGGCGTGATGACGGAAACCTGGCCGTCGCCGACGTTGGTGGCATCGGTAATGCCCCCCAACCCAACTTCGATGACGGCTACATCCACTGGCTGGTCAGCGAAAATCGCGAAACCAAGGATGGTGACGCATTCGAAGTACGTCAACCGCGGTTGGTTGTCGGCAAGGAGCTCGTTGTCAACGATTTCCAGGTATGGACGGATTTCATCCCAGATCCGAACAAACGTCGCATCCGATACCGGCTCACCATCAATGCTGATGCGCTCGGTGACCTTTGAAAGGTGCGGGCTGGTGTAACGGCCTGTACTCAGACCGTGCGCACGGAGTCCGGCCTCAATCATGCGGGCTGTGGACGTCTTGCCGTTGGTGCCCGTGATGTGGATGATCGGAAAAGCCTTGTTGGGCTCCCCCAGCACGTCCATGGCCCGGAAGAGCGGTGCCAACCGGGGTTCCATCTTGTTTTCAGGTGCACGCCCAAGAAGTTCTGCGTAGACGCTTTCCACTGAGAATTCGTCAGTCATGATTCAGACCCCTGCCTTTGCTACGGTGACCTGCGGCTCCTCGGCGCTGGACAGGAGGACCTCCAGTTCAAGAGACAGCGTTTCAGTCTTGACCAGCTCAGCATTGGCTTCGAGCGCGTCAACGACGTCCTGCTGCGCTTCAACGGAAGTGCGGATGCGGTCGCTGACATTCAGCCCCGCATCCTTGCGTGCCTGCTGGATGGCACGGACCATGTCGCGTGCCAGACCCTCGGCCGCAAGTTCGGGCGTGACTTCGGTGTTCAGGACAACGAAGCCGCCGCCGGGCAAAACAGCGGCTGCGGAAGACCCGCCGTCGGCCGTTTCTGCTACGACGGTCTCCAGCGTGTATTCCTGCGGCTCAAGCTCAAGTCCTCCAGCCACCACGACGCCGGAATCGTTAACCGACCAGTCGCCGGACTTGGAACCCTTGATGGCCTGCTGCACGTTCTTACCAAGGCGCGGACCAGCAGCACGGGCGTTGACAACCAGTTTCTGCTCGATGCCGAATTCCTCAGGCGAAGCCGAAGCAGCATCCAGCAAGCGCACCGAACGCAGGTTCAGTTCATTCGCGACGACGGCGGCGAAGCCTCCCAGCGCGTCTGCCCCGGGTGCCACGACAGTCAGTTCCTGGAGCGGAAGGCGGACGCGCAGGTTCGCGGCCTTGCGCAGGCTGGAGCCGGTGGAGCAGATCTGCTGTACACGGTCCATGGCCTCCACGAGATCCGGGTTTGCCGGGAACAGCGAAGCGTCAGGCCAATCGGCCAGGTGCACGGAACGGCCACCCGTCAGACCGCGCCAGATCTCTTCCGTCACGAGCGGCAGCAAGGACGCGGACACGCGGCACACAGCTTCCAAGGCGGTGTACAGGGCGTCGAAGGCATCCACGTTCTCGTCGAAGAAGCGCTGGCGACTGCGGCGGACGTACCAGTTGGTGAGCATGTCCAAGTAGCTGCGCAGTTCGTCGCAGGCACCGGAGATGTCGTACGTATCCAGGCTTTCCGTCACATTGCGGACGAGGTCTCCGGTGTTGGCCATGAGGTACTGGTCCAGCGTGTCTGCGTAACCGTCGTAACGGAGCTTCGCATCGTAGCCCGAGCCGCCGTTGGCGGCGTTGGTGTACAGCGTGAAGAAGCTGTACACGTTCCAGAGCGGCAGGATGACCTGGCGTACGCCGTCGCGGATGCCCTGCTCGGTAACCACCAGGTTGCCGCCCCTGAGGATCGGGCTGGACATGAGGAACCACCGCATTGCGTCCGAGCCGTCGCGGTCCAGGACTTCGGAAACGTCCGGGTAGTTCCGCAGGCTCTTGGACATCTTCTGTCCATCGGAGCCCAGGACGATGCCATGGCTGATCACGTTGCGGAAAGCCGGCCGGTCAAACAGCGCCGTGGACAGGATGTGCAGCATGTAGAACCAGCCACGGGTCTGGCCGATGTACTCAACAATGAAGTCCGCGGGGTTGTGGGTGTCGAACCACTCCTCATTTTGGAACGGGTAGTGCACCTGTCCGTACGGCATGGAGCCGGAGTCGAACCAGACGTCCAGGACGTCCTCCACGCGGCGCATAGTGGACTGCCCCTCTGCCGGCGAACGGGGGTCGTCCGGGTTGGGCCGGGTCAATTCGTCGATGAACGGACGGTGCAGGTCCACCTGTCCCTCGTTGTTGACCGGCAACCGGCCGAAGTCGGCTTCAAGGTCAGCCAGCGAACCGTAGACGTCGGTGCGCGGATACTCAGGGTCATCCGACTGCCACACCGGGATGGGCGAACCCCAGTACCGGTTACGGCTGATGGACCAGTCACGTGCGTTGTCCAGCCACTTGCCGAATTGGCCATCCTTGACATTGCCGGGGATCCAGTTGATCTCCTGGTTCAGCTCGGACATGCGGTCCTTGAACTTGGTGACCTCCACGTACCAGGAGGACACAGCGCGGTAGATCAGCGGGTTCCGGCACCGCCAGCAGTGCGGGTAGCTGTGCTCATAGCTGGCTTGGCGGACCAAGCGCCCGTCGGCGCGGAGCACCTGGGTGATCGGCTTGTTGGCGTCGAAGACCTGTAGTCCTACGATCGAGGCGAGCTCGCCATGGGCGAACAGCGGCAGGAACTTGGCGCCCTCGTCAACGGAGAGAACCACCGGGATACCGGCATCCTCACAGACCTTCTGGTCATCCTCACCGTAGGCCGGAGCCTGGTGCACGATGCCCGTACCGTCGGTGGTTGTGACATAGTCCGCCACAAGGAAGCGCCACGCGTTCTGCGTGCCGTACTTCTCGGCATCGGCAAAGTCGTTCCACAGCGGCTCGTAGTCGAGTCCGGCGAGCTCCGTGCCTGTGTGAGTGGACGTCACGGCCGCAGTTGCGGCAGCGGCGTCGTCGTACCCCAAATCCTTCGCGTAGGTCCCCACAAGTTCGGCAGCCAGCAGGAAGCTGCCACTGACGGGCGCTTCTGCCGAAGCGGCCTTAACGCCGTTCGGACCGGCAGGCAGGACGGCATAAGGGATCTCAGGCCCGACGGCGAGCGCCAGGTTGGTGGGCAGCGTCCAGGGCGTCGTGGTCCAGGCGAGCGCCTGAACGCCTTCGAGGGCCTTGGAGAGTTCGGACTCCCCCGCCTTGATGGGGAACGTCACCGTGACAGTCTGGTCCTGGCGGTTCTTGTAGACGTCGTCGTCCATGCGGAGTTCATGGTTGGACAGTGGCGTCTCGTCCTTCCAGCAGTACGGAAGGACGCGGTACCCGTTGTACGTCAGGCCTTTCTCGTGCAGTTGCTTGAAGGCCCACAGCACCGACTCCATGTACTCGACGTTGAGCGTCTTGTAGTCGTTGTCGAAGTCCACCCAGCGGGCCTGGCGCGTGACGTAGGCCTTCCATTCATTGGCGTACTTCATCACCGAGGCGCGGCAGGCGTCGTTGAATTTGTCGATGCCCATGGCTTCGATCTGGGTCTTGTCCGTCATGCCCAGTTGCTTCATGGCTTCGAGCTCTGCCGGAAGGCCGTGGGTATCCCAGCCGAAGCGGCGCTCCACGCGCTTGCCGCGCTGGGTCTGGTAGCGCCCTACGAGGTCCTTGGCGTAGCCCGTGAGGAGGTGCCCGTAGTGAGGGAGGCCGTTGGCGAAGGGAGGGCCGTCGTAGAAGACGAACTCGTTGCTGCCGTCTTTGCCTGCTTCGCGCTGGTCGATGCTTGCCTGGAAGGTGCCGTCTTCATCCCAGTACTTGAGGATGCGCTCTTCGATTTCCGGGAACTTCACGGAAGCGGACACGCCTTGCGTGCCGGAAGGAGACGCTGAGGCCTTGGGGTAGTGGGTCATCTCATATCCTGTGATAGCTGGTTGACTGTCAGGATGCGAGGACGGCTACGGGATTGAATTGCATCAACACCGGTACCGCGGTACCACCTCACTTACCGAAACCTTGGCGTCCCTGGGTGTGGGACAACTGCCGGCGCCGGCCTCTCATTACTGCTGTGACGGGCTTACCCGTCCGGTTCTACTGGGTACTGTCCGCTGGTGAAGGCGTGCAGCGCTGTTCTTCCGGAAGCTCACCGGTGATTGCCGGGTCAAAGCTGGTCCCTCAAGTCTAGCGGCACCAGAGCCCACCTCTCCACTTGGAGGTTCATCCCTTGGGCGGAGGAGTACGGGCAGCTCGCTGAATAGACTCAAGGTCATGACGTATCCCGTTCCAGCCGCGCCCGCTGTCCGCCTGCGCAGGCGTTTTGGCTCGCCTGCATGGTCTGTGGTGGCACTACTGGTGGCTGTGCCCGTGGCGGGGTTGTCGTTGTTCCGCGCGATCCCCGCGGACTGGCCCCTGCAGGTGGTTCAGTTGTTGTCCTTCACGCCGTGGCTCGTCTTGCCCGCGGCACTCGCTGCGGTGCTCGCCCTGTTCGGGCGGCGGCCATGGGTGATTACTACGACGGCGGTCCTCTTGGCGGCGCAGCTGTTCTGGCTGTTTCCGCTCGACTGGCTGTTTCCGGGGGACTCCGCCCGCCCGATGATGACACCTGCGGACTCTGTCGCTTTGAAGGCCATGAGCTTCAACTCCGAGTACGGGCAGGCTGATGCCGAAACGATCGTCCGATTGGTCCGGGAGAACGGCGTCGAGTTATTGGCCGTCCAGGAACACACGCAAGGCTTGGAGGACCGGCTACAGGCCGCAGGCCTGGCAGACATCCTCCCGAACCGCCTGAGCGACCCCACCGATGACGCGTCGGGAAGTGCCATCTATTCCCTCTATCCACTGGAGGCGGCAGGGAGGTTGCCCAATACGCCGTTCCAGATCCCTGTCACACGCGTCGCCATCGGCAAGCCGGGTGACAGCGCTGTCCTTACGGTCACCAACGTTCATACGCTGCCTCCAGTGGACGCACGGATCGCCCAGTGGCGAAGTGACCTCGCTGCCGTTGCCCGCCAGGCTGCCCGTCCTGGCCATCAGCTCTTGCTCGGCGACTTCAACGCAACCTACGACCACCACGAGTTCCGGGAACTGCTGGATGCGGGAGGGGACGGAACCAAACTGGTTGATGTTGGCGTGTCTTCCGGGGGACGGTTTTCGCCGACATGGCCGATGGAAGGGCCTGTGCTCCCCGGCATCGTCATTGACCACATGGTGACCAGCCAGGATGTTGCGAACACCGGCTACGCCGTACACCGCGTTCCCGGCAGCGACCACGCAGCCATCCTGGCGACGCTGACGGTTCCGGCAGCGGGCTAGCGCACCGCCAATCAGGCCTGCTTCCGGATCAGCTTGTGGTTCGCTGCCTGGGCCACGGGGCGGATGGTGATGTGGTCCAGGTTGATGTGATGCGGCAGGGAAACGGCGTACTTCACGACGTCGGCAACGTCATCCGCGGTGAGCGGCTTCTCAACTCCCGCGTAGACCTTGGCAGCTGCGTCCTTGTCGCCCAGGCGGTTCAGGGCGAATTCTTCGGTCTGGACGAGTCCCGGAGCAACCTCGATGACTCGGATGTTGTTTCCCACTTCTTCCAGCCGGAGGGCACCCGTCATGGCGTGCTGTGCGAACTTGGCAGCGTTGTAGCCTCCCCCACCCTCGTAGGCGGCAAGCCCCGCAGTGGAGGTCAGGTTAAGGACGGTGCCCTCGCCGTTGGCACGCAGCATGGGGAGGAAAGCGCGCGTTATCTTCATTGTTCCCAGCACATTGACCCGGTACATCCAGTCCCAGTCCTCGGCGTCGGCCTCGGCGATGGTGTCCGCGCCGCGGGCTCCACCAGCAATGTTGATGAGGGTGTCGGCTCCCCCTGCTTTGGTGACGGCTTGCAACAAAGCCGCAATGTCGTCATCACTGGTGATGTCTGCGGGGAACGGAATAGCACCAGTCTCCGCGCCCAGCGCACCGAGCCGGTCTTCCCTGCGAGCTACAGCGAAGACCTTCCATCCGGTGGCGGCCAATGCCCTGACCGTCGCCTCGCCGATGCCGGTGCTGGCACCCGTTACCACTGCCGTCTTGTTCTGTGCTGCCAAAGTCATGACTCCACACTATCGGGGGTCTTGGGCACCCGCTTGGCCGAGCAGGAATTCGCGTAACACCACGGCATGATTTACCTCTGGATCCCTTGCGGCATAGAGCAAGGTGACCCGTGGATTCGACCTCGCCAACTCCAGCAAAGTCTGAACTGCAGGATTGTTGTCCAGTTCAGCCTCGTACTGCCTCCGGAAATCGGTGAACCGCTCCTGCATGTGTGCGAACTCGGTCCTTAAAGGCGACGATGGCGCGACTTCCTTGAGCCACAGATCCAGGTGGGCCTTTTCCTTGGACACCCCGCGCGGCCATAGCCGGTCCACCAACACCCGGGCACCGTCGTCGTCCGCGGGGTCGTCGTAGATGCGTTTGAGGACGAAAACGTCCCTGAGGCCAGCCATGACGGCATGCTACGGCAAGGCGGCGCGCCGGACCATGGAACAATTGACCCATGGCTGAATCAACGCAGGGTACAGACACGCCCGCCACCGCCCCCATCAACGTTCCCGACAAGCCGGCCCTTGAAGGCCTTGAGGCTGCCCTGACGCAGCGCTGGCTGGACGAAGGAACTTACAAGTTCAACCCGGACACCACCCGGGAGCAGGTCTACTCGATCGACACTCCCCCGCCGACGGCATCGGGTTCCCTCCACGTGGGCCACATGTTCTCCTTCACGCAGACGGACGTCCAGGCCCGCTACATGCGCATGACGGGCAAGAACGTCTTCTACCCCATGGGTTGGGACGACAACGGCCTGCCCACAGAGCGCCGCGTCCAGAACTACTACGGTGTCCGCTGCGATCCTGCCATCCCGTACAACGCTGACTACCGCCCGCCTGCACAGCCGGCCAAGAACCAGCGCGACTTCGACGTCGTTTCGCGCCAGAACTTCATCGAACTCTGCGAGGAACTCGCTGTTGAGGACGAGAAGGTCTTCGAGAACCTGTTCCAGACCCTCGGCCTGTCCGTGGACTGGGACCTGACGTACCGCACGATCGACGACACCTCCCGCGCGGTTTCCCAGCGCGCCTTCCTCGCCAACCTTGCTGCGGGCGACGCCTACATGGCCGAGGCCCCCACGTTGTGGGACGTCACGTTCCGTACCGCTGTAGCCCAGGCCGAGCTTGAGGACCGCGAAGTTGCGGGCGCCTACTACCGCTACCCGTTCTTCACCGAGGACGGCGAGAAGATCTTCATCGAGACAACCCGTCCGGAGCTGCTCGCCGCCTGCGCTGCGCTGGTGGCCAACCCCGACGACGAGCGCTACCAGCCGCTGTTCGGCAAGACCGTGAAGTCGCCGCTCTTCGAAGTTGAGCTTGAAGTAAAGGCCCACCCGCTCGCCAAGGCGGACAAGGGTTCCGGCATCGCGATGGTCTGTACTTTCGGCGACCTGACCGACGTCACCTGGTGGCGCGAGCTGCAGCTGCCCACACGCGCCATCATGGGCCGCGATGGCCGCATCATCGCCGAGACCCCGGAATGGATCACTACCGACGCCGGCAAGGAAGCCTACGCCGCGATCGCCGGCAAGACGGCCTTCTCCGCCAAGGAAGCAGTTGTAGAGCTCCTCGCTGCGGCAGGCCTGCTTGACGGCGAACCGAAGAAGATCACTCACCCCGTCAACTTCTTCGAAAAGGGCGACAAGCCCCTCGAGGTGGTTACCTCACGCCAGTGGTACATCCGCAACGGCGGCCGCGACGAACAACGCCGCGAACGCCTCATTGGCCGTGGCCAGGAAATCAACTTCCACCCGTCCTTTATGCGCTCCCGCTATGAGAACTGGATCGCTGGCCTGAACGGTGACTGGCTTGTGTCGCGCCAGCGCTTCTTCGGCGTGCCGATTCCCGTGTGGTATCCGCTGGACGCGCAGGGCAACCCCGACTACGACCACCCCATCCTGCCCTCGGATGACATGCTCCCGGTAGATCCCGCCGCGGATGCAGCCCCTGGCTTCGAGGAATCGCAGCGTGATCAGGCCAACGGCTTCACAGGTGACGCAGACGTCCTGGACACTTGGGCCACGTCCTCCCTTACCCCGCAGATCGTGGGTGGCTGGAGCCGTGACGAGGAACTGTTCTCCAAGGTGTACCCCTTCGACCTCCGCCCCCAGGGTCACGACATCATCCGCACGTGGTTGTTCTCCTCCGCTGTCCGCGCCGACGCCCTCCAGAAGAGTGCGCCGTGGAAGCACGCAGCCATCTCAGGGTGGATCCTTGACCCCGACCGCAAGAAGATGTCCAAGTCCAAGGGCAACGTGGTTGTTCCCACCGATGTCCTGAACGAGTACGGCTCGGACGCTGTGCGGTACTGGGCGGCTTCGGCCAAGCTCGGCGCCGATACCGCGTACGAAATCGCACAGATGAAGATCGGCCGTCGACTGGCCATCAAGCTCCTGAACGCATCCAAGTTCGTGTTGAACCTTGGCGCCACCGAGAACTCGGTTGTCTCCTCGGACCTTTCGGTACTCACGAACCCGCTGGACCGTGCGCTGCTCGCGCAACTGTCCGACGTCGTGTCCCAGTCCACCAAGGCATTCGAAAACTACGACTACGCCCGTGCCCTGCAGATCACTGAGTCGTTCTTCTGGCAGTTCACTGACGACTACGTCGAGCTCATCAAGGACCGCGCCTACGGTGCGGCCGGGGACTCGGAGCAAGCATCTGTGCTGGCTGCGCTGGCCACCACACTGGACTCATTGCTGCGGCTTTTCGCACCGTTCCTGCCCTTCGCCACCGAAGAGGTATGGAGCTGGTGGCGCACAGGCTCGGTGCACCGCGCCCAATGGCCGGCCGCCCTGGAAATCGCCGACGGCGACACCACTATGCTGGGCACTGTTGGCGTGGCCCTCAGTGGCATCCGCAAGGCCAAGTCAGAAGCCAAAGTGAAGCAGCGGACCGCCGTACTCTCGGCATCCATCACAGCCAACGAAATGCTTGTGGCACAGCTCAAGGCCGGACTCGGGGACCTCAAGGCCGCCGCGAACGCCCAGGAGATTGCGCTTCAGTCCGGCGAAGGTGAGCTCACAGTGAGCGACGTTGTCCTGGCACCTGCCGAGGAAACGCCCGCGTCCTAGCAGCTTTCGGGCAAAGGGGAAGCCCCATCAGCGTTTTGCCGTTGGTGGGGCTTCGACTTTTCGGCTGTCTGGTGACGGCTTGACAGTCTGGCGGAATCCTCGGAATTTCAGGTCTTACTACCTCGTCACTGGTAGCTTGCTTCCAACTTTGCCAAAGGCTGCGTCGGTTGCATATCACTGAATCTTTGGTTTCCGTGTCCCGCTTCTTTCGAAGTGGGTAAGAACCATTGTGGTCCCGCCAGGGACCATGCACAAGACCTCCGGCAGAACTACAATCCTGTAGTTCTGCCGGACCTTTTCCCAGCGCCTTTTTCGGTGTTGCTGGAGCTTTCCTGCAGGCGGGCCAAAGCTATGGCAGAGTATGGTCATGCCGGAACTCCCCGAAGTGCACGGCCTGTGCACGTACCTGGACACCCAACTCCATGGAGCCGTGCTGACCAGTGTCCGCATAAACTCCATCGCGGCCCTGAAGACAGCTGATCCGCCCTACAGTTCACTGGAAGGCCGCACCATCCAGGGCACGCAGCGATTCGGCAAATTCATCTGCCTCAATGCCGACGGCCTGTTTTTCGTCTTCCACCTGGCGAAGGCCGGCTGGGTCCGCTACACGGAGCATCCCTCGTCCGCCGGGCTGCGCATGGGCAAGAGCAACATCGCTGCCAGGCTACTGCTGCACCGGGCCGCCGACGATGCCCATATCGGCCTGGACCTGACAGAAGCCGGCACGAAGAAAAGCCTGGCCATTTACGTGGTGAGGGATCCCATGGACGTTCCCGGAATCGCAACACTGGGCCCTGAACCGCTCAGCCCCGACTTCGACGAGGACGCCTTCGGGGCAATCCTTAACTCAAGCTCACAGCAAATCAAGGGACTGCTCCGGAGCCAAAGTGTCATCGCAGGGATCGGCAACGCCTACAGCGATGAGATTCTGCACGCTGCCAGGATTTCTCCCTTCGCCATCGCAAAGACGCTCGACGACGAAACGGTGCGCCGGCTCTACAATTCCATGCAGGAAGTCCTGGTGGGTGCCGTGAACGCGGCAGCTGGAAAGCCTTCCAGTGAGCTGAAGGACACCAAGCGAAGCAACTTCAGGGTGCATGCCAGGACCGGGCTGCCATGCCCTGTCTGTGGCGACACTGTTCGTGAGGTGTCCTTCGCAGACACCTCACTGCAGTACTGTGCCACCTGCCAAACCAACGGAAAGATCCTCGCGGACCGGCGCACGTCACGGTTCCTGAAGTAGCGCGGTGGCGGTCCTGGCTACTTGAACCCAGGGTTTCCCTGGTTGAATTCAGGGTTTAGTTGAATTCAGGGCTTTCCGTGCGGCTGCGCTTGAGTTCGAAGAAGTGCGGGTAACCGGCAAGGGTCACCGTGGCGTCCCAAAGCTGCCCTGCGTCTTCGCCCCTTGGAATCCGGGTAAGGACCGGACCGAAGAAGGCCGTGCCGTTCACGGCGACCACGGGCGTTCCGACATCCTGGCCCACCAATGAGATCCCGGCCTCGTGACTGGCGCGCAGCTTGGTATCGTAGTCCTCCGAATCAGCGAACCGTGCCAGCTCAGCAGGAAGCCCCACCTCTGCCAGGGCTTTCTGGATCACGGAACTACGGTCTTTGTTGCCCTCATGGTGAATCTGCTCCCCCATGGCGTCATACAACGGCTTGATGAAGCTGCTGCCATGCAGTTCCTGGGCCGCAATGATCACACGGACAGGACCCCAACTGTCGTCCATCATTGCCCTGTAATTTTCGGGAAGGTCACGGCCCTCATTGAGCACTGACAGGCTCATGACGTGCCACTCGGTCTCAATACCCCGGACTTGCTCCACCTCGCCAATCCAGCGCGAGGTGATCCAGGCGAAGGGACAAACGGGATCGAACCAGAAATCGGCTTTATTGACGGACTGCTCTGGCAGGCTCTGTTCGGGCACAATCTGTTCGGGCACAATCTGTTCGGGCACAGGGAACTCCTCGGAAGAGTAAAAGCGGGCATGGCGCGACGCGAAGTGAATGAAACCGCCGCTTACTACGCCAACGGGTGGCTAGGCCGACTTATTCCGGCGCTTCGCAACGACGTCGTGGCCAATCATGGTGGGCTGGGCCTTGTTGTCTACAACATCAGCGGTGATGACCACAGTTGCGATGTCATCCCTGCTCGGGAGATCAAACATGACAGGCAGCAACACTTCTTCCATGATGGCCCTCAGGCCACGGGCGCCAGTGCCGCGCTCAAGAGCCTGGTCAGCGATGGCATCCAAGGCGTCGTCGTCGAATTGCAGGTCCACACCGTCCAGTTGGAACATCTTCTGGTATTGCTTTACCAGGGCATTCTTGGGCGTGGAAAGGATCTGGATCAACGCAGGACGGTCGAGATTCGAGACGGTAGTGATAACTGGCAGGCGGCCAATGAACTCCGGAATAAGTCCGAACTTCAGCAGGTCCTCCGGCATGACTTCACCGTAGGTGTCCACGTTGTCCCGGACTTCGTTCAGCGGCGCTCCAAAGCCGATGCCCTTGCGCCCCGACCGCGAACCAATGATGTCCTCGAGACCGGCAAATGCGCCTGCCACGATGAAGAGCACATTGGTGGTGTCGATCTGGATGAATTCCTGGTGCGGATGCTTACGTCCACCCTGCGGCGGCACGGAGGCTACTGTGCCTTCGAGGATTTTCAGCAGGGCCTGCTGGACTCCTTCGCCCGAGACATCCCGGGTGATCGAGGGGTTCTCGCTCTTGCGGGAGATTTTGTCGATCTCGTCAATGTAGATGATGCCTTGTTCGGCTTTCTTGACGTCGTAATCAGCGGCCTGGATGAGCTTGAGCAGTATATTTTCGACATCCTCGCCAACGTAACCTGCCTCCGTGAGGGCCGTGGCATCGGCTACTGCGAACGGGACATTCAGCCTGCGGGCGAGCGTTTGCGCCAAATACGTCTTGCCACAGCCAGTTGGCCCGATCAGCAGGATGTTGGATTTGGCGATCTCCACATCCTCGTGATGCGGACCCTCACCAAGGCTCCCGGCCTTGGGAGCATGACCGGCCTGGATGCGCTTGTAATGGTTGTAGACAGCCACTGCCAGCGACCGCTTGGCGGGTTCCTGGCCGATGACGTATTCCTGCAGGAAATCGAAGATTTCCCGCGGCTTAGGCAGTTCGAAGCTGCCGAGGTCCGAGACTTCCGCAAGTTCTTCTTCGATGATCTCGTTGCAAAGCTCGATGCACTCATCGCAGATGTACACACCGGGCCCGGCAATCAGCTTCCGTACCTGCTTCTGGCTCTTTCCGCAGAAAGAACACTTCAGCAGGTCCGTGCTCTCGCCAATCCGAGCCATGTGGGAATCCCTTCGTTACATGCGGGTGATGCGGCTCCGTGCCGTACTCAAGTGTGCAGCCTGGCCGGGGTTGGCACCACCGTGACAACATCCACTCTAGGTCACAATGGGCTGCTTGGGTGGAAACAGAACGCCGGTGCGGTCCATATTTCGCGAACCGCACCGGCGTCGTTTTCCGTATGCTACCTGGCGATTGCCTGGGGCTTGATCTTGCGGGAGTCCAGAACCTGGTCGATCAAACCGTAGTTCATGGCCTCGGCCGCGGTAAGGATTTTGTCGCGCTCGATGTCATTGTTAACCTGCTCGGACGTGCGGCCCGAGTGGTGTGCCAGCGTGTCCTCAAGCCATGTACGCATGCGCATGACTTCAGCCGCCTGGATCTCGAGGTCGGATGCCTGGCCACCCTGGCCTCCGGACAACGCCGGCTGGTGGATGAGCACGCGCGCGTTCGGCAGTGCCAGCCGCTTGCCGGGAGTGCCCGCTGCGAGCAGGACCGCAGCCGCGCTGGCCGCCTGGCCCAGGCACACCGTCTGGATCTCAGGACGAATGTACTGCATGGTGTCGTAGATGGCCGTCATAGCCGTGAAGGAGCCACCCGGCGAGTTGATGTACAGGGTGATGTCCCGGTCCGGGTCCGTGGACTCAAGGACCAGGAGCTGGGCCATGATGTCATCGGCGGAGGCGTCGTCAACCTGGACGCCGAGGAAGATGATGCGGTCCTCGAACAGCTTGGTGTACGGATCCTGGCGCTTGAAGCCGTACGGTGTGCGCTCTTCAAACTGGGGCAGGACGTAGCGGCTGGACGGGAGGTTACCGGCAGACCATCCGAAGTTGTAGTTCATGTCATTACTCCTGGGTTTCAGTGGTTCTTTGGTGCCGGTTAGTTTTCGGAGCTGGGCTCGGAGTTCGACTGGTTAGCCGTTCCACCGCCACCAGCTACCGAGCCTGCGTGAGCCGAGATCTTGTCGAAGAAGCCGTATTCCAAAGCCTCAGTGGCCGTGAACCATTTGTCGCGGTCATTGTCCTTGAGAATGGTCTCCACGGTCTGGCCCGTTTGTTCTGCGGTGAGTTCCGCCATGACCTTCTTCATGTGCAGGATCAGCTCGGCCTGGATTTTGATGTCCGAGGCAGTGCCACCGATACCACCTGAAGGCTGGTGCATCAGGATACGGGCGTTGGGGGTGGCATAACGCTTGCCCTTTGTCCCGGAGGAGAGCAGGAACTGGCCCATGGAGGCGGCCAAGCCAGTGGCAACAGTGACAACATCGTTGGGGATGAACTGCATGGTGTCGTAGATGGCCATGCCGGCCGTCACGGAACCACCGGGTGAGTTGATGTACAGGTAGATGTCCTTCTCGGGGTCTTCAGCCGAGAGGAGGAGCAGCTGCGAGCAGATGGCATTGGCGTTCTCGTCACGGACTTCAGAGCCGAGCCAGATAATGCGCTCTTTCAGCAGGCGGTTGTAGATGTAGTTGTCCTGGGCTGCGGGATCGACAGTTGCCATCCGGGGAGCCTCTGATTGCTGTGACATAAGTACTTACCTCTCGCTGGTGCCAGTGACCTCACTGAACTTCACTACTTGGACACTAACCGTTTTCACGGACGATTTGTTCGCCGGAATCGCGCTGTTCGCTGACGGCGCACGATTGGAGCAGGCCCGCAGATCCAGTACGCTGACCGGACGAGGGCTTGTCCGTTCAGGGCTTAAAACAAACCGACCCCGGATCCATGGATCCGGGGTCGGTTGACGCTACTAATTAGAACTTTACGGCTGCGGGGTCATCGCTGGCGACGACATCCGCTTCCTCCGTGGCTTCAGCCTCATCGGCAGCAACTTCGCCGGCGGGCCGGACGAAGTCGCTCAGGTCAACCTTGTTGCCTTCGGAGTCGACAACCTCGGCCTGGCCCAGCACAACGGCCAGCGCCTTGCGGCGACGGACCTCGGAAACCATCATGGGGACCTGACCGCTCTGATCGATGATCTGGGCGAACTGGTTCGGATCCATGCCGTACTGGCTTGCGGTGCTGACGATGTAGTCGATCAGCTCGTTCTGGCTGACGTCAACTTCTTCCTTGTCCGCAATGGCGTCAAGGATGACCTCGTTCTGGAAGGCACGCTCGGTGTTGGCCTTGACCTCGGCGCGGTGTTCCTCGGTGTCGTGGTCACCTTCGCCGTGGGCGTTCTCCGGGTTGAAGTGAGCTTCAATCTGCTCTTCGACCACCGAAGCCGGAACGGGAACCTCGACGAGCTCAACGAGCTTGTCCAGAACCTTGTCGCGGGCCTCAACGCCCTGTCCGACAACCTTGGAATCGGCAGCCTGCTTGGCGAGGTCCTCGCGGAGCTCAGCAAGGGTGTCGAATTCAGAGGCCAACTGGGCGAAGTCGTCATTGGCCTCGGGAAGCTCGCGCTCCTTGACAGCCTTGACAACAACCTTCACCTGGGCTGCCTCGCCGGCGTGGTCGCCGCCAACGAGGGTGGTGTCGAAGATTGCTTCTTCGTCCGCCGAGAGGCCGGTCACGGCTTCGTCCAGGCCTTCAAGCATGGTGCCGGCACCAACCTGGTAGGACAGGCCGGAAGCGGAATCGATCTCTTCGCCGTCGATTGTGGCGGTGATGTCGATCGTGAGGAAGTCCTCGTTCTGGGCGGGACGCTCCACGGACTTCAGCGTGCCAAAGCGGCCACGCAGTTCATCGAGGGCCTTGTCGACGTCCTCGGCGGAGGATTCAGCCGCAGCAACCTCAACCTTGATGCCTGCATAGTCCGGCAGTTCGATTTCGGGACGAACGTCAATCTCCACCTGGAACTTGAGCTCGCCGTCGGTTGCGGACGGGTCCGGAACCTCCGTGATCTCAACCTCGGGACGGCTCAGGGGACGAACACCGGTTTCCTGGACTGCGGCCTGGTACCAGCCGTTGAGGCCATCATTGATGGCGGTCTCCAGAACGTACCCACGGCCAACACGCTGGTCGATGAGCTTGGAGGGAACTTTGCCCTTGCGGAATCCGGGGACCTGGATCTGCGAAGCAACGGTCTTGTACGCGGCATCGATGCTCGGCTTGAGTTCCTCAAAGGGAACCTCAACGTTGAGCTTGACCCGCGTGGCGGTGAGGTTCTCGACAGCGCTCTTCACAGTCTAAGTACTCCTGATTTTGTGGGTATGGGGTTCTGCCGCATCCCTGAAATGGACACGAAACACAGAGTCGGGGTGACAGGATTTGAACCTGCGACTTCCTGCTCCCAAAGCAGGCGCTCTAGCCAAGCTGAGCTACACCCCGAATGCACAGGACAGTCTACGGGCAAGCAGGCCCTGAATGCACATTTGACACCGCCGCCGGAATTAGGTTTAGTTGTACCCGGCTTCAACAGCCACCGGGAAGATGTCCTGATCACGGAATCCAGTACAAAGGATCCAGCAGGAGATCCCATCCGGGGACGTAGCTTAATGGTAAAGCCTCAGTCTTCCAAACTGATTACGCGGGTTCGATTCCCGTCGTCCCCTCCAGCAAAAAGAGCCCCAATCCTCGGATTGGGGCTCTTTCGTTGTTTCTACGGGCAGCTGCTACAACTGGCAGCCAGGGCACCAATACAGTTTGCGGGCACCGATTTCGGCCATGCCCACCAGCGTCCCGCAAGCGCGGCAGGGCAGTCCTTCGCGCTTATAGACAAAGTGGGCATCGGCGTCGGGCGCTGTGCCGCCGTCACCGGTCCATAGCGCTGGCGGAGTGGTGACAATCCGGCCGTCGCGGACGCCGTCGGACATGGTCAGCACGGCGTCGTCCCACAATTTGCCTGCCGTCGCTGCATCAATCGTGTTTCCAGGGGTCCAAGGGTCCACTCCCTGACGGAAGAGGACCTCGGCGCGGTAAATATTGCCCACGCCAGCCAACACAGACTGGTCCATCAAAAGCAAGGCCACAGCAGTCCTACGGCGACGCAACCGGCGGATGAACTCGTCCCTGTCCCCCGGCCGGTTGCGCAGCGGATCAGGCCCCAGCCGGGCCAGTACGGCTTCGGCTTCATGGGACGTAATAGCGGCGCAGGTAGTGGCGCCACGAAGATCGGCCCAGCCGTGGTCAGAGACCAGCCTCACACGGACGGCGCCGACAGGTTCCGGCGGCCCTGCGTAGTCCAAGTCAATGCCGGATGAAGCAGTCTCCCGCTCACCGATCCGGCGCGGAGCGCCGATGCTTGAAGCGCCGCTGAACGAACTGTCCCCGCCGAAATTCCAAGCCCCGTACAGGCCCAGATGGACGTGCAGGAAAAGATCGTGGTCAAAGCGCAGGAACAACTGCTTCCCGTGGGCAGCAGCTTCAACCATCACATGGCCATTCAGAAGATCTGCGCCGGCCGTGAATCTTCCCTGCGGACTGGAAACTTCCAAACGCCGGCCGCCAAAAACATCGTGGAATTGGCGGGCCAGCCTATGGACGGAATGCCCCTCCGGCACTACTCGACGATCTCGCCGGTGGTTTCGTAGGCCGCAATCTTGCCGATTCGGCGGATGTGGCGTTCGTCGTTGCTGAACGGTTCCTGCAGGAAGGCTTCAATGAGTTCGGTTGCTTCTTCCACCGTGTGCTGGCGACCCCCGACAGCCACCACATTGGCATCGTTGTGCTCACGGGCCAGTTTGGCGGTAGAGAGGTTCCAGGCCAGCGCGGCGCGCACACCCTTGACCTTGTTGGCGGCAATTTGTTCACCGTTGCCGGAACCGCCCAGAACGATGCCCAGCGCATGCACGCCTGCCTGCTGGTCGGCCACCACTGCGACTCCTGCGTTGATGCAGAAGGACGGGTAATCATCCAGCGCGTCATATTCCTTGGGTCCGTGGTCCACAACCTCGTAGCCCTTGGCGGTGAGGTGGCTGACCAGGTGGGCGCTGAGTTCCATGCCGGCGTGGTCTGTGGCGATGTGGACACGGGGTGTAGTCACAGGAAGTCCATTCTTTCTGGCGCGCCGGTATGGCACCTGGCCGGGCGCGGCGGTGTGGGATGCGTTACCTAGGTTACCGCGCCCCGGGTTGCTGGGGCTGTCCGCCGGGGTGGGCCCGCTCGGCAGCCCGGTTCAGGATACCGGCGAGTTTGTCAGCGGTAGCGGCAGTACCAGCACTGAGCGCCACCCTGCCTCCGTTAAGTTTCCTTACGACGACGGCCGGTCCGCTGCTTACCAGCATCGCTGTGGCGTCGTCATGGTGCCGCCAGCCCCAACCACCAAAGTCTGCAGCTTTCACTTCAGCGGGAGCTGCTGCCGCAATATCGACGGCGGGAACGGTCAGGACCCGTAGTATGCCACCGGCAAAGACTTGCAGCCCTCCCCTGTCCGCCCGGACGCGGGCGAAAAGGAACCCGGCACCAACAAGCGCCACTGCGGCGACCAAGGCTCCGAGCCATGGGACTGCTATCGCTATCAGTGCGGCTGGAAACAGTGCTGACACGATGATCATGACGAAAACTGAACTGCGGGCATGGACCCACATGCGCAGGGTATCGCGGGCTATTTCCGGATCCGCGGCGCGCAGGCGTTCGGCCTCCAAAGCTTCGTCGTCTTCGCGCGTCCAACGGGGATCGGGTTTGAACGCGAACATGAGGACAACACCAAGGGACACCGCAGCACCGCTGCCCATGGCAAGGACAATCGGATCGACATGGGAATCACGGGCATCCCCGAGTCCCGATTGCCCCACCAGCCCGGCGGCCAGTACCGCAGTGATGAAAAGGCTCACCATCAGGCCAAGGCCCATCATGACGCGTCGCATCACCACGGGCCTGGAAATCGGCACCGCCTGCAGGAAGGCCACCCATCCGAAGAAGGTGATCAGGGCTGCGCCGCCCGTTACGTAGGCACCGAAGGGCGCAAAGGAAGTTCCGCCGTCGGCGTTCCACATCACGGCCACCGGATCCGGAAGGCTGTTCCGGAGCATCTGGGCACACACGACGAAACCGATCGCCAGAAGCAACGGAAATGTCATCCCGAACCTGAGTGCGCGGATATCAAGTGACTCCCTGAACGTTCCCATGATCCAACGCTACTCCGTAGGAACGACACTGTGGTGGCACCTCCTTGCGATCGGCGATTGGAGTGAAAGAATGGCTTCACACCATCGACCGGACCTGCCCCGGCCGCCACCCCAACCTCTGGAGGCACACTTGCCAGGCCTTAACCTGACGCGCGACGAAGCCGCGCAGCGCGCTGAAATACTCAATGTCGAGTCCTACAACGTCACCTTGGATCTGACCAAGGGAGCCTCGGTCTTCGGGTCCACAACCGTGGTGAAGTTTTCGGCAAAGGCCGGAGCCTCGACGTTTATCGACGCCGTAACCGACACCGTTTACAGCGTTACCCTGAACGGCACCGAACTGGATCCGGCCGAGGTATCCGACGGTGTCCGAATCCAGCTTCCAAACCTTGCTGCCGACAATGAGCTCGTGATCGTCGCCGATGCACGCTACATGAACACCGGCGAGGGGCTGCACCGTTTCGTGGATCCGGTGGATGGGGAGGTCTACCTCTACACCCAGTTCGAGGTTCCGGATTCCCGGCGAATGTTCGCTGTCTTCGAACAGCCGGACCTGAAGGCCAGCTTCACGTTCACCGTCACTGCTCCCTCGCACTGGGACGTCGTCTCCAACTCTGCCACGCCTGTCCCTGTTGAAGCTCCGGCCGGCGAGGACGGCGGGGCCAGGTCCGTGTGGGAATTCGCTCCCACCCCGCGTCTGTCCTCCTATGTCACCGCGCTGATAGCCGGACCCTATCAATCAGTTCGTTCGGAGGTCACTGGTTCGGACGGCAGGGTGGTTCCGCTTGGCGTATTTGCCCGCAAATCGCTGATGCAGTACCTGGATGCGGAGAACATCTTCGAGCTGACCCGCCAGGGCTTCGAATTCTTCGAGGCGCAGTTCGGCTGCCCGTATCCGTTTGAGAAGTACGATCAGCTGTTCGTACCGGAGTTCAACGCGGGCGCGATGGAAAACGCTGGTGCGGTGACAATCCTGGAGGGCTACATCTTCCGCGGCAAGGTCGCAGGCGCACAGATCGAACGCCGTGCCATCACCGTCCTGCACGAACTCGCGCACATGTGGTTCGGGGACCTGGTGACCATGCGCTGGTGGAACGACCTCTGGCTCAACGAGTCTTTTGCCGAGTACATGTCCCACCTGGCTGCCGTGGAAAACACCGCCTTCGACCGGGCCTGGACCACGTTTGCCTCCGTGGAGAAGTCGTGGGCCTATCGCCAAGACCAGCTGCCCACCACGCACCCGATCTTCGCGGAAATCAACAACCTGGAAGACGTGGAAGTCAATTTCGACGGCATCACCTACGCCAAGGGCGCCTCCGTGCTGCGGCAGTTGGTGGCTTGGGTTGGACCGGAACAGTTCATGTCAGGTGTGCGCACGTACTTCGCCAAGCACGCATGGAAAAACACCGAACTTGCTGATCTCATGGTGGAACTCGAAGCCGCAAGCGGCCGTGACCTGGACGTATGGGGCAAGCTCTGGCTGGAAACCGCCGGCGTAAACACCCTGGCTCCCGAGGTGGACGTGGAGGAAGACGGCACCATCACCGCGTTCAGCATCCTGCAGACGGCGATCGATGAACAACCCACGCTGCGCCCACACCGCCTTGCAGTGGGCTTCTACAACCTTTCCGAAGAGGGCAAGCTGGAGCGGACGCACCGCGAGGAGCTGGATGTCGAGGGCCACCGCACCGAAGTCCCCGTCCTGACAGGCCTCGCACGCCCGGACCTCATCCTGCTCAACGATGACGACCTGGCCTACGCCAAGGTGCGCCTGGATGCGCACTCGCTGGCCACGGCCAAAGCGCATCTCAAGGATTTTGCAGCCAGCCTGCCACGCACGCTGGTCTGGGGTTCTGCATGGGACGCAGCGCGCGACGGGGAAACTCCTGCCCGCGGCTACGTGGAACTGATCCTGGCAAATATCGCAGAGGAAACCGACTCTTCGGTGATCCTCGTCCAACTGCGGCAGCTGGCTACAACGCTGACCTACTATGTAGCGGCCGAGCACAAGCTGGACGCTACGATCGCGGCAGCAGACAAGCTCTGGGAACTCGCTTCGGCGGTGGAAGCCGGCTCCGACGCCCAACTTCAGTTCGCGAAGTCCTTCGCGCAACTTGCACGCAGCGCAGACCAACTGGACCGCATCCAAGCCCTGCTTGACGGAACCGACACCCTTGAAGGCCTCACTGTTGACCAGGACATGCGATGGGAGCTGCTGACCGCCTTGGTGGCTGGCGGCAGGCAGGGCCAGGAGCGCATCGACCAGGAGCTCGCCCTGGACAACACCTCCACAGGCCAAAACGCCGCAGCACAGGCCAAGGCCGCAATACCCACAGCGCAGGCCAAAGCCGCAGCGTGGGATTCCATTGTGGTCAAAGGCGAACTCTCCAACGCCCTCCAAGCCTCAGCGGTGGCTGGCTTCATGCGGGTGCCGGACACGGCCCTGCTGGAGCCTTACGCGGAAAAGTACTTCGAAGCGGTCCCGGGCATCGTCAAGGAACGCACGCACGCCCTGGCCCAGCAAATCGTTGTGGGCCTCTACCCGGCGCAACTCACTACCCAGGCCACGGTGGACCGCACGGACGAATTCCTCGCATCCCTTCCGGAGGACAGTGCAGCGTTGCGCCGCATGATGCTGGAAAACCGTGACGGCGTGGCGCGGGCGCTCCGTGCACGGGCCGCGGACGTCTAGATGTAGTGTCCCGGCAGGTTGGTGACACGGGATTGATGTGACGCAATAAGAGGACCTCCGGGTGTTGTGTGGTGCTTGTCGAGAGCAGTTACACAATCCAGGAGGTCCTCGTGTCCCACTCTAACGCGATCCTTACCCCTGCCGGTCGTCTGAAACTCGCCCGGTGCGTGGTGGATGCTCACTTGCCGTTGCGCCGCGCCGCCGAACGATTCAATGTCTCCGTGCCGACCGCGGCCCGCTGGGCGGGACGCTATGTCGAGTTCGGGGAAGCCGGCATGCTGGATCGTCCCAGCCGACCACTGAGCTGCCCGCACCGCAGCTCAGTGCGGATAGAACATCGCGTCGTGGGCCTTCGGACGTCCAAGCGCTGGGGACCGGCCAGGATCGCTTACCACCTGCACTTGAACATCTCCACGGTCCATCGGATCCTGCACCGCTATCACTGCCCACCCCTGCGTTTCACGGACCGTGCCACCGGGATCAGGATCCGCCGAGAACGCGCCCGCCGCTATGAATACGCCTGGCCCGGGGAAATGATCCACGTCGATGTGAAGAAGCTCGGCAGGATCCCCGATGGCGGCGGCCATAGGAGCCTTGGCCGGGTGGCCGGGGAAGCGAACTCCCGGGCCCGGAATCTGGCTGAAGGCGCCCGCACGAACAGAGGCCTGCGCCGTGGGTACACGTTCATCCACCATGCCGTCGATGACCACTCCCGCTACGTCTACTCAGAGATCCGCGCCGATGAGACCAAGGAAACCGCCGCCGCTTTCATGCGTAACGCGATCGCCGCGTTCGCAGCCCACGGGGTGAAGATACAGCGCGTGCTCACCGATAACGGCTCCTGCTACCGGTCTCGACTCTTTGCCCAGACCTTGACGGAGGCAGGTATCCGACACAAACGCACCAGACCCTACCGGCCCCAGACCAACGGCAAAGTAGAACGCTTCAACCGCATCCTTCTAGAAGAATGGGCTTACGCCCAGACCTACACCTCAGAAGCCGAACGCCAAGCCTGCTACCCGAGCTTCATCGAGCACTACAATCAACGCAGGCCACACACTGCACTCAAAGGCGCCTCACCCATCAGCCGCGTCACCAACCAACCGGGTTAGTACATCTAGACCGATTTGGTTGAAATGCCCCTGCGGACAGTCAGTGGCGTCTGGCTAGACTGTCCGCATGGGCCTCAACGAACACCACTACGCACTGACCGTCCGCTGGACCGGAAACCTTGGCGAAGGCACTGCAAATTACAGGGGATACTCACGTGACCACGACGTCGAAATCCCGGGCCTTCCCACGCTGAAGGGCTCCTCTGATCCGACGTTCCACGGCGACCGGACGCGTTACAACCCCGAGCAACTCCTGCTTGCCGCCTTGTCCCAATGCCATATGCTCTCCTTCCTGCACGTGGCCGTACGGCATGGCGTAGTAGTGACGGCCTACGAGGACCAGGCGGAAGGCCTCATGAAGCTCAACCGCGACGGCAGCGGCCAATTCGAGAGCGTGACCCTGAGGCCGCACGTAACCATCAGCGACCCCTCGCAGTCGGCCCTCATGCCGCAACTTCACCACGAAGCCAACCAAGTTTGCTTCATCGCCCGCAGCGTCAACTTCCCCGTGCTGCACGAGCCAGTCACGACGGCCGCAGCGGCCTGAGCCTGTGACCTCGCCTTAGGCCTGTTGTTTCCCGAGGAGTCCCACCAGCCTGCGTTCGGTTTCACGGCTTAAGCCAGCCTTGCGCTCCCTTTCCAACCCCAGGCTGCGCTCGTAGTCCAAGGCGTCCCGCAGGGTCTCCTGCCAGGGCCGCAGTGTCATACCGAGCCCCTTCGCGGCTCGATTTGTCCGCGCCTGGAAGCCGTCATGGTCCGATGGCAGCCAGAGGGGAAGTGAGTCCGGCCCCGCCCAGTAGTCGACGCCATGCTCCACCAGCCAGTCTTCCTCAGCCCAGATGGTTTGGGCCGACAGAGGCCTTGCCTCTGCACCTGGCTGCGTCCCCGGACCTGCGGCCATGCGGCGTGACTCCGCAATGTACTCACTGAACGGAACCACATCCCCCATGGCGTTGTACGTGCCCGTCCATGCCTTCTCCGCCGCGTGGACGATCCACGTGGCGAGGTCTCGGACATCAATGACCTGGGTGGCATCATCTGGAATGTCCGGCACGATAACCGGCTCGGAGTTGGCGGCAAAGCGTGCTGGCCAGTAGCCGTAACGGTCAGAGCCGTCTCCTGGCCCTCCAATCAGCCCGGCCCGCACAATGTGGGCTTTATGCCCAACCAAGGCGAGTGTCATTTGCTCGATCGCCGACTTCGATTCGCCATACGTTTCCGGGGTACCCGCTTGACCTTCAGGCAGGGGTTCAAGAAGTGGTGCACTCTCGTCGGCACCGGGAACCGAATGATCGGCATACACCGAGCAACTGGACACAAAGGTCCAATGTCGTGCGCCCGGCCCCAACCTTTCCAGGGCATCCCTCGCCTGCACAGGATCCCGGGACACGTCAACAACCGCGTCCCAGCTGCCGTTCACATCCTCATAGGCCGCCCTACCCAAGCTGCGGTCGCCACGGACCCAGGTAACGCCGTCGGGCGGGTTCGCCTGGGTCCCACGGGCAAAACAGGTGACGTCATGCCCCAAGGCAACCGCCTGCTTTGCGACTTCAGCTGACAGGAAGGCAGTACCGCCCAAGACCAGGATGCGCATACGGTCACGCTACGGCGATAGGGTTGGAGGTGGACAGAGTGTTCCGCGCCCGGCGAACACGGGCCGACGACAAGGAGCTATTCCACCTTGATCTCCATCCCCCTGGCGGAAACCATCACCATAGAACCGGAGAAAATCGACGTCGTTTCGATCCTCATCACCGTGGGCGTAGGCCTGGTGGTGTGGATCGTGGCGCGTTTCATCATCCTGCGCATTACGCGGCGAGTGTCTGCGGGCAGTTCCTTCTTCAAGAAGCCACACTTCAAATGGGTTCAACCCGCCATCCGCGCACTGGACCATGAACGCCGGTCACAGCGCGCCGAAACCATCGGCACCTTGCTGACAAGCCTCGTGAGCGTCGTCGTTGTAGTGATCGTGATTATCTACGTCCTCAAGTACATGAACGTGGACGTCGCACCCCTGCTGACGAGCGTGGGAATTCTGGGTGTCGCGATTGGTTTCGGCGCACAACAACTGATCCGTGACTTCCTGGCCGGCATCTTCATCACCATCGAAGACCAGTACGGAATTGGCGATGTGATCGTCACCAGCGAAGTGATTGGTACCGTTGAATCAGTGGGCTTGCGCATCACGCGGGTGCGCGCTGAAGACGGAGCCATCTGGTATCTGCGAAACGGTGAAATCCTTCGTGTGGGCAACCGTTCGCAAGGAGACTACGTTCCGTTGGAGTCGCCGGACACCGACCCCACCGGCGCCGCCGAGAAGGCTGAGGAGAAAGCAAGTGAGTGAAACGAATCCCCAAGCTGGTCAACGACGCCAGCTGATGCAAAACGATCCCTTCAGCCAACCTGCCTACACCGACAGTTTTTACGCAGCCGTGGGCGGTCACGAAACCTTCGTGAAGCTGATTGACGTCTTCTACGACGGCGTTGCCCAGGACCCCCTGCTACGTCCCATGTACCCGGAAGAAGACCTGGAGCCGGCAAAGCGGCGCTTCCTCATGTTCCTGGAGCAGTACTGGGGTGGCCCCACCACCTACAGTGAGGAACGCGGCCACCCCCGCCTGCGGATGCGCCACATGCCGTTCCGCGTCACTCCCGAAGCGAAGGACCGCTGGCTCTTCCATATGCGGACAGCAGTGGACTCACTGGGGTTGTCGCCCCTTCATGAGGGAACGCTTTGGGATTACATGGAACGCGCTGCCCTAACTATGGTGAACAGCCCCTCCGCAGTCTGAGCCTAAAAGCCCAGACCCAGGCCAGCGCCCGTGCGGACCAGGACATGGCCACGAGGACCACTCAGACGGAACCACCGTCCATTCCGGAACAGCTGCTGCTCGCCTGCGCCGAGGAACCCCAAGGCGAAGGCAGCGAAAGCCGCACCAGCAGGCATGTCACGGAGGCCGGGCAGCGCCCGTCCCCACACGGCGGCCCGGGCAGTATTCACAACGGCAGCACCGGCGGTAGCGGGCACAACGCCAGCCACCTCTGCAATTCCGGCTTCCGCCGCTGACTTGAGATCGGCGTCGGGCACCATCCCCAAGGCTTCCCAACCGCTCCGTGGCGCGCCGACGCCAGCCCATGACTCCGAAACCGTCGACGGCGGGATGGGCAACTCGACATCTTCGGCGCCGGAGCGGGCAAGACGGTCCATGACGGACGCGAGCGTCACCGTGACATCGGCCTGCGCCGGTTCTGCCAGCGCCATGGTGCGCAAACCAAGGATTGTGGGAGTTGACTCGCCAAGGATGCGTGGCCTAAGCACACACACGTAAGCGGCCAACACTTCGCCCGCGGCCTGCAGTCGGATGGCGCCGTCGTCGATGCTCTTGGCACGGGTGACGTACGTCCTCAGGTCAGCGAGGTCGCGGGGATCGGCAAAGCGGAAGGACTGGGTCAAGAGGTCTGTCACATCATCGACTCTACCGGCATGTCCGCGGTTGAGAGGGCTCGGGGGGCCGTCTAGAGTCGAACCATGACTGACACGAACGCTGGCCTCGAGGTTGAGGCACCCACAGAGGATCCCACGGAAGTGCTCATAAGCCTGTTGGACCTGGGTGACTTCGACGGAGCCCGGACCAATGAGGACATCTTCCTTGGACCGTCCCAAAAACAGCCCAGGCATCGTGTCTTCGGCGGCCAGGTTTTAGCCCAATCCATGATGGCCGGCATGCGGACCGTGGAACCGGACCGCGTGGCCCACTCCATGCACGGCTACTTCCTGCGCCCCGGTGACGCCAATAAGCCCATCACGTTCGGTGTGGAACGGTTGCGTGACGGTCGGTCTTTCTCGGCACGGCGCGTCCATGCTTACCAGGACGGCGTTCCCATCCTTTCCATGATTGCCTCGTTCCAGGTTGAAGATGAGGGCGTGGATCACCAAGCGGCCATGCCCCAAGGCATTCCGGACCCCGAATCCTTGCCCAGCACCGCAGATCTCCTGGCTCAATTCGATCACCCTCTGGCCAGGCACATGTCCTCCGAGCGGCCGTTCGACGTCCGTCACATCGATCCTGCGCTCTACGTATCACCGCCAACCGAGCACGTGGCCACCAACGCCGTGTGGATGAAAACCATGGGCCCCTTGCCGGACGACCCCAAGCTGCACAGGGCCGCGTTGGCCTACGCCAGCGACTACACGTTGTTGGAACCCATCCTCCGCAAACACGGCCTCGCGTGGATGACACCGGGCATGAGCGTCGCCAGCCTCGATCACGCCATGTGGTGGCATCGGCCCGTCCGGGTGGACGAGTGGATGCTGTACGTCCAGGAGTCCCCCAGCGCCCAAGGCGCACGCGGCCTGGCCACCGGGCGCATATTCAACCGCGAAGGCATTCACGTCGCAACCGTGGCACAAGAGGGGATGGTCCGGATTCCGTAGGCTGCTTTGCGTTGAAGCGTTAAAGCGCAGAGGCCGGTCCGTGATGGGACCGACCTCTGTGTTTGTGTCTTGGCGACTGGATTAGTCGCGGGTAAGGCGACGGTGCGTCACGCGGTGCGGCTTGGCCGCATCGGGGCCCAGGCGCTCCACCTTGTTCTCCTCGTAGGAGTCGAAGTTACCCTCGAACCAGTACCACTTGGAGGGGTTCTCGTCGTCACCTTCATAGGCGAGGATGTGGGTTGCTACGCGGTCCAGGAACCAACGGTCGTGGGAGACCACCACAGCGCAGCCAGGGAACTCAAGCAGGGCGTTTTCGAGGCTGCTCAGAGTTTCGACGTCGAGGTCGTTGGTTGGTTCGTCAAGGAGCAGAAGGTTTCCACCCTGCTTAAGGGTCAGCGCCAGGTTGAGGCGGTTACGCTCACCACCGGAGAGGACGCCAGCCTTCTTCTGCTGGTCCGGTCCCTTGAAGCCGAACGCCGAAACGTAAGCCCGCGAAGGCATTTCGACCTGGCCGACCTGGATATAGTCATGGCCTTCCGAAACAACTTCCCAGAGGGATTTATTGGGATCGATGCCGCCACGGGACTGGTCCACGTAGGAGATCTTCACGGACTCGCCGATCTTGAGCTCGCCATCGTCCAGCGGCTCCATGCCAACGATGGTTTTGAACAGGGTGGACTTGCCCACGCCATTCGGTCCAATAACGCCAACAATGCCGTTGCGGGGCAGCGAGAAGGAGAGGTCCTCGATCAGGACTCGATCGTCGAAGCCCTTCTTCAGGTTCTTGGCCTCGATCACCACGGAACCCAAGCGCGGTCCAGGCGGAATCTGGATCTCTTCGAAGTCCAGCTTTCGCGTGCGCTCGGCCTCTGCAGCCATTTCTTCATAGCGGGCCAGGCGGGCCTTTGACTTGGTCTGGCGCCCCTTGGCGTTGGAGCGCACCCATTCAAGTTCTTCGGTCAGGCGCTTGGACAGCTTCGCATCCTTCTTGCCCTGGACCTCGAGGCGGGCCTTCTTTTTCTCCAGGTATGTGGAGTAGTTGCCTTCGTACGGGTAGAGGTGGCCGCGGTCGACTTCTGCGATCCACTCAGCCACGTGGTCCAGGAAGTAACGGTCGTGGGTCACGGCCAGGACCGCACCGGGGTACTGGGAGAGGTGCTGTTCGAGCCAAAGTACGCTCTCGGCGTCCAAGTGGTTGGTGGGCTCATCGAGGAGCAGGAGGTCCGGCTTCTGGAGGAGAAGCTTGCACAGCGCTACGCGGCGTCGTTCACCACCAGAGAGGACGGTGACATCGGAATCGGCGGGCGGGCAGCGCAATGCGTCCATGGCCTGTTCGAGCTGGGAATCGATATCCCAGGCATCGGCAGCGTCAATGGCTTCCTGCAGCTTCCCCATCTCATCCAGGAGTGTGTCGTAGTCCGCATCCGGGTTGGCCATCTCTTCAGAGATCTCGTTGAAACGCTGGATCTTGCCGTAGATCTCGCCAACGCCTTCCTGGACGTTGCCAAGGACGGTCTTTTCCTCGTTCAGCGGCGGTTCCTGCAAGAGGATGCCCACGGTGTAGCCGGGGCTCAGGCGGGCCTCGCCGTTTGATGGAGTGTCCAGCCCCGCCATGATCTTCAGGATGGTGGACTTACCAGCACCGTTCGGGCCTACGACGCCAATCTTCGCGCCAGGATAGAACGACATGCTGACATCGTCCAAAATAAGTTTGTCGCCAACGGCCTTGCGAGCCTTGGTCATCGTGTAAATGAATTCCGCCATGCCCTTAAATCTAGTGGGTAGGCGGACAGATCTCACATTCGGTGCTATTGGGCGACGCCAGCAGCTCCCGGGGGGCAGTGCGGCCGGCCGCAGTTAGCGAACGCTCCCCACGAAGCATTTTCCGGTGGCAAGTACCGGCAGGACGCTCACCACCACACCGCCATCCCGGATCTGACCCATGATGCAACTATCACCGGTCAGGGCGGCAGCTTCCAAGGCATCCACATCAAGACCTGTGGGCGTTCGGCCCACGGACACTTCCACGTTGGCTTTGGGAACGCCCGCAGATACCAAGGCTGCCCGCACCGATTCAGTGTCAGGCTTGGGGTTGGCAGCCGCGATTCTCTTCAGCGCCGCCTCCACAGCTGTGCTCGTGGCCGCTACCGCAGGGTCCATACTCGTCCCGCCGGCCGGTTGGGATGCCGGGCTTGAAGAAGGGCCGCCAGCCGCGGGTGCTTGGGGGGACGACGCGGTGCATGCTGACAGTGCAAGCGTAGTGACAACCACCAGGAAGGCCGCCGCGGCCTTTCCGTTCAGCTGAAAGTTGCTGGCATGTCTGGGCTGCTCGGCCTTGGTTCCCCTGCTCATCACAGTGCCATTCTGCCATTCCCATGGACTGCGCACGGGCGTAGCGTGGGCCAAGTGGTGGCCCACCCGTACCGGTGGGCCTCGGAAGGGAGGGAACCATGGAAGGAAAAGTCCCCAACGCCGAGGCGTCAATCACCGTAGCTGCCCCGCGCGACGCCGTGTGGAAGGCCCTGACGGATCCTGGCCTCATCAAGCAATACTTTCTCGGAACCAATGTGGAAACGTCCTGGAGGGTGGGCGATCCGATCACGTACTCCGGCGAATACAACGGCAATGCATACGAGGACAAGGGCATCATCCTGGCCTTCGAACCACTGCAGCTCTTGAAAACCACCCACTACAGCCCGTCAACGGGACTTCCCGATGCTCCCGAGAACTATCACACCGTTGCATACCAGCTGGACGATGCTGGCGAGGAGACATCCGTAACGATTACGCAGGGCAACAACAAGAGCGAACAAGAAGTGGAGCATTCCGCAGCGACCTGGCGAATGGTTCTTCAGAACCTCAAGGAATTTCTTGAGTCACATGGCAACAAGTTAGACGACTAAAGAATAAATCCCCCGGAACCATGTGGGTTCCGGGGGATTTCTTGTGCCCCAGGAGGTGTGTGATTTCAGGACATCGTTTACACATGTGGCGGGACATCCTTGACAGTGCCTGTGGCGGGACATCGTCGACACTGCCGGCATGTCGCGGGACATAGACGACACATGCCCTGATGGGCTGGGCCATGTCGAAGAACAAGGTCATCGTCCTGGCCGTCCTTGAGGGCGGAATGTCCAAAACCGAAACCGCCCGCCGCTACGGCGTCAGCCGGCAATGGGTGCACGAACTCCTTCGCCGCCACGCCGAGGCCGGCGAAGCGGGCCTCTCGCCCCGGTCCAGGCGCCCCCGCCGCAGCCCACAGGCGACCAGCCCTGCCATCCGGGACCGCGTACTTGCCCTGCGGCAGCGCCTCGCCGCCGAGGGCCTTGACGCAGGCGCGGAAACCATCGCCAGCCATCTTGAACTGGAAGGGTGCAGGCCGCCGGCCTCGAGCACCATTCATAGAATCCTGCGCCAGGCCGGAACCGTCACCCCGGAACCCCACAAGCGCCCCCGCTCCTCGCTGCGGCGCTTCGAAGCGCACCAGCCCAACGAGACCTGGCAATCCGACTTCACCCACTGGGCCCTGGCCGACGGAACCGACACCGAGATCCTGAACTTCCTCGATGACCACTCCCGCTACCTGCTGCACTGCACCGCCCACCGCCGGGTTACCGGCCCCATCGTGGTCAACGCGTTCCTCGACGCAGGCAGCGAACACGGGCTCCCGGCCTCAACCCTGACCGATAACGGCATGGTCTACACCACCCGCCTGGCTGGCGGGAAGGGCGGCCGGAACGCCTTCGAAACCCTCATAGCTTCGCTCGGCATCACGCAGAAGAACGGCCACCCAGGCCATCCCCAAACCCAAGGCAAAATCGAGCGATTCCACCAGACCCTGAAAAAATGGCTTGCCGGGCAGCCTCGCGCCCACACCCTCGACGGCCTGAACGACCAGCTCGCGAAGTTCAGGCAGATCTACAACCACGAACGCCCGCACCGTGCCCTGAACCGGCGCACACCGGCCACCGCCTACAACGCCGCCCCCAAAGCCGCCCCGAAGCTCGCCATCCAAGGCGACCACTGGCGGACCCGCACCGACCGAGTCGATGCCGATGGGAAAGTCTCACTCCGCTACGCCGGACGCCTCCGCCACCTGGGCATCGGTCGACTCCACAAGCACAAACGAGTGATCCTGCTCGGCCCACGAAGAACACGTCCTGACCATCGAACACGGAACCGGTGAAGTCCTCGCGGAGTTCACAATCAACCCAGACCGCGGCTACCAGAAAAAACAAAACACCCCCGGTCCGAAGACCGGGGGTGTCAATGATGTCCCGACACATCCGTAAAGGATGTCCCGCTACATCACACTTGTGCCCCAGGAGGGAATCGAACCCCCGACCGGCGGATTAGAAGGCCGCTGCTCTATCCCCTGAGCTACTGGGGCGCACTTGCGCCAATACCAGCCTAAGCCGCTGGCGCCACAAAGAGTTTACAGTGCATTCGGCCTGCAGCCTGTCAGCCCACGCCTACGGATACTTCTCCTCCACAACAACCCTTCGTGCCGGAGTTATTCACATAGGCAGACACCGCACTCCCCTGCCTGGTTTGCATGGATGAAGCTAAGAGGGCCGGACGGGCACTTTCCTACATCGAGAAGGACCACCATGAACGACACCATCACTCTTCGAGGCTTCGTAGCTTCAGAGGTTAAGAGTTCGACCACTACGCGAGGTACCGCTACGGCTTCTTTTCGTCTTGGAACAACTGAACGGCGCTATGACCGGGCAAGCAATACATGGATAGACGGCACCACCAACTGGTATACGGTGCAATCCTTTCGCTACTTGGCTGGCCACGTCGGCTGCAGCGTGAAGAAGGGGCAACGCGTGATCGTCATCGGAAAGCTACGCCTACGGCAGTGGGAACACGAGGGTCGGATATATCATGTGGCAGAAATCGACGCTGAATCAGTGGGGCACGACCTCATGTGGGGCTCTGCGAACTTCACCCGGATGACCGGGACCTCGGCTCCAGCTGATGGTAACCAGCCAAGCGAGGCCGCCGGGAAGCCTGGACATGCGGGTATTGAGTGGGAGGCCGGCGACAACGAACAGGCGCCCCCGGAGGATGAGACAGAAACGGTGGACGTCGATGATCCGGACGGTGCCGGTCCGCTGGTGGTAAACACAGCCACAGGTGAGTTGGTGGGTGCCGGGGCTTGAACTTCGGCATGGCACTGCGGGAGAGACTTGTGGGGCCAGCACCGCATGCGGAGTTTATTCTGGGTCCATGCCACACGACACAGCAGCTCACCGGCTTGAGACTGCTCCTGCTTCTTGGGAGGCAGTGGAGGAATTGTTCGGGGTCAAGGGCGAGCCGTCCCGGTGCTGGTGCCGCTGGTTCGCCCTCCCCGGCACGGAGTTCAGGTCTGCGGCACCCAGCGAACTCAAAGAACTCCTGCGGGCACGTTTCGACGAGGATCCTGAGCCGGGGGTGCTGGCGTTCCGGGGCGGCCAGCCGGTCGGCTGGTGTGCAGTGGAACCACGGGCAAACTATCCCCGCATAGAACGGTCGCAGCTGTTGCGGGCAGCGGACCTGCCGCCCGTTGACGTTGAAACCCTCTGGTCAGTGAGCTGTTTTGTGGTTTCACGGGACCATCGACGATCAGGTGTTGCTGCGATGCTACTCCGGGCAGCGGTCAACCATGCCTTCAAGAACGGGGCTACTACTCTGGAGGCATATCCCATTGACACCAGCCTGCGGCCAAAGGCTGGTCCATCCGATTTGTATCACGGCACGGTTTCGCTGTTCATTGAAGGCGGGTTCTCTGTGGTTTCAACTCCCATTCCTGGGCGCGCCGTAGTTCGCCTCAACCGCGCCCTAGTTCGCCTCAACGGGGAGCCCGCATAGCAGGGTCAGCTGTCATCGATGCCGCTAGGGCAACGTCAGGATCATGGGTCCATCCGCGGTGATAGCGACGGTGTGCTCACTGTGAGCAGCCTTGTTTCCGCTTGCTGAGCGCAGAGTCCACTCATCGTCATCGTGGTAGTAGTCGTCCTTGCCTCCCAGGATGAGCATGGGTTCGATGGCGATAACCAAACCCTCCTCCAGTTTGATGCCCCGGCCCGGCCTGCCCATGTTGGGAACGGGAGGTTCGGCGTGCATCGTCCGGCCGATGCCGTGACCACCGTGGTCGGCAAGCAAACCATATCCAGCCCGTTTAGCCTCGCCGCCGATTGCATAGGCGAGGTCACCCATTTTGTTACCCACCCGGGCTGCTTCGATACCGCGGGCGAGTGCCGCATCTGTGGCGTCGATCAATGCCTGGTCCACCGGATCAGCAGTGCCCACGATGAAGCTGACAGCCGCGTCTCCACACCAGCCCTCAAGGAAGGCGCCGCAATCCACACTTAGGAGGTCCCCATCCCGGAGAACATAGCCATCCGGAATTCCATGCACCACGGCGTCATTGACGCTGGCACAGATCACGCCGGGAAACGGGACCGCGGCCCACCGTGGGTGGTAATTAAGGAAAGCCGGCCTGGCCCCCGCATCTGAAATCACGCTGGCTGCAAGCTCGTCCAGTTCTTTGAGGGAAATACCGACGTCCGCGTGGTCCTTGACAGCTGCCAAGGCGTGGGCCACCACCCTGCCGGCCTCGCGCATCATCGAGATCTGGTCCGGTGTTTTCACCATGGACATGGGGTTCCTCCATTTTTGCTGGGCGGGGTAGTTTGCCGTTCGGGATCATTCCCGGACCCGCTGGCGATTAATTCCACTCTACGGCGCAGGTCGCTGCGAGTGCGGAGAACAAAGCGGAGAACAGAGAGGTACGGCCGGCCTGGGTCCTTTTCCCAAGACAGCCGGTCATAGAGTTGGGGAATGGACAACAAGGACCTGCTTGAGGCCATCCGGTCAACACTTCGCTCCGCCGGGGACGCTGAGCGTGCCAGGGGCGCCCAGGCTTATATGAAGTCGGACATGCCCTCCTGGGGGATCCGGGTGCCTGAGGTGCGCAGGATCGTCAAGGTCGCAGCGAAGCAGTTTCCCGTGTCTTCACCCGTGAGTCTTCGCGACGCTGTCCTGGATATGTGGCGCAATGCCGAGGCCCGCGAAGAACGCTATGCAGCCATTGAGTTGACAGGCCTGCCTATGGTCAAGGAAGACCTTGACATGCTGCCGGTCTATGAGGAAATTATCCGCACTGGGGCTTGGTGGGACCTCGTCGACGGCGTGTCCCACCGTCTCTGCGCCCTCCTCCTTGCACACAGGTCCACAATGACACCGCTGTTACTCCAATGGTCCACCGACCAGGACATGTGGATCCGTAGGGCTTCCATTACTGCTCAATTGGCAGCCAAGTCCCTAACGGATCCAGGACTGCTGGCGGCTGTTATCAAACCCAACCTTGCCGACAAGGAATTCTTCATCAGGAAGGCCATCGGATGGGCGTTGCGGGAGTACAGCAAGACGAACCCGGAGTGGGTCAGGGCCTTCGCGGCGGAGAATGGTCCAGCACTCAGCCCGTTGTCCACACGTGAAGCAGTAAGGCTTCTGTCATCCGCTTGAGTGCCGCGCAATCTCAGATGATCGGGCGCAGACCTGGTTCGTCGCGTTTGCGGAAAAGACTCTTTGTCTTCGGATCCACGAATATCAAGTAAACGGCAAACAGAAGCGCGATGATGGCGGCCGCGTTCCGTGCCAGGGTCAAGGCGAGTCCGAGGTCCTCACTTTGAAGATACGGGAACACATCCAGTTGGTCCGAGATGGCATAGACCATGAAGAACGACACCACGAAGTAGACGGCCTTCACCTGCCAGTCGTTGCGGATGCCGGTTACGGCAAACAGAGGAATCAGCCACACCACGTACCATGACTGGATCATGGGAGCCAACAGGACAATCGCGGCAAAGGCCAAGGTGAGACGGCGCATCAGGCGATCGTGCTCTCCCCGGAACACTTGCCAGGCGATGGCCCCCACCATCAGCACCTTGCCGGCGTCGTAAACCCATTTGGCCATGCCCCAGCCATCGAGGCCAAAAACGTTGAAGATGGAGGCGACGACCAGGCCGATCAGGCCGATGGGTGCGTACCAAATCCAGACGCTTCCCGGGGCCGACAGGCCCTTCACCCATCCAAACCCAAATCCATTGACCAAGCTCATGGCGTACAGGAGACCAAACGTCAGGGCGGCTGTCAGGAACCAGTAGAGGAACTTGCGCGGCCATGAGGCACCCTTGCCGGCCCAGAGCAGCCCGATGAACGGCAGGAAGACCACCGTAATGGGCTTGACCGAGATCGAGAGGGTTACCAGGACCAGTCCTCGGATGACCCGGCGGGTGGCGCAGTAGTAGAGGCCTGCGAGGGCCAGTCCAATCATGAGGGCGTCGTTGTGGACACTGGCAATGAAGTTGGTAAGGAAGAGTGGGTTGGCTGCTGTCAGCCATAGTGCGCGGTGTGGGTTGACGCCGTGGAGTTCTGCCAGCTTGGGCACGAAGATGATGCAGAGTATGACACCGGCCACGGCCACCAGCCTGAAGAGCATGATGCATGCCTCGGGTTGGACGTTGGTCACCCAAACGACGAATTGTTCGATCCAGAGGAACAACTGGCCGTACGGAACGGGTGCTTCCGTCCACATCTTGTCGGCACCCAATTGGAAGTAGTTCGGGAGGGCAGAAATCCCATTCTCGTAGGGGTTCATCCCCTCAACCATGAGTCTGCCTTGGCCGATGTAGGCGTAAACATCCCTGCTGAACAACGGGACGGTGAACATCATGGGCAGTCCCCAGGCCACCACAGCCTGCAACGTGGCCTTGCGGGCTTGGAGTCCCCATACGCGGACGCGCTGTCCCAGGCGCAACCAGGCCCGGACAAGCAGCATGCCACCAACGGCCAACAGGACAATGGACAATGCCACGCCCACGCCTTCGGTGCGCATCCAGATGAAGAGCGGGAGCCGCCGAAGTTCAGACACCGGCGCGAGCCAGCCAACCCCCAGCGAGCCGAAGACAAGAAACATCGAACCGATGAAACCGGCGATCAGCGGGGACTTGGCGTTATCCACTTCGCTGGCAGCCGCATCCGCAGGCGGCGCTTCTTTCCCTGCCTTCTGGGCGGCGGGTACAGGCACCGTCATGTGGTCTTCATCCAATCGTTTACCCGTGCGTTCCGGGACAGAAAATCTGATTCTCTGGGGGCTGTTCACGACAGGAAGAAAAGACACTGCCGTGCTCAAAAATCCTACCATCGGAGCACTTGGAACCGCCTGAACGATAGGCTAGGCGCGTGCCTATTACTAATGAACGCATCGTCTGGATCGACTGCGAAATGACCGGCCTGGACCTGAAGAACGACGCCCTGATCGAGGTGGCGGCGCTGGTGACAGACTCCGAGCTCAACATCCTGGGCGATGGCGTTGACGTCGTCATCAAGCCCGACGACGAAGCGCTGGAGCAGATGAACGACTTCGTTCGCGACATGCATACCCGCTCCAAGCTCCTTGACGAGCTCCCCCACGGCAAGACGATGGCCGAAGCCGAGGCGCAGGTGCTTGAGTACATCGAGAAATGGGTTCCGGATCCCCGCAAGGCGCCATTGGGGGGTAACTCTGTGGGCACCGACAGGATGTTCCTGGCCAGGGACATGCCGAACATTGTGGAGCACCTCCACTATCGCGTCATCGATGTCAGTACCATCAAGGAACTCTCCCGCCGTTGGTTCCCCCGGGCATACTTCCAGTCGCCGGCCAAGCATGGCGGCCACCGCGCACTTGGGGATATCAAGGATTCCATCGACGAACTCCGCTACTACAGGCAGGCCGTGTTTGTTCCAGCGCCGGGCCCCGACACCGCTACCGCCCAGCGAATCTCCAAGGACGTCACGGCCACTGCTGAGACCCTGGGTTCAACAGAAACTATGTGATCTGGGCCATTTTTGGAGGTTTTTTCGTCGAAACCGGCAAAAGTGGTCTTTTCACCCCAAAACAACAGGTAAGCTATTTGTCGTTGCCTTCACGGAATGCCGTTCATACGGACTTACCGAAAAAGGCACATGGTGGGCGTAGCTCAGTTGGCAGAGCGCCTGGTTGTGGTCCAGGAGGTCGCGGGTTCAACCCCCGTCGCTCACCCCGCCGAGATTGGCTTAGAAGCCGGTTTCCACAAAGGCCGCACCGGTTATCCGGTGCGGCCTTTGTTTTGTTTTGGCCCGCCTGCAGTCCTATGGGTTGCTTCCGGAACACAGCGATCGACTAAGGAAGAGCTGACATGACCGTCCTGCCAGTGACCATTTGGGGCGAACCCGTTTTGCACCGACGGGCGAGTGAAGTCGAAGTATTCGATGACGATCTCCGAAAACTCATAGCTGACATGTTCGAAACCAATGATGCCGCGAACGGAGTGGGCCTCGCCGCACCCCAGGTGGGAGTCGGGAAACGCATCTTTGTGTATAAGTACGCCAATGACGACGACGCCCCCGAGCAAGGCGTTCTGGTCAACCCCGTCCTGACCCTCTCAAAGATCTCGGGAGCCCTCCCGGACCCGGAAGAGCACATTGAGGGCTGCCTGTCCTTCCCCGGAGAGCACTACCCACTGCAGCGCGCCGAGTGGGCCCGCGTCCAAGGCTTTGACGGTGATGGAAACCCTGTGGACTTCGAAGCTACGGGCTGGTTCGCTCGAGTCATGCAACACGAGTACGACCATTTGGACGGCAAGCTCTACGTCAACCGCCTTGTTGACCGATATGCCAGGAAGGCAATGAAGCAGGCCAAGAAGAACGGTTGGGGAGTTCCCGGATTGACATGGATGCCTGGCGTCGACCCGGACCCGTTCGGACATTGATCCGATGAACCAAGCACGCCATGCAGAATTGTTCGAGCTCCTGGACATTACCGGCGAGGACGCCGTGGAATGCGCCGAACTCTTGGACAGAAATCCCAGTGGCCACGCTCGGGAGGCGATGGAGCTGCTGCAGCAACGGCTTGGCACCTTTCCGGCCGACAGCGTTCCTCCAGGCCGGATTCCTCCCGGTCGGCTGGACGAGATCAGCTGGATCGAAGTCCTGCTCCGATTCGCGCCCAAGGTCCACGCGTACCATCTGGAACTGGGAATCAACGCTAAAGTGTCAGCGGCCACCTTGGCAGACATGGGGCTTCAGCTCCGCATCAACCGCCGCGTCCATGGACGTTTCGGGCTGGACACCTGGAGCTGGCTAACGTTGCACATGGCAGGGAATCTGTTCAGGCTGGGCCGGTTGCAGTTCCATCTGATCCGCAACAAACACCAGGACGGGTCAGAGGCCAGCGTCCCTCACGGATCCGGTTGGGTCCTTGGTGTCCACATTCCGGAGGACGGCGGCCTCTCCCCCGAGCTGGTTGACGCCAGCTTCGAAGAGGCGCGCTCTTTCTTTTCCCAATATTTCCCGGACAAGCCAGCCACTATGGCCACGTGTGAGTCCTGGATGCTGGATCCTTACCTTGTTGAGCGGCTTCCGGACAGCAACATCGCCTCCTTCGCCCGCCGCTTCACCCTGGATCGATGCACGGATGCCCCATCGGATGCGGTGTATTTCACCTTCCGGAAGCGGGGGCTCGAGAACCTGGACCAATTACCCCGGGAAACATCGCTTCAGCGCATCGTCCTGGAGAGAATCGACGACGGCGGCACCTGGCAACTGGGACACGGTCACCTGGCCCTGTAAATGGTTTGCTGATCCGGGCAGGAAGAGAGGACACGCATCATGGCGTCCTTCTCCGCCTGGGTGACCCAGAGCTTGTAGGCCGCCTTGACGGAGATCTGCCGTGCCACGTAGTGACACCGGAAGTTCTTATTCGGCGGCAGCCAGGTGGCGGCGTCGCCTGCGCCCTTCTTCACGTTCTCGGGCCCATCAGCCGCAATAAGGTTCAGCGGATCATTTGCCAACCTCTGGCGCTGCTGCACGGTTAATTGCTTGGCACCCTTCTGCCATGCGTCAGCCAGGGCCACAATATGGTCAATCTGAACGTCGGCGCTGGTGTCCTGGCCCCGGCGGAAGGTGACGTGGGCGCCTGTGTAGGGTTCCTGAAACTCCCCAGTGGCAACCTTGCATGAGGATCCGCTGGTGAACTCCACGGACGAAAGGTCCCGGCGAAGGATGTCGTTCCTGGTATCGCATCCGTTTCGATCCGCATCCAGCCACGCCTGGCCGAACGCGGTTCGCTCATAGTCTTCCTGGGATGCCCGTCCCTTGACTTGCAAGTCCTCCAGCGCGGCGCTTGCCTTCTCCGCCGGAACGGCCTCGATGCCGCTAATGGGCTTCATCCAAGCGGGATTGAATACCGGCGCATCACTGGGACCCGAGACCCATGGCTCGGCCGCATTGAACTGGCCGGTGGTGAAGAACCAGGATAGTCCCGCCACCAGGGTGGCGACCGCTAATCCCATAATTGCCCAGGATTGGCGTGATCGTCTGCGCGCGCGTTTGTAGGCAGACCAGGTGATACTCAAGGGGCTCCGTCCAGTCGGTGTGAGTCGTGTCCTTCGAGCGTAGGACAAGGCACCGACAGTCAGAGCCGATATCCACAGTGTGTAGGAGAAGTCACACTGCAGGGGTGGGGAACATTCCCCGTTTACTGCTCACGCATCACGCGTTTGAGGTCTTCGGCAGCCACTTCCAGCAGCGTACGCAATTGCTGGACGCGTTCGTCGGTGACGTCCCCTGCAGCATTTGCTGCGATGGCCTGGTCCAGTAGTTTCTGGGCCTGTTTGTGGTTGGCCCGTGCTACATCCAGTGCGTGTTCCAGCGTGGTCTCGTGTTCCAAGGTCGATTCATTTTCCATGAACCCCATTTTGGTCAGGTTTCCCGGCTGATACCAGTAACTCAGCCGGGAAACCCGTGAATACTTCCAGGCTTAGGCGTTGGCCGCCTCGAGCACTGCAATGGGAGCGACGATGTCGCGGGCGGGGAAGGACGGCGGGTTGACGCCGGCCATTTCCTCCATGACACGAATCACCTGGCAGGAGTAGCCGAATTCGTTGTCGTACCAGACGTAGAGCACGAGGTTCTTGTCGTTGGAAATAGTGGCCAGGCCATCGACGATGCCTGCGCGGCGGGAACCAACGAAGTCGGTGGAGACAACATCCGGGGAGTCGATGTAGTCGATCTGCTTGCGCAACGGCGAGTGCAACGACATTTCGCGGAGGTAGTCGTTAACCTCATCGCGCGTGGTGCCGTTGGCAAGGTTGAGGTTCAGGATCGCCATGGATACATCCGGGGTAGGTACGCGGATGGCGTTACCTGTGAGCTTGCCCTGAAGTTCCGGAAGCGCCTTGGCGACTGCCTTGGCTGCACCGGTCTCCGTAATAACCATGTTCAGCGCTGCCGAACGGCCGCGGCGGTCTCCCTTGTGGAAGTTGTCGATCAGGTTTTGGTCGTTCGTGAACGAGTGCACCGTTTCGACATGGCCGTGGATGATGCCGAACTTGTCGTTGATGGCCTTCAGCACCGGAGTAATGGCGTTGGTTGTGCACGAGGCAGCGGTGACGATCTTGTCGTCATCAGAAATGTCGGACTGGTTGATTCCGTGGACGATGTTCTTCAGGTCGCCCTTGCCCGGAGCCGTCAGCAGGACGCGCGAAACACCCTTGCTCTGCAGGTGCTGGGACAGGCCCTCCGCATCGCGCCAGCGTCCCGTGTTGTCAACTACCAAGGCATCCTTGATGCCATAGGCGGTGTAGTCCACGGTGGCGGGGTTGTCCGAGTAGATAACCTGGACCTGAACGCCGTTGGCGGTGATGGTATTGGCTTCCTCGTCCACGCGGATGGTTCCCTCAAAGGAACCGTGCACGGAGTCGCGGCGCAGGAGGCTGGCACGCTTGACGAGGTCGTTCTCGGCGCCCTTGCGGACAACGATGGCACGCAGCCGCAGGCCATGCCCGCCACCGGCCTTTTCAATCAGGATGCGGGCCAGGAGGCGGCCGATGCGGCCAAAGCCGTACAGCACGACGTCGGTGCTGGTGCGGTCATCAGCGCCGCGCTTTCCAACGATTTCCGCAAGCTCGGCCCGGAGGAACTCGTCCAACGAGGTGCCGTGGCCCTCGACGCGGAACTTCTCGGTGAGACGGGCAATGTCGATGGCAGCCGCGCCGAGATCCAGCTCAGCAAGCGCGTTCAACAGGGGTGCGGTTTCTTCGAGCAGAAGCTCGGTGTTGCTCATCCGGCGCGCAAAGCGGTGGGCCTTCAGGATGTTCATGGTCGACTTGTTGATCAGGCTCCGGCCGTGGATGCTCGTGACCACGTTGTTTTCCCGGTACAACCGGCCGATCACCGGAATCATGGCCTCGGCGAGAGCCTCCCGGCCCATCCACTTATCAAGACAAGAATCTGACGTCTGGCTCACAGAACTACCTTCCTTGGGTCAACCACATACGTCCTCGTATGCAGATGGCGGCCGCCCGGAGTAATCCTGCGGCACAAGCACTGGCCGGGCTTCGGTCCACCCACAGCGCCTTGAACGATTGCAAAGAAAAGACCGCCGGCTGCGAACGCAGTCCCGGCGGCAGAACATCCACGTTCATAACAAGTCTAAGGCGGAAGGACGCACTGTTGGGCGCCCCGGGGCGTGAAATCACTCACATGGCAGTCACAATGAACGTCACAATGCCCGTGACCTCAGTGGCAAATGTGTGGATGGGTTGACCGATACGCCGGGTTCTGTCATCCCCTGCCGTTACCGGCGAGGGAGTAGCGGCCATCCATCTACGAACGCCGTTGCCGACGCCCTCCAGCGGCCTACCCGGACACTCGGGCGAGCAGCCCTCAAACGTGTCCTGTCTGGCCTTGCTCCGGGTGGGGTTTACCTAGCCTCCCCGGTCACCCAGGGAGCTGGTGGTCTCTTACACCACCGTTTCACCCTTACCTGCTGCCTACCGATGCAAGCATCGGCCAGCGCAGGCGGTCTGTTCTCTGTGGCACTGGCCTGCGGGTTACCCCGAGTGGGCGTTACCCACCACCCTGCTCTGCGGAGCCCGGACGTTCCTCGAGCCACTTGCGTGACGCGCGGCCGCCTGGTCAACCCATCCGCCGTACAGTCTACCGGCGTCGGAGGTGGCTTCAGTCCCCGGTAATATCGACGGGTGCTGATTCTGCTGCCGCCTTCCGAAGGCAAGACCCCCGCCGTCAAAGGTCCCGCCGTGGCCTGGGAATCCCTCAGCTTTCCCGAGCTGAACCCGTACCGCGCCAAGGTCCTGGAATCGTTGGGCACCGTCAGCGCGCACGAGGACGCTCTGGCATTGCTGGGCGTTGGCGCCTCGCTGAAGGACGACGTCGAACGTAATACCAGGCTGCACGCCGAGCCGGCGGCGCCCGCTCACCAGGTCTACTCAGGTGTCCTTTATGACGCGCTTGGCTACAACTCCATGACGACGTCCCAGCGCCGCAAGGCTACCGAATCCATTCTGGTGGTTTCGGCCCTGTGGGGCGCCATCGGTTTTGGCGACCAAGTGCCCGCCTACCGGCTGTCCATGGGAACGGCACTGCCCGACGTCGGACGCCTCGCCTCCTTCTGGAAACCGCACCTCAAAGCGGCCCTCGCCCAACGGGCTGAAAGAGAATTGCTGGTGGATTGCCGTTCCAGCACATACGCAGCAGCATGGGCTCCACCAGCAGCGCAAACCGTCACGGTGAATGTGTTCAGTGAGGCAAACGGCAAGCGCACAGTGGTGAGCCACTTTGCCAAGCACACGCGGGGTGAGTTTGCCAGGCATCTGCTGACCAGGCGCAGCAAGGCCCCTGCCGCACCTGATCAGCTGCTAAAGGCCGCCAAAGAAGTCTGGACAGCGGAGCTTGTTCCCGGGACGCCCCGCAAGCCGCACGCCCTCAACATCATCCTGGCTGGCTAGATCAATTCCACTCGGCCGAACGGACCAGGATGCAGCCTGAGTCAGGGCAGAAGACGATGTCGTCGTCAGCGGCAGCCTTGACTTCGGCGAGGTCGCCGGGGCTGAGCATCATGCCTGAACCTTCCGACTTACCGTGGAAAAGGCGCGCGGCGCCAACTCCCCGTTTGGCGATCGTCTTCTCGTAAACCGCCAACATTCCGGCGTCAAGGGCTTCCGCGAAGGCGGCCCGCTGCCCCCTGACTGTGGTTTCCTCCGCTGCGATCTCTGCGATTGCTTCATCCAATTCCGCGCGGATACTAGCGAATGAACCCTGGATGTCGTCCACAATGACCTGTTGTGCGGCCTGGCGCTCCCGCAGGGTGTCGAGCCGCTCAAGAATTTCGAGCTCGACATCTTCAAGGTCGGAGCGGCGCTTATTAAGGGACGCAATATCACTTTGGAGCGCAACGAGGTCCTTGGAGAGGCCGGTTCCGCTGTTGAGCCTGGCTTCGTCCCGTTCGATGCGGGATGCGACCTGCTCCACGTCCGCTTCCGAACGACGCAGTTCGGCTTCGGCGTCGTGTACGGCCATCTTGGCCGCACCCAGCTCACCATTGGCAACGCTGAGTGCATCCTGCAGGTCGGCTATCCGCGGATCTGTTTCCAGCACCTTCCGGCGGCCCGCCAACGACTTGAGCTTGGCGTCCAGTCCCTGCAGTTCAAGCAATTTCAATTGTTCTGCCGGTGCTGCTTTCGCCACGCTTACCTCCGCTTGTCACTTCCGGGCCTGGGGATCAGTACCGGATGGACGGCCTGTGTTGGGACTGTCCGTGTCTTCTAGACTCTAGTCCCCGCCGGGAGTGAGTATGAAGTCCCAAGGATCGCTGTTGGTGCTGCTGACACGGATCTCGACGTCGTAGCCCTGATCAGCCAGTACGTTGCCAAGCGCTTCCGCGGCTACGGGCAGCCACAGCCATTCGCTGGCAAAGTGCGAGACGTCGATGAGGTAGGGCCGGCCGTTGACCGCGCCTTCACGCGCTTCCGACGCCGGATGGTGCCGCATGTCAGCTGTAACATACACATCTGCGTTGCTGGCCCTGACAGCATCGAACAAGCTGTCCCCCGCGCCACCGCAGACGGCGACACGCCGCAGCAGCCCGTCCTTGTCACCGGCCACGCGGACGCCTCCGGCCACCGCGGGAAGCATCCCGAAGACGCGGGCAGCGAAATCACCCAGCGTCATCAGCTCAGGAAGATCACCAACCCTGCCAATGCCTTCCTCGGGCAAGCCATTGGCAGCAGGGGTAAGAGGAACGACATTCTCCAGGCCAAAGGCGTCCGCCAATACGTCGGATACACCCCCGACGGCGGAGTCACCGTTGGTATGGACGGTAAGGAGTCCCGTGCCCGCTTCGATCAGCCGATGCACGGCCAAGCCCTTCGCGGAAGTGGCGGCGACGGAGTTCACGCCCTTGAGCAGCAACGGATGATGCGTAATCAGGAGCCCGGCGCCCCACTCAATGGCTTCGTCTATGACTGCCAAGGTGGGATCCACAGCAAACAGGATCTTGGTGATGGGCGCGTTGGGGCGCCCCACTACGAGGCCCACCTCGTCCCAATCCTCAGCCAAGGACTCTGGCCAGAGTTCCTCAACGGCAAGCAACACCTGGCCAAGGGTCGGGTCCCCGCTTGCTTCCACTGTCCCGGCGTCGTCGCTGGAATCCGCATCAGAAATGGCGGTGTCTACTGCTTCCATACTCTTATTCTTACCTACTGGGCCCGATGGGGCAGTCTTGGTAGCCGCCGCACCTGCCCAGTGGCGTTATTGTCCCGTAAGGTAATGCGGGAATCATCAGGCCCTCCAATCCATTGAAGAGATCATGAAAACTTTTGTACTTGGTGGTGGATGTTTCTGGTGCCTGGATGCCGTGTACCAGAAAACCCGTGGCGTCAGTTCCGTGGTCTCCGGCTACACAGGGGGCCATGTCCGCAATCCCGATTACTACGACGTCTGCTCGGGAACCACCGGTCATGCGGAGGTGGTTGCGGTGACATTCGATGAAACCGTGGTGCCGGAGGAAGTCATTCTCGACATGTTCTTCGCGTTGCACGACCCCACCACCTTGAACCGGCAGGGCTACGACACAGGCACCCAATACCGTTCGTCGATGTTCTACACCACTACCGAGGAAAAGATCCTCTTCGAGGAAGCAATCGAACGCGCCCAATCCTTGTGGGCCAATCCGATAGTGACGGAAGTGAGCCGGCTACCCGAGTTCTACGAGGCAGAGGAAGTCCATCAGAACTATTACGCCAAGTTCCCATACCAGGGTTACTGTCAGGTCATCATCAATCCCAAGCTGGCCAAGGCCCGGAAATATTACTCTGCATGGCTAACTGCTTAGCAGGGTGTCGATGCGGCTGGTTAGGCTGACCTCAGCATTCCCTCTTCAGAGATAGGCATAATCTTCATGGCAAGGATCTACGACGACGTCACCCAGCTGGTCGGCCGCACTCCGCTGGTCCGTTTGAACCGGCTTACCGAAGGCCTCGAGGCCACTGTTGCGGTCAAGCTTGAGTTCTACAACCCGGCCAACAGCGTGAAGGACCGCATCGGCGTGGCCATCATCGACGCCGCCGAAAAGTCCGGTGCCCTGAAGCCGGGTGGAACCATCGTGGAAGGTACCTCGGGCAACACGGGAATCGCGCTGGCCCTGGTGGGTGCTGCGCGCGGTTACAAGGTCATCCTGACAATGCCTGAGACGATGTCCACGGAACGCCGTGTCATGCTGCGCGCCTACGGTGCAGAGATCGTGCTGACGCCGGGTTCCGAAGGCATGCGCGGGGCTGTTGAAAAGGCCCAGGAAATTGTTGCCAACACGGAGAACTCCGTCTGGGCGCAGCAGTTCGCCAACCCGGCCAACCCTGAGATCCACCGCAACACCACTGCCGAGGAAATCTGGGCTGACACCGATGGCGAAGTAGATATCTTCGTTGGCGGCGTCGGCACCGGCGGTACCGTGACCGGCGTGGGACAGGTCCTCAAGGAGCGCAAGCCCGAAGTCCAGATCATTGCAGTCGAGCCCAAGGACTCCCCCATCCTTAATGGTGGCAGCCCGGGTCCGCACAAGATCCAGGGCCTCGGCGCCAACTTCGTCCCGGAGGTCCTGGACACCAACGTCTACGACGAAGTTCTCGACGCGACCCTTGAAGACTCCGTCGCCACGGCCCGCGCCCTCGGTTCCAAGGAAGGTGTCCTCGCCGGCATCTCCGGCGGTGCCGCGGTATGGGGTGCCTTGGAGGTCGCCAAGCGACCCGAGAACAAGGGCAAGCTGATCGTCGTGATCGTCCCGGACTTCGGAGAGCGTTACATCTCCACAGTGCTTTTTGACGATATCCGCGGCTAACACTTCGCCCGCAAGCATTCATTTCCTGTAGAAAGGTCTTTGTGAGCTTCTTCGCAAGGCTTAAGGAAGACCTCGACGCCGCCCGGTCACATGACCCGGCGGCTCGAGGTTCTTTTGAGAACTTTTTCGCCTACTCCGGCCTCCATGCCATCTGGGCACACCGTGTGACCCACAAGCTCTGGCAAAACCCGGCCCTTCGCTTCCCTGCCCGCCTGATTTCACAGTTGGCGAGGTTCCTGACGGGCATCGAAATCCATCCGGGCGCAACCATCGGCCGGCGCTTCTTCATCGACCATGGCATGGGTGTCGTGATCGGCGAAACAGCCGAAATCGGCGAGGACGTGATGATTTATCACGGTGTGACGCTGGGTGGCCGGTCCCTTGCCAAGGTCAAGCGCCATCCCACCATCGGGGATCGGGTGACCATCGGCGCCGGCGCCAAGGTCCTGGGACCCATCACCATCGGCGCAGACAGCGCAATTGGCGCAAACGCCGTAGTGGTGAAGAACGCTCCCCCGGAGTCGATCATCACCGGCATTCCAGCCACGTGGCGGCACCGCGATGCGAAATCCGAAACCAAACCGGCGGTTGACCCGGCCGAGTACTACATCGAATACCGGATCTAGCTGAGCTACCCGGTGAATCTCTTGTAGGAGTTCCAAAGCACCGCGTCGAAGGCGCGGTCAGGAAGCAACCTGCGCAACGCCAGGACGCTCCAGGCTCCCCTGCCCACCGGGTAGCGGGTCCTGGGGCGTTTTGCCGTTGCCGCACGAACTATTGCCCTCGCCACGACCCTCGGGGGTGTAGACAAAATCTGTCCGGACGTTGACGCCAGAGCGGCTGCCATGACGTTGGCCTGCTCTTTGTATGGACCCCTACCGGACGCAGACAACAGGCCTTCGCCGGCGAGGGTTCCCCATTCGGTGTCCGTGCCGGCCGGCTCAATGAGGACGACGTCGATGCCGTGCGGCTTCAACTCGAGCCGCAAGGAATCACTCATCCCCTCCACCGCGAATTTTGTTCCGTGGTACCAAGCGCCCAGGGGCTCATAGATCTTTCCGCCGATGGACGAGACGTTGATGATCCGACCAGAACCGACTTGCCGCATCCTGGGAATGACGAGTTGTGTCATCCTCGCCAAACCCATCACGTTCACGTCGAATTGGCGCCTGCCTTCGGCCAAAGGAACCTCTTCCAGGGAGCCATAGGAGCCGTACCCTGCGTTGTTCACCAGTACATCAATGTGTCCGTGTGCAGCCTCAACAAGTGCCACAGCTGAGGCCACGGACTCTTCTACCGTCACGTCAAGATGCATGACGGTGATTCCCTGGGCCTGAAGAGGATGCATCTTCTCCACTCGGCGCGCACCGGCGTAGACAATGAATCCGTGGGACCTCAGGGCACGCGCCGTCTCGAAACCGATGCCGGTAGACGCTCCAGTGACAAAGGCAATACGGTCGGTCATGGCACTGGCTCCTTGACTCGTGGCACTCGCCGCGATGGCCCAGTACCCGTTCCGGCACGGCAAAGGCCGGCTCCTCCCAGCGTATCGGGGAAGAACCGGCCCTGCGGTGGATACCTAGTGGGTGTCGACTGCCGAGATCTCGGACTTGTCTTCGCCCCACAGAGTGTGGAACGTACCTTCGGCATCAACGCGGCCGTAGGTGTGCGCACCGAAGAGGTCGCGCTGGCCCTGGATCAGCGCAGCGGCAACGCGCTTGCGACGCAGGCCGTCGTAGTATGCCAGCGAGGAGGAGAAGACCGGTACCGGGATGCCCAGCTGGACAGCGGTAGCTACAACGCGGCGCCAGGCCGGGAGGGCTTCGGCGATGGCCTTGGTGAAGGCCGGCGCGAACAGGAGGTTTGCTGGCTTCTCTTCGGCCGCGTAGGCCTTGGTGATGTCCTTGAGCAGCTCGGCGCGGATGATGCAGCCGGCACGCCACAGCGAGGCGATCTCGTCCAGCTTAAGGTCCCAGCCGTACTCCTTGGCAGCGGAGGTCAGCATGTCCAGGCCCTGTGCGTAGGAGACCAGCTTGGAGGCGTACAGCGCCTGGCGGACGTCCTCGACGAACGTTTCGGGGATTTCCACGGAAGCTTCTTCGCCTGCCAGCAGTTCCTGGCCGAGCTTACGCTGCTCGGTCTGGGAAGAGAGTGCGCGGGCGAAAACGGATTCGGCGATGCCGGAGACCGGGGAGCCAAGCTCGAGGGCGGAGATAACGGTCCAGCGTCCGGTGCCCTTCTGGCCTGCGGCGTCCACCACGACATCAACGAAAGGCTTGCCGGTCTTGGCGTCAACGTGGCCCAGGACCTCGGCGGAGATTTCGATCAGGAAGGAGGACAGATCGCCCTTGTTCCACTCAGCGAAAATCTTGGACTGCTCGGCCGGCTCAATGCCCGCACCTGAACGGAGGAGGTCGAAAGCTTCACCGATGACCTGCATGTCGGCGTATTCGATGCCGTTGTGGACCATCTTGACGAAGTGGCCGGCGCCGTCGGTACCGATCCAGGCGCAGCACGGCTCGCCGTCCACCTTGGCGGAAATCTTTTCCAGCAGCGGGCCAAGGGCGTCGTAGGACTCCCTGGAACCACCGGGCATGATCGAAGGACCATTCAGCGCGCCTTCTTCACCACCGGAAACGCCAACGCCCACAAAGTGCAGGTCCTTCTTGGCCAAGGCGGCTTCGCGGCGGCGGGTGTCCTCGTAGTGCGAGTTACCGGCGTCGATGATGATGTCGCCGGCCTCAAGCAGCGGCTCGAGCTGCTCGATGACGTTGTCGACGGGAGCGCCGGCCTTGACCATGATGAGGACGCGGCGGGGCTTTTCGAGGGAGTCGACGAGTTCCTGCAGCGATTCCGTGCGGATGAAATCGCCATCCGTGCCGTGCTTTTCCAGCAGGGCGTCAGTCTTTTCCACGGAGCGGTTGTGGAGAGCCACGGTGAAGCCGTTGCGGGCAAGGTTGCGGGCCAGGTTGGCGCCCATCACCGCAAGGCCGGTGACACCGATGTGTGCTGACATCAAAACTCCAATTCGATCGTGTACAAACAGTCCTGCGGACACGCAGGAAGCGATTTCATAACCAGGGGCTGTAATAAACCATACGTATCTAAGCCGTGAGCGGGAAAGCAGCGCCCACGTTTTGGAACGGCGCCGCGTCATAAACAGTCTATGATGCGCGAACGTTCCGCAGACTCTCGGGGCGCCAAGGACATCGGAGGCTGCACGCGGAATGTCTTCGCCCCACTATGCTTACGTCTATGTCAACCAGCCTCCACCACCGCGCCGTAGAGCATCTGGGAACCCGGATCGTGGGCGGCGCCCTTCCCACCGGCCACGTCATGCTGGCCGAACATTTGGAAGATGAGCTCAACGTTTCGCGCTCGGTGGTCCGGGAGGCCGTCCGCGTGCTGCAATCGCTGGGCCTGGTGGAGACGATCAAGCGTGTAGGAATCCGTGTCCTCCCCGCCCATCGTTGGAATCCTTTCGATCCACTGGTCATCCGCTGGCGTTTGGCTGGCGAGGGCCGTGGCGCCCAGTTGCGGTCCCTCGCGGAGCTGCGGTCCGCCGTCGAGCCTGTTGCTGCAGAACTGGCAGCCGGCAACGCTCCGGAAAGCCTCCGCCAGGAACTTGTGGACATTTCGCTGGCCATGAAGGAGGCCGGCGACGCCGGTGACATGCCACGGTTCCTGGACCTTGATATCCGGTTCCATGCGCTGGTGCTTTCCGGCTCCGGGAACGAAATGTTTGCCAACCTGATTGGCCAAGTGACAGAGACCCTGACGGGACGTACGGTGCACGGACTCATGCCGGAGCACCCGCAGAAGCAGGCGCTGCAGTGGCATATTGACGTCGCCCACGCCATCGACGCCGGCGACGGCCAGCAGGCCAGGGACGCGGCCGGAAAAATAATGCGCCAAACGATCGCGGAGCTGGCGCCCAGTTGGAACGACCAGCCCCGCGTCTTCGTACCCGTGGCGAAGAACTAGCGCTGGAAGTTCAGGAGGACTTTGCCGGATTCGGCGGAGTTCCTGGCCACTTCAAATGCCTCAAGTCCGTGTGCGAGGTCAAACTCGTGCGTGACAACCGGATCCACAAACAGCGATCCGTCCGCCAATGCCGCAATGACGTCATCGATTTCGTTGTTGAAGCGGAAGGAGCCCCGCAGTTCCAGTTCGCGGGTTATGGCCAGCGAAATGAACACCGGCTGCGGCCCTGACGGCAAAAGTCCCACCATGACCACTGTGCCGCCGCGGGTGGCTCCCTTGATGGCCGAGGCCAGTCCGTAGTGGCTCCCGGAAGACTCAATGACGACGTCGGCGTCCACCGCGGCGATGGCCTCGGCCTGGTCACCTTTGAGCACGGCATCGGCGCCGACGGCCTGGGCGATCTCCAGCGGCTTGTCATGCATGTCGACGGCGACAATCCGGGCCGCGCCGGCACGCTTGAGGACGGCGACCGTCAGGGCCCCGATGGGTCCGCTGCCGATCACCAGCGCGGTCTTCCCTTGGACGTCCCCGGTGCGGGCGACCGCGTGCCAGGCGACGCTGGCAGGTTCGACCAACGCCGCGGTCCGCAGGTCAAGGGTGTCGGGAAGGGCACGGAGCATCCGTGAGGGCAGGTTCGCGTAACGGCTGAACGCGCCGTCGGTGTGCGGGTAGCGGGCAGCACTGCCCAGGTAGGTGCAGCCCGGGGAAAGGTTGGGCCGGTCCTCCGGGTAGCGGACCTCGCCCGGGGCCGGGGTCGCCGGGTGGACGGCCACGGGCGTTCCAGCCGCCGGGCCGGTACCATCGGCTGCCTGCTGGATGACCACACCAACGATTTCGTGGCCGAGTACCATCGGCGCCTTGAGGATGGACTCGCCCGCTGCGCCATGGAGCCAGTAGTGCAGATCAGATCCGCAAATACCGCCATAGGCAATCTCCACGATCGATTCGTCCACCGCCGGTACGGTCAACGGGATGTCCTCAATGCGCAGGTCACCCTTGCCATGGGCTACGACGGCAGGGCCGGAGGTTGGAAGCTTGATGCCCATCAGACCACCACCGTCATTCCACCATCGACGAAGATCGTCTGGCCGTTAACAAAGTTGGACGCCTGGGACGCGAGCCAGACCGTAGGTCCGGCGAGGTCGGCCACCGTTCCCCAACGATTCGCCGGGGTCCTGCCCAGGATCCAGGAATTGAACGCCTCATCATCCACCAGGTTCTGCGTCATCTCAGTGTGGATGTAGCCGGGGGCGATGCCGTTGATCTGCAAGCCGGAGGCGGCCCACTCAGCAGTCATGGCGCGGGTGAGGTTCCGCAACCCACCCTTGGCGGCGACATACGGGGCGATCGTGGGACGGGCAAGGTCGGTCTGCACCGAGCAGATGTTGATGATCTTCCCCCGACCCCGCGGGATCATGTGCCGGGCGGCCTCCCGGCCCACCAGGAAGGCGCTGGTCAGGTCCGTGGTGATCACGCGGTCCCAGTCCTTGACGTCGAGGTCAAGCATCGGAACCCGGTGCTGGATGCCGGCGTTGTTCACCAGGATGTCCAACGGCCCCACAGTGCCCTCGATCCATTGCACGCCTTCAGCTGCCGAGGTGGCATCTGTGACGTCGAAAGCCCGGCTGAAGACCCGACCGTCGGGATAATCGGCAGCCATGGCATCGTGCGCCGTGGCCAGCCGTTCCGGATTGATCCCGTTGAGCACCACCGTAGCGCCGGCATCTGCCAGGCCACGGGCAAGGGCATTGCCGATCCCCCGGCTGGATCCAGTAACCAAGGCGATGCGCCCGGTCAGGTCGAATAGTCCACTCATAGTCTGCGTTCTTTCCTTCTCAGTTGGTGCCCGGAGAGCCAGCTGCGGCCAAGCTCATGTTGGCTATGGCTTTGCGGACAACGGCGAGGTCCTGGTCACCGAGTCCTTGCCGTTTCAGTTCGGCATAGAGTTCAATGGCTGCCGAGGCCATCGGAACGGCAACTCCGATCGATTCCGCACTTTGGACCACAAAGGCCAGATCCTTGTGCATGAACTTTGCCGGACCTGTGGGGGCATAGTCCTTGGCGGCAAGTCGAGGACCCACGATCTCCAAGACCTTGCTTCCGGCCAGGCCACCGGCCAGCACGTCGTAGAGGGCACTGACATCCATGCCCGAGCGTTCAGCGAGCTCGGCTGCCTCGGCGAGTGCCGCCGTCGTGGTCCCCACTATCAGTTGGTTGCACGCTTTGGCGAGCGAGCCGGAACCCAGCGGCCCCATGCGGCGGACGGTGGTTCCCATGGTTTCGAACAGCGGCATGAGCCGTTCAAAGTCCGCTTCCGATGCCCCTGCCATGATGGCCAGCGTTCCGTTCTCCGCCCCCGTGGTCCCGCCACTCACGGGCGCGTCAACCACCACCGCGTTTCCACCGCTGGCCTCACGGACGGTTTCGCCAAACTCCTGGACCGCCGCTGGCGACACACTGCTCATCACGATGACGGCGGTGCCCGGCTGGGGTGCTTCGGCGCGCCATGCATCGAGCAAGCCTTGTGCTGCTGCCTCAATCAAGGGCAAATCGGGGAGCATGAAAACGATGGTTGGTTCGTCCCGGAGCTCGGCAAGGGTGTCTACGCGACTGATGCCGGCAAGGCCTTGGAAAACAGTGTCGGAACGGTTCCACGCCGTGACAGCCCATCCCGCTTTGGCGATGTTGGCGGCCATAGGAGCTCCCATGAGCCCCAAGCCCACGAAACCCACACGTTTGCTGGTCATTTTGTGAAGAACCTCACTTCTTTGTGTCCACCAAAAGAAAATCTGTTCAATATCCTAGCCTCCATTCAGTATGATGAACACTATGACGACTGATGAACTTACCATCGCGATCGCTGTACCGCTCGAAGCTGAGCATGTGGAGCGTATCCGCGCCGTAGACCCCTCCATAACTGTTCTGTACGAACCCGACCTCCTTCCACCCGAACGCTTCCCGGCCGACCACAGCGGGGACCCGGATTTCAAACGCACCCCCGACCAGGAAGAACGCTACTGGGCCATGCTTAACCGGGCCCAGGTTCTCTACGGCTTCCCCAACGAAAGCCCGGCCGGCCTTGCCCGGATTGCCCAGAGCAATCCGCACCTTCAATGGATTCACGCCATGGCCGCCGGCGCCGGCGGAGCCGTCAAGGCTTCGGGGCTGGACACTGAAACGCTACGGAAATTCCGCGTGACTACTTCAGCCGGGGTCCACGCGTTGCCGCTCGCGGAGTTCTCCGCCTTTGGCATCCTCAACGGCTTCAAGCGCAGCGCCGAAATGGCCCAGGACCAAGCCGCCAAGGTTTGGCCCGAATTGCGGACACCCACCAAGTTGGTCAACGGGTCCAAAGTGGTCATCGCAGGGCTCGGCGAGATCGGCATGGAAACAGCGCGCATAGCCCGCGCTTTGGGCATGAAGGTCAGCGGCACCAAGCGCAACGTTGAGGCTATCGAAGGGATCGACGAGGTCACCGACAACGACAGCCTCCCACGCCTGCTTTCCAGCGCTGACGCCGTAGTAAACACGCTCCCCGGAACGCCTTACACGGAAAAACTGTTCAACAAGGACGCCTTCGATGCGATGAAGCCAGGAACGGTCTTCGTCAACGTTGGCCGCGGAACCGTGGTGGACGAGGACGCACTCCTGGAAGCCCTCAACAACGGGCAGGTGGCTTATGCCTGCCTGGACGTCTTTGCCGTCGAGCCCCTCCCGCAGGACAGCCCGCTGTGGAACCATCCGCAGGTCCTGGTGTCGCCGCACACCTCCGCACTGAGCACGGCCGAGAACCGCCTCATTGCCGAACGATTCTGCAGCAACCTCCGCGCCTTCCTCGACGGTGGCGACCTTCCCCACTTGGTGGATCCGGTTCACTTCTACTAAGCCTCCGTAAACTCCAACAGAAAGGCTCCGACCCCGCCGGGGTCGGAGCCTTTCCAGTCTGAACTGCCGCTGGACTACTTCGCGTCCTCAAGAGAACGAAGGTCGCGTCCAGCTGTTTCAGGCGTAAAGAACGTCGTAATGAAAGAAATCAGCGCCAACACGAGTGAGTAGACCGCAAGGACCACCCAGGAGTTGTGCGTGGCAGCCAGGAGGATCGCGCCAAGCAGCGGTACAAGGCCGCCCGCCAGCACGGCAGAGATTTCCCGGCTCAGGGCAACGCCGGTGAAGCGATACTGGGAACCAAACAGCTCAGGCAACAAAGGGCACTGCGGCCCCAGCATGGACTGGACACCCAGTGCGATGCCAACCACCATGACAGCCCATACGAGCGTCACATTTCCAAGGGTCACCAGATAGAAGGCCGGGATGGCAAAGAACGCTTGGAACAAGGCCCCGTAGCGGTAGACGCGCACTCGGCCAAAGCGGTCCGAGAGAGCACCGAAGGTGACCACCATGACGGCTGCGAATCCGGCGGCTATCAGGAGTCCCACAGGGCCAATGAACTTGTCCCCAGGGAAGACACCTTCCTTGACCGACATGAAGGAAATCAGCAGTGCCGAGTAGATGGAAGAATTGCCGTTCTCTCCCATACGGAGTCCTATGCCGACAAGCACGTTCCTTCTGGAGTGCTTCCAAAGCTGCCCGACAGGGTTTTTGACCACATTCTTGTGCTTCTCCAACTCCTGAAACACTGGGGTTTCCTTCAACCTCAGGCGAATGAAGACGGCAACAATGATCAGTACAAAGCTGGCAAGGAACGGCACCCTCCAGAGCCAGGCCTCAAAGGCATCCTTATTCGCCAGTTGCAGCAGCGCGAACGTTCCAGCACCCAGTAGCGTTCCCAGCTGAATACCCACGAATGGTAGCGACGCGAAGTACCCGCGGCGTTTCGGCGGCGCTACCTCGGATATCAAGGTTGTGGCCCCAGCTTGCTCCGCCCCGGCACCCAAACCCTGGATGATGCGCAACGTCACAAGGAGCACGGCGCCGAGCATTCCGGCCTGTTCGAAGGTGGGCAGCAGGCCGATGGCAAAGCTGGCGAGTCCCATCATGCCGATTGTCAGCAAGAGGACCATTTTGCGGCCAAACCTGTCTCCGATGAATCCGAAGAAAATACCGCCGAACGGCCTGGCCGCAAATCCCACTCCGTAGGTGGCAAAGGAGGCGATCAAAGCGCCACTCTCACCCAACGGCTTGAAGAACAAGGGCCCGAAGATCAACGCCGAGGCCAGTCCATAAATGTAGAAATCGTAGTACTCCAGGGCAGAACCCACGGAGCTGGCCAGCGTCGCCCTACGAAGCTGTTCCGGCTCAACAACAGCATCGTCAGCTTCAGCTGCGAGCTTTGCATTAGTACGAGTTGTCACAAGCACTCCCTCAAAATCACCCCAGGCCCCCGTTGGCCCGGTGAGATAGTGAATGGCATCACCGCCAAGATCACTATGGTGAACAGCGTACAGCTTGTTGAACTTGCTGCCAAGGTTGAAATCAGATTTATTCAATCCGGGGAAATGTGACGCACGGCATTCGGTGACTATCCCATGGGATTCCCCAGGGAACGGGCCAGTTCCTTGAGCTCCTTAACCATGAGTGCGCCTTGCTCCTCGGAGTACGTGGCCTTCAGCGCAGTAACGGAGAGGCCGAGGCTGGGGCCGTGCGCTCCATGCGTGGGCACGGGAACAGCCAGGCACACCACGCCAACAGTGGATTCCTCGTCTTCGAAGGCATACCCCTGCTTGCGGATAGTGCCAATCTGCGCCTTCAGTTCCTCGGCCGTACGCAGCGAGTTCGGCGTCATGACCGGAAGTTCCATTCCATCCGGGAACATGGCATCGATATCGTGGTCGTGTAACTGCGCCAGGAGCGCCTTTCCCACACTGCAGAGGGAAACCGGCATCTTATCGCCAATGTTGGAGGTCAGCCGCACAGCTGGATGACCCTCATAGCGGGCAAGGTAGATGACATGGTCCCCGTCCAGCATTGCGATGCGGACAGTTTCGCCGGACAGGGTTGGTGCCTGCTCGCAGTACTTATAGAACTCCTGCACCTCGTCCAACCGGCTCAAGTAGGCAGCACCGAGCTCCACGAGCTTCCGCCCCAAGGCAAAATCTGCCCCTTGCCTGGTAATAAGCCGTGCTTCTTCGAGCGCCAGCAGGAGATTGGACGTGGAAGATTTGGGAATCCCCAGCTCCCTGGACAGATCACTCAGCGTGAGGCGACCCGACGATGACTCAGCAAGTGCCTCCAGAACTGCCGCAGCGCGGGTCACCGCAGGTGCCGGCGAAGAGGCGCCCAGCCCTTCGGAGCGGGTGATGCGGGAATCGGCCATGATTCTCCTTCGTCATGTCAAACCGGCTGTTCATTCAGCTGAACAGTACCCATCATAGTGTCAGTCTGAGCTGTTAGACCGGCAAGAATGACGACTGTACCGACATACAAGGCTTCATGAAGGGCTTTGCTTTCCAAACCGAAAAGTTCGCTGTATATTCATTTTCGAGCTCTCCACCGCGGCATCCCCCAATAGTCGTGGTGGAGAGCTCATCCATTTCCCGGCCCGGATTCTACGCGGCCGCCAGCTCTTCGCCCCGCAGGTACCAGCCACCACCGCTTCCATCGCGCACGAGTTCCCATGTTGCCAGGTGGGACAGTGCGTTGTTTCCCAGCCGCACCTGGACTTGCAGGACCTCAACATCCACGCGGCCCTGCCCCCGGGGCATTCGCTTGGAGTTCTCCCACCATGGCACCCTCTCGAACCACCTGAACGGCTCTTCGGCAATTTGCCACTCGTGACAGCCACGGACCACCGCCGTGGCCGTGCCGTCCGACGTGCTGCGGATGTATACCTGTTCCATAAGCCAGACACTAGGCGCGGGCACCGACTTTTTCCGACCGGCCTTTTCTGCCTGGGGAAAACGAAAAACCCCGTCATTCCAAACCTTATGGTTCAGGATGACGGGGTTTCTTGGTGGGTCCTACCGGGATCGAACCGATGACATCCACGGTGTAAACGTGGCGCTCTACCAGCTGAGCTAAAGACCCAAAGTGCGGCTTCAGTGCCTTAGCGCTTCAACCAACGAACAATGACTCTACATGATCATTCGGGAGAAACACCAATCGGGCCGCCTGCCGCAGGAAGCTCGGGCAAATTCCGTGCGAGGTAACCCAGGGCGCCGCTGACTCCGACGTCGAGTTTCAGGGCAGCAAATTCGTCACCACGCGTTTGCCCCCTGTTGATGATGACCACAGATTTGACGGCTTTTGCCGCATGGCGCACGAACCGCAACCCACTCATCACCGTAAGCGAGGAACCGGCAACCAGGAGGGCTTCGGCTTCGTCCACCATGGCATATGCCCGTTCGACGCGGTTTTTCGGCACGCTTTCGCCAAAGTAGACGAAGTCGGGCTTCAGCGTGCCACCACAAACAGGGCAAACAGCCATCACGAACGACTTGATGAGTTCCGGATCTTCCACCGTGGCATCAGCGTCGGGCGCCATCTCCACCACGCCTGCCTCAAGCGCGGCCGCCACGAACCCCGGATTAAGCTCCTCAAGGATGGCGGCCAGCAGTTTTCTGGAAAATATGTGCCCGTCCTCAAGGCAAATCACCTGGTCGAAGCGCCCGTGCAGATCCACCACGTTGATGCTCCCGGCATCCTCGTGGAGCCGATCCACGTTTTGGGTGATGAGGCCGGTCAGCAGGCCCCGCCGTTCCATGAGGGCGACGGCGTCATGGCCTGCGTTCGGATGAGCATGCCGGAGGTGGGACCAGCCGATATGGTTCCGCGCCCAATACCGCCGTCGATTGGCAGCGCTGCCAATAAATTCCTGATACGTCATCGGGTTCCGGGGCGCTGAACCAGGTCCGCGGTAATCCGGGATGCCGGAATCGGTGCTGAGGCCGGCGCCAGTGAGCATGGCTAGCCGCTTGCCGGCCAGGATGTCGAGGGCCTTTTGCAGGGCCGCCTCTTCCCCTGCCTCCAAGGTGGCAGCGAGGGCGGGCTCCATGCTGGCGAATCCGGTCATACCCACACCGGGCCGTACCTGCTTCACCCCTGCTGCTCACCCAATTCGGAGAGCGCCTGACGGTAGCCTGCGAGGTCCCTCGCCTGTCCCCGCGGATTGACCACCACATACCGGACTATTCCCTCGGCATCGATGATGAACGTTCCCCTGAGAGCCATCCCGCTACGGGCATCAAAGACCCCGTAAGCCTGTGCCACCGCTCCATGTGGCCAGAAGTCGGCCAAAAGATCGAACCCGTAGCGTTCTTGCTCGGCGTACGCACGCAAGGCGAATTTGCTGTCCACGGAGATAGCCAGCACAGTTGCGTTCGAGTCTTCGAAGATGCCGAGATGGTCGCGAATCTCACACAGTTCTCCCGTGCAGATGCCGGAGAACGCGAACGGATAGAAAACCACGACAACGTTGCGACCCCTAAAATCCGACAAGCGGACAGGCTCGCCATACTGATTCAAGAGTTCAAAGTCAGGCGCAACCTGTCCGATCCCAGGGACGAGTACGGGGGCCGGCGCTTGCTGGACTTCCGTCACTTGTTCTTCTTTGGCACCAAGCGGGTGGCGCTCCAGTCCTTCGAGACCCCGGCAGAAGTGGTGAGGTGCAGCCCGGACGTGGGAGCCGCGTCCTGGATGTCGGCCGGGGAAACGTAATTGTCGCGGCCGGATTTGGGGGTCAGAACCCACACCACGCCGCCTTCTTTCAAGGTGGTGAGCGAATCCATCAGAGCATCGACCAGGTCACCATCGCCGTCCCGCCACCAGCAAATAACAGCGTCTACGACGTCATGATCATCTTCATCCAACAGCTCAGAGCCCGTGACATCTTCAATGTCGTCACGTAAGTCGAAATCGACGTCGTCGTCGTAGCCGCGTTCCTGAATCAGATCCCCGTCTTTGAAACCCAATCTTTCCGCCACATTTACCGATGTGGCGGCGTCGGCCTCGCTCACGTTTCCTCCTTTTGAAGTGACTTCCATTACTAACAGCCAACACCCTTTGGGCGTGTGCTTCAAGCCATTGTCCCTGCGATGACGCATATTCCGCACTACCTAGGGTGTTTCGGGGCTGTGACAATTACGTGGCTTCCGTCACGGAGGGCACCAACATGTGACATACAACGCCCCTGAAGCCCCGCGGCTACGCATCCCAGCGCTGTCAAAGCTAGAGTGGCCATGAGCGCTTTGGCTGCAGGGCGATCGCCCCGAGGAATTCTACTGGGCAGCCATGCGCTCACAAGACCTGCCCGGCGCATCCGACCGGGCTGTTGAAACCGAGATGTCGCACACGACGCGTTCATGACGGGCAGTTACCCTGCCGGACCTGAGGCGCCGATGCATGCGCCTAAAGGAAGGTTGGACGTGGCTGCAGGAGAAGAGACCTCACACATCCTCAGCGGGTTGACTGCCCAGCTGCCTGATCGTGATCCGGAAGAGACCGCGGAGTGGATTGAGTCACTTGATGCGTTGATCGCGGAGCAGGGCACGGAGCGTGCCCAGTACATTATGCGTTCGTTGTTGCAGCGTGCCGGTGCCCGGTCGGTGGGTGTGCCGATGGTGACGACCACTGATTATGTGAACACGATCCCGGTGGACCAGGAAGCAGAGTTTCCCGGGAACGAGGAGTTCGAGCGCCGGTACCGTGCGTACATGCGTTGGAACGCCGCGGTCATGGTCCATCGTGCGCAGCGGTCCGATATCGGGGTGGGCGGGCATATTTCCACCTATGCCGGCGCGGCGACGCTGTACGAGGTCGGGTTCAACCATTTCTTCCGCGGCAAGGACCACCCCTCGGGCGGGGACCAGGTGTTCTTCCAGGGCCACGCGTCCCCGGGCATGTACGCCCGGGCGTTCATGGAAGGCCGGCTCTCGGAGGAGGACCTGGACGGGTTCCGCCAGGAAAAGTCCCGGGAAGGCCATGCCCTGTCCTCGTACCCGCACCCGCGCCTGATGCCGGACTTCTGGGAATTCCCGACCGTGTCGATGGGTATCGGGCCGATGAACGCGATCTACCAGGCCCAGTCCAACCGGTACCTGCACAACCGCGGGATCAAGGACACCTCGGACCAGCAGGTCTGGGCGTTCCTGGGTGACGGGGAAATGGACGAGCCCGAGTCCCGCGGCCTGCTCCAGCTCGCGGCGAACGAGAACCTGGACAACCTGAACTTCGTGATCAACTGCAACCTCCAGCGCCTGGACGGGCCGGTGCGCGGCAACGGCAAGATCATGCAGGAACTGGAGGCGTTCTTCCGCGGCGCGGGCTGGAACGTGATCAAGGTCGTCTGGGGCCGGGAATGGGACTCCCTGCTGGAAGCGGACGCCGACGGGGCGTTGGTGAAAATCATGAACGAAACCCCCGATGGTGACTACCAGACCTACAAGGCCGAGTCCGGCGGGTTCGTCCGGGACCACTTCTTCGGCAAGTCCCCGCAGACCAAGGACATGGTCGCTGACCTGACCGATGACCAGATCTGGGGCCTCAAACGCGGCGGGCACGATTACCGCAAGGTCTACGCCGCGTACAAGGCAGCGACCGAGTTCAAGGGCAAACCCACCGTGATCCTGGCCAAAACCGTCAAGGGCTACGGCCTGGGCCCGCACTTCGAGGGCCGCAACGCCACCCACCAGATGAAAAAGCTGACCATGGAAGACCTCAAGGCCTTCCGTGACCACCTGCGCATCCCCATCAGCGATGACCAGCTCGACGCGGACCTCTACCGGCCCCCGTACTACCACCCCGGCATGGACGCCCCGGAAATCAAATACCTCATGGAACGCCGGGCCGAACTCGGCGGGTTCGTCCCCGAACGCCGCCGCACCCACACCCCCGTCACCCTGCCCGAGGCCAAATCCTACGAAGTCGCCAAACGCGGATCCGGCAAACAACAAGCCGCGACCACCATGGCCTTCGTCAGGCTCCTGAAGGACCTCATGCGGGACAAAAACTTCGGCGCCCGGTTCGTGCCCGTCGTCCCGGACGAATCCCGCACCTTCGGCATGGACGCGTTCTTCCCGACCGCGAAAATCTACAACCCCAAGGGCCAGAACTACCTCTCCGTGGACCGGGACCTCGTCCTGGCCTACAAGGAATCCCCCGCCGGGCAACTGATCCACCCCGGCATCAACGAAGCCGGCGCCGTCGCAGCCTTCACCGCCGCCGGAACCGCGTACGCCACCCACGGCGAACCCCTGGTCCCGATCTACGTCTTCTACTCCATGTTCGGCTTCCAACGCACCGGAGATTCCTTCTGGGCAGCAGCGGACCAAATGACCCGCGGCTTCATCATCGGCGCCACCGCAGGACGGACCACCCTCACCGGCGAAGGACTCCAACACGCCGACGGGCACTCCCCCCTCCTGGCCTCCACCAACCCCGCCGTGAAAACCTACGACCCCGCCTACGGCTACGAAATCGGCCACATCATCCGCCACGGCCTCGAAGAAATGTACGGCGACAACAGTACTGATCAGAACGTCATGTACTACCTCACCGTCTACAACGAACCCATCACCCAACCCGCGGAACCCGAAAACCTGGACACCACCGGGCTGATCAAGGGCATCTACCACCTCGCCCCCGCACCCGAAGGCGACACCAACCGGCCCACCGCGAACATCCTCGCCTCCGGCGTGTCCGTGCCCTGGGCCATCGAAGCGGCCCGCATCCTCAACGAGGACTGGGGCGTCGCAGCCGACGTATGGTCCGTGACCTCCTGGAACGAACTACGCCGCGACGGCCTCGCCGCCGAGGAACACGCCTTCCTCAACCCCGGCCAACCCGCCCGCACCCCGTTCATCACCGAACAACTCGCCGGCACCACCGGACCCGTCATCGCCGTGTCCGACTACATGAAAGCCGTCCCCGACCAAATCCGCCAATTCATCCCCAACGACTTCGCCTCCCTCGGAGCAGACGGCTTCGGCTTCTCCGACACCCGCCAAGCCGCCCGCCGCTACTTCAAAAACGACACCCACTCCATCGTCGCCAAAACCCTCCAACTCCTCGCCGCCAAGGGAGAAGTCGAAGAAGGTGCCCTGGAAAAGGCCATCGATAAGTACCGGCTCCTGGATGTGAACGCCGGCACCACCGGCGGAGCAGGCGGCGACGCCTAAGAACGGCGACGCTTAAGAGCACGGAGAAGTCCTGGCAGTGGCCCAAGACGACACCACTCAAGCAGTAACCGCGACGGCGGCATCCACCGGAAGGTGGGTGGCGCCGTCGGGCGTTTAACAAAGCCTTTTCACTGCTCAACGTGACGTGACCAGCGACAACGTAAGTTGTAGCCTTCGCACAAATGGAGCTTGCCAGAGATGCACCGTATGCTCGTTGCATGGCAGAGCCCAGCAAAACAACTACAAAGCGCAAAGCAGCTACCCAGGCATTGTCGCCGGAAAAGGCGGAGACTCTGCGGCAGCTCCGTGCAAACGTGGGGCAATTGTCCACCAGCACCATGCGGCAGCTTGAGAAATCCCTGCCTTGGTACAGCCGGCTGAGCTCTGATGAACGCTCCGCGTTGGGACTCGTGGCCCAAAACGGCATTGCCGCTTTCGTGACGTGGTATGAGCGACCCAGTTCGCCGTCCTGGATCCTGACGGATGTTTTTGGCAACGCGCCAACTGAACTGACCCGCTCCATCAGCCTGCAGAAAGCCTTGCAGTTGATCCGCATTGTTGTGGAGGTTGTCGAAGACCAGGTTCCGGTCATCGCCCCCGAATCGGACCAGCCTTCGCTGCGTGAAGCCGTGCTGCGCTATTCCCGTGAAGTGGCGTTCGCAGCCGCGGATGTCTATGCCCGCGCTGCTGAATCACGCGGATCCTGGGATACCCGGCTTGAAGCGTTGATCGTGGACGCGATCCTGCGGGGCGAAAACACGGACGCGTTGCGATCAAGGATTGCCGCCCTGGGCTGGAAAGCGCAGGAGCGCTTCACGGTCATGGTGGGCAACTCGCCATCGGAACCCAGTGCAAGTTACGTCAGTGACTTACGCCGGACGGCGGGCCGTTTTGCCGAAGACGCGCTGGTAGGAATTCAAGGCGACCGCCTCATCCTCATCCTCGGCGGAGTCCAGGACCGCGATACGGCATACGTAAAGCTCAGTGAACTGTTTGCCCCGGGCGCCGTTGTATATGGGCCTGAGGCGGGCTCGTTGCTGGAGGCCAGTAATTCCGCCCAAGCCGCCTTCGCCGGCCTTACCGCTGCCCGCGCCTGGCCCTCCGCTCCGCGACCCGTTGCAGCGGACGACCTCCTCCCGGAACGCGTTGTTTCCGGGGATGATGCGGCCCGGCGATCACTCATCAAGAACATTTACCGCCCGCTGCTGGCGGCCTCAAACGGCCTGGTGGAAACCCTGGGAACCTACCTTGAGCTGGGCCATTCATTGGAGGCCACGGCGCGTGAATTGTTCGTCCATGCCAACACTGTGCGCTACCGTTTGAAGCGTGTCTGCGATGTGACAGGCTGGGATCCGCTCCTCCCGAGGGAAGCTTTCGTACTTCAAACTGCCTTGGTGGTGGGCCGGCTTTCGGCCCAGCCCAAAGCCGCCCCCGAGCGTCACGCATCGCGTTCACAGAACTGAACCGTTGTAGACTTCCTACAAACTGACCCAGTGAGCTTGGTGTACGAAAACACCAGTGGATCACGTGGCAATTTGGAAAGCTGGATACGTGCTTGCAATCGTCTGCCCTGGACAGGGCTCCCAGACCCCTGGATTTTTGGCCCCTTGGCTGGAACTCCCCTCCGTCGAAGGCCAATTGGCCACCCTGAGCGAGATCGCAGGCATCGACCTCAAAGCCCACGGAACCACCTCTGATGAAGAAACCATCAAAGACACCGCAGTGGCCCAACCGCTGATCGTTGCCGCAGGCCTGGTGGCAGCCAAGTCTTTGTTCGATGTCGAACTCAGCACACTTCCTGTGGTCCTTGCAGGGCACTCCGTCGGTGAAATCACGGCTTCAGCCCTTGCGGGCGTCCTCACGGAGCAGGAAGCCATGACCTTCGTCCGCGAGCGTGCCAACAGCATGGCCGCCGCAGCGGCCGTAACCCCCACAGGCATGAGCGCCGTGGTGGGTGGCGATCCCGCAGAGGTCCTCGCGGCCATCGAGGCATCCGGCGCCACTCCTGCCAACGTCAACGGGGCTGGCCAGACAGTCGCCGCAGGAACGTTCGAGCAGCTCAAGGCCTTGGCGGACAACCCTCCGGCCAAGGCACGCGTCATCCCCTTGAAGGTTGCCGGCGCCTTCCACACGTCGCACATGGCTCCCGCCGTCAGCGCGCTGGAAGCACTGAAGCCTTCCTTGTCTCCGCAGGACCCCAAGGTCCCCCTGCTGTCCAACTACGACGGTAAGGAAGTTACGGCAGGTTCTGCCGCCGTCGACAGCATGATTGCACAAGTGTCCAGGCCCGTCCGGTGGGACCAGTGCATGGAGAATCTCACGGCACGTGGAGTTACCGGTGTAATCGAGCTGGCTCCCGCCGGTACGCTCGCCGGCCTGGCCAAGCGTGGAATGCCAGGGGTCAAGACAGTTGCCGTCAAAACTCCGGATGATTTGTCCGCGGCGCTGGCACTCTTCGCCGAATTGGAGGGACAAGCGTGAGCACCCCGGTACTCAACAAGGCCAAGGTCAACGAGAATGCCCGCATCCTGGGTATCGGCGCTTACCGTCCCGATGTCATCGTCACCAACGACGACGTCTGCCAGTGGATCGATTCCTCGGATGAATGGATCCGCCAGCGCACCGGTATCATCACGCGCCACCGCGCACCCGCTGGTGTCAGCGTCATCGACATGGCCGAAGGTGCCGCCCGCGAAGCCATCCAGCGGGCGGGGATCGAACCTTCCCAGCTGGGTGCAGTCATCGTCTCCACCGTGACCCACCCTTACGCAACGCCGTCGGCCGCCGCTGCCCTTACCGAGCGTTTGGGCGCGACGCCGGCACCCGCCTTCGACATCTCCGCCGCCTGTGCGGGGTACTGCTACGGCGTGGCCCAGGCTGATGCGTTGGTGCGCTCCGGTTCTGCCGAATATGTCCTGGTGGTTGGCGCCGAGAAACTCTCGGATGTCATCGACAACCACGAACGCACCATCTCGTTCCTGCTCGGCGACGGTGCCGGCGCCGTAGTGGTGGGACCGTCCGATACTCCCGGCATCGGACCGTCTGTGTGGGGCTCGGATGGCAGCAAGTGGAACGCGATCGGCATGACGCATTCCCTCGACGAAGTCCGCACCCTTGGGGAGACTGCCCGCCATTCGGATGAGTCCGATGACCAGGCGATTATTTCCGCCGCGCAGGATGTTTGGCCGACGCTGCGCCAGGACGGCCAGACGGTGTTCCGCTGGGCCGTCTGGGAAATGGCCAAGGTCGCGCAGCAGGCACTCGACGCTGCCGGCATCGAAGCCAGCGACCTCGCGGCTTTCGTGCCGCACCAGGCCAACATGCGGATCATCGACGAGATGGTGAAGAAGCTGAAGCTTCCGGAGACCGTTGTGGTTGGCCGCGACATCGCCCAAGCCGGCAATACGTCAGCTGCTTCCATCCCCCTGGCCACGCACCGCCTGCTCCAGGAGAACCCTGAACTCAGCGGTGGGCTGGCCCTGCAGATCGGCTTCGGCGCCGGATTGGTGTTTGGCGCCCAAGTAGTCGTTCTGCCATAAGACCTGGACCGGCCCGGTGGCCTCCAGCCAACTGAATATGACTTACAAACCCAAACCGTAACCGCGGTTTGCCCCCTTTCCGGCATAGCCGGCACAACAAGAAAAGGAGCCAACAATGGCTAGCAACGAAGAAATCCTGGCCGGCCTGGCTGAAATCGTCAACGAAGAAACAGGCCTGGCTACCGAAGCTGTCGAGCTGGACAAGTCCTTCACCGAGGACCTGGACATCGACTCCATCTCCATGATGACCATCGTCGTGAACGCCGAAGAGAAGTTCGGCGTGCGCATCCCTGACGAAGAGGTCAAGAACCTCAAGACCGTCGGCGACGCCGTCAGCTTCATCGCAAACGCCCAGGCCTAAGCCTGGTACCAGCTGTGCCGGGCCAGGATGCTTAATCCTGGCCCGGCACAGCCGCAGTAACGCCCAAAGTTTTTCCTGCCGCCCCCCGCAAATCCGCAGAGGGGACGGCTGATCCGACAGAGAGTGATCGCATGGCACGCAAAGTAGTCATAACCGGTCTGGGGGCCACCACTCCCATCGGCGGCGACGTCCCCACAATGTGGCAGAACGCGCTGAAAGGGGTCTCAGGTGCCCGCACGCTCGAAGACGAGTGGGTGGCTAAGTACGACCTCCCCGTCCACTTTGCGGCCAGGTGCTCGACGCCCGCCCTGGAAGTCCTGAGCCGGGTAGAAGCCAAGCGCATGGATCCGTCCACGCAGTTTGGCGTCATCGCTGCCCGGGAAGCATGGGCTGACTCAGGCATCGAGGACATCGACCACGACCGCCTGGCGGTGGCTTTTGCCACGGGCATCGGCGGCGTATGGACGCTCCTTGATGCATGGGACACGCTCAGGGAGAAGGGTCCGCGCCGCGTCCTGCCCATGACCGTTCCAATGCTCATGCCCAATGGCGTGGCCGCTGCCGTCAGCCTTGACTTGGGCGCCCGCGCCGGAGCGCATACCCCTGTTTCCGCTTGCGCATCCGGTACCGAGGCCCTGCACCTTGGCTTGGACCTGATCCGTTCCGGCAAGGCCGACGTCGTCATGTGCGGTGGAGCCGAAGCCGCTATCCACCCGATGCCCTTGGCAGCCTTCTCGTCCATGCAGGCGCTCTCACGCCGCAATGACGAGCCCGAGCGTGCTTCCCGGCCCTACGACGTAGACCGCGATGGCTTTGTCATGGGTGAGGGTGCCGGCGCGCTGGTACTCGAAGCAGAAGAGCATGCGATCGCCCGCGGCGCGCGCATCTACGCTGAGCTTGCCGGAACCTCGGTAACGGCTGACGCCTACCACATCACGGCCCCCGATCCCGAAGGCCTTGGTGCCACGCGCGCACTGAAGGCCGCGATGTTCGACGGCCGGATCCAGGCCGAAGACGTAGTCCACGTCAATGCCCACGCCACCTCCACCCCGGTTGGCGACAAGCCCGAGTACACGGCCCTGCGTGCCGCCCTGGGGACCCACGTGGACAACGTTGCGGTCTCTGCCACCAAATCCCAGATGGGCCACCTCCTGGGTGCCTCCGGGGCTGTAGAAGCCGTCCTCACCGTCTTGGCTGTCTATGAGCGCAAGGCACCGGTCACAATCAACCTTGAGAACCAGGATCCCGAGATCCCGCTCGACGTCGTGACCTCCGCTCGTGACTTGCCCGCAGGTGACATCGTCGCGCTGAGCAACTCGTTCGGATTTGGCGGACACAACGCCGTCATCGCGGTGCGCAACGTCTAAGACGGGCTTTGCCTCATTGAGACGTGAAGAGGGCCCCACCACCAGGTGGGGCCCTCTTCATTGCTATGGGGTGTGGTTCTACGTACAGCTAACCAACTTGGTGCAGCCACCGGACCGGAGCGCCTTCAGCTGCGTGGCGGAAGGGCTCCAGCTCCTCGTCCCAGGCCTCACCCAGGGCCAACGACAGTTCGTGGTAAACGGCCGAAGGGTCTCCCGCTCCTGACTCATAGGCATAGCGGATGCGGTCCTCACTCACCATGATGTTTCCATGCACGTCTGTGACCGCATGGAAAATGCCGAGCTCAGGGGTATGCGACCAGCGGGCCCCGTCCACGCCTTGGCTCGGTTCTTCAGTGACCTCATACCGCAAATGCGCCCAGCCCCGAAGAGCGGACGCCAACTGGGCCCCGGTGCCGGGCGTGCCGGTCCAGGACAATTCAGCCCGAAACATTCCGGGCGCAGCTGGCTGAGGGGTCCACTCAAGATCGGTCCGCTTGTCCACGACCGATCCGATAGCCCACTCAACGTGCGGGCACAGTGCCGTAGGGGCCGAGTGCACGAACAGGACACCGCGGGTTGTTGCAACAGACATTCCATCCTCCATAGCTGTAGGTACGTCTTCCCCAACGACCTCTGCCACGGATGTTTGCTGTTGCTGCCCGGCCCTGTCATTCTTATGGACCCTGCAGGCTATTCAATTAGCTAAGACTCTTTGATTCTGGCACGAAACGAACCCTCAACCCTAAATTGAAGGTTCGGCGGTGGTGCTTTCATTTTGCCGTACCCTTCCCTTTTCCGCCAGTGCAACTCCCTGGCCGTCATCTTCAGGCGCGAGGATGGGCTTGCTGGTAACTCTTCCGAAGCCTGTCCACGGAAACATGGGTGTATATCTGGGTAGTGGCGAGGCTGCTGTGGCCAAGAATTTCCTGCACCGCCCGAAGGTCGGCCCCACCATCGAGCAAGTGGGTGGCGGCACTATGCCTCAATGCGTGGGGCCCGGTTGCAGCGGTGTCGCCAAGGGCTTGCAGCAAGGCGGCCACAACTGCACGGACTTGGCGTGGGTCAACGCGGTTTCCCCTCACGCCCACGAACAGGGCTGGCCCGCTCGTTGCATTTACCAGCGTCGGCCGTCCCCGGCGTAACCAGTCGTTGACGGCAGCGGCAGCCGGAACTCCGAACGGAACGGTCCGCTCCTTGTTTCCCTTGCCAATGACACGGAGGGTCCTTCGATCCGGATCCACATCATCGATGTCCAGCCCCGCAAGCTCCCCGACGCGCACACCCGACGCGTACAGCAGCTCCACCATGGCACGGTCCCGGAGGGCCAGTGGACCTCCATCCGCCGCGGCGGTATCCAGGCTATCTACCAGCCTGGCAATTTGCTGCTGCTGGAGGACTCCCGGCAACGACTTCTCCCGTTTGGGCGCTTGCAGGCGAATGGCAGGATCCGTGGCGATCAGTTCCTCCCTCAGGGCCCACCGCGTAAACGACCTGGCGGTAGCGGCACGGCGGGCGAGAGTGGACCGGGCCATCCCTGCTTCACTTTGCGCCCCTAGCCAGCGACGGAGGGAACCCAGCTCCAATTGATCGAGATTGCGTATGCCCTCCTGGACGGCGAATCCGAGAAGGCTATGCACATCTGCCATATACGCGCGGACTGTATGTGCCGATCTCGCGCGCTCACCGCGGAGATAGCGTTCGAAGCCCTCCACGGCGCTCTCCAGCGATGCCGGCAATGATTCTGCGTCCACCCTTCCACTTTGCCAGCAACATGCACCGTCCGGGTGCATCAACATGCTTCGCTACCTGCCCGCCTCAGGCATTCTTGGTTCGCTTCCAGGCCCCCCGTTCAGAGGATGCCAGTCCTAGAAGTCCCAAGCGCCCCAGGCCGGCACGCACAGAGTCCGGGCTGAGGCCGGCAACTACCGTGAGTTTTTCCACGGAGCTCACTGATCGAAGCGGCAAGGCGTCCAGGAGAATCAGGTCTTCCAAGGACAAACCATCATGGGGTGCTGCCGCCGAATCTTTGTCAGTGACCATCATCTCGCCGTTCTGACCGGCCAGTTCAGCTATTTCTCCGACGTCCGTCACGCAGATCGCCCCACCATCCCGAAGCAGCCGGTGGCAACCAGCCGAGTTCGCACTGTGAATGGATCCGGGAACAGCTGCCACTACCCTTCCTATGCCCTCAGCATGATGGGCTGTGTTGAGTGCGCCTGAGCGCCACCGGGCTTCGACCACCACCGTGACAGATGCCAGCGCAGCGATGAGGCGGTTTCGCTGCAGGAATCGATACCGTGTCGGGGCAGAGCCGGGTGGAACCTCGGAAATCACGGCACCTTGGTTGGCCACGGCACGAAGAAGGTCCTCGTTTCCGGATGGATAGAAGCGGTCCACGCCCCCTGCCATGACCGCAATGGTTGGTACGGTTGCGGCCCCGCTACGGAGGGCCCCACGATGGGCGTGGGCGTCAATGCCGTAGGCGCCCCCGGAAACTACGCAGTAGCCGCGTTGGGCCAAACCGTAGGCAAGATCCCCCGTAACCGACGCTCCATAGCTTGTGCTGTCCCTGGACCCCACCAATGCGATGGTCTGCCGGGCTGGCGGAAGGGGTTGCTCGTGTCCCCGCCACCACAGGCACAGCGGCTCCTGCAGGCCCAGGTCCGACAACTGCCCAGGCCATAGCTCGTCACCCGGAACAATCAGGCGGCCACCGAGTCTCTTCATCGTCTCCAGGTCGCGGTCCGGCGCGAGGTCCGGGACACGCGGAGCCCAGCGCCGCTTGCTGTCCGCGAGCCCCGCCCAGGATGCCGACCCTCCGCTTTCCGCCAGCAAGGCGGAGATCTCCTGTTCAAGCCCTGGGCCGGCAGCGAGTTCGCCCGTCGCGATACCCAGCGCGTCAACTGCTCCAACTGCATGAACCAATGCGAGTCCCACGGAATCCTGCGGTTCCATCAGACGGGCCAATGCTGCCCGCGCAATCTTTTCCTTTTCCTGCGTTCCCAGCACCCTTGCGCCTGTGCCTTCCTTCATCACGTTGTCCTTCATGCCGTTGCCGTCGCTTGTCGGAGGCCGAGCGCTTGTCCGATGTGGTCTGCGGAGGGAATGTTGCTATGGTCCAGGTCTGCCAGCGTCCAGGCCAATCGGAGAACGCGGTCATAGCCGCGGGCCGTGAGAATGCCTCGTTCCAGGGCCGTGTCCAGGATGCGGGTGGTGCCAGGTGCCAGCCTCAGTTCCCCGCGCAGGGTGCGTCCCGGCACTTGCGAGTTGGTCTCGATGCCGAACGCCCCCAGACGTTCGGCTTGCCTCTGCCTCGCAGCAAGTACGCGCCCTGCGACAGCGTCCGTGCCCTCTTCCGTGCCGGACTGTCCAAAGTCAGCAAGGGAGACGCGCTCCACCTGGAGTTGTATGTCGACGCGATCCAAGAGGGGACCCGATATGCGCCCGAAGTACCGCCTGCGCATGAGTGCCGTGCATGTGCAGTCCATCCCCTTGCCCGAGGCTTTGCCGCAGGGGCAAGGATTGGCTGCCAGCACCAATTGGAACCTCGCAGGGTAAGCCGCTGTTCCTGCCGAACGGTGAATCACCAGTTCGCCGCTCTCCAGGGGCTGGCGCAAGGCATCCAGGACGCGCCGTTCATATTCTGGAGCCTCGTCAAGGAAGAGGACCCCTCGGTGTGCCCGGGAGGCAGCACCGGGGCGGGGAAGTCCCGAGCCACCTCCGATGATGGCAGCTGCAGTGGCACTGTGGTGGGGATTCTCGAACGGCGGCCTCCGAAGCAACGTGCCTGTAGATGAGCGGACCGCTGCCAGGGAGTGGATGGCAGTAACCTCCATTGCTGCCTTGTCCTCCAGATCAGGTAAGAGTCCCGGCAAACGCTCTGCAAGCATCGTCTTACCCGCACCCGGTGGACCGGTCAGGAGCATATGGTGGCTACCGGCGGCAGCGACCTCCAGCGCACGCCGGGCATCAGATTGCCCGGAAACGTCGGAAAGATCAGGCACGATGCCCATGGCGTCATCGTTCCCATCCTCCGGATCACTGCCGGTCGGGTCGTAGTCCAGGGCGAGGTCTTTCGGGTCCGCACCGAAATCGTACGCAAGGCGGGCGAGGGTCCGGTATCCCCTGACTTGTGCCCCCGGTACCAGCGCTGCCTCAGCGACGTTTGCTTCGGCGACCACAATCTCCGGATATCCTGCCTGCACAGCGGCCATGACTGCAGGAAGGATGCCCCTCACTGGCCGCAACCGGCCATCCAAACCGAGCTCAGCTATGAATACCGTTCCATCGATGGATCGAATGTCCTCCGCAGCACGGAGAACAGCCATGGTGATGGCCAGGTCAAAACCCGAACCCCGCTTGGGCAAGGATGCCGGAATGAGGTTGGCCGTGATCTTCCGCCGGCTCAAGGGAATTCCCGAGTTTTGTGCCGCGGAGCGTATCCGTTCTTTGGCTTCGTTTAGTGCGGCATCAGGTAGTCCCAGAATCACGAATGCGGGAAGGGTCTGTCCGATATCGGCTTCTACCTCCACGATGTAACCGTTAAGTCCCACCAAGGCAATGCAGTAGCTGCGCCCCACCCCCATCAGCCAACACCCCTCAGGTGTTCCATTTGGGGATCCCCAATGCCGTTATGGATGACTGACACCACATCTACACGTCTTCGCGGAGCATTCAGTTCATGCTCACGGCACCACGACGCCGCGAGCCGGTGCAACCGTGCCAGTTTGGCTGGACCTACTGCTTCAAAGGGATGTCCGTAATCCAGGCTGCTGCGGGTCTTAACTTCCGCGACCACCAGGGTGTCACCCTCCAGCGCCACGATGTCGATTTCACCGTCGACGCACCGCCAATTTCGATCGACGATCCGCATGCCCTGGCCTTCCAGGAATCCTGCCGCCAAAGCCTCGCCGTTACGGCCAAGAATGTCTTTTGCCCTCATGAGCACCACCTCCGCTACCCAGCTTTATCGCTGGCAGCGGCCGGTGACAGACAGTCCTGGCGCTATGTGGGTAAACCCGTCACATCACCGTGTTGTGGAGGAAGAGTTAAGCGCGGATGCGGGGCTAGTTTCCGAGATCGCCCAGGTCTCCGAGGCCACCGTCCTTGGGCAACGCAAGATCCTCGTTGCGTGGCAGTTCCTCGACGTTGACGTCCTTGAAGGTAATGACCCGGACATTTTTCACGAAGCGGGCTGAACGGTAGACGTCCCAAACCCAAGCATCCTGCAAGGTCAAATCAAAATAGACTTCGCCGTCTGCACTGCGGGCTTGTAAATCAACATGGTTGGCCAAGTAGAAACGCCGCTCAGTTTCGACAACGTAGCTGAACAAACCGACAACGTCCCGGTATTCGCGGTAGAGCTGCAGCTCCATGTCGGTTTCATAGTTCTCAAGGTCCTCGGCGCTCATAGTTCCATCTTGCACCATCTGCCGCGCACCGGACGCCATCCGCAGGACAGACGCTGCGTAGCAAGCCTTTAGGACACATCTGGTCCAGTCAGGTTCCAGCTTGTCCGGTGGTAGGGACTGGGACCCTGCAGCCTGATCACTTCGCGGTGCGCTGCGGTGGCGTAACCCTTGTTTTCGTTCCAGCCGTAGGCAGGTACTTCAGAGTGCAGATCCACCATGATGCGGTCGCGGGCTACTTTGGCCAGGACACTGGCAGCGGCCACGCTCAGGCAGCTCATATCCGCTTTCACCCTCGTATGGACGGGAGCTTCACACCAAGGTCCCGTGGACGCGGTGTCGAACAGTGACGCTTGAACTTCCGGAGAGAGCCAATTGTGGCTGCCATCCAACAACACCACATCAGGCGTGACGCCACCGGCGAGGATCTCAAACCATGCCCGCGTTCCCGCCAGGCGCAGGGCCGCTATGATACCGACGTCATCGATTTCCCGGGCGGACGCATGGCCAACTGCAGATGCTACGGCCCAGTCCCGGACCAGAGGCTCCAACCGGTCGCGGTCCTCGGGCTTGAGCAACTTGCTGTCCCGGACATCGGCCAGTAGGGCGTGGTCCTCGAGGTTGACCACGGCGATTCCCACACTCACAGGGCCAGCCAGTGCACCCCTGCCAACCTCGTCCACGCCAGCCAGCAACCGCACGCGGGGAGACAGGAAGGAACGCTCGACGTCAAGGGTCGGAATTTCGGTCGGTGCCTTGGTCTTCAGCCGGGTGCTTGCCATGGCTGTTACTTTCCTGAAGTGCCCGCGGGAACGTTCTTGAAGACATCAGGGTAATTGTCCAGCACAGTCCACCGTTTGACGGGCCAGGCTATGACCGTGGCTTTGCCTTCGACGTCCTCGATATTAATGAAACCACCATTGACTTCCTGGTGCGCCCGGGAATCGGCCGAGTGGTTGCGGTTGTCTCCCATAACCCAGACTTTGCCCTCTGGAACGATGATGTCGAACGGGTTGGGCTGCGGTACTTCCGAGGGGTTGACGTAAGTTTCGTCCACGGGAACACCATTGATACTGAGGCGACCTTGCGCGTCACAGCAGGAAACGTGGTCACCCGGGAGCCCGATAACCCGCTTGACCAGATGCTGTTCATTGTCGTCGGCCGCCAAGCCAACGAATTCCAAGGTGTCGCCTACCCAGTCAAGAGGGCCGGCCGGTTTTTTCAGAACTGCCGGAAGCCATCCCTGCGAATCCTTGAAGACCACTACATCGCCGCGTTCCAAGGCGAAGGGCTCCGGCACCAGCAGGTTGATGAAGATGCGGTCATTCACGTCCAAGGTGTTTTCCATCGATTCAGATGGAATGTAGAACGCCCGGAAAAGGAATGTCTTGATAAGGAAGGAGAGCACCACGGCAATCGCCACGACCGTGACGATTTCCTTCAACCAGCCAAGGACAGGGTTCCTGCGGGGCTTATCGCCCTCGTCCGCTTTGTTGCCGGTAGCGTCAGCAGTGTCATCGACCGGGCGGGGCTCAGCCACACCGGCGACGCCAGCCGTCCCGTCCGAGAGCCGCACGTCGTCGTCGTGCGGCTCGGGATTCTCGGGAACTCTGTCCGGCATTTATTGTCCGTTCTTTGATGGTTCGGCCTGCGTGGTGCGAGGCACTTCTGCAAATCTATCAAGCGGCCAGATGATCTGGACCGGTCTGCCGATCACCCGGTCCAGCGGGACCATTCCTCCACCGGGCGCTCCCAGCAATCCTCGGGAATCAGCAGAGCGGGATCGGTGGTCGCCCATCAGCCAGAGCCGTCCCGCGGGGACCACGACGTCGAACTTCTGTGTGCTGGGTTCATCGCCGGGGTAAACATAGGGTTCCTCAAGTACCTGACTGTTCACTGTGAGGCGCCCATCGACGGAGCAGCACTGAACGTGGTCCCCCGGAACACCAATGACCCGCTTCACGTACGTGGTGTCGCTACCCGTAAGCCCGAGCCACTGGCTCACAGCTGCAGCCGCGTCAACAAATGGACCCCTACCGCTGCTGAGCGGGGCAAACGATCCACGCCCATCAAAGACAACGACGTCCCCGCGCTTGATGGGATCCGTGGTGAATGCTGTGCGTGAAACCAGGATCCTATCCCCGGTGCCGAGCAACGGCTCCATGGACTCGGAAGGAATGTAGTAGACGTCGATCCACAGGGAGCGGACCAACCCGCTGATTGCGACGGCAAGGACCAATGCCAGCAAAGCAAAACGCCAGCCCTGTTTCCGGGGCTGGCGTTCGGCTGTGTCCATGACTCGTATCCCTGTTGCGTTGCGGATTGCTCCGGAACGAACCGGGCACGAATCCTGGACCCGTTGCGTAAGTCGGTGGACTTACTTGGCGAAGTCGCGCTTTTCCTTGATCTTCGCAGCCTTACCGCGCAGTGCGCGCATGTAGTAAAGCTTGGCACGACGGACGTCACCCTTGGTGACGACCTCGATCTTGTCGATGATCGGGGAGTGCACCGGGAAGGTACGCTCTACGCCGACACCGAAGGAAACCTTGCGCACGGTGAAGGTTTCGCGAACGCCGTCACCCTGGCGGCCCAGGACGAAGCCCTGGAATACCTGGATACGGGAGTTCTTGCCTTCGATGATGTTGACGTGAACCTTGAGGGTGTCACCCGCGCGGAACTCAGGAACATCGTTACGCAGCGAGGCTGCATCTACGCTATCGAGGATATGCATTGATCCACTCCTGGTGAACGCCACAGGTCATTCACTTTGGGTTACGGCAGACAAGCCCGCGGCACCAAAGCCAGCCGGAAATCTCCGCCGAAGTTTCTTAGTGTCCGGTTCCCGCCACTGTTTGGCGGCACCGGGTTGTCCGGCTGTTGGCTACGCTCCCCCTGTGGCAGGTGCTAGCCCAGCAGACACAAGGGTTAATTCTGCCACACGCCGCAGCATCCGGCCAATTGTGCAGATTCGCGGACAGTTATTGTGCTTCGTGCCCGGGACGGCTGCGCAGGCGCCCCTCCACGACGTCGTAGCCCAGGTCCGCAAGGGCGTTGCGGTCCGCGCGACTCAACTGACCGGCGTCGAAGTGTTCAAGGAGATCCGGACGGCGCTCGGCAGTGCGGCGGAACTGTTCATGGCGCCGCCACTGCGCGATCTTCCCGTGATTGCCGCTGAGCAGCACCGGCGGCACTTCGTGGTCCCGCCACGAGGATGGTTTGGTATACACGGGATATTCCAGGAGCCCGTCTGAGTGGGACTCTTCAATAAGGGATTCGGGGTTGCCTACAACGCCTGGGAGCAAGCGGCCGATTGCTTCAACCATGGCCAGGACAGCAACCTCGCCGCCGTTGAGGACGTAGTCGCCAAGGCTGACAGGCCGCACCGTGAAGTGCTCGTGGGACCAGTCGATGACACGCTCATCAATCCCCTCGTAGCGTCCGCAGGCAAAGACAAGCTGTTCCTCTTCTGCGAGCTCGTAGGCAAGCGCCTGGGTAAACCTCTCCCCCGCCGGCGAAGGAACAATCAGGACAGGTTTAGCGCCCTCACGAACGCCGGCAACCGATTCGAGCGCCTGTGCCCACGGCTCGGGTTTCATGACCATACCGGCGCCGCCACCATAAGGGGTGTCGTCCACGGTCCGGTGCTTGTCAGTGGTGAAGGTACGGAGGTCGTGGACGTTAAGTTCCAGCAGCCCATCCTGACGGGCCTTGCCTATCAACGAAAGTTCAAGCGGAGCAAGGTACTCAGGGAAAATGCTGACAACATCGATCCTCATTCAGGCATCATCTCCGGCGCCGTCCCCGGACTCCCCTGCTGTGTCATCGTTGATTTCGAAGAGCCCGGCAGGCGGAGTGATGAGGATGAACCCCTCCTCAATGTTGACCTCGGGAACGATTTCGTCGACGAAGGGAACGAGGATTTCCTTTCCTTCCTCCGTCTTGACCGTCAACAGGTCCTGAACCGGCAGTGTGGTCAGCGCGGCAACTTTGCCCACAACCTGTGTGCCAACGCGCGCTTCCAGGCCAACGAGTTCGTGCTCGTACCAGCCTTCGTCGTCTTCGTCGTCGAGTTCTTCGGTTTCGATGAAAAGCTTCGCACCACGAATGGCTTCGGCGGCGTTGCGGTCAGCAATCTCTTCGAAGCCGAGCAGGAGGATGTCCTTGTTCCACCGGGCACTTCGGATGGTCAGCGGGCCAGCAGCGGCCGGCTCCACAACGAACTCGGTTCCGGCGACGAAACGCTCTGAGGGGGCGTCGGTAAGCACTTGGACCGTCACCTCGCCGCGGATGCCATGGGGTTTGCCGATCCGGGCCACCTGGAGCTGCATGGGTTCCTCTGAATTCTCGTTGTGCCCGCGCTGCCGGGCAGCTACGGAATGAAATGATCGATAAAGCAATCCGGCCCCTCCACCATATTCGGTGAAGGGGCCGGATCTAAGGCAAGTATTGCTGAGCGCGTTACCGGCGGCGATCGGTGTCGACGACGTCGACCCTGACCTGCTCGCCACCTGCCAAGGCCGCAACCACAGTGCGCAATGCGCGTGCGGTGCGTCCCTGACGGCCGATCACCCGTCCGAGGTCCTCCTGGTGAACACGCACCTCGAGGGATTCCCCGCGGCGGTTGTTCTTGGCACTGACCTTGACATCCTCAGGGCTGTCAACGATCCCACGGACCAAGTGTTCGAGCGCTTCTGCCAGCAACTTACTCAGCCTCGGTGGTCTCTGCTTCAGCCTCGGCCGGAGCTTCGGCTTCGTCCTTCTTGGCCTTCTTGGTGATGGCTTCCGGGATGATGACGGAACCCTTCTCCGGGGCTACGAAGGCTTCCTTCGGAGCTTTGGTCTTCAGGGTGCCTTCCTGGCCCGGCAGGCCCTTGAACTTCTGCCAGTCACCGGTGATCTTGAGGATCGCGGCAACCTGCTCGGTCGGCTGGGCGCCAACGGAAAGCCAGTACTGGGCGCGCTCGGAGGCGACCTCGATGTACGACGGCTCTTCGGTGGGGTGGTACTTACCGATTTCTTCAATGGCGCGGCCATCGCGCTTGGCGCGGGCATCCATGACGACAATGCGGTAGTACGGTGCGCGCATCTTACCGAAGCGCTTAAGGCGAATCTTTACGGCCACTTTTGTGGTCACTCCTGTTTCTGAAACGGGGTTGAACCCGACGTTCTGCACCCGTGGGGCGGGCCATACTTGGGGGTTCCAAAAGGACAAGATTTGGGCACGGAGAGAGGGGCCGCGCCAATCAAGTACCTGACCATTGTGCCAGATGCCGGAAGTAATTACGACTTACGCCACTCCGGGCACTGTTTCTTGATTGTCAGCGCGGTCCGGAACGTACCAATGGTCAGACGGACCAGACGTAGAGCCCTGAACGTTCCGCCTTTTCAACGTCAGTTGCCAAAGCGGCCAACTGCTGGACGTACTGACGCGATTCATCCGCACCAAAAGGCATGTCCTCCTGCGCAGCCCAGGCCGCGGCGACGTCGTCGAGAACGTTTCCGTCGCCTTCGCTTTCATAGGTAAGAAGTTCGGCAAGCGCCCGCACCATGGCCTCGGGAACGCCGAGGAGGGCATCGCTGGTGACATCAACCAGAGCCAGCTCATAATCGGCACCGGCAGCGTGGACGGCCTGGCCAGCAAGGTCTCCCAGCTGCTCGACCTCAAAGTCGGTGATGCCATCAATCCTGACGGCAGGTCCCGTAACATCGGCGCCCCGGTCCAAGGCAGCGGCCCTCTTGAGTGCTTCATCGTGGGTGGCTACAAAAATTTCGGCAAAGCCCATGGAGAGTACTCTCATTCCTTCGTGCTGACGGGGCGGCGGCAACGGCCCAAAAAGAACGAATACCACCAAAGCCCAGCCTAGTGCAGTCCGGGCCACCGCACTCGAAAGCAGCGCGAGGCAACTTAGCGCACGGCGACGCGCAGCCTGTTGCGCCAGGGGTCTTCAAATTGCAACTCCAGGCCCGTGTGATGGTTGGCCACGGACGCAACTTTCAGCCGGTCAGCCAGTGCGGCGACGTCGTCGCTGGTCGGCACCTCGATCAGGACTTCGCCCAAGCCAAGGGTGTCCCTGCGGGGCCCGGCCCCGCGGCTGTTCCACACGTTCATCGCCATGTGGTGGTGGTATCCGCCGGCGGAAACGAACAACGCCTGCCCATGCCAGCCCGCGGTCCTTTCGAAACCCAGGGTGTCCACGTAAAAATCCTGGGCAGTCTGCACGTCACCTACTTGAAGGTGCACGTGCCCGACGCCGGCAGCGGCTTCCCGCTGGCCAGTCACGGCGGCCTCACTCAAGTGCTGTTGAAGGAAGCGCTGGGGCGGCAGGGCAACATTGTCCATCACCACATTTTTCCCGTCCCACTGCCAGACTTCGCGCGGCTTGTCGTAATAGAGCTCAATCCCATTACCTTCGGGATCAGTGAAATAGAACGCTTCACTCACCAGATGGTCGGCGCTGCCCACAAACGCGCGGGGTTCATATTCGGCGGCCGTGGCGATAGTGGCCGCCAGGGACGGCTGGTCCTGGAAAAGGATGGCCGTATGGAAAAGTCCCGCTTCGCCGCGACCCGGAATCTGCAGGCCGGCGGCGGGTGCGAGGTGAACCACCGGCTTCCCCAGCCGCCCCAGGTAAAGTCCGCCATCCTGCTCGGCAACTACCTCAAGGCCCAGGGCCCTTTGGTAGTAGTCGCTCATGAGCTTCATGTCGCCAACCTTGAGCATGACGGTGCCCATGGTGAGTTCGGCAGGAAGGAGGTCCTGGCTTGATGCTGTGGTCATGTGAAGCTCCCGGTTTATAGGTGGCCGCCCTTCGGCACGTTCTACCTATCTAAATTACTTGAAGCTTCAATTTATTCCTAGCGGACGACGTTTCCTCGCAGGACAACATGATTCAGGCTCCCGACAGTACCGATCCTCTGGCGAGGATCCTCACGGCAGACCACGACGTCGGCACTGGCACCTTCGCTGATACCCTCAGCTCCCAGCCACTTTCGTGCGCCCCAGCACGCAGCGTCGAGGACAGCGGTTGGCGGCAGGCCGGCGTCGTGCAGTTCCTGCATCTCATCCGCTATACGGCCGTGCTTGATCACGCTGCCGGCATCTGTTCCCGCAAAAATCGTCACGCCGGCTTCAAAAGCCTCCAACACCCGTTCACGGCGTCGTTCCCACAGACGCGTCATGTGGTCGGCGTACCCAGGAAACTTTGGGGCAGCTTGGGCGGCGATATCCGGAAAAGTCGCAATGTTGACCAACGTAGGAACAATCGGCACGGACTGCTCCACGAGACGGGGAATGTGCCGGGGCAAGAGGCCGGTGGCGTGTTCAATGCAATCAATATCGGCGTTGAGCATGTCGTCAATGGTGTCTTCAGCGAAACAGTGGGCCGTCACCCGGGCACCTTCATCATGGGCGGCGGCGATGGCATCCCGGACCACGTCCGCGGGAAAGGAAACTGCAAGGTCACCGGCGTCGCGGTCGATCCAGTCTCCGACGATCTTCACCCACCCGTCTCCGTCACGGGCTTCCTTGCGGACCGTCTCCACGAGCTCGTCCGGCTCGACTTCATGGCCCAAGCCGCGCAGGTACCGGCGGCTGCGTGCGATGTGGCGGCCTGCCCTGATGAGTCGGGGCAGGTCCTGGCGCTGCTGGACCCATCGCGTGTCGCTGGGCGACCCAGCATCGCGGATCAGCAACGTGCCGGCCTTAAGGTCCGCCTGCGCCTGGGCAAGCGTAGTCTGCTCATCTACCGTCCCACCAACGCCAAGTCCAATATGGCAATGGGCGTCAACAAAACCGGGAAGGACCCATCCGTCCAGCACGGAATCGGGCGGTGCGGCGGGACGTTGGAAGGTCAGCCTGCCATCGACGGACCACAACCCGTGCCGTTGGTCGTCTCCTGCCACAAGCACAGGTCCGCTGAATTCGATGATGTTCTGCATGGCAAAAGCCTAGTGGGCCCCGTAGCTTCGGGCTCGACGTTTTCGGATATGACTGGGGTGCAGGCCGCGGGCTGTGGTAGCTTCGTCTACGACCACACGGGGGCCCTTGCAGGGGCTGAGATCGGACTGACGCAGTCTGCGACCGTTGAACCTGTCCGGGTAATGCCGGCGAAGGAAGTGAGTAATCCTTGAGCACCACCGAAACACAGCACAGCCCTGCCCAAAGCCAGGCCAGTACCAGCGAAAATGCGGCGGGAAGCGTCACACAGTCGCTGAAATCCCATTCGCTGGCTTGGCTGGAAGACCCCGCGAATGGCATTCGGGTACCCGTCACGGAGATCGCGCTTGAACCGTCCCCCAACGGCGAAGCAAACGCTCCGCTGCAGGTGTACCGAACCGCGGGGCCGGGCAGTGATCCCGTAGTGGGCCTGGAGCCCTTCCGAGCCGCATGGATTGAGGGCCGCGGCGACACGGAAGCCTACTCGGGCCGCGAACGGAACCTGCTCGACGACGGCAAGTCGGCTGTCCGCCGCGGCGCAGCGTCGGCAGAGTGGAAGGGCGCTCAGCCAGTGCCCCGCCGCGCCGTCGAGGGCAAGACCGTCACGCAGATGCACTACGCCAAGCAAGGCATCATTACGCCTGAAATGCAGTTCGTGGCGTTGCGTGAGAACTGCGATGTTGAACTCGTCAGGAGTGAAGTCGCCGCAGGCCGGGCCATCATCCCCAACAACATTAACCACCCTGAATCCGAGCCGATGATCATCGGCAAGGCATTCCTGGTCAAGATCAATGCCAACATCGGCAACTCCGCGGTCACGAGCTCCATTGCCGAAGAAGTAGACAAGCTGCAGTGGGCCACGCAATGGGGCGCCGACACCGTCATGGACCTCTCCACCGGAGATGACATCCACACCACCCGTGAGTGGATCATCCGCAACTCCCCGGTGCCCATCGGCACTGTCCCGATCTACCAAGCCCTTGAAAAGGTCAACGGCGAAGCCAACAAGCTCACGTGGGAGATCTTCCGCGACACCGTGATCGAGCAGTGCGAGCAGGGTGTTGACTACATGACCATCCATGCAGGCGTGCTGCTTCGGTATGTGCCGCTGACAGCCAACCGGGTCACCGGCATCGTGTCCCGCGGCGGCTCGATCATGGCGGGTTGGTGCCTGGCGCACCACCAGGAAAACTTCCTCTACACGCACTTCGATGAGCTGTGCGAAATCTTCGCCAAGTACGATGTCGCGTTCTCCCTCGGTGACGGGCTGCGCCCGGGCGCCACGGCGGATGCCAACGATGCTGCCCAGTTCGCCGAGCTGGACACCCTCGCCGAACTGACGCAGCGGGCATGGGAGTTCGACGTCCAGGTGATGGTCGAAGGACCGGGCCACGTACCGTTCCATCTGGTCCGGGAGAACGTGGAGCGCCAACAGGAACTCTGCAAGGGTGCACCGTTCTACACCCTGGGTCCCCTGGTCACCGATGTCGCCCCCGGCTACGACCACATCACTTCAGCCATCGGCGCCACGGAAATCGCCCGCTACGGTACCGCCATGCTCTGCTACGTGACGCCGAAAGAGCACCTCGGACTGCCGAACAAGGACGACGTCAAGACCGGCGTCATCACGTACAAGATCGCGGCGCACGCCGCTGACCTCGCCAAGGGCCACCCTGGAGCGAACGAACGCGACGACGCCCTCTCCAAGGCCCGCTTCGAATTCCGTTGGCGCGACCAGTTCGCACTTTCCTTGGACCCTGTCACTGCAGAGGCATTCCACGACGAAACACTGCCTGCGGAACCGGCGAAGACAGCCCACTTCTGCTCGATGTGCGGACCCAAATTCTGTTCCATGCGCATCAGCCAGGACATCCGCGACGAATACGGATCAGCGGAGTCGCAGGCAGCCATTGCGGAAATGTACAGCGGGATGCGGGAGAAGAGCGAAGAGTTCCTGGCATCAGGCGGCAAGGTCTACCTGCCGGAGCTGCAGGTTCCCTCCACCCAGGCGCCCTCCACCCAAGCGGCGGGAGCGTCAGGAAACCTTAACTGACCTCGTCCGGACGACGTCGGCTACAAAGGAGCGGATAATCCGGTCTCCATCAACCGAGTCCTGAGGCCGGTGCCCTCCCGCTGCTACGCGTCGGAGGGCGCCGGTTTCCTGCAGGTACCCGGCAATTTCTTCATACAATGGCTCCCAGCCGCCTGTAAGGACGAGGGTAGGTACGCCAGGGACGATGTGCAGGGGCGCCTCCCACGGGGGCGCCTGAAGCCGGAGGCGACGCGCGGAACGGCGCGCTTCCAGCGTGTCCAGGCCGCTCGCTTCGGCTGAGAATGCGCGCCTGAAGTACTCGCGTTGATAGTCGGCGTCGTTGAGCTGGTCCCGCACCGCAAACAGTGGCTCCATGAGCGAACGATGGTATGCGGTGGCAGGCAGCTCAGCTGTCAAGGACAGACAGGCTGGCTCAACGAGTGTCAGCGAATACACAAGCTCCGGCCGGTCAACCGCTGCGAGCATGCCGGAAATTGCGCCCTGCTCATGCGCCACGATGTGGCCGCCACCTGCATCCTCAAGCGACGCCACCACGATGCCGATGTCAGCAGCGACGTCCGATTTCAAGGGTTCGTCCGTGGGATCAAAGCCGTGCCGGCGGAGGAAAAGCGCGTCATATGACAGAGCCATACCGTGCTGCCTGGGCCATGCCGAGGCGCCAAAACTCCCCAGTCCGTGGACGAAGACTACGCGCTGCTTGTGCATGGATTCACCCTAGTCCAGAGGCCTGACATCGCAGCCAAATGACAGCTGACGCCGTGATGAGCTCCCACAACGCCCGTCAACTGTCAATTGGCTGGGATGGAAATTCGGGTTACTTACCCAGGAATTTCTCGAAGCCCTTGGGGAGGTTCAGCGTGGACGGATCGAAGTCCGCAGCGCCCTGGCCGAACGCCGCTCCGGTAGGAGCCGCCGAGGCCGCGTTGGCCCGCTTGGCCTCGGCGTCGCGCAGTTCCTGGGCCGCCTTCGCGGGGTTACCGGAGCGCGCTTTTTTCTTGGGAGCGTTCTTGCCACCCTTGCGGCCGCCGCCGGGACCACCCATTCCGGGCATGCCCGGCATACCAGGCATGCCACCCTGGGCCATCTTCTTCATCATTTTCTGGGCCTGGGCGAAGCGCTCCAGGAGGCCGTTGACCTCCGAGACGTGCACACCTGAACCCTTTGCGATGCGGGCACGGCGGGAGCCGTTGATGATTTTGGGAGCAACGCGCTCGTGCGGAGTCATGGACCTGACGATCGCCTCGACACGGTCGATTTCGCGTTCGTCGAAGTTCTCCAGTTGCTGGCGGATGTTTTGCGCACCCGGCATCATCATGAGCATCTTCTTCATGGAACCCATGTTGCGGATCTGCTGCATCTGGGCGAGGAAGTCATCCAAGGTGAAGTCTTCCTGGTCGGCGAACTTCTTCGCCATCCGGGCAGCTTCGTCCTTGTCCCAGGCCTTTTCAGCCTGTTCGATCAAGGTGAGGACGTCACCCATGTCCAGGATGCGCGAAGCCATACGGTCCGGGTGGAAGAGTTCGAAGTCGTCCAGTCCCTCACCGGTCGACGCGAACATGACCGGCTTTCCCGTCACGGACGCAACCGAAAGTGCGGCACCACCGCGGGCATCGCCGTCGAGCTTGGACAGCACGATGCCGGTGAAGTTAACGCCGTGGTCGAACGCCATGGCCGTGTTGACGGCATCCTGGCCGATCATGGAGTCGATCACGAAGAGGACTTCGTTGGGGATAATCGCCTGGCGGATCCGGCGTGCCTGGTCCATCATCTCGGCGTCCACGCCGAGGCGTCCGGCGGTATCCACGATCACGACGTCGTGCAGCTTCTGGCGCGCTTCTGCCACACCGGCGCTGGCGACCGCTACCGGGTCACCGGCCGGGTGCTCCAACTCCGAGGTTGCTCCCGGGTGCGGCGCGAAAACAGGGACGCCAGCACGCTGGCCCACAACCTGGAGCTGCGTCACGGCGTTGGGCCGCTGGAGGTCGCAAGCTACGAGGATGGGGCTGTGGCCTTGGGCCTTCAGCCACTTGGCGAGCTTGCCGGCAAGGGTGGTCTTACCTGCACCCTGAAGGCCGGCAAGCATGATGATGGTGGGGCCGGTCTTGGCCATGCGGATGCGCCGGGTTTCACCGCCGAGGATCTCCACGAGTTCCTCGTTGACAATCTTGACGATCTGCTGGCTCGGGTTCAGCGCACCCGACACCTCAGCGCCCAGAGCCCGCTCGCGAATGCGCGAGGTGAATTCGCGGACCACCGACACGGCAACATCCGCGTCCAACAGGGCACGGCGGATCTCCCGGACGGTGGCATCGACATCAGCCTCGGAGAGGCGGCCCTTGCCACGGAGGTTCTTGAAGGTTGCTGTCAACCGGTCAGAGAGTGAATTGAACACGCGCCGTGCACTTCTTTCGATGGTCTGCGATTGGCGGCCAATGCGGCACGCCAGAGTCTTGACTTATTCTTGCCCCAACAAATTTGCCTCAACTACGGGACTCGACTATCTAGGGTACCAAGTCGCACCTGCAAGATGGCATGCTGGCACAGTGACCAGCAAAACAACTGTGAAAACGTTGCTCATCCTCGGCGCATCCGGGGACCTTACGGGCAGGCTGCTCCTCCCTGGACTTGCGGGGCTACTGGCCACCGGCAGGGTGCCAGGATTGCGGCTGGTGGGAGCGGGGTCCGATCCCTGGACGCCGGAGCAATGGCAGGAGAGGGTTAATGGCGCATTTGCGGCTGCCTCAAAGGCAGCCGATGCAAGCGGTCGCAAGGCATTGGCAGCTTCTGCAGAATCCACGGAGTACCACCAAGTGGATGTAACCGCCGATGGTCCGCTGGCAGACCTCCTGGCGCGCTTGGAGGGGCCCATTGCCATCTATTTCGCCTTGCCGCCGCACGTCAGCCAGAAGGCCTGCGAGGTTCTCCGCCGGGAGCAGCTGCCGCCCGGCACCCGGCTGGTGCTGGAAAAACCCTTCGGCTCCGGCGCGGAATCAGCACGCGAACTCAACGAAACACTTGCCACGCTGGTGCCCGAGGACCACATCCACCGCGTGGACCACTTCCTCGGCAAGGCGACAGTCCTGAACATCCTTGGCCTCCGCTTTGCCAACCGGTTCCTTGAACCGGTGTGGAACCGTGAGCACGTAGAAAAGGTGGAAATTGTCTTCGATGAGGACCTCGCCCTCGAAGGACGAGCCCGCTACTACGATGGCGCCGGGGCCCTGCGCGACATGATCCAGAGCCATCTCCTGCACATCATGGCTTTCATTGCCATCGATGCACCGGCAACCATCGAGGAACGCGATCTCCGCGACGCCGTGGCGACGGTCTTGCGCGCAAGCAGCGTCAAGGCGCCTTACAAGGACTCGACGCGGCGCGCCCGCTATACGGCGGGGAGCCTCGGAGATCGGAAGGTGCCCGACTACACCGAAGAGGAAGGCGTCGACCCTTCCCGCAACACCGAGACCCTGGCCGAAGTCCGGGTGAACATCGATAACTGGCGGTGGAAGGGTGTCCCGTTCATCCTCCGTTCCGGAAAAGCCATGGGACAACGCCGGAAGGAGGCCGTCATCACTTTCCGGCCTGTTCCCCAGTTGCCCGTGGGCTTCACCGGCGTGGACTCCCCCAATCAACTCCGGATCGGCTTCGGGCCGGACACCCTCGAGCTCCACGTCGATGTGAATGGCCCCGGTAACATTTTCGCTCTGGACCGTGCCACCTTGCTGGCCGAACTCAACGAGCCCGGCATGCTGCCGTACGGTGAAGTGCTCGAGGGCGTGCTCACCGGCGATCCCCTGCTTTCAGTCCGGGGCGACACCGCCGAGGACTGCTGGCGGATCATTGAGCCCGTACTCCGGGCCTGGGGCCAGGACAGCGTCCCCCTGGATGAGTACGACGCCGGTAGTGCCGGACCGGCGGACTGGCACACCGCCGTCGTGAATTAAGACAGGGGTGAATCGACACACCCGCAACGCAGAAAGCGGGCCGGGTACCTTTGCTGGTACCCGGCCCGCTTTCGTGTTTCAGAACCTAGATGGCGGCTGAGCCGCGTTCACCGGTCCGAACTCGAACTGCTTCATAAACATCCACGGTCCAGACCTTGCCGTCCCCGGCGCGTCCTGTGTTGGAGCTGGCGATGAGGACATCAAGAATGTCATCTGCCTGCTCGTCCGTGGCAAGAACCTCGATGCGGATCTTGGGCAGCAGGTCTACGTTGTACTCGGCGCCGCGGTACACCTCGGTGTAGCCGCGCTGCCGGCCGTAGCCACTTGCCGCGCTGACCGTCAAACCCTGGACCCCGTACGCTTCCAGGCCTTCCCGGACTGCTTCAAGCTTTTCCGGGCGGACGATCGCTGTAATGAGCTTCATGCCTGGACACTCTCCTTGCCTTCTGCGGAAGCTTTCTCTTCAGACTTGCCCGTAACGAGGTCGTGCAGCGGCTGGAAGCTTCCGCCGTGGCCACCGACGCCGAACTCGTAGGCAGTCTCGGCGTGCAGGCTGAGGTCAACACCCACGCTCTCCTGCTCGGTGGAGACCCGGAAGCCCATGGTCTTGTGGATGGCGAAGGCAATAATGGCCGTCATGATTGCCGAGAAGGCAATTGCAACGCCGGCTGCTGCGAGCTGTGCCCAGAGCTGGGTAAGACCGCCACCGTAGAAGAGGCCACCGCCAACGCCGTCTGCCGGAAGGGCGATGAAACCAAGCGCCACAGTGCCGATGATGCCGGAGACGAGGTGGACGCCGACGACGTCCAGGGAGTCATCGAAGCCCCAGCGGAATTTCAGGCCGACTGCCAGGGCGGAGGCGACGCCGGCTACAACACCGAGTCCAAGGGCGCCCACCGGGCTGACGTTGGCACAGGCGGGAGTGATGGCGACCAAGCCGGCGACCACGCCGGACGCTGCACCCAGTGAGGTCGGGTGGCCATCGCGGATGCGTTCTGTGACGAGCCAGGCGATCATGGCCGCGGCGGGGGCTGCCAAGGTGTTGATCCAGATCAGGCCAGCCTGTTCAGCAGTGGCTGCTGCACCACCGTTGAAGCCGAACCAACCGAACCAGAGGATGGCTGCACCGAGCATGACGAACGGGATGTTGTGCGGACGGTGGTTCGGGTCCTTGCCGAAGCCGCGGCGGTTACCGATGATGAGGACCAGGACGAGTGCCGCTACACCTGCATTGATGTGCACCACGGTGCCGCCGGCGAAGTCAATGGCCGGACCGAGGGCCTTGCCGATTGCACCTTCAGGGCCGAACAGGCCGCCGCCCCACACCATGTAGGCAAGCGGGCAGTAGACCAGGGTGACCCAAACGGGAACGAAGAGGCTCCAGGCGCCGAACTTGGCGCGGTCTGCGATAGCACCGCTGATGAGGGCTACCGTGATGATAGCGAAGGTGGCGGCATAGCCGACCTTGATCAAGCCATCAGGCGTGGTGATGCCTTCCAGGCCGAAGGTAGCGAACGGATTGCCCACGACCTCCATGAAGCCTTCGCCCGAACTCATCGATGCGCCCCACAGCACCCAGACCACACCCACGATGCCGATGGAGATGAAGCTCATCATCATCATGTTCAGTGCTGCCTTGGCGCGGGTCATGCCGCCGTAGAAGAATGCCAAACCGGGAGTCATGAACAGCACGAGTGCCGCCGCCACCATGACCCATACGTGACCTGCGGTAAGTTCCATGGTGCACGTTCCTCTCTTGCTAGATCTGCGGTTCAACCGCCGTCCTGACGCCGTTTTGCGTCCTGCTTAAGATTTTTGTGCCACCGTGTTTCGCCTGCGCAGGTTTTACATTGCAGGCTCGTTACAACAACCTCCCCAACGTAAATGGTGCATATCCCCGTTGTTACGGATATGTTTCATGCGTCACACTTCCCCGCAAATACACAGAATTGAAGGACCCCCACCGCATGGCTGAGTCGCCCAGATCCGTTGAAGATCCAAGGATCCGGCAGGAGAAGAGACCGCTGCCCCGCGACATTAAGGTGATGTTGGCCGCAGCCTTCCTTATTGCCCTGGGCTTCGGGCTCGTAGCACCCGTCCTCCCGCAATTCGCCACCACCTTCGACGTTGGTGCCACAGCTGCCGCCGTCATTGTCAGCATCTTCGCCTTCATGCGCCTGGTTTTCGCCCCGGCTGGCGGTTCGCTCATCGGACGTTTCGGAGAGCGGAACGTCTATGTCTCCGGCCTACTGATCGTTGCCGTTTCCACAGCTGCATGTGCTTTCGCCCAGAACTATTGGCAGCTGCTGATTTTCCGGGGCCTGGGCGGAGCGGGGTCCGTGATGTTCACAGTCGCTGCCATGGGGCTGCTCATTCGTTTGGCACCACCGGAACGAAGGGGCCGCGTGTCGGGGGCGTACGCGTCAGCTTTTCTGATTGGCAGCGTCCTGGGCCCGGTTGTTGGTGGCCTGCTGGCAGGCTTCGGCCTTCGCGTACCGTTCCTTGCCTATGCGGCAGCCTTGCTCCTTGCGGCGCTGGTAGTCCGCACCATGCTTAGCGGCGAGGGTACCGCTGGACAGGATGCCGCCCCCGCTCCACCCATGACCCTGAAGGAAGCGCTGGCGGATTCAGCGTACCGGGCGGCTGTATTTTCCAGCTTCGGTAATGGCTGGGTGACGTTTGGTGTCCGAATGGCCACGATTCCCCTCTTTGCCGTCGCTGCACTTGCGTCCCGGCCGGAGACCGCGGCGTGGGCGCTGGCGGTCTTTGCCGTAGGCAACGCCATTGCCTTGACGTTCTCCGGGCGCCTCGCCGATGCCTGGGGAAGGAAGCCCCTGCTCATTCCAGGCCTTGTCATCACTGGCCTCGCCACCGGTGTCATCGGGTTGACCACTGACCTTCCGGCATTCTTCGCCGCTTCGGCTGTGGCGGGCTTCGGTTCCGGCTTGCTGGGTCCTGCGCAACAGGCCGCCGTCGCTGATGTCATTGGGCGGGGACGATCCGGCGGCAAGGTGCTGGCGGTCTTCCAGATGGCCGCGGACACCGGGGCCATCATCGGCCCCGTCGTAGCCGGGATCCTCGCCGACCGCTTCGGCTACGGGCTCGCCTTCGCTGTCACCGGCGGCGTTCTGCTGCTCACCGCCGCTGCATGGCTGGTGGCGCGCGAACCCCTTAAAGCCAAAAACTGACTGGCAAGCAGCGATTGCCCTCACCGAGGACCACCGCTGCCAGCCAGCCAGCGTGGAGACTGTTGGATGGACGGGGACTAATTAAGCAGCGCGTCCACAAAGCCCTCGGCTTCAAAGGGTGCGAGGTCGTCAGGGCCTTCGCCGAGACCGATGAGCTTGACGGGCACGCCAAGGGACTTCTGGATGGCGACGACAATGCCGCCCTTGGCTGTGCCGTCCAGCTTGGTCAGCACGATGCCTGTGATGTTGACCACCTCGGCAAAGACCCGTGCCTGGTTGAGGCCGTTCTGACCCGTTGTGGCATCAAGGACCAGCAGGACCTCGTCCACCTCAGCCAACTTCTCGATCACTCGTTTGACCTTGCCGAGCTCGTCCATCAGGCCGGTCTTGTTCTGGAGGCGCCCGGCGGTATCGACCATGACGACGTCGACTTCCTGGTCGATTCCTGCTTTGACGGCTTCGTAGGCAACGGAGGCTGGGTCGGCACCATCGATGTCCGACTTGACCGTGGGAACGCCAACACGCTGACCCCATGTAGCCAGCTGTTCGGCTGCGGCCGCGCGGAAAGTATCGGCCGCACCCAGCAGCACGTCCTTGTCTTCGGCCACCAGCACGCGCGCCAGCTTACCTACCGTCGTCGTCTTGCCCACGCCGTTGACGCCAACAACAAGCACGACGGCGGGTCGGTCGCCCTTGCGCTCGACATTGAGGGAACGGTCCATGGTGGGATCGACGAGTTTGATGAGTTCTTCACGGAGCATGGCTTTGACATCCTCGGGGCTGCGGGTGCCCAACACCTTGACGCGTTCCCGGAGGGCATCGACCAACTCCATGGTGGGCTCGGTGCCGAGGTCGGCAAGAAGCAGTGTCTCCTCAACCTCGTCCCACACGTTATCGTCGATTTTGTCCCCGGACAGCAGAGCCAGCAGACCCTTGCCCAGAATGTTGTTCGATTTCACCAAACGGGCGCGGAGGCGGGTCAGGCGGCCTTCCACTGGCGCCGGCGTCTCAACGGCGATGGTCTCCAACCCAGCGGCATCATCCGGAACATCAGCACCTTCAACTCTTCCGTCGAAGGTTGGGGCAGGAGGTGCTGTTACGGCATCCGGCCGATCCTCCACAAGGGTTCCGCTGCCTGCGGCCGATGACTGAACCGGGTCATTGGCGTCCCGGGTTCCGGGGTACTTGGCCCCTGACTTCCGGGCCTTCATCAGTACCGGCACCAGCCCGCCGAGCACGACGAGCGCAGCGAGAATGGACAGAATTATGGGTAGGAAATCGTTCACTCCCCTACCTTCTCATAAAGCTATGCCCCGGCACCGAGCCGCTGGCTGATGACGGTGGACACCCCGTCGCCACGCATTGTGACGCCGTAGAGGGCGTCGGCCACTTCCATAGTGCGCTTCTGGTGTGTGATGACGATCAACTGGCTGGACTCCCGAAGCTCTTCGAAGATCGTGATGAGCCGGCCCAGGTTGGTGTCGTCCAAGGCCGCTTCCACTTCGTCCATGACGTAAAACGGCGACGGCCTGGCTTTGAAGATCGCCACCAGCAGTGCCACAGCGGTGAGTGACCGCTCGCCGCCGGAGAGCAGGGACAACCTCTTGATCTTCTTACCTGCCGGCCTGGCTTCCACCTCGATGCCAGTGGTCAACATGTCGTCCGGATCCGTCAGGACCAGCCTGCCCTCGCCTCCGGGGAAGAGCCGTGCGAAGACGTGGTCAAACTGCGCTGAGGTATCGGCGAAGGCTTCGGTGAAGACCTGCTGGACGCGGTTATCCACCTCTTTGATGATGTCCAGCAAGTCCTTCCGGCTGGACTTGAGATCCTCCAGTTGGGAACTGAGGAACTGGTGACGCTCCTCAAGGGCGGCAAACTCTTCCAGCGCCAGGGGGTTGACTTTGCCCAGTGCCGCCAATTCGCGCTCGGCCTTTTTGAGCCTTTTCTCCTGCTCCGCCCGGTCGAAGGGAATTCCTTCCACGAGCGGTGCACCCGTTTCGTCCACCGGCGCCCGGAGTTCCGCCCACTTGTCCGTGGTTGCGCCAGCTGGCTGTGGGACCGGTTGATCAGGGCCGTAATCTGCAACGAGCTGTTCGGCCGATAGCCCGAGTTCTTCGATGGAACGAGCCTCCAAGGCCTCGATTCGAAGACGCTGCTGGGTCCTGGCCATCTCGTCCTTATGCACAGAGTCAGTAAGTTCGGCGAGTTCCTTTGCCAGGGAATCGTTCCCCGAGCGCACCCGGGTCAACTCCTTCTCCAGCTGTTCCCGAACGTGCTCGGCAAGGTCGCGTTCCTGCCCTGCCAGATCCACGGAAATATCGATGAAGTGGAGCGCCTGCTCCACGGCTGACGCAACAGCCGCAGCACGCCGGGCCTGTGCGCGGCGCCGTTGGGCCCGCCGTGCAGCTTCTTCGCGGGCCCGCCGTTCCGTGGCTGCGGCGCGTTCCAGGGCGGCCGCGCGATTACTGATGGCTCCTAGCTGCTCTTCCGCGGTCCGCAGGGCAAGCCGCGCCTCCATTTCCAAGGCGCGGGCCGACCTGGCCTGTAATGCAAGCTCATCCCGCTGATCGGTGGACGGTTCGTCGTCGGGCGCTTCCTGGGCAGCCGCCAGCCGCTCTGCCGCGACTTCCAGGTCCAGCCGGGCTTCTGCGATGTTCGCTTCCGCCCGTGCCAGCGAAGCCTCAAGCCGTTCGCTTTCGCCAACGGCGCTGCGGAGGAGGGAATTCAGATGTCCCAGGCGTTCGGCTACGGCCGCAAGCCTGGCGTCTGATTCGTGCAGTCTTTCCAAGGCGGCATCAGTGCGGTCCTGGGCTTCGACGCGACGCGCTTCGGCCGCAGCCAGGGCGAACCGTCCCCGTTCCAAGCGTGCCGTAACCTCCTGAAGGCTGGCTACGGCGTCGTCCACTGCTGCCTGGATCTCCAACAGCGAGGGCGCCGTGGCCGATCCGCCTTGGGCGGTCAGCGCAGTAAAAACGTCGCCTGCACGGGTGACCACCTTGAGTCCGGGGTGCTCGCCGATCAGCGTTGCGGCTCCTGCCGGATCATCGACGACGGCGACTCCGGCCAGGAGCGCCAAGGCACCCTGGGCAGCTGGTTCAGTGACCTTGAGGACGTCCACGGCCCATCTGCAGCCAGCCGGGAGTCGCGAGGAGGATGGTGCTTCAGTAGCCCCGGCCACGGCGTCAGCCATGAGCAGCGCGGCCCTGCCGGCGTCGTCCTCTTTCAACAGTTGGATCGCGGCCACGGCGTCAGCAGAGTCCCCAACAACGAGCGCGTCCGATGCAGAGCCCAGTGCCGCCGATATCGCGGCCTCATAACCGGACTCAATGGCCAGCATCCCGGCAAGCGGCCCCAGAATGCCTTGGACATCGCCGGAGAGCAGGCGCTCCGAGCCGTCCTTGCGGTTGAGTCCCAAAAGGAGTGCGTCGCGGCGGGCGGTCAGGGCGTCCCGTTGACGAAGTGCTTCCCGCTCTGCGGATTTCAACTCTTCGATCTCCGTCAGCACGGAGTCCAGGGCCTCATTGGCGTTCTCGTACTCGGCGTCAAGACTCTCTTCGCCGTCTTCAACCCCCGCAACTTGGGATTCGAGTGCGGTGAATTCGCTCTGGGCGTGGCGGCGGCGCTCGTTACCCGCAGCGAGTGATTCCCGGAGCCGACCGCGCTCGGCCTCCGCCGCCTCGGCACGGGAGCGTGCGGCCGCGACCTGGCCCGCGAGCCTGGCCAGACCTTCCCGGCGGTCAGCAGCTGCCCTCAACATGGCCGTCAGCCGTTTGTCCTCGGCGGCGGCGAGCGCCTCCGCAGAATCCTTGGCGACTGTTCCTTCCAGGAGGGCTGCCTGCTTTGCCAGGACGTCGTGTTCCAGGGCGGCCTGTTCCTCACGAACCCTCGCCGCCTGCCGCTCCAGCTGTTCGGGATCTCGGCCGGAGTCCGGCACAGCCTCCGAGGAGCCCAGTAGCCGGCGACGCTCAGCGGCCAGGGACCCCAGCGACCGTAGCCGCTCCCGGCCTGCCGACAGTTGGTACCAATGGTCCCGTGCAGCATTGAGCCGCGGGGTTGCCTCAGCCGCCTGCTGTTCCAAAGCGGCCTGGCGTCGCCGCCCATGGCCCAGTTCTGCCTCAACCACTTGGCGGCGTTCCTTCAGGGCGGCCTCGTCTGCGACGTCTTGCTCGAGGCTAGTCATCAGTTGGACGAGGTCGTCGGCGAGGAGCCGCGCACGGGCGTCCCTGACGTCGAACTGGACTGTTTGTGCGCGGCGGGCGATTTCCGCCTGCTTGCCCAAAGGCGTTAATTGACGCCGGATCTCCGCAGTGAGATCGCCAAGCCGGGAAAGATTGGCCTGCATGGCTTCGAGCTTGCGGACGGTTTTTTCCTTGCGGCGGCGGTGCTTCAGGATACCGGCGGCTTCCTCGATGAAGCCGCGGCGGTCTTCGGGCGTCGCGTGCAGTACGCGGTCCAGCTGGCCTTGGCCCACGATCACGTGCATCTCGCGTCCCAGTCCGGAATCGGACAAGAGCTCCTGGATGTCCAGGAGCCGGCAAGGGGCCCCGTTGATGGCGTACTCCGAACCACCCGTCCGGAACAGTGTCCGTGAGATGGTGACTTCGCTGTACTCAATGGGAAGCGCGTTGTCGGCGTTGTCGATGGTCAGTGAAACGTGGGCTCGTCCCAGAGGGGGCCTACCGGACGTGCCGGCAAAGATGACGTCTTCCATCTTTCCCCCGCGGAGGGTCTTTGCGCCTTGCTCCCCCATGACCCACGCCAAGGCATCCACAACGTTGGACTTACCCGAGCCATTCGGACCGACGACTGCGGTGACGCCGGGCTCGAAGTCGAACGTGGTGGCCGACGCAAACGACTTGAATCCGCGGACAGTCAGACTTTTCAAATGCAAGGCGGTTCGGTTCTCCTGGGTGGCCTGTTGACAGCCCTTGCGGGCGGCTGTCTCCCCCTAAATCTACTGCCGTTTGGCCGAAATCCATGGATCTGTAACGGGAAAGCCTTGCGGCAGGGATGCCGCGCCCCTACACTCCTGCCAAGGGTTACTTGGCGGATTCGCTCCGGTGGTCCGGCTTCGACCTGAAGGTCCCTCGGGTAGAGGCTGGATGCGGTCCAGATGTTCGGAACGATCATCCAAGTGCAGAGACCCATATTCCATAACTGAAGATCTTGGTTTGACCCTGGCTGGGGAGCGGCAAGCAGGGACCGTGCGCTAGACGCGGACCCACATTCGCAATTGGCGTACCACTCCAGGAGTTCTGATGACCGGTCCTTCAGCTACCCGACCACAGCGAGTCCTCAAAGGCTTTCTCTTGCCTTTGGTGATTGCCATGGTTGCAGCTCTGCTGCCCCTCACCGCCCCTGTGGCCGTTGCAGCGGGACCTTGCGATCCCGTGGTGAATCCGATCGTTTGTGAAAACTCCAAAGCCGGAAGTCCACCTTCAGAGTGGGACATTGCCGGAGCAGGGGATGCCGGGATACAGGGATTTTCCACGGAGATCAGTGTCAACGCCGGGCAGCCAATCAAGTTCAAGATCGATACGAACGCCTCCAACTACACCATTGCCATCTATCGCACAGGTTGGTACGGGGGTAATGGAGCCCGGAAGATCGCCAACGTGACGCCTTCGGTACTGCGGCAGAACCAGCCCCAATGCATCAGCGATCTGACCACCGAACTCTATGACTGCGGCAACTGGGCCGTTTCAGCTACCTGGCAGGTTCCGTCGACAGCGGTCTCGGGAATTTACATAGCTCTCCTAACGCGGCCTGACAACGGAGACCAAAGCCACATCACGTTCATTGTGCGAAACGATGGCAACCATTCCGACGTCGTCTTCCAGACCTCCGATACCACATGGCAGGCGTACAACGGTTACGGCGGATCCAACTTCTACCAGGGCGCGGCCAACGGCCGGGCCTACAAACTCAGTTACAACCGTCCCATGGATACGCGTGGCGGGATCGGCGGACGGGACTTCTACTTCGCCAACGAGTATCCGATGGTGCGCTTCCTGGAGCAGAACGGATACGACGTCAGCTACATAAGTGGCCTGGATACCGACCGCAGCGGCGCCCAGTTGCTTAATCACAAGGTCTTCCTGTCAGTGGGCCACGATGAATACTGGTCCGGTCCGCAACGCGCCGCCGTCACGGCGGCCAGGGACGCGGGGGTAAACCTGCAGTTCCTTTCCGGCAATGAGATGTACTGGCGCACGCGTTTCGAGGCCTCGACGGTTGATGGGGGCGCTGGCCGCACTTTGACTTGCTACAAGGAGACGTGGGCCAACAGCAAGAGCGACCCAAGTACCCAATGGACCGGCACGTGGCGTGATCCCCGGTTTGCTTCGCAGAGCAATGGCGCCGGCTTGCCGGAGAACGGGCTAACTGGGACTCTCTATATGTCCAACTACACCGATCTCCCCGTGACCGTCTCCGCTGAGGAAGGGAAGACGAGGCTGTGGCGGAATACATCCCTGACTTCGCTGCCGGCAGGTTCCTCGGCGGCTTTGGCCCCACACACCATCGGATATGAGTCCAACGAGGACCTGGACAATGGCTTCCGGCCAGCGGGCCTGATCCAGCTGTCCACCACGGTTGGGAACGTTGACCAGTACCTGCAGGACTTCGGCAACACCGTCAAGCCGGGCCGGACGACACATCATCTGACTCTGTATCGTGCCCCGAGCGGCGCCTTGGTGTTCTCTGCCGGCAGCGTCCAATGGACATGGGGCCTTGACCAGGAACACGACGGCGGAGGCGAAGCGGCCGATCCCCGGATGCGCCAGGCCCAAGTCAACCTGCTTGCGGACATGGGTGCCCAACCCGCTACACGGGCAGCGGGCATCGTCGCCGCCACGGCCAGCACGGATCGAACCGGGCCAACTGTCTCCATTGCCGCACCGGCCAACGCTGCCACCATTGCCCATGGCGCAAGTGTCACCGTGTCCGGTACAGCTTCAGACAGCGGCGGCGTTGTGGCCGGTGTAGAGGTGTCAACCGACGGCGGCACTACGTGGCACCCGGCCCAAGGCAAGCAAAACTGGACCTACACCTACATCCAGAAAGGCCTCTCAGCGGCCACTGTCCAGGTCCGGGCCATCGATGACAGCGCCAACATTGGTGCCGCTTCGGTACGAAACCTCACAGTCACGGGCCCGTACAGCGTATTTGGCCAAACTGTCCCCGCCATACAGGATTCCGGCGACGCCGGCTCCTACGAACTGGGACTGCGGTTCTCTCCCACGGTGGATGGTTTCATCACTGGCGTGAGGTTCTACAAGAGCCAGGCCAATACAGGAACGCACATCGGCTCACTCTGGAGCGGTTCGGGCGAGCGCCTCGCCACGGCCACTTTCGCCAACGAAACACCATCCGGTTGGCAGCAGGTCCTCTTCAGCCAGGCCGTGCCCGTTGCCGCGGGCCAGACATACACGGTTTCATACTGGACTCCGAACGGTCACTATGCCAGCAAGGAATTCCAGTGGGCCTATGGCGGTTCCACCGATGCGCCGCTAACAGTTGCCGGCGGCTTCGGCGCCCAGCCGGCAGGCGTCTACAGCGGATCAGGATTCCCGATCGCAAGCCACAACGGCGGCAACTACTTCGTCGACGCCCTTTTCAGCACGGTTGACACCACGCCGATGACGGTTTCCGGACAAACGCCATACCCGTCATCGTCGAGCGTTTCCGTCAATACCAAAGTCAGTGCCGTGTTCTCCAAACCCGTCACTGCATCCAGCGTCCAGCTAACTTTGACGTCGTCCTCCGGCCCGGTGGCCGGCACCACGACATACGATTCCGCAACGCGTCGGGCGACGTTTACGCCGTCGTCTGCTTTGGCTTTCAGCACGCAATACACGGCCACTCTGTCAGGCACGGATTCGATCGGCGGATCTGTAACGGCCGGCGGGACCTGGTCCTTTACGACAGCGGCAACCTTGCCGGTTGCCGGGGATTGCCCGTGCAGCCTCTTCGATGACAGCGTTACGCCGGGAATCGCCGAGATCCGGGACGGAGTTCCGCTAACGCTTGGGGTGCGTTTCTCAAGCATCAGGGCCGGTGAAGTTACCGGCGTCCGGTTCTACAAGTCGGCCGGCAACACCGGCACGCACAACGGTGCCCTGTACACGGCATCCGGTCAGCAGCTGACGACAGTAACCTTCGCCAATGAGAGTGCTTCGGGTTGGCAAACGGCAATGTTCAGCCAGCCTGTCCAGATCGCCGCCAACACGGAATACATTGTGTCCTACACGTCCCTGACCGGCACGTACTCCGCAACCACCAACGGCTTCGGTTCAGGCATGAGCGTTGGACCTTTGCGGGCATCCTCGGATGCTGGTGCCTACACCTACAGCGGAGGCTTCCCTGCTTCCCGGTCAACTGCGAGCTACCTGGTTGACGTCATCGCTATGATTCCACCGCCTGCCTTCACGGCAAGCGCACAGTCGCCTTTGCCCGGTGCATCCAGTGTTCCGTTGGACAGCAAGGTCAGTGCCGTACTGTCCGAAGCGGCGACGCCGTCCAGCGTCACGCTTGGAGTGAAGGTAACAGGTGGCGCCGCCGTGGCAGGAACAACGAGCTATGACCAAACAACGCGCCAAGTGACGTTCACCCCCGCCTCGCCCCTCGCCGCTGGTACGTCATTCACGGCCACACTGGCTGCGACATCGTCTACCTCCGGGCAGTCGTTGACTGGAGGAACCTGGACCTTCACCACAGTTCCAGCCCCGCGCACACCGGGGGCCTGCCCTTGCACGCTGTACCAGGACTCCGTCACGCCGACCACTGCAGAGGTTGATGATGGTGCCCCGCTGACGTTGGGCGTCCGCTTCTCCAGCGATACCGCAGGCCAGGTTACAGGCGTCCGCTTCTACAAGTCTGCTGGAAACACCGGCACCCACACGGGTTGGCTTTACTCCGGCAGCGGGCAGCTCCTGGCATCGGTCACATTCACCAACGAGTCGAGTATGGGCTGGCAAACAGCGAGTTTCAGCCAGCCAGTGAATATTGCTGCTGATACTGAATACGTTGTTGCGTACAAGACTCCGACTGGCAAATACTCTTACACTGCGGGCGGTTTCGGTGAGGGTCTGACCAGCGGACCCCTGCGAACCACATCAGATGCGGGTGCCTACTCCTACAGCAGCGATTTCCCGAACGTACCGTCCACGGCAAGCTATCTTGTTGACTTGGTGCTCACGGTGCCGGAGCCTCCTCTGACGGTTACGGCGCAAGTACCGTCGCCGGGCGCCACCGGCATTCCCACCGACGTCAAACCCTCCATAACACTGTCCTCGGCTATCCGGGCGGGAGCATCGATGACTGTGACTGCCAATGGCGCATCTGTGGCCGGCAGCACCGCGTTGTCAACCGATGGCCGGACTGTCACGTTCACGCCGGCAACGGCCCTGCCGAACAGCACGGCGGTGTCCGTCAGTGTGACGAACGTGGTCTCGCAACAGGGGCAAACCCTGCCGACTACCAGTTGGCAGTTCACTACAGCCAGCCCCACCGTGCAACAGTCCACGATCTTTGGGGCGCTTCAACCGCAAGTGGCCTCGGCTTCGGAGACGAAGGCCGTGGAACTGGGGACCGCGTTCAGCGTTTCCCAGGCAGGCAATGTGACAGGCATCCGTTTCTACAAAGGGACCGGGAACACCGGGACCCATGTTGGGTCGCTGTGGAACGCAGCCGGCACACGCCTGGCACAAGTGACATTCGTCAACGAGACAGCGACCGGATGGCAAACAGCCACTCTGTCCACACCAGTGGCACTGGTGACGGGCCAGACCTACGTTGTCTCCTACCGGGCGCCCAATGGCCGATATTCCTACACCACCGGCTTCTTCAACCAGACATGGACGAGTGGCGTCTTCACCGCTTCGGGACCCAACAACGGTCTGTACCGGTATGGTGCCTCTGGAACAATGCCGGCCAATTCCTGGAACGCTACGAACTACTTTGTGGACGTGGTGTACGCCACCACTACCCCTCCAGCCTAAGCCCAGGCGAGTGGCCTGCTGAGGTTCTGCTGATGCGCTAACCTCGCCTCCGTACTGCTGGCGTCCGGCCCCCTGAACTCCAGGGCCGGACGTCAGCATTTAAGCATCAACCCCAGCGCCCTCACCGTTCACCAGCATCATTCAGCGGACTACGCTTGGCGACCACGCATGGGGAATAAACAGGCTGGGTTGGGACGCCGGATCCGTCCCCAGCTTCCAAACGTTGCTGTCGCCTGGACTGTTTTCATCCGCCAATCCGTAAAGCACGTTTTGATCGTCCAACCATTCGATCTGGTCATCCACGCTTCGCTTTTCCGAAAGGACAGTTTCCCGTCCCGTAGCCAAGTCAAGCAATGCGACTTTCCAGTGCGCAGTCAACGGCCCGGCGTCGTTCTTCTTATAGGCAATCCGTGTGCCATCCGGCGAGATGGACGGGCACTCGACATTGTCGTGGACCGCAGTCAGTGTCTTGGCCGACAAACTGCCGCGAACAAGCCATATACGCCCGGCGGAAGCCGCAGTGGCGTAGAAGACGTCGCTTTGCCCGGGCGCAAAGGTGACGCCCCAAATGTTTCTGTCTGTGGCCTGCAAGCGCTCCCCATTGACTATCAGGGCGAAGTCCTCCAGGTTTCCCGAACCAGCCGAACCAGGCGCAGTGAAGTTGATTTCGGTAGCGGTGGAGAACCCTGCAGTCGCATATGAATGGCCCGTGACGAACACGGTGGTTGCAATCATGGACCCGTCCGCACTGATCCGGGTCCGGCTCGGTATCCCCGGCACCGGCCATGCACGCTGCTGCTGCCAGTCACGGTCCAGGACGGCGGCTTCGAAAGCGGTCACGAGGCCACGGTTCGTCTTGAGGCAAATTACCGTGGATCCTGTGCCGTAGACCCTGTCACAGGCCTGCTCGCTCACGGCACGCGTGCCATCAGGAGAGGACAACGCGACAGTCGCGGCGTTGCCATACCCCTGTCCGCCTGCCGTGTTCCGAAAAAGCACGAAGGGAACGGCCGGCAACGGTTGGCCTGCAGTGACCCCTACGGAAGGCGCGGCCGTACGGCTCTGCTCAAACCGCTGATACGCCCCAACTGCATAAATCCCCGCAGCAGCAAGCACCACCGCCGTTACCGCAAGGAGGATGCCCCAGCGCAGCCTCCCACCGGTGAAGGTAGTGCTCATTCGCTGCCCAGCTTTGGCCTGGCCCCGGGAAGGATGAAGATGACGGCAACCACAGCACTGGCCAACATCGCGCCCGCAACAACCATGGCTGTGGAAGCACCAACGGCGTACCACAGCACGCCGAATCCAGCGGAAGCGGTCATCCTGCTCAACGCAACCACAGTCTGCGCGGAGGCGATTCCCGTGGCAAGCTTCCCCGGAGGTGTCAGTTGGCTGGCCAACGCCGCCAGCACTCCGTCAGTGGCTGCATAGAACCCACCCAGTAGGACCAGGCAGCCCAAAGTGCTCAAAAGGCCACCGAAAGGCGCCGCAGCCAGGAAGTAACAAGCCAGCAGCGCGATGTGACCGCCCACGAAGACCGGCACCTTGCCCACCCGGTCAGCCAGCCGTCCCAACGGAACCGCAAAGGCCAGGAACACCACATTGGTGCCGACGAAAAGCAACGGAAACCACTGCACCGCGAAGGAATCCCGGTTCTGCAGCACGAGGTAAACGAAACCATCGCCGATGGTCAGCAATCCAAGGAGCCCCGCAGAAACCAGCAACTTGCCCAGGCCCGGCTCCCGCAGATGGCTCCACGAGAACGCAAAGAGCCTTTGGCGTTGCGTCCGGGAGCCGGCGGTTTGTTCGGTGTCGCTCTTGGCTTCGATCCCTTGGAGCCCATCCGCCCGGAGGTCCGGCACCACCAATCCGAGCACTGCAACGCCGATGACGGCAAAGGCCAGCGACACCACAAACACGGTGCTGAAGCCATTGGGAATCATGAGCAGCACAAGGAAAGCAATCATCGGCCCCGCCGCCGCACCGATGTTGTCCAACATCCTGTGCACGCCAAAGGAACGGGCCAGATGTTCCGGTTGCGCTGAAACAGTGATGAGCGCATCACGTGGAGCCGTCCGAATGCCTTTGCCAATCCTGTCACCGGTCACAATGGCAGCTACCGCCCAGAACCCTCCTGCGAACAGGAACCCTATCCGGGCGAGCATGGACAGCCCATAGCCAGCCAACGCGATCCGTTTCGGGTGGCCGCTGCGGTCCGCGGCCCAGCCAGCGGCAATCCTCACAATGGCGCTTGCGCCTTGGTTAATGCCGTCGATGAATCCGAAGGCGATGGTCGAAAGGCCCAGGAATCCTGTCACATACAGCGGAAGGATCGCCGTCACGGATTCGGATGACACATCCGTCACCATACTGACAACGCCCAGCCACAGGATGACGGGAGACAAACGAAACGGCACCTCGCTGGATAGTGCCGTCGTGGCTGCTCGGGGCTTTTCCCGTTTGCCACCGCTACGATCCGAAAGTGAGATGTACATACGTGCCCCTAGTCCGCCGCCGCGTGCAGGCTGCCCAAAAGCTGGAAGCGTGAAATGCCGGTTCCGGTCACCGACACTGACACCGTCACTATGTCCGTGCCACGCACGAACCTCGCTGCTACGGCTCCGTCCGGCGCGGTGGCATCCTCGGACCAGAAGCCTTGGGGGACCAAGGACTGGCGGAAGGCAGCCAGAACGTCCTCTTGCGAAGTGCCCACGATTCCGTCCGCAGTCAACTGCAGGACGTTGCCGGAGGTCGAGATGCTGGTGGATCCCACGGTGGTCCCGGCCGGCATGGCCACAACGCTGCCCGGCCAGCCCTCCACCAGCGAGCCCTTCGCTGTGCCGGATTTCGGTAACGGAGCAGTGATGAGTGGGGCCGGTGCAGACGGCTCCGGGAGCCCTGTGGGTGTGGACGTGACCGGGGGCAGGACCTCGAGTGGCTTGGCTGTTGTTCCGCCGTCGCCTGCACCGTTGCCTCCACCGTCCGCTGGGCTGCTTTCGGAACTGCCCGACGTCGGACTGCCGGAGGGAGATGGGCTGGCGCTGCCGGAAGCAGTGCCGTTCGAGGGGTTCGCGCCCGGGCTCGAGGATGCCGGACTCTGGGCCGTAACAGGTCCGGGTTTGGAGGCCATCTGGTCCAGCACGAGAGCAACGGCCGCAATCAGCACGGCGAGGCAGATGCCCGCGATCACCAGGCGCCGGGCCATCATGGCTTGCCCGGACTTGCCGCGCCGCCGAGGAGCTCATTGGCCTTCGCCTCAAGCCCGTCGTCGACGAAATCGTAAATGAATGATGCCAACCAGATCACCACGGTCGCCGCGATCCAGCCGAAGATGCCGTTGATGGTGAACCCATTGGAAAAGATGCTCGTCACCACAAGGATGGCGAATGTGGCCAGCAGCCCTGCAAGCACCGTCAGGGCTTTGGTGACCACCCACGTACGCCGGTCTGCCCGCTGCGCGTGACGGCGATGGAAAAAGGCCAGGATCAAGGGCTTGACCAAAAGCGTGGCCGCCGTGAACACCACGACGGCCCAAAGAAACCCGGCTCCCAAACGGACCCCGGGAAGAACTGACGCCACCCACAACGTGATGGCGTTGAAAACCAATGCGATGGCGATCCGAACCGCCAAGCTTTTCATGGGGACAGTCTGCCATTGCGATCCGGATTCCGGAACAGTTTTAGCCCTACCAACGCCCGTTTCGCGGCCGTGGCTGGCAAACCGGACACGTGTAGGAAGAGCGGTTCATGAATTGCTCACGCTTGATGATGCTGTGCAAGCCTGCTGCTTCGCAACGGCTGCACAATTCACCGGCTCTTCCATAGGCATTCAGCGAGCGAGCGAAGTATCCCGAATCGCCGTTGACATTCACGTACAAGGAATCAAAGCTCGTGCCTCCAGCCGCCAATGCCGCGTTCATGACGTCTTCTACCGCCTGCATAAGCCGGGCGGCATCGACGCGGCGCAACGTATCAGTAGGCCGGGCGTAATGGAGGCGGGCGCGCCAGAGGGCCTCGTCCGCATAGATGTTGCCAATCCCGGAAATGACCGACTGGTCCAGCAAGGCCCGCTTCAGGCCTGTCTTCCGGCTCCTGACTTTGCGATAGAACGCCTCGAAGGAAAAGTAAGGGTCCAGCGGGTCACGGGCAATGTGGGAGGCTTCCTCAGCGATCTCAGGCAAGGGCGTTTCCCCCAAGCCTCCAGGGCCGTCGTCGGAAGTCGGCACCAGGGATGTTACGAAAAGGCCACCGAAAATGCGCTGGTCCACAAATCGCAATTGCTCCGGCATTCCGTTCACCGGGCTGAGGGAGATTCTAACTTTGAGGTGCTTCTCGTCCGGGACATGGGGGTCCTGCATGAGCAATTGTCCGCTCATCCCCAGATGGGCCATGAGGGCTACCTTGGGCAATGGACCGTCAACGGCCTGCGCGCCGTCCATGGCGAGCGGCATCCAGAGAAATTTGCCGCGTCGGACAACGTCCAGAACCGTGGCGTGTTCGAGGTTGCCGACGAAGTCTTCGGTGCCAAGGTTATGGCGGCGGATTGACCGTTGGTCAAGGACCTCGACGCCCGTGATCGTTCGTCCGCGAACCCAGCGGGCCAGGCCACGACGAACCACTTCTACTTCTGGAAGTTCAGGCATTGGATTTGTGGATTGGACTTCAGGCGGAACCGGGTCCGGCAGGCGTTTGGTCCAGTGCCGTCAGGGCACGCCAAGCGTCAGCGGCAGCTTCCTGCTCGGCTTCCTTCTTCGAGTGGCCAGAGCCGCGGCCATAAGGAGTTCCACCAATGTTCAGGACGGCCTCGAACGTACGTGCATGGTCCGGTCCCGAGCCTTCAACGGCGTAGTGGATTGCTCCTAGCTGGCGGCTGGCAGTCAGTTCCTGGATACTCGTCTTCCAGTCCGTACCGGCTCCGAGGGCGCCCGCGTCCTTGAGGAGTGGACCCACCAATCGCATCACCAATTGCCGCGCAGTCTCGATGTCATTGGAGAGGTATGTGGCGCCGATCAGTGCTTCCATCGTGTCCGCGAGGATCGAGGCCTTGTTCTTGCCGTCGGTGAGCTTTTCGCCTTGCCCGAGATAGATGAACTCACCCACGCCAAGCTCGCGGCCAATACCGGCCAAGGCACGCGTACTCACGACGGCGGATCGCCGCTTTGCCAGTTCACCTTCAGGCAGCGCGGGGTTCTCACGGTAGAGCGAATCGGTCACGGAGAACCCCAGAATGGAGTCGCCGAGGAATTCAAGACGCTCATTGGTGGGAATCCCACCGTTCTCATACGCGTATGAGCGATGTGTCAGAGCAAGACGAAGCGTCTCGGTGTCAATGGAGACACCGAGACGCTTCAGAAGCTCTTCAGTTGAAGACATCCTTTGTCAGCCTATGTGGCAGATTAGGCGTCTGCTACCTTGCGGCCCTTGTATTCAAGGAACAGCGCGGTGCCGGCGGAGTCGGTGACGACCTTTGCCTGGTGCGGCAGGCTATAAGTAACCTGACCGTTTTCGATGGTCTTGACCAAGTTGGGGGCAGTTGCCTTCCACTGGGCACGGCGGGCGCGTGTATTTGCGCGAGACATTTTCCGCTTGGGAACAGCCACGGCTATCTCATTTCTCTCTTAGTCCAACACTTACTAATCAGTTTGCCGGTCAGTCTTAGCCAGATCAGCTAGGGCAGCCCAGCGAGGGTCAATGACCTCGTGGTGGTGCCCCGGCTCGTCTTCCAGGCGTGCTCCACATTCGGAGCAAAGGCCCTGGCAGTCTTCCCGGCACACCGGCTGGAACGGCAGCATAGTGACAACTGCGTCCCGCAACACCGGCTCAAGATCGATTAGATCGTGCTCGACTCGACGTTGCTCTTCATCGTCTTCTTCGTCAGAAAGCTGCACGCCTTCATAGAAGAAAAGTTCTTGCACATTGACTTCAAGGTCATACGCAAGGGGATCCAGGCATCGACCGCACTCGCCGGTTACTTCGACGACTACGGATCCTGATACCAGAATTCCTTCGTGTACGGCCTCAAGGCGAAGATCCAACTCGACATCCGAGCCTTCCTTCACACCAATGAGCGCCACACCAAGGTCACTTGGCGCAGGTACATGTTCGTTGAGTGTCCGCATGGTCCCTGGACTGCGTCCAAGATCCTTGACTACCAGCGCCAAGGGCGAACTTGCATCTCGCTTAATGAGAACTCCTGTAGAACATATGACCGACGTACCATCTTAGCCTGATCAAGCCTGAGGACTCAAACCGGCGCCGGGCGCGCGCAGAGCGCGACGGTTTCAGCTGGGATCCTCCGCAAGAAGCTGCGAGGTACCTGTCAAGACTACCCCCTTGCGGGAGGGTTACGTTCCAGACTCGCCAGCGAGGAGCCGCTTCAACACGGATTTCGGTACGAAGTCGGAGATGTCGCCACCCAATACATTGACCTCTTTGATCAAGGTGGAGGACAGGTGGACGTAGTGCGCTTCTGCCGGCAGGAAGACAGTCTCGACGCCGGTAAGCTGACGGTTCATGGTGGCCATCGGTAGTTCGTAGTCAAAGTCCGAGGACGAGCGCAGGCCTTTGACAATTGCCGAAACGCCCCGATGCCGGCAGTACTCGGCCAACAGTCCTTCGCCCATGGGCTCGACAATGATGCCACGCAGGGACGCCAGAGTCTCGCGGGCCATCTCCATCCGGTCTTCAAGGCTGAAGCGGTACTTCTTGGCGTAATTGGTGGACACGGCCACGATGACTTCGTCAAACAGGCCTGCCGCCCGCGCGATGACTTCGAGATGTCCGTTGTGGATAGGGTCAAAGGATCCAGGGCATACCGCACGTCTCATGACACGAACCTACCCCATAGCTTCACCGGGATACCATGGCTGACATGTCACCTGCAGGCAGCACTTTACCGCTCAACACAACGGCCAATGCCTCCGCGCCATGGCAGCGGGCCGCAACCGGCGCCAACCTGCTTTCGCCTGACGGAAACCTCGGAGTAACCATCTTCGAAGAGATGACCACCTTGGCCATCTCTTCCGGCGCGATCAACCTCGGACAGGGCTTCCCCGACGAGGACGGCCCCGCGGAAATCAAGGCCGCAGCACAGGCAGCCATCGCCGCAGGAGCCAACCAATACTCACCCGGCAAGGGCATCACGGAACTGCGGGAAGCCGTCGCGGAACACCAACGCCGGTTCTACGGGCTTACCCCGGACCCGCAGACGGAAATCATCATCACTACGGGCGCCACGGAAGCCATTGCTGCGTCACTCCTTGCCTTCATCCAGCCCGGCGACGAGGTCCTGACCTTCGAACCGTTCTATGACTCCTATGGGGCTGTCATCGGATTGGCAGGGGCACAACATGTCACTGCTCCCCTGCCCGCTCCGGATTTCCTTCCGGACTTGTCCATGCTGGAAGCCGCCTTCAGCAGCCGCACCAAGGTGGTGCTCCTGAACAACCCGCACAATCCCACCGGCGCCGTCTTCCCTCTAGAGGTTCTGGCAAAGGTGGTGGAGCTGGCCACCAAGTACGACGCCATCATTGTCAGCGACGAAGTTTACGAACACCTCACCTTCGGCGTATCCCATATTCCGGTCGCTTCCCTGCCGGGCGCCGCCGAACGGACCCTCACCATCTCTTCTGCCGGGAAGACGTTCTCCTTCACAGGGTGGAAGATCGGCTGGCTCACGGGACCCGAGGACCTGGTTGCCGCTGTCCGCACCGTCAAACAGTTCCTGACGTACAGTTCTGGAACGCCGTTCCAGAGCGCCATCGCCGTGGGGCTTGCCCTACCTGACGAATTCTATGCAGGCATCGCTGAAACCCTGCGGCATAAACGGGACGTCCTCTCCGAGGGCCTTCGCGCCGCAGGATTCGACGTCTACACGCCCAGCGGCACGTACTTCGTCAACGTCGACACAGAACCGCTGGGCATCAAGGACTCCGTGGACCTGGCACGCCGGTTGCCGGGCCTGGTTGGCGTCGCCGCGATCCCGGTTCCCGTTTTTTGCCATCCTGAAGGGGCAGAACGGACCCGCAGCCTGCTGCGTTTCGCCTTCTGCAAGAAAACCAGTGTCTTGGAAGAAGCTGCCGAACGACTGGCCGGGCTCAAGGACCTGCTCTGAACCGCAACGACTCAGGCCGCCATCAAGCCGCGCGTTTCCTTCGGACCACAGGACAGCACGCCACTATTGACTCCGATACGCTCATTGAAGGCAGCTATATCCTCAGCATCGGTGGCGCTGAACAATCCCACGTGAATCTGGCCAACCCTGCGGAGATCTTCTACGAGTATCTTCGGAGAATCGGTCATGTGGTGGATCTGGTTGCAGAGCCAGCCGAGCCGCTGTCCGTGCTCCATCTCGGCGCCGGTGCCCTGACGTTGGCCCGTTACATCCAGGCCACCCGTCCCGGTTCGGACCAGTATGCGGTGGAACTCGAACGCGAACTACTGGACTTCGTCCTGCAAAAGCTGCCTATGCCGGAAGGCACGCGGCTGCACACGCACATAGGCGACGCACGCGAGGCCCTGGCCGAACTTCCCGCGGAGGTGGGGTTCGACGTCGTGATCCTTGATATCTTCTCCGGGCCCGAGGCACCAGCCCATATTGCGTGCCGGGAGTTCTATGAAGAGGCCGCTGCCCGGCTGCGGCCCAACGGCATACTGATCGTGAACGTGGGCGATGAACCGGCACTGACTCTGGTGCGAAGCCAGGTAGCTGCCCTTCGGCAGGCCCTGGCGGACGTCGCCGCCTTCGCCGAGACGGGAATGTTCGCCGGGCGCTACCCCGGCAATATCATCCTGGTAGGCACCCGTGCGCCATGGCCGCCAGCGTGGACCGGCGCATTACTTGAGCGGGGCCCACACCCTGCAACAGTCCTCCACGGCGTGGATCTGGACAGAATCTCGGACTAGGCAGGTTCAGCGAACCATAGCTTGGTCTCGCCGTACTTTTTGTCAGCGAAACATTCCAGTTCTTCGGGCCAGGACGGTTCGGCACTTCTGGACGACCTTTCCACCACTACCACTGCCCCTTCATCCAAGTGGGGCGACAACTTGGCGAGCACCGCACTCAACGCTGGTTCGTCCAAGGGGTAAGGCGGGTCCAGGAACACCAGGTCCCACGTATCGCGTCCTGTGGCACGCTCCAGGAAAGACTCAACCTTGGACCGATGGACTGAAACCTTTTTGGCGCCCAGGATTTGATTCACCATGTCCGCGTTGCGCTGGCACGCATCGCTGGCCTTGGCATCGAACTCCACCAAATCCACGCTGCGTGCACCCCGGCTGGCGCTCTCGACACCCAGGGCTCCAGAGCCGGCATAGAGATCCAGCACCCGCGAATCATCGATGACGGCCAAGGATTCGAGACGGGAAAACAGCGCTTCCTTGACGCGGTCCGTAGTGGGCCGCGTTGCCGTGCCGGGCACGCTGGTGAGGGGATTCCCACCTGCCATGCCGGCAATAATCCGGCTCACAGTGCCTCTCCGTAACGCATGTCCGAACGTTTGCAGATGCCCAGGCCTGGGAAATCTCTAACCGCGTTCAAGGAACGCCTCCTTTTCAGGGTTCAAGTAGTCATCAATGGTCGCGGCAAGGACCGGCTGGTGCCGCAGTGCCGGGTCCTCGGCCACCAGGGCCTGCGCGTCTGCGCGGGCACGGGCAATGAGGTCCTCATGCTCCAGGACACGGAGCAGCTTGAGCGTGGACCGGCCACCTGATTGGGAAGCACCAAGGATATCGCCTTCACGGCGGAGTTTCAGGTCTTCCTGGGAGAGCTCGAAGCCGTCGGTGGTGGACGCCACAGCCTCCAATCGTCGACGACTCGGGTGCCCGGGCTCCAATGTAGTAACCAGCAGGCAAGTTCCTGGCAGGCCGCCACGGCCCACCCGTCCGCGAAGCTGGTGGAGTTGTGAAATACCAAAGCGCTCGGCGTCCAGGATCACCATCAGGGTGGCATTGTGGACATCGACACCCACCTCAATGACAGTGGTGGACACCAACACCTTGGTTTGGTTTGCCGCGAACGATGCCATGGTTTCGGTCTTAAGCAGCGGATCCTGCCGGCCATGGAGGGGCGCGATAGTCACTCCGGCCAACGAAGGCTCCTCCACAAGGCTTTCGACGACGGCAGTCACCGAGGCAAGCTCGCGGCCCGGACCTTCGTCCGAGAGTTCGGCGTCTGTTGGTTCGGCCTCTCCGGGGCTGAAGTCGCCGTCGTCATCCGCGCCGATTTTGGGGCATACAACGTAAACCTGATGGCCGGCGTCGACTTCTTCCCGTGAGCGTTTCCAGATTCGATCCGCCCAGCCGGGGTTCTCCGCGAGCCCCACAACATGAGTGGAAATGGGGGCACGCCCTGCAGGGAGTTCATCCAGGATGGAGGTCTCAAGGTCGCCGAACACGGTCATCGCCACTGTGCGGGGAATCGGCGTGGCAGTCATAACCAGCAGATGCGGGGGTCGCTGGGCCTTGGCACGCAACGCGTCCCGTTGTTCCACGCCGAAGCGGTGCTGCTCATCCACAACGATCAAGCCGAGATCCTGAAAACTGGTTTTGTCGCTCAATAGCGCATGGGTGCCGATGACGATGCCGGCGTTCCCCGATGCGGCGTCGAGCATGGCCTGCTTCCTGGCAGCCGTGGGCATGGAGCCGGTCAGCAGCGTCACTTGGACGCCAGCCTGCCCGGCATCCGTACCGAGGATGCCTGCACCGAGCATGCCGGCGCCGCCGAACATGTGATCGCGGGCCAATGAACCCAAGGTGCGCCGGATGGAGTCGAAATGCTGTGCGGCCAAAACCTCGGTGGGGGCGAGGAGCGCAGCCTGTCCACCAGCATCAACCACCTGCAACATCGCCCGCAGGGCCACGATGGTCTTGCCGGAACCCACCTCACCTTGCAGGAGGCGATTCATTGGTGTGTCCTGGCCAAGTTCTTCGGAAAGTGTCTTTCCCACCGCAGTCTGGCCAGCAGTGAGCGTGAAGGGCAGGTTCCGGTCAAACGCGGCCAGAAGGCCGTCTGCGACCGGACGCCGGGCAGTGGCTTCCTCGGCGGCAAGCTGGGCACGGCGTCGCGCCAGTGCCGCCTGCAGCACCAACGCCTCTTGGTAGCGGAATCGTTCCTGTGCCCGCTGCCAATCCTTGGCCGTCTCAGGGGAGTGGATGAGGCGATAAGCTTCGGCCACACTGAGCAGCCCATCCCTGCTGACGATGGACTCCGGCAGCGGATCCGCCAGGGCGTCGAGGTCCACGGTTTGCAGCAGCGCGGTAATCACTTTGTGAATGGACCAACTTGTTAGCTTTGCCGTAGCGGGATAGACGGGGATGGGCATGGCTGCCAGCTTTTCCGGGTCAATGGAGCCGTCTGCGTCCGGATCCTCATCCAACAACAGGAAGTCCGGATTAGTCAGCCCCAAGGCGCCCCCGTAGCGGGTCACCTTGCCGGAAAACATCGCCCGGCGTCCCGGAAGGAGCTCCGCCTTGGCCCGGAACCCATTGAAGAAACTGACTTTCAGGGTGCCCGGGACGTGGTTTCCACCGGCTTCGTCGGTCACCACGACGTCCGTGATGGAACCCCGCCTGGCACGCATCTGACGGGTGCTGTTGGACAGGACCCGGGCAATCAGCGTGACTTCCTCGTCAAGGGGAAGGTTGCTGATGGGAGTAAGCTCGCCCCGGCTCAAATACCTGCGCGGAAAGTAGTTCAGCAGGGCGCCGGTTGTCTTGAGGCCAAGGTGCTTGTCAATGACCGAAGCCGAGCGCTTGCCGATCCTGCGTTCGAGGGGCAGTTCCAGCTCAGTATTCATGCCGTGACTGGCCCGGGGTGCTGCTGGGTTCTGCAGTTTGGGTTGCGTCCTGGTCCTGGTGTCCGCCTGCGGCATCGCGGGGCAGGGCAAGTTGGCTGACGGCAATGTCTGTGGGCTCCCCCAGCGACCGAATCAGCGCAACAGCTGGCGCGGGATCAGGTACGTGGACATGCACGCGCCAACGATAACTGGCTTCAATACCGGATTCGTCGTCGTCGTCAGGATTGCCTGCAGTATTGCCGACCTGGCTCATGATGACGGAATCGCCCATCTCATCCAGGCGTTGGCGCAGCACGGCTGCGTCCAAGGGCGAAAGGTTGATGGTACACATGACTTCCACGCCGTCGTCGGCCGGCATCTGCTGGTGGATGTGCGGATCCTGGAGCTGGTAGCCATGGAGGCTATCGAGGAGCTCCTCCTGCAACTCTTCACCGAGGACCGCAGAACGGAGGCAGTCCAGCACCAGCAACATACCTACACCGCCGGCATCCACCACGTGCGCCTCATGGAGCGGTGCGAGTTCGTCCTCGGTGCGAACGACGGCTTGGAAAGCGGCATCCACCACTGCATCCAAAGCAAGGCCCAGGGCGTGGTTGCTGTCATCACCGTTCTGGGAAGAGTCCGCCGCTTGGGCCGCGTGGGCGGCTGCCTCAAGGACGGAAAGCATGGTTCCGGATACTGGCTCACTCAACGCCGACCAGGCCCGGATCTGGGCCCGGTTGAGGGCCGTGGCCAGAAGCGGCGCACTCAGGCGCGCTTTTCCGGCAAGTGGCTCGGCCGCCGCGCACAGGAAGACCGCAAAGAGGGTGCCCGAGTTGCCCCTGGCCTGTTCCATGGCAGCCTGACCGGCGCGCGAGAGCACGGCACCGACGTCGTTACCGGTTTCGATGGCGTCAGGAGCGGTTCCCCCCAAAGCTGACACAGCTGCCCGCGCGGTGAGATAAAGGTTGGTTCCAGTATCGCCATCGGCGACCGGGAAGATGTTGATCGCGTTGAGGCGGTCGCTATGGTTGCCAAGGACCACCTCTGTCTTGCCGAGCCAACGTTTCATGGCGTGCGCATTCGCGGCGATCTTAGTCTGCAAAATGATCCCATCCCACGGTGTCAGCAGCTTGCCCGGCAATCCGGACGCCGCTGCCCTGTGACTGGGCAACGGCCTGAACTGAGCCTATCGCAGTGAAGCCCTGAGGCAGCTGAATTCCCGCTGGGAACGTAGCCAGCAGCCCATGGTCTTCTCCCCCACCGAGAACCCAGGGCATTGAATCAACGCCCAGCAACGCGGCAGCTGGCTCCAGCGGAAGTGTGTGGGTTTTCAAGGCAACGGCGTCGAAGTCCAGGATAACGTTGCTTGCCGCAGCAAGCCTGCCGCCGTCCCGCAACAAGCCATCTGAAATATCCATCATTGCTGTGACCCCCGAACGCGCCGCCAGCGGCCCCGCAGCCAATGGTGGCACAGGGCGGCATTGGCTATCCATAAGTGCCCGTTGCCCGGATGTGAGCTCCTTCAAGGAGACATCGCTTTCCAAGAGAGCCAGTCCGGCTGCAGCACGCCCCAACGTGCCTGCCACCGCCACCACATCTCCGGCCTTCGCCCCGGAACGGAGCACGGGCGCCCGTCCAGCCAACGTACCTACGACGGCGACGGTCACCGCTATTTCTCGTCCACGGCCCAGGTCTCCCCCGGCTACGGAGCAATCAGGAGCGCCGAGCCCGATGATTCCAGCGGTGAGGCCATCTGCGAAGTCCTCAACCCACTCCACAGGTGTGGCTGGCGGCATGGTCAGGCTCACCACCAACGACGTGGCCGTGCCACCCATTGCATTGATATCGCTGAGGTTCTGTGCGGCGGACTTCCAGCCGACGTCGTACCCTGTGGTTCGATAACCGTTGTTCCACTCCAGCCTGAAGTCCTGGTCCTGGGTCTGGGTATCGATGGAGATGAGCGTGCGGCCGTCCGTGGAGGCCACCAAGGCGGCGTCGTCACCGGGACCCAGGAGGATGCTGGGGCTGCTGTTCAGGCGAGGGAAGATCCGGGCCAGGAGCTCGGACTCGGAGAGGTCTCCGACTGTTGGATATTCTGTGGATGGCTGTTTTGGTGGCACGGCTCTACGCTATCGCGACACACCGACAAAATATCGCCGCAGCCTGTGAGGCCCGATCCGGCGGCAATGTGACTCCCGCAACTGTGCTTCAGCCACAAGCCGCATCAACCGCAATCCACCGGGACGCGTGGTCGGGATAGGCTGGACCAATGCACCGAAAGACCCTCCCGCGGACAGCCGTGGCCTTCACCTTGGCCACAATGTCCGTCCTCGCAGTGTCAGCCTGCGCACCCACTGTCGACGTCACGGCGGCCACTGACGCAGCCAATCCCGCCTGCGCACCCATGATGGTGGCGCTCCCGGACAAGATCGGCGACGCCGCGCTTCGCAAGACCAACAGCCAGGCCACGGCAGCATGGGGCGATCCCTCACAGATCATCCTGCGTTGCGGCGTCAACGTCCCCGGGCCAACTACTGACCGCTGCGTCAGTGTCAATGACATCGACTGGGTCATCAAAGAGGGCGATGGCGTCTACACCCTGACCACCTTCGGCCGCGAACCCGCAACCGAAATCCTGGTCGATCCTGTCAAACTGGAAGCCGCCAACATCAGCTCCGCCACAGTCCTCACCGAACTTGCGGCCGCTGCGGGCAAGATTAAAGCCACACGCCACTGCGTCGGCCAGGAAGACCTGCAGAACCTGCCAACCACAAAGTAGTGTTCCCCGGGTTAGCGCAGGCCCGTTTTTCGGGTCAGGGCCAAGTGGATGAGTTCATCGATCAGCTCGGGGTACGCCAGCCCTGAAGCCGCCCACATCTGGGGGTACATGCTCTTTGGAGTGAAGCCCGGCATGGTGTTGATTTCGTTAATGATCAATTCACCAGCCGGAGTATAGAAGAAGTCCACGCGGCTCAGACCTTCCGCGCCCACGGCGTCGAAGGCGACAGCAGCCAATTCCCGTACGCGGGCAATGGCCTCATCCGGCATATCAGCCGGGCAACTCAGTGCAGCGGCACCGTCTTCGACGTATTTGGCAGCAAAGTCATAGAACTGGTGTTCGCCGATAGCCACCGCGATTTCGCCGGGCATGGAGGTGCGCGGCGCGTCGGTGCCCCTGCCTTGCAGGACGGCGCACTCGATTTCGCGCCCGACGATGCCGGCTTCGATGACCAGCTTCAGGTCGTGGCGGCGGGCTTCCTCGATGGCAGCATCCAGGCCCTCCAACGAGTCCACTTTGGAGATTCCCATGGAAGAGCCTGCACGGGCCGGCTTGACGAAGACCGGGAAACCGAGCTTGTCCACGCGCTTGCGGACAGCCTCGGCATCCGTGAGCCATTCGCGATCGGTGACGGCGATGTAAGGACCCACAGTCAGTCCAGCGGCTTCAAAAACTACCTTCATGAAGTGCTTGTCCATGCCCACCGCAGAGGCCAGCACTCCGGCACCAACATAGCGGGTGTCGGATAGTTCCAGGAGACCCTGAATGGTTCCGTCCTCGCCCCAAGGACCATGGAGCAAAGGAAAGACAACGTCCACGGAACCGAGTTCCTCAGGGATGGCATTCGGCGCAGTCACTATGAGCTGGTGCTCGCCGCCCACCTCGGCCAAGGTGACAGTCCGGTCCGACTGCGATACCTCAGGAAGTGCCGACGAACTCAAAGACCACTGGCTGGTATCCCCCGACGCAAGGACCCACTGTCCTGACTTGGCAATGCCAATAGGCACCACATCGTATTTGCTCTTGTCAATGGCACCCATGACGCCTGCCGCCGTCACGCAACTAACAGCGTGTTCGCTGGAACGTCCGCCGAAAAGGACCGCCACACGGGGTCTACGGCCGGTCACGGGGGTGGATTCTTCAGTCACAATCAGTAGTCGCCTTCGGACTTCAGTGCCCGGGCCAGCAATCGCGGCCCCAGGTCATCAACGGACATTTTGCCCTCAAGCACCGCCACAACGGCGGCCGTAATGGGCATTTCGACATTCAGTTTGCCCGCCAACTCGTGCACGGCAGGGCCGGACTTAATGCCTTCAGCGGTTTGCGTCATCTGTTCGGCCACCTGCTCGAGGCTGAGTCCCTCGCCCAACAGCCTTCCAGCTGTGTGATTCCGGGACAGCGCGGAGGAGCACGTCGCAACAAGGTCGCCGAGCCCTGCGAGACCGGCCATGGTGTGGGCTTCTCCACCCAACGCCAGGGCAAGCCGGGACGTCTCGGCAAGTCCGCGCGTGATGACGGAGGCTTTGGTGTTATCCCCCATCTGGCGGCCCTCGCAAATACCCACAGCCAACGCGATGACATTCTTGACGATCCCACCGATCTCCACGCCTACAACGTCGGTGCTGGTGTAGGGACGGAAGTACGGTGCGGTGCAGCAGAGTGCGATTGCGGCGGCGGTATCGGCGTCGCTGCACGCAACCACGGACGCAGTGGGTTGTTCCCTGGCAATCTCCATGGCGAGGTTGGGTCCGGAAACCACCACCACGCGGGATTCCGGGATTCCAAGCTCCTGGGCGATGACCTCGCTCATGCGCGCGTCAGTCCCTAGTTCGAGGCCTTTCATAAGGGAAACGACAATTGCGTCCGGTGCCAGCAGGCGCTTCCATTCACCCAGCTGGGGCCGAAGCGATTGGGCCGGCACTGCCAGGACCACGAGTCCGGCATCCCGCAGGACCTCAGCAACATCCGTGGATGCCGTAACAGCAGGCGGAAGCTCGATATCCTTCAAGTACTGCTCATTGCGGTGCTCAGCATTGATCTGGTCAACCACCCCTGCGCGGCGTCCCCAAATCCGAATCTTCCGCTCCACCCCGCTACTGGCAGCGGCATCGGCCAGGATCTTGGCGAACGTGGTTCCCCAGGATCCCGCGCCCAGGACGGCGACGGTGTCCGGAGCAGGGACAGGGCTTTCACTTACCGTCATTTGCCGCCCTCCGATTCCGGATCCCCAGGAGAAGCTTCGTTGCCAGCGGGTTCAGCAGCCTTTTCTGGCGCTCCACCCGGTGCGGGAGTTGAACCCCGTTCCACGAACCGGCCATGCTTGGCCTGCTTATGGACGGCCGGATCCCACCGTTCGGCGGGTGCCTCCTCACCGCGGAGGGTTGCCAGGAGTCCGGTGACCGCGTCCATGATGACATCAGTAGCTTCAGACAGGGTTGCCCGGTCCATGGGCCGGCCCGCGAAGGAGCTCAGGTCCACGGGATCACCCACCAGAATCCTGACGGTCTTTCGAGGGAAGACGTGGAAGCGTTTGGCGTATCTGGGAAAAACCTCATGCGCACCCCAGTGGGCCATCGGAACAACCGGCGCACCCGTCTGCAACGCGAGCCGGGCAGCACCCGTGTGCCCCTTCATGGGCCACAGGTCCGGATCCCGCGTCAGGGTTCCTTCAGGGTAGATAATGATGGCGCCTCCGGCGTCCACCACCTCTTTGGCCACTTGCAGCGAGCGGTTCGCTCCCGCCGTCGAGCGTTCAACCGGAATCTGTTGGGTCGCCCGCAGCAAAGCTCCCAGCACAGGGGCTTTGAAGAGTCCTGCCTTCGCCAGGAAGTGCGGTGGACGCTTCTGGTTGTACAGCATGTGCCCGATCACAATCGGATCAATCTCGGTGCAGTGGTTCGGTACGGCGATGAAGCCGCCCGCCGGGAGCTTCCCAGTGCCCTCCCACCTCTTGCCCATCAGGACGTTCATCAACGGACGCGCAATGCCCGCCAGGAGCATGAACGTGGCCCGGCTCTTGGCCGATTCCTTCAAAGGGTCCCCCGCTACTTGGTGGTGATGATGTCGAAATCGGCGCCCAGGCCAGCGAGCTTTTCCGTAAAGCGCTCATATCCGCGGTTGATGATATCGATGCCAGTGACCGTGGATGTACCTGTGGCTGCCAGTGCTGCGATGAGGTGGCTGAACCCCCCACGAAGATCCGGGATGTCGATATCGGTGCCCCGCAGGGGGGTCGGACCGGAGATCACTGCAGAATGAAGGAAGTTCCGCTGTCCGAAGCGGCACGGGACGCTGCCGAGGCACTCACGGTGGACCTGGATGTTGGCCCCCATGCGGGCCAGGGCATCCGTGAAGCCGAAACGGTTCTCGTAGACCGTCTCATGCACAATGGACACACCCTCGGCCTGGGTCAGGGCCACCACCAAGGGCTGCTGCCAGTCAGTCATGAAGCCGGGGTGCACGTCCGTCTCCAGGACCAACGGGGAAAGCTTGCCTCCAGGGTGGTAGAAACGGATGCCGTCGTCGCCAATGTCCATGCCGCCCCCCACCTTGCGATAGGTGTTCAGGAAAGTCATCATGTCCCGCTGCGAAGCGCCTTCAACAAAAATGTCGCCACGGGTGACCAGCGCGGCCGAGGCCCAGGACGCTGTTTCGTTGCGGTCCGGAAGGGCCCGGTGGTTATAGCCGCCCAAATCCTTGACACCCTCTATACGGATGGTGCGATCGGTCTGGACGCTGATGATGGCGCCCATCTTCTGCAGCACGGCGATGAGATCGATGATTTCGGGCTCAGTTGCTGCCCCGCTGAGCTCCGTGATTCCTTCCGCCCTCGTAGCGCTCAGCAATACTTGCTCGGTTGCGCCAACAGACGGATACGGAAGGGAAATCTTGGCCCCATGCAGGCCGTTGGGCGCGGAGATGTGGATGCCACCAGGGCGCTTTTCCACAACGGCACCAAACTGGCGCAGGACGTTCAGGTGGTAGTCGATAGGACGATCGCCAATTTTGCAGCCACCAAGGTCTGGAATGAAGGCCTCTCCGATTGCGTGGATCAGTGGACCGCACAGCAGGATCGGAATGCGCGAATCGCCGGCATGCGCGTCAATGGCGGTGCTGGACGCCGTCTTGGCATCCTTGGGATTCAAGGTTAGGTCTCCCGTAGCGGGGTCCTTGACCACAGTCACACCGTGGAGCTTCAGGAGGCTGGTGACAACCTCCACGTCCTTGATTTCCGGCACGTTCCGAAGCACTGATGGTTCGCTGCCCAGCAACGCGGCCACCATGGCCTTGGGCACAAGGTTCTTGGCACCGCGAACGGTCACTCGCCCTGTCAACGGGACGCCACCGCGGATTGTCAGAACACTACTCATCTATACCGGTTTCCTCACGACTACTCGCCCCCCATACTTACAAAGGCTCCAGCTAAGCATAGAAGCTCGGGTTACCTAACCGAAATGGAGCCACCGCGTGGCGGGCACATCCGGCGTCCATCAATCCCCCGAAAAAAAGGACCGGCGAGCCTACCCTAAGGGGCCCGCCGGTCCTGTCCCGCAGCATTCCAGCCGCGGAGGGAAACATCGTGTGGTCTCAGCTTTTCGCCGGGAGCGTCTTCGGCTTGAAGGTAGGCCGTGTGGCCTCGTAGGCCGTGATGTCTTCCTCGTGCTGCAAAGTCAGCCCGATGTCATCAAGGCCCTCCAGGAGGCGCCAGCGCGTGTAATCGTCGATCTCGAACGGAGCCACGACATTGCCGCATTCCACCGTCTTGGAGACCAGGTCCACCTTGACCTCGGTGCCGGGGCTGTTCTCCAGGACCTTCCAGATGAGCTCGATGTCATCCTGTGCCACCTGGGCGGCCAGCAGTCCTTGCTTGCCTGAGTTGCCGCGGAAAATATCGGCAAACCGGGAAGACAGGACAGCTTTGAAGCCGTAGTCCTTCAAAGCCCAGACGGCATGCTCGCGCGATGATCCCGTCCCGAAGTCCGGGCCGGCCACCAGCACGGAGCCGGACGTGAAGGGAGCCTGGTTTAGGATGAATGACTCGTCCTTGCGCCATGCGGCGAACAGGGCGTCTTCGAAGCCTGTGCGCGTGATGCGCTTGAGGTAGACCGCCGGAATGATCTGGTCGGTATCCACATTGCTCTGGCGCAGCGGAACACCGATGCCGGTGTGGGTAGTGAATGCTTCCATGGGATCCTCCTAGACTGCGATTCCGGTCAATGTGCCTGCCGAAGCCGGTTCAAGGTCCGACGGCGAGCTCAACGTTCCGCGAACGGCTGTCGCAGCAGCCACCACGGGAGAGACAAGGTGCGTACGGCCACCCTTGCCCTGGCGACCCTCAAAGTTGCGGTTGGACGTTGATGCGCAGCGCTCCCCCGGTTCCAGCTGGTCCGGGTTCATGCCAAGGCACATGGAGCAACCGGCGAAGCGCCACTCGGCACCGAAATCCTTGAAGATTTTGTCCAGGCCCTCAGCTTCGGCTTCGAGGCGGACACGGGCGGAACCCGGAACTACGAGCATGCGGATATTCGGGTCCTTCTCGCGGCCGCGGATGATGTCAGCGGCAGCACGCAGGTCCTCGATCCGGGAGTTGGTGCAAGAGCCCAGGAAGACCGTATCCACACGGATGTCCTTCATGGGGGTGCCTGCCTCGAGGCCCATGTACTGCAGCGCGCGCTCCGCGGCGGCTTTGGCGTTCTCGTCGCCAAAGTCCTCAGGGGCCGGAACCTTGGCCGAGAGGGAAACGCCCTGGCCGGGGTTGGTGCCCCAGGTGACAAACGGCTCCAGGGTGTTGGCATCGAGGTCCACTTCGACGTCGAACGCAGCGTCGGCGTCGGTGTGCAGGGTGTTCCAGTACTCGATCGCGGCGTCCCAGTCATCGCCTTCGGGCGCATGCGGACGGCCCTGCATGTAGTCGTAGGTGATCTGGTCCGGAGCAACCATGCCGGCACGCGCGCCAGCCTCGATGGACATGTTGCAGATGGTCATGCGCGCATCCATGGACAGGGCCCGAATCGCGGATCCGCGGTATTCCAGGACATAGCCCTGGCCTCCACCGGTACCGATCTTGGCGATGACCGCCAGGATGATGTCCTTCGCGGTGACGCCCGGGCGCAGCGTGCCCTCCACGTTGATCGCCATCGTCTTGAACGGCTTCAAGGACAGCGTCTGGGTTGCCATGACGTGCTCGACCTCAGAGGTTCCGATGCCCATGGCCAGCGCGCCGAAGGCACCGTGCGTGGAGGTGTGGGAGTCGCCGCACACCACAGTCATGCCCGGCTGGGTCAGACCCAGCTGCGGACCCACGACGTGCACGATGCCCTGTTCCTTATCCCCCAGCGAGTGCAGGCGGACGCCGAACTCCTTGCAGTTGGCGCGCAGCGTCTCAATCTGCGTGCGGCTGGTCAGGTCCGCAATGGGCTTGTCAATGTCCAGGGTGGGAGTGTTGTGGTCTTCCGTCGCAATGGTGAGGTCTGTGCGCCGGAGCTTGCGGCCAGCCAAGCGCAGCCCCTCGAAGGCCTGCGGTGACGTCACCTCGTGGACCAAGTGCAAGTCAATGAAAAGAAGGTCGGGCTGGGCGTTGGCTCCTTCGCCTTCACCCTTGCGCACCACGTGCGCGTCCCAGACTTTCTCGGCCAGTGTCTTTCCCACGGCCTTGCTCCCTTCACTGAAGTTGGATGGTCTTCATCCACTGAACTGTTCTTCCAAGCACTGAACTCTTGCAACCACTGAACCAGCACGGTCGCAAAATAGGCCAGTGAAACAACTTGCATCTCAGATATTGAGACGGCAATATCATTACATGGACAATTCTAGTGGAGTCGGTGTCATTGATAAAGCGGCCCAAGTACTCGATGCCCTCGAGGCCGGGCCCACGACACTCGCACAGCTTGTAGCGGCTACGGGGCTCGCCCGGCCCACCGTTCACCGGCTCGCGCTGGCCTTGGTCCACCACCGCCTGGTCAGTCGCGACATCCAGGGGCGGTTCGTCCTCGGCAGCCGCCTGGTGGAACTCGCATCCGCGGCTGGTGAAGACCGGCTCATCGCTTCCGCGGGGCCAGTACTTATCCAACTGCGTGACGCTACCGGCGAGAGTGCCCAGATTTTCCGCAGGCAGGGCGATTGGCGCGTGTGCGTTGCCTCTGCGGAGCGGCCGATCGGCCTGCGCGATACCATTCCGGTGGGCACCCAACTGTCCATGAAGGCCGGCTCCGCGGCGCAGGTCCTCCTCGCCTGGGAAGACCACGACCGCCTGCTGGAAGGACTCCAGAACGCCCGCTTTACGCCCACCGTCCTGGCAGGAGTACGACGCCGGGGCTGGGGTCAGAGCCTTGGCGAACGCGAGCCTGGGGTCGCCTCGGTTTCCGCTCCCGTCCGCGGACCCTCCGGAAGGGTCATAGCTGCGGTTTCCATCTCAGGTCCGATTGAGCGCCTAACGCGCCAACCCGGACGGCTGCACGCCGAGGTTGTCTGCAATGCCGCCCGGGTACTTACCGAAGCCTTGCGCAAGAACAACGACTAGACCCGCTGTCTTTGAAGGGGGACGTCCATGAACACCTATGCCGTATTCCTCCGGGGCATCAACGTCGGCGGGATCAACATCAAGATGGCCGAGCTGAAATCAGCACTTAAGGCCTACCCGTTCTCTGACGTCAAGACACTGCTGGCCAGTGGAAACGTTGTCCTGAAGAGTGACTTGAGTCTCAAGGACGTCAAGGCCCAGTTCGAAAAGTGCCTGCGTGATTCCTTCGGCTACGACGCCTGGGTTGTTGTCCTCACTTCTTCGCGTGTGGCCGAACTCGTGGATGCCTGCCCGTACCCCGCCGACGACAAGACCACGCACAGCTACATAACGCTCGCCTCTGACAGGAACATGCTGGACGAACTCTTTGAGGCCGGCGAAGCCCTTGGTGGCGTGGAACAGGTGCGGCTTGGACCGGAAGCTTCCGCATGGCTTTCACCCGCCGGGGGAACGTTGGAAAGTCCCTTCAGCAAACTTTCCGCCAAACCGCGCTACAAGGCCAGCACCACAACGCGCAACCTTCGGACCCTTGTCAAAGTCAGGGACGCAGCCTCGGACCTTTAGCTGCACACCTACCGTCCGCGCGCGGTTCTTAGTGCAGTATTGAAGGCGCTCAACCTGGCAATTTCCACCTCAACAGGTTCCACAATGCGCTGCTCGGCCACACCTGCGATAGCCGCTTTCAGTCTTTTGGCCACCCCTTTGGCGCGCAGGCGCGCGGCCCAGCCGCCGATGATTCTGCCGAAGACCGCGAGAACAATCCCCAGAATCACTCCGCTGGCCACCATCAACGTAGGCCAGGGCCATCCCTCGGTCCGCGGCACCTCGGGCACGGGCATTTGGAAATAGCCGAGCACGGCCAGGACCCCAAGCCAACCAAGGCCACCGACGGCCAGGAGAAGTGCGATCCATTGAAGTGAGTTGAACAACAACCACCAGAACGGGCGTTTTGATGTTTTGAGATCCGTCCCAGCGATGGCTTGGTCCAGGGCATCCGGCAGTTGCTCGCGGCCTTCCCTGGCCACACCACGGATGGACGCCCTCCACGGGCCAGGAGCGCCTTCCGAAGCCTCATCCACAAAATCACGCACCGCGGCATCCGTCCTCGCACGTTCGGGTGCGCCCGCCACCGGCAAGGAAGTCCGGTTGAGTTCGGGCCTGGCGTCCTGCCTGCCCAGGTTCAGCCTCCGCAGGGGATCAGGCCGGAAGCGCAGCAACCAGCGCGTCACGGGCCATCCCGTCCTGCGCGCCGATTCCCTCTTGAAGGATCGCGCTACCGCATCAACCACCACAGGTACGTTGGCCGCCGTCGACAATTCATTGGCGAGTTTAGCCTTGGTGTTTGCCTTGACGCCGCGAGCCTCGCCTGCACCTGAAACCTGGGACAGTTCGACGGCAGCCTTGGAGACGTCGGCAGCAAGGCGTTTTGTGGTGGCCTCCCTCTGGAGCACGACGTCCCGGATGGCACCACGGACGGCATCGATGCCTTCGCCAGTCAGTGCCGAGGCGCCCAAGACCCGAACGTCATCCAGACCGTCGCGCTCCAGGATTCCTTTCAGGGAATTAAGCACATCAGCGGTGTCAGCATCGTTAAGCTTGTCTATTTGGTTCAAGACAACAAACGTGACTGCTCCATGGGAAGCCATCGGGCGCAGGAAGTCGTTGTGCACGGCGGCATCCGCATACTTCTGCGGGTCCAGCACCCAGACCAGGACGTCCACCATCCCTACCAGTCGCTGGACAATCTGCCGATTCTCCACTTTCGTTGAGTCAAAGTCAGGAAGATCAAGCAGGATCAGGCCGCTCTCAGCGTTGGCCAGGCCTGGGCCCTCGGGCAGGCTGTGCCGCTCCTGTACTCCGAGCCAGTCCAGCAGGGGTCCGCTGCCTTCCTCGCCCCAGATGCCTGCCAACGGCGCGGACGTTGTGGGCCTGCGGGCCGCGGCGGTAGCAAGATTGCTGCCGGAGACGGCATTGAACAAAGACGACTTGCCACTTCCTGTGGCTCCGAAGAAGCCGACGACCGTGTGCCCTGCCGACAACGAGCGTCTGGACGTGGCCCGCTCAAGGACCTCATATACGGATTGCAGTTCCTGCTCTGGCAGAACCCCTTCGGCAAGTTCCCGTGCGGTGTTGAGTGCTTCGAGCCGCCGCTGGAGCTGGGACGATTCCCGGATCTGGCTGTGCCGGCTCATGCTGCCCCCGCCAGTCGGCGGAGGGCCTGGGCGTGGCGGGCGAGGTCCATCCCGCCGCGCACGTCGCCGGGGTAGGGACCCGCGGCATCGAGGCGGCCGAGGAACCTGTCCCGCTCTTCCTCGAGAAGGCGTTGGCAGGAGGTCTGGAGATCGGCTCTGGCCTGTTGGGCCAGCCGCCGGACGGCATCCTCACCGAAGACAGCTTCAAGCAACTTCTGCCCCACAACAGCCGTTCCACCGGCAATACCTATCTCCAATCCCGTCAAACCGGCAGTCATGGAGAAAACCACCACCATCAGCGCTGCGCCAAGCCCGTTAACGCCGAAGGAGAGCCAACGGGCCTGCGTGCGTTTTTCCTGACCTTGGGTGCGGATCAGTTCCATGAGTCCTTCCTGCCAGGAGCGGATGGCGCCAGCGGCCTTCGCATCAAAGCCGGGACTGGTCCCTGATAGATCTGCGGCACCCAGGAGCTGGCGGCCAGCCGTATCCGAGCGCCAGCGCCTGTCGACGTTTTCTGCGGCATTGGCGGCCTCATCAAGAATCACGGCTTGCAAACCTGTCTCGATCGCGGTCTCCACTTTCACAGCCGGGGCGGGTTCACCTCTGAAGAATGCTCCCATCCGGTCCCGCATACGCCCTATGTTCTGCTCCAGTGCACGGAAGAATTCACCCGTGCCCACAAAATCCTGCCATCGCGCCAGCACTTCCCCGCGGAGCAGGGCGCCGTCCTTGGTCGCTTCCAGAATGCGCAGTAGGGCGTCGTCGTATTCGTGAACGCAGGCCGAGCGCAGCTCACGGGCGGCCGCATCCTGGGCCGCAGCCGCAGCTGCAATAGCTTCAAGCCGGGCGCTCACTGCTTTGATGGCACCATTGAGCGTACGCCTTGCAACGTGTGCTCGTCCGGCCGCATCAGCGGCAAGGCTGGCAAGCCAAAGTCTCAATCCGCTGACAGCTTCGGGCGGCAGCATTCCCAAATCGTCCAAACCACTTTCCTGCACCACGAAGAGTTCCGCAGCAGCCAGGCCCTGACGATCCAACATCGCCTTTAGGTCCGTCCTGACTTCTTCCTCCGCTGCCGGTGGCACGCGGTCCAGCACCACGGCGACCGTGATGTCCCGCGAAGCCGCATCCAGGAGCAGACGCCACGGGACGGCGTCGGCGTATCTGTTTGCCGTGGTGACGAACACCCAAAGGTCCGCTGCGGCGAGCAGCTGGCCTGCGAGCCTCCGGTTGTTGTCGGAAATCGAATCGACGTCGGGCGCATCCAGAATCGCCAGGCCCTGGGGCACGTGGTCGTGCCCCACGAGCACGAGGGACGTGATTGCCTGGGCATCCGGTGCGATCCCGGCTTGATTTGCAGGCAACGGGTCCGTGGAAACCCTGCCCCTGATCCGCTCCAGGTTGGGAAGTATGCGCTGGCCCTCAAACCACTCCGCGTCCTGCGGGTGGTGCAGGAGAATGGGCTGGCGGGTCGTGGGCCTGATGGCCCCGGCACGTGTCACCGGGGAGCCCACCAGCGCGTTAACCAGCGTCGACTTACCGGCACCGGTAGAACCGCCGACGACGGCCAGCAGAGGAGCGTCCAGGCTGCGGTACCTGGGAATCACGTAGTCGTCGAGCTGGGCAAGGGTCTCCCTGATCCAGCGGCGCCCCTCTTCGGCTTCGGGCAGGGCCAAAGGCAGGGCGAGGCCGGCTAGTTCCGTACGCGCTGCTTCAAGGGTGTTGACAGCATCAGCCTGCGCTTTGGTCGGGACAGGACTGAGCCCTGCTCTTGTCGGCTCTTCATGTGCGGTCACAGCATCATCATGCCAGCCCAATGGCCGCCTGCGGCTCAGCGGGAGTGTCGGCTTGGCGGGAATGTCCATTTGGCCAGACTGTCCGATTGCGTGTGCGGCCTGCCTGGGCGTTCCATTGATAATCCCCTGGCCTATCCCCGCACCTGGCCGGAAATGCGTTTAAACCAAGAAATCCCCCGGAACCGAAGTTCCGGGGGGATTTGTTTGTGACCCCAGCGGGATTCGAACCCGCGTTACCGCCGTGAGAGGGCGGCGTACTAGGCCGCTATACGATGGGGCCTTGCACTTTTTTGTCGCCGTTTCCGGCGATCAAGCTGAATGAGTATTTCATACTTTCAGCTCTCTTCCAAATCGGCTAAGCGAAGTGGAATTCCGATTTTCCGCTGCAATAGCGCGGAATTTCAGAGCTGGGATACCAGGACTCGAACCTAGAATGACGGTACCAGAAACCGTAGTGTTGCCAATTACACCATATCCCAAAGTGACTTTTGGACCGGAGTTCCTTGCCTCGGTTTCCCTTGGCTTTTCCCTCCGTGCCCCTCAGCACGAGTAATGACTCTACCGGAGTCTTGCCACCTGCACAAATCGCAAGGCCGTAACCTGCATCACATGGATATCAGGCCGCAGACGGTGCCTTGACGAGCAGTCTCGACAGGGAATCGACCTGGCGCCCGGCGAACTCTTCCACCAATTCCCCGGTCCTGTTCAGCCACACGCCAATCAGGCCTGCTGCCGTTGCGCCGTCCGCGTCAAGAAGCCGGTTGTCCCCGACATAGAGTGTCTCCGCCGGCTCCGTGCCCAGCAACCGGACGCCCTCAAGGTAGATAGCAGGGTCCGGCTTCGGCACGCCCACAGTGTCCGTCCCCACGAGGATTTTGATCCTGGACAGGCCTGCTCCGTCCAACTTGGCCCGTTGGTAGTCATGAACGTTGTTGCTGACAGCGCCGTACGGAACGTCCGCGGCGTCGAGCGCGTCAAGCACGCCAGCTACGTCGTCGAAAGGGCGCACGTAGGCCGTCTGCCGCTGATGGTACTCGGCAACCCACGACTGCGATTCCTCACCGTCTCCGAGCTCCACGCCAAAATGGCCCAGCGCTGCCCGGCCCCTCAAAAGGCGCTGCTCATTGAAGGTCAGCTCACCGGCAAGGTAACGGTCATAGAAGTGCGTTGTTTCGTGGGTGAAGATACGGCCGAACTTCACCCACCCGGCCTGGTCAAGGCCGGGCAGGAGATGCTCGCTGACATCACGCAGGGCTGTTGTCATGGCGTACTCAAGGTCCACCAAGGTGTCGTCGATGTCGAAAAGAACACCGCGGACAGTTCCGAAGGAACTTGCAATAGCCATGACCGCTGCCGCCTAGCCCCGGAACGCGCGAACGCGCGCGAGTGAGGAGTCCTTGCCCAGGATCACCATCGACTCGAACAGCGGAGGAGAAATACGCCGGCCTGAAATAGCGGTGCGTACCGGTCCAAAAGCAGCGCGGGGCTTGATGCCAAGGTCCTCGACCAATGCCTGCTTGAGCGCCGTCTGAATGTTCTCAGCCGTCCATTCCTCTATGGGCTCCAGCGCAGCGAGTGCCGCATCAAGCACTTCCTGCAGATTCTCCGGCAGCCCCTTGCGGGCGTCGTCTGCAATATCAATCGCGTCATCAGCCTTGAAGAGGAAGGCCAGCATCTCTGGAGCCTCACCCAGCAAGGTGATGCGCTCCTGAACCAACGGAGCTGCCTCGGCGAGGATCTCCTCCTGCCGGGAGGTCAGGATCTCTCCCACGAAGCCTTCAGCGCGAAGATAAGGGACGAGCCTCTGCTTGAAATCCTCCGGCTCGAGCAGGCGCACGTGGGTCCCATTGATGGCTTCAGCTTTCTTGAGGTCGAAGCGCGCCGGGTTACCCAGGACATCGTGGATGTCGAAGTTGGCCACAAGCTGCTCAACGCTGAAGATGTCCTCGTCCGCGCTCAGGGACCAGCCCAGCAGCGAAAGGTAGTTGAGGAGTCCCTCGGGGATGAAGCCACGCTCGCGGTGCAGGAACAGGCTGGATTCGGGGTCCCGCTTGGACAGCTTCTTGTTTCCCTGGCCCATCACATAAGGCAGGTGACCGAACTCCGGCATGTACTCCGCCACGCCGATGGCGTAGAGCGCGCGGTACAGCGCGATCTGTCGGGGCGTGGAACTCAGGAGGTCCTCGCCTCGGAGGATGTGGGTAATGCCCATGAGGGCGTCGTCCACCGGGTTGACCAGAGTGTAGAGAGGGGCACCGTTGGCACGGACCACGGCGAAGTCCGGAACTGAGCCGGCTTTGAACGTGATCTCGCCTCGAACGAGGTCGTTGAAAGTCAGGTCCTCATCCGGCATGCGCAGGCGCAGCACGGCATCGCGGCCTTCGGCCTTGAACTGTGCAAGCTGTTCCTCGGTCATGTGGCGGTCGAAGCCGTCATAGCCCAGCTTCGGATCGCGGCCAGCTGCCCGATGGCGGGCTTCGATCTCGTCCGGCGTGGAGTAGGACTCGTAAACGTGTCCCCCGGCCTTGAGCTTGGCGATGACGTCCTGGTAGATATCTCCGCGCTGTGACTGGCGGTACGGCTCATGCGGTCCGCCTACCTCGACGCCCTCATCCCAGTCGATACCGAGCCATTTGAGGGCATCGAGCAGCTGGTGGTAGCTCTCCTCGCTGTCGCGGGCAGAATCAGTGTCCTCGATCCGGAAGATCAGCTTGCCACCGGTGTGGCGCGCATAAGCCCAGTTGAACAGGGCAGTGCGGATCAGGCCAACGTGCGGCGTTCCCGTAGGTGACGGGCAGAAGCGGACGCGGACTGGAGTCTCGGCGTTGACGGCAGGGATGGCGCTGGGGGCAGCGTTGGACGCAGAAGCAGTAGTCATAGTGCTTCAACTTTACCGCTTGATATTGGGCCGGTAGCCCGCCGGAAAGGCTCGACGACGGCCCCTTACCTTTCGTGCGAAAGGTCCGCGCCGTCGTCGAGCATTTTGCCCTGGTCCGGCGGCTAGCGGCGAACCACCGGGTTGGACAGGCGGCCGATGCCTTCAATCTCCACTTCGAAGCGGTCGCCCTCATTGACCAGGCCCACGCCGGCAGGCGTCCCGGTCATGATGACATCGCCCGGAAGGAGCGTAAAGGCCTGGGAGACGATCGAGACGAGCTCACGCACGCCGCGGATCATCTGCTTGGTGCTGCCGTCCTGCCGAAGTTCACCATTGAGCCGGCCCTGAATGGAGAGGTCTTCAGGATCAAGTTCAGTTTCGATCCACGGGCCGAGCGGAGCGGAGGTGTCAAAGCCCTTGGCACGGGCCCACTGGAGGTCGGTCTTCTGGACGTCCCGGGCCGTGAGGTCGTTTCCGCAGGTGTAACCAAAAATGACGTCGTCGGCGCGTTCCTCGGGGACGTCCTTGCAAATACGGCCGATGATGACGCACAGCTCAGCCTCGAAGGAGACCTCATCGGAGAATTCCGGGAGGACGATCGGATCGTTTGGCCCGATGACGGAGGTGTTCGGCTTGAGGAAGAGCAACGGATGTTGGGGAACCTCGTTGCCGAGCTCAGCAGCATGCTCGGCAAAATTGCGCCCAACGCCGATCACTTTGCTACGCGGAATGATCGGGGCAAGGAGCCGCACATCCTCAAGCTTGTGCTTAACGTGGGTACGTTCGACGCCGTTGAAGAAGGGATCGCCGTGGATGACAGTGATTTCCTCACTGCCGGGCTCGCCTTCAACAACGCCATAAAGGGGATCAGAATCAACTACAAACCGGGCGATACGCATGGGCTCAAGCCTACCGTCCGGCGGATAGGCGTTCGCCCGCTAGCTACGAAGGTAATCCAGCTGGGCCGCAACCGAAGTCTCGGCTGCCCACCTGACGGAAGGATCGACGTCGGGATAAACCGCATCAGTCACCGCAGCAATGGGCGCGTCCTGGCCGAGCTGTTCAAGTGCAGCCCTGATCTGGTCGAGCCGCTGCTGACGATGTTCGCGGTATTCGCGGCATTTCACGTCCAAGGCTTCAAGCACCGGGCCGTGGGCAGGAAGAAGCGTTGCCGGGCCCAGGGATTCAAGCCGGTCCAGGCTGGCGAGGTAATCGCCCAATCGGCCATCGGGGTAGTCCAGCACCGTGGTGCCGCGGCCGAGGATCGTGTCACCAGTGAGGACTGACCCATTTGGGCCGTCTGCGGGGAGATGGAAGCAAAGGGAATCCGACGTGTGGCCGGGCGTTGCCACGACACGGATCTCCACGCCGCCAGCGTGCAGGACTTCGCCGTCCACCAGAGGCTCGCCGCCGTGGCAGTACTCAACAGCAGCGGCCCGGACGGGAGCACCTGTCAGTTCATGGAACCTTGCAGACGCGGCTGTGTGATCAGCATGACGGTGCGTAATAAGCACGACGTCGACGACGCCCGCCGCTGCCAGCTCAGCCAAATGCCTCTCGTCTTCCGGGCCGGGATCCACTACGGCAACATGGCCGGAATCCGCGGCGCCGATGACGTAGGAGTTGGTGCCATCCAAGCTCATCGGGCCCGGGTTTGGTGCCAGCCGGAAGCGGGTGAGGCTGCTGCTTCGTTGCAGTGCAGGGGTGTAGCCACCGGCAGGTGAGTCGTTGGAAGTCCCCATGGATTCTGAAGTCACTGTCCCATCTTGCACCACCACCGACGCTCTCTCACATCCTGTCCACTTCCCACCGACGCCCTCTCACATCCTGTCCACTTTCCACCGACGCCCTGTCCCTGGGCATGGCAACGGCGGCCCTTCCGCTTGTCTGCCAAGTGGAAGGGCCGCCGTCGTTCGCTTTTTGCTGTGTCCTGGACTGGTTGTGCTCGGACTAGACCAGGCGGGTAAGCCAGCCGTGGGTGTCCTCGATGGTACCGGTCTGTATACCCAGGAGCTGCTGGCGGATGGCCATAGTGGTTTCACCGGCCTTGGCGTCCTCGGATCCGATGAATTCCGTGGCGTCCTTCAGGACACCGATCGGGGTGATGACAGCCGCCGTACCGCAAGCGAAGACTTCGGCGATCTCGCCCGAAGCAACTCCGTCGCGCCACTCGTCGAGTGTGATCTTGCGCTCGGCAACCTCCCGACCCATGTCCTTCGCAACCTGAATGACGGAAGAGCGCGTTACGCCCTCCAGGATGGTGCCGGTCAGGGCAGGAGTAACCAGGGAGCCGTCCTTCATGACGAAGAAGACGTTCATGCCACCGAGTTCTTCCACGGCGTCGTCGTTGAAGTGGTCCAGGAAAAGCACCTGCTTACAGCCGTTGGCCTCGGCTTCCTGCTGGGCAATCAAGGAAGCAGCGTAATTGCCGCCGCACTTGGCTGCACCTGTTCCGCCGCGGCCCGCGCGAGCATATTCACGGGATATCCAGATGGAAACGGGCTTCAGCTCGCCGCCGAAGTAGTTACCCGCGGGAGACGCAATGACGCGGAAGGACACTTCCCGGGCAGCCCGCACACCGAGGAAGGCCTCGGTGGCGATCATGAACGGGCGCAGGTACAGCGCTTCGCCATCGCCGGAAGGAACCCATTCCTTGTCCGCCTGGACGAGCTCACGGATGGCGCCCAGGAAATATTCCTCGGGCAGTTCCGGGAGAGCCAGGCGACGGGCGGATTTGTTCAGGCGGGCGGCGTTCGCTTCCGGACGGAAGGTCCACACGGAACCGTCTGCGTGGCGGTATGCCTTAAGGCCCTCGAAGATCTCCTGGCCGTAGTGCAGCACTGCAGCCGAGGGATCCAGGGAAATAGGTCCGTAGGGCTCGATCCGGGCGTTCTGCCAACCACCATTGCCATCGGCGTCGACTTTGTAGTCAACGACGGCGGTGTGGTCGGTGAAGTAATCGCCAAAGCCTGGGTTCGCCAGGACGGCTGCACGCTCCTCAGCAGACTTCGGGGTTTCCGAAAGCTGCTGGCTGAATTCGACGCCGTGGGCAGTCTGAGTCATGTTTCCTCCACAGTCAGCTATCTGGTGGCGCGAAACGGGTCCCGGAGGATGCGGTTCAGCGGTGGACCAGGGAAGCAGGTAAATAATTCAAGACAAGCTTACGCCTGAGAAATGGGCCTAAAGTGCCGCCGCAATGGCGTCGCCAATGGCAGCCGTGCTGCGTGGCTCGCCGGTGCGGCTTTCGACGTCGGCGACCACTGCCGCCTCAATCTTGCGGGCCGCCGTGGTGTAGCCAAGGTGGTCCAGCAGGAGCACCGCGGAGAGGATGGCCGCAGTGGGATCGGCTTTCTGCTGCCCGGCGATGTCCGGTGCTGATCCGTGGACGGGTTCGAACATGGACGGTGCTGTGCGGTCCATGTTGATGTTGCCCGATGCCGCCAAGCCAATGCCGCCGGTGATGGCAGCAGCGAGGTCAGTAAGGATGTCGCCGAACAGGTTATCGGTGACGATGACATCGAAGCGGGAGGGATCGGTAACCATGAAGATGGTTGCAGCATCGATGTGCAGGTAGTCGTGCGTGACCTCGGGGAATTCCTGGGCCACGGCCTCGACTGTTCGCTTCCACAAGTGTCCGGCGAAGACCAGGACATTGTGCTTGTGGACTAGTGTGACGTGCTTGCGCGGACGCTCGCTGGCCCGGCGGAAGGCGTCGCGGACAACCCGCTCAACACCGTGTGCAGTGTTAAGGGAGACTTCAGTGGCGACCTCGTGCGGAGTGCCGCCGCGCAAAGTGCCACCGTTGCCCACATAGGGACCCTCAGTGCCCTCACGGACCACAATGAAGTCGATGGCGCCGGGGTTGGCCAAGGGGCTGCCGATGGTTCCGTACAACCGGGACGGGCGCAGGTTGACGAAGTGGTCCAGGCTGAAGCGCAGCTTGAGGAGCATCTCGCGTTCGATGATGCCCGACGGGATCCGGGTGTCACCCGGGGCCGCACCAACGGCGCCGAAAAGGATGGCATCGCGCGTGCGGAGGTCTGCAAGGACCTCGTCAGGCAGGGTCTCGCCGGTCTCAAGCCAGTGCTGCGCACCGAGCTTGTAGTGGGTCCGCTCCAGGGTGACGCCTTCGGCGGCGACAGCCTTTTCCAGGACCTTGACGGCTTCGGCGATGACCTCGGGGCCAATGCCGTCGCCGGGGATGACAGCGAGATTGATGGACGATGCGCTCATAGGTCTATCTAGCCAACGAATCCACATGCTGGTCAAAATCGTCTCACTCTTCGAACATGGTCAGCTGGAAATCAGACCAGAGCATGACGCCCGTGACCAAACCCAGCACATAGAGTCGTACCGTGGATAGAAGGCACGCTGTATACGAATGGTTCCGAACCAACCGCTTCAAGGTAGATATGGCGGCAACGTGCCTGCTCGTACTCTTGTTCGGACCTGTCTATCTGCTGGCCGACCGCCCGCTGCTCTTCTTCATCTCGTGCGGCCTCCTGTTGCCCCTGGCGTGGCGACGGACGCGTCCTGTGGTCGCGGCCGCCGTCGTGGTTTTGGTGTGCCTGGTCCAGTGGGCGATCGGCGCCGAACCCGTGGCCGGCCAGATCGCTGTTCCGCTGGTTATCTATGCCACCGCCGCCTATGGGCCGGCATGGGCGAGCCGGACGGTCCTGTTGCTTGGTTTGCTGGGCGGCGTCATGCTCACCACCCGTGAATACTCAAGCCCTGCGGAGTCCGGCATCATGGGCCTCACCATCGGCGCCCTCTACACGGTCCTTATCTGGATGCTGGTGCTGGTGAGTTGGACGCTGGGCGACCTGACGCGTGTACGTCGCCTCCAACTCCAAGCCCTTGAGGACCGGACACGGCGCCTTGAAATCGAACAACAGCAGGAGCGCCAACTGGCCGCCGCTGATGAACGCTCCCACATCGCCCGGGAAATGCACGACATCGTGGCGCACTCGTTGTCCGTCATCATCACGCAGGCCGATGGCGCCCGGTATGCCGCTGCGGCGAAGCCGGAACTGGCCACCGAAGCGCTGGCCACGATCGCCGCAACGGGCCGGGATTCCCTGGGCGAAATGCGAAGGCTGCTCGGGGTACTGCGCTCGGACGAGGACGCGCCAACAAGGCCCCAACCGAGGCTTTCCGATCTTGATGAGCTCCTGCTGGGCTTCCGCGCTGCCAGGCTGCAGGTCACTTTCGAACAAGTCGGCGCGCCGCGCCGGGCACTTCCGGCAGGGGCCGAACTCACTGTGTACCGGATCATCCAGGAAGCGCTCACCAACGTCGTGAAGCATGCCGGACCCCAGGCGGTGGCGAGTGTGGCGCTCACGTGGCAGGGCCGCGGTCTACAGCTGGACGTCGTCGACGACGGTCGGGGCGCCGCCGCTGATCCGCCCACCGCTGGCGGTGGCAACGGCCTCCGGGGCATGGGCGAACGCATCTCGCTCTACGATGGTTCATTGACCGCAGGCCCCGAACAGGGCGGCGGTTTCCGTGTGTCCGCTTTCATCCCCTATTCGGAGGCCTGAGCCATGCCTGAACTGCCCGCACCCATCCGGGTAGCACTCGTCGATGACCAGCAGCTGGTCCGCTCGGGCTTTGGCATGCTCATCAATTCGCAGGCCGACTTGCAGGTGGTGGCCGAAGCCGGCAACGGCATCGAAGCCGTCCAGGCGCTCAATGCCACCGCGGCCGATGTTGTCCTGATGGACGTTCGCATGCCCGGGATGGACGGAATTGAGGCCACCCGGAGAATCCTGGAGCAGGCAGCAGCACAGCCCGCCGGTTCACAACGCGCCGACGTGAAGATTGTGGTCCTGACCACCTTCGACCTCGACGAATATGCCTTGGCAGCGATCCAGGCGGGCGCCAGCGGGTTCCTCTTGAAGGACGCCCCACCGGAAGAGCTCCTTGAAGCCATCCGTACCGTATACCGGGGCGACGCCGTGATCGCTCCATCCACCACGCGCAGGCTGCTGGACCATGTGGCTCCGCTGCTCAGAAACCAGACGCCTGAACAGAGTGAACACACAGCAGCGGTCGAACGCCTTACGGCCCGCGAGCGCGAGGTCTTCCAGCTAATCGCCCAGGGACAATCGAATCCGGAGATCGCCGCAGGGCTTTTCCTTTCCGAGGCGACCGTGAAGACCCACGTGGGCCACATTCTGGCCAAGCTAGGAGCGCGGGACCGCGTACAGGTAGTGGTCATCGCCTATGAGACAGGCGTGGTGGCCCCGGGGAGCTAGTTTCGCCCTACCCAGGTGGTCGCCGGTCTCAGACCACGGTATGAGCCGGGCCGGCACACAATGGGCCCTTGGCCGGATCCAAGACCGGATCCGGGGAACATAGCGTGAAAACATGACAACTTTCACGCCTCTCCCCCACGCTTCCGGTAATGGCCGTCCCGGCGAAGCCGACCGAGGCAGACCTCATCCAGCGGTCGAAGCCTTCGCGCTGACAAAAAGTTACGGACGCGCCGATACGCGTGTCCTGGCCCTGAGGGACGTTTCGGTGGGCTTCGACGCCGGAAAATTCACCGCCATCATGGGACCTTCCGGATCGGGCAAGTCCACGCTCATGCATTGCCTCGCTGGCCTGGATACGGTGGACTCCGGACGGATCATCCTGGGCGGCACCGAGATCACCGGGCTCAAGGACCGGCAGCTCACTGCGCTTCGACGAGAGCGGATCGGCTTCGTCTTCCAAGCCTTCAACCTGGTGCCCACCCTGACAGCGGAGCAGAACATCACGCTGCCACTCGCTTTGGCGGGAACATCCGCCGACGCCGGATGGCTGGATACCGTTGTCAGCACCCTCGGGCTGAAGGACCGGCTGAAGCACCGGCCACACGAGTTGTCCGGCGGCCAGCAACAACGCGTCGCCGTAGCCCGCGCGCTGTTGACGCGCCCCGACGTCGTATTTGGCGACGAGCCGACCGGCAACCTGGACTCCAAAGCCGGCGGCGAAGTGTTGGCGCTGCTACGCCGGAGCAGCCAGGAGATGGGCCAGACAATCATCATGGTGACGCACGACCCCGTGGCCGCAAGCTATGCCGACCGCGTGGTGCTGATGAGTGACGGTGGGCTGGTAGGCGAGATCCACGATCCCACGGCCGAATCCGTGTTGACCGCTCTCGGCAAGCTGGGGGCATAGGGCATGCTGCGTGTTGCCCTATCTCAATTGACGACGCATTTCCGACGATTTGTTGCAATCGGGCTCGCCGTGATGCTCTCCGTCATGTTCCTCTCCGCCACCCTCATGGTGGGCGCGAGCACCAATGCATCGCTGGGTGCCAGTATCGGTGAGGGTTACCGCAACGCGGATCTTGTTGCCACACCCAGAAACGGCGAAGCGTTCACTCAAGCCGCGGTGGACGCCGCCGCGTCCTCCCCCGCTGTGGAGGACAGTTACGCCGAGCGTTCCACCTATGTGACGTTCGAGGCTGGCGGCGGTGAGCAGTACGGGCGCCTGCGAAATGCAGCACCTCCATCCTTGGAAGGCGCCGTCCTCTCCTCCGGTTCCATGCCGTCGCAACCCTTCGAAGCCGTCATCGACGTCAAGTCCGCAGAGCATCTTGGCCTCACGGTTGGCAGCACCTTGGACCTGCACGGTGGCGGCCCGGTCAAGAACGCCAAGGTGAGAGTTTCTGGCCTGATACAGACCACGAATGATCCCTTCTCCTCCTCGGCGGCCCAGCTTGTCGCTTCAGAGTCAGTCTTGAATGCAGTCCAGGACGCTGGCGTCGGATACACAGGCATGCAGTTCACCCTCAAGCCCGGCGAAGAGACAGGCGCGGCCAAGGATTACATCTCACACCGGATGGAATCAGCGGAAGCCGACGCACCTGTGCTGGAAACGGCCCAGGAGAAGGTCACGTCCACGGTCGCCATGCTCAGTGCAGGTCAAGACCAACTGACCATTGTCCTGCTCGCCTTCGCTGGCGTCGCTATTCTCGTCTCCACTTTGGTGGTGGCCAACACCTTTTCCGTGCTCGTGGCACAGCGGACCCGCGAATTGGCGCTGCTGCGTTGCTTGGGAGCTGGCCGTTCGCAAATCCGCGGCTCCGTCATAATGGAGGCCCTCCTGGTTGGCTTCGCCTCATCGATTCTGGGTGTCCTGGCTGCTACGGGCCTGATGACCGGGCTGATCGCATGGGCCAAGTCCCAGCCCGGCCAGGCGTTCGCAACCTTGGCGGTACCGCCGTCGGCAATTTTCGCCGGGCTCGTTGCCGGCACGCTGCTGACCGTCGTCGCAGCCCTCGTCCCCGCCAAGGCGGCTACGGCGGTCGCACCGCTGGCTGCGCTGAGGCCCGCCGACGACGCCTCAGTGGGCAACCGGCGAGGCAAAGTCCGGCTGGTCTCGGGCCTGATTGCCCTGGTGGGCGGCGTATCACTGTTGATTTTCGGTAGCACCACCGTCTCGCTGCTGGTTGCTTTGCTCGGTGGCGCGGTTTCCTTCGTCGGGATTCTGCTCTGCTCCACCCTGTTCATTCCCACAGTCGTTGCCCTCGCCGGCCGTCTGGCCGCACCCGCAGGCGTGCCCGGCAAGCTCGCCGCCGTCAACGCGACGCGCAACCCGGCACGTACCTCGGCGACCGCTGCTGCCTTGCTGATCGGCGTAACGCTGGTTTCGCTCATGATGACCGGAGCCGCCACTTCCCGGCAAGCGTTCAATGCGACGTTGGCCGAGAACTACCCTGTGGATCTCGCTGCGATGACCGCGGTAGACGGTCCAGCCAATCCAGCAGAAGCCATCTCGCGTATCAAGACACTCGACGGGGTCAGCAATGCGGTCCTGCTACCGGCAGTTGGCACGCTCGCCGGGTCCACTCCCGACGGCGGGACCACCGTCTACTCGCTCTCGTCCGCCGATGCTGCTTCCATCCTGCGCGACAACAACCTGAAGCCGAGCCCGGGTACGGTCTACCTGCCCGAAGACTCCGCCGGTGGTCGCGCAACCATCAGGACGGCGACTGGTACTGCACTCCTCGACGCGAAGGTCCTGCGGACCCGCCACGTTCCGGCCTTCGTGGAAAGCTCAAGCATCACAGCAGGAGCGCTGCAGGACGCACCCGCCATGGTGTGGGTCAAACTGGACGATTCCGTTTCCGGTGACCGCGTCCAAGCAATCCAGAAGGAGATGGCAGCCGCTTTGGGCGTGCATGAACGCACCGTCAGCGGCGCAGCGATCGAGCGCGTGACGTTCAACAGCATCATCGACGTGCTCCTGCTGGTGGTCACAGGCTTGCTGGGAGTTGCCGTGGTGATTGCCCTGATCGGTGTGGCGAACACTCTGTCCCTCTCCGTACTTGAGAGAACGCGGGAAAACTCCTTGCTGAGGGCACTGGGCCTGACGAAGGGCCAGCTCCGCGGCATGCTGGCCATCGAAGCGGTGCTCGTGGCCGGCGTGGCCGCAGTCCTTGGTGCGGGCATGGGCATCGTCTATGGCTGGCTCGGTGCGCAGGCCACCCTGGGCGGAGTGGCTGATGTTGTTCCTGCAGTTCCGTGGCTGCAGATCGCGGCTGTTTTCGGTGTTGCCGTGGTGGCGGGCCTGCTTGCCTCTGTGATTCCGGCCCGTCGTGCGGCGCGCCTTTCTCCGGTTGAGGGTCTGGCCACCGCCTAGACGTTCTCTCACATCATCACGCCATACGAGAAATGCTCTCTCACTTCCCTCTCCCGAGTGGGAGGAAGTGAGAGAGCATTTCTGCTTAATGGCTGTTATGTGAGAGAACGTTATGCTTCGGCAGGTTCCTCGTAGCGCGGGAAGATCGGCGCCGGGGCCGGAAGTTCAGTTCCCGGGACGATCGGAGTGGCGATGGCCGAGAACTGCCTGGCCTCACCTTCCGGCTGCCCGAGCACCTCAAGGAGCTTGGCGGACGAGGAAGGCATGACCGGCTGGGCGAGGATCGACACAATGCGGACAACTTCCAGGGTGACGTAAAGCACCGTATTCATACGCTCGACGTCGGTCTTCCGCAGTACCCACGGCGCCTGGTCAGCGAAGTAGGCATTGGTGTCGCCCAGCACTGTCCAGATAGCTTCCAGGGCACGGCTGAACTCCTGCTTGTCAAAAGCCCCCCTGGCCGTAGCCAGCAGTTCTCCGGCCTTGGCGAGCAGCGCGTTGTCCTCCGCCGTGAAGTCTCCGGGGACGGGCACCTTACCGTCACAGTTCTTCGCGACCATGGACAGCGAACGCTGCGCCAGGTTGCCGAAGTTGTTAGCCAGGTCCGAATTCATGCGACCCACAATGGCCTCATGGTTGTAGCTGCCATCGGCGCCAAACGGGACTTCCCGGAGGAAGAAGAACCGGCACTGGTCCAGTCCGTACTGCGCTACGAAGTCCTGTGGGGCGACAACATTGCCCAGGGACTTGGACATCTTCACGCCATTGTTGGTCAGGAAGCCGTGGATCATGACGCGCTTGGGCAACTCGAGGCCGGCGCTCATGAGGAAGGCGGGCCAGTAGATCGCGTGGAAGCGCGAAATGTCCTTGCCGATGATGTGGACATCGGCCGGCCAGAATTTTTTGAAGGACTCGGACTCGACATCCGGGTATCCGGCACCGGTGAGGTAATTCGTCAAGGCATCCACCCAGACGTACATGACGTGCTTCTCATCGCCCGGGACAGGGACGCCCCAGTCGAACGTGGTGCGGCTGATGGACAGATCCTCCAGGCCGCGCTTCACGAAGCTGATGACCTCGTTAAACCGGGACTGAGGCGCACCAAACTCAGGCCGGGCCTCATAGAGCGCCAGGAGCTTCTCCTGATATGCGGACAAGCGGAAGAAGTAGCTTTCCTCTGCCGTCCAGGTCACCAGGGTGTCCGTCTCCTTGGAATAGCGGAGGCCATCTTCCTTGACGACGGTGTCGTCTTCGACGTAGTACGCTTCGTCGCGGACCGAGTACCAGCCCTCGTACTTGGACAGGTAGATGTCACCATTGGCTTCCATCTTCTTCCAGATGGCCTGCGACGCCGCGTAGTGGTCCGGGTCCGTGGTGCGGATGAAGCGGTCATGGGAGATTCCCAGGTCCTGGCTCATCTGCTTGAATGCCGCCGAGTTGCGGTCGGCGAGCTGCTTGGCGGTAATGCCTTCCTTCTCGGCCGACTGCTGCATCTTGAGCCCGTGCTCGTCCGTTCCGGTCATGAAGAACACCTCATGGCCGTCGAGGCGCTTGAAACGCGCCATGGCATCAGTGGCGATGACCTCATAGGCGTGCCCGATGTGGGGCACGCCGTTGGGGTAGCTGATGGCGGTGGTGATGTAGAACGGGGATTTCTCTGCAGACGTCACTCTAAGAAGTTACCTTTTTTTCGGATGGAATGACTGAACCGGCCGCAAATGACGGCCGGTCCGGTCTGTGCCGGACATTCCGGCGAAGGAGCAGTCTTGTGGACTAGTTCAGTTCGGTGAGCGTATCGCTGAGCCGCACCAGTTCATGGTCGTGCGAAGCTACGAGTACAGCAATGCCATCGCTCGTGGTGTCCTTCAGGATGCCGATGATGCGGTTGGCCGCAGCACGGTCGAGGCTGGCAGTGGGTTCGTCCACCACCAGCACGCGGGTCCCCAGGATCAGGGCCCGTGCGATTGCTACGCGCTGGCGCTCACCGCCGGAAAGCTGTGCGGGACGGTGCCGCATGCGGCGTCCGAGACCCACCAGGTCAAGGAGGTCCTTGGCCATCTCCGTGCGCTGCTCCACTTCTCCATCCGGAACGGCGGGGAGCAGCACGTTCTCGAGGGCGCTCATGCCGTCGATCAAGGCGCCGCCCTGATCCACGTAGCCAATCAAGGCACGGCGCCGGTCAGCGATCTCGTCGTCGCCCATGGACGCCAGGGATTGGCCTTCCCAGAACACGGTGCCCGACGTCGGGAGGGTAAGTCCTGCGCTGACGGTCAGGATGCTGGTCTTGCCTGAGCCGCTTCGGCCAGCGATGCAGTGCATCTCGCCTGCGTGCAGTGTGAGGTTGAAGTCATCCACGACGTCGACTTCCTCCGCGCCGCCCTTGTCTCCGCCGTAGTGGATAGTGACACGGCTGAGTTCCAGCGGGGTGGCGTGGTCGGATGACTTCACGATGGTGTTGGCGCGCGTCTGCAGCGACTCGTCCGTGGATTCCGGGGTCGCCGTCAGCTCGGGGTTGAGGTTGTCAGTCATTTGACTACTTTCGTTGCAATCGGAATCCAGCAAATTACGGCCAGCAGCCCGGCCAATCCGGCCCAGAGTGCTGCGTACGGAGCAAGGAGGAGCCCCAGTCCAAGGGCACCAAGGACGCCCAAGGGAAGCGCCACAGTGCCGACAAGTGCATTTTCAAAGAAGCGGACCTGGCCAAGCATGTCCGGGTTCCAGCCCATGGCACGCAAAGTGCCCAGATACTCGCGCTTCGCGTGGAGTTCGAACCGCCCTGTGACAAGAGTGAGCAGTAGGCCCACAACCACGCCGAAGACCGCCAGGGTGACGCTTGGCAACGCAATGCTCGCAGCTGCCAGACCGCTCAAGGCACTGGCTCCGGCCGCCCGGGGAATGTCGATCAGCAGTGCGATCAAGGCCCCCACAGCGGCGCCGAACACACCCACCGCGACGGCCAGGGAGACGGAGTTGAACCGGTTGGTGGTGAGCTGCCTGTTGGCGAACGTCAAAGGCGAGTCAACAGTTACAAGGCGTTCATCGTGCTGCGGTTCCTGGTCCACCACCACACGGTGACGTAGTTGCTGGGCAGCCAGCAAAGCTGCGCCCACGTAGATGATGAGCATGGTCACCGAGACGATCACGGTAGCGAGGTTCCAACTCAGCAGGCTCAAAATGACTCCTGCCGCGGCCAAAGCAGCAGCGCCGACGGCAAACTCTTCGAGCACCCAGGACCTGATGCGTTTCTGTGTCCAGCCCATGGCCCTCAGGATGCCGGCTTCGCTCCTGCGCTGGCGGATGTAGCTGACAGTCGAAGCACCCGTCAGGAGAGTAGCGCCAAGAAGTGTCAGGAAGAGCAACGTGATGTTGGTGCCCGTCAGGGAACCCGATACGGCGTCGGCGGCGTCCTGCCGCACCCAGGACTGCTGGACGGTGCCCAGCGGAGATTCCTTGCCGGCGTCGTCCTTGCTGTAGCCCGGGACGAAGATATTGGCGTCTTCACGGGCGGAACCTGCAACGACGGTCGCTTCAAGTCCGAGTTCACGGATCTGGGCGGCCAGTTTTTCAACGTCCGGCTGGGCCTGCTTCCACGTTCCAGTGGCATTGGCGCGGACGCGGATGGCATCGATGACGTCGGCGTTGGTGTCGTAGCCGCGGGCTGCGGCCAGGCCGTAGTAATCGGTGATGGCACCGGCCGATTGGCTGACCAGGCCAGTTGCGCTGAGTGAAGGCTTCAGCACAGTGCCATTGACGTCCTTGCCCTCTGCGTCCTTGCTCAGGGTCAAGGGAGCGGGGTCATAGCCACCGAGTGGGAGCTTGTTGACGTCGCCGGCTGCAGCCTGAACGTCCGCCGGATCAAAGGTTCCGTAGACCATGGGCATGGGAGCAGCGGGCTTTTTTCCGGTTTCCAGGTCTTCCCGGTAGGAGCGCTCATCCACAGGCTTGCGCTGGGTCTGGTCCACAGCTGCACCGAAGGACGACTTTTCGGGAAGGCGGTTGACCGTCACCCAGTCCCCCGGCGTTGCCGTCTTGTCCGAAGCACCGTTGGAGGCCTCGCCGCCCTCCTTGTACTTGGGCGCGGCAGCAAAAGCGGTACTCCAGGTGGCCGGGTTGTAAAGCCCTTGGCCGAAGGAGGCAGTACTGCCAAGGAGCTGGCTGTGATCAGTGGAACCCGGCCATTCAAGGGCAAAGGGGGCCTTGGAAACAAAAGGCAGGTAGTCCTTGTCCAGGGAGCGCGTTACTGTGCCCACCTCATTGACCACTTTGCCGCTGTTGTCGATTTCCTCGATCTTGACGGAGTACTTCAAATCAAGGGACGTCCCCGAGCGAACAATCAGCGGAATGGCCTGTGAATCATTGGTCAGCAATCCGTCACGCTTTGCCTGCTGGTACTGCGTCATCAAAGGAGCCCAGTACTTCAGCTTCACGCCGAGGAAATCTGGGCCTTCTTCAAGCTGGTCCATGCTGAGGCCGCTGGTGAAAAGGCTTTCGAAATGCCGGCCAATAGCGCCCGCATTGCGGGCGTCCGCTGGCGGAGCCTTCTGCAAGGGTGCAAGGAAGTCACCTGCAGAGCCCAGGAGGGCACGCTCGGAGGCAGGATCGACGGCGACGACGGACTCTGTCACCTCGGGCGCCAGCGGCAGCGCAACGGAGAGATTGAAGAGGTTGTGCTCCGAGCCAAGGGCGGGAGCGGGGAACTTAATCCCGGTCTCGCCGTCCGGGCCTGCGATCCGGACATTCGTTCCCCCGGCAGCCTGTTCCTGGATCAAGCGGCCCTTGCCGAGGGTGCCTTCGGCGCTGGTCTTGAACAGCGTTTGCTGGTTGACCCCGTCTGAGCTTGTGGCGGAGGCCGTCAGCCGGTACTTCTTGGGCTTGTCGGACAAGACCGATTCAGCGGCAGGCCACTTGCTGGAGTCCATGGCGGAGGGGTCCCCGGCAGTTACTCCACCGGCCAGGCCAGCGTTGTAGCCCAGATAGTCCATGGCATTGAGGCGGGGAGCCTCGAGGTTCTGCGATACCCGCGAAACCAGGCTGATGGGCGCAGCTACGGCTGTCTGTCCCATCGTCCGGATTTTCTCCAACTGCTCAAAGCTGATCCCGCCTTGGCCATTGGCGATCTCCGGCTGGATGAGGGCACCGCCGTCTCCGTCCTGTGAGGGGTCCGGCTTTGCCTGGACCAGGATGTCGTAGAGTCCCCGCGAGTTCTCATCCACAGTCCTGTTCAGAGCGGCCTGTGACTGGCTCTGGACTAGGACGGACAAGCACATAGCGACGATCAAAATGGCCGCGGTCAGCAGCAGCACACGGCTTCTGATGAACCTTTGGACGGCGTTCATTGGGCTCCCTGAGACCTTGATTGCGGGCGCGCACACATGGTCCGTGAATCCTCGAAAAACACAAAGGAATCCCGGGCTTTATGTGCAAAAAGTAGTGGCCGGCCTGCTGCCGGGTCCGAATCCCGGACCCAGCCATTGTAAGCAGACCGGCCACCCTTGCGTGTCAGTGGTGTGTCACCAGCACGCGAACTTGGCTGATGGTTGTCAGTCCTAGTCCTCCAGGTCAACCTCGCGGACCATATCGGCGCCAATTCCTGCCTTGATGGCTTCCAGTACCTGCTGCGGAACGGAGCTGTCGATGGTCAGGAGTGCCAGGACCTGGCCACCCTCGGTCTGGCGCGCAACCTGCATGCCACCGATGTTGATGTTGTTCATGCCCAGGATGTGGCCGATGGTGCCAATGACACCGGGACGGTCTGCGTACGCCACGACGACCAAGTGCTCGCTGATGGGGATTTCCACGTCATAACCGTTGACGCCCACAAGCTTCTCCACTTGCTTGGGACCTGTCAGGGTACCCGCAACGGAAATCTGGGAACCGTCACTGAGCGCACCACGGATCGTGAGGACGTTGCGGTAGTCCTCGGCGTCCGGGGTGGTGATAAGGCGCGTATTGATGCCACGCTGCTCGGCGATGACCGGGGCGTTGACGTAGGAGACCTGCTCCGTGACGACATCAGCGAAGACGCCCTTCAAAGCAGCGAGCTCAAGCACCTTGACGTCCAGTGCGGCAATCTCGCCGGCAACCTCGACGTCGATCTGGGTGAGCGACGCATGGGTCAGCGCCGTGAAGATCCGGCCGAGCTTTTCGATCAGCGGAATACCCGGGCGGATGTCCGGGGCGATCACGCCACCTGCAACGTTCACGGCATCCGGGACGAGCTCGCCAGCCAGGGCAAGCCGAACGGACTTGGCCACCGAGACGCCGGCCTTTTCCTGGGCCTCGTCAGTGGATGCTCCGAGGTGCGGCGTCACGACGACGTTGTCGAGTTCGAAGAAAGGCAGGTCCGTGCTTGGTTCCTTGACGAAGACGTCCACGCCGGCACCGGCAATCTGGCCTTCCTTCAGGGCGATGTAGAGTGCTTCCTCGTCCACCAGGCCACCGCGGGCCACGTTGACGACGTAGGCCGTTTCCTTCATCTTGCGGAAGGCGTCGGCGCCAAGCATGCCCACGGTCTCGGGGGTCTTTGGCATGTGGATAGTGATGAAGTCAGCGTTTTCCAGGAGTTCATCAAGAGTGACGAGCTTGACCCCGAGCTGCGCGGCACGAGCGGCCGTAATGTAGGGGTCGTAGGCCAGGATCTCGGTGTCGAAGCCCTGCAGGCGGGCTGCCACAAGGGCACCGATACGGCCCAGGCCGATGATGCCGATCTTCTTTTCGAAAAGTTCGATGCCCGTGTACTTGGAACGCTTCCACTCACCGTTCTTCAGCGCGGAGCTGGCCTGGGGAATGTGGCGGGCGAGGCTCAGGATGTGGCCCACCGTAAGCTCGGCCGCTGAAACGATGTTGGACGTTGGGGCGTTGACCACCATGACGCCGGCCTGCGTTGCGGACTTGATGTCCACGTTGTCCAGTCCCACGCCGGCACGGGCGATGACCTTGAGGTTCTTCGCAGCGGCAATGGCTTCGGCATCAACCTGGGTAGCCGAACGAACCAGGATTGCGTCGACGTCGGCGATGGCGGACAGCAGCTGGGAACGGTCGGCGCCGTCGGTTTGGCGGATTTCAAAGTCCGGGCCCAATGCCTCGACGGTGGCGGGTGAAAGTTCCTCAGCGAGGAGGACGACGGGTTTGGTGGCTGACACGGGGTGGCACCTTACTTTGGACAACTTGGGACAGAACTGGACAAGGAGCGGATGCGGGGCCCGGACACGACGCCGGGACCAGCCCAGAATATCGAACCTGGACAGGGATTCCGGTGCCGGTGAACGATGTTACGGCCGGGTTGGGGAAGTTGTGAAGAAATTCACAGGACGCCGCATGGGGACGGGCGGCTGCAAACAGCGGCGCCCGCCCGGCTTTGTTCGCCGGACGGGCGTCGGTTTCAGTGCTTGGGGCACTGGCAAAAGGGTCAGCGGGCTGCGGAACCTTCGACGTAGTCCTGGTCCTGCTGCTGCCAGGAGAACAGGGAACGCAGCTCGCGGCCAACTTCTTCGATCGGGTGCTGCTCAGCCTTGGCGCGCAGTTCCTTGAACTCGACGGCGCCATTGTCCTGGTCCTCGATGAAGCGCTTCGCGAAGGCTCCGCTCTGGATGTCCGCGAGGACAGCCTTCATGTTTTCCTTCACCTCGGGGGTGATGACACGCGGGCCGGAAACGTAGTCGCCGTACTCTGCGGTATCGGAGACGCTCCAGCGCTGCTTGGCGATGCCGCCCTCCCACATGAGGTCAACGATGAGCTTGAGCTCGTGAAGGACCTCGAAGTAGGCGATCTGCGGCTGGTAGCCGGCTTCAGTGAGGGTTTCGAAGCCGTACTGCACCAGCTGGGAAACACCGCCACAGAGGACGGACTGCTCGCCGAAGAGATCCGTTTCGGTTTCTTCGGTGAAAGTGGTCTTGATGACACCGGCACGCGTGCCACCGATGGCCTTGGCGTAGGACTTCGCCAGCTCCCAAGCAGAACCGGATGCGTCCTGCTCAACGGCGATGATGTCCGGGATGCCTCGGCCGGCTTCGAACTCGCGGCGCACGGTGTGGCCCGGAGCCTTCGGAGCGATCAGGATGACGTCGACGCCGGCAGGGGGCTCGATGTAACCGAAACGGATGTTGAAGCCGTGGGCGAAAGCCAGGGCCTTACCTTCGGTCAGCTTGTCCTTGATGGAGTCGTTGTAGATGGAGCGCTGGTGCTGGTCCGGCGCCAGGATCATGATGACGTCGGCCCATTCGGCGGCGTCGGCAACGTTCTTGACCGTGAAGCCGGCGTCCTCTGCCTTGGCGGTCGACTTCGACCCTTCCTTCAGCGCGATAACAACCTCGACGCCGGAATCGCGCAGGTTCAGTGCGTGGGCGTGGCCCTGGGAACCGTAGCCGACAATGGCAACCTTGCGACCCTGGATGATCGACAGGTCTGCGTCGTCGTCGTAGAACATTTCAGTCACTTGCGTAACTCCTCTTGAGTGGTTTCTGGATATTGATGTGGTGCTGCGGTACTGGACGCAACGCTCGGCATGGCATGCTAACGCGGGCCTATGCCTGTTTCCTACGCGGAGCGGAGCGCCCTGTCACTCATGGAGCGGGATCCCCGTCCAACGGCCAGGGTGCCGGACTGCACGATTTCACGGATGCCGAACGGCTCGAGCACTGAGAGCAGTGCAGCAAGCTTCTCGGGGGTACCGGTTGCCTCGATCACCAACGAGTCTGTAGAGACGTCGACGACGGCGGCACGGAACAGGTCTGCAGCTTGGGTTACCTGCAGGCGTGTCGCGGCATCCGCACGTACCTTGACCAGGATGTGGTCGCGTTGTACGGAAGATTCGGAAGTCAGCTCAACAATCTTGATCACGTTGATCAACTTGTTGAGCTGCTTGGTGACCTGCTCGATGAGGTCGCCGTCGGCATCGACGACAACCGTCATGCGGGACATGCCGGGAACCTCGGTGGGCCCCACAGCCAGGGAGTTGATGTTGAATGCGCGCCGGGCGAAGAGGCTGGCTACGCGGGTCAGCACGCCGGGCTTGTCTTCGACCAGAACGGACAGTGTGTGGCGGCTCATGCCTAGTCCTCCTCTTCCCATTCCGGGGTCATGTTGCGGGCAACCTGGATCTGGTCATTGCTGACACCTGCGGGGACCATCGGCCACACCATTGAGTTGGGGCTGACAACGAAATCGATCACCACGGGGCGGTCGTTGATTTCAAGCGCCTTCTGGATGGTGGCATCGATGTCTTCGTCCCGCTCGCAACGCAATGCGGCACAACCGTAGGCGTCCGCCAGCTTCACGAAGTCCGGAATGCGGACGGTGTCATGGCCAGTGTTCAGGTCAGTGTTCGAGTAGCGGCCTTCGTAGAACAGTGTCTGCCATTGGCGGACCATGCCCAGCGAGGAGTTGTTGATGATGGCAACCTTGATGGGGATGTTGTTGATGGCGCACGTTGCCAGTTCCTGATTGGTCATCTGGAAGCAGCCGTCGCCGTCAATGGCCCAGACCACGCGGTCCGGTTCGCCAACCTTGGCACCCATCGCTGCAGGAACCGAGTATCCCATGGTTCCGGCTCCCCCGGAGTTCAGCCAGGCGTGGGGGCGCTCGTACTTGATGAACTGCGCAGCCCACATCTGGTGCTGGCCCACTCCGGCCACGTAGATACCTTCCGGACCTGTGAGCTCGCCAATGCGCTTGATGACGCGCTGCGGGGCCGACAATCCGTCCTCGGGCTCAGTCCAGCCCAAGGGGTAGGTGTCCCGCAGGTTGCCCAGGAACGCCCACCAGGCGTCAAGGTCGGGTGCGCCGCTTTGCTCAAACTGCGTCTTAACGGCCTCGGTCAGTTCAGGAATGATCTCCTTCACTGAACCAACAATGGGGACATCGGCAGTCCGGTTCTTGGAGATTTCCGCGGGATCGATGTCTGCGTGGATCACCTTGGCGAAAGGAGCGAACGTCTTCAACACACCCGTGACGCGGTCATCGAACCGGGCACCGAGGGTGATGAGGAGGTCTGCCTGCTGCAGGGCGGTGACTGCGGATACTGAACCGTGCATGCCCGGCATTCCAACATGGAGTGGATGCGAGTCAGGGAAGGCCCCGCGGGCCATCAGGGTAGTGACTACCGGCGCTCCGGTTGCCAGCGCCAGTTCCATGAGTTCTGCAGAGGCGTGTCCCTTGACCACACCGCCACCCACGTAGAGAACGGGCTTGCTGGAGGCAGCGATCAACTTTGCGGCTTCGCGGACTTGCTTGCTATGGCCACGGACCACGGGACGGTAGCCCGGCAAGTCCACCTTCGGAGGCCAAGAGAAGGTCATCTGGCCAACCTGGGCATCCTTGGCAATGTCCACGAGGACGGGTCCTGGACGGCCGGTGGAAGCAAGATGGAAAGCTTCTGCCATGACATGCGGGATGTCATTGGGGTCGGTCACCAGGAAGGAGTGCTTGGTGATGGGCATCGTGATGCCCACGATGTCCGCTTCCTGGAATGCGTCCGTACCAATGACGCCACTGGCGACCTGGCCGGTAATGGCCACCATCGGCACGGAGTCCATGTGGGCATCCATGATGGCGGTAACGAGGTTGGTGGCACCGGGTCCCGAGGTGGCGATGCAAACGCCAACCCGTCCGGTAACCATGGCGTAGCCTTGCGCGGCGTGGCCGGCTCCCTGTTCGTGACGGACCAGGATGTGATTCATGCTGGAGGCCATCAAGGGGTCGTAGGTGGGCAGGATCGCGCCACCGGGCAAACCGAAAATATCGTCCACGCCGAGTTCTTCGAGCGAACGGACAATTGCTTGCGAGCCGGTCATCACCGTTGGGGGTACAACGTTGTTCGGCCCAAGTACAGGAGAGAGAGGTGCAGCAGTGTCGACGACGACGGCTTCAGCCGTACGGTCGACCTTTTCCGGAGCCTTTGGGGCTCCAGCGGACTTTGCAGCCATCAGCGAGGGGCTGATCGGCGATCCTTTGCTCATCGGACTCTTCCTTAGTGGATCTTCAATTGATGGGTCTTGCTTCTTGGTACTGCTTCACTGCTTTGCGCATTGCACGCGGTCACACCGAGCGACCGCGGGTAATAAAAAAACCCCTCAGCCTTCCGGCTTTTCGAGGGGTTGCGCGTGACAGTTCGTTACCAGTCGGGCTAAGCCACGCGCTTGGTAAGTACGACGACGCCGACGGTAACGAATGAGATCATGCGTTCAGTGTTCCCTCTAAATGAGATACGTGTCAATTGACCACTATCGTATCTCACCATATGGACAGCGGTGTCCGCCCATCGGACTCCCCTGCCCAAAGGCAGGCGGAGTCCGAGGCAGGCATCACCCGCAGTAAGCGCCGGTCGAGGCGCTGTGGACCAACTTTGCGTACTTGGCCAGGACCCCCTTGGTGAACTTTGCCGGCAGCGGCTCCCAGCCGACCTTGCGGGCTTCAAGCTCAGATTCGTCCACCAGGAGGTCGAACGAACGTGCCGCGATGTCCACACGAATGCGGTCGCCGTCCTGGACGAAGGCGATGGGACCGCCGTCGACCGCTTCAGGCGCAACGTGGCCGATGCACAAACCGGTGGTACCGCCGGAGAAGCGCCCATCAGTCAGAAGCAGCACATCCTTGCCCAGGCCTGCGCCCTTGATGGCACCGGTAATCGCGAGCATTTCGCGCATGCCCGGACCGCCCTTTGGTCCTTCATAGCGGATGACCACGACGTCGCCCTTGTGGATCTCGCCATTGTCGAGTGCATTCAGGGCCCCTTGCTCGCGCTCGAAGACGCGGGCTGTGCCCTCAAAGACATCCGCGTCGAAGCCGGCGCTCTTCACCACGGCCCCTTCCGGAGCCATGGTGCCGTGAAGGATGGTGATGCCACCAGTCTTGTGGATGGGGTTGTCCAGTGCCCGGAGAATCTTGCCGTCGAGGTCCGGCGGGTTGATCGAGGCGAGGTTCTCCGCAAGCGTCTTGCCGGTGACGGTGAGGCAGTCACCGTGCAGCAGACCGGCGTCGAGCAGTGCCTTCATGATGACCGGAACGCCACCGATCCTGTCCACGTCAGTCATGACGTAGCGGCCGAACGGCTTGAGGTCGCCAAGGTGCGGGATCTTGTCACCGATACGGTTGAAATCGTCCAGCGTCAGTTCCACCTCGGCCTCGCGCGCGATAGCCAACAGGTGCAGCACCGCGTTGGTGGAACCACCGAAGGCCATGGTGACGGCGATGGCATTCTCGAAAGCCTTCTTCGTCATGATGTCGCGGGCGGTGATGCCCAGGCGGAGCAGGTTTACCACCGCTTCGCCGGACTTGCGTGCAAACTCATCACGACGGCGGTCGGCCGAGGGTGGGGCGGCTGAACCCGGAAGGGACATGCCCAGCGCCTCGCCAATGCAGGCCATGGTGTTCGCAGTGTACATACCGCCGCAAGCGCCTTCGCCCGGGCAAATTGCCTTTTCGATACGGTCAAGGTCTTCGCGGCTCATCTTGCCTGCGGCGCAGGCACCAACAGCCTCGAAGGCATCGATCAGGGTGACTTCCTTCTCGGAGCCGTCCTCAAGCTTGACCCAGCCGGGCATGATCGAGCCCGCGTAGAGGAAGACGCTGGCGAGGTCCAGCCGGGCGGCAGCCATCAGCATTCCGGGGAGGGATTTGTCGCAACCAGCCAGGAGGACAGAACCATCGATGCGCTCGGCCTGCATGACGGTCTCCACGGAGTCAGCAATGACTTCACGTGAGACCAAGGAGAAGTGCATGCCCTCGTGGCCCATGGAAATACCATCCGAGACGGAGATGGTGCCGAACTGCATGGGGAATCCACCGCCTGCGTGGACGCCTTCCTTGGCACCCTGGGCAAGACGGTTGAGGGAGAGGTTGCAAGGCGTAATTTCGTTCCAGGAACTGGCTACACCAATTTGCGGTTTGGCGAAATCGTCATCCCCCATCCCAACGGCACGGAACATACCACGCGCGGGCGCGGCGTGAATTCCGTCGGTTACGACCCTGCTGCGGGGCTTGATGTCCGGTTTGGTATCTGTCGCAATTTGGGTGGCGTCGCTCATGTTCCAAAGTCTATGTGTCCACGGCAGCGGCCTACGACGTAATCGGCCCGGGTTAAGCACCAAGAGAAGAATATTTCCTCTTCCCCGACGGAAAACCGGCCATTTCCACGAGAACACCAACTGCATCACAACCGGCGGTGGACCGCGCCTAAACGCTGGACACCCCATTAACAGCCACGTAACGTCGGAAATACCACTAACTGCACCCTGTGAGCAGAAGGGCCTCACCATGGACTGGTTGATTTGGGTCATTGTTATTGTGCTGATCGTCGCGATTGTTTGGTGGCTCCTGAGCCGCAACAACACCAGGAATTCACCTACTGCACCGTTAGGCGATACCCATAGCACCGGGACTCCGGGCCGGCCGGGCACCACCGCTCCCGCCGCCATGGAACCCAGCGACGCGATGCCCATGCCTGATACAGCTACGGCCGTGGCAGGCGTAGCAGGCTTGGCTGGCGTCACGAATATGGGGAAGGCAGCGGCCGAGGGCAGCGGCCCCACCGAATCCAGTATGGAATCACGCGTAGAAGCAGAAGCACACGCCGGACCACCCGTGGACGAACCTGTCATTGAAACGCCTGAGGTGGAGGAGCCCGTAGTCGACGAACCGGTGGTGGATTCGGACGCACAGGTCACAGCCGGGGACGTCGATGACTGGGAGGCTGCCGGGACGCCGCCATCCGCACCCATGGTGGCGGAGCCCACTGTTTCCGAGCCCGCCATTTCCGATCCCGCTGTTGCCGAACCCGCGGACGGGGTCACAGCGGATGACGTAACGCGTGCCGATGACACGTCAAAAATGGATGAGGCACGAGACAGTGCCGCAGACAAGGCAGAGTGGGAATCCTCGTGGACCGATGCAGGCGGAACCCCGATTCACCATCACGAATATACAGACCCGCACTCGGCCACGCTGGCTGGTGCCGAGACCGCGGCCTCTGAAATGGCCGACGACGATTCAACCGCCCCAACAGGCCATCTGGCCGCGGAGCATCCATACGGGGTTGGCTCCGCAGGAGCCGCAGCGGACGGCAGTGGCCCCGATGGCTATCCAGTCAAGGCCGATGCCGCGACCATGACCTATCACGATGAAGATACCGCCGGCTACGACGAAGCCAGCGCCGATGTCTGGTTTGAATCGGCCGCACACGCGGAAGCGGCCGGATTCCGCCCCCCGCCGCGCAACAGGCACTAAACCGGACAGGCACTAAACCGGACAATTACTGATTCAGTTTCGGGGATCGTTCGCGGGAGAGCGCGATATGGACAGGCTTCCAGGAGAGGCAGGCGGCCGGCTTGCTGCCGGTTTCTGCCGGGTACCTGCCAGTGGTGCAGTAATGCCGGTTCGTGCCGTAGCGCTTCTACTGCCGGTATTTCTTCTGGCAGCTTGCACGGGTAGTCCGTCATCACCCGGGCCGGCAGCCACGCCTGATGGCCCCATCAGTTCCAGCGTCTCCGTATCGCCGGGGACTGGGACCGGATCGGCGTCGGCGCCAGCTGTTCCAGGAAAACTGGACGTACAGCAAAAGCTCGACGTCGGTCTACAGCTGCCGTGGTCCGTCGTCTTCCTGCCGGACGGCACAGCGGTGATATCCGAACGTGATTCGGCCCAGGTCAAGAGCATTCGTGATGGCCGGGCTACAACCATGGGCGAGGTTGCCGGCGTCGAACCTGGTGGTGAAGGCGGGCTGCTGGGCCTTGCACTGTCTCCTGGGTTCACCACCGACCGTTGGCTCTACGCCTATTTCACGTCAGCCACCGACAACCGGATCGCCAGAATGCGCTTGTCGGAAGAGCCAGGAGGCAAGTTGATCCTGGGCGGCCCTGAAGTGGTCTTTTCCGGAATATCGAAGGCTTCAACCCACAACGGCGGGCGGATCCGCTTCGGCCCTGACGGGTTCCTTTACGTAGGCACCGGCGATTCGCAGCGACGGGAACAACCCCAGGATACGAACGCCTTGGGCGGGAAGATCCTCCGCCTAACTCCCGAAGGACGCCCCGCTCCGGGCAACCCGTTCGGCGACAACCCCGTCTATAGCTATGGACACCGGAACGTTCAGGGTTTGGCATGGGACAGTGAAGGGAGGTTGTGGGCCAGCGAGTTTGGTCCGGACGTGGACGACGAATTGAACCTGATCACCCCTGGCGGTAACTACGGTTGGCCCACCGTGACAGGCGCCCCGGGCCGGAACGGCCTCATTGACGCCAAAGTTGTGTGGCCTTCAACCGCTGACGCGTCGCCCAGCGGATTGGAAATTGCCGACGGCATGGCCTACACCGGAGCCCTTCGTGGCCAACGGCTTTGGGCCGTGCCGCTCAACGGCGACAAAGCCGGTACACCTGTGGCTTACTTCACAGGCGAGTACGGCCGGCTGAGGGACGTCGCCAGGGCTCCTGATGGGACGTTGTGGGTCCTCAGCAACAACAGAAACCCTGATTTTGCGCTGATTTTGCGGCCCCACCCGTGAAGCAACAAGCCTCGGCGCCGCCGATTTCCCTCATCCGCTGAAGTCGTGTAGAGTTACTTGTCGTTGCGGAGATCGCCGAGGGAAACAAAGCCATCGGGTTGGTCGAAATCAACAGCTGCACCTCTAGCTCAACTGGCAGAGCAATTGACTCTTAATCAATGGGTTCCGGGTTCGAGTCCCGGGGGGTGCACCAAGGAAAGGCCTTGGAGTGATATTCACTCCAAGGCCTTTTTTCGTTGCCTTTGTCCTGCTCGAACACCACTCTTCGTGCAATACATCATGCTGGAATAATTCTGGTTAGTCACCGGCAAAAAGTGGTGTAGAGTTATCTGTCGTTGCGGACGTCAATGGGGAATATGATTCCCTGGATTGACCGAATCAATAGCTGCACCTCTAGCTCAACTGGCAGAGCAATTGACTCTTAATCAATGGGTTCCGGGTTCGAGTCCCGGGGGGTGCACAGAAAGGAAAGGCTCCGGATCGTTGCGACGATCCGGAGCCTTTCTGCTTCCTCGGGCGGGTCGGCCCTCAGGCCGGAGGGTTGGAGTCCCCTGCCGGGCGGTCAAGCGCGGGTATCCCGGCAAGTCCCCGTACCACGGTCCTAAGTTCCTCCCGCAGCCGGGCGGTATCTACCTCAACCGGTGCGAGCACGTCCTGCTCAAGTCGCACCGCTTCGGCCAAAGCTGCGGAGCCTGCGTCTGTAAGCGTCACAACGTGGCTGCGACGATCCGAATCGCTTCGCTGACGGCTCACGTGTCCATGCAGTTCAAGCCTTGCAAGTGTGGTGCCCATGGTCTGCGCCTTGACCCTTGCAACTTCAGCCAACGCCGCCTGCGTGATGGGCCCCTTCGCAGCAAGGACTTCCATGGCGATAACGCCGGCATGCGTCAGTCCGATGTTCTTCAATTTTTCATTCCACGAGATTTCCACGAGTCGCGCTGCCGTTGATAGCAATCGCGTGGTGGGCCATCTCTCCATATCTGGCATGCCGCCAGTATATGCGCGCGGCACGTGTTGCCGTTGCTTCTGGCCACTAAGCTGGGGAGTCGCGAACGTTAGCAAGGAGCAAATTATGGCAGAACGTCTTATTCCGGGTGATGTAGCTCCGGACTTCACACTTCGGGACCAAGATGGCAACGACGTCAATCTTTCGGACTTCCGTGGACGAAAGACCATTGTCTACTTTTATCCAGCAGCATCTACGCCAGGCTGCACCAAGGAAGCGTGTGATTTCCGGGACAGCCTCGCGTCCCTCCAGGCTGCAGGCTACGAAGTAGTGGGAGTTTCTCCCGATTCCATCAAGGCACTGGCCAAGTTCGCGGGCGAAGAACAACTGACATTCCCCGTGCTCTCGGACGAAGACCACTCGGTAGCCGACGCCTACGGCGCCTGGGGCGAGAAAAAGAATTACGGCCGCACCTACATGGGCCTGATCCGTTCCACGATCGTGGTGGATCCGGACGGAAAGGTCCACTTGGCCCAATACAACGTCCGGGCAACAGGCCACGTCGCCAAGCTCCGCCGCGACCTCAAACTGGACAAGTAGCGGGTACACTGGAGGCCGGAAGAAGGCTCCGGTCAGCCCATGGGCAGTCCAGTGGCCAGCCAGCGCGAGTGGTGAAATTGGCAGACACGCAGGATTTAGGTTCCTGTGCCTTCGGGCGTGGGGGTTCAAGTCCCCCCTTGCGCACAGTGGTTCGAGCAACACAGCAGTAACGCAGTGGTTAAGAGCCACGGATTCTGAAACACCCCCGGTTCGCTGAGCGGTTCATGCGGACCCGGGGTGTTTTTCCTCAAGCAGACGGGGACCACGCCCCGCACAACACGCCCGAACGGGCACTGAGGGCGTTCAACTAGACTGGAATGCGGTCTGGCCGAAGCCGGCCACAGCACTTCCGACCGGCTTGAGGGGACAAGAGTGGCAAGCAGCAAGATACGGCGGCTGGGAAAAATGTTCACGGCAGTCGCCGTGACCCTGGGCCTGGCATCGTGTACCGGAACGCCGGGCCCTGCAGCGTCCTCATCAGCAAGCAGCACGGCGGTTGCGGAGCCGACGGCCACCTTCAACTTCGGCACGGCGTCCATGCCGTTGGGGCTCGACCCTGCGATGACAGCGGATTCTGAGTCATACCGCATCACTCGTCAGGTCCTTGAGGGGCTGGTGGGCGTGGACGGCACAACCGGTCAAACCACTCCACTGCTCGCCACGGAATGGAAAGACAGCAACAACGGGCTGAGTTACGACTTCAAGCTCCGTGAAAAAGTGACCTTCCATGATGGAACGCCGTTCGATGCTGCCGCCGTCTGCGCCAACTTCAACCGCTGGTTTACCTTTCCCGCGGACCTGAGGAAACAAGCGCCGGGGATCTCTTTCCAAAGCGTCTTCAAGGCGTATTCGGACGAGCCGGTGTTTTCGATTTTCAAGGACTGCAAGGTGCTTTCCGCCAGCAACGTCCAGATCAACCTCACCCGACCCTTCACGGGCTTCCTGCAGGCGCTGACGCTCCCCGCCTTTGCGATGTCCTCCCCCACGGCTTTGGAAGGACAGAAGGCCAACGTCCTGGACAAGGTGCAGAATGGCCAGGCGGTCTCGGCCTACGCCAGCCATCCAGTGGGGACAGGTCCTTACGTTTTCAGCACCTGGGACGAACACAAGATAACGTTGGCCACCTATAAGGGCTACTGGGGCAATAGGGGCCAAATCGGCACCATCAACTTCGTCCCTTACGACCACGCTGAAACGCGGCAGCAAGCGCTCCTGGACGGCAAGATCGACGCCTACGATCTTGTGACTTCCGGCACCTTTGACCAACTCGTAAAAAAGGGCGTCCAGATCATCCAGCGTGACCCGTTCTCCGTGATGTACCTGGGCATGAACCAAGCGGTGGCACCCTTGGACAAGTTGGAGGTCCGCCAAGCTATCGAGATGGCAATCGACAAGGAATCACTGATCCGCAGGTTCTTCATCGACAACACGGCGCAAGCTTCACAATTTGTTCCCCCGAAGCTCAGTGGTTTCAACAACAATGCTCCTTCCTTGGGTTACAACCCGGAGAAGGCGAAGGAGCTTCTGGAGAAGGCCGGCTACAAGGGCGAGGAACTGAAGTTCTACTATCCGCGGAACGCCACCCGGGCGTATATGCCCACGCCGGAGAAGATCTACGCCGAGATCAGTCGCGAGCTCGTTGCTGTAGGCATCAACATCAAGCCGGTCCCCGTGGATTGGGAGGACGGCTATCTGCAAAAGGTACAGTCCCCTGGCGACCACGCGCTTCACCTGCTCGGCTGGAATGGCTCCTACGCGGATGCTGACAACTTCCTGGGGCCCCTTTTCGGAGAGGCCAGGGGTGAGTTCGGCTATACGGATTCGGAAGTCTTCCATAAGATCGAGCGGGCCCGCGCCCTGCCCAATGGTGATGAACGGAATACCCAGTACCAGTCCATCAATGCCGAGATCGCGGCGTCGGTGCCCGCCGTGCCGATAGCCTTCCCTATCTCTGCCTTGGCCCTGTCCGACAAGGTGGAAAGCTACCCCGCTTCACCAGTCCTCAACGAAGTTTTCACAAACGTCCGCCTAAAGCCTTGACGATTCCCCGCAATTTCAGTATTGCGTCTGCCCGGGGATATTCTGTGACAGCCAGTGCCGCCGCTAACGGAGATTGATCGTGACCTTCATTTCCAAGACTCAACATGCCGACGTCGTCCTTATTGGCGGCGGAATCATGAGTGCCACCCTTGGTGCGTTCATCAAGCAACTCGAACCCACCTGGACCATCTCCCTCTTTGAACGACTCGACGAAGCGGGACTCGAAAGCTCCGGACCATGGAACAACGCCGGCACCGGACATGCTGCGCTGTGTGAGCTTAACTACTCCCCCGCAGCCAAGGACGGATCCGTGGATCCTTCCAAGGCCATCCACATCAACGAACAGTTCCAACTGTCCCGCCAGTTCTGGTCCCATTTGGTGGACAGCAATGTTATTGGCTCTCCCAAGGGCTTCATCAACACTGTTCCGCACATGAGCTTTGTCATTGGCGATGATCACGCGAACTTCCTGAAGACACGGTACGAGGCCCTCAAGCCCAACACGCTGTTCCGCAGCATGGAATACACCGAGGACCAGGACAAGATCGCCAAGTGGGCTCCGCTCATCGTCAAGGGCCGGGACCGCAAGCAGCGCGTTGCAGCCACCCGCGCGGCGGAAGGCACCGACGTCGATTTCGGCGCACTAACCCGTGAGCTGACCGGCTACCTGCAGGCCACCGGCGCCGAGGTCAACTTTGGCCACGACGTCACCAACATCCACCGTGCGGCAGGCGGCGGATGGGACCTTTCCCTTAAGCACCCCAAATCTGGTGAGCATGGCCGCATCCACGCCAAGTTCGTCTTTGTGGGTGCCGGTGGTGGCGCACTCCACCTGCTTCAAGCCTCGGGAATCCCGGAAAGCAAAGGCTATGGCGGCTTCCCCGTCTCCGGCCAGTTCTTCCGCTGCACAGACCAGTCCATCACCTCCCAGCACAGCGCCAAGGTCTACGGCCAGGCATCTGTTGGCGCCCCGCCCATGTCCGTACCCCACCTGGACACGCGGTTCGTTGAGGGCAAACGCTCCCTCCTCTTTGGACCGTATGCCGGTTTCTCCACGAACTTCCTGAAGACCTCCAGCTACCTGGACCTCCCGCTGTCCATCCGCCCGGGGAACATCATTCCCATGCTGGCAGTGGCCAAGGACAATATGGACCTCACGGCGTACCTCATCAAGGAGGTGGCCAAGCGCCACGAAGCGAAGGTGGAATCCCTGCGCGAGTACTACCCCGAGGCTGTGGGCGGTGACTGGGAGCTGATCACTGCAGGCCAACGTGTCCAGATCATCAAGAAGCACCCGCAAAAGGGTGGCATCCTGCAGTTCGGCACCGAGGTCATTGCGTCCCGCGATGGTTCCATCGGCGCGCTGCTGGGAGCGTCCCCGGGAGCTTCCACCGCGGTCCCGATCATGATTGAACTGCTGCAGAAGACGTTCCCCAAGAACTTCAAGGGCTGGCAGTCCAAGCTCAAGGACATGATGCCGGGCTATGGCGTGAAGCTTAACGAGAACCCTGAACTTGCCGCGGAGCTTGAGGCAAGCACTGCACGGTCGCTGCAGCTGGAAGTGGCCAACGCCCTCCAGAGCTAGGCCCGCCGGGGCTGCGGCCGGTTCCCGTCAGCCGAATTATTCCGTAGATCTCAGGAGACTATGCAATGTTCCGCCTGGCCACGCTGTCCCTGGGAAACCGTGCCCTGATCGCGCTGATCACCGTCTTTGCGGCGGTGTTCGGCGTGATCACCATGGGCTCGCTCAAACAGGAACTCATTCCGTCGATCGAGTTTCCGCAGATCACAGTTATCACGTCCATGCCGGGCGCTTCTCCCGAAGTAGTGGACAAACAGCTCAGCAGGCCACTTGAGACGGCCCTGAACAGCGTTGAGGGACTCGAGTCCACTACCTCAACGTCCCGCAATGGTGTTTCGCAGATCACCATGGTGTTCACGTACGGCTCCAACCTTGACCGTGCACGCAACCAGATCGACCGCGCGATTTCCAACGCCAAACGCGTGCTTCCGGCGGACGTGGAGCCTCAGTCCATTGCGGGCAACATTAGCGACTTTCCCATCGTGTTCCTCGCCGTTTCCTCGGATAAACCGCTGAGCGAACTTAATGCCGACCTCCAGCGCTTGAGCATCCCCCGGCTGCAGAAGATTGACGGTGTCCGCGGCGCCGACCTGACTGGCGGCGCCAAGCAACACATCCTGATCCAGCCCCGCCCCGCCGATCTTGCGGCCAAAGGCGCATCCGTCCAGTCCATCAGCAGCACGCTGAAGAACAACGGAACGCTGGTTCCCGTGGGAACCATTGAGGACCAGGGCAAATCCCTGTCGCTTCAGCTCGGCAGCCCGGTTGATTCCCTCGACGTCATCAAAGGCTTACCGCTATCGGGCGCAAAGGATTCGGCAACCATCGGAACTGTGGCCGATGTCAGCATCGAGGACGATGCCGCCACCTCCATCACGCGCACGAATGGCAAGCCATCGCTGGCAATATCCGTCACCAAGAAGCCCGAAGGCGACACCGTGGCGATCTCGCATGCGGTCCGCGCTGCCATAGCACCGATGGAAGCCGAGCTGGGCAACAACACTGTCTTCACTCCTGCCTTCGATCAAGCTCCTTTCATTGAAAAGTCCATCACGGACCTCACTACCGAAGGCCTCCTCGGACTGGGATTCGCAGTCGCCGTCATCTTGGTCTTCCTCATGTCCGTCCGCTCCACGCTGGTTACCGCCGTATCCATCCCGCTATCCCTGCTGATCACCTTCATCGGCATTTCGGCCACGGGCTACTCCTTGAACATCCTCACGCTGGGCGCACTCACCATTGCAATCGGCCGTGTTGTTGACGACTCGATTGTGGTTATCGAGAACATCAAGCGCCACTTGAGCTACGGCGAGCACAAGCTGACCGCCATCATCACGTCAATCCGCGAGGTGGCCGGCGCCATTACGGCGTCCACCCTCACCACGGTGGCGGTCTTCCTGCCCATAGCGTTCGTGGGCGACCTGGCCGGCGAGTTGTTCCGACCCTTCGCCCTGACGGTAACCATCGCCCTGTTGTCTTCCCTCCTGGTTTCCCTCACGATCGTTCCCGTCCTGGCCTACTGGTTCCTGTCTTCCCCCCGCAACGGTGCGGAGGCAACAAACAAGGACACTGCCGAGAAGGCTCGCGAAGCGGAAAAGCGGAGCCTGCTCCAGCGCGGCTATTTGCCAATTCTCGCGAAGACGCAGAAGCACCCCGTGATGACCCTGTCTGCAGCAGCCTTGGTGCTAGCAGCAACAGCCGCTGTCTCGCCCCTGCTTGCCACGGACCTTCTGGGACGCTCGGGCGAGAACAGCATGACCGTGCGCCAGGTCCTACCAGCCGGAACAAGTCTGCAGGCCGCCAGCGATGAGGCTAAGAAGATCGAGGAAATCCTCCGCGGCGTGAATGGCATCAAGGACTTCCAAGTAACCTCCGGCAATGCCCAGACTGGTTTCGCCGCGCTGACTTCCACGGGTTCCTCCAACTCGACCTTCACGATTGTCACGGACGAAAAAGTAGACCAGAAGAAGCTCCAGGACGACGTCCGGTCCAAACTTACGGGAGCTGCAGGAAAAATAACCGTGGGCTCCCAGCAGGGCGGTTTTGGCACCTCCTCCACTGTGGACGTCACCATCAAGGCCGCAAATTCCGCTGATCTCCAGTCCGCCAGTGATGCCATGGTCAATGCCATGCAGGGCGTACCAGGCAGTACCGAGGTGTCCACCAACCTCGCCGCAAACCAGCCTGTCGTCCAAGTGCGCGTGGATCGTTCAAAGGCAGTGGCGGCTGGACTGACAGAGGAACAAGTGGGCGGCTTCCTGGCGTCCACCGTGAGCCCGGTCCCGGCAGGTACGGTACGCATCGAGACCAACGACTACCCGGTCCAGATTGGAAAGGGAACGCGCTTTACCAGCATCGCGGCGGTACGTGCACTGCCACTTCCGACGGCGCGTGGTCCAGTAACGCTTGAAAGTATCGCCACCGTCGAACAAGTGGACACGCCCGTGTCCATCACGAGCAGCAACGGCCAGCGGACCGCAAAGGTGACCGTCACGCCGTCGGGGTCCAACCTGGGCAGCGTCAGCACCGAGGTGCAGAAGCGGTTGGCGTCCGTCGAATTGCCTGCCGGCGTCACTGCCACGATCGGTGGTGCCACCACGCAGCAGGCAGAATCGTTCCGACAACTTGGCCTGGCTCTCCTGGCCGCGATCGCGATCGTCTACGTGATTATGGTTGCCGCCTTCAAATCGCTGGTGCAGCCCCTGATCCTGCTGGTTTCTGTTCCGTTCGCCGCCACTGGAGCCGTGGGCTTGCTGCTGGCCACCGGTGTCCCTCTAGGGTTGCCGTCGCTCATTGGCATGCTGATGCTGGTTGGCATTGTGGTCACCAATGCAATTGTGCTCATCGACCTCATCAATCAATACCGTAAGCCGCACAACGGCGCGGCGGGCATGAGCGTGGCCGATGCCATCACCCACGGCGCCCGCCAGCGCCTGCGCCCCATCCTGATGACGGCGTTGGCCACGGTGTTCGCGCTGACTCCGATGGCCCTGGGGCTCACTGGTGGTGGTGGTTTCATTTCGCAGCCGCTGGCAATCGTGGTGATCGGTGGCCTGGTCTCCTCGACGGCGCTAACACTCATCCTTGTCCCCGTCCTTTACAAGCTGGTGGAGGGACGCCGGGAGAAGAATCAACTCCTGAAGCAGTTGCGGCAGCGCCCCGACGTAACGCCAGGTAAAGGAAATGGCGCGACCGGGACAGATGACTTTGTCGATTGGACCACTGGAATGGTGCCCCGCGTGACGGGACGCCGGGCGGCGAACAACCCCGCGGAGTAGAGCCGCATCACAGCCAACAGGGCCGGGAACAATTCCCGGCCCTGTCCTGTTACAGGCAGTGATACATGCAAATGCATCTAGTTTGGGATACACTGTTTACAGAGCCCGGGACCACGGGCAGGGAGAAAGGCACATCATGCAGATCGGCGTATTCAGCGTCAGCGACATCACCACTGACCCCACCACAGGCCGTACCCCCACGGAAAACGAACGCATCAAGGCTTCCGTGGCCATCGCCAAGAAAGTCGAAGAGATCGGCATGGATGTCTATGCCTTGGGCGAGCACCACAACCGCCCCTTCTTCTCTTCCTCCCCCACCACCACCCTCGCCTACATCGCGGCCCAAACCGAACGCATCACACTTTCGACGGCCACCACGCTGATCACAACGAACGATCCCGTGAAGATCGCCGAGGACTTCGCGATGCTCCAACACCTCTCCGATGGCAGGGTTGACTTGGTGCTTGGTCGCGGCAACACGGCTCCCGTGTACCCCTGGTTCGGAAAGAACATCCAGGACGGCATCGAGCTCGCGATCGAAAACTACAGCCTGCTCCGTAAGCTGTGGGATGAGGATACGGTCAATTGGTCCGGCAAGTTCCGCACACCCCTGCAGAACTTCACGTCTACACCGCGCCCTCTGGACGGCGTTGCCCCCTTCGTCTGGCACGGATCCATCCGTACGCCGCAGATCGCTGAAGTAGCTGCCTACTACGGCGACGGTTTCTTCGCCAACAACATCTTCTGGCCCAAGGAGCACTACCAGCAGCTGATCGGCCTTTACCGCGAGCGCTACGAGCACTACGGGCACGGCACGGCAGACCAGGCAATCGTGGGCTTGGGTGGCCAGTTCTTCATGAGGAAGAATTCCCAGGACGCCGTCAAGGAGTTCCGCCCCTACTTCGACAACGCACCGGTGTACGGCCACGGACCTTCGCTGGAGGACTTCACCTCACAAACGCCCCTGACCGTGGGCAGCCCGCAGGAAGTCATCGAGAAGACGCTCACCTTCCGTGAGTTCTTCGGCGACTACCAGCGGCAGTTGTTCCTGATCGATCACGCAGGCCTGCCCCTGAAGACCGTCCTGGAGCAGCTGGACCTCTTCGGTGAGGAAGTCCTCCCCGTGCTGCGCAAGGAATACGCTGCCCTGAAGCCGGCCCACGTGCCGGACGCGCCGACCCACGCTTCCCGCGTTGCCGCGGCCATGGAAGCCAGCGTCAACGAGTCCGCTCCAGCTGGGGCCCCGGGTCAGGAGGCCTGATGTCCAGCCCCTCGGCGTCCTCCGCCGTTCGCCTCGCCGCCGAAACCTGGGAGTCCTTGTTCCGTTCCCAGGTGGCGGTGATGCGGAAGCTTCAGTCAGGTCCTGCGTTCAAGTCCCTGCCTCTCAAAGAGTATGACGTCCTTTTCACGCTCTCCCGTTGCCCTTCGGGCCAGCTGCGCTTGAACGAGATTAATGACAAAGTGCTGCTGAGCCAATCCAGCCTGAGCCGTTTGGTGGACCGCCTGGAGAAGCGCGGTTTGGTGGAGCGGACAACAGCCCCCGACGACGGTCGTGGAGTACTGCTGTCCCTGACCGAATCAGGCAGTGAGCTGCAGAAAACAATCGGTCGGGAACACGTGCGGGACATTGCCCAGCTCGTCGGACCCGCACTTACGGTCGAGGAGCAGCGGGAGCTGTTGCGGCTGACGGAGAAACTGCGGGCTTCGGTGGCAGGACACCAAGCCGCGCACGGGTAGGCTTGCCGGGTTTGAAGACGGGCGGGTACGGGAAGACGGCGGGCTGATCGAGGCCCGCCGTCTTCCCGTCATCTCAGCGTAGGCTGACGAGCCGCCCGGGATCCTCCACCGGGAGGTCACCGTTGACCGACGCACTGACCTTGAGCGTCTTAAGTGACAGGCTGCCACCCACTGTGGACAGGAAGGCTGTGTCCGAAGAATCGCGACCAGCGGTAATGCGTAGCATGGACTCGCGGGGGGCCAGCCCGGTGGGATCGATGATGTGCCATTCATCATCGATGTAGGCCTCCGCCACGGCGTGGAAGTCCATGGGACTTAGACCGGGTGCGTACACAGCCGCGAGACGCGCGGGGACATCCTTGGACCTTAAGAGGGCAATGGCCAAATGGGCGAAGTCCCTGCAAACACCACGACGGTGCAGGAGCGTCTCCACGGCACCGTCAGTGCCCCGCGAGGATCCACTGACGTAACGCAGCTCTCCATTGACCCAGTTGCGGACGGCGTGCAGCAGTCCCGCCCCACTGAGGCTGCCGAACTCGGCATAAGAGGTGGGGAGCAACCTGTCGGATTCGGCATACCGGCTTGGCCGCACATACCGGATGAGTTCCATCGGAGTGGGCGTCTCGCGGTGGGCGAAGCCATGGACGGTCGCTTGGTAGTCAACCGTTACCTCGCTCGGCTCCGTGAACTCCATGTACTGGAAACGCCCCCCGTGATGGTCGCTGAGCTCAGCGAAGGGAACCTCATTACCATCAATGGTGATGGAGAGTGTTTCAGCCACTGATGCATACCCCGGATTGTTGGCCACGGCGATGGCCATGGCCACTTTCGTGTTGGCTACAGTCTTGAAAACGAGCTTGGCAGCAACGTTGCGTTCCATTAATCTCCGGGGGTGGGTTGCGGCGGGACAGCCCCGATGCCGCCATGGTGTGGATCAGCGAACCGCAGGACTACAGATTGACCTTCAGAGACAGTAGCATCCGCTGGACGTTGGCGAATTCAGAATCATGGGCGGCGTACTTCGCGGCCAGGTCCAAGGTGTCGAAAGTCTTTGCCGGAGCCACTTTTTCATCTGCGGCGAAGGCATGGACTGCCGTGACATCGCCGAAGGAGTAGTCGCCCTTGCCGGAAGGTCCCTGCACACGGTTCCTGAGTTCGCAGGCCTGACCGTCCGCGCCGCCCACCATGTTCGTGATGCCATAGGATCCAAAGAATTTGTAGCCTTGGATCACGCGGAAAACGACGCGGGGATCGATGGTGTCCGGACCGTCGGAGTGCGGGACATCCAGTGGCACGCTGCTGATCACAACGTAAGGATGGCTTTGGCCAGCGGGGCAAGCGATAGGACCTGCAGGGGGTAGGCCAGTCTGGAGGGTCGCGATGTATCGGCCCCCGCCATCTTTGACTTCGACCCTCAGGGCACCTGGCAGTGAACCGGCTTCAGCCGTGACGGACTGTGCAATCCAATCCCCGGGGAGTTCGAAGCTGACCTTTTTGGCGGGATCCGTGTAGGTCTTCCAGGTCAGCGCCGTGGCTGCCGGGCTCGGGCCAGAGCTCGAGCCGGGTGCCACGGACGGCGGGCTGGAGACGGCGTCCCCGGGCGGCGTCGTACTCTTCAACCCAGAGCCCTCGGACGGGAGGCCTGACTCTGAACTATTGGTATGGGAGCCGGCAGTCGGGGAAACCTGCGGCCCCTTGTTCTCAGTGGAACAGGCCGCGGTTGCCGTGAGCAGGATGACACCCAATGCCAGTGCGCCGAGGCGCAGCTTCGCCGTCAGGCCGTTCAGGTGGATAGCGCCCTTCATGCGCACAGCTTATCGGCGGCGAAGGCCGAACACGGGATTTGACTGCGTACTAGGCTGAAGACATGGCTCCCGATCAGCACGACGCATTCGAGGACAACATGCCCACCATGTCCGCTGTTGATATTGCGGATTGGCGGTTGCGGACCTTCGCCCTCTATGACCAGGTGCGGCAGCTCGCGGCTACGGATCCGTTCGATGCACACAACTATTGGCGCCAGGAGCGGGACCGGATGTTTGCTACCCATCCGGCGTCGGCACTGACAGCAGAAATGAAAGCATCATTCTCCGGGTTACGCACGGCCGACTATGACCCCGCATTCCGGATGTACGTTCCGTTGTCGCCCGAGGGCACGGGACAGGAAATGAATGTCCAAACAGGGACCGACGGCGTAGTTCCGTTCGTGAGGATCGGAACCTTTGAGTTGCCGGGACTGGGATCACTGGCCGTCTGGCGGCTGCGAAGCTACGGCGGCGGCATCTTCGTGCCGTTGCGCGACGCTACCGCCGGCAAAGAGGGTGGAAGCTACGGTGCCGGAAGGTACCTCCTGGACACTGTGAAGGGCGCCTACCATGGTGTTCGCCGCATAGATGAACGGCAGGAGTTCATCCTCGACCTCAACTTTGCGTATAACCCCTCCTGTGCCTACAACGAAGCCTGGGCGTGCCCGCTTGCCGGTCCGGCCAACAGGCTCTCAGCCGAGGTACCGGTCGGCGAGCTGTATCTGGGAGCCGGCTAGCGCGTCCTGAAGAGCCGGCACTGCGCAATTAGTGGAACTGCGCAATTAGTGGAACTGCGCAATTGGTGGAGCTCGCTGGGGTGGCGCAACGTCACGGAACGGTAAGCTCTGAAACGCCCTCGGCCCGGCTATGAAGCCTAGCCTTGAAGCATGAACGGAATCGGGCGCATGATCCGTGCTCACAGAGTCCTTGCCAGCATGGCGGGCGTGGCGGTCTTGATCGTGGTCATCGTTGGGGCCGCGCTGTTCCAGCCCTGGCGGCTTTTCACGAGCAGCCGCGTGAACGAGGCCCTGCCGGTGGCTCCTCCCGCTTCAACGCTGGCAGTCAAGACTGACCCGCGAGTGCTGGGCTCCGGCAATTTCCAGTCCCAGGAGCACCAGACCACTGGTACTGCACAGCTTCTGGAACTGCCCGATGGCACGCGTGTACTGAGGCTGGACAACCTGGCCAGCAGCGATGGTCCGGACGTCAAGGTCTGGCTCAGCAGCCTTGACGCAGGAGGCGATTGGTACAAATACCGCTCTGGTCGATATGTGGACCTGGGCCCCATCAAAGCCACCCACGGGAACCAGAACTACGTCATCCCATCTGGAGTGGACCTCTCCGGGCTGTCATCAGTGGTGCTCTGGTGTGACCGTTTCAGCGTTGCGTTCGGATCGGCGCAGCTGGTCTGATGCCTTGCGGGGGCACTTGTGCGGGCTTTGATGGAGTCTTGGGGCGTAAAGCAGGCCCCACAACACATTGCAGGACGTAGGATGTCATCATGACTTCCCACCTTCCCCGACGCATCGCCCGCGTCCGCCCCCTTGATTCGCAGGATCTGCACGAGCAATTCTTCGTGGCCAATGACGCCACGGACTTCGATTCCGAGTCTGGGAAGCATTGGATGGTTATCGATTCCCCTTTCCAGGCATCAAGGACAAATGCCAGTAGCCCCGCGCGCGATGGCTGGGAGCCAGGTGTTGAAGTGAGCGAAAATGCTTTCAGATTCCTTGCGCCATCCGTGCCCGCCAACGTCCTTGGCATGGCCCACAACACCGGGCAGGCGGGCAGGGACCTTCCCCCGCAGGCTTTTCACAAGGCTGCGTCGAGCGTCATCGGCCCCGGCGAAGCCATCCAGCTGAGTTCAAACGTGGGCTACGTGGACCCGGAAGCTGAGCTGACGGTCGTCGTCGGCCGTACCGCCCGGGGCTTGACGCTGGAAACGGCGGGGTCGGCAATCCTCGGCTACACCATCGGGAACGATGTCTCTGCACGCGACCTCCAGAAGACCGACGAACTCTGGATCAGCGCCAAGAGCCAGGACACCTTTACGCCTGCGGGTCCGTGGATCGTCACCGATCTGGACACCGCAGATCTTTCCATCGGGATCGTCCACAACGGCGCCGGGCTCAAAACCGCCAGCTCCGCCGACCTCGGCTGGAAAGTGGACGAAATCATGGTCTACCTGACCTCGTTCATGACCCTCCACCCCGGCGACCTGGTATTGACTGGCTTCCCCGCCGAGTGCGCGCGTATTCAGCCCGGTGACACCGTGGTGTGCCGGGTGGAAGGAATAGGCGAGCTCCACAACCCCGTCACCACTGCTTCCTGGGAGGACGTGCCCGCATAGTGTGTCAGGCTTAACCTCATGGAGACAGCCGCAGACGCCACCGAACTGCGCCCGCCTCCCCCCGCCAAGCCTGCGCGCACGAGGCATGCGGGCCTCCTCAAGTATCCCTTGGTGCGGCAACTGATCCGCTTCACCGGCGTCGGTATTCTCTGCACGGCGAGTTCGCTTGCCCTCTACGCGCTGCTGCGTCCCTGGATTGATCCCCAACTCGCCAACGCGGTGGCCTTGATCGTCACCTCGCTCATGAACACAGCGCTGAACCGCAGGCTGACCTTCAAGATCAGGGGCCGCAGGAAACGCGGCCAGGACCACGTGCATGGCTTGATCGTCATCGTTATTGCCCTGGTCATCACCGGCGGGAGCCTGGGCATCCTGCACCTTGTGAGCCCCGAGGCCACTGTCAGCGAAGAACTCTGGACCACCACACTCTCGGGCTTCGTCGCTACAGGGGTCCGGTTCACCCTGCTGAGGCACTGGATATTCCGCCGCGCCCGGCACGTCTAGAAACCCCAAGTGACTGGCAGTAGTGGTTGCCCTGGGCTCTCAAAACAACCACTAATGCGAGCTAGTTGGGGTTGGGGGACGCCAGGTTCCGGACACGCCCGACGGCGGTTTCCACGGATGCGGCGGCTTGCTCAAGTTCGGCCTCGGTGACCGTTGAGGCGAAGCTGAAGCGGACGGCTGTCTGGGCTATCTCCGGGGCAATGCCCAACGCCAGCAGCACCGGCGATGGTGCGTCCGATCCCGCCGCGCAGGCGGAGCCACTGGAGCAGACCACGCCAAGGCGCTCCAGCTCAAGCAGGACCGATTCACCGCTGGTTCCAGGGAAGCAGAACGACGCGATCGACGGCAGCCGCTGCCTCCGATGCCCTGTCAGCAAGGCGCCCGGAACGGTTTGAAGAATGTGCGAGACGAACCGCTCTCGCAGCTCCGAAACCCGGGCCGCCAACTCCGGCTCCTCGCGCAGGCTCAGCGTCAGTGCCGTGGACAATGCCACGGCCCCGGCTACATTCTCTGTTCCGGATCTCTTTCCCCGCTCCTGGCCTCCCCCATGAACCAAGGGCTCCAGGCGCATGCTGCCCTTCGTGAACAGGACACCGGATCCCTTGGGCGCGCCCAGCTTGTGGCCGGAAAGGCTCAGCGCATCCACGCCCAAGGCTTTGACGTCCACGCTCAACCAGCCTGCCGCTTGAACGGCATCAGTGTGGAAGGGGATGCCAAACGCATGGGCTGCGGCAGCAAGATCGGCCACGGGCTGAACCGTCCCGATCTCATTGTTCGCATACATGATGCTCACCAAGGCTGTCTCCGGCCCAAGAACGGCCCGGAGCGCATCCACTGTGACCAGCCCGTTCGGGTCCACCGGCACGACGTCCACAGTGAAGCCATGCACGCGTTCCAGGTAGCGCGCGGATTCTTCCACCGCAGGATGCTCGATGGCACTTATCACCACCCGTTTAAGCGTGGGATCGGCTGCCTGCCGGGCGAGTGCGATTCCCTTGACGGCAAGGTTGTCAGCCTCCGTTCCACCCGAGGTGAAGGTCACCTCGCCCGCGCGGCAATTGAGGACCTTCGCGACGGCGGACCTCGCCTCGGCGAGCGCAGTGGCTGCCGCTTCGCCCAGGCTGTGATGGCTGGATGGGTTGCCAAACTCGCCGCTGAGGTACGGCCACATGGCTTCGAGTACTTCACGCCGGACTGGCGTGGTGGCTGCTGCGTCCAGGAAGATCATGGAGAGTCAGACTGTCTTGAGTTCGACGTCCAGGCCGAGGTCCAGCGCGGCGACACTGTGCGTCAGCCCGCCAATCGAGATGACGTCCACGCCCGTTGCGGCGATCTCTGCCACGGTGTTGAGGTTGACGTTGCCGCTGGCTTCCACGTTGGCTCGTCCATCTACCTGCTTGACGCCTGCCCTGAGTTCATCGATGGAAAAGTTGTCCAGCATGATGGTGTCCACCCCCGCGGCGAGCACTGGTTCGATCTGCTCTGCACGGTCCACCTCGACTTCAAAGTGCGTGGTGTGTCCCAGCTGGGCCTTGGCGGCTACGAGCAGTTCGGTCAGTTTGGCAGAGTCTCCGCCTGTCATGACGGCCAGGTGGTTGTCCTTGGCCAGCACGGCGTCCGAGAGGCTGTATCGGTGGTTCGCTCCCCCGCCGCAGCGGACGGCATAACGTTCCAGGACACGCAGCCCGGGCGTGGTTTTGCGGGTATCCGTGATCCTGGCACGGGTCCCTTCAACCAGCCTGACGAATTCTGCGGTCTTGGTGGCAATGGCACTCATCCGCTGCACGAGGTTGAGCCCGACGCGTTCGGCCAACAACACCGAGCGTGCGCTGCCGGTAACGCGGGCGAGGTGTGTGCCGGCGTCGAACGCTTCACCGTCGGCCAGCAGCAGCTGGACGTCCGTGTCCGGGTCAACGAGTTTCATGGCGTCGCGGAATACCGTTCCACCGCTGAAAACACCCGGGACGCGGGCATTCAGGACTGCCGTGGCACGCGCGTCGACGGGGATCAGCAGCTGCGAGGTGATATCACCGCTGGGCGCATCCTCCGCGAAGGCCCGCTCCAGGATGTCCCGTACAGGCGCTGCGGGGAGGGTCAGGTTGGTGATGGACGTCAGGTCAGTCATTGACGAGGCTCGCTTTCCGGCTCATGGTGTAAGGCTTGTCAAAATCGTCGACGACGTCTGGCTCCTTCACGCCGTCACTGCGGTAGTGCGCCCCAAGCGACTCACGCCGCTCCCGTGCAGCATGAACGAGCAACTGCGCAGCCAACAGCAAGTTGGAATCCTCATGCTCCCGAGGATCCAAAGAGTCAGGAACCTCCAAGGGAACAACGTCGCCCTCCCAAGAACCAAGAGCTTCTGCGGCCTCTGCCAACAACTGACCGGTACGCAACACGCCAGCCTTGGCAGTCATAAGCCGCCGAAGAGCCGGCCGCGAAAATGCGCCAACTGCCTTGGACGCGAAGGAGCGGTCATCAACAGGTAGTTCCAGAGGTCCCGACAGCGCCGTTGTCGCGTGAGCGTCCGAACCGGCCGCCGAGCCTGCGAGGCGATCGCCGGTACGAGGCGCGAGCGCAGGCGCCAAGGGACCTGTGGAACTACGCCCCAAGAACCCCTCAACAGCCCGCCGCCCAAACACGAGTCCCTCAAGCAACGAGTTACTGGCCAGCCGATTAGCGCCTTGGACACCAGTACACGCAACCTCACCAGCGGCCAACAACCCAGGGACAGAAGTCCGGCCGTAAAGGTCGGTCACCACGCCGCCCATCCAGTAGTGCGCCGCTGGAGCGACCGGAACGGGCTCACGGCTCCAGTCGAAGCCGGCTTGGCGGGTGCGTTTGCTGATAGTGGGGAAGCGCTTCTCGAGGAAGCCTTTCCCGCGCTCTTCCTCGATGACGGTTGCGTCGAGGAAGACGTGGCCATTGGGGTCTCCGAGCGCTGCAAGGTGCAGGGCTATGCTGCGGGAGACGACGTCCCTGGGGGCGAGCTCGGCGTCCGGGTGGTAGTCAGCCATGAAGCGTTGACCGTTGGCGTCTACCAGAATGGCGCCTTCGCCGCGGACGGCTTCGGAGATGAGCAGGGGGTCAGTGTTGCCTTCTGCTTCCAGGGCATCCCCAGTGCGGACCATGCACGTAGGGTGGAACTGGAAAAATTCGAGGTCTGTGACTTCGGCTCCAGCCCGCCGGGCGAGGGCGAGTCCGTCTGCTGTGGCAACGGACGGATTTGTGGTTTGGGCAAACAACTGTCCAGCCCCTCCGGTGGCAAGGAGGACCGCGTCAGCGCGGATATCCTGCCAACGCCCGTGCTGCAGGAAGGTGACGCCCACTACGCGGCCGCTGTCCAGCGACAGTGATGTGACTTGGCCATGCCCGATCACCTGGATTCTTCCAGCGGCGTGGAAGTCCAGCACAGTCTTGATCAGTGCAGCTGCTACCCGGGCGCCTGTGGCGTCGCCCCCAGCGTGGAGGATGCGGGGCGCAGAGTGGGCGGCTTCCAGCCCCAAGGAGGGATCGCCGTCGTCGTCATGGTCGAAACGGACGCCGAAGCGCCCAAGCCCGGCAATGTCCATCCGGGCCTCGGTGCACAGCACCCGCACTGCTTCCTCATCGCAGTGGCCGGCGCCGGCATTAAGGGTGTCAGCGATATGGGCAGCAACGGTGTCACCCGGAGCGGGTTCGTCCAGGACGGCTGAGATGCCGCCTTGGGCGAAGTATGTGTTGCTGTCTGCGAGCGCGCCCTTGGTGAGCAGCACCACCTCGGCTCCGGCTTCGGCTGCCAGCAGGGCTGAGTACAGTCCTGCGATGCCGCTTCCGACGACGATCAGCCGCTTGGGCTTGGGTGCTTCAGCAAGGCTTCCTGAAGTCATGTGAGGCTCGTTTCGGATAGTCCGGAAGACCGGTGTGGGTAGCGGGTTAGGCGGGCTTGGCCGCCAGCATGCGCTCCAGCGCAATCTTGGCGTTTTCCTGCACAGCGTCGTCCACGGTGATGCGGTTGACGATGCGCCCTTCGACCAGTTCCTCCAGCACCCAGGCGAGGTAGCCGGGGTGGATGCGGTACATGGTGGAGCAGGGGCAGATGACCGGGTCGAGGCAGAAGATGGTGTGCTGCGGGTTTTCAGCCGCGAGACGGTTCACCATGTTGATCTCGGTGCCGATGGCGAACGTGGTGGGTTCGGTTGCGGCCGCGATGGCCTTCTTGATGAAGTCGGTGGAACCGGCGGAATCCGCGGCATCCACAACTTCCATGGGGCACTCGGGGTGCACGATCACGTTGACGCCCGGGAAATCGAGGCGGGCCTTCTCGATCTGGCCTACGTTGAAGCGCTTGTGGACCGAGCAGAAGCCGTGCCAGAGGATTACCCGGGAGTCCAGCAGCGTCTGTTCATCGTTGCCGCCCAGTTCCTTGCGCGGGTTCCACATGGGCATCTGCTCCAGGGGGACGCCAAGGGCCTTGGCGGTGTTGCGGCCCAGGTGCTGGTCGGGGAAGAACAGGACCCGTTGCCCGCGCTCGAAGGCCCATTCCAGGACAACTTTGGCGTTGGAGGAGGTGCAGACAATTCCGCCGTTGCGGCCGCAGAAGGCCTTCAGTGCGGCGGAGGAGTTCATGTAGGTGACGGGGATGACGGGAACGCGCCCCTCGGCGTCGGTGTCGGTGCCGAAGATTTCCTCGAGCTGCTCCCAGCATTCCTCCACGGAGTCTTCGTCAGCCATGTCCGCCATGGAGCAGCCTGCCGCGAGGTTGGGCAGGATGACAGCCTGCTCAGGCGTGGACAGGATGTCGGCGGTCTCTGCCATGAAGTGGACACCGCAGAAAATGATGGCTTCGGCATCCGGCTTGGTCAGTGCAGCGTTGGCCAGCTGGAAGGAGTCGCCCACGAAGTCGGCGTATTGGATCACTTCGTCCCGCTGGTAGAAGTGGCCCAGGATGACGGCGCGCTCCCCGAGCGTTGCCTTGGCAGCGCGGATCCGGGCATCCAGTTCGTCATCCGTTGCCCGCTTGTACTCGTCCGGGAGCTGTCCCTGGCGCGGCGTTTCCTTGGGAGCGACGTCGCTGCTGGAGGCTCCTGGCCCGTACGCGGGCGCACCGGCAAGTGCCTCGGCGAGGTCATACTCCCAGGGGCCTTTGGCCAGGGCCGGGCTGCAGGTGGATCCTGCTGCGGAAAGCCCCTTTTCGGCTTCCTCCCGCGTGATCAGCTGGACGGCAGTGTTGACGCTGCTCATGGTGTACTCCTGTTATCTGGCCCGAGGCCGGGCGTGCCGGTGAAGCGGTAGAGGCGTGGCGGACGGTGTTTTCCGCCCTGCAGGTATTCACCGGTTTCTTCAATTTCCGGTGTGGCTTTGATGTGCCGGCGAAAGTTCGCCGGGTCCAGTTGACGGTCCAGGACGGCCTCGTAGACTTCGCGAACCTGCGCGAGAGTGAAGAACTCTCCCAGCAGGTGGTAGGCGATGGAACCGTAGGCCATCTTGTTCCGGAGCCGCCAGAGTGCGTAGTCCACGATCGCGTTGTGGTCGAAGGCGAGTTCGCCAAGCCGGTCCGCCCGGAACCAACGCACATTTTCCGATTCGTCCGCGAGGGCGGCTTCGGTCGGCTGGACGAGGGCCCAGTAGACGATCGATACGACCCTCTGGCTGGGCGAGCGGTGCAGCCCGCCGAATGCGTAGAGCTGCTCAAGATATTGCGGCGCCAGGCCCGTTGTCTCCCGGAGATTGCGCGATGCCGCGTCCTGGAGAGACTCGTCGTGTGCCAGGGGTCCACCGGGAAGGGCCCACATGTCCTTGTAGGGCTCGCGGATCCTGCGGACCAGCGGAAGCCACAGTGTGGGACGACCGGATTTTTCGCTGGGACGGAGGGCGAAGATCACCGTTGAAATAGCCAACGACGGCGGCGCCAAGCGGCGTTCAGCAACGTTCGCTGAGATCGGATTCACGGCGTTCACCTCGCTTCGTCGCCGCCTGGAGATCTTCCTCCACACACTGGAATCTGAGTTAAAGTCATTCTGACTAGAACTAATGGTACGACTCTGCGGCCTCCAGGCAAAATGCTTTGCGTCACACTGACTTGGCCGCGGCTTCCATCAACGGCAGGGTCCGGCCCTGGATGTGGCTGTTGAGCACAATAACGGAGGAACAACGGACCACGGACTTCGTGGCGATCATGGCGTCCAACACGCGCTGCATGTCCGGGTTGGAACGGGCCGCGATACGCACCATGAGGTCCGAATTGCCGGTCACCGTATGGACTTCGATGATCTCCGGAATCGCACTCAGGCTTTGGATGATGGCGTCATGGCCAATTTCCTGAGTGATGGTAACGGAGCAGAACGCCACCACGGGAAAACCGAAGTTGGCGGGATCCGGCTGCGGAACCCAGGAGCCGATCACTCCGTTTTCAATCATTCGGTCAATCCGGGACTGCACCGTGGCCCTGGCAACCCTCAGCACACGGGAGGCCTCCAACACCGATGACCTCGGTGAATCCGTGAAGAAACGTACAATTTTTGCATCAAGCGCATCGACCAGCATCAAAGTTCCTGTCCCCGGGGATCCTTACCCATCACATCGCCACGGCAAAAAGTGATGTATCTTACAAACTGCGAGAATTATTCCACGGCTCTTGCTGCGTCGTCGACGCCCAGCTTGCCCAGCCCAAGAGGCAGCCAGCTAAACCGAGTATGAAATCCATAGAAGGTAGACACGTATGACAACGAAGTCCATCGCGGCTCCCGTCCCGACAACCGGCCTTGGCCATTCGCTCAAGCCACGCCAGCTCACCATGATGGGGCTGGGAAGCGCCATCGGAGCAGGACTCTTCCTGGGCTCCGGCGCAGGAATCCAGGCCGCCGGCCCGGCAGTCCTGATCTCCTACCTCGTAGCGGGAACCCTGATCATCCTGGTCATGTGGGCCCTGGGAGAGATGGCCGCCGCAAATCCCAACAGCGGAGCATTCTCGGTCTACGCCGAAAAAGCCATGGGCAAGACCGCTGGCGGCACCATTGGCTGGCTCTGGTGGCTTCAGCTGGTGGTGGTCATCGCCGCCGAAGCACTTGGCGCGGCGGGCCTGCTGTTCACCGTGTGTCCGGTGATTCCGGTTTGGGTTCTCGCCCTGGTGTTCATGGTGGCGTTCACAGGCATCAACCTCGTGGGCGTCCGCAATTTTGGCGAGTTCGAATTCTGGTTCGCCATCCTCAAGGTTGCCGCTATCGTCATCTTCCTCCTCATCGGCGCGGCACTGCTGTTCGGCTGGCTGCCCAACGTAGCCTCGCCGGGCTTGTCCACCTTCGGGGATTTTGCACCCAATGGCATCGGGGGAATCGCGTCCGCGCTGTTCGTCGTGATCTTCGCCTTCGGCGGGACGGAGATCGTCAGCGTCGCTGCTGCTGAAACCGAAAACCCCGCGCACAGCGTTGGCAAGGCGATCCGCACGGTGGTATGGCGCATCCTGGTCTTCTACATCGGCTCTGTTTTTGTCATCGCGGCGGCTCTTCCCGTTGGCTCCGAAGGACTGAAGTCCCCGTTCGCAGGCGTCCTGGACCTGGCCGGAATCCCGGGAGCCGGCGCCGCCATTACCTTGGTGGCCGTAGTTGCCTTGCTTTCGGCCCTGAATGCCAACCTTTACGGCGCCTCGAGAATGATCTTCTCCTTGTCAGAGCGCGGCGAGGCTCCCGGCTTCCTGTCCAAGCTGAACGGCTCCAAGGTGCCAGTGGCCGCCGTCGGAATTTCCGTTGCTTTCGGTTTCATCGCCACCGTGCTGGAACTGCTCTTCCCAGAGCACGTACTGCCAGCCCTCCTGAACCTGGTGGGTTCCACGTGCTTGATGGTGTGGGGCACCGCTTTGGTCTCCCAGTTCATCCTGCGCCGCCGGGCCGACCGCGAAGGCACCGAACTGCCACTGCGCATGAAGGGCTTCCCTGCCCTCACCATCCTGGGAATTGTCCTGCTGTGCATCATCCTCGCGGTTGGCCTTGCCAACCCCGAGAGTGCCGGCCAGTTGATCGGCACGTTCATCCTGATCCTGGTTATCGCCGCTGGCTGCTTCCTCAATGCCAAGGCGAAGGCCGGAAAGCAGTCGATGCACGCCAAGTAGCCGCCTGCTCATTGAAACTAAGAGGTCCTGTGCAATTTGTTTTGCACAGGACCTCTTTGCTTGTCCAAATTGTACAAAGTGTTTCGTTGAAACATAGCTGATTGCGCACACCCCTGACTGGTGACTAGGGTCACAGCCATGACTACGAAACCCGTGTTTGCCGCCGTCGATGACGCGGCTCCGCTCACGCACGAACAACTGCGCGAGCTTTACTCCTTGATGGCCTCAGTCCGCCATTTGGACTCCGCGGCCGTCGCCTGGCAACGCCAGGGCATCATTCCCGGGTATGCGCCCGAGCTCGGCCAGGAAGCCGCACAGGTGGGCAGCGGCTACGCCGTGGACCGGAGCCGCGACTTCGTTTTCCCGACCTATCGCGAGATGGGCGTGGCCCGGGCTATGGGCCTGGACATGGTGGGCTACATGTCCACGCACAAGGCGACCTGGCATGGAGGCATGTACAACCCCCTGGAGTCCCGGTTTGCTCCCATCCAAGCGGTGGTTGCGGGCTCCGTGCTCCACGCCGTCGGCTGGGCCCACGGCCAGACACTCTCCCGCCTGCCGGAGGGTGAAACCGGCGTCGCCATGACGTACTTCGGCGACGGAGCATCATCCCAGGGCGACGTCCACGAGGCCATGAACTTCGCCGCGGTCATGAAGGCGCCGGTGGTCTTCTTCATCCAGAACAACGGCTGGGCCATTTCCGTCCCCACGGAACGCCAGGTTGCCGGCGGCTCGGTCGCGGCGCGCGCGGCCGGATACGGCATCCCTTCCGTGCAGGTGGACGGCAACGACGTCGTCGCAGTTTACGAGGCCACACGAGCGGCTTTCGCCCATTGCCGTGCAGGTCACGGACCGGTTGTCATTGAAGCGATGACGTACCGCCGCGGCCCGCACTCCACCGCCGACGACCCCGGCCGATACCGCAGCCTGGATGAGGAACGGCTCAGCGCTGGCGAGGATCCCGTTGAGCGGTTTCGGCAGCGGCTCCTCGCCGACCGCGTAGCGGATGAAGCGTTTTTCGCCGAGGCACAACGGAGAGCCGAGAAGGAAGAGGAAGTCGTTCGTTCCGGCATCGAGGCCCTTGGCCCACGGCCGGGAGCCGAAATGTTCAGCCTGGTCTTCCAGGAACCAACGCCCGCCCTTCAATCCCAAGCCGCTGCGTGGCGCAAGGAGTCCGAACATGCCTGAGACGATCACAAAAACGCCGGGGACAGCGACTGACACGGCTGCCCCCGCTCTGCACATGTCCATGCAGCAGGCCCTCAACCGCGCACTGGACGAAATCCTGGCCGATGACCCCAAGACGGTCATCTTCGGCGAAGACTGCGGCCGCCTCGGCGGCGTCTTCCGCATCACCGATGGCCTCCAGGCAAAGCACGGCGAGGACCGCGTCTTCGACACTCCGCTCGCCGAGTCCGGCATCCTGGGCATGTCGGTGGGCCTGGCCATGGCCGGCTTCCACCCCATTCCGGAAGTCCAGTTCGACGGCTTCGCCTACCCCGCGATCAACCAGATCATCTGCCAGATCGCGCGTATGAACTATCGCAGCCGCGGTACGCTTCCGATGCCCATCACGCTGCGCGTCCCCAGCTTCGGCGGCATCCGTGCCCCTGAACATCATGGCGAAAGCCTGGAAGCGCTGTTTGCGCACGTCCCGGGACTGAAGGTGGTCTCTCCGTCAAACCCGCACGACGCCTACCACCTGCTCAAGTACGCGGCGACACGTCCGGACCCGGTGATCTTCATGGAACCCAAGTCCCGCTACTGGCAGAAAGGGCCGGTGGACGTCACCACCGCGACTCCCGGTCCAGCAACGCCCGACGGCGGCATGGACGACGGAGGCAGCCTCACCGGCGCCCGCGTGGCTCGGGAAGGCCGCCACCTGACCCTCGTCGCATGGGGTGCCATGGTGGCCCGCTGCCTCCAGGTAGCAGAACTTGCAGCGGAAGATGGCATCGACGTCGAGGTCTTGGACCTGCGCTGGCTGAAACCGATCGACGCCGAAGCCCTGGCGAGGTCCGTCGGGAAGACGCGACGCGCCGTCGTCGTACATGAAGCGCCCCTGACCTCAGGCCTTGGCGCCGAAGTCGCGCAATTGATCACGCAGCGCTGCTTTGACACGCTGAAGGCTCCGGTGGAGCGCGTGACAGGCTTCGACGTGCCGTACCCCTCCGGCGACTTGGAGGACGAATACATTCCGAACATCGACCGCATCCTCTTTGGGATCCAACGCGTATTGGAGTACCGCCGTGGCTGAAATTTCCTTCCCGCTCCCCGATCTGGGTGAAGGCCTCATCGAGGCAATCGTGCTTGACTGGCTCGTCTCACCGGGACAACAGGTGGAACGCAACCAACCCCTCGTCGAGCTCGAAACGAGCAAGTCGGCGCTGGAATTGCCAAGCCCCCAGGCGGGTAAAGTGGTGCGTATTCACGGGGCGCCCGGTGACACCATCAACGTCGGCGAACCGCTGATCGTGTTCGAGGTACCGGATGACACCGCCGGGATCGTGGGCACTGTTCCCAAGGACGAAGCACCCAAGCGCCGGGTCCGCCTGAGCGCCGTACTCGATGAGGACTGACATGATGACCGGCAGGCACACCGTGGAACAGCACAGGCACACAGTTGAGGGCACAGACCCCGAATTGTTCGTTGAAGTGCATGAACCCACCACCGATGCCGGACTACGACCCGTCCTGTTGATCCACGGTTTCTCCTCATCCAGCAAGCTCAACTGGGCGGACAGCGGATGGATCACCACGCTCCAGGAAGCCGGCCGCCGGGTCATCACGGTGGACCTTCCCGGTCACGGCCAAAGCCACTCCCCCGAGGACCTGGATTCCTACACGCCTAGCCGGATTCGCGCTGACCTCCTGCAGATTGTGACCGACGCCGGCGCACGGCCCCTGCGCGACGGCGACCCTTCCACGGGACTGGACATCGTGGGTTACTCCTTGGGATCCCGGCTGGCTTGGGAGTTCGCCGCGACACAGCCGGACCTGGTTCACCGGATCGTCCTGGGCGGACCGAGTTCAGCGGATCCCTTGGCAGCCTTCGACCTCGCCGCCGCTCAGCGGCACCTGGCCGATGGCACACCCATTGCGGACCAGTCCACAGCGGGGCTGCTGAAGATGGCGCAGTTGCTGCCGAGCAATGACCTGTTCGCCATGCTTTCACTTATCGAGGCCATCAAGGGTGAGCCCTTCGATCCTGCCGAAGCTGCACCGCACGTGCCCGTCCTTTTGGTTGCGGGCGAAAAAGACGATCGCGCGGCCACCATGCCGGAGCTTGCGTCCATTGCCGGCAAGCGGGGTGCCATGGTGGAGACCTTGGTGGTCCCGGGACGCACGCATACCAACGTGATCACCAGCCGGGCTTTCAAGGACGCCGCCATCGAGTTCCTGGGCGTGTAGCCGCTGTGCCGGCTGACACTACTGCGCTTGCTGACACTCTTGTGCTCAGCTGGCGCTAACGGCTCAGTCTCTCCGCATTAAGGCTCATTCGTTCAAGGACGCTCAACGCCATAGCGTATTCATCGATTCCGATGCCCATGGAAAGGTCTTTGCGGGCGGCTTCCACATAGCGGAGGGCCTCGTGGTACTTCTCCCGGCCAAGCTCGCTAAGCGCCAGACGGTCATCAATCATAATGATCATTCCCCGGCCAACCAAGGAGGCAAGCTCCCGCTCCCTCAAACGGATGTCATCGCCCCAGAACGGGCGCATGATCTCATCCAGCTCATCAGGGCGGACCGTTCCCTCCGCCAAGGTGCCCAGGGTCTGCCACTGCCGCCGGCTCAGCCTGACCCTGGCCAGCGTGGCATCGAGCTGGAGTTCCAGCGCGGCGTCGAGCCTTTTGATCCAGTATCCAATGGGCTTGTTCACAAGGCCATGCTTCCAGCGGATGCCTCACCCGGCAAGCTTTGAAAGGTACGCTGGAAGAAGCCAAATTACGTGGAAGTGGGGCAGATGGGCATGCGTTTCAAGGACCGGGCGGAAGCCGGCCGGCGCCTGGCCGAAGGACTCCCCCAGTTCAGGGAACGGCAAGACACCATCGTCCTTGGCCTTGCCCGTGGAGGCGTGCCCCTGGCCGTGGCTGCGGCCAACGCGCTCTATCTGCCCTTCGGTACTATTTTGGTCCGCAAACTGGGGATACCTGGACGCGAGGAGACTGCCTATGGCGCACTTGCGTGGTGCCAGGGCGACGTCGTCCGCATCGTTAACAAGCCGCTCAAGGAACACGTCCTCGCCCATGGCATCAGCCAAGCCGCATTGGATGCCGTTGAGGCACATGAGCGCGCCGAACTACTTCGCCGGGCAAGGCAATATCCGGGAATCGAGCACGATCTTCGAGGTATGACCGTCATTTTGGTGGACGATGGCCTAGCTACAGGGGCCACCATGCGTGCGGCCGTTGAGGCCGTGCGGGCGGCAGGTGCCGGCACAATCGTCGCTGCCGTTCCCGTGGCCTCGCTGGAAGCCTCAACATCGTTGGCGCGGGTCTGCGACTTCGTGATGGCGCTGCACACTCCGGGTAAATTCCACGCTGTTGGAGCCTTTTATGAGCGCTTCGAGCAGTTGACGGACGCCGACGTCGTGGAGCAGCTCGAAGGCGCGAAGGCTCCCCGGGCGAAATAGCATTTTAACGCCCCGGGCGGGCCCGGCCTCACGACCGCGCCCGCCGGACTGGAACTGATCCTGGCCTAGTGGTGAACGCTGAAACCGAGGGGACGGCCCTTGGTTTCCTTGGCAAGAATCACGCCCACGGCAGAAATGATGCACAGGCCCATGATGTATAGGCCCACTGAGCCGGACCATTTGGTGGTGTCCAACAACGCCTGGGCTATCAAAGGTGCGAAGGCACCCCCGAGGATAGCGCCCAAGGCGTAGCCGATGGAGATTCCCGAATAGCGGACGTGCGCAGGGAACATCTCCGCGTACATGGCGGACATCGGACCATAGGACAAACCAAGCCCAATAGTGAGGACGAACAGGGCCGTTCCGTAGAGCAGGATGTCCTTGGAATCGATCAAGGCAAACATGGGGATCATCCACGCGAAGACCAAGCCGTAACCGAGCAGGAACGTCTTTACGCGACCAATCTTGTCCGAGAGCCAGCCTCCCACCATGGTGAAAATGAGCCATCCAAAGGAAGCAACCGTGGTTGCGAGGAGGACCGGCGGCGCAGGCATTTTCAGCGCCTTGGTGGCATAGGAGATAAAGAAGGCGATCAGCAGGTAGCCGGCGGCGTTGTTGGCGATGAAGATCAGGGCTGCGAGGACGACTTCCTTCTTGTTCTTCCGGAAGAGCTCGCTCAGGGGCGCCTTGCTTTCCGCTTTGCGCTGGGCGATTTCCTTAAAGACCGGGCTTTCCCCAACAGCGCGGCGGATGAGGTAACCCACCACGATCAGAACCACGGAGAGCAGGAACGGCACGCGCCAACCCCAGGCGGCAAAGTCATCCTTCGACATGCCCGACTGCAGGAAAAACAGAAGGCCGGTTGCCAGGATCATGCCGATTGGCACACCAATCTGCGGGTAAGCACCGAAGAGTCCGCGCTTGGTAATCGGAGCGTGTTCCACAGCCATCAGGGCAGCGCCACCCCACTCGCCACCTGCCGAGAAGCCCTGGACCACTCGCAGGGTGATCAGCAGGATGGGAGCCCACAGCCCGATCGTCCCGTAGGTAGGCAGCACACCGATCAGCGCCGTGGCAGCGCCCATCATTACCAGTGTCATGACCAAAACGGCCTTGCGCCCCAGCCTGTCGCCAAGGTGCCCGGCAACAAAGGCCCCCAGCGGCCGGAACAGGAAACTGATGCCGATGGTGGCGAAGGACAGGATTTGCGCCACTCCGGGATTCGATTTTTCGAGCGGAGTCAGGAACAACGGCGACAACAGTGTTGCCGTGAGCTGGGCAAAGATAAAGAAGTCGTACCACTCGATGGTGGTGCCAACCAGGGTCCCCGCCAGGACCCGGCGCTCTTCGCGCCTACTGCTTGGGCCCGACGGAGAGTCGACAGTGGAAGTTGCGGTCATTGGAACTCCAGGGGGTGAGAGTGACTGGTCGGCGCGTGGCTTGCATTAACCGACAGAACGGTCAGTTAGGAAAGAATACTACATACCGTGACCCAGGGCACAGCATTTTCACAGCCGTAAAGGTGACCGTGAGGCTCGAGAACAACTTTGTTCTATAGTTGAATCACCAATTCGTATATGGAACGATATCTTGGTGAGGCGAGCAACACAAGAGTTGGCCGCCGCATGCTCTCTCCCGCCAACATAGGATGGTTCGCATGAGTCCCCGCAGCGACGTCAAAAGTCCGCAGGAAGCAGCAACCCAGGCGCCGCCGTCGCAGACCCTCTCACGGGGAATCCGAGCGCTGGAGATCCTTGCCGAGGCCGAACGCCCCCTCAGCATTGCCGAACTAGCCGAAGCCCTTGGAGTGCACCGCTCTGTTGCCTACCGCATCCTGCGGACGCTGGAGGACCACTCGCTCCTGATCCGGGACGATTCAGGACGGGTGCAACCCGGCCCTGGACTGGCGGTCCTGGCCCGGGGTGTCTCGCGGAACCTGCAAACAGCTGCCCTGCCTGAGCTCACCCAACTGGCAAATACCTTGCACATGACCGCCTTCCTGGCCGTTTGGGACCACCAGGAATGCGTCACCTTGGTCACCGTGGAACCCCGGCATTCCGGCGCGGCTCTCGCCCAACATCCGGGAAGCCGCCACCCTATAGGTATTGGCGCGCCGGGAATCGCTATCCAGTCGACCATGACCGAGGACCGTTGGCGCCAAGTAGGGGCCGGCATCCCTTACCGCGCTGAAGCACACGAGGCCCGACGCACCGGCTACGCCACCAGCCACGACGAAGTCATCGCGGGGCTGTCCTCAATCGCCGCACCAATCCACGTCCCTGGCGGACGGCCAGCCGCAATAGCGGTGGTCTATATCCGTTTGGACCAGGACGCCGATGCCGTAGGCAAGGAGTTGGCCGCCAGCGCCATGCGGATCGAGAGCCAGTTGGCCTGAAGCATTCCTCCTGGGTCAAATGCCCTGCCTCACAGCACAAGACCCACAGCCATGGGAGCCCAATACTCGAAGAAGGACAGGAATTTTCCTGCCCTTCTTATCGTCGAGCACTGAGAAGGAACCCATGAGCCTCAATCTTCTTGACACCTCCAACTGGCTGCCGCTGGACGGCCTGGCACCTGGCTTCGATGCCAACAAAGCCCCCACCGTCCAGGACCTGGCGGGGCAGGAATTTACCGTCCGCAGCGATGGCGGACCCATGACTTTCAGCTTCGATGACGAAGAAGTCCAGTGGGCTGCGGCCGGGCACAGCGGGACGGCGCCCTATGAGGCTTTCATTGTCACCGGAGAGCTCTACTACGCCCAGTGGCATAGTCCCGTTGAGCGGGACCTCGCCGTTTCCTTGATCCTGGATCTGGCCAACGGCAGGGCGCTCTATATCGGCGCACTGCTGGGGCGCGCATCCCAAGGCTCAACCGCAGTCCACCACGATTTCCGCACTGGGACCCTCGAAGGCTTCACCGCCGATGGAGCAGCAATCGCGGAAAGCCCGGCCCTGATCGGCCGACGCGTCGAATGGGTGTACAGCGATGCGCACGCCTACGAACACATCTACCTCAGCCCCACCTGGTACACCTGGCAGTGCCTCGCGGGTCCCGAGCGGGGGCTCGCAGACACCGATTCCAACACGGTCTTCGAAATCCGGCCCGGTATTTTCGTCTTTACCTGGCGCGAAAAGGTCATACCCTGCGGCTCTGTCACCATCGCCGATCACCGGGACGCCAAAGCAATCCGCTCGCACGGCAGCCTTTTCGGATGGGATGAGGCCGGCACCGAACCCGTGCATTTCACCTTCGGCGCCCATGGCAGGTTGATCAGCATCACCCACCACGCACCGGAGCTTGACCCCTCGGTGTAGCTTGCCCGGATTGAATTTGCAGCCGCAATAGGAACGAAAAGAAGCCCCGGCACCCGCCGGGGCTTCTTTCCCTGTGGCGCTGCTGCTTTCCGCGCCCGAAGCAGTCTCAGTCCTCGGAGCCGTGGCCGATCCTGGCGTAAAGGCCGGGCTGCGAGTGCCGCAGGCGCAGCCCCCATGCGATTCCCACCAGACCCGGCAGAAGCACTACCAAGGGCAGGACGAATGTAGCGGCCGTCGATTCCGTCTGTCCAAGCAGGACATTGAAGTTGGCAAGGATGAGCACAAACACAATCGCCAGGAGGACAAAGCCAAGCCCAGGCGCCACAACCCGTACCCAAAGGCCGGTCCCATGCTGGTTTCGGCGGAAGAATCCGATCACTGCGATCGACACTACTGTCATGAGCAGGACCAGCCCCAAGGCGCCGCTGTTGGTCAGCCAGGTAAACATGGTCAGCACCGGGTACAGTTCACCAAGTTCAGACCCGGATCCCGCGATGGCGAAGGCAACAGTCACGACGACGGCAATCAGCGTCTGCGCCAGCGAGCCAGCGAACGGTGCGCGGCTCCCTGTACGGACAGCTGCGAAGAACGGCGGGATGACGCGTTCCCGCCCGAGCGAGAAGAAATAGCGCGCCACAGCGTTGTGGAAGCTGACCAGTGCAGCAAAGAGGCTGGTCACGAACAGAATTTGCGCTATATCGCTCAGGAGTACGCCTCCGTTGGTGCCAAGGAAGGCGAAGATCATGTCCGGACCGCTGTTGGTGGATGTTTCGATCACTGCGGACGGGCCTGCGCCCACAGTCATTGCCCACGCCGAGGCCGCATAGAAAAGGGCGATGATTGCAACCGCTGCGAAGGTGGCCCGGGCAACGGTGCGCTTGGGATCTTTGGACTCTTCGCCGTAGATGGCGGCGGATTCGAAGCCCATGAAGGCAGCGATTCCGAAGGAAAGGACCGCACCAATGCCAGGGACGAACAGGCTTTCCGGGCTGAACGAGGTTGCCGTGACTCCTTCCGGCGCTACGGCCAGGCTGATGAGGTCATAGGCAATGACCACCAGGAATTCCAGGGCCACCAGGACACCCAGCACCTTTGCCGAGAGGTCCACCCGGTTAACGCCCAGCCAGCCCACAATTGCGATGCAGACCAGCACTGGGATCCACCAGGGCACGCTGATGCCCAACCGGGCCGAGAGCAGTGAGGAAACTGTGAAACCGAAGAGCCCATAGATGCCCACCTGCATGAGGTTGTATGCCATTAACGCGACCAACGAGGCACCCACACCGGCTGGCCTGGAAATACCTTGCGCGATGTAGGCGTAGAACGCCCCGGCGTTAGTGACGTAACGGCTCATGGCCGCGTACCCTACCGCGAAGAGGGCCAGGATGCCGCCAAGAATCAAGAACGAAAGCGGAACACCTGTTACGCCGGTGACCGCGAAAGTGGTGGTCACTCCGCCTGCAAGGACGGTCAGCGGCGCGGAGGCCGCAATAATCATGAAGGTCACGGCTGGGACGCCAAGACGCCTCTTGGTGTCTGCTGGCCCAGCGATCTTGCCCTTGACGGGGATATCCACGCTCATATTGTGCTCCTGCCTCGGTGCCGGACGGAGATTGCGCGGCACGGTGTCGGTCATTCCGCAATCTTCCACCGCAAAGGCACCGAGTGACTTGTCTCACGCGGCAAGGTGTTTGTCGGTGCACGCAAGCCCATCCCGGGCAAAGTCCCCCGGTGTAGAATCGTGGGCAAGCTCACGTCCGCGCTGGTGGCATTCTGTACCGGTGCCACCAGGTACGGCGGGCATTGAAAGGGAGTTTGATGACCGTCGCGGCTGATACCGGCCCCGCAACCGTGCACACAGTGGTGGCGGATTCGTTCCAGGAATGGAGCCGGGCCATCTCCGCGTCCTTTGTGCCGTTACTGGCCAAAGGTCCTAAGGATTCTGCCTTCCACGGGACCATGCGAGCCCGGGTCCTGGGTCAAATCTCCGTGGTCGAAGTGACGGCTGGCCCACATACGGTCCTGCGAACGCCTGAGTTGATCGCAAAGTCCCCGGGACGCTTCTTCAAGCTCAGCATCCAGCTCTCCGGTTCCGGCCGTTTGGTTCAGGACGAACGCGAAGCGGTGCTTCGACCCGGGGACCTCTCCATCTACGACACCTCCCGTCCTTACCAGCTAACGTTCGACGACGACTTCCGCACCTTGGTGCTGATGTTTCCGCACGTCCTGCTCGACTTGCCGGCCGAAGCCATGGGCCACGTAACCGCCCTCCGGATTCCTGGCGATGAAGGCCTCGGCGAGCTCATCAGCCCCTTCCTTGTCAAGCTTGCCGATAACCTCGAAGCCCTCTCGGGGGCCAATGGCCTCCGCCTGGTCCACAACGCACTGGACCTCGTCACTACCTTGTTCAACGGCGAGCTCGACCAGCTGATCGAGACCGGCCGCGATCCACACCTCCTCCTCCTGGGCCGGATCCATGACTACATCGAGGCCAATCTGGGTGACCCCGCGCTTTCCCCGGGAAGCATAGCCGCGGCCCACTACATCTCCACCCGCCACCTGCACGATCTTTTCCAGGAGATTGGCACCACCGTGGCCGCGTCCATCCGGCAGCGCCGGCTCGAACGCTGCAGGCGCGACCTCCTGGACCCTGTTCTGGCTGACCGGCCGGTTACGGCCATTGCAGCGCGATGGGGGTTTACTGACGCAGCGCATTTCAGCCGGATCTTCCGGGCTGCCTTCGGGAACTCCCCCACCGGCTACCGCAACAGCCGCTGACGGAAACCTTCGCCGGGACCCAAGCGACCGACGTCGGGCAGTCCGGTCTTTGGGCAGTTGGGATTCCGTGAAGGTGGCTAGGCTGCCGCCGTCGGGGCTGTCCCTTCGTCTGCCACGGCAGCCATCTCGTCCAGCATCGCCCGCAGCAGTCGGAGTTCCAACCCAGCGAAGGCCGGATCACCCGCCCGGTTGAGCAGCTCCCCGGGGTCGGTGCGGTGATCGTAAAGTTCGGCCACGCCGGTACCGAAGTACTTTGTCAGCCGGCCCTCTGCCGTGATGATCGTCCGCATCCTCACCGGCCCTGGAAGCCCGTCGAGCCCAAACGGCTGCTCCTCCTCTACGAGCAAAGCTTCACGGTGGCCCTCCGCAGCCCCGTGCAGCAGCGGAACCAGCGAGCGGCCCTGGATACCCCGGTACGCCGTGGCACCGGTGAGCTCAAGCAAGGTTGGCGCCAGGTCGGCACTGGAAACCAGTGCCCCGGTGCGGCACGGGGAGGTGCCGGGAACGTGCAGCAGCAAGGGAACATTTGTGACTGCGCGGTAGTGGACAAAGTGCTTGAGCATGAGGCCGTGGTCCCCAAACAAGTCTCCGTGGTCACTGGTGAAAACGATGATGGTGTCCTCGGCCAGGCCCTGGCGTTCCAGCTCGTCCAGGATTCGGCCAATGTGCTCGTCCATCATGGTGATCAGGCCGTACTGTGCCGCCGCCGCGTGCCTGTACTGTTCCTCCGTTGCTGCCCAGGTCATGGTGGGGTCGGGGTTCGGCCGGCCCCGGTGCTCCATCATTGCCTGGATGTGCGGCGGCGACGCTGAATGGTCCTGGTCGAAACCCAGTGGCAGGGGCAGGGCACCGGGATCGTAGAGGTCCGAATAGCCTTCCGGGGGTGAAAAAGGATGGTGGGGGTCAGGGAAGGAGACGAACATGAAGAAGGGCTGGTCCTGGCCTGCCGCGTCCTTCAGATGCTCGATTGCCTTCTCGCTCACGTAGCTGGTGGGATGTACCTCGGCGGGAATGGCTGTCTGGTACACCTGGTCCCATCCGCCGTACCGGCTGGCGGAGTTGCCCGCCCCGCCCAACGTCTCCGGGTCGATGCCACGTTCCCTCGCCCAATGAACATAGTGGCCTCCTGGCCGGTCCCCATGACCAATGACGAGGTCCACGTGTTGATAGCCGTAATAGTCGGCCGGGAGCCCGATAAAGCGCTCATCATGCGCATCGCGGTTCTCCCAGCGATCCCAGCCCGGCGCGTAGCCTTGCCGGCGTGCGTCGCCCACGGCCGGATCAAGGAGCATGGGATCGGTGGTCCGGATCTCCTTTGCCTGGTGCGGCTCAAACTCCCATCCCATGTTCTGGTGGTGAAGTTTTCCCACTCCCACAGTGCGGTAACCGCTCGCGGCCAAGGATCCGGGAACGGTCTGCGTCAGCGGATCCAGAGTTATTCCGTTGCAGCGCGTCCCGTGCGCCGAGGGCCACCTGCCAGTCATCAAGCTGGCCCGGTTAGGCATGCAGGTAGGGTTCGCCACGGTCGCATTGTCGAAAACCACGCTCCGGGCTGCGAGCGCATCAAGGTTCGGTGTCCGGACGTTGGGATTGCCGCCGAAGCCCACGTGGTCGGCCCTTAATTGGTCTGCGATGAAGAACAGGACGTTGGGCCGGCCCTTGGCCGTAGCTCGGTGCTCCCCCGTCATGCCGGCCTCTTGATGAGGGACAACACTTCGGTGCGCTGGCGCGCGAACTCCGGGAGTGAGCGCGTGGTGATCTGGTCGCGGGGAGCCGGCAGGTCGACGTCGACGATCTTCAGGACGCGGGCGGGTTTGGAACCCAGGACCACCACGCGGTCTGCCAGGTAGACTGCCTCGTCGATGTCATGGGTTACCACCAGAATGGTCATGTTGAAGTCGCGCCTGATCTTCAGGCACAGGTCTTCGAGGTCGAAGCGGGTCTGTGCGTCCACCGAAGCGAAGGGCTCGTCCATGATGAGGATTTCCGGCCGGTACGCGAGGGCGCGGGCGATCGCCACGCGCTGCTGCATGCCGCCGGACAGTTGCCAGGGGTATTGGTTATCCGCGTGGGAAAGCCCGACGGCTGCCAATGCGCTGTCGCAGCGTTCCTTCAGTTCCGCAGCGGGCAACTTGAGGTGCCGCAAAGGAAGAATGAGGTTCTTCCGGACGGTGAGCCATGGCATGAGGGAACGGTTGTAGTCCTGGAACACCAGCGCCATTTCGGGGGGCGGGCCGCTGATGGTCCGGCCATCAATGGCTGCCCGTCCGCTGCTGGCAGGATGGAGCCCGGCCAGGCATTTCAGGAGAGTCGTCTTTCCAACGCCGGAGGGACCGACGATGCAGACAACCTCGCCGGCATCCACGGTAAAAGTGAGGTCTTCGATGACTGCATGTGTTTTTTCCCCACTGCCGTAGCTCTTCGCGAGGTGTGCCACGTCCAACCGTGGGGTGGTTGCGTTGATGCGGGTTTCTGGTTGCTGTGCCATGGCGGACTTTCTGTTTCGGGTGGAAAGGCTCGTAGCCTGTCGGATGCTCATGCTGCACGCGCCATGCGTCGGGAGCCGATGTACCAGGACAGGACCTTGCGCTTGAGCACGCTGAAGAGGACATTGACCAGGAATCCGATGACGCCCAGGAGCAGGATCCCAGCCCACATGTCCGCGGTCATGAAGCTCTGCTGTGCCAGCAGCGTCATGGCTCCAATGCCTTGGGAACTGCCCAACATCTCGCTGGCGATCATCACGATGAAGGCAACCTGCAGGCTGACCTGCAAGCCGGAGAAGATCTGCGGCGCGGCCGCGGGAAGGAGGACATTCAGAACCCGTTCCTTCCGGGTCAGCCTATAGACCCTGGCCACATCCATGAGATCGTTCCCCACCCCACGGATACCGTCAACCGTCGCGATCATCGTGGGGAAGAGCGCCGCCAACGCGATGCTGGTCACGCGCATCTGCGTGCCGAATCCAATGAGGGAGATGAAGATCGGTACCAGGGCAACCGGCGGGATTCCCCGAAGGAAGTGGATCAAAGGATCCACCATCCAGCGAACCGGGGGAACAAGAGCCGTCACAAACCCGATGGCAATCCCCGCAACGGCGGCAATGGCAAATCCCAGGAACAGGTTTCCCAGGCTTAGCAATACGTCCGACTGGAAGTGCTCAAAGAGCCATAGCTCCTGGAACCGGACAAGGATAGTCCGCAATGGCGGGAAGAAGGGGTCTGTGGAGTTCTCGGACAGGAGCCACCATGCCGCCAACAGCAGCACGGGCGCACCCGCGCCGATCAACCAGTTTCTCATTGTGCGGTTTCTCATCACGGCACCACTTCACGGTAGGACTCATGCCAGCGCAGGACCCGGCGCTCGGCCAGACGGGTGGCGCCTTGGAAGAACAGGCCCAGGACACCCAGCACGATCACCAAACCATAGAGGCTGGCGTAGTCACCGGCGGCCTGGGCTTGGTAGATGCTTTGGCCAAGGCCAGGACCACCGCCGAGCAGGCCCGCCACTACAGTGACCACCAACGCGGCCGGTGCTGCCACCCGCATGGCTGTTCCGATATAGGGCATGGCGCTGGGAAGCACCACTCGGGCAAGGATCTCGGACTCGCCCATCCCATAGGACCGTGCGGTGTCCCTCGCCACGGGATCGGTACTCTGGACTCCGTCCACAGTCTGCATGATGATCGGCAGGAGGCAGCCGAACACCACCAGGAACATGGACATCTCTCCTGTTGGGCCGAGCACCAGCACGGCCAGGGGAAGAATAACGATGGGCGGAACGGGCTTCAGGAATTCCAGCACCGCCAAGGTAGCGAACCTGACGGTCTCAAAACTCCCGACAAGCAGACCCAGGACGACGCCTGCCACCGCAGACAAAGCCAGCGCGAGCAGGGCGATCCCGATCGTGGCTCCCAACGATGACCAGAACGTAGCCGTCCCCAGGATGGTTGCCAGGGTGCTGAATACAGTGGTGGCTGGCGGCAGGGCATTTCCTGCCACCTTTGCCTCGGCAAGCACCTGCCAGATGATCAGCGCTGCCGCAATGCCCAGCGCGCTGAAGGTCAACGGGCGAATGGACCCTTTCATGATGAATCTCCCATGCTCGGTTCGCGCCTACTTTCCGAAGACAAGATCGCCCGGCAGCTTCACAGGTGCACTAAGGAAACCGAGGTCCGCAAGGTTCTTGTTGGCCCTTTCGATGTCCTCTGTGCGGACGTCCTCAGGCCAGTAGTTCACTGCTCCTGATTTCACGACGTCCAGAGGGGTCTTGGTGATCTCAGCGCTGAGTTGCTGCGCCTCTTCGATGTGGCCATTGGCGTAGGCGTTGGCCTTATAAATGGCTGCCTTGAAACCCTGCAAGGCCTTCTCCTTGGATTTCACGGTGTTGGCACCCGATACCCAGAGACCGATTGCGCCCTGTTCAAAGAATTCGACGCCAGGGGATGCCAGCAGCCTGTTGCCCTCGGACATCGCCTTCGAGGTGAAAGGTGCAACGAGTGACGCTGCGTCGACGCGTCCGGAGTTCAGGGATTGAAGGGCCGACGAAGGATCCAGGACCATCCAGTTCACCTTGGCGGGGTCGCCGCCGTCGTCCTTGACGAGCTTGCTGACTGTGACCTCCAACTGTGCCTTGCGGGCCGGGACGCTGACGCTCTTGCCTTCGAGGTCTTTGGGCCGGGAGATCGACGATGCCTTCTGGACCAGGAGCCCTGTGTCATCGACCCGGTTGAGATCGCTGGATTTCCCTGCGCCGTCTTTATAGCCATCGGCAGCAGCGATGATCTTGAGTGGCACGTTCTGGCTCAGGGCATTCAGCAGCGGGATGGAGGGTGTATAGGTGAGGTCGATCTGTCCGCTCTGGGCAGCTGCAATACCGGCGGGCGGGTTGGCAATAACGGAAGTCTCGACGTTGAGACCCTGTTCCTTGAAATAGCCCTTATTGATGGCAAGCCGGATCGCGGCATCGGATCCGATACCGATGGTACCCACCTTCAATGTGGTGGTCCCGTCAGCGGCCGGGGTGGAAGCCGGGCTTGACCCGCCGCCGCAGGCTGCAAGTGCCATGGACAGTACTGCGGCCAGTGCCAAAGGAATACTGCGTCGCATGTGGTGCTCCTTGAATCGCGAAATGGTTGGAACGGATGGGGATTGTTCTAGGTGTTGGACTGATGGACTACGCGGCCACCGCTCAGCGTGAGCCTGACCTCGGCATCGAGGAGCTTCTCGATCTCCCCGTCATCCGGCCAGGGGTTTGACAGCAGGCAAAGATCCGCGGCCATTCCCGGTATCAGGGCTCCTTTGAAATGTTCGGCGTGATCTTGCCAGGCCGCGTCAATGGTCATCGCAGCGAGTGCTTGGCGCCCGGTTATCCGTTCAGGATCACCGGAGTTTCCCGGCGTGGACCGGGTGGCCCGTCGAACAGCAGCCGCTACAGTGCGGCGCCAATCCGGGCTGGTCACGGGCGCGTCTGAGGCCAGGTTGAAGTGCACGCCGGCATCCAGTGCTGAACGCAGTGGCTGGTGGCGGGAAAACCGATCCTCGCCCAGTACCTGGCGCATCATGTCCCCGGCTTCCTCGCGGATCAGCGGGTTGGTGCTGTAGCCGATGTCGTGGGAAGACATCGTGGCGAGGGTTTCGGTATCGCTGAAGGCGCCGTGGATGATGTAATGGCGGTTTCCTGCTTTGGAACCACCTTCCCCGGGACTATCGGATACTGCCACGATCGCTTCCACGGCCGCGGTCGTGGCTGCGTCTCCCGTGGCGTGGACTCCAGCCTGCATTCCCGCGTCATTGATGAGCCCCAGGATCTTGTTCAGTTCCGCGACCCTTTGAGCGTCATCGGCACCTTGGATCACCAGCCGGCCGTGCGTGCAGGCCTTTCCGTAAGGTTCGCTCATCCACGCGGTACCGCTGCGGGGAATGCCGTCGGCGAAGACCTTGACGCCGGCAATCCGCAACTGCGCCGGATCAATGCCCCTGTTCAGGTACGTTTCCGCCAGGCCGCTCTTCAAGCCCTCGTCGATCGCGTTCGCGTTGGCTCCCCCGGTTCCCGCGAACAGCATCAGGACATTGATCCTTAGCGTCAGTTCATCAGCCACGGCGAGGTCCCCGAGTAACTCAAGCGCCGCCGTCGAGCCTGCGCCGTCCATGAGTCCGGCACTTGCAGGACCCAGGCCGGGATCCGTGAGCGAGGTAATGCCCAGCGAGTGCAGCTGTTCCTGGAGTTGCAGCAGCGCGGGGCGAAGCGTGGCCTCCGGCACCGGTGGCATCATCCTTGAGACGAGTTGCATGGCACCGTCCTGAAGAAGGCCTGTTGGGCTGCCATCGGCCGCCCGCACCAGTTTGCCGCCGTCGATGTCTGCAGTAGAAGCAGAGATGCCGGCACGACGCAGCGCCTCCCGGTTGGCCAGAAGTTGATGGCCCGTGCTGTCGAACGCCACAACCGGCGTACCCGGGCGGCAATCCAGCAATTGTCCGGTTGCTGGTCCGAGCAGTGCCTCGTCCCAACCATGTGCGCGAACCCAGCCGTCCTCGCCGGCGGGCGCATTGTTGACGACATCCACCACTGCCGCCCAGTCAGCCGCCACTGATGAATCCAGCCGTACGTAACCAAAGGCGGCCATCGCTGCCGAGACGAAATGCAGGTGGGCATCGTTGATGCCAGGAATGACAGCGCCTCCGGCGGCGTCGACAACTAAAGTGACGGGCCCGATCGCCCGCTCAGTTTCTTCCGTTCCCAGCGCCATGACGCGGCCATCCTTGACGGCTATGGCGTGAGCCATCCGGTCAGGTTCTGCCGGGTCCATTGTGTGGACCGAGGCATTGACGATCACCAGATCGGCAAATTCTTGCATCGGTTCTCCCTAGATCACTGCATCCACTGTGATGCAGGCAACGTTCTAGAAAGAGTATGTCGCTTGACTGGGTCACTTGACTAGGTTTTCCGGTAAAATTCTTTTCAGGATCTTTTCCAAGGTCCGCGCGGTATTGCCAAAAGCACGCTTGGGCTCAGAACGCCTAGGATCGATGAGACCGATGATTGGGCTGCCTGATCACGGAAAGACTGAGGACAGGAAGGGGCGCGGATGGCCAGGGTTCCCGCCGAAGCTAGGCGGCTGCAGTTTGTTGAGGCTGCGGCGCGGGTCATCGCCCAGGATGGACTCGCCTCGGCAACTACGCGCCGGATCGCCAGCGAAGCCGACGCGCCCCTTGCGGCGCTCCACTACTGTTTCCGAAGCAAGGACGAACTCCTGGAAGAGGTCTACAACTTCCTGAGCAGGGACTACGCGAAAGCACTGGAGCCAGTGGCTGATCCGGGCTTGGGCCTGCGCCATATGATCGGCGCCCATGCACGGCGCATTTGGACGCGAATGCTGGAGAACCCACACGAGCAGGTGACCACCTTCGAACTGCTGCTCCGGCGGTTCCGCGTCGAAGCAGATGACCAGCCCCAGGCCCTGCTGATGAACCGCTCCATGTACGACGGCTGGGTCAGTTCAACGCTGGAGCTCTTCCGTGGCGCGGTCGATGCTGCCGGCGAGCCAGTCCCCCACAACCTGGAGGACATCACCCGGCTCTTCATTTCGGGCATCGACGGCATCAGCATGCAGCACTTGGCCGACCCCGATGAAGAGCGGTCCATGCGCCTGGTGGAGTTGATGGCCCGCTCCCTCGCCGGAGCCCTGGACTATTCCTGAGGCCGGCGCTTCATGACCAGATACGTCAGAATTCCCAGTACCAACAAGCCTGCTGCGGCAGCCATGGATACCAGGAAGGCCGCCCCCGGGCCCTGCGTCTGCGCCAACTGCCCGGCAAGGTAGGAACCCAGCGCCGTGCCGGCCACTATCCCACTGGCCAGGGCCGTCATCACCGTAGCCATGCGGCCAGCAGGGGCAACCACACCACCGATACTAAACACCGTGACCATGACTGGACCCACCGGGATTCCCAGCAAGAGCAGCACGAACACCATGGGCCAAATGCCAGACGGAACCAGCAGCAACAGTGCGAACAAAGACATCGCCAAGGCAGCAGCTACCCATCGGGCAGCAAGGCTGAAGCGCTGTGGCCAGAACGCAACGGACAGCGCCGCCACGGCCGAACTCAAACCCATCACGGAGTAGAGGAGACCAGCAATTTCCGCGGTAGCGTACTGGGCAGCAAAAGCGCTCAGGGCATTCTGCGTAGCACCAAAAAAGGTACCCATGCACACCATCGCCACGACCGGCACAGCCACGACGGCGCCTGCCCATCGGTTGCGTCGTCCCGCGGCGTGGTCACCGGCGCTGCCCACGACGGCGCCAGCAGCCTTGCGCGGTGCCGGCACCACGGCCTGCTGGCTGGGGTGGACGGCGAAGGCAGGGACCAGCGTGATGGTCATGACCGCTGCCACGGCGAGCGGCAGCCACGGAGCAATGAGGCTGGCCAGAATTCCAACCAAGGCCGGTCCGAGCACGAAGGTGACCTCGTCGGCCGTGCCCTCATAGGAAAGTGCTGTGTCAAGATCGGCACGGCTGCCAGCGACGCTCCGGCTACCTCCCGCGGGCACTACCGGTTCGGTTCCGGCACTGTCTCTCCTGGAAGCACTGTCTCTCCTGGAAGCACTGGTACTTCGGGCTGAGGACAGGTTCCGGGTGGTCAGTGCCATCCAGCGAACACGGGCCATGGGGCCAACCTGTGGGCAGCTCGCGCCAGCGAGGAAACCTGCTACGAGCACGCCTGTCGCGTCCACCACGGAGATATAGCTTGGGGTCACGTAGGCGGCGGCAAGAAGGCCGACGACGGCCAAGGTGTTGACCACCGCCGCCACAAGCAGGACGATACGTTGGCCGGCACGATCAGCCAGCGAACCAAGGACAGGAGCGCCCACCGCTGAACCGATGCCCACGGCCCCGGCGGCCATGCCACCGATTGCGTATGAATGGCTCACCGCTGTAACCAGGGTCAAGGTCCCCACGGTAAGCATTGCCAAAGGGAGCCTTGCGAAGAGTCCGAGGGGCAGGAACCCCGGTCCGGCCAGTTCGGGCAGCCGCGCGAACCTCCCGGGCAGGCGTGATCGGTTGGTGGACGGCGTCGGGGTCTGATGTGAAGGCAGTGGCTTGGAAGCCAAAGAAGATTTTTCCATTGTTCCGGGTTCGCTAAAGTCTGCGCATCGTCCCTCCTCCCGATGCGCGCGACCCGGTGTAACGGATCAAGTCTATCGGATCCGGGCTCAGGCAGGCATTGCTTCGGCAACAACCACCGAGGAACCATGCCTGCCCTTGACCACATGAAGCTGGCTGCTGATGCGTTGCTTCATTTCTGCGACGTGGCTGACCAGCCCCACAACCCTGCCGCCGTCGCGCAATCCTTCCAAGGCATCCATGACCTGTTCAAGGGCTTGCTCGTCCAGGCTCCCGAATCCTTCATCCACAAACAGCGTTTCGATGTCCACACCACCGGCCTCCTGCTGCACAACGTCCGCTAGGCCAAGGGCCAGCGACAAAGAGGCCATGAAGGACTCTCCGCCTGAGAGGGTGGACGTATCACGCCGCTGGCCGGTCCACTCATCCACCACTTCCAGTCCAAGACCGGATTTCTGGTTGCGCGCAGCCCGGGCGTCCGTGTGCTGCAACGTGTAGCGTCCATCGCTCATCGCAACGAGTCTCTCCGACGCCGCGATCGCCACCTGTTCCAGGCGGGCAGCCAGCACGTAGCTGTTCAGGCTCATGCGGTAGTTGTTTTCGCCTGCCCCACGAAGGGTGTCCGCCAGCCCAGCCAACAAGGTGGCATGCTGGCGAGGTTCCCGTCCTGCCTCGGCAAGGTTCCGATACTCCACGCGGATCCGCTGCACAGACCGGGCTGCCTTGCTTGCGAGCCCCGCGGACAGCGCCAGTTCTTTTGCGGCTTCCATGGCGCGGGCAGCCTCAGTCTTCGCGACGCTGAGCTCGTCCTCCGGCAGGGGAAGCTCGCCGATGCTGACTTCCTTGGCTGCCATGACGAGGTCCTCACCAGCGAACAGTTCATCCAGTCGGGCAGCCTCGGCCTCAAAATCCGCAAACGCCTTCTCCAGAGCCACAACATCCGACGCTGACAGGAGCTCGCGACGCACATCCTCGGCCGAGGAAAACCCTGACCCGGGCAGGGCCCTTTCCAGCGCTGCGAGCGCTTCCATGCGTGCGGTCCCGGCACGCTGGAGTTCGTTGACGGCATCCACTTCTGCCTGAAGCAGCAGCCGCTGGGACGTGAGGGCCCCTGACCGCTCGCGAAGGCTGGGGAAGCCCTGTCTCAGGCCTTCGAGCTCGTCCTCAAGCGCACGGTGCTGTTCCTGGAGCACTTCTACAGCTGAGGCTGCTTGCATAGCGGCATTCATAGAGCCGGAGTGTTCCTCCTGGAGCAATGTGATGCGCTTGGCGAGTGCGTCTTGCTTGCTACGGAGCTTATCCAACGCGCCACGTGCTTTCCGGGCTTCCAGGGCCGCAGCTTCCGATGCCACCAGGCGCGCGGCCGATTCGTCCGGGTCCGCTGAGCCACCCTGGGCGGCCAAGCCCGCCAGCAACTGGGCGGCGCTTGATACCTCCTCCGCGATGCGTTCCAGAGCCTTCTCGCTGGCTTCAAAAAGTTGGTTGGCCTGGTCTTCTTCCTGGGCGATGGAGAGCGCCGAACGAGCCGCCGCTGCCGGGCTTGGGTGATCGTTGCTGCCACAAACGGGACAAGCATGCCCCGGTGCAAGGGCTGCCGCGAGCTCACCGGCTGCATTGGCAAGGCGGGCCTCCCTCACGTCAAGCCAAGCTTGCCTGAGGTCCTGTGTTTTGCTGCGTGCCTGGGTGTGACGCTCACTGACGTCCTTCAGCTCGGCGGCGGCTGCTGCATGACGGGACACAACCGAGACTAGTCCGGCCGCAGCGGCCGCCTCCCGTTCCAGGTCATCGGCTTGGGCGGCCAAGGGCTCCAGTGGCTCCATCCCAGCCCTCAGTGCGGATTCATCGGCGCGAAGGCGCTCCAACGATTCTGCTGCTGCTTGGGCGGCTGCCAGATGGTTGGAATGTTCTTCCCGTTTGGCTGCCAGGCGGCTGGCCACATCCTCCATACGCCGCTCGTCCGGAAGCCTGGCATCGAGTACGGCGAGGGTGGACTTTACTTTCTCCAGGGCCGCGACCGGATGTGCCGCATCCAAGCCGGCGGATAGGAGCTGCTCACGGGTCTTGTCCCTATCTCCGAGCGCAGACCGGTATTTCCCCTCCGTGGCATCCACGGCCTCCAGTTGTCCCCCAAGGACAGCCGCACGCCGATGCCCTCCAAGCTTTTCCTTGTTCTCCAGTGCCCGCGCCGCAGCTAATTCATGCAGTACGCGCCGTTGCATCCCGGCAGCCAGCCGGGCATGCCGCTGGGCTTTGTCCTGCTCCTCTTGAAGCTGCTCCGCAAGCCGCACGGCCCGGGCATCAGCTGCGCTGGCTTCGTCATTTCGCCGCACGCTTTCTGCGAGCAACTCCGTCTCCAGCGCCGCGAGCCATACCTCGGGCGCTCCGGCAGCTGTTTCCACATCCGTTACGGCATCCGAAAGCCCCAACTGCTCCCGTTCCGAGGCGGCCCTGCCAAGCAGAATCGTCAGTTCTGCCGCGTTGTCCTCCACCGCACGGGCTGCCTCCGCCGCCTGACGTGCTATCTGCCGCTCCACGGCCTCGAATCGCTGCGTCCCAAAGAGTTTTTGGAGGAGTTCGAGCCGGTCAGCCGCTTTCGAACGCAGGAATGCAGCAAAGTCGCCCTGGGGCAGCATCACGACGCGTGTGAACTGGTCCCGGTCCATACCCAAAAGGTCCGAGAGCTCGGCGCCTACTTCGTCATTCCGCGAAGATTTTTCCTCCCAGCCCCCGGAAACCCACTCCCGCAGCAGGGTCTTGGCTTGTTGGGTAGTGAACCCGTTCCGGCCACGAGCGCTCGGCCGTTCCCAGGCCGGCGAACGGCTGACTTCGAAACGCCTGCCGCGGGCCGAGAATTCGCACACCACGCGCGGTTCCGCGCCGGGGGCTGCATGATCGCTGCGGAGGCGCTTGCCTTCCTGGCGGGCACCGGGAACGGACCCATATAGAGCGAAGCAGATGGCGTCCAGGATGCTGGTCTTGCCAGCCCCGGTGGCACCGTTAAGGAGAAACAAGCCCTGCGCACTGAGTTGATCGAAATCGATGTGCTGCGCGGTGGCAAACGGCCCGAAGGCCTCAATGTCGAGTCGATGAATTCTCACAGTTCAGCTTCCTCCAAGCGGATGGCCTCGAGAGCGTCATGCAGGGCAGCCTCTTCCGCAGATCCGGGGCTGCGGTCCCGAACATGTTCCAGGAACCCGCAGCAGACCTCGAGGTCGTCCTGGGCCGCTGCCAACCTGCTGCTATAACTGACTTTTTCCTGGGTCCCGGCACCCTCGGGGTCGAAAGAGAGGACCAGGGTGTCGGGAAAGCGGGTTCGGAGCTGTTCCATGGCCTGGGCGGGCCGCTGGGCGTCCGTGAGTGTTATTTGGCAATAGGCCGCCTCTGCCCAGGAGTGCTCGTCTGACTCGAGGAGATCGTTCAGCTTGCCTCGCAACACCGCCAAGCCCTTGGCAGCTTCCCATGGAACTTCCTGGACATCGATGCTTCCGTCGGCATCGATATCAACCAACCAAGCGCCCTTGCGGTGTTTGGCTTCGGAGAACGAATAGGCCAGTGGGGAGCCGGAGTAGCGGACGTGCGGGGCAAGCTCCTGCCGACCGTGCAGGTGACCCAGGGCCGTGTACGAAAAGTCCTCGAAGAGATCCAGGGGCACGGCGCCCAAGCCGCCTATGCTCAGGTCCCGTTCACTGTCCGAAGTGATCCCTCCGCTGGCAAAGGTGTGTGCCAGGACCACCGGATGCACCGTTCCGGACTTCCGGCGGGCTTGGACGTCGCGCCGAATCCGCTCGCATGCTTCACGCGTTACTTCGAAATGACTCGCGGCCTCCACCGCCAGCCGCTCCGCGACAAGCCGTGGTTCCAAATAGGGGATCCCATAGATCGCAAGTGCGGCGCTGCTGTCGCCATCTTTTTCGAAGGGAATAAGCACCGGAACGTCCAGGTCCTCCACCCTCGTCCTGAGGTGAACTCCTCCACGTTCGAGCAAGCGGGATGCGAATCCGAGCCGAATGGCGGAATCGTGGTTGCCGCTGGTGAGCACTACAGTGGCCCCGGCCTGGGTAATGCGCACCAAGGCGTCGTCGAGAAGTTTGACGACATCCAGTCCAGGCAGGGCGCGATCGTAAACATCGCCCGCAATGAGGACGACGTCCACTGACTTTGCTTCGACAAAGGACACCAACTGGTCCACAAAACCGCGCTGGGCTTCAAGCATGCCAACGCCGTGGAACGACCGGCCGAGGTGCCAATCCGAGGTATGGAGTAACCGCATATTTTCAAGCTAACGTTGGGCACCGACAAAAAAGCGCAGACAGGCCGCCCGCCGTCGATCCTGTCAGTCTCCTAGCCCTTCTTGCCGTCGAAGAAGTTACGCGCGTCATCAGCTGCGGCAGGTTCATTCCGGACAACCCCGGTCTCCGCGGCCTCTCCATCTGCCTGGAAATCGTCAGTGTCGTCGGCGTCCAAGTGCTCGTCCTCGAAGGTTCCGGCCGCCGCTGACGTGGCGTCATCTCCAAGGCTGGTGGCAGCGGAGGCGTAGCCAAAGCCTCGGAAGGCGAGTCCCGCAAGTGCGGCGCCCATCAGCGGGGCCACCCAGAAGAGCCACAATCCTTCGATCGCCCACGAAGGGCTGAAGAAAGCCAAGGCAGTTGCGCGTGCCGGATTAAAGGGAAGGTTGCCAAGGACTTGGCCAAACTGCAGCAACACGGCAACGCAAAGGCCTACGGCAAAGGGAGCCACGGCCGGAAACGCACGGCGTCCGGCAGTCGCTCCGAGGAACACCGCAACCAGCAAGGCAGAGCCAACAACCTCAACGATAAAGACCCCCGCCATCTGGGTTTGGGCAGCGGCATGCTCGCCATAGCCTGCCGCCACAGAACCGAAGGCTGCCCGCGCATCCGTCAAGACCGGAACTGTCAGAACTACCACATAGGCCAAGGCTGCGCCGATCACGCTGCCGATGATCTGGGCCGCAAGGTAGGCAACGGCCGCCACCGCACGAATACGGCCGGCAATCAGGTTGCCCAGCGTGATTATTGGATTGAAGTGACCACCGGATACATGACCGAAGGCCAGCATGGCCACAGTAACGGTCAGGCCCGTAGCGAGTGCAGCGGGTAGGGGCGCTGAGGACGGGTTCGAGAAAATCGACACACCCACCGCTACGAGCACAACAAACAGCGAACCGACGGCTTCAGCCGACAGCCGCGCGAGGAGGCCCGGTTCGGGGTCGGACGTGGCTTGCACAGGTGAGGTCATGTCGAATGGTTCCTTACGATTGGTGGTGTGGACCCGCTGATCGGCTTCGATGCTGGCCGAGGGATACTTGAGCATCCTGCCAGTCGAATCTGAACAGATGCTGGGTCCACGCTGGGTCCCGTTCCGAGCTTAGCCGCCCAAGGCGATGGCCGCGATCGCTGTTCCGCCCAGCCCTATCACGGCAAGGGTACTGACAAAGATGAGTCGCGCCGAGGCTGCCTCGTTTCCACCGTGAAGCTGCCGTGAACGGACCCACACCGCACAAGCCAGGACGATGGTGGCGGCAGCGGCCATAAGGGCGCAAATGCCTTGGTAGTCCAGGCCGGGAAGGCCAGGAACCAGATGGCCCGTAGAGGGCTCCGAGGTCAGCCAACTGCGCCAGATGAACAGATCAACCACCATTAGCGATATGAGCGTTCGCCGCCAGGCCAGCGTGGTGCGTTCCGGCTGAAGGCCGGGATCACGGACGTCCATGGCCACCAGGCCTCCATGCTCTCCAGGCCTGCATCATCAACGCGGTTCCCCGGTCAACGGGCCACCAATATCAAGACGGCGAAGGTGAAGGCCGCGACGGCCACCACGATAGTCATCAACAGCATGAGCCAGGAGAACGGCAAGGCTTCTTCGTTGCGCATCGCAGCTTCCATTTGCCCCCATCTCCGGTAGGAAAGCGCAGCCAGACCAGCGCCGATCAGGGACAAGAGCACACAGAGGACGATCCTGACCGGCTGTGGGGCAATGTTCGGAGCCAGTTGATCGATGGCAATGGCTCCCGCCAGCAACGCCAATGACGTCCGGATCCACGCAAGGAAGGTGCGTTCGTTCGCCAAGGAAAACCTGTAGTCAGGTGTCTTGCCTGTCCGTCGCCAAGCCGGTTCACGCACGTTCTCTCTCCAAGTTTCCTAGTGCTGGGCAGCCTCCTCACCATATCAGCGGCTTACCACATCACCGGCCTACCACGGCACGGTAAGTTGATTGCATGAGAGTTGAAGCCTCCTCCCCCACCAGCCCGTCGTTTGAATCCCGCGTCCACGGGACGTTGTTGGGAGGCGCCTTGGGCGATTCACTTGGCTATGCAGTGGAGTTCGATCGCCTCGAGGCCATCCGTGCCCGTTACGGTTCCGCCGGCCTCACCTCCTTTGACCAGCTCGACGCCGTCGGCCAGTTTTCGGACGATACCCAGATGACGCTGTACACAGTGGACGGCCTGGTCGACGCGCTCGAATGGGCAAACGATGGGGTCGCCGCAGATGAAATCGCTTGCCTCTGGCTGGCTTACCTTCGCTGGCTGGCAACCCAGGACGTTGCCGTGTCCCCTTCTGCTCCAGTTCCACAACCGCGATGGATTGACGGCCAGGAAGTCCTGCGGCGTCGCCGGGCTCCGGGAAACACGTGCCTCAGCGGATTGGCTTCAGGAGAAATGGGCACTGTGGCCAGGCCAGTCAACCCCGACTCCAAGGGCTGTGGCACAGTCATGCGTTCGGCACCTTTCGGACTCGTTCCCCATATTTCCCGTGAGGCCGTCTACAAACTCAGTTCAGATGCTGCGTCATTGACGCATGGACACCCGTCAGCGCGGCTAAGCGCTGCTGCATTCAGTTTGTTGATCCACAATATTGTGGCCGGTGGCGACATCCGAACCGCAGCTACCGGTGCCTTGGACTACGTCAACCACGTGCCCACCAAAGCCCCCGAACTGCCCGAGCGTTTGGAAGCGGCGTTGAGGTTGTCCTCGGAGCCCACTCCCCTTAGTCCTGAAAAGCTGGTCACGGCGCTGGGTGAGGGCTGGGTTGCCGAGGAGGCACTCGCCGTCGGGCTTTATGCCGTCCTGTCCACGCAAGTCAGCGAGCCCATGGAGCACTTCCGCCAGGCCATCGCGGTGGCCATCAACCACAGTGGCGACAGCGATTCCATCGGTTCCATCGCCGGGAACATTTTGGGCGCCTACTACGGCGAAGCATGCCTTCCTGCCGAATGGCTCGGGGCTCTGGAAGGCACGGAGGTCATTCGTGGCATGGCGGACCGGCTGCTCGCTGTCACCACAGGCTGACCAGCCCTCGCCTCACGCTCGTCGCAGCGCCACGTTTCCTGTGAAAACAGAACGACGGCGCTAGTTACCGCCAACCATTTGCAGGAACTCGCCCTCCGAGACCACTTCGATCTGCTGGCCTTTCGCGTGGAGTTCCAAGACCCGCTTGGCCTTGCCCGTCAGCCGCCCGGCACGCAGGTCCCCGGCCACGAATCCATCTCCCACCACAAGGACCGTGGTGCGCGCGGTCACCCTGCTTTCGGGGCGTGCACCCATCTCTGCAGCCCGGGACTTGGCCTCGGGGCGGGTCATGATGAGGTCGCCAGTGAACACCACCGTCTGGCCGAATAGCGGATGCCCGGGTTCGGCCGTGGGATTCGGCAACGGATTAGGGCCTTCCTCGGGCCACGCTGACCATGCACGTCCGGGACCGCTCAGGGCGGCTTCCAAGGTTTGCTCCGCCGGGCTATTTGCGTTCTTGCCTGCGGTCGCCCTGCCTGCGGTCGCCCTGCCTGCGAGAGCGGCGAGGGTGGGCTTGGAGAGGCCGTTCATGGGATCGAACGCTGGTTGCCTGGGTAACGTCAGGCCCAGCGAAAGATAGAGTTCCGCGATGCTGTTGGCGTTGTTACGGCGGGCGATGTCCACCAGGATTCCTGCACAGGCGCGTGCGTCCTCGGCGGCATCGTGGTGGTTGACCAGCGGCACTCCGGCTTCCTCCGCAGCGTAAGGCAGCGAGTTGGACACCAACGAGTAGCAGCGGCGGGACAGCATGACCGTGCAGACGTATTCGTAAGCCGGGCCTGCAAGCCCGGAGACCTCCAAGCCGGACCGGATCACACCCAGGTCAAAGGCTGCGTTGTGGGCTGCCAGGACGTCGTCACCGATGAAGGCACCGATTTCCGGGAAGAGTTCTCCGAACCTGGGACGTCCGGCAACATCTTCGGCACGGATGCCATGGATGCGTGTGTTGTGAAACTCGAAATGGTCGTGGTTCTCCGGTGGCCGCATGAGCCAGGAGGCTTCCTCCACCACAACGCCGCCGCGGACTTTGCTGAGGCCGACCGAACATGGCGACCCCCTGAAGCCGTTGGCTGTTTCAAAGTCGATCGCCGTAAAGTCCAATGCCACTGGACAAGGTTACAGGCTCCAAAGGGTGCGCTCTTGCCCGTTTCCGCGGCGGGGCTGTCTTTCCGGCCGCTTTGTGGTGAGGGTTACGACGACGGCCGTCCAGTAGGCTTGATGGGTGATCTTTTCTGCGATGAGCGACTTTGCCGTATCCACTTTCGGGGGCGCGGGACCAGTGCGTCCGCCCATGGCCTCGTTCCTGCCGGACTGGCTGAACCCCCAGGTCTTCCTGGCTGATCCAGCCTTGGCGCCGTGGGTTGTGCTGCTGGTTTGCGGCATCGTCTTTGCTGAAACCGGCCTGCTGGTGGGCTTCTTCCTGCCCGGCGATTCCATGCTTTTTACCGCTGGTCTCCTGGTGGCCACAGACACCATCAAGTTCAATGTCTGGGCCCTTGCGGGCCTCATCATCGTCTCGGCGATCATCGGCAACCAGACCGGCTACCTTATTGGTTCAAAGGCCGGCCCTGCCATCTTCAACCGCCCGGACTCCCGGCTGTTCAAGAAGGAGAACGTCGAAAGCGCCCATGCGTTCTTTGAGAAGCATGGCGGCAAAGCCCTGATCCTTGCCCGCTTCGTCCCCATCATCCGCACGTTCGTTCCGGTGATCGTCGGCGTGGCACAAATGGACAAGCGCAAGTTTTTCCTCTTCAACGTGATCGGCGCCACGCTCTGGGGCGGTGGTGTCACCTTGCTTGGATACCTTTTGGGGGACCGCGTTCCGTGGGTCAGCAGCAACCTGGACATCATCTTCATCGTCATTGTCCTGATCTCGGTCATTCCCATCATCATCGAGGTAGCCCGTGGCGTCGTTGCCAAGCGTAAGGCTGCCGCGGAAGGGAGCAACCCCGTGGAGGAATTCATCGAGGAGCACGAAGGCGGAAAACACCGCGACAAGTAGGTTTTAGCGAAGTTGACGGCAGACAGGAGAAGGCACCCGGCGTTGGCCGGGTGCCTTCTTCGTTGATCCCCCGCTAACTGGAGTGGACACCCGAAAGTGCGGCGACGATTGCGGGGAGCAAAGCCCGGAACGCCTGGCCCCGGTGGCTGATGGCGTTCTTTTCCTCGGATGTCAGTTCCGCACAGCTGCGATCCATTCCCACCGGCTGGAGCACGGGGTCATAACCGAACCCGCCCTCCCCCCGGGGCTCGCGCAGCAGCGTACCTTCGAGCTGCCCGTACTCAACTGTTTCGTGGCTGATTCCATCTGCCCCGGGCACTGCCAAGGCTGCTGCGCAGACAAAGGCGGCCCCGCGGAAGGAGTCGGGTACGTCGGAGAGTTGGGCGAGCAGCAATTGCAGGTTCGCTGCGTCGTCCCCATGCTTTCCCGACCATCGAGCGGAAAAGATGCCCGGTGCACCGCCCAAGACGTCAACGGCAAGCCCCGAGTCGTCAGCGATGGCTACCAAACCCGTTACCCCAGCCACGGCACGCGCCTTAAGCAGTGAGTTTTCTGCAAAAGTGACTCCGGTTTCGGCGACGTCCGGCGCACCGGCAGCAGTTGCGTCCACCACCTGGGTATCGACGTCGAGCCCTGGGACCTGGCCGCGCAGCAGCTCGCGAAGTTCCTTCAGCTTTCCCTGGTTATGTGTTGCCAGGACCAGCCGCGGAGCACTGGAGGCACCGTCGCCGCTCACGGAGCCTCCGCCAGTGTCTCGCGCTGGATGGCCGCAAGCTGGCCCGTGCCGATCAGGGCGAGGTCCAGCAAGGCGTTGAGTTCATCGCGGTCGAACGGGGCGCCCTCTGCGGTGCCCTGGACCTCAACGAACTTCCCGGATCCCGTGACCACCACATTCATATCGGTTTCGGCACGGACGTCTTCGACGTACGGGAGGTCCAGCATCGGCACGCCATCGATGATGCCCACCGAAACGGCAGCAATCGTGTCTACCAGCGGCTCGGCATTGCGGGCGATGAGCTTGTTTTCGCGCGCAAAGCGGATCGCTTCGGCAAGTGCCACGTAAGCACCGGTGATCGCAGCGGTGCGGGTACCGCCGTCGGCCTGCAGGACATCGCAGTCAAGGACGATCGTGTTCTCGCCGAGCGCTTTGGTATCGATGATGGAGCGCAGCGAACGGCCAATGAGGCGGGAGATCTCGTGTGTGCGTCCGCCGATCTTCCCCTTCACGGACTCGCGGTCGGAGCGGGTGTTCGTTGCCCGGGGAAGCATCGCGTATTCGGCGGTCACCCAGCCACGGCCCTCGCCCTTGAGCCAGCGGGGAACACCCTCCGTCAGGGAAGCTGTGCACAGTACCCGCGTGTTGCCGAACTCGATGAGCGCCGAGCCCTCGGCCTGCTTGGACCAGCCGCGGGTGATGCTGATGGGACGCAATTGGTCGGGCGTCCGGCCATCGGCGCGGATAACGGGTGTGGCTGTAGCTTCAGAAGTCATGCTTCAAGCTTAGCGACGATGTGACAACGCCCGACGCCGGACGGCACGTCGGGCGCGCACGGCACCACCTTGATAGGCCTAGATGGTGTAGTGGACCCCGGCGACGGCAACAGCGACGTCCCCGGCAAACACCGGCTTTGCCTCGGACATTACTTTGGTCTGCGAAGTCCACACCGGAATGTGGGTCAGGAGCAGGCGCTTGGCTCCGGCGTTCCTGGCGGCCTCCCCGGCACGCTTGCCCGTGAGGTGGACGTCCTTGATGCCGTCATCGCGGCCTTCCTCGAACGCGGCCTCGCACAGGAACAAGTCGGCGCCGCTGGCTGCATCTTCCAGGCCCTGGCAGGAATCGGTGTCCCCCGAATATGTCAGCACCCGGGTCACCGGCGTACCGTCCTTGGCTGGCTCCGTTGCAGTGACGCGAAGTGCGTATGCCTCCTCCACCGGATGGTTGACGCTGTAAGGGGTCACCGTGAACGGGCCCACCGTAACAGGCTTCTGTTCAGCCCAATGAGTGAAGTCGAACTCCTCGTGCATGCCCGGATCCAGATCCAGCCCGTAGGCTGTCGCCATCCTGTCCGCGGTGGCTGCAGGCCCCCACACGGGGATCCGGTCCCGACCCCAACCGCCGGGCTTCCACCGGACGGCTACGTGAAGGCCGCACAGGTCCATGCAATGGTCCGGGTGCAGGTGCGTGAGGAAAATGGCGTCAATGTCCTCAAGATCCGTGTACCGCTGGATGGCTCCCAACGCTCCGCTCCCGAGGTCCATCACGATCTTCCATTCCCGCTCACCGTCGTGTGCGGTCACCAGATAGCACGACGCCGGCGAGCCGGGACCGGGAAAGGACCCCGTACAGCCCACGATGGTCAGTTTCACAGGCCACGTCCCAAGGGTGCGCTGGAACCTGGGCTGGGTCCCCTTTCCGGTTGCACGAAGTAGGAACGTCGCGACAATCCGGCCCCGGCCCGTGCCGCTTCCAGCATTTCCGGGGTTATGCGCGCAAGGCTGCCGGTGGGGTATTGCGCAGCTACGTGGTCAACGTGTTTGACGGACAAGACCTCGGGGCCAAGGAAGCGGCGCGCCAGTGTTTCAAATTGGACGGCATCGCCTGTTGCAATGAACTCATGGCTCGGGGCACTGGTATCGGTTCGCTGGATACCGTGATTGGCCAGGGCACGGTAGACGTCCTTGGCGGTTTCCTCCGCACTGGACACCAACGTCACGTCCTCGCCCATGACAAAGGAGATCACCCCGGTCAACAAGGGGTAGTGCGTGCAGCCCAGCACCACAGTGTCCACGCCGGCGTGCTTGAGTGGCTCCAGGTACTCATTGGCCGCTGCCAGGAGATCCGGGCCGGTGGTGATGCCGGCTTCAACAAAGCTCACGAAGGCCGGGCAAGCCACAGAGGTGATGGCAAGATCCGGGGCTGCCGCGAAAGTGTCCTCGTAGGCGCGCGAGCCTACAGTAGCGGACGTTCCAATGACACCGATCCTGCCGGAACGGGTGGCCGCCACCGCTCGCCGCACTGCTGGTTGGATGACCTCGATAACAGGGATGCCGTAACGCGCCGTGTAGCGTTCACGAGCATCCCGGAGGACCGCGGCAGAGGCAGAGTTGCAGGCAATGGTCAGCAGCTTCACGCCCGAATCCACCAGCTCGTCCATCACGCCCAGGGCGTTGGCCCGGACTTCGGCGATGGGCAGCGGCCCATAGGGACCATTGGCCGTATCCCCCACGTACAGGATTGATTCGTTGGGGAGTTGATCGATGATGGACCGGGCTACCGTCAATCCACCCACACCGGAATCGAAGACGCCAATCGGGCGGGATCCCATGAGCTCGTTGGAGACCGGCAGCCCACCCGGGGAGGCAGCAACCGGGGCCCCTGCCGCGGCGCTTGGTGATCCGGCGCCTCTTGAACTGCCGCCTGGTGAACTGCCGCCCGTTGAACTGCCAGATGCTGAAGTCATGATTATTCGAGAATAAGGCTTCCCCTGTGTTGCGGCCATTACCTGTGGCCTCCGCCTCGTGTCTGATGTGTCACAAACAGCTGCCCAGCGGTGGCCTTTCTGATCAGGATTTTGCCTGCCTTGCCGCCATCATCGATTGCACCAGCGACTCCTGGAGCCAGGTGGTGAAGTTGTAGACCAACGCCAGGTAACTCTCCACATCTTCTGCCTGGCTCCAGTCCTGCATGCTGTGGATGTGCTCGGCGTCCGCTTCGTCGCGGATGTCCAGCCGTTCGGCCAATACCAGGCGAACGTCGTTCAACGCCATCGACCAGCGTGTCGCGTCCTCCGGCGTCAGTACAAGATCGTCCTTGTCCAGACCCATGGCTGTAGCCTTCAACGCGCCAATCTTGTTTTCCCGAACGGAGCGTTCGGTGAGTTGCCGGAACTCAAGCGAGCCGCCGTCGTCGTCCTTCATGACGTTTGGCAAGAGCCGCAACAGGGCGCGATCGCTCGGTTGCTTCACGTCCATGTCCAAGCCGATCAACGCGGTCAGCGGGTCCTCGTTCTCCTTGACATCGGACTCCAGCATGGAGATGACATCGTCCAGCAGCCCCCGTAAAAGATCCCGTTCGGCAGGCTCGAGGTAACCGGTGATTCCCTTGAGTCCGTATTTGAATGCCTTAGCCACGCTGGCGGCCGCCCTTCCCGGGTGCTTCGTTTCCGCTTGCCGCTTTCTCCACGGTGGCCCAGAGGCCGAAGCCGTGCATGGCTACTGCGTGCTGCTCAACCTGTTCCTTGCTCCCATGCGCCACGATGGAACGGCCCTTCCTGTGGACCTCCATCATGAGCTTGTGCGCTTTGGACTCGGAGTAACCGAAGTACGTCTGGAACACATAGCTGACATAACTCATGAGGTTGACGGGATCATTCCAGATCACCAGGTTCCAAGGGATATCCGGGGCGGTCAGGACATCGGTAGACGTCTGCTCTGCAGCTTCCGTCCGCTCATCAATGTCCGTGCCAAATGCAACGCTAGGGGTCATCTGTCCATTCTATGGCGGCTCGCACTAGAGTGAATTCGTGAGTAGAGCCACGTCTTGGGACCACCCCGCCACTTCCTTGTACACCGACCACTACGAGTTGACGATGCTTCAGGCCGCCTTGCACTCCGGGGCCGCCCACCGCCGCTCGGTGTTTGAAGCCTTCGCCCGGCGACTGCCTGACGGCCGCCGCTACGGCGTGGTTGGCGGAACCGGCCGCCTTCTGGAAGGGATCGCCGACTTCAGCTTCGGTGAGGCCGAGCTCGCGTTCCTTGAGCGGAACAAGGTGGTCAACCAGGAGACACTGGACTACCTCGCCAACTACAAATTCAACGGAGACATCTGGGGTTACGCAGAAGGCGACGCCTACTTCCCAAACTCCCCCATCCTGATCGTCGAATCCACGTTTGCCGAAGCCTGCATCCTGGAGACCTACATCCTCTCCGTCCTGAACCACGACAGTGCCATCGCTTCCGCCGCATCACGGATGACGTCAGCGGCCGGCAACCGCCCGTGCATCGAGATGGGCTCCCGGCGCACGCAGGAGGAATCCGCGACGGCGGCAGCACGCGCCGCCGTGATCGCAGGCTTCGCCAGCACCTCCAACCTCGAGGCCGGACGCCGATACGGCATCAAGACGGTGGGCACTGCCGCCCACTCGTTCACGCTCCTCCACGACACAGAACGCGAGGCCTTCGAAGCACAGATCGCTGCATTCGGGCCGGGAACCACGCTGCTTGTTGACACCTACGATGTCGAGACAGCCGTGCGCACCGCCGTCGAACTCGCAGGTGACAAACTGGGCGCCGTCCGTTTGGACTCGGGCGACCTTGTTGCCCAGGCCCAGTGGGTCCGGCAACTGCTGGATGACCTTGGAAACCTGGATACCCGGATTGTGGTCACCTCCGACCTCGACGAATTCGCCATAGCGGCCCTGCAGTCCGCTCCGGTGGACTCCTACGGGGTTGGCACGTCCCTGGTTACGGGCTCCGGCGCTCCGACCGCGAGCATGGTGTACAAGCTGGTCAGCAGGACCAACGACGCCGGCGAGTTCATCTCGGTTGCGAAGGCAGCCAAGAACAAAGCCAGCGTAGGCGGACGCAAGTACGCCCTCCGCAAACTCAACGAACACGGGCGGGCTACACAGGAGATCGTTGGAATAGGCCACCGGCCGGAGGACGACGGAAATGACCGTTCGTTGTTGCAGCAATTCATCAAGAACGGCGAACTCCTGCCCGGCTGGACAGGCCCCGAAGGAGTGGTCCGCGCCAAAGAACGCCACGCAGCCAGCATGGCCGAACTGCCTGCCGTAGTGAACCGCTTGCAGCGCGGCGAAGCCGCCATCCCCACCATCTACGAGGAGAACTGATGTCCAGGGCCCTGATCATCGTCGATGTCCAGAACGACTTCTGCGAGGGCGGCACCCTCGCCGTCGAAGGAGGCGCTGCCGTGGCCGGTGCCATCACCGAGTACGTGGACGCAAACCAGCAGCATTTCGACCACATCGTGGCAACCCAGGATTGGCACATCGAACCGGGAAGCCATTTCTCCGATGATCCGGACATGGTGGATTCCTGGCCGCCACATTGCCGCGCCCGGACCAAAGGGGCCGAACTCCACGAGGACCTGGACCCGGAATACATCCAGGCCTACTTCCGCAAAGGACAGTACACCGCGGCCTACTCCGGGTTCGAGGGCGTCCTCGCACCGGAGGACGACGTCCCTTCCGGCGACCTCAAGGCCGGCGCCGCCGTGTCCGAGGCCCTGGATGAAGATGCCATCGGGCTCGATGACTGGCTCCAAAGCCACGACGTCGAAGAAGTCGTTGTCGTGGGCATCGCGACGGACTATTGCGTCAGGGCAACTGCCCTTGATGCCGTCCAAGCGGGGTACAACACCACGGTCATTGCAGAACTCACAGCAGGAATCGCCGAGGACCTCAGCGAGACCTTCGACGAACTGGAGGCAGCCGGCGTCGAGGTCGAACGCAGCTAGGTTGAAGGCAGCCAGGACCAGCTACTTCCGGCCGATGAACCAGTCCTGCAACTTACGCAGGCGTGCCTGCAGTTGTTCCTCGTTCGCCTGGGCTACAGCAGGTCCGCCGCATAGCTCGCGCAGTTTAGTGTGCACCACCCCATGGGGTGTGCCTGTCCGGGCGGACCATGCGGCGACGTTCTTGGCCAGTTCGTTGCGCAAGTCCATGAGCATGCGGTGATCGGGCACGGCCGGAGAAGCCGCGGCTGCCAACGGGGATTGGCGCTTCTTGCGCGACTGCTGCTCGTGCTGACGCTGCCGCAACAGCGTCCCCACCTGCTCGGCGTCAAGAAGACCGGGGATCCCGAGGAAGTCCAACTCTTCATCAGAGCCAATGTCCGCTCCGGTACCAAACTCACCGCCGTCGAAGAGGACGCGGTCAAAGGAAGCCTGCGAGTCCAGGGCTTCAAACTTGCCCTTGGTGAGCTCATCCGAAGCCTTGTCCTCGCGGTTGGCCTCGGCCATGAGGTTCTCTTCAGGGTTGAAGAGTCCGTCCTCGTCCTTTTCCGGCCGGTCAAGCGCGTGGTCCCGCTCGGCCTCCATGGTGTTGGCCAGCACCATGAGCGGCGGCACTGACGGCAGGAAGACCGACGCCGTCTCTCCCCTTTTGCGGGCACGCACAAAGCGGCCCACTGCCTGGGCGAAGAACAGCGGCGTAGAGGTTGACGTGGCGTAGACACCGACCGAGAGACGCGGAACGTCCACACCTTCGGACACCATACGGACGGCGACCATCCAACGCTTGTCTCCCTCGGAGAAGTCCTCGATCTTGCTGGAAGCCTTGGAGTCGTCAGAAAGAATCACGGTGGGCGATTGACCGGTGATCTTCTTAAGCTGTCCTGCGTAGGCGCGGGCGTCCTCGTGGTCCGTGGCAATGACCAGTCCACCGGCGTCCGGAACAGTCCGGCGAACCTCGCTGAGGCGTTTGTCCGCGGCAGCAAGGACTGCCGGGATCCATTCGCCGGCCGGGTTCAACGCAGTGCGCCACGCTTGTGAGGTGATGTCCTTGGTGACCGCCGCTTCCCCCAGGGAGGCTGCCATTTCATCACCGGCACTGGTCCTCCACCGCATCTGGCCGGAGTAGGCCATGAAAAGCACGGGACGCACCACGTGGTCCCGGAGGGCATTGCCGTAGCCATACGTGTAATCGGCTTTGGAGCGCCGAATACCATCGCGGTCCTCTGCGTACTCCACGAACGGGATGGGCGAAGTATCGGAACGGAAGGGGGTACCGGTCAGGGAGAGGCGCCTTGCCGCTGGATCAAAGGCCTCGCGCAAGCCATCTCCCCAGGACAGCGCCTCTCCACCGTGGTGGATTTCGTCCAGGATGACCAACGTCCGGGCGGCTTCTGTCTTGGCGCGGTGAAGCATTGGCTTGCTCGCCACTTGGGCATACGTCACAGCGACACCCACGAATCCACGGCCATGCTGACCATCGGAATTCTTGAAGTTGGGGTCAATGGCAATACCTACCCTGGCAGCGGCGTCAGCCCACTGCCGCTTCAAGTGGTCGGTGGGTGCGACGATCGTAATTCTGTTAACAACACCACTGTCCAGAAGCGTGGTTGCAATACGCAGCGCGAAGGTCGTCTTACCAGCACCCGGCGTAGCCACGGCGAGGAAGTCCTTCGGATGACGGGCCATGTAGAGGTCCAAAGCCTCCTGCTGCCATGCACGCAGCTTGGGAGCTGTGCCCCATGCGGCGCGTTCAGGATAGGCGGGTGGCAGGGATGGGCCACCAAATAATGTTTCTGTCATGCGGACTCCCCCGGCCTGATGGCAGCGAAAATTAGCCCCGGCTCTCCGGGCACGCGGCAACGGACCGCACTGCGGTCGCGATCAGATGGGGCCTGTGTTCTCTTCCCACCCACTACTTGGAGTTGCCCGGGCCGCTGTCTCCACCGTCTTTGCCGGGACGGAGGCCTTCATAGATCTCCTTGCACTCCGGGCATACGGGGAACTTCTGGGGATCGCGCCCCGGCGTCCAGACCTTGCCACAGAGGGCAATGACGGGTTCGCCGGTCATAGCCGACTCCATGATCTTTTCCTTGCGGACATAATGCGCGAATCGCTCGCGGTCGCCGGGCTCCACTTCCTGGCGCGTTTCCTCGCGCTCAATGGTGGATGTGGACGTACCGGCTCCGGAAAGCTCGCGCATGGGGTCGTTTTCGAATGGATCCGGAGGAAGCGTAGTCATGGCATCCATCTTACCGTCACAGGCCCTGCCACTCCGGCTTGTTGTCATAGGTGTGGCGGTAGTAGTCGGCCAACTTCAGCGACGACGCAGCCGCTTCGTCCACCAGAATCGTGGCGTGCGGGTGCATCTGAAGGATCGATGCAGCGCATATGGCAGCTACCGGGCCCTCGACGAAGTCACGCACCGCCTGGGCCTTTTGTGCACCCGTAGCCACCAGGATGACGTGGCGGGCATCCATGATCGTGCCCAAGCCCTGGGTGACCACATGGTGCGGAACGTCGTCGATGCTGTCGAAAAAGCGGGCGTTATCCTTGCGTGTCTGCTCAATCAAGGTTTTGATACGGGTGCGGGACGCAAGGGATGAACCGGGCTCATTGAACCCAATGTGGCCGTCCGTGCCCACTCCCAGAATCTGCAGGTCTACGCCGCCCGCAGCCTTGATGGCATCCTCATAGGCCTGGCAGGCTGCTTCCAGGTCCTCGGCGGCACCGTCCGGGCCATGCACATTCTCAGGCTTGATATTCACCCGGTTAGTGAACTCCCGCCGGATAACCTCGCGGTAGGATTCCGGATGCCCGGCCTCCAGTCCGACGTATTCGTCCAACGCAAACGCGTGCGCCTCGCTGAAGTCCACGCTGCCGGCTTCGTAGCGACGGGCCAATTCGTCGTAGATCGGCAAGGGAGAGGAACCCGTGGCCAAGCCCAGGACCGCATTGGGCTTGCGGCGCACAAGGGCTTCGATGGCATCTGCCGCCAGGGCGCCGATCTGCTTGGTGCCGGGGAGAATGACAACTTCCATCGTCACAGCCTTTCCAGTAGAAATTGCGAGGTATCTGACAACGAGGTTATCCCATGTCCCATGAGCTTGCCATGGTTATTACGGGACTAACGGTTCACACTGAGCTCGGCGAACATCTCCGGCCCCCGGGCGTCCAACCATTTGCCTCCCAGGCGCAGGCCAACAACGAACAGGGCTGCGCCCAGAAGTGGGCCCACCAAAAGGTTAATCCAGCCCGGCACCACGCTGCCGCTTAACAGTTGGGCTCCCATGAGCGCAAGTTGCGGGAGGAGCAAAAGAACTAGGACACCCATGCCTATCATCTGCACGGCGAGTGTCTGGGCAACGTTGCCGGGCGGCTTCTTAAACGGGCTGTCGCCAGGCAATGGGACCGCAATGTTGTATCGCGCCGAGATCACTGAGGACAGGCCCAACCCCGTGAACAACGTACCCAAGGAGAGACCGATCAGGTTCGGAGCCCACTCCCAGGAACCCGTAAAGAAGAACGGACCTATGGCAAACAGAAGCACAAGAGGCAGGGAAATGGCCAAGCATGCCGTGGCACGCCCCAAGCGATCATCCACACCCCTGACACCCGATGCCAGATGGAGCGCAAAAGCGGTGTTGTCATAGGAAACGTCAGCGCAGATGGACCAGGCCATGACAAAAGCAGTCAGCGGCCCAAGAAGCATGAGCATGCTGTAATCGCCGCTCTGGCTACCGCTGAAGAAGAAGATCACGGGAAATAGTGGCACCACCACCAGCGAGCCCGCGTAGCGAGGATCCTTCAGCCAATAAATCAAAGCCCGGGCAGCAATCGCCCCGGCCGGAGTGCCGGGCAGGACATCGAACAGGCCACGCTTACCGCCCTTCCTGGCCGAACCTCCAGCGTACGGCGGCGTCACCAAGGCACGCTGCAGCAGCACGTGCCAGCACAGCAGGAGTCCGGAAACGGTTGCGGCAGCGATGAGGAATTTCAGTCCGGCCGAAGCAACATCTCCGGCCTCGAGGTCCCCACCCAGGGACCAGGCCGCGCCAAGAGGAGTCCATGAGACTGTACGGGCAAGCGCAGGGAGATAGTCCGCAGAACCACGGACTCCGTCGACGATACCCACGATGATGGGACCCATCAACATGAGCGGGATGAAGAAGACAATGCTGCTGACGTCCTTGAACCGGCGGGACGACGCCAGGCTGGTGGTCGCCGTCGTCACCACTTTGGACAACAGTATGCAAGTAAGCGCCCCCAATATGGCGCCCAGCAACGCACCCGCCACAGCTGGAAAACTGCGCCACCAAGTGCCAACAGTGGCAAGCGCGGTCAAAGCCGTGGAGAGACCGGGGATTCCTATGAAACCTGCCAAGGCAAGGCCAGTGAGCAGCTGCCGGGCTGGAATCGCGGACGGGGTGAAGCGTGCCGGATCCAGCGTCATGTCCGCCGCGGAAGCAAGAAGGGGAACCACCGCCCAGCCAAGCAGTGTTGCAGCACCTCCCAACACCACCACGGTATGGGCGATTTCAGCATCCGCCCACCGCAGGGCAATCAATGCTCCGATCAACAGGACCATGATTCCCAGTGCGTACAGGATCCCGATGCCCATGCCGATGAGCTGTGCCGGGCTGCGCTTGAAGCCGTTGAGGAGCAACCGCCACTTAAGGCTTAAAAGGTGCGCAACCATTCCAGCCCCTCCGTCCGGTGCCCGCCGCCCACCAACTGAACGAACCGTTCCTCCAGTGTGGAACCGTTGCGCACTTCATCCACGGACCCCGCAGCCAGCACGCGCCCTGCTGCCAAGACCGCCACATGGCTGCACATGCGCTGTACAAGGTCCATGACATGGCTGGAGACAATGACAGTTCCACCGGAAGATACATAGCTCTCCAGGATGCCCCTGATATTGGCCGCAGATACGGGGTCCACCGATTCAAAAGGCTCGTCCAATACCAGCAGGCGGGGAGCATGGATCAACGCCGAAGCCAGGGCGATCTTCTTGGTCATGCCGGCCGAATAGTCCACCACCAAGGATCCGGCATCGGCTTCCAGGTCCAAGGCGGCCAGCAGTTCGGCTACACGAGGGCGAACCACGTCCCGGTCCATGCCGCGGAGCAGGCCCGCGTACATGACCAATTGCTCCCCGGTCAGCCTGTCAAACAAGCGGACGCCGTCCGGCAGCACACCCATGAGCTTCTTGGCAGCCAAGGGCTGGGCCCAGACATCCACGCCGTGGACCAACGCCGTTCCGAAGTCCGGCCGCAGCAGTCCAGTGGCCATCGACAACGTGGTGGTCTTGCCGGCACCGTTCGGACCCACCATTCCATAGAACGAACCAACAGGAACCTCCAGGCTCACGCCATCGACAGCAATCTTCCCGCCGAACCGCTTGGCCAAGCCACGGATGGACAGGGCTGACATTGGGGCCGGCATTGGCAAGTCCGCCTGGGGATGCGATGGCTGGGACACTTGTTCATGGCTTGGTTCATGGCGTGATTCCGTCATGGGTCCAGCCTAGCCCCGGCTTCCAGTGGCGTCGGGAGGCGCTAGAAGCCGTGGCGGGGGATGGCCCTCTGGTACTGCGGAACCCAGGAAATATCGTGTCCGAGCTCGTAAGCGGCCCTGAGCCACCAATGCGGATCCCGTAGCGCGGCCCGGGCCATGAAGACGGCATCGGCGCGCCCGTTCGCCACGATATCCTCGGCCTGGGTGGCACTTGTCAGCAAGCCCACCGCACCGGTGAGTACACCGGCGTCGCGTTTTACCTGTTCGGCAAATCCAGCCTGGTACCCGGGAGCGGGCCTGATGTCCTGATGTGCAACCGCCCCGCCGCTGGAGACATCCACGAGGTCCACCCCGTGTTCCGACGCTGCCTTCGCGAGGCGGACGGAAGCCTCAACGTCCACTCCCCCTTCAGCCCAATCAGACGCGGAGATCCGCAACAACAAGGGCATGGAATCAGGAATGACCTCCCGCACTGCGTCCACCACGGCAAGCATCAGCCGGTTCCGCCCATCCTCATCGCCACCCCACCTATCCGTCCGGGTGTTGATCAGAGGGCTTTGGAACTGATGCAGAAGATACCCATGGGCGCCATGGATCTCCACGGTATCGAAACCTACGGCAACAGCGCGCGCAGCCGCAGCTGCAAAGTCGGCGATTACTCCCTGGATGTCGTCTTCGCCCATTGCCTGGGGAGCAGCATAGCCGTCATAGGCCTGGGTGGTAGGACCAAACGTAGCCCAGCCGCCGTCGGACGCGGCAACGGAACCGGACCGGCCCGAAAACGGCCAGTACGTGGACGCTTTGCGCCCGGCGTGCGCGAGCTGCGCGCCGATCTTGCAGTCAACGGCGCCGTGCCGGTGGACGAGGTGCACAATCCTTTCCCAGCCCGCCGCTTGCTCATCGGAGTACAGGCCCGCATCCAACGGGCTGATCCGGCCGGCGGTATTCACCGCAGCGGCTTCACTCAGGATCAAGGCCGCACCACCAGCGGCAAACGATCCGAGGTGCATCAAATGCCAATCGTTGGGTACGCCTTCCCCGGTTTCCGGATGGCAGCTGTACTGGCACATGGGTGAGACCCATCCACGATGCGCAATGCCGAGCGAACGCAGCTGCAGGGGCGTGAACAGCGCGGAGGGCACTAGAACAGAACCCTCGCAAGTCCTTGACGGGCTTTGGCCACCCGCTCATCCGACGTACCGACCACCTCGAAGAGTTCAAGGAGGCGTAGCCGGGCGGTCTCCCGCTCCGGACCGAAATTCCGGCCGATAAACGCGATGATGCGGTTGAATCCATCCTCGATGTGGCCGCCGGAGATGTCGAGGTCGGCCACGCCCAACTGGGCCTGAACATTATCAGGCTCCTGCGCGGCCAGTTTCCGGAGGTTTTCTGCTTCGGGGGCTGAGATCTTCTCGAGCCTGGCCATCAGTTCCACCTGCGCCAGACCTGCTTTGGCATCGGCGTCGGCGGGCATTTCCAGCAGTGCCTGCTTATAGGCCTGGGCTGCTCCGGCGTAGTCTCCGGCCTCGATCGCATCGATGGCGGCTTGGTGGAGGGGAGGCAGTGGTGCTGGTTCCGATTCACCCTCCTGCCCAGCGTCACCGATGCTCCCGGTCACGCCATTGGCAGCTGCCACCTTGAGCAGTTCATCAACCAGGCTGCGGATCTGCTCGTCATCCGCAGGACCTTGGAACAACGGCACGGGCTGGCCTTTGACCACCGCGACAGCCGTGGGAACTGCCTGGACCTGAAAGGCCTGTGCAAGTTGAGGGAACGTATCAACGTCAGCAGCAGCAAGAACCAAACGTCCGCCATAGCTTTCGACGACGCGCTCGGCTGCATCCAGGACAGCCGGAGATTCGGCGGCATAGCGTGACCAGAGAAGGAAGAGGACAGGTATCTGGGCGGACAACTGCACCAGATCCTGGAAATTGGTTTCGGTGGCGTCCACGCGAAGGGGCGCACGTCCCGATTCGGCTCCGCTGGGTCCACCCGATTCCGGAGTACCGGAATCGGCAGCCCCGTTGGCGGGCGGCGATTGGGGTGGCGCGGCAGGGCGGCGCAACGACGAGAGGTCGACGGCGCCGCGCAGGTTGAGCTGGCTGGCAGCGGCTGGAGTGGGTCGGTATCCGGGCGAACTCATACCGTCCACTCTAGCCGCTGCCTTGCCAAGGGCATGCCCTACTTGAAGCTGGCTCCCACAAGTCCCCGGGTAGCTGCTACAAGCTTCATGGGATCAGCAGAACCCGCCGGCGGAATGTATACCGCCACCGACTCGGCGAAGTTCAGAACCATCCCGGTGGTGGTTTCCTTGCCGCCGGCGAAAACAGCGGAGTCGTCCTCAAGAATGAGCTTGTCCCCAGCCGCCTTCGGTGTTCCTTCGAAGGCGAAGTCCAAGCGGCCCACTACCAGGGCGCCACCATCGGCCGTGCGCAGCACAACGGTCTGGTTGTTCACCGGTGTGTGGGAGAACTTGAAGTTGGCACTTGTTCCGTTCTTCACGGTATCCGCCTGGTAAGCAAGGGCACCGGCGATGTAGGGCGAGGACTGACCATCGGCCAGCTTGCTCCTGTTCGGCGAGTCGGGGGTTGTCAGCATCTCCCCGAGGATTCCCAAGGCTTCGTTGCCACTGTAAGCCAGGCCGGTCTTGTCGTCGGCCGCAGCAGGAGCGGTTCCGTCACGTGGGACGGGGAACGACGGGAAGTTGGTGCCCGGTTGCAGCGGAGCGCTGCCCCAGAGCTTGTAGTTTTCCCGCGGTGAAAGCTGTACCAGGGTCAGGACCTGGGGCACAACGTTGCCCTCGCCCTGGGTCAGGGCAAAGACAGTACGGGGCCAGTCGCGCTTGGTACTGATGACGCTGCTCTGGAGCTTGGTGGCTCGAACCGGCATGCGGGGCTCGTAAGCGGAAACCGTGGAGCGGATCTTGTAGTTCTGGGTGCGGACCTGGAGCTCCATCTTGTCCACGCGCGGCGCGAGCTTCGCAGCATCCTTTGCGGCGTCTGCGGCGTCCACAGTGCTGGCAACCTGCTCAAGGATGCGCTGCAGCTGCGACTCGAGCATCACAGGTGCTGCGTCGCCTTCCGTCGCACCCGAAGAAGAGGGGCTGGAAGGGTTCGTCGCGCCGGGGCTGGAAGTGGCCTGGGCGGCGATCGCCGTGCCTCCCACGAGGGCGGCAGCAAGTGCTGCGGCAACGGCAGTAATTCGCAGGCTGGAGCCTTCCGTTCCGGCGCCCCGGCGACCTTCGGCGTTGCCAGGCGGGGCCTGGACCGGCAGGGTGGTGGTTTCCCCGCCGCTGTGCGGCCCGTCGAAGTCGCCCCCCTTGCGGTGCTCGTCGCCCTTGCGGCGATTGCTGATGGCCTTGGTTACGAACGGCAGGGCCGCTCCGGCAAGGATGATGATGATGCCAAGCACGATCAGGGGCACTGCCCACGGCGTAGCTGCGTTATTGGGGAAAGTCATTGAAATTGACGACGGCGCCGGCTTGGTTCCGTCGCTGGCTACCAGGAGGGACCACTCGCCTCCGGCAGGCGGATTCCAGGTGTAGTCCAGCTCTCCACTGGCGTCTTCTGTGTTAACCCAGAGGTCCGAACCCACGGGAGAAGGGGCTGTTGCCTCGCCATCAGTAGAGGCCACTTCAAGGGACTTCTGGTCCTGGGAGACACCCGTCAGGGTGTTGTGGGCAGTTTTACCCACCCAGGCTTCGACGTCGTCCGGGCGGCCCGTAGCAACGATGAAGTTGCCTTCGCCCTGGATTTTGATCTTCACCGGCCCGTCATGGAGGGCGATCAACTTTTGGTCGATCACGGTCAGCGGGGCAGCTTTTGTGTCACTGGGAGCCGAGGCCGTCACGGTCTCCGCGGGGGCCCAGAAGGTCAGCTGGCCAATGCCGGCCAGCATCGTCAGCAGGCCCAGCAGCACCAGCAAGGCTGCAGTCTTCAAACGCACAGGATCACCTATCATCAGCGGTCGTTGAACTTCAAGGGTAACCGTTTTGTTATCAAAGAGTCAGATCGGCCCGTCCCGATGGAGACGCTTGGTTCCCTGCAATGGCGCCGCCACGGCGTGATTCCGGGCTCCTGATAGTGTGGCGATGATCATGATATCCGGGCCACCACCGCCTGCTTCCGCAGCGCCATCACCGTATTTACCGTGCAATAACGTAGACAATCAGTGCAACAACGTAGAAAAGGCAGTAGAACCGCGTGAAAGACCACTTGGAGCCCCGTCCCATCGATGAGTCAGGGTCAAGTGTCGTGGACGCCCCCGCAGATGGGACTTCCGCCAGCGTTCCGGTCCGCACCGGACGCCTGGCCGCAATAACCCGCAAGCTGAGGCAGCCCATACCCGGCGCCCGCACCCGTGTCCGGTTCGAGATGCCCCCTGAGGACGAGCCCGTTGCCGCAGCGGAAGGCATCAAGGCCGACGAGGACAATGGTTTCGGCGCTCCAGGGCCCCGCATGTCATCCCAACACCCGCTGTACGTAGGCTTCATGGGCACCGCGGGTGTCGGCGTGGCGCTGCTGGTCTTCTACATCGCCAGCAATACCACCCAGCTGATCCTGTGGATCGTGGCGGCCCTCTTCATCGCCCTCGGACTGGACCCGGTAGTCCGTTGGCTTGAGACCCGAAAGGTTCCGCGCCCTGGCGGCATCCTCATATCTGTCTCTGTCCTGGTCCTCGCGGTTGCCGGGTTCTTTGCAACGTTGATTCCGACCATCGTTGAACAGGTGTCGGAGATCGTCCGGCAGGCCCCGGAATGGATCCGAGGCTTCCTCGACTCTGATTTCTTCCGGACGGTGGACAGCCAGTTCGGCGTTCGCGACCGCATCACCACCGAACTGGATAAGTTCGTCAAAGACCCCGAAGCCATGGGCGGCATCTTCGGCGGTGTGGTGGGCTTCGGTTCCACGGTGGCCAACGGATTGTTTGGCACGCTGATTGTCCTTGTGCTCAGCCTGTACTTCCTGGCAGCTCTCCCGTCCATGAAGAGGTGGGCCTACCGCCTGGCGCCGAGGTCGCGCCGGCCCCGCGTCGAGGCCCTTTCGGAAGCGATCACCGATTCGGTTGGCAACTATGTGATTGGCCAGGCGTGCGTTGCCCTGCTGAACGCCCTCTTTGCCTTCATCGTCATGAGCATCCTCGGCATTCCCTTTAGCGTCCTGCTTGCTTTCGTGGTGGCGCTGCTGGCCTTCATTCCGCTGGTTGGCGGCATGATCGCCGCCGTAGTGGTCATCCTCGTGGCACTCACAGCCGGCTGGCAAACGGCCGTGATCTACGCCATCGCCTACTTTGCCTACCTGCAGTTCGAGGCCTATTTCATCTCTCCGCGCATCATGCAGCGGGCAGTTGCCGTTCCCGGCGCCGTGGCCGTGATCTCAGTCATCGCCGGCGGCAGCCTGCTGGGCGTCCTCGGTGCTTTGATTGCCATTCCGACGGCGGCGGCCATCATGCTGCTGATCAAGGAAGTCTTCATTATGCGGCAAGACAGGCACTGACTTTCCTGGACGTTCAAGCCGCGGTGGCTACCGGCCCCGCCCACTCCCGTGGCAGGCCGTCCACACCGGCACCTGCCGGAGTGACGTCGTCGACGATTTCGTCCAGGACCCGCGCCGCGTACTTCTCCCCCACCCACAGGTGCTTGGCACCGTCGACGCCGACGAGCCGGGCCTGCGGTACCAGGCTGAAGCGCTGGGCTGCTTCCGCTGGCTGAAGATAATCATCGTGTTCCGGAACCAGCACGGTCAGCGGCTTGCCGGATGCAGCCCACTCCTTAAGGTGGACATCCGTGGCCCTGTGCAGCGGCGGCGACAGCAGGACCGCCCCCTCAATCCGGGACGCCACCGGCTCCACCGCGCCATACATCAGCGCAAGTTCCGTCCCGAACGACCAACCAACCAACCACCGGTTCGGCAGGCCACGCTCAACGGCGAAACGGACGGCCGCCTCGACGTCGTAACGCTCGCCGATGCCCTCTTCAAACTGGCCCTGGCTGGTACCGCGCGGTGAGTGCGTGCCCCGGGTATTGAACCTCAAGACCGCCACGCCTGCCAGCGCCGGCAGCCTGTAGGACGCCTTGCGGTAGACATGCGAGTCCATGAAACCGCCATGGGTCGGCAGCGGGTGGAGGGTAATCAACGTCGCCGTGATATCTCCCGACTCCGGCAGGGCGAGCTCCCCCAGCAGGACCTTTCCGTCTTCGGTGGTGAATTCCACATTCTCGCGGCGGGCGGGAAGGACGGTGCTGGCCCGGATCGCCGACGGAGCATCCTGCGCAGTGAAAACGAACGAGGCGGGGTCGAAAGTCATGCCTCCAAGCCTAAGCGAATCAGCGGGGCCGATCAGCGGGAGGTGATCAGCGGCACATGACCATTCGTACCGGGTTAGCGGTACCGGGTCAGCGGTACCGGTAGGTCCGTGAAGTCCAACAGTTGGTGTGCCAGTGCCTTCGTTCGGCGAGTCCGGCGGCTTCGCCGAAGAGGTGGTTGTCTGACCACACCACCAGGTGTGCAATCCCCGGCAGGATGGCTGTCGAACATCCTGGGCAGATATACTGCTTCTCCGCTTTCCTGGCCGTCATTGTGCGGACCATCCAGTCACCGTCCGGCGCGCTTTCCCTGCGGGCAATACCCGCCCGGGCGCGTTCCAAGTCCAGCTCGGGGGCCTCGTCCGCCCATTTGCCGGCAGGTTTGTTGGAACGTGTGCTTGGGCCGTTGCGGCGAGGGCGGTTGGAGCGGGGCATAATTCCATTCTGCCCCAGTGACTGGCCGCCACCCGGTAAGGTAAGGCGGGTGCGACTCGTCATAGCCCGTTGTTCTGTTGATTATGTTGGCCGTCTCAAGGCCCACCTCCCACTCGCCACCCGGCTCCTGCTGGTCAAGGCCGATGGCTCGGTGTTGGTGCACTCCGACGGCGGCTCGTACAAGCCGCTGAACTGGATGAGCCCTCCCGCCACACTCCGCGTAACCTCCCCTGAAGAGGCTGAGGTGGAAGAGGGCGTGGTTGAGCAGTGGACCGTGCAGTCGGCCAAGACAGATGACCGGCTCATCATCAACATTTATGAGCAACTCCATGACACCTCGCATGAGCTGGGTATTGATCCCGGACTGATCAAGGACGGCGTGGAAGCTGACCTGCAGCGACTCCTGGCAGAGCAGATCGAGACCCTCGGAACCGGATATTCACTCATCCGCAGGGAATACTTCACCGCCATTGGCCCTGTGGACATCCTTGCCCGTGACGCCAACGGCGCCACAGTGGCGATTGAGCTGAAGCGGCGCGGCGACATCGACGGCGTCGAGCAGCTCACGCGGTATCTGGAATTGCTGAACCGGGATCCCCTGCTGGCACCGGTCCGTGGGATTTTTGCGGCGCAGCAGATCAAGCCGCAGGCCAAAGTCCTGGCCAACGACCGCGGAATTGACTGCATTACGCTGGATTATGACGCCATGCGCGGTGTGGATGACAGCGAGTCCCGGCTCTTCTAGCGAGTGTGCCGCAGGCCACTAGAATCAGAGTCATGACTGCCGCACACCATTTCGCCCCTTCTTCCGCGCCCAGCCACCAAATCCTCACGGGAACACTCGTAAGCGACGGCGTGGTGGTGGAAGACGGCCTCTTGGCCATCGAGGGTGACCGCATCGCGTATGCAGGTCCGGCGGACGGCTTTGACGCGGATGAGTTTGAAGGATTCGGGCACGCGATACGCATCGGCGCGCCCAGCGGCCACTTTATCTTCCCTGGTTTGGTGGACGTCCACTGCCACGGCGGAAATGGCGGCGACTTCCCAGGCGGGGAGGAGGCCTCGGCCCGTAAGGCTGTGGAGTTCCTGCATCGCTCCGGTACCACCACCCTCCTCGCCAGCATGGTCACGGCACCCCGGGAGGACCTCCTTCGGGGAATTGAGCTCTACGTGAAGCTCGCAGACGAGGGTCTCGTAGCAGGCATCCACCTTGAGGGACCTTTCCTCTCCCACGCACGATGCGGCGCGCAGAATCCCGACTACCTGCTGGAGCCGGACCTGGACCTCATGAACGAACTCGTCGGTGCTGCCGCCGGCAAGCTTGCCACCATGACGTATGCCCCGGAATTGCCCGGTGCCGCCGCCTTGGTGGACTTGATGACCTTCCACGGCGTGACGCCGTCATTGGGACATACGGATTGCGACGACGCCACTGCCGCGGCGTCGCTGGCTGCAGCCCGTGAGGGACTTGAATCTGCAGGGTTCGACGGCGTCAGCTCGCTGCCGACGGTAACGCATCTTTTCAATGGGATGCCCCCGATGCATCACCGTGCGCCGGGCCCGGTTGCTGCTTGCCTGCGGACCGCCCAGGCGGGGAAAGCCGTGGTGGAGCTCATCGCGGACGACACCCACCTGGACCCCAGCATTGTGGCTACCGTTTTTCAATTGGTGGGCGCAAGCAACATTCTCCTGGTCACGGATTCGATGGCCGCAGCCGGACTTTCGGACGGAAACTATATGCTCGGGCCGTCGCCGGTGACCGTCAGCAATGGCGTTGCAACCCTCGATGCTACTGGTTCCATCGCGGGCGGCACAGCCACGCTCCTGGAAGTGGTCCGCAAGACCGTAGCGGCGGGCGTCGCCCTTCCGGACGCCATCTGTTCGGCCACTGCGGTGCCCGCAGCCATCCTTGGCCTCTCTGACGAAATCGGTGGATTGCGTCGGGGCCTGCGCGCGGATGTTATTACTACCGATCAGGAACTCGGCCTTACTGCAGTCATGCGCAACGGACAGTGGCTGGCTTAGTGGACTCAGCCCACGTGAATTGTGGGCGTCCGCGTTACCTTCTTTTTACCGAAAATTTTCCCGAATTGCCTAAAAGACCGTTGACCTCCGGCACGGCACATGAAAGTGTTGTAGCAGTCTTTGTGTAGGTGGTTTTCATGCTCGCAAGACGAGTTGCGAGCGTGAAGCTCCTGCGAAACCGGACGGGCCAGCCCTGGACGGAATCCGGATCTTCTCGCGGAGTAACAAGGCCGGTACGAGGTGTATCGGACTGATGTTCCATAATGAGGAGAAATACATGGCACTGGGAACCGTCAAGTGGTTCAACGCTGAAAAGGGCTTCGGCTTCATCACCCCGGATGACTCGGATGGGGACGTCTTCGTTCACTACTCCGAGATCCAGACCGGCGGCTTCAAGACCCTCGATGAGAACCAGCGCGTTCAGTTCGAGATCGGTCAGGGCGCCAAGGGCCCCCAGGCAACCGGCGTTACGGTCGTCTAGTTTTATCTGTTGATTTATGCTTGTTGCAGTTTCAACAAAACGTTTGGTCCCGGCTTCCAGCCGGGACCAAACGTGTTTAACAGTCGGATAGGCCGTTGAAATGTCTGATATTTCGACAACTGCTGTTACAAACAGTGAAGAAATGCTAAACCCTTTTGCAGAATAGGCGGTGACAATTCAACCGACCAGAGTTCGCAGTAGCCTGGCAGATTGTCGCACTGACAATCCGGGAAGGTATGCGCGGCTCAGTGCCCTGCCTATTGCCGGGAGGTGTAACGGATCCTGGTAATACATGTACAGCGTGCGGTAGTCCGGTTGGAACCTGGACTTAAAGGAAGCCAGCGACCGGAAACCATAAACGGGTTCCAGGGCTTGGCCAATCAAGTCCAGCATCCCTGCGAGCCCCTCGGCGCGCTGATCAATCTCACCCTTCTCCCGGGCCAAGGGCGAACCGGAAAGCGAGATGACCTCCACGGAGTCCCGGAGATGGAGGATGGCCGAGGCAATCAGGAATTCCATCACGCCCGGAAACGCATCACCACGGCGACGCATGAAGTCCAAAGTCCAGCTCACAACGCTGCCATTCCGATAGACAGGAAGCCAGCTTGTCACTCCGTAGACAAACCCCTCTGCATCTGTGGCCACGCAACACAACACATCGGGGTCTTCAAGCTCATCCAGACCCCCCAACGTGAATCCCATCTCCGGCACGCGTTTTTGTGCAGCCCATTCCTCGGACACCTCGCCCACTTGCGCACGCAGGGCATGGGGCAACCCGGCATACCGGCCCCATGTGGCGGTGATCCCCATCTTTGCTGCCCGGTTGAGGGATGTCCTGACGTTCTGCCACTCCTTGCCGCGGAACTCCAGGTCCCTGATCCTCAATCGGGTTTCCTGCGCGACAGCAACCCTACGAAAACCCCGGGCCTGAAGCATGGGCCACAACTCATCCGTGCACGAGTAAAGGCAAGGTATCAACGCATGTTGGGAGCAGTACTCAAGGAAGCCCCGTGCGGTTTCCGCATGGTGCTCCGCTGGGCCCACGGGACCCGCCAATGTCAGGGCGACGTGGCCGTGTTGCTGGTAGGCCATTCCCCCTGTGCCGCCCGGAGTGAACCAGTATTTGTTCGGTTCCCAGAGCGCCATCCAGGACAACGAATCACCGCCGGCTTTCACCAACTCACGTGCGCGATCGCGCCCCAAGTGGTCCAACCCAGCGGAATGATGGCCTCGGATGAGAAGGAGCCAGACCCCAATCAACGCCACAAGCCAGAAGAAGGTACCGGAGTAGGAAAACAGAAAGACTTCAAAAGCGTCGCGCTCAGCAAACACTTTGCGGTACACGCTGGGCAACGGAACCGGCAAGTACTGCCTTGCGAGTTCTGCACCCAAACCCAACAAGCCGCCGTCGCGCGTCATGCCGCCGGAGGCCAGCCACACCGCAGTGTAGGCAAGGGCCAACGTCCCACCGGTGAGTCCAACCAGCCAGAAGACACGCCGCCGCAAACGGGCGGAGGACTCCACACGGAAGTGTCCGCGGTAGGCGAATAAAACGCAAGCAAGAGTCAGCGGAACCAGAACCAAGGGGATGAGATGGGCAACTGCCGGATTCATCAGGGCCACTTGACGCCCAGAAGGCAATGGCATGCTCGCGAAGAGTCCCAAGTAAACGGTCGAAAGTCCCACCACTACCAACTGGACACCAATGGCTATCCCGAGGGCCAACCGCCGGCCACGGCGCATGCCGTCGGCACATATCAGGAGCAGCACCACAGGCACAACAGCCAGGGCAAGGCCGAAAGGGCCCGTGTAGCCTTGGCGGCTTAGCTCAAGGCAAGCCACGTCGATGGTTCCGCCGCAATTGCTTTCCAATTGACTCAGCGTGGGGAGCGGGTTAAGAATGACTTCCCTCAGTAAGGCCAGCGGACCAGAAGGGCTCTTGGCGGCAGCCGTAAGGATGGGGCCGGCAGCAAAAATCGCCATGGTAAGCGCCAGCAGGTTCCGGACCTCGCGGCCTGTGGAGCGGTGTAGGTGCAGGTGCCCTTGGCTGCTCTGGGTCCACCACGCGGCCCCCAGGCCAATCAGCGCTCCCACAAGGCCCATCACCGTCTCAGCGTGTCCGATATACAGCACCAACAGCAGGGATAGCGAGAGGACTACGGTGCGCAGGCGTCGTTGCCAGAGCGTTGGGAGCAGGGCACTGGCTGCAAGTGCTGTGGCGATCAAGGCACCATACGGTCCTATCAGCGGGGTATCCACCATCCTGGAGATCCAACCGTCATCGATGTACCGAGCTACCTGGGTGACCGTGAGGAAGGCCGCAACGCAGGCAAACTGGCTTCCCAGGAAAACTCCAGCCGTCCGCAAGAAACCGAAACTCCGCTCCGCAAGCCCCAAGAGGAACAGGATCATGAGAGCCGCAGTGACGAATGCCAGCAGGTTGGTGGTGAAGAACAGGGATGTCCATATCGACCACCACTCCCCCGACCGCAAACCGGCCAGGGTCACGCCCGCCACAGGCAGCATCGATTCTTCGGGGCCCGCCAGGATGCTCCCGGAAAGAATGGATACTGCCACAAACAGGGCAAGCACAAGTGAGGTAAACGGTGTGGCGCGGAGATGTTTGTAGGCCTGTCTCAGGACCGGCTGCACGACGCCTTTCAAGGCGAGGCTCATTGGGGAAGACCCCAACGGGAAGACAAGAAGTCCAAAGCATCAGGCATCCCACGGACCACTGCGTCCCAGGAGTGGCCAGCATGTTGGACGGACTGGGTTTGCGTGGTGAAACCTGCTTCCTTGGCAGCGTCGGCAAGAACGTGCATGTAGTCGGTGAACTCAGGGTCCGTTGCCCCTGCTGCCAAGTAGAGGCCGCTGCCTGCAAAGCTTCGTTGCTGCATCAAAAACAACGGGGTTCTGGACTCGAACGCAGCTACGTCGCCGTCGAACGAGTCCGCAATGGTCTTGTTACGATCCTTCGCCAGCGACGGTTCCCGCTCAGCGGAAAAACCCACCACCGACGGGAACAGCTCGGGATGGCTTGTGCCCATCTGCACCGCACACGTACCGCCGAACGAGAAACCACCCACTGCCCATAGCCGATGATCGTTCGATACGTCCAGAGTGGAAGCGATCCAGGCAGGTACGTCCTGGGATAAGTAAGTGTCTGCCTGCGCAATTCGGCTATCCATGCACATAGTATTGGCGTTGCCCGATCCATTAGGGTCGACAACGACTGTGACCGGGGCAATACCGCCATGGTCTTCAGCGAATCTGTCCAGTTGGGCGCGTAGCTGGCCACCAGTCAACCAGTCGGCCGGGCCACCAGGTTGGCCCGAAAAGAGCACCAGCACCGGCAAACTTGGTCGTGCGGCGGTCTGGTAGGCCGGAGGGAGGTAGATGTACGCTTCACGTGCGGTGAAGCCGGACGTGGTTCCCGGGATTTCCGCCTTCCTAAGGATGCCGCCGCGCGGCATTGATTCGGGAGCTATCCACAGCGACGGCGCTGGGCCGGGCTTGGCGTCCGGGGCACGTTGAAGGCTGGCCTCCAGCGGTTGAATCCTGGCGACTGCCGTACCAAGAAGGTCCGCGACAGTGTTGTTGAGCCCAAAGTAGACGTTCACTTGGACGACGCTCAGCAGGACCACACCAAGCATCGCTGCCAGGCTACCAGCCCGGCTTTTCCAAGTGGTGCGGGGAAAGCGCGCCGCACACAGCAGGGCGGCTGAGACCGCCGGAACGGACCAGGCCAACGTCTCAAATGGAAGGTTTTCCGAGAAAACGGCCATCAGATCAACCAGAATCCAATGGAGCAGCGCCACCACGCCTATGGCACCAGCCAAGCAGGCTGCCACGACCAGGGGCCAGGAACGCCGGGGCCGCCACAGAAGGTAAGCCGCTCCCGCCACACCCCCGGCGATGCTCAACCAAAGGAATGGTCCATCAACAAGGCTGACGTCCAGGAGGAAATCCATGACGCCTAGCGCCAGGTTCCAACGCCGATAACAGGTCCGGCTTCCAACCAGGACGACAGGCCTGCGTAGGCATCGAAGTTCATGGCAAGCATGAACTTCCTTCCTTCGTATTGAAGTTCAACCACGACCACGCCAGGTTGCACCCTGACGAGTTCTTCCTCAGTAGGTTGACGCCGGCCAAGCAGCTCCAGCGAACTGCGTTTATATCGATGCTTCGGGATCACGCTGAGGGACATCAAGCGGAACCACTCAAGTTCATTGTCCTGATAACGACAAACCCCCATCTGCCAGCTGTTTCCAGCCGTGCAAATGGAGGCGTCGACCGTGCCCAGGGCACGCCGCAGATTGAAGCGGCGCACCCCGAAAAGGCACAGTGTGAAGATCAGCAACGCAAACGCCGTTGCCAGGGCGATGAACGGAATAAGGGAATCGTCCATCAAGGTCGTGCTATCGGATCCCCGCTGTAGCCGCTTCGCCCAGTTGGGCGTTGTCAGCAACAATGACCACGCGATCGTTGTCGACGGAGAAGAATCCGCCGTCGACAACTACCGCAATACGGTCACCGGAAACCGGCTGGATTGCCAGCTCACCCTCGGCCAGGATGGCCAGGAGGGGTGAGTGGCCCGGCAGGATTCCGATTTCACCATCGCTGGTGCGGGCCTTCACCATCTTGGCCGCGCCGGACCACACAAAGTGGTCCGCTGCGACAATCTCAACCTCGAGCTCAGCCATACTACTTGGTCTGTTCCTGGATCTTGGCCCAGTTGCGCTCGACGTCATCCAGGCCACCGACGTTGAAGAACGCCTGTTCTGCGATGTGGTCCAGCTCGCCGTCGCAGATAGCGGTGAAGCCTTCAACGGTGTCCTTGATGGACACGGTGGAGCCTTCGACACCGGTGAACTGCTTGGCCGTGTAGGTGTTCTGGGACAGGAACTGCTGGATACGGCGTGCACGCGACACGACGATCTTGTCTTCTTCAGACAGTTCGTCAACGCCAAGGATGGCGATGATGTCCTGGAGTTCCTTGTTCTTCTGCAGGATCTGCTTAACACGGACAGCCGTGTTGTAGTGGTCCTTGCCGATGTACTGGGGGTCCAGAATACGGGAGGTCGACGTCAGCGGGTCAACGGCCGGGTACAGACCACGGGAGGCGATTTCACGGGAAAGTTCCGTGGTCGCGTCGAGGTGTGCGAAGGTCGTTGCCGGAGCCGGGTCGGTGTAGTCATCAGCAGGCACGTAAATGGCCTGCATCGACGTGATGGAGTGGCCCTTGGTGGAGGTGATGCGCTCCTGCAGGAGACCCATCTCGTCAGCAAGGTTCGGCTGGTAACCCACTGCGGACGGCATGCGGCCAAGCAGCGTGGAAACTTCCGAACCAGCCTGCGTGAAGCGGAAGATGTTGTCGATGAAGAGCAACACGTCCTGGTTCTGAACATCGCGGAAGTATTCCGCCATTGTGAGAGCCGACAGTGCGACCCTCAGACGCGTTCCCGGCGGCTCGTCCATCTGGCCGAACACAAGGGCGGTGTCCTTGAGAACCCCAGCCTCTTCCATTTCGACCCAGAGGTCGTTACCTTCACGGGTACGCTCGCCAACACCGGCGAACACAGACGTACCACCGAAGTTGCGGGCAACACGCGTGATCATTTCCTGGATCAGAACCGTCTTGCCAACACCGGCGCCACCGAACAGGCCGATCTTTCCACCCTTGATGTACGGGGTGAGGAGGTCGATAACCTTGATGCCGGTCTCGAGCATCTCCGTGGAGCCCTCGAGGGAAGCGAAAGCCGGAGCCTTGCGGTGGATCGGCCAGTAGGCGTCAGCCTTGATCTCGGATTCTTCGACGTCCAGCGGCTTGCCGAGGACGTTGAAGATGTGGCCCTTGACGCCGTCGCCGACGGGCACGGAGATCGGAGCGCCGGAGTCCCGCACGGTGGTACCGCGGACGAGTCCGTCGGTAGCCTGCAGGGAGATGGCGCGGACGAGGTTGTCACCCAGGTGCTGGGAGGTCTCGAACGTGATGGTCTTGGTCTGGCCATTGAGTGTGATCTCAGTGGTCAGAGCGTTGTAAATCGAGGGGATTGCGTCAGCCGGGAATTCGACGTCGACAACCGGACCAATAACACGGGCAATGCGGCCGGTGGCACCGGCCGTTGCTACGTGTTCGGTAGCAGTGGCAGTCATCTCTCTCACTTCACTCAGTAGATGGCGTGGGGTTAAGTTTATCTGTTTGGTGCAGGTGCGGCTTCGAGCCGAATCCGTTACCGGCTAGGACGCGAGGGCGTCGGCGCCGGCCACGATCTCGGAAAGCTCCTGCGTAATCTCGGCCTGGCGGGCCGTGTTGCGAAGGCGCGTGTACTTCTTGATCAGTTCCGTGGCGTTGTCACCGGCCGACTTCATGGCGCGCTGGCGGGCAGCGAGCTCGGAAGCTGCAGCCTGCAGCATGGCTGCAAAGATGCGGGACTCGATGTAACGCGGGAGCAGGGCATCAAGGACCTGCTCCGTTTCCGGTTCAAACTCGTACAACGGCAGCAGATCGGACTCCGAAGCAGCTTCTTCTTCGACGACCTCCAGCGGGAGCAAACGGATAACCGTCGGCTCCTGCGTCACCATGGACTTGAATCGGGTGTAAACGACGTGGATTTCGTCCACGCCACCTTCTTCGTAGTCAGTGGCGAAGTCTTCGAGGAGTGCAGCTCCGACTTCCTGTGCGGTTTCGAATTCCGGTGCATCCGTGCCGCCAGTCCAATTGCGGGCGTATTCACGGTTGCGGAAATCGAAGTACGCCTGCGCCTTGCGGCCCATCAGGTACGCCTTGACTTCCTTGCCTTCTGCGTGAAGAAGCTCGGTGAGACCTTCAGCCTGCTTCATTACACTCGCGGAGTAGGATCCTGCAAGGCCACGGTCCGAAGTAATAATCAGGACTGCGGCACGGCGGATCTGCTCCGGCTCAGTGGTCAGCGGGTGGTCGATTTCGCTCTGAGTTGCGACAGCAGAAACGGCGCGGGTAATCGCGTTCGCGTAAGGCAGTGAAGCTGCTACGCGGGCGCGGGCCTTACCGATGCGCGAGGTAGCGATCAGTTCCATCGCCTTGAAGATCTTGCGCATCGACGTCGTCGAGCTGATCTTCTGACGGTAGACCCGAATCTGGGCTCCCATACTTATCCTTTCCTAAGTTCTCGATGTACTGCCCTGCCGGGGCCCTTGCGGACCCCGGCAGAACAGGTCATCGAAACTAGCGCTTCTGCTTGACGATCTTTTCCTGGTCGACGTCGCCGCCGGAAATCGCTTCGTGCTCTTCGTGGCCGGCGCCAACCAGTCGGTTGTCGCCTTCACCGAAGAAGCCCTTCTTGAAGGACAAGATTGCTTCCTTCAGTGCTGCGGCGGTGTCGTCATCCAGGACGTTGGTCTGAGCCAGCGTGGTCAGGATGGAGGACTTGTGCTTCAGGTGCTCCAGGAACTCGGACTCGAAGCGGCTGATGTCCTCAACCGGGACGTCGTCCAGGTAGCCGTTGGTACCAGCCCAGATGGAAACAACCTGGTCCTCAACCGGGAACGGTGAGTACTGGCCCTGCTTGAGCAGTTCCATCAGGCGTGCGCCACGGGTCAGCTGCTGGCGGGAAGCCGCATCCAGGTCCGAGGCGAACATGGCGAATGCCTGCATGTCTCGGTACTGGGCAAGGTCCAGCTTCAAGGTACCGGAGACCTTCTTCATCGACTTGACCTGGGCAGCGCCACCAACGCGGGAGACGGACACACCAACGTCAACAGCAGGGCGCTGGTTGGCGTTGAAGAGGTCCGACTGGAGGAAGATCTGGCCATCGGTGATGGAGATCACGTTGGTGGGGATGTAGGCGGAAACGTCGTTTGCCTTGGTTTCGACGATCGGAAGGCCGGTCATCGAGCCTGCGCCGAGCTCGTCGGAGAGCTTTGCGCAACGCTCCAGCAAGCGGGAGTGCAAGTAGAAGACGTCACCGGGGTAAGCTTCACGTCCCGGCGGACGACGCAGCAGCAGCGACACGGCGCGGTAGGCTTCAGCCTGCTTGGACAGGTCATCGAAGATCACCAGAACGTGCTTGCCGCCATACATCCAGTGCTGGCCGATGGCCGATCCTGCATACGGTGCCAGGTACTTGAAGCCAGCGGGGTCCGAGGCCGGGGAGGCCACGATGGTGGTGTATTCCAGCGCGCCGTGGTCCTCAAGGGTCTGGCGTACTGCGGCAATGGTGGAAGCCTTCTGGCCAACACCAACGTAAACGCAACGTACCTGCTTGGTAACATCGCCGGAAGCCCAGTTGGCCTTCTGGTTGATGATGGTGTCCACAGCGATTGCGGTCTTGCCCGTCTGGCGGTCACCAATGATCAGCTGACGCTGGCCACGGCCGATCGGAATCATGGCGTCAATAGCCTTGAGGCCGGTCTGCATCGGTTCGTGAACCGACTTGCGCTCGGTGACGCCCGGAGCCTGGAGTTCCAGTGCACGGGTGGTCTCGGCCTTGATCTCGCCGAGGTCGTCGATCGGCTGGCCCAGCGGGTCGACAACGCGACCGAGGAAGGCATCGCCAACCGGAACGGACAGGATCTCACCGGTGCGGTGAACTTCCTGGCCTTCTTCGATACCGGTGAAGTCACCGAGGATAATGACACCGATCTCGCGGACGTCAAGGTTCTGGGCGAGGCCCAGCGTGCCATCTTCGAAGCGAAGCAGCTCGTTCGCCATGACCGAGGGAAGACCCTCAACACGGGCGATGCCGTCACTTGCGGTGGTCACACGACCAACCTCTACGCGCTCTGCGTTTCCGGGTTCGTAGGACGCCGCGAACTCGTTCAACGCATTACGGACGTCGTCGGCGTTGATGGTCAATTCGGCCATCTGCAGTCCCTGCTCTCCTGTTTTCGTGATCATCGTTGCTCACGATGACCGGGTTTTATATCAGTTAAGTTGTGCTTTGTCTGGCTAGCCAGCGAGCTGACGGCGGAGGTCGGTCAGGCGGCCGATAACTGAAGCGTCAAGCACTTCATCGCCTACCTGGACGCGGATTCCACCAATCAGGCGCGGGTCAACATTGACGTTGACCTTGAGCTCGCGGCCGTACAGGGCATCCAGCCCGGCCTGCAGACGGCTGGCCTGCGTTTCCGTCAACGGACGGGTAACGCTGACAGTTGCAATCCAGCGCTGCTGACGCTTTGCTGCAAGCTTGGCGAAGGACTCGACGAGCTTGCTCGGCTTGACACCGCGCGGCTGTGTTACGGCCTGGCCAATGAGAACCTTTGCTTCCTCGCTGATGCCAGGAACAAGTTTCTCGGCCAGTACCACCTTGGCCGCGGCGGATGCCTGCGGCTCAGACAGAGCACGTTGTACTTCGTGGCTGGAAGCGACGGTCTGGTTGAAAGCAAACAGATCGTTTTCCAGCTCTTCCAGCCCCGTAATACCAGAGGCAGAAACGGCCGACTTGTTTTCAGCTACGGCAATGACAACCGTGGCGGCAAGAGTCTCGAGTGCATCGCCGATATCGCGTGCAGATGCCCAGCGTAAGCTAGCCAATCCGCCTGCGATTTCAGCAGCATCAGCGGAGACTTTTCCGCTAAACAGCTGCTTGACCAGCGCCGACTTCTCGTCTCCGCTACGGGACGGGTCAGTCAGGGCGCGGCGCAAGCCAGCCGAGCTGTCCACCGTTCCCAGGATTCCGAAGAGGTCCTTTGCCAACTGCAGCGAGGCAAAAGGAAGCTTGGCTTCCAACTGCGCCAGCGCCGTGGTCAGCGATTCGCTCGATATACCTGCCATTACTTAGCTGCACCTGCGTTCTGGGTCTCCAGATCTGCCAGGAAGCGGTCCACAACGCGTGCGGCGCGCTCATCATCAGTGAGTGCTTCACCAACAATGCGGCCAGCCAACGTGGTAGCCAAAGTACCCACCTCTGAGCGAAGCGAGACAACAGCTGCCTGGCGCTCGGACTCAATGGCGGCGTGTGCCTGCTCGGTGATGCGGGCAGACTCGGCAGCTGCCTTGGCCTTCAGGTCAGCGAGGATCTGGGCGCCTTCAGCGCGTGCTTCTTCGCGGATCCGGTTGGCTTCGGCGCGGGCATCGGTGAGCTGCTGCTTGTACTCTTCGAGAGCTGCAGAAGCTTCGGCCTGAGCCTTTTCTGCCTTTGCGATGCCACCTTCAATCGCTTCGGCGCGCTCTGCGAACGTCTTCTCGAACATCGGGACAATGAACTTGACCACGATGTACAGGAGGACAGCAAAGCCGACGAGGACGACGCCCATTTCCCAAACATTGGGAACGAGAGGGTTAGTGGCCTCTTCGCCTTCAGTGGCGGCTGAGATGATCAGCTGATTCATATTTCACCCGTCCTATCTACTCGGTTGCGGAATTCGCTTTGTTCGGAAGCCGAAGACTAGAGAACGAAAGCGAAGACGAGGCCGAGGATGGCAAGAGCTTCGGTCAGTGCCAGACCAAGGAATGCGATCGGCTGCAGCACGCGCTGAGCTTCCGGCTGACGAGCAACACCGTTGATGTAAGCCGCGAATACGAGACCCACACCGATACCACCGCCGATTGCGGACAGACCGTAACCTACGAGGTTGAGATTGCCTTCCATTTTTTTCCTTTCAAGATGCCACCCATGTGGCAGGTTGTTTGGTTTACTTCAATCCCCTCAAGGGGAAGTTTTTGAGCCTAGTGGCTGTCGGCGTGCAGTGCGCCTTCGATGTAGATCGCGGTCAGCAGCGTGAACACGTAAGCCTGCAGGGCCATGATCAGGGCCTCCAGCATGTACATGGCGATAGCGCCGACGAGGACGAGAACGGAAGTGCCCTTCAAGAGGACGTTCTCCTGCATGATCAGGAACTCAATACCGGAACCGGCGAGCATGACGATCAAGTGGCCTGCCAGCATGGTCGCGAACAGACGAAGGCTGTGCGTAACGGGACGGACCAGGAAGTTGGAGATGATTTCGATCGGAACAACGATCGGCAGGATGTACCACGGCACGCCGGACGGAACGGTTGCGAGCTTGAAATACTTCAGGCCGTTCTTCTTGATGCCGATAATGATCCAGGTGAAGTACACGATGCCGGCCAGCACATAGGCGCCGCCTACGTGCGAGAAGCTCGGGAGCTGGATCACGGGGATGGCGCCGTAGATGTTGTTCACCAGAATGAAGAAGAACAAGCTGAACAACAGCGGGACATACTTGATGAAGTCCTTGCCGCCGATGATGTCCTTGGCGATGCTGTTGCGGACGAAGCCATAGGCCATTTCGCCTGCGAACTGCAGCTTGCCGGGAACCAGCTGCTGCTTACGTGCAGCGAGGATGAAGAATGTAGCGATAATGACGACCGAAAGGATCACCAGCAGCATCTGCTTGGAGAAGCCATCGTGCGCACCCCAAGGCAGGATTGCCGGCAGGTGCATTTCGTCGATTCCGGGTGGGGTGAATGACCCCGAATCCTGGGCGGGGAGCGCAAGCGCGATCAACGCGTTTCCTCTCTGCTGTGTCCATCATTGGGCATTGGTTGGAAGCCGGACGCGCTCGACGCATCCATATTCCGTGTGAAATTATTTGGCATTACTGTCCCCGTCCGTGGACGGACCGCTGTCTGCGTTGCTCTCGCCAGAAGAAGAGCTTTGCCTGGTGAGGCCGTGCATATGGGAAAGATAGAACCCTCCTGCGGCTCCCAGCAGAGCGCCAAGGAGCACAATCCAGCGGGTCCCCCACAGATTATCCAGACCCCAGCCTATCAAACTCCAGACAATGATCCCGCCAACGATGTAGCTGAAGACGGCGATGCCGGCGTTGTATCCGCCATCGTTTCCGGCCTCGGAAGATTCGTTGGCCACACCTTGCGATTGAGCGGGGCTGGCCTGCCGGGAATTGCGCTTACGCAGATACATCAGGGCCGCCTTTCCCATCCGCAGGATCGTTGTAGATCTGCAGGCGGGCTTTGCTGAAACCATAGATCTCTGCAGCCTGCCAAAGGACCACCGCCACAACTGCCCCGATGATGAACCATCGGCCGTGCAGCCAGTCGGGAGTGCCGATCACAAAGAGGACCACGGCAAATCCAACGACCTTTACGAAGTACGTCGCAACGAACAGGCCGACAGCGCCGGAAGGGTTATTGCGGCCAACAAAATGACCGATCAAGAGGCTGATCGCAAAGAAAAGCATGACCAGCGCGGCCCCGAAAGCCGCTGAAAGCGCGCCTTGGCCGCCGTTCATGAATGCTGCCACGATACTTGTCACGGCCAGGCCGGCTAGAGCAGCAGCGGAACTCAAGAGCAGCAAGCGGAGCCACAGATTGGACGTCTCCCCGGAAACTCCAACAACACGTTTACCGGACGGGCGTCCGGAATCGGCGTTGGATGTCATGGGGATACCAATCCTCGTGGCACAGGTGCCATATTCTCAAAGTGGGGTTACGGGCGAGTGACTGTCCGCAGAAAGAATTCTACATGAGATAGAACTGTGACCATAACCGGACGTCATGAGCGCTCCCCCGGCCTCGCCGCATTCCGGGTGAAGTATGGCCATGCCGTTACGGCGGCCATGACAAGGGCCGCAACAACCACCACAATCAAAACAATCTGCCAAGGGAACACCGCAAAGGCCACGCCGCCGAAGGCCAGGATGCAGGTCCAAACATAAAGCATGACGACGGCCGTGCGGTGCGAGTACCCGAGGTCCACCAGCTTGTGGTGGAGGTGCCCACGGTCTGCGGACCAGGGAGACTGCCCACGCGCAGTTCTGCGAACCACGGCCATTCCGAAATCCAGGAGTGGAAGGGATAGTACGGCGAACGGCAAGACGATCGGGATGATCGTAGGAATACCGTTGGCGCGGTCATAGAGCCCGGATCCAATTTGGCCCGTGGCCACTACACCGGCTGAAGCCATCAGGAGACCGATGAGCATGGCGCCGGAGTCGCCCATGAAGATCTTGGCCGGAAACCAGTTATGCGGAAGGAATCCGATGCAGCCACCCACCAGGATCGCCATTAGGAGTGTCGCCAGATCTGAATTGTCAGTTGAAGGGTTGTTCCGGTGGACCCAGTACGCCGTGAGGAAGAATGCCCCGCCGCCTATCGTGGCTACCCCGGCAGCCAGTCCATCCAGGCCATCAATGAAATTGACGGCATTCATGGTGGTAACAATCAGCCCGGCTGTCAGGACAATCTGGATGAGTTCGGAATCAATCAGTATCGGTTCCGGGATGAAAGGAACCACGGACATCCTCACACCCCAAATCGCGACGATGAAAGCGGCTGCTGCCTGCCCGAGGAGTTTGATCCACCAGCGGATGTCGAGGATGTCGTCTGCCACCCCCACCGCCACGATCACTACGGCTCCGGCGAGAATGCCCCAGGGAGCATCGTTGTGCCTGAAGATGTCCTTGACGAAGAAGGAGTTGCTTGACACCACAAGGGCAACAAAAAAGCCCGCAAAGATGCCAAGCCCGCCCAGTTTCGAGATGAGCGCGGAGTGCATGTCCCTGCTGCGGATGGGACGGTAAAGCCGCAATTTGTTCCCCAGCACGCGGGCTCCCCACGTTCCCGCATAAGACACCACTGCAGCCGTGAGTGCCATCAGCAGATACATGATCATGACGCGGCTCCGGAAGGCTGCCCGCTGCCCGTATCAGGAACGCAGACCAACGTACGCAGCCGGTGCGCCGCTGGAAAGCCATGCAGTTCTGGGCAGGTCAAGGTGTGGATTTCTGTCTGTCGATAAATGGAACTACTCCGTCGCCATGCCTGCACCGGCTGTGCCGAATGATGCTGGGATTTCTGTGGACTCTAGTCACGATACTAATGCCAACGGCCGTGACTACCGGCGTGACGCAGCCGCAAAGCCACAGCAGATGTGCTGTGCCAAAGCGGCAGGCTTCTATTTGGCTGGCTCCTGGACGTTGCGCAGGGCGTAGATGCCTTCAAGCACTTCGGCATTGGACCTGGGTGCCTTCAAACTGTGCCGCAAGCCCTTGAACAAGCCTTCAAGCAGTACTTTGCGGTTCGACGAAGAAGCAATGGTCTTTGCCCAGTTGCGCAGGGATGCTCCGGTAAAGAGGACCTTTTCCCATGGGGCCAAAGCGTTGGATCGCGTGTAGACCCAGAGCTTGTTACGGACTTCGTAGTAAAAACGGGGACCGGGGTCCGCGCCTGCATCTCCGAACACTTTGGTGTGGTGGTTGGCTACCGATGCGTTGGTGGCCAAGGCAGTTCCGTGGCGCGAAACCCTCGCCGTAAATTCGAGGTCGTCGTTCCAGATGAAGTAGTCGGCAATGGGGAGTCCGTGACGCCGGATCTCGTCCGCACGAATCAGGACGGAAACGAACGAAGCGCTGCGAATCTGTACCGCGCCCAAGCGGGTAGCCATGCTGCGCGCCGCCTCGCTGGCCCCAATGCGTGGACGCATGCGATTCATAGGGTGGTCACGCCCGTCCGTCCACACCACCCGGCTGGCGATGAAGGCGGGAGCTTCGCCCGTTTCCTGCTCGTAGGCCTCGGACACCTCCAGGGCCTCGCGAAGTGCGCCCGGCTGCGGCTCGGTGTCGTCGTCCATGATCCAGACGTGGTCGGCCCGGTGGTCCAGGACCGCACGCTCCATGCCCACGACAAAACCTCCCGCACCGCCCACATTGGCATTGAGCGTAACGACGTCCGTGGGAACGGGGCCACTGTAGGTTCTGAGGAATTCTGCCGTTCCGTCCGTGGAGGCATTGTCCACGACAACGACGGCGTCCGGCACCTCGGCGCCGGCGGTGATGCCCGCCAAAGTGGTCTCAAGGAGTTCACGCCGGTTAAAGGTCACCACGACGGCGACCACAACAGGTTTGGACGACATTTACTGGCCTTTGGTCTGGGATGGTTGGAAGTGGCGCCGGATCAGCAGGCCCGCAAGCTTCCACGGTTCAACAAAAACTCTGTAGGCAACGCGGCCGGGATGGAGAACCAGTCGCCACGCCCATTCGAGGCCCAGGCGGCCGAGCCAACGTGGCGCGAGCTTCTGGACGCCGGCAACCTGTTCGATGGCGCCGCCAACGGCACAATACACAGCGGGCGGAAACTCCGTGAGTCGTCGACGCAGGACGGTCTCCTGGAGCGGCATGCCAAGGCCCAGCAGCACCAATTGCGGACGGAAGCTCTTTAGCCACTCAACGACAGCGATTTCCAGGGCGTCGTCCCATCCTTCGCCGGGCATGCCGTCTACTGTTGCCTCAGGAATAATCGACCGTAGCCGGGCCACCGCTTGCGTATTGGCTGCGCGTCCGGCACCGATCACGGCCACGCGTTCCAGGCCATGCACTCCCCCAAGGGCAGGAATCCAGTCCATCGAACCCAGCCGGTATGCCATAGGGCCCTGTCCCAGCGGCTTCAGTTGCCGTTTATGGGCCAAGCCCCAAAGCATGGCTACCGGGGCGCCGTCGAGGAGGACGATCGAGCTTTGATCGTAAAGTAAACGGAAATCTGCACACGAATGGAAGAGCGTAATGCTGTGAAGATTGTGACCCAGCACAGTACCGGTGGTTCCGGCAGAGATGAGTCCGCCCAGGGCATCGATCAGTTCATTGACGCGCAGCGGAGTCGCGTCGACGTCAAGGACGGGGACGCGCTGGCGGTCTGGAATCATTCGGGCTTGACTTCACGTGGGGCGTCGGGCTCGGATGCTGAGACAGCAGGGGCCGGATCCTCGACGGCGGGGGCTTCCGTTACTTCGATCGGTGCCTCTGGCGTTGTGGCCGCCTCGGAGACGGGCTCGTCAACGCCCACAACGGAAGGAACAACCTCACGGAGGCGTTCCAGGGATATGGCTCCCTGACGCACTACCCGGAACGGCGAGGACGTCGCATCCACGATCGTGGACGGCACTGCAGCAGTACCTTGCACAGGCCGGAAGCCGCCCTCAAGGTACACCTCTACGGAATCTGCCAGCTGCAGCCGTGCTTCGGAAGCGGTCTGGGCTGCTTCCTGACCCGTGCGGTTGGCTGATGAGACAGCCAGTGGCCCGGTGAGGCCCAGGAGCTCAAGGGCGAGTTCGTCGTCGGGCATCCTCAGGGCAACCGTGCCCTTTGTATCACCCAGATCCCAGTCCAAGGACGGCTGGGCATGCAGGATGAGCGTCAGGCCACCTGGCCAGAACGCCTGTGCCAAAGCCCTGGCGTCGGCAGTCACATCGCTCGCCAGTCCATCCAGGGCATTGATGCGTGGAATCAGGACCGGCGGGGGCATTTGCCGGCTGCGTCCCTTGGAAGCCAACAACATTGTCACGGCCAAGGGGGAAAAGGCGTCTGCTGCGATGCCATATACGGTGTCCGTGGGCAGCACGATGCACTTCTTTTCGCTGATGGCACGCTGCGCGTGTTGAAGTCCTTCAGCCCGCTGGTCGTCGGAAGTGCAATTGTAGGTTGTGGTCACAGCGCTATTCTTTCACTCATCAGGAGCCTTGTTTGCCAGCACCGCGCTCGTGGCACGTTCCTTGCCGTTAAGGTCAAAGTGCGTGGTGATGTCCTGCCAACGTCCCGCGCGACGCAACATGCCGGTGATCCAGTCGGCCTGGACTTCCGCGTGTTCCATGACGAAGTAGCCGCCAGGCTTCAGGAGGCGGCGTGCAGAGGCTGCTGCCGCCGTCGGGAGTTCCATGCCGTCAGCTCCCCCACCGTACAGTGCCTCAGGAGGATCGTGCAGCGCCACTTCAGGTTCGTTTGGTATGGCTTCGGCTGGGATGTACGGCGGATTCGAAACGACGACGTCGAAGCTGCCGTTGAGTTCGGACAGCGCATTCCTGAGATCGCCTTGGATCAACGTGACTCCCAGCGGTTCCAGGTTCCTGCTGGCCCAGGCATGGGCAAATATGCTGAATTCCACTGCATGGACTTCGGCTCCTGGAACCTCGTGGGCTATTGAACCGGCAATGGCTCCGGAACCGGTGCCGAGATCCACGATCTTAGGGTGGGACATGCCGGCGACGTGGTCGATGACAAGCTGGACAACGGATTCCGTTTCGGGCCGGGGAATAAACACACCCGGCCCCACCTGCAGCTCAAGGTGGCGGAAATACGCGACGCCGGTGATGTGCTGAAGCGGTACGCGTCCGGCACGCTCAGCCACGAGTTCGGCGTAGCCTTCAGGGGCGGGGGAATCACCCAGGAGCATTGCCCGCAACCGGCCCAGGCCCACTCCCAACAGGTGCTCCGCAAGAAGTTCGGCATCGACGCGCGGGGTGGGGACACCGGCGTCGGACAAAACGGCAGTAGCCTCGCGAACCGCGTCCGCGAGGCTCTGTCCTGGGTAAAACGCCATATCTATACCCGTGGTGCTCGGCTATTCGCCGAGGGCGTCCAAGCGGGACTGCTCATCCGCTTCAATCGCCGACTGGATAACGGGTTCCAGATCACCATTCATCACGGCGTCGAGGTTGTACGCCTTGTAGCCCGTGCGGTGGTCCGCAATGCGGTTTTCCGGGAAGTTGTAGGTGCGGATGCGCTCCGAGCGGTCCATTGTACGGATCTGCGACTTGCGCTGTTCGGAGTTGGCGGCGTCGATCTGTTCCTGCTGGTGGGCCAGGAGCCGGGCGCGGAGCACGCGCATACCCGCTTCGCGGTTTTGTAGCTGCGACTTCTCGTTCTGCATGGCCACCACGATGCCCGTAGGCAAGTGGGTGATGCGGACTGCTGAGTCGGTGGTGTTCACGGACTGGCCACCGGGACCGGAGGACCGGTAGACGTCGATCTTGAGGTCGTTCTGGTTGATTTCAAGTTCTTCGGGTTCGTCCACTTCGGGAAGCACCAGGACACCCGCCGCGGAAGTGTGGATGCGGCCCTGCGATTCCGTCACCGGAACGCGCTGCACGCGGTGGACGCCACCTTCAAACTTCAACCGCGCAAAGACGCCCTCTGCGGGGTCGTTGGAGTTGCCCTTGATGGCCACGGCGACGTCTTTGTATCCACCAAGATCGGATTCGGTGGCGGAGATCATTTCAGTCTTCCAGCCCCGCGACTCGGCGTAACGCATGTACATCCGCAGAAGGTCGCCAGCGAACAAGGCAGCTTCGTCGCCACCTTCGCCGCCCTTGACTTCAAGAATCACGTTGCGGGCATCGTCCGGATCACGAGGGATCAACAAACGGCGCAGCCGCTCCTGTGCCGCAGGAATCTGCTCCTCCAACTGCACAACTTCTGCAGCGAATTCGGGATCTTCGTCTGCCATCTCTTTGGCAGCTTCCAAATCATCATTGAGCCCGCGCCATTTGTTGTACGCCTCCACAATGCCCTGGAGCTGGGCAGAACGCCGCCCCAACTTCCGGGCCGCAGACTGATCGGCATAAACAGCAGGATCGCTCAACTGCGCCTGGATAGCAGCATGCTCATCAAGCAATCCCTGTACGGACTCAAACATTTTCAAACCTCTTTCGACTCGTATCCAAGTCTAATTTGCGCCAACGATTCCGTAGGCCGCACGAATTCCCGCGCCGGGGAGGTGACGGCTGGACGCAAAGGTGACGAGTCCGCCGTCGTGTAATTTTGCCGGCCCGGGAGTGGCATCGGGCCTGTCGTAGCGTTGCTGCTGACGTACGCAGTACGTCAGCAGCAACGCGAAGGGGCGGGGCCGGCAAAAATACTTGACGGCCCCACCCCACGTAACGCTATTTGTCGTTGTCCGACTTCGCTCCGAGCGTCGTCTTCTGTACCTGCATGAGGAACTCGACGTTGCTCTGCGTCTCCCGGATCTTGTTGGTCAGCAGCTCAAGGCTCTGCTGCTGCTCCAGGCCGGAAAGCACGCGGCGCAGCTTCCACATGATCTTGACTTCTTCAGGCGAGAGCAGGTTCTCTTCGCGGCGCGTACCGGATGCGTTGACGTCCACGGCCGGGAAGATGCGCTTGTCTGCCAGCTGGCGGGACAGGCGGAGCTCCATGTTGCCAGTGCCCTTGAACTCTTCGAAGATGACTTCGTCCATCTTGGAGCCGGTCTCGACGAGAGCGGTTGCCAGGATGGTGAGCGAGCCACCGTTCTCGATGTTTCGGGCTGCACCGAAGAAGCGCTTGGGCGGGTACAGGGCTGCGGAGTCCACACCACCGGACAGGATGCGGCCGGAGGCCGGTGCTGCCAGGTTGTACGCACGGCCAAGGCGGGTCATGGAGTCCAGCAGGACCACCACGTCCATGCCCATTTCCACGAGGCGCTTGGCACGTTCAATGGAGAGCTCAGCAACCGTGGTGTGGTCATCTGCGGGACGATCGAAGGTGGAGGCAATGACCTCGCCCTTGACGGTGCGCTGCATGTCCGTTACTTCTTCGGGACGTTCGTCAACCAACACCATCATGAGGTGGACCTCAGGGTTGTTGGTTGTGATCGCGTTGGCGATGGACTGCAGGATGAGCGTCTTGCCTGCCTTCGGCGGGGAGACGATCAAGCCACGCTGGCCCTTGCCGATCGGAGCCACGAGGTCGATGACACGCGGACCAATCTTCTTGGGGTCCGTTTCCAGGCGCAGGCGCTCAGACGGGTACAGCGGCACCAGTTTGGCGAACTCGACGCGGTCCTTCAGTTCTTCCGGCGTCTTACCGTTGACTGAAGTGACGCGAACGAGGGCATTGAACTTCTGGCGTGAGGACTGCTGGTTGCGGTCTTCACCTTCGCGTGGTGCACGGATGGCACCAACTACGGCGTCACCCTTGCGAAGGTTGTACTTCTTGACCTGCGCCAGGGAAACGTAAACGTCGTTTGCTCCCGGGAGGTAGCCGGACGTACGGATGAACGCGTAGTTCTCCAGGACATCCAGGATGCCTGCTACGGGCAGCAGGACGTCGTCTTCGGTGACTTCGATGTCGTCAACATCCGGTCCCTGTGCACGGCCACGGCGGCGTTCGTTGCGATCGCGGAAGCGGTCGCTGCGGGTGTTGCCGTCCCGGCTGTCCTGACCGCGGCGGTCGCTACGGTCGTTCTGATCATTGCGATCACGACGGTTGCGGCGGTTGCGGCGGTTGCCAGTCTCTTCGGTATCGACGCTGTCCTCGCGCCGTCCGCGGGAGTCACGACGTTCACGCTGCGACTGATCGCCGGAGTCAGCCTGTTCGCGCTGTTCGGTCCGCTCAGCACGCTGCTCACGCTGTTCGGTCCGCTCAGCACGCTGCTCACGCTGTTCCGTCCGCTCAGCACGTTGCTCACGCTGTTCCGTCCGCTCAGCACGCTGCTCACGCTGTTCCGTCCGCTCGGCACGCTGCTCAGCGGCCGGGGCTTCTTCGGTTTCGACCGGAGCTGCAGCCGCCTCGCCGCGACGGCGATTGCGGGTGCGGGGCTGGCGGCGCTCGGTGCCGGCTTCGCTGGCCTCCGGTGCTGCTTCAGCCTCCGAAACCGGCGCTGTCTGCGTTTCAGCCGGCGCAGCAGAGTCTGCCGCTGCCACAACGCCATCGCTGGTGGCGCGGCGGCTTCGGCCACGTCCACGTCCGCGAGGAGCTTCCTGCGTCGGCGCTTCGGCGCTTACTTCAGCGGCAGGAGCGCTGCTTTCTGCAACCTTGACCTCGGCAGCCGGCGCTTCCTTGGGCGCGGTGGCAGCCCTCGACGACGCCTTGGCCGGGGCCTTGGCGGTAGAGGTCCCGGCACGATGGGCGGAAATGGCGGTTACCAAGTCCCCTTTGCGCATACGGGACCCGCCCGAGATCCCCAGCTGGCTGGCAAGAGCCTGAAGCTGGGCGAGCTTAAGGCCTGCAAGGCCACTGCTCTTGGTGGTTGCTGCTGTTGACGACTCAGCAGCAGAAGTTGTTGTGTCCACAGCTGAAGCCAGCTCAGTGGTTTCTGTCACGAAGGATCCTTCCCCCTCGACGGCGTCCAGAGCGAGAGCTGGACGCGATGATTTGTTCTGGGCTGCAGTTCAGATCTGCAGCCGGTGATTTCGGCCGTGCCTGATGGATTGTGGCCAACAGGGCCGGATACTGATCGTCTTCATTGAATCCAGTTGCCCGGACAGCCGACTGAATATTCAGGGAACAGAGAGAGTTCTGCGGCACCTGAGACAGGCCGGAAGGAGACGGCACCGCCAGACGTTGGCACAGTTGACGAAAGGAACAGCGAAACCGCCAAGATCCAAAATCAGGGAACTGCCCGCGGCTTTACCGCCGGTGCACTTCCACTCTAGCACCTTCAACGTCCACAGCCAGCGTCATCACGCGCCAACTGACGTTGGGTGTGTTGGCCGCTGTGAAGGCCTCGATGAATTCGGCAACCGTTGCGGCCTCGCCGGGCCCGTTGGCGAGAACCATGACCGTGGGACCAGCACCGGAAACCACTGCGGCGTGGCCGGCAGTCCGCAGCGCTGCAATGAGGTCTGCGCTGGGCCGCATCGCTTCGGCGCGGTAGCTCTGGTGTAGGTAGTCTTCGGTGCCGGGCAGCAGGAATTCCGGCTGGGTGGTCAGCGCGTGGATCAGCAACGCTGCGCGCCCGGAGTTCATTGCAGCAGCGTGGTGGCCCACAGACGCAGGCAACAGCCCCCGGGCAGTTTCGGTGGAGAGTTCGTAATCCGGAACAGCCACCACGGGAACCACGGACCGGGCTACTTCAGCACGCGTACTGCTGTACTGCTCGCTGTCCTGCCATGACAGCGCCAGTCCGCCGAAAATCGCGGGGGCGACGTTGTCCGGGTGGCCTTCCATTTCGCTGGTCAGTTGAAGGATCCAGTCGAGATCCCGCTGTGCCTCTTTCGGAACCAAAGCATTGGCAGCCGTAACGGCCGCCACGACTGCAGAGGCCGAGGAACCCAATCCGCGTCCATGTGGATTGACGTTGTCCGCCGTGATCCTCAGGCCCGAGTGCTTGAAACCCAAACGGTCCAAGGCGAGGTCGATCGCACGCACCACCAAATGGCTGGAGTCGCGGGGAAGGGTATCGGCGCCCTCACCGGAGAGCTGGAATTCGAGCTCTCCGGTGGTGAGCGTTTCCACCGTCAAGGTGTCGTAAATGGACAGGGCCAAGCCGAGGCTGTCGTAGCCGGGACCCAGGTTGGCGCTCGTACCAGGGACCTTGACGGTCAGCCGCTGGCCTGCCGCGACGAATTCACGATCGGTCGCGGTGGGCTGCGTTTGTTCCACTCTTACTTTTCTTCCAGTCCCAGTTCCGCGGCAACGGTAACGACGTCGTTGGAAACCTTGACCGGCTGGACGTCGCTACCGTCCTCCGTACGGAGAGCCCATTGGGGGTCCTTGAGTCCGTGGCCGGTAACAGTGATGACGATGGTCTTGCCGGAAGGAACTTCACCAGCAGCGTGCTTCTTGATAAGGCCTGCCACACCCGCAGCAGAGCCCGGCTCAACGAAGACGCCTTCCTTGGAAGAGAGCCAGCGGTGGGCGTCCAGGATTTCCTCATCCGTGACAGCTTCGATCAGGCCGCCGGATTCGTCGCGGGCAGCGACAGCGGTGTCCCATGAAGCCGGGTTGCCGATGCGGATGGCAGTGGCAATGGTGTCAGGCTCCGTGATGGGGTGCCCGGCAACGAACGGCGCGGCACCTGCGGCCTGGAAACCCCACATGACCGGCGTCTTGGTGGAAACGGCGGGCAGTGTGCCGTTGGCCGTCTCGAAGGGAGCAGAGTACTCCTTGTAGCCCTTCCAGTAGGCAGTGATGTTGCCGGCGTTGCCGACAGGCAGCACATGGATGTCCGGGGCATCGCCCAGGGAGTCAACAACCTCGAAGGCGCCGGTCTTCTGGCCCTGGATACGTGCAGGGTTGACCGAGTTCACCAGGAACACCGGGTAGGACTCGCCAAGCTTGCGGGCGATGTCCAGGCAGTTGTCGAAGTTGCCGTCAACCTGCAGCAGCGTGGCGCCGTGCGCGATCGCCTGGCTGAGCTTGCCCATGGAGATCTTGCCCTCGGGGACCAGCACGGCGCACTTGAGCCCGGCAGCCGTTGCGTAAGCCGCGGCCGAGGCCGAGGTGTTACCGGTGGAAGCGCACACCACAGCCTTGGCGCCCGCTTCCACGGCCGCAGTCATGGCCATGGTCATGCCGCGGTCCTTGAAGGAACCTGTGGGGTTCATGCCCTCGACCTTCAGGTACACCTGCGAGCCGGTCAGCTCGGAAAGCTTCTGGGCGTGGACGAGGGGCGTGCCGCCCTCGCCGAGTGTAATGACCTTGGTGGCTTCCGTTACGGGCAAACGATCAGCGTATTCGCGGATTACTCCGCGCCATTGGTGAGCCACTTAGACCCCTTCTACCCGCAGTACGGATGTCACAGAATTGATGACGTCCAAGCCCTTCACGGCCTCGACGGTTGCTGCGAGTGCAGCTTCGGATGCACGGTGCGTCACGATTTTCAGCTCAGCCGACTCAACATTCGAGGCAGAATCGCGGTGGATCGTTTGACGCATGATTTCGATGGATACGCCGTTCTCCGCAAAAATGTGGGCGATGCGAGCCAACACTCCAGCTTGGTCCGCTACGTCCAGACCGATGTAATAGCTGGTGTTGGAAGCGTCAATGGACAGTGCCGGAACGTGCCCGGTAGTTGTTTCCGTTCGGCCTGGACCACCCAGGACCAAGCGCCGGGCAGCGGAGACGAGGTCACCGAGCACGGCAGACGCCGTCGGGGTACCGCCGGCACCCTGGCCGTAGAACATCAGCTCACCGGCGTTTTCGGCCTCGATGAAGACGGCGTTGAAGGCACCGCGGACGGCGGCCAGCGGGTGTTCGCGGGGCAGGAGCGTCGGGTGCACGCGTACCGAAATGCCGCTTTCTGAATTGTCGATCTTCTCGGCGATCGCGAGCAGCTTGATGACGAAGCCGGCTTCCTTGGCCGAGGCGATGTCGGCGGCGCTGACCTTGGTGATCCCTTCGCAGTAGACATCGTCCAAGGAGAAGCGGGTGTGGAAGGACAGTGATGCCAGGATTGCGGCCTTGGCAGCTGCGTCATGGCCTTCGACGTCTGCCGTGGGGTCAGCCTCTGCATAGCCCAGGCGCTGCGCTTCGGCGAGGGCGTCCGCGAATTGGGCACCGGTGCTGTCCATCTGGTCAAGGATGAAGTTGGTGGTTCCGTTGACGATGCCGAGCACGCGGGTGATGCGGTCCCCGGAGAGGCTGTCGCGAATCGGACGCAGGATGGGAATGGCACCGGCCACCGCGGCTTCATAGGACAGCTGGACTCCAGCTTTGTCAGCCTCTTCATAAAGAGTGGGGCCGTCCTGGGCGAGCAATGCCTTGTTGCCGGTGACAACGCATGCACCATTCTGGATGGCGGTGACAATGAGCGTACGCGCGGGTTCGATCCCGCCCATGAGCTCGATGACGAGGTCTGCGTCCTTAACCAGGGTCTCGGCGTCCGTGGTAAAGAGTTCACGCGGCAGTTCGACGTCGCGGGGGGAATCGATATTGCGAACAGCAATACCGGAAAGCTCCAGACGGGCACCGCTGCGTGCAGCCAATGCCTCGGCGTCGTCAATAAGAATCCGCGCGACCTGGGCCCCAACGTTGCCACAGCCCAGCAGGGCCACCTTCAGGGTTCGCACTTCAGACATTCGCCACTCCCATGTCGCGGTTCAAGAGATCTTCTTCGGTTTCCCCGCGGACAATAAGCCTGGCGGCTCCGTCGCGCACAGCGACAACGCCAGGCCGGGCCAGGTAGTTGTAGTTGCTTGAGAGGGCCCAGCAATAGGCGCCGGTACCCGGTACTGCGAGCAAATCACCGGCTGCCACATCCGCGGGCAGATATACATCTCTAACAACTATGTCGCCGCTCTCGCAATGTTTGCCCACTACGCGGGACAGCTGCGGAGCTGCGTCGGAGTCACGGGACGCCAAAATCGCCGAATAATCCGCGTCGTAAAGCACCGGACGGGCGTTGTCGCTCATTCCGCCATCTACCGACACATAGCGACGCGGATACGTAACGTTCTCTTGCCCTTCGGCTCCACCGGGTGCGTCCACGCGGACCGTTTTCAGCGTACCGACCTCGTACAAGGTGAACGTGCTGCTGCCAACAATGGCGCGGCCAGGTTCGATGGAAATACGCGGTGATGTGATGCCCAACTCGGCGCACTTGGACCGTACGACGGCGGCCATCGCCTGCGCGATCTCGGCTGGCGGGCGCGGCGTGTCCACCGGGGTGTAGGCGATGCCGTATCCACCTCCGAGGTCCAATTCCGGCAGGACGATGGAGTACTTGGCCTGCATGACGGCGAGGAAGCCCAGGAGCTTCTCCGCTGCCAGCTCGAAGCCGTCCGGCTCAAAAATCTGTGAGCCGATGTGGCAGTGCAGGCCCAGAAGCTCCACGCTCGGGTAGGACGTCGCTGCCGCTACGGCTTCTTCGGCGGCGGACAATCCGGCTTCTTCGGTGGAGTCCTCAGCCATGGAGAGCCCGAACTTCTGGTCCTCATGTGCTGTGGCGATGAACTCGTGCGTATGGGCGTGGACACCGGGGGTCAGGCGCAGCATCACCTTGGCCGTTTCGCCGCGGCTCGATGCGATTTTCGCCACACGTTCCAACTCGTCGAGGCTATCCACCACGATCCTGCCCAGCTTCATGTCCAGCGCGCGGGTGATCTCGGCATCGGACTTGTTGTTGCCGTGCAGTCCGAGGTTGGCGCCGTCGATTCCTGCGCGGGCTGCAACGGCAAGTTCGCCGCCTGAGCACGTGTCCAGGCGCAGGCCTTCCTCGGCCACCCAACTGGCCACGGCCGTGCATAAGAAGGACTTGCCTGCGTAGTAGACGTCCACTCCCCCGCAGATGTCTGCGAAAGCGTCGTCGAAGGCGTCCTTGAAGGCACGTGCACGGGACCGGAAGTCAGTTTCACTCATCACGAAGAGGGGCGTGCCGAATTGTTCCTTCAGGTCACTGACGGAAATACCATCAATGGTGACCTCACCGGCATCGTTCTTCTCCACTCCGGCAGCCCACATGGGCGACTGCAGTGCGTTGAGGTCTTCAGGGACAGCCAACCACCCAGGGGCCAGCGGCGAAGCGTTCGTGTTCATGGCTCTACATCCGTTCCGGGGCTGAAACGCCCAGCAGTCCGAGTCCATTGGCAAGCACCTGGCTGGTGGCGTCGTTGAGCCACAGTCGTGTGCGGTTGACGTCCTGGACAGGCTCTTCGCCCTGCGGCGAGACACGGCAGGCGTCGTACCAGCGGTGGTAGGCGCCGGCGATGACTTCAAGATGGCGTGCCACGCGGTGCGGTTCGCGGAGCTCGGCGGCCTTGGCCACGATGGAGGGGTAACTGCCTAGGTAGGAGAGAAGCTCGTTCTCCGTCGCGTGATCCAGAAGTGATGCGTCGAACACGGAACGGTCCACGCCAGCCTCGGCGGCATTGCGCGCGGTTCCCCTGGAGCGGGCATGGGCGTATTGGACGTAGAACACGGGGTTCTCGTTGCTGTTCTTCTTGAGCAGCTCCGGATCCAGTGTCAGAGGCGAATCAGCCGGGAACCGCGCCAGGGAGTAGCGCACTGCATCCTTGCCCAGCCAGGAAATGAGGTCCTTGAGTTCGATGATGTTGCCCGCACGCTTGGACAACTTGGCGCCGTTGACGGACACTAATTGTCCGATGAGGACCTCGATGTTCACTTCGGGATCGTCGCCCGCGCACGCCGCAATGGCCTTCAGGCGGTTGATGTAACCGTGGTGGTCGGCACCGAGTAGGTAAATCTTCTCGGTGAAACCGCGGTCCTTCTTGGAGAGGTAGTACGCGGCATCGGCAGCGAAGTATGTCGGTTCGCCGTTGGCGCGGATCATGACGCGGTCTTTGTCATCGCCGAAGTCGGTGGTGCGCAACCAAACCGCACCGCCGTCGTCGAACACGTGGCCTTGTTCGCGTAGGCGGGCAACGGCAGATTCGATGGCACCGGCGTCGTGCAGTTCCTTCTCTGAGAAGAAGACGTCGAACTCCACACCGAAATCTGCCAGCGTTGCCTTGATATCTGCCATTTGTGCCTCGTAGGCAGCAGCACGGATGACTGGCAGCGCAGCCTCGTCCGTCAGTTCGTGGATGTCCGGGTGGGCCCTGAGCACTTCATCGCCGAGTTCGCGAATGTACTCACCGGGGTAGCCGCCCTCCGGGACGCCCCGGCCATGGAGCCGGGAGAGTACGGAGTTGGCAAACACGTTCATCTGCGAACCGGCGTCGTTGATGTAGTACTCGGCAGTGACATCGGCACCGGAAGCCCGGAGTACACGCGCAATCGCATCGCCGAGCGCGGCCCACCGGGTATGGCCGATATGAAGGGGACCGGTGGGATTGGCAGAAACGAATTCCATGTTCACTACATGGCCCGCGAGCACCCGGTTGGTCCCGTACGCCGAGCCCGCCTCAACGATCGCTTTGGCGAGCGCGCCTGCCGTGGCAGCATCAACGGTGATGTTCAGGAAGCCGGGGCCTGCGATTTCCACCCCGGTCACGCCGGGGATTTCCTGCAGGCGATTGCTAAGGATCCCCGCGAACTCGCGCGGATTCGTACCGGCCTGCTTAGCCAATTGGAGGGCAATATTGGTGGCCCAGTCTCCGTGGTCCCTGTTCTTGGGGCGCTCCACCCGGACTTCGCCGGGGACAGCGGATTCCGCCAAGGCGATTTCGCCGGCAGAGACGGCGTCCTTAAGGCAGGTGGATATGGCAGCAGAGAGTTCTTCGGGAGTCACGTATCCAGCCTACCGGGGGCCTGCGAACTCGAGGAATTAAGGCTCGTATATGTGGATATCTTGGACACAGCGGATACACATAAACGGCTGGCGGCGCCCACAGGCTGAACCATTACGCTGATTTCAACGTTGTGAAGACGTAAGAGGTGGCTTTAGCGGTCATCCAGGGACCGCAACCATCCGTTGACCACATCTTGTCCAGTTGAAACGAGCAGAACGTGACTACGCCACTCCGCAAGAGCCTCTACGTCGGCTTCGCCAGCGTCTCCATCATCGGGACGGCAGCTGCCTGCGCCCCGGCAACGCAAGCCCCTTCAACCCAGTCGCCCGCTACCCAGAATGGCGGACAGGCCTCGACGGGCAGTCCCTCTTCATCCGCTTCGGCTGGAAACGGTAGCTCAACGTATAAGGACGGCACATACAGCGCAGACGGAACGTACACATCGCCGAACGGCCAGGAGACAGTTGGAGTTGAGCTCACGCTGGCCGGGGACAAGGTATCGGCCGTGAACATCACCGTTCACCCGTCCAACCCAAACACGAAAAAGTTCCAAGGCGAGTTCGCCAGCGGTATCGCGGCGCAGATCGTCGGCAAAGACATCGACGAACTCAACGTTTCCAAGGTGGCCGGCTCATCCCTGACCTCTGGCGGCTTCAACGAAGCCGTGGAACAGATCAAGTCCCAGGCAAAGTAGCAGCCATGCCGCACCCGGGCTGGAGCATCTTCAGCTTCGAAGGGATCGGTACGCACTGGGAGATTTCCACGTCGGCGATTCTGGCACCGGATGTTCAGCGCCAAGTGCTTGCAACCGTGGCTGATTACGACCAAACCTATTCGCGGTTCAGGTCCGATTCCCTGGTGTCCAAACTGCAGCGCGGGCCAGGGCGGATTTCCCTGCCCGGGCACGCTGTGGCCCTCCACGACGTCTACGAAACGCTGTACCGGCTCAGTAATGGGTCCATGACACCCCTGATCGGCAGTAGCTTGAACCGCCTTGGTTATGACTCCAGCTACACCTTGATTCCTTCAGGCAGCCCGGAGGGTGCGGCCAAGTGGGAAGACGTCCTTGAATGGTCGGGGGCCACGGTATCGGCCAAGGTTCCTTTGGTACTGGACGTTGGCGCCGCAGGAAAAGGACAGCTGGTGGACCTGATCGGTGAAGTCCTCCGTTCCGCCGGCCATCTGGACTTCCTTGTGGATGGCAGCGGTGACTTGCTGCATGCGGGAAGCCTGCCCGTGACTGTGGCCTTGGAACATCCGTACAACCCGAAGCAGGCAATCGGCACTGTGGAGTTGGATAATTCCGCCCTCTGCGCTTCTGCTTCCAACCGCCGGACCTGGGGCGACGGACTGCACCACGTACTGGATGGAATCACCGGGCAACCCATTCAAACCACAGTCGCCACCTGGACCATGGCTGCGAGCGCGATGGTGGCCGATGCGCTGGCCACGGCTCTCTTCATGGTGGAGCCCGCCCTCCTTGAGGCTGAGTTCGACTTTTCGTGGCTGCGGGTGTTTTCGGATGGTACAGCCACATTTTCGGCTGGCTTTGAGGGGAGACTGTTCACATGAATGCCATGAAGTCGGGATTGGACACCTGGTTGGGCCGGTTCACGATGTACCGCTTGATTTTGTGGGTGCTCGGTGTGCTGGCGGGCTACAGCCTGCTTTTGAACGTCCTGGGGTGGCTGACGTTTGGCCTGCCACAGATGCTGGTTCACCTTTGCCTGTGCCTGGGCGTGACCTATGCGTCAAACCGTCTGCTTGCCGTCGTTTTCAGGACCACACCGCATTCGGAGTCTTCACTCATTACCGGTTTGCTCCTGTATTTCCTGTTCTGGCCCACGTTCGTCCCCACCGACATGGTGGGTGTTGCGCTGGCTTGCGTCCTGGCCAGCGCTTCCAAGTACGCATTGGCTTTCCGTGGGCGCCACGTTTTCAACCCGGCTGCCGCGGGCGCTTTCATCACGGGCCTGACTGGACTGAACATAGCCACGTGGTGGGCAGCAACGCCCGCCATGTTGTGGCTCCTTGTTCCAGGGGTGCTTGCGGTCCTTTACCGCACCCGAAAAATACTCATGGCCACAGTTTTCCTCCTGATGGCCACAAGTATCGTCTGTGTGGAATTGTTGGGCCGCGGCATGACGTTCGGCCAGGCCCTGTGGCAGCCGTTGGCCCAGCGCCCCCTGCTCTTCTTCGTGGGTTTCATGCTTACCGAGCCGCTCACACTCCCTCCGCGCCGCTGGCAGCAACTGGCGCTTGCCGGCGTCGTAGGCGTTGTCTTTGCGGTTCCGTACAACCTCGGCTTCGTGGCCAATTCCCCTGAGCTCGCGCTCTTGGTGGGCAACCTCATCGCTTTCTTCCTCGGCCAGCGAGGCCGCGTGGAGCTGGCGTTCAAAGGATCCCGTGCCCTCACGCCGGGTACCAGGGAGTTCCGGTTCGAGCCAAAGCGCCCTGTCCGCTTCACAGCCGGTCAATTCATGGAGCTGAACCTGCCGCATTCAGGATCTGACGGGAAGGGCCGCCGCCGCGTCTTTAGCATCACCAGCGCCCCCGGCGCTCCGGAAGTAACTTTCGGCGTTGGAACTGCCGAGCCATTGTCCACTGCCAAGAAGACCCTGTTGGCGTTGAAGCCTGGTGACACGATTTCCGCCACTGCGGTGGGCGGAGACTTCGTGCTCCCGCGCGACGCCGCCAAGCCGGTCCTGCTGATAGCTGCTGGTATCGGAATCACGCCGTTTCTTTCCCACCTTGCGTCCGACGCCGCCACCCGGGACACCGTGGTCCTGTACCTTGCCGCAGGGCGCAGCGAACTCGCCGCCTGTGAGCAATTGGAGGAATCCGGGGTGAAGGTCATCGCCCGGCTCGCGGACGGCTCCACTCCCCCGGATTTCATGCACGACGCCGGAACCTCCAGAATCGACGCGCAGCGCCTCAAGGAACTGGTACCGGACATCGCAGACCGCGAGGTATACGTCTCTGGTTCCCCGGCGAGCGTGGACTCCCTGCGTGCCGCAGCACGCGGCGCAGGCGCGCGGCGGGTACATGTTGACTCGTTCGCAGGGTACTGACCCGCAGGGTGCCGCGCTGGCGCTACCCGCCCCGCCTTGTGGTGCACGGCGCTCAAGAGCGCATTGTGCTTGGACCCGCGCCGCGTTTTCTTTTGGGGCTCAGTGGCTGCTAAGCTCTAGGACGTCCCACCGGCAACGGAGGGAACCCCGGATGCCCTCGTAGCTCAGGGGATAGAGCGTCTGCCTCCGGAGCAGAAGGCCGTAGGTTCGAATCCTATCGAGGGCACATACGGATACCCCGCCAGTCCAACTGGCGGGGTATTTTTTGCATTCCATCCATACACGTTGTCCCATGCCCCCTCCCGCAACTGCATAACCCGGGGCGGGCCATCTTCCGCAACCCGGGTTGCCACTATCAGTTCGGGGCTTGCCGGGCGCACACCCCAAAATTGTCATCCCCCACTCCTAGGCTGATCACAACTGCCAGTCGCCAAGAGCCAAGAGGGGTTACCGTGAAGTGTTCGATCATTCCGCCTTACATGCTGCGAAGGATTGCTGCCCAGAGCGAACCACGGTTATGGGCTGTTGCCCGTGCCGCGAAGGAGTCGCTCCTGCATATTAAGGATCTTCAGGCGGTCCGCGCGTCCCCGGCCCCCGCGGTGGCACCAAGCGCCCTGGCGGCCAAGCCGGGCCCACCCAAGCGCACCATCTACGACGCCGATACCTCCGAAAACCTGCCCGGCCGGGTGGTCCGCAAGGAAGGCACTGCCCCTACTGGGGACGCCGCTGCCGACGAGGCCTATGACGGCCTGGGCAGCACGCACCGACTCTATGCAGAGATCTTCGGCCGGGATTCCATCGATGGTGCCGGCCTGGCACTGGACGCGACCGTTCACTACGGCAATCTGTACGACAATGCCTTTTGGGATGGGAACCAGATGGTCTTTGGGGATGGCGATGGTGAGATTTTCCAGCGCTTCACCAAGTCCGTCAGCGTAATCGGCCACGAGCTGGCCCACGGTGTCACTCAATTTACTGCTGGGCTCAATTACCGTAACCAGGCCGGAGCCCTGAACGAGTCCATGTCGGACGTCTTCGGGGTGCTCGTGGAGCAGTACCTGAAGCAGGAAACCACCGAGCAAGCAAGCTGGCTGATCGGCGAGGGCCTTTTTACCGACAAGGTCCAAGGTGCGGCCTTGCGCTCGATGAAGGCCCCCGGTACCGCCTACGATGACGACATCCTGGGTAAGGACCCGCAACCTGACTCCATGGACACGTACGTTCGGACCAGTGCGGACAATGGCGGAGTGCACATCAATTCGGGCATCCCCAACAGGGCGTTCTACCTTGTTGCCTCCGAGCTGGGCGGCAACGCTTGGGGTGTGCCGGGGCAGATCTGGTACGGGACGCTCACTGGAGGGTCACTTCCGCCAGCTTGCACCTTTGGCAAGTTCGCCAAGACCACTGCGGCTACAGCTGAAGAACTTTTTGGAGTTGGTTCCGTAGAGCATGACGCCGTCCTTAAGGCGTGGGAGACTGTGAAGGTCAAGGTTTAGACCAGCCGGCGGGACCGTCCGGCCACGGGCCGTCCCGCCGTCGTTGGCTAGGCCAACACGTCGAACGAGAAGCAGCCGGTCATGAAAATCACCGTCCAACGCAGTGGGGGCATAGCCGCAATGACACGCGTCTGGAGCGTGGAGGCAGTTTCTGACGATGAAAAAGAGCGCTGGCTCCCGATCGTTGAGGCATGCCCCTGGGACGAGGCAAAGAACCACGCCAGGACGGCGAACGAACCGGATCGCTTCATGTACTCCATCAGGGCAGGCCAACGGCGGGCGACGCTGCCCGAGCGCGCCGTCACAGGACCCTGGCAGGAGCTGGTGGAATGCGCCAAGGCTGAAGGCTCCGAATCCCGCGGCCGCCTGGGGGTCCGCCGCTAGATCGCCTCGGCCAATTGCCCACGGAAGGCCCTCCGGTAACTCTGCGGACTCGTATCCAGCACCTTGGTGAAGTGGTGGCGCAGCAGAACGGAATGCCCGAACCCTGCTTCGCGGGCAATCTCATCGATATTGAGCTCCGTGGACTCCAACAGTTCCTGCGCCCGGAGCACACGCTGGGAGTTCAACCAAGCCGCAGGTGTAGTCCCTGTTTCCGCCCTGAAGCGGCGTGCGAATGTTCTGGGCGACATGTGCAACCGGCCAGCCAACTCGTTGACACTGTGTTCTTCGTCGAGGTGTTCAACCATCCACCGCAGGAGTTCCTCCATGGGCGCTGACCCACAGCGCGGCATTGGCCGGTCTATGAACTGGGCTTGGCCGCCGTCGCGATGTGGCGGGACTACCATGTCGCGCGCGATCGCGGCAGCTACGTTGGCTCCCAGCTCTACACGGACAAGATGGAGGCAGGCATCAATTCCGGCGGCAGTTCCTGCGCTGGTAATGATGGTTCCATCCTGTACATAGAGGACATTCTCATCCACTACCACTGCCGGGTAGCGGCTCGCCAGATCCTGCGAGTAGTGCCAATGGGTGGTGCATCGCCGGCCATCAAGCAGGCCGGCCCGGGCCAACGCGTAAGCGCCGGAGCAGATGGACATCACCCACGCGCCGCGGGCGTGAGCCGCCCGGAGTGCATCCATGACAGATTCGGGGACCTCCTGGTCCCTCCCGAAGGGCGCCATGATGACGAGGTCAGCATCAGCAGCAGCCTCCAGTCCAAGGTCGACGTGCAACGAGAGCCCGGACTTCATTCGAATGTCCCCCGGTTCCGGCGCGCACACCCTGAAGTCGAAAGCAGGTACGCCTGCGCCACGGTCAGATCTATCGATTCCGAAGACCTCAAAGGCCGTACCGAACTCGAAGATCGAGAAGTTGGGGACAACTATCACGGCTACTGACTTCAACATATCTCAAGTGTGGCAGAAAATTGTCTAAATGGGGCATTTCTGCCACTGTTTCCTGGATGTCCCCCGGAGAAGGATGGAGGCATGGAAATCTTCGGAATCATCCTCTTCATCGTCCTAGTCACTGCTGTCGCCGCCACCTTGGGCGCCCTCTTGAAGGACGGCCGCGGCCACAACCCGCCCGTCAACTCCAAGGAGCCTTGGAGCGCCTTTGATGCTCCCAGCACGCCGTATTGGAATCCACGTATCTACTAGCCGCCACCGGCAGCGCACTGGAAGCACTCAGCAACGGCCCATCCCACCGACGCCCGTCCTTCACGGAATTCATCAGGATTTCCTGAACGACGGGCGTCCCTATGCGCCCCGCTTCCAGCGCTGCTGTTGAAGGACTGCCGGGCCTGCCTGACATGTGACGGGGACAGCGGACGTTGGCGAGAAGCCACAGTAGACTGGCAGCAGCCATGACACTTCATATTTCCTACCCCGCTGAGCTGCCGGTATCCGAGCGCCGCGAGGATCTGATGGCGGCGATCGCCGCAAACCAGGTGACCATCATTGCCGGCGAAACCGGCTCGGGCAAAACCACCCAGATCCCCAAGATGTGCTTGGAACTCGGCTTGGGCGATAAAGGCCTGGTCGGCCACACGCAGCCACGCCGACTGGCGGCCCGGACCGTTGCAGAGCGCATAGCGTCGGAGCTGGACGTCGAGATTGGCCAGGAAGTCGGTTTCCAGGTCCGTTTCACTGGGGAGGTCAGCGCATCAACCAAAATCAAGCTCATGACCGATGGCATCCTCCTTGCCGAGATCCAACGGGACAAGCTCCTGCGAAGGTACAGCGCCATCATCATTGACGAGGCCCACGAGCGCAGCCTCAACATCGACTTCATCCTGGGATATCTCAAGCGGATCCTGCCCCAGCGGCCCGACCTGAAAATTATCATCACCTCGGCCACCATCGATCCTGAACGCTTCGCAAAGCACTTCGGCACGGAGGAATCCCCCGCGCCCATCATCGAGGTTTCCGGCCGCACCTACCCGGTAGAGATTCGGTATCGGCCCTTGTCACAGCCTGCCGGCGCGGACGAGGACAGCTCCGACGACGAACTGGAAGAGGACCGGGACCCACTGGATGCAGTCTGTGACGCCGTGGATGAGCTGGCCAAGGAAGCACCCGGCGACATCCTCGTTTTCTTCTCCGGCGAGCGCGAAATCCGCGACGCCGCCGAGGCCATCAATGGCCGCATACAGACCAACCGACGCCTCGCCGGCACTGAAGTCCTGCCTCTCTTTGCCAGGTTGAGCCTGCAGGAGCAGCATCGGGTCTTCAATCCCGGTGGAAAGCGGCGCATCATCCTCGCCACGAACGTCGCGGAAACCTCGCTGACTGTCCCCGGCATCAAATACGTGATCGATACCGGCACGGCCCGCATCTCGCGGTACTCGCACCGGACCAAGGTCCAACGGCTACCGATCGAACGCGTGTCCCAAGCCTCGGCGAACCAGCGGTCCGGGCGTTGTGGCCGCGTGTCCGAGGGTATTGCCATCCGCCTCTACTCCGAAGAGGACTTTGAGTCCCGCCCGCAGTTCACGGACCCGGAGATCCTGCGGACCAACCTTGCCGCCGTTATTCTCCAGATGACGGCCATGGGTGTTGCCCGCGGTCCCAAAGACGTTGAGAACTTCCCGTTCGTGGAACCGCCTGATTCCCGCGCCATTAACGACGGCGTCACCCTACTGCGCGAACTGGGCGCCCTCAGCCCGGCGACAACGGGCACGCCTGCGTCCAAAGATCCCCGCGGTAACCGTCCGGGCGGCAGTGGCCTGACCGCCGTCGGGCAGAAGCTTGCCCAACTGCCGGTGGACCCCCGGCTCGGCCGCATGATTGTCGAAGCCGGAAAGCGCGGGTGTGTCCGCGAAGTCATGATCCTGGCGGCAGCCCTTACCATCCAGGATCCACGCGAAAGGCCGACCGACAAGCAGCAGCTCGCCTCGGAGAAACACGCGCGGTTCCGGGACGAGAACTCGGACTTCACCGGCTTCCTCAACCTGTGGAACTACGTCCAGGAGAAGCAGCGCGAGTTGTCCTCCACACAGTTCCGGCGACTGTGCCGTAACGAGTTCATCAACTATCTTCGCGTCCGTGAGTGGCAGGACCTTTTCACCCAGCTTCGCCAACTCGCCAAGCCCCTGGGCATCACGCTGGACAATAAGCGTGAAGCTGACCCCGTAGGCAACCACGAGGGGATCCACATCAGCCTGCTGTCAGGCCTGCTGAGCCACATCGGCCTCCTTGATGAGCGCAAGCGGGAATACGCGGGCGCCCGCGGCAGCCGCTTCGCGATCTTCCCCGGCTCTGCCCTGTTCAAGAAATCTCCTGCATTCGTCATGGCCGCCGAGCTGGTGGAAACGAGCCGCTTGTGGGCACGGGTAGCTGCCAGGTTCGATCCTTTGTGGGTGGAGCAGGTAGCCCCGGACCTCGTGAAGCGCTCCTACAGCGAGCCCCATTGGTCCGCACGGCAGGGCTCTGTGATGGCCCACGAGAAAGTCACGCTGTACGGCGTGCCAATCATCCCAAACCGGCGGGTCAACTACGGCCGCATCGATCCGGAATTGTCCCGTGAACTCTTCATCCGCCACGCACTGGTGGAGGGCGAGTGGAAGACCCACCACAAGTTCTTCCACCGCAACCGCGCGCTCCTGCAGGAGATCGAGGAGCTTGAGACCAGAATGCGCCGGCGGGACATTCTTGTGGATGACCAGACGCTCTTCGAGTTCTATGACGCCCGGGTGGGCAAGGACGTCGTGTCTGAAAGGCATTTCGACAAATGGTGGAAGGAGGCCCGCCAAGCGGATCCTGCGCTGCTGGACTTCGACCAATCGCTGTTGATGAGCGAGGACGCCGAGGCCCTGGATGATTCCGCCTACCCCAAGACGTGGCTGCACAAGGGATTCGAACTCCCCCTGAGCTATGAGTTCCACCCGGTAGCTCCCGGGTCTGCTCCGAATCCCTCCGACGGCGTCACCGCAGAGGTTCCGGTGTTATTCCTGAACCAATTGGACGATGCACCATTCCGGTGGCAGATTCCGGGACAACGCGTGGAGCTGGTCACGGCGCTCATCAAATCCCTCCCGAAGCAGGTCCGGAAGAACTTTGTGCCTGCACCTGACGTTGCCCGCCAGGCTACCGCAGCCTTGGAAAAGGACTTCGACCCCGCCACGGACGAGCTCGAGCCATCCTTGGAGCTGGTTCTTCGCCGGCTTCGCGGGCACATCATCCCACCGGGATCATGGAATTGGGAGGCAGTGCCTCCCCACCTTCGGGTGAGCTTCAAGGTGGTGGACAGCAAGGGCAAGGTCCTCGATGAAGGCAAGGACCTGCCACAGCTGCAGGAAAAGCTGGCCCCGGCGACTCGTCGGGCAATCGCAGAGTCGCTCGGCGCGACACCGGCGACGACGGCCCCGGGCAAGGGTGGCAAAGGAACCGGAAGGCCGGGCGCGTCAAACGGAAAAGCGGCCGGGGCCAGTTCAGAAGGCGGGTCAAGTTCGGCGGCCGGCGCCAGGTTGAGCCCTGATGCACATCATGGCGTGCACCCCGACGCCTCCCCTGCTCCTGGAGTTGTTGCCGAACGCACTGGGATCACCGAGTGGGATTTCGGGACCGTGGAGCGCCAAGTCACCCGAACGGTCAAGGGACACGCCGTCACCGGCTTCCCGGCGATCGTGGATGAGGGTACATCTGTAGCCCTCCGCGTCTTCCAAACCCGGCAAGAGCAGGAAGCTGCCATGCGTGGTGGGGTGATCCGGCTCCTGGCACTGCGAATCCCCGCCCCGGACCGATACGTGCTGGAGCATCTGAGCAATACGGAGAAGCTGACGTTCAGCCAAAACCCACACGGCTCCGTCAGTGCCCTGATCGCAGACTGCGCCCTCGCCGCCATCGACAAACTGACGCCAGAGGCACTTCCTTGGGATAAAGAAGCCTTTGATGCGTTGTATGAAGTAGTCCGCGCTGAGCTGATAGATACGGTATTTACGGTGACAGCCGTCGTCGAACGCATCCTGGCGAGCACGCGCAGGATCCAGAAGCAGCTGAAGTCCAGTGCCAGCCTGCCCCTCATCAGCGCCCTGAATGACATGAAGAGCCAACTGGAACAGTTGGTCTTTCCGGGCTTTGTGGCACAGACGGGCTACGCGCAGCTGAGCCAGCTCCCGCGGTACCTGCAAGCGATCGAGAAGCGGCTGGAGAAGCTCCCGGGCAACGTGCAACGCGATGGACTGAATATGGCAATCGTTCAGGCGCTGGAGGATGACTACGACGACGCTGTGTCAGCGTTGCACGCTGGACGCCGGGCAGGGGCGGAGTTAACCCGGGTGCGCTGGATGATCGAGGAACTGCGCGTCAGCCTCTTCGCCGTCGAATTGGGTACGGCCTACTCGGTCTCCGAGAAGCGAATCCGAACGGTCCTCAACCAGGCCTTGGCGCCTGCCTAGGTCCGGCCGCCTGCTTAGGTCCGACTTAAAAGCAACCCGGCGGTGCTGATTCAGCACCGCCGGGTTAACTTGTCTGGAACGCTCAGTCCTCGGGCACGAAGCTTTCGTGGCCGGCAGCCCGCAAGGCAGCGCGGAGCTTCACGGCCGTGGCATCCATGACCGCAGGATCCGGGTTATGGTCCACGTTGTGCACCTCAAAGTCCGCCATTGAATAGGCGGGCCAGATGTGCACGTGCAAGTGCTCAACCTCGAAGCCTTCCATCAGGACGCCCACGCGCTTGGCACTGAAGAGCTCTTCCTGGACCTTGCCGATGCTCTGGGCAACGTCCATAACCTTGGCCAACAGCTCCGGGCTGGCGTGCGTCCAGGAATCCACTTCCTCACGAGGCACCACCAGCGTGTGGCCCGGCGTGATCGGGGCGATGGTCAGGAAAGCCACAACGTCCTCGTCCTTCCAGACGAAGCGGCCTGGGATTTCCCCATTGATGATCTTGGTGAACAGCGTGCTCATGCATCTGCCCTTTCTGACGGTTCCTGAAGTGTTGCGGTGTCCAGCACGAAACGGTACTTTACGTCCCCGGCCACCATGCGGTCGTACGCTTCATTGAGCTGTTCGGCGCCTACGATCTCAATGTCGCTGGCAACTCCATGCGCGGCGCAGAAGTCGAGCATCTCCTGGGTTTCCCCGATCCCGCCAATCAGCGAACCTGTATAGGCCAATCGACGGCGTATCAGGAGCCCCGGGCTGACGGGCGGCATGTCTTCACCCGGCAGTCCAAGCTGGAAAAGTGCTCCATCAAGCCGCAGCGTGCGGAAGTAGGGGTTGAGGTCGTGTGGCGCGGCGACGGTGTCAATCATGACATCGATGCTGCGGTTGGCACCCGCCATGGCCTCGGGGTCCTTCGAGAACACCACGTGGTCCGCTCCCAATTCCCGTGCGGCGCCGAACTTCGCTTCAGAAGTGGTAAACACAGTTACCTCCGCGCCCATGGCCTTGGCGATCTTGACGGCCATGTGGCCCAAGCCGCCAAGCCCCACCACTCCCACCGAATCTCCCGCTTCGACGTCGAAATACCTCAACGGCGAATAAGTGGTGATTCCGGCGCACAACAGCGGAGCGGCGGCCGCGGCGTCCAGGGCTTCAGGGATGCGCAGCACGAAGCGCCGGTCAACCACCACCGACGTCGAATATCCGCCCTGCGTGATTGCGCCGCCATTGCGCGGGTCCGGAACTCCGTACGTGCCAACATTGCCCCGCTCGCAGTACTGCTCCAGTCCTTCCAGGCAGCTCTCGCATTCGCGGCAGGAATCCACCAGGCAGCCAACGCCGACACGGTCACCAGGAACGAAACCCTGCACTGCGGCGCCGACTCGGGTAACCCGGCCAACGATCTCGTGGCCCGGGACCAGCGGATAGGGTGGCAAACGCCATTCACCACGTGTCGCATGAACATCCGAGTGGCAAAGACCGCAAAACTCGATCGCGATCTCCACATCGTCTTCCTTCGGCGCCCTTCGCGCCACGGTCAGCGGTACCAGTCCGCTGTCCGGGGAGGTGGCACCAAACGCTGCCGCGAGCGTGGATCCTGCCAGTTCCGATGATTGCACGGGGATTGGCTTCGCTAGGGGCGGGGGCACGGGGCGTCCAGGCGTCATGATCCGACGCTACTCCCGGCAACGGCGCTTGTGCCACTTGGGCGGCGGGCGATTGGGGTATCCCCATCCTTCGCCTCGCGTTCAGCCTCGAACGGTTCACTGCCAACGGCTACGGGATTGTCCGCATTGTTTGACCATTGCGAAAACGAACCCGGGAAGAGCGCCGCTGAATATCCGGCAAGTTCCAGGGCGGCGACCTGATGCGAGGCCGTTACGCCGGAACCGCAATACACAGCGACGTTGGCGGAGGCGTCAACTCCCAATTCAGCGAAGCGCCTGCGCAATTCCTCCGCTGGCAGGAACGTGCCTTCCGCGGTGACGTTTCCGGTGGTCGGTGCGCTCACAGCGCCCGGAATATGTCCGGCACGGGGATCGATCGGTTCGATTTCGCCCCGGTACCGTTCCCCGGCCCGTGCATCCAGCAGTACGCCTTGTTCATGCCAGTGCGCAGCTTCCTCCTCGGTGATCGTCGGCATGTTGCCGCCGCCCAGGGTGACATTCCCGACGTCGGGAGTCACCTCGCCTGCCTCCGTCGGGTGACCTTCCGCGCGCCAAGCGGCCAGGCCGCCGTCGAGCAGGTAGACGTTTTCCACGCCTGCGTTCCTCAGCATCCACCAGGCTCGGGCCGCGGCCATGCTGCCACTGTCGTCGTACGCGACTACGGTGTCGCCGTCGTTGATCCCCCATCGTCGCGCGGCAACCTGGAAGCTGTCCACGGACGGAAGGGGATGGCGGCCCAAGGCGGGCTGCGCGTGGTCCGCGAGTTCGCTGGGCAGGTCCACAAAAACCGCACCTGGCAGATGGCCTTCCAAGTACCGGCTACGTCCATCCGTTCTCCCCAGGACCCATCGAACGTCCAGGAGTATGGTCCGCACGCCCGCCGCGAGCCGCCGGTGTACTTCGGACGCGTCCATCAGAATGGTCATCTGCTCTCCTTCAGGTCTGAGTGCGTGGGCGCTCTGCCACCCTTGCCAGTCTTCCAGCCTAGTCTTGTGTTCCCTACCGCGCCGGTACGCTTGTCCGGTGAGCAATTCGTGCATCCAGGACAGGGTTTGGGCCAACGAGGCCATTCGCAAGATCGAAGCTGAGAACAACCGTTCGGCAGATACGCACCTCTACGCAGTCCCCCTGCCCGAGCATTGGGGCGTCCATCTCTACCTGAAGGATGAGTCGACGCACCGATCCGGCAGCCTCAAACACCGCTTGGCCCGTTCGCTGTTCCTCTACGGCCTGGTTAATGGCTGGATCACGGAGGGCACCACGATCGTGGAAGCCTCCAGCGGCAGCACTGCAGTCTCGGAAGCGTACTTCGCCCGTCTCATTGGCCTGCCGTTCATCGCTGTGATGACCAAGACCACCAGCCCGGAAAAGATCGCCCTCATCGAGGAATTTGGTGGCGCGTGCCTCCTTGTGGACCACGCCTCGGAGGTATACGCGGTGGCGGAGGAGACGGCGAAAACGTCGGGCGGCTATTACATGGACCAATTCACCTTCGCCGAGCGCGCCACGGACTGGAGGGGCAACAACAACATCGCTGAATCAATCTTCCAGCAGCTCTCCCGCGAAGAGCATCCGGTACCCGAGTGGATCGTAGTGGGCGCAGGAACGGGCGGCACGAGTGCGACCATCGGCCGCTACCTGCGGTACAACAGGCATAGCACCTGCCTTGCAGTGGTGGACCCGGAGAACTCTGCCTTCTACCCGGCATGGCGGGACGGTGACCCTGCCGCGGCCACCGGTTTGCCGTCCCGCATTGAAGGTATCGGCCGTCCGCGCGCCGAGCCGAGCTTCGTCCCGGCTGTAATCGACCACATGATCCAGGTCCCGGATGCAGCTTCCGTGGCAGCAATGCGGCACCTGCGCAAGCTCACGGGCTTGCACGCAGGGCCCTCCACGGGCACCAACCTTTGGGGCGTCTGGCAACTCGTGGCCCGGATGGTTTCCCAGGGGCGGAAGGGAAGCATTGTCTCGCTCATGTGCGACGGCGGCGAGCGCTATACCGGCAGCTATAACGACGCCGCGTGGCTGGCCAGCAAAGGACTGGACCCTTCACCGTACGAAGCTGCGCTGGACCGCTTCCACGAAACCGGTATTTGGACGGATTAGACCTCTATGGATTCGCGGGGTGCGAGTCGCGTGTAAGTGGTTCCGTAACGGGCGCCGATCCGGGTGACGTGGCCCTCCACAATTCCCCTGCCCAGCTCATTAAGCAGACCGTCATGGACGGGGAACGCCCGGGGTGCGCGCACGGAGATGACAAAGTCCACCACTTCCCCCACTTTGGACCATGGCGCATGAATGGGCACCAGGAGAGTCTGGACATTGATTCCGTCCGGGACCACGAATGAATCACCCGGGTGGAAGACATTCCCATCCACCAGGTAACCGATGTTGGACACCACGGGAATCTGCGCATGGATAACGGCATGCTGGCCACCGAAGGTCCGCACCTGGAACCCCGCTGCCTCGAAACCGGATCCCGGTTCAACCACGTGGATGCGCCTGACCAAAGCGTCGGATCCAGCGTCGGATCCAGTTGCGTCGGTCTGTGCTGCCTCGGTGAGGGATTTCGCAACGCCCGCGGGCGCATATACCTCAAGCGAAGAGTTGCTGCGTAGGGCGGCCAGCACGGCCGGGCGATCAATATGGTCGTTGTGCTCGTGGGTTACAAGTACTGCATGTGCGCCTGCCAAGGCTTCCTCGGACTCGGAGAAGGTGCCGGGATCGATAACCAGGACCCGCCGGTCCTTCTCCAGGCGGACACAGGCATGCGTGAACTTGGTGAGCTTCATGGTCACAGCCTAGGGGCGGCCGCCGACAGTTTCCAAGCCTCCCCTGCTGGTAAAATTGGGGTTTGCCAGCGTTCCCAGGGAAGTGAGTCTTTCAATGCCACAGGGCACCAATTCCGCCACGACAGGCCCAGCTTCGCCTGCGGCCACCGGCGTCAGGGAGCAGCGCGTTACCAAGCAGCGCCTGGCCGTCAGTGCCGCCCTGGATGAATTGGACGACTTCGTCAGCACCCAGGAACTGTACCGACTGCTGCAGAACAAGGGCATCTCTGTATCCCTTGCTACGGCCTACCGCATCCTGCAGTCCCTTGCAGACGATGGACTCATTGATGTCCTCCGCAACGGTGAGGGCGAAGCCGTCTACCGCCGCTGCACAGTGACGGGACACCATCACCACTTGCTGTGCCGGAACTGCGGCAAAGCTGTGGAAGTGGAGGCCCCCGCCGTCGAAACCTGGGCGGCGCGTACAGCCGCTGAGCATGGTTTCACTGAGGTCGCGCACACTGTCGAGATCTTTGGACTGTGCCCCGAATGCACAGCCAAGAAGGCCGCCGGCAGGCTTTAGAGGGCGCCCGCAGGCTGGTCCCTTGAGACGCGGCCATTGAGCCCACGGTCTGCCCGCACCCGCCCGATCACGCGGCACGCCACGTAGATAAGGAATGACAACGTGGTGACGTAGGGGCTAATGGGTATCCGGCTGCCAAGGGCAAGCAGAATGCCACCCACCGTGGCGACGGTCGCGAACACAACACTCAACAGCACCACAAGGCGTGGTGAGGTAGTAACCCGCAGTGCGGCCGCGGCTGGCGTAATGAGCAGTGCCAAGACCAACAGTGCGCCGACAATCTGGATGGATAAGGCCACGCTGACTCCAAGCAGCACCATAAAGCCGATCGCCAGGCCACGAACAGGCACACCGCGGGCTTCAGCCATTTCAGGATCCACGCTTGCGAAACTGAGCGGGCGCCAGATTGCGGCAAGGGCAATCATCACCAGAACGGCCGTGCCGGCGAGGGCCTGAAGCTGGACAGTGTCCACGGAAACAATCTGGCCTGTGAGCAAGCCGAATTTATTTGCGGCACGGCCCTCATACAGGGCAAGGAACAAGATGCCCAAGCCAAGCCCGAACGGCATGATCACGCCGATGATCGAGTTCTTGTCACGGGCCCTCACACCCATGAATCCCAGCAGGACCGCCGCAGCCACTGAGCCAATCAGCGAGCCGAAAATGATGTCGGCCCCGATCAGCAGGGCAAAAGCCGCACCCGCGAAGGACAGTTCAGAGATGCCATGGACGGCGAAGGCCAGGTCCCGTTTCATCACGAACGTGCCAACAAGCCCGCCAAGAAGTCCCAGGACAGCCCCGGCCCAGATGGAGTTCTGGACAAGTACCAGCAATTCGCCATAGTTCTCAAAGTTGAAGATGGTCTGCAGGATTCCATCCAGGTCCATTTAGAACTCCTGCCCAGCGGTGGCGTGCGCGTCGTCGTGGAAGTGCGTGGTCGCGTCAGGAAGCCCGACGACGACGATTCTCCCGTTGGCGTGGATGACCTCCACATGGCTGTTGTAAAGCTCCGACAAAACTTCAGTGGTCATGACTTCCTGTGGCGTCCCGACGCGGAAATGGCCGCCAGCCAAGTACAGGACGCGATCAACGTAGTCGATTACGGGATTGATTTCGTGGGTTACGAAGACAACGGCACTGTTGCGCGCATGGCATTGCTCGTTAATGAGCGAACTGACGCCCTGCTGATGATGCAGATCCAAGGACAGCAGCGGTTCATCACAAAGGAGCACCTGTGGTTCCGTGGCCAATGCCTGCGCCACCCGAAGCCGCTGCTGCTCTCCGCCGGACAACTGCCCGACAGGCACCTTCGCATAGTCCGAGGCTCCCACCAGCTCCAGCAGTTCATCGATGCGCTGGTTTACCTTGCCCGAGGACAGCCGCATACCCCAACGGTGCCCGTCGATGCCCAGCCCAACCAGGTCACGTGCGCGCAAAGGCGTATCGGGCGCGAAGGACTTTTGCTGGGGGATGTAACCGATCCGTTTGCTTCCCCGTTCAACCGGGTGCCCGCCCAAGGAAACCGTTCCCGACTTCAGTTCCTGAAGGCCCAGCAGAACTTTCAGGAAGCTGGTCTTACCACTGCCGTTGGGCCCGAGGACGGCAAAGAACTCCCCCGGATTGATGTCGAGGTCAAGATCACGCCAAAGTGTCCTCTTGCCGAACTGAAGGCTCGCTCCGCGGAGGCTCACTACGGGTGTCAAAAGTCGTCCTCGATTCATGCGTTGCTGGCGAACGCAACTGTTGTTGGCGCCTCTAGGTTGGCGCCTGTGCTGGTGCAGGATCCTGTGCTGGTGAGAGACGGGAGCCCCGCAGCCATCCTGAATATCTTAGGACGCGCACGGGGCCGGCACCGCAATGGAAGGCCAGGAAATCTACTTCTTGAGTGCAGCCGCGATGGAATCCACGTTGCCTGTCATCCACTGCACGTAGTCCTTTCCGTCCGGCAATGTTTCCGTGAAGTTCACGACCGGCACGCCCGCAGCCTCCGCGGCCCGCTTGACGGACTCAGTCTGCGGCCCTTCCGTCTGTTCGTTGTAAGCCAGCAGCCGGACACCTCCGGCGCTGACCATGTCAGTTGTTTCCTTCAGGACAGATGCCGGAACGTCGATCCCCTCTTCAATGGCAGCGCTGTAGGCCTCCGGAGTCTTGTTCTCCAGGCCAGCTGCTGCCAGCAGGTACAAGGGAACGGGCTCGGTGATCGCCACAGGAGCGTGGTCGTTGGCTTCCTTGAGGGCACCGAGCTTCCCGTTGATCTCTGTCAGCTTCGCCTTGAACGTGGCGGCATTGGCTGAAAAAGTCGAGGCCGACGCAGCATCCAGGCTACCGAGCTTGCTGGCAACCGCATCGGCGAATTTGGCCATCGTGTCCAGGCTGTACCAGACGTGCTCGTTGAACCCGCCGTGGTCATGGTTGTGCTCTTCTTCGGAGGACGCAGCGTCGCTATGGCTTTCCTCTTCGGGAGCCAGCCCCGAGACCTCAACGGCGCTGATCATGTTTTCGTGGCCGACCTTGGTCTCGTCGGCAATCTTGTGGAGGAACTCGTCATAGCCTCCGCCGTTTTCCACCACGAGCTTGGCCTTGGAAATAACCAGCTTGTCCTGTGCACTGGCTTCGTAGGAATGCGGGTCCTGGCTGGTCTTGGTGATAATCGCATTCACTTTGACTTTGTCCCCGCCAACAGCTTTGACGACATCCGCGTACACGTTCGTGGAGGTCACCACTTCAATGGCTCCCGACGATGAGGACGGCGCTCCTGCCCCGGCGCTTCCGGAACAGGAAGAAAGCAACAGGGCGGCAAGGCCGGCAGAAGCGGCCATTGACATGCGGGCGACGGAACGGCGCACGGGAACCTCACATCTACTCAAATGAGAATCAAAAACATCTACTGGTTGAGTTCAGCTTAGCCCTAAATGGGAATGATTCCTATTTAGCATGTCTGGCGTCGACCACCCAAAGGCCGACGCCAGCCATGATTGTCGCTATTGCTGCGTCTGCGGACCGCCCAGGCGGCGGATTCCCGTCGCCTGGGTGGCGTCGCGGATCTCGCCCACCAGTTGCTCGATCACGTCCTCAAGGAACAACACGCCCTGCGTCGCCCCTCCGGGATCAACCACGCGGGCCAAGTGGGACCCGGTCCGCTGCATCACAGACATCGCCTGTTCGATCTCGTCCTCCGGGGAGAGGTTCGCCAGGGAACGGATCCGCCCCTCAGCAATAGGATGGCGGCGCCCCTCCTCCGGTATGGAGAGGATGTCCTTGACGTGCAGGTATCCGGCGAGTTCGCCGTCGTCGTCCACCATGGGGAAACGCGAGAAGCCGGTACGGCTGACAGCCTTTTCCAACTCGATCGGAGTCGTCGCCGTCCTGAGGACCACCAACTTGTCCAACGGAACCATGATGTGCGACGCCGTGTGTTCAGAGAATTCCAAAGCACCGCTGAGCAAACCTGCGTCGTCGTCCACCAGGCCATGCCGCGTGGACTCCTGGACAATCGACTGGACTTCCTCGAGGGTGAACGAGGACGACACTTCGTCCTTGGGCTCGATCTTCATCAATCGGAGGATGTGGTTTGCCAGCCAGTTAAGTGTCCAGATCACCGGTTTGACCAGACGGCCAATAAACATCAGCGGCGGCGCCAACAGGAGGGCCGCCTTGTCTGCCACGGAGACCGAGATGTTCTTGGGTACCATCTCTCCGAAGGTCACGTGCAGGAACGTGACGAACAGGAGTGCAATCGCGAAGGCGATGACATCCGCCAGTTCCATCGGCACGCCAACCATCTCAAGCGGCTCCGCCAAAAGGTGATGGATGGCCGGCTCTGCAACCTGAAGAATCAGGAGAGAGCAGACTGTAATGCCCAGTTGTGCGCAGGCCAGCATCAGGGACACGCTCTCCATGGCCCGCAAGGTGGTTTGGGCCCGCTTTGAGCCAGCCTCCGCCAAAGGCTCGATCTGGCTACGGCGCGCGGACATGACGGCGAATTCAGCAGCAACGAAGAAGGCATTGCCGATCAAGAGGACCACGAGCCAGGCAATTCCTGCCCAGTCACTCATACGGCACCTGCTTCGTGGCGGTCATTCTGCGTGTCCTTAAGCGTGGCCTCGTCATCGGCAATGTGGTGGAAGCAGATCCGGTCAATTCTCCGCCCGTCCATCCGTGTCACCGTCAACGTGCCCCCGCCGGCGTCCACCACATCACCCACCTTTGCAATGCGGCCAAGCTTGCTCATCACGTAACCGCCAACAGTTTCGTAGGCAGACTCATCTGGAACGGTCAGGTTGGGGATTTGTTCGGACACTTCATCCGGCCTCAGCAGGCCGGGAAAGTACCAGTCGCCGGACGCACTCTGCAGAAGGCCCGGACGGACTTTGTCGTGCTCGTCCGAGACCTCGCCAACGATCTCTTCCACAAGATCTTCCAGGGTAGCGATACCGGCAGTGCCACCATATTCATCGAGTACAACAGCCAGTTGCAGGTTTCCTTCGCGCAGTTCGGACAGAAGCGCATCCAGATGGATGGTCTCTGGAACGCGAAGTACGTCCGTCATGATGGCACCTGCCTGCAGCTTTGCCCGACGGTCCGCGGGCACGGCCACTGCCTTCTTGACGTGGACCACGCCGCGGATGTCGTCAGCCGAGTCACCGATGACCGGGAAGCGGGAGTATCCGGTCCTCCGGGCGGCGTCGAGGATGTCAGCCACGGGCTGGTCCGCGTCGATCGTTTCCATCCGGATCCGTGGCGTCATGACGTCCGCTGCTGTGCGCCCCGAAAAGTTCAAGGTTCTCGCTACGAAGTTTGCGGTGCCGGCGTCCAGCGTGCCCAGCTCGGCAGAGCGCCGGACGAGGGAAGCCAACTCGGCCGGAGTCCGCGCTCCCGAGATTTCCTCTTTCGCTTCCAGTCCAAACAGGTTCAGCACCCTGTTGGAGAAACCGTTGAGCACCACGATCGCGGGCTTGAAGACGGCGGTAAAAATGAGCTGCGCACGGGCCAGCCTCTTGCCCAGCGGGAATGCCAGGGCGATGGCCATGTTCTTGGGCACCAGCTCGCCCAGGAGCATCGACAGCAGGGTGGCGAAGGCCATCGCGACAACCAGGGCTATGGAGTGTGCGACTTCCGGAGTGAGGCCAAGCAGGCCCAGCGGACCCACAAGCAGCTGCCCCACAGATGGCTCCATGACGAAACCTGTCAGGAGCGTGGTCATCGTAATGCCAAGTTGGCAGCTGGAAAGCTGGGTGGACAGGGACTTCAAGCATTTCAGGAGCGGAGCCGCGGCGTGGTCGCCGTTCTCGACTGCCCGCTGAACGCTGGCCTGGTCCAAGGCGACCAAGGAAAACTCAACTGCTACAAAGAAGCCGGTGCCAAGAATCAGGGCAAAGCCGGCAAGGAGAAGAACCCATTCCACTTAGCGCATCCCTCCAAGGGCAGGCGCTTGCAGTTTGGAAGTTCCGCTGACGGGGGAGATTCGCCCCGGCGGAGGCTGATCGGGTGCCTCAGACGCATGGTCCGTGGCACCACCGGCTTGGAACGCCGGCGCGTGATGGGCATGTGAACGGGTGTTGCCGGCTCGAGGGGTGCGCTGTGCGGAGTTGCCTGATTGGCTCCCCCGACAGTTCCCAGGCCGGCACCTAGATTTACTGTCCATAAGGGTTTCAGTCTACAGGGCAGGTGCCGCGGGCCCGCGCAGTGGTCTCCTGCTTGAAGAAAATGGAGTGCCCGAGCATTACGTCGGCCTCAACATGATTTAGGTCACCACTATTGGCAGTTAACCAACGATCCTAACTAGACTGACAAAGGTCTGAGTTCGCGGGACCCGGACCCTGGTGCATCGTTGCGGAAAAGCAACCTTGGCCAGCGGGAAATCAAAACTCATGGAAGAGGCGTATTTCAAGTGCCAGAGCAGCCCAGCCACCGTCTACCAGAGGAATTTGGCGGAAACGAGTGGCTCGTTGACGAACTGTACGAGCGGTACCAGCAGGACAAGAATTCGGTCGACGCCAAGTGGTGGCCGCTCTTCGAATCCTTCGACACCGGTGACGGCACTTCTTCCAACGGAACCTCCGCAGCCCCAGCCGCTGCCAATCCCCCCACCCAAGTACTTCCCGTGGTAGCTCCGGCTGCAGCGGCACCGGCACCGGCGCCGGCCGCTCCCGAAGCTGCCCCTGCGACCACCCCTGCCGCTGCTGCCGGTGAAGCTGCTGTTGCGGCCCCGGCGAAGAAAGCCCCGGCCACGGTAGCCAAGGACGGAGCAAAGAAGCCCGTCGGCGGCAACGCCGCACAACCGATTCCCGCCCAGCTACCCAAGAGCACCAAAGCGCCAACTGCTCCGGAAGAAGACGTCGTTTCCGTCCTCCGCGGACCGGCCAAGGCCATCGCTACCAACATGGTGACCAGCCTTGAAGTGCCAACCGCCACGAGCGTCCGGGCAGTTCCCGCCAAGCTGCTGATCGACAACCGCGTCGTCATCAACTCCAACCTTGCACGTGCCCGCGGCGGCAAGGTGTCCTTCACGCACCTCATCGGCTACGCAGTAGTTCGCGCGCTGTCCCAGTTCCCGTCGATGAACGTCTACTATGACGAAATTGATGGCAAGCCGAGCGCCGTCCAGCCTGCCCACGTCAACTTCGGCATCGCTATTGACATGCCCAAGCCCGATGGCACCCGCCTCCTGATGGTTCCCAACATCAAGAAGGCGGAGACCATGGACTTCGCCGAGTTCTGGCACACCTATGAGGACCTCATCAAGCGTGCCCGCAGCGGCAAGCTCACGGCGGATGACCACGCCGGCACCACGGTCTCCCTGACCAACCCCGGCGGCATTGGCACGGTGCACTCCGTACCGCGTCTGTCCAAGGGCCAGGCAGCCATCATCGGCGTCGGTGCCCTTGATTACCCGGCGGAGTTCCAGGGTGCCAGCGAGAAGATCATCGCCCAGAACGCCATCAGCAAGATCCTCACGCTGACCTCTACCTACGACCACCGGGTTATCCAGGGCGCAGGCAGTGGCGAGTTCCTTAAGCTCGTCCACCAGCTCCTGCTTGGCGCACAGAACTTCTACGATGAAATCTTTGAAGCCCTCCGCATTCCCTACGAGCCCGTCCGTTGGAGCCCTGATCTCCAGGTTGACCCTGCAGACGAGATCAACAAGGTTGCCCGCATCCAGCAGTTGATCCACTCCTACCGTGTGCGTGGCCACCTCATGGCGGACACGGATCCCCTGGAATACGTTCAGCGCAAGCACCCTGACCTGGACGTCCTGACCTACGGCCTCACGCTCTGGGACCTGGACCGCGAATGGCCTACCGGTGGCTTCGGCGGCAAGCCGCAGCTGAAGTTCCGCGACATCCTGGGTGTTCTCCGGGATGCTTACTGCCGCACTACGGGCATCGAATACATGCACATCCAGGAGCCGGCTGAGCGTAAGTGGTTCCAGGACCAGTTGGAGCACCCGTATTCCAAGCCGAGCCGCGAAGAGCAGCTGCGCATAGTTTCCAAGCTGAACGCAGCCGAGGCTTTCGAAACCTTCCTCCAGACCAAGTTCGTCGGGCAGAAGCGCTTCTCCCTTGAAGGCGGCGAGTCGCTTATTCCGCTGCTTGACGCCGTCATTTCGGACGCCGCCGACGACGGCCTGGACGAAGTCGCCATCGGTATGGCCCACCGTGGCCGCCTCAACGTGCTCACCAACATCGCAGGCAAGACCTACGCACAGGTGTTCCGTGAATTCGAAGGCACCCAGGACCCGCGCTCGGTCCAGGGATCCGGAGATGTCAAGTACCACCTCGGCACTGAAGGCACGTTCACCTCGGATAACGGCAAGCAGACCAAGGTCTACCTCGCCGCCAACCCCTCCCACCTTGAAGCAGTCGATTCCGTACTCGAAGGCATCGTCCGCGCCAAGCAGGACCGCCTGGACCAGGGCGAATCCTTCCCGGTCCTGCCCATCATGGTTCACGGTGACGCAGCATTCGCAGGCCAGGGCGTTGTTGCCGAGACACTTAACCTTTCCCAGTTGCGTGGTTACCGCACCGGCGGCACCATCCACGTGATCGTGAACAACCAGGTTGGCTTCACCACGGCACCGTCCTCTTCGCGTTCATCGACGTACTCCACTGATGTTGCCAAGATGATCCAGGCCCCCGTGTTCCACGTGAATGGCGACGACCCTGAGGCCGTGGTGCGCGTTGCGCAGCTCGCGTACGAGTTCCGCCAGCGCTTCCACAAGGACGTCGTCATCGACATGGTGTGCTACCGCCGCCGTGGTCACAACGAAGGTGACGACCCCTCGATGACGCAGCCCCTGATGTACAACCTGATCGAAGCCAAGCGCTCGGTGCGCAAGCTGTACACAGAATCGCTGATCGGTCGTGGCGATATCACCGAGGAAGAAGCAGAGCAATTGCTCCGTGACTACCAGGAACGCCTGGAGCGGGTCTTCGCTGAGACGCATGCTGCGCAGACCTCCCCCATCCCGATCATCACGGCTGATTCTGCTGCGGTCTCGGACATCGAGCGCCCGATTGCCCAGCAGGCGGACTTTGGAATCAACTCGCCGGCTTCTACAGCCATCTCCCCTGAGACCTTGGCACGGATCGGCAAGGCCCACCTTGAGATCCCTGAGGGCTTCACGGTTCACTCCAAGCTCAAGCAGCTTCTGGAAAAGCGCGAGCAAATGTCCCGTGAAGGCGGCATTGACTGGGGCTTCGGCGAGATCGCGGCCTTCGGCTCGCTGATCATGGAAGGCGTTCCCGTCCGCCTGGCCGGCCAGGACTCGCGCCGCGGTACCTTCGTGCAGCGTCACGCAGTGTTCCACGATCGCGCCAATGGCAACGAGTGGCTGCCTCTGGGCAACCTCTCGGACAACCAGGCCAAGCTGTGGATCTACGACTCCCTGCTCTCCGAATACGCCGCCATGGGCTTTGAATACGGATACTCGGTGGAGCGCCCCGACGCCCTCGTGCTGTGGGAAGCCCAGTTCGGTGACTTCGTCAACGGTGCGCAGACCATCATCGACGAATTCATTTCCTCCGCAGAGCAAAAGTGGGGCCAGCGTTCCTCGCTCGTCCTGATGCTGCCGCACGGCTACGAAGGCCAGGGTCCTGACCACTCATCGGCACGCATCGAGCGGTTCCTGCAGCTCTGTGCCGAGGACAACATGATCGTCGCCAACCCCACCACGGCAGCGTCGCACTTCCACCTGTTGCGTCGCCAGGCTTACAGCCGTCCGCGCAAGCCGTTGATCATCTTCACGCCGAAGCAGTTGCTCCGCCTCAAGGGTGCCGCGTCCGCCGTCGAGGACTTCACCACCGGCGGGTTCAGGCCAGTCATCAGTGATCCCGAAGTGCAGGCTGCCAACGTGGACCGCGTCATCCTGGTTTCCGGCCGGTTGTACTATGACCTCCTGTCCAACCGACAGAAGTCCGGGGACACCTCGACGGCGATCATCCGCGTGGAGCAGCTGTACCCGCTGCCGAAGGCCGAGATTGATGCAGAGCTCGCCAAGTACCCGAACGCGGACATCGTCTGGGCCCAGGACGAGCCCGCCAACCAGGGTCCGTGGCCGTTCATGGGCCTGAACCTGGCACCGGAGCTGGATCGCAAGCTCCGCCTCGTATCGCGTCCGGCATCTGCATCTACTGCCGCAGGCTCCATGAAGCGCCACGCTGCTGAGCAGGATGCCTTGATCAAGCAGGCGTTCGAACGCAAGTAGCCAAAAAACTGCCCGGTCGGAGGTGCTGTCAATGCACCTCCGACCGGGCAGTTCTGTTTAATGGGACAGGTACCCGGTTCATCAAGCCGGCCGCAGATCCAAAAGCCGTGCAAGGACCGTAACGAGTGTGAAGAGGTAACCGTGGAAGACAGGAAGCTGCGTATCGCGGCTGTAGGAGATGAATTGCTCGCTGGCCTGGGTGACCCCCGCGCCTTGGGTTGGCTCGGAAGAGTGCTGGCCCGTACACCCCAGGACAGCGTCGTGGTGGAAAGCTTCTCACTCCCCTGCCCCATGGAAGGCACTGAGGGCTTGGCTTCCCGATGGCAGGACGAAGCTGGCCGGCGTTTCAGCGACTCGCACGAAAACCGGCTGGTGATAGGACTCTCCGGCCGCGACCTGGAGTTCGGCCTTTCCACGGCGCGCAGCCGCTTGAACCTCGCCAACATCCTTGATGGTGCATCGCACAGTGGGGTCGAAGTCTTCGTCGTTGGTCCCCCGCCCACCCTGGACCCCGCTCGCAACAAGCGCCTGGCCGATCTCAACACGGCTTTTGCCGATGTCACCACCCGGCGCAACCACCACTACGTTGACACATTCTCCCCGTTGCTCAACCATGAGCAGTGGAGGACGGACCTCGCAGCCAATGGGGGAACACCGGGACAGGCCGGCTACGGATTGATTGCGTGGCTCGTCCTGCACCGTGGCTGGTTCCAATGGCTTAATATCGCTCAACCGGAGTAGCCATGACGCCGGACCTGCAGGGTTGTGTCAGAGCCGTTTCCACAGCGGCAGTTGTTGCCATCCTGGCTGCCACAGTTTCCTGCAGTTCCGGCCCTCCATCGCGATCGGCATGATCGTCGTCGCCGGCCACGCAGGCACCCTCGACTCATGGTGCCAGGCGCCATGGTGCTGTTGCGCACTCCGGAAGGAAAACTCAGCGCTTCCTAGGGCACGGGCGTTCGGGGTAGCGAACGCCCTGTGTCGGCGGACGATCATATCCGAGTCGGATCTGTCACCAAGACCTGGACAACCACCGTCATCCTGCAACTCGTGCAGGAGGGCAAGCTTTCCCTGGACGATCCCGTTTCCAAGCATCGACCCGACGTTCCCGGCGGTGACAGGATCACCGTGGAACAACTCCTGACCATGCGCAGTGGGCTGTTCAACTACACCGAGACCCTGGAGCTCAACTCTGCCATGGACCAGGAACCGCAGAGAGTATGGGAGCCGGAACAGCTCCTTGCCCTGGCGTTCGCCCATCCCCCATATTTTGGGCCAGGCGAGGGGTTCCACTACTCCAACACCAACACGGTCCTCTTGGGTCTCATTGCCGAGAAAATCGAGGGAAAGCCTCCTGGATCCATCGCCCGCGCGTTGATCGGCAAGATCTACCGCCCTGCCGCTTGATTCTCCCCAGGCCATTGCCTCTTCTTCATTCGCGATATATCGTGTTTTCATCAACGCGATATATCGCAATTTGGAGGGATCATGCCTGACGAGCTCTGGACCGTAACCGGCCCACAAACCATCGACGTGGATGATGTCCACTCGCTCAAACTTGGAATAGTAAAGGGCAGGTTCGACGTCGTCACCCACGACGAACCCTTCGTCCGGATAGAGGTCAGCGAGATCAGCGGCGACCCCCTGACCATCACACTCGTGAACGGCCGCCTCGAGGTACGCCATCAGCTCCAAGGACCACAAGGATGGTTCCGAAACCTGATGGGGACTGTCAACAACACCAGCACCAACTCGGTAGTGGTCGGGATCGCGCTGCCGCCTGGAGTGGACGTCGAAGCGGGAACCGTGAACGGCGATGGCATGGTCTCCGGCATCAACGGCCGGGTCCGGCTCAACACAGTTTCGGGCTCGGTTATGGCGGATGGGACCAGCGGTGAATTGCACGTCAACACCGTCAGTGGCGAAGTCATCGCAAGAAACCACGACGGCGTCCTGACCGCCAAGAGCGTCTCGGGTGAAGTCACCGCTTCGGGCAACTTCAAGAATGTCAGGGCCAGCACTGTGAGCGGGGACCTGAGCTTCGATCTCCACGACTACACCAACGACCTCGGAGCCAATTCCGTGTCAGGTGACCTGACCATCCGGCTGCCGCACGACGTCGGCCTGGACATCATTGCAAAGTCCGCCAGCGGCACCGTCATCATTGATGACCAGATGTATGCCCAGCCCGGAAGCAAGGTGGAGACAATCGTCGGTCCGGATGAACGGCTCATGGTGGTGCGGACCAATACAGTCTCGGGCAAGACATACATCATCCACGGCACAGAGCCGGCCTCTGAAAATGACCACCCGGTGCCCGGGGAGGCAGGTCTCTGATGCCTCCTGTTTTTGCGCACGGCGCCCTGCGCTTGTACCTACTGGCACTCCTTGAGCCAGGGCCCAAGCATGGATACGAGCTGATCAAGGACTTGGGTGACCGCTTCGGCGGTACCTACTCCCCCAGCGCCGGGACGATTTATCCGCGTCTTGGGAAGCTGGAGGAGGAAGGCCTTGTGGTCACAAGGACAGAAGGCCGGCGCACCAAGTACTTCATCACGGAGGCAGGGCTGGCGGAACTGAACCGTCGGCGCCTGGAGCTGGCGGACGTCGAGGATAATATCTCGGCCTCTGTTCGCCGGCTGGCAGACAACCTGCGGGAAGACATCAGAAGCAACATGCGTGGGCTGAAGGCAGATCTCGCCGCCACGGCTGAGGCCGCACGCATCAATGCGACGGCCGCCACCTACCAGAGCCGGACAGCAGGCTTCTCCCCTGAGGGCCAGCGAATGCTCAAAGAGGCCGAGCTGTTGGTCCAATCATTCCGGGATGACATCCGCGTGGAGCTGCGCCAGCACAGCGCCTCGCACCCGTTGAATCCCGTCACCCTTGAGACAGTGCGTGCCGTGTTGGACCAGGCCCGCATCTCGATCAGGAATTCGCTGCGAAGCTGACAACCGCCCAACCCGGTTCGCGACCGAACGCCCGGATGTGCGAAACTGGAGGGCAGCTCTATTGAGTATCAATCATTGAAGGAGGCCAGCTATGAGCAAGCGTGCACGTAAGCGTCGTGACCGTAAGCGCGGCGGCGCGAACCACGGCAAGCGTCCCAACACCTAAGCCAGCGGCTTAGCGTCAAGGCTTAAAAGCGAGGGCCCCGGAAACCTTACGGTTTCCGGGGCCCTTGGCGTTGTTGGGCCTTTACCGAAGCCCTGGCTGGATCAGCGGCCAGCGCTGGATCAGGCCTCCACCGGCTTGATGGAGTGGATCCGGTCAAGTATTGAGTTCTTGAGGTTCTCCGGCGCGGACTCGGTACACGAACGCTTGACCATGGTGCGGATCAGGCATTCAAGGTCATACTGCTCGGCACACTCCTCGCAAGTATCCAGGTGCTGTTTGATTTCCGTGAGGTCCTCGCGTGTCAGCGCGCCATCGAGGTACTCATAGATCCGCTGCATCCGAGTGTCGTCGCAATCGCCCAATCCCTGGCAGTCGCTCATTGCTCTTTCTCCTGATTGTTGCTCCCGGCCGTGGCCTGGTCTTCGGTGTGGGCCTTGAAGCCCCGTTCTGCGGCGTAGTCCGCCAGCATGTCCCGCAGCATCTTCCTGCCGCGGTGCAGTCGCGACATGACAGTGCCGATGGGGGTGTTCATGATCTCTGAAATTTGCTTGTACGCGTATCCCTCGACGTCCGCGAAGTAGACAGCCAACCGGAATTCCTCCGGGATGGCCTGCAATGCGCTCTTGACGTCGGAATCCGGCAGGTGGTCCAAGGCTTCAGCCTCGGCGGAGCGCAAGCCCGACGACGTGTGCGACTCAGCCTTGGCCAACTGCCAATCCTCGATCGTGTCCGAGTTGGACTGCAGCGGTTCCCGCTGCCGTTTCCGGTAGAGGTTGATGTAGGTGTTCGTCAGGATCCGGTAAAGCCAGGCCTTGAGGTTGGTCCCCGGCTTGTACTGGTGGAAAGCCGAGAACGCCTTGGTATAAGCCTCTTGGACGAGGTCCTCGGCGTCGGACGGATTACGAGCCATCCTCATAGCCGCTGAATACAGCTGGTCCACATACTGCATGGCGTCGCGCTCGAAGCGTTCCCGCCGCTGTTCGGGAGTTTCCGTAGCGACATCGACGTCGGCCGGTGCCGGGGCATCGGCGGCGCTATCCTCCGGGGACGAGTCGGCTGCTTCGTACATGGCCGCTGCGGCCGGTTCAATGGTGCTCATCGTTGCCAAGTCTACTGTCAGCTTCCGGGAATCCGGCTGCGCAGGATACCCAGGCTCCAGGAGACCCACTCGGTCCTTAACCAAGGTCAAAAAACCAACTCCGTTCAGCGAAGCGGCAACACCATGCCGCGGCCCGGTCTTCACCGTGCTTGTTGTTCACAACGGCAGGCGCTGGGTAAATATTCCGCAAAGGTGCAAGACTAGAGCAGACTGCACCCCTTGAACACAGCACTTACTGAATAACGTCATGAAATTATGACAAGCCATCCAGGAGGCAAGACATGTCTGTTATCCGTTTTCTCGCGCGGCCGATGCTCGCGTCCAGCTTCGTCATCGCAGGTCTGGACAAGCTCAAGAACGCGGACGACACTGCGAAGCAATTGTCGCCTGTGCTTCGCCGCGCCTCTGAGTCCCTGCCTTTCCCGACTGACGAGAAAGTCCTGGCCCGGGTTATCGGCGGGGCGCAACTAGGTGCCGGCGCGTTGCTGGGGCTTGGCAAATTTTCCCGCTTCGCTGCGACGGTTCTGGCGCTGACTTCCGCGCTGAACTCCTATGTGGAGTGGCGGTCAGCGGACATCAGCTCCAAGGAAGGCCGGAATGCACGCCGGGCCCAACTCCTGAAGAACATTTCCCTTACCGGCGGCGTTTTGCTGGCGTCTGTCGACACAGAAGGCCGCCCGAGCCTGGCATGGCGGGCCGAACACCTGGCGGCCGACGCCAGGAAGGTCACCGGAAAGCAGTTCAAGAGGGCAGACAAAGCAGTACGCAAGGCCGTAGACAACGCAGTTGGAGCATAAGGAAGCATGACAGGTACCACCGCAGCAAACACGGGCTCAACGAACTCCATCCATACCCTGCCTCTGTGGGCGGCTCCCTATGCCACAAGGCCAGTGGATGCCACAGTGACGGTGCCGGGCTCAAAATCGCTCACCAACCGGTTCCTGGTCCTTGCAGCGTTGGCCGACGGACCTTCCCGGCTCCGGGCCCCCCTTCATTCCCGTGACTCCGTCCTGATGATCCAGGCGCTGAGGCAACTGGGCGCCACCGTCACCGAGGTACCCGGCGACGGTGGTTACGGACCGGACCTTGAGATCACCCCCATGGATCCTTCAGCTGCGGGTGCGGACACTGCCATCGATTGCGGCCTTGCCGGGACAGTCATGCGGTTCGTTCCACCTTTGGCTGCGCTGCGCAATGGTTCGACCATGTTCGACGGCGATCCCCACGCCCGCAAGCGGCCCATGGGGACCATCATCGAAGCACTGCTCGCTCTCGGAGTTCCCGTCGCCACCGAAGGCGGCAGGACGCCGTCGGCCCTTCCCTTCTCGGTGGACGGCACGGGCGAGGTCCGGGGTGGCCACCTGGTGATCGACGCAAGCGCATCGTCCCAATTCGTCTCGGCTTTGCTGCTCGTCGGGGCGCGGTTCACTGAGGGCCTGCACCTGGAGCACGTCGGCAAGCCAGTGCCCAGCCTTGACCACATCAACATGACCGTGGCCGTCCTGCGCAGCGTCGGCGTCAAGGTCGATGACTCGGTGCCCAACCACTGGCGGGTCTCCCCCGGAGCCATCCAGGCATTCGACCAGCGGATCGAACAGGACCTTTCCAACGCCGGCCCGTTCCTCGCTGCTGCACTGGCAACCCGCGGAACCGTCCGGATCCCCAATTGGCCCATGCAAACCACCCAGGTTGGCGACCTCTGGCGCAGCATACTCACTGCCATGGGGGCCACCGTAACCCTCGAGAACGGTACCCTCACCGTGAAGGGCGGTCCGGAAATCAAGGGCGCGGACTTCGACGAAACCAGCGAACTTGCGCCCACGGTCGCAGCGCTGTGCGCCCTGGCTACGGGCCCGTCAAGGCTGACCGGTATCGCCCACCTTCGTGGCCATGAAACCGATCGGCTCGCCGCGTTGGCCGCTGAAATCAACCGGCTGGGCGGCGACGCAGAGGAAACAGCCGACGGCCTTATCATCCGCCCGGCTGCTTTGCACGCAGGCGTCGTCCACAGCTATGCCGACCACCGCATGGCTACGGCGGGCGCCATTCTGGGGCTCGCCGTTGAAGGTGTGCAGGTGGAAGATATCGCCACGACGTCCAAGACGATGCCCGAATTTCCACAGATGTGGGAGGCCATGCTGCAGCAGCGCACAGGCGACGATGAGACCGTCACCAGTGAGGCCAGCAACTGACCATGGGCCGCGACGCACGCTCCTGGGACGAATCGGACGTCCGGATCCGTCCGAACAAAAAAGGATCAAGGCCCCGGACCAAGGACCGCCCCAGCCATGATGACGCAGTCATCGGCCGGATCATCACGGTAGACCGCGGGCGCTACACGGCCATCGTTGGGGAAGACTCCGCGGACGAGCGTATTATCATCGCCGCACGCGCGCGTGAACTACGGCGAAATCCCGTGGTCCCCGGCGATTTCGTCGCGCTGGTGGGCGACGTATCGGGGGCGCCGGACACCCTGGCAAGGCTGGTGCGTGTCGAAGAACGCAAGACGGTCCTTCGCCGCAGCGCCGATGATACCGACCCCATCGAAAGAGTGGTGGTGGCCAACGCGGACCAACTTGTGGTGGTGGTCGCCGCGGCCAACCCGGAACCGCGCACTGGCTTTATCGACCGCGCCTTGGTTGCAGCCTACGACGCCGGGATCGAGCCACTGCTGCTCGTCACCAAGGCTGACGTCAAGGATCCTGCCGAGCTGTTGTCCAACTATCTCAGCCTGGACTTCCCTGTCATCATCAGCCGTACGGCCGACGCCGAAGCTTCCGGTATTGACGCCCGATCGGACGACGGACTGTCCGCGCGTCTGGACAGCAGCGCCGTTGCCCAATTGCGGGCCCACCTTGATGGCAAAGTGACAGTCATGCTTGGCCATTCGGGAGTCGGCAAGTCCACCATGGTCAACGCCCTGACCGGCGCTGAGCGCGCTACGGGTGGCGTTAATGCTGTCACCGGAAGGGGCCGGCATACGTCGTCGTCGGCGTTGGCCTTGAAGCTGGCGGACGCGCCGTCCGGTAGCTGGATCATCGATACCCCCGGTATTCGTTCCTTCGGACTCGCGCACGTGGACCCCGATCGCATCCTGCATTCCTTCCCCGATTTGGAACCGGGCACCGAAGCTTGCGACCGCGGCTGCAAACACGATGCCAGTGCCATCAATTGTGGACTTGACGCGTGGGTGAACGAGGGAAACGCCGGTCCTTCCGGAGTGGCACGGTTGTCTTCGCTCCGGCGGCTGCTGGGCGCAGACCCGCGTTTGGAAGCGAAGGAAACCAAGGAACTGGGTACCGTCAACTAAACATTGGTGGAACACGGATCCAACTGCAGGGAAAGTTTCACGATAGTTTGGTGGCATGACCCAACCCGTATCCAGCTACAACGATGATCTGCGACTGGCCCACGTGCTGGCGGATTCCGTGGACGCCCAAACCATGGACCGCTTCAAGGCACTGGATCTGCGGGTCGAGACCAAGCCTGACCTCACTCCCGTTACTGATGCCGACAAGGCTGCGGAAGAAGCAATCCGGGGCCAGCTGTCGCGCTCGCGCCCCCGGGACGCTGTCCTCGGCGAGGAGTTCGGCAGCAGCGGCCACGGCTCCCGGCGCTGGATCATCGACCCCATCGACGGCACCAAGAACTTCGTGCGTGGCGTTCCAGTGTGGGCCACCCTGATCGCACTCGTGGACGAAGGCGAGCCGGTGGTTGGAGTTGTCAGTGCTCCCGCACTCGGCAAACGTTGGTGGGCGGCAAAGGACATGGGCGCCTATATGGGGCGCTCCCTGGCCTCGGCCACCCGGCTCAAGGTGTCCAACGTTTCGCGCCTGGCCGATGCTTCGATGTCATATTCCAGCCTTTCCGGTTGGAAGGAACGCGGCAATCTCGACGAATTCCTAGGTCTGACGGAAGACATCTGGCGCACGCGTGCCTACGGCGACTTCTGGTCCTATTGCTTGGTGGCCGAGGGGGCCGTGGATATCGCCTGCGAGCCGGAATTGAACCTTTACGACATGGCCGCGCTTGTACCCATCGTCACGGAAGCCGGCGGCCGTTTCACCTCGTTGGAAGGCGAGGATGGCCCCTTCGGGGGCAACGCCTTGGCCACCAACTCCATCCTGCATTCAGAGGTCCTCAAACGGCTAAACCCCGCCTTGGATGACCTCCTCTGATCCAGCGATACGAGCAAGACATCTGGCTGTGGATAGAATTTTCGACGGCGGATGCCTCCTTTACGGGGCATCCGCCGTTTTTTCTTCGCCCAAAGGGCTGTTTCGGCACGCTTCGTAACAATCCGCTTAACAAAGCGAAGCGACTTTGGAACAGGCCGGAGGCTTGCCCTAACCTCTTTACAGGTCACGAGTGCCAGCGCTAAACCCCGGTTTGCTGGCCGGCAACCCTCCATTCGCGGTGGGGTGCCCCGGGTGACGACCTGGCCGGTCCGGAAGGGATACGGCAAGCGCGGATCCCCTGTGGGGGTCCTTCTTGAGTGAGGTCCCATGAGCACTGCTACGTTCAACTCCACCGTCCTGCCGTCCTTTGCGGTCGGAGCAGCGCAGGAAGCCGCTGCAGGCAGGCCCCTGGCCGCTGTCACGGGCGCGGAGCTGCAAGCTCCCCTGATCCAGGGTGGCCACGTCCGCTACGCCAACCTCGATTACGGAGCGTCGGCTCCGGCCCTGACCATCGTTTCTGCGTATCTCAATGAGATCCTCCCCTACTACGCGAGTGTCCACCGCGGTGCGGGCTACGCTTCCCAGATCAGCACGTCCGTCTACGAGAACTCCCGCGACATCGTGCGTGAGTTCATTGGCGGCCGCCCCGACGATTCCGTCATCTTCACCCGGAACACCACGGATTCACTCAACCTGTTGGCAGGCTGCCTTCCGCAACTCGACGGAAAGCCGACCGGCGAGGTCCTCTACCTGGACATCGAGCACCATGCCAACCTCCTGCCTTGGCAGGGCGTTCCGCACCGCAGCGTCGTAGCTGCTTCTACACTGACCGCTACCGTGGCAAAGCTCCGCGAGGAACTCAGTCAAGGCGGCGTGTCCTTGCTGGCAGTTACCGGGGCTTCGAACGTGACGGGCGAAATCCTGCCGATCGCCGAACTAGCCGCCCTGGCGCACGAATACGGTGCACGGATTGTGGTGGACGCAGCCCAGCTTGCCCCTCACCGCCGCATCAACATCACCGAATCAGACGTCGACTACATCGTATTCTCCGGGCATAAGCTCTACGCTCCGTTCGGCGCCGGCGTTGTTGTAGGGCGCCCTGACTGGCTTGACGCCGGCACTCCCCACCTTGCCGGCGGCGGCGCTGTTCGTGAAGCCCGCCTCGACTCGGTCAGTTGGGCTTCCGGTCCCGCACGTCACGAGGGCGGCTCCCCCAACGTCCTGGGCGCGGCAACATTGGCGCGCGCTACGCAGGTGCTCGCCGGGCTGGACCAAGAGGCCTGGCATGCTCATGAAGCGGCCATCCGCTCGTACCTGGTACAGGGACTTGAGGCAATCGACGGCGTTACCGTCCACCGGATCTTCAGCGACTCCGAGGACACCATCGGCGTGGTCAACTTCTCGGTGGAAGGATTCGACGCCGGATTGGTCGCGGCTTACCTCGCCGCAGAACACGGTGTAGGGCTTCGTGACGGCCGCTTCTGCGCGCACCCCCTGCTCAAGCGGCTCGGACTCCCTTCGGGCTCGCTGCGGGCCAGCTTCGGCGTGGGCTCCCGCTTGGAGGATGCCACACGGCTGCTGGCGGGTATCGAGGAACTCAAGCGCACCGGGCTCGGCTGGGACTACGTGGTGGACGAGGGCCGCTGGGTACCGGCCAATGACCACCGCAGCTACCCGGAATGGGCACCGAATACGCCCGGCACCGCAGGTGCCGCGCCCTGCACTATTGACTAAGCGGCCTGAGCCGGATCGTCAGCATGGTCCTTACGGTAAATTCGTAGGGTATCCCAGGCGTTTGCGGTAAAGGAGTTGTTGCGTGGCCATGCATTCCCGAGGTCTTTCCGGAGGCACGGGTAGCCCCGGTGGACCCAAGCTGCATGCCACCCGCCGCCGCGAGCTGGGCCTGAGCTTTCAGGACGGCGGGGAACACTACGATCGCGTTCGGCCCGGCTATCCCGCAGATTCAGTGGACTGGCTTCTTCCTCTGGGAGCGAAGTCCGCCGCGGATCTCGGAGCGGGAACGGGAAAATTCACTGCCCTCTTGGTGGAACGCGGACTTGAGGTGGCCGCCGTCGATCCTTCCTTGGACATGCTGGAGCAACTGCAAAAGTCCTATCCTGACGTCAAGGCGTTGGAGGGAACGGCCGAGGCAACAGGGCTGACGGACTCAGCATTCGACGTCGTCAGCGTTGCCCAGGCCTGGCACTGGTGTGACCCGCTCAAGGCCAGCACGGAAATCGCCCGAATCCTTCGCCCCCACGGAGTTCTTGGCCTCGTATGGAACCAACTGGACACTTCTGTGCCCTGGGTCCACCGGCTATCGCGCATCATGCACGCCGGAGATGTGCACAAGCCCGGCTTCCGGCCAGTTATCGGACCGGAATTCACGGATGTGGAGAGCCATCTCACCAGTTGGCTGGACGCTGTGTCGCCGGAGGACATCATGGAGCTCACCAAATCGCGCAGCTACTACCTCCGCGCCAACGAGGCCACCCGGGCGAAGGTCATGGGCAACCTGGAATGGTACCTCTACGATCATCTGGGCCACGCCCCCGGCCAGCTCCTGGAACTGCCGTACGTGACGCAGACTTGGCGGGCCCGCAAGATCCAGGGCGCCCTGCCACGGTAGGCTTGGTGTGTGAAGACCAGTACGCCCTCCTCCTCGATCGAGGACTACGTCAAGGTCATCTACTCCTACACGGAGTGGCAGGACAAACCAATTACGTCCTCCCAGCTTGCCCAGCGGCTTGGCGTTGCCAATTCCTCGGTGTCTGAAATGGTCCGCAAACTCAAGGACCAGGGCTTGGTGGATCACCAGCCTTACAGTGCTATCAGGCTGACTCCGGAGGGCATGCGCCTGGCACTGTCCATGGTCCGGCGCCACCGCCTCATTGAGACTTACCTCGTGGACGAACTCGGTTACAGCTGGGATGAAGTCCACGACGAAGCTGAGATGTTGGAACACGCTGTGTCCGATACCTTCATCGAGCGCATGGCCGCCAAGCTTGGCCATCCCCTCCGGGATCCCCATGGCGACCCCATTCCCTCGGCAGACGGATCGGTGGAGTTGCCGCACGCCTACCGCATGATCGAGTTGGACGAGGGCCACTCAGGCCGCATCACCCGGATCAGCGATGAAAACCCCGATCTCCTCCGCTACCTCGCGTCGGAAGAGATCACCTTGGACGCTCCGGTGGAAGTTGTGGGCCGCAAACCTTTCGGCGGAGCCCTCGTTGTTCGGATTGGCAGCGGTCCACAGCGCCGCGAGTTTGATCTTGCCGACGAAGTTACCTCGGCACTTTGGGTCCAGAGCGCCGAAGTCCACGAAGGTTGCGTACTTCCCGCACGATGACCCGATGCGCTGCCCAGGCTACGTACGCTGGCTGGCCGACCCGCCGTCGTCGGACGCTGCATCCGGTTCGCTCCCAGCGGCAACTGCGGCTTCCGGAGCGGGGTTACGGATCCCGACGGCGGACGCCACCGCCCCGACAACGAACAGTACCGCCGTGACTATCAAGGCGTTGTACAAACCTTGCCGTGAGAACACCGGACCGACGATCAGGCCGGCAAAAGCAATACAGATGAGGCCGGCGATACGGGCCACAGCGTTATTGACGGCCGAACCGATTCCGGCCTCTTCCTGCGGTACCGCGCCCAGAATCGCAGCAGTGAGTGGCGCGACGAGGGTGGTGAGTCCCACACCAAAGACTATCTGGCCCGGCAACACCTGGGTCCAGTAGTTCAGTGGCTCCTGGACGGATAGGGACATGAGAAAACCAACACCGCACAACAGCGGCCCCACAGTCATGAACCATCGCGGACCATACTTTCCGGCCAACCCACCGAAGTAGGACGCCGTCAGCATCAGGATGACGGTCGCTGGAAGCAGTGCAATTCCCGCGATGGTAGCCCCCATGCCTCCCACCTGCTGGAGGTAGATTCCCAGGACGAAGAATCCAAGCGATATCCCACCGTAAATCGCGAGCGTCGCCAGGTTGCCCCAGCCAAAGTTGCGAATGGCAAACAGCCTTAACGGCAACATCGGTTGCTTGGTCCTCGCTTCGTGGACAACGAACAACGCCATGGCCACGACAGCGACCACGAGTGGCATCCAGACCTGCACACTCGACCAACCCATCCGGCCCTGTTCAATAAAGGCGTAGACAGGACCACCCAGACCGATCATGGCAAGGACCGCACCGAGGTAGTCGATTCCCTTGCTCTTGTCCCTGGCCGCGTCGGAGGCCCGAAGGCCCGCGAGCAGAGGCCAAATTGCAATGGCCGGAATAACGTTGATGAAGAAGATAACGCGCCAGGACAACATGTCCACCGAGACCCCGCCAATCAGCGGCCCAACGATGGCGGCAGCACTCGTCCAGCCGGACCACTGGCCAATCGCTTTGGACTGGGATGGCCCGGAGAAGGACGTAATGATCATGGCCAACGAACTGGGCACAAGGAGGGCCCCCGCAATACCCTGAAGTGCGCGGGACACCACAAGGACCTCCCCGTTCCAAGCCAGGCCGCACATCACTGACGTCAGGGCAAAGCCCGCCAGCCCCCATTCGAGGATCCGTGCCCGGCCAAAGTGGTCGGACAATGAACCGGCTACCAGAATCAGGGCCCCGAGGGTCAATAGATACGCATCCACCACCCATTGCTGGATGACCAAGCCACCGCCGAGCTCGCGCCCGATGGCCGGGAGTGCCAGGTTCACCACGAAACCATCCAGGATGGCAATAAAAGAAGCCACAATTGCAACCACGAGCACCCGTTTTTGAAGCGGTGTCCGGGGCGGCAGGGCGGAAGCATCCGTCATGTGCACAGCCTACGCTTCAGGTGGGCTTGGTCCGGAGAGACTATGGAGCAAGTCCGCCCCTCCGGCCATTCGTCATAGGCAGCCCTGGCATTCCTCCGCCGCGATGTCCCGTATCGTTGAATGGTGATTAGCAGACGTGACGCAGCATTGGCCCTTGATATCTCCATGGAAATGGCCCAGCGCCACGGCATTCCGTCACGGCTGTCAGAAGCCGAGCTTCGCGATCTCCAGGACAATCCACCGGCCTGGTTGGTCCAGTCACGTGCCAACCGAACGGGCAAACGGCCTGTCTGGGTCCACCTTACATGCGCCGTGTGCGGGTATTCAGAGGCGGTACGGCCCAAGAAGTGGTGGCCCGACTTCTCCTTCGTCTTTTGCGGACACCACAAGAACAGTGAATTGCCGGAACTGTTCTTGGGCGACGTACGCAGCGAATATGAAGGTGTTGGCAGCCGCTTCATCGGCGTGGTCGACGTGCGCGAGGAGCGAGCCTAGGCTGGTCCGGCTGCTGCCCGCCTCACTGTTGCCTTTCTCTTTATTGCTGGCTCATCACTGCTGGCTCATCTCCGAAGGAACCGCTATCAGCTGCAACGTTTTGCCATCACGAAGCACGGTCAGCGGGAAAGGTTCGCCTATGGCCTCGGCAAACAGCAGCTTCTGCAGGCTCTCTGCACTGGACACAGCCCTGCCCTGGGCGCGAAGCACCAGGTCCCCTGGCTGGAGCCCGGATGATTCCGCGGGCGAGCCGGCAATGACTTCCACCACACGCAGCCCCTCTTTTTGGCCAGTCCGCACCACCGCACTGGCATCCAGCGGAATAGGCGTACTCACCAAACCCAGGTAGGCGCGGCGCACCCTCCCATCCCTGAGCAGGGAGGCGATGATCCGCTGGGTGGTCCTATTAATAGGTACGGCGAGTCCAAGGCCCAATCCAGCCACGGCCGTGTTGATGCCCACGATGCGGCCCCGGGTGTCGGCCAGGGCGCCACCGGAGTTGCCCGGGTTGAGGGCAGCGTCGGTCTGGATGACGTCCTCAATAACACGCCTGTGCTCACCTGCCCTGACGGGAATGGATCGTCCCAAGCCGCTGACCACCCCTGCAGTCACTGATCCGGCCAGGCCCAAGGGATTGCCCACCGCGATCACCAGCTGGCCAACCCGCAACGAATCGGCGTTACCCAGGATGGCGGGTGGCGGAGTGGGCTTGAGACCACGAACGACGGCAAGGTCAGACAATGGGTCAGCACCCACGAGTTCCACGTCCGTCTGCTTGCCGTTCGCGAACACTGCCCTTCCGGACTGGATGCCTGCCACGACGTGGGCATTGGTCAGCATGTACCCGTCACCAGTGAAAACCACAGCCGATCCGCTGCCCACACGCAGTTGACCGTTCCGGCGCGCACTTGTCATCTCGATCGCGGCGACGTGGGGCGTGACGGAGTCCGCGACGCGAATGACGATCTGGGAGTACGCATCCAAGGCGTCGCCATCCTCGCGCGCATCCGATTCTTGCTCCGGGCCGACGTCCGGAATGTCAAACTCTGGCTCGGTACTCATCCCATGCCTCCTGCTGCCGTGGCGCCGTTTGCCGGCGGCCATGCACGTCCTGTCCGGCTCCAATCCATGATTAGCGACTGGATCCAGTACGTTCAGTGCCTACCCTGTACAACGGCCGGGACATGCCCGCTAGTCCTCGTTCCCCTACGCCGTGGGTGAACGGCCCCGAGCATCCTGTTCGGGCAAAGAAGAAGCCCCCGGATCACAAGGATCCGAGGGCTTTCCGGTGGAGATGGGGGTGTGTGATTTCAGGACATCATTTACACATGTGGCGGGACATCCTTGACAGTGCCTGTGGCGGGACATCGTCGACACTGCCGGCATGTCGCGGGACATAGACGACACATGCCCTGATGGGCTGGGCCATGTCGAAGAACAAGGTCATCGTCCTGGCCGTCCTTGAGGGCGGCATCACGCAGAAGAACGGCCACCCAGGCCATCCCCAAACCCAAGGCAAAATCGAGCGATTCCACCAGACCCTGAAAAAATGGCTTGCCGGGCAGCCTCGCGCCCACACCCTCGAGGACCTGAACCACCAGCTCGCGAAGTTCAAGCAGATCTACAACCACGAACGCCCGCACCGTGCCCTGAACCGGCGCACACCGGCAACCACCTACAACGCCGCCCCCAAAGCCGCCCCGAAGCTCGCCATCCAAGGCGACCACTGGCGGACCCGCACCGACCGGGTCGATGCCGACGGGAAAGTCTCACTCCGCTACGCCGGACGCCTCCGCCACCTGGGCATCGGTCGACTCCACAAGCACAAACGAGTGATCCTGCTCGGCCACGAAGAACACGTCCTGACCATCGAACACGGAACCGGCGAAGTCCTCGCGGAGTTCACAATCAACCCAGACCGCGGCTACCAGAAAAAACAAAACACCCCCGGTCCGAAGACCGGGGGTGTCAATGATGTCCCGACACATCCGTAAAGGATGTCCCGCTACATCACACGGTGGAGATGGGGGGAATTGAACCCCCGTCCGATGTCGTTTTGTCAGGGCTTCTCCGGGCGCAGTTTGCGTCGGATTTTCTCGGCCCCAGCCATCCTGCAAACAGGTGGCTGATCCGGGCCCAGTCATCTAAGAGTCCCGTTTACCTCAATGACGAAGGCAAACAGCAGTGGCTATCTAAATGACGCCAGGAACCGGGGCGATAGCAACCCCGGGCTGACGGACTGTCTTACTGCTTAGGCAGCGAGAGCGAAGTCAGTGCGCTTAGATTCGGCACTTATTGGTTTGCAGACAGCGTTTACGAGATAATTCTGCATCCTCGGCCCGCTTCACCTGTCGCGACTAACATCGTCGAAACCGATCATCCCCGTATTTTGTTACCAAACCGGCAAGGCATTCATCAAGTGATCAAATCCCTACCGGACTATCCATCATAACGCATGCGCCCCGAAGATCATTCCCACGACACAAGCTTTGGCGGGGCGCGTTGGCGTCCAACGCCTACCGGCGGTTGCGTTCCCGCAGTTCGCGCAACGATTCGCGTTTGTCCTGCTGCTCACGCAGCGTTTGGCGCTTGTCGTAGTCCTTTTTACCGCGTGCTATGGCAATTTCAACCTTTGCCCTACCGTCCAGGAAGTAAAGCTGCAACGGCACCACCGTGAAGCCGGATTCGCGGATCTTTTGCGAGATCTTGTCCAGTTCTTCGCGGTGGAGCAAAAGCTTCCGACGGCGGCGCGCGGCATGGTTGGTCCAGCTCCCCTGATGGTACTCAGGGATATGGATACCCTCCATCCACAGTTCGTCATTGTAGAAGGTACAGAAGCCGTCCACCATGGAGGCGTGGCCTTCACGGAGGGATTTCACTTCGGTACCCATTAGCGCAATGCCGGCCTCGTAGGTATCCAGGACATGGTAGTTGTGCCGGGCCTTCCGATTGGTGGCCACTACCTTACGGCCACTTTCCTTGGGCACGGTAGAACTCCTTGTTAGATGCGGATTTCAACTAGTGTACGCCAGAGCCCGCCGGCCCTGGTTTCTGAGCTTCTGAAGCCCGTCCCCTGACGCCTGTTCCCTGACGCCTGTTCCCTGACGCCTGTTCCCTGAAGAAGGCACCGGACCGGCCCCTAGAGGAGGGTCATGGGATCCACTGCCGCACCGTTCAGCCAGGTCTCGAAGTGTGCATGGCACCCCGTCGAGTTACCTGTGCTACCCGAGTACGCAATAAGTTGCCCCTGCGAAACTTGCTGGCCATTGGCCACCACAATGCTGCTGTTGTGGTAGTAGATCGTTGTCAGGGAGTTGCCCTGCACCACGCCGTGGGACAGCTTCACGCGCCATCCACCGCCGTCGGCCGAGTTCCAACCAGAGTTGAAGACGGTACCAGCCGCTGCAGCATAGACCGGCGTACCACAGGCCGCGCCGAAGTCGATGCCAGTGTGCATGTAACCGCCCGTACCGTAGAAATCGATGGTGCCGGGCGGGGTTGCCCGCCAGCCGAATCCTGACGTGATGGGTACATAGCTGGCGAACGGGTGCCGCAAACCAAAGGCGGAGGGCGAACCCACCGGGGGAACATACGGCTGCTCAGGAGGTGCCGGTCTTCCTTGCGCTGCCGCAGCGGCAGCCGCAGCGGCAGCAGCTTCCGCCGCGAGCCGACGCTGTTCGGCTTCCCACGCCTCCCTCAGCTTGCGGTCCCTCTCGACGATTTCGGCCGCGACAGAGTCCTGTTCCGCTTTCACGCGGGCCAGATCGGCTTCGATGCCCGGCTTTGCCGCCTGCAGTTGTCCATTCAGGCGGGTAGTGTCCTCGATGAGCTTGTCGACTTCGGCTTTCTTACTCGCAGCCTCGTCGCGTGCTGCCTTCTCCCGCTCAAGCGCGGCGTCAGCCTTGGCCTTCAGGTCCTGGATCTCAGCCTCGACTGCGGCCAATCGTGCCTGGGAGTTCACGTTGGTAGCGTTCTGCTGGGTTAGCTTGGTCATTGCAGCGTTCTGGCTGCGCATGGCCTGATCAGCAAGGTCCATGGATTCTGTCAGGCTGCCGGACTCGTTGGATCCGAAGAGCAGGGCGATGTTGGTGGGAACGCCCCCCGACTTATAGGCCTGTGAGGCGATCTGTCCGATCAGCTTCTTCGTATCGGTGATCTTCTGCTTGTCGCTCTCAAGCTGCTCAGTAATTTTGGCTTTGTTCTGCTGGGCAAGCTCCACCCTGGCAGCCAAAGCCTCGACCTCCTTGACGGCACTGGCCACTCGGCCCTGTGCTTCCAGAAGTGCCTGCTGGGCGCCGGGGAGGCGTCCTTGGTAGATGACGAGATCGCCCGCCGCCTTGGCGATCTTCGAGTCCACAAACTCCAAGGACGCCTGGACGCGGGCCGACTCAGCCTCGAGCGCAGCTTGCTGGTCGTCCAGGCTGTCCGCGTGGGCAGCGGGGGCACCCGACAGGAGGCTCACAGCGAGGCCCAGAGCGAGCACGCCACCAAGAATCCTGGCTTGGCCGGACGCAAGGCGCCAGCGCAGGGAGTTCCGGTCCAACGTGGTCATCATGAGTCCTTTTCGCTTGTCAGCACAGTCGTTCGTCGCCATACGTCCGTCATCACTAAACCTTCAAGTAGCGCCGGAGGGTCAACAAGGAGGATATCCCGGCCAAGCCACCGCCGAGCGCAATCAGCACCGGCGCGATCACCAGGACCTGCGTCGATGAGATGAAGGGAGTGTTAAGGAACTGCCTGGAGAGGTCACCGTTGAGCCAGAAGTGTGCCATGAGCCACAGCGTCACGGATGCCAACACGGCCCCGACGACGGCGGCGATCACGCCCTCCAGGATAAACGGCAACTGGATGACTGTCTTCGAGGCGCCCACCAGGCGCATGATGCCCGTTTCCCGGCGCCGGCTGAAGGCGGAGAGCCGGATCGTGGTGGTGATTAGAAGCACCGCACAGAAGATCATCACCGCGGCCACACCCATCGCGGCCACAGAAGCGCCATTCATCCAAGAGAAGATGCGCTCCAAGACCTGGCGTTGGTCACTCACCGTCTCAACGCCCGGCTGCGAGGAAAATGTTTCGCTGATGATCTGGTACTTCTCAGGGTTCTTCATGTTGATGCGGAACGAGGCCGGCAACTGGTCCTCGGACACAGAATCAACAATGGGTGAATTGGAGAACTGCTCTTTGAAGTGTTTGTAGGCCTCGGCCTGGGATTCAAACTGGAAGTCGTTGATGTATTGCTTGACGGCGGGAGACTCCAACATGGCCTGCAGGTTGTCCTGCTGTTCCTTGGTGGCTGGCCCCGAGGCGCAACCAACCGCCGTCGAGCCGTCGTTGCAAAGGAATACGGCAACCTGGACTTTGTCGTACCAGTAGCCCTTCATCTGGTTGATTTGCATCTGCAGCATACCCGCTGCGCCAACGAACGTCAGGGAAACAAAGGTCACCAATACGACCGAGATCACCATGGACAGGTTGCGGCGCAAACCGCTGCCGATTTCCCCGAGGATGAAAAGGAGCCTCACAGCTGTGCCCCCTGCGCGCGGTTGATTTCTTCGCCACTGGCATCCCGGAGCCGGCGGGATTCACCCACAACCGGGATCATGGACGTGTACAGGGCCTTAGCTTCGTCTCGGATGACCTTGCCATTCTTGAGTTCCACCACACGGCGGCGCATTTCGTTAACGATGTCGTCGTCGTGGGTAGCCATGACTACAGTGGTGCCGTTCTGGTTGATCTTGTCCAGGACCCCCATGATTCCCATCGAGGTAATGGGGTCAAGGTTTCCGGTGGGCTCGTCCGCGAGGAGGATACCTGGGCGGTTTACCACCGCACGGGCAATGGCCACGCGCTGCTGCTCGCCACCTGAGAGTTCGTGGGGCATCCGCCGTTCCTTGCCCTCAAGACCCACGGTCTTCAATACTTCAGGAACTGTCTCCCGAATGATGGAGCGGCTCTTGCCGATGACCTGCATGGCAAATGCCACGTTCGCGAAGACATTCTTCTGCGGGAGCAGGCGGAAATCCTGGAAGACGACGCCGATACCCCTTCGCAGCTTGGGCACTCGCCAGCTCGAAATGTTGGCCACGTTCTGGCCGGCTACGTAAACCGAACCTGAGGATGCTTTGTCTTCCTTCAGGATCAATCTCAGGAACGTGGACTTTCCTGAGCCCGAGGCGCCCACAAGGAAGGTGAATTCACCGCGGTTGATCTCAAGGCTGACAGAATCGAGCGCCGGTCGGGCATTCTGCTCGTAGACCTTGGTGACATTCTCAAATCTGATCATGGCCCTTTAGAACCCCGCCGGACATGACGTACTCGCCCAGTCCAACAGCCGGAGCGCGGGCTTTCGATGGGGGAAGTGAGAGCACCGGCCACTCGACTATACGCACGCAGCAGCCGGGATTCCGGGGGTTTCCGGGGCGTGTCGCCGAATCGGACACTACCGGAACGGCGAATCGAGAACCTAGCTGGCTGCGTTCCGGTTGCCCGTGCGCCAACGGATACCGGCATCGATGAAGTCATCGATGTCGCCGTCCAGCACCGCCGACGTATTGCCTACTTCGTGTTCCGTGCGCAGGTCCTTGACCATCTGGTACGGATTGAGCACGTAGGAGCGCATCTGATCTCCCCATGATGCCTTGACGTCGCCAGCCAAGGCCTTCTTTTCAGCGTCCTGCTGTTCCTTCTTAACAAGCAGCAACCGCGACTGCAGCACACGCAAGGCCGCGGCCCGGTTTTGAAGCTGCGACTTTTCGTTCTGCATTGACACGACGATCCCCGTGGGAATGTGTGTCAGGCGCACGGCGGAGTCGGTCGTGTTGACTGACTGTCCTCCAGGCCCGGAGGACCTGAAGACGTCAACGCGGATTTCGTTGTCCGGAATCTCGATGGAGTCGGTCTGTTCAATCAGCGGGATCACCTCGACGGCGGCGAACGAGGTCTGCCGGCGGCCCTGGTTGTCGAAGGGGCTGATACGGACAAGGCGGTGTGTGCCAGCCTCGACGCTCAGCGTGCCAAAAGCGTACGGCGTCTTGACCTCGAACGTGGCGGACTTCAGACCTGCTTCTTCGGCATAGGACGTGTCCATCACGGTGGTGGGGTAACCGTGGCGCTCCGCCCACCGCAGGTACATACGCATCAGCATCTCGGCGAAGTCAGCGGCGTCAACGCCACCTGCTCCTGCCCGGATGGTCACCACAGCTTCCCGTTCGTCGTATTCGCCTGACAACAGGGTGACAACTTCGAGCTCGGCGAGGGCCTTGCGAATAGAGGCAAGCTCCTTGGCTGCCTCGTCCATGGACGCTTCGTCGCCCTCGTCCTGGCCGAGCTCCACGAGAACTTCGAGGTCGTCGATCCGGGAAGCCAGCTTGGACAAGCGCTCCACTTCGGCTTGCCGGTGGGACAAACGCGAAGTGACAACCTGCGCGGATGCGGGGTCATCCCAAAGGTCCGGCGCCCCAGCTTGCTCACTCAATTCGGCGATCTCGGCCTTCAAGGCATCAACATCGGTGACGTTCTCGATGGAACTGTAAGTGGCGCGAAGCGCGCGGATTTCTGCGGGAAAATCAATCTCAGCCATGGTCTTTCCAGCGTACGCTATCAGCCGGGCTCCCCCGACTGGGCTACGTCATTGCGTCCGTATCATTGCGCTATTGCGTGAGCCGGGACCTGGCCGTGGATCTGGCTTCAACGGGAATTCCCCCGGGCAGCAGGAAATTGACCAACGGCGGATGGGCGATGGCACTCAAGACCACCACCGCGGTACCACCGTTTGAACTGCCCGTTCCAGGAGCAATTGCCAAGTGATCGTGCTTGGAGAAGGCATCGCTGCTGCCCAGATACAGATCAACTGCGCCCAGTACCCGCTCATCCACCAGCGATGCTGAGGGCGCACTGATTCCTTCGATGTCGCCCACTACGTACGAATCAGCCGCGGCAAGGGCCGCACCGTCAGCCAAGGACAGGAGTTTCTTGTGTTCCAGGTAGATCGCCGAAGTAGCAATGACCACCGAGGCCAGCAGGAGCGCCAGAAGCACGAAGCCAACAATCAGCACACTCATTTGCCCCTCTTCGGCACTGCCTCTTATCCGCCCTTTCGCCATCACCTGTGCCTCCTCCTCACTTTTGGCTCATTTGAAGCGCCCAACGACTTGAGTAGCAGAGGCATTGAGCACGGCAGCGTCCAAATGAAGTGCGTCACCAAACGGAACCATCGGTAGGGGGACAGTCAGTCGAACCGATACCGTCACTGTTGCCCCTGCCGAAAGGCAGTCTGACCGGTCGCATGAGATTTGAATTTTGGCCGCTTGCGCCGGATAGCCGTAATCCTTCAGCGCCACGAGGACACTCTGCTCCGCGGCAGTCCTCGCGAGGGCGGGTTTAGTCTGCGAAACAAAAACTTTTGCTGCCTGATCTGCCGCACCGACTACCGCGAAGGATCCGCCTTGGATTTGGCCTACGGTTACCAGGAAATAGACCACCGGAACCATGAGCAACACAGCCAGGAACGTGAACTCCACCATTGCGCTGCCCCGTTGACTTTCCACGCCTGCCCAATTCGCAGCCGTGTCTCGTGAGGGGTCGGGCTCCGGCTGCCGGATCCCACCCAGCCGATGCCTCATGGCGTGCATTGTGGAAGTGGGTAACGGCGTCGGACTCTGCACGCTACTCCGGCAGCGCAGCATGTCCGCTCACCTCCATGAATCCTCCAGGGCCGATGAGCCCCACGACTGGAATGGGGGCCCTCACGGTCACTTCCAAGGTACGAATTCCATCCAGTCTTGTTTCAGCGGTAGCCACGTCTGTTGCGAAGTCGCCATTGAGCGTCATTTCGATCAGTTCGGATGTCCTTGCCTTCGCGTCTGCGGCCGTTCGATCGGCAAGGGCCCCATACCCAGCTCCCGACGCTGCAGCATCAATAAGCGTGTTCCGCACGTGAAGGACAAGCGTGAGCTGGACGATTGCCATGAAAAACAACGTCAGCAGTGCGCCAACCAGCACAAAATCCACAACTGCAGAACCCCGTTCCCCAGATTCCTTTGCGCTGGGCACGTGGAGATGGCGATTCTGTACGCGGCAGCGTACCTGCCCCATGTCCTAGCCGCCCACTTTGGCCATGGCCTGCGCGAAGAGGTCCGCCAATGCCGGCGATGCAATGGCGAGAAGACCCGCGACCAATATGGCGGACATTAAGGTGATCATCACCCATCCAGGGACGTCACCGCGCTCACCATCTTCCAGTGGCGATACTGCATTTCCCGCCATCACCGCGAACGCCCATGGGAAAAGGGGCAAGGTCATCGTGTTTGTGGCAGAAAACGGGCGTCCGTGCTTGTTCATTACTTCCCCAATGTGTGTTTGATTTGTGTTTCTGGATGTGTAGGTGCTGTGGAGGGATAAGGCTAGGTGGTCAATGTGCCGGCTGGGTCCTGTCAAAGGCTCAACTGCAGCGCAGCGAGTGCTGGAAACGCTGCGAAAATGACCGTTAGTGGAAGGACTCCAAATACAAGAGGCACCATCATGCCGATTTCCTTTCGACCGGCTGATTCCATAAGTTCCCGCTTCGCAGCGTCCCGGACATCGGCAGCTTGTGCCCGGAGTACATCGGCCAATGGAGTCCCCCGCTCCACGGCCACCACCAACCCGTCGACGAAACGGACGAGGGGCGGCAGCTCTGTTCGGGTCGAGAACGCCTGGAGTGCCTGGACCAGTGACTTTCCTGAACGCGTGTCGGCCAGAACAGCGGTGAATTCCTTGGCAAGCTCGCCGGTGGAGCTGCGGGATATCCTGTCCATCGCACCCACGGCGCTCTCACCGGCCGCGACGGCAAGTGCCATGAGTTCGGCAAGGCTTGGAAACTCCGCGAGAATCACCGATTCGCGACGCTTGATCTTTTGGCCAAGCATGAAATCGCGAAGCAAGTATCCACACAAAGCACCTCCGATCACCGCCATCAGCGATGGAAGCGGGCTGAATCGTCCGGAGGCAGCACCCAGCCCTACGCCGAGCAGGGCGAGAAAGAATCCACCTGCGGCACACACAAGTTGTTCCGCACGGAAATCCAGCACCGTCTTCGCCGACCCGGCTCGAGCCAGTCTTTTTCGCAGCGCTGCTCCACCACCATTGAAGCGGGACAAGTGGCCGATTCCGTCCTGGATAACGGGGCGGAGTATGCGTTCCAGAGGTCCGAAGGGTGTGAGATTATGCGTTGGCGCCCTGAGGAGGCGCGACTCGAGATTGTGCGACTTAAGCTGCGGGTCAATTCGATCCGCGAAGGTCCTGCCACGCATAAATGGAAGTCGTACCAGAATCAACCATGCCCCTCCGCCGAGGAGTAGTCCGAGGAGCGTTGCAATGGCGGTCGACGTGCTCATCGCAGGACCCGCTCATCCTCGGGCAACGCCCCAATGCGCAGCATGACTGCATAACAAATGACCGAGACAAGCAGTCCGCCCAGCAGGACTATGGCCCCCACCCCGGTGTTATAGGCAAGCATGGCTTCCGGCCTGCCAGCCATAACCACCAAGACTATCCACGGCGCAGCGACAGCAAGCCGGGCACCGTTGACTGTCCAGGATTGCCTGGCCTCGAGTTCGCTGCGCGTCCGGGCGCTTTCCCGCAGAAAGCCGGCCAACGTTCCCAACATGCGTCCAAGGTCCGAGCCACCCACTTCCCGCGTCATCCGGAGTGCCTCAATAATCCGGTCAGCCACCGGATCTGCCAGGCGGTCCTTGAGCCTGTTTGCCGCCGAGTCGAAGTGACCGCCCGATCGATAGTCGGCACCAAAATCAAGGAACAGGCTGCGTAGTTCGTCTGGCCCTTTATGCCCGAGTTGGATCAGGGCCTCTGGCAATGCCAGGCCAGCGCGAATGGCTGACCTGAGATGGTCCACAACATCCGGCCAGAGTTGGCGCAACATCGCGCGGCGTTTCCGCGCCCGACGACGTACGAGGCCAAAAGGGATCCAAGCGCCGAAGATCCCGAAGCAAAGGCAGACGGGCAGTGAAGAGGTGAGAACGAAGAATAGGAGCATCGCAACGAGTCCGCAGCCAGCGCAGCTGAGAAGCAGGCCCGCACCGGTGACCTTTTCTATGCCTGCCGAGAGCAAGAGCAGTTCCAACCGCCGGGGATGGGGTTCCCTGGCCGTGGCTGCTGGTGGATGCTCCCAGGTCGACCACCAAATGAGGAAAGCTCCACTGCCGCAAAGGATCCCCAGTAACGGGGCCATCAGTTCAGCTCCAGCAGGGCTGCGACATCAAAACCAGCCAAGGCAAACTTGTCGACGGCTGGCATGGAGTTGGCTTTGGGCTGCAACTGCCCCTCAAGCATGCGGAACACCACGGAGGATTCGATGACGCCGTTTTCCACACGGCGTCCCAGCGACAGGATTTCGGTTACCTGCCGGCGCCCATTGGACTGCCGGGCACAGTGGACTACCAAGTCAATACATGAGGCGACTGTTGGCACGACGAATGCACTGGAAATGTTCGCCCCTGCCAGTAGGGGCAAGGTGCAAATCTTGGTGACCGCGTCATGGGCCGAGTTTGCGTGGACCGTGCACATGCCCGGAAGCCCGGAATTCAACGCGATCAGCATGTCGAGGCTTTCGGCTTCTCGGACTTCACCGACCACCAGACGGTCAGGCCTCATGCGAAGGGCTTCCTTAACGAGTCTTCGCAACGGAATTTCACCGTGGCCTTCGAGGTTCGGTTGCCGGCACTGGAGCCCCACGACATCACGCAGTGGGAGTTGTAATTCAAAGATCTCTTCAACCGTCACTACGCGCTCACGTGAGCCAATGCTTGCCGCAAGGCAATTCAGCATTGTGGTCTTCCCTGCCTGGGTGGCACCTGAGACCAGAATATTAAGGCCGCTTGCAACCGCTGCACCGAGGAACCTCGCAGCCTGGGGCGTGAGGCTGCCCAATTCGACGAGATGCTCAAGCCGGCTCGCCCTGGCGATGAACTTTCTGATGTTGACGGCCCAGTGCTTCCGGGTGATGTCAGGAATGGCAACATGCAACCGGGATCCATCCGGCAGGGCCGCATCCACGAACGGGGACGACAAGTCCAACCGCCGGCCCGAGCTCTTGAGCATCCGTTCCACGAGATCCCGGACTTGCTGCTCGCCCAGGGTGATTCCCGTGAGTTCGGAGTCCCCATTGCGCGCGACATAGATTTCGTGAGGCGCGTTGATCCAAATTTCCTCTATGCCGGGATCATCCAGGAAAGGTTGCAGCGGACCGAATCCGGCTACGGCATCAAAGACATGCCGGCGGGCAGTTTCCAGATGTCCCAGTGGCGGAAGGGGTCCCAGGAGAGCCCTTTCGTCATAGTCGTTGACGGCATCTTCCACCAAGCGCCGAACGTCCGCTGCCTGTTCGAGGGGGTCTAACCCGCGGCGCCTAATAAGCTCGCGGACCTCACCCTCCACAATCCGAACAGCCTCCATATATCCCCCAAAAACCTTCGTGTCCGTATCCGAGAGGCGTCTCTCGAGTCACCTACGCTAGGACAGCCATGGTCCGGGTCCAAGTCCTGCTTGGCCGCTTGTGGATAACTATTGAAACAAGAGTCCCTCCAGTATCCCCAGTCCCACTAGTCACTCCAGTTCCGGAATGTTAGGGTAAAGCCCGTTAGGAGCTGGCCTTTGGTCCCATGCGCAGGCGCCCGCCCCGGAGCTTGTCAGCAAGCCACACCATGCGCCGCTGAGCCGCGGCACAGGGCCGGAATTGGATATGACAAGAACCTCAGTAGAGTCGGTCCGTCGCATGCCACTTGCCAGGACTGGAATCGCCCTTTGCCTGGCCCTGCTGGCAGGCACCTTTCCCGGCGTTCCTGCATGGGCCGTGAATTCCGGCCCTCGGCCGGTTCCAGCTCCCACCGCCGAAGAGACCCCGGCAGCGCCAGGCTCACTCCTTCCGTCGACAGAACCCCGGGCTGTCCCGGCGGAAAGCGCCCCGGTGGTGACGAGTCAGAAGCCGTCGCCCACCGCCGTCGAGCCTCCTCCTGCTGTTCCACCCCTGCCGGCTGTCGGCCCCGCGGCGGACGATCCAGCTACGCTTCCAACGACCCTGGCAATGCCCGGCAACGCTCCGGACGCCGAAACCATGAAGGCGGCAATGCGTGCCGCAATTCCGGCGGGTGGAGCAGAAATGGGTCAGCGCTCGCCCAGGGTGGTGGCGGCAAAGCAAGATAACGGAAATTCAGGGCCTGCCGGCGCACGGGCAGTCGGCCAAGTGGTGCCCATGGCGGCCGACCCAGGGCACTGGAGGCCTACTATTGGTGTCCACGGACAGGATGTCAGTGCGCACCAAGGCAACGTCAACTGGCAGAGCCAATGGAACCAAGGTTCACGTTGGGCTTACGTAAAAGCCTCCGAGGGCAACTACTACGTCAACGAAAACTACACGCAGCAATACGACGGTTCACGCAACGTCGGAATGGTACGCGGCGCTTACCACTTCGCCATCCCCAACTGGTCCTCAGGTGCGGACCAGGCAAGGTACTTCGTCGCCAACGGAGGCGGATGGGCAGCGGATGGCTACACGCTTCCACCCGTCCTGGACATCGAATACAACCCCTACGCCGGGCGAACCATCAACGGGTTCTACTTCGGCAACACGTGCTACAACATGTCCAAAGCACAGCTTGGCCAGTGGGCTGCGGACTTCGGCAACACGGTCAAAGCCCTGACGGGCCGCTTCCCGGTTATCTACAGCACCACGGACTGGTGGAATACGTGCGTAGGCAACTCCACGTTCGGCAGCTACCCACTTTGGATTGCTTCCTACTGGAACAACCCCACGAATTCTCCCGGCTACCTGCCCGCAAGCTGGGGCGATTACAGCATGTGGCAGTACAGCAGCACAGGGCCGTTCGAAGGTGATTCCAACATCTTCAACGGTAGTTACGACCAGCTGCGAACGTTCGCACGCGGCGTCTCAACCCCCTCCAACCCATCCATCAAGTCCGGTGCGGACATTCTCACGACAAGCTCTACTGGCCGCCTGGATGTGTTCCCGGCAAGCGGAAGCGGCCGGATCAGTGGCCCCGTGGCAATCGGCTCGGGGTGGGCAGGAGCAAAATCGCTGTACGTAGTGGACTGGAACCAGGACGGTGTCCAGGACATTCTTTCGCAATGGCCCGATGGGACGTTGAAGTTCTTCCGGGGAGCTCCCGGGGGTAGCTTCTACGCCCCCGTCCAGGTCGGTTCCGGCTGGCAGGAAATGTCCCTGACTGTGGGGTGGTGGAACTCCAAGGATGCCTATCCGGGAGTCATAGGACAGGACTACCTGGGCAATTTGTACCGGTACCCGAACACAGGCGGTGGAACGCTCAGCAACGGGACCCTGATAGGGACCGGTTTCAGTGGCCACCAACTGAACCAGATCGACTTCGATGGCGACGGCAGCCAGGACATAGTTACGCGAACGTCCGACGGCACCCTTCGCTTGTATCGCTCGAATGGTTTGGGCAGCTTCCTCAACGAAGCCCCCCAAGTGATTGGTTCCGGATGGAACGGCATGACGTCGGTCAGTTCAGCCATCGGCTTCAGTGACGCCGGGTCGCAGGGGCTTCACGCCCGTACCGCCAACGGTGACCTCTACTATTACCCTGCAGTCTCAGGGTCGTGGGGCAACCGCAGTCTCATCGGATTGGGTTGGGATGACGCAATCCGGATCAGCGACGCTCCCCTGGATGTAGAGACAACCCTCGGCATCGACCAAGAGGATGTGGTGGCGGTCCGCCCAGACGCCAACCTCTACCGCTATCCCGGAACGGGCACCACCGCGCTTCTCCCGGAGGACCTCATCGGAACGGGATGGGCCGGCTTGAAGGCCGGGTTCGTCACCGATTGGAACGGAGACGGCGCCCTGGACATTGTTGCGCAGTGGTCCGACGGCCGGCTAAACGTCTACCCGGGCCGGACAGGCAGCGGTTTTGGGTCTCCGATCGCCCTCGGCAGCAACTGGAAGGATTGGACGCTGACCGTTGGCACGTGGAAGAAAGCAGATGCCCATCCCGGCCTCGTAGGATACGACTCCACTGGTCGCCTGTATTACTTCAGCAACCCCACGGGAAAAACGGTGTCCACAGGCGTATCCATTGGAGTCGGTTGGACCGGCCTGGACATAGTGCAGATGGACTTTGACAAAGATTCCAATGCGGACCTCCTGGCCAAGAACTCAGAAGGTGATCTGAAGCTGTACCGTTCGAACGGCACTGGCAACTTTATGCAGGAAGCTCCCGGCGTGGTCGGAACAGGTTGGAATATTATTTCCAGCTTCGGTGCGGTTCGCGGATTTGCCGGAGCCGGCTCCAGCGGCATCATCGCCCGTACCACACTTGGCGAGCTCCGGTACTACCCTGTGGGTTCGAACCGGTCGTGGGGAACACTATCTCGGATCGGCACGGGCTGGAACAGCCTCACGATCCTGGCGCCAGCCGCCAAATAGCATGCAACCCGCCCCTTTCGAGGGCCCTTTCGTGGAAAACTTCCGTGAAAGGGCCCTCGGTTGATTTCCAGCCTGTGCGACGTCCGGCCATGCGATAAATATCCCCGTGGAGCGGCCTAAATTCGGGGATCACATGGTCTAATGAAGGTGGTCTCACGTATTGGCTGTTCAGCGCATTTTGGGATACGGACTTTGTTTGGGGGCAAGCGAAGATCACCCATTGCGCACAATCAAGGAGTGATCTTTTATGGCGTTTAGAGTTGGAACTGCAAGCGCTGATATTACGCCGTCGCTGAGCACGAATCCGTACATGGCCGGATATGGAACCACCGACGGCGGACGCGAGGCCACCAGTAGCTCGCCGTTCGAGCCCCTCTACGCTCGGGCGATCCTCATCTGGGAAGACACCCACCCCCACATCATCATCTCGTTGGATGTCTTGGCGTTGCCTCGTGCCATGCATCAGCGGATCCGCGACAGGATCATCCAACTCGCCAATTGGTCAAGCAGCGACATCCTGATCCAAGCGACACATACGCACAATGGTCCCGCCCTGATCGACACCCTGCATCCCTTCATGGCCTACGGACTGGCAGACCTGGGATTGGTCCGTTCGTACAGCGACGACCTGGAGGACACGGTCGTGAACCTAGCGCAGGAAGCCTTGAACGCGAATGAAGAGTCAGTCACCTTCGACTACAAAGTTTCAACTCAGAACTTTTCCGCGAACAGGGTAGGCCTGCCATACACAGAAACCGCCGTCCCCATTCTGGTAGCCAGGCGGGGCAACGGCACACCCGCAGCCGTGATCTTCAGCTACGGCTGCCACCCGATCAGTGCAGGTTTGCGCACACTCTTTGACGGAGATTTCGCGGCGGGCGCCTGCAATTACATCGAGAACCGGAACCCGAATTGTTTCGCGATGTTCGTGCAGGGACCAGCCGGGGACCAGGACCCCGGAGGAGTCCGCAGCTGGGAACTCAGGGACCAGCATGGGGACGCCCTCGGCGCGACTGTCAATTCAAACATGCAGTCCGCGGGCCGGGCACTCAGCGGCCCGATGGTGACGCGCTATCAGGAGGTCCAGCTTCCACTGGATATCACACCGACGGCGGACAACCTGGCCGCCGTTCGCGCCGCATATGTGGCTCGTTTGGCGAACCCCAACGGCCAGCCGCTGTGGTATCAGCGTCACGCCCAGGTCATGATCGGACGGATCGACAGCAATAGCTACAAAACAGCGGTGCCTTCCCCCTTCCAGGTGTGGAAGTTCAACGGCAGTCCGCAACTAAAGATCGCCATGATCGGGGGCGAACTCGTCAGCGGTTATGCGGCCTATTTCCGCAATCGCAACGGCGGAACCAACGGAATCCTCGTTGGTGGATACGCGAACGAATCCTGCTGCTACATACCCAGCAACGAATTCTTTCCACCGTTCATGCCGCTTGGCAGTTATGAGGGCGGCTGGGAACCGGATTTCCCGGGAATAGCCGGTGGATCAATGACCGTTTACGGGCATCTGGCCCACTTCAAGGCGGGCACGAATGGCGTGGAAACCACGCTGATCAATGCGATGAATAGCTTGCTTGCCTGACGCCAGGAACTGTGAAAACGGCGCGGACCCAAAGAGGTCCGCGCCCTGCCTGTTTGTGGGAGCCGCCCGCCTATCCGGACACTGCCGTCTTAAGCCATTTGGTGAGCACGGCCGCCTGTGGCGCCAAGGGCGCAAGCGTCAAGGCCCCCTTCACCACAGGAACTCCATAAGCGGCCAGTGAGGCTGCGAGCGTCCTGGGATCCGTCCGGGTGCAGGCCTTAATGATGCGCAGGCAAAGGGCCGAGGCGTCTCCCGGAACGGCACCCGCTGCCAGGGCGGCATTGACGGCGGCCGTCTCCTCGGGAGTCAGGGTATGCGGTCCATTTCCGACATAGTCCACTTGGCAGTCAGTGACGTGCATGTATCGCGTGGACGCCCAGACTTCGTCAAGGCTCGAGAACTTGCCTATCAGGCTGCCATCGGCCGCTGTGCACGTGAACTGATACCGGATCAAAGGTTCCGGACGTTCAACGGGGATTTTGTTGTCGTTTGCGACCACAGGCGCCATATCGAGTGCTGGTGGTTGGGAAGTTTCTACACTGGTTCCTGAGCAACCGGCGAGGGCAAGAGCTGCCACACCGAGCTGAAGAACACTGCGCCTGCGCATGTCCACCGAGGGATCCCCACTTCATTCGGATGCTCCCCAGCTCCGCATGCATTGGATATTCGCCCCACGCCGTTCCCGGCTGCGTCTACGTACATCTTCCCCCAAATTCCGCATTTGTCACTAGTAAAGTTTTGGCCGGTAGCGAGATCGATACTCTGGCCCGCCGCTGGGAGCCCTCCGCCGGCAGCAAGGGCGCCCCCCGCAGCAGCAACGGACCACTTACATTCAGCTGCGACAGGGCCTTGCTTGACCAGTTGATACTTGCCCGGCTGGACTGACTCCCCCACTTGGTACATGCCATCGCCTACCCGTGTGCCATCGGCCCACGCTGCGATGATTTTGCCCTGCGGAGCATCTGGGCAAAGCGAGGCTGCGGCGAGCAACGCCCCGTGACCTGCGCCCTGGAAACCGCCGGGACCGCTTTCATCGCTGACCCGCGTACACAGGCGGAGGACGTCCAGCATCACAGCAAGGCCGTCATCATCGCCCGCTCCGCCCGGCGCCGCCGTCGAAATTGCCTCTGCTTCCCGAGGCGTCGGCTGGAACGGTTCCGGGCCGGTGTAGGTGACATCGCACGAGCCCATCCGTGTGTAATTTGTCGCGGCCCAGACCTCCGCCAGACTCGACAACTGGACTTCCGGCGAGGCGTCAAGACTTGTGCAGCGATAGGCGTAGCGGTCGGGTTCATCGCCCTCCCCCAACGGTTCGCCGTCCCCTGAGGTGCTGCTGCTGGGAACCGTCGACGGCGAGTGGCTGGGTTCCGCTGTTCCGCTGGTGGTTGCTGTTGCCGACGCCGTAGTCGTTCCCGGGGTGGGTTGGGGCGACGGACCCGTGCAGGCGGCCAACAGCACCACCAGCGGCACCACGATCGGAAACAGTCTGCGCATTGTGACCTCCACCTCAATCGTGCGGGGCTGCGTAGGCGCGGTCAAGACATTGGAACCGGCGAACGCGAGGCCAAAAAAATGCCCTGCATCAAAAAGTCACTAGTGACAAATGTGGAAATTGGGGGAAGATGTACGTAGACGCAGCCGGGAACGGCGTGGGGCGAATAACCAATGCATGCGGAGCTGGGGAGCATCCGAATGAAGTGGGGATCCCTCGGTGGACACGCGCAATCGCAGTGTTCTTCAGCTTGGTTTGGCATGTCTTGCCCTCGCCGGTCGCTCAAGAACCTCTCAGGTAGACTCCCATAGCCCGTCCCGGGGCCGAGTGGATCGAAGACGGCATAGCCGTACATTAACCGCCCTTCTTGCCACTGCCAGCCTCGCTGCTGCGGCGCTGACAGGAGTGCTTACCGGAGGGCCTGCCGCAGCTGACCAAGCCCGCCAGACGCTGGCTGTTGGTCTGACCAAGGCCGCAGGCGCTGTTGTGGATCCCGGTGGAAGGATCTGGGTTTCGGATGCTCGTGCCGGATTCTGCCGCGTGACCGAGGCATCAGGAGCTACACCGGGCGGCCTCGAAACAGGCACCTGCCTTGGAGGCACCTTGGCTGGACACAAAAGGGGTCCCGCGCTGGCTGGGACTCCTGCAATGATCGATCCGTCTCCCGCCAACAACGGCAATGGTGACGAAATCGCGTTCATTCCGGATGCCGCCGTCGGAAGTTCCGAGGTAGTTCGTGCGGTCTGGAACCCCACCGCCGGGTTATTCGACTACGACAGCCAGTTGACCATCTTCGACGGCGACCTCCGCCCGAATGCCGTCAGTGACGGCCCCGATGGCAACATCTATTTGTCGTTCGCAAATGCCCGGTCGATTGTGAAGATCGTGGATCCAACGGCTCTCCATCCCAGCATCGAATCAATAGCTTCAGTGAGCACAAGCTCCTTGAGCCTTGCTGCCACCCACCGCAACAGTGCCGGCAACGTCGTTGTTTATGTCGCTGAAACCTCGGGACTGACCGTGTTCACGGCACCTGAGGACGGCGTACTCACCAACTTCGTACCCGCGCCTCTCTATAACGTCGGCAAGCCGACAGCCATCTACTACGACTGGCAGTCGCCCCTGGTCCTTTACACGGGAACAAGTGTGGGAACCACCACGGCCGACGCCGGCAAGGACACGGTCTCGCGCATTGACCTGAGCACTGACACCGTGAACAACCAATGGGCCCTCGGTTTCAGCAAGATTGGCGGCCTGGCAATGCGCGGCGGCAAGCTGCTGGTCATGGAAGATCCAGGTCAGCTGGATCCTGCCAAACCCGCCCAGCAGGGAAGATTGCTCTCCCTTGGTGGCGTCGTACCTTCGATCGTGAGCGGTCCGACGGCGGCAGACGGAACCCAGGCAGCCAACCCAGCGTTCACCAATGACTCCACTCCTACCTTTACGGTAGCCTCGACGCCTCCCGGCGGCGCACTTGAATGCAGCCTCCAATTGAGCACCGCAACACCTGTCTGGCAGGTGTGCACGGGTGGCACGTATACGCCAGCCACAGCCTTGGCCAACGGCGCGTACACATTCTCGGTACGTGCGGCACCGACGGGGCTTCCGGTATCCCGGTCATTCACGGTTGATCTGACCGCCCCCGCCGCTCCGGTCATCACCTCACCTACCGCTGGGGCAACAGTCAACGGTGCGCCTGTCCTGGGCGTAACCTCCGAGGCGGATACCATCCTGTCCTGCTCGGTAGATTCGACGACAACTTTCACGGCTTGCAGTAACGGGTTCGTCTTCAACCTCACTACCGCGGGCCAGCACGTCCTTCGAGTGCGGGCGACAGACATGGCAGGCAACATCAGCACCGTGGCATCGGTGACTGTGACCGCCGACTTGACTGCACCGCAGGTGTCCATCACCTCTCCTGCAGAGGGTGCAACAGTGGGCATCTCGCCGTCGTTCACCTTTGCCTCAACGTCCACGGACGTTGCCGGGTTCAGGTGCAAGTTGGGCGCCAACGCCTTCACAGCATGCACGTCACCAAAGTCGTACACCAACCTACCCAATGGTCCTGTCACGTTCACGGTGGAAGTCCGGGACAACGCAGGGAACACGTCTACTGCTACCAGGAATGTCACAGTCTTCGCTGCCGACACAACACCGCCGGTGGTCTCTGTCGATCCTGCCGCAGGAACATACGGGCCCGGCAAAACCATCAGCCTCTCGGTCAACGAAGCAGCCACGATCTACGTCACAACCGATGGCGCGACGCCTACAACATCCAGTCCTGTCTATTCAGGGCCGATAGCGTTGACGTCGATGACATTGAAGTATTTCGCACGGGACACCGCGGGGAACGATTCAACCGTTGCGACTCAAACGTACGTACTTGACAGCGCAGCGCCAGTTTTGACAGTTGCTCCGGCTGCCGGAGCCTACGCTTCAGGGCAGCTTGTCACGATGACTTCCAGCGAATCAGGCAGTATCTTCTACACAACGGATGGGAGCACGCCCGCTACTGCAGTCACGGGAAGCACGAAAGCATACTCGAATCCGTTCGCACTCACGGCCAACACCACAGTGAAGGGCCTTGCTGTGGACGCCTACGGAAACGCCTCAGCGATTACAACCGTTGCCTACACAATTCTGGACACCACCCCACCGGTGGTCACTGCGACACCCCCTGCGGGCAGTTACCCAGTAAACCAGCAGATCACCCTCACGGTTAATGAAGCCGGATCCAGCATCTACTTCACAACCAACGGCACTACACCGACAGCCACAGCCGCCAATAAATACTCCACAGCCATCACGCTGACCGCCGCGATGACGTTGAAGTACTTCGCAGTGGATGCCTCCAACAATAGTTCGGCGATCGTCAGCCAGGCCTACACCGTGACAGCGCCACCAGCCAACACCTGGAAAGACTACAACGGCGACGCAAAGAACGACGTCGTTGCGCGGGACAATGGCGGCACGCTATGGCTCTATCCAGGCAACGGCACCGGCGGTTGGCTGACTCAACGTTCGTTGGGCACAGGGTGGAACACGCTGAACGCCATCGTCCCCACCAAGGACTTCAACGGTGATGGACGAAGCGACGTCCTGGCGCGCGATACCAACGGCGTCCTCTGGCTCTACCCCGGAAATGGGGCCGGCGGGCTCCAGCCCAGGGTGCAGGCCGGCACGGCGTGGACGGGCATGACGCTCATCCTCGCGCCAGGCGACTTCAGCGGCGATGGCAAGGCCGATGTATTGGCGCGGGATTCGGCCGGCACTCTGTGGCTCTACCGTGGAAACGGCACCGGCGGCTTTGCATCCAGTGCCCAGGTTGGCACTGGATGGAACGCCATGACAGCGATCCTGAGTACTGGCGACTTCAACGGCGACAGCAAGACCGATGTCTTGGCCAGGGACACCTCAGGTATTCTCTGGCTGTATCCAGGGAACGGAGCCGGCGGATGGCTCAGCAGGGTCCAGGTTGGAAGCGGCTGGAGCGGGATGACCGCTATCCTGGGCCCCGGCGACTTCAACGGCGACGGCAAGAACGATGTCCTGGCACGTGATTCCGGTGGCAACCTCTTCCTGTACCCCGGCAACGGAACATCCGGATGGCTCTCCAGGAGCCAGGTCGGATGGGGCTGGGGAGGTTTCACCTCACTCCCCTAGGATGAAAGACAAGGGGAGGGCCAGGACGACAAAAACGTCCTGGCCCTCCCCTTTTTTACCGTAGAACCAGCTACGAACGTTCCTTCATGGGATGCATCGTGGGGCGGTTCGGACTCGCTTGTATATCCAACTGCAGGGATACGAGCAGCATCTGAACACCCAGCACAAAGGGCACCACAGCCAACATCACCGATCCCGCAGTCGGAGATCCCACGCTTGCAGCGAGGACCCAGATCCCGGCAACGAGACCCATGACGATGAGGGCGATACCTGCGATCAGCAGGAGAGCAACCGCTGAGAAGGACCAAACCATGTACTTCCACCAAACCCGGCGCCAGAAGCCGCCAAAGAGCATGGCCAGAAGCTCGGGGATCACCTTCCGAAGCTTGATGCTGGAAACCTCATTGCCGTAAACAGCAGGGATCGGCACATCCACAATCGGTACGTCGAGGATGTTCAGGTGAATCAGGAGATCGTTCTCAAAGCTGTAGCGTGCGGCCACCTTGTTCATAGGAAGGCGGCGAAGAACTTCGGTCCGGATTGCGGTGTAGCCGTTCTGGGGGTCAAAGATGTGCCAGTAACCCGAAGCGAGCTTGGTCATGAATGACAGAACGATGTTGCCGAAGATACGGTAACCGGGCATACCGGCAAAAGACTCACCGGAGAAGAAGCGGTTTGCCTTCGCAAAGCCGTAGCCATCCACCACCGGATCGAGCAACTGGGGGAGGTATTCCGGATCCATCTGGGCATCGCCGGCCATGACGACGTTGATGTCGGAGCCCAGCTCCATTGCTGCTTTGTGGGCAGTCAGGACTGCCCCGCCTACGCCTTGGTTGACCTCATGCCGGATCAAGGTGACCCGACCGTCGTCGGCACGAAGGGCAGCCCCTGAGGTGTCGTCAGGGCTGCAGTCATCAACAATGACAATGTCATCGACGAAATCAGGCATCGTTTCGATGACCTGCGCGATGTGGTTCTCTTCTTTGTAGGCCGGTACTACCGCGGCAATTCGAACGCCTCGATACATCGATTATCCTTCGCTGCTGTTAGGTGTGAGTTTCTGTGCTGGCGCGTCGGTGCCCGACCCGCCATCTGTCTGTTCGCTGGCGCTCTTCGGTTGCTTCTTTTGCGGGAAGATCCAGTGCTTGTAAATGAAGTAGTTCCATCCCATGGTCACAATCGTCGCAACCACTTTACCGGCAACATATCCAGCACCGAGGAACTGGAAAAGCTCCACGATTCCCATGACAGCCACAGTGTTGAAAGCCAGGAGCCCGGAATACCTCAGCACTCCACCCAGGGCGGTTCCGCCACCGCCGAAGGCAAAGTGGCGCTGCAGGAAGTAATTGAAGAAGAAACTCCCCCAGAAGCCTGCACCCGTGGCCAACCAAAGCGGCCACCCAAACACCTGGAAACAGAGCGCCAACAGACCGAGATCCACAATGAAGCTCAGTCCGCCCACCACGAGGAAGCGGAACAAGCTGGACGAGAGGAACTTTTTGATGAATGCCTTCATGGCTAGCAGATCCTTCCAAGCGGGGCGATGCCGTCGGGGTTCCGGTTCTCGAGGATTCCCGGAACTCCACCAAGCTGGACGCGGTCCTTGGCAGCGGCCTCAAAGGCTTCCTTGCCTCCAGGCAACTGGGACCAATCGATCCGGTACAGGGCCGCGTTTCCATCACGCACAACGAGCTTCAGGTAAGGGATGGAATCCGGATGGGTCAACCCCGCCTTGGGCTCGTCCCAGGCCCTGATCCGACCGTCAGCAATGTATACCCATTCGATACCAAGCTCCGAGGCGGCCGCCCGTACGTCGGGATCAGTCGCAAGCTCGGGAAGCTTTTGAAGGACCAGTAGCTGCCGATTCGTGGGAAGTATCTCGAAGTGTCGGATCATTGGCATCCGGTTTCCCAGTGCGTACATCCATACGGAACCATCGCAGGAATCATTCAGCACCGTGGCGTCCTGAGGGACGTACTGGTCGATTTTGCTGAGCAGATCCACTTCAGACGAGCTCAGGGTGGGTCCATCCACCTTTGTATTGATGTTGATGCGCTCGGCGTTTTGCTTGAAATACGGGACCGCTCCGACGCCGCATGCCAACAGGACTGCCACTGCGGCCGAAGCCATGATGACGTGGTTCGGCCTGCGTCCGTCTTTGCCTTCGGATTCATGGGATTTTGCCCGACGATTGCGGAGCCGGCGGACCGCCCACTCGATTGCCTCGGCGGACTGGGCAACACCCAATCCGGCAAGCGGCACGAGGAGCATTACCAAGATACCGAAAATGCGCCATTGGTCGTCGTAGAAGGGAGCCGTCAGGTTAAGGAATCTAGGGCTGTCACTGCCCATGGTGTAGACCGAAAGAAACGCAAAGGCCAGGACCGGGCCGAAGTACCACCACATGCGGACCCTGAAAGCAACTGCAAGGCACCCAAGGGCAACAAGAGCTGTCAGGATCGGCATTGCCATGGAGCCATGGTTCAGGAAGACAATGTTCTGGATGGCACCACTGCGATCAGTGTCCGGGGCCCACGTCATTTTGGAGACCCGCTCAGATTCCTTGAGCATCTGAGTGATAATCGGCAAGCCGATTATCATCGCCAGAACCCCTGACACTGCCAGGTAAACAGTGATACCAAGGATCCTGCCCTTACGCCGTATGAGTGCGGAGAGCAGCCAGAAGACAAGCACGGGCAGTACTACGAATGCCAGCGAGGGGTGGACGGCAATGAGCCCCACGGCGCCGAAGGCAATGCCAAGGACCCAGAACTTTTGCCGTTCCAAGGCACCCTTGACAGCCAGAAAGACGAAGGGTCCAACCAACACCATGCCCGCGAAGAACGGAATCAGCGGGCCACGCCATAGAAGGTCATAGGGGTAAACAGTGAACCAACCCGAGACTGCAGCCGCAGCGGCCACCGCAATCGGGCGGCGCGTGAGAATCATCGTCAAGGCCATGGCGCTCAGCGGCAGCTGGACAGCCATCATCACCAAGACGAAAACATTCAGGAACACCGGAATACTGACGCCACTCATCGGCCAGAACAGCGAGAGCACTGCATGGAATGCGATCGGGTAGCTACGGATGGGCGCATCAGAAATGGTGGTGTCGTAGTAGGCGAAATTGCCCGCAATGGCCGGGTCCCATTCATGATTCACCGAGATAAGCCGGATCATATTGGCGTGCCAAGGGATGTCCCAGTCCTGGTTAATGCCCAGGAGGCCTTCAGTCCCAACAAACCATGACACCCCTGCAACGGCACCGCCGGCAAGAAGTCCGGCCAACAGGATCCACCAGGATCCGGCAAAACGATGCTTTCCGAAAATGCTGGGCTGCGTTCGGAGGGGTGCCTCGAACCTGTCAGGGAACCGGCGCTTCAGCAGAAGCCTTAAGGAGAACAGGACCGCAGCCAACACCAGCAGAACTGCGGCCACTGGAAGCAGTTGCCAGCTAAGCCCGAGGGAATTGCCCATCACGCCGATGACCGTCAGGGCACCCATGCCCAAAAGTGGTGCCACGACGGGCAGGAGGGTTCGGCGCACTCCCAGCGCTTCCCCGAGAAGCCAGCCTGGACCCCACCACAACACAACGATCAGGAGTACACACAAAAGCAGTGGGCCGATACCCATTCCTACGATCGCCTTTCTTAGATGCTTCCACTAGCCATCCGTTGACAGACGACTCTTGCTATTGGATGCCGGACTTAGTTGCGTTCCCGCAACCAGGCGACAGCCTGATCGGCCGGCCCTTCAAACTGGACAGTGCCGGAAGACAACACGACTCCCCTATCGCAGATCCGCGAAATCATGTCCAGGTCATGGCTAACAACCACCAGGGTCCTGCCTTCATCGGACAGCTGCTTGATCTTGGCCAAGCACTTCCGCTGGAAAGGTTCATCGCCAACGGCCAGGATCTCATCCACAAGGAAGATGTCCGGCTGCGTATGGACCGCAACAGCAAACGCCAGGCGCAGGAACATTCCGGAAGAATAGAACTTCACTTCCGTGTCAATGAACTGCTCAATCTCGGAGAAAGCAACGATCTCGTCGAATTTCTCGTTAATCTCCTGCTCTGTCATTCCAAGGATTGCAGCGTTGAGGAAGACATTCTCGCGGCCAGACAAATCCGGGTGGAAACCGGCGCCAACCTCGATCAGTCCGGCCACGCGGCCCTTGGTCCGCACCGTGCCCTGATCTGGAAGGATGACCCCGGAAATCAGCTTCAGCAAGGTGGATTTACCGGAGCCGTTGAAGCCCAAGAGAGCTACAGTCTCCCCATCTTGAATCTCAAAGCTGACATCGTGCAGGGCATCGAACTTCTTCGTGAGTTCTCCCTTGCGTCCCTTGACGAGCCAAACCAGCGTCTCTTTAAGGGAGTGCGAGTGACGCAGGTTGAAGGTCTTTTTCAAGCCTTTGACTATGACGGCGGTGCCCACTCAGACCTCCTGCGCAAAATGGCCTTCGAGCCGGCGGAAGACCAGCTGGCCGATAATAAGGAAAACTGCGGCCATGCCCAGTCCAGCCAGCCCCGTCAACATGAGATGCGGGGGTAGCTCGACGGGCTTGGTGACCGTGGGATACCAGAACGCCCAATGGAACAATTCAACAGCCACCGTCACCGGGTTGAGCTGATAGATCGTCAGGACCCAGTCGGGAGCAAGCCGACGGATCATGGTCCAGTCATAGAGTACGGGCGAGGTCCAGGTGACGATCATCATCAGCATGTCCACGATGTTCTCCGCGTCACGGAAAAACACGTTGACGGCCCCTGCCAGGAGGCCAAGGCCCGTGGCGGTGACGGCCACAATGACAAAGCCCAGCGCTGCACCCAGAAGCTGCATGACATCGGGTCGCCACCCGTTGAAAAGGGCGGCAACCAACAGGACGACCAGTTGGGGAAGGAAATGTACAGCAGCGACCCACACTGACGCCACGGGAAAGAGCTCCCGGGGCAGGTAGATCTTTTTCACCAGGGCAGCATTCCAAACGATCGAACGCGTTGCATTTGAAAAAGCCTCAGTGAAGAAGTTGACCACGATGACGCCGGAGAACATGTAAAGCGCGTAGTTGGGAATCTGGTCCCCCACGCGAAGTACGATGCCCAGTGCAAAGAACAAAACCAGGTATTGGACCAACGGTTTCACGTAGGACCACGCCAGACCCAGCACGGAGCCCCGGTAGCGGACCCTGAGTTCCTTGCGGACGATCAGTTTGAGGAGGTACCGGCGCCGGAATACATCCAGCAGACCGGCACCCACCCCGGGAACAGCATAGATATCAGTGGAGTTGGCCATCGCTACTTTTTGGGCTCCGAAGCATCGAACGTTTCCCGCCAGGATTCCATCGATGTGATCTGCGGCAGCGCGGCACGGTACTGCGCCCGGAGCGTCTCCCAGTTGGAGAAGAGCTGTGCGTGCAACTGCGTTGTTTCAACCAAAAGCCGGCGTGCCAGCTTGGGATCGCGCTGGTACCAGGAGGCTCCTGTGCCATCTGCTGTGGAGACAACGGCACTGTCCAGGTGGGCCAGGCTCCACCATTTGCCGTCCTGATGCGCAACATGGGCTTCAGGGTTGGTCTTCGCAGAGTCGCGGACCGGAGCAAGGGTCTGCTTGAGGACGGTCTTGACAGCCCAAGGCAGCAGGCCAAGGGCGCCGGGCTGCTTGTAGCTCTGCGGCTTCTTGGGCGGACGCTTGCGGAAGGACTCAGGGAACGCACCGGGATCGGTCTTGACCTGTGAGTCTACAAATTCGTCACGCATGGCGCGGAGCTTGGGCATCGTGGTGGGAAGCTGCTCATGGAGCTTGTCCGGGCCTTCCAAGACGTCCCGAAGAGCCATGACGCGGGCTTGCTCGGGGTAGTACTGCATCGACACCAGATGCTTGATGTCCGTGTTCAGGCTCTCGCGGAAAATGCGGCCGCCCTTGGGGAACGGCGAATGCAGAAGGGTCGCGATGAGCCTGTTGCGCTCGTGGTAGTAAGCCTGCCAGTCCACGGAGTCATCTTTATCAGCCCAGGAGACATGCCAGACTGCCGCGCCCGGCAGCGTGACGGTGGGGAAGCCTGCCGCGCGGGCCCGAAGGGAGTATTCAGCGTCATCCCATTTGATGAACACCGGAAGGGACAGTCCGATGGTTTCCACTACGGTCTTGGGAATGAGGCACATCCACCAACCGTTGTAGTCCGCGTCCCAGCGGCGGTGCAGCAGCGGGGTTGAACGGAGACCCTCTGCCGAGAAGTCGTGGTTTCCCAGACCCTCGACGGGTCCCCATAGGAACCGGTAGAAATTCACCACTTCGGCGTAAGCGTGCAGTACGGACTTGTTATACATGTCGAACATGTGTCCGCCGACGATGGTGGGCTTACGGCATAGATCGGCAAACGCGACAGCCCTGAGCACACCTTCGGTTTCAAGTTCAATGTCGTCGTCGAGCAGCATGACGTAGTCGCTCTTGTCCGAGACAAGCATCTCGTACATGTTGCGGGCGAACCCACCCGAGCCACCGAGGTTTCCCTGGTTAATGATGCGCAACTGGTCGCCCATGGACGCGGCGACTTCGTCGAACCCGTTTTCGTCGGCGACCTTCTTGTTGCCTTGGTCCACAATGATCAGTTCCGCCAGGATTTCACGGAGACCGGAGTCGGCGTCGATCGACTTGATGGTTTCAAGGCAGTAGTCGGCACGGTTGAAGGTAGTAACACCCAGGGTGACCCTCCCTTGGGGCCTGCCTTCGTCAGGAACAGCCCAGTGGGCGCCCTTAAGGGTCATTCCGTCGCCGCCGGCAATGAGATCGAACCAGTACCAACCGCCGTCCCCAAAGGGAGCGAGTGTAAGTTCGAACTCGTTCGATGCATTTCCTTCAACGAGGATCGAGTCGACTCGCTGCGAAGCGCCGCGTGCGTTGGACCGGTAGACGATCACCGTCCCTTCGCCCTCGGTCTCGATGTGGAGAACCGTCTTTGTGGCGATGGTCCATTTCCGCCAGTAACTGGCGGGGAAGGCATTGAAGTAGGAACCAAAGGAAAGACGTTCGCCACGGCGCACCTGCACCGATCCGCGGTCCAGGATGTCCTCCGGGTGGAGTTTGCGGGCCATGCCTACGGCCTGAATGACTGCTGCGCCGTTGTCGTCTTGCTTGCGGACCTTATTGGTGTCCGGGTCGACATAGAGCGGGAGGGTATCGAGGTCGCGGTTGGCCGGAAAAACCACACGCTGGACTATTCGAAGATTCTGCTCGGTCGAGGCCGGGCTGTCTGCAGCTGTTGTGGCCGTCATGGCAGTTTCCTGGCTTTCATTCGTTGTGGCGGTCATGCGTCCACTCCACCGCTTTCCAGCTTGGCGCCGCCCGTGAAGTGCGGCTTGATCTTGTTGTCGAACATGGACAGGGCCGAGCCGATAGCCATGTGCATGTCCAAGTACTTGTACGTCCCGAGACGGCCGCCAAACAGCACGGATTTCTCGCCACGTGCAAGATCGCGGTAAGCGAGCAGTTTGTTGCGGTCCTCTGATGTGTTGACAGGGTAGTAAGGCTCGTCGCCCTTCTCCGCGAAACGCGAAAATTCGCGCATGATGACTGTTGCGTCCTTCGTGTAGTCACGCTCGGGGTGGAAGTGGCGGAACTCGTGGATGCGCGTAAATGCGGTCTCAGCGTCCGGGTAGTTCATCACAGCACACCCTTGGAAGTCCTCGATCGGCAGAACTTCTTCTTCGAGATCGATGGTGCGCCAGGAGAGATCACCCTCGGCGTAGTCGAAGTAGCGGTCCACTGGGCCTGTGTAGACGACCGGAACCTGCCCGAGGACGGAGGAGCGGCCAAATTCGCCGTCGTCAAAGAAGTCCGTGTTGAGGATAACTTCGATATTGGGGTTGTCCGCCATGCGCTCGATCCACGCTGTATAGCCGTCGACCGGGAGCCCCTCGTAGGAGTCATTGAAGTAGCGGTTGTCATAGTTGTAGCGCACCGGGAGCCTGGAGATGATCTCCGCAGGAAGGTCCTTCGGATCCGTTTGCCACTGCTTGCCCGTGTAGTGCTTGATGAACGCCTCATACAGGGGCCGCCCGATCAGCTGTATTCCCTTGTCATTCAGGTTCTGGGGATCAGTGCCGGCGAGCTCGCCAGCCTGCTCGGCAATGAGCTGGCGTGCTTCCGTGGGACTCATTGCTGCACGGAAGAACTGGTTGATCGTACCCAGGTTGATCGGCATGGGGTACACCTCGCCCTTGTGGCTGGTGTAAACCTTGTGCTGGTAGTTGGTGAACTTGGTGAACCTGTTCACATACTCCCAGACACGTTCATTCGACGTGTGGAAGAGGTGCGCTCCGTAGCGGTGCACCTCGATTCCCGTCTTCTCTTCATTCTCGCTGTAGGCGTTTCCTCCAATATGGTGGCGGCGATCAAGAACCGCGACCTTAAGCCCCAACTCGGTAGCGGCGCGTTCTGCAATGGTCAGGCCAAAGAAACCCGAGCCGACGACGACGAGATCAGCGTTCACAAACTCTCCTGTGTATTGGCGTGCGGGCACAGAAGTGCCCACGTCTACTGGTCAAGGCTACCCGACATGGCGCGGGTTCCCCGTATCCGGGCCCATCGTCAAGCAGGGGCAGCCGGGGTCCACAAACGGCAAAGGGAGGCTGGCACGTGGCCAGCCTCCCCCAAAGGCGTTGCTTAATTTGGCGGATCAGAGGGTGATGACGGAGCCTGATTTGGCGGAGTCCAGCACGGCCTCGGCAACCCGCAACGTCTCAAGGCCTTCAGCCATCGTGACGATATTCATCGACTTTCCGAGAACTGCATCACGGAATGCCTCATGTTCCATTTTCAAGGGCTCGCGCTTGGCCAAGGCGAAACGGGTCGAGGATCCCTCCGATACACCCCGGAAGGCCGCGACGGAATCCCAGTCCGTCTGGAAGGTTCCGTTCTCCACGAAGGTCAGGTCGGCAGAAATAGTGTCGGCGATGAAAGCGCCACGTTCGCCCAGAACAACTGTTGTGCGTTCCTTCATCGGTGACAGCCAATTGACGATGTGGTTGGTTACGACGCCGCTCTTGAGGTGGCCGATGGCTGTAACCATGTCTTCATGCTCCCGGCCACTACGCGACGTGGTATGCGCTACGACATTCACGAAGTTGCTCTGCGCGAGCCAAGCGGTGAGATCGATATCGTGCGTGGCGAGGTCCTTGACCACCCCGACGTCAGCGATACGTGCGGGGAAAGGTCCCTGCCTCCTCGTGCTGATCTGGTAAACGTCACCAAGATCACCATTCCCGAGCCGCTCGCGAAGGCTCTGCAGTGAAGGGTTGAAGCGCTCGATGTGGCCGACGGCGCCGATGAGTCCTTTGGCTTCAAAGGCCCGGGCAATGCGTCCGCCCGACTCGGAATCGTTGGCGATCGGTTTCTCGACGAGGCAGTGGATACCGGCCTCAGCGAGCCGCAGCGCCACTTCCTCGTGGAGGATGGTCGGCACGGCAGCCACTGCCATGTCGATTCCCTGCTCGATCAATTCTTCGACCGTGTTGTAGACAGTCAGCCCATCGGCAACATTGTGTGGATCACCGAACGAATCCGCGACAGCAACGAGGTCAACGCCATCAAGCTCGCGGATAACGCGGGCATGATGGCGGCCCATCATACCCAGACCGATGAGGCCTGCGCGGAGGTTTGCCACTAGCTTCCTGCCTTTGCGATGGCGTTGACTGCCGTCACGATGCGGTCCAGGTCGTCCTGGCTCAACGATGGGTGCACCGGGAGGGACAGGACGCTGGCTGCAGATTCTTCAGTTACGGGCAATTCATCTGATGTCTGGAAAGGGGCAAGGCGGTGGTTCGGGATGGGGTAGTACACTCCGCAGCCGACGTTGTATTCCTCACGCAATGCCTTTGCGAAACCGTCACGGTCCTCGGTAATGCGGATGGTGTACTGGTGGTACACGTGCTCATACCCCTCTGCTACCTTCGGGGTGATGACGCCCTCGATGTTGGCATCAAAGAATGCCGCGTTTTCCTGCCGCGTCTTCGTCCAGCCTTCGACCTTCGTCAGTTGGACGCGCCCGATGGCTGCATGGATGTTGGTCATGCGGGCGTTGAAGCCAACCAACTCATTCTCGTACTGGCGCTCCATGCCCTGGTTGCGCAAGAGGCGGAGGCGGCGTTCGACGTCGGCCAGGCCTGTGCTGACCATGCCACCTTCGCCGGAGGTCATGTTCTTCGTTGGGTAAAGGCTGAACATAGCGAAGTCGCCGAAGGTTCCGACCTTCCGGCCGTTGACAGCAGCACCATGAGCCTGGGCTGCATCCTCGAACACCTTAACCCCATGCTTTGCGGCGAGCGCTCCGATGGCATCGACGTCAAAGGGATGGCCGTACAGGTGGACCGGCATGATCGCGGCCGTACGGTCAGTAATCTTCGACTCAACGGACGCAGGATCAAGCGTGTAGTAGTCCGGGTCAACATCGGCAAAAACAGGTGTGGCTCCGGTCAGCGCGACCGAGTTGGCCGTTGCTGCGAAGGTGAACGAAGGAACAATGACTTCGTCGCCGGCGCCAATGCCGGCGGCCAGCAAGCCAAGGTGCAGGCCCGAAGTGCCTGAGTTGACGGCGACAGCTGCGCGGCCGTCCAGGAGTACTTGGGAAAATTCCTGCTCGAAGGACGCAACCTCCGAGCCTTGGGCGAGCTGGCCGGAGGCCAAAACTGCCTCGACGGCCTTGCGCTCGTCGTCGCCGATGATGGGTTTGGCGGGGGGAATGAATTCGGGGCTCATGCCTCTACCTCTCGAAGGGTCTCGTTCTGTTCAACATATGTGGCGCCGGTTTCCGGGCATACCCAGTTCTCGCCATTGCGCTGCAGCGGGAAACCCGCCTTACCAACCCACCCGTGCCGCCTGGCCGGAACCCCGACCATCAGCGCGAAATCGGGAACATCTTTGGCGACAACTGCTCCTGCGGCGACGGTGGCCCAGCGTCCAATGGTCACGGGAGCGACGCATACTGCGCGGGCACCAATGGACGCTCCCTCACGAATGGTGACGCCCACGGGCTCCCAATCATGTGCACTCTTCAGGCTGCCGTCCGGACCGACCGCACGCGGATAGGTATCATTCGTCAGCACTACTGCCGGGCCGATGAAGACACCGGCTTCAAGCTCTGCGGGCTCGTAGACAAGTGCATAGTTCTGTACTTTGCAGTTGTCCCCCATCTTGACGCCGGTGCCGATGTAGGCACCGCGTCCTACGATGCAATTGACGCCCAGCTCGGCTTTCTCGCGGACCTGGGCCAGATGCCAGATCTTGGATCCATCACCAATTACCGCCTCGTCTGAAACATCGGCGCTCTCTGCAACCACTATCACCGGTGAAGGTCCCTTCTCATTGAGCACACGCGACAACGAGTCTCATCTTAGCCGAGACGCCATGCCCTCGCGTCAAGGCGATGCCCGCGCTGGTATAGCCAAAAGTTGTCCACATAGCCCAGGGAAGGGAGAGCCTTCACCGCAGAAATTCCATAGCCTCAGTTCTGGACGGCAACCTCAAGGCAGAAAGGAATGGCGATGACCTTGGAGTGCACGCTGGTTCGCGGCCCGGACGCCGCGTCTCCCGCGCCCCCGGAAGAGCTGACAATCACCGTTGCTCGCGGCATGCCCGGCTCAGAGCTTCAGTCACAATTGCAGAAGGCCCGAGGGGTCGGTCGCTTGTCGGTTGCCGGGGAAGACTTGTCTGCCCTGATCGTGGGAAACCCACCACTGGTTTCTGGTGCGGTCCTGGTGGAGGGCGGGTCCCCGCCGGGAAAGACAATGCTTCCGGCACCGCCGCTCTTGCTCCTGGCACATACCGGGCCAGGAGCCGGTTCAGTCTTTGCGCTCCAGCGCGGTCACCACCGCATTGGGCGCGGCCCTGCCGACATCTGCGTCCCAGATCCCGGGATGTCCCGGGAACACGCCGTGTTGGAGGTGTCCAGCACCGCCATGAAAGTCGCGGACACAGGGAGCCGGAATTCAGTGTTTGTTGATGGGGAGCCTGCCCGGCAAAGGAAGGTGACATCATCGTCGAGGATTCTCTGCGGCAACACCACCTTCACTATCGTTACGCCAAATGGCTCGAGGCCCGGAATTCAAGCCGACGCCGGCCGTTCTGTTGAGGAGCCGCTCGAAGTCCAGCGTCGTAGGGGTTCCCTGAACCGGTGGTCGATTGCCGCCTCGGCAGGGCTGCCGCTCGTGGCAGGCCTTGGTCTTGCCCTCGCAACCGGAATGTGGATGTTCCTCGGGTTCACGGCCGTTTCTGCCGTCGGCCTGATTGTTCCCATGATCGCCGGCAAGAAGGAACGCGCGGAGTTCAAGCTTGCCGTTGCGACGGCGGCCCGGGAGGACGCCGAACGCCGCCGTCGATGTTCTCCGTCTGCGGCAGACATCATCGTTGCCGCCTTGGTTCCGGCAGAGGGCGGGGATTTGACGCCTTCGGTACACGTTCCATCGCCCAGCCCGGAACTAGGTCTGACTGCTTCATCACCCCAAGCGCCGGCCTCCGGGTCCGGAACGTGGGTCCGCCTTGGAACCGCCCCCACGGATGCCAATGTTCGACTGGTCCCTGCAGATCCCCTTTTCCGTCCGCCATCAATCGGCGCCATGCCGGTAACGCTGGGCCCGCACTCCTCGACTGTTGCGTTGCACGGCCAGACGGAGCATGTCGATGCAATGATCCGTTTCATCCTCATGCAACTTGCAAGCTTCCCCGCGTCGAGGGACACGCCGATCATCCTTCTTGGGCCCATCATCCGGCTGCCCCTCAGCGCCCGCTTCCTGCCAAATCTGACGATTGCCACAAATGACGCGACTGCTACGGCAGCTTTCCGAGGGTTCAAAGGAATCCCCAAAGGCACGCTTATTGTTCTCGAGGACTCACGGGGCGGGGCGGGCCGCGATGCCGCACTCCTTGATGCCGCTCTGGAGGCCTCGTGGCAGGTGTTGCGATACTGCGGTCCCCTCGGCGGAGCCACTGGCGTGGCGATTGAGATAGGGCAGTCGGGTACATCAGCAGTTCTGCAGGCCTACGGTGAGCGCCGACAATTCATCCCTGACATGGTCCCGCTGAAGGCTTTCGATCAGTTTTGCCGCAGGGCGGCGTCCCAGGAGCATTCGGAAGATCCTGCCAATGCCAGCATTCCTCCATCGTGCTCTTTGGATGACGTGCTTCCAGTCGGCCCTCGAGGCATACTCCGGCGATGGGCTGATGAGAACACAAGACACGAGCTCACCGCGGTTCTGGGGCAGGGCAGGAACGGCTCTTTGTCCTTTGACTTCCATCTGGATGGACCGCATCTCTTGGTAGCGGGAACAACCGGTGCCGGGAAGTCTGAGCTGCTGCGGACCATCGTGTCGTCTTTGGCCCTGAATCACCCGCCGAGCAAGGTGACGTTTTTGTTCGTCGACTTCAAGGGCGGCTCCGGGCTACGCCCATTGATTGGGCTTCCGCACTGCGTAGGCTTTCTAACTGATTTGGGAAGCGGCCATCTTGACCGGGTTCTTACTTCCCTGCGTGGCGAGATTCGTCATCGCGAGGAGTTGTTTGCAGCGGCTGGGACTTCTGACTTGTCAGCGTACCGAAGGTCTGCGCAGCCCACGAGGCTGGCTCTCCCCCATCTGATGCTGATTATCGATGAGTTTCGGATGCTGGTGGATGAAGCCCCAGAAGCTCTTCGTGAGCTCATGCGCATTGCCGCCATTGGGCGGTCGTTGGGTATTCATCTGGTCATGGCTACGCAAAGGCCACAAGGTGCCTTGACCGCCGACATCCGCGCCAACGTCACTTCAAGCATCGCCCTACGTGTCCAGTCTGATGCGGAGTCAGTGGACATCATCAATTCCAAAGCCGCAGCTTCCATCGGCGTGGATGTCCCCGGGCGCGCGTATCTTGTCAGGGCCGCCGGCTCCCCTGAACAATTCCAGACGGCATCGCTTGCTGTTCCCGCCACGGTGCGCCGCTCGTCCGCAAGGGCAGCAATCGTGCAGTCGGCAGCCCAAGCCTTGCATTCCGCGCAGGACGTGGATCCACCTGCCGGGAAGTCGTTGGCCCTCGCGGAGGAAAGGGTGGAGACCGTGGTCTCGGCTATCCGAACCGTCTGGCAATCCCTGGGGCGAGCCCAACCCAGGCAACCCGTTGCGCCACCACTGCCAGCTTCCATTGGGTGGACCGAGGATTTGTCGGCCTTTGGGCTGGCAGGCGAGGAGTTTGAAACCCTGTCGGATGCCTCCAGGGCTGCGGTAGGTCCCTTGGGGATTCTGGACAGACCGGAACGACAGTCGGTTGAGGCCCTGCGATGGTCACCTTCCGATCATGGCCATCTCGCCATGATCGGCAGCAGTTCCAGTGGAATGCACGAATGTTTCAGGGCGGCGTCGGCGATGCTGGCAGCGCATGGGCCCCAACCGCATCTCTACGTCCTGGATGCGACAGGAATGCTGGGAAAGCCCAGGCAAGCGGGCAGTTATGGCGCCACCCTTGGCCTGCATCAGTTGCCGTTGGCGGTGCGGGTTCTTGAGCGGCTCTCTCAAGAAATGGCACGTCGGCGTTTAGCAGGCGAGGACGGGTCGAAGAGTTCCCGATTGGTCCTGATCGTTGCCGGCTGGTGTTCATGGGCCGCAGCGCTTCGATCAGGGCGCTTCGCGTGGGCAGAGGACCTTTTGAGGGACATCATCCGGGACGGAACGCCCCTTGGAGTGACAGTCCTGATATCCGGCGAACGCGAACTCGTCACCTCACGCTTCTTCGCCGCCATCCCCAACCGGGCATTCTTCCCAACAGGCTCCACGGAAGAGGCGCGCTATCACTGGCCTCGGCTTCCGGAGGTTGAGTCCCTCCCGGGCCGCTCCGTTGCCATGGGTGAGTTCGTTCAGGGCGGAGCGGCGGTGGCCCATTTCCGTTCGGCGCCAAGCAAGACGGCGTGGCCGTTCGCTGACCTTCAACCTTCAGCACACCCACCCTTCCGGGTGCGGCCACTCCCCGAATCCCTCAGTCGGTCTGATTTCGATGTCGCGATGGCATCTATTCCAGGAACACCACTGCCATCCCCGGGCTCGGCCGAACCCGTTAGCTACAACGCTGAGGCTGAAGACACGGGCCTCCGGACATCCCTGGAAACCAGCGTCCTATGGATCGGCATTGGGGGTGACGAATCCGTTCCCGTGTCATTTCCCCTTGAGCCGCGTGGCGTCAGCATTGTCATTGGGGGTCACCGCACCGGGAAGACTTCAGTGTTGGCAGCCCTCACATCTATGAATGCCCATGTTCCGTGGGTCTTTCCGGAAGCTGGACGTGCTGCCGATGCTTTCTGGGCAACCGTGGCGCGCTCTGCAGCTGCGGGATCGCTGGATCCTGCAAGCATCCTCCTCGTCGATGACGCCGACGTCCTGGGTACGGAGGGGCGTGCAGCTCTCGCGGCCCTTGCCGGCCAAACACGAGGCGTGATCATGACGGCCACGTCGGGTCCCGCATTGACTCAGCGTTTGCCGCTGGCCCGGGAGGTCCAAGCTACTGGCATGGGCCTGATTCTGGCTCCGAGGACTCCACTGGACGGCGACATCCTGGGCGTGAGGCTTGACGTGGAGGATTCGCCGCGTGCCGGTCGGGGCGTGATTGTCCGGGAAAACCGTATGGCGCAGGTGCAGGTGGCCTTCACCACAGGCTCCACGACGGATATCAGCGTTACCGGCAGCGATGGCGGATACAGCTAGAGCGCGCCCTGTGTCCCTCCCACTCGCGACGCATAGGCGATGACGTTCTTTTGGAAGAGAAACACGATCGCTGCAAGCGCGGGCAAAATCATGGCCAACCCGGGCAGAACCAAGCCGCCGGTCATAGTGGGGACGCCGATGGTAAGGACGAACAACTGAGCCACCAGGGCGGCCGCCCTGGTCCATCTGTACCCGCGGAAGAGGAAATGGCCAACGGCGAACAGCCAGGCCGAGAAAGCCAACAAAAGGCCCAAAGTAAAGACCGCTCCCCAAAAAGTCAGGACAGGGGCTCCGGTGAGTAGTTCGAATGCGTACCACGCGGCAGCACCCAGGAGGGCCAGGGCTTCCAGCACAACAACGATTGAAATGATCAGGATTCCAGGGGGTTTCTTGCCACCGGATTCCATACGCTCGGCCATGGAACGTTCGGACGCAGGCTTCACCGGACCATTGTTTCCATCTGATCCAGAGTTTGGTTGGGCTGGGTTAACTGGAGGTCTTGACACACTGGCACACTACCGGACATAGTCATCTAGCAGTGAGGGCACTGGCGGCTGATGTGATGCATCGCTCACGGATTCAGGGCATTTCAACGACTAATACCCCTTGTTTACAAGGCGTTAACATGAAACGCTTGACTCAGACGACCAAGGGGGCCCATGCGGGCCCCTTTCCTTTGGAGCCTCTCGTGAATGTTTTCACAAAAGGCTCAACTAGTTCTCACGAATGGAGTGACTGATCAGCATGGATTGGCGTAATCGCGCAGCCTGCCTCGACAAGGACCCGGAGCTCTTTTTCCCAGTCGGCAACACGGGACCAGCACTTCTGCAAATTGAGGAAGCCAAGAGCGTTTGCCGCCGCTGCCCGGTCGTGGACACTTGCCTTCAGTGGGCCCTTGAGTCCGGTCAGGATGCAGGCGTCTGGGGTGGCATGAGCGAGGACGAACGCCGCGCACTCAAGCGGCGCGCGGCACGCGCCCGACGCGCTTCCTAGCAGGCTGCTGTACAAGCATTTGAACCATTAAACGCTGAAGGCCGCGGACCACATGGTCCGCGGCCTTCAGCGTTTAACACCCTTCAGCGTTTGACACACAGCCGTGTGAGGTGGCAACGCTGCCGAAAGGCGCTATGCCCGCGCGAGATTAAGGACAATTTCGACTGCGGTACCGCCACCCTCGCGGGGGCTCCATTGAATGGATCCGCCGAGCTCACTTGTGACGAGGGTGCGCACGATCTGCAGGCCCAGGCCTTCCGTGTATTGCCCGTCCGGCAAGCCAACGCCGTCGTCGGCAATTGTCACTGTGAGGAACTCGTCATTTCCCTCGCCTGCCGCACGGTCAGCCAGCAACCATACGGTTCCTGTCCTCCCCTCCAGCCCGTGCTCAACGGCGTTGGTGACCAGTTCGTTGATGACCAGTGCCAAGGGGGTGGCGAAATCGCTCGGCAGTTCCCCGAACATCCCCGACCTTTCGGTGCGGACATGCTGGGAGGGCGAGGCGACTTCGGCCGAAAGCCTGAACTGGCGTCCTATGAGTTCATCGAAATCGACACTCTGCGTCAGGCCTTGGGAAAGGGTTTCGTGAACAAGCGCGATGGTAGCCACCCGCCGCATCGCCTGTTCGAGTCCCTGTTTTGCTTCGTCGCTGACCATGCGGCGCGACTGCATGCGCAGCAGCGCTGCCACCGTCTGGAGGTTGTTCTTCACCCTGTGGTGGATTTCGCGAATGGTCGCGTCTTTGGTTACAAGCTCCATTTCACGGCGCCTCAACTCAGAGACGTCACGGCACAAGACAAGGGCACCAAAGCGGTGCTGCTCGTCACGCAACGGAATGGCACGGAGTGAAAGGCTGACGCCTCTGGATTCGATTTCGCTACGCCACGGCATGCGACCAGTTACCACCAGCGGCAGTGTCTCGTCCACCATGCGTCTGTCCTTCAGCAGTCCCGCTGTCACCTCAGCCAGGGAACGCCCTTCCAGGGACTCCACCTCGCCCAGTCGCCGGAAAGCCGAGACCCCATTGGGACTTGCGTACTGCACGATACCTTCAGCGTCGAGCCGGATGAGCCCATCGCCTACGCGAGGGGCACCCCGGCGGGACCCGGTGGGTGAGGCGAAGTCGGGCCACAACCCGAGTGTCCCCATCCGAAGGAGGTCATAGGCGCATTGGCGATACGTGAGTTCCAGCCTTGACGGCATGCGGGAACTGGACAGGTCCATGTGGGAAGTTACAACGGCGAGGGTCCTACCGTTACGCACCATCGGGACGGCCTCGACCCGCAGCGCCATCTCGCTGCTCCAGCTTGTCTCGCTGGAGCGCTCTATGGAGCGGCTGTTCCACGCCTTTTCCACGAGTGGACGAAGATCCGAGCGGATGCCCTCGCCCACGAAGTCCGCGTGAAACACCGTGTGCGATGTTGACGGACGGACGTGGGCGAGGGCAATGTATCCAAGCTCCGGATGCGGAAACCACAAGGCGAGGTCGGCAAATGCGAGGTCGGCGACCATTTGCCAGTCGCCGACCAGGAGGTGCAGCCATTCGGCATCTCCAGGCCCGAAATCAGCATGTTCCCTGATGGGGTCTGTAAAGATTGCCACTGCACCTCCATTTGCGACGCCGGGACCAGCCCCTAGCGTCGAACGATTGACCTCAAGAGCCTTAATGCTACCGACAGTGAAGCCATGTCGTCGGCCTCGAGCGAATTGACCTCGTCAAACATGGTCTTGGCGCGTCCGAGTTGTTCGGCATTGAGGCCTTCCCACGTCTTCAGGCGGTCCTCTGCAGGGGTGCCGGCCGCGCTCGACTCAAGTACCGACGTCGTCATATCTGCGACGGTTGAGTAGAGGTCGTCCCGGAGCGCCGCACGGGCTAGGGCCTGCCAGCGGTCGTCGCGCGGCAGGGCGCTGATCCGTTCCAGGAGCGAGTCCACGTGGAAGCGGTTGAATACCGTGTAGTAGACATGCGCCACGTCCTCGACGCTGTTGGTTCCGGTCTGGGCAATCCTGGCGATGTCCAGCAGGGCATAGCTCTCGAACAGCTCAGCCCACCTGTGGGCCAGGTGGTCCGGCAACTCCCAGCCCCGGGCCTTTTCCAACCAGCCGCTGATACGGACTTTGTCATCGCCTCGCAAGTAGTCCAGCAGTTTGGCCCGAAGCGGCACCATCATGGGCTTGAACGACTTCACGACGTCGGCAATCGGCCGGGATGCAATGCCCTGGCCGAGCACCCATCGGACCGCACGGTCAAGGAGACGGCGGATATCAAGGTGGACTTCGCTCCAGTGCTCGGTGGGGAACGATGCCGGCAGGGCATTCAGTTCCTCAACCATCGGATCGAGATCGTAGATTTCACGCAACGCCACAAATGCCTTGGCTACGGCTACCTCGTTGGCAGACGTTTCCTCGATGGCCCGGAATGCGAAGGTGATTCCACCGAGGTTGATGATGTCGTTGGCCACCACCGTAGCGATGATTTCGCGCCGCAGCGGGTGGGTATCCAGTTCGGCGTCGAACCTCTCCCGCAACTGCTCGGGGAAGTAGGCCCGGATGGTGTCCTTGAACCAGGGGTCGTCGGCCAGGTTGCTGTCCCGGAGGGCACCCGCCAACTCGATCTTGGCGTAGGCGGCCAGGACAGACAGCTCAGGAGATGTCAGTCCCTGGCCCTGCTCCAGGCGCTGCCGCAATGTCTCGGTGGAGGGCAATGCTTCGAGGTCACGCTTGAGGTCGGCTGATTTTTCCAACCAGTCCATGAGGCGCTCGTAGCTGGGGCTCCAGTCCGCAACACGCGTCCGGTCGTTGAGGAGCAGGATGTTCTGGTCGATGTTGTCCTGCAGGACCAAGCGACCAACTTCCTCGGTCATGTCAGCCAGGAATGCCGCGCGTTCGGTGGCCTCGAGCTTTCCGGCTGCCACCATGCGGTCAACGAAGATCTTGATATTGACCTCGTGATCGGAGCAGTCGACGCCCGCCGAGTTATCAATCGCATCAGTATTAAGGATGACTCCCTGCAGGGCAGCTTCAATACGTCCACGCTGGGTCAAACCCAGGTTGCCGCCTTCGCCCACCACCTTGACGCGAAGGTCCTTGCCGTCCACACGGATGGCGTCATTGGCCTTGTCCCCTACAGCAGCGTGGGTTTCCGTGCTGGCCTTGACGTACGTGCCGATGCCACCGTTGTAAAGAAGGTCGGCCGGGGCAAGCAGGATTGCCCGAAGCAATTCGGGCGGGCTCAGCTGTGTGGTTCCGTCCGGCAACCCCAGCGCCCTTCGCACTTGGTCTGACACGGGGATTGTCTTGGCCTGGCGTGGGTAGACCCCACCACCTTCACTGATCAGCGTCCGATCATAGTCATCCCACGATGATCGCGGGAGCTCGAAGAGCCTCTGCCGTTCTGCGTACGAAGCGGCAGTGTCCGGGTTGGGGTCAAGGAAGATATGGCGGTGGTCGAATGCCGCCACGAGCCGGATGTGGCGCGAAAGCAGCATGCCGTTGCCGAAAACGTCACCAGACATGTCGCCTACGCCAACGACACTGAACTCTTCGGTCTGCGTGTCAAGGTCGAGTTCGCTGAAGTGCCTCTTCACGGATTCCCAAGCTCCACGGGCGGTGATACCCATGGCCTTGTGGTCATAGCCCACTGATCCGCCGGATGCGAATGCATCGCCAAGCCAGAATCCATATTCAGCCGCCAATCCATTGGCTGTGTCCGAGAACGTTGCAGTTCCCTTATCGGCCGCCACTACAAGGTAGGAATCATCGCCGTCGTGGCGAACAACGTCCGACGGCGGCACTAGCCTTTCGCCGTCCGTAGTCGTCACGAGGTTGTCGGTGATGTCCAGCAAGCCGCGAATGAAGGTCTTGTAGCTCTCCACGCCCTCGGCCATCCATGCGGCGCGGTCAACTGCCGGGTTCGGCAGCTTCTTCGCGAAGAAGCCACCTTTGGCGCCGGTCGGAACGATGACGGCGTTTTTCACGGTCTGAGCCTTCACCAGGCCCAGGATTTCAGTACGGAAGTCCTCCCGGCGATCGGACCAGCGAAGACCGCCACGTGCGACCTTGCCAAAGCGAAGGTGGACGCCCTCCACGCGCGGGGAGTAGACCCAGATTTCGAACATGGGGCGCGGGAACGGCAAGCCGTCTACCGTGGTGGGATCCAGCTTGAAGCTCAGGTAACCCTTGTTTTGGAAGAAGTTGGTGCGCAACGTCGACTCAATGAGGTTGACGAATGTCCGAAGCACGCGGTCCGCATCCAGCGTGGCCACTTGTTCGATGGCTTCCGCCAGGGCTGCCCTTGCGGCTCCTTGCTGCTGCGGGCGCTTGCTTTCCTCGACGTTGGGATCGAAACGTGCAGCAAACAGGACGATCAGGCCCCGGGCAACATCCGGATTGGCCAGGAGCGTATCGGCGATGAACCCAAAGGAGTTGGTATTACCCATCTGGCGCATGTACTTGGCGTAGGCGCGGAGGACCACTACCTGGCGCCAGTGCATTCCTTCGCGGAGCACGAGCCGGTCAAAGTTGTCAGACTCGACGGCACCCGTGACAGCAGCACCAAAAGAGTCGGCCAAGAGGTCTCCAGTGGCGAGCGGGTCGATGCCGGCCGGGTACTTGAGTCCAAGGTCGTAAAGGAAAAAGTCGCGGTGATCCGCAGTTTCGATTTCGAAGGGCCGCTCGTCCAGAACTTCGAGGCCAAGGTTGTGGAAGTAAGGGAGGATCTGGCTCAGGCTCTTGGGTTCCATCAAGTAGAGCTTGACCCGCGCGTCCTCCTCCAGTGCGTCACCGGCACCTTCGGGAAGGTACACGTGGACTCCGGGTCGGAGTTCCTTGCTCGCTTCCCCTGCCCGTTCGGCCTGCGCTCCGTACTTCTCAAAGCGTTCGATATCCTCCAGGGCGTCTTCAACCTCGTAGTCGACGCGGTAGCCGGGAGGGAAAGCCTCGGCCCAGAGGGCGGACAGCACTTCAGCGCTGTCAGCGGGACGGTTCTCACGAAGAACCTCGGCGATGCCTTCGCTCCAGGACCTCGAAGCACGCATCAGCCGGTGTTCGAGTTCCTCTACGTTGACTTCGGCAAGTTCCGCGGTCCGAGGAAGCCTGATCCTGAAGAAGACACGTGCAAGGGCCGACTCGGTGATCCTCGCCTCGTAATCAATACTCTCCGCCTGGAAGGTCTCGCGCAGCTCCTGCTCGATGCGGAGCCGAACACTCGTGGTGTACCGGTCACGCGGCAGGTAGACGACTGCGGACATGAAGCGTCCGTAAATGTCAGGACGCAGGAACAGCTTGGTCCGGCGCCGTTCCTGGAGTCGCTGGATACCTGTGGCCGTGGCAGCAAGGTCCGGGATTTCAATCTGGAACAGTTCGTCGCGGGGGTACGTTTCCAGGATGCCCAGGAGGTCCTTGCCCGAGTGTGAGTCCATGGGAAAGCCTGCGTTGCGCAACACAGCATCCACTTTGTCGCGGACGATAGGTATGTTGCGGACCGATCCTGTGTAGGCACTGGTGGCGAAAAGACCAATGAAGCGGCGCTCGCCATTGACGTTTCCTGCCGCGTCGAAGCTCTTGACTCCGATGTAGTCCAGGTACGCCGGGCGATGGACCGTTGAGCGGGAGTTTGCCTTTGTGATCACCAATGCCCGCTTTTCACGGGCGCGCTTGCGGCCAGCATCCGTGAGGTGCTGAATCTGCCGCGTGTGGTCGCCCGCACGGAGCAAGCCGAGTCCGCTTTCCTCACGCAGTTCCAGGACGTCCTCGCCGTCTTCGTTCACGAGGTCGTATTCGCGGTACCCGAGGAAGGTGAAGTTGCCATTATCCAGCCAGCGCAGGAGGTCCTGCGCCTGCCTGAGTTCTGCAATCTGTTCCGGGTGTGAGACGCTTCCGAGCGCCTCTGCGAGTTCCAGTGCCTTACTGCGCATTTTCGGCCAGTCCTCAACCGCAGCGCGAACATCGCCAAGGATTCGTTGGAGACCGGAAATCAGTTCTTCGCGGGCTTCCTCACTTACGCGGTCAATTTCGACGGCGATCCAGGACTCCATGTGCGAGGCGTTGTCGCCATCTCCGAGCAAGTGGGCAACGCTGGGCAACGCTGCGGTGTCGCCGCTGGAAATGCCGATGTTTGATGGGACGCGGGAAACGCTGCTGAGCTCGCCAGAAACGCGATCTCGGGTGACCACAAAAAGTGGGTGCATAACCAACCGAATGGCGCAGTTTTGGCGAACGAGTTCGGCGTTCACGGAGTCAACCAGGAACGGCATGTCATCAGTAACGATGTAAACAACGTTGCGGTCAGCTTCGACGCCGATTTCCACGATGGCATTTCCGGGTCGCCGGGACTGCGCAACTTTCCTGTGTGTGTTGGCCCGGGAAATCAGTAGCTCAGGCGAATATGCCCGGGAATCCTCCTCTGCGAGATGCTCATAGTAGTCACCAAAGAACCCCTCACGGACAACTGCTGCATCGGACCGATCCTCCACGCTGGATCCTGACGACATTTACAAACGCCTCCATCACATGTTGATTGCTGCGACTCTGCAGCCCACATGGCGAGCCTAGCGCTTAAGCAGGCCCAAGGCTCTGGTTGATCGGCCAAGGGATTTCCGCTTTTGCTGGATGGGTGCACAGACGAGCCCTGCGATGGCCAAACGCAATGGAGAATCGGGCGCGGATTCCAGCAGAACGGATCCTGACAACAAGGCCGCGTCGCATGCGTCCACATCCGCCGGCAAGTACGCATCCACGCCATGCCCAGGGCCGAAGCGCTCCCAGGCCTCGGATAACTGCCGTCTGGGCGAACGACCAGCTGACGCCCTCTTGACCTTGTTGAGGACGACACGTGGCGTTGCCTGTGGAACTGCGGCTTCGAGGTCCGCCAAGCCGCGGACCAACCGCGGGACGCCTATCGCGTCCGCAGCCCCAACGGCAATAACTTCGTCAGCCAGCTCCAAGCTACGCAGCGTAGCGCCATTCCGACGTGGAGCCATGGTGTCAAAGCTCAATTCTTCGTCTGCTTCCAGGCAGAAGCCGGTGTCCACAACCACTACGTCGGCAGCCTGCTTGGCTCTTTCAAGGACGAGCGAGAGCGCAGAGGCCCTCAGTTCAGTCCAACGGTCCGCCCGCGTGGTGCCGGTGAGTACTCGAAATAGGCCACCCTTGGTGAAGACAGTCGTAGCGGCCCGGCCCAGTGCATCCGCATCCAGCAATCCTTGGTCAGCGAGCCGGCAGGCCTGAGCCAGGCCGGCGGACTCCTCCAGCAGCCCCAGCATCGCGGATACGCTCGCACCATAGCTGTCGGCATCCACAAGGATCACGGACTTGCCTTCAGCGGCCAATTCGGCAGCCATGTTTACCGCAACCAGGGTTCTTCCCGGCGCACCTGTGGGTCCCCACACCGCAATCACCCGCCCGGAGCCGACGGCAGCCGCTTCCGGTTCCGGCCCTTCCGACGCCACCTGAAATCCGGAAGAGAAGTCCGCGAAGCCGGCATCCGGAAACTTGCGGGATCCAACGATCCCCCCATAGCGCCCGACCGTCTCGGAGATCCTTGAGGCAAGAGCTGCGGGTTCAATATCAGCGGACGCTGTTGCTACGCCAATGGCGGTGAGCCGCGCGGCCTCAGCGGGGTCCCCCGTCAGAGCGACAATTGACACACCTACGGCACCCAGCCGATCCACCAATGTTGCTGTCAGTTCCTCACAGCCTTCGGCCACGACCGCCGCAAGGGCAAGCCCGCTCTGGCAGGCAGCCATCAACTCCGCAAGCTCGGAACACCGACGAACTACGGTGACGGGACCGTGGAGGCGCTCCAGACCGCCAACGACGGCTTCCTGTGCCGGGCCAACAGTGATGACCGGGATGCTCATTGACCGGTGCCCGTAGGGTTCCAAACAACGGATACCTTGGCCGCGTTGGCCTTGGCACCCAGCAGCTTGGGCATTTGCTTATCCGTAACCAGCACCAGCACGACTGGTGTCTTTGAGGCGCCCAAGGCACCGGAACCGGCTAGTACCTCTGCGATCTCGGCACCAGGCAGCAATAACTGCGGTTCGTCAAAGGCAGTTTGCGCGCCAGGCATGGCAACCCAGACGTCCACCTTTGTCCCGGGAACCGCCTGCGCCGGAAGTGACTCGTCCATCGGTATGGCAACGGGCTTACGGTTCAAAGCGTCAGCCTGCCCCAGGCTCTTCTGTGGAACCAGCTGGTCCTTCTCAATTCTCTGTAGTGCGACCTTGCCCTCGGCGATCCCGCCCTCCACGGTTACATAGCCAGACTCGACGTCGTCCAAGCGAACCTGAACTACGGTCAGATCCCCGGGCTTCACGGTTTGGCCAACGGAGATGCCTTCCCGTGCGGCATAAACCTGCGTGGTCCGGTCGGCTGTACTGACAACGGAGATGACTCCGGCGATGGACACGAGCACAAGCAGCACTCCCACCAGCAGCCGTGGATCCTTCCACGACGGCTTCTTAAACCTGGCGCCGCCGACGCCTGTACTCGGATCCATTTTTCCTGCTCCCCCATTGAAGTTGGCGGCGTGGTAACCCTGGGCCGCATGTTCATTGTTACCGGGAGGAGGCCCGGGCCAAAGTCAAGAAGTGCAAATCATGCGAAATTGTGGATAACTACGCCAAACAGCACCAACAGATGCCAAAATAGTGGCATGCCCCGATTCCTGACTCTGGCGGACGTCGCCGAACAACTGCAGATCAATTCCCCACAGGCTTATGCCCTGGTTCGCAGCGGTGAGTTGAAAGCCATCCAGGTCGGAGGACGTGGTCAATGGCGTATCGAGGAAAAGATGCTGGAGCAATACATCGAGGAGCGGTATGCCGAGGCCAGCCGCATGATTGAAGAGGCCAAGTCCAAGTCGGATTAACTCGGGGGCTGCCACGCGTAGGGATGAAGAGCTAGAATCCCCGGCTACTTGTTGAGCAAACGGCTGCAAGCGATGTAAAGGGTATGGTCTTCACGGCAGCCACGGCACTTCCTCGCCGCACTTCACCCCGGGTGTCGGCAAAGTCGAAATGGTCCCGCCCCACCCTGTCGATCACACCGTGGAGCCTGAGGTCCGTTCGCGGACCAGCGCTCAAGACCACTGTCACCTGGGCCCTGTCACGCGAGAGTCCCCGGAGGGCGCTGGCAAGACCCAGCGAACTTTGCACGTGGGACGTAGGCTTCTGAGCCAATCTTCCGAGTCCGTCGTAGTGAGTTACCGATGCACATGGAATGAGCCATTGCCGTCCACCGTCGACTAAGACAAACCATCCTCCGCCAACATGGCCCAGTGTTCCCTGTAGAGACACGCCGGTAGTGAGAACCAGTGCTATCTCAGCTCCGGCCACTCCCCGAAGCCTGTCGGCAAGGTCCAGGCCCGCAACTTCGACCCGAACACGTTCGGATATTTCCGATTCTCGGGCCAGGGCGCGCTCGGCAGAAAATTGCGCTTCCAGATCTTCAAAGAGAGAGTCCCATCTCATATGGTCACAATAGGACTCCTAGCGCGTCGCGCCAACCGCCGCCGCATTTTTCCCGTCATGATTGGACAAAGTCCTTTGTCTGTGCTCAGAATGAGCAAACATCATCAAATGACATCAAACAGCATTAAAGAGCCGGAAGGTAAAGAATGACCAGCGATCCATCCAGGATCCGGCACGACACCGCCTTGGCCGCCACGCTTCTCGGACTGGGACTGTTGCTCTTGATCATCGGGCAGAGCTTGTTGGGGCAGTGGCAGGTGAATGCGGCCCACGGGCAAAGAAGCACCTTCGAACACCTCCTCGCCCTTATGTCCAGCGCCTTCGGAATCGCCATTGTCTCCTGGTGGATACTCTCACTTGGCCTCGCGGCTTGGGCTGCGCTCCTGCACGGTGCGGGCAAAAGTGACGGCGCCAACGCATTGGCCAAGTTCAGTCCAGGCTTCATGCTAAGACTGGCGTTCGCCCTCCTAAGCCTGAACTTTCTTGGAGTAAATGCCGCACAGGCTGCCACGACCCCGGAACCCGCGTGGCACCCCACCGGTGCGACAGTGCCCGGGCTTGCGGCCTTGCACCCCTCTGCTGGGACCCAGGCGGCCCACCGGATCCCTGTCGGAGGGGCTCCATCGCAAGCCAGCGACGAAGGCCACGACGCGAATAAGCTTGGGCCAGGCTGGCAGCCACGTCCTCCCGTCGTCAGTCCCAGCCTCCTGGCGCGTCCAGGCGCTCGCGGCTTGGCCCCGGCCCATCCAGTCGAGGACAGCGTTGTCGTCAAGGCTGGTGATTCGCTGTGGTCCATTGCCGCTGACAGCCTTGGACCATTCGCAACGGACGTGGACATCGCTCTCCATTGGCCGAACTGGTATGCAGCAAACCGGGCAGTCATAGGCGACAACCCTGCAGCGCTGCTCCCGGGGCAAATATTGCAGCCCCCAACACCGGGTTAGGCTTTCCACGCCCGTAGTAGAACCCGACTTCGATGGACGCCACCCACTCAGGGGCACGCGTTCAAGCCCTAAAACCACTCCCAGTGTCATCCCAGACGTAGCAACCTGAGCCAAGCGATGCCCGCGCAACGGCTCACAGAGTGAACTCATGAGGATTGACCATGACCGTTGTAACTGCCCACCGCCACGCCAGCCGCCAGCGGACCAAACGTCCTGAAATGAATGCCGGAGGCAACGCTTCTACCCTCGACGTAAGGCTGGTGGCGCGAAGCATCGCCCAAGCAGCGGTTGAGGTCCTGGCCGGGACACGTTCGATTCTCCAACTGTCCAGATCACTGGATCCGGATTGCTTTCTGTCGCTCCAGCATCGGGCCGCCCTCACACGCGAACACGCAGCACGTACCCGTGGTTCACTACTGGTACACAGAAGCCCAATGGTCCGCTCCGTTCGTGCTTGTGCCATTTCGGAGACCGTTTATGAGGCCAGCATCGTCGTGTCTGAGGAGCAGCGTTCCCGCGCCATCGCCATGAGGTTGGAACACCGCGACGGAACATGGCAGGTCACCGCATTGGAGATCGGCTAGAAAAAGGGTCCCGGACTTGTGTGTCCGGGACCCTTCGTCCTAGGTGTGCGATCAGCGACGCTTCTTCTTGGCAGTTTTGCGCTGCTCCTGCGTGGCTGCCTTGGCAGGATTGCCCGAACGTCCTGAGGAGCGGCCTTCTATGCGGGTCTGGCTCGCTCCGTCCTCACCCGGGGCGGTGTACTGCAATTGGGCGGGCTTTTCCGGTGTCTCCAAGCCGGCAGCGCGGATCTGGGGATCGTGATGCTCAGTGTGTGCACCCGCGGCAGTATCGTCGGCAACAACGACGTCTTCGGCTGGCGTAACCTCAACTTCAAGGTTGTAGAGGAAGCCGATACTTTCCTCACGAATCGCTTCCATCATGCTCTGGAACATCACGAAGCCTTCGCGCTGGTACTCAACCAGCGGATCGCGCTGGGCCATGGCCCGCAGCCCAATGCCCTCTTTGAGGTAGTCCATCTCGTACAAGTGCTCTTGCCATTTACGCCCGAGAACCGAGAGAACCACGCGGCGTTCCAACTCGCGCATGCTTTCAGAGCCAATGGCTTCTTCACGGGCCTGGTACACCAGCCGCGCGTCAGAGAGGATTTCTTCCTTGAGGAATTCAGCAGTGACCCTGGACTTACCGCCAGCTTCATCAATGATTTCCTGTGCAGTCACGGTGGCCGGGTACAACGTCTTCAGGTTGGACCACAACTGGTTGAAGTCCCAGTCATCGCCGTTGCCTTCCGCTGTGGCGGACTCGATAAGTGCGTTGATGGTGTCTTCCAGGAAGAATTGCACTTTTTCGTGGAGGTCGTCGCCTTCGAGGATCCGACGACGGTCCCCGTAGATCGCTTCACGCTGACGGTTCAGGACGTCGTCGTACTTGAGGACGTTCTTACGCTGCTCCGCGTTTCGGGCTTCCACCTGGCCCTGGGCCGAGGCAATAGCCCGGGAAACAAGCTTTGATTCCAGCGCGACGTCGTCGGGCACCGAACTGTTCATGAGCCGCTCGGCAGCACCTGAATTGAACAGCCTCATGAGGTCATCCGTCAGTGAAAGGTAGAAACGGGATTCGCCGGGATCGCCCTGACGTCCGGAGCGGCCCCGCAACTGGTTATCGATTCGACGGGACTCGTGACGCTCCGTGCCCAGCACGTAGAGGCCGCCAAGGTCCAGTACTTCCTCGTGCTCGTCCTTGACCGCTTGCTTGGCCGCCGCGAGTGCCTCGGGCCATGCTGCCTCGTACTCTTCCGAGTTCTCCTCCGGGTCAAGGCCCTTCTTGGCGAGGTCTGCGATGGCAGTGAATTCGGCGTTGCCACCAAGCATGATGTCGGTACCACGGCCAGCCATGTTGGTCGCAACCGTGACGGCACCTTTACGTCCGGCCTGCGCGACGATGGACGCTTCCCGGGCGTGATTCTTGGCGTTCAGGACTTCGTGGCGGATTCCCTCTTTGGCCAGCAGCTTGGAGAGATATTCGCTCTTCTCAACGCTGGTGGTGCCAACCAGTACGGGCTGGCCCTTCTCATGGCGTTCTGCGATGTCTTTGACAACGGCGTCAAACTTGACGATCTCGTTCTTGTAGACGAGGTCCGATTGGTCAATGCGCTGCATGTCCCGGTTGGTGGGGATCGGCACCACGCCGAGTTTGTACGTGCTCATGAACTCGGCCGCCTCGGTCTCGGCGGTACCGGTCATTCCGGACAGCTTCGAATACATGCGGAAGTAGTTCTGCAGCGTCACCGTGGCCAGGGTCTGGTTTTCGGCCTTGATTTCGACGTTTTCCTTGGCCTCGATGGCCTGGTGCATGCCCTCGTTGTATCGACGTCCGGCGAGGATACGGCCTGTGTGCTCGTCCACGATCAGGACCTCGCCATCCAGGATGACGTAATCTTTATCGCGCTTGAACAGTTCCTTCGCCTTGATGGCATTGTTCAGGAAACCAATGAGTGGTGTGTTGGCCGATTCGTACAGGTTCTGGATACCGAGGTAGTCCTCAACCTTTTCGATTCCGGCTTCCAGAACACCGACAGTCCGCTTCTTCTCGTCGACTTCGTAGTCGACCTCCGGTTGAAGCCGGAGCACGACCTTCGCGAATTCGCTGTACCAGCGATTGGTGTCGCCCTGAGCCGGGCCCGAGATGATGAGTGGGGTACGGGCTTCATCGATCAGGATGGAGTCAACTTCATCCACGATCGCGAAGTTGTGGCCCCGCTGAACGAGTTCACTGGCATCCCAAGCCATGTTGTCGCGCAAATAGTCGAAGCCGAATTCGTTGTTTGTCCCGTACGTGATGTCCGCCGCGTACTGTTGCCGGCGAACGGACGGATCCTGGTTGGAGAGGATGCAGCCGCTTGTGAGACCAAGGAAGCGGTAGACACGGCCCATGAGCTCTGACTGGTATTCGGCAAGGTAATCGTTCACCGTGACCACGTGCACGCCCTTGCCGGTCAGGGCATTCAGGTAGGCCGGCGCGGTTGCCACGAGGGTCTTGCCTTCACCGGTTTTCATTTCGGCGATGTTGCCCAGGTGCAGGGCTGCGCCACCCATGAGCTGGACATCGAAGTGACGCATGCCCAACGTCCGTGATGAGGCCTCGCGCACGGCGGCAAATGCCTCCGGCAGGAGATCGTCCAAGGTCTCGCCATCTTGGTGGCGGGAGCGGAGACGGTCCGTTTCCTCCCGAAGTTCGGCGTCAGAGAAGGTCTTGAATGAGTCTTCCAGGGCATTGATGGAATCGGCATAGTTCCGCAGTTGCTTGAGTGTTTTTTTGTCACCCGTGCGGAGAAGTTTTTCGATTAGTGATGCCACGTGAAATTGCTCCCAGTCTCATGCTGCCGAATTCTGGCTGTTTCAGTCTACGGGAGAGACCAACGCCACGCTGCCGGGTTCCCCTGTGAGCGGACTGCTTTGGCGTTCTGGTTCCCAGAGCCCGATGGGACCCCAAGCCACTGCCTCAGACAGCGGAGCCGCGAGATCCCCCACCGGCCACACAACAACTTCCTGAAGGCCCAGCCATTCGGCCATAAGCCACAGTTCGGCGGAAAGCTCGACGGCGGTATCCGCTGGTGCTCCTGGCTCACCATAAGCGGAACGAACCAGAAGTTGGCTTGTGGCTCTTTCAGCCTTCAAATCGACTCGTGCCACGATGGCTTCCCTGAGCAGGAAGGGCAGAACGTAGTATCCGAAACGGCGTTTGGCAGCGGGCGTGTAGATTTCAATCCGGTAGTGGAACCCGAACAACTCTTCCAATCGGCGCCGCTCGAACACCAGCGAGTCAAAAGGACTCAATAAGGCTCGGCCTTCGGCTCTGCGTGGCAGCCTGGCCTCGACGTGCCGGTAGGTTTCCCGGTCCCAACCGCGCACGGAAACGCGCTCCAGCCGGCCTGCCCGGAGAAGTCGCTGCACCGAGTCGGCCCCCGCCTTCAGCGGGGTTCGAAAGTAGTCGGCAAAACATCGGACCGTTCCAATGCCATGGGCCAACGCGGCTGCTTCCATGAGCCGGTCAAGGGCGGCGTCCGCATCCATGCCGGCCCGTACGGAACCTGGCAGGACCCTGGAGGTAAGTGTATATAGACGTTCAAATTGGGGCGTCCGTGAAGCCGCCGAAACGCGACCTTCCTCAAATAAGTGCTCCAGAACGCGCTTTACCGTGTTCCAGTTCCAGCCCCAATTCTCCAGTTCAGCGTCCTCGGTGTGCCCAAGCTGTGCGGTCAAGGCCGACGCCGTCATGGGCGGTCCGGCCTCAAGGGCTGCGAGGATTCGTTCTTCCATGGCAATGCGCACCGTGGGTTCCAAGTGATGCGCACCCACCCACGCGCGCTTTTGCCAATGCAGCAGGTCTTGAAAATGCTCTGGCCGGATGTAGCTGGCCTCGTGAGCCCAGTACTCCATCATTTTGCGCGGCTTCCTTCCCGCCATGGAATGAAGGATTGCCGGGTCATAGTTTCCCAGCCGCGAAAAGAATGGCAGATAGTGGCTCCGCGCCAGCACGTTCACGGAGTCGATCTGGACAAGCTGGATCTGGGCAAAGGTCCGGCCCACCGCCCGTGGGGTCACGGGGCCGGCGGGCCGGACTTTCGCCAATCCTTGGGCTGCCAATGCGATCCGCCGCGCCTGTGACAGGCTCAGCGAAGCTGTCATTGAAGTCCTTTCACGTGCAACCAGGCCTTACTTGGCAGTGGCCGCCTGATCGTCGGAGCGGTAAGCGTGGATCTTCTCCTCCACGGCTTCCTCGCCGGGCTCGCAGGTGGAGTCGAGGGTAATCACACCATAAGTCCAGCCACTGCGCCGGTAAACAACCGAGGGCGCATTGGTTTCTTTGTCCAGGAACAGGTAGAAGTTGTGCCCCACGAGTTCCATGTTGTCCACTGCATCATCGAGTGTGAGGGATGCTGCCGGGAAAACCTTACGACGGATCAAAACGGGTGAATCTCCCGCTGGGATGTCGTTCTCGATTTCGTAGGGCGACCGCTCATCGACCTGGGGTGCAGGTTCTTCCTGGCTGGTGGCCCCTACGTAGATTGGCTCGCTGGCACTCGCGGGCTCAAGGGAGGCCGTTGCTTCCCGAACGGCCTTGGGCGTGTGGCGCCCATGGTGCACCTTCTTCCGATCCTTTGCGCGACGCAGCCGCTCAAGCAGCTTGTTGTACGCAAGATCGAAGGCAGCAAATTTGTCAGCGGCTGTGGCCTCGGCACGGATAACAGGGCCTCGGCCCAGGACTGTCACTTCAACGGTGAGCTGTCCCGGCGTTTGCCGGGGATTGGTCTCCTTGGAAACCTTGGCGTCGACTCGCTGGACTTTGTCCCCCAGCGATTCAATCTTTGAGATCTTCTCGCCGGCATATTCGCGAAAGCGGTCAGAAACTGTCAGATTTCGTCCGCTGATCATGAACTCCATGGTGCCCTCCAAATAACTCAGGTGACACGACAACGACGCTGTTGGGGGCTGGTCTGACGGACAGTCGAGCCCCTTTCCGAGCCGCTATCGACAGGTACATCTGTTCTTGGTACCCACAACCGACGTTAGTTCATCGGCACGAGTTATTCACCCTTTGGCTACTTATTTTTTGTTTGCGTCTTAACCACACGATGCGGCTCGTCCCCAACGGTATTCGAGGCGTAGGCTGGTGGCCTCGTGGCCGCAAGAACAACGGCGCCGCAGACTATCCCTCCGGCCGCGGACACCGCCCGGGCGGCCTCTGCGAGGGTAGCTCCGGTGGTGAGGACATCGTCCACAACCACGCATCTTTGCCCACGGATTTTTTCCGCATAGCGGGCTCGAACTCTCATGGAACCCCGCACACGCCTGGCACGCTCACCCCGGCCGAGTCCTTTTTGGCCGCTGGAACGGCTGCCCGCGTCCGCGCCAAGGATGGCGCTGATGCCATTTCGAATCAGGTCTTTGCAGGTCACGGCCAGCGCAGGGTCCTCGAGGAGGCGCCGTGTCTTCTCAAGAGCATCCAGGCCCGCGCATTCGGCCAACATCCCGCGTCTGCCCATACAGCCGAGCAGAAGGTGTACAGGGCTGAAACCCCGTCTCCGGAATGCCTTGCCGCTGCTGGGAACAGGAATAAGGCAAACCCCCGGCTGATCGCCAATGGCCGCGCGAACAGCGTTCCCGAGGCACGGCGCCAACACTTCTGCCAGCCGCCACTGGCCGAAGCTTTTGAACGACAACAGGGACTGGGAAAGTTCATCCCTGTAGGGTCCTGCGGCGACCACGCCCAGCTTTGCAGTGCCATCGACATCCACAAGCGCGGGCGATTCCTGTTCGGCCCTGAAAGGCTTCCTGCAAAGCTGACGCACCCGCTTGGCACAACGGCTGCACAGAGCGGTATCTTCCACGCCGCAGCAGACGCAATCAACGGGAACGAGAAGTGCAAGCAACTCCATCAATGCCCTTTGCAGGCTGGCCATCAGGCGCCCCAATGGACGCCGATCCCTTCCGCGTCGCGGAGGTGCAGAGGGGTCCCGGGCCACGACATCCGGGTCAAGCATGCGCCGGATGCGTTTCGCGGATTGGGGACCATCAGCGGCAGAAGGAACGTGGTTCAAGGCATCGATCATGCTGATAGCCTCAGGCACTTCTTGTTCCGGCAACAGGCCCACAAACCGCTATGTGAACAACGAACCACCTTTTTGTCCAGCGGGTTCGGGTTACGTCCCCTCAGCCAGGGAAGGCAGGCTCGGTGGGGCCCTTAAGCTGAAGCTCCCACCCGTTGCCGACCCGCTGAAAGATTCCAGCATTGGATTGGCCGTAAATCTGTTCGGACCCATTCCCTGCGCTCAGGCTCACGAGGCCGTCCCAAGGCGCCAATTGCTGGGGCTCCCCCGATGTAAGCGAGAGCAACTCCGGTACCACGGTGGCCGTAGCCGAACTGGCCATGACGGCAACGGTGGAACCGTTAACCCACACTCCTTGGTCAGGCGAGGTGGAACTAAAAAGGGTGATGGGAGCCGTGAGATCCTTGGGCACGCCGTCTGCGTTGCGGACAATGCCCGTCACCTGGACCACCGCTTTTCCGTTCGCCTCGGATATCACCAGCGCCCGGGTACCTTCGCGCGAGATCCGGAAATCCTTGACTGTCCGCCCGGAAAGCCACGTGGGAGACATGGTCACCGCGGGTACAGCCATTCCCGGGGCAACGCCAGTGGGCTTGAACGCCACAACTTCAGTGTTTCCCCTGGCACCAGGCCCTGCCGTCCAAACCCAATCATGCGGACTGAACGAAGGCCCGGTCAACGTGCTTCGGGTGGTCAGTTGGCGGGCCACTTGACCCGGCTCGATTGAATACAAGGTGGTTTTGTCGCCGTTGAGGAAGGCAACGGTTTGGGATACCGGCGACTCCGCGGGTGAGTGGGGGCCCAACCCTGCAACGGATTGAATGTCCGGCAATGGCGAAACACGGTTGTTCTCATAGCGCACCAGGTCGCCGTTGTTGACGGCAACCTGGCGGGCAGGGACGTTCTTGTCTACAACCGGCGGAAGAACAGTTCCGTTATCCTCTACGCGGACCAGGTCCTGGTCGGCGCGAAGCTGGACGTTAATGACGTCCGGTTGCCCTCTGAAAGTTAATGCCAGCTGATTCTGCATCCGTTGGCGGTCTTCTGCTGATGCGTCGAAGAGTTCTTTGGCAGACAAATCCACCTGGGCTGCTCCGGAAACCACCGGGACAGATTCCCGGGCCAACTTCATCCCGGAGGGAAAGGCGCTCACAACGGCACCGCGCAAATAAGGCGCAGGGCCGGCGAGCAGGGCGCTGGTCATGGACTTAACGGTCTTCTTTTTGATGAACCAGCGGTAGTCCGGCACCGCATAGGTGAACGTCGGGTCATAGAAGTAGATGGGAAAGGCGCCGTAAATGACTTTGAACGTCTCTTCCGGAATCGCGGTACCATCCGGCACCTTGGAGATCCGCCACTCCCCCTCCACTTTTTCAAGGGAGACGGGGATGGTCTCCTTCGTTCCAGGTGGGAACTGCGTGGCAATTCCGTCGGCATCGACTGAGTAGGCAAGGTCTACTTCATAGAGGTATTCATTCTCCACGGCCGTCTTAACCACTTCCGCCCCGCGGAAAACTATGGCCCGCTTATCCGGCTTCCACGTCACGGCTTGGGCTTGCGTCAAATATTGCCGTGCTACAGGGTAGTCGTCCTCATAACCGCTGCCAGCCATGTAGAAATCCTCAATGACGGCTTCTGGCGTAGAGCCAGCGCGCGGTGCTGCAGGAAAGAACACAGGCGCGTTAGGGTTTCCAGCGCCCTCGTCGTGGCTTTTCCCCACTGGACCGGACCGGGGAATCTGGGCACATGAGGCCAACAAAACCATGATTGCCGCCAGCACGGCCACGAACGTCCGCCTGCGGGCGGTGTCGAGGGCCCTCATGATGCGTCGCCCTTTCCGTCGTCACCCGAAAGGGGAGTTCCGGCGTCGAATTTGCCTTTACCAGCACCAAAACCCGTGCCCAGGACAAGCATCTGGCGTTCGCTGGCAGCCCCTGGCATCTCGATGTCCGCCGGTTCCAACTGAAGGGGCGACTTGAGGATGGTTCCCCCGCGTCTTAGTGGCAAGGTCAACCTGAAGTTTGAGCCCGCGCCTTTGCGGCCCCACGCCTGGAGCCAGCCGTTATGCAGCTTGGTGTCTTCGGCCGCGATGGACAAGCCCAATCCACTTCCACCGGTTGTACGCGCACGCGCCGGGTCAGCCCGCCAAAAGCGGTCGAAGACCCTGGCTGCTTCCGCTTGGCTCATTCCGATGCCGTGGTCCCGCACGGCCACGGCCACGGCATCATGATTGGCAGCGACAGATATGTGGATTGGCTTGCCCTCGCCGTGCTCCAGGGCGTTGAGGAGCAGGTTCCTCAGGATTCGATCAATCCTGCGAGAGTCCATTTCCACGATGATGCTCTTCTGGCGGGCGTTCAGGCGGACCTCCGAGCCATATTCGGCGGCTACGGGCGCTGCACCCTCCATGACGTGCGAAAGCACTTGGAAGATGTCCTGCGGTTCGGCGTCCAAAACGGCAGCACCGGCGTCGAAACGCGAAATCTCCAGCAGATCCGACAACAAGGACTGGAAGCGCTCCACTTGGTGATAAAGGAGCTCGGCTGAGCGCTTGTTCATGGGGTCAAAGTCCTCACGGGCGTCGTAAAGGACCTCCGCGGCCATGCGGACGGTTGTCAGGGGAGTCCGCAGTTCGTGGGAGACATCGGAGACGAACCTCTGCTGCATTTGGGACAACGTGGCCAACTGGGTGATCTGCTCCTGCAGGCTGGCCGCCATATGGTTGAAGGAGGCACCGAGCCTGGCTACCTCATCCTCACCTTTGACCACCATGCGCTCTTGCAGTTGGCCGGCCGCCAGCTTTTCCGATACCACGGCAGCGTGGCTCACTGGGCTGACGACGTTGCGCGTGACATACCACGCGATGGCACCGATCATGAGCACGAGCGCTGCGCCACCAGCCCACAGGACGTTCTGGATTTCGTCCAGGGTTTTCTGGGCGGTGTTGAGGTCGTAGATCAGATACAGCTCATACGCAGTGCCGTTGAACGTTACCTTGTTTCCGACAGCAATACCTGGACGGTCCTCGTTGCCCACCGGGAACTGCATGGAGGCCCAAAACTGTTGCTTGCCGCCGTCCTGGACGGCTTTTCGCAGTTCGGGCGGAATGACGCGGACGGTCAGCTGGTCCGAGGCCCGCGACTCAACCCAGCGGTTACGGGGTTTGGTCTGTTCCGGCACAGCTTCAAAGACGTAGCGCCGTTGGATCACCGAGCCCCGGCCTTCCACGGCGGTCAACGTGTCATAAACCAACGTGATGACGCTTGACTGATCGGTAACCTGTGCGCCGTCGAACGTGTCCTGAACCTGTTTTACGTTGTATCGGGACTCCGACTCCGCTTGGGCCAGCCTCTCCTGGAACAGGTTATTGGCGATCTGGTTGGAAAGGTAGGCTCCGACGATCGCAAAGGAGGTAACAGCCAGCAGGAGTGTGGTCAGCACTGTCCTGAACTCCAATGACCGCCGCCACCGCCTTAGCAACGAACGCCAGAGGAAGCGAAGTCCCGGCCGTATCTGCCGGACACCAATCGCGACGAGGCGGGAAACCCTGAGGACCAGGATCAGGCCACGTCGGGTCCAAATCCGGGCGCGCCACATCAACCAGGGAAGGTTCCTTCTTACTGGATCGGTGGGAGCGGAGGGTGAATTCCCGGACGCCGAAGACCCCGCGGGCTGCGGCTGGGCTGCGGGCTGCTGCTGGGCTTCGGGCTGCTCCGGACCGCCGGAGCTCTGACCCTTGTCCGTGGTGCCGGTGTTGCCGGCGGAAGACTCAGGAACCTGCTTTATACCCGACACCACGCACCGTCAATACAACCTCGGGCGCTTCCGGATCGCGTTCAATCTTGGAGCGCAAACGCTGAACATGGACATTGACCAATCGGGTGTCCGCGGCATGGCGGTATCCCCATACCTGTTCGAGCAAAAGTTCACGCGTAAAGACCTGCCACGGCTTGCGGGCCAGGGCCACCAGAAGGTCGAACTCCAGCGGGGTCAGCGAGATACGCTCTCCACCGCGGGTGACCAGGTGCCCGGCGACGTCGATGGTTACATCAGCAATCCGCAGGGTTTCCGGTGCCTTTTGTTCACCTGGCCGAAGGCGCGCACGGACACGGGCCACGAGTTCGGCGGGTTTGAAGGGCTTGGGCACGTAGTCGTCGGCACCGGATTCAAGCCCGCGGACAACATCCGAGGTGTCCGATTTTGCGGTGAGCATGACGATGGGAACGTCCGATTCTCCACGGATCTGGCGGCATACTTCAATGCCATCCGAACCGGGAAGCATCAGATCCAAGAGCACCAAATCGGGTTTGGACGAACGGAACACCTCCAGTGCCTGGCCGCCGTCTGCGCAGAATACCGGCTCGAAGCCATCATTGCGCAGGACAATACCAATCATCTCTGCGAGCGCTTCGTCGTCGTCAACTACCAGAATGCGTGCCTTCATAGTTATATATTCCCTTATCGCCAAGCCTTTGTCCCGTTGGGCAGGCGCACGGCATGGCGTCCCCCCGGGGCACTTCCACCGTACTGCACGGCTCCACTCCGCTCGACGCAGATCTTCTGTGCGGGCAGTACGGTCCCAGGCTATGAGGGAGGACACCGGGACTATAGGCTTGGGGCGAAGGTCCATATGGGGGACGTCGGAGACGGCGGGCCGGGTCTCTTGGGGAGGAAATCGTGTCACAGCCAGAGCACGGCCAGCAGCCATATCCGGGCGGTCAACCTGCGTGGGGCAACCAGCCACAATGGGGCGGGCCACCCTCGTGGTCAAACCCACAGGGGTCAAACCCACAGGGTGGCGGCAACTGGCCGGCCCACCCTCCGGGAGGATGGCCCAGTGGATCGCCCGGCGGCCCACCCTACGGCCAGCCGATGTACGTTGCCCCACCTAAGCCAGGTGTCATTCCCTTGCGACCCCTGCAATTCGGTGAGCTACTTGATGGCTCCTTCCAGACCATCCGTCGGAATGCAGCCTCCATGTTTGGCTCAGCCCTGATCGTTCAGGCGATCGCCGCTGCCCTTTTGGGGGTTGTGACCGTCGCCATGTATGAGCTTATGGATTCACTGGAAGCGGTGGACTTCAGCGGGGACCCGGCTGGTTTCTTTGGCCCGTTCCTGGCCGTCATGGCTGGTTCAGTGGGAGTCTCCGTGCTGATCGGCTTTCTCGGTGCCGTTCTCCAGGGGGTCATGGTCATTCCCGTTTCCCGCTCTGTCCTCAACCGGCGTACGGGCTTCGGGCAAATGTGGAAGCTGGCTGCCGGGCGGATCCTCCCCGTTCTGGGCGTTGCCGCCCTTCTTACTTTCGGCGCACTGCTTGCCGCAGCTGCTGTCGTCGGGATAGCCGTGCTGTTGTTCACGGCCTTGGGACCGGCCGCTGTGGTGATCGTCGTTCCGTTGGGCTTCGGTGCCATTGTCGTCTTTATCTGGATCGGCCTGAAGCTCATGTTTGCCCCCGCCGCAATCGTCGTGGAGCGGATCGGAGTCTACGACGGATTGCTGCGGTCCTGGCAATTGACCAAGAGCAATTGGTGGCGCATCTTCGGCATAACGCTGCTCGTGAGCATCATGGTGGGAATCATCGCCCAGATAGTTCAGATTCCAGCCTCCCTCGCCGCGACCGCCATCAGTTCGGTAGTCTCCCCCCACCCGGACGCCGGGACCGTGGCCTCCACACTGATCCTCACCACCGTGATCTCGATGATCATTGGGGCCCTGGTCGGGTCGGTGACGTTCGCTTTCCAGACATCCGTGTCTGCGCTCATCTATATGGATCTTAGAATGCGCCGGGATGGGCTGGACGTGGAGTTGATGCGGCTGATGGAAAGCGGCGCCGACCCGGAGGGAATCCCCGGTGGTCCTGCTACACATGTCCAGGGCAACACGTGGCCCCCGGGCGGCGGACAATGGCCAGGCACTCCTCCCGGGCGTCGGCCCCAGGCATGAGGGAGGCATTAAGCCACCTCATTCCCGCTTTGGCCATCGCTGAACCGCCGGTGACCCCGGACCGTGATCAGGCACGTCGTTGGGCCGAGGAGGAACTGTCCAAAGCACAGTATGCCCAGGCTCAGCCCAGTTGGCTGGACCAGCTTTGGCGCGATTTCCTGGACTGGCTCAGCTCCCTCGATGGTGACGGGACCACTCAGGGAAGTGACATTGCTGTTCCCGTGATCATTGCCTTGGCCGTGCTGCTCATTGTCATCGCAATCTTCCTTGTCCGTCCCAGGCTGAATGCAAAGCGAAAGGCCCCTGTTGCGGGCATTTACGGCAAGGACAGCGCTGTGGATGCCGCGACGTACAGGAAGCGTGCGTTGGCCGCGGCCGACGACGGCGACTGGCCTTCCGCCGTCGTCGATCAGTTCCGGGCCTTGGTGCGTTCCGCGGAGGAACGGGACGTCATTGAATCGCGTGCCGGCCGAACGGCGGATGAGGCCGCAGGCCACCTGGGTCAGGCTTTCGCTGCCACTCAACTCCGCCTTTTAGATGCCGCCCGCCTGTTTGATGGAGTCCGCTACGGAAAACAGGCCGCAACACGCTCGGATTATGACGAAGTGCGCAAGCTGGATGCGGATCTCCTGGCGTTAACCCCTGACTTCAGCGGCCATGGCCAGCACGGATTCGCGGTGCCGCGATGACCCTTCTCGAACAAATACGCGAACCCGTACACGGTGATGCTCCTCGAGGGCGGACTTCGGCACTTCGGAGTTGGTTCCGAAAGCACGTGGTTTGGATTGCCCTGGGAGCCGTGTTTGCCGCGCTGGTGACGTACTTGGTGGTGGAACGATTCTCGGCGCCCAATGACTCCCGATCCTTGTCTGCGCAAAATCCTGCTCCGGACGGAGCCATGGCCTTGGCCGAAATACTGGGGCGCCACGGTGTGGCCATAACCCCCACCGATAAGCTTGACGACACCTTGGCGGCACTTTCGAACGCCGAGGATGCCACCGTGCTGCTGTATGACCCCCGGGGTTTCCTGGACAGATCGCAGTTGGACGATATGAAGGCAGCAGCCGGACGCGTGGTGGTGGTCGCCCCCCGGCTGCGTACGTTGGATGGCCTCGATCCGGACATCCGTCCCGGCGGAGTGGTCCCCGAAGCAACAAGAATCCTTGAACCCGGCTGCGGCCACGAAGACGCGGAGAAGGCGGGACCTGTCTCCGCGCAAGGACCGGTGTACCTGGGGCCCGGCGTTTGCTACGCCACCCGCGGCGATGGACCTGGACTGTATGTGGCCTCCGCCGATGGGCGGGTCATTGTGCTGGGGAGTCCGGAGTTATTGGAAAACCAACACCTGGCTGCTGAAGGCAACGCCGCTTTGGCGATCCGGACCTTGGGCAAGGGCCGTGACTTGGTCTGGTACACACCAGGGCTCACGGACGTCTCGGCCGATAGATCCGCGCCGACGCTCAACGAACTTGCACCTCCATGGCTGGCGTTTGCGGGTCCGTGGCTCGCTATCGTAGCTATCCTTGCCATCCTCTGGCGTGGGCGACGTTTGGGACCGCTGGTCTTTGAACCACTTCCCGTGGTTGTCCAGGCTGCTGAAACAGCGGAAGGCCGTGCACGTCTCTATCAGGATTCACGTGCCGTGGAACGGGCAGCCGACAATTTGCGGGCAGGAACCTTTGCCCGGCTGGCCAAGCATTTTAATCTGGGGGCCGACGCTACGAGGGAGAGCATCGTCGACGCCGTGGCCAGGCGCCTCGGACGCCAAGCACCGGCGATCAGGTGGGCGTTGATTGATTCCAAGCCGCAGACAGAGGGACAACTGGTGCAGTGGGCACAACAGATCGAACGAATCGAACAGGAGGCGATGGCCCAATGAGCAACCAGCCGAACAACTATACGGCCAGCAACAACCAATACTCCGGTGGCGCGGCGCAACAGGTAAATGATGCACACGTAGGCCAACCACAGGTGAGTCACTCACCGCACGGCGGCCAGCACAGCGGGACGGAGGATCCTGCCCGGCAGTCCCTGCTGAACGTCCGGAACGAGGTTGGAAAGGCCGTGGTGGGGCAGGACCCCACGGTGACAGGCATGCTCATCGCTCTTCTTTGCGGCGGCCATGTCCTCCTGGAAGGCGTGCCCGGCGTTGCCAAGACCCTGTTGGTCAGGGCGCTGTCCACGGCCCTCAGCCTGGATACCAAGCGGGTACAGTTCACTCCCGATCTCATGCCTGGTGACGTGACGGGCTCCTTGGTGTACGACTCGCATTCATCGGAATTCACTTTCCGGGAGGGCCCGGTTTTCACCAACATCCTGCTGGCCGACGAAATCAATCGAACGCCGCCCAAAACCCAGGCCTCGCTCTTGGAAGCAATGGAAGAACGCCAGGTTTCGGTGGATGGAGTATCCCGGCCCCTGCCTGCCCCGTTCATAGTGGCCGCCACCCAGAATCCGGTGGAATACGAAGGAACCTATCCACTGCCAGAGGCCCAACTGGACAGGTTCCTCCTCAAACTGACCATGCCCCTACCGGGCAGGGCCGAAGAAATCGAGGTGATCCGCCGGCACGCGGGCGGGTTCGATCCCCGGAACCTGGCCGCAGCCGGCGTGCGGCCGGTGGCTGGCGCCGTCGAGCTTTCCAACGCCCGCGCGGCCGTGGCGCAGGTGTCTGTGGCCCCGGAAATCCTGGCCTACATTGTGGATGTGGTCCGGGCTACCAGGTCAGCCCCGTCCTTCCAGCTTGGCGTCTCGCCTCGTGGAGCCACTGCCCTCCTGAACACGTCAAAGGCTTGGGCCTGGTTGTCCGGGCGGCCCTTCGTGACGCCGGACGACGTCAAGGCTTTGTCGCTGCCGTGCCTCAGGCACCGCGTAGGCCTGCGTCCTGAGGCCCAGATGGATGGCATCCAGGTTGACGACATCCTCGGCAGCATCCTGGCCTCCGTGCCGGTACCGCGTTGATTCTGCCGGTGGTGCGCATGACGCCGAAGGCAAAGGTGCCCTGATGTCCATCACGGGTCGTTTTGTATTGCTGGCAGTTGCCGGGCTGGTTCCATTGCTGTTGTTTCCGGCTTGGAGCACGGTGTTGGTCGTCACGATCGGGCCGCTGCTGCTCCTGGCGGTTGACCTTATCCTGGCGGCATCCCCGGCCAAACTGGGTTTGGAACGCCAGCAACCGGGCAACGTCACGTTGGAAAGCCAGGCTCATTCCGTCCTCACTGTGACCAACATGGGCCGCCGGAAGCTCAGGGCGGTGGTCCGGGATGGTTGGCAGCCTTCCGCCGGAGCCCTCAACCCGGCCCAGTCGCTCGACGTCCCACCTGGCGAGCGCCGCCGTATGACGGTCTCCTTGGTGCCACGGCGCCGCGGCGACCTTGAGAGTCCACACGTGACAATCCGCTCATATGGCCCCTTGCGGCTGGCCGCACGGCAGCGAACCCGGGCACTTATGGGCCGGCTTCGAGTGCTGCCACCCTTCCATTCCAAACGGCATCTGCCATCGAAGCTGCGGAAACTGCGTGAACTGGATGGCAAGGCGGCCGTGCAGATCCGCGGCGCGGGAACCGAGTTCGATTCCTTGCGGGACTACGTTCGCGGTGATGACGTCCGCTCCATTGATTGGCGTGCCACCGCCCGGCGCACGTCGGTAGTAGTGCGTACCTGGCGTCCGGAACGCGACCGTCGCGTTGTGATCGTCCTGGATACGTCCCGAACCGCCGCGGCCAGGATTGACGACGAGCCGAGGCTTGATACCTGGATTGAGGCCGCATTGCTGCTAGCCGTCCTTGCGGAACGCGGCGGGGATCGTGTTGACTTCCTCGCCTATGACCGCATGCTCCGCGCGAGGGTCGAGTCTGCCTCCAAGGGCAATCTACTGGGCCAACTCGTACAAGCCATGTCGACGCTGGAGGCTGAACTCATTGAGCTCGACTGGCAGCAGATCCCAGGGCAGGTGCGTGCCGTCTCGGCGCACCGCTCGCTGGTGGTGCTTTTGACTGCGCTCGACGGCGGCGCCCCCGAGGAAGGACTTCTCCCCATGGTGGCCCAGCTTGCCCGTCAGCATGTAGTGGTGGTGGCCTCTGTCCGGGACCCGTTGCTGGCGGCAATGAAGACCGAGCGTTCCACAGCCAGCCAGGTGTTCCGTGCGGCCGCCGCGGAACGCGCCCTGCTGGAACGCGCCGCGGTAGCAGAACAACTGCGGCAACTCGGCGCTGAAGTGGTGGACGCCGAACCATCTGAGGTCCCGCCACTGCTTGCCGATACGTATATCCGGCTCAAAGCGGCCGGGAGGCTCTAGGAAGGAAGGCCATGAACGCACCTATCTACCGGCTCGCGCTGGGCAATGATTTCACCAAGTTGGCCCCCGAACTCCAGGAGTACTTCTCCCTGGCGGCGGGCTCCGGGTCATACGGAATCGGTGAAGGGGTCTTTGATGTGGTGGGGTGCCGGCAAAAGTGGCTGCGTCCCTTGCTGGCCCTGACGGGAAGCGAAGAGGCCTTCTTCCCCGAATACGGTGAGGGCATTCCGTTCCGCATTGAGAACCATGCGCATGAGGATCCGTTTGGACGGCAGGCCCTCACCGCGCGACGCGAAATCTACTTCCCGTCCGGGACGCGACTGTTCCACGACACCACGAGCGCCATCACCGCCGCGGATGCCAACTCCGGCACGCCCTCGCCAGCCCGCTTGGTGGACCACGTTGGCCGTTACCGCCGGCTCGTCACCGACCTCGACATCAGCGTCACACCCAACGGCAGGCTACGGGGTGTGTCGAAAGCGAGCCGGCTCTTCCTGGGTCCGCTCCGCATTCAATTGCCGCGCGCGCTCGACGCAAAGGCTTTTGCCGAGCAATGGTGGGACGATAACGAGGGCAAACACCGGATCCAGGTCAAGGTCATCCAGCCCCAGATCGGCGTCGTACTTGTCTACGCTGGCAGCTTCGACTACTGGTTGGCGCCCTACTTGCCCGGGGCAGTCCCTGGCACATCGCTCCCCCGGTACGCGGAACCCGATCGCTGGGAAAAGAGGATCTAACGCGCCCATCAGCCTTGCGCCAGTTGGTCCAAGCCGTCGGCCACTTGGGTGAGCCGGGTGAGCATTTCCTTGGCTGTGGACGGCTTCACGTGTGCCAGTCCCGTTGCGGGAGTCACGCGAAGTGCTGATAACGCCGACGCCGGTAGACCCAGTTGGCTCCACGGCCGCCAAATGCTTTCCACGACGTCTTTGGTCCGCGTGAGCATGGCATCAGCGTCCGCTGTGGGCATTGCACCGGCCCACACGCGTTTACCATTTTCCACTGCCCCGGCAAGGTGCTCCCACTGGCGGGTAGTCAACGCCTTCAGTGGCAAGGCAACGCCATCTGCGCCCGCTTCGAGTACGCGGTCGATGGGGGCCTCGATCTCCGGTACGGCCACGACGATTTCGACGGCGCCCGCTGCCCTAAGTGCGTCGATCACCAGCCGCCAGGCTCCAGTCACTTCCTCGCCGGGGATGGACCGGAGCGTCCGGTAACCACTCGCCGTCGGGATTGTGCCGCCCATCACGGCGGCAATATCCGGTTCGTCCAGCTGGACCACAATCCCTGCGCCCGGGACCGCCCCCGAGATTCGCTGAAGGTGTTCCACGACTCCGGCAGCCAATGAATCTGCGATATCACGGCGCGCGCCAAAATCGAGGAGTGCTCTCTCGCCATTGTGGAGGTACAGACCGGCCGCGAGGCTCAGGGGACCCATCAGCTGGATCTTGATCCCGGTGGCCTGAACTTCTTCTGTTCCAGCGATGTCGGCCAGGATGTTGATGTCAGTGGCAAGGGCGGATCGTGCCCGCTGCGCGTCCTTTCCTGGCCGGTCCACGAATCTCCAGCCGTGGGGTTGAACGTCCACGGCCAAGTCCACGAGCAACGAAGCTGTCCGGCCAACGGCGTCGGATCCGACACCACGGTCCGGCAGTTCGGGCAGGAAAGGAAGGTGGGGGTCGCCCAATTCGCCCCGGATGATTCGAATGGACTCGGCTGGCTCAATGCCTGGCCATGGGCCAAGCGCAGTAGCGCTGACCCGCGGTACTTCTACAGACATATTTTTAGGCCTGCTGGCTGGAAATCTGGTGATCCTCCGCGATGGCCTCATGGTGGCGGATCACTTCGCTGATGATGAAATTCAGGAACTTCTCGGCAAACGCAGGGTCAAGATGTGCGTCCTCGGCAAGTCGGCGCAGCCGGGCGATTTGGGCCGCTTCCCGTCCGGGGTCGCCAGCGGGAAGCTTGTGCGTGGCTTTGAGGATCCCAACCTTCTGGGTGGCCTTGAAGCGTTCCGCGAGCAGGAAAACGAGTGTGGCATCGATGTTGTCAATGCTGGACCGGATGGAGAGCAACTCATCCATGACGCCGCGATCTACCTGGCCAGCGAGGGAACTCGCTGCCGGGTTAAAGGAATCGTCGTCTTCGGGAAGGGCAATGTTCTGCTCGGTCATGCTCCCCAGTCTATGGTGTGGGGCCCTGGCGCCGCGGGTGTTACCTCCAGGCGTCGGGAGAGCGGTGTTCCCGTCGTCCGAATCGGAGCAGAATAGGCAACATCACTGCACGTCAACCAAGGGAGATTCCATGAAAATCGCTGTTCTGGGAACAGGAGTGGTGGGGCACGCCCTCGCCGGCAAGCTGGTGTCTTTGGGACACGAGGTCATCATGGGTTCCCGCGAATCCGGCAATCCCAAGGGCGAGGAGTGGGCCCGGCAGGCTGGCCCAGGTGCCCATGCGGGCTCCTTCGCGGAAGCTTGTGCACAGTCTGAGCTGATCGTGAACGCCACGCCCGGTACTGTGACCCTGGCCGTCCTCGCTGAAGCCGGCGACGCCAACCTGAACGGCAAAATCCTCTTGGACGTGGCAAATGCCCTTGACGGGTCCAGCGGCTTCCCGCCAACGCTCACAGTCTGCAACACAGACAGCATCGCCGAGACCATCCAACGGACCTACCCGCAGGTGCGGGTGGTGAAATCGCTGAACACGGTCAGCGCTCCCGTAATGGTGGATCCAGGCCGCCTTCCCGGCCCGCATGACATGTTCATGGCGGGAAACGACGCGGAGGCAAAGTCCACGGTCTCGGGCTTGCTGCAGGAATTTGGCTGGGCCCCCGGGCACATCAGGGACCTCGGTGGACTCGACGCTGCCCGCGGAATGGAAATGTGGTTGCCTTTGTGGCTGCGGATCTTCATGCAACAGCCACGGGGAAAGATGTTCAACATCGCAATCGTGTCCGAGTAGCGCATTGGGCCAAGACCGAATGAAGGCCCGCCCCAGTGGGGCGGACCTTCATGGCGTTCAGCCTGGGTACGGGTTAGCCGCCCAGCAGCGCGCGGTGCGCTTCCCGGCGTCGTGCTTGTTCATCAGGATCCGGAACCGGCAAGGAGGCGATCAGCCGCTTGGTATAGTCGTGCTGCGGTGAGCCCATCACGTGGTTGCCGATGCCCTGCTCCACCAGCTGCCCCTTGTACAGCACGCCAACCCAGTGCGCCAACATGTCCACCACTGCGAGGTCGTGGCTGATGAAGAGCGCCGCGAAGCCGAACTGTTCCTGGATGTCCTTGAACAAATCCAGCACCTTGGCCTGCACCGAGACGTCCAGTGCCGAGGTGGGTTCGTCGGCAATCAGCAGGCGCGGATTGAGCGCCAACGACCTCGCAAGCGAGGCGCGCTGCCGCTGTCCACCGGAAAGTTCGTGCGGATACCGTTGCGCGTACGACGCCGGCAACTGGACTGATTCGAGCAGCTCGCCTACCTTTTTCCGTGCCTCAGCCGCGCTCGGCTTGGTGTGGATAATCAACGGCTCGGCGACGCACTCACCGATGGTGAGGTGCGGGTTGAACGAGGCCGCCGGGTCCTGGAAAACGAAGCCGATTTCCTTTCGCAGCGGACGGAAAGTCCGCTCCTTGAAGTCCAGCATTTCGTAGCCGAGGACCTTCAGGCTCCCGCCGGTTGTCCTTGTCAGCCCGGCGATCGCCCGCCCGATGGTGGATTTACCTGAGCCGGACTCCCCCACCAAGCCGAAGACCTCATTCTCCGAGACAGTAAAGCTGACGTTGTCCACAGCTTTGAAGCCATGGCGCCCAAAGCGCCCTGGGTACTCGATGGTGAGGTTCTTCGCCTCAACGAGGACCTTGCCGTCCTGGTGCAGCCTCCCCCGTGCTCCTTCCGAGGCTGAGTTGCGGCCAAGGTGCGGGACGGCGGCGAGCAGTTTCTTCGTGTAGTCCTGCTTGGGTTCCGCGAACAGCACCCTCGAGGCTGCCTCCTCCACCACATCGCCTTGGTACATGACCACCACGCGGTCGGCGAGATCGGCCACGACGCCCATGTTGTGGGTAATCAGCACGATCGAGGTTCCGTAGTTGTTCCGCAGGTCCCGGAGTAATTGCAGGATTTCGGCCTGGACAGTGACGTCCAAGGCTGTGGTGGGCTCATCGGCCACTATCAGGCCCGGGTTCAGGGCCAGCGCCGCCGCGATCACCACACGCTGCTTTTGCCCACCCGAAAACTGGTGTGGGTAGTAGTTGACGCGGGTTTCGGGGTCCGGAATGCCCACTTTTCGGAGAGCCTCAGTGGCCCGTTCCTTCGCTTCCTTGGACGAAACGCGGTGGCCATCCTTGGCGTGGGCGCGGATCCCCTCGGCAATCTGCCAGCCAACAGTGAACACGGGATTCAAGGCCGTAGAGGGCTCCTGGAAAACCATGGCGACGTCGCGTCCGCGGATCTTTCGAAGCGCGGATTTGCTGACACTGATCACGTTGTTGCCGTTGATCACCACCGCACCGGAGCTGATGGCTGTTTCGGGCAGCAAGCCCAGGATGGTCTTGGCAGTAACTGTCTTGCCGGAACCGGACTCCCCCACAATCGCCACGACTTCACCGGGCTTAACGTCCAGGCTGACGTCCTTCACTGCATGGACGTCCCCGCTATCGGTGGCAAAAGTTACCTTGAGCCGGTCTATGGTGAGCACAGGTTCACGGGAGGCCGTGGGATCGGAAATGTTTCCCAGGTTGGTGGTCATGGCTTGCCTGCCTCTGAAGGGGTGGACGGACCAGCGGGAGTTGCCGGGGACTTTCCCGTGCCTGCGCGTTTGCGCCCACGGATCCGGGGATCGTTGAGGTCGTTGATGCTTTCGCCCACCAAGGTCAGTCCAAGGACCGTAAGGACGATCGCGATGCCCGGGAAGACGCCGGTCCACCAAATGCCGGACGACGTATCCGCCAGCGCCTTATTGAGGTCGAAGCCCCACTCGGCAGCCGACGTCGGCTCGATGCCGAAGCCCAGGAAGCCCAGGCCTGCCAGTGTAAGGATGGACTCGGAAGCGTTCAGCGTAAACATGAGTGGCAACGTGCGCGTGGCGTTCTTGAAGATGTGCCGTCCGATGATGCGCAAGCTGGAGGCTCCGAGGACCTTGGCCGACTCCACGAAGGGTTCAGCTTTGAGTCGGATGGTCTCAGCCCGGATGACCCGGAAATACTGCGGTACAAATACCACAGTGATGGAGAACGCACAGGAGAAGATACCGCCCCAGAAACTGGACTGGCCACGGCTGATAACGATGGAAATGACGATTGCCAGAAGCAGTGTGGGGAAGGCGTAGATTGCGTCGGCCACAACCACCAGGATGCGGTCCAGCCAGCCTCCGAAGTAGCCGCTGAGCAGGCCCAGTGCAACGCCAAGGAAGAGTGACATCGCCACGGACACCACGATGACGGTCACGGCGGTTTGGGAACCCCATAGGACACGGGACAAAACGTCATAACCGCCGACAGTCGTGCCAAGCAGGTGCTTGGCACCCGGTGGCTGCTGGGTAGGGAAGGACCCGGACGCATCGCTGAGTTGGGAGTAGCCATACGGGGCCAGCAGCGGCGCAAAAATACTCGTTAGCAGGAACAACCCGCTGAGAACAACGCCCACCACCAGCATGCCCCTTTGGAGGCCAACGCTTTTCTTGAGGTGCGAGACCACGGGGAGACGGGAGAAGAGGGGCTGCTTGGGAGGAGTCAGTGCAGGAGTGCTCATGGTCAGTACCTCACTCGCGGGTCGATGAGCGCGGCAATGATGTCCACGATGAAGTTGGTCACGGCAACGATGATGGCCAGCAGCACGACGATGCCCTGGACAGCTACAAAGTCGCGGGCATTCAGGTATTGCACCAGCTGGTAGCCGAGTCCTTTCCATTCAAACGTTGTTTCAGTGAGGACGGCTCCACCAAGCATTAACGCGATTTGCAGGCCCATGACGGTGATGATGGGGATCAGCGCCGGCTTGTACGCATGCTTGGTGACGAGCCGGAATTCGCTGACGCCGCGGGACCGGCCAGCCTCGACGTAATCCTTACCCAAAGTCCCGATCACGTTTGTACGGACCAACCGGAGGAAGATGCCGGCGGTGAGGAGGCCCAGGGTCGCCGCGGGCAGGACTGCGTGCGAGACGACGTCGCCGAAGGCGGTGAAGTTGCCGCTGCGCAGGGCATCAACCCAATAAATGCCCGACGGCGCAGCCAGGCTTCCCATTGCAAGTTCCGTTCGCGTCGACGCGCGTCCGGCGACCGGGAACCAGCCCAGCCAGGTGGAGAACGTCAGCTTCAAGAGAAGTCCCGAGAAGAAGGGCGGGGTGGCATAGCAAAGGATTGCGAAGAAACGCAATGATGCGTCCGCTGCTTTGTCGCGGCGGTAGGCCGCGATGAGGCCGAGGGGAATGCCGACCATCAGGGCGACAACAATGGCGTTGATGCTGAGTTCCAGTGTCGCGGCACCGAACGTAGTGATCATCTCGGCCACTGGCCTTCGGTCAGTGATCGTCGTGCCGAAGTTGCCTGTGATGAGCTGGCCCAGGTACTCGAAGTACTGAATGAAGATGGGCCTGTCGTAGCCGGCATCATGGATTCGCTGGGCCAGGACATCCGGTGGGAGGCGTCCGCCCTGGGCAGCCGTGATGGGATCTCCAATGACCCGCATCAGGAAGAAGACCAACGTCACAAGAATGAAGACGGTGGGGATGATCAGGAAGAACCGGATCACGATGTACTTTCCGAGGCCTCCCCCAGCCTTGGACTTGCTCTTTGGAGTGACGATTCCGGGCTCTGCCTCGGGTACGTCTATAAGTGTTGTCATTGTTACCTGTATTTCCTGCCCGCGGATTGCGCGGGATTGGCTCGTGCATGCCGGCCACGAAGGTGGTCAGCAAAGGAGGCGGGACACCGGATCAGCGTCCCGCCTCCTTCCCACCACAGAGGCGTGGTTACTTGGAAATCGTTCCGAGGCGGAACTTGAACGATGCGTCCAACGTCTTCTCGACGCCGTTCACGCCGCTTCCGGCCACCGCTACCTGGGCACCCTGAAGCAGGGGAAGGGTTGAGATGTCCTTGGCCAGTGCGTTCTGGACATCCTTGATGTCTGCCTCACGCTTGGTCTTGTCAGCTTCGGTCAGCTGCTTGGCGATCAGATCGTTCACAGTCGGGTTGTTGTAGTGGTTCTTCAGGAAGCCGCCGTCCGGGAAGAACGGGGTCAGGTAGTTATCGGCGTCACTGAAGTCGGGGAACCACCCAAACTGGAATACAGGGTACTCGTCAGCGCGGCTCGCCTTGCTGTACGTAACCCATTCCGTGGACTGCAGGTTGACCTTGAAGAGGCCGGACTTCTCCAGCTGTTCCTTGATCATGGCGTATTCGTCGCCTGAAGAACCGCCGTAGTGGTCCGGGTTGTACTGCAGGTTCAGCGCAACGGGCTCTGTAATGCCGGCATCGGCCAGGACCTTCTTTGCCTTGTCGGTGCTGGGCTTTCCGTTGTCTCCATAGGCATCCTTGAATGACTCGTTGGCCCCAAGGAATCCGCTGGGCACGTTGGAGTACAGGGGGAGGTAAGTGCCCTTGTAAACCTGGTCAGCTATGGCCTGGCGGTCCACGAGGTTGGCAACAGCCTGCCGGACAGCGAGTGCCTTGGCGGGATCAGCCCCGGCGGCCTTGGTGCCGAACGGCATGGTATCGAAGTTGAACGTGATGTAGCGGATCTCGCCGCCCGGTCCCGTCAGCACCTTGACTTTGGAGTCTTTCCTCAGGTCATCGACGTCCGTGGCGCTGAGGCTGCGGAAGGCGACGTCGATGTTGCCCTGCTGGATGTCCAACTTGAGGTTGGTGGGGCTGGCGTAGTACTTGATGGTCGCTTCATCGTTCGCCGGCTTGCCAAGGACACCCTTATAGTCTGCAAAGGCCTTGAAGCTGACAAGTTCGTTCTTTTTGTAGCTGTCAATCGTGTATTGGCCGTAGAAGGCTTTGGCCTTGATGATCTCGTCGTCCGGAAGGATTTTGTCGGCCGGGAAAACTTCGTCGTCCACAATGGGCGCGGCAGGACTGCTGAGGATCTGGCTGAATGTTTGGTCGTTTGCCTTCTTCAGCTTGAAGACCACCGTGGTGGCATCGGGAGTGCTCACATTCTCGATGTTGGTCAGCAGCGACGCCGGGCCAGCAGGGTCATTGATGGCAACCTGGCGATCGAATGAGAACTTGACGTCCTTGGAGTCCAACGTATGTCCATTGGCCCATTTCAGGCCGGACTTGAGCTTTACTGTGTACTCGGAAGGGGCCGTGAACGAGGACGACTCCGCAAGGTCCGGGACTGGCTCAGCACCGCCGGGTTTGGAATTCAACAGGAACGAGTAGATCTGGTTCATCACCATGAACGAACCATTGTCATAGGACCCGGCGGGGTCCAGCGACGTGACTTTGTCTGTGGTGCCGTAGGCGATCGGGCCGGCGGCAGCCGGGGCGGATGAGGACCCGCCGCCGGAGGGCCCGGTGCATGCAGTCAAAGCGAGGGCGGAAACGCCCGCGAGCGCGATAACGCCATGCAGGGCCTTCTTCTTCAGTGCCATCTGTGAACCTTCTGTTCGATGGATTAGGCGCACCGCCGTGGGATATTTGTGACGGAGCGCACTCTTGATTCCACGATTCAATCAGACTTCAGTCGCCCGGATACCTTGATTTAGTGATTCGAGACACAATATTTACCTACGAGTAGGTTTTCCGGGCCGCATCGAGGCATTGCCCCGGAGGGAGCGCCGGAATATCTTTATTCCGAGTTGAAATGCGCTGGATCACGGTCAGGCAGAACCACGCCGTGGGCAGCATCCAGGCGGCGGTTTAGGGGGCCGCCGAGGTAATGGGTGCAGGACCAGTCCGAAGGACAGGCACATGAGCAAGGCAGCCCTTTGCGTAGGGATCAACAAGTTCAAGTATTTACCCGAATCAAGCTGGCTTAACGGCTGCGTGAACGACGCCGGGGACCTGGCCGCCCTCCTTGAGGCGCAGTACGGTTTCGCCGCTTCCAGTATCAAGGTCCTGCGTGACGCCAAGGCCACCAAGAAATCCGTGATGACCGAACTCAACAAGTTGGTGGATGGCGCCGTAGACGGAAAGTCCAACCACATCGTCTTCACCTTCTCAAGCCATGGCACGCAGATACCCGATGCCAGCGGCGATGAAGCGGATCGGCTGGACGAGGCCTTCGCCTGCTATGACATCAACAACTCCGGCGACTCCTGGGACCCGGACACAGTGATCACGGATGATGAGCTGGCGACGCTCTTCGGGCGGCTGCCGGACGGTGTCCTCATGGACGTCGTGCTGGACACTTGCCACAGCGGTACCGGACTGAAGTCCCTGGACCTGTTGCCAGGCCGACGCCCCCGTTTCCTGCCCGCTCCGACGCCCCGGGCTGTGATCGCAAACGAGTTCAGCGACACCCGCACCCTGCGCGACCTGGTGAAATCAGCAAAGCTCTCCAAGCCTGTCCTGATGGCAGCCTGCCGCTCTGACCAGACGGCAGCAGATGCCCTCATTGACGGACGCTACAACGGCGCCTTCACCTACCACTTCGTGAAGTCCCTCCAGGGCAACGGCACTGCCGGGCGGGCGGAGGTGCTGAAGCTGGTGAGTAAGGGGCTCAAAGGCGGCGGTTTTGATCAAGTCGCCCAGCTGGAAGGGACGACGGCGGCACGCAAGGCTGCGTGGGGCAGCTAGTCCTTGACTGGCGCCCCAAGGGACATCAGCTATTCGCCCGTACCGTGAAACTTGTTCCTAACGCCGGAGGAAGCTGCCTCCTCGACGTCGTGCTGTTGATCGGATCCATACAGCATTCCCTGCCGTTCCCGGTCCATCACGGGTTTCAGGGCGGCGTACACCAGGCGCCCACCTGCGTCGAACCTGAGGAGTCCTCCGCCACGGATATCCACGAAATCCCGACGGGTCTTCAAGCCAAGGCGGACGTAGGCCTCCTTGCGGCTCATGCGCACCGTCTGTATGAACGACGCCCCGATCTCCGAGATGATGAAACCGTCTGGTGACACGCGTTCGGACGTCCGCACCCGGGTGGAGCTCAAGGGAGTGCGCCGCTCCAGCCGTGCTGCGTCCAGGAGCCGCGGATTTTCCCACACGAAACGCTGGACTTCCTGGGGATCTGATCCCAGGGCCGAAAGCCGGATCGGATAACGCAACCCCTGGTAGTTATCCACGCCGCTGATGTTGTTTAGCGACACCCGGCGGATCCCTATGGCCGAAAATTCAGCTTGGAGGGCCTCCCGATACCCGTGGTTGTCTTCGGGGACCATGTCCAGGTCCGCGGCAATGATGCCACGTAGGAGATCACGCCAGGTAACGTCCACCGGTGGCATATAGGAGAGGCCGCGGATTACCATGCGCAGGACCCTCATGGCCACGATCGAACCCGATTCGGCCTTCTGCTGCAGGCTTTGGTTATCCCCAAAACGGGCATTCCTCTCGGACCACAACCGCTGGACCGCCCGGAGTACTGCCCCGACCACAACGGCTCCCCGCGCGTGCGGCTCCAGCAGGGTTTGCCAACCCTCCGGAATGGCGCCAACAAATGGCTCCCTCAAGGGACCGCGGGCGAACAAGTCGCGCGCAAAGTCGAAGAGGGACCTGTTCAGGATCGCATCGTCCACAACCTGCCCGGCCTCAAAGCCGTCCCCGGCAGCTTCAAGTTGCCGGAAGACCACCTCACGCGATGAGAACACAGACAGGATGGCCACCAGATCCGCCAGTGCCTCGTGCATGGCAAGTTGCTCGATGGTGGCAAGCTGGTCTGCCCACGCAGGCCTGAAGCCATCAAGGATCGCATGTGTAACTTCGTGGGCCACAATGTCCCTGTACAGCGCAGTGGGTACTTTGTATCCCATGCGGTCCACCGAACCAAAGCGGATGGTGTTGGTACCCCGCTCATATCCGGTGTCGATGGCCGTGACAAGGTCCCTTGCCTTGAGGACTACCCGGCCCTCCGGGTTCCAGGGCATCCGACGGCCGAGCGTGGATTCGAAGATATCCAAGGTGCTCATGGCCACTCCGTAGACGTGCTGGGCCAGGAAACGGGTATCGTCCAGGAGCTCGCGAAGGTCCGTGGGGGGAGGTTCCGACACCAATTGCCACGGGTTGCCCTGGAGGGTCAGGGTAACCGGTGACACGGTGGTCCCGCGCCATTTCCGGATGTGTATCGCGTAGCGGTGGCCAGTGGGGCCGCGCCGCAGCCGCTCTACAGGTATGCGCACCTGGGCTGTAAGCGGCGGCTCCCCGCCGCTGCCTATCGGCCCCTCTGCAAGGACCGTCACGGAGACCATCTGCCCGGCTTTGATGTCTCCGGGGCTCTTCTTTGGAAATGCCACAGTCATCGCCATCCCGAATGCGGACCCCAACACACCGCAGCGGTTGCGCTGCTTAGGCCAGTATGGGGGCCCTCAAACCCGGAGGCAATGATCCACGTGCCTCCTAGAGGACTGCCCTCTGCAGGGAACGCGCGGCGTCGATGGTTGCCTGTCCCAGTACCCGGCTGCCTTGGTACAGCACAACCGTCTGGCCAGGTGCCACCCCGCGCAGCGGTTCGGTCAGGGTGACCACGAGTTCGGCCCGCTCAACACCCTCGTCATCGGCAACTAGTTCAACGCGCGCGCGGGCTGGAACGGGATCGCCGTGCGCCCGCACCTGGGCGTGGCAGTCGAACTCCGTACCGGTATCAACCTCGGAGATGGGCAAACCAGCCCAGGACACCTTGATTCCGCGGATTTCGTCGATTGCAAGGAGCGCTTCCGGCCCCACGACAACCTTGTTTTCCTTGGGCCGGATTTCCAGGACGAACCGGGGCTTGCCATCGGATGCAGGGGTGCCCAGCTTCAGGCCGCGGCGCTGTCCCACGGTGAAGGCGTTGGCACCCGGGTGCTCCCCCACCTTGGCACCAGTTTCATCAACGATGTCGCCAGTGGTCATTTCGATCTTCTCGGCCAGCCAACCACGAGTGTCCCCATCGGAGATAAAGCAGATATCGTGGCTGTCCGGCTTGTTTGCCACAGACAAACCCCGCCTTTCGGCCTCGGCCCTGACCTCGGCCTTGGAGGGAGTATCCGCCAGCGGGAACATGGAGTGCTTAAGCTGCTCATGTGTCAGGACGCCCAATACGTAGCTTTGGTCCTTGGCCCAGTCCGCTGCGCGATGCAGCTCGCGGTTGCCGTCGGCGTCTTCGATCACTTTGGCGTAGTGGCCGGTACACACAGCGTCAAAGCCCAGGGCAATGGCCTTTTCCAGCAAGGCAGCGAACTTGATGCGCTCGTTGCAACGCATGCATGGATTGGGCGTGCGTCCGGCAGCATATTCGTCGATGAAGTCCTGGACGACATCTTCCTTGAAGCGTTCCGAGAAGTCCCACACGTAGTAGGGAATCCCAAGGACATCACAGGCACGCCAGGCATCGCGGGAGTCTTCAATGGTGCAGCAGCCCCGGCTTCCGGTGCGAAGTGTGCCGGGCATGCGCGACAAGGCAAGGTGGACTCCGACGACGTCGTGTCCGGCCTCGACGGCGCGGGCGGCGGCCACGGCGGAATCGACTCCGCCGCTCATTGCTGCAAGTACTCGCATGCTGGCTTTCCGTGGGTTTTCAAAAGGATGTGGTCATTGATTCCGGCTGAGGCCAGCCGGCACGCCCGTCTATTCTAGCTCCCGCACTAGTGTTCGCGGTAAATCCCTTGACTGGGAACAGGACCGGCTTCTAAAGTCAAAGTAAGTTGTTTTAGAAATCGCCACGATGGAGGTGGGCTGAAATGGCACATGAACGAATGGTCATCGCCGGCGGCGGCTTGGCCGGTGCGACCACAGCAAAAACCCTGCGCGCCGATGGCTTCGGAGGACCCATCACCGTCCTGGCAGCCGAGGAACGGATCCCCTATCTTCGGCCACCGCTGTCCAAGGAGTTCCTCCTGGGCAAGGCGGAAGAGGATACCGTCCCGGTGGTGCCGGCTGGCTGGTACGAAGAAAACGATGTCGAGCTCCTCCTGGGCAGCCCTGCGGCGGGCATCGATGCACGGAGCCGCGCTGTCACGCTAAAGGACGGCCGGAGCCTGGACTACGCCAAACTGCTGATAGCCACCGGGGCGCAACCCCGGCAGATCCCGCTTCCCGGCACGCATCTGGAGGGAGTCATGACTTTCAGGACGTTTGGGGACAGCCTGCGCCTGCGGTCCCTGCTCCGGGACGGTGGCAGGCGGGTGGTCATGGTCGGTTCCGGATGGATCGGCATGGAACTGGCCGCAGCTGCCCGCAGTTACGGCAATGATGTGGTCCTGCTTGGCTTGGAGGAGATCCCCCTCAGTTCCGCCATCGGCCCCGAATTGGGCAACTATTTCCGGGCACTCCACGAAGGGAACGGCGTCAGCTTCAGGCTGCCCGCCAGTGCTGCCGGCATCGAAGGGAAGGATGGCCGCGCGACCGCAGTGCGAACCAACACCGGCGAGGTGCTGCCCGCAGATATCGTCATCATTGCCGTGGGGGTAGTGCCTGACACATCTTTGGCGGAAACAGCGGGGCTAACCCTGGACAACGGAATCCTGGTGGATTCCGCGCTCCGCACCAGCGCCCCGGACATCCTGGCAGCTGGCGACGTCGCCAACGCCCTGCATCCCTTCACCGGCGAGCATCATCGAAGTGAGCATTGGGCCAATGCACTTAATGGGGGCAAAGTGGCTGCCAGGTCGATGCTGGACCACGATGTCGAGCTGGATGTTGTTCCGTATTTCTACACGGACCAGTTCACGCTCAGCATGGAGTACTCGGGCTTTCCTTCGCTGACCTCGGGCGTAGCGCCGGTGATCCGCGGCTCGCTCGACGACGCCAATTTCATCGCGTTTTGGATCCGCAACGGCGAGAAGGAGCAGGGCGAAGTAGTTGCTGGCATGAGCGTCAACATGCGCCGCGTACAAAAACCGATCAAGGCACTGATTTCAGGCCGGGTGCAGGTGAACGTAGCAAATCTGACGAATCCCGACGTTCCCCTTGAGGACCTTTTGCCCGACTGACTTTCGCGACTGGTTTTTTTCGACCCACTTTTGCCGCAGGCCTCATTGACCGGCTAGGACGCCGCGGCTCCCCGCCGCGCTACCGTTGCCGCTGTCTGGATGTTTGATTCATGACCGGCCATGCCTGCTTGACGGGCCCGGGCGCAAGCCTCGGGAAGCGCCTTAAGCAGGGCATCGACGTCGGCATCTGTAGAGCTGTGCCCCAGCGTAAAGCGCTGGGCGCCACGGGCAGTATCTTCATCCAGCCCCATGGCCAGAAGAACATGCGACGGACGGGGCACCCCTGCGGTGCAGGCCGAACCGGTGGATGACTCAACCCCTGCCAGGTCAAGAAGGAACAGCAGTGAATCTCCTTCGCAACCAGGAAAAGTAAAGTGGGCATTGCCTGGCAGTCGGCCTTCCCCGGGCGCTCCGCGGAGCACCGCGTCCGGAACGGCTTCCCCAACCCCGGCGATGAGACGATCCCGCAGCCTGCTGATTCGCCCGCTCTCCGCGGGAAGGTTGGCGGTGACAGCCTCCGCGGCTGCCGCGAAGGCGGCAATGGCCGGTGTGTCCAGTGTTCCCGAGCGCACATCGCGCTCCTGGCCACCGCCGTGTTGAACCGGAGTCAGCTTGATCGCCCGCCCGAGGAACAACGCGCCGACGCCCACGGGTCCGCCAAGTTTATGCGCGGACACTGACATTGCCGCCAGCCCAGAAGCCCGGAAATCGACCGGAACGGAACCGAAGGCCTGGACAGCATCCGAGTGCACGGGAATCCCGTATCGGCTGGCCAGTTCCACGATCCCGGCAACGGGCTGGATGGTGCCCACCTCGTTATTGGCCCACATCACCGTGACCAGCGCAACGGAGTCGGGATCCTGCTCCAGTTCGCGCTGCACGGCATCAAGCTGCACCGTACCTTCTGCATCGACAGGAAGCCACACAACCTGGGCCCCCTCATGACGTTCAAGCCACTCCACCGTGTCCATGACCGCATGATGCTCGACGGCGGAACACAGGATGCGCTTCCGGCGCGGGTTTTCGTCGTGGCGCGCCCAATAAAGGCCCTTGACGGCCAGGTTGTCCGCCTCAGTCCCACCCGAGGTGAAAATCACCTCGGAAGGGTGGGCACCAGCGGCCGCCGCCAAGGTTTCGCGCGCATCTTCAACCGCGCGCCTTGCCCGACGTCCGGCTCCGTGAAGGGACGAGGGATTACCGGTTCGCGCAAGCTCGCGCGTCATGACAGCAAGGGCTTGGGCCGACATTGGCGTGGTGGCGGCGTGATCAAGGTATACGGGCACCTTGTAATTCTACCGACTTGTAATTCTACTGACGGCGTCACTGTCAGTTCTTGGGGCCCGGTTCCAGGCCGCCAATCCGGGCACAGCAATATCCGGTCCCAGGCTCCGGAAGGACGTTGTCTGCACTAAGGCCGGCTGCCGTGGCCGCACCCTTGAGGAAGGCACCATTCATGGCGCAGACCACCTCCTCGTGATGCTGCGAGAGCCGGTGGAATGGACAGTTGAGCAGCCGGTATCCCCCTGCATCGTCGACCATTGGCTCATAGCCAAGTTCTGCCAATGCGCCAAGGAAGTCACCGGGCCTGCCTGCTTCCTGGCCTTTGCGGTCTGCAACGTCCATCAAAGCGTCCCTCACGGGCACGTCCCCTTTCAGGGAACGCGCGATGGCCGAAGCCATCAAGTCCCCTGCGAGATCGTACTGGCGCTCAGGGACGGAGGCAGCAACCTCATCCACGGCTGGACGGTAGAGCTTGGCGGGCCGACCGGAACCGGGCCCGGCTTTCTCGGACGATTTCCTGAATTCCACCTCCAGAACGCCGTCCTTCACCAACCGATCCAAGTGGAAGGACGCCGTGCTGCGGGGAATACCCAGGGCACGGGCAGCCTCATCGCGTCCAACGGCATCTGAGGCGCCGCGCACGTAGGCGAACAGTGCCCGGCGATTGTGGTCGTCCAAGGAGGCGATCGCCGAAATTCTTTGGAGCCATGAGCGGCGTGCATCGGTCATACAGCCAGAATATCTCTAAAAACAAGATTCGTTGCTTAATTCATGGAGGAGATCTAAAATCAAAGTATCCATTTTTAGAAAGGAATGCGCCATGGAAGCCGCAACCACCCACGTGAGCCCGAAGTCCAGCCTTGGCGACCTCCGGGATCCTTCCCGGCAGGCCTTTGTCCTCCTGCGGACGGTCTTCACGATTGCCCCGATCATTTTCGGGCTCGACAAATTCAGCAACCTCTTGGTGGACTGGACCGTGTACTTGGCACCCGCAGCCACCACAGTGGTGCCTCTTTCAGCCCAGACCTTCATGTATGGCGTGGGAGTCATCGAAATTATCGCCGGCATTGTCGTTGCGCTGCGACCACGCTGGGGATCCCTCGTGGTCGCCGCCTGGCTGCTCGGCATCATCGTCAACCTGCTGGTGCTTGGCTCGTTCTTCGACGTCGCCCTGAGGGACTTCGGCCTGCTGGTGGGAGCACTCGCGTTGAACCGATTGGCCATCGCGTTCAAGAAATAACACTCAGGCTGGTGGGACCAAGGCCACTTGTGACTCGACGTCGGCACGGGCATTGGCCAAGGTCCCGCTATCCGGGCAAGCCAGCGATACATAAACAGAGGAAGCCGGGTTGCTGAAGAGCCTGGCAAGCACCAAGGCAGCGGTGCCGCCGGACGGCTTGGCCGATTCCAAGGCCAGCACTTCCACTCTGTGCGCTGGCTTGGCGGAGTCCTGACCCCAGCGCAATGAGGTTGGCTTGAGCTTGTCCACCGCGATGCCCGGATCCAAGTAGCGAAACAGTTCCCTGGTGGAGCCGGCGTCATCGCCCGGTACCACCAACGGTCCCTGGTTGACGCTGACCCGGACAACCACCGCGCAACCATCAGTCTTCAAGTAGCGGGTTTCACCCTGCATGCCTGAGTGCACGACAGACCATCCAGGCACCTCCTCCAAGCGGCTGGACACCGTCACTGGATCCCCGGGGGCCAACGTTCCGCCGGCGCCCAACGGCAGATCCTTGGCCGCGACAGCCTCCGCATCGTGTCCGGGGGTGATGGTTGGGGTGGACAGCGTCGACTCGGAAGGCGAGGGCTTCGGTGCCGCTGGATCGGGCACGTTCACGCTGCATGCGGCAAGGACCACACTCAAAGCAGCAGCGGCAGACACAGCACCTACCGTCCCAACCATGGCCGGGGCCGCCTTCAATGGTCCAACACTCCGTGCCATCGGCGATCCTCTCTTTTGCTGGCGAGCCGGCGTCTGCCGCCATCGAGTCTAACCGGCAGGGCCGCTACGCAAGGACGCGGAGGCAACCAGGGATGACCTCGACCTCCAGAGGCAAGCTGCCCACGCGCTCGCCGTCGGCGTAGGCCACTACACCTTCAGCCGCCAACCGCACTCTCCGTACCCTGCGGATCTCCACGGCCGGATGGCCAATGTGTTTGCCGGCGAAGACCTTGGGAAACACTGCAAGGAAACGCAGGCGCGACAATGGCTTGACAACAAATAAATCCAGCCACCCATCATCGGGCAAGGCGTCGGGCGTGATCCTCATGCCGCCTCCGATCGATTGGCCGTTTGCCACAGAAATCAGCAGTGCCGGCTGGCGCCACTGCTCGCCATCGGCGGTCACCGTGTATTCGATGCGTCGGAAGGATCCGAGCTCACGGAGCATCGCCAGGTTGTAGCGGCTCCTTCCCCGCGGCCAACGCCACGAGTTGGCCCGTTCGTTGACGGCAGCATCAAATCCAGCAGACAGCGCCCCTGCGAAGTAGGTGCTTCGCCCGCCAATGGTGACGCGTCCGGCGTCGATCCTGCGCCCGCCGGATTCCATCGCGGCAAGCAAGTGATCACAGGCCGCCTGCGTGTCCATGAGCGGCAGGCCAAGGAGCCTGGCCACATCGTTGCCCGTGCCGGCCGGAACGATTCCCAAAGGAACGTCCAAACCGGCGAGCGCATTGACCCCCAAATGGACCATGCCGTCGCCGCCCACCACAACCAGCGCCCCGATGCCGGAAGCTATGGCCTCATCCACCAAGGTGCGGAGGTCGTCGTAGCTGCCCGCTTCCAGTACGACGACGTCGCGACCCGCGGCGCGAAGGCATGCTGCGGCGTCGTTCCCGGCGTTGCCGTGACGGCCGAACGATGCTGTTGGATTAATGGCAAGGGCGATCCTCCCCGACGAGTGGGCCGGATTCTTGGGCGAGGGAGGATTCACCAGTCGAATTATTCCAGCCGGGAACCACCGCACGCGCTGCCGACGTTCACATAGTGGCTGGATAAACTGACCAGACCGCCCCGCCAAAGGAGCGGACCAACATCCTAGAGAAGGGCCTGTGCTTGGCCGAGGGCAGCAGTTCGCACTATCAGGTCCTTCGCGTGTCCGTCACTGCGACGGACAAGGAGATCAAGGTGGCATATCGCAAGGCAGCCCGGAAGGCCCACCCGGATCACGGCGGCGAGGCTGAAATGTTCCGCCGGGTAACGCTCGCATATGAGACCTTGATCGATCCGCAGCGTCGGGCCGAGTATGACCGAAGGTATGCCAGCGGCGTCGCCGGGCGCACCCAACCGCGTCCAGGCGACTACACTGGTGCGCCCGCACCCGACCCGGCGACCACCGCCGGGGTCAGGCGTCCACAGCCCCAGCGCAACACGGCCGGCGATCCGCCCATTTACGTTCCAGCCTTTGATGACCCCCTTGAGGTTCCGCTCATTTCGAAGGCAGAAGCTGCCCAACAGGTCCACGGGTTGCCGAGAAAGCGCGGGATTTTCGGTGCCGAAGCGCGCATCCAACGCGAGATGCGGACAGTTCAGCTCATCAGCAGGCAGGTCCTCCCGGCCATCCCCGCGGCACGGCTCATCAACGGGCTCCGCTCACCCTCTGACAACAACCACATAGACCATGCGGTCCTCTCCGGTTACCGGCTGGCTTTGGTCGGTTCCATGCTGTTGCCCAAGGGCGCCTACGCCTGGGATGGGAGTTCGTTGCGCCACGGTGGGCGGTCGGTGGCGCCTCCGCAGCTGGCCCACATTGTCCGCCATATGCAGGACATCTTCCCTGAGTTGAACGTCACCGGATGGGTTGTACTGCACAGCCCTGACGGCAACGTGCACGAACCAGTCATCGACCAGTACGGCAAAGGGCAGTCCGGCCATAATGCGGTGGAAGTGGTCAACGGCGCCGGGTTGGCCCGCGGTTTGAAGCACTTCCTCAGTTCAGGACCAGCGCCCAACACCGTGGTGGTTCCAGTCCTCGCCCGCCTGCTCCGCGGCATGCACTGACCTCATGCGTTCGCAGGCCGCATGAAACTGCCCGCATGCCCCCCCCGGGATGGAACTGGCTAGCATGGGAATGGCTAGGATGGGATGGTGTTCCGCATCCTCTTCCACACACCAGAAATCCCGGGCAATACGGGCAACGCCATTCGTTTGGCCGCCATCACCGGCGCCGAACTCCATCTGGTGGAGCCACTTGGTTTTGACTTCTCCGATGCCAAGCTGCGCCGGGCGGGCCTGGACTACCACGACCTCGCCGTGGTCACGGTCCACAAGGACATCAACGCCGCTTGGGACGTGCTGCAACCTGAGCGCGTTTTTGCGTTCACGTCCGACGGCGAAACCTCCTATACAGACGTCAGTTACCGTGAAGGTGACGTGCTGATGTTCGGCCCTGAATCCGTGGGCCTCCCGGAATGGCTGAAGAAGGATCCACACGTCACTGCGCGGGTGCGGCTCCCCATGCGGCCCTCCCTGCGTTCACTGAACCTGGCCAACGCAGCGTCGATCGCCGTTTTTGAGGCCTGGCGGCAGAACGGATTTGCCGGCGCAAAGGTGTAGCCCATCCACGGAGCCTCCGGCCCCGAATAACCTATGCAGGATCGATTCCCTGCCACGGACATTCGATGAGGGAGCCTGCATGAGTGCGGTGGAGACCAGAGCGGCGGCGGCAGTCTGCCGGTCCGCTGCATCCACAACGCCTTCCCCTCGTGCTGCCGGTTTCAAACCGCACGACTTATGCTGGACAGTGATGGACATCCCCAACAATCCCGCTCCCCCGGTCGTCGAGACTTCGGGCACGGCGACAGACCTGAACTCGCAGCTTACGGGCCTGCTTGAAATGATTGCTGCAGGCGACCAGGAGGCCTTCGCCGAGTTCTATCGGCTGACCTCAAGGCGCGTCTTTGGCATGGCCAGGCGAGTCCTGATCGACTCTGAGCTGAGCGAAGACGCCACCCAGGAAGTCTTTATCCAGGTCTGGCAAGGTGCCGCCAAGTTCGATCGCGCGGCGGGAAGCCCCCTGGCCTGGTTGATGACCATCGCCCATCGCCGTGCCATAGACCGCGTTCGCGCCGTCCAGGCAGCCACGGACCGCGAAGCGCGGTATGGTGCTGCGAGCCAGGACCTCGATCGCGACGTCGTGTCCGAAGAAGCCGACACAAACTTTGAGGCCGAGGCCGTCAGCCGGTGCCTCGGCACCCTGACGGAAACCCAGCGCGAATCTGTTCGCCTCGCCTATTACGGCGGACTCACCTACAGGGAGGTCGCGGAACACCTGGGCGCCGCCGTCCCAACCATTAAGTCCCGCATCCGCGACGGACTCCTGCGCTTGAAAACCTGCTTGGGGGTGGGCTGATATGAGCGAAAACAACGGTGGAGGATTTGTCCGCAGAATGTTCGCCAATGACATCGCAACCGACTTGGCCGAGGGCCGTGTCCTCGAGCTGGCAGAGATCTATGCCTTGGATGCGGTGACTGAATCCGAGCGGGCCATGATTGAGGACTACATCAAGGATGCACCGGAAGGTCCGGCTTTCAAGGAGCGGGTCCGGCAGGCCCGTGAGACTCTGACCCTTGGTTTCGCTCATGAGGAAGAGCCTCCCGCGGCCCTCTTCGGCAACATCATGGACCGGATCACCAAAGACGCTGCTACACGGCCGCCTGCTGAAGGAGCCCTTCCCGCCACATCCGGGACCGTCGTCGATGAACTCTCCGCCGCCCGGACCAAGCGCGCAGAGCGCCGGGGCTTGAGTGGTGGGCGCGCATGGCTGGTGGGTGTGGCGGCTGCTGCTGTCATAGCCTTGGGAGGCGTGGGTGTGGGGGCATACGTTGCCGCCCAGAACGACCCCGTGAACCAGGTCCTCCAGGCCCAGGATGTCCGGAAGAAGACTGCAGAGGTTCCTGGAGGTGGCACGGCAACGATTTCCGCTTCCTCCGCCAAGGACTCCTTTGTGGTGCTGATGGACGGCGTTGCCCCTGCCCCCAACGGCAAGGTCTACCAGCTGTGGACACTGCCAAAGGACGGATCGGCCCCGGTTCCACAGGGCACAATGGATGCCGAGACATTGTCCAAGCCGGCAGTCGTGAAGGGCTTGTCCTCAGCCTCCTCGGTCGCCATCACGGTGGAGCCCGTGGGAGGGTCAAGCTCGCCCACCCAGCCACCTGTGCTGGTTGTCCCGCTGAGCGCCTGACGACACCGGAGATTAACGCCCGACGGCGGCCAACCCACCTCGGTGGGGCGGCCGCCGTCGTACTGTTCCTGCAGCCAATAGACGGCTACAAAACAGTCCAGCTACAAAACCAGCGACAAGAGCATCACAAAGCCGAAGCCAACCACGGAGATCAGCGTCTCCATAACGGACCACGTCTTGAACGTCTGACCGACCGTCAGTCCAAAGAGCTCCTTGACCAGCCAGAATCCGGCGTCATTCACGTGTGAGAGGAACAATGAGCCTGCACCGATGGCCAAGGCGAGCAGCGCCGCATGGCTCGGGGTCAAGCTGCTGGCCAGGGGCGCGACAATGCCCGCAGCAGTCACGGTTGCAACGGTCGCCGAGCCCGTGGCGAGGCGGAGTGCTACCGCCACGATGAAGCCCAGCACGAGGACGGACATGTTGGCACCTTCCGCCCACTTCTTGACGGCGTCGCCCACGCCGGCACCAATCAGTGTCTGCTTGAAGCCACCGCCGGCTCCGACGATCAAAAGGATTGCGGCGATGGGGCCCAAGCTGTCGCCCAGCTTGGCGGTGATCTTGCCGCCCGTGAATCCCACCGCGTATCCGAACGTCACGATGGCGGCCAGTACGGCCAATGTCATGGCAACCAAGGGCTGGCCCACGAAATCGAAGAAGATCCGGATCATCGGAGCGGTTGCTGCATCCGGCCAGATGATGTCGCCCAACGCCTTTAGCAGCATGAGGACCACCGGGAAGATGATGGTCAGCAGCGTCACCAGGAACGAGGGCTGACGCTTGACATCACTAAGGTCTGCGCTGTGCTTGGTGTCGATCCCGCCCGCCACGGCGGGAGCCTCTACCGGAACCCAACGCGCGGCCAGCCGCGAGAAGAGCGGCCCGCAAATGATGACCGTGGGAATGGCCACGAGGATACCCAGGCCCAGTGTTGTCCCCAATTCAGCCTTCACCGCGCTGATGGCGATCAGGGGCCCGGGGTGCGGGGGCACCAGTCCGTGGAGCACGGAAAGCCCCGCCAAAGCCGGGATGGCTATCCGCATGAGCTTCATCCCGGATCTCTGCGTCACAAGGACAATCACGGGCAGCAGGAGAACCAACCCGATTTCGAAGAACATCGGCAGCCCAATGATCACGGCCACAAGCGTGATCATCCACACGATCTTGTTTCCGGTGGCCTTCGCCAACAAGGTGTCCACAACCCGGTTGGCCCCGCCCGAGTCGGCAAGCAGTTTGCCAAGCATTGCGCCCAACGCAATGAGGAGGCCGACTTCCTTGAGGACTCCCCCAACCCCGTCTTCGAAGTTGGTAATGACTTTGCCCAGCTCCACGCCGGAAGCAAGCCCAACGAATGCCGAGCCCAGCACCAGGGCCAGGAATGGGTGGAGTTTCAGCTTCGCGATGAGGACCACGATCAAGGCAATACCCAACGCTGCCACCACAAGAAGCTGGGTGTCGTGCGCTGTCCATTCCTGTACCTGCGTGGCAGTTTCCAGGGCGATCACGAGGCTGTCGCTTCGGAACCGTCACCGACGGGGCGCAAGCCAAGCCGTTCGATGACTTCGTCCGCTTCCTCGGCAGGTGACGCCGAAACACACAACGAGACGTAGTTCTCGTCTTCCGTGGGTTCCTCAAGTGCTTCAAACTGGGACTCCAGGAGCGACGGCGGCATGAAGTGCCCGTGCCGTGACGCAAGGCGGTCGGAGATCTTGTCTTTGCTCCCTTGAAGGAAAACAAAGACAACGCCTTCGCCGCGGAGCACGTCGCGGTACTTCTTCTTCAGCGCCGAGCACGTAATGATGGCCGGCGTACCGGCATCTGTGTGTTCCCGGATCCAGGCAGCAATAATGCCAAGCCAAGGCCAGCGGTCCTCATCGCTGAGGGCCTGACCTGAGTGCATCTTGGCCACATTCGCTTCAGGATGCAGATCGTCGCCTTCGGCGAGATCCCATCCAAGCTTTCCGGCAAGAACGCCGGCTACAGTCGATTTGCCCGAGCCGGAGACTCCCATAATCACCAGCACGGGTTGCTGTGCAGTCTTCGCCATCAAAGTCTGCCTTCCTCGAATAAATATGATTTAACCGAGGTCCAGCATATGACACGGGTTACATAACGGCAATATCAGAAGCCGGCGATAGTGCTGGATCCGTTGACCGACACCACGTGGAAACTCTCAGCGCTTGCCCCCGTCGGAAGCCCTGCACGGGCACCATTGGCCAGCAACATGCCGCGGACCACGCGCTCCATCCCCTCGACATCGGGGTGCTGGCTAGCGTGGATGCGGATGGCATCGATCTTCGCATCAACATGCTTGGTGACGTCCACGAAATGGTTCTCACGGTCCTCCGGACTGGAGATAAACCACAGCCATGGCAGCTTGTAGGCTGTCAATCCCGCCTCGGCCAGCTCAGGGTAGGCAAAGGGATTCTCCACGGCAGGATAAACCGCCCGGGTCACGGCTTCCCCTGCTGCGAGGTGATCGGGGTGGCTCTTCTGAAGGCGGTCCCAATTCCTCTCGGGATGCATGGTCAGCACGATGTCCGGCCGGATTTCCCGAATGAGCTTTACAACCTGCTTGATGACGTTGTGTGTCGGCTCAAGGTAGCCGTCATGCTCGTGTAAGTAGTGGATATCGTGAACTCCCACCAACGCCGCCGCGCGTTGCTGTTCCGTGGCACGGAGTTCAATGATGCGTTCCCGGTCCACGGGATCGAACCCACCGGCGTCGCCGTCGGTCATGATGCAGTAGCTGACCTGGACTCCAGCAGCAGTCCAGGCAGCTATGGTGCCTGCCGCCCCGAAGTCGATGTCGTCAGGATGGGCAGTAAAACAAAGCACCCGCTCAACACGCTCCGTGGAGGCGTTGAACGGGCTCTTTGCTGACGAAACGCCAGAAGTCAAAGGGATCAGCCTTTCCGCTTCTTGATCTCAGCAGTTGCCTGCGGCAGAACCTTGAAAAGATCGCCGATGATGCCGAAGTCCGCGATCTCAAAAACAGGAGCCTCCGCGTCCTTGTTAATGGCCACAATAACCTTGGACGTCTGCATTCCAGCCTTTTGCTGGATTGCCCCTGAGATACCTGCCGAAATGTACAGCTGCGGAGAGACGGTCACGCCCGTTTGGCCCACCTGGGCGTCGTGGCCGATCCAGCCCGCATCAGTTGCCGCACGGGAAGCGCCGATGGCGGCACCAAGGGCATCGGCGAGTTCTTCCACCGGGGCAAAGTCGCCATCGACGCCGCGGCCGCCTGCCACGACAATCCGTGCCTCGCTGAGGTCGGGACGGCCACTGGCGGGTTTCTCCGTACGGGAGGAGATCCGGGCTGCATTAGCGACAGCATCCGCCGGAACCTCTACCTTTGCAGTGGCGGGTTCGGCAACCGTACCTGCCGGCTCCGGTTCGACGATGTTGGCCTTGACCGAAAGGACTGCCACCGGAGTGGTCGCCTTGGCGGTGGTGTTGTAGGAACCGGCCAGGACCGACTTGTGTGCCGTGCGGTCCGCGTCCAAGCCAACAACATCGGTGATGACTCCCGCGTTTAGCTTGATGCCTAGCCGTCCGGCAATTTCTTTGCCTTCAGGCGAGTTTTCCAGCAGGACAGCCGTCGCACCGGAAGTCGCCACCGCGGCCGCCAGGTAGGCGGCCTTCGGTGCAACCAGGTAGTCAGCCAGGTCATCCACCGAGGGCTGGTAGATCGTCGTTGCGCCGTAGGCACCCAAGGTGGCGGCGACGTCGTCGGTCAATTCACCAGTGAACGCGACGGCGGTCTCCCCCAGCTTTCGCGCCAGGGTCAGGAGCTCCAAGTTGCTCTTCTTGAGCGCGGCCCCGGGGTTGTCAATGAAAACAAGTGCATTTGCCATGGTTGGAGTCCTCTTAGAGCAGCTTCTGGGCGGCCAGGAAGTCGACGAGCTTGATGCCGGCGTCGCCTTCGTCGGTGATGATCGTGCCTGCGGTCCGTGGCGGGCGGGCGGCTGCCGACTCCACAACCGTCCACGAGCCTGCCTGGCCTACCTGGGAGGGATCGACTCCAATATCGGCAAGCGACAGCGAGGCGATCTTCTTCTTCTTGGCTGCCAGGATTCCCTTGAAGTTGGGGTACCTCGGCTCGTTGATCTGATCTGTCACCGAGACGAGTGCAGGGAGCTGCGCTTCCACGGTCTCCGAGTGGGCGCCGGCATCGCGACGTGCCACCACGGTGCGTCCGTTGACCTCAAGGCTGGAGGCAAACGTCAGCTGCGGGAGCGATAGCCGCTCGGCCAGCTGGGCCGGAATCAACGACGTCTCGCCGTCCGTGGATGCCATACCGGTCAGGACCAGGTCCACCGGGCGGCCGTCCGCGGAGAGGTGTCGGATGGTGGCCGCAAGCGCCAGGGATGTAGCCGCAGCGTCCGAACCGGCCAGCGCGTCATCGCTGAGGTGGACTCCAGAGTAGGCGCCAATCTGGAGCGACTTCTTGAGGGCGTTCACCGCACCAGAGGGTCCCATGCTGAGGGCAATGACCTCGTTGCCGGCTTTGGTTCCACCACGCTCTTCAGCCAGCTGCAGTGCTGCCTCAAGGGCGTACTCGTCCAGTTCCGACAAAATGCTCTCGTCACGGTCAGTTGTGTTGCCGGGTCCGGTGATGTGCCGGTCGAACTGCGCGTCCGGGACGTGCTTGACCAGAACGACAATCTTCAATGTCTCTTCCACTGTCTTCGAAGCAGCCTTCCATGCTTGTGGACGGCCAACCGCAGCAGCGTGGCCGTGAATTGCCCAGCGCGTGGGCTCCCCCTAGCTAAGCATATTGCCCGCAGAAATCCACTGCGTGCGTTAACCCCTGTTTCATCGGCCGTGCCAACAGGAGCGGCAACAGGAGCACAGATCGACGGCGGGCCGCACCGCTGAGGTGCCGCCCGCCGTCGTTCGCTGCCAGCAGGTTCCCTATTGTTGCGCTGGTTCCCTAATGGTGCGCTGGTTCCATACCGTTGTTGTTCTTACTGTTGAGCGGCGTCCAAGGTAACTTCGACTTCCTGCGACTGCCCGTTGCGCTGGATGGTTACCTTGACCTTGGCACCGGCAGGCTGCTCGCGCACTGCCGCTGTCAACTGGTTGGGGTCAGTCACCGCGTAGTCACCGAACTTGGTAACGACGTCGCCAACCTTGATGCCGGCCTTCGCAGCGGCCGAACCCGTAGTTACCGAAGCCACTTCTGCGCCAACCGAGAATCCGGAGTCGCTACCGGTGGACGACTTCGAACGTACGGAGACACCGAACTGGCCATGGCTTGCTTTGCCGGTATCGATGATTTCCTGAGCAACGCGCTTGGCATGGTTGATCGGGACGCTGAAGCCCACGCCGATGTTGCCGGTGGAGGAATCCGATGTGCCACTACCCGCAGATGCGATGGCGACATTGACGCCGATGATCTCGCCCTTGCTGTTCACCAGCGCGCCACCGGAGTTGCCCGGGTTGATCGCGGCATCAGTCTGGATCACGTTGATCGAGATCGAGCCCTCGTTCGCGGTGGACGGGCTCTGGCCACCACCCGGAGGTGCGAACTGGAAGCCCTGGTCACCGCCCTGCGAATTGTCGGTGCCTTCCTTCGGGGCAGCTGAGGACGCGACGCTGATGGTGCGGTTGAGCGTGGAGACGATACCGTCCGTCACCGTGCCAGTCAGGCCAAGAGGCGAACCGATCGCGACGGCGGTGTCCCCCACGTTGATCTTCGAAGAGTCACCGAGCGTGGCAGGTACCAAGCCCGACGTGTCGTCGACTTTGATGACCGCGAGGTCCGATAGCGGATCGGTTCCAACCACCTTGGCTTTCAGGACCTTTCCATCACTCGTGCGGACCTCGATGGCAGCATTCGACGTTGCACCGTCCAGGGTAACGACGTGCGTATTGGTAAGGATGTGGCCCTGGTCATCGATGATGATGCCGGAGCCGGTTCCGCCTTCATTACCGGCCGTCGCTTTGATGGTGACGACGCTTGGCGACGCTTTCGCTGCCGCTGCGGTGATGACGTTGACGTCATCCTTGTTGTTGACGATCACCGTGCTCGACTGTCCGCCAGTTGAAGCCGTCGGTGCCGGGTTGTCCAAAAGCATGCTGCTGCCCGCCACCACGCCGCCGCCTACCAAGCCTGCAGCGAGGATACTGGCAAGGAGCGTGCCAATACCGAACGCAGGCTTGCGCTTGGTGCTTACCGAGGACTGCTGGCCAGGTGCGCTGTGGAAGCCCTGGCCGGGAGTGGGGTTTCCGGGATTGGTCCCCCCGCCATAAAACGGCTGGTGCTGCGGGTAGTTGGGGCGGTGCCCGGGTTCGTGGGGCTGCGGGCCACCGTAGTACTGTGGCTGGCCCGTGTTTGGCTGGCCTGTGTTTGGCTGGCCTGTGTTTCCTTCGGAGCGCGGGTTGACCTGGGGCTGGCTGTTGGTGTGTGCCCCTGGGTTGGCATTGACTGGATTGGCATTGGCGTGCGGCGCCGGTTGGGCAGGCGGCTGAAAGGCCGGCAGCGGAGTTGTTGCATGCGTACCGGCGCCCTGCCCGGAGTTCCAGGCAGACTGCTGGGTCGGCTGCTGGTGGGTTTGGGCGGCGTCAGAGCTTGCAGCGGGATCCCGGGGCTCGGACGGATCACGGTTCTCTGGTGCGGTGCCCTGCGCTGGGTTCTCCGTCATGGGACTTCCTTTCATCCTTGTCTTCCATAACTATGGCCCTTTTTACTGGAACAAATTCGGACGTTCGCTGGGAGCTTCCTGAAAGCCGGTCTCGGTGCTGCAAAGGAGCCCGCACGAACGGCAGCGAGGGCTGACACACAGGGCCTCAACGTGCAGGCATTGAGCGTTTCTCCTGTGTTTCGCTGGTGGCATATTCAACGCTGTGGACGGGGTATGGGGTGCACCATAGAATCAAGTGGAATTGCCACAGCGACCTGCGGCTTTACAAACCATGCGTGGGGGCGCTGAGCATTCTGTGACGATTGGTTCGCCTTGTTCCAGTCGCAGACGTGCTGAAGGGTTGCACATGCGGTCAATAGTGAAACGTGTACTCGCCGTGATTGGCGTGGCTGGAATGTTGGCCCTCCCGGCCGGCGCCGCCTGGGCTGCAGATCCGGTGACCATACCGTCCGGCCAAAACATCGTGGATGATGCCAACGTCCTGGGCAGCCGCAAGGGCGAAGTTCAGGAAGCCATCCAGAAGACACTCAAGGACCACAAATACAACTTGTACGTGGTCACGGTGAACTCCTTTGAGAACCCTTCTTCTCCTGCGGAATGGGTTAGGGCCGTAGCCACCAAGAAGGGCATGGGCAAGGCCGACGCCATTCTGGCAATCTCTACTGCAGGCCAGTACAACTTCGCCTTGAACTCCGGAAGTTCCATTTACTCCAAGCAGTCCAACATCGCGCAGAACGCCGTTGCCGCCAACCTGGGCGGCGGCAAGAAAGACTATGCCCAGGCAGCGATTGACACAGCCGCAGCAATTGGCGACGCCGCCGGTGGCGGCAGTGGTACCGTGCCTAGCGGCAATGGCAGTGTCGGAGTCCTCGTCGGTGTGGGCGTAGTGGCAGCAGGCGGCGCAGCCACCTATCTCTACCTGCGAAATCGCCGCAAGAAGGCTGGCCAAGCATCCAGTGCCAGCTACGGCCCCCAAGGAGAAGAGCTTGACCCCCTGGCAGGCCTGAGCATTCCGGAGCTGCGCCAGAAGAGCGGCTCGTTGCTGATCGAAGCCGATGACGCCATCAAATCCAGCGAACAGGAACTCGGATTCGCCCAGGCCCAGTACGGTGATTCGGCGATCGGCAACTTCACCAAGGCTCTTCAGGAAGCCAAAGCCCACATGACCGAATCATTCAAGCTGCAGCAACAGCTGGACGACCATATCCCGGACACCGAGGAACAACAGCGGACGTGGCTCGGAGAGATTATTCGCCGTTCTGAGGCGGCCCTCGCATCACTGCGTGACCAGAAGGCGGACTTCGACTCCCTCCGCGAGCTTGAGAAGAAGGCCCCACAGGCCCTGGCAACAGTCACGGCAGGTGCCCGGGAGGCCGATTCCAGGATCGCCACTGCAGAGCAGTCCCTTGAAGCCCTGCGCAGCAAGTACGCCGAGTCTGCGTTGACGCAGGTCTCCGACAATATCCTGCAGGCTAAGGAACGCCTGGCGTTCGTTCAGAATGCTGCCACTACCGCTCAGGAAAAGCTGGCTGCGGGAGAAAACAGCCTGGCTGCCGTAGCGGTTCGCGCTGCCGAAGAGAGCCTGCACCAGACGAACGTCCTGATCGACGCGATATCCAAGACGGCGGGCAACCTTGACGAGGCCCGCGCCTCCCTGGAAAGCGCTGTTGCCGAGACCAGCCAGGACCTCGCGCAGGCCAGGGCCATGATCCAGTCGGGTGAACATCCTGAACTCGCAGGGCCGGTAGCTGGCGTGGAAGCGGCCCTTGCCCAGGTCAAGACTGAGATCCAAGGTGGAAAGATCGACCCCATTGCTACGCTGACCCGCGTTGAAACAGCACACCAAGCGCTTGATCAGTCGCTGTCCGGCATCCGGGACCAGCAGGAGCAGGCCCGCCGCGCTCAAGCGTCCTTGCAGCAGACAATCATGGCGGCGCAGGCCCAGATCAGCGCGACCTCGGATTACATCACGGCACGTCGGGGCGGCGTTGGGACTGAGGCCCGCACCAGGCTCGCCGAGGCCCAACGCAATCTCGACTACGCTTTGTCGATCTCGCGCAATGACCCTGTAACGGCGTTGACCTACGCCCAGCAGGCCCACTCACTCGCTGCACAGGCAGCACAACTGGCGCAGGCCGACGTCGACCACTTCGGTTATGCCGATCAAGGCTACGGCCGCGGTGGAATGTTCGGGGGCGGCGGCGGAGGTGGCGGCCTTGGAGGCGCAATTCTCGGCGGCATCCTCATCAACTCCATCTTCAACAGCGGTGGTGGCGGTTGGGGCGGCGGCCACAGCGACGGCGGTGGCGGCGGATTCTTCGGTGGCGACGGCGGCGGCGGCGACTGGGGCGGCGGCGGAGGTGACTTCGGCGGCGGCGACTCCGGCAGTTTCTAGCCACACAGTTTAGCTGGGGTCCATGCCCCATCTAGGAGCGGTACAACAACTGATCACTGATTTCAGTGGATTCCACTGAGCAGGACGAAAGGCAACACCATGGTTAAGCAGTCCATTTTCGGCCGGATCTCGCAGCTTGCCAAAGCAAACATCAACGCTTTGCTGGACCAGGCTGAAGACCCGCAGAAGATGCTGGACCAGATGGTCCGCGACTACACGAACAACATTGCTGAGGCCGAGTCTGCAGTGGCTCAGACCATCGGCAACCTCCGCATGCTGCAGGCCGACTACAACGAAGACGTCAAGAACGCACAGGACTGGGGCAGCAAAGCCCTTGCCGCGTCGCGCAAGGCGGACGAGTACCGGGCTGCCGGTGACACCGAGGATGCCACGAAGTTCGATAACCTTGCCAAGGTTGCCATCCAACGTCAGATGACGGCAGAGTCCGAAGCCAGGGCCGCGGAGCCCAGCATTGCGTCCCAGACCGAGGTTGTGGACAAGCTCAAGAATGGGCTTGACCAGATGAAGAACAAGCTCAACCAGCTCACGGCGAAGCGCAACGAACTCGTGGCCCGTTCCAAGACCGCCGCTGCGCAGTCACAGGTGCACGATGCCTTGAAGAGCATTGACATCATGGACCCAACCAGTGAAGTTGGCCGCTTCGAAGAGAAGATTCGCCGGGAGGAAGCCAAGGTGCTGGGCCAGCAGGAACTTGCTGCATCCAGCTTGGATGCCCAGTTCAACCAGCTGGAGGACCTTGGGGAGCAGACCGAGATTGACGCCCGCCTGGCGGCCCTGAAGGAGTCTGGCGGCAGCAAGCCTGCCATCGGGGCCGGCGCCCCCGCCTCCAGCGGTGCAAACATTGACGAAACCGACTTCGACAAACTCTAGCAACGCAGGGCCTTACTGCTCTCTGATGTGCACCTGAACCATGCAAATGGCCGGATCCCTCCCAGGGTCCGGCCATTCTGTTTATGTCGCCAACCTTGCCTAGAGCGGAGAGGCCTCCAGAGGATCCTGGCTAGGACCACTGTCTGTGGCCACTTCAGCACGGATTTCGAAACCTTTGGGGTGGAAATAAGTCACCGTGCATTCGAGGACTTCACCGTGCGGCCCCAAAGTGGTCCGCTCCAAGCGCGGGACCATGGGAAATTCACGGACATTCAGGGCATCGGCAAGGTGCTCCGGTGGGGCGTGCATCGTAACCGTGATCTCGGCCCGCTGGAGTGGCTTGGACGTCCTGTCCTGGATCACCTGGTAGATGGAATTGCGCTCAGCATCCGCGAGGCTGATGTGACGGCCAATGTGGGAAGGGATGAAGATTTCCGCAATGGCATAAGGCCACCCGCCACTTGAATAGGAGCGACGGATCACCAGGACGAGATTGTCATCGGATACCAGCTTGGCTGGCACGGACCTGTCCTTCTCCATCCACTTGTATTCGATCAGGCCTTTGACAGTCTTCATCCCAGCCGCTGTAAACGTCTCCATGAAGGGCGCCAAGCGGTTCAGCATCCGGACCGGACGCTGGGCCATGACGAACGTTCCCTTACCCTGCCGGCGAACAAGCAGTCCCTTCACAACGAGGGTTTCGATTGCCTTGCGGACCGTAGTGCGACTGATCCCGTACTCGTCCATCAGCGACTCTTCGGTCGGGATCCGTGAGCCCGGTTCCAACCGGCTGACCTGATCCGTCAGGACGTCTGCAACCTGCTGGTACACGGCTACTGGGCTGTCCCTTTGAAGGGCCTGCCGATCCAGGCCCTGGCTAAAGTCTTCCTTGACCATCCGGCCTTCCCATCCGTTCCCGGCATGCCGCCATTCCGGATTCGATGCTAACACCGGCACTGCAAGGGCGGCCCCTACTGCAGGACGAGCAAAAGCTAGTGAAGAACAAAACAAAAGGTCCGGATCAGTGAATACTGATCCGGACCTTTTCTCCAGTTGCGGGGACAGGATTTGAACCTGTGACCTCTGGGTTATGAGCCCAGCGAGCTACCGAACTGCTCCACCCCGCGTCGCAAGAACAACTCTACCGCACCCACAGAGTGCTTCTGACCATGCGCACCCGAAGGTGCCGTAGATCACTCTCTTGAGGGCTGGACCGCAGACCACATCCGGTGCCCTGCACTTGTCAGCTCCGACTCGAGACACGTTGCTTCGTTGGGGACGCGGAACCGGATCATCGACAAGGTACGGGCTAAACAAAAACGTTCGAGCAAAAGAAAAGGTCCGGATCAGTAATAACTGATCCGGACCTTTTCTCCAGTTGCGGGGACAGGATTTGAACCTGTGACCTCTGGGTTATGAGCCCAGCGAGCTACCGAACTGCTCCACCCCGCGTCGCAAGAACAACATTACCGTCCGGTGAATGGCAGACCAAATCCTGGCACCGTGATGTGCATCTCCCCCGACAATATCGCCCAACCTGCCTCCCAAGGACCGTTTCCTCCACGGATGCTTTCTGCATACAGGAAGGGCCGTTGCGCGCTCCAGGAGGAGCGGGCAACGGCCCTTCCAAATCACGATCCGTCACTCATTCACGGGGCGTTAGCTGCTCGGCGAAGGCGACGGCGTGGCGCTTGGCGTAGCACTCGGCGTCGCTGTCGGTTCCGGCGCAATGCCCAGGCGGGTTTCGGCGTCGATCGCCCTCTTGAGAGCCTCGGACAGCTTGGTCTGCTGCTGGCCATAGCCGGCGAAGTCTCCCTTGGCCAGGGCGGCCTGGCCATCCTGGATTGCCTTGTTGGCCTCGTCCAGGGCCGCCTTGAGATCAGCTTTGGCATCCGTAGGTCCGGCAGGTGGCGTCGTGGTGCCAGGGGGTGTGGCGGGCGTTTGTCCGTTGTTCTCGGAGTCTCCTGCCTTGGCACCGGAGTTACCGCCGAACAACTGGTCCAGGGCTTCATCCAAGGTAGCTGCAAAGCCGATTTTGTCGCCGAAGGCTACAAGTACGCGCTGCAAGGTGGGGTAAGAGGTCTCGCCCGTCGACTTCAGGTAGACGGGCTGGACGTAAAGCAGACCGCCACCCACGGGCAGGGTCAGCAGGTTGCCGTTCAAAACGTCGGATGCGCCCTGACGTAGCAAGTTCAGCGCCTGCGACACCGTGGGATCCGAGTTGAACTTGTTCTGCGCCTGGCCTGGGCCAGGAACCTGGGTATCCGTAGGAAGCTGCAACAGCCTTAGCTTGCCGTAGCTGTCAGCTTTAACTCCCTTGACGTTTCCGGCATCTGAATCGGCGGCCAGGAATCCGTAGAGGATATTCCTTGCGTTGCCGTTGACCGTTTGCGGAATGAAGGATGACGTCAGCTGGAAAGCAGGCTTGTCCTGGTCAGGCATCTGCAGAGACATGTAGAACGGCGGCTGCTTGACGGCTTCCGAGACTGTGGGGTCATTCGGAACACTCCACGCATCGTTGTTTTGGTAGAAGCTGTCAGGGTTGGTGACGTGATAGCGCCCCAGGAGTTCACGCTGAACCTTGAAAAGATCTTCCGGGTAGCGGACGTGGCTCATGAGGTCGCCGGACATCTCTGTGTAGGGCTTGATGGTGGTAGGGAACACCTTCTGCCAAGCCTTCAGGAGAGGATCATGGTCGTCCCAGGCATAGAGCGTGACGGAACCGTCATATGCGTCAACCGTGGCCTTGACCGAGTTGCGGATGTAATTGACCGAACTGTTGGGCAGTGTCACCGTCCGGCCCGCACTGGTCTGCGAATCAACTGTCGCGTTCTGCAACTGCTGAGGTTGTGAGTATGGGAAGTACTGGCTGGTGGTGTAACCGTCAACGATCCACTTCACGCGACCATCGACGACAGCCGGATAGGCGTTGCCATCCACAGTCAGGTACGGGGCGAGCTTCTCAACCCGTTCGCGGGGATTCCGGTCGTAGAGAATCTGGGATTTCTCATTTACGCCGTCTGATAGCAGCAAGTCCGAAGACTGGAATTTAATGGAGTACAGAATACGGTTGAGCCAGTTGCCCACGATGGGCCCGCCGTTGCCGGTGAAGGTGTATTGGGTTTCTCCCCCGCCTTCGCGACCTGCTGGGCGGTCCTGTTCGCGATGCTGGGCACCCTCCGGAGCGCCAACGATCGAATATTCGGGAGAGTTCTCGCCGAAGTAGATACGCGGTTCGTACGAAGTGTCGTTGCCGAGAACGCCGTTGGACGGAATGCCTGATTGCAGGAATTCCGGCTTGCCATCAACCGTGAACTTATTGCCCTTCGCTGCGACAACACCGTAGCCGTGCGTGTAAACGATGTGTCGGTTGACCCAGGTCTGCTGGTTTGCACTCAGGCCGTCCGGGTTCAGTTCGCGAACAGCGATGACGGTGTCCTGCACTTTGCCGTCCACGGTGTAGCGGTCCACGTTCAGTGTCTGGGGGAACTGGTAGTACGGACGGTACTGCTCAAGCTGGGCGAACGCCGAGGAGATGAGGTTCGGATCCAGCAGGCGGATGTTGGCCGCGGTCTGGGCGTCTTTTGCCAATGCTCCGCTTGTGGCCGTTGTGGTGGCGTTATAGGCAGAGACATCAATCTTGTCCAAGCCGTAGGCTGCCCGGGTCATCTTAATGTTGCGGTCGATGTATTCCCTTTCCAGGGTGTTCTCCGACGGACGCACCTGGAATTGCTGAATAACCCACGGGTAGACGCCACCGGCCAGGATGGCCGTGATGATCAGCATCGCGGTGCCGATCACGGGCAGGCGCCAGCGGCCAATGACCGCAGCAATGATAAAGAGAATCGCGACCAGGCCGGCGGCAACCGCCAGGATGGCCTTGGTGGGTACGACGGCACTGACGTCCGTGTACAACGCGCCGGCCCACCGGCCCGATGAGCTCTGCACGGTGGAGTACCTGTCCAGCCAGAAATTAACGCCGAGCAGCAACAGGAAGAATGCGCCCGTTACAGCGATGTGGATCTGGGCAGCACGACTGGTGAAAACACCCCGCTCCATGAGCCGGATGCTTCCGTACAGGTAGTGGGTAAGGATGCCCGCTATGCCAGCAACTACGGCGATGCTGATGAGGAATCCGGTAACAAAACCAAGGAACGGAAGCGACATCAGGTAGAAGCTGATGTCCAGATTGAATAACGGATCCGATTGACCGAAGGGCTCCTGGTTAAAGAACAGGAGGACTTTCTGCCACTGGCTTGCCGCCGCGCTGCCGGCAAAGAGCCCGAACAGGATGGGGAGGCCGATCATGACCACACGGCGGACAGGCTCAAGCTGGGCCTGGTAACGGTTCAGGTTGTCGCGGGACTCAGCATCCGGGGCGTAAACGGGCCGGGCGTGGTAGGCGATCCTGATTGCGAAGTAAACGGCGGCGAACATCATGGCGAACCCGACCAGGAAGGTGACGATCCGGGCGAGGTTCTCGCGGACATAGACTTCGAAGAAGCCAAGCTGTTGGTACCAGAGGACGTCTGTCCACACATTGGCGAAGAAAATGAATCCAACGACGGCCACTGCCACGACGATGAGCGTCGGAGTCAGGGCACCTCGTCTCAGCGGCGATCTTCCGGGCGGGTTGGAGCTGGCGGGACGGGACAAACTCTGTACCTCATTGGTGGTCGTCAGTTAAAAGTCGGTGTGCGCGTGTTCGACGATCTCTGCCCCTGGGCGATGGCGGAGTCCGTCATATATGCCACGAGTGGCGGTGGAGCTAAGTTCCACCGCCAGTCTAGTTGTTTGCGCAGGTGGGAAGGCCAGCCGTGTCTTGTCCTGAACCGAGTCGTTCCACCGCCGCGGTAGCGTCGGCCAACGTTTCCACCTTCACTACCTGCAGGCCATCAGGAACGTGCCCCACCACGTCCGCACAATTCGCGGCGGGAGCCAGGAACATGGTGGCCCCGTGCTGACGGGCGCCGATCATTTTCTGCGCAATGCCGCCAATGGCTCCCACTGCTCCATCAGGGGTGATGGTTCCGGTCCCGGCCACATGCTTTCCTCCGGTAAGGTCCCCTGGCGTGAGATTATCCACGATTCCCAGGGCAAACATCATTCCAGCGCTCGGACCGCCCACGTTGTCCAAAGAAATTTTCACATCAAACGGGAAAGTGAAATCGCTGGCCAGCAGGATACCCAGGACGTAGCGGCCGGCGGGATTCTTGGTGGGCGTTATCGTCTCGGTGACGGAAGAACCGTTCCTCTCCACGACGACCACAGCCGGAGCGCCGTTTCCGGCCGCCAGTTCAGCCTGGACCACGCCGAGGGAGGAGATGGGCTTTCCATTAATTGATGTCAAACGGTCACCCTCCCGGAGCTTCCCCACGGAAGGGGACGGATCCGAGAGTCCCGCCACGTTGAGCCGCTGCTCAAACGGAATGTCCAGTTGCCGCAAAGCTGCGGCAACAGCATTCTCCTGTGAGGTCTCCATCGCAATCTCGCCCTGCTGAACCGTCTCTTCGGCGGTAGTGCCTTTGGGATAGATCAGTTCCTCGGGATAGATGGCTTTTGATTTGTCCAACCAGGCCCGGAAGACTTCGTAAATAGTGGCAGGGCTCTTGGGACCGCCAGCCATCACGACGGTGGTCAGGTCCAGGTTTCCCTTGGCCGGAAAGGACTCGTGACCCGAAATGCTGATGACCGGTTTGTCCCCGTCCTGCCCCAACGTATTAAAGGTGGGTCCCGCAGACTCAACAACGTAGGGAACAGGCAGCGCCGCGGCCCCGATCCCCAGTCCCAGGGCCAGCAGGCCCGAAACGACCATGATCATGTACCGGCCGCTGCCGGGAGGTTCCGGGGACGCCGGGGAGGGATCGGCGTCGGGCGTTTGACGCGGATCGAGCGAGCCCTCCGGGCTGGGCGAAGTAAGCATTGAGGCCTCTCTTTACCGGTACATCTTTACCGGCGCTTCGTGTCCGGTATTCTGGCTCCTGCCGCTGGCCGCGGCGACGGGCACATACCAAACATCCACATTACGCGGTCGGACGTTGTGGCGGATGCTTTGCCTACAGCGAACGACGCCGCACACAGGCAGACAGCCTTCCCACCGCGCGGTACGGTGAAAGTGATCACCAGCCAGTTCGACGATCGGCGGCACCATGACTTCCAATCCCAACAACCCGTCAGATGACGATGAGACGCCCAAGGATCCGCTGGCGGAAATGCTGCAAAACCTGATGGGCGGCCAGGGCATGGGCAACATCGATCCCGCCGAACTCGCCAAAGCTGCGGGGCTCCCCAACGACCCCCAGCTGTTACAGCAAATGTTCGCGCAGGTTCAGGCCATGATGAGTTCAACGTCCGAGGGCCCAGTGAACTGGCAACTGGCCCATGAGAACGCGCGGCGCGTGGCGGCCGCCGGGAGCGACCCCTCCGTCAACGCCCATCAAGCCCGGGAGGTCGATGAAGCACTCCGGCTCGCCGAGCTGTGGCTGGATCCTGTGACAGATCTTTCCGCCACCGGGCTCATCGGCCGCGCGTGGTCCCGCGCAGAATGGGTCGAGGCAACGCTTGGAACCTGGAAGCGGCTGACAGAACCAGTCGCCAACAGCATCGCCAACGCCTTGTCCAACGCACTCACCCAGCAGATGCCCGAGGAAATGAAGTCCATGATGGGCGGCGCCTCATCCATGCTGCAAAACATGGGCGGTGCCATTTTTGGGATGCAGCTGGGACAGGCCATCGGTGCACTCTCGGCCGAGGTAGTCAGTTCTACGGACATTGGTGTCCCCTTGGCTGACCTGGAGATGGCTCTGCTCCCCGCCAACGTTGCCAAGTTCGGGGAAGGCCTCAGCCTCCCCGAAAATGATGTACGGCTGTTCCTTGCCGTCCGCGAAGCAGCCCATGCCCGGCTGTTCGTGCAGGTGCCATGGCTTCGCGGGCACCTGCTCGGCGCTATCGAAGCCTATGCGCGAGGCATTCATATTGACATGTCCCGTATCGAGGACCTTGCCCGGGATCTGGACCCCAGTAATCCCGAAGGAATCCAGGAAGCCTTGTCCCAAGGTGTCTTCACGCCGGAGCGCACGCCGGTTCAGACCGCCGCTCTTGAGAAGCTCGAAACGGCGTTGGCCCTTGTGGAAGGGTGGGTAGACGAACTCACTGCTGAAGCCACGGACAAGGTACTGCCGTCGGCTACGGCCCTGCGCGAAACTGTCCGCCGCCGCCGTGCCACAGGCGGTCCTGCCGAACATGCGTTCTCTTCGCTTGTAGGTTTGGAGTTGCGCCCACGCAGGCTTCGGGAGGCCGCTACTTTGTGGGCTACCCTGAAAGCTGAACGGGGCATCGCGGGCCGTGACGCCATTTGGCACCACCCCGATCTCCTGCCCACCGGTGAAGACCTGGACGACCCCAAGGGCTTCTCCGAACGCCGCAGGCTCGCCGAGGCCAGCGACACCGAGGTTGATGATGCTTTGCAGAAGCTCCTGAGCGGTGGGTATGACGTACCGGGGGACGCAGCATCCGAGGATGAGGGATCCCAAGACGAGGGCTCCCCGGACGACGCCGGGCCCGACTCAGGCAATGCAGGCCCGCAGTCGCCATCGAACTAGCGTCTGGGATGGTCGCCATGAACTTCATGGCGACCATCGTCATTCCCAGCCCGTGGTGTCCGCGTCCGGGCCGGTTTCGGCAGATTGATGAGGGTCCCCGGTGAGACCCCGGGACGTCGCGAAGGCGACCCCCTCCAAGAACGCTTTGGCGCGCTGAGTCTCGGGGTAGGCCTCAAGCAGGCGCCAAAAATGCGCATTGTGTCCAGCTACCAGCAAGTGCGACAGTTCGTGCAGGAGCACGTAATCGATGACCCACTGGGGCATCGATTGAAGCTTGTTTGAAAGCCGGATGGTGCCATCCGCAGGAGTCGCCGAGCCCCAACGTGAGTTCTGGTTGGTCACCCACCGGACCGACGACGGGACCGCCCGCCCTCCGAGGTAGGTCCTCGAAAGGTGCGCCGCATGCTGGGCAAGGGCCTCATCGGTGGCAGGTCGGCGCCGAGCTGATTTGCCAGCCTGGCGTTCCCCTTGCCTCTGAAGCTTCGCAAGCATGCGCCGCACCCATTCGCGTTCCTGCGACTTGGTAAAACTGGCCGGAATCGCGACTACGGCGTTACCGTCTTCCCAAAACGCCGCCACGGTCCGTCGCCGCCGGGCTGAGCGCCTAACGACGACCGGAGCGCCGTCGTCGGTGAGATTCGGAACGTCGGGGCCGCTGGCTGTTGAGTGCGGCATCAGAAGCTAGTGCTCTCTGCCAGGACTGCGAGGACGGCTTCGCCATAGCGCTCCAGTTTGGATGGCCCAACCCCAGCCAAGCCCGCCAGTTCCTCCAGCGATGCAGGCCGGGCTTCAGCAATGGCGGTTAATGTGGCATCAGTGAAGACCACATAGGCGGGGACGTCGGCCGCTTGCGCTTCATCCAGTCGCCACTGCCTCAAGGCGTCGAAAGTCTGTTCCTCATAGGTGGGTGGGCACTGGTTGCAGCGACCCACCTTCCGCTCGGCTCCGGAGGCAAGCATGCTTCCACACACCCTGCACGACGCCGGTGCGGCGGCTTTGCGTCGCGTGGAGCCTGCCCGGCTGCGGGCATTGGCAGACGCCACGGAATCCGGCCGGAGTCCATCGAGGAAGCGCGAGGGCTTGCGGTTGGCGCGGCCTCCCGGCGTTCGCGCAGAGGACCATGAGAGGTTCAGCTGCTCACGGGCACGGGTAATCCCGACGTAGAGCAATCGCCGCTCTTCATCGACGTCCTCTGGCGTGTCCGCGAAGGATATAGGCATAAGTCCTTCGCTCAGGCCCACCAAGAACACGGCATCCCATTCAAGGCCCTTTGCTGAGTGAAGGGAAGCAAGGGTCACGCCCTGAACCGTGGGAGCATGCTGGGCTACTGAACGTTCCTGGAGCTCGTTGACGAACTCGGCCAACGTGAAGGACTCTCCGCGGCTGACCGACAACTCATCAGCCAAAGCCACCAAGGCAGCCAGCGATTCCCAACGCTCCCTAAGAGCTCCCCCACTGTGCGGTGCGGCTTCGCTGTAGCCAAGCGAAGCAACAATGTCACGGACAATCTGACCCAAGGGCTCCGGGGGGCCTTCTGCCACTGCCCTGGTTGCGGCGCGCAACTGCAGGATGGCATCCCGGACCTCCTTGCGGGCGAAGAACCTCTCTCCACCGCGAAGCTGGTAGCCGATCCCGGCCGACGCCAACGCTTGCTCGTAAGCTTCCGATTGCCCGTTGGTGCGGAACAAGATGGCGATCTCGCTGGCTTTGACCCCCGTATTGAGTAGCTCCTGGATTCTGCCGGCAACGACCGCGGCCTCTGCTTCGTCGTCCGGACATTCCATAAACCGCGGCTCTGGGCCGGCTGGCCGCTGAGCCACAAGCTTGAGCGGCGGCGCCCATGCGGCATCTGCGATTGGTCCGCCACTTCGCCTGGACGCGAGGAGGTCATTGGCCAGCTTGACGACCTGTGGAGTGGACCGGTAATCACGGATGAGCTTGACCACAGTGGCGTCCGGATAGCGCGCCTTGAAATTCAGGAGATGTTTGGGCGAAGCCCCGGTAAAAGAGTAGATGGTCTGGCTGGCATCGCCTACGACGCACAATTCGTCACGGCCACCCAGCCAGAGATCCAGGAGCCGCTGCTGAAGCGGTGAAACGTCCTGGTACTCGTCGACGACGAAGTGGCGGTATTGCTCCCTGACTGTTGCTGCCACTCTTGGATCCTCCTGGAGGATCCCAACCGTAATCAGCAGGACGTCTTCGAAGTCAATGACGTTGCGGTCGGTCTTAATATCCTCATACGCCTGGAACACCCTGGACACCGCCGTAAGGTCGAAGCCTCCCGGAGTTCCGCGGCCTTGTGCGTTCTCCAAATAGTTTGCCGGTGTCAGCATGGACACTTTGGCCCACTCAATCTCTGCAGCCAAGTCCCTGATGGACGCGCGATCCGTGCTGAGGCGAAGTCTGCGTGAGGCTTCAGCGATCATGTTGGCCTTGTGGTCCAGCAGGCTAGGCAGGGTCCCGCCGATCGCCTGGGGCCAGAAGAACTGCAACTGCCTCAGGGCGGCAGCGTGGAAGGTCCGCGCTTGCACATTGGCCACGCCAAGATCCCGAAGCCTGCTGCGCATTTCGGCCGCCGCCCTCGCAGTGAAGGTCACAGCAAGCAACCTTTGTGGGGAATACACCCCTGAGTGCACCCCGTAGGCGATACGGTGCGTGATGGCGCGGGTCTTGCCTGTGCCTGCACCTGCGAGTACGCACAGGGGGCCGGTGAGAGTACTGGCTACTTCACGTTGCTCGTCATCCAAACCACTGAGAATTCGCTCCTCGAGTGAGCCGCCGGCGTCGAAAATTCCACCTGTCACGGCTGGAGGTCTTCGATAACGCCGCCGTACCAATGCTCAATCAGCGAGCGCGCAATCGACAGGCGCGTGGAAATGGTGATCTCGCCACTTAGCACGGCCTCCTGCAACTCTTCCCGGCTGAACCACCGCGCGCGGGTGACCTCCACGCCGTCAGGGCGGGCAACGGCGTCGTCGGTCTTTGCCGTAAAGCCCAGCATGAGCGAGGCAGGGAAGGGCCACGACTGCGAACCGAGATACTGGCACGCAGTAACGCGGACACCAACTTCCTCGCCGATTTCACGGACAACGGCCTGCTCAAGCGATTCCCCGGGTTCAACGAATCCAGCAAGTGTGGAGTAGTTCCTGGCATCGGCGGGTCCGCCGCCGCCGAGCAGGAGCCGGCCATCAGGGCCCACCACGGTAACGATGATCGCGGGGTCTGTGCGCGGATAGTGTTCAGAGTTGTCCCTGGGACAACGCCGGACCCAGCCCCCGGTTTCAATATCAGTCGGCGTGCCGCACTGCGGGCAGTGCGTATGCGTCGCATGCCAGTTGGAGATGGCACTGGCTTCGATAAACAAAGCGGTGTCAGTAGCATCGAGACGTCCGGCAACTTCCCGGAACCCGGCCCATTCCGCATCGGAAGGGATCAGGGCTGTCCCCGGTGCGGGTGGCTCCATGACGGTAAACAGCAAAACAGGAGTACCTTCGGCTACGGACGAGGCCCGCAAGGTGATACCCAAATAGATAGCAGTCACGGCGCCAGCCTCTGCCTCGCCGAGGGCGGCCCAGAGTGGACCGGCGTCGCCGAACCAGAGTCCGTCGGCGTTCACCAACGCTTTGCGTTGGGATATAACCATCGCTTTGGCCTTGCCGGAGACGATGAGGTCCTCAACCATGCCCGGCTTCATGCGCGCACTGGAGCCTCGGTCCACCAACGCCGGGCGCACTGGAAGAACAGTTTCCATCAAGTGGTTGGCCAGCGCCGGCGACTCCGTATAACTCATGTATCTACCGTACTGATTCGCACCGACAAAGAACATTTGGAACGGCCGCATGTGCATATCACCGCGCTGCCGCGCCCTGAACGATCTGATGGTCAACTTCTGCCTTGTTTTCGTGCGGATCTGAAGACTCGCCGCACTGCATCATGGCCATAGGCGCCACTCAATCTACCGTGGAAGACGTGAGAAGAACACCGCTCGAACTGGCCGCTGTAGCAACCGCGGCGGTGCCCGGACTGGCACCGACGGCTACAGCCTATTCCCCCGACGACGACGCCGACTTCGATTCGGCGTTGTTGCTCGACGCGGAAGGCAAGCGCTGGCGCGTCCGTTCGCCGCGGCATCTCGAGGCCAGTACCCGCCTCGAAACGGAGTTCATGGTCCTGAGGGCTTTTGCGCCTGCCATCCGTGCCGAGCTCCCTTTCCATGTGCCAACCGTCGCCGGAACGGTCCGGCAGGGCGCCCTCACAACGTTCGTGTATGCCCATTTGCAGGGTTCGACGCTCTCAATTGACGAACTCTCCGCTGGCAGCCCTGCTCTGGCCCATGAAATTGGCAATGCACTGGCCGCCATCCACGACCTTCCCCTGGCACTGGTCAACAATGCCGATTTGCCCAGTTACTCTGCCAACGAGTTTCGGCAGCGCAAGCTCAACGAATTGGACCAGGCAGCCACCACCGGCAAGATTCCTGCCACTTTGCTGCGTCGCTGGGAACATGCCCTTGAGGACGTGGCGCTTTGGCGCTTCAACACTTCGGTGGTTCATGGGGACCTCCACGAAGACAACCTGATGGTCCAGGACGATACTGTGACGGCGTTGACGGGATGGACCGATCTTCGCATCGGAGACCCCGCCGATGATTTCGCTTGGCTGGTGGCGTCCAACGAAGCCTCGTTCGTTGAGGCCGTACTTAGCCGGTATACCGAGGCACGCCGGGACACGCCCGACGCCCATCTGCTCCGACGCGCCGCCTTGCTGGCTGAATTCGCCTTGGCCCAGTACCTGGTAAAGGCAATGGCTGTTGGGCATGAGGACATGACGTCAGAGGCAGTATCAATGCTGCAGTCCCTTGCGGCCGACATCGAAGAGCAAGCCAGGCATGACGAGGCCGTTCTGGCAGCTGAGCAGGCGGCAGCAGCCGAGGCTGAAAGCGCAGCCGTACAGGATGCATCTAATCCGCAGGCCAGCACCCAGCAGCCAGCCGTTACGGTCGTGGCGATTCCCGACGCCGGTGCTGCAGTCTCAGTGGCGCCCTTACCTCCCACGTCTCCGAAGGAGCTCCCGCACGCCGAAGCGGCTGGCAACGATGCGCTCCCAGGCGCGGTTACCGTAACCGCACCGGACAAGTCGACAGAGGGCCCCATTTCCCGACCTCAGGGAGCTTCTGCCGCAAGTCCTTCCCCCAGGCAAGAGACGGACGCGGGAAATCAGGCCTCGCCGGCAGGTGATGACGCCTCAACTGCAGCGTTGAATGTTGTCAACGTGACTCCGCTGCATGCGGGCGAACGATCCTGACCTGCGTTCCCGACCGGAGTTCCCGGACTCCGGCTACTTGGAGTCCGCAGCCGAGGGATCGTTCTTAAGTGCCTTCTCGATGATCTGCTCGAGTTCCTCGGCGGTGCCCAAGTCGTGCGGGCGGACGACTGCATCTTCCGCCACGTAGTAAAACGCCGCGCTGACCTCCTCCAAGGGAACACCTTTCAACCGCGACCATGCGAGACGGTACACGGCCAACTGCACGGCCCTCGCTTCCAGCTGTTTGCCTGCAGGCCGGCGACCTGTCTTCCAGTCAATAAGTTGCCAGCGACCGTCGGCGTCGCGGAAAACGGCGTCGATGCGTCCTCGGACCACAACGTCACCGATCCTCGTTTCCACGGGTACTTCCACAAAAGCTGGAGCCCGGTGCGCCCACTCCGATTGCTTGAACGCTTCAACCATGTGATCCAAGCCGTACGCTTCGTCGATATGGGCATCCGAGCCAGGTGCTTCGTCGATGTCCAACATGCCGGTCGTTCCGAAGTACTCCTCCACCCAGGCATGGAAGGCTGTGCCCTTTCGCGCCGAAATGCCTGGTTCCCGGGGCACTGGTCGGCGGAGCTGGGCCAGCACGGCTGCAGGATCCATGCCAAGGTCAACGAAGAGGGACGCCGAGATGTGGCTGGGCAAGTGCACGTCCTGATGGAGCTTTCCCTGCCGACGGCGATCCAATAGCAACTGCGCTTCGTGTGACCATCGCCCCGAGATGCCCGTGAGTTCTTGCGATGATGCTTGAGAAGCGGATTCCTCCATGAATTCGAGCACTCTGGCAGCAGCCCGGTCCATGGCGATTCGACGGCCGGGAACGAGCCTAAGCCGGGCTCCTGTCCGGGGATCGGCCGGGCCTTCGAGCGGATCATACGGAAATTGGGCCACTTCCAGCGTAGTAGTGAGCGGGCTGTTTTCCGGCAGTGCTTCTTCGGCTACCGACTCGGGATGCACCAGGGCGCTCGCCTCGGCACTGACCGCGGCTTCGCCGGAGGAAGAAACTCCCGCGAGTGGCGCCAGCTCGGACAGGAACGACGACATCCCCGCCATGCCTGACCTCGACCCGTTCCACGCGGAACTGGAAACACACAAAACAAACTTCGCCCGCGTGTAGGCGACGTACGCAAGCCTGCGCTCTTCAGCTTCGCCGTGATGTTGAACGTCGGATTTGAAATCCTTCTCTGCGTCCAGCCAACCCTTTTGATCGTGGTGGTCCAGATCCCATTGCGGCAGATCGGCGCGGTCACCCCGCAACGGCCAAGGCAACGCAGCCGCGCCACTGCTCCAACGTGAGTCCCTGTTGCTCGGGAAGGAGCCCGCGTTGAGCCCGGGGACAAAGACGACGTCCCATTCAAGCCCTTTGGAAGCGTGCACTGTCAAGAGTTGGACAGCTTCCCGGTTGGTTTCCAAGGGGGCAATGTCCAGGCCGCCCTCTTCGGAGGCCGCGGCTTCCAGCCAGGAGAGGAATGCAAGGAGATCGATCCGCTGGGAGGTCTGCAGGAACCCGGCGGCCGCGTCCTGGAAGGCATCCAGGTTTCGGCGTGCCTGATGGATGCTAACGCCAGGCTTTGCTGCTACCTCGATATCGAGCAACATGGCACGTTCCACCTCACCGAGCAAGGTTGTCAGATCATCCCCGATGTAGGTTCGGAGAGAGCGCAGTTCCTCCGACAACCTCGTTAATCGTTCCAAGGCAGAAAGGCTCAACGTCCTTCCATGTCCGGAGGTCCAACCCGGGCGGGGCAGGAAGTCCAGGGCTTCCACGAGGCTTGCGGCATCAGTGATGTCGCTTTCCACCACCACTGCAGCCGGTTCTTCGTCGGCGAGCTCAAGAGCGCTGCCAGCGCCTGACCTCCTTCTGGCCAGGAAACGGGACCAATCGTTGAAGGCCATGAGGTCTGCAGGCCCAATCCGCCATCGGGCTCCTGCCAGAAGCCGCATCAACGCATCGGAACGGCCTGGATCAGCCAGAACCCGCAGCGTTGCCACCAGGTCCACAATCTCAGGTGTGTCCAACAAACCGCCGAGGCCAACGATCTCATAGGGAATTCCTTGAAGTTCGAATTCCCGCCGGAGGCATTCCATCTGCGCACGCCGCCGGCACAGTACCGCCATGGTTGGCTTGACCGGGGTACCGTCGTTCTCTTCCTCGAAGACAGTCCTCTGGTAACGCCGGATGTCCCGGGCGATAACGCCGGCCTCGTCTTCGTCAGTGCTGAATCGAGCGATGACAACGCTGCCTTCCGCGGCCACCGGACTCGGCACCAAGGGTGGAACACTCACGTTGCTTGCAGTGCCTCGCTCCCCTGCCGGCCCCTCGGAAGCGGCCGCCTTGTTCAAGGGTGCGGCAATCGTGTTTGCAGCTTGGAGAATGTTCCTGCCGTTGCGCCAAGCCGTGGTCAAGTACGACGTTGGCGCCACAGAATAGTCATCACCGCCTGATGCTGGATCGTTGTGCCTTACGGGGAACTCCTGCACAAAGTGGAAGAGCTGGCCAGCCGAGGCGCCGCGAAATCCGTAAATGGATTGGTTGGGGTCCCCCACAGCGGTGACGGCATGGCCGCGGCCGAAAAGGCGCGAAAACAAGACAAGCTGAGCATGCGAGGTGTCCTGGAACTCGTCCAGCAGCACCACCTTGTAGCGTGCCCGCTCAGTGGCCGCGGCCAACGGAATTTCACTGGCAATACGCGCCGCGAGTGCAACGAGGTCCCCGAAATCCAGCACTCCCTTTTGCCGCTTGGCTTGCTGGTAACGGACCACCATGTCTGCGACGCTGGCCCTGGTCCGCAGCATCGCCGCGAGCTCCCCCGCTGCCTGAGTGGGGTTCTTCTTTGCACCGGCCACGTAAGGGAGCTGCTCGAAGGTCTGAACGCGTTCCAGCACCCAGTCCCGGACGGCGCCCGGGTCCTGCAAGTGTTCGGCGCACTCGCCAGCGAGCTGGATGACAGCATTGACAAGCGTCGACTTTGCTGCGGTGAAATGCTCATATTCGCCGTCATAAGCCTCCACCACCTCGCTTGCCAACTGCCACGACTGTGCACCACCCAGCAGGACGACGTCCCGCTCGATCCCCAATCTCAATCCGTAGTCCGAAACAATTCCGCTGGCGTAGGAATGATAAGTAGACACCTTGGGCTCGAGGTCGTCGGCGCCCAGAAGCCCGTCAGGAAAGCCGATGCTGCCATCGTCCTCTCCGGCGATCCGCTGGAGAGTGGCCAGTTTGGCCCGGATCCTGCCAGCAAGCTCGCCAGCGGCTTTACGGGTGAAAGTCACGCCTAGGACTTCCTCGGGCCGGACCCAACCATTGGCAACAAGCCAAACCACGCGGTCGGCCATCGTGGCCGTCTTCCCCGACCCTGCGCCGGCAATCACAAGGCGTGGCGTGAGCGAGGAAGCGATGATGCTTGCCTGTTCTGCTGTGGGATGGTTCTTTTCGCCAAGGATGTCTGCCAACTCCGATGGGGAGAACCTGGGAGCAGGTAGCGCGGACTCCGCGTCCAGGATTCCGGCTTCGCCCTGTTCAGTTCCTTCAACGTGTGCGGATCCTTCAAGAAGATCGGTACTCATTCAGTGACCTGCTTTCCTCTGGCGCACAGTGGGCAAATATCGGGCAGACGGCAGCCATGTCCGCCGTGTCCCCCCTTGCTCGGATCGTGCCTGGCTTCGAACGTTGCACCAGCCATCAGTTCCGCGGCTTCGTTGACCAAAGCCTCTGCCCAGTTGTCATCAGGCTCCAGTGGATCCTGCTGTTGAACTCCTGGGCTCTTGGTCTTGGTTCCCAGCTGTGCGAGGACGGCTCCACCCGGAACCCGGCGCACGGCATCCCCAAACGCGCCGGCATCCTCAAGCGCACCGGCATCCTCAAACGCACCTTTGAGCACCGCTGCCTGGTACGCCCCCAGCTGGGGGTGCCTGGCTACCTCGGACTTGCCTGGCTGGCGTTTCCCGGTCTTGAGATCGACGATTACCAGGCGACCTTCGGCGTCGAGTTCCAGCCGGTCAACCTGTCCGCGAAGCACGGCGTGTCGAGTGGCATCTGAATCGTCCACAACCGAATCCAGAGGTGTGGAACGTAGCTGGACGTCGGGGAGTTGCACTTCGAAGTCGTGCTCCACCGCGAGCAGGCTCCTGCCTTCGCTGCGCATGATGAGTACGTACTGAGCCAACTTACGGACCATCAGTTCAGCGCGCTGGTAATCGAGCTTCCCTTCCCAGTTGTCCTTCATGCCAAGGGTGGGCCACCGGCGAACGAGTTCCGCAACGTACTGCGCACCTGAGGCGTCCGGCAATTCCTGCGCAATGGTGTGGACCAGCGTGCCCAGGCTCCGTGCGAAGTCAGTGGCGGCCTCGCCCCCGGCCGCCTGAACAAACCAGTCGAGCGGGGACTTGTGGACAGCCTCCACCTTGGATGGCGATACCGACACGGTGCCTCCCGGCGGGACAACGGCTTCCCGGGAGCTCAAGGGTGCCAAACCCCACCACGTATCCGGATGGGCCCCGGGCACAGGTGGATCAACAGAGGCGAGCCGGGCCAGCACACGTGCTGCTTCCTGCGCGGTCCGCGATGGCTCGTTGGCGTCCGGGTCCTCAGCCTGGGCATGCTGTCTCAACTCGGCAACCAAGGCGCGCAGAGTCATGGGACGATCCACCGGCGTGTAGTCCCGCCTGTACTCGCCGGGAGCCAAAGGTGCCACGTAGTCCAGGAAGGCCGAAGGTTGTTCGTCCTCTGAGGAGACAGCAGTACAGATAAGGACCTCCCGGGCCCGTGAGACCGCAGTGGAGAAACTCCTCAGTTCGTCGTACCGGATGTCCCTTAGCCTGCTCAGGGGGCCACGTCCCAGCGCATGCTCAACTCCGTGCTCCACGGCGTCAGCGAACAGTGTGCTGCCCAGGAGTTCCCCACGCAGGCGCGTGTTCGGCCAGACGCCTTCCTGGAGGCCGGCGACGATCACTACAGGCCATTCGCGGCCCGCAGCACTTGCCGGAGTCATGATTTCCACGCACTCCTCAAGCTGGGCCCTCGCCGCGAGGGTGTCCATAGGGAGTTCCTGGTTCAACAAGTAATCGAGGAACTGCTCCGGACCGGAGCCTGGCAGTTGATCCACGAAGCGTTCTGCCGTGTGGAACAGCGCCATCATGGCGTCAAGGTCGCGGTCCGCGCGGGCTCCGGCGCTTCCTCCTTCCAGCGCGGCGTCCGACCAGCGGGAAGCCAACCCCGTGGCGTGCCATAGCGCCCAAAGGACCGATTCCGCGTTGGCCCCAGGCGCAGCCGACGCGGCAGTGCCGGCAGCAATCATCCGGGCAAGCCGGCGGGCAGAGTTTCCTTCAATGCCCAGCGAAGCAAGCGCTCCCGGTTCAAGCAGCGCCTCCACCAGCAGAGCGTCGCTGGATCGTCCGCCGCCACCGAGCAGCTCCTCGCGACGGAGAGATTGACGGAGTCGGCGGAGCTCAATAGCGGATGCGCCGCCAATCCGCGAGGTCAGGAGGGAAACGGCAGTTTCAGGAGTGAGCTTTGCGGGATCAAGGACGACAGCGAAGGCCTCCAGGAGGGGCCGGACGGCCACCTCATCCCGGACCGCAGAATCCGCCACAGGAACCCGTACAGGGATTCCCTGCCCGCTGAGGTAGCGCTGGAGCTGCGAGATCAAGCCGCCGTTGCGGACGATGACAGCAATGTCACTGAAGTCGCGCCCCTCACGCAACTGAGTTTCCAAAATCCGCTGGGCCACATAGCGAAGCTCATGGACAGGAGAAGGCAGCACATGTCCTTCAACCCGCCCCTCCGGGCTGGTTGCCTGAACGGCGTCGAGGGACTCCTGCTGTTCCAGGCGCCTGGCCCTTTGGCCCCCGGATCGTTGTGAGATGCGTGCGGCAACCCTCGTCCAGGCCTGCGCTACCTCGGAGCGATGCCGGTGCGTAATCCACAGTGGCCGTTCAAGAACCCCGTGGCTTCCCGCCAGGAGCGAGGGAAGCTCAGCGACAAGGTCCGGCCGCGCCCCGCGAAAGCCCTGCACCACAGTGTCAGGCGAATATGTGACTACAGTGTCCTTGCCCTCTGCAATATCGGCCAGGAGCTCAAACACAGCCGGATTGGATTCCTGTGCATCATCCACGAGGATCAGCTGCAGGCGTTCACGCTCGGCAGCCAGGAAAGCAGGCGAGTCCTGAAAAATCTGCCGTGCGGTAGTGATGATGCCTGCGGGATCGAAGGCCTCGGGCATTCGGAGGTCCAAAACGTCCCGGTACTCGCTGTACAGCTCGGCCGCCGCCATCCAATCGGGCCGCCCACATTCGTAGGCGAGGCCAACCAAGTCCTCTGCAGTGCGGCCAGACTCGATGATGCGATCAAACAATTGGCGGATCTCGTGGCGGAATCCCCGGGTGGGCAGTGCTGCGGAAAGGTCCTCTGGCCAGGGCAACTGGTGCCCGGGGCGGGAGTGGCCTTCCAGCAACTCTTTGATGATCAGATCCTGTTCCGGGCCGGACAGGAGCTTGGGTGGTCGTGGCAGCGGCAAGACGCCTTCCGCTTTAGCGCGCCGGATGACGTCGAAAGCGTAAGACGCCCAGGTGCGGGCCGGCGTCGTACTGAGGCTTCTGTCCAGGCGACCGGTGAAGGTGTCCCGCAAGGCGGCCGCGGCGTGGCGCCCTGGAGCGAGAATAAGTATCCGTTCAGGATCCACCGCGTCTTCATTTACCCGCCGGACTGCTGATTCGACCAGCACTGTGGACTTTCCGGTGCCCGGGCCTCCGGGGACCAGGACCGGCCCGCCTCCCTGCCTGACTGAAACAACCGCACGTTGGTCCGGAGACAGGTCAGGTGCCGCGTAGTGGATCTCGCGCGGCGGAAGCAAGCGAAGGGCTGCCGGGGCTTGGCGGGTTCTGGTAGCTGTTGCGGTCACACAGTCATTTCATCATCGGGCACCGACAAAATATGGAGCTGACGCTCCAACTGGTCCGAGATCACATCAATAAGATCGAAATCAGCATCAGTTGGCGCCCATCGCGCGGTGCCGAGGTCCACGCGCCAACGGCCCTCACCTGTCCGCAGGAATGCCTCAAAGGCACCGTGCAGTGGGGTGGATTCCTGCACGTAGTGGCGCAACGCCTCTGCCTCGTGGCCCGGCGGGGCATCGCCGCTTGCCCGCAGGACCCGCCACCACGCTACGGAACTGCCGTAGTGGCTCATCACGGCGCCCACCTGCCTGGGTCCGCCAGCTCCAAGGAGTTCTGCGACGTCACCATATGACACGGCCGTGCCGGGCGGAACAAGGTCCACAACGGCCAGCACCGCCGTCACATACTCCATCCGCATGTGATCAGCGTAGCCGCAGGAGTGTCGTCCCCAGTACTGTCGGGGCCAGCCGGTAGCGTGAAACCATGAGCTCCTGGAACACCCTCCCCCGCGCTGCCTTCGACCTCGAAACCACCGGGAAGAATTCCCGTTCTGCCCGCATCGTCACTGCTTCAATCACTGTGGTGGATGCGCACGGACAGCTCATCAAAGAGCATGAATGGCTGGCGGATCCCGGCGTCGAGATTCCTTTGGAGGCCAGCGAGGTGCACGGGGTGACCACGGAAAAAGCCCGGGCCGAAGGCCGCCCGGCGGCCGAGGTCACCCGCGAGGTAGCGGCCGTTCTACAGGAATTGTTCGACGACCACACTCCAGTCATTGCTTTCAACGCCAGCTACGACTTCACGGTGCTCGCTGCCGAGTCAGCACGGCACGGTGTCCCGCAACTCACCCGTTTCCCGGTATTGGACCCCTACGTGATGAACAAGCAGGTGGACCGGTACCGCAAGGGCAAGCGGACGTTGACCGCTTTATGCGAGGAATATGGCGTGAGCCTGGACAACGCCCACACCTCCGCTGCCGACGCCTTGGCGACTCTGCGCGTCCTGGATGCCATGGCTGGCAAATTCCCCAAGTTGCAGATGCCTGCGTCCAAGCTGCACCATTTGCAGGTGGACTGGGCCGCATCCCAAGCGGCCGACTTCCAGCAGTATCTGCGGCGAAGCAAGCCTACGGCTGTGATCGAGGGCGAGTGGCCCGTCCTGCCACCCGAGGATGCCAGCCGCGGCGGCTTCTGAGGCAGCTCCAGCTCCAAAAGAGCCGCGGTTGGGATGCAAGTCACAAGAATTTTGGGAACCTGCCAGCACATACGTCTTGCGCGCGGATTCCGCCCCTGCACCCTAGCCCGGAATAGTTCCGCGAGCCCAGCATTGATGCCGGAACTTTGTTCGGAAAAAATGAGCCAGAGCAATCACTTCTTCGATTCACCGTGCTTCGGCGGGCTGGTGACATAATTAAGTTTGGCGGGTTGAAGTCTGCTAGGGCAGCCATCCCCATTCTTGTTGCCACGTTCCCCGCCCACCGCGAAACGTCTCTGTGACCCGATGAAAGTGATTTCTTCATGAAATTCAAAGCCCTCAAGTGGCTGTCTGCTGCTCCCGTAGCCGCGGCCCTGGTGATCTCCCTGGCAGCATGCGGAGGAGGAACCTCCCAGCCCAGCGGTTCGCCCACCGATGCCCTGGCCGGCAGCGACCAACAGACGCTGGACAAGTACACCACCGCGGACGTCACGGCGCTGGACAAGATCGACAAGTCCAAGCTGGGCCTCGTCACTGATGGCACCCTGCGTGTAGGCACCCTGTCCGATGCACCGCCGAACATCTTCATCGATCCTTCCGGCAAATTCACCGGTTATGACAACGAGCTCCTGCGCGCCATCGGCGACAAGCTTGGCCTGAAGGTGGAGTTCGCATCGACCGACTTCTCCGCCCTGCTCTCGCAGGTAGCAAACAAGCAGTTCGACGTCGGATCCTCCTCGATCTCCACCACGGACGCCCGTCGCAAGACAGTCGGCTTCACCAACGGCTACGACTTTGGCTACATGGCTGTTGTGACCAAGAACGACGCCAAGGTCACGGGCTTCGCCGACCTCAAGGAAGGCGTCCGGATCGGCGTCGTCCAGGGCACCGTTCAGGATGACTATGTCACCAACACACTCAAGCTCGAGCCCGTGCGTTTCCCTGACTACAACACCGTTTATGGCAACGTGAAGAACGGTCAGATCGACGCCTGGGTGGCCCCCTCCCAGCAGGCTTCCGGCCAGGTCAAGGACGGCGACGGCACCAAGATCGCCGAAAAGGTTGTCAACACGCAGAACTTCACGGCTTACGCCGTGAACAAGGACAATCAGCCCCTCCTCGATGCCCTGAATGCCGGGCTGGACGCGGTCATTGCTGACGGTACGTGGACCAAGCTCACCTCCGAGTGGTACACCGATCGTCCTACAGCGGCCGAGCAGACTCCGCAGGGCTGGAAGCCGGGCAGCAAGGCCGTCCAGATCCCGGCCAAGTAACCCGGGCGTTCCATGGATATCCTCAAGCAACTAGCTGACACCTTCCTTGACTGGAAGGCGATGGGCGAAGTCATTCCCAAGATGTTCGCTGTCGGCCTGCCGAACACCCTGGTGCTCGCTGTCATTTCGGGCATCATCGGGACCCTGCTGGGCATGGCCCTGGCCCTGATGGGGATCTCCCGGAACGCCGCAGCCCGATGGATTGCACGCATCTACACGGACGTCCTCCGCGGACTTCCGCCCGTGCTGACCATTCTGGTCATCGGATTCGGCTTCGGCCCCATCATCCGTGAACTGACGGGCTCCACAAGCCCGTACCCGATGGCCATCGCCGCACTGTCTTTGATGTCGGGTGCCTACATCGGTGAGATCTTCCGCTCAGGTATCCAGAGCGTGGATAAGGGACAGCTCGAAGCATCCCGCGCCTTGGGGTTCGGCTACGGCGCTTCCATGCGGCTGGTAGTGGTTCCCCAAGGCATCCGTCGGGTGCTTCCTGCCCTGGTCAACCAATTCATTGCCCTGATCAAGGAGTCCTCACTCGTCTTCCTCCTGGGCCTGCTGGCCACGGAGCGGGAGATCTTCCAGATCGGCAAGGACGCGGCTGCAACCAGCGGCAACCTCTCACCGTACGTTGCTGCGGCCATCTTCTACCTGGTACTCACAATCCCGCTTACGCACTTTGTGAACTGGATTGATGCCCGCTTCCGTTCAGGCCGGCCGGAAAAGAAGGAACCGGACGACGCCGCGGCGGTCGTCGGGAAGGGAGCCCACGCATGAGTGAATTTTCATCTGGCACGTTGACGGCAAAGAACATCCATTTGTCGTTCGGCACCAACCATGTCCTGCGGGGCATCGACCTGCACGTTGAGAAGGGCACCACGGCTTCCGTGATCGGCCCCTCGGGTTCAGGCAAGTCAACGCTCCTTCGCGTGATGAACCGACTCATCGAGCCGGATCAGGGCGACATCCTGCTGGATGGCCGTTCAGTCCTCAAGGACAACCCCGACGAACTTCGGCGTCGGATCGGCATGGTGTTCCAGCAGTTCAATCTCTTCCCTCACAAGACCGTGGCCGAGAACATTTCCCTGGCACTGCGAAAGATCCGCGGAATGTCCAAGGAACAGGCGCGTGACGAGGCGTTGGCCCAATTGGACCTGGTCGGCCTCAAGCACAGGGCCGATGCCCGCCCCGCCAACCTTTCCGGCGGCCAGCAGCAGCGCGTAGCCATTGCCCGTGCGCTGGCGATGAAGCCCGAGGTCATGTTCTTCGACGAGGCCACTTCTGCTCTGGATCCGGAACTCGTCAAGGGCGTCCTGGCCCTGATGACCGATCTCGCACAGGGTGGCATGACCATGGTGGTGGTAACCCATGAGATGGGCTTCTCCCGCAATGTCTCAGACGTCGTGACGTTCATGGACGCTGGCGTAGTCGTGGAATCCGGTCCCCCGGAGCAGCTCTTCAACAGCCCCCGGACGGAACGGCTCCAGGGCTTCCTCTCGGACGTCCTCTAGGCCACAGCTCCTCCAGGGAACCACAGCGCAGAAATACAGCAGACCCCGCCTCCAGACAACCGCCCTCAGGGGTGGACAGTCCGGTAGGCGGGGTCTTCTGCATTCAGCTCACCAGCTCTAAGGCACCAGCCAGTCTCCGCGACTCAGGCTTATTTACCGGACTTGACCGACAGCACTGTCAAAGCCGCGGCATCCACCTTGTGGCGGAAAGCTGGGTCGGACTGCGCTTTCTGCAGGACGGCTTCATACATGGACGGGATGCTTCCGGGGTCGGCGCACACGAGCATCGTGCCACCGGCTCCGAAGAAGTTGATGGCACGGTCAGGGGCCGGCCAAGGCTCCAATTGTGCTGCACTACAGACGTCGTCCGAAAGGATAATGCCCTTGAAGCCGGCGTCCTCGCGAAGCATCTGCCCCATAACCACGGGCGAGAACGGCGCAATGTTGGCTGGGTCGATTTGGTCATAGTACGCATTGGACACCATGACCCATTGCACGCCGTTCGTGATGGCTGTGCGGAATGGCTCCAGGGCGGGATCGTTCCGCGTGGTCTTGGTGTCCCTGACGTTACGGCTGACATCGGTGTTGGGCACTACCCTGCCGAGGCCCGGGAAGTGTTTCACAACGGGCGCGACCCCCGCGTCCCTCATGCCTTGGGCAAAAGCGTTTCCCAGCTCAGAAACTTGGCCCGGACTATATCCGTACTGCCGTTGGAACTGCCCGATGGGCGCGTTGGATGGCGCGAATTCAGGGCTCGTCACAGCATCAAGGACGGGGGCCAGATTGACATTGACGCCGGCGCTACGGAGTTCCTTCCCCCAAACGGTGGCGTCTGCCCGCAGCTTCGCGGGACCAGCTCCCGTTTGCACTAAAGCTGCGGGAATCGTGGAGAAACCTGGACCAGCCAGAACCTGGACGTATCCACCTTCCTGGTCCGTGGCCACGAAGAGAGGCAGCCCACCGGTAGTTTCGGCGGAAACCTTCCCGGTCAGGGAGGCCACTACGGCAGCTGTGGCCTCTGCCCCGGCCTTGCTGCGACCACTCAGGTAAACGTTGCCCGCGTGGTATTTGGAGAGGGCTTCCATCGTGCCCGGTTCCGCACCGGTGGCCTTGGCAGCAACCATGAACAGCTGCCCTACGCGTTGCTCGAGGCTTAGCTTGGCAAGCTGTTGTTGCGCCGTGGACAAGGCTTGAGGGGTAGGCGCTGTCGAGGGGGTCCGGGATTCCCGGGGTTCGTTTGACGCCTGAGTGGTGGACGTGCTTGGAACAGGGGTGCTCGTCGGCGAGGGGGTACTTGCCGTCGGCGAAACCGGCGAAGATGTTGGGTCCGCGGTTCCACTGCCACTTGAGCAGCCAGACACCATGGTGACCACGATTCCGGCCGCTGCGGCGCACAAGCCAAGGGATGCAATTGTTTGGATGGAGCGCATGGTAAACCGTGAATTCGTTGGGGTTGGGTTTCCATTACGAGCCTACCCCGGGGAGGCGCAGTGCCCCAGCCAGCTTGTAGCAGCAGGCCAAGGCACTGCGTTGTCCTTGCCTTATGCGGTCGCCGACTTATGCGATCGCCGACTTATGCGATCGCCGCGGCTGCGGCCTTCGCAGCAGCAGGGAGTGCGTCAACGATCCTGTTCATAGCAGCGTCATCATGTGCCGCGGAAAGGAACCACGCCTCGAAGACCGACGGCGGCAGATAGACGCCGGAGTCCAGCATCGAGTGGAAGAACGGTGCGTAACGGTAGGCTTGCTGGCCTTGGGCGTCGTCGTAGTTGTGCACACCCCGGGCAGAAGTGCCGAAGGCAACGGAGAACAGGTTCCCCGCACGCTGGATGGAGTGGTCCACGCCTTCGGCATCCAGCGCCGAGGACAAAGCGGCGGAGAGCTCCAGCGAGCGGGCGTCGACATAGGCGTAGACGTCGGGTGTCGCATGGGTCAGTGTTGCCACGCCAGCAGCCATGGCCACGGGGTTTCCTGACAAAGTGCCGGCTTGGTACACCGGGCCCACGGGCGCGAGGTAATCCATCACATCCGCGCGTCCGCCAAGAGCCGCCGTCGGCATTCCGCCGCCGATGACCTTGCCGAAGGTGAGCAGGTCCGGGGCCCACCCTTCCTGGCGGCCTGTGAGTCCCCAGTAGCCGGCGTAGCCGGTACGGAAGCCTGTGAGGACTTCATCGAGGATGAGGAGGGCACCGTGTTCCTTGGTGATGCGCGACAGTCCGGCGTTAAATCCCTCGCCCGGGGTGACGACGCCCATGTTTGCCGGGGCAGCTTCGGTGATCACGGCCGCGATGTTGTTGCCGTGCGTGGCGAACGCAGCTTCGACGGCAGCGAGGTCGTTGTAAGGCAAAACGAGGGTCTCAGCGGCAGTGGCCGCCGTGACGCCGGCCGAACCAGGGAGAGCCAGCGTAGCAACGCCGGAACCTGCGGCTGCCAGCAGCCCGTCCAGGTGGCCGTGGTAGCACCCCGCAAACTTGATGATCAGGTTGCGCCCGGTAAAGCCGCGGGCGAGGCGAACCGCCGTCATTGTGGCCTCTGTGCCCGTGGACACCATGCGCAGGCGTTCGACGGCGGACACCCGCTCCTTAACGATCTCGGCAAGGTTGGCCTCGTCCGGGGTGGACGCACCGAAAGACAAGCCGCGATCCACCGCTGCGTGCACGGCGTCGAGCACGGCCGGGTGGGCATGACCGAGCAGTGCCGGGCCCCAGGAGCAGACGAGGTCCACGTATTCCCTGCCATCGGCGTCTGTGAGGTAGGCGCCCTTGGCCGAAACCATGAACTTCGGGGTTCCGCCCACGGATCCAAAGGCGCGTACCGGGGAGTTCACTCCGCCGGGCATCAGGGACCGGGCACGGTCGAAAAGCTGGTCGGACACAGGGGTGTTTGAAGTCATGGTTCCTATTCTTTCAGTCATTCAGAAGCGTCTTTGGTGATTCAGAAGCGCCGCTATGGGGCGTCCGCCAGCAGCTGCGCTACCCGTGGAGCAACTTCCGTGCCGAAAAGTTCGATGCAGCGCATCATGGATCGGTGCGGCAGCGTGCCGTTGCTGTATTTGAGATCGAAGCGGTCCACGCCGAGGTTGCGCTTGAGCAGGACGATCTTTTGGGCCACAGTCTCGGGAGAACCCACATACAGGGCGCCCTCCGGTCCGCACATGGCATCGAATTCCGCCCGGTTTCCCGGCCCCCAGCCGCGCTCGGCCCCGATTCTGTTGCGTTGCTCCAGCCAATGCGGGAAGAGTTCCTCCCGGGCAGCCTGGTCTGTGTCTGCAATGAAACCCGGCGAGTGGGTGGCGATCTGTCGCATGGGGTGCCCGTATTTTGCCATCGCCTCGCGGTAAAGATTCACGAGCGGAGCAAACCGCCGAGGCTCTCCCCCAATGATCGCGAAGATGATGGGATAGCCGTACTCCGCGCACCGCAAAACGGACTCAGGCGTCCCACCCACACCGATCCATGCCGGCAGCAAATGATGCTGTAAGCGTGGATAGACCTGGAGTCCGCTGATGCTGGGCCGCGTCCGCCCTTCCCAGTGAACCGGCTTCTGGGCCCGTACTTGGTCGAACAGCTCAAGTTTTTCCTCGAACAGGACGTCGTAGTCCGCAAGGTCCAGGCCGAACAAGGGGAAGGACTCAATGAACGAGCCCCTGCCCAACATCACTTCTGCCCTCCCATTGGAGATTGCGTCAACGGTCGCGAAACGTTGGAAGACGCGGATCGGATCATCCGAGCTGAGGACCGTCACAGCCGAGCCAAGCCTGATCCGGGAGGTCGCTGCGGCAGCTGCCGCGAGGAAGACCTCAGGAGCAGACACAGCGAAATCGCGGCGGTGATGCTCTCCCACGCCAAAAGCGTGAATGCCCAGGGCGTCAGCCAGCTTTGCTTCCTCCAGCAGCTCGCGCAGCACCTGGGCGTGCTCCTTCGGATTTCCGTCGGCGTCGAGCCCTGCATCCCCGAAGGTGTTCAGGCCGAGCAGGATTTGGTTGGCCGCTACGGGCGCTGTGGGGTCCGCGGGAATTCCGGCTGCGGGCGGAAAGCTGGATTCGGAAGGCACGGCAGTCATCAGGACTCCTTCAGCCAGCCTGCCAGTTCGGAGGCCCAATAGGTCAGGACGGTATCCGCGCCGGCCCTCTTGATGCCCAGCACGGACTCGGTGATGGCACCCCGCCGATCGATCCAGCCGTTGGCAGCAGCCGCTTCGATCATGGCGTACTCCCCCGAGATTTGGTAGGCCGAGACTGGCACCGGGCTCATGGCCGCAACGTCCGCGAGGATGTCCAGATAGCTCATGGCGGGCTTGACCATCACCATGTCGGCGCCTTCTTCGAGGTCCAATTCCACTTCGAGAATGGCTTCCCGACGGTTGGCTGCATCCATTTGGTACGTTCGGCGATCGCCCTTGAGCTGGGAGTCCACCGCTTCACGGAACGGACCATAGAAAGCTGAGGCGTACTTGGCCGCATACGCCAGGATGGCGGTATTTTTATGGCCCGAATCCTCCAAGGCCTGGCGGATGACGGCGATTTGTCCGTCCATCATGCCCGAAGGTCCCAGCACATGGGCGCCCGCCTCTGCCTGGGCCACGGCCATCTGGCCATAGATTTCCAAGGTGGCGTCGTTGTCCACATATCCGTCGGCATCCAAAACGCCGCAGTGTCCGTGGTCGGTGAATTCGTCCAGGCAAACGTCGCCCATGATGACCAGGTCATCGCCCACTTCAGCCTTGACGTCGCGGATGGCCTTGTTCAGGACACCTTCAGGGTCCAGGGAGGCCGTGCCCCGGGCGTCGCGAACCTCCGGCACGCCGAACAGCATGATGCCGCCTACGCCAAGTTCCACAGCTTCCGCAGCGGCACGCTTAAGCGTCTCAGTGGTGTGCTGGACGACGCCGGGCATCGAACTGATCGGGCTGGGCTCGCTGAGGCCCTCCCGGATGAAGGCCGGAAGGATGAGGTCTGCCGGGGCGAGACGGATTTCTGCCGTAAGCCTGCGCATCGCCGGGGTGGTGCGCAAGCGGCGGGGACGGTGGTTCGGAAAGCTCATCTGGGGTTCCCTTCGTTGGCGAATACTGAATCCAGGGCGGCCGCGATGCCGTCCGGGGTAGGTTTTTTGGCGGTGGCTGCAACGGTGATGCCGAGCTGGGCGGCCTCTGCCGCCGTCGGACCCCCAATGGCTATGAACCGGCAACCGCCCAAGGGCACGAGGGTCTCCGCAATCCGGCGGGCGGCGCTCGGGGAAGCGGCCACGACGGCGTCCAGCGTCCCGGCGCCGATGGCGGCCCGCGCTTCTGCAGGGGTCATTTCCTGCAGCTGTGCGCCGCCGGAGGTCGCCTTGTGATCGGCACTGCCGGAACCCATACTGCCGGAAACCCCGACGACGGCGGGCAGTTCCGCTTCCAGGCGTCGTCCTGTGCGGGCCGGGTAGTCCACTGTGTGATAGGCAATCACGGACGTTACGTCAGCGCCCTTGCCGACCAATCCGTCCCGCAGGCCGGGAGTAGCGATATCGGCTTGCGGGAGGAGAACGCGCGCAGGAGCCGTCGGCCAGAGGGCGACGAGGCCTTCGGCGGATTGGAGGTCAGTGGGTGCCAGCGAGACTGTCAGTCCCACAGCTTCAAGTATCCCCCGTGACGATGGGCCAATCGTCGCCACCCGCGTCCCGGTGGGTACGAGTTTCGCGGGGATCGTGCCGCGCTGGGCGGCCTTTTCCAGCAGGACACGCACGGTGGTGATGCTGCTGATCACCACCCACTCAAAATAGCCAGCGGCGAGCTTGTCCAGGGCGGCGTCGAGGGAAGCCTGGTCCTCCGCCCGCTCGAAATCGATGAGGGGAAGCACCAGCGGCTGCGCTCCGAGGGAGTGCAGGAGCGAAACAAGCGGCCGGGCCCGGTCGGCGCTCCTGGTAATGAGGACGCGCCGACCTGCCAGGCCAGATGCGTGAGTCACATCAGGACGCTGCAAGATCCGCGATCTCCGCGGCACCGGCGGCGAGCAGAAGCTCCGCAACTTCAATGCCGAGCAACGTGGCACCAACTTCAGTCAGGCCATCGGTAGCCTTCTTCTCGCGTACGGTCTTGGTGCCGTCTACGGCGCAGACAACAGCTTCAAGGTGCAGCATGCTGCCCTTCCGGAAGGCGTGGGCGCCAACCGGTGCGGCGCAGCCAGCCTCGAGCCGGGCCAGTACGGCGCGTTCGGCTGTTACGGCAAGCCGGGTGTCGTCGTCGTTCAATGCGGCGAGAGCCTGGGCGAGAACGCTTTGGGAGCCTTCCAACTGCGGGGCGTCCTCCGTACGGCATTCGATCGCCAATGCGCCCTGGCCCGGGGCAGGCAACATGACATCCGTCTCGAAGAACTCACTCACGGTGTCCAGCCGGTCCATCCGTTCCAGGCCTGCAGCAGCCAGCACCACGGCGTCCAGGTCGCAGGACTTGCCGGGAACAACTTGGTCGGTGCCATTGCCGGGAAGTCCGGGGACGCGTCCCAGGCGCGTGTCCACGTTTCCGCGGATATCCAGCACCTCAATGTCCGGGCGTGCTGCACGGAGCTGCGCCGCACGGCGGGGCGAGCCCGTGCCGACCCTGGCGCCACCGGGCAACTCTGCAAGGGTGAGGCCATCACGGGCACACAGGACATCCCTGACGTCCACGCGCTTGGGGGTAGCGGCGATGCTCAGTCCGACCGCAGCCCCTGTGGGCAGGTCCTTCAAAGAATGAACAGCGACATCGCAGGTTTCAGCAAGCAAGGCATCCCGCAGGGCCGCCACAAAGACACCCGTGCCACCCATCTGCGACAGCGAGCCGGTCTTGACGTCGCCCTCGGTCTTGATGTGCACCAGCTCCACCGGGAAGCCACCAACAGCCGCCAGCTGATCGGCAGTCTGCTGGGTCTGGGTCAGCGCGAGCTTGCTGGCCCGGGTGCCGATGCGAATGGTCACTTGCTGGCCTCCGTAGAGGTGTAAGCGTCATGCCCAACACCGACAGTGGAGCCGACCTCGGCAATGACGGGCTTGGCACCGCGGAAGTTTTCGCAACAATTCGGGCGGCAGACATCGTACCAAGGACCCAGGTCAGTAGCGTGGGGGCGATCGGCGATGTTGTTCTCCACCGTGCGTTCACAGATCAGGTCAACCAGCCCGGAAACAAAGGCAGCATGCGTTCCCGGGGTGGGGACGCGCGTGGCTTCCATCTCCAGGTTCCTGCAGGTGTCCAGGGCTTCGGTGTCCAGGTCCCAGGCAACCTCCATATGGTCGCTGACGAAACCGAGGGGAACGATCACGACGCCTCGCACTCCTTGGGGGGCGATTTCTTCGAGGTGATCGTTAATGTCCGGTTCCAGCCATGGAATGTGCGGTGCGCCGGAGCGGGATTGGTACACAAGGTCCCAGGCCACGTTCGGGGCTACGACATCCATGATGGCCTTGGCGTTTGCCAGATGCTGGGCCGCGTACGCCGATCCTTCTGCGAACTCGCGTGGCTCGTCCTCGGACTTGCCGGCGGCCTCGGCATCGCGCGTAGGGATGGAGTGGGTGGCAAACAGGACACGGATCTTTGAGTCCGGATCTGCTTCGCCGGCGGCGGCCAGCTTGCCGCGGATCTCTTCAAGGCCCGCGGCGGTGCCCTCAAGGAACGGCTGAACAACGCCGGGGTGGTCGAAGTACTGGCGGATCTTGTCCACCTCGAGCTTGCCGTCCAGTCCTGTTTCGGTCAGGGCGATGCCAATGTCTTCACGGTACTGGCGGCAGCTGGAGTAGCAGGAGTAGATGCTGGTGGTGAGCATCAGGATCCGGCGGTGGCCGGCGTCGTAGGCGTCCTGCAGAACCGGCGCGATGTACGGGTCCCAGTTCCTGTTGCCCCACAGAACGGGAAGCTCGATGCCGCGCTTGGCCAGCTCAGCCTCGATCGCGGCCTTCAGTTCACGGTTCTGCTGGTTGATGGGGCTGATGCCCCCAAATGCACGGTAGTGGTGTGAGACCTCTTCAAGGCGCTCATCTGGGATGCCACGGCCCCGGGTGACGTTGCGAAGGAAGGGAATGACATCTTCCTGGCCTTCAGGACCTCCAAAGGATGCAAGCAGCACGGCATCGTACTGCTTTGCTTCCTGGCGACCGCGCTCGGTGACCTCATTGCCGGCCGTGGAAACGGCAATGCCACTCATGCGAGGACCTCTGCAATCTCGGCAGCGGTTACGCGGCGGCCGGTGTAGAAGGGGATTTCCTCACGGACGTGGTTGCGGGCATCGGTGGCACGCAGGTGGCGCATGAGGTCCACAAGGTCAACAAGTTCAGGCGCCTCGAGGCCAAGGATCCACTCCCAGTCACCCAGCGCGAACGAGGAAACGGTGTTGGAAATGACTTGCGGGAACTCCCGGCCCAGCAGTCCATGATCGCGCAGCATCTTTCCGCGTTCTTCGGCGGGAAGCAGGTACCACTCGTACGAGCGGACGAACGGGTAGACGCACAGCCAGGTGCTGGGCTCGACGCCGCGGGCATAGGCCGGGACGTGGCTCTTGGCAAACTCGGCTTCCCTGTGCACGCCCATCGCGGACCAGACGATCTCAGTGCCGGCAAAGAGCTTGCTGCGGCGAATGGAACGGACGGCTGACTGAAGGTCTTCCGGCTTGGGTCCGTGGAGCCACACCATGATGTCGGCGTCCGAGCGCATGGCGGAAACATCGTAGCTGCCCCTCAGGATCACGCCTTCTTTGGCGAGCTTCCCTTCAAGGGCTTCAAATTCCTGGGCAGCATCGCCGCTGCGCAGGACGTCGGCCGAGCGCTTGAAGACGGTCCAGAGCGTAAAGAACTGCTCTTCGGTTCCAGCAGTTTTAGTGACAGATTCGGCAGAAGTGTGGCTCATGGTTCAAGTTTGCCCCGTGCCAGCCGCTAAGTCGAAATGGATCACTTCTACAGGGCGTAGAAGTGACACAAATCACGAAATTGGGCGATCGCCAATGATTCCCTGAGCGAGCTGCGAACGCGTGTCCGCCACCACGGCGGCGAGGCCATTACCGGCCAGCCAGCCACCAACGACGGTGAGGCCATCAGCTGCGGCGCACAACTTCCGCACTTGAGCTACGCGCTGTTTATGACCGACGGCGGCGAACGGCAGGGCGCCTGCCCAGCGCACAACATCCCAATCGACAATGTCCGCCCGCGAAACCGGTACCGTCAGCAACGCCGAGGCGTCATCAAGCGCGGCTGCCAGCAATTCTTCATCTCCCATCACAAGATCCGGCGCTCCCCCTTCGGCATCCTCACGGCGGCCATAGGAAAGGCGCAGGACGTGCGTGCCCGGACCGGCTTCTTCCGCCAACCAATCCCATTTGGCGGTGGCATGCGTCAGGGCCTTCGCCTGGATCCCTGGCGTCTGGGGAGCTACGAGGATCCCGGTCCCACGGGGCCGGCCGTCCAATTCAGGAAGGTCAACAACCATCGTCACCAAGCTCACCAGAGGTCCTGCGGCAGGGCGTAGGCCGGACAGCTCCGGTATGGCCGTTTCCAGCAGCCCGACGGCAGCGGGGCCATCCAGGGCAACTACCAGCCGACCGGCGTCGTACGTGGTTTCACCGGCGGTGACCCGCCAACCGTTGCCCGTTTTCGAAACGTAGCCAACACGCTTTCCACTCAGCATTTCCACGCCGCGGTCCCGGAGATCCTTGACCAGCGCGGATACCAGTGTGTTCATGCCGCCCTTCAAACCCCCGACGGCGGAACCTGCCTTCGCGGGAGCGGAACCAGGGCCGGGGGCTGCTTTGCGCTGGGCAGCAACAGCCGCAGCCAGGGACCCGTGCTTCCGAAGCCCCGCGCGGAGGCCGGGGGCCACCATATCGACGTCCAACAGACCGGGATCGGCAGAGTGAACGCCACCCACCACCGGAGCAACCAGCCGCTCCAGGACTTTCTTCCCCATTCTGGCGCGGACCAGGGCAGACACGCTGGTGACCTCGGAGGATGTGCCAAGCGAGGCGGGCAGCCAACGGTCCAGAGAGGCGCGCACGGCGCCGGAAAGGCCAAGGGAACGCCTGACCTCGGCGTCCCAGGGGTTGGCAGGGATGCCAAGAACGCCAGTCTTGGGCAGCTCTTGGGGTCCGTCCGGAAGCTGCACCCACGCGCCGCCCGGGTGCGGGGAAACGATCCGGCTTTCCAGTCCGAGCTCGCGCGCGAGGTCCGCCACGGCGGTGGACCGCGTAGCAAACGACTCCGCGCCACTGTCCAAAGTCAATCCCGCTACCACGTGGCTTCCGACGCAACCACCCCAGGCATCATTTGCCTCAAGGATCGTCACCGACGTTCCAGCCATGGCCAGTTCCCTCGCTGCCAGTAGGCCGGACATACCGCCACCGACCACAACAGCGGTGGGTCCAGGCGCTGGGTGCGGCGTGACTGCTTCCTTCGCCTTGGCGTGTACGTTTCCCCCGCGCATGCGTCCTACTCTGCCGGGATGGAGTGGATGAGCTCCACAACACGCGTCAGGACGGCGGGGTCCGTCTCCGGGGGCACGCCATGGCCCAGGTTCAGGACATGGCCGGGAGCGTGCGAGCCAGCCGCGATAACCTCGCGGACATGCGCCTCGAGGACCTCCCAGGGGGCCGGAAGGAGGGCGGGGTCGATGTTGCCCTGGAGGGGAACCGTGCCGCCCAAGCGGCGGTTGGCCTCATCCAGGGGCAGCCTATAATCGACCCCCACAACGTCCACACCGACGTCCCGCATGGCGACAAGAAGCTCGGACGTGCCAGTACCGAAGTGCACCAGCGGAGCACCCAGCCCGCGCACGTGGTCAAGTGCCCGGGCGGATGCCGGAGCCACGTACTTGGTGTAATCAGCCAGGCCCAACGATCCCGCCCAAGAGTCAAAGAGCTGTCCAGCGGACGCCCCGGCCTCAAGCTGCGCCTGAAGGAACAACCCGGAAGCATCCGCGGCCCAATTGGCGAGGGCTGTCCAGGTCTCGGGGTCCGCGTGCATCATGGTCCGCGGGCCGAGGTGGTCCCGCGAAGGCTTACCTTCCACCATGTAGGCCGCGAGCGTAAACGGCGCGCCGGCGAACCCGATCAGTGGAGTCTTGCCCAGTTCAGCCACCGTCAAGCGGACCGCTTCGCGAATGGGTTCCAGTGCCTCCCACGTTAGCTCGGGAAGGGCTGCAACATCAGCGGCAGTCCGGACCGGCTTATCCAGGACAGGACCGACGCCGGGGACGATATCCACGCCGACGCCCGCGAGCTTCAGCGGTATGACGATGTCAGAGAAGAAGATGGCCGCATCCACATCATGGCGGCGAACCGGCTGCAGGGTGATCTCGGCGGCAAGTTCGGGACGCAGGCAGGAGTCGAGCATGGCGACGCCCTCGCGTACCTTAAGGTATTCCGGCAGGGACCTACCGGCTTGGCGCATGAACCATACAGGCCTGCGAGAGGGCTTGCCGCCCCGGTAGGCAGTGATGAGCGGGGAGTCCGAAGTACGGCCGTCCATCAACGGGTGATTCGCGTCAAGTTTGCCGGCAGGGTGGCCTGCGGGGGCGTTGGTGGCCGTACTATTGGATGCTGCCGCGCTAGAAGTCATGCCTTTGATTGTGCCGAAAATCCGGGCCAAAAGATAACGACAGGCTGTCACGTAGCGCCCCTTCAAGGGGTTGCGTGGCGGGGATCACGGAACCGCGTGTGAATTCCCACTGCGGCACATTGTTCTACCGGGCTGCGAAAAAGCTATGATTGGGGTGCTGTGGTTCTTTTCTCATTGGTGGCTACACACGCCGACATCGACCTCGAAACCGTTGCTCAGCTGAGCAACGGTTCCTCTGAGCTTGCCTCTTCGGCCCTCTCCGGATCTCCCTTGGTCTCCGGCGCCGTCGTCCTGGCAACCTGCAACCGCTATGAGATCTACGGCGAAACGGCCAACGGAGCAGGCCTCGAGGCCGCCCGTTCTGCCCTTGTTTCGCGGATCAGCGAATTGAGCGGCCTCAACGAGCAACTCGTTTCCCGCTCCTTCAGCACCCACACGGGACCTGACGTCACACGGCACCTCTTCGCTGTTAGCGCCGGCTTGGATTCCGCCGTGGTTGGGGAACGCGAAATCGCCGGGCAGGTCCGCCGGGCCTTGATTACGGCCCAGCAGGAAGGCACTGCGAGTTCCGGACTCGTCCGGCTCTTCCAGGCTGCATCCAAGACCGCAAAAGATGTTGGCGCCCAGACGGCCCTTGGATCACGCGGCCTTTCCATCGTCTCCGTAGCCCTGGATCTGGCAACGGACCTCTCTGACAGCGATGACTGGTCGGCCAAGAAGGTCGTTGTCTTCGGAACTGGCGCCTATGCCGGTGCCACGATGTCACTGCTCCGTGAACGCGGTTGCACCGATATTTCCGTCTACTCCTCCTCCGGCCGCGCCGAGGGTTTCGTGGCCACCCGTGGTGGCAGGGCGCTCGACGCCGATAGTCTCCCGTCAGCGGTGTCCGCAGCCGACGTCATGATCGGTTGCAGCGGTTCGGATACCCGCGTTGAAGCTGAGGATCTCGCCCGGGTCAGGGCGAATTCCGGTAAGCCGCTCATCGCGATCGATCTTGCGCTCACCCACGACTTCGACCCCGCTGTGGGCGAGCTCGACGGCGTCGAACTCCTCACCCTTGAGTCTGTGCGTCTGGCTGCACCCCAGGAACAGGCAGAATCGTTGTCCCATGCCAGCGAGATAGTCAACGGCGCGGCAACGGCGTTTGAATCGGAACGCGAATCCCGGTCCGTCGACTCCGCTATCGTTGCCCTCCGGCGCCACACCATGAACGTACTGGACGCGGAAATGGAGAAGGTCCGCGCCCGCCACGGTTGCACCGCTGCCGCCGAAGAGGTGGAATTTGCGCTGCGCCGGATGGTCAAGCAACTCCTCCATATTCCTACCGTGCGCGCCCGCGAACTCGCGGCCAACGGGCAACAGGACGATTACGTAGCCGCTTTGGAAGCCCTGTACGGCATCCAGGTGGAGCAGCCCCAGGCTCCGGCTGCTGCGGAATGCCCCGTGGACCACGAGCAACTCCGCTCCGAAAGCGCCTAGCCACCCCAAGTCAGCTGAAGGCGTTGACTCCTGTGAGTTCGGCAGATACCTGCCAGAGCCTCGTGGCATCGCCCGGATCAATCGCGTGGCCGTCCACGCCCTGGTACCGGGCGAGTGGCGAATTCTTGTCCGTGGGCTTGGCGATGTCGCAATCCTCGCAGTAAACGCCGCCCTTGCCATTCAAGGCCGGCGATGTGGCTGCCCACACCGATGTAGCTGCACCTTGCGCAGGGGTTTTGAAGCCCTCCCTCAAGTTTCCTTCAGCGTCCATCCAGCCCGCCGCGACCATTTCCTCGTGCGGCAAATGCCGCTGCAGTTCGGTCATGATCCCGCCGGGGTGGACAGCGAACGCCCGTACCCCGGAAGCCCGGCCCAGCCGGTCCAGTTCCACGGCAAAGAGCGCATTGGCTGTCTTGGCCTGGCCATAGGCCTGCCATTTGTCGTAGCCGGAATCGAAGTTGATGTCATCAAAACGGATGCGCGACAGCTTGTGACCGGTGGACGAGAGGGACACAACGCGCGCATTCCCAGCGGCTGCCAATGCCGGCCACAGCAGATTGGCCAAGGTGTAATGCCCCAGGTGGTTGGTGGCAAACTGCGCCTCCCACCCAGGCCCAACACGTTGCTCGGGGCTTGCCATGATCGCTGCATTGTTGATCAGGATGTCCAGGGTCGCGTGAGTGCGGAGGTATTGGGCGGCGAATTCCTTGACGCTTGCTTGATCCGCCAAATCCAGGAGCTCAACGTCTACGGAACCCGCAACCCCTGTGGCAGCGAGCCCGGCCTCGGCCACAATTTCCTGGGCGTGCTGCAGCCTGCGCGCCGGGACAATGACACGGGCGCCTGCAGAGGAAAGGGCCTTCACGGTCTCCAGCCCCAGCCCGGAATATCCGCCTGTGACAATGGCGGTCTTCCCGGTCAGGTCAATGCCGGAGATGACGTCCGAGGCAGTTGAGTAGTGCCCGAACCCCGAGCCGATGGGTTGCTGGGGAGTCACGCTTGAATCTTCGCTCATGGTTGAGCTTCGCAGATTTGCCGCGTTCGCGGCAACGAACCCACGCACGGGCTGGGTCAGTAGACCGGTTTCTCCGGCTCGACGTCGCGAACCCAGGCGAGAATACCGCCGTCGAGATGGCTGACGCGTGTGTAGCCCGCCTTCTGTGCGGCCTCCAGGACCGCAGCAGAGCGCGTACCAGCCTTGCAGTGGAAGACTATGTCCTTGTCCTGCGGCAGCTCGACCCAGGCCTCGCCTGAGAGAATCCTCCCCTGCGGGATGAGGACCGAACCATCGATATTCACGATGCTGTGCTCGCCGGACTCGCGGACATCCACCAATTCAAAGTCGCGTTCACCCGACTCCCGCTCGGCCAACATCCGTGCAAGGTCCTTGGCAGTGACCGTGTGCTCCTGGTCAGTGGCCGCAGCCGGAGTCACACCGCAGAATGCCTCGTAATCCACGAGTTCCGTGATGGGCTCCGCTTCCGGATCCTTGGAGACCTTGATCTCGCGCCAGCTGCCGCCCAGGGCGTCGAACAGCGCTACGCGGCCAAGCAAGGAACGGCCGACGCCGGTAATCAACTTGACTGCCTCCGTCACCATGAGGGATCCAACGGCGGCGCACAACATGCCAAAGACTCCGCCCTCACCGCATGAGGGCACTGAGCCGGCTGGCGGGGCTTCCGGGTAGAGATCACGGTATGTGGGGCCGTGCTCGGCCCAGAAGACGCTGACCTGCCCGTCGAAGCGGAAGATTGAGCCCCAAACGTACGGCTTGCCGAGAATCGCGGCGGCGTCGTTGACCAGGTAGCGGGTAGCAAAGTTGTCCGCGCCGTCCAGGATGAGATCGTAATCGGCAAACAGTTCCAAGGCATTCGAGGAGTCAAGGCGGACGTTGTGCAGGACCACGTTCACCAACGGGTTGAGCTCCGCAATGGCGTTCCGCGCAGATTCGGTTTTCGGGGTGCCAACGTCCTTGACGCCATGGATGACCTGCCGCTGCAGGTTGCTGAGGTCAACGTCGTCGTCATCGACTATGCCGAGAGTTCCTACGCCGGCCGCGGCGAGGTACAACAAAGCTGGGGATCCCAGGCCGCCAGCGCCTATGACAAGAACTTTCGCATTCTTAAGCCTGCGTTGGCCCAGAGCGCCGATTTCCGGAATGATGAGATGCCGGGAGTACCGTTCCACCTCGGCCGGCGTTAGTGCGGCGGCCGGTTCAACGAGGGGTGGCAGGACAGCGGGCGCGGGGTGGGCAGCAAGAATTGAGGCCATACCCCAATGTATGCCTGCCGATGCCGCCCGGTCATATTACCCACCGGTACAGTGGTCATAACTGCAAAGGAAAGGCGGCAGACTGTGGCTGACGGCACACGGGCAAACGATGGGGCACCAGCGAAGCAAGAACGGACTGGTTCAACGCGTTCAGCAAGGTTGCCGCGAGACGAGCGCCGCGCACAGTTGCTAAACGCCGCTTTGGAGGTTTTCGTATCCAACGGCTTCCATGGTGCCGCCATGGACGAAATCGCCGAGACCGCGCATGTGAGCAAGCCGGTCCTGTATCAGCATTTCCCTTCCAAACGCGAGCTCTACATGGCGTTGCTGGACAGCCATCTGGCGACGCTGACCGATTTGATGCTCAATGCCCTGAATTCCACCACGGACAATAAAGAGCGCGTGAAGGCAGTCATGCGGGCCTACTACAGGTTCATTGCCGACGACGACCAAGCCCACCGCCTGGTTTTCGAGTCTGACCTCATTAACGACCCCGATGTCAGCTCGCGCTTGGAGACTTTCAACAAAACGTTCGCCGACGCAGTGGCCCACGTCATCGCCGAGGACACCAAGCTTCCCCCTTTGGAAGCACAGCTCCTGGGCCGCGGACTGGCAGGAATGGCGCAGGTCAGCGCCCGCTACTGGCTCGAAACCGATGGAAATCTCGACCTCGATGTAGCCAGTGATCTGATCTATCGTTTAGCTTGGCGCGGAATCAGTCGATTCCCCAAAGAGTCCTAGGCTACAAATAGAGGACTGACTTAAAACTTGATTGGCTTGGAGGCCTTGCTGTGGAAGTAAAGATCGGCATTCAGAATGTTGGCCGTGAAATCGTGTTCGAATCCGCACTCGATGCTGATGCTGTAGCCAAGATCGTCGGAGAGGCCATCTCCAAGGGTTCGGATCTGCGGTTCACGGATGAGAAGGGCCGCCAGATCATCGTTCCCGGAAATGCGCTGGGCTACGTTGAAATTGGTGCCGAGGAAGTCCGCCGCGTCGGTTTCGGCGCCCTCTAGCGTTCCCACTGGCAGCGGCCGCTAAGGAGTCTCCATGCTTTCACTCGTTGTGGTGGTGCTTGCCACCATCGCTACAGGATTCATCGTGTGGGCAAATGACAAGCGACACGGTAAGTACGGCATTGCATTGCCAGCGGGCGTCTCGGCGACCGTCGGCGTGCTGGGCTGGATAGCTTTCATCATGGCTGGGTTCGGTTACCAGCCCGGGCTCACCTGGATCCCGTGGATCCTCCCTATCGTTTTGGGGACGGCCATCGCGATTGCCGTTGTGGTCTATCTGGGCCGTAAGCGCACCCAGCATGACACCGCCGCCCTCACCAAAGCTCTGAGGCTCTAGACGCTCCCCGCTCTTATACGGCACTGGTCGTCACCCATAGGTGACGACCAGTGCCGTTTAACTTTCCAGCTCGTTCAAGCTTCCGGGTAGCGATCCGGCTGCGCCAGGGCACCGGACGCGGCTGCTGCCTCGCTCACGGCAGCGGCAGCGGCGACGTCGCGTTCCGTCACGTTGTCGCCGGCATCGTGGGAGACGTAGCGGAGAAAGACGCGGTTGTAGCGCCATTCCAAGTCCGGATGGTGGTTCTGTTCTTCGGCGATCCGGCCCACCGCGGCGATAAGCGCCAAGGCGTCGGCTGCCGTCGAGGTTTTGAAGACGGTCACCAGACCGTCCTGGTACTTCCAGCCGGGGAGGTCCTTGAGGGCGGCTTCCACCTCGGCTTGAGGCAATTGCCCTTCCTTGCCGGCCATAACTGCTCCCTTGCCTAGAGGAACTCTGCCCGGCCTTCCATCGCCGAGGACGCGAGCGCATGCTCCCGCCGCGGAATCCGGCCGGACTGTTTGGCAAGCCTACCGGCGATCACTGCGTGTTTGAAGGCCTCGCCCATCTGGACCGGGTTCTGCGCACGGGTCACTGCCGTCGCCAGCAGGACAGCGTCGCAGCCCAACTCCATGGCAAGCGCGGCATCCGAGGCAGTTCCAATGCCGGCGTCGAGCACTACCGGAACAGAAGCCCGGGACACGATCAGTTCGATGTTATGCGGGTTCAGGATGCCAAGCCCCGTTCCAATAGGCGAGCCGAGGGGCATGACTGCTGTGGCACCCAGGTTTTCCAGGCGCAGCGCCAGGACGGGGTCGTCATTGGTGTAAGCGAAAACCTTGAAGCCGCGGTTCACCAGCTGTTCGGTTGCCTCCACGAGTTCCACCGCGTCCGGAAGAAGCGTGTGTTCATCGGCAATGACTTCCAACTTCACCCAGTCCGTCTCCAGCGCCTCCCGGGCGAGCTCCGCGGTCATCACTGCGTCTTTGGCAGTAAAACAGCCAGCCGTGTTGGGCAGGACCCGGATGTTGTGGTCCACCAGGAGCTGGAACAACGACCCTGTCTCGGCTGGCGAGTACCGGCGCATTGCCACAGTTGTCAGTTCCGTTCCTGAGGCCAGAAGGGCTGCTCCCAAGCCGTCCAGGCTCGGCGCACCACCTGTACCCATGATCAGGCGGGAGCCGATTTCGACGCCGTCGATCACCAAGCCGTCTGTGCGAATGTCAGTTTTTGCTGCTGTCATGTCTTCAGCCTCCCTGGACTGCTGTTACGAGTTCGAGTTCGTCTCCATCGGCGAGCGCCGTCGCGGCCCATTGGCTGCGCGGCACAACCTCCGAATTACGTGCGACGGCGACACCCAGCTTGCCGCCGTCGGCTGCCTGTCCGCGGTGGTCCAGGGTGCGGCCTGTAATGGCGCTGACGAGCGTGCTGACGGATGCATCGTCCGCCACGGCGTGATCGGAGCCGTTGAGTTTGATATTCATACTGTTTCCTTGGTGGGAGATTGTGCAGCTGAGGGGGTTGGAGTCCGTTGGCCTGCGTTCGCCGCAAAGCGGTCGGGCCGGAAGATTGACCAGCGTGGATCGGAGGAACCGGTTATCAGCCCGCCCACGATCTTTGCGGCGATGGGCGTCAATAGAACGCCATGGCGGAAGAAGCCGGTTGCGATCACCAAACCCTCGATGTTGCCGCTGGGTCCAGCGACGCGTCCAAGGAGCGGTGCGTTGTCCGGAGTGCCGGGCCGTGCGCGGGCTGTGGCTTCCAACAGTTCCAGCTCCGCCACGGCAGGAACCAACACTTGGGCATCACGCAGGAGTTGATAGACGCCTCCGGCGGACACTGCGTTGGTGGACGCGGATAGTCCGTCCTCGCGCTGGGTAGCTCCAATCACCACCGTTCCGTCGGCCCGGGGGACGATGTACACCGGCACTCCGCGCACCATGCCCCGGATGGTGGATGTGAGGAGCGGCTGGAGGTGTTCGGGAACGCGCAGCCTGAGGATGTCGCCATAGACCGGCCGCACGGGCAGGCTGAGACCCTCGGGGAGATTGCCTAGCCTTGCCGCATCCAGCCCGCAGGCGACCACGGTCTCTGACGCCAAAACGACGCGCCCGTCGCCGGATCCGGCGCCCGGATCGAGCTCGACTCCGCAGACGCGGTCCCCGTCCCACAGCAAACGGGACGCTGGGAACGGCAGCGCGAAACCGTCCTCCGCTCCGGAAACCCACGTTGCGTCACTTCGACTGTGGCCTGCCAGCCCTTCCATGAGGCATCGTGCAAGCATCCGTGGGTCCACTTGATGGTCCGCCGGGATGTCGAAGGCGCTGGAAATCTGTGGGCTGAGCAGGGGCTCACGCTCGCGCGCTTGCCGCAAGGACAAAGGCTCTACCTGAAGCCCTGCGGCCTGCTGGACTGTGCGGAGGTCTGCCAGCGCGCGGCGGTCGGCAGCATCGGCGCCAACGGCGATTGTCGACGTCGTGCGGTATCCGGTGGCTGATTCGTCGCCGGGCAGGCTCCGGACAAAAGCCGGCCACAAATGAGAGGACTCCAGCATGAGTTCCAGAAGGTCTTCCTCCTGGTAGTGAAGTTCACTCACAGGAGCGAGCATCCCGGCAGCGGCGAACGTCGCGCCCGCTGCCGGTGCGGGATCAATAAGGACCACCGAGCGGCCGTGTCGGCGGGCTTCGTGGGCGATGCCAAGGCCAATGATGCCGCCACCGATGACCGCAACATCCGCCTGCAGAGGGTTTTGGCCGGATTCTGCCATGCGTTTCCTTCCCTACGCCGGTATTAGCCGGATCAGGTCAAGCGGTCGGCGCTGAAGCCCTCTCAGCCGGACGGTCATATGACGCTGTCACGGCTCCCGCAGTACGTGCCCAGTTTAGAGGAACTACTCTGGTTTCCATGACCCAGCATGATGTCCACACCACTGCCCGTCTCTATTTGTGCACCGATGCCCGCAAGCGGCAGGGCGATTTTGAAGACTTCGTCGACGCCGCGTTTGAGGGCGGCGTCGACATCATCCAGCTTCGCGACAAGACGCTCGAGGCCGCCGAGGAGCTGGAGGTCCTGGAGGTCCTGCACAACGTTGCCCGCCGGCACGGAAGGCTGTGGGCCGTCAACGACCGTGCCGATGTTGCCAGTATTTCCGGGGCTCCTGTGTTCCATATCGGCCAAAAAGACATCCCATTACGCGCAGCACGGCACCTCCTCCACGACCAGACCGTCATCGGCCTGTCCACCCACACACCGGACCAGGTTGACGCGGCCATAGAGGCCTCCCCGGGCCGCAGTGGGCTGGATTATTTCTGCGTTGGTCCAGTATGGGCGACACCCACGAAGCCAGGCCGCGAAGCAGTCGGGCTGGATCTGGTCACATATGCCGCGGAAGCCGTAAAGCGCGCAGACGAGGAGACTGTGGGTGGCGTGCTCCTCCCCTGGTTCGCTATCGGCGGCATCGACCTCACCAACGTTGAACAGGTGGTTGCCGCGGGAGCGAGCCGGATCGTCGTCGTGCGGGCCATCACCGAGGCGCAGGACCCGACGGCGGCGGCCAAGACGCTGCTGGAAGCGCTCGACGCCGCTTAGGTATCGGCGCCCGGTTTGCCGCGGCGCGAAAGCGAAATATGCCTAAGCCGTGAGCCCGAGCCCGGACATCCGCCGTCCGTGCCGTTCGGCAAGCTCGGCCGTGAGCGCCTTGACTGCCGCCCGCGAATCCCCTTCGCCCTTGAGCATTGGGCCCAAGTGAGGATGTTCCAGGCCGACACGTTGGGCTTGGGTCAGCGCTTCTCCGACGAGGCGCCGGCCCCACAAAGCGAGTCGCGACGCGAGGCGCGGGTCATCAGCCAGCGCCCGGCGCAGGAGGACGCGGAGTACTTCCGTGGCTTGGTCGGCGGAGGCAACCTTCTGGACAAAGAGTTGCGTCCCGGCGTCAAGGAACGAAGCCACCGTCCGGTAGAAGTCCGACGACACTGTGTCGATCACATAGGCCTTCATGACTGATTCAAACCAGTCCGCTGGCTTTGTTCGCTCGTGGAAGTGGTCAAAGGAGCGCTGGAACGGAAGCATGGCATCCTCGGCATCGAGTCCCATCTCCGATAACCGCGTGCTGATCAAGGCAAAGTTTCCGTATGCGCCAACTGCGATCTTTGCCAGCACTGCCCTGTCATGCAGGGTGGGAGCGTACCGGGAGTCGAAAGACAGCCGGCCAAACGCCGAGAGCTCGCCATAGGCCATGGCTCCCAGCAGCTCGGAGGCGAGGCGCTGGACGCGAGCATTGTCGTCCGGGGAAGTGCTCATGGTCCAAGACTATCCAGCGATTTCGGGCTAACCTGATTTTCGTGTCACATCATCGGATTTCGCCCAACGTCGACGACTCGTCGGACCAGCTCGCCGAGGCATTTGCTGCCCTCCGGACCGAGCTGGAGCTCCCTGGTGAATACCCGGCCGAGGCCGTAGCGGAAGCCCGGAAGGCGGTAGAAAACCATACACTGCCGGAACGTGACCTCCGGGACATTCCGTTCGTGACCATTGATCCAGCCACGTCCACTGACCTGGACCAGGCGGTGTTCATTGAACGTGCCGGTGACGGTTACAGAGTCCTCTATGCAATCGCCGACGTGCCATCCTTTGTTGCTCCGGGCGGGGCGTTGGATGCAGAAACCCGGCACCGGGGGCAAACGTTCTACGCTCCTGACGGGAGGATCCCGCTGCATCCGGAAGTTATCAGCGAGAACGCCGGCAGCCTGTTGGCTGATCAGGATTGCAGCGCCTTCGTATGGGACTTCGAGCTGGACCACAATGCCGAAGTATCCGCCATGTCCGTGTCCCGCGGAACTGTCCGTAGCCGCGCCAAGCTGAGTTACAGAGGTGCCCAGGAGCAGATCGATGCCGGCACAGCCCCACCGGTCCTTGGGCTCCTCAAGGAGGTTGGCCTGAAGCGGGTGGAACTGGAACGCCTGCGCGGTGGCGCAAACCTGAACATGCCCGAGCAGGAGATTGTGCAGGCAACCGGTGGCGGAGGCTACAGGATTGTCGCCGCACCCTCCTTACCTGTGGAGGATTGGAACGCGCAGATATCCCTCATGACCGGTATGGCAGCGGCCCAACTGATGCTCGACGGAAAAGTGGGCATTCTGCGCACCATGCCCGCGCCCGATGAACGCTCGCTGCTCCACTTCAAACGCCAGACCAAGGCTCTTGGGAAACCGTGGGACGGCGAGATTACCTACGGCGAGTACCTCCGGACCCTGGACGCTTCGGATCCCAAACAGCTAGCCATCCTCCACTCGGCAGGCACGCTCTTCCGCGGTGCTGGATACACGCCTTTCGATGGCGAACTTCCCCCCAATGTCATCCAGTCAGCCATCGGCGCACCTTATGCGCACACCACTGCCCCTTTGCGTCGCCTCATCGACCGCTTTGTCCTGGTGATCTGCGAGGCTCTCAGCAACGGCCACCCAATACCGGCGTGGGCGCGGGAAGCACTGCCATCCCTGCCTGAGATCATGGCGTCCTCCGACCAACTGGCAGGGCGGCTTGAGCGCCTGGCTATGGACACCGTGGAAGCAGCACTCGTGGCGAACCACATCGGCGAGGAGTTTGACGCGGTGGTCATCTCCGGTTCCAAGCCGTCCAATGGAGCGGCAAATGGCAACGGAAAGGGAAATGGAAACGGAAACGGGCCGTTTGGCATCATCCAGATCGCGGAACCCGCGGTGACCGCCCGATGTGACGGCGAATTGGAATCAGGCACCAAGGTCCGGGTGCAGCTCCTGAAGGCAGATATTGCCAGCCGCGAGATCCGCTTTACCCTGCTCCCCTGAGGCCCGGGGGACGCAAACGGGCACCGATCCGGGCTTTAGGGCTCCCAGAGGATAGACTGACCCTGTAGTAATGGATGCCCGGTCGTTGATTCAGTTAATTTTTGAAATCAACAAGCCCGCCCCTACGCGATCTTGAGATGTGCCCGCTGGTCACCAGTGCCAGTACTTAGATAGCCCGCGATCGGCTTCCACTGGATTAGCTTGCGCGCCCGTTCGTGCTCCGGTACGGCTCCGCCACCCCGTTGAGCATGCAGCGCCAATGCCCAAATGAATAAGGAAACTCCCTGTGAGTGAATTGCACACCCATGAAGTCCTGACGGACGCCACCGGAACCGAATCCATCGAACCCGAGGAAACGATCATCTCCGATGAGACGCCCCACGAGATCGAAGAAAAATCGTTCGCTGACTACAACGTCCGCCCCGACATCGTCGAGTCCCTCGCTGACGCCGGAATTACGCACCCCTTCCCCATCCAGGCCATGACGCTGCCGGTAGCCCTCAGCGGCCACGACATCATCGGCCAGGCCAAGACCGGTACCGGCAAGACCCTCGGTTTCGGCATCCCGGCATTGCAGCGCGTGGAAGGCCGGGATGACCCTGGCTACGCAAAGCTGGCCGTCCCCGGTGCGCCGCAGGCCCTGGTCATCGTGCCCACCCGCGAGCTTGCGGTACAGGTGGCCAACGATCTTCAGACGGCATCCCGCAAGCGCAACGCCCGCATCGCCACCATCTACGGTGGCCGCGCCTATGAGCCGCAGATTGACGCCCTCCAGAAGGGCGTCGAGGTAGTGGTCGGCACCCCCGGGCGTTTGATCGACCTTTACAAGCAGAAGCACCTCAGCCTGAAGAACGTCAAAATGGTGATCCTGGACGAGGCCGACGAAATGCTGGACCTGGGCTTCCTGCCGGACGTCGAAACACTCATTGCAGGTACGCCGGCTGTTCGCCAGACTTTGCTCTTCTCCGCCACAATGCCCGGACCGGTCATCGCGATGGCCCGCCGCTACATGACGCAGCCTACCCACATCCGGGCAGCCGATCCGAACGATGAAGGCCTCACCAAGCGCGACATCCGCCAGCTCATCTACCGTGCCCACAGCATGGACAAGACCGAGGTTGTGGCCCGCATCCTGCAGGCCCGCGGACGTGGCCGCACCATTATCTTCACCAAGACCAAGCGCACCGCGGCCAAGGTAGCTGAGGAGCTCGTTGACCGCGGATTCGCTGCGGCAGCCATCCACGGCGACCTCGGCCAGGGTGCACGCGAGCAGGCCCTTCGCGCCTTCCGCAACAACAAGGTGGACGTCCTGGTTGCCACGGACGTTGCCGCCCGTGGCATCGATGTGGATGACGTCACGCACGTCATCAACTACCAGTGCGTGGAGGACGAAAAGATCTATCTGCACCGCGTGGGCCGTACGGGCCGCGCCGGCAACAAGGGAACAGCGGTGACCTTCGTTGACTGGGACGACATGCCTCGCTGGGGCTTGATCAACAAGGCATTGGGGCTCAGCGTTCCGGAGCCGGTTGAAACCTACTCCTCTTCGCCCCACCTCTACAGTGACCTCGACATTCCCGAGGGCACCAAGGGCCGCCTCCCGCGCAACAAGCGCACGCTTGCCGGAGTCGACGCCGAGGTCCTTGAGGACTTGGGCGAAACGGGCAAAAAGAACTCCCGTTCCGCCGGTTCAGCCCGTGACGGTGGACGCGATGGCGGCCGTGGCAGGGACGGCCGCGGCCGTGTCAACGCTGGCAAGTCCAACGAAGCCAACTCTGAATCCAACGGTGATGGCGGCCGCAACCGTACGCGCCGCCGTCGTACATCCGAAGCCGAGGCGGCCCCCGCTGCCGGTTCCTCCGAAACCCGCACCGCCACGGGCGAGAACGCCGAGAAGCCGGCCCGCACGCGGCGTACCCGCACGCGCCGCCGTAACGGCGAAGTGGTTTCCGGTGGGACCGCTGGCGCCCAGTCCGGCAACTCCGAGGCCTAAAATCCTCAATGACTGAAACTGTTTGGGCGCCGGACGGCGGCAATCTGGTGGTGCACGCGGACAACGCGGAATTCCTCCCGACGCTGCCGGACGGTGCCTTCACACTCATTTACGTGGATCCGCCGTTCAACACAGGACGGGTCCAACGCCGCCAGGAAACGCGCATGGTCCGCAACGCGGACGGCGACGGCGACCGCGTCGGGTTCAAGGGACGCTCCTACGACACCATCAAGGGCGCCCTGCACAGCTATGATGACGCCTTCAGCGACTACTGGTCCTTCCTGGAACCCAAGCTCGTAGAGGCCTGGCGGCTCCTTGCCGACGACGGCACGCTGTACCTGCACCTGGATTACCGCGAGGTGCACTACGCCAAGGTGATGCTGGACGCCATCTTTGGCCGCGAGTGCTTCCTCAACGAGATCATTTGGGCCTACGACTACGGCGCCCGCGCCAAGAACCGTTGGCCCACCAAGCACGACAACATCCTGGTGTACGTAAAGAACCCCGCGAAGTATCACTTCGACAACGCTGAAGTAGACCGCGAACCCTACATGGCCCCAGGCCTGGTCACCCCTGCCAAACGCGAGCGCGGCAAACTCCCCACGGACGTTTGGTGGCACACCATTGTCTCGCCCACAGGCAGGGAAAAGACGGGCTACCCAACCCAAAAACCCGAAGGCCTGGTGCGCAGGATCGTCTCCGCTTCAAGCCGCGAGGGCGATTGGTGCCTGGACTTCTTTGCTGGATCAGGAACCCTCGGCGCTGTTGCCGCCAAACTGGGCCGCAACTTCGTCTGCGTGGACCAGAACGAGCAAGCCATCGAGGTCATGCGAAAGCGCCTGGGCGCCAAAGCGTCCTTCCACCCAAATTAGGCCGTGGCCCTTAGCCGCACCCGTGCATCAATTGGATTCCGTGGTCGCCCTGCCTGTTGTCCAGGACCGCTCCGTGGGAATCACACAACGCATTGACCAGCAGCGCAAAGCCTTGGCCGTTCTGATAGTTCCCGCCGCTGCCGGGCACACCGGGCACCGTCCCTGGCGGAATGAACACCCAGGCGGCCCAGGCTTCCACATAGCCCCAGTTTCCGCTGAAGTGGACATTGCTGTTGATGTCCGGAATAAATACCCATTCGCTGCCCGTGTAGGCAGCGCGGCTGACGTTGTTACAGTCCAAGGCATTTGCCGTGGCAGGGATGAACATTAAGGCGGCTGCAAGGGCTGTTGCAGCCAAGGATTTCCTGAACATGATTGCTCCATCGACAGAGTGAGTGATTCCTTGCGATGAGACCTCCAGTGGTGCGGCCCAGCCCGCCTCCCCCCACGAGCGCCAGACTACTCTTGCCGGACAGTACGTCAAGATACTTTCTGAAACCGCGGTAGGGCTTGTTTGGTCCTCATCCTTAGGGACGGACAACCTGCGTTCCAGTGCCCAGCTCTTCAATCCTCTCCAGGACCTCGGGAGCAGTCAGATTCTCACCCAGCCGGTTCGGTTTCCCTGTCCCGTGATAATCCGAGGACCCCGTGATGAGGAGGCCGTTCTCTGCCGCGAGCGCACGGAGGTAGTCTCGGCCCTCCTCCGGATTGTCCCGGTGCTCGATCTCAAGGCCCAACAATCCGGCGTCGATCATCTCCCGGTACGTCCGCTCCCCCACGATCCGTCCCCTCGCCGAAGCCACGGGATGTGCGAAGACCGGCACTCCCCCAGCCGCACGGACAAGCCCGACGGCGAAAGCGGGTTCGGGCGCGTAGTGCTGCACGAAGTATCGCGAATGAGAGGTGAGGATGGACGTGAAGGCTTCGGAGCGGTCCGCGACCACGCCCGCAGCAACCAACGCATCGGCAATATGCGGACGCCCTACTGTCGCTCCAGGGGCCACATGGTGGATGACGTCGTCCCACGTCAGGGGGTAATCCTCGGACAACAGCGTGACCATGCGCTCAGCGCGCGTCAGCCTGGCGTCCTTTGACTTGGTGATCTCTTCAAGGAGCCCTGGGTGGGAGGGATCATGTAAATAGCTCAACAGGTGAACGCTGATGCCCTGTTCCGTCCGGCAGGAGATCTCCATGCCAGGAACAAAAGCGACACCGTGCTCCTTGGCCGCGGCAGCAGCCAGTTCCCATCCATCAGTGGAGTCGTGGTCCGTTAACGCAACAACGTCCAGGCCTGCAGCGGCGGCCGAAATGATCACCCCGGCGGGTGTCTCGGTTCCGTCGGAAACATTCGAGTGCGTATGCAGGTCTATCCTCACTTTCCCAGCCTATGGGATAGGGAGCGGCTTGGAGTGTTGCGCCGTTGGCCTCCTCACGAAACTGGTGGGACGATGTAACGGTGAATGATGCCGAAAACACCCCGTACGCGGAATCCACAGATTCCCAGCCCCTGCAAGAACGCGTCAACAACCGTTCGCAGCGGCCAACATCCGATGCCTTCAAGGCATTCATGGCCAGCAACTGGGCGCCCGCCCCGCAGGTAACCCCCGCTCGTGATGCCGTTGCAGACCACGCTGCCCGCCGCCGTCGTGCCATTTCCGAACTGTTCAAGGGCGAACGGCTCGTTATCCCGGCCGGTCCGCTGAAGGTCCGCTCAAACGACTGCGACTACCGCTTCCGCCCCCACTCCGGATTCGCCCACCTCACAGGTTTGGGCCTGGACCACGAGCCGGATGCCGTTTTGATCCTGGAGCCGGCGGCTGAAGGAAAAGGCGACGACGGCGGTCACCACACTGCGACGCTGTACTTCCGCCCCTTGGCCGGCCGCGACACCGAACAGTTCTACGCCGACTCCCGGGCCGGTGAATTCTGGATTGGGGCGCGACCCACACTGGCAGAATTCAAAGCCCGCCTGGGCTTGCCCACTGCACACATTTCCGAACTTGAACTGGCCATCACCAAGAACGTTGGCGCCCCGGAAATCGGTGGTATCTCCATCCGCCTGGTCCGCAAGGTAGATGACAACATCGATGCTTTGGTGGACACTGCCCGTTACAACACGGCCAAGGATCCCGAGAACCTTGACCTGGGCGAACTCGATGCCCTGGACGAAAAGCTCAGCGAAGCACTCTCCGAACTCCGCCTGATCAAGGACGAGTGGGAGATCGAGCAGATGAAGATCGCCGTTGCCGCCACCGTTGAAGGCTTCGCCGACGTCGTGCGGGCCCTCCCGCGCGCTTTGACGCACAAGCGCGGCGAACGCGTTGTTGAAGGCGCATTCTTTGCCCGTGCCCGCGAGGAAGGCAACGAGCTCGGCTACGACACCATCGCGGCCTCCGGCAACAACGCCACAGTGCTGCACTGGACCCGCAACTCGGGAGCCGTCAACGCTGGTGAACTCCTGCTGCTGGATGCAGGGGTGGAGGCTGATTCGCTCTACACGGCGGATGTCACGCGGACCCTGCCCGCAAACGGCACGTTCACCGATGTGCAGCGCAAGGTCTACGAAGCTGTCCTGGACGCCGCTGACGCGGGATTTGCCGCCGCACGGCCGGGCGTGAAATTCCGGGACATCCACAAGGCAGCCACCACGGTCCTTGCTGAGCGCCTCGCCGAGTGGGGTTTACTGCCGGTTTCTGTTGAGGAAGCCATCAGCCCCGAAGGCCAGCAGCACCGTCGCTGGATGCCGCATGGCACCAGCCACCACCTCGGCCTGGACGTCCACGACTGTGCCCAAGCCAAGCGTGAGCTCTACCTGGACGGAATCCTCACGGAGGGTATGGTATTCACGATCGAACCCGGCCTGTACTTCAAGAACGAAGACCTGGCCATTCCTGCCGAATACCGTGGCATCGGCGTCCGCATCGAGGACGACATCCTCATGACGGCAGAGGGCCCCGTGAACCTGAGCGCTGCCTTGCCACGCAAGGCCGACGACGTCGAATCCTGGATGGCTGGCATCTACCAGGAAGTTGCGGGCTAGACCCCAGGGCAAAAGCAGCACAAAGGAAAGGCCACCGGATGGATATTCCGGTGGCCTTTCCTTTGTGCTGCTTATTGATTTGGGCTGCTTGCGGGAACTACTGCTTGTGCGGGTCGTCGTTCCCAGGCTGTTGGTCCTCGTGCCGGGGTGCATTCTGGCCCTCGGTGACACGGACGCCGTACTGGGGGCGGCCATCCGGCAGATCCGGGAAGCGCACAGGTGATGGCGTCGGGTTTGGTGCAGGCTGTGCAGCGGGAGCCTGGGCGCCGGAAGCACCGGATTCGGTAGGCTCCGGTCCGCGCTGGCCATAAGGATCGTTCCAGGTGGCAGGACGGTCGGGCGCCTGGCCCGGCTGCTGGAATGGCGCGTTCTGCGCATTGTAATTCCGCGCCTGCCCAGACGCGGCCTGGGAGGCGTTCATGGGCAGTTGCTGGAGCAACCGGCGGGCTTCGTGGGCTGCCTCGATGGCAACAATGACGTCGTAGTTGGTGGCAACCACCTGGCTGGTGGACGTGAAGTCGCGCTTGCCCCGCTGCGTGGCGTACGTGGCGATCCCGAACAGCATGAAGAAAGCCGCGCCCATGAGCACAGAGGTGATGATGGAGAACGTGCCACCTGCCGGCGTGAAGAAGGAGAGCATGACGCCGACGAAGAGGCCGAACCACATGCCGCTCAAAGCACCCGACAGTGCCACGCGCGGATAGCTTAGGCGGCCGGTTACCCGTTCCACCATTTTGAGGTCGTTGCCCACGATCGATACCAACTGGACGGGGAACTGCTGGTCCGCGAGGTAGTCCACCGCCTTCTGGGCATCCAAATATGAGGTGTACGAGCCAACAGTGTCACCTTGGGGTACGCTGCGGGATTCCTCAACGGCTTTTGGAGCACCAAAAATGTTAGACATAGCCCCATTGTGTCGCATGTAGATGTGAAGCGGCTGGAATTCAGCTAAAAGAGAGCAGACTCGGTAGCCTGTAAACATGAGCACACATCCCTCACGCGTCTTTGTCGCGCGCCTGCTCGGCTTGGACGTCTTCGACCCCCTGGGCGATCGTTTGGGCCGGCTCCGCGACGTCGTCGTGCTCTCCCGGGGGTCCCGCGGAGCCCCGCATGTGGTGGGCATCGTGGTAGAAGTACCTGGCAAAAAGCGGGTCTTCGTACCCATGACCCGGATCACCTCCATCGACCAGACGCAGATCATCTGCACTGGCCTGGTAAACCTGCGTCGTTTCGAACAACGGGGTGCTGAAACGCTGGTTGTAGCAGAGATGTTTGATCGCAGGGTCACCCTGGCCGACGGCAGCGGAGACGCCACAATTGAGGACATCGCCATGGACCAGCACCGGTCCAAGGACTGGTTCGTCAGCAAACTCTTCGTCCGTCGCGGACATTCGTTGTCGCCCCTGAGCAGGCTGCGTCGCAATGAGACCCTGATCATCGACTGGGCCGACGCCCAAACCGGCGGCCACAACGAGCCGCAGGCGGCCACACAGTTCGTTGCCACGCACGAGGACCTCAAACCTGCCGACTTCGCCGAGGCCCTGCAGGAGATGAGCGACAAGCGCCGCTTTGAAGTAGCAAGCGAACTTCAGGACGAGCGCTTGGCGGACGTCCTCCAGGAGCTTCCCGAAGACGACCAGGTGGAGATCCTCTCCGCGCTGGACGTGGAACGGGCCGCCGACGTCCTGGAGGAAATGGATCCCGACGACGCCGCCGACCTTCTCGCCGAACTCCCCTCGGCGCAAGCTGAAGAACTGCTGCAGCTCATGGAGCCCCAGGAGGCCGAAGACGTGCGGCGTCTCCTGGAGTACGACGAAGACACTGCAGGTGGCCTGATGACACCGGTGCCCGTCATCCTTCCACCTGAAGCCACGGTGGCCGAAGCCCTGGCCCACGTGCGCCGTGAGGAACTCTCCCCCGCCCTGGCGTCTTCCATCTTCATCGCGCGTCCTCCCTTGGAAACGCCCACCGGCCGCTTCCTGGGCGTCGTACATATACAACAACTCTTGCGCTTCCCTCCTCCCGAACCGCTGGGCAACCTCGTTGACAAGAACCTTGAACCGCTCTCGGACCAGGCGCATATCAGCGAAGTAGCCCGAACGCTGGCCACGTACAACCTCAACTCGCTTCCCGTCGTCGACGACGACGGCCGCCTTGTGGGGGCGGTGACTGTTGATGACGTGTTGGATCACCTGTTGCCCGATGACTGGCGCGCTCACGAGGACGACGCCCCTGTAAGGAAACTCGGAGGCCGCATTGGCTGATAACCACGCCACCCGATCCCCCAGGTCCACTGGACGCGCAAACAATCCGGGGAGCCTCGACACGCCCCTCAGCGGGCGTCAACGCATACTGCCTAAGTTCTCCCCCAACCCGGACGCGTTCGGCAATGCCACGGAGGGCTTCGCCCGGTTCATGGGTACGCCGCAGTTCCTCGTCTACATGACGATTTTCTGTCTCTTCTGGCTGGCCTGGAATACGTTTGCGCCCACGGAGTGGCAGTTCGACCGTGTGGAGCTTGGCTTCACGCTCTTGACACTCATGTTGTCGCTCCAGGCTTCCTACGCCGCGCCGCTCCTGCTGCTGGCCCAAAACCGTCAGGACGACCGGGACCGCGTTTCGCTTCAGCAGGATCGCCAGCGCGCTGAGCGGAACCTGTCAGACACGGAATACTTGACCCGCGAATTGGCTTCCCTGCGTATCGCACTGCGTGAGGTCGCCACACGCGACTACGTCCGCGCCGAACTTCGCAGCCTGCTGGAAGACATCATCGATGCCCAGGAGGAACTGCGGGAGAGCGAAGCAGCGGCAGAGGGAAGCGAGTCCCCGGCCGATAAAGTCAAGGAGAAACTGAAGGAGAAGCGGGACAAGTCGCGTGGCCCACGCACGCAGCAAATTCCGAAGGTCCGGCCTCCGCGGGCCACAGGGCCTCAGCACTCCAGCGCGAAACCGGCCCCACCCGAAAATCCCGAAAGCCGAGCGTAACCCATGACCACTCCATCCGCCGAGGCACTTCACGCTGCCCTGGCAACCGTCATTGACCCCGAGTTGCGGCGTCCCATCACCGAACTCGGCATGGTGGAGTCCGTGGCAGCCAACGACGACGGCACCGTCCACTTGGCGGTGCTGCTGACGATCGCGGGCTGCCCCCTGCGCGAAACGATTACGGAGGATGCGACAACCGCCCTCTCCGGCGTGGCAGGTGTCACGGGCGTTGACGTAGAGCTGAAGGTCATGACCCCCGCCCAGCGCGAGGCATTGAAGGAACAACTCCGCGGTCCCGGCGGTCAACGGGGCATCCCCTTCGCCAAGCCCGGTTGCCTGACGAAGGTCTACGCCGTGGCGAGTGGCAAGGGCGGCGTGGGCAAGTCTTCCGTCACCGTCAATCTTGCCTGCGCACTGGCCGCACAGGGCCTCCGAGTCGGCATCGTGGATGCCGACGTGCACGGTTTCTCAGTGCCCGGGCTTATGGGCATCACGCAGAAACCCACCCAGGTGGACGACATGATCCTGCCTCCGGTGGCCTACGGGGTGAAAGTCATATCCATTGGCATGTTCGTTGCGGGAAACCAGCCGGTGGCATGGCGTGGTCCCATGCTGCACCGCGCCTTGGAACAGTTCCTCACGGACGTGTACTTTGGTGACCTGGATGCCCTTTTCCTGGACCTGCCTCCCGGAACAGGCGATATCGCCATCTCCGTGGCCCAGCTCCTCCCGAACGCCGAAATCCTCGTGGTGACCACCCCGCAGGCAGCCGCTGCGGACGTTGCCGAACGCGCCGGAACCATCGCCACCCAAACGGGCCAGAAGGTGGCCGGCGTCATCGAGAACATGTCCTTCCTGGAAATGCCCGACGGCGGCCGCATGGACTTGTTCGGAAGTGGGGGCGGTGCCGTCCTGGCTGAGCGGTTGAGTGCTGCCGTGGGCAGCGATGTGCCCCTTCTCGGCCAGATTCCGTTGGACATCCGGCTGCGTGAGGGCGGGGATGCAGGGAAGCCCGTGGTCCTTGGCGCAAGTGAAACTGCCGCCGCGAAGGCGCTGGAAGGGATTGCCGGGATGTTGGCGACGCGGCCGCGGGGATTATCCGGCATGCCGCTGGGAATCCAGCCGCGCTGAACGCACTGGGATTCGAAACGGCCTTGGAAGGCTAAGTAGCTTCCGTGTCGAAGGGCGCAGCCTCGCCCTCGGCCAGCCGCTCAATAATCCGGGCCGGAGCTTTGGGCTTGGTGTCTACTGCTGCGGACGCAACTGTTGCGGCAGCGGCTGGTGCGCCGGCGTTGACGGGCTTGGAATCGTCATCAAGCAAGGCATCCTTGATGATGCGCCGCGGATCGTACTGGCGGGGATCGTACTTCTTCCAGTCGACCTCATCGATGTCGATGCCGACTTCTTCCTTGATCTGCTCGCGTGCGCCAGAGGCCATCCGGCGGACTTCCTTCACCAGGTTGGCGAGCTTTTGAGTGTATTCGGGCAAACGGCTGGGACCGATGACGAGTACGCCGATAATCAGAAGGAGTATGAACTCCGGGCCGTTGATTCCAAACACGCTACGAAGATTACCTTGTCTGTGGTGCCGGTCATAAACCAGCGGGACGGAGCAATGTCCGGAGGCCGCGAATCATCCGTTCGGACCACGTCTCGGAGGCTTGCGAAGTTTTCATGCCAACCATGGAATCGCCTGCACGAACCAACTCGGGAACGGCGTCGTCGGCCAGGTCTGCTGGCAGGTCCGATGCATAACTGAGGACTGCCGCCGAGGTCCGGTATACGGCCTCCCACGGCGTCCCCTGGGTGACGGAGAGCTGCGCCGATGCAGATTGGCCGGCGCCGGCCAGGTCTGGGGCCTGCAGGTGCTCTTCCACGATAGTGGCGTAATGGCCGTTGCTTTCCAGCCGGAGTTCTACGGCCGGGTGACCGCTGTGCATGGTGGCCTGGGCTGAGACCACGTGGAAGCCCATACCGCCAAGTTCAGGGCATGCCCAACCTTGGTCCCGCAAGGCATCCAACTGTTCCGCACTCAATGTGACGGGTGAAGTGGGACGAAAGTCCGGCGTCGAAGCGGGTTCTGGCGTCACCATCAGCGCCGCAGGCCCACCGGTAAGCGCGCTGGAAACGGATGCGGCGTCGTTGCCTCCACCGATACGAGCCTGCGGCGTGGCATCTCCTGCCACCGCGTACGCCGCCACGGCCAGGGCGCCCGCACTCACCGTGAGAGTGCCAGCGGCCAGGCCGGCTATCCGAAGGCCCCGCCACGCTGCAGCCTGGGCCCTCGCATTACGGACGGGCGCTGCCGGCTCATTGGCGAGCCGTTGTGTGTGCTGAATCAAACGCGCCGTTAGGTCCTGGCTCGCTTCGGGCACGGCTGCTCCGCGAAGCCGTTCAAGATACTGCCGCTCCCTGTTCAGGGCAGCACGGCACTCCGGGCAATGCTGCAGGTGCTCTGGATTCCGGGTGTGGCGCAGGGCAGCCAGTTTGCGATGTGCAGTCAGTTTGCGACGTGGCAGTGCACCCGGACGAAGATCGCGTCGAGGCATCGACTACCTAAAGAATGCTTGCGATGCGAGGCATCTTCAGGCGGGGCTTACGGGCGTCAGCCGGGCGTGGGTCACGGTGGGCAAGCTTCTCCCGCAGCATGGTGCGGCCACGGTGGATACGGGACCTGACTGTCCCGAGCTTCACGCCCAGCGCTTCCGCCACTTCGTCGTAGGACAATCCTTCAAGATCGCACAAAACAACGGCGGCCCTGAAATCCGGTGGCAGTTCTTCCAACGCGCGCTGAACGTCAAGGTCCAGGTTGTTGTGCTCAAAACTCTGCTCGGGACCTGGCTCACGGCCCGGCAGGCGTGACTCGGCGTCCTCGGCAAGGGCGTCAAAGCGGATTCGGCTCTTACGACGCGCCTGGTCCAGGAACAGGTTGGTGGTGATGCGGTGCAGCCAACCGTCCAAAGTCCCCGGCTTGAAGTTTTCAAGGGAACGGAAGACCCTGACGAACACCTCCTGGGTGAGGTCCTCGGCGTCGAACTTATTTCCGGTCAGGCGATAGGCGAGGCGGTATACCTTGGCGGAGTGGTTGGCGACCACGTCCTCCCAGCTGGGCATGACCCAGTCCGTAGCGGCCTCAAGGCTCTCTGTTGTCTGGACTGGCGCAGCATGCGATGCCGGCATCGTCCACTCCCCTCAAACTGTGGTTCACCGAACTCCTCCGGTGCCGCCCACCGCGTGGATGACCGGATCAATATCATCCCAAGTTTGTCTGGGAATTTCCTGACTAACGCACAAATTCCACGCAAGGCGAAATCCGGCCACAGAAACAGTCCCGGACGACTGGAGAACACCGGGTTTGCAGCGCCGGACACAGTACGCTGGTACAGACACCCCTACGCGCGGAAAGCGAACCCTTCATGAGTGCCGACAAGTCAACCAGCTGGTCCTATGCAGAAGATCTGCCTGCTGAGGACGACGTCTTGTTGCGGGCCCGTGAGAGGTCCTTCGAGCTGGGGGTCAAGCCCATCAGCCCCGGTGTTGGTGCGGTGCTGACCGTCCTTGCCGCGGCTTCCAAGGCACAGACAGTAGTCGAGGTTGGTTCCGGCGCGGGAGTCTCGGGTGTTTGTCTTCTGCGGGGCCTGGGCCCCCAGGCCGTTCTGACAACTATCGACGTCGACGTCGAACATCTCAAGGCCGCCCGGGAAGCCTTCCTTGAGTCCGGCAGCCCCGCCAACCGGACCCGGACTATCTCCGGCAGGGCCGCCGATGTCCTTCCACGCCTCACGGACTCCGCGTATGACCTGGTCTTCATCGACGCCGACAAGCCGAACTTCCCCCGCTACGTTGAACAGGCTATCCGGTTGCTCAAGTCCGGTGGCACCTTGGTGATCAACGATGCCCTGGACAAAGACCGCGTCTCAAACCCAGCTGCCCGCGACTCCACCACTGTGGTTCTTAGGCAAGTCGGCAAATCCATTCGCGACGACGACCGCCTGGCCTCTGCAATGCTTCCCACCGGCGACGGGCTTCTGGTGGCTGTCAAGAAATAGTCAATTGCCCTTTAGCGGACATTTCTAAAAAGAACCGCCCCCTAAGAAAGGCGCTACTGCTTAAACAAAAGCAGGGCTCCGGCTCTCGCCGGGCCCTGGTCTTTTGAATCCAGCCTGCCTATGAATCTATTCGGTAACGCCCACAAGGCATTCCTTGAGGTTCTCCGCCTCCGCGGCATTGAGCTCGACAACAAGACGCCCTCCGCCTTCGAGCGGCACACGCATGATCAGGCTGCGTCCCTCTTTGGTTACTTCCATAGGGCCGTCGCCAGTACGTGGTTTCATAGCCGCCATTAGGAAAATCCCCTCCATTTGTCCCAAGTCACGCCCAACCCGGCCGGGCTGGATCCGCTTCGCAATTGCAGCCGGCGGCACCGCTTGGGAGGCCGCCTTGGCCGGGCACTTTTAGGTGCTTTTGTCCTTGCTCGTATTCCATTATCCCGTACTTACCCGTCCGTAGCGAATCAATGGACTAATTGCCGCGACACGCAACAAAGACACTTCCCGACGGCGGCCTGTGGGGTTATGGGGGATAGTCACCGCCCCCGGGCAATGGGGCCCAGGCCCAAAGCCACACGACCCAGACGATCTGGAGGAGGACAAACATGACCACGACCGTCCCCCGGTACGCCTTGGATTTGGAGAGCAGCGCCGCGGCCAGCGCAAGCGGGAAGAGCGGGAGGAGCATACGGAAAGTACTTGTCTGGGGATGCAGGAACACAAGCAAGTAGCCCATGTAGGAGGCACACCAAAGGCGCATTTCCGTTCCCAGCGCCCGGACAGGCTTTGAGACCATCAGCAGCACGAACAGGCCGACGAAAATGAAGGGCGCCAGCACGCCAAGAACCGGACCGAACAGCATCCTTCCGGTATCGAACCACGGTTTGAAGGGCACCAGGTCATGTCCGCGCCATGCGGTTTCCGTCCGCGTGTAGGCGCTGGGATCCCCGGTCACTGCCCATGCGATTGCGGGCCACGCAAGTGCTCCAAGCCCGGTGGCCAGCACCAATGCACCCAGGGACAGCAGTTCTGCCGTGGCCGAAGCAGTGGCCCCGGGCTGGGTATCCGGGCCTGATGGCCTGAACCGCTGCCAGAGCCGCCACGCCAAAAGGAGGCCCAGCATGGCAGCGAACGGAACACCGGTGGGCCTGGAAAGACACATCAACAGCACTACCGGTACAGCTGCCAGGTAATGTCGCCTGACCACCAGGAGCAGCGAGCCGGACAGCAACAACAGGTTTAAGGACTCTGCATAGGGCACCTGGAGAATCGGCGATACCGGGAAAGTGGACACGAAGATAACGCCCCACATGGCAGCGCGCCGGCTGGCCGCTTCCCTGAACAGCTTGAAGATCACCAAAGCAGCACCAAGGCCCGCAACCATGGCTATTGCGGTGAGGGACTGCAGGGTCCCGAGGCCCGTGATGGCAGTGAGTCCCCGCCCCAGGAACGGGAACAGCGCATAAAAGGCCCAGGCGTTCTCCTTGACTACCCCGTTGGCATCGACCGGGAGCACGGAGGGGTAGCCGTTGTCCGCCGCCTGCGAATACCAGCGTCCATCCCAGATGGTGATGAAGTTCCAGTAGTCCGGCCCGGGCGGGAACCATGGATTCACTCCCTGGTGAACGGCGGCAGCCATAAAGATGCAGGCGCTGACCACCCGGGCCACCACAAAAACCAGGGAAACCTGCAGCCACCACGGCCAGCGCGACATGCGTGCCCCCGCGGCGGAAATACCCCGCGAAAGGCGCGCAGTGAGCCCCTCCCCGCCAACACGGGTAGGGGCAGGTGTGCTCACGGTGTGGTCCGCTTGGCGTCGCCGTCCTCAAGCTTTGGTTGGACCAAGGCGCTGAGTCTCTCGATCTCACGGTCCTTGGCCACCAACTGGTCCCGTAGCTCGTCAAGGACCTGATCTACCTGGTCCATTCGATAGCCGCGCAGCCCTACGGCAAAGCGCAGGGCGTCGATGTCGGCCGCCCCGGCCTTCTCCGGGAGCAGGACCGGAGGCAGGTTGGGCAGGGCGTCGTCCAGGCCCGCCCCCATGGAAGCGCCCCGGATGATGCCTGCCCCGAAATACAAAGCGGCACCAATGAGTACAATCGCGACAAACACCAGGAAAAAGCTCACAGCCACCATCGTGCCAGAAACAGCCGCCGCCTACTCCGGGCGCTGGTTTCCATTGGTGGTGGCTGGAAGCGGGGCACCGTGCAGTACGCGGTGGACAGCATCGGCAGGGTCATCCACCAGTTGGATCAGGTCCAGGTCCTTTTCGGAAACCATTCCTTCGGCGACCAGAGTGTCCCGGATCCACTCAATCATTGGGCCCCAGAAGCGAACGCCCAACAGAACAATGGGGAACGAGGTCACTTTGCGTGTTTGTACCAGGACCATGGCCTCGAACAACTCATCCAAGGTGCCAAGCCCGCCGGGCAACACGACGAAGCCCTGGGCATATTTCACGAACATGGTCTTGCGGGCGAAGAAGTACCGGAAGTTGATGCCCAGGTCCACCCATTGGTTCAGCCCCTGTTCGAACGGCAACTCAATACCCAGCCCGACGGACACGCCGTTACCCTCCACAGCGCCCTTGTTGGCCGCTTCCATGGAGCCCGGACCGCCCCCGGTAATCACGGCAACGCCGGCTTCAGCCAGCTTGCGTCCTACATCGACTGCCATCTCGTAGTACTCGGTTCCCGGCTTGGTCCGGGCTGAACCGAAAACACTGACGGCAGGACCAATGTCAGCCAACGCACCAAAACCTTCAACGAATTCGCTCTGAATCCTCAGGACGCGCCAGGGGTCGGTGTGGATGAACTGCCCGGCACCACTCGTGTCCAGCAAGTGCTGATCGGACATTCCCGTGTCCGCCTGTTTGCGCCGCAGCTCCAAGGGGCCCTTGTGCTTGGCCGGTGCAATCTCCGAGGGCAGGGGCACGGGGACGCCCGCGACGCGACCATTCGCGTCCGGGCTGGGAATCGGGTGCTGGCTAATGCTCATTGCCCAAGGCTAGCGCGGATAAATGCCAGCGCAGACGCTACGACGCGGTTCTTGCATTGCAGTCTGGTATATCGCTGGAGGGCAGGTTTCTGTTCAGTCACGATCTGGAGGAACTTGCCGTGACCGTGGTCATAATTGTGTCTTTGTTCGCTAGATTCGTCCTATGACTACTCAAGTGTCCGGCGATGCGCTCGTCTCCCTGAACAGCGTCAACAAACACTACGGTCAATTGCACGTCCTCAAAGACATCAACCTCCAGGTTCGGAAGGGTGAAGTCGTCGTGGTCATCGGGCCGTCCGGCTCCGGAAAGTCCACGTTGTGCCGTGCCATCAACCGTTTGGAAACGATCGATGACGGCGACATCGCGATCGACGGGAAGAAGCTCCCGGAAGAAGGCAAGGAACTCGCCCACCTGCGTGCAGACGTCGGAATGGTCTTCCAGTCCTTCAACCTGTTCGCCCACAAGACGATCCTTGAGAACGTCACGCTGGGACCGATCAAGGTGAAGGGCGTCGCCAAAGGCACGGCGGAACGGGAGGCCATGGCCCTCCTGGAACGCGTCGGCGTCGGCCACCAGGCTCCCAAGCTTCCCGCCCAGCTTTCCGGTGGCCAGCAACAGCGTGTGGCCATTGCCCGCGCGCTTGCCATGAAGCCGAAGGTGATGTTGTTCGACGAGCCCACGTCGGCTCTGGACCCCGAAATGATCAACGAGGTCCTGGACGTCATGATCCAGCTGGCAAAGGAAGGCATGACCATGATCGTGGTCACCCACGAGATGGGCTTTGCCCGCAAGGCCGCCGACCGGGTGGTATTCATGGCCGATGGCCAGATCGTGGAGGATTCAACACCCGAGGAATTCTTCACCAACCCGAAGAGCACCCGCGCCAAGGACTTCCTGTCCAAGCTTTTGACCCACTAGCTCCCTGCTGACCCGCATCCAGGCCCGCACGGACCGCACCCAGGCCCTACGCCGGCCAACCAATGAAAGGAATGTCATGAAGAAGGCTTTTATTACCCGGAGGAAATCTCTCCTGGTGGCCGCTTCGGCTGCACTGGCCCTCTCGCTGAGCGCCTGCGGTGGAGGCAGTGGCACCACCACTCCCCCCGTCGCCTCGGCGAGCTTCGAGGCCGGCACCACGATGGCGAAGCTGAACCAGGCCAAGAAGATCACCATTGGTACCAAATTTGACCAGCCGCTGTTCGGCCAGAAGGGCCTGGACGGCAAGCCTGTTGGCTTCGACGTCGAAATCGGCAAGGCAATCGCCGCCAAGCTCGGCATTGAACCCGACAAGATCGAGTGGGTGGAAACAGTTTCCGCCAACCGTGAACCGTTCATCGAACAGGGCCGCGTTGACATCGTCATCGCCACTTACACCATCAATGCCGCCCGCAAGGAAAAGGTCTCATTCGCGGGCCCGTATTACGAAGCCGGCCAGGCCCTGCTGGTGAACAAGGACGACAACTCCATCACCAAGCCCGAGGACGTGAAGGGCAAGAAGGTCTGCTCTGTCACAGGTTCGACACCGGCAAAGACCATCGTCGAAAAGTACGGTGCCGAGCTCGTTCCGGCAGCAAACTACACCGCTTGCCTTGAGCCGTTGCGTAACAAGCAGGTTGTGGCCGTCACCACGGACAACGTGATCCTTGCCGGTTACGTTGACAAGGAACCGGACGCCTTCAAGCTCGCTTCTGACCAAACGTTCACGAAGGAGCCGTATGGCATTGGCCTGAAGAAGGATGACACGGTGTTCCGCAACTGGATCAATGACCAGCTTGAGGCATTCGCCAAGGACGGCACATACAAGAAGGCTTGGGAAGCAACAGCAGGAAAGGTCATCAAGACCGCTCCCGAGCTGCCCGCCATCGACCGTTACTAGCCGGAAACCGGTGGCTGCCGCCGTCCCCTTGCGGGAAGGGTGGCAGCCACCGACCTTGAGGACTCTCTACCTTTCCGCAGCAGCCGAAGGAAGCCAATGGACGCCATCTTCGAAAGCCTCCCCCAATACTGGGACGGATTTCTCCGAACCCTGTTTCTAGCCGTCGTTTCCGGCGTGATTGCACTGGCAGCAGGTACCCTCCTCGCCGCAATGCGTGTCTCGCCCGTGGCAGCCTTACGGGGCTTCAGCACGTTCTATGTTGAAGTCGCCAGAAACACCCCACTCACAATTATTTTCTTTTTCTCAGCAATCGTGCTTCCCCGGCTCGGCGTCAAATTCGAACAGTTTGAAGTCGCCGCCATCATCGCACTGAGCAGCTACACGGCAGCGTTTGTTGCCGAGGCCGTGCGATCCGGCGTCAACAGCGTCCCGGTAGGACAAGCCGAAGCAGCCCGCAGCATCGGCATGACGTTCACGCAGGTTTTGGGCCTTGTGGTCCTTCCACAGGCTGTTCGCACCGTAGTACCCCCGCTGATCAACATCATGATTGCCCTGGTCAAGAACTCATCGGTCGCAGGTGCATTCTTCGTCCTGGAGCTCTTCGGCTATGGCCTGCAGTTGTCCAATAGCCATGGTGACGCAGTCATGTGGATCTTGATCGGTGTGGCATTCTTCTACCTGCTGATCACCGTGCCCCTGGGCTTGTTGGCCCACTTCGTCGAGAAAAAGGTGGCGATTGCCCGATGACTTCGGTTCTCTATGACGTACCAGGCCCCAAGGCCCGCCGCGTTTCCCTCATTGGTTCGGTTGTCGGGTCCATCATCATCGCCGGTGGCGTGGTGGGAGCCATCGTCATCCTGTCTTCGCAGGGCATCTTCAACGCCTCCCGCTGGGAAGTCTTTGTTAACGAATCTGCCAAGGATGTTTGGACGCAGCTCGGTTACGGCGTTCTTGCCACCCTGCAGGCCGCCGGCGTTGCAGCCGTCATTGCCTTCCCCCTCGGAGTCGCACTGTGTTTGCTCCGCATTTCCCTGATCTCGTGGGTTCGGGTTCCCACACAGGTGGTGCTTGAGTTCCTGCGCGGTATGCCCGTTGTCCTGATGATCCTGTTCGTACTGCTGGTGTTCGCCACCACCCCGTTCGTGGCAGTTGTTAGCGGCCTGGTGTTGTACAACGCAGCGATCTTTGCCGAGATCCTTCGCGCAGGCATCCAGTCCCTCCCGAAGGGACAGCGCGAAGCCGGATTGGCGATCGGTCTTCAGAGCTTCCAGTCCCGGATGAGCATCGAATTCCCACAGGCCATCCGCCGCATGCTCCCATCGCTCATTGCGCAGTTGGTAGTCCTGCTCAAGGACACCTCGCTGGGCTACATCGTGGCCTACGAGGAGCTGCTGCGAAAGGTCAAGCTGATTTCCGACCTCGAGCCCAGCCTTTTGTTCTCTGCATTCTTCGTTGGTGCCGCGATCTACATCCTGATCAACTTGTCGGTGTCCCGCCTCGCGATCTGGATCGAACGCCGCGGTTCCAAGAAGGCTGCCGGCGGGGTGGCTTCGGCCATCAAGACAGTCGACCTCCAGGTGGACGCCGGCGGCCCTAAATAAGGGATCTCCCGTCCAGCTTCAGCTACATCGAAGAAGGTCCGCAGCCATCTCTGGCTGCGGACCTTCTTTTTCACGTGCTTTTCGACTTTAGCGAACCAGCCACGTCCTCAGTGCACGAAGGCATTCACGGACGGCATCGGCGTCGACGTGTTCGTTGTCCTTGTGCGCCAGCAATGGATCACCGGGTCCGAAGTTCACGGCCGGGATACCCAGCTCGCTGAAACGCGCGACGTCGGTCCAACCGTATTTGGGCTTTGGTTCCGCGCCGACTGCGGCAACGAAAGACGCGGCTGCAGGGTGGTTCAGACCGGGCCGCGCGCCAGCAGCAGCGTCTGTCCGGACGACGTCGAATCCTTCCAGGAGTTCGCGCACGTGGGCCTCCGCCTGGTCGGGTGTCTTATCGGGAGCGAAGCGGTAATTAATCTCCACCACGCAGCGGTCAGGGATGACGTTGCCGGCTGTGCCGCCATTGATCCTCACCGCGTTGAGGCTTTCCCGGTAGTCGAGGCCGTCCACGTTGATAGTGCGGGGCTCGTAGGCTGCGAGGCGGGCGAGGATGGGTGCCGCCGCATGTATGGCATTGCTGCCCATCCATGCGCGGGCCGAATGGGCCGCTTCACCGATGGTTGTCGCCTCGAACCGGCTGGTTCCATTGCAGCCGCCTTCAACTGTGCCGTGTGTGGGCTCCAGCAGAATGGCGAAGTCGCCCAGAAGCAGGTCACCATGGTTGCGGACCAACCTGCCCAAGCCACTCTTGACGGCCTCCACTTCCTCATGGTCGTAGAAGACAAAGGTGACGTCCTTGTCCGGCTCCCTGCCGTCGTCGAACAGCGTGGCAGCAAGGGCGAGCTGCACGGCAACGCCACCCTTCATGTCGGTAGTCCCCCGGCCATAAAGCACACCCTCCCCCGGGATGCCCGACTCCCACGTGGCCGGAACGGTGCCAAGCGAGCCTTCCACCGTAGGCAATGGCACCGTGTCCAGATGCCCGGCCAGGATGACGCGCTCGGCGCGGCCAAGCTCTGTCCGGGCGATGATCGCGTCGCCGTCGCGCACCACCGTGTATTCGGGGATGGCGCTCAGGGCAGCCTCGACGACGTCGGCGAGTGGGGTCTCGTTGCCCGAGACACTGTTGATATCGATGAGCGCGGCTGTCAGCAAGGCAACGTCCTGGCGCAAGTCCAGTAGGGCGGGGGCAGGGTTAAGGGTCACCACTCCACCTTAACGCCCCGGTCCGCTGTGTTTCAGGCAACAAATGCGACCTACCCGACGTGAGACGGGTTTCAGCCGTGCCACGGGCGCTCGATACACTGGGGCCATGACTGAAACTGCTTCCTCTGCTGTGCCCGCAAACCACCGATCAGCCTACGGATTCGGCCTCGCCACCATCGCCACCTCGCCTTCCGGGGAAGCAACCGTGCTGGATGTCTGGTACCCCGCACCGGCCCTGGGCGTAGCCGCTGAAACCCTTCGTGACGTTGAGAACGCCGATCCTGCACTCACTGCGCTGGCTGACGACGGCAAAGACGCCGATCGCGGCACGGAGCAGAAAGTAGTCTTCGCACAGATCGACCTCGACGCCGCGCCGGCGGATACGGCCGACGCCTACCTCCGTCTTCACCTCCTTTCCCACCGTCTGGTCAAGCCCAACAGCATCAACCTGGATGGCGTCTTCGGCAAGCTCCCCAACGTTGTATGGACCAATTTCGGTCCTGCCGCCGTCGAGGGTTTTGAAATGACCCGTGCGCGCCTTCGTAGGCGCGGCAACGTAGTGGTTTACGGCGTGGACAAATTCCCGCGCATGGTTGACTATGTGGTTCCCAGTGGCGTGCGGATCGCCGACGCCGACCGCGTCCGCTTGGGTGCGCACCTTGCCGAGGGCACCACCGTGATGCATGAAGGCTTTGTGAACTTCAATGCCGGAACCCTTGGCACGTCCATGGTGGAGGGCCGCATCTCCGCTGGAGTCGTGGCCGGTGACGGCACGGACGTCGGCGGCGGCGCCTCGATCATGGGCACGCTCTCCGGAGGTGGCAAGGAAAAGATTGCGTTGGGCGAGCGAGTACTGCTTGGCGCCAACTCCGGCGTGGGCATCAGCATCGGCGACGATTCCGTGGTGGAAGCAGGCCTCTACGTCACGGCGGGTACCCGAGTTCGCGTACCTGGTCCCAAGGACGAAAACGGCGAAGACACCAGCAAGATCATCAAGGCCGTGGAGCTTTCCGGTGTTCCCAACCTGCTGTTCCGCCGCAACTCCACCACCGGTGGCGTGGAAGTCCTGCCCCGCAAGGGCCAGACCGTGGAGTTGAACGAGGCACTCCACGCCAACTAGCAGGAGACAAGCAATGCGCCGGTTCCGCCGCGCCATCGTTGCGGTGCTGGCCCTGGCCCTCGTGGCCGGTGCTATCTATGGGATAGTTGCCATACTGCAGCGCTCCGAGACCCTGGTCTCGGAGCGCTGCGTCGCAGTCATGGGGTCCGAAAGCTACGAGTTGGCTACCGACCAAGCAGCGAACGCCTCTCTCATCACTGCCATTTCGGTCCAGCGCGGACTTCCGCCGAGGGCGGCAAGCATCGCCCTGGCCACTGCCATGCAGGAATCAAGACTGCGGAACATCAACTACGGCGATGAAGCAGGACCTGATTCCCGCGGGTTGTTCCAACAAAGGCCATCCCAAGGCTGGGGAAGCGAGGCACAGGTCATGGACCCCGTTTATGCGACGAACGCCTTCTATAACGGCCTCATCAAAATTCCAGGCTACGAGACCATGGAAATTACCCAGGCAGCGCAGCAGGTCCAGCGCTCGGCCTTCCCCCGGGCGTACGCCCAGCACGAAAACATGGGCCGCGCCTTCGCTTCGGCCCTCACCGGTCATTCCGAATCAGCGCTGACCTGCGAACTCCGGATGCCTGAAGCAGCCGGTGACCCTGCCGCCGTCGTGGAGGAACTGACGACGGCGTTTGGCACCCAGCCAGCCACTGTTCAGGGCCGCTCGGTGCACCTGGATATGACTGGCACGCAAGCCTGGGCAATTGCCCATTGGGCAGTGGCAAACGCCAAGTCCCTCTCCATCACGCAAGTGGATGTCGGCGGACAGACGTGGAACAGGGAAAAACGCAACGGCTGGATCGCTTCCGCGGCGCCGTCGGAGTCGTTGACCATCACGGTCTCGGCACCCGCGACCTGACGTCGGCGACGGTTTCTGCCGTTTGGCCTCTTTAGGCGAGCATCTCCACTACAGGCTGGACGTAACTGCGGAAGACATCAGGCTCGGAAAGCAGTCTGTGGCTCATGATCATGGTGCTGGGCTCCAAGTACCATGCGCGCGGTTCGTTGAGCGGCAACTCGATGATGGTGAGATCAAAGTCCCTGGAGCTGCGGCCGACTTCAAGGAGCCTGTCCTCCACCATCTCGTTCAGGACTTCCGTGATCCCATTGGCTTCGCGCTCTGCCTCGATCTTCGCGTATTCGTCGATCCTGTCCGTTGCCCACCCCAAGGCGGAGCCAAAGTGTGCTTGCAGGACGCGTTGGAGGGCAGGGGAATTGCCGAACGCCTTGAAACTGGGTGGCGCGAGCTCAAGCGCAGGGTTGGGATAAGTCTTCACGAGCTTCTCCCACCAGGCCTCCCACTCGGTCTTAAGGGCGTGAATCCCACCGACATCCGAAGTGAGGTGGCTATGGTCGGCTTGGCGGACCTTGGGAGCAGCGTGCGAAAGTAACGGTTTTCCGGCACCGTCGAGTCCAGCTACGTCGCGCAAGTACAGGGCGATGAGCATCGGCCCGGACGTGTCCATGGTAATGCGCCATCCCGGGCCGCCTGACTCATGCATCCGATTTCCTCCCTTGGCAGGTTCCCGACATGTCCCAGTCTATTCCCGTTGGCTTCCTACGGTAACGGTGCGGGAGGCACTGCTTGCCGGGCCGACGATGGCGGGCAGGGGCCCCTATCGCGCGGCCTGCATCGGTTCGAAGGCGGCGAGGTGCGCTGTGAGGACGTCGCTGCACATCTCGGCAGTCATCCACTCAGGCTGGAGCAGGGCGTGCATGCAAAGCCCGTCCATGGTGGCCAGGAGCCTTTCAGCCTCCGTGACGAGGCTTTGCCGCACTTCGGCTTCGCCGGGGCTCAACAGGACGATGAGGCGTCCCACAATGGCAGCCACTGCGCGGTGGCTGCGCTCGGCCTCGGCAGCCAAGACGGGATTAATCCGGGCAGCGTGGCGGAAGGCCATCCAAACGCAGGCATCCACAGCGAGTTCCTCATCCAAAGGAAGGAACTGGCCCAGGAGGTTCAAGACTGCAGAGTGCTGTTCCGGGCTGCCGGGGGCTTCGTCCTCCACTGCGAGCAAGGCTGATTCGAGCCGGCCACTGATACGGTCGATCACGGCAGCAAAGGAGAAGGTCAAGAGCTCGTCGCTGCTGGCAAAGTAGTGCCGTACCGAACCCACTGCCAGCCCTGCTTCATCAGCTACTTCGCGAAGAGATGCCCGCTCCAAACCGTCGCTTGCGATGATCCTGAAGACGGCTTGAACAACTTCCTGGCGCCGGGCTTCGGCATCAACAATTTTGGGCACCAGTATTTTTTAGCACGAACGTGCTTCAACACCACTCAACACTGAGCGGCGTGGCTCCGATTTCCGATAGCGTAGACATCATGAAAATTCTTGTCACGGGTGGCACCGGCTATATCGGTTCGCACACCGTTCTGTCCCTTCAGGAAGCCGGCCATGACGTCGTCGTGATCGATAACCTCGTGAACTCCAGCGAAGAATCCCTGCGGAGGGTTTCCGAGCTCACTGGCAAGACAGCAGCCTTCCACAAGGTGGACCTGGTGGACGAGCCCGCCGTCGAGGCGGTGTTCGACCAGCACCAGATCGACGCCGTGATCCACTTCGCGGGACTCAAGGCCGTGGGCGAATCCGTCCAGGAGCCCTTGGCGTACTACTACAACAACATCGTGGGCACCCTGAACCTGCTCCGCGCGATGGACAAGCACAACGTCCGTTCCATCGTCTTTAGCTCCTCCGCCACGGTTTATGGCGAGCACAATCCGATTCCGTACATCGAGAAGATGGAAATCGGTGCCAACAACCCTTACGGCCGCACCAAGGAACAGATCGAGGACATCCTCTCGGATCTTGGCAACGCTGACGATCGCTGGCATATCGCACTGCTGCGCTACTTCAACCCGGTTGGGGCCCACCCGTCCGGCCGCATCGGTGAGGACCCACAGGGCATCCCCAACAACCTCGTTCCGTTCATCGCCCAGGTTGCCGTGGGGCGCCGCGAGAAGCTGATGGTTTTCGGTGGCGACTATGACACTCCCGATGGAACGGCGCAGCGCGACTACATCCACGTGGTGGATCTCGCAGAAGGCCACGTGGCCGCGCTGAACTACATTGCAGAGCGCGCGGGGGTCCGCCGTTGGAATCTTGGCTCCGGCAAGGGCTCCTCCGTCCTGGAGGTACTGCGGTCCTTCGAAAAGGCCGTGGGACATGAACTGCCCTACGAGATCACGGGCCGCCGTGCCGGCGATCTTCCCGCTTTCTGGGCCGACGCCTCGTCTGCCCTCGCGGACCTGGGGTGGTCCACCACGAAGAACGTGGACCAGATGTGCGAGGACCACTGGCGCTGGCAGAAGAATAACCCTTACGGGTACAACGCCGCGGAACCCGCAACGGCTGGCAACGCCTAGTCGGCAAAGAAGCCACGCGACCAACGACGGCGGCCGCCCACCTCGCCGAGGTGGGCGGCCGCCGTCGATATTTGGCCGGTTGTTAGTTGGCCGGGTAGTTGCGCTCCGGCTCCCCTGTGTAGAGCTGCCGCGGGCGGCCGATCTTGGTCTGGGGATCGTTGATCATTTCGCGCCACTGGGCAATCCAGCCCGGGAGGCGGCCGATGGCGAAGAGGACGGTGAACATCTTCTCCGGGAAGCCCATGGCCTTGTAGATGAGGCCGGTGTAGAAGTCGACGTTCGGGTACAGCTTGCGCTGGATGAAGTAGTCGTCGGCCAGGGCCTTCTCTTCAAGGCGCATGGCGATGTCCAGCAGTTCGTCGTTGCCGCCGAGCTTGCCGAGGACCTCGTGGGCCGTTGCCTTGATGATCTTGGCCCGGGGATCGTAGTTTTTGTAGACGCGGTGCCCGAAGCCCATGAGGCGGACGCCGTCTTCCTTGTTCTTGACCTTCTCCATGTAGTCCTCGGGCTTGATGCCGTCGGCCTGGATCTGGCGGAGCATCTTCAGGACGGCCTCGTTGGCGCCACCGTGGGCGGGACCGAAGAGGGCGTTGATGCCAGCAGACACCGAGGCAAAGAGGTTCGCGTTGGAGGAACCTACCAAGCGGACGGTGGAGGTGGAACAGTTCTGCTCGTGGTCAGCGTGCAGAATCAGCAGCAGGTCCAGTGCCTTGACCACAACGGGGTCCAGCTCGTACTGCTCGGCCGGGAGGCCGAAGCTCAGGCGCAGGAAGTTTTCCACGAGGTTCATGGAGTTGTCCGGGTAGAGCATCGGCTGGCCGATGGACTTCTTGTGGGCGTAAGCGGCAATAACCGGCAGCTTGGCCATGAGGCGGATGGTGGAAACTTCCACGTGCTCCGCGTTGAAGGGATCCAGCGAGTCCTGGTAGAACGTGGACAACGCCGAAACCGCCGAGGAAAGCACCGGCATAGGGTGGGCGTCGCGCGGGAATCCGCCGAAGAAGCCCTTCAGTTCCTCGTGCAGGAGCGTGTGGCGCCGAATGCGCTGATCGAACTCTTCCAGCTCCGTGGGAGTAGGGAGGTTGCCGTAGATCAGCAGGTAGGAAACTTCAAGGAAGCTCGAGTGCTGGGCGAGCTGCTCGATCGGGTACCCGCGGTAGCGCAGGATGCCTGCGTCGCCGTCGATGTACGTGATGGCCGAGGTAGTGGCCGCTGTGTTCATGAAGCCGGGGTCATAGGCAACGGCGCCCGTCTGCTTCAGCAGCTTGGAAACGTCATAACCTTCGTTTCCTTCTACAACCTGGATGCGCGGCAGTTCGAGTTCGCCGCCGGCATGGCGCAGTGTCGCGCTGGTGGTCTCAGTCATGGAGTCCCCTTCATGAGGCCTCTGGGCCTCTATAGAACGCTTGTCCAACCAACTTCTGGTGACGCCGTCTTCGGCCCCACTGTTGCAGGGCTCCAACGACCGCAGTGCTTTCTTATTGAAGGCCACCATTGATAGTCAGTTAAAAAGCTACCGCCAGTAACCCTCCGGAACTAATCCGTTCCGTCCGGTTACTGGCGGAATGACGCGACTTGTGGCACAAGTCACAGCATTGTTATGAGCTTGCGCTTAACCTCTCCACGGCTGCGTCAATGCGTTCATCGCTGCCGGTAAGTGCCACCCGGACGAAGCCGTTGCCGGCATCGCCGTAGAAGACGCCAGGACCCACGACGATCCCAAGCTCAGCAAAACGGGCCACCGTGTCCCACGTTGCTTCACCGGCCGTGGACCATAGATAAAGGCCGGCCTTGGACTCATGGATCTGCAATCCGAACTTCTCAAGGGCCGGAACGATCCTCTCGCGGCGCCCGCGATAGAGATCCTTCTGGGCAAGTACGTGGCCCGAATCGCCCAAGGCGACGCGCATCGCCTCCTGCACAGGATAGGGCACGATCATCCCTGCGTGCTTCCGGCTGTTCACGAGGTTGGCCATAATTGCGGAGTCACCAGCAACAAACGCGGCGCGATAGCCAGCGAGGTTTGACTGCTTACTCAGGGAGTAGACACAGAGCAGGCCATCGGTAGAACCACCGGAGACCCGCGGGTCCAGGATGCTCGGAACAGCTTCTCCCCCGCGCTGGACATCCCACTCGCCCCAGCCCAGCTCCGCATAACATTCGTCGGAGGCCACAACGGCGCCGACTTCGCGTGCCTGGCTGACGATGTCCCGCAACGATTCGACACTCCGGACGCTGCCCGTGGGATTGCCCGGCGAGTTGATCCACACCAGGCGAACCCTGGCCCGCGTGGCGGCATCCAATTCGTCCAAGCTATCCGCCGCTACGGCTGTGGCTCCTGCCAGCATCGCGCCGATGTCATAGGTGGGGTAGGCAACGGTCGGCCGTACCACCACATCACCGGAGCCCAGTCCGAGAAGGAAGGGCAACCAGGCCACCAATTCCTTCGAACCAACTGTGGGCATGACGTCCCGAGGATTCAAGCCCATGACGCCGCGGCGGGCGGCAAACCAATCCACGACAGCCTGCCGCAAGGCTTCGGTGCCATGCACAGTTGGGTAGCCGTGGGCATCCGACGCTGAAGCCAGCGCGTCCCGGATCAGTCCGGGAGTGGGGTCGACCGGCGTCCCAATGGACAGGTTAACCACTCCCCCGGGATGCTTGGCAGCTGTTGCCACATACGGCGCCATTGCCTCCCACGGGTAGTCGGGCAGGTTAAGGCCAAAGGCCGGTGCCGCGGAAATCAAGGAAGCAACCGCCCTTAGTGGTCTTGGTTCTGCGGGGGCAGGGCGGCGATGAACGGGTGGTCCTTGCCGGTGTTGCCAATCTTCGCAGCACCGCCCGGGGAACCGAGGTCATCAAAGAACTCGACGTTTGCTTTGTAGTAATCAGCCCACTCTTCCGGGGTGTCATCCTCGTAGTAGATGGCTTCAACAGGGCATACGGGTTCGCAGGCACCACAGTCGACGCATTCATCGGGGTGGATGTAGAGGGAACGCTCACCTTCGTAAATGCAGTCAACAGGGCATTCTTCAATACATGCCTTGTCCTTGACATCTACACACGGCTGCGCGATTACGTACGTCACGTCCCAGACCTCTCCACGGTTTGTCCCGGCCATGCCGGGGTAATACGGCCGGCAGCATGCCGGACACTCAACTTCTCAGCCTATTATCCAACAGTGCTATGACGCCAACCTAGCTCGCGTCTTAGTATGAAACGGTGACTCCCCCGTATTTGCCACCTCGAGAATTCCTGCTCAAAGCCCAGCCGGGCATTCGGGTGGTGGTCCGCTACAGGATTCAGGACGGTCTGACAGACGCGCTGGGGTATCTCGTGACCACCACGGAAAGCAGCTGCACCGTACGCACCCGGGCATCCGACGTCGAAATTCCGCTTGAGTTGGTCATCGCGGCGAAGGAAGTTCCTCCTCCGCCGCCCCGGCGCGGGCAGCGTTAGCAGCTGCGACTTGAAAAGCGCTCCGCCAGCGCATCCGTAGCCGACTGGCTACCACAAGCATGATCAACGTGACCACTGCAATGCCAAATACCCAGATGTTGCCCACGGCGTCGCCCAGCAACAACTGTTTGCCGGGTCCCCCGGACGACAACGCACCGACGCCGGCGTATGCCACTACGCCAGCTACCGCCGTCGGAATAACTGAAGCCGACCACGCCGCCAGCCACAACTGGACCGACGCAAGCATCAAGAGCGCTGCCCCGACGCCCCAGGGGACGTCGACGCCGGACAGCACCACCGCTTGCCGGTGCAATGCCGTGCCTGCCGCAGCAACAAAAAGAGCCGCCGGCACGGCCGTGGCGATGCCACGGGCCGTACTGACGACTCCCTTGTTCATGCTGCTGGTCCAGCCGGATTCGACCGGGCGGGACTATGCCTTGGCGCGGGCGCGGTTGGCCTTGGCACGCTCGTTGGAATCGAGGATGACCTTGCGGATACGGATGTCCTCCGGCGTCACCTCAACACACTCGTCTTCACGGGCGAATTCGAGGGACTCCTCAAGCGTCAGATCGCGCGGCGGCGTCAGGTTCTCGAAGGTGTCCGAGGAAGCAGCACGCATGTTGGTGAGCTTCTTTTCCTTGGTGATGTTGACGTCCATGTCGTCGGCGCGTGAGTTCTCGCCCACGATCATGCCTTCGTAAACCTCGGAGGTGGGCTTCACGAAGAAGGAACCGCGCTCCTGCAGGTTGATCATGGCGAACGGCGTGACGACGCCCGCGCGGTCGGCAACCATCGAACCGTTGGTGCGGTATTCGATGGGACCGGCCCACGGCTCGTAGCCCTCGGAGATAGAGGCCGCAATACCGGCACCGCGGGTGTCGGTGAGGAACTTGGTGCGGAAACCGATCAGGCCACGGGCCGGAACGATGAATTCCATGCGGCACCAGCCTGTGCCGTGGTTGGCCATGTTGGTCATGCGGCCCTTGCGGGCGGCCATGAGCTGCGTCACGGCACCGAGGTACTCTTCGGGGACGTCGATGGTCATGTGTTCCATCGGCTCGTGGATCTTGCCGTCGATGGTCTTGGTGACTACCTGCGGCTTGCCAACGGTCAGTTCGAAGCCTTCGCGGCGCATCTGCTCAACGAGGATCGCCAGGGCGAGCTCGCCACGGCCCTGTACTTCCCAAGCGTCGGGACGCTCGGTGGGCAGAACCTTGATGGAGACGTTACCGATCAGTTCCTTGTCCAGGCGATCCTTCACCTGGCGGGCAGTAACCTTGGCGCCCTTGACCTTGCCAGCCAGGGGCGAGGTGTTGATACCGATGGTCATGGAGATCGCAGGATCATCCACAGTGATCAGCGGCAGCGGCTGCGGGTTCTCGGCGTCCGTAAGGGTTTCACCGATGGTGATTTCCTCGATACCTGCGACGGCAACAATCTCACCCGGACCGGCCGACTCGGTAGGAACGCGGGTCAGTGCCTTGGTGGCCAGGAGTTCGGTGATCTTGACGTTCTTGAGTTCACCGTTGGCGCGGGCCCAAGCTACGGTCTGGCCCTTGCGGAGCGTGCCATTGTAGATCCGGAGCAGGGCGAGGCGGCCAAGGAACGGCGAGGCGTCCAGGTTGGTCACGTGTGCCTGAAGCACGCCATCCGGGTTGTATGTGGGAGCCGGGATGTGCTCGATGATGGTCTTGAAAAGCGGCTCAAGGTCCTCGTTCTCCGGGGCGGAGCCGTTGTCCGGCTGGTCCAGGGAGGCGCGGCCAACCTTGGCAGCAGCGTAGACAACCGGAACCTCAAGGACCTTGTCCAGGTCCAGGTCCGGGACTTCGTCTGCAAGGTCCGAAGCCAGGCCCAGGAGCAGGTCCATGGACTCGTGGACAACTTCGTCGATGCGGGCGTCGGGACGGTCCGTCTTGTTGACCAGGAGGATCACCGGAAGGTGCGCAGCAAGGGCCTTGCGCAACACGAAACGGGTCTGGGGAAGCGGGCCTTCGGAGGAGTCGACCAGCAGGACAACGCCGTCGACCATGGAAAGACCGCGCTCAACCTCGCCACCGAAGTCGGCGTGGCCGGGGGTGTCGATGACGTTGATGGTGATGGTTTCGCCGTTGGACGACGGGCCGTTGTAGGCAACCGTGGTGTTCTTGGCGAGGATCGTAATGCCCTTTTCGCGCTCCAGGTCACCGGAGTCCATGACGCGGTCCTCAACCTCACCGTGGGAAGCGAAGGAGTTGGTCTGCTTGAGCATGGCGTCGACCAGGGTGGTCTTACCGTGGTCAACGTGTGCGACGATCGCGACGTTGCGCAGATCGCTCCGCGACGCAGTGTTGGTGATGGTTTCAGACATGCGTTTATGACTCGTTTCAGTGGTGAAGTCAGTTGTTTTTATCCGCGCGCATACCTGATCACGTGATCGGAACACACAACGAAAAGACCCCGGGACACAGGGCACCTACAGCAAGTCTAAACGCAGTTGCATTTATCAGCCTAAAAAGCAAGCCATTTAGCCCTCGGTTGTGGCGTCGATCACAGCACATCACGCTTTAGTAACCGGCAGTCCAGATGCTGGATTTTCTGCTCCCTGTGCCCCATGATTGCTGCAGAACCAGTGCCATACGGAGACCAACGATGCGCAAAGCCTCGGCCGCGTTCCGCCTGCTCGCACCCTTGATCGCCGTTGGCGTTCTGGTGGTCGGCTGCGGACCAAACCAAGCAACCCCACAATCCGCCCCCTCGCGCTCAGCCGCGCCCGTGCCTGCGGCGACGTCAGCGGCGGACAAACCCCTACGGGTGGCACCCGCTCCGAGCGCCCTGGATCTGCCAGTGGGCTCGCTTTACAGGAATCCGGCGAATGGCCGCGACGAAGTGGTCCTTGCCGATGTGCGCCACACGGCCGTGTTGATCGGCGACTCCCAGGCCATGCCAAAAGACTCATGGCCGCAAAGGGGAATTTCGGCGCTTGGGTACAAGTTGCACGTGGTCGGCATGGGTGGCACGGGCTTTGTGGCCTCCAACGGCAAGACAGGGAATTATATCGACGCCCTGCAGCGGGGGGACTGGCTGCTCCCCTACGGTGATCCGCCGCTGATCGTGGTCCAGGGTGGCGGCAATGACGCCACCCAAAAGGCCACAGACGCCCAAATCACCAGTAACGCCGACCGCCTCCTCGCCGCGCTCAAGAAACGCTATCCCGGCGCCCGGCTCGCAATGATCGGAACGTTGGCCCGCGGAGCCGGCAACGGTGGTGGCCGCCGTTCAGAGGTGGATGCACTTTTGGGCCGTATCGCCGCCAAGCACGCCATTCCATTTGTCAGCACGGGCGATTGGTTGACCCGTTACGATGCCGTTGCCGACCTACAGGACGGCGTCCATATGAAGCCCTCGGGACACGCGAAGCTGGGCAGTGTTCTGGCGCGGGAGTTGACCGCACTTGGCCTCACAGCCCGCCCGGACACGGATTCGTCTGTTTCACCCCAATAACGGCCGTTGTGGGGCCTGCTTTGCGCCCTTTATGGGTGATTTGGCACGCAGAGCAGGCCTAACAACGAGTGCTTAACGGCAAGAGCCGGTGGTTCCCACATGTGGGAACCACCGGCTCTTGCCGTTGTCTCGTCAGCAGAGAGACGACGCCGATCAGGCCACCGCGGGCGGCAGCAGCAGCGAACCGCCAGGAATGGCATCCAACAGGGCCTGCGTGTAGGCCTCGCGCGGGTTGTCGAAGACATCGTCCGTGCTGCCCGTTTCCACGAGCTGGCCCTTTTCCATGACGCAGACGTGGTCAGCGATCTGGCGCACGACGGCGAGGTCGTGGGTGATGAACAAGTACGTCAAGCCGAGGTTGTCCTGGAGATCCGCCAGAAGGTTCAGCACTTGGGCCTGGACCAGGACGTCCAAGGCCGAAACGGCTTCATCACAGATGATCACTTCAGGGTCCAGGGCCAACGCACGGGCAATGGCAATACGCTGGCGCTGCCCACCAGAGAGCTCATTCGGATACCTCTGCATCATGGACTGCGGCAAAGCCACTTGGTCCAACAGCTCGCGAACCTTCTTCTCGCGGCTAGCCGCATTTCCGATCTTGTGTACCCGCAGAGGCTCTTCGATGGTTCGGAAGATGTTGTACATCGGGTCCAGGGAGCCGTAGGGATCCTGGAAAATCGGCTGGACGCGGCGCCGGAACTTGAAGAGGTCCTTACCTTTGAGTCCAGCCGTGTCGACGCCGTCGAACACAATCTGGCCCTCGGTGGGCTTCTCAAGTTGAAGGACCATCTTGGCCACGGTGGATTTACCTGAACCCGACTCCCCCACGATCGCCGTGGTGGTTCCGCGCTTGACGCTGAAGCTGATGTCGTCCACAGCAGCGAAGTCCGAGGTCTTGCCCAGGCCCTGCCGGAGCTTGTAGATCTTGCGCAGGTTCCGGATCTGGAGGACCTCGTCCGTTGCATGCTTCTTAATTGCCGCGACAGGCGCCAAGAGGTCGCTGGCCTCCACGCCCAGCTCCTTCGCTACCTGAATGCGGCGGGAGGCGAGCGAGGGCGCCGATTCCACGAGGCGCTTCGTGTAGGGGTGCTGCGGGTTTTGCAGCAGTTCCAGTGAAGGACCCGCCTCCACAACGTTGCCCTGGTACATCACGACTACTTTGTCCGCGCGCTCGGCAGCAAGGCCGAGGTCGTGCGTGATGAGCAGCACCGATGTACCGAGCTCTGTAGTCATTTTGTCCAAGTGATCCAGGATTTTGCGCTGGACGGTGACGTCCAATGCCGAGGTAGGCTCATCCGCAATCAAGAGCTTGGGCTGGCAACTCAGACCGATAGCGATAAGAGCCCGCTGCCGCATACCGCCGGAGAACTCGTGCGGATACTGCTTGGCTCGCCGCGCAGCATCCGGAAGACCCGCCTCCGCCAAAACGCGGGCGACGTCTTCGGGTCCGTCCGGACGACCGTTGGCCTTGAGGGTCTCGCGAACCTGGTAACCGATCTTCCATACGGGATTGAGGTTGGACATTGGGTCCTGGGGAACCATACCGATGTGGCTACCGCGGAGCTCAATCATGCGCCTTTCAGGTGCATGGGAGATATCCTCGCCATCCAGCAGAATCTGCCCACCCGAGACGCGTCCATTGTTCGGCAACAAGCCGATGGCAGCCAGGGCCGTCGTCGACTTTCCTGAACCGGACTCCCCGACAATCGCGACGGTTTCGCCGGGCATGATGGTTAAGTGGGCGTTTTTGACGGCCTTCACTTCACCCGAGCCAGTCTTGAAGGTGATGGCCAGATCCTTGATTTCCAGGATTGGCCGTACCTGTGCCGTGACTTCATTGATTCTTACGTTGGCAGAAGCCATGTTCGCCTCCTTAGCGCTGACGGCTCTTGGGATCAAGAGCATCGCGAACGGCGTCGCCAAGCATGATGAAGCTCAGGACGGTGATGGACAGGGCGGCTGCCGGATAGAGCAGGATTCCGGGGTTGGTTCGAATAGAGGCATTGGCCGCTGAAATGTCGTTACCCCACGACATCACGCTGGTAGGCAGCCCGACGCCAAGGAAGGACAATGTCGCTTCCAGGACGATGAATACGCCAAGTTCCAGCGTGGCCAGAACAATTACCGGAGCCAGGGCATTTGGCAAGGCGTGCTTGACCAGCGCCCCGAATTTGGAAACACCGAGAGACCGGGCCGCCGTAACGAAGTCCGCGTTGCGTACCTCGATGACGGCCCCTCTGGTGATTCGTGCCATCTGGGGCCACGCCAGCATGGATATGGTGATGACGACGGTCCAGACGCCCCTGTTTTCCCGGAAGAACGGCAGCTGCGTGATGACGAGGGCGCCCAAGATGATGGGGAGGGCGAAAAAGATGTCACCCAAACGGGCCAGTACAGCATCGAGCCAGCCGCCGTAGTATCCGGCCAGTGCACCCAGGGTCACACCGATGACGATCACGCAGAGCACAGACAGGACACCCACGGACAGTGAAGCTTGCGTGCCATGGATGACACGCGAATAGACGTCACAGCCTTGCAGCGTGAAACCGAGCGGGTGTCCGGAAGTGGGTCCTGCCTCCGAGTTGGCCAACTGACAGTCGTTGTCGGGCGCAACGCTCGTAAACAGGCCCGGGAAAAGTGCGACGGTCGTCAACAGAAGGATCAGCAGCGCAGAGATAATGAACAGCGGGCGCCGGCGCAGCTTGCGCCAGGCATCGGCCCAAAGGCTGAGGGGCGCCTGTTCAAGCTTGACGGTGTCCGTGGCCTGCAGCGGAGTCTCATCGATTGGGGCGACGAAGTGTTCGGTGTTACTGGTCATAGCGGATCCTCGGGTCAAGCCAGGCGTACAGGAGGTCAACCAGGAGATTGGTGACAACAAAGACAAGAACAAGGACACTGACGATCACAACGATGGTGGGGCCTTCGCTGCGCTGAATGGCTTGGAAAAGCTTGTTGCCAACTCCCGGGACGTTGAAGATACCTTCGGTGACAATTGCACCGCCCATGAGGCCACCGAGGTTCGCACCGAGATAGGTCACCACTGGAATCAGCGAGTTCCTCAGAATGTGCGCCATCACGACGCGCGGGCGGGAAAGTCCCTTGGCCGTTGCAGTCCGCACATAGTCGGCGTTCATGTTTTCGCTGACTGATGCACGGGTCAGGCGCAGCACGTACGCGAACGAGACCAGGCCCAGGACCACTGCGGGCAGGATCAGGTTGCCCCAGTCGGCGTTGGCCCCAACGGTCGGTTTTGCCCAGCCAAGCTGGACACCGAACACGAGCTGGAAGACAAAGCCGAGGACGAACGTGGGAACAGCAATGACCACCAGTGAGGCGACCAGGACGGTGGAGTCAAAGAGCTTACCCTTGCGCAGACCGGCGAAAACGCCGAACGCGATGCCGAAGACGGCCTGGATAATAAGTGCTTCAACAGCGAGCATCGCGGTCACCGGGAATGCCCTTGCAAGCGAAGCTGCAATGGGTTGTTGCGTAAAGTCAACGCCGAGGTTGAAGGTGAACAGGTTCTTCAGGAAGATCCCGTACTGCACCCAGAACGGCTGGTCAAGGTTGTACTGGTTCCTCAGTGCGTCGATGACGCTCTGAGGAGGTTGGCGATCGCCGAAGAGCGCTGCGATGGGGTCACCGGGAAGGGCGAACACCATGTAGTAGACAAGGAGTGTGGTTCCCAGGAAGACGGGAATCACCTGGAGGAGCCTACGCAGAATGTAGCGGACCACGGTTCACCCCGCTCTCTATGGACGGTTGTAGGTGTGTCATGTTTGCCTTCCTGCCGAAGCAAGCAATTGGGGGCCCGGCACGATGGCCGGGCCCCCATGCCTCACGGCAAGTTCAGATCCTGAGGACTACTTGGCCTCGATGTTGTAGTAGAGGATTCCGCCGTTCCAGCCGGTCTCGGCCTTCACAACGTTGTTGCTCCACACAATCGGACGGTTCAGGTACCACAGGGGCAGGCCGGGGAGATCCTGGAACAGGATTTCCTGTGCCTTGTTGAACTTGGTATTGGCGTCTTGAGGCGTCTTGGCCGCAAGGCCTTCCTTGAGCAGTTTGTCGAACTCCGGGTTCGAGTACTTCTCGTAGTTCGACGATGCGTTGGTTGCCCACACCGGTCCAAGGAAGTTATAGAGCGACGGGTAGTCACCCTGCCAGCCAGAGCGGGTCAGGCCCGGGAGTGACTGGGACTTGCGCAGGTCCAGGACTTCAGCGAACTTCGCGAACGGCTGGATTTCGGCTTGGATTCCGAGGTTGTTCTTGAAGCCGTTGGCCACGGCGTCGATCCATTCCTTGTTGCCACCATCGGTGTTGGAAGCAATCTGGAGCGGCTTGGAAGCATCGTATGGCTGGATCTTTTCAGCCTGCGCCCAAAGGTCTTTAGCCTTCTGGACATCGAACTTCAGAACATCGTTGCCCGGGATCTTGTCGCTGTAGCCATCCAGCACGGGTGCCGTGAATTCAGTGGCAGGGGTGCGGGTGCCGTTGAAGATGACCTTGGTGATCTCCTCACGGTTGATGGCGTGGGACAGCGCCTGGCGGCGCAGCTTGCCTGCTTCGCCCTGGAAGTTCGGGTTGTAACCCGGAATGTTCAGGGTGGAGTTGTTGGCAACCGGCTTGGTGGAGTTACGATCCTGAAAGTCCGTGGTGTACGTCTTCAGTGCGTTCGATGGCAGGACGTCGGTGACGTCAAGGTTGTCCGCCTGGAGATCCGTGTAAGCGGGACCCGGGTCCGTGTAGAACTTGAAGGTCACGCCACCGTTCTTGGCAGCTCGCGGACCGTTGTAGTCAGGGTTCTTGACCAGCGAGATTGACTGGTCGTGTACCCAGGAACCATCCTTGGCGAACTTGTAGGGGCCGTTGCCAACCGGGTTTTCACCGAAAGTCTTCGGGTCTTTGAGAGCAGCGGAGGGCAGCGGGTAGAAGGCGGAGTAGCCCAGACGCAGTGACCAGTCAGCCTCAGGCTGGGACAGCTTCACCGTAATAGTCTGGTCGTCTTTGGCTGCCAGACCGGACATCGTCTGAGCCTTCGGTGCTGGAGTGGAGGTCTTCTTGCCGTCGGCCCCGGTGGTTTCATTCACGGCGCTGACATCGGCATAGCCTTCGATGGACTCGAAGAAGAAGCCGTTGTTCTGGAGGTTGGTGCTCAGCGCTGCAAAGTTCCAGGAGTCAACGAACGTCTTGGCTGTGATTTCCTCGCCATTCGTGAACTTGGCACCGGACTTAACTTTGATGGTCCAGTTCTGCGAGTCCGTGGTGTCAATGGATTCGGCCAGCGCGTTGACCGGCTTGCCGCTGGCATCGTAGGCGCGGAGGCCTTCGAACAGCAGCTCGACAACGCGGCCGCCGTACACCTCGTTGGTGTTTGCGGGAAGCAGCGGGTGCTGCGGTTCGTTGCTGTATGCGGTGATGACCTTGTTGGGGTCGGCTGCGGCAGAGCTGTTCGTGTTGCTGCCGGAGCCACCGCCGCAACCGGTCACTGCGAGGGCGATTATTGCCGCTACGCCTAGAGCTTTGGAAGTGCGCGAGAAACGCATTCCGCCTCCTATGAGTCGTGGAGTTGATCAGGGGTAATTTGTGATGACCCCCAGGCGCGGACACAGCTTTCCTACTGTGACGTTGCCTACATGTGTGTGTAAGCCTACCCACATTGTGTCCAGATGTTGGGACTCGCTGGCCAAACTGTAACCGTTCCGCAACCTCCAGATGCCTAAACTGGCGGGAATTTCAAGTCAAAAGCTACTCGGTGGTAATATTCGCTGTCTGACAGCAGGACAAGCCGTTTTAGGCGCAAAAAAAGAGCCCCGGTTCATGTTCTGAACCGGGGCCCTTGAGAATCTCGCTAGCCGGGCAGCGTCCTGGTTTTAGACGTTAAACCGGAACTCCACCACATCGCCGTCGGCCATGACGTACTCTTTGCCTTCGATGCGGACCTTGCCTCGGGACTTTGCCTCAGCCATGGAACCGGCGTCGATCAGGTCATCGAAGGAGACAACCTCGGCCTTGATGAAGCCACGCTGGAAGTCAGAGTGGATCACGCCAGCGGCTTGGGGCGCGGTGTCGCCCTGGCGAATGGTCCAGGCCCGGGTTTCCTTGGGACCGGCGGTGAGGTAGGTCTGCAGGCCAAGGGTGTGGAATCCAACGCGGGCCAGCTGGTCCAGGCCGGACTCGCTCTGGCCGTTCATTTCCAGCATCTCGCGGGCTTCTTCCTCGTCCAGTTCCACGAGGTCGGATTCGAGCTTTGCGTCCAGGAATACTGCGTCAGCAGGAGCAACCAGGGCGCGCAATTCTTCCTGCTTTGCCGGATCGCCAAGAATGCCTTCATCGGCGTTGAAGACGTAGATAAAGGGCTTCGCGGTGAGAAGTCCGAGCTCCTTGAGGTGCTCCATCTCCAGTTTGTCGCTCTTGATCGAGCTGAAAATCGTGTCGCCGCGTTCCAGAACTGCCTGGGCCGCCTTGATGGCAACGAGCTCGGCTGCTTCGCGCTTCTTGATCTTGACTTCTTTTTCGATGCGAGGGATCGCGTTTTCGATGGTCTGAAGGTCTGCCAGGATCAGCTCGGTGTTGATGGTCTCCATGTCGGAGCGCGGATCAACCTTGCCGTCGACGTGGATAACGTCGGGGTCATCAAATACGCGGACGACCTGAGCGATGGCCTGTGCCTCGCGGATGTTGGCCAGGAACTTGTTGCCCAGGCCTTCGCCCTCGGAGGCGCCCTTCACGATGCCGGCGATGTCCACAAAGGACACAGGAGCGGGAAGCAGCTTCTGGGAACCAAAGATCTCCGCCAGCTTGGCCAGCCGGGGATCCGGCAGGTTAACGACACCGACGTTCGGTTCGATCGTTGCGAACGGATAGTTCGCAGCAAGCACCTGATTGCGGGTCAGTGCGTTGAAAAGAGTTGATTTGCCGACGTTGGGCAGTCCGACGATGCCAATAGTAAGAGCCACGAGCATTTATTCTACCCGTTGCAACCATGCCCACGCTTGTTCGCACCGCAAGAGTACGCCGTCAACGGCCCTGTCGGCTAAAACTGTCGTACCCCTGTGACAGGGTTGCCACATGGATGGATTTGGATTGGTTTTGGCTTTGCTCATGCTGCTGATCGGAGCGGCAGTGGGACTCAGTACGGCATATGTAGTCTTCCGACGCCGGGCGGCCGGCTTGGAACAGGACTTCGACGCCGTTTCGTCGCGCCTTTCGGAGGTGACCGCCCAGCTCGCAGCCGCCGACGCCGAACGCCGGCTTCTGTTCGCACAGAACCGTGAGCTGAGTGAATCAAGGACCTCAGACGGCAGCGTGCTGCGCGCCTTGGGTCCCGTGGCCGAAAAGCTCACTGCCGTACAGCAGCAGGTCTCGCTCCTTGAACGCGACCGGGTCGAGCAATATGGTCAACTTGCCCAGCAACTTCAGGACGCCAAGCTGTCCGACGAACAGCTTCTGCGGTCCACGCATGCCCTTGCTTCGGCACTACGGTCCAACAGCGCCCGCGGCCAATGGGGCGAGGTTCAGTTGCGCAGGGTTGTCGAAGCCTCCGGAATGCTCCGCCACGTGGATTTCCATGAGCAAGTGCACTCAGGCCGGAACGAGAACACGCTGCGTCCGGACCTTGTGGTGCAATTACCGGGCGGCAAGCAACTCGTAGTGGATGCCAAGGTCCCCCTGGCTTCATATTTGGCGGCGCAGGAACAGCTGCACGGTGAAGGCTCGATGGGTGAAACGGTCATGTCAACGGCCAACCATGATTCCAAGACCCTCCTGGCACAGCATGCCAAGGCACTCAAAGCCCACATCGATGCCCTGGCGGCCAAGAAGTACTGGGACATTCCCGGCAACTCCCCGGAGCTCGTTATCTGTTTCCTTCCCGCGGAGTCGATTTTGGCCTCAGCCCTTGAAGCCGATCCGGCGTTGCTGGAGCATGCCCTTTCCCGCAACGTCGTCCTGGCCTCGCCGGGAACACTGCTGGCCGTACTCAAGTCGGTGGCCTTCACATGGCGGCAGGATGTCTTGACGGACAGCGCACACGAACTCTTCGAACTGGCCAAACAGCTTTACGAACGCATGGGCACGCTGGGCGAGAATGTCGGGAAGCTCGGAAGCTCCTTGAAGACATCAGTGGATCGCTATAACGCGATGGTCGGCACGCTGGAGGCACGGGTACTCCCCACCGCCCGCAAACTTAACACCATGGACGACGCCGGACTGGCCACGCCCATGTCCGTCGAAGCAGTCCCCCGGGCTCTGGCCGCGCCCGAGCTGCTCGCAGTGGACTCCGAGGAGTCTGCAGCTTAAGAGATGCGGCTTAGGAGACGACCACGGCCTAAGACATCCCTACGGCCGTAGGGATCTGCGCCTTAACAGGACAGGCCCGCTGTGAGAGCTTCCCAAACGGGTGGCTGCCACAGCGGGCCTGCTAAACACATCTAGGACAAGTACGTCTAGGACGCAGGCCGGTTCCCACGGCCACCGAGGGCCCGGGTCACGTCGCCAGCCTTCTTCAGGGTTGCCCGTAGTTCCTTCGGCAAAGAGAAGAGAAGGTCTTCCTCGGCCGTGACAACTTCCTGGACTTCGCCATAGCCGTAGTCCGCCAAAAGCCGGAGAACGTCCTGGACGAGTACTTCGGGGACGGAAGCTCCGGAGGTGACACCAACTGTTGCCACGCCCTCGAACCAACTTTCATCCACCTCATTCGCGAAGTCCACGCGGTACGAGGTGCGTGCCCCATACTCGAGAGCCACTTCAACCAGGCGCACCGAGTTGGACGAGTTGGCCGAACCCACCACAATGACCAGGTCAGCCTGCGGAGCGATTTTCTTAATGGCCACCTGCCGGTTGGTGGTGGCATAGCAGATATCGTCGCTGGGCGGATCCTGCAACGTGGGGAACCGGTCCTTGAGCAGGCGGACGGTCTCCATGGTCTCGTCCACGCTCAGCGTGGTCTGGGAGAGCCAGATGGTCTTCTCCGGGTTCCGCACGGTGACTTTGTCTACCTCGTGCGGGCCGTTGATGATCTGAATGTGTTCCGGGGCCTCGCCGGCTGTTCCTTCGACTTCCTCATGGCCCTCGTGGCCAATGAGCAGGATGTCGTAGTCCTCCTTGGCGAAGCGCACCGCTTCACGGTGGACCTTGGTGACAAGCGGGCAGGTAGCGTCAATGGTGCGAAGACCGCGGTCTTCGGCGGACTGGACTACGGCAGGGGAAACGCCGTGGGCCGAGAAGATCACCAAGGCGCCTTCAGGAACCTCATCAGTTTCTTCTACGAAAATGGCGCCTTGCTCTTCGAGGGAGCTTACGACATGGACGTTGTGGACGATCTGCTTGCGGACGTAGACGGGCGGTCCGTAATGTTCCAAGGCTTTCTCGACAGCAATGACGGCCCTGTCCACGCCGGCACAATAGCCACGCGGAGCCGCCAGCAGAACCTTCTTGGGTCCAGTAACCGGGGCCGCCGCCTGAACCTCTTCCGGTGATCGCCGTCTGCGGGGCACCGTGGGCATCGGAATGGAAACTGCTGTGCTGGTCATCCCTCCATGCTACCGGCCCGGCACCTGGTCGCTGGCAGAAGGTGACCGCCGTCTCGCGGACAGGATCCAAGCGATGACACCCAATGCCAGGAACCCACCGGACACCACAGCAGCGATACCAATCCAATCACCAAAGCCTGTCCGGGCTGCCGAAAAGAACTCCTGCTTGAACAGCTCTGCAACACCATTGGCGCTGGAGAGGCTTCCCATCAGTCCGCCAGCCCAGTCAACCATCGCCGACCACAGCGCAGCCAGCACCAAACCGCCGAGTCCGAGGAAGACAAATACTATCGAGCGGCGACGCGCTGCAGCGACGGCCAACAGCACCGACACCATTGCACCCAGGGCGGCGAGCCACCAAAGCGGCGCGAAGGCCGCCACCCGTTCCACGAGCAGCTTCTGCGAGGGCTCGCCCATGGTCACGAGGCTTTCCGCCGGGACCTCAATCTGTAGCCCGCTGGCTGAGGACAAATGGTCGCGGATGAGCCTGACAAGGGGGCCGATGTCCAGGAGCAGGGCTGTATGCGATACCGTCTCCTCCGACTGCTTACCGCCTCCGAAGTTCAACCTATGACTGTTCCGGGCCGTTTCCTCCCATGCTTTGGGGTATTCGGGCCATGACTGCATTCCGGAAGCAGCTCCTCTGAGGACATCCGCAGCCACCGACTTGAGCGGCTCCGGAAGATCTACGGAGGACTCAAAGTTCCCCACTGCGGCTGTAGCAAGGCGGCTTTGGAACTCTGGATCTTTGCCCAACGCGCCAGCCATCTGGACGAAACCGTCCTCTTTGACCACGTTGACGTCCGCCCAAGCAGCCGGAACTGCGGCGGCCGTGAGCAACAAGGCAAGGACCACTGCCACCGCGGAAATGAAACTGCGCAAAAGTCATCCTCGGGGTAAGGGGCCAGTGCCACCATCCTAGGTCTGTCCACAGGATAGGAAAAATGTCCGGGTCCAGTGCTAAAGCTATGGATAGAGTTGGAAGGCCGGCCCAAAGATCGAGTGGCACGGATCGAGTGGCACGGACCGAGTGGCACGGACCGAGTGGCCTCGACCCCCGGCCGCACAGCTAGCGAGGATATACACATGCAGGTAAAAGCACGGACCACCCATGGCAGCTGACGCGACCCCGGAATCGACGCTGCCAGGAACCGCTGCGGAGACCAGCCCGGATAATCCCTGGCCGTTGCAGTTGCTGTCCCGGAAGCTGAAGGCCCACATTGAGCGCGCGCCCGCGGCGTGGATCGAAGGCCAGGTCATTGAGTTCAACCGCCGAGGCGGAAATGCTTTCCTGACGCTACGGGACGTCGATGCTGAGATTTCATTGCCGGCATCCGTATGGTCCACAGTCCTCGATCGCCAGAAGGTACCCATTGAGCGTGGTTCCCGGGTGGTCGCCCTGGTCAAGGCCGACTTCTGGGTCAAAACCGGACGCCTCAATATGTCCGTCAAGGACATCCGGCCCGTGGGCCTGGGTGATCTCCTCGCCAGGATCGAGCGGCTGCGTCAGGCCCTGGCCGCAGAAGGCCTGTTCGCTGATTCCCGGAAACGGAAGCTGCCCCTGCTCCCACACCGGATTGGACTCATCACCGGGCGTGACTCGGATGCCAAGAAGGACGTCCTCCGTAACGCGGCATTACGCTGGCCGGCTGTTGAGTTCGACGTTCGCGAGGTAGCCGTCCAGGGCAACACGGCAGTTGCCCAGATCATTGCCGCGCTCAGGTCTTTGGATGCCGACCCGCACGTGGACGTCATCGTCCTTGCCAGGGGTGGTGGCGCGTTGGAAGATCTTCTGCCGTTCAGCAATGAGGACCTGATCAGGGCTGTGGCCTCAGCAACAACACCAGTGGTTAGCGCCATTGGCCACGAAGCAGATCGTCCAATCCTGGACGACGTGGCTGACCTGAGGGCTTCGACACCCACCGACGCCGCGAAACGCATAGTCCCCGATGTCAGCGAGGAACTTGCCATGGTCCGCCAGGCCCGGGACCATCTTCGCCGAAGCATCGGCCGGATGGTGGACAGGGAGACGGACCGGCTCCATGCCTTGAGGTCGCGGCCCGTCCTTGCCACACCCGACACCATGGTCGCAGCCCGGTCCGAGGACATCACCCGCCTTCAGCGGAGGTCTCATGCCGCCGTCACTACTGCAGTGGTCCGGGCGCTTGACCAAGTCCACCACCTGCGCGCCCAAGTGCGGGCATTGTCTCCGCAGAAGACCTTGGACCGCGGCTACGCGGTGGTCCAGATCGTCGGGGAAGACCAAGCTGGACACACGGTAGTCAGCAGTCCGGAACAGACTCCGGAGGGCACGGCGCTGGCCATCCGAGTGGCAGAAGGCCGGTTCAGGGCTGTCTCCACCGGCCAGGCACAACTCGCCGAGCACTGATTTCGCAGCAGCATCTAGACGGCACATATACTCACCATCGAATGCGAAGGACCACCATGACCGAGAACACTCCCGCTGCATCTTCACCGGAATCCTTGGATTCCCTCAGTTACGAGGAAGCCCGGGAACAACTGGTGGCGGTGGTGGGCCGATTGGAAGCAGGCGGCGCCAGCCTTGAGGAATCGCTGGCGCTATGGGAGCGCGGCGAGGCATTGGCAAAGCGTTGCGAAGACTGGCTTGAGGGCGCCCGCAAACGCCTGGCAACAGCCCGGGGCGCCAACGACGCCGGAGCTGCCGCCGGCAAAGACTAGCCTCGTTGACGGACCCCACAACGATCAACGGCGGCTACGCCGCCCAGCATGCCCTTACCGCCAGGGATTCCTCAACGGCCCAGGACTCCCCTACCGCTCGGGGTTGCCCTAAAGCTCAGGATTCCTCAACCTCAGGATTCCTCAACAAGGGCACGTTCCGCAGCGACGTCGAAATCCGCCTTTGGCCAGTCCAGGAACAAGCCCTCCAAGGCGTCCAACAGCAACTGCTGGACGGCGATCCGGGCGTACCACTTCTTGTTCGCTGGAACAACGTGCCACGGGGCGACGTCCGTAGATGTCTTCTCAAAGGCCGTGTTGTAGGCATCCATGTAGTCATCCCAGAACGCCCGCTCCGCGAGATCGCCCCGGCTGTATTTCCAGTGTTTGCTGGGATCATCAAGCCGCGCAAGGAGACGCTTCTTCTGCTCATCCTGGCTGATGTTGAGCATGACCTTAACGATGGTGGTTCCCTGCTGGGCCAGCCTGGACTCGAAGTCGTTGATAGCGGCGTAGCGCCGTTCCAATTCCGCGGCGTCGGCCCATGCGTGGACGCGGTGGATCAGGACGTCCTCATAATGTGAGCGGTCGAAGACTCCCACCATCCCAGCGGCAGGTGACTCTTTCTCGATCCGCCACAGAAAGTCGTGCGACTTTTCCTCCTCAGTGGGTGCCTTGAATGCCTTCAGCTGCACGCCCTGCGGATCCATTGCCCCCACAACGTGGCTGACGATGCCACCCTTGCCGGCAGTGTCCATGGCCTGAAGAATCAGCAGCAGCCGCTTGTTGCTCCCGAACTTCCCCTCTGCAAAGAGCTTTTCCTGCAGTTCGGCGAGCCTGGCGTCCTGTTCAGCCAGCAATGACTTGCCGTCGGCCTTTGCTCCGGCGTAGCCAGGCGTGGCTTGGGGATCAACGCTGGCCAACGAAAAACCTGGCCCAACCTTCAGCACCTTGGCTGGACTCTCGGCGAACTCAACTGCAACGGGCATGGCTTGCCTTTCTGCCTGACGCGACCTCGTGACGCGGCCATGGACCACAGGCTAGTTCCCGGGGTACCTCGACAGGAAGTCCGCCATGCGGCCAATTGCCTCTTCAATATCCTTGACGTTAGGCAGCGTCACCATCCGGAAGTGGTCCGGCCGCACCCAGTTGAAGGCACGTCCGTGGGAGACCAGGATCTTCTGCTCCTTCAGCAGGTCCAGGACGAACTTCTCATCGTCCCGGATGTGGTAAACCTCTGGATCCAGTTTGGGGAACAGGTAGAGAGCACCCCTGGCCTGCTGCGTGCTGACACCCGGAATAGCGTTCAGGAGATCGTATGCCTTGTTGCGCTGCTCAAGGAGCCTGCCACCGGGGAGGATGAGATCGTTGATGCTCTGGTAGCCCCCCAGCGCCGTCTGGATGGCATGCTGCGCCGGGACGTTTGCGCACAAGCGCATATTGGCCAGCAGGTTGATGCCCTCAAGGTAATCGGCAGCATCCTTCTTGGGACCCGAAATGGCCATCCAGCCAGCGCGGTAGCCGCAAACACGGTAGGCCTTGGACAGTCCACTGAACGTCAGGCATAGAACGTCGTCCCCGGTTAGTCCGGCAAGGTTGACGTGGACGGCGTCTTCGTAAAGGATCTTTTCGTAAATTTCATCGGCAAACAGGACCAGGCCGTGCTTTTCAGCCAAAGCAACAATCTGTTTGAGCGTGTCTTCGGGGTACACGGCTCCCGTGGGGTTGTTCGGATTGATCACGACGATGCCCTTGGTCCGCGGCGTGATCCTGGATTCCAGGTCCGCAAGATCAGGTTGCCAACCCGACTCCTCATCACAGAGGTAGTGCACGGGCCGGCCACCGGCCAAGGCAACGGAAGCCGTCCACAGCGGATAGTCCGGCGTGGGGATCAGGACTTCATCGCCATCTTCAAGCAGGGCCATGAGGGACATGGTGATGAGCTCGCTGACCCCATTGCCGAGGTAGATGTCATCAACGTGGATGTTCTGGATTCCGCGGGTCTGGTAGTACTGCGAGACGGCCGTTCGGGCCGAGAAAATACCGCGGGAGTCGCTGTAGCCCTGGGCATTGGGCAGGTGGCGGATCATGTCCACCAAAATGGCGTCAGGCGCTTCAAAGCCAAAAGGAGCCGGGTTTCCGATGTTCAGTTTGAGGATCCGGTGACCCTCTGCCTCCATCTGCTGGGCGGCCTGAAGAATCGGTCCACGGATGTCGTAAAGGACATTATGAAGCTTGGTGGACTGCTTGAAATTCGCCATTCATCAAATATGCCACACCGGTGATGGACTTCAGCTGAGACTTAACTCACACATACGACGACGGGGGTGACAGACCCCCGCGGGTCCGTCACCGCCGTCGTACGCGGTTTGCGTCAAGCGCTACTTAACGATGCCCTTGTCTTTCAGCCATGCGGCTGCGGCGTCCTTGGGGCTTTGTTTCTGGTCGCCGCTGACTGCCCGGTTGAGGTCCACCAAATCATCCGTGGTCAGTATCTTGGAGACGTTGTTGAGTGCGTCCTTGGCTTTGTCCGTCATTTTGGCCTTGTTGTAGAGCGGCAATACCTGCTGGGCCTTGAAGTTGTTTTTGGGGTCTTCCAGGACCACGAGGTCATTGTCAGCGATCGACGGGGTGGTGGTATAGATGTCAGCCACCTGGACCTTGTCCTCCAACAGCGCCTGGAGCGTGAGGTTCCCGCCGCCGTCGTTGAACGGCTGCAGGCCCTTGAGCTCGCAGTTGTAGTTCTTCTTCAGCCCCGGGAAGCCATAAGCACGTGTCTCGAATGTTGCGGGGGCTGCCATCGTGAAGTCCTTGCAGACCTTGGCGAGGTCCTCAATGGACTTGAGCTGGTACTTCTCGGCAGTGGCCTTGGTGACCACCATGGCATCCTTGGACTCCGCCTTTGCCGGATCAAGCACGGCCAGTCCGTCCGGAAGCTTGCCAGGGAGCGCCTTGTACACATCCTCAGCCGAGACCTCGGTGGCCTCCGTATCGACGTAGGAGAGCAGGTTTCCGGAGTAGTCCGGGACGAGGTCCACGGATCCGTCCTGGACAGCCTTGAAGTAGATTTCGCGCGAGCCGATGTTCGGCTTGGTAGTAGCAGTAACGCCAGCAGCATTCAGGGCGCCTGCGTAAACCTCGGCGATCACCTGGCTCTCCGGAAAGTCTGCTGACCCAACTACAAGCGAGCCACCGGACCCGCTGGATCCGCCGGGGGCAGAAGTGGATGGGGTGGCCAAAGGGCTGCCCCCGCACGCGCTCAGTGCCAGGGCCACACCGACGCCGGCCGCCAGGCCGCCGAGTCCACGGCGCGTAAGGGTCATGGGAACGGGGTTTTTCATGGTGTACCTCCTTGAACGGCAGCCCCGGCGGGAGCTGTGGCTGTGGGATTGTCGATCGCCTTGTGGCGTCCGCTTGAGTCGAGGGTGAGGCCGGGCGAGAGGACCAGCCTCTGCAAAGCGGCCAGAACAAGGTCCACGGCGATGGCGAGGGCAGCGATCAGGAGTGATCCACCAAGCATCCGCGGAAAGTCCTGCAGGACCAGGCCATCGAACAAATACCGGCCCAGGCCGCCCAGGGGCAAGTAGGCAACTACCGAAACGGTGGCAATCACCTGAAGAACGGCAGTCCGGATGCCACCGAACATCACCTGGAGACCATTGGGGAGCTCAACCCGGAACAGAATCTGAAGCTCGGTCATGCCCATGGCCCGGGCTCCGTCCACCACGGAGGAATCCACGCTGGAGATGCCCGCATAGGTCCCGGCAAGCAGCGGTGGAACCGTGAGGATCACCAGTGCCCACACCGGCGGCATCAGCCCGCTGCCCGCCAACAAGGCGAAGAGGACCAGGAGGCCCAAGGTAGGAAGGGCCCGCAGGGCGCCCGCTAGGGCCACCGCAACCACCCTGCCGCGTCCGGTATGGCCAATGTAAAGACCCACAGGAACAGCGATGGCTGCGGCAATGAGGAGCACCAGCCCGCTGTACTGGAGGTGCTCGGCCAACCGCATGGGGATGCCTCCGCTTCCCGTCCAATGAATGGGATCCGTCAACCAGGCGATGGTGTCCGTAAACACGTTGCTCATGCCGATGCACCCGGATCCGGCTGAACTGGGGTGTGGGGCAAGCGCGGTACGGTTTTCGGTTCAGTGAGCAAAGCGGTGCCGTTCTTGCGTTCGCCCCTGTCGCCACCTGCCGCACGTGTCCACGGAGTCAGGACACGCTCCAGTACCACAAGGACTGCATCCATCAGCAAGGCCAGAACAAGGATGGCGATGATGCCAACCACCACTTCGGTAACGAAGGTCCTCTGCAAGCCATCGGTGAAAAGGATTCCGAGGTTGCCAACTCCCAGCAGGGCAGCAACGCTGACCAGCGAGATGTTGCTGACTGACACAACGCGGAGCCCGGCGAAGAGAACGGGAAGGGAGAGAGGAAGGTCCACCTGGAAGAACCGGGCCGAGGGCTTGAAGCCCATGGCCACGGCAGCATTGCGGAGGTCGTCGTCAACGGAGTCAAAGGCATCCATTGCCGCACGCACCAGCAAGGCCACCGCATAGATCGTCAGCGCGACCACGACGTTGAGGGGATCCAGGATCCGCGTGCCCAGGATGGTGGGCAGGATGATGAAGAGCGCCAGGGACGGAATGGTGTAGAGCAAGGACGTACCCGTCGCCACCACGGACCTCAGCGTACTGTTGCGCCGGGCGAGCTCCGCCAAGGGAATTGAGATCAGCAGCCCAAGGAGCATCGGGATGATGGCGAGCACAAGGTGCTGGCCAGCCAAGCCGAGGACCAGGCCAATGTTCGCCAGGAACCACTCCATCAGGTGGCGTCCTCCCTGTGGCGGCGGACTTCTTCGATCAGGGCAAGGACTTCCGGCGCCCTCAAGACCCCGGCAACCCTGCCGTCGTCGTCCACCGCAACGCCCAGGCCCGACGGCGAAGACAACGCCGCATCCAGCGCGCGGCGCAGGGTGTCCCCCTTATGGAAGAGTGAGCCGCCCGGGATCAGCCCGGCACCGTCCCGGGGTGAGGACCACCCGAGAGGACGTGATTCTTCGTCGATGACCAAGGCCCATTCCCCCGTCCGGCGCCCGGCGTTTTGACCCTCAGTCTGGCCCACCATGGTGACGGGGTGGAGCCTCACGGAATCGGCGACGTCGAAGGCGAGGTGGCGAAAGCCACGGTCCCGGCCCACGAAGGAGGCCACAAAATCATTGACCGGTGCCCGCAGGATTTCTTCCGGGGCCGCGTACTGGGCAAGTTTGCCGCCAACGGCAAAAACTGCCACTTTGTCACCCAACACTGTTGCCTCGTCAATATCATGCGTGACAAACACGATGGTTTTGGCGAGCTCGCGCTGCAGGCGCAGGAGTTCCTGCTGGAGTTCATCGCGCACCACGGGATCCACGGCACTGAACGGCTCGTCCATCAGAAGGACCGGCGGATCGGCGGCGAGCGCGCGCGCCACGCCGACGCGTTGCTGCTGACCGCCGGACAGTTGCGAGGGATACCGTTTGCCAAGAACGGAAGCCAGCCCAACGACGTCGAGGAGTTCCGCCGCGCGTTTCCGCGCGTCTGCTTTCGATACGCCGTTGAGCCGCGGGACCGTGGCGATGTTATCCAGCACGGACCGGTGCGGGAGGAGCCCGGAAGACTGCATGACGTAGCCCATGGAGCGACGAAGCTGCGCTGCCGGCACCTGCGAGACATCCTTGCCCGCCACAGTGATGGTTCCTGAGCTCGGCTCCACCATCCGGTTGATCATGCGCAGGGATGTCGTCTTGCCACAGCCCGAGGGACCCACCAGGACAGTGATGGCTCCTTTGTCGATGGACATGGTCAGGTTGTCGACGGCCGGCTGGCCGCCTTGATATCGCTTAGTCACGCTCTGGAACTCAATCATGGCTTCAGCCATACCCGGGCCTATCTTTGGCGGACAATCTTCACCCAGCGTAGCCAGCGCCACCGACGATGTCAGCGACGCCACGTATTCCGTAATGAATCGGCAATGTTCAGCGTTTACGTCGTTTTGCGCCCTTTGCTGCGCGTTCCTCGGCTTGATCGTGCCGGTGCCGCTCCACGGCGCGCTGTCCCCTGTCCGCCGACATCACCTTTTGATGCCATTCGCGCTGATAGGCACGGCGGGCTGCGGCATCGTGTTTCCGGTTGAGGGCCGCCAGTTCGCGTTGCAGTTTGAGATAGCTCCCCCACCGTCGAGGGTCCAGGGTTCCGTCGGCGAGCGCCGCCTGCACGGCACACCCCGGCTCGGCCTGATGGCAGCAATCGGCGAAGCGGCAGCGGGCTGACAACTCCTCAAGGTCACCGAACATCTCCTCCATTCCCTCCTCGGCATCGAACAGCCCGAACCCGCGGACACCTGGAGTGTCCATGAGTACTGTGCCGCCTCCCAGCGGCACCAGTTCCCGGGATGTAGTGGTGTGCCGTCCCTTCCCATCGCCGGTTCGCACCTCACCTGTTTGTTGGAGATTGCCTCCGGCCAGGGCGTTGATGAGTGTCGACTTGCCAGCACCCGAGGGGCCTAGCAGAACCAGGGTTGCCCCTTTCGGAATGTGCTGCATGAGCTCCTCAAGGCCGTCACCCTGCTCGGCGGATGTAGTAACCACCTCTACTCCAGCTGCTTGGAGAATGACTTCTCCTATGACGTCGTCCGCAAGGTCAGCGAGATCGGCTTTGGTAATGACTACAAGTGGGGTCGCGCCGGAATCCCAAGCGGCGACGAGCGTACGCTCCAGGCGGTTATGGGTGAGGGGCCTGTCCACAGGCACCACGACCGCCACGATGTCGATGTTGCTGCCCAGGATTTGTTCTTCGGAGGATGCCTCGAAAGCGCGTTTGCGGCTGAGTGCCGAATGCCGCGGAAGAACCTCGACGACGGACGGCTCACCGGCGCGGTTATGCCCCAGCCACACCCAGTCCCCGGTGGCGGGAACCGGGCCATGCCCGGGATAGGCCAAATGCAGCAGGCCGCTCTCCGACGCTACGAGGACGCGGTTCCTGTCCAGCCGGACTACCCGACCAGGAGTGTTGTCGCTGTTGTCCCCACCGGTAACTGGGTTGGCGCGGAAGAGTTCCGCCGTATTTTCGGTAAAGCCGTAATCTGCTGGGCCTTCCATGCGGTTGCCGTCGCCAGCGCTGCTGAAACTGATTTTTGGGTCGCTTGAAGAAGCGTAAGTGTTCAAGGGATAGCCTCTGCTGAGGCCCGGCCGCCTAGTGTTGGCAGGCTGATGCCGGGACGTGGATGGTGGTGTGATGACGGAGCGCCGCAAACGAGTGCAGGGCGCGCAAAACTATGGCAATCATCAGAATCCACCTCCTCGGCATCCGGGCCGGCGGCTGGTGGGCCGGCAACGTTCTACAGCGTAGCCAAGGCAGTTGGCTTTGGCTAGGCCTCTTTGAGAGTACCTAGTTGAGCTTCCCATCGGCAGGCCGCTCACGGTGTAGCCGCAGCGCCACGTCCACCAAGGAGACCCGGTTCAGCTTGCCCACATCGTCCAGGGGAATCCACGCCGCGTGCGTGGTACTGCCATCCACCTCGTGCGTCAACTCACCCCCGACGATCGTAGCTTCGTAGACCAGCCGGAGCGCCTGGAAGTCCCGCAGCGTACCGTCCTGTCCGGCCTCCGCGGGCCAGTGTCCGACGTCGATGCCCAGCATGCCATCGATGCGGGCCTCGTAACCGGTTTCTTCATAGACCTCGCGGCGGCATCCGTCCACGGGATGCTCCGCGAGGTCCAGTCCCCCGCCCGGCAGCGTCCAGCCTTCCTTGCCGTCCTGCTTCCAGTAGGCCAAAAGGATCCGGGCCTCCTGAATGATGACGGCGTAAGCGGCAGGGCGGGTGTCGAAATCCAGGGTCATGGTGCCAGCTTAGTTGGCGGCTGCTTGTCAGGTGATTGGCAACGGCGTCGTTGGCAACAGCATGGTTGGCAACGGCATTACGGCAGCTCGGCTGCGGCTATCGGCCCCGCCTCTTCCGGGCCGAGATCCGGGCCTTCGCGGAGTTCGACGACGCTCCCCGCCTTGGCGAGCTCCAGGACCTTGATGCTGTTGAGGCCAGCCTTTAACAGTGGCGCCGGGGCGTACAAAGTAACCTGTGGCCCCTTGTCCCAGTATCGGCCCAAGAGGAAGCCGTTGAGCCAGACGAAGCCCTTTCCGGAATCAGGGAGTGCAATATATGTATCCGCCGGTTCCGCAACCTCGAACTCCGCTCCGGATAGTCCCTCAAGGTCCTCGGAAGCCCAATCAGCCAAAGCCAGAGGCGTCTGCGTCCAATGGAAGGTGTAGCGCTGGTTGATCAGGACGCCACCCAGGATTCCTTTGCCCTGGCCGGTCAGCGGGCCGTAGTTGATGCGGCCCAGGTTCTCCACCAGGATCTCCAGCTTGGCAGGGACACCGGTTCCGCTGACGGCCAACCCTTCGGCCCCGTCTGTATCGTCAAGGACCCCGGCGTACTGTCCATCGATCCAGATGTAGGCGCGGTCATTCAACCCTGCGATTTTGAGGCGGCTCTCCGCGGGAGCCTCGGGGCGTCCCGGGAGGACGGCTTCGGCCGCATAAAGGACCATGCCGGCGTCGAGACCCAACTCTTCAAAGGTGAGCGGTTTGACGCTGTTTACGGGCTTGCCTGATGCACGGACGAGCTCCAACAGGTCCCGGCCTCCCGTCAGGGCCAGGGACTGCGCCGGAAGGACCGGAGCATCAGCCAGCAGCTCCGCGGGCAGTTCAGGAAGGTCCTCGATGCCCCGGGCGCGGTAGAACTCCTTCCGGAAGGCATGGAATTTAGGCGTCAAAGCCCCGTTCTCTGCAATGGGGGCATCGGAGTCGTAGCTGGTGACCGTTGGCTGGAGCATGGTGCCATCGTGGTTGCTGCCCGATCCCAGGCCGAAGTTGGTGCCGCCGTGTGCCATGTAGACGCACACCGATCCACCGGCATCGAGCATCTTCCGCGCTTCCGCAGCAGCGTCATCGGCGCCACGCCGATGGTGGTGTTCGCCCCAGTGGTCAAACCAACCACCCCAGAACTCGACATTGAAGAAGGGCTCGTCCGGCCGCCGCCTCTTCCATGTTGCGATCGCTTCGTCACCGCGGCTTCCCAAGGTGGCAGTCGCCCATGTTCCCTCGACTGAGCCGCCGTCGAGGAAATAGTCCGTGCCGCCGTCGGCTGTGAAGAGTATCTCCGTGATCCCGCGCTCCTCCAAGGCACGGCGATTCCAGCGGATGTAGTCGTGATCGTCGCCGTAGCTGCCATATTCGTTCTCAATCTGCACGGCAACCACGGGACCGCCTAGCGATGCCTGCCGGGAGGCGACAATCGGAAGCAGGTGGTCGAACCAATCCTCAATCGCAGCGGTAAATTGTGGATCCATGCACCGCAGGCCAATGCCGGGAATTCCGGTGAGCCAGGCCGGAAAGCCGCCGTTATCCCACTCGGCGCAGATGTAGGGCCCCGGACGGACAATGACGTCCAGCCCTTCCCCCGCGGCGAGGTCGATGAAACGGCCAACGTCCCGCCAGCCGGTAAAGTCCGGCGCCTCCTCGCGCGTAGGCTGGTGGAAGTTCCAAGCAACGTAGGTGTCAACTGTGTTGGCACCCATGGCCTTGAGTCGACGCAGCCGGTCCTGCCACAAATCGGGGTGGACGCGGAAGTAGTGGATGGCTCCCGCAAGGATGCGATACGGTTCACCCGAACGGTAGAGGACGGCGTCGTGGTAGCTCAAAAGGGCGTTGTTCACACGGAACAGATTAGCTCAACTTCCAACATTTATGCACAGGTGATGAACACATGACCAATCTGGATACTTCGCCCGCGGAGCAAGTCTGCCCCGCCGCCCATGAAGGACAGGGCCCGTGCGTCCAGTTATGGCCGGAGCGTGAAGTTCCCCTCGGCGGCGTCCGTGCCATGAACGTGTTCCGCACCTTGCCGCAGCGCGGATTGCCGACTGTTGGAGCTTGGTGCTTCCTGGACAGTTTTGGTCCAGACCGCGTGGCAATGAGCGTTCTCCCCCACCCCCACTGCGGCCTCCAAACCGTGACATGGCCACTGGAGGGTGCCGTGCGGCACCGCGACAGCGTGGGCAGCGACGTTGTGGTCAAACCAGGTGAACTCAACATTATGACCGCCGGCCACGGGATCTCCCACTCGGAATTCTCGGTCCTGCCTGCGGCTACGGTGGCCGGAACGGATGACGAGATTCCTATGTCACGGGGACTCCAACTGTGGGTTGCACTCCCCGACGAACACCGGCACCGCGAACCCTCCTTTGAGCAACACCGTGAGCTTCCCGTGGCTGTTGGCGAAGGCTACACAGCAACCGTAATGGTGGGTGAATTCGCCGGTCAGCGCTCACCAGCCACTATGTTCAGTCCCATCGTTGGTGCGGACATCACCGGCACAGGGATGCTCCAGCTTCCGCTCCGCCCGGAGTTTGAACATGCAGTTTTGGTGCTGGATGGGCATCTGGTTATCGATGGCGAAGAGATCCAGCCCGGCCCGCTTGCCTACCTGGGTGCCGGCAGGCAGGGCCTGATAGTGGAGGCCCAGCCGGAGACCCGTTTCATGCTTTTGGGTGGCGAACCGTTCGGGGAAGACGTCTTGATGTGGTGGAACTTTGTGGGACGTACGCATGACGAAGTGGAAAAAGCGCGTCTGGAGTGGGAAGCCGAAGGCCTGCTCGACGACGACGCTGCCGCCGCCTCACGCTTCGGATTCGTCCAGGGCCATGGCCCTGACGCAGGGCCCGAAGCCGGGCGCATCCCAGCTCCGCCGCTTCCGGGTGTCAGGCTCCGCCCCCGTACGCGGGGCTGAGTCCAAGGCGCTAGGCCCGCTGCTCGGCCACCAGCCGCGGGACGCCGAACACGGGGTCCTGCTGGAGAATCCGGACGTCGATGATGCCCCGCTCGGCCAGCCGTGCCTTGAATGATTCCTGCAGGCGGCGGACGTTCATGCCCAGCCCGCTGCCCAGGATGACCGGCCCGTCCAAGCCGAGCTGGCGAACGGCCTGCTCGGCAAGGTCAGCGAGGTCCTTGCCGGCTTGGTCCACCAGCCGGGCGCTGGTTTCGTCGCCGGCGTCCGCAGCCTCTACGACGAGCCGTGCCCGTTGTGCCCAGAAACGGCGACCCGTTTCCGGGGAATGGAACAGGGCGATCAATTTGCCCGGCTCTTCCACTCCGCAGGAGTCCAGCAGGGCACGGCTCAGCGTGTCCGGTTCCAGGCCCTGGTTCATGCGCCGCAAGCTGTGGCGCACGGCTTCGCGGCCCAGCCAGTAGCCGCTTCCCTCATCGCCCAGAAGGTAGCCCCAGCCTCCGGCCCGGGCTTCCTCACCAGCGGCGTTCCTACCCCAGGCGGCAGAACCGGTGCCTGCAATCACGGCGACGCCTGTGCTCGCTCCTCCCGCGGCCAGGAGCAGCCTGGAATCGTGAACCACGGTGATGCGTGCCCGGGGGACGTGCGGAGAAATCAGGTCGGCGAGCGCCTGAGCGTCCTCGTCGGTATCAATTCCACCGGCGCCTGCGTAAACCTCGTCAACGTCGCCGCCGCCGATCTTCGCGAAAAGTTCGGCAAGGTTTGCCATGGCCTGCTCCCGGCTCACGTTCTGGACGTTGGCGCTTCCGGCGCTTTCGTCAAGGACTGGAACGCCGTCTTCGAACCGCACGCCCCGCGTTTTTGTACCGCCGATATCCAGCCCGATCACGGTACCGCGGAGGGCTTCGGGGGACGCGTGGGAATGCTTGGCAGAGTCACGATTGTTCACCGTGAAAGACTAGCTTGGAGCGCACCGAGGAGAAACCGCACATGACGCATTCCCTGTTTGATACGCCGTTCATAGCAGCGCCAATGGCTGGCGGAACGTCCACTCCCGCACTTGTGCAGGCGGTGCAATCCGGCGGTGGCTTGGGTTTTCTCGCCGCGGGGTATAAAAGCCCGGCGGCCATGGCGGCCGAGATCGCGGCTGCGCGTGCAATGGGTATCCGGTTCGGCATGAACGTTTTTGTACCGGATATGGCGCAACTTTCCCCGACCCCGGCGGCGCGCGCGAGGCTGGAGGCGTACCGGACGGAACTTGAAGCAGAGGCGGCCCGCTATGGTGTGGCAGTCCCAGCCCTCCGATTCGACGACGACGACGCCTGGCAGGACAAAATCGACGCACTGATCGCGGATCCCGTGGAGTTCGTCAGCTTCGTCTTCGGGCTGCCGGGACGCTCTGTGGTCAAGGCCCTGCAGAAGGCCGGAACTGCTGTCATCTCCAGTGTGACAAGTGTTGCCGAGGCCCTGGCAGCCGCGGAAGAAGGCCCGGACGCCCTCGCCGTGCAGCACAGTTCCGCAGGAGGACACACGGCAGCGTTCCTCGCTGGCGACGCCGGAGGACCCGGAAGCGGGACCCGGTCAACACGTACGACGGCGGGACTCGTCGCCCAGGTGCGTACCGCCGTCGACCTTCCGCTGATTGCGGCAGGCGCGATCATGGACAGTTCCGCGCTTCGCGAAGTCCTGGCTGCTGGTGCGGCCGCCGCGCAGGTGGGTACAGCGTTGGTACGCACGGAGGAAAGCGGAGCCCGGCAACCACACAAGGATGCCCTCGGCGATCCGCGCTACACCGGGACGGCCATGACCCGGGCCTTTACCGGAAGATTCGCCCGCTCGCTGGTAAACGAGTTCGTCCGCGATCACCAGGACGCACCGGAGGGTTATCCGGCAATCCATCACCTGACGGCGCCGATTCGGGCGGCAGCGTCGGCGGCAGGTGATTCTGACCGCCTCAATCTGTGGGCAGGCACTGGTTGGCGGTCAGCGAAGGAAGGATCTGCGGAGGATGTTGTCAGGGATTTCCTGAGCGGGCTCTGACAAGCTCGGCCAGCAATGCTTCGCCTTCCCTGGCCACCAGCTCACGGAACAGCCTGACGGCGTCGGGTTCGAAGGTGCGCTCCCGCCAAGCAATGCCGATCTGCCGGAAGGCAAGGTCGGATTCGATGCGTACTTCCACAAGTCCCAACTCCGCCCCCGGCAGGAACTGGCCAGTGCCGGAGCCAGGCCCCGCGGGCGGAAGGATACTGAAACCCAAACCGGCCGAGACCAGGCCCCGGGCAGTGGTGGATTCCTGGACTTCAAAGGCAGTCCGGGGACGGAAGCCTGCTTCGCGCAAAAGCGCCTCGCCCAGGGCCCGGAGGCCGACGCCGGGCGGCAGCGTCACATACGGGTCATGCCGCAACTCGGACAGGTGCACGCTCGGCCGGCCGGCGAGGGGGTGCAGATAATGCAGCACTACGCGCAGCGGCTCCCTGTAGAGCGGCAGCGCCTGGATGCCCCGGCCTTCCGCCGCGATCGGTGCTGTGAGGGCGAAATCTGTTTCGCCCTTTGCCAGTTCCTCCAGGCAGTCGTCGCGTGGACCCTGGCGGAGCTCGAAGACGGGCTGCGGATGGCGGCTACGAAACGCGCTGATGAGCAGGGGCAGCGTCGCTTCACCGAACGTGTGCTGGAACGAGATGCCGATGCGCCCCCTGACCACGTCGGACTCGTGCCTCACCCTGTCCAATCCTGCCTGGAAGTCTTCCAAGGCGGCTTCGATGTAGGGCAGCAAAGTCCTTGCCGCTGGAGTCAAGCGGATGCCACGCCCATCACGGACCAGAAGGTCCATCCCCACAATGGCGCTTGCCCTGGCGACTGCCCGGCTCACGGTCGACTGGGGAACGCCAAGGAGCTCAGCGGTCTCCGTCATATGCTCCGTCCGGCCCAACTCTGCCAGCACGGGAAGCAGCGGCAGGAGCTGCACAAGCTGTTGGTGATCCGGTTCCACGCGCCGCCGCTCCGATCCAGCCATCAGGAAGTTCCAGGCATTAGAAAGAAATCATGCATTCCTGGATGAATCATAAGCGAATCATGCATTGGAACGCACAGTTCGGGGAGCCTAATCTGGGCAAGTGACTAGAGCAGCCGTGGGCGTTACGCAATGGGATGGGCACGCCAAGGGATCCCGTGGCTACCGGCGCGTGCTTGCCGCATTGGCTTTGGCCGGGGTTGCGACTTTTGCCCAGTTGTACTCCACACAAGCGGTGCTGCCGCTCATGGCGGCCGACCTCCACATCTCCGCAGCAGAAGCAGCACTGAGTATCTCCCTGGCAACCGTGGGACTCGCCGTCAGCGTCCTGCCGTGGTCCTTCGTGGCAGACAGGATTGGCCGGGTTCGTGCCATGGCCATCGGCATCGGAGCAGCAACAGTGCTGGGGCTGCTGGTTCCGCTGGCACCAACCGTTCCACTGATCCTGGGACTCCGCACTCTCGAAGGCATGGCCCTCGGCGGAATCCCAGCCATAGCCATCGCATACCTCAACGAGGAAGTGACCAGGATCCACACGGCACTGGCGGCCGGAAGCTATGTTGCTGGAACCACGCTCGGCGGACTCGCGGGACGCCTGGTGGCGGGTCCAGTGGGTGAACTGTGGGGCTGGAGGGCAGCCGCGCTGGCAGTGTCCCTGCTGGCCACGGTGTCCGCGGTCCTGTTTGTGGTGCTGGTTCCCAAACAGCGACGCTTCATGCCCGCACCTCCCAGGGGATTCCGCGGCGCCTTGCGCACACTGGGCAGCCATTCCAGCAACCCCAAGCTGGTATCGCTCTACCTACAGGCCTTCCTGCTCATGGGCGGATTTGTGGCGGTCTATAACTACCTCGGGTTCCGTCTCCACGCTGAACCGTTCGGGCTTCCCACCACACTGGTAAGCCTCATTTTCCTGGCCTACCTGTCCGGTACCGTGAGTTCCCGTTGGGCGGCCGGACTTACAACCCGCTTTGGGCGGCGCAACGTGCTGCTCGTTGGAGTTGGCTTGATGTCCGCGGGACTCGCACTCACGTTGGCAGAGAACCTCGTGGCCACCTTGCTAGGCCTCGTGGTGTTTACCGGCGGCTTCTTCGCTGCCCACAGCGTGGGTTCCGGTTGGACCGGCGCCATCGCCACAACAGGCCGTGCCCAAGCCGCCTCGCTCTACAACCTTTCCTACTATCTCGGGTCCAGCGTTATCGGTTGGGCCGGGGGCCTGGCCTTCCAGGAGTTCGGGTGGCCAGCTTTGGCGTGGAGCGTCATGGCGCTTGCCATCACGACGGCGGTAGTCACCGCCGTCGTTCATCGCTCACCCTTCCACTGTTCCTGATGGTGCTCAGCGAGCCACAAAGCTTGGACCCTGCGCAAGAATAATCCACGCTGTACCGGTACCCATGCGGGTAAATATTCGGGATTGTGGAGTAGGAACGAATGGATTGCCATGAATTCAGCGATTATGATGAATGAAAGGCAATTTCAGGAGGATCCGTGAGCAACCCCGCGAAGAATGTTCGGCCAAATTCAGGCAGCGCCGAGCCGCTGGACGCTATTGACGAACGAATCCTGGCGGCCTTGGTGGAGGACGCGCGTATCTCCAACAAGCAATTGGCGGAACTCGTGGGAATCGCTCCCTCCACTGCCCTGATGCGCACAAGGGCCCTGTCCGAACGGGGGATTATCGAGGGCTTCGAGGCTGTCCTTAGCCTGCCAGCCATCGGCCGCTCGGTGCAGGCGCTCATTGCCGTCCGTCTCCGTGCACATGATCGGGACCAGATTGACCGCTTCACGGCACGCGTCCCCAAGCTGCCTGCAGTGATCTCCACGTTCCACACCACAGGTTCCGTGGACTACCTCCTGCACATTGCCGTCGCCAACACCGACGACCTCCGCAACTGGCTGCTCGATAACCTCGCCACAGATCCGGTGGTAGGACACACGGAGACCACGATGGTCTTCCAGCACATACCCGGCAACCGCGGCCCGCTTCCGGAGTAACCCTGTTCAGCCCCGGCGGGCACCGTGGAGGGACACCGCGGCGAGGGCCAGGGCCGCAACCCCGCACAGCACGGTAAAACCAACGACGGCGGCCTCCAGGCCAAGTGCCGAGACAGCCAATCCCAGGCCAATCACCGGAACAGCGCTTCCCATATAGGTGATGACATAAACCGTGCTGATGACTTGCGCATGCCGGGCTGCCTCCACTTTCCCGGCAACATCGTTGAACACCTGACGGAACGCGATTCCCTGACCTGCCCCCGCAGTGATGCTGGCGGCCACCAGCAACAAGGGGCTCGACCAAGCCGCGGCAGCTCCAACCAGGATCACCGAGACGCCCAACACTGCCAGGGCAACCGGGACCATGTATCGTCCACGCACTCCCACAAGCTGGCTGAGCGCCGATGCACCCAAAGTGACCCCAGCCAGCAGCGCGATGACGGGTCTGGAATCTGCATGGACCACGGCTGCGAAATATCCGGGCGCCAGTGAAAGGCAGAACCCGAAGACCGCGAAGCTCAGGAACCCCACTGCAGACGCCATCCAAAAGGCGCCGCGTGCGTGACTCGAAACGGCAGGTCTACGCGGAGCGAGAACCTTGAACACCGGTTTTCCTGCAGCGGGCGCAATCGCAGGCCTTGCTTTGAGGAGCCACAGCGGAACGAGCGCAGCCAACAGCACCCCGGAGTGGACATAGTAGGGGGTTCGCGTCGGGTCCGGAAGCAGCGAGAGGAGGCCACCGATCGCGGGCCCGGCAGCCACACCACCAGCCGAAGACAGCAACGTGAAGCGGGAAGCCCACTCGGGCCTACGGGGCAACAGTTCACGCAGCGCCGCGGAGCTTGCACCGGTGGCCAGACCTACTGCCACTCCTTGGAAAGCCCTGCCCAGCGACAGCATGCCAAGGCTGTCGGCATTCGCGAAGATTGTGCCGCCCAGCAGGCCCATAAGGACGGCCAGCACCAGCGCCGCCCGTCTTCCAATGTGGTCCGACCAGTGCCCCGCCACCATCAGGACCACCACAAGGGCCAGGACGTAGCTGGCGAAAGCCACCGTAACGTCCAAGGAGGACATGCCCAATCTGGCCTGCAGCAAGGGATACAGCGGCGTGGCCAGGTTTGCGCCCACCAGCAGCGTGAAGATCACTATGCCGGCCAGGACCAGCCTTGCCGTCGTAGTGGCATCCCAACCCCAGCGGCCGGCGGTGGCCGGACGCATGCGGAGTTCGCTCAAGACAGTCATTTCCGTGCCTTAGGTTCGGGGCAGTGCGCGGGCTCCTTGTGGGATGGCAGCACGGCCATGTTTCGGTGGCAACAGGATGCCGCATTACTGCGCTCAAAGGAGCAGAATGGTGGGAAAATTGAGCGAAATAATCAAAGTAGTGACGTCTACGTGAGCCGGAGTGACCATTTGAATACCTTGGACCCCATGGACTTGAAGATCCTGCTGGAACTCATCAAGGACCCTCGTATCCATATCGCTGAACTCAGCGACTCACTGGGCATTGCCCGCAACACTGCCCAAAGCCGTCTAAAACGGCTGCTCCGTTCCGGGGTCCTTCAGGCAGCGGGCCGAGAAGTGGACCTTGAAAAGGTGGGGTACGACGTCGTCGCTTTCATCACCATCGAAGTAACGCACCGCGAACTCGATGGTGTCATCGGAGCCTTGCGGCTCATTCCACAGGTGCTGGAGGTCCATGAAATCTCCGGACGCGGAGATCTCTGGTGCCGCGTGGTGGCAACGGACACCCATAACCTGCAATCCGCGCTGAGGTCCGTCCTGCGGACCAAAGGTGTCATCCGAACGGAAACCGTCCTGGCCCTTCATACGCATATCCCCTACCGAACCGAGCCTTTGATGGAAAGGTTGGCCGGAACTACCAACACGCGGTCAGCGTGAACGCTTGAACACCGGCTCCAGTGGTCCGCCCTACTAGGCTTTTGACCATGGATTGGCTCTCACACATTTCGCAGATCAACTGGCTCGCTGTCCTTCTGGCGTTCATCTCAAGCGTGGTGATCGGGTTCGTTTGGTACATGCCGGCCGTCCTGGGTCGGCGGTGGATGCAAGCGATCGGCAAAACCGAGGAGGACCTCAAAAACATCGACGGCGGCGCCGGTATCTGGATTCCCATGATGCTTGCCTCGGCACTCACCAGCATTCTCCTGGCCATCCTGATCAGTGCCCTGGAGCTCAACACCTTCCTGGCCGGAGGCTTCTTCGCCCTGGTCCTGGCCCTGGTTTTCCGCGCCGGAGGACACGTCATCCACAATGGTTTCGCCGGGCGCCCCTCTGAAGTAACCGTTATTGATGCGGGGCACGATATCCTCGCCATGACCATTGCGGGCGCCATCATCGGTGCCATGCAGTAGCGTTCACTCGTGACCATCATTGATAACGCCGTCTATGTAGAAGGCGTACGCACAGCCACCCCACATAACCTGGAGAAGACTTTCGAGACACTCTCGGAGCAAGGTGGCATGGCGTGGATCGGGCTTTACAGGCCCACCCGGGACGAGATGACCGCTGTCGCCCACGAGTTCGGCCTCCACGAACTCGCTGTGGAGGACGCCGTTTCAGCGCACCAGCGGCCAAAGCTGGAGCGCTACGACAACAACCTCTTCACGGTCCTGCGGCCCGCCCGGTACCTGGATGCCACCGAGACGGTGGAGTTCGGCGAGCTGCACATCTTCACCGGTCCCAACTTCGTGGTGACCATCCGCCATGCTGAAACCGGTGGAGTTGCGCGTGTCCGCCACCGTTTGGAGCAGCGCCCGGATCTCCTGCGGCATGGACCGGAAGCGGTGCTGTACGCCCTCCTGGACCAGGTGGTGGACGATTACGCGCCTGTGGTGGCAGGGCTCGAGAACGACATCGATGAAATTGAAGACCAACTCTTCAGCGGCGATACCGCAGTTTCACGGCGGATTTATGAGCTTGCGCGTGAAGTCATCCAATTCCAAAGGGCAATCCAGCCTCTACCGGACATCATGGTGCTGCTTGAGAAGGGCTTCGAGAAGTACGGGGTGGACATTGAACTCCAGCGCTCCCTCCGTGACGTGGAGGACCACGTTCAGCGCGTCATCTCCAGGGTGAACTCCTTCAGGGATCTCCTGCAGAACGCCCTGACCCTTGACGGCACACTGACGGCGAACCGCCAGAATGAGGCGAGCGCTGCCCAGAACGAACAAGTCAAGAAGATCTCCTCTTGGGCCGCCATCCTGTTCGCACCCTCGTTTGTGGCCGGGGTGTACGGCATGAACTTCGACCATATGCCGGAGCTGCACTGGGACTTCGGCTATCCGATGGCCATCGGGCTCATGTTTGGAGCAGCGGTGCTCATGTATCTCATTTTCAAGCGGAAAGGCTGGCTGTGACGCCGTCGCTCCTCCCACCACGAGGAAAGCAGGGAGGCCGGGGCGCTGCCCTTGCGCTCATGCAGGGCATCACGCACGACGCCGGACGGTCGGGTTTCCAGCTTGAGCCCAGCCAGCAGGAAGCAGCCCAGCGGCTGGCCGCCTTTGGTGCAGTCGTAACCGCCCGCCGTCGTGCGCTCCCGCAGAGGACGCCGCGAAGCATCTATCTTCACGGACCTGTGGGCCGCGGCAAAACGTGGCTCATGGACAGTTTCCACGACAGGCTTCCGGCCCGGAAACGTCGCGTCCACTTTCATGATTTCTTCCGCAAGTTGCACGCGGGAACGCACCGTTCAGCTTCCGCCGATGGAACAGCCATCCAGCACTCAGTGGATGCGCTCCTGACGGACATCGACGTCCTGTTCTTCGACGAATTTCACGTCCACGACGTCGGGGATGGAATGTTCATCGCCCGGTTGTTGCGTTCCGCGGCGCAACGCAGGATTCCCTTGGTGGTGACGTCCAACTACGCTCCGGACGATTTGCTGCCCAACCCCTTGTGGCACGATCATTTTGCGCCGACCATCGAGGCCATCAAGGAGATGATGGAGATTGTGGAGATCAACGGCCCCGCCGACTTCCGGCGGTTTCCTGCGGCACATAAAACTCCCGACGCCGGCACCCAGGCGTTCCGCTCGGGCAGGATCATTACGCCGGGCACGCCCAAGCAGCTGGGACGGCTGGGGCTGTTCAGGCCCACCGCCTCCCAAAGCCGTGTCCTGACGCCAACAACACAACCCATCGTGGTCAAGAACGCAGACCCGGACCTGCTCTGGGTGGGCTTCCCGGAATTGTGCGGAGGCCTGACCTCCACCGCTGATTTTCTCGCCTTGGCGGACAGTTTCAAGACCTGGGTCGTCGACGACGTTCCCTCCCCTGCCCTGATGGACCCGAATTCCGCGCCCGCGTGGCAGCGGTTCAGCAATGCCGTGGATGTGCTTCACGATCAGGACATCACCTTGTTCCTGATCGGTACGGGACCCCTGGACTGGGATGCAGAACCTTCCGGCAGCGTCCTGCCCACGGATCTGGCCCGTATTGCCAGCCGACTGTCCCTGTTGGGCCGGTCCGACCGCGACGATGCCCTGGCAATCGAAGAGGCCGCCGGAAGCTGAGCTTCGGGCGGCCTCTGGTTTCACCTCGGGAGTTTGCCCCCTAGATAACACCGCCGGCAGCGGACGGAGCGCTGGTATCGCGCCCGCCATCGCCGACGCTCTCACGGGCAACGTAATTTTCGATGTCGAAGAGGTTCTCCGCCCGTTCCGTGATGTTCAAAAGCGTGGTCATGGAAGCCACTTCCTCAACCTGTTCCTTCAGGAACCACAGCATGAACTGCTCGCCCAAGGCGTCGCCCTCGGCACGAGCGGCGCGGAACATCTCCTCAATGTTGCGCGTGACTTCCTTTTCCTGCTCCAGGGCCAGGGCGATGGGTTCCTTGGCATTGGTGAAGTTGTTGCGAACCGGGGCGATGCCGGGGATCTCGACGTGCACGTTGCGGTCCAGCATGTACTGGACCATCATCATGGCGTGATTCCGCTCCTCAAGGGCCTGGCGGTAGAAGTGCCGGGCAAGCTGCGGCAAGTCTTGGCCGTCAAAATACACGGCTACTGCAATGTATTGCTGGGAGGCCGCAAACTCATTGGCGACCTGGGCGGACAACAGCTCATTGAATGTCTTCTTAGCCATGGCACCGATCCTACAGCCGGGCAAAGACCCTCAGGCAGTCATCTCTTAAGCCAGCAGCAGAGCGAACCAAACGCCTGCAGCGGCCGCACCGACGCTAACGGCCATGGACCCCAGCCCGTTAACGAGCGCCAGCCCCACCCGCCCACTCTGCACGAGCCTTATGGTCTCCAGGCTTGCCGTACTGAAAGTGGTGTAGCCGCCGAGGAAACCAGTGCCGAGGATGAGTTGAAGGGACTCGCTCGCCAGCCCCCGCAGCGCCAGGCCCGCTAGGAATCCGAGGAGCAAGGAACCGGAAACATTGATGATGATGGTGGCCCACGGCAGGGCAGTGCGAAGCCGTGCCCGAATGAGCCCGTCCATCACGAACCTGGCAGCCGCACCCAATCCCCCCGCCAGGGCCAGCAGGATGACGGTCACTTCGCACGTCCGTGATGCCACGCGGCGAGCCAGATTCCGGCCGTGGTTGCCACCGCGCCACCCAGCAGGCTCACGCCGAGATAACCTATCGCAGCAGGCGTGTCGCCGGCAGTGAACAGGTGCACCGCGTCCAGAGCGAGCGTGCTGTAGGTGGTGTACGCACCCAGGAACCCCGTTCCCAAGGCCAGGCGCCAGAGCCGGCGACTTCCGACGTCGGGCCCCCGCCTGGAGAGTCCCTCCAGCAAGGCGCCAAGCGCCAAAGCGCCGGAAAGGTTGATCACAAGGGTGGGCAACGGCCAGGATCCTGGCGCAGGAATCATAAGTCCGAGGCCGTAGCGGGCGAGTGCCCCGAACACGCCACCCGCGGCCACAATTCCGATGAACCCCCAGTGAAGATGGACGGGACGCCTGGCGTCAGTCGTCATCATCCACCGGCACCCGCGGCTCCACAGGTACCACAAGCACCGGGCGGTCCTGCCGGTGAAAGAGCTGCCTGGCAATGGAACCAGCAGTGAGCTCTTTGATGGCCGACCCAAGCTTACGGTCCCTGGAGCCCACCACAATCATGGACGCGCCGATATCTTCGGCCTCATGGGCCAACGCCCGCGCCGGCTCCCCTGCCAGGGAAACGATGGACCAGCTCAGGTCAGCTTCGGCCAGCTGGGCGGCAATCGCTGCCCGCAAGGAATCCGGGGCGTTCTCGGCGTCATCGTCCACGCCGTCGGGATCAATCGGAGCAGACGGCCCGCCCGTGGTTCCATCCACGGGATAAACGGTCACATCAACGAAGGCGCACACCAGTGGCAGCCCAGCGCTAAGCGCCACCTCGGCGGCGCGCTCCACAACGACCGGACGCTGCCCGGGCATGACGCCTACCAGGATGGGGCCGATGAGGCCTTTGGGTACTGAGGTTCCGGTCATCGTGAAGCCTCCCGTCAGACTTTCTTCACAACACTGGACTTGAGCTGCATAGGGCCGAAGCCATCCACTTTGCAGTCAATATCGTGGTCCCCCACGCCATCGACCAGCCGGATGTTCCGCACTTTGGTGCCGACCTTGATGGCCGTGGAACTGCCCTTGACCTTGAGGTCCTTGACGACCGTGACGGTGTCGCCGTCACTCAGGACATTGCCGACCGCGTCTTTGATGACATTCTCCTGCTCGTCGCTCCCGTTCGCCGGTGACCATTCGTGGGCGCACTCAGGGCAGACAAGCAGCACGCCCATCTCATAGGCGTATTCACTGGAGCATTCGGGGCACGGAGGCAGGGAGTCGTTCACAGGGTAATTCTAGAGGGGCAACCACCGCATTAAGGCTCCCCACCAACTACGGCCAGATAGCGTGCACTGCACTACGACATCACGAAGGCATGGCAGAACCTGTTGCCCCATGTCAGATCGACACATAGGCTCAATAATGTGAGTGGCGGGGACGGTGATCCGACAAGCGGTACCGACCAGCTACCCGTGAAGGAAAACAAGCATGGCTACAGGCACAGTGAAATGGTTCAACGCTGAAAAGGGCTTCGGATTTATCGCCCCGGACGACGGTGGACCGGATGTATTCGCCCACTATTCAGCAATCACGTCCAGCGGATACCGTTCCTTGGACGAGAACCAGAAGGTCCAGTTCGACATCACCCAGGGCCCCAAGGGACCTCAGGCGGAGAACATCCAGCCCCTCTAGACTCTCGACAAGAAACCGGCCAGGCAAATATTGCCTGGCCGGTTTCGTTGTACATGCCTAAATCTGTGGAGCTAAGGAGATTCGAACTCCTGACCTCTTCGATGCGAACGAAGCGCTCTACCAACTGAGCTATAGCCCCTTAGCGCGGCGATTGGAGCCGGACCAGTGTCCCTAGGCTACAAAGTTTCCCGGCGCTTTTCCAACCACGACACGAACGTTTCAGCGCCGTACCTTTGCTCCGGCACGAGGTTGAGCCCCGCACGCAGGTAGGCGCCCATCGCGCCGGGCAAAGGGACCTCCACAACCCTGCCTCGCGCACCCGTGATTGCTTTCCACGACTCAGCCATGTCCTTCATGGCCAGTACCTCGGGTCCGCCAATGGTCCTGACACGGTGCCGCTCGGGAGAAGGCGCTTCCAGCGCGGCTTCGAGCAACGCAGCTGCAGCGTCAGTGGGTGAAATCGATTGGAACCGCACGCCCTTGAATGCCGGAATTAGGCGCGCCTTCGCACCTGCACGAAAGACCATCTCCACAAGGCTGTGGAATTGGGTGGCCCGGACAACCACCGTTTCGATGTCCGCCCTCGCGTAGATGCGTTCCTTGTCTGCCTTGGAGACATAGAAGGAATAGTTGCTCTGGTCGCAGTTGATAATCGACAACGCCACCGCCTTGCGCACACCTGCCTGACGGGCCGCGGAAAGAAGCCGGGCACCGCCGCCGGCAAATTGCTTTTGTGCTTTGCCGAGCCGTCCCTCAAGGCAATCAATGACGACGTCGGCACCCGCCACCGCGGCTGCCAGACCATCACCTGTGGTGACGTCGCCCGCAAAGTAGGTGGCGCCGTCGTGGTGCTTCTCCGAACCGGGAGTCGGCACGTGGCGGCTCAGCACAGATACCGTGTGCCCGGCCTCGAGCCCCTGACGAACAACCTCACGGCCTACCTGGCCGGTGCCGCCTGCAACACAGAGAGTGGTCATGCCGGCCTAGGCGCGGCGGCGCTGCAGGACATCGTCCAGGTTGCTCAGGGCGCTCTGCCCCTTGGCGGCAGTACGCACCTGCGCAGCCGCAGCGGCCTCTGCCGGCTCAACACTCTGCTTAAGCACCGGTTTGCCCACAGGCTTCGGGGCCTCCGGAAGGTCCAGCGGTTCCGGAGCGGGCCGGGGCGCCTTTGCGGCACCAACGTACGTGGGCTTGGGAACCTCAACCGGCTCCCAACCGGCATCCTCGGAACCAGACCCGGCTGCAGCTGATTTGTCACCAGCTGCCAACGCAACAGCCAAGGCAGCCTGGCGAAGCTCCACGGCAGAGAGGCGTGCGGCCTCGGACTTTCCGGCCTCGGCGTCGAAAACCGGTGTTTCCTTGGCTTCGGCGGGCGGTTCCTTTGGCAGGTACCGCGCGGGGGTCTGGATGGGCACCACCGGCGCAGCCCGGCGCGCCCGCCGTTCGCGGAGATCCCGCAGGGCGAGCCGCCGCAGCGTCACCACGGCGAGCACTGCGCCGATGAACGACACCAATGGCAGCCAGACGGTACCGGTGCCGAACAGCCGCAGCGCCCCCGAAACAATGGCAGTCAGCAGCAAAGCAAGGCCGGACAACGCCAAGGTGAGCCGGGCGTATCGGATCGTAAAGGGAGTTGTGGGCGCCTTCTTGGCGGACGACTCAGCCACGCGGGATTCCTGGGGCGACGCCGGTGCTTTGCTGTGCATGGTCTCCATCGGTTTCTCCTGCCGGGGTGCCAAAGTCAGTACCACCCCTGCCTGCGTTTCGTCTGGTTCGTCGTCAAATGCCTCTGCTGAAACAGTGGCCGCCTGGACCTGCTGCCGTCTGTTTCGAAGAACGTAGGGAGCGACCCATACCATCCAAAGCGCAACAGTGACCACGAGTATCACTGAGCTGCTGAGAGGGAAGTCCACATTCAAAACCGTAGAAGCAAATCATCAGGGGCGGCGGCATTGCGGTCGGTGTGTCGTCGGCGAGTCCGCAAATGAATGGAGATACGGCCCAAAAGGGGCTATGACCTGCCGCTTCTTCCTCTGAGCCATGCATCGAGGAGTCCCTGCGGAACTTCCTCCGATGTCAGCGCGAAGGAGCGATGGTCTGCCCACTCGCCGTTGATATGCAGGTATCTCAGACGGTACCCCTCGTCCCGGAATCCAAGCTTCTCCACGACCCGGAGGCTCGGCGCGTTCTCAGGCCGGATATTGATCTCCATCCTGTGCAGGCCCAGGGTCCGGAAGCAGTGGTCGGTAGCCATGGCAACTGCGGTGGGTGCGATGCCTTGCCCGGCACGTTCCTTATCAACCCAATAGCCCAGGGTAGCCATCATCGCTGAACCCCACACGATGGACGAGACAGTCAGCTGGCCGACAATTTGCGGCTCGCGGAATCCCTCGGTCCGCTCCGTGATGAGAAATGGCAAAGCCGTGGCCTGCCGGGCTTGCGCGTTCAGCGATGCCACCATTTGTCGGTAACTGGGAAGGCGGCCACCCGGGGCAGGGTTGGACGCCTCCCAGGGTGCAAGCCATTCACTGTTCCGCGAACGGACTTCAGACCACTCCCGCTTATCGCGGTAACGGATTGGCCGGAGCACCAAGGCTCCGCTTTCCAGCGTTACCGGCCAGATCGCAGAGCCGTACACCGGTGTTACTTGGGAAGAGCGGCAGTGAAGGTCGGCAGCCACTCGCGGAGCTCGGGCCCGAGGTCGTCGCGTTCGCATGCCAACTCGATGCAGGCTTTCAGGTAGCTCAGCTTGTCTCCCGTGTCATAGCGGCGGCCACGGAACACAACGCCATAAACGCCGTAGCCCTCACCTTCCCCGGCAGCCAGAACCTCGAGGGCATCCGTCAGTTGGATTTCACCGCCGCGCCCGGGAGCAGTCTTCTCCAGGACATCAAACACCGCCGGGTGGAGAACGTAGCGCCCGATCACGGCAAGGTTGGATGGGGCTTCTTCGGGCGACGGTTTTTCCACCAGTTGCTTAATGCGGACGTAGCCGTCTTCATCGTTTTCCTCGATGTCCGCGCAACCATAGGCGCTGATCTTGGAAGGCTCAACTTCGATGAGGGCAACGACGGAGCCGCCGGTTTTCTGCTGGACGGCGATCATTTCGCTCAGCAGGTCTTCACGGGGATCGATCAGGTCATCGCCAAGCAATACGGCGAATGGCTCGTACCCGACGTGCTGCTTTGCACGCAGGACCGCGTGGCCAAGGCCGTTGGGGTCGCCCTGGCGGACGTAATGGATGTCGCCCAGGTTGGTGGCGGACTGGATGGCTTCAAGCTTGGCAGTATCACCCTTCTCTGCCAGCGTCGCTTCCAGCGCCGGCACACGGTCAAAGTGATCTTCCAGGGCGCGCTTGCTGCGCCCGGTGATCATCAGGATGTCGTGCAGGCCAACCTTCACCGCTTCTTCGACGACGTACTGGATGGCTGGCTTGTCAACCACGGGCAGCATTTCCTTCGGCATCGCCTTGGTGGCGGGGAGGAATCTGGTACCAAGACCCGCTGCGGGGATGACGGCCTTACGGACAGCATTGTTATCGAGAGTCACCGGACTAATGTAACGGAAGGAATACACCAACGGGTAAACCCCCGCCGTGGCAGGACGCAGAAACAGCCTTGAAACTGGAGCGGATTTGCTGCTTCCCGGGGCCCGCGAATCTCATGATCGGACAATAATGGCATCGAAGGAAGACATCCGCAGCAGCCGGCGCTTGTACAGGCGCGGCCTCACCACGGAGCAAGTCGCGCAAGCCGGCGAGTCGATTGCGCGGCACGGCCTGGACTGGGCCGCTCAAGTCTCGGGCGGCTCCAACGCCGCGTTCGCTATCTACGTGGGCGTCTCCCACGAACCCCCAACCATGCCCCTGATTGCGGGGCTCCACAACTCCGGCCATCAGGTTCTGCTTCCCGTTTGCGAACCCGGTCGCCAGTTGAGCTGGGTGTACTGGACACCGGAAACGGCCTTCGTCCGGTCCGAATACGCACCCATTGACGAACCGGAAGGCGAACGTTTGGACAGTGCGGTGGTGAGCGCCGTTGCTGGTATCTTCATGCCTGCTACCGCTGTGGACCTCGACGGCAACCGCATCGGGCAGGGCGGTGGCTACTACGATCGCCTTCTCCAATATCTGGATGCTTCCGGCGGGCGGCCGCCCACCATCGCGGTGGTGTACGACGACGACGTCTTGCCGTCCGGAGCTATCCCCGCGGAGCCCTTTGACCGCCCGGTGCCTGACGCGCTAACGCCCTCCGGAATCGTTAAGCTGGGGCGCGGGAACTGAGCGGCCCACCGCCTGGGTGAAGTCCCGCTCGTCCGTGGAGTTGGCAGATAGCAGGTGAGCGGGAAGCGGATGATAGAATTGGCACTCAGGCCCTGCGACTGCTAATGCGGAGATTCTCCGCCACGGCTCCACAGGACCTGAACTTTGTCCTGAAGGAGGAAATCAGTGCCCACATACGCGTACGCCTGCAAAGACTGTGACCATGCCTTTGACATCGTCCAGTCCTTCTCTGACAGCTCCCTGACGGAGTGCCCTGAATGCCGGGGTGCGCTCCGCAAGAAGTTCAACAGCGTCGGCGTTGTTTTCAAGGGCTCGGGCTTCTACCGCACGGATTCGCGCGACTCCAAGGGCAGCACCGTCTCAGCTGCACCCTCTGCCCCGGCGACTCCAGCCCCGGCCGCCACGCCAGCACCCGCGGCTGCAGCCAGCTAACCAGCTTTTATCCACATAGGGCATTCGGCCGCTGTTGGGCGGCCGGGCCCGGTGGCTAGCGTGGCGTCATGCCACAAAAGACACCTGCTTCCTTCCTCCCCCGCCGCGGACATTCCGCTCCGCCTGCCAGCCGTTATGGTCGCTCACGGATCAACCCCACTGCGTCGGCTGGCCCGCTGCTTCCCCGGAACCAAGGGCCACATCGACCGGTGAGGCTGGCCCCAAGGCAGAGCATGAATCTCTGGATCTCCCGGAACCGTAGGCTGACCGTGGCGCTCCTGTTGTGTCTGGCCACCGGCATTACTGTTCAACAACTAACGCCTGCAACCGAGCAGCGCGTCAGCATTCTCGTCGCAGCCCATGACCTTGCAGCAGGCACCAGCCTTACCGACGCCGATTTCACCAGTGTTGGGGTGCCGCCGGACGTCGCAATTTCCGGAGCCTTGGAGGATCACGCTTCCTTGGTGGGCCGCCAGCTTGCTTCGCCTTTGACGAAAGGGCAGATTCCCACGGAATCAAATCTTCTGGGGCCGGGACTCCTCACTGGTGCACCCGTAGGGTCAGCTGCGGTCCCCCTTCGCATGGCTGACCCATCATCCATCCAGCTTCTGTCGCCAGGACAGTTAGTGAATGTAGTCCTCACGGCCGCAGGATCATACGATGAGTCCAGGCAAACCGAAGTCCTGGCTGCCTCCGTACCCGTACTCTGGACGTCCGCCCAAGGGGGTAAGCCCGGCCAGTGGCTCGGAACCAGCGACACCGACGGCTTGATGGTGGTAGCTGCAGATCCCCGGCAAGCAGAAAAGCTTGCCGGCGCATCCACGCAAGGCAAGCTTTTCTTTGTTTTGGTCAATCCCTAGGTTTTTGGTCAAACCCTGTGCAGGGCTTGTGTTCGTGGATCCATCAGCCCCAATGCGGAGGCTTCTGTTCCTTCAACCACTGCTCATGGTCATAGCTGCCTTCGTCGCCCCAACGCCGGGGATCGTCTTCAGCGGCTTTGGTAGGCAGGATGCCACCGGAGCCTGGCTTGGCCGCTGGTGCCTTTGGCTCCGCTGGATGATCCGTGTTTTCGGCACCCACAGTTCCGGTCTCTTCTTCGGAGCCGCTTCCGTTGCCGGTTCCCTGTTCAATCACTGGTACTTCAGTCCCATCCTCTGGATCGGTGGTGTCTGCATTACTGGCGTCTGCATTGCGTGGTTGGCCAGCCGATGCACTCTGCTTGTACACACTTGCCTGCACAGCGCCGAAACCCTGCCGATGCGAAGCCCGGGCTTCGGAGGAGCTGCCATACGACGACCTTGCATTGTCCAGATTCAATTGTTCAACATCCATGTCCAGGAAGCCATGCTGCGAGGCCTGGACGGATTGCGGAACATGGTTCTCAAGCCCCAAATAGGAACCGATTCGATCTGCGCAGGACGAGGGATCCGTGAACACTTCAATCGTCCACAGGGACATGTAACGCCATCCCATGCGTTCCAGCAGTTGGGGACGCAGACGGCTCCGTTCACGGACACTCATGCGCCGGTACCGTTCCGTGCCATCGGATTCGATTGCCACTGGAGTGGGAATTTCGGCCCCTTCCCGTCCGATGGTGTGGACGGGGTCGGCAGCTGCAGCAATGTCCAGGACACCGTCGTAAAGGTGCCACACGCGGGCGCCCCTGGCTCGCAAGCGCTCGCCCAGATCGGCAACCAAGGGATCCTCACCCAAGGCTTGTTCACTGGCAACTGCACGCGAGGCGGGAGTTCCAAGGTTGCTGTTCCCGGACAGTTCCCGGTCCAGCAGCTCGTAAAAGTCCACAGCGCCGTGCGCCAAGCGATCCTGGTCCAGATCTTCCGGACGGAAGCAGCTCAGGACATGCATGGAGCGGCGGGCGCGGGTCATCGCCAAAGCAAAGCGGTTCCGCCCGCCCTCGGTGGACAATGGCCCGAACGAATGCAAAGCACGGCCATGCGGAGTCCGGCCGTAGCCCAGGGAGAAAATGACATGGTCACGCACCAGCCCCTGTGCACGCTCGAGGTCCACCACGCGGAAGGACTCCGGGCCCGCGCCGAAGAAGGCGGACAACAAGGGGTGGTTGGGCAATTGAAGCCGGATAGCCTCACCGATCCGCGCAGCGTGGCGCAGGCTGGCAGTGACCACAGCCAACGACGTACGGGGCCGGAGTCTGGCATGTTCGAAGACAAGGTCCACCACACGGTTGACCTCTGCCGTAACGGACTCCACACCCTCGTGGTCGGCACCCGGGAGGCCGGTTCCATCGGGGATGTACTCCACCAGGATCGAACGGTCCAAGCCCGTCACAGAGCTGCCATCAGGCAGGCGCCGGAGGCCGCCGTCGTAGTAGTTCTTGCTCAGCTGCAGGATCAGGTCCTCGTCGACAGCCCGGTAGACCCAGTTCAGCTGCCACGTCGGCAGCACGCGTGCCAGTGCCTTGTAGGCACTGTCCACGGTCTCGTGGCTGGAGACTCCGGCCACGGGAGGTTCCACGGCCACGCTGAAGGTGCGGGCATTGGCGATCTTCGCATCACCGAAGGCAACGACTTGCCGGGCTCGGGCAATCGCCGGAAGGACGGCCTGGAGCGACGTCGATTCGGCGTCGATGATAACCACGGCGTCAAACTTCTGCTCCGCGGGAAGAACACCCGTCAGCAGGTAAGGGCTGACGGACCACACCGGAACCAGCATGGGCACGAGGTCAGGTGCCTGGGCGCTCAAGGCGGGGAGGGTCACCCGACCATCCTTGAGCAGGGCACGAAGCAACTCTGCCTGCCGGGGATGCTCCACTATCCCCTGGCCCCACTTCCGGGCCAACTGCCACCGCAGACGGGCAGCACCACTGGCAATGTGGGCCTGGTCCGCGAGGCGGTACTCAGCTTCGAGGCGGCGGAGGGAGTCGCCGTCGGACATGGCGAGGTAGTCGTCACCGCTGATCATTGCTTCCAGGGCAGACTGCCACCAGGCAAGATCCAGCTCGGCTGCCACCGACGCTGCGGGGACTTCACGCGCAGCAAGGTCAGCCAGGAGCTCCCCGAGTCCATGCTCGCGCATCTCTTCAATCAGGAGAGTGCGCTCGGGAAGTGTTTCAAGCGTGGCTGTGTCCGCTACGAGTCGTTCAAGCCGCTCCATGAGTTCCAGGTACGGAGTCTGGTGCAGCGAACCGCCGGCAGAAGTGTGCTTGAGAGCCTCACCCAGGCGGCGAAGCTCGGCGTCCAGTTCACGGTACAAGGCACCGAGGTCTGCGAGCCCGGACGGCACGGCCGGGTGGCGTTGCGTGGTGGCGTAGCCGGCCCACAGGGCACGCTGCTCTTGGACGAGGACCAGGGAGCTGTGGAGGTCCGCGATGTGGACACCGGGCCGCACGTACTCTTTGGCCACACGCCGCAGCCTGGAGCGCTGCATGGACGGCATCTCCAGATTGCGCTCCCGGCGCCACGCGGAGCTTGCCGTTGCCGAGATGAGGTCATGGACAGGGCGATCGAAGATGTCCGGAGTGAACTTGTCCAGGCTTTCGCGCACGGCAATCAGCAGTTCAAGCTGGGCGCCCCACTCCGTGAAGGTGTCCGCCAAACGGATCTCAGCGTGATCCGATACCTCCTTCATGCGCTCACGAAGGATGGGGAGCTTCTCCTCGGCAATGCGGGCCAGCTGTTGGGCCTCTTCGGTCTCCTTGCGGGTTACGAGCCGGGCTCCATACCAGGGGCTGGAGGTGGAAGCCCGGCTGAAACTGCCCAGCTCAGCAGCCCGACGCAAACGGCCGGCGAGCTCCTCACGGTCCTTGATGTTGTCCAGCACGCTGCGCTTCAGGCGCACTGTGGTGGACGGCGCCGGATGGATGGAGGTCAATTCCGCCAACGACTGCATTGCCTGGTAGGGCGAGCAGCCCCAGCGTTCGCGGACGTTGTGGAGTGACGCAACGTGGTCCATCAGCGCGTGCCGGTGTCCGGTCAGCGTCTGGTGGAGGTTCCCGAGCTGCGGTTCCAGGGCCTTTTCATTGCGCATAATGGCCCGGACCAACTGGCCCTTGAGTTGCTGTGGTGTGGTGCCGTTGCCCGGACGGAACAACATTGAATCAAGGCCCAGCGACTCCAGGTGTGCAGAAAGCCCTGCAAGGCTGGACTGCCGGTCCCCCACTACCAGGACAGATTTTCCTTCGCTGACCAACGCGCCAATGGCGTTGATGGCCGTCTGCGTCTGGCCGCTACCCGGTGGAGTGCTGACAACAAGCGAATCTCCTGCGCGAACAGCATCCACTACATACTGCTGGTCAGTGTCGGCGTCGAGCAGGAGGAGTTCGTCCGCCGGATCACGTTCATCCAGGCTGGGGAACCTGCCCGCCTTGATGGGTTCGGGCTCAATGTCGCCACCGTTGGCAGCAGTAGCCAGGGCAGCCACGGTGGGGTTGTTCATGTTGATCCACGGGTCATCGAGGTTTCCCGAGAGATCAGCCAACGTGGTCACGAGCAAGTTGAATTCAACCTCGGCCCCATGGATGGGCTGAACGAGCGTAGCCAGGCGATCAAGGACCGGCTGGGGGTCGAGCCTGGCCGTGTTGTAGGCCATGCGGGCAACTGCATTGACGTCGAAGACGATGCCATGGACGGTCTTCAGGTGGCGCACCAAAGCCGGGTTCATGCGCGCTTGCTCGGTGAGCTGCAGCTCGAAGTCGTCCTCGCCCGGGCGCACGGTCAGGACAATCGAGGTCAGCATGACAGGAGCGGAGACCCGCTGGGGCTTGCCACCCACGGCTGACGTCCACACCACCGTGCCGGCAGAGAGGTACCCGGCCTCAATACCGCGATCATTACTGAGTTCGAAAATTTTGGACCGGATGTTGCGTGCCGCCCGGGCCGCCACCAGATATTGCTGCCGGTCGCGGATAAGGGTGGACAACCGCGTTCTGCGCCCTGCCAGCAACTGCGCCAGTCCCGAGGGATGCGCGTTGCTGAGGTCGATGGCGCCTTCGGGCGTCTTGACGAAACGCAGCATCGTGTCCGCCCCGGTAACGGGCTTAAGTCCGGACAGCCATTTCCGGAGCTCTTCGGAGCCCTCTTCCTGGCCTTGACCTAATGACACAACTGCTGCCTTCTTTTCTGTACTAGCTTTAGACGCCTTGGACCATACCGGCATACTTTCGAGGGTAGCGGGAATACGCCTTTAGCCCGCTCCGCAACACAGTGGCAATACGAAATTCGCCGTCATTTCACAGCTGGAAGAACAGTGGCCGGCCTCCCAAAGGAGGCCGGCCACTCAAAATGCTATTCCCACTCGATGGTTCCCGGCGGCTTGCTGGTGACGTCCAGCACTACGCGGTTGACTCCATCCACTTCGTTGGTAATGCGGTTGGAGATGCGGGCCAGGAGGTCATACGGCAAACGCGACCAGTCGGCCGTCATGGCATCCTCGGACGATACCGGGCGGAGGACGATCGGGTGACCGTAGGTGCGGCCATCGCCCTGGACCCCGACGCTACGGACATCAGCCAGCAGGACCACCGGCATCTGCCAAACATCATTGTCCAGGCCAGCAGCGGTCAGCTCTGCACGGGCAATGGCGTCGGCCTTGCGGAGCAGGTCAAGGCGTTCCTTGGTAACTTCGCCGACGATGCGGATACCCAAGCCCGGGCCGGGGAACGGCTGGCGGCCAACAATTTCCTGCGGCAGGCCAAGTTGGGCACCAACGGCGCGGACTTCGTCCTTGAACAGGGCGCGGAGCGGCTCGACCAGTTCGAACTGCAGGTCTTCAGGAAGTCCACCCACGTTGTGGTGGCTCTTGATGTTCGCAGCGCCTTCGCCACCGCCGGACTCGACGACGTCCGGGTAAAGCGTGCCCTGGACCAGGAACTTGATCTTCTCGCCCTCGGCAGCGGCCTGGGCGATGATCGCCCTCTCTGCTTCCTCGAAGGCACGGATGAATTCCCGGCCAATGATCTTGCGCTTCGTCTCGGGATCGCTGACTCCGGCCAAAGCAGACTGGAAGCGCTCTTGCTCGTTGGCAACATACAGGTTGACCCCGGTGGCAGCCACGAAGTCGCGTTCAACCTGCTCGGCTTCACCTTCGCGCAGGAGGCCGTGGTCCACGAAGACACACGTCAACTGGTCTCCAACGGCCCGCTGGACAAGAGCCGCAGCAACAGCCGAATCCACACCGCCGGAGAGACCGCAGATGACCTTGGAATCGCCGATCTGCTGGCGGATCCGGTCTACCTGCTCTTCGAGGATATTGCCGGTGGTCCAGTTGGGGCTCAGGCCCGCGCCCTTGAACAGGAAGTTCTCCAGGACGTGCTGACCGTGCACGGAGTGCTTGACCTCCGGGTGCCACTGCACACCGTAGAGGCGCTTTTCCTCGTTGGCAAAGGCGGCTACCGGCGCTCCTGCCGTGGTGGCAAGCACCTCGAAACCCTCAGGAGCTTCATGGACGGAGTCGCCGTGGCTCATCCAGGTGTTCTGCGAGGAGGGCACACCGTCAAGAATCGAGCGGGCGTCGCCAACCACCAGTGCTTCGGTTGCGCCGTACTCCCGGAGGCCCGTCTGGGCCACCTTGCCGCCAAGCGCGTTGGCCATGGCCTGGAAGCCGTAGCAGATACCAAAAACGGGCACACCGGCTTCAAAAAGGTCCGCTCCGACCCGCGGAGCTCCCTCTGCGTAGACGCTGGAAGGTCCGCCGGAAAGGATGATGGCTGCCGGGTTCTTGGCCAGAAGCTGCTCGGTGGTGAAGGTATGCGGAACAATTTCCGAATACACATTCGCTTCACGGACGCGGCGTGCAATCAGCTGCGCGTACTGGGCACCGTAGTCAACAACCAGCACCGGCTTCTGGGAAGTCTGGGGTGCGGTGGGAGTAGTCACCCACCAAGACTACTTTGCCGGGCCGCCCCGGTGCACGTTGGCAAGGGCCCGAAGGGGTCAATTACGGGCAAGTCGTTAGGCATCTCACACCGCTGCACCTGCCTCGCCTGCCCCCGTCGCGACTAGTAGCGCTTTGAGGCCTGCGGGTTGGCTGCCAGTTCCGCTTCAACCTGTGCGTGGAACTTCTTCTCCACGATGAACGACATCAGCGGCACTACGCCGCCCAGGGCCAGCAGGACCAGCTTGGAGAACGGCCAGCGCATGAGCGACCACAAGCGGAAGTCGGAGACCAGGTAGACCACGTACATCCAACCGTGGACGATCAACACAGTGGTGGAGATATTGAAGCCACCGATCACGCCCTTGGGCTCAGACTCGGCGAATCCGAAGCCGAACGGCTGACCGGTAACGGCGTTCGTTCCACCGGCAAAGAGCGATACGCCAAAACCGTAGCGCGCAATCAGCTCAGCGCAGAGCAGCAGGAGCATGGCACCAGTCAGGTAGGCCATGACCTTGTAGAACTTCAGCGCGGAACGGATTTGGGCTTCCGTTCCGCCAAACCTGCGCTTCTTGGGCTTGGGTCCGGATTGCTCTGGCTGGATGGCCGGTTTGGGCTCAATCATTGCTGCACCTTTTGTTCTGGCCCAGGTTGCTGGGTTTCAGGGCTTGTCGGTTTGTTGGGCTCGTCTTTGTCTTCGTCGAGTCCGTCTTCGTGGTCGTATTCGTCGTGTGCGTCGTATTCGTCGTCTTCGAGGTCGCGACGGTAGTCGTCCGCCACCATCCGCCACCAGATGTACAGCGCGAATCCTGCAAAGACCACCCACTCCACGGAATAGAAGAGGTTCAGCCAGTTAACCTGTTGTGCGGGCGGCTGTGCTGGGATGTTGAGGGCCTTCACCCCCTCGTCGGCGGCTACGGGAACGCCGTCGGCAACCTCGGATGTCGCGGCAACGAAGCCCTGGTAGCTGGAGATCTCCCACGTGTTGATGAGTTCGGCAACGGCCACTGCAGACGCCCGGCCTGGACCGGCGTCGACATTTGGCACCGGCGCTTCGGACGGCAGCAGGCGGCCGGTCACCGTCAGGGTGCCCGACGGCGGAGGGCCGGCTTGCGCGGCATCGGCCACCCAACCCCGGGCTACTGGAATCCAGGTCTTGGGCGAGGCCGCAACACCGCTCAGTTTCGGAGCGTTGTCCACCGCGAAGGCCGAGACAATCCAGAATCCCTTCTGGCCGTTATATAGGCGGCCCTCGACGAGCACCTGCTTGGCGGGATCGTACGTCCCGGTGGCGCTGACCATCTGGTCCGAAACAGAGCCAGGGAAAAACTGCCCCGGCTGCAGAACGTCCACCAGCGGCTTGACCTCTTCAATGCTCGAAGACACCGGGGCTTCGTGCTGGGTGGACCGGCTGAGCTGCCACTGGCTAAGCAGCACAAACACCGCGGACAGGAGAAGCGCAAAGACGAGTCCTGCGATCCAGCGGGGTTTCAGCGCGGTTTTCAACACCCCTTAACCGTACTTCGTCACGCTGTAGAACAACGAAACGAACGGTAAGAAGCTGGGCTTTGGGCCCGGCCCGGCGCCCGGACTCAATGGTCGAAGAACACCAGGCTTGAGTTGATGAGTTCGGAAATGACTTCGGTATCGTGCGCGCGGCGCAGGGACTCGCGGAATGACTCCTTGGAGAGCGAACGCGCCAAAGTAGCGAGGACTTCCAAATGGTCCGAGAAGGAACTGGCCGGTGTGGCAATGAGCAGGATCAATGTGGCCGGGCCATCTGTGGCACCGAAATCCAAGGCGTGACCGAACTTGGTGACGCCCACGGCAATGGAAATCCTGTCCACGAATTCGCTGCGTGCGTGCGGCAGCCCAATACCTCCGGGAAGACCGGTGGCCAGTTGGTGTTCCCTGGAATGGACCTGTTCAAGGAAGCCTTCGAGGTTGGAGATCCGGCCGGCCGCGTGAAGGCGCTCCGCCAACTGTGCCGCAGCATCGATTTTGTCCTCGGCAACGAGTTCCAGGATGACGGTTTCCGGCGTAGTCAGTTCGGCGTCATACCGGTCAAGTGGTTCAGCCAAGTCGTGTTCCCTCCAGTGTGGCCTTCCGGCCGCAGGTCCTGTGTTGCTCAGCGAAGGGGAACGATGTCATCGACTCCCATGCGCGCGGCGTCAGCTGATTCGTCATCGGGTTGTTGCTGGCTGAGCCGCTCAGCTTCCACCCGCGCCAAATAGTGCTTAATCTCGCTTTCCCGCTGCGTCTCGCTCCAGCCAAGGATTTCTCCCATCAGCTTAGCCACTACAGGCACTGCTGACACACCCCGGTCCCACGCTTCGATCGAGATCCGGGTACGGCGCGTCAAAACGTCGTGAACATGACGGGCGCCCTCATGGGTGGTCGCATAGACCACCTCGGCGGCAAGGTAATCGTCCGCACCGGGAAGCGGTTCCCCGAGTTCGGGTTGCCCAGCGATGAGATCCAGCACTTCCGACGCCATGGAGCCGTAACGGTTGAGCAGGTGTTCCACGCGCGCCACGTGCACGCCGGCCTCTTCTGCGGAGCGGGCCCGGCGGTTCCAGGCGGCTTTGAACCCCTCCGCACCGAGCAACGGGATCGTTTCAGTACAGCTGGAGGGAACCCGTTCATCCATCGCCCGGGTGGCCTCATCCACCGCATCCTTCGCCATGACACGGTAAGTGGTGAATTTACCGCCGGCCACCACCACCAGGCCTGGCACCGGGTGGGCCACGACGTGTTCGCGGGAAAGTTTGGCAGTGGAGTCGTTTTCGCCTGCAAGAAGGGGGCGGAGCCCTGCGTAAACGCCTTCGACGTCCTCCCGGGTGAGTGGCCGCTTAAGGACCTTGTTGACGTGCTCCAGGACGTAGTCGATGTCTTTGCTGGACGCTGCAGGGTGCGCCTTGTCCAGCTTCCAGTCCGTGTCCGTAGTACCGATGATCCAGTGGCGGCCCCAGGGGATCACGAAGAGCACAGACTTTTCCGTGCGCAGGATCAACCCAACAGTGGACTGGAACCTGTCCCGCGGCACCACAAGGTGGATGCCCTTGGATGCCCTGACTTTGAGTTGGCCCCGGTCGGTAACCATGGCTTGGGTTTCGTCCGTCCAAACGCCTGTGGCATTCACCACCTGCTTGGCGCGGACCTCAAAGACGCTGCCGTCTTCCTGGTTTTCCAGCTTGGCGCCCACCACGCGTTCACCTTCCCTGAGGAAGTCCACCACGCGCACCCTGTTCACGGCGTGGGCACCGTAGTGCGCGGCCGTCCGCACAACGTTGACCACCAAACGGGCGTCGTCCACTTGGGCATCGTAGTAGCGGATGGAGCCAACGAAAGCATCGTCCTTCAGGCTCGGAGCCGCCCTGAGGGTGCCACGCCTGAAGAGGTGCTTGTGCATGGGAACGCCCCGGCTGTGCCCCGAGGTGAGGCCCAATGTGTCATAAAGCATGATGCCCGCGCCCACGTAGGGGCGCTCCCAGAACCTACGGGTCAGCGGGTAGAGGAAAGGGACAGGGCGCACCAGATGGGGTGCGATCTGCTGGATCAGCAACCCGCGTTCCTGGAGCGCCTCCTGGACCAGTCCGAAATCGAGCATCTCAAGGTACCGGAGGCCACCATGGATGAGTTTGGACGAGCGCGATGACGTCCCTGAGGCCCAGTCCCTGGCTTCAACTATGCCGACTGTGAGGCCACGGGTCACTGCGTCCAGGGCTGCGCCAGCCCCCACCACGCCTCCGCCGACAATCAGGATGTCCAGCTGTTTGCCGGGTTCGGCAGTGGCTTTCAGGACTTCAATCGACGCGGCACGCGATTGCGGGCTCAATGCTCCCGGCGAATTCACCTGCGGACCGCCTGCGACATTGCTCATCGGACCCCTCCTCAAACGCAACAGCTGGTAGTCCCCTACCCTACTTGTTGCTCGGCCCGATTGGCAGGAGTCCTAATTGCCCGCGTAAGGGGACACTACGACATCCACACGCTGGAACTCCTTGAGGTCCGAGTACCCGGTGGTTGCCATGGACCGGCGCAGGGCGCCAATAAGGTTGGACGTGCCGTCCGTGTGGTGCCCGGGCCCAAAGAGGACTTCCTCCAGGGGGCCAACTGTGCCGACGTTGACGCGGTCGCCGCGGGGCGATTCGAGGTGGTGCGCTTCCGGCCCCCAGTGCCAGCCGCGGCCGGGTGCTTCTTCGGCGCGGGCCAAGGCGCTGCCCAGCATGACGGCGTCCGCACCCATTGCGATGGCCTTGACGATATCGCCCGACCTGCCCATGCCGCCGTCGGCAATCACATGGACATAACGCCCACCGGACTCATCCATGTAGTCGCGCCGGGCGGCAGTGACGTCCGAGATGGCCGACGCCATGGGCGAATGAATGCCGAGTGCACGGCGCGTAGTGGTGGTAGCACCTCCGCCGAAGCCAACGAGGACGCCTGCGGCACCCGTGCGCATGAGGTGCAGGGCCGGCGTGTAACCAGCTGCTCCACCGACGATCACAGGGACATCGAGTTCGTAGATGAACTGCTTAAGGTTCAGCGGTTCGTGGTTTTTGGATACGTGCTCAGCGGAGACCGTTGTTCCGCGGATGACGAAGATGTCGACGCCGGCGGCCACCACGGTCTTGTAGTGTTCCTGGGTGCGCTGCGGGGTCAGGGAGCCCGCGACAGTGACGCCTGCGGCACGGATCTCGGCCAAGCGGGAGCTGATGAGTTCCGGCTGGATGGGCGCCTGGTACAGGTCCTGCATCCGGCGGGTGACTGCCGGGCTGCTGGTTTCGTTGGCCAGGCCGGCGATCTCGTCGAGCACCTTCTGTGGGTTCTCGTACCGGGTCCAGAGGCCTTCAAGGTCCAGGACGCCGAGACCACCCAACCGGCCCAAAGTAATGGCGGTATCCGGCGACATCACGGAGTCCATGGGAGCGGCAATCACCGGCATATCGAACTTATAGGCGTCGATCTGCCAGGAGACAGAGACGTCCTTCGGGTCGCGCGTCCGACGATTCGGAACGATCGCGATGTCATCCAGGGAGTAGGCACGACGCCCACGCTTGCCACGGCCAATCTCAATCTCATAAGTCACTGCTCGAGTTTATCCCACCAAAACCAAGCAACCGTTTTGTTCCAACCGGCTCCCGGGTTTTGTTTCCAACCGCCTACCAGGTTCTGTTTCCAACCGGCTGTTAGGGGGTGTTCTGGCTGGTCTCTTCCACGGTGAGCTGGGATTCGAACATCCGGAAGTAGCGGCCCCTCAAAGCCACAAGCTCCTTGTGTGTCCCTTCTTCGGCGATCCGGCCATCTTCGAGCATGTACACAACATCTGCCTTCTCGATGGTGGCCAGCCGGTGGCTGATGGCAATGATGGTGCTGTTCCGGTCCGCGAAAAGCCGCGTGAAGATCCGGTGCTCCGCCAAAGCGTCTATGGCCGAGGTCGGTTCGTCCATGACCATGAAGGAGGCATCCCGGTAGAAGTTACGCGCCATGGCCAGCCGCTGCCATTGCCCACCGGAGAGGCCGCTCCCCTTGCGTCCCCGGGGATCCTCCATCCAGTTGCTCACATGGTTTTCCAGGCCGTTGGGTAGCTTGTTGATGAACTCCATGGCCTCGGCATCTGATGCGGCACGCCGAATGCGGGAATCGTCCCGCGGTTGGCGGACATCGCCCAGGTAGATGTTCTCCGCGGCAGTGGCGAATTCATACTTCAGGAATTCCTGGCTCAGGACCGCCAAGTGCCGGTGCCAACTGGTCACGTCGATTCCGGTGAGATCGACGCCGTCAAGCAATACCTGGCCTGAATCCGGCCGGTACAGGCCTGCCAGGATCCGGATCAGCGTGGACTTTCCCGCACCATTCTCACCAACGATTGCAATGTGCTGGCCTGCCCTGATGGTCAGGGAAATGCCCTTGATGACTTCAATGTCACTCCCGGTATAGCTGAAGCGGATGTCCCGCATTTCCACAACGGAAGGCGACTTCACCAAAGGAGGCTCATGGCCGCTGGGCACGGGAAGTGCCATGAACAGCTCGTAGTCTTTGAGGTTGGCAAGGTCTTCGTCAATGGAACTCAGCGACGAAACCAGGTTGTTGGCGGTGGAAAGGGCCCGGCTGACGATCTGTTGGATATAGAGGAACTGCCCTACGGGTTGCGCCCTGGCAATGATTTGTCCCACCACCCAGATCAACGAAACAACCTCGGCCCCGTACTGCAGGGCGTCCGCTGCGAGCTGCTTGGGGATGTAGCGCTTTTGGAAGTCCAGGCGCCGGCGCTCGTCAGCGTCGCGAAGCCGCGAACGCAGGCCCATCAGATAGCCTACGATTCCATAGAGCCGCATCTCGGCAATGTGCTGGGGCCGCAGGAGGTTGGTCTCGATCATGCGCCGTTGCCGGCGCGAATCCACCTGGGTATTCCAGTGGGCTATTTGCTCGCGCGAGAGTTTGAACTGCAGGTAGACGCTCGGGACGATCGCAATGAGGACAATGACCGCGATCCACCAACTGACCAGCAGCAGCGCCCCCACTGCCAGGATGACTGAAACCAACTGCGTAAAAATGGCCGCGATCCGGTCCAGGACCCGCGCATAGGAATCCGAGAATCGCTTGGCGCGATCGTAGAGGTCCACCGTTTCCTTGTCGTCATAGCGCCAAAACTCCAGTGCCAGGAAGCGCTCATACATCATGTCGCCAACGATCGCGCCCACTTTGAAGCTCATCAACTGCTGGATGTACCGGTCGACGCTGCTGAAGGCGCCCCAGAACAGCCCCAGCGCTGCCGTAATGATGACGTACAGGATCGCCCGCGGACCGGCGTCGGGATCCCCCGCATAACCGGCGGCCAACGCTGTGGTGGTCAACGCGGCGAAGTAGGTGGTAACCAGCGGCAACGTGGCCGAAATCAGTGACCCGGCCACTTTCATGATGACCGCCACGGGTGATGCCTTGAAGCTCACCTTCAGGACCTGCCCGACGGCGCGGGCGTACGGCCGGAGCGCAAGCTTGCGGGGCGCTTTGCCGGGTTGGACTGAGTTCAGGCGGACCGACTCCGGGTGCCGCGGTTGTGCGGGCTTTTCGGACATGTCCCCAGCCTATTCCTCCCCGCAGACATTCCGTTGCCGCCCTTAAACAGCTGTTCCCCGCGGAAACGTCCGCGGGGAACAGGAGTGGTCAGCGGGAACCGTAGTTCGGCGCCTCTACGGTCATCTGGATATCGTGCGGGTGCGATTCCTTCAGGCCAGCCGGAGTGATACGGACGAACTTGCCGCGTGCCTTGAGCTCGGCAATGGTGGGAGCGCCGGTGTAGAACATGGTCTGACGAAGGCCGCCCACAAGCTGGTAGGCCACCGAAGCCAGCGGTCCGCGGAACGCCACGCGGCCTTCGATGCCTTCCGGGATGAGCTTGTCATCGCCGGAAACGTCGGCCTGGAAGTAGCGGTCCTTGGAGTAGGACGTGTTCTTTCCACGGGACTGCATGGCACCAAGGGAGCCCATGCCACGGTAGCTCTTGAACTGCTTGCCGTTGACGAAGATGAGTTCGCCCGGGGACTCCTCGCAACCAGCCAGGAGCGAGCCCAGCATCACGGTGTCAGCACCGGCGACCAAGGCCTTGCCGATATCGCCGGAGTACTGCAGCCCGCCGTCGGCAATCAGCGGCACGCCCGCCGGGATGGCAGCCTTGGCGGATTCGTAGATGGCGGTGATCTGCGGAACGCCTACGCCGGCGACGACACGGGTGGTGCAGATAGAGCCCGGGCCCACACCTACCTTGATGCCGTCGGCACCGGCATCGATCAGTGCCTGGGCACCTTCGCGGGTTGCAGCCTGGCCACCGATGATGTCCACGTGGGCAGCAATCGGATCCGACTTCAGGCGACGGATCATGTCCAGCACACCTTGGGAGTGGCCGTTGGCGGTATCCACAAACAGGGCGTCCACGCCGGCGTCGATGAGTTTCATGGCGCGTTCCCAGCCATCACCGAAGAAGCCGATGGCAGCACCTACGCGCAGGCGGCCTTCGTCGTCCTTGGTGGCCAGCGGGTACTGCTCTGCCTTGGTGAAGTCCTTGGTGGTGATGAGGCCCTTGAGGCGGCCCTGCTCGTCAACGAGAGGGAGCTTCTCGATCTTGTTGGTGGCCAGCTTGTGCGAGGCTTCCTCGCGGCTGATGCCCACATGCCCGGTGATGAGCGGCATCTTTGTCATGGCATCGCTGACGCTGCGCAGCGGGAATTCCGATTCCGGAATGAACCGGGTGTCGCGGTTGGTCACGATGCCCAGCAGGCGTCCGTCCGTGTCCACCACGGGAAGGCCGGAGACACGGTAGCGGGAACACAGCTCGTCCAGCTCCTGCAACGTGGCCTGCGGGCCAATGGTCAGCGGGTTGGTGATCATGCCCGATTCGCTGCGCTTGACGCGGTCCACATGCTCAGCCTGGTCATCGATGGACAGGTTGCGGTGCACCACGCCCAGGCCACCCTGGCGGGCCATCGCGATGGCCATGCGGGACTCAGTCACGGTGTCCATGGCAGCAGAAAGCAACGGCGTCTGCACCGTGATCCGCTTGGAAATGCGGGAGGACGTGTCCGCGTCAGAGGGGATGACGTCAGTGTGCCCGGGGAGGAGCAGGACGTCGTCGTAGGTCAGGCCTACGAAGCCAAAGGGATCGTGTTCGGGCTGGGTCATGAGTGCGGCCTCTTACCTGGGTTCCGGGGGCTATAACTGGTAGGGGTTGCAACTGATGACCAGCCCGTCATTACGGGACTGGCCTGTGCATAAAGTACTGGCCTGTGCATGAGGTACTGCAAGGCAAAGGTGCTTCGGGTATTGAATAAATAGTAGAACCTCCGCGGCGATCGCCATATTCCGCGACGCCTGAGTGTGAGCAACGGCACTGGCGGCAGGCCGACGTCGTGCGTTCCATGCTCCCGCGGGCGGCGGGGCTAGCGCTCTGACCAGCCCGTCGCGGCGAGGAGCCGCTCCTCGAACATCGGAATCATGCTCTGCACGTAGGTCTTGGTGAGGTGGTTGTCGTCCTTGTAGACGTACACATTCCCAACCACTGCCGGACACGTGCCCTTTTCACAGATGAAGTCGCTCATGTCCATCAGGTACAACCGATCCACCTTGCCCACGTAATCGTCCAAGGGCGAGGAAGCCGCCAGGGAATCCTCCAAGGGAGGGTTGCAGTCAGGCGATTCGGGGCCCTTCTTCTGCACGCACTCCGGCATGTTAATGCTGAACCGCGGGTTGTCCCGCACGCCGACGACGTCGATTCCTGCATCCGTAAAGGGTTTGATGCCTTCCAAATAGCCAGGCACCTCGGTCTCGAACGGGGCCGTGACGTGGGTCAATGACGCCACGGTGAACACAGCATCGGGTTTATGTTCCATGACGTAAGCGGCACTTGCCTTGTTGAAGTCGTTGCAGTCGCCAGCACGCTCGGGAGATTCGGCACCGAACCGGCAATTCCCCTTCAGCAGTGTGACCACTTCCCAACCGTGCTCCTTGGCGATCGGACCGAGGGCGGCCATGTACTGCTGGGCATGCGAATCACCGAGCACCACGATCCTCTTGGTCACTACCTCGGGTTCATCATTCTGGAGGCAACCCTGCAGCAACGGATCCGTTGGGACGTTGGCGCCTGTGCACAGCCCGTCGATGTCAGCCCATTCATCTTTCATGGCGGCCGGTGCGGGAATGATCATTGCCTCAGGCGTCGGTTGCCCCGCGTTCTCAGGCGAAAGTGCTGCAGCACCGGGCGTCAGTTCCCTGGGCTGGTCGGCTATCGCCACGCTTTCCGCGGAGATGGCACCCTGCCAAGCAGTTACCGGCAGCGCCAGCAACGCACCACAGGAAACAATCACGACGACGGCCCGCCAGGACCGGGCGTCCGGCCACTCCCAGCGGCGCATCGGCATCTCGACATACCGTGTGGTGGCGATAGCCAGCACCATGGATACGGCCATGATGCCCAGGCCCTGCAGGAGGTTGGGGCTCGTGGTGTCCGTGAGGAGCAGGAAGAACACCAGGACAGGCCAATGCCACAAGTACAAGGCGTAGGAATTGTTTCCCACCAGGACCAAAGGCTTTGAGCTGAGCACGCGGTCCGCACCCAGGCGGCTGTTGCTCTGGCCGGCGACGATAACCGCCGCTGCCGCGAGGGTCGGCCACAAGGCCACGAAGCCTGGGAAGGAGCGGTCGACAGTGAGGATCAGCCCACACGAAAGCATGGCGGCCAGACCGGCCCAACCCAGGACTACCCGAGGCCAGCGTCCCGGTTTGAGGTACGGGAGAGCCAATGCCAGCAGGGACCCCAGCGCGAATTCCCACAGCCTCGCACGGGTATCGAAGTAGGCATACGCCTGGTTGTGGGCCGTCTGGTCGATGGAATACACCAGCGAAGCCACGAAGACCACGCCGAACGCCACGAACAGCAGCTGCCGGTGGGCCAAGCCCTTGCGCCCCGGGAACATTTTTGCCAGTTGCGGCTGCAGCAGGGCCACGGCCGCGAAAATCAGCGGCCACAGGATAAACACCTGGCCTTGGACGGACAAGGACCAAAAGTGCTGCAGAGGACTGGCCCCGGAGTGGTCCTGGGCATAGTAATCAACGGCAGAGTCAGCTAGCTGCCAGTTCTGCCTGTAAAGCAACGAGGCCCACGCCTCGGCGAGCACGTCCGGCCACCGGCTTTGCGGGACGAAGGCCCACGTGGCGGTCAGGACTGCCAACAAGACAACGACGACGGCGGGCAGCAGCCGCTTGAACACGTGGAGCCAATGCCGCAGGAGGCTCAGGGGCTTGTGGTTTTCGAGCTTCCGTGTAAACGACAGGGTAAGCAGGAAAGCCGAGATGAGCAGGAAGACGTCGACCCCACCGGATACCCGGCCGAGCCAAATGTGGTACGCAGCCACCATCAGTACAGCCAGGGCGCGCAGGCCCTGGACCTCAGGGCGGAAGCCGCGTTCCGCAGTCGTCCGTTCCATGTTGTTGCTCATCGCGTCCACCCCGTCGCGGCAAACCACCTTTCGTCGAACATTTCACCCATGCTGGTGACGTAGGTCTTCGACAGGTGATTATCGTCCAAGTAGACGAACACATTTCCTATGACGCTGGGACACTGGACACCGTCGCACAGGAGATCCGTCATATCCAGGAATGCGGCATTGCCGAACTTTCCCTGTACAGCTGCAAAGGGGCTCTCCGCGGCCAGGACGTCATGCTGGTCAGACTTGCACTCGCTGCTGTCCACGCCCTTGGACAGCGCACATTCGGTGACGTTGTGGTCAAACCGTGGGTTGTCACGGATGGCAACCACCTGGATGCCGAGGTCGTTGAAGTTGGTGACGGTCTGTTCAAAGCCGTACACCAACTCCTCATCCGGAGATGACGGGGCCGCCTTGGTGCCCACCATGAACACGGAATCCGGCGTGTGGGCTGCCACGTACTTGGAAGCGGCCGAGTTGAAATCGTTGCAGTGTTGGTCAGCGTCGGCGTTGTCCGGCATGAAGGGGCATCCGCCCAGCAGGAGAGCCGTGACTTTCCAATGCTCAGCCTCAGCGAGGGGGCCCAGTGCGGCCAGCCATTGCTGGGCATGGGAATCGCCCAAGACAATGATGCTCTTGGTGGCGTCGTCCCCCACGCCGTTCTGCTGGCAATTCTCCTGCAGCGACTTGTCCTCCGGCCGGGAATCACCCTCACACGTCCCACCCAGGTGTGCCCAATCCTCAGGTAGCTGCTCTGCCGTAGGCAGCGTCTTGGCATCCTTGCTGACCTGGTCCACGTACCCGGGAAGGAGTGCATGCGCTCCTGGGTTGTCATTGAACGCCTGCGTTTCGGCGGCCTTCTGGTCCAGATATTGCTTGTACTCGAAGCCAAGCAACGGCGTGCACGCCAAGGCCAGGCAAACAGCGATGGAAATGGCTGCGCGGCGGCGTTTCACTTCGGGCCACTTCCACTCCCGGAAGGGCTTCTCCACGTACTTGGTAGTCAGGAACGCCAGGACCAGTGCCAACGCCACGATGGCGGTGCCGGAAAGCCAGCCGGCATGGTCCTTGCCACTCCAGGCCAAGGCGATGACCAGAATGGGCCAGTGCCAGAGATAGAGGGCATAGGAGTTATCGCCAAGCCTGACCAGGAATTTGGAGCTCAGGATACGATCCACTCCGAAGCGGCTACCGGTCTGACCCGCAGCGATCACAGCAACCGCAGCCAGAGTGGGCCAGAGCGCTACAAAGCCAGGAAACGCCGTCTGGACCTGCAGCAGAATGCCGCAGCTGAGCATGGCAGCCACGCCGATCCACCCCATCACCACACGGACGGGTTTGGAAAAGTCCAGGGCAGGCAGGATCAAGGCAACAAGGGTTCCGAGTGCAAACTCCCAAAGCCGGGCAAAGGTGTCGAAGTAGGCCACCGCCTGGTTGTTGGCCGTAAAAATAGTGGAGTACGTCAGGGACACGACGAAGATCAGCGCAAATACGTAAGCGAGCGAGGCCCGGTATCGGAGATCGAATTTGCGGCAGATGACCGCTATCACGGCGAAGATCACTGGCCAGAGAATGAAGACCTGGCCCTGGATGGAAAGCGACCAGAAGTGCTGCACGGGACTGGCGAGGCTGTGGTCGGTGGCGTAGTAGTTGACCGCCAGGGTCTGCAGGAGCCAATTCTCGTAGTAGAACAGTGAAGCCCAGGCCTGGTGGACCACTTCCACCCAGCGGGTGGGAGGCAGGAAAGCAAAGGTGGCAGCCAGTGTTCCCAGGAGGACAACAACCACTGCGGGCAGCAGGCGCCTGAACAGGTGCAGCCAATGCCGCAACAAGTCCATCGGGCGCCGCTGTTTGAAGCGGCTCGTGAACTGGAGCGTCATGAGGAATGCCGAGATCAGCAGGAAGACATCCACCCCGCCTGATACCCGCCCAATCCAGATGTGGTAGCTCACCACCATGAGGACAGCGAGCGAGCGGAGGCCCTGGATTTCGGGTCGGAAAGTGGACTTTACAACGGGACCGGTAGCCCGCCTGTTGGGACGGGCGGGCGGTCGGATCGTTGATGTAGTCACGTTAGGCAGTTCCTCAAGGCTATTGCACAAAGCATCCATCATACGCCGTTCCGGGCGCCCGCCCCAGTCGGGCCAGCCTGTGGAACCGCCTTACGAGTGTCCATTAGCTCAGGTTGGACTATGCATTTGCAAAGATGAAACTGTGCGTGGCCTGTGCTCGGGCAGGTCTGTTTGAACCCCGGGGAACTAGGCCAAAGCCGGGCGAGGCTCTGCTGCCAGCGGCTGTTCCGCTGTGATCCGCTGTGCCAAATAGCGGGCATCGCGGCCCACTCCGGGAAGTGTTGCCGAGACTGCCGCGAACAGAAACTCCTGGCCGATGAAGTAGAGTCCGGGCACAGATTCCACCACTCCCCTCTTGTGGGCCGGAGCTCCATCCCCGTCCTGGTACGGGAGCTTCAGCCACGAGTAGTCCTCGCGGTATCCGGTACACCAAATAACGTTCGCGACGTCCAATGGCCGGCCCTCTTCAAGCACCGGTTTGCCTTGCTTTACCCCGGCTATCCTTGGCAGCAGTTCCACCTTCGCGCCACGCAGTTCCTTGGTGCGCGTCCGGATCAAAGGTGCCGCCATGGTCTTGAATGCCGGCGCCACCTTCCGGCCAACCGGAGTGTTCAGCGTCAGGACGTGCAGTCCTGCGAAACGGACCACAGGCAGGACAAACCGGGCTGCAGCGCGTCCATGGCGAACAGGAAGTTCCCCACTGGCTTTGCCCGCCAGCAACGTGGTGTGTGTCCTGCTGGCCTCAAGGGCAATCTCCGCGCCGGAATTGCCGAGTCCTACGACGAGGACCGGCCCTGGTTGGAGTTGTCCGGGATTCTTGTAGTCCTGTGAGTGAAGCTGGACGGTGCCCGGATCCAGCTCATTGGCGAATGCCGGCTGCTTGGGAACGCGATATCCACCGGTAGCTACCACTACGTTGCTGGCAGTCCAGGACCGATCGCCAGAGCTCACAAGGAAACGGCCGCCATGCTCCCGCACCTCGTCAACACGGACTCCGTGAACCAGGGGAAGACTGAAGCGCCGTGCATATTTTTCAAGGTAGTCCGCCAACTCATCCTTGCTGGGAAACGCCAAGGGGTCTCCCGGAAAAGGTGCGCCCGGCAAACCGTCATACTTGGCCGGCGTAAAGAGCCGAAGCGAATCCCACCGTTGGCGCCACGCATCGCCAGTCCTCGCATTCTCGTCAAGGATGACAAAGTTGTGGTGCCGTTGGGCCAGCCAATAGCCGAGGGCCAAGCCGGCTTGGCCGCCGCCCACGATGACGGTATCGAACTGTGGGTCGCTCTCTTTCTTCATGACTGTTCCTGTCTCGTTATTGATCCAACGCGAAATCACTCGTGGGCGATGGCGGCAGCCGCCATGGGCCTTGGATGATCCCGCGTTGCCGGGGTTTCAGTTGCTGGGGTTTCAGCGGGAACCTTCCCGTACCGCAGGCACCACACCAACATCAAGGCCGACGTCACCACATAGAAGGAGTGAAGCAGCCACACGGGTCCGGCCGGAAGATCGAAGACGTAGAAGGAATGCACGGCGTTGGCGATGTTGGTCAGGGTGATGTTGCTCAAACTGTAGGAGGCCAGGTCCTTGGTTCGGACTGCCTTCACCAACATGGGCAGCATGCTGGATGCAAAGAGCACGGTGGATACGGTGCCGGCGAGCAGTGGAATGTTCATAAGCCCAAGCTATGAGTCCGGTGCCCTCCGCCGCGTCGGCCAAATGACGCATTCCGTTGGATGGGGCATGGGTATTAATGCGCATGCCCGGGAAGTGATAGAGCATCCAGGGAAAACCCCGCAGGATGTGAGAGAACATCGGGAGAAAAGCTGTGGGATGTGAGAGAACATCACTTGATCAAATGGTGTTCGAAGGCATATTTGGTCGCAGCGACCCTGGATGGCAGGGCGAGTTTGTTGAGGATGTTGCTGACATGCCGGGCAACGGTCTTTTCGCTGAGGTACAGTTCCCGCGCAATCGACTTGTTGGCTTTTCCGTCAGCTACGAGCCGCAGGACTTCAAGCTCACGGGCAGTGAGCATGGAACCATCGCCGCCACCGCCCCCGCCGCCACTCACCGTGCCGGCTCCCGCACTGAGCCCGAGCACCTCGGTCATGGCCGGCACTGCTTCGAGTTCAGCGAACTCGGCTGTGGCGGCTTCGAATTCCATGTCTGCAGAGTCGGGATCGCCCAACCCGACGCAGGCACGACCAGCCAACACCCGGCACCGGGCGGCCTCGTACGGAGCCTCAAGGCTGTACCAAAGCCGCCAGGCCTTCCGGGCGGACATCAGTGCGGCCTCGGCACTCCCCTCGGCCAAGAGAACGCTGGCTTCGGCCTGCGCTGATAGCGCCCGTTCCAAGGGGCGGCTGGCTTCGTGGAGCGGCGCTGCGAGTTCATCCGCCGCCGCCCTGGCTGCGACGAGGTCCCCCGCGGCAAGCTCCACCTGGACCACGGCCGGAAGCAGCCTGCACCGGTTGGCCGGATCCGCTCCGGACATTGCACGGTGCAACATGGCCTGCGCTTGGGACGTTTTGTTCTGGGCCATGCGTAGAAGCGCAAGGCCGGGCAATGGCTCGTAACCGGTCTCCCCTGCCTTGGCGTAGGCTGCGTCGGCCTCGTCCAGCCTGCCCCTGAGGCGGAGGACTTCAGCCTGTTGGTACCAAGCTCCCCAGGCCGCTTCCGGATCGCCCCGACGGGAACGGTCCTGGGCGATGCGGGCCGCGGCCAAGGCATCGTTCCAGGCGCCATGCAGGATGAACAGCTCTGCGCGGTGCGATTGGCATTGCCCACTGAACATCACCATGTCCGGCCGGTCCCCGCACCACCGTTCCAAGGCTGCCGTCCATTCCTGGGCGCGGTGGACATCCAAGGCCAGCCTGCAGCTTCCAATCACCGCACAGTAGATGATCCCGGAAGGTATGGGCGAGACCTCGCCGGCGGTGACGGACAACATCACTTCATCGAGGAGCTGCAATCCCTCGTCCGGTGAGCCGAGGGTAATCGTAGCCGTGCCCAAGCCCAGCTGGCCCAACGCCATGAGATCCCGGTCGTGGAAACGCTGGCCCACTTCAAAGGCCCGGCCAAACAGCTCGTGGCTGGCCGCGGGGTTTCCTCCGTACAGTGAACCAAGGGCGGATGGGATGAGGAGGTAGCCCTCCGCTTCTGTGGGCTCTTCCATTTCGGCAATCAGATGCTGGGCGCGTGACATCCAACCGGAACTTCGCGCGGGTTCCCCGATGTCCATGAGGAACAGCACCAGCCACGCCGCACAGCGCGCCGCACCGGCCATGTCGCCCAGTGTCAGGAATTCCTCGTGGGCCCGCGTCAGGTATTTCACTCCGTCATCGTCATGGCCCAGCAGCATTGCCACGGATGCCACCAGTTCCATGTCCCGGGCAGGCAAGCCACCTTCGGAATCGGCCCGGGCAAGGCAGTCCAGCGCATCGCTCCAGCGATGCTCGGAGAACGCCGAGCGTCCCAGATCCAAGGCTGTGACCGACATAGTGAACACTCATTCCGCGACCGGGAGCTACCCGGTTGGCGCACCCAAGCCGCCGTATTAGCGTCAGGGTACCGCCGCCGTCGTAAGTCCCACAATAGGTCCCCGCGTCCGAGAGGAACCGTGCGGGTTCCTGACCTTCCTTGGTTCGCAGACCCCTGTTTTCACCCTCTTTGGGTTGCGTGGGGCGTGTTCAGGGCAGAAAAAAGCCCTGGCCACGCGAAGGTGACCAGGGCTTTTTCGAACAGGCGATTAGTGCTTGTGGCCTGCGTGTGCGTCTTCTTCCTCGGCCGGCTTCTCGGCAACCAGGGTCTCGGTGGTGAGAACCAGGGCAGCGATGGAAGCGGCGTTGCGGAGTGCGGAGCGGGTGACCTTGACGGGGTCGATCACGCCAGCAGCGATCAGGTCCTCGTACTCGCCGGACTTGGCGTTGAAGCCGTGGTTGGCCTCGAGTTCGGAGACCTTGGAAACGACGACGAAGCCGTCGAAGCCAGCGTTCTGGGCGATCCAGCGCAGCGGCTGGATCAAGGCACGGCGGACGATGCCAACAGCAGCTGCCGCGTCACCTTCCAGGGCCTTGACGGCGGGCGACTCGTCCAGTGCCTTGAGGGCGTGGATGAGGGCGGAACCGCCACCGGAAACGATGCCCTCTTCAAGGGCCGCACGCGTGGAGGAAACGGCGTCCTCGATGCGGTGCTTCTTTTCCTTCAGCTCAACCTCGGTGGCTGCGCCAACCTTGATGACACCGATGCCGCCAGCCAGCTTGGCAAGGCGTTCCTGCAGCTTCTCGCGGTCCCAGTCGGAGTCCGTGCGGGTGAGCTCGGCGCGCAGCTGGGCCACGCGGTCGGCAACGTCCTGCTCGGTTCCGGCGCCATCGACGATGGTGGTGTTGTCCTTGGTGACCGTGATGCGGCGTGCCGTACCCAGTACCTCGAGGCCAACAGTGTCCAGCGAAAGTCCAAGGTCCGGGGAAACAACCTGGGCGCCCGTGAGCGTAGCGATGTCCTGGAGCATGGCCTTGCGGCGGTCGCCGAAGCCCGGAGCCTTGACGGCAACAACGTTGAGCGTGCCGCGGATACGGTTGACGATCAGCGTGGAGAGGGCTTCGCCTTCGATGTCTTCGGCGATGATGAACAGTGGCTTGGACGCCTGCAGCGCCTTCTCCAGCAACGGCAGGAATTCCTGCAGCGAGGAGATCTTGCCCTGGTTGATCAGGATCAGGGCGTCTTCGAGGACGGCTTCCTGGCGTTCTGCGTCGGTGACGAAGTACGGGGAGAGGTAGCCCTTGTCGAACTGCATGCCTTCAGTGAGGACGAGTTCGGTCTGGGTGGTGGAGGATTCTTCGATGGTGATAACGCCATCTTTGCCCACCTTGCCGAACGCCTCGGCGAGCAGCTCGCCAATTTCGTCGCTCTGGGCGGAGATAGCAGCAACGTTGGCAACCTGGGTGCCCTGCACTTCGCTTGCGTTCTCCAGGAGGCGGGCTGCGATGGCTTCAATGGAAACCTCGATGCCACGCTTAATCTCGCCAGGAGCGGCACCTGCGGCAACGTTGCGCAGGCCTTCCTTGACCAGTGCCTGAGCCAGGACCGTAGCGGTGGTGGTGCCGTCGCCGGCGACGTCGTTGGTCTTGGTGGCTACTTCCTTGGCCAGCTGCGCGCCAAGGTTCTCGTAGGGGTCGTCAAGCTCAACTTCGCGGGCGATCGTCACGCCATCGTTGGTGATCGTGGGAGCGCCCCACTTCTTGTCCAGCACGACGTTGCGGCCGCGCGGGCCAAGCGTCACCTTGACAGTGTTGGCGAGCTTGTCGATACCGGCCTCAAGAGACCGGCGGGCAGCATCGTTAAAAGCAAGCTGCTTTGCCATGGTTGTGTCCTTTCAAGACAGAAAACCCGCACCGCAGAAGGTCGGAATGATTCCAACGCGGCTGCGGTGCGGGGCTCCAGGAAGTTACTTTACGACGATCGCAAGGACGTCGCGGGCGGACAGAACGAGGTACTCGTTGCCGCCGGTCTTGACTTCGGTTCCACCGTACTTGGAGTAGATAACGACGTCGCCAACAGCTACGTCAACCGGCACGCGGTTGCCGTTGTCATCGAAGCGGCCGGGGCCGATTGCAACAACTTCGCCTTCCTGCGGCTTCTCCTGTGCGGAGTCCGGAATTACCAGGCCGGAAGCCGTGGTCTGCTCTGCTTCGAGCGGGCGAACAACAATACGATCCTCAAGAGGCTTAATCGAGACCGACACTCGGACTCTCCTTTTCATGAGCTGATTCATGGACTAAGAACTAGGGTGCCGTGGCGTGCAACCGTCGTCGCGGTGCCGGTGGACGCCTGGCGTGATTAGCACCCTCCGAGGGAGAGTGCTAACAAGACTCTATGTAAGCGTTAGCACTCGGTCAAGGTGAGTGCCAGAATTTCGTCGTTGGTGAACTCCCGTTACCGCCCGGTGAGGTCATCGAGATCGTAGTCTTCGCCGTCGTCGTCTTCATCCACAGCCGCAGATCCGCGATTCACATACAGGACGACGGCGGCCGCGAGGGCAACGACGCCGGAGATCACCAAGGCGATGATCCCGCCAATGCGGGCCCCGCTGTACAGCTCCCGTATATCGCGGGCTTCGTCAGTAGCGTCATTCACGCTCTTGCCCGTCACGGAGTAGGCCGCCGCGTTGAATGAATCCAAGGCGAAGATGACGATCAGTAGGGCAACGCAGATGACAACGATCACGGCGCCCACGATCAAGGCAGGACGGGCGTATGCCACGAGGGAACGGCCGGAGGAATGCTCTGCGGCTCCTGGGGCAGGGGAATGGTTCCCACCCGGGTTGTTCGTGTCGGAGGGCTGCGGAGCTGCGTTGTCTTCCATGAAAACAACCCTATCGGGCTGGTTCCGAACTCACGGCGTCAAGGCGCGCGCCATTAGGCTTGATCCCATGTCTCACGCACCGCAGGAACAGATCGCACCCTTGCTGACCACTGAAGGATGGGAACTCCTTGCCTCGCTGGGACCCTACCGCGAAGCGGATGCGTTCAGCATGAACGCCGATCTCCGAAAGGCAGGCCACTCCCCTGAGCTGGTGGCCGCGGTGTTGACGCAGTCCCGGCTTCGAACCCGCGCGGAGGCCAAGTTCGGTGAGTTTGCCCGGCAGATGCTGTTTACCCAGGCAGGACTTGAGCAGGCGACCCGCCTCAATGTCGCGGCCCGGCACGCCGAGCGTTTCGCCAAGGCCGGCATTTCCCACGTAGCAGACCTGGGCTGCGGCCTTGGAGCCGACTCCATGGCCTTGGCCTCGATGGACATTGCCGTGACCGCCGTGGAAATGGACGAAACCACTGCCGCATGCGCCACCATCAACCTCATGCCCTTCCCGCACGCCACAGTGGTGCATTCGGATGCCACGTCAGTGGACCTGGACGGGATCGACGGCGTGTGGCTGGATCCCGCACGACGCACGACCTCGACGTCCGGGACCAAGAGGATCTGGGATCCGGAAGCGTTCTCTCCCCCATTGTCATTCGTTGAAGGCCTGGCCGCAGCCGGCCGTGCCGTGGGAGTCAAGATGGGTCCCGGCATGCCACACGACTCGGTTCCAGCGAACTGTGAAGCGCAGTGGGTCTCCGTAGGTGGTGACGTCACGGAGGTCACGCTGTGGTTCAACGCGGTGGCCCGCCCCGGGATCCGGCGCGCGGCACTTGTCATCGGTTCCCAGGGCGCTGCTGAGCTCACCAGCGGCGAGGATTTCGACGGCGGTCCGGTGGCCGCCGTCGGGCCTGTTGAAGGGTTCCTCTACGAACCGGACGGTGCTGTCATCCGCGCAGGCTTGGTGGCCGACGTCGCAGAACGCCTGGGCGGGCACCTGGTGGATGAACATATCGCCTACATCTGCGCCCCGGAACTTCATGACTCGCCCTTTGCCCGCGCATACAAGGTGCTGGACGTGATGCCTTACAACGTCAAAGCCCTCAAAGCCTGGGTCAAAACGAATGGCATCACGGTACTGGATATCAAGAAGCGCGGCACGGCAGTCACTCCCGAAGAACTGCGGAAACAACTGCTTCCATCCAAGCGCGACACCAAGCCCGCAAAAACGGCCACCCTGGTCCTCACCAGGATCGGCGAGGAGAGAGTGGCCGTAGTCGTGGAACCCGTGACGTTCTAGGCCACGTCAGCGGCGGGAGAATTCCGAGGCTTCGCGGACCTGGTCAGCGCTTGGGCGCACGCCGGTGTACAGGACGAACTGCTCTTCGGCCTGGATGGCGATGACTTCGGCTCCCGTGATCACCGGCTTACCTGCCTCGCGGGCAGCTGTGATGAGCGGCGTCTCGGAGGGAAGTGCCACGACGTCGAACACTATCTTCGCGGCGGCAATAGTTGCGTCGTCGAAGGACTGGGCTTGCTCATCGGCACCCGCCATGCCCAAGGGGGTGACGTTGATGATGAGATCGGCCGTGGAGCCGTTGACGTCGTCCTGCCAGCCGAAACCGTAAAGGTCCGCGAGCGCACGCCCAGTAGTTTCGTTCCGGGCCACGATGGTCACGGTCGTAAAGCCGGCGTCCCTGAGGGCTGCGGCCACCGCTTTGGCCATTCCTCCGGCTCCACGCAGCAGCACTGTGTGGCTGCTGGGTACTTTGTGGTCCTTCAGGAGCCGCGCGATGGCGATGTAATCGGTGTTGTACGCGGTCAGGACGCCATCGTTGTTAACAATCGTGTTGACCGAATCGATGGCCTTTGCCGACGGATCCATCACGTCCACAAGCGGGATGACGGCTTCCTTATAGGGCATGGACACCGCGGCTCCCCGGATGGGGAGGCCGCGGATGCCAGCCACTGCAAGAGTGATGTCCGCCGGGGCGAATGCCTTGTAGACAAAGTTCAGTCCGAGCAGGTCATACAGATAATTGTGGAACCGGGTCCCGATGTTGCTGGGCCGGGCCGCGAGCGAAATGCACAGGGACATGTCTTTGTTCAGGATTGGCATTCACCCATTAAACAACGGCCTTTTACACTGCCGTCGGGTTAGCCCTGGCGGGCCTTCATGCGCGGGTTGTTTTTGTTGATGACGAAAGTGCGCCCACGCCGCCGGACGATCTGTGCGCCCGGAATCTTCTTGAGGGCACGCAGTGAGTTCCTGACCTTCATGGTTATTCTCCTTCTTGTTGGTGGATTGGCCTTTCGGGTGGCTGGGTTATAGCGCTTCGCTGAGTTCCAGGGGGTCCTCCCAGACACCAAAGTCGAGATCCATCTCGGCCTCGGTCAATTGGCAGCCCTCCAGGAGGGCGCGGATTTCCTGGGGATCGATGTCCTCGGAACGTCCGGTCATGGCCAGGTCCGTACCGCGGTCGCCGTAGTGCGGGTGCCAGTCAAGGACGGCGTCGACGTCGGCCCGCACCTTGGGGTTGCCGCCCGCGGTAGGTGCGTCCGCCAGCCATGTCCCGGTGCTCTCAAGCCAGACGCGCGGCCCAATTCCCTGTACCGCAATCCGCGTCTTGGCGGCCGAGGCGATCCACAAACGTCCGCGGAGCCAGTGGGTTCCGGCCGCGAGTTGGGGAAGTGCTTCACGGAAACGACCTGGATGCAGGGGCCTCCCGGCCTTGTGGAGGACCGTGCGGAAGGAACCGGGCGAATCGTCCAAGGGTAGGCGGACCACGCCGGGCCGGGTACGTGCGGCCGCTTCGGCGTCGTCGAAGCAGCCCGATCTGAAGTCATCGGCTGCACCGATTGCTGCAGCGTGGGGTGCCAGCTGCCGCAGCAACTCCACGCCGGTCACCCACTCTTCGGATCCCACACGAGGATTTCCCGACAGTTCCGCCCCCAGCCCGGGGTGCAACATGACGGTGTCCACTTGCCCGAACTCGCCGATCAGGAATTCGCCACTGGTCCGGTCATCCTCCGGCATCGAGGTGAAGCCGGATTCAAAAAGGGTGTGACGGTCCCAGATGTGATCCTCAAGATCCACGGGGTCCAAAGCCAGGATGGCGTTGTCCATGAGGGCCGGCTGGGTGAGGCCGCGCCGGAGTTCCGCGACTGCCATCCCTGCTGCGACGCCAGGAGGTAGGCCCAGAACCACGTGGTCGAACCCGCAAGCGGCGAGACGTTCCGCCGTCGGCACTACATCCAACCTGACCGTACAGCTCAGGCATCCGTGCTCCAGGATTGTTGTTTCGCGCTCGAACAGCTGGCCTCCCCTGTAGACGCGTCGCAGAACCAAGGAACCGTCCAGGAGGTCGTGGAGGACTACTACGGAGTTGGTGTGGGTTCGGCCAAGCCGGGTGGTGGCCGCTTCGCGGCATTGACTGTCCAGGGAGCTGACGACGGTGAGGTGCATGGCAAGATTCTAGTTGCAAATCATTCTCATTAGCAACTCTTTTCAATAACCTTCAGTCCCGTGACCGCGCTTAACTTCCTCCGGTCCGCAATCACCGATGCTTCGGCTGCACTAGACTTGAGCCGACCGCTGACGGCCCCGCAGCGGGTTGCGTCCAGGTAAAAAACGACACAACGAGGGGACTACGTGCAGATTGAGTTTGCGCCATCCAGGCAATCGACACTGGGTGTGGAATGGGAGTTGGCGCTCGTCAATGCACGCACCGGGGAACTGGTCTCAGTCGCGAACGACGTCCTCAAGGGTGTCGCCGCGAACCACCCGGACCTCAACGAGGACGACGAACACCCACACATCAAGCGCGAACTTCTCCTCAACACGGTGGAACTCGTTACCGGAATCTGCGAAACGGTCCGCGAAGCCAAGGAGGACCTCAGCCGTTCCCTTGCGGCGGTCCGCGAGGTCACCGATCCCATGGGAGTGGAGGTGTTCTGCGCAGGCAGCCACCCGTTCAGCCCTCCCCTGCTCCAGCCCGTCACCGACAAAGAGCGTTACGCCAAGCTGATCGAGCGAACCCAATGGTGGGGACGCCAAATGGTCATCTACGGCGTCCACGTCCACGTGGGCATTGACCGCCGGGACAAAGTACTCCCCATCCTGGACGGCCTGGTCAACTACTTCCCGCACTTCCAGGCCCTCTCCGCTTCCAGCCCCTTCTGGGCCGGCGAGGAAACCGGCTACGCGTCCCAGCGCGCCCTCATGTTCCAGCAACTCCCCACCGCTGGCCTGCCGTTCCAGTTCGAAACGTGGGAAGCCTACGAGTCCTATGTCCAGGATATGTTCACGACCGGTGTCATCGATGCCATCTCTGAGATCCGCTGGGACATCCGGCCTGTTTCAAACCTGGGCACCATCGAAATGCGCATTTGCGATGGCCTGGCCACCCTTGAGGAAGTGGGCGCTATCGCAGCGCTGACACAATGCCTTGTGGACGAGTTCTCCTCTATCCTCGATGCCGGCGGCAGCATCCCCACCATGCCGCCCTGGCACGTCCAGGAGAACAAGTGGCGTGCAGCGCGCTACGGCATGGAAGCCATCATCATCCTGGATGCCAAGGGCAACGAGCAATTGGTCACCGAGCACCTCGCAGAAACAGTGGCACGTTTGAAGCCTGTGGCAGCCAAGCTCGGCTGCTCTGATGAACTTGCCGATGTTATGAAGATCATCGAACGCGGCGCCAGCTACCAGCGCCAGCGCCGCGTTGCCGCCGAACACAACGGCGACCTGCAGGCAGTGGTCATGGACCTCGTACAGCAGATGCGCAAAGGCCCGGACGCGTAGGTCCTGACGCACAGGTCCCGACACATGGGTCCCGATACATGGGTCCCGACGGGGGTCTTAGGCTACGCAGGCACCGATACCGTGGTCACGGGCATGGAGGAATCCGGTGCGAAGGCTACCCCGCTTGGGCCGATTCCGGCCATGATCAACTGGGCGCCCAGCGCGGCCACCATGGCACCATTGTCCGTGCAGAGCCCCAGCGGCGGCACGTGAAGCTTGATGCCCGCCGAGACGCACCGTTGTCCGGTCAGTTCCCGCAGCCGTGAGTTGGCAGCAACGCCACCTCCAAGCAGCACGTCAGTAATGCCGTACTCCTTGCAGGCCAGCACCGCCTTGGAACTAATGACGTCCACCACGGCTTCCTGGAATGCTGCGGCGATATCGGCCACAGGTACTTCCTCACCGCGGGCTTCAAATTGCTCCACGCACCGGGCCACCGCGGTTTTCAGTCCGCTGAAGGACCAGTCATAGCGGTGCGGACCCTTCTCCTCTGCGGTCCCCATGTACTTGGGCTGCGTAAGTCCACGGGGAAAGCGGATGGACTTCGGGTTGCCTTGGCGTGCCAGCTTGTCGATCGCTGGGCCACCGGGGTAGCCGAGGCCCAGGATCCGGGCTACTTTGTCGTAGGCCTCGCCAGCGGCGTCATCGATGGTAGAACCAAGGAGCTCCACGTCGTCTGTGATGCTGCGGATACGCAAAATCTCCGTGTGGCCCCCGGAAACCAGTAATGCACCGAGGTTCTCCGGCAGCTTGCCCGCACCCAAGCCGGCGGAAGCACCGGCGTCGGGCCCTGAATCCAGTAGCCCCACTCCAACGTGCGCCACGAGGTGGTTGATCGCGTAAAGCGGCTTGCCCGTAGCGACAGCCAGGGCCTTGGCCGCGCAGACGCCAACCATGAGTGCGCCAGCCAGACCGGGACCTGAGGTGACGGCAATGGCGTCGATGTCATCCAGTGTGACTCCTGCTTCATGCAGCGATTCCTGGAGCGTGGGGACAAAGGCATCAAGGTGCGCACGCGAGGCGATCTCCGGGATGACGCCGCCAAAGCGCACGTGCTCGTCCATGGAGGAGGACACCGTATTGGTCAGCAGCGTTGTGCCGCGGACAATCCCCACTCCGGTTTCGTCGCAGGACGATTCGATGCCCAGCACCAACGGCTGCTTCGGCTGGTCTGAATAAGGGCCGCTCACGTGGGCTCCTTCTGTGGAATGTAGCTCGTTCAGTGTCATGTGTTCAGGGGCAGGCGCATGATCAACGCGTCCGTACCGTCCCTGTAATACCGCGGCCGGACATGGATCTGTTCGAATCCAAAACGCAGATACAGCTGCTGTGCACGGGGGTTGTCCGCGCGCACCTCCAGGAGGACATCCGCCGCGCGGCGCCGCCGCGCCTCCTCGATCAGTTCGGTCAGGATGGCAGAACCGATGCCCTTGCCTTCGAATTCGGGAACGACGGCGATTGTCTGGACGTCCGCGATTGGCGCAATGCACATCAAGCCGGCGTACGCCACGATCTGGCCCCCGATCTCGGCCACCACGTAGCGGCGTGTCTCCGGCTGGGACAGCTCGTCGAAGAACATCTGCAAGGGCCAGGCGTCCACCGGGAACAATCGCCGTTCCAGGGCTTCAACTGCAGGGACATCAGCTTGGGTCATCTCGCGCAGGGAGACGCCTGCGAGCTCCAGCTTGGGTGACAGTTTCACGATTCAGCCTTCATGACAGGACGCAGTTTCATAGGGCACGCTTCCGGGGACCCGGCACTTGGGCGTCCGATTCACGCAAGTACAACGGCGTGGAGTCAAGGAGTTCCTGCCCTGCCGTCAACCTGGCAAGTGCGACCTGGCCAAGGGAGGCCGCGTCGGGTTGGGTGTCCGCAAAGTCTTCGTCCGCACGGAGAACGTCCGGGTACAGGCCAGCGCCGGCCCCAAACACAGGCAGGTCCGGCAGTTCGGAGGCGAAGCCCACGTGTGGTCCGTCGATGAGCCGGGGAAGCTGGCCCTCCTCCAGGACGTACCGCGCCCAATAGACCTCTTTGCGGCGGGCGTCAGTAGCCACCAGGAATTCGGGAACGGCGGCAGTGGACTCCGCGACTTCAAGGGCGATCGCGTCAAGGCTCATCAACCCGTACAGCGGCTTGTTCCAGACGAAAGCCAAGGTGCGTGCGGTTACAATACCCGAGCGCAGCCCGGTAAATGGTCCCGGGCCAACACCTGTGACGATCACGTCAATGTCGGCGCCGGTAACCCCGGCCCCGGCCAGGAGCTTCTCGATGCCGGGTGCCAGGACTTCGGCATGGCTGCGGGTGTCCTCGGTGGAGAAGGAATCCACCACGCCTTCCATGGCAACGTCCGAAATCAGCGCGGCGCTGGCCACTGCCGAGGTATCGATGGCCAGGATCAGCATCAGTTGCCTCCTTCGGAGATCGTAGTTTCAAGAAGCTTCGGCGCCTCGGCCCAGCGGGGACCGAAGCCACGGAAAACGATCGTGCGGGGTTCGTCATCGTCATCGGTGTCAAAGTCCAGCACCGTGCCGCTGTCTGCGTCATTGGTGGCGGGCACAACGCCTACGCCACCCACAGACCTATGAAGCTCAACTTCCAAGCGGCTGTCCGAGAGGTGCTCCACCCGGTCCCTTCCCCACTCCACCACCGTTACGGACGTGTCCATGGTGTTCTCAAGGTCGATGTCATCGATCTCAGCAGCTGACTCCAGCCTGTAGGCGTCAACGTGGACCAGGTCCGGCCCCCCGGGCCGCGGGCCATCCGGCAGGTTGGGATGGATCCGCACCAACACGAACGTAGGGGAGATGATGCCGGTACGGACTCCCAAGCCTTCCCCCAGCCCCTGCGTGAAGGTCGTCTTCCCCGCACCCAACTCTCCCGTCAGGACAAGGAGGTCCCCCGCCTCAAGCACCCCGCCGAGTGCTGCGCCAATCGCATGGGTCTCTTCCGCCGTCGTGACCTTCAGGCTGCGTTCCCACAGTGGTTCACTAAGCTCGACCAGCGGCTCGCTCACAGAGTCGCCGTTTCCGATGCTGCCCGCGCGCCATCTTCTACCTCCGGTAGCGCCGGAGCTTCATTGACGTAGCTGCGGGGCACGCGCGGGCTAATGCGAGTAACGATCTCATAGTTGATGGTTCCCGCTGCGGCCGCCCAGTCATCCGCGGTGGGGCCGCCATCGGCACCGTCGCCGAACATGACGGCTTCGCTGCCCTTGAGCCCGGCTGCTTCTTCAGGGGTGAGCGGTCCAAGATCAATCACCATTTGGTCCATCGCGATCTGGCCAACCACCGGATAGTTGACGCCGTTGACGCGAACTGGACCGCCAGTAGCGATGCGGGGGACGCCATCGGCATAGCCCAAAGGAACCAGGCCAAGCGTGCTCTCCTGGCTGGTGTGGTATTTCAGGCCATAGGAAACGCCTTGCCCCTGAGGCACCTTTTTGCAGTTGGAGAGGAGTGTCCGGACGGTCATTGCGGCGTGCAGGCCAAGTTCCGAGGACGTGACCCCTTCGAAGGGCGACAACCCGTAGATACCGAGGCCGACGCGGATGAGGTCGAAGTGTGAGTCCGGCCGGGACAGCGCAGCGGGAGTGTTGGCGATGTGCCTGACCTCAGTATCGACGCCGGCATCCTCAGCCATGGCGAGCGCGTCACGGAAAACCGCCAATTGCTGGTCCGTTTCGGGCCGGTGCGGTTCGTCGGCCACAGCGAGGTGGGAGAAAATACCAACGACGCGGAGCAGGCCCTCGTCCTGGTATTCCATGGCCTGACCCACCAACTGGTCCCAGTCGGCGATAGGGCAGCCATTGCGGCCCAGCCCTGTATCCACCTTCAAATGGACCCGCGCAGGGCGCTCCTGTTCGCGGGCAGCCGCCACCACGGCGTCCAGCTCCCAACCGGAAATTCCGACGTCGATGCCGGCGGCGACTGCGGCCTGGAAGTTGCTTTCGTGGGTGTGCAGCCATGCCAGCAACGGTGCGTCAATGCCGGCAGCACGCAAGGCCAGCGCCTCTGAAATATGGGCGACACCAAGCCAGGACGCTCCGGCGTCGAGTGCAGCACGTGCCACCTGTACTGCGCCATGGCCATAGGCGTCGGCCTTCACCACAGCCATGACGGAAGCCGGGGACGCAATCGCAACAAACTGACGAACGTTGTGCCGCACGGCTTCAAGGTCGATCACGGCGGAACGCTCAAGCACCGCTGACTTTGCTATGGAGGCCTTCGACCCGATCCCGATATCTGCAGCTGCTTCGTAAGTCACCCTAGAGATTCTAGTGGTGTGGGTGAAGTGGGGTTAACTGCAGCCTCTGCTACTGGGCATCTGACAAGTGGGCGATCGTGGCGCGGGCGCGCCGCTGGGCTTCGGCGGGGATGTCCTTCACGATCGGCTCAAGGAAGGCGAACCGCCGCAGCCACTGGCTCGATTGGCGTTCCTTCCGTGCGTTGGCACGCTGCCACCAGTCCGCGATGTCGCCCCAGCCGGGTGCGGCCAGGGACCCGCCCACTTGTTGTACGGCCAGTGAGGCGCAGAGGTTCGCGAACCGCAGACGGTCCCCCAATCTCCACCCTGCCAAGCACCCCACAATGAAGGCCGCCCCGAAACAATCACCGGCGCCGGTCGGATCGTACGCATTCACGGGCAACGACGGCACCCATTCCTCTTCGCCCGTCTCTGAGTCCACGGCCATGGCGCCCTGTGCTCCGAGCGTCACCACAGCTACCGGAACGCGATCTGCCAAGGAATAGAGCGCTGCCCAGGGATCGCTCTTGCCCGTGAATGCCATAGCCTCCGGTGCGTTGGGCAGGAAAGCGTAAAAGTGTTCCAGTTGCTCCAGCCTGCGCTGTGACCACTCTCCGCTGGGGTCCCAGCCCACCACACCGAAAAGTTTGGTTCCCGCTGATTTCGCCGCCAGCATCCACGGTTCCAACTCCTCGCCCAGGTCTGCGACAGCGGCGAGCGCCCTGGGTGGCTGCCCAATCAGGTCCGAGGCCTTGATCGGCGCCGGGTGCCCGTGGGTGACCATGGACCGATCCTGGTTAACGCACATGGACACCGTCACCGGAGAGTGCCAGCCCCGGACACGACGCGATAAGGACAAGTCCACATGCTCCTGGCTTTCCAGGATCTGCCAGTTGTAATCCCCATAGCCGTCGTCACCAAAAGCTGCCGCAAGGTTCGTCCTTAGTCCAAGCCGGGCTGCGGCGATCGCTTGGTTGGCAACCCCGCCCGGGCAGCTGCCCATGCCTTCGCTCCACACTTCAGTGCCGGGCTCGGGTGAGTGCGGGAGTCCGGTGAAGATGATGTCCTGGAAGACCGTTCCCGCCAGGAGAAGGTCGCATTGGCCCTCGCCCTCCGTGCGCACGGCGGCAAGGGGATCAAAACGTCGCTGGGGCATTGCGTCCATGCACGGCACACTACGCTGCGCCTCCCGGGCTGCATAGACTCGACCCATGCGGCTCATGATCGCCGGCGGCGGCGGATTCCGGGTACCCCTTGTGTACCGTGCCTTATGCACCGGCCCCTTTGCGGGGCTGGTGAACGAGGTGGTGCTATACGACGTCGATCCCGCACGCCTCACAGCCATTGCGGCGGTCCTGCGCGATATGCCCACCCCCGAAGGCTCCCGGCCCGTCGTCGTGATTTCCACTGATCTGAAGCAGGCTCTTAGGGGTACCGACATGGTCTTCGCCGCGATCCGCCCCGGCGGGACGGCAGGTCGGATCGCGGATGAACGCGTGGCCCTGGACCTCGGCTTGCTGGGCCAGGAAACCACGGGTGCGGGCGGTATCTCCTACGCCCTTCGCTCCATTCCGCGCATGCTGGAGCTCGCCGACGCGATGCAGCATTATTGCCCCGGCGCGTGGCTGGTCAACTTCACCAACCCTGCCGGGATGGTGACCGAGGCACTTGTGCCGGTGCTGGGGCGAAAGGTGATCGGCATCTGCGATTCCGCCAGCGGCCTGGTCCAGCGCGCGGCCCGGGCCGCCGGTTCACCCCTTCCAGAAGGAACGCTCGACGGCGTGGGCTACTTCGGGTTGAACCACCTCGGCTGGCTTTACCGCCTGGCACCCGGCGGCCGGGACCTGCTGCCCGGCCTGTTGTCGGATCGTTCGGCGCTCGAAAAGCTGGAAGAAGGGCGCTTGTTCGGCCAACACACTCTGGAGAAACTCGGTTGCCTGCCTAATGAATACCTTTACTACTACTACCAAACCGAACAGGCTACGGAAACCATCCTGAAGCAACGCCAAACCCGTGGGGCGTCCATCCACCAGCAACAGAGCTCGCTTTATCCTTCCCTTGCGGAGTCCCCGAACGCCTACGCCATGTGGGATGCAGCCCGGCGTTCCCGGGAGGAAGGCTACCTGGCCGAGGCCCGCACGCACGGGGAGCAGCGGGACGAGGAAGACCTCGCCGGGGGCGGCTACGAGCGCGTGGCGTTGTCGGTGATGCGGGCCCTGTCAGGGGGTGGGACAGCCCAGCTGATTCTCAATGTTCCCAATGCGCCGGTCGCAGGCTCTGTGGCAAGTGACGCAGAAGTAGCCGTGCCCGGGCTGCCGGGAGACGCGGTCGTCGAAGTTCCCTGCGAAGTAACACCCGACGGCGCCCTGCCGCTTGCGCAGGAACGGCCGGGAGGCCAGTTCCTCACATTAATGCAACACATCAAGGAAGTGGAGCGGCTGACGGTCCGGGCAGTGCGTGACGGTGACCGCGACGCCGCCCTCCAGGCTTTTGCCGCGCACCCGCTGGTAGGTTCGGCTTCGCTGGGCGCTGGGCTCCTTGAAGCCTACGAGGCGGCGTTCCCGGAACTCCGCGGACTCTGGAAATGACTTCCTTGGCTACTGGAGCTTCTGGTACATCACGTGAAGTCCGACGTAGCCGATTTCAGGGTGGTTGAAGGCCTCCGGAACGGTGGCCAGGATGCGGAAACCCATGGATTGCCACAACCACACCGCCCGGACGTTGCTCTCCACCACGGCATTGAATTGCATCGCGCGGAATCCTGCCGCCTTGGCTTCCTTTAGCGAGTAGGCACACAGTGCCCGTGCAATTCCCTGGCCCGCATGCCTGGAACCCACCATGTATCCGGCGTTCGCCACGTGACTGCCGCCACCGGCTTGGTTGGGATGGAACTCACCGGTGCCGAGGATTTCTCCTCCCGGGCGCTGGTCGCCCCCAATACGCACTGCCACGAAGGTTTGGCCGGGGGCTTCCTTCATCCACTTGGCACGGGCGGCTTCTTCGGTGGTGTCGCGGTCCCAGGTGTAGGTTTCCCCCTCACGGACGATTGGCTCCATGACGGACCAGATGCCGGGCCAGTCATCGGGCGTTGCCGGGCGAATGTCGAAGGTGGTTTCTTGGCTCACAGCGCACACGCTAGCAGCCTTATCCACATAGCCGGGATTGGCGCCCTGTACCGGTGGGCTTCAGGAGTAGTGTTTTCTGCAGGGCAAAAGTGGTTTGGCTTCATATGCAGGAGGAGAGCGTGCCGTTGATCCGTCGGGTGGCATTCCTTTCGCTGCACACCTCACCCATGGAGCAGCCAGGGGCCGGTGATGCGGGTGGGATGAACGTCTATGTCCGGGCATTGGCCATGGCGCTGGCCGAGTCCGGTGTGGAGGTAGAGATCTTTACCCGTTCCACCAAAGCCGGCCAAGCCGCCGTCGAGCATCCCGGACCCGGCGTATGCGTCCACAACGTCATGGCGGGACCCCGCAGGAAAATCGCCAAGGAAGAATTACCTGCCCTCCTCCACCAGATGGTGGAGGAAATCGATCGGATCCGCCAGCAGCAGCCGCACGGCCGTTACGACGCCATCCACTCGCATTACTGGGTGTCCGGGGTTGCGGGTCTGGAATTGTCTGAACTCTGGGGTGTTCCGCTGGTGCACACCATGCACACCATGGCCAAGGTCAAGAACCTCGTCCTCCAGTCCGGCGAGCGCCCCGAGCCGCGGCGTCGGGAGGACGGCGAGCAGCGGATCGTTGATGGGGCCGCCCGCCTCATCGCCAACACACCCGCCGAGGCTGAAGAACTCGTCTCCCACTATGGCGCCGATATCGACAAAATCGATATCGCACCTCCGGGTGTGGACCTTAAGGTCTTCACACCATCGTTCCGTCGCAAGTCGCGCGCCGAACGGGACGTCAGGCCGGATAGCTTCCACATTCTGTTCGCGGGCCGGATACAACGGCTCAAAGGCCCCCAGGTCTTCGTCAAGGCCGCCGGTCTGCTGCGGAAACGCAGGCCGGACATCGATCTGGAAATGACCATCCTGGGCTCGCTCAGCGGGGCCAAGGACTTCAACCTGCAACACTTCATCGAGGAAGCCGGACTGGCCGACGTCGTTACCCATCGCCCGCCGGTTGTAGCGCTCGAGCTCGCCAGTTGGTTCCGCTCTGCCGACGTCGTGGTGATGCCCTCGTTCAGCGAATCCTTCGGTCTTGTGGCCTTGGAAGCACAAGCGTGCGGGACCCCTGTGGTGGCCACCAACGTGGGCGGACTCTCGCGCGCCATCTCCGATGGCCGGACGGGCATTCTCGTGGACGGCCACGATCCGTCCGACTGGGCTGATGCACTTGAGGATTTATACGACGACGCACAAACACGCGAGGACATGGGCCGTTTAGCCGCGACCCATGCCGAATCCTTTGGCTGGCAGCGCACTGCCGCCATCACTTTGGAGAGCTACAGGGAGGCAGTTGGTGGCCTGCTCGTCCCGCGGCGGTGAACCTCACGCCGTTACCGCCTGCCGGCTGATAGATTGTCGCGCACAGCGTAGGCAGCGCTTAGCGTCAGCCACACAGCGTAAGCACCAAGCCGAAGGACAACGATGTCTGAAAACAAGGGCCTGAGCGATCTCGAGATCGCCCATAACGCCACTATCCTGCCCATCGAGGAGATCGCGCAGCGGGCCGGCATCAGCGTGGACGCGCTGGAACACTATGGGCCCTACAAGGCCAAGATCAATCCGGCCAAGCTTGTACTCCCAGAAGGCAAGGCACCCGGCAAGGTGGTCCTTGTTTCAGCCATGTCCCCCACCCCGGCGGGCGAAGGCAAATCGACAACCACAGTTGGGCTGGCCGATTCCCTCGCAAGGGCAGGCCATAAAGTGATGATCGCACTTCGTGAACCGTCACTCGGACCCATCCTCGGCATGAAGGGAGGAGCAACCGGAGGCGGCTACTCCCAAGTGCTGCCCATGGATGACATCAATCTCCACTTCACTGGCGACTTCCATGCAGTCACGTCGGCCAACAACGCACTCATGGCACTCGTTGACAACCACATCTTCCAAGGCAACCAGTTGGGAATCGACCCCCGACGCATGACGTTCAAGCGCGTCATCGATATGAACGACCGTTCCTTGCGGGAAATAGTTATTGGACTCGGCGGCCCTGCCCAGGGCGTACCCCGGCAAGATGGCTTCGACATCACAGTGGCCTCCGAAATCATGGCCGTTTTCTGCCTGGCAGCGGATCTTGACGACCTCCGAGCGCGCTTGGGCCGGATCACTTTCGGCTACACCTTCGAACGCCAACCCGTCACCGTCGCGGACCTCGGTGTGGAAGGTGCCCTGACTCTGCTCCTGAAGGACGCAATCAAACCAAACCTTGTCCAGACCATCGCCGGGACACCGGCGCTGGTGCACGGTGGCCCCTTCGCCAACATTGCCCACGGGTGCAATTCGCTCATCGCAACACGGACCGCACAGCAGCTTGCCGACGTCGTGGTCACCGAGGCCGGATTCGGTGCGGACCTCGGGGCCGAAAAGTACATGGACATCAAGTCGCGCATCGCTGACGTGGCACCGTCCGCCGTCGTCGTCGTGGCAACGATCCGCGCGCTTAAGATGCAAGGCGGGGTTCCAAAGGACAAACTCAGCGAACCCAATGTGGATGCCGTGGCCGCCGGGGTGGAAAACCTTAAACGCCATGTCGGGAACGTTGCCAAATTCGGCATTTCGCCGGTCGTTGCCATCAATAAGTTCGCCACCGACACTCCCGAAGAACTTCAGTGGCTGTTGACGTGGTGCGCAGCGGAAGGTGTGGAGGCCGCCGTCGCCGATGTCTGGGGCGGTGGCGGCGGAGGTGACGGCGGAGATGAGCTCGCGGCGAAAGTCGCAGCGGCCATGGAAGGGCCGTCGAACTTCCACCACCTCTACCCGCTTGAAATGTCTGTGGAGGACAAGATCCGGACCATAGTGCAGGAGATCTATGGCGCTGACGGCGTGGAGTTTTCCGTGCCGGCACAGAAGAGGCTCCTCGATATCCAGAAGAATGGGTGGGCCGGGCTGCCAGTCTGCATGGCCAAGACACAGTACTCATTCACCGACGACGCGTCCAAGCTTGGGGCGCCAAAGGGATTCCAAGTACACGTCCGCGAGCTCATTCCCAAAACGGGTGCGGGCTTCATTGTCGCGTTGACCGGAGCCGTCATGACCATGCCCGGATTGCCTAAGGAACCGGCCGCCATGCGCATGGACGTCGATGCCGACGGCAAACCCACAGGCCTCTTCTGACCTTCTCTCACATCCCGACGCATTTTCCCGATCGCTCTCTCACATCCGGGCACTTTCTGCCGATCGCTCTCTCACATCCGGGCACTTTCTGCCGATCGCTCTCTCACATCCGGGCACTTTCTGCCGGTCGCTCTCTCACATCCCGACCGCAGGCCGGGAAGTGTCCGGCTAAGGTTCGCAGCCGTCGCCGACCAGCCCAATCCTGCCCCAACCACGATGTTGCAGGTAGCGGACCATAACGGCACGCGCGACGTGAGAGAACAACCAGCGAAAAGCGTTAGGAAGTGAGAGAACAACCAGCGAAAAGCGTTAGGAAGTGAGAGAACAACCAGCGAAAAGCGTTAGGAAGTGAGAGAACATCGGGAGCACAAAAGACGCCCTCCCAAGCGTGCAGGAGGTCGTCTTTTGGTGAGCGCTTGATGTTGTTTAGCGCTCGATGTTGTTTAGCGCTCGATGTCGCCGCGGATGAAGGCTTCCACGTTGTCGCGGGCGAGGTCGTCGTTGAACTGCTCCGGCGGGGACTTCATGAAGTAGCTGGAAGCGGAGAGCAGCGGGCCGCCAATGCCGCGGTCCAATCCGATCTTGGCTGCGCGGATGGCGTCGATGATCACACCGGCGGAGTTCGGTGAGTCCCAGACTTCGAGCTTGTATTCAAGGGAAACGGGAGCGTCACCGAAGTTGCGGCCCTCAAGGCGGACGAAGGCCCACTTGCGGTCGTCGAGCCATGCAACGTAGTCGGACGGTCCAATGTGGACGTCGTCAGCGTGCAGCTCCGCCTCAACATTGGAGGTGACGGCCTGGGTCTTGGAGATCTTCTTGGACTCGAGGCGGTCACGCTCAAGCATGTTCTTGAAGTCCATGTTGCCGCCAACGTTCAGCTGGTACGTGCGGTCCAAGGTGACGCCGCGGTCTTCGAACAGCTTGGCCATCACACGGTGGGTGATGGTGGCACCGATCTGGCTCTTGATGTCGTCGCCCACGATCGGAACACCGGCTTCGGTAAACTTGTCAGCCCACTCCTTGGTTCCGGCGATGAAGACGGGGAGAGCATTGACGAACGCCACGCCAGCGTCGATGGCGCACTGGGCGTAGAACTTGGCAGCCTGTTCCGAACCAACGGGCAGGTAGCAGACCATGACGTCGGCCTTGGCTGCGCGGAGGGCGGCAACGATGTCGACGGCTTCTTCGGGTGCCTCGACGATGGTCTCGCGGTAGTACTTGCCCAAGCCGTCCAAGGTATGACCACGCTGCACGGTGACGCCCGTGGCAGGGACGTCGGCAATCTTGATGGTGTTGTTTTCACTGGCCCCGATGGCGTCGGCCAGGTCCAGTCCAACCTTCTTGCTATCAACATCGAAAGCAGCAACGAACTGAACGTCGTTGACGTGGTACTGGCCGAACTCGACGTGCATCAGACCCGGGATCGTGGCCTTGGGGTCAGCGTCGCGGTAGTACTGAACACCTTGGACCAGCGATGCGGCGCAGTTTCCTACGCCGACAATGGCAACACGAATCGGATGTGAAGACACGGAACTCCTTTTGAGAACTAAACCTCAGGTGCCAGGCGCAAACTCTGACTGAGCTCAGAGCACGACTGATTGGCACGGCGCCAGTTGGCGCACACTTGCATTGTAACCAACACAGCGAGGGCCGGCTTTGTTCCCTGCCGGCCCCCGCTCTTTTGTGTCAGACCCCGGAGTCTACTTCTGAGCCCACAGGTTGATGTCCGATTCGACTGCGAACTCGTCGATAGCAGTCAGCTCATCGGAAGTGAACTTCAGGTTGTTAATGGCGCTGAGAGTATCTTCGAGCTGCGACACGCTGGACGCTCCAACAAGCGCGGATGTTACGTGCGAGCCCTTCGGCTGGTCGCGGAGGATCCATGCGATGGCCATCTGCGCGAGGGTCTGTCCTCGGTGTTCGGCGATTGCGTTGAGGCCCCGAACACGGTCCAGCTTGTCCTCCGTCAATGCTGATTCCGACAGGAACCGTTCCTTGGCGGCCCGGGAGTCAGCCGGAACACCCTTGAGGTAGCGGTTGGTGAGCATCCCCTGGGCAAGAGGCGAGAAGGCGATGGAGCCAGCGCCTACCTGGTCCAGGGCCTCGTAAAGGTTCGGCGAACCGTTCTCCGTCCATCGGTTCAGCATGGAATAGCTGGGCTGGTGGATGAGCAGCGGTGTGCCGAGTTCTTTCAGGATCCGGGCTGCCTCGATTGTTTGCTCGGGGGTGTAAGAAGAGATACCCGCGTACAAGGCCTTGCCGGACCGGACCGCATAGTCCAGCGCCCCCATGGTTTCCTCCATCGGCGTCTCAGGGTCCGGCCGGTGGCTGTAGAAGATGTCCACGTAATCCAGGCCCATGCGCTGGAGGGACTGGTCAAGACTGGAGATCAGGTACTTACGGGAGCCCCATTCACCATAGGGGCCGGGCCACATGTAGTAGCCGGCCTTCGTGGAGATGATGAGCTCGTCACGGTAGGGCTTGAAGTCTTCCTTCAAGTGGCGCCCGAAGTTCGTTTCCGCCGATCCATCGGGCGGGCCATAGTTGTTGGCGAGGTCGAAGTGGTTGACGCCCAGATCGAAGGCACGGCGCAGGATGGCGCGCTGTTCGTCGAATCGCTTGTCGTCGCCGAAGTTGTGCCAAAGGCCCAGCGAGATAGCCGGGAGCTTGAGTCCACTGCGTCCGACGCGGCGGTAGGGCATGGTTTCGTAGCGGTTTTCCGCAGCCGAATAAGTCATACGTACCATCCTGCCACTGCACAGATGACCGTGTTCGGGCTGTCCGCAATGTGGGCGCCGTCACCTCTCGTCACTGATTGCCTTACTGGACACGTACGACGGCGGCGCTCCCGCCCGGCAGGGTCAGCGAACCGTCGTCGAGGACTACTTCGGTCTCGGTTGACAGCAGCAGGGACCCGTTCATAGGCGAATCCAGCGGCTCGTCCCCAAAGTTGCACACCACGCGGATGGCGCCGCGGGTCATCTCCAGCCAGTGCTCGTCGTCATCGAACTCCACTGTGGTCTCGCCGAAACTTCCATCCACCAACTCCGGGGTGTTACGGCGCAGCTGTGCTAAATCCCGATACAGCTGCAGCAGGCGGGCGTGGTCTCCGGTGCCGGGCTCGCTCCAGTCCAGCTTTGAGCGCTTGAAAGTTTCGGGGTCCTGGGGGTCGGGCACAACAGAAGGATCCCAGCCCATGCGTTCAAATTCCTTGATCCGGCCCTTGGCTGTGGCCTCCCCCAATTCCGGTTCGGGGTGGGAGGTGAAGAACTGCCACGGCGTGGAAGCCCCAAATTCTTCGCCCATGAAGAGCATGGGCGTAAAGGGGGATGTCATGGTCAGCACTGCGCCAATAGCCAACCGACCAAATGACAGTGATGCGGTAAGACGGTCGCCGGTGGCTCGGTTGCCGATTTGGTCGTGGTTTTGCAGGCAAACTACCAACGCGGATGGATGCGCGAGGTCGTGCCGGATGGGCCGGCCGTGGTGGCGTCCCCGGAAACTTGAGTAGCTGCCATCGTGGAGGAAGCCGTGCTCAAGGACCTTTGCGAGGACAGCGAGGGACTCGAAGTCGGCGTAGTACCCGGTGGTTTCACCGCTAAGGTTCACGTGCAGGGCGTGGTGGAAGTCGTCGCTCCATTGGCCCTCCAAGCCATAACCGTTGTCCTTACGGGGATAGATGAGCCGCGGATTGTTCAAGTCCGATTCCGCAATCAGGGTTTTAGTAATCCCGGTCTCCGCTTCGATCTGGTCTCCCAGCGCACCAAAGTCCTCCAGGATGTGCATTGCCCGTTCATCCCGCAGGGCATGCACGGCGTCCAACCTGAGCCCATCCACGTGATAGTCACGGAGCCACATCGCCGCATTCTCCAGAATGTAACGGCGTACCTCGTCTGAGCCGGATCCGTCCAGGTTTACCGAATCGCCCCAGGTGTTCCCCTCGCCCGATTTCAGGTAGGGGCCAAACTTCGGAAGATAATTGCCGCTGGGTCCAAGGTGGTTGTAGACCACGTCCTGGATAACGCCCAAACCTGCGGCGTGGGCAGCATCGACGAACCGCTGGTAGGCCTCCGGGCCACCGTACGGCTCATGAACGGCGTACCAGAGGACGCCGTCGTAACCCCAGTTGTGAACCCCGTTGAACGCATTGACCGGAAGCAGCTCGATGAAGTCGACGCCCAGCTCAACCAAGTAGTCCAGTTTCCGGGCGGCCGCGTCCAGTGTGCCTTCCGGCGTGAAAGTGCCCAGATGGAGTTCATAAATAACGGATCCCTTGAGGATGCGACCCTTCCATTCACCATCCCGCCACTGGTAGGCACCGGGATCGAACGTGGCGGACAATCCATGCACGCCCTCCGGCTGCCGCCTTGAGCGCGGATCAGGAAAAGGCCCTTCTCCGTCCACGATGTAGCCGTACCGAACGGCGTCGCCTTCCCGTGCCGGGACGTCGGCGGGCGCGCGCCACCAACCTGTAGCGCCGCCGTCGTGAATTTGCTCCATCGGGTACTCGCTACCTCCAGCGAGCAACCTCACTGATCCGGCGTTCGGCGCCCAGACGTCGTAGCGGTTTTTTCCAGCAGCGTGCTCCAGCATCGTGTCCCCTGTGCTTGTTGTCAGCTTGCGTTGCAGTGGCGGTGTTGGCGGGTGTTCGTGTTTTCAGTGGATCAGTCAGCGGGCACCAGCAGGGCCACCGGATAGTGCTCCAGCAGCGTGGCGACTGCCACTGAACCGGCGTCATACGTGGTCCCGGTCAGTTCGTCATAGCAGTTCACCGCCAAGTCGATAACCGTATCCCGCCAGCCGCCTTCCCGGGCGAGGCGCTTGGGCAGCCGCGTGCCAACGGTGACCGCGCCGGGTGCGTCCACTCCACGGCTGAACGCGACTACGTGATCAGCGGCGGCGCCACTCGCGTGGACAGGCTGGTAACCACCAAACAGTTCCGGCCGGTCCCGACGCAACCTGAGCGCCCTGGAAACCACCAGCAGTTTGGCAGCGTCCTGCGTGAAGGCAGGCCGCACACCGGTGTCGAGTTCCGCGAGCGCCGCGATCCGGGCTTGAAAGTCCACTGGCCGCCGATTATCTGGGTCAGTCAGTGAACCGTCCCGGAACTCCGTGCCCTGATAGACATCCGGAACCCCGGGCATGGTCAGTTGGATGAGCTTGGCTGAGAGTGAGTTGGAGGTTCCATGAGGTTCCAGTTCCGCCACGAAATTCTCCAAGGCGGCAGCAACCTCGGGGACGTCAAAAACGGCGTCGACGGCGGCAGCCAAGTGACGCTCGAAGTCCAGGTTGGGGTCCGTCCAATTGGTCGAATTTCCGGCTTCACGGGCGGCCTTGAGCGCATACGATTGGAGGCGCCCCCGGTCGGCGGGCCAGGCACCTGCAATTGCCTGCCAAACGAGCGCTGCCAGCGGACCGTCCGGGATGTGTGCCAGCTCCTGGACCGTGCCGAGGAACAGCTCCCATTCGGGAACGGATTCGGAAATGACCGAAATCCTGGCCCGCGCGTCCTCACTGCGCTTGGTGTCGTGGGTGCTGAGCGTGGTCATGGAGAGCGGGATCTCTGCCTGACGCCGTGCCATGCGCTCGTGGAACCCCTCGGGGGAAAGCGCAAATTCAGTGGGATCGGCTCCCACTTCGGTGAGCGTCCCCAACCGGGTGTATCGGAAGAACGCTGTGTCCTCCACGCCCTTGGCCATAACCATGCCGGAGGTCTGCTGGAAACGGCGGGCGAGTTCCCCGGTGGTATCAATCAGGAGCGGGCTCAGCCCGTTAAGCACGGACCGAAGCTCGGGCCGGTGCTGTCCTGCGCGCTCTATGGCTTCCTCGAGGATCTCCTGCCCGTGTGGAAGGTAGGTCCTGTAGACGGGGAACCAGCAAATGATCTCGGCCAGGGCGTCGGCTACGTCGGCACGCGGCAATGCCGCTGACTCGGGAACAAGCCGGGACAACCGTAGGATTTCAGACCTCAGGATGCCGTCAGCGATGCGCCGTTTGGTGCCGTGGATCATGTCTGAATAATCGGCTGGCTGGGCTGCATCCCGCAGCCGGGCGTCAAGTGAGTCCAGGTATTCCTCGGCTGCGGGGTCGACGAACAAACGGTCTACGTCCGCCAGCGCGTCATACCCGGTGGTGCCTTCGCAATCAAAGGTATCCGGCAGTTTCTCTCCCGGTTCCAGGATCTTCTCCACCAGAAGGTACGCCCCGCCTGTCTCCTTGCGAAGCCTTGCCAGGTACCCTTCAGGATCCGCCAGCCCATCGGGGTGATCGATCCTAAGACCATCCACCAGCTCTTCGCGGAACCATCGCACGATTTCCTCATGCGCCTCATCGAAGACCCATGGAACCTCCACGCGGACGCCTGCCAGTGTGTTCACTGCGAAAAAGCGGCGGTAGTTCAGTTCAGCGTCCGCCCGGCGCCAGCCCACCAGTTCATAGTGCTGCCGCGCATGAACGTCCTGCGGGCTGTCTCCAGCACTGAAGCTGCCATCGGCCAAGGGGAAACGGTGATCGTAGTAGTGCAGTTCGCCGTCCACCACAGTCAACTGCCCAAGGTCGTCATCGCTGCCAAGCACGGGGATACGGATCTTTCCGCCGCCAAAGTCCCAGTCGACGTCGAACGCTTCCGCGTACCTGGACGAGCGCCCCTCCTTCAGGAGCTGCCACCACCAGGCATTCTGTCCTGGCGAGGCGACTCCCATGTGATTGGGAACGATGTCCGCCAGGATACCTAGCCCTTGGGACCGGGCAGCCTTGGACAGGGCGGCGAGGCCCTCCGCTCCGCCCCGGGCGGGATCCACGGAAGAAGGATCCGTGACGTCATAACCGTGGTCCGAGCCTTCCTCCGCCGTGAGGATCGGCGATACGTAGATCCAATCGACCCCGAGGTTGCGCAGGTAGCCGGTGAGTTCGGCGGCATCCTGAAGTGTGAAGCTTCGCCGGATTTGCAACCTGTACGTTGAAACGGGTGTCCTCATGAGTCCGCCTTCTTCGAAGCGCGGCGCTTCCGTGCGGGTTTTGATTCCCCAGCGGGCGGATCTCCCCCGTCCGAAGCGCTGACTGCCTCTGACGCATCCACAGAGCGGGTACCAGCCGACGAATCCGTCGGCTGCGAGTTAACCGCAGGAGCTGTGAGCGAGGCCGTTTCGGGCGTGCTGGTCTGGCTCAGGGCAGCAAGGGATGCGGCCACAGAGTGGTCCGGCTCGGTCTCGGGTGTGGTGTGGGCACGAAGCACCACCAGGGACTTGGCGGCGATCATCAGGACCTGGTCCGCCTTCACGATGTTCGAATCAGCCCCTTCACCGCCGGTGTCGATCATGACGTCCCACGCGGCGGCGTATTCGTCAGATGGCACGCGGAACCCGACCTCGTCCTCGTCAGCATTGAAGTACAGCAGGAAATTGACGTCCGTGATCCGTCGGCCTTGGGTGTCCCGCCCGTGGATACCGTCACCGTTCAAGAACACGCCGACAGAACGGCCCAGCGCTGTGTCCCAGTCGGAGGGCGTCATGGTGCTGGCGTCGGCATCCAACCAAACGATGTCGGGGAGCCGCTCGCCCTCGCCTCGCAGCACAGGCCGGCCGTCGAAGAAGCGGCTCCGGCGCAAACTGGGATGTTTGGCCCGGAGGGCGCTCACGGCAGCCGTGAACTCCACCAGGGGTTGGTCAACGTTGTCCCAGTTGATCCAGGTCAGCTCGGAGTCCTGGCAGTATCCGTTGTTGTTGCCCTGCTGGGTCCTTCCAAGTTCATCGCCATGCAGGAGCATGGGAACGCCTTGCGAGAGGAAGAGCGAGGCGATGAAGTTTCGCTGCTGGCGGGCCCTGAGGCCCAGAACCTTGGGGTCGTCGGTGGGGCCTTCAACGCCACAGTTCCAGGAGCGGTTGTGCGATTCGCCGTCGTTGTTACCCTCGCCGTTGGCCTCGTTGTGTTTCTCGTTGTACGACACGAGGTCGGCCAGCGTGAAGCCGTCGTGGGCAGTGACGAAGTTGATGGATGCCACTGGCCGGCGGCCCGAATGTTCGTAGAGATCGGCAGAGCCGGTCAAGCGCGAGGCGAATTCACCAAGGGTGGAGGGCTCTCCGCGCCAGAAGTCACGGACAGTGTCCCGGTACTGGCCGTTCCATTCTGTCCATTGCGGCGGGAAGTTGCCCACCTGATATCCACCCGGACCAACATCCCATGGTTCGGCGATGAGCTTCACCTGGGACACCACAGGGTCCTGCTGGATGAGTTCGAAAAAGGTGGAGAGCTTGTCCACGTCATAGAATTCGCGGGCCAGGGTGGACGCGAGGTCAAAGCGGAACCCGTCGACATGCATCTCCGTCACCCAATAGCGGAGTGAGTCCATCAGCAGCTGCAGCGAATGCGGGCTGCGGACATTCAGGGAGTTGCCGGTGCCGGTGTAGTCCATGTAGTACTTCTGGTCGTTCTCCACCAAGCGGTAATACGCCGAATTGTCGATGCCCTTGAAAGACAGCGTGGGCCCCAGGTGGTTGCCCTCGGCCGTGTGGTTGTAAACGACATCCAGGATGACTTCGATCCCGGCGTTGTGCAGGGACCGCACCATGGCTTTGAAGTCCTGGACCTGCTGGCCCGTATCACCCTTGGAACTGTAACTGTTGTGGGGCGCAAAGAATCCGATGGTGTTGTAGCCCCAGTAGTTGTTCAATCCCTTGTCCTGCAGGATGCCGTCATTGACGAACTGGTGCACCGGCATGAGCTCGATTGCCGTGACGCCGAGCTTTTGAAGGTGGGAGATGACTGCAGGGTGGGCCACGCCTGCGTAGGTTCCGCGCTGTTCCTCGGGAACCTCCGGGTGCAGTTGGGTAAGTCCCTTGACGTGGGCCTCGTAGATGACCGACTTGTGGTAGGGAATCCTCAAGAGTTTGTCGCCGTCCCAGTCGAAGAACGGGTTGATGACCACGCCCAACATCATGTGCGGTGCGGAGTCAGCGTCATTCCGGGAATCCGGGTCCCCCATGTTGTAGGAGAACAGGGCCGGGTCCCAATCGATCTGACGATGGATGGCCTTGGCATACGGGTCCAGCAACAGCTTGTTGGGGTTGAACCGTTGGCCGGCATCGGGATCGTAGGGTCCGTGCACCCGATAGCCATATTTCTGTCCGGGTTGGACTTGCGGCAGGTAGCAGTGCCACACGTAGCCGTCTACCTCGGTGACATCAACACGGACTTCCCCGCCGTCGTCGTCGAAGAGGCACAGCTCCACTTTCTCGGCCTTCTCGCTGAACAGCGCGAAGTTGGTGCCGGTCCCGTCAAAGGTGGCTCCAAGCGGATAGGCCGATCCAGGCCAGACTTCCATGCGTTCTCCTCTGGTGATGCGGATAACTTGCTGCAAGCCTACTCATGACCCCTGACACGGAAAGTAACCTTACGGTCTTGTACGGTCGTATTCAGCAGTCAGCGAACCTATGACGCGCGGTACCGCTGCCATGATCGCCGAAGCAGTAAGGGGGCCACCATCAAAATCCTTCGACGCGATCGATCCAGCTCGGCCATGCACGCTCGCCGCAACCGCGGCCACAGCAGCCCAGCGGTCGTCCGGTTTCAAACCCAGGGCTGCGTACGCGCCGTCGTCGTCCCTGACGGCCTCCGCACATTGCGCCAGCAACGCGCCCAGGATGCCGGCAAGGACATCGCCGCTCCCGGCAGTCGCCATCCAGGCAGTGCCCTCGGACTGGCTGAAAACAACGCCCGACGGCGAGGCCACCAGTGTTGTAGCGCCCTTCAGCAGGACTGTGGCGCCGGTTTGTTCGGCTGCTTGCCGTACGAAGTGCAGCGGCCGGGATTCGACGTCCTCGCGGGTCACGGCAACCTCCCCGGTGGATGGAAGGGCTGCCAGGAGCGTCGCCAACTCCCCGGCGTGCGGAGTGAGGATCCAATTCGCGGGACAACGCTCTGGCAGGATGCTCAAGGCTCCGGCGTCGACGACGACCGGCAGCTCAGCGGCCAGCGCTGACTGTGCGGCGTCCCCGGCACGTCCGAGTTGATCCTCCCCGTCCACACCAGGACCGAGCAACCATGCTTGAACACGGCCAGGATCATCCGTCTCCCACAGGGCCTCCGGCGTCCGGGTCAGAACTTGGCGTGCCGCAGATTCCGGCCCTACATAGCGGACCATGCCCGCACCGGCCACCGCCGCCGCATGGACACTCAGCACGGCTGCCCCAGCAAAACGCGGCGAGCCCGCAACCACGCCGAGCACGCCACGGGAGTATTTATGGGAGCGGCGTCCGGGCTTGGGAAGCAAGGAGTGCAGGTCTGTGGCAGCAAGCCGGCGCAACTCAGGGGTATCCAAGGAGTCTTCGATCCCAATCTGCACCAGCACCACGCGTCCCGCACAGCCTTCGCCGGGGTCTGTCATCAATCCGGCCTTGATGCCACCGAAAGTCACTGTGACGTCGGCATCCAGCACCGGCCAGTGGACTTCCCCGGTGGTGGCATCCAGTCCACTGGGGAGGTCGCACGCCACGACGCAACGGGGCTTCAGCTCCTGAAGGGAAGCAACCAGCTCCGCAGAAGCATCACGCAATCCCCCGCGCGCGCCGGTGCCCAGGAGTGCATCGATAATGACGTCGTCGCCAGCGCACAGGACGGCAAGTTCCTCGGCGTTTCCAGGATCCAGTCGCAGCACACGGCCGCCTGCCGCCAGAAAAGCCGCCAGCGCCTCAGGGTGGACTTCCGCTGAGGCGAGTACCGCCGTCGTCCGCATGCCGCGGCGGGCGAGCAGGGAAGCCGCAAAGAGGCCGTCACCGCCGTTATTGCCCTTGCCTGCCAGGACTGTGACGCTGGCGCCGGCCACCTTCCGCCTGGCCTTAATCAAACGGGCCACTGCCTGTGCCAGGCCGTATGCGGCCCGTTGCATGAGAACAGCGCCCTCACCGGAGTCCAGGAGCGGTTGTTCCGCGTCCCTGATCTGTTGTCCGGTGAAGGCGCTGATCATCGCTATATTAAGGTCCGTTTAGCCCTCGGCGAGGACATATGCCGTGGCGATGCCGCCGTCGTGGCTCATTGACAGGTGCCAGCGTTTAACGCCCTTGGCGTCAGAAACGGCCAGAACCGTTCCTTTGACCTGGACGGTAGGACCATTCTCGTCAAGACCTATCCAGCAGTCCTGCCAGTTCATGCCCGCCGGGGCACCCAGGACCTTGGCCACCGCTTCCTTGGCAGCGAAGCGCGCAGCGAGTGACCTGGTGTTAAGTTCCCGTTCCGCAGGTACAAACAGCCTGTCCTTGAGCCCGGGGGTACGCTCCAGCTGCCGGGCGAACCGTTCGATGTCTACGACGTCTACGCCGATGCCAACAATCATGCGGTTATTCTACGGTCACGCTCTTGGCGAGGTTACGCGGCTGATCGACGTCGTAACCCTTCGCCCCGGCCAGTTCAGCAGCAAAGATCTGCAGAGGCACGGTGGTGAGCAGCGGCATGAGCAACGTGGGCGTCTCCGGGACGTAGAACACGTGCTCTGCGTAATCCTTGACCGACTCGTCGCCTTCCTCCGCAATGACCAGGGTACGTGCACCACGTGCGCGGACTTCCTGGATGTTGCTGACAACCTTGGAGTGCAGGGAGTCGCGGCCACGCGGGGACGGGACAACCACGAAAACCGGCTGGCCGTCGTCGATCAGGGCGATCGGACCATGCTTGAGTTCACCGGCGGCGAAGCCTTCAGCGTGGATGTAGGCAATTTCCTTGAGCTTCAAGGCGCCTTCCAGGGCCACAGGGAAGCCAACGTGGCGGCCCAGGAACAAGACGGACTTTTCGTCCTTCATGCTGCGGGCGAGTTCGCGCAAGGGACCTGCGTTGTCCAGGATCTTCTGAATCTTGGCCGGGATCTTGTTCAGGTCCGCGAGGACGTCCTTGATCTGGCCCGAGAAGATGTTGCCACGCAGCTGGGCCAGGTAAAGGCCAAGCAGGTAGGCGGCGGTGATCTGCGCGAGGAACGCCTTGGTGGACGCAACAGCAATTTCCGGACCAGCGTGCGTGTAGAGCACGGCATCGGATTCGCGCGGGATGGTGGAACCGTTGGTGTTGCAGATGGAGATCGTCTTGGCGCCCTGTTCGCGGGCGTAGCGGACTGCCATGAGCGTATCCATGGTCTCGCCGGACTGGCTGATGGACACTACCAGGGTGTTGGCGTCGACGATCGGATCGCGGTAACGGAACTCGTGTGCGAGCTCTACTTCCGTGGGGATACGGCACCAGTTTTCGATCGCGTACTTGGCAACCAGGCCAGCGTAGGCCGCGGTGCCGCAAGCGAGAACGATGATCTTGTCTACCTGCTTGAGCAGCTCCGGATCGATGCGGACTTCGTCCAGCGTCAGCTTTCCGTTGAGGTCCGAACGTCCCAGGAGAGTCTGGGCTACGGCGTCGGGCTGGTCGTGGATTTCCTTCTCCATGAAGGAGCTGAAGCCACCCTTTTCGGCAGAAGCCGGGTCCCAGTCGACGTGGTATTCCTTGCCTTCAGCGGGAGCGCCGAAGAAGTCCGTGATCTCCACGGAGTCCGCGGTGATGGTGACGATCTGGTCCTGGCCGAGCTCCACGGCGCGACGCGTGTAGTCGATAAAACCGGAGACGTCCGAGCCGAGGAAGTTCTCGCCTTCGCCAAGGCCAACCACCAGCGGGGAATTACGACGGGCTGCCACGACGACGTCGGGCTGGTCCGCGTGGACGGCGAGGAGGGTGAAGGCACCCTCGAGACGCTGGCAGGCCAGGCGCATGGCCTTGGTGAGGTCGCCGGCGTTGCCATTGAGATCGTTGCGGAAGATGTTGCCAACCAGCGCGGCAGCAACTTCGGTATCTGTTTCCGACTCGAATGTGACGCCCTTGCCCAGCAGCTCCTGCTTGAGCTCGGCGAAGTTTTCGATGATGCCGTTGTGAATCAACGCCAGACGCCCGCCGTCGGAAAGGTGGGGGTGTGCGTTACGGTCGGTGGGTCCACCATGCGTGGCCCAACGGGTGTGGCCAATGCCGGTCAGGGATTCGGGAACTGGGTTTGCTTCCAGTTCACTGATCAGGTTGCTCAACTTGCCGGACTTTTTACGGGACGAGATGGTCCCATCAGCCACCACTGCGACGCCAGCGGAGTCATAGCCGCGGTACTCAAGACGGCGCAGCCCCTCCACGACGACGTCAAGGGCGCTGTGACCAGCTGCCTTGCGAGACGAATTGCCAACATAGCCTACGATTCCACACATGGGTATAAGCCTAACGGCAAGGGCAAACAACTGATGTGGGACATCCTTCCTCCCCCTCTTGCCACCCAAGCTTTAATCGCTCACAATTCACCCTCCAGTCGTCGCGCATTTCCTGTTCCGCCGGGCTAAGGGCAGAATCAGAACGTGACTTTGCAACGCACCGAAGCAAACGGCGACGGCGCTTCTCCCTTTGTTGAGCTGGACCGCCAAACCTGGTCCCGGCTTGCAGCACAGATGGAGCAGCCCCTCAACGAAGAGGACGTATTCCGTCTGCGAGGCCTCGGCGATCCCCTCGATATGAAGGAAGTCCGGGAGGTTTATCTCCCCCTTTCACGGCTTCTGCACCTCTACGTCGAGGCATCACATCAGCTCCACGCGGCCACAACAACGTTCTTGGGTGAGCAAACCCAGCGCACCCCGTTCGTCATCGGTGTGGCCGGTTCCGTTGCTGTTGGTAAATCCACCATCGCCCGCGTGCTCCGTGAAATGCTCCGGCGCTGGCCGGGCACACCCAACGTGGAACTCATCACTACGGACGGCTTCCTCTACCCGTTGGCCGAATTGAAGCGCCGCCATCTGCTGGAGCGCAAAGGTTTCCCGGAGTCCTACGATCGCCGGGCGCTATTGCGTTTTGTGTCGGAAATCAAGGGCGGCGCCGAGGAAGTCCGGGCACCCTGGTACTCCCACGTCACGTACGACATCGTCCCGGGGAAGGAAGTTGTAGTGCGCCGCCCGGACGTACTGATCGTGGAAGGCCTCAATGTTTTGGCCCCTGCCAGGCCCCGCATGGATGGCAAACAGGGACTTGCGCTGAGCGACTTCTTTGACTTCTCCATTTACGTTGACGCCAAGACCTCCTACATCGAGGAGTGGTACGTGGACCGGTTCCGAAAGCTCCGCACCACGGCCTTCGCGCAGCCAGAGTCCTACTTCCACCGCTACGCCACGCTGTCCGATGAAGATGCCGAGTCGACAGCCCGCGGCATCTGGAAGCGCATCAACGAACCAAACCTCGAGGAGAACGTCCTCCCCACCCGTGGCCGTGCGCAGCTGGTGCTTACCAAGGACGCAGACCACTCCATCCGTCGCATGCTTTTGCGGAAGGTCTAGCGTGGACACCCAACCCCAGCCGATGCCCAGCCGCAGGGCATTCGCAGGTCTCCTCACTGCTGGCGCAGGAATGGCCGCACTGGCCGCCTGCACCCCGAATGGCCCGGCACCCTCCCCTAACGAGATTTCCGCGACACCTTCCGCCACTGGACCGGACGCCACGCCAACCCAAGTCACTGCCGTTACGCCCGCTGCGGTCAGCGAGCCTTCCAGCACTCCTCCCAGCGCAGCGCCTTCACAAGCCGCCACCAAGCAGTTCTCGCTGACCGACCCAGCCAGCCCTTGGGTGGTGGTCAACAAACACCGGCCGTTGAACCCGCAGAACTACGTCCCGGCGGATTTGGTCCAGCCGAACATCCGGCTCGCCGTCAGCGGCGAAGCCACACTCATGAACAGTACGACGGCGGCTGCCGCAGAGAAGATGTTCGCCGCAGCGGCGGCCGAGGGCGTCATCATGACATTGGCATCCGGGTACCGTTCCTATTCCACGCAGGTGGTCACGTACAACGGCTACGTCGCCAGCAGCGGCCAAGTGGCAGCCGATCGGGCTTCGGCACGCCCCGGTCATTCGGAACACCAAACGGGTTGGTCCTTTGATATTGCCGACGGCGGCGGTGCCTGCAGTTTCCAACCCTGCTTCGCCGAGCAGCCCGCGGCTATTTGGGCGAAAGCCAACGCGCACAAATTCGGTTTCATCGTCCGCTATCCATGGATGTTCCACGAAACCACCGGATACTTCTACGAGTCCTGGCACCTGCGCTACATCGGCGTCGAAGCGGCGACAGAGATGAACACCCGAGGCATCGCAACGCTTGAGGAGTACTTCGGCTTGGAAGCAGCACCGGACTACCTGTAGGGCCCGTCCTATTAAACGCCGGTCCCTTAAAACCAGTTCGGCCCGCTCTCCTGGAACCAGAAAACCGGTCATCCAGGAAGGCGGGCCGACGTTGCTTGGGAAGTGTTTCCTAGACAGCCAGTTCGCTGGGAGCGCCCAGGCGTTCTTTGACCACGGCAGCCAGGCTGTTGCAAATCCGCTCGGCCGTTTCCATGTCCGCAGCTTCCACCATGACGCGGACCAGGGCTTCAGTGCCGGACGGGCGGAGCAGCACGCGGCCGGTTTCGCCCAGTTCCAGTTCAGCAGCGGCTACCGCGGCGGCAACGCCTTCGTCAGTACCCGCCCGGGCCTTGTCCACGCCCTTGACGTTGATCATGAGCTGAGGGAGCTTGGTCATCGCCGTAGCGAGCTCCTTCAAGCTACGGCCCGTGAGGGCAACCTGCGCAGCAAGCTGCAGACCGGTGAGCACGCCATCGCCAGTGGTTGCGTAGTCGGAGAAGATCACGTGGCCGGACTGTTCGCCGCCCAGGTTGTATCCGCCGTCGCGCATTTCCTCCAGCACGTAACGGTCGCCAACAGCGGTTTCGCGGATGGTGATGCCGGCATTGCGGAGGGCAATCTTGAGTCCGAGGTTGCTCATGACCGTGGCAACCAGGATGCTGTCCTTGAGCTTGCCCGCTTCATTGAGTGCCAGCGCCAGGATCGCCATGATCTGGTCGCCATCTACTTCGTTGCCTTCGTGGTCTACAGCGAGGCAGCGGTCGGCGTCGCCGTCGTGGGCAATGCCGAGGTTCGCGCCATGCTTGACGACTGCTTCCTTCAACGGACCCAGGTGGGTGGAGCCCACGCCGTCGTTGATGTTCAGACCGTCCGGCTCAGCCCCAATGACGACGACATCCGCGCCGGCGTCCTTGAACACCTGCGGCGAACAACCACTCGCAGCGCCGTGAGCGCAGTCCAGGACAACCTTCAGGCCCTCGAGGCGCTTGGGGAGGGTGCCGAGCAAGTGGACAATGTAACGGTCCTCAGCGTCGGAAAAGCGCTGGATGCGTCCGACGTCGCCGCCTACGGGGCGCTGTGGCTCTTTGCCCAGCTGTGCTTCGATGGCGTCCTCGACGTCGTCGGGCAGCTTCTGGCCGCCGCGTGCGAAGAACTTGATCCCATTGTCAGGAGCCGGGTTGTGGGAGGCCGAGAGCATAACGCCGAAATCGGCGTCGAGGTCTGCCACCAGATAGGCCGCAGCCGGGGTGGGCAGCACCCCGGCGTCATAGACATCGATGCCGGAGCTGGAGAGCCCCGCTTCGACGGCGGCGGCAAGGAACTCGCCACTCGCTCTGGGGTCCCGGGCGACTACGGCGCGAGGCCGCTTGCCATCGGTTGTGCGGTCATGGCCGAGTACGACGGCGGCGGCCTGGGCAAGCTGCATAGCCAGCTCGGCGGTGAGCAATCCGTTCGCGAGACCGCGCACGCCATCTGTTCCAAATAATCTAGACATCGGCTCAAGTTTAGACGACGACGGGACAGCACCCGTCCAGCCCGCGTGTCGGGACGTCATGTGTGCGGTTCAAATCCGGCTCTCAGCATGCCCTGTGGGGTGCCTAAAACGACGAAAGCCCGCCCCGCCGAAAACGGCGGGACGGGCCTTCGAGTAAGCGCAGATTAACGCTTGGAGTACTGCTGAGCCTTGCGTGCCTTCTTGAGACCAGCCTTCTTACGCTCGATGACGCGGGCGTCACGGCGCAGGTAACCGGCCTTCTTGAGGGTGGCGCGGTTGTTGTCGACGTCGATCTCGTTCAGCGAGCGGGCAACACCGAGGCGCAGTGCACCGGCCTGGCCGGAGATGCCACCACCGTGGATGCGGGCGATGACGTCGTAGGCGCCTTCAAGATCAAGGATCTTGAAGGGCTCGTTGACATCCTGCTGGTGCAGCTTGTTCGGGAAGTAGTTCTCCAGCGTGCGGCCATTGATGATCCACTTGCCGGAACCCGGGATGACGCGAACGCGTGCAACGGCTTCCTTGCGGCGGCCAACGGCTGCACCGGCAACGGTCAGTGCCGGGCGCTCCTTCTTGGGCGCATCTTCAACAGATGTGCTTTCAGAGGTGTAGCTGGTGAGGGTTTCCTCAGCCTCGACGGCTTCGGCGGTCAGTTCTTCGTTCTGAGCCACGGTTCTCCTTGTAATGAAAAGTTGTTTGGTGGCCAGGACTACTGGGCGACCTGGGTGATTTCGAAAGTCTTCGGCTGCTGTGCAGCGTGCGGGTGCTCGGGGCCTGCGTAGACCTTGAGCTTGCCCAGCTGCTGAGCGGCGAGGGAGTTCTTGGGGAGCATGCCCTTGATGGCCTTCTCAACAGCGCGAACCGGGTTGGATTCCAGCAGCTCGGCGTAGTTGACGGAGGTCAGGCCGCCCGGGTAGCCGGAGTGGCGGTATGCGCGCTTCTGCTCCAGCTTGGCGCCGGTGAGGGCAACCTTTTCAGCGTTGATGATAATGACGAAGTCGCCCATGTCCATGTGGGACGCAAAGGTCGGCTTGTGCTTTCCGCGCAGCAGTGTTGCGGTCTGGCTGGCAAGACGACCAAGGACAACGTCGGTGGCGTCAATGACGTGCCACTGGCGGTTGATATCGCCGGGCTTCGGGGTGTACGTACGCACGGTTTTGCCTCGTTCTTGTTCTGGCGTTCATGTTTTAGGCGACACGCAGTGAGGCGTGTACCTACTATGTATGCGTTACCGGAGCAGAGGTGAGGGCTCTATAGACCAGTCATCCCAGAATCTCGATATGTCTCTTGAGTTAACGACCCTGCAACTGGATCCCCGAGAAGGCATGTGTCATCGAGATAGGACACGCACAACGACTCTAAACAATACCTTCAACGGGCCGTCCGGGTCAAAATGGGGTATCCGCCCCTCGGGGTTGCATGCGCTTTGAGGGAGAGTACATGACCAACGGTCCCGTTTTCCTGCTCCTGCTCGCCGTCGCCGGCCTGCTGTTGAGCCCGGCCGTCGAGTTCGTGATCGCCCGCCGCTATCCGCGATTTGGCGAACTCCCCTCCACTACGGTCCGGATTACGACGGCGGCAGTCACCGCGCTGCTGTTTGCCTTGCTTGGGTGGCGCTTTGGTTTTACCGCGGAATTGCCGGCGTTCCTTTTATTGGCACTTCTTGGGGTGCAGCTTTCGAGAATTGATTTCACCCTCCATTTGCTGCCAAACCCCCTCGTTTTGTTCCTGCTAGGGGGCGGTCTTGTTCTCCTTGCCACGTCGGCAGCACTGGATCCCGCCTGGCCCGAGCTGCTCCGGGCCCTCGCCGGAGGCCTCATACTCTTCGTTGGCTACCTGATTCTGGGACTTATTTCGCCGAGAAGCCTCGGAATGGGCGATGTGAAGCTCGCAGCACCACTTGGACTGTACTTGGGGTACTTGGGTTGGAAGCAAGTACTCTACGGCGGACTACTGGGATTCGTGGTGGGCGGGGTGCTCACGGTGCTGCTGTGGCGGCTAAGTCGCAAGGAAAAGCCCGCAGAAACAGCCCACGGCCCGGCGATGGTTGTCGCGGCACTGGGTGTAACTCTCCTACTTCAGTAGGGCCGGGCTCTTGGGTTTCCGGGGGCTGTGCATGGGTTCGAAAATATAAGGCTGCTGTCGATTCCAAGTAGTCGCTTGCCCTTTTTGACTTCCAAACTGAGTACTTCGCTGTCCTTCTACGGGTGACCACGCGATATGCGATGCAGGAATTCGAGTACGACTACGCATTGTTCAGGGGCACGCCCAGGGTGAATTCTTATCTCATCGAATTCCGAACCGCTAAAGGCAACATGGGGGTAGTTCGGGAATCGAAGGCAAATTCCGATAATTTGCTGGACCTATATCCATGATTTACCAAACCCAAAATTCATCTGGGAAGGATTTTCCAATGTCTGCTCTTATGTTCACCATCACTTCGTACATCGCCGGCGTCAAGGACCGCTTCACCTCCGAGGAGAAGGGCGCGACGATGGTGGAATACGGCCTCATGGTCGCCCTGATCGCGGTAGTGGTTGCAGTGGCGGTCGGTCCCCTGGGCTTGGCTATCCAAGGCCTGTTCGGCGGCGTCACCGCCTCGCTCTGACATCAGCTGCAGTGGCCGGTGGCCGTGGCATAAACACAGTCCACAGCCGCCGGCCACTCCTCTTAAGCGCTATTACCGCAAACCCCACTGGGGATCCGGGTCTGGGAGACAGTCGTGAAATCGAAGAAGAAAGAGCGCGGAGCAGTAGCCGTGGAAATGGCAATCCTGTTGCCGCTGCTGCTGCTGATCTTAATCGGGATTATGGAATTCGGGCGGGTGCTCAACGTCCAAGTGTCCCTCACACAAGCAGCTCGGGAGGGCGCCCGTTATGCAGCCGTTCACTACCAGGATGGTGGTCTGAACGTATCCGGTACGGCTTTGGCCGCAGCACCGTCCCTTAGTGGCCTGGGAGTTTCAGTTACAGATAACGCGTCAAGCTGTGCTCCCGGCTCCAACGTCACAGTGACAACCAGTGTCTCCCTGACTTCCATGTCCGGCTTCCTTGATGCCGGATTCTTTGGTGGGCCAGGCATCTTCCCGCTGAACATGACTGGGGTAGGAGTGATGAGATGCGGTGGCTAAGGAATTTCCGGAGTCTTCGTCAGTCCCAGTTTCAGGGCGATGCCAACGAGTCCGGGGAGCGCGGTGCTGCGACGGTCATCGTCGCCGGGCTCATGGTAGTCCTGTTGGGCTTTGCCGCCTTGGCTGTTGATGTGGGGGCTCTCTACGCGGAGAAAGCACAGTTGCAAAATGGCGCCGACGCCGCCGCACTGGCAATTGCCACTGACTGTGCCGGGGGTAGTTGTGGAAACAGCACAGCGACGGGAAATCAATTCGCCAATAGCAACGCGAATGACAACTCCAGCGGTGCCGTTGTTACCTTCCCGGCAGCCACAACAGTTCGGGTAGTGACTAATGCCCGGGACGCAGGCTCCGGCGCAAACAGTTTCTCACTGTTCTTCGCACAGGCCTTCGGGATTGAAACTGCCACTGTAGGTGCGACAGCGGAAGCGTCCTGGGGTGCTCCGTCCAGCGCAACCACACTCCCTTGGACTGTCAGTGAGTGCGTCTTCAAGAAGTATCTTTCGCCAACACAACTTGCCTCGCTCAATTCCACTGGGAATTTTGCGGGCGATCCAATCCCAACGCACCTTCTATTGCGTTACGACACGAATGCTCCGACCGTTCCGGGCTGCGCAGCACAAAACGGCTATCAACCGGGGGGCTTTGGCTGGTTGGTCACCACGTCTGGTTGCTCCACCGACATCTCAATCAATGCAACAGTCAACGGTCAAACCGGAAACCATTTCCCCAACGACCCCGCCTGCAATTCCGTGCTGGCCCACATCATGGACGAGCCAGCTCTAATGCCGCTTTTCAAGACAGCGACAGGCAACGGATCCAACGCGAAGTACACACTGGTTGGTTTCGCGGCTTTTCAGGTCACTGGCTACAGGTTCAGCGGTTCCGGCGGCGTACAGGACCCCGCTGCTCCGGCCTGCACCGGCAACTGCCGCGGCCTCCAAGGGTTTTTCTCCCGCTTCGTGTCACTCGAAGAGGGTTCGCAAATGTCGGGGGGCATTCCCAACTATGGAGCGTCAGTTGTAACGCTCACCGAATAGGCGCCCCTGGGCGTCTGCTATCAACCTCATGAGAACTCGAAGGGAGTTACAAAGTGAAAACACGCCTACTGGGAGGCATTGCAGCACTGCTATTAGCAGTCATTGGCACCGTCTTGCTGGTCACCTATGTTCAGGGGGCCGACAAGCGGGCGCAGCAAGGGCTTGATCCCGTCAGCGTACTTGTGGTGAAGGAACGTATTCCGGCCGGCACCAAAGTCGAAGAAATTCAATCGAAGGTCAAGGCGGAGACCCTGCCGCAATCCGCGGTTGCACCAGGCACCATCAACGCCCTTACCGATCAAAAAGGCAAGGTCACTTCGGCGGAGCTTCAGCCCGGCGAACAATTGCTGGGAGTGAAACTGGTTGATCCCAAGGATCTGGCTCCGGGAACGGTGCCCGTGCCGGAGGGTTTGCAGGAATCAACCTTTGTCCTGGCCCCCGAGCGCATACTCGGCGGTCGGATCGAAGCCGGCGACACCGTCACGGTATTTGCGTCATTCAAGTTGGACGACGCGGTTCCTGCCGGCGCCAACCTGCCAGCCGGTCTGACGGGCTGGAAAAACTTCACTGAGCTGCTTTACCACGATGTTCTCGTCACTGCTGTCCAACAAGCGGCCCCTGACGCGGAAAAATCCGCCGGGGCAGACAAGGGAGTAGCACTCCCGAACGGTTCAGCCTACGTGACGGTGGCCCTGAGTGATGCCAACGCCGCCAAAATGGTTTTCGGTGCAGAGTTCGGGACGTTGTGGCTCTCCAAGCAGACGGACAAAACCGCAAAGAGCGATCCACCGACGACAACCTTCGGAGGGCTGGTCCAATGAGCCGCTTTGTAGCCATCACTGCAGTTCGTGATTTTGAAGGCCGCGTGCGCCAGGCCATCGCCGGGGCACTCCATGGGGACCTGCAAACGCTCTCCCCCGACGTACTCCGGGGTGGGACGGATGACGTCTTCAAGGAACTCACAGGGGCGCCACCGGAGGTGATGATTCTGGGACCGGGCGTAAGTCCGGACGACGCTTTGAAGCTGGCCACGGTCTTCGACCTCCAATATCCGGAAATCAGCCTGTTGCTGGTGGCCGAACCCAGCCCCGAGATCGTTCTTCGTGCCATGCATTCGGGCATCCGGGACGTTGTTACACCGGAAATTGAGGTTAACGAGCTGCGGATACTCCTGGAACGAGCCTGCCTGGCCTCCGCCAGCCGGCGTCGTGGAATGCAGCCAGCTGCTGAATCCGGTCAGGACAGAGGCCGGGTCATTGCCGTCATGTCCCCGAAAGGCGGAGTCGGCAAGACAACGGTTGCAACAAATTTGGCGGTCGGTCTTGGAGCCCTGGCGCCTATGAGCGTGGTCATTGTTGATCTTGACCTGCAATTCGGCGACGTCGCCTCTGGACTGCTGCTGGAACCAGAACACTCGATTACCGAGGCTGTTCATGGTGCGGCTGCCCAGGACTCGATGGTGCTCAAGGCATTCCTCACCGTCCACCCGGCGGGAATCTATGCACTTTGTGCACCGCAGAAGCCATCGGAGTCGGATTACATCACAGCTGACCACGTCACAAGGCTCCTCAACCAGCTGGCCACGGAATTCAAGTACGTGGTGGTAGACACAGCACCGGGACTTGGCGAACACTGCCTGGCGACTCTTGAGCTTGCCACGGACGGGGTCTGGGTCTGCGGCATGGACGTCCCCAGCATTCGTGGGCTCCGGAAGTGCTTCAGCGTACTGAGGGAACTTCAGCTCTTGCCACAGGGCAGACACACGGTGCTGAACTTCGCGGATAGAAAGAGCGGCATCTCGGTACAGGACGTTGAGGCGACCATCGGTGTCCCTATTGATACCGTCATCCCCCGTTCCCGGAACCTGCCGTTCTCCACGAACCGGGGTGTCCCAGTGCTCCAAGGCACCACTCGGGATTCAGCCACGAAGGGGCTCAAAAAGCTTGTTGAGCGATTCGATCCCCGTCTGGAAACAGTTACTCCGAGCAAGCTGCACCGGAGGGTGGTGGTGTCATGAAACTGTCAGAAAGGCTCACGAGGAACAACCCGCTTGCCGCCGTCGAAATCAAGGAAGCCGAGCCTGGAGGACAGGCCGCCAGCGTAGCGCCAACAGCGAATTCTCCGATGTTGGGAGGGGCTCCGTCTGCACCCGTGGTCGATGCCCTTTCAGGCCTTAAGCAAAGGGCCGCTTCGGCACTCTTCGAGCGAATGGGCTCTAGGCTTGGGGACGCCTCCTCGTCGGAGGAAGAGCTTCGGTCCTTCGCCGTGGACGAACTTTCAGCTGTCATTGATGACGAGCAAGTGCCACTTTCACCCGAGGAACGCCGCCGGCTGATCCGCGAGATTTCGGATGAGGTCATGGGCTTCGGTCCACTGCAGCGTCTCTTGGAGGATCCCTCGGTTACGGAGGTGATGGTCAACCGCTTTGACCAGATTTACGTTGAGCGTCACGGTCACCTGGCACTGACTGACCTGCAATTCAGCTCGGACGCGCACCTCAGGAAAGTCATCGAACGGATCGTGTCCAAGGTCGGACGACGGATAGACGAGTCTTCCCCGCTTGTTGATGCGCGCCTCGAGGACGGCTCCCGCGTCAATGCGATTATCCCGCCGCTTGCTGTCAACGGACCCTCGCTGACCATCAGGAAATTCAGCCACGTTCCACTCACCGTCCGCAACCTGATCGAGTGGGAATCCATCAGCCACGAAATGGCGGAGCTACTGAGCGCCTGTGTGTTGGCCCGGCTCAATGTCATCGTCTCTGGGGGCACCGGAACAGGGAAGACGACTCTCCTGAACGTCTTGTCTTCCTTCATCCCGGAGTCCGACCGCATCGTCACTATTGAGGACGCAGTGGAGCTTCAATTGCAACAGCGCCACGTGGTCAGATTGGAGAGCCGCCCGCCCAATATCGAAGGCAAGGGCGCCATCACCATTCGGGATCTGGTCCGCAACTCCCTCCGCATGCGGCCCGACCGGATCATCGTGGGCGAGGTTCGTGGCGGAGAGTCGCTGGACATGTTGCAGGCGATGAACACCGGCCACGATGGCTCATTGTCCACCGTCCATGCAAACTCGCCGCGGGATGCGATCGCGCGCCTTGAGACGCTCGTGTTGATGGCTGGCATGGATCTACCGCTCAGGGCCATCCGCGAGCAGGTGTCCTCTGCCGTGGACGTGATCGTCCAAGTGACACGCTTGCGGGACGGCAGCCGCCGCGTCACGCACGTGACCGAAGTGCAGGGTATGGAGGGCGACGTCGTGACGCTGCAGGACGCTTTCCTCTTTGACTATTCTGCTGGCTTGGATGCCCAAGGGCGTTTCCTCGGCAGGGCTCTGCCAACGGGTATCCGGCCAAGGTTCCTGGACCGTTTTGCAGAACTCGGTATCACGGTATCGCCATCCGTGTTTGGCGTCGCTCCCGTAACTGCGGGGAGGCGATAGCCATGGATACGCCGGCGCTTTTTGTTACAGCCATCGGCCTTTGCGTCGTTGCCCTCATGGTGCTCGTCATCGTCGTCCTGAAGCCACGCAACGGAAGCATTCCCTTGGAACGCCGGCGCCTGGGCACGGCGCCTGACGATTCCGCAGTGGGCCGCGTTTCACAGTCTGCAGTCCAATTTATGGACACTGCACTGGGCCGCTCCGGTGGACCGTTTAATCGCGACGTTCTTTATAACGCAGGAGTCAAGCAAGCACCTGCCGACTTCACCGTTATGGTTGTCGTCGGCACGGTGATCGTGGGCGTCATCGGCAGCTTCCTCATCAATGTGTTTATCGGTATCTTGCTGGCACTGGCCACGCCATTCGTTGCGAAACTGCTGCTGGTGTTCAAGACCGAAAAACGCCGCGGGAAATTTGAGTCGCAGCTAACGGATACCATCCAGATGTTGATTGGTGGCCTCCGCGTCGGCCACAGCATCATGCGGTCATTCGAAGCAGCTGCACAGGAAGCACAAGCACCCACCTCGGAAGAATTGGGCCGGATCGTCAATGAAGTGAGGATCGGCAAGGACGCCCGCCAAGCCATCGAAGACTGCGCCGACCGCATGGACAGCGAGGACTTCCGCTGGATTGGCCAGGCCATACAAATCAATCGCGAAGTGGGCGGTGACTTGGCAGAGGTACTGGAGCAAGTCGCCGGCACCATCCGGGAGCGCAGCGAAGTCAAGGGACACGTGCGTGCCCTCAGTGCCGAAGGCAAGATGTCGGCCGTCATTCTCATGGCACTCCCGGTGGCAGTCGGACTGTTCGTGACAGCCATCAACCCGGGCTACATGAGGGTCTTCGTTCAACATCCCATAGGAATTGCCCTGATGGTTGCCAGCGCGATCCTGTTCACCGTCGGTGGCTTCTGGATGAGCCGCACCGTAAAGATTAAGTTCTAGGAGGCTGTGCTCATGACTCCCATGGCTTGGCTGATCATCGCTGTGATCGTCCTCCCCATTGCCTATTTCGCGTGGTCGTTAGCCACCATTGACCGCAAGTCCGTGGTGGCAATTCAGACAAATCTTGGTTCCGGATTCGCCCAGGGCACTGGCGTGAATATCCACCGCCCCCCGATTTTGTTAGGGCTGGCCCGGAAACTCACCCCTGGCAGTTACGAAGCCAAACTCGATCAATGGCTGGCGCTTGCCGGACGTCCCAAGTCGATGCCCCTGACCAAACTCATCGCCATCAAACCAGCTCTCGCCCTTGCGGGCGCTGTAGGCGGAGTCCTGCTGGTCGCCAGCAACCCGAGCCCCACAATGATCGGCCTTGGGTTGTTCCTGACAATCCTGTTGTACTTCCTTCCGGATCTCTTGATCTACAACACCGGGATCAAGCGCCAAGAGGCCATACAGCTGGAATTCCCGAACACGTTGGACCAAATGCTCATCTCCGTTGAGGCAGGACTCGGTTTCGAAGCGGCAATGGAACGGGCCTCCTCTTATGGCACAGGACCTCTGGCCCTGGAATTGATGCGAACACTCCAAGACATCCAAGTGGGCCGTCCACGGCAGGAAGCCTATGAGGCCATGGCCGAACGGTCCACTGTCCCTGACGTCCGCAGCTTTGTCCTCGCAGTGATCCAAGCTGACAAATATGGCATCGGCATCGCCAACGTCCTCCGTGCACAAGCCAAGCAAGCCCGGGTCAAGCGTCGTCAGAAAGCAGAAGAGAAAGCGATGAAGTTGCCTGTCAAGGTGCTTTTCCCGCTGATGTTCTGCATATTTCCGGTGCTTTTCATAGTCCTTCTGGGTCCCGCTGTCATCAAGATCATCCAGATGTTCACCTGATCTTGCCCGCGGGAAATAGACCGGCCGTTCACGGATCCCAGACCGCGGACGGCCACAACGGCCCCCTTCCGGTACCCAGAGCCGGGAGGGGGTCCTCCAACGTCCGGACTTACTCGCGCCGGGCCCTGGTCAACTCAGCCCGCGCCAGCAACTCGCTGTCCGACGGGTATGCAACTTCCTCCAACACCAACGGATGCGGTGCCGCCAGTACGGACTTCGCATCACGCTTCCGTTCCAGCAGACGTTCATGCAGCCAGCCTGGTTGCTCCAGGCCCTCCCCCACACGCAATGCCGAGCCCACTAAGGACCTGACCATGTTGTGGCAGAACGCATCGGCTTGAACGGTGGCAACAATGACCCCGTCGCTTGCCCGTTCGAATTCAAACCTCTGCAGTTCGCGGATGGTGGTGGCGCCTTCCCGGGGCTTGCAGTAGGAGCGGAAGTCCTGGAGCCCCAGCAACTGGGAAGCGCCCTCGTTCAACAGGGAAATGTTCAACGGCGCTTTGTGCCACAGTGTGATCCCACGCAGCACCGGATCCCAGCGCTCCGCGCCATCGGCAATGCGGTAACTGTAGCGACGCCACAAGGCGGAGAACCGGGCGTCAAAACCCTCGGGCGCCAGACCGGCGTCGTGCACTTCAATGGCGCCGGTAAGATCGCCAAGGACGCGGCTAAGGGCGCCGCGAAGGCGACGCAAAAGCGCGACGGCGGGGTCGAGTTCGTGCCCACGCGGAAGTCCAAGCCACTCGGCTTCAGTAAGGTCCAAATGGACCACCTGGCCGCGTGCGTGGACACCGGCGTCGGTGCGGCCAGCAACCGTAACCCGGACCGGACGGCGTACGAGGAGCGCTAAAGCTTCCTCAAGTGAGCCCTGCACGGTGAGCAGACCAGGCTGAAGGGCCCAGCCGTTGAAAGGTCCACCGTCGTAGGAAAGATCCATCCGGACACGCAAAAACCCGCCGCCCTCCAAAGCGGGGGCAGCGGGTTTTCGTTCGTTCATAGACTTAAGTCTACTAAGAAGAATTCAGTGAATTACTTCTTGTCCTCAGCGGCCGGAGCCTCTTCGGTTTCAGCAGCTTCAGCGTCAGCAGCCTCAGCCTCAGCGGCCGGAGCCTCTTCGGTTTCAGCAGCTTCGGTCTCTACAGCCTCGGTCTCAACAACCTCTTCCTCAGCAGCCGGGGCAGCCTTGGCAGCAGCAGCGGTTGCTTCAGCAACTACGGCCTGCTTCGGGGAAACCGGCTCGAGGACGAGCTCGATGACAGCCATGGGAGCGTTGTCGCCCTTGCGGTTGCCGATCTTGGTGATACGGGTGTAGCCACCATCGCGGTTGGCAACGGCGCCGGCGATGTCGGTGAACAGCTCGTGGACAATGCCCTTGTCGCTGATCAGGCCGAGAACGCGGCGGCGGGAAGAGAGGTCGCCACGCTTGGCGAAGGTGACCAAACGCTCTGCGTACGGCTTCAGGCGCTTGGCCTTGGTGACCGTGGTGGTGATGCGCTTGTGCTCAAACAGAGCAGCTGCCAGGTTCGCGAGCATCAGGCGCTCGTGAGCCGGGCCGCCTCCGAGGCGCGGACCCTTAGTGGGGGTAGGCATAATTATTTCTCCTGTTGTGTAAGCCGGTCAGGTCCATCGCTGGACCATACGGCCAAGATCTGCTTTTTAGAGCTCGTCGTCGCTGAACGCGGCGTCGTCCTCTTCGATGGCTGCGGCGCGGGCTGCGAGATCGAAACCGGGAGGGGAGTCCTTGAGGGACAGACCCAGTTCGACGAGCTTTGCCTTGACCTCGTCAATGGACTTCGCACCGAAGTTACGGATGTCCATCAGGTCAGCCTCGGAGCGGGCAACGAGTTCACCCACGGTGTGGATGCCCTCACGCTTGAGGCAGTTGTAGGAACGGACGGTAAGGTCCAGATCCTCGATCGGCAGAGCCATGTCCGCTGCCAGGGCAGCGTCCGTCGGCGACGGGCCAATCTCGATACCTTCAGCTGCGGTGTTCAGCTCACGAGCCAGACCGAACAGTTCCACCAGGGTGGTGCCTGCAGAAGCAACGGCGTCGCGCGGAGCGATTGCCTGCTTGGTCTCGACGTCGACAATGAGCTTGTCGAAGTCGGTGCGCTGCTCAACACGGGTAGCTTCCACGCGGAAGGTTACCTTCATGACCGGCGAGTAGATCGAGTCAACCGGAATACGGCCGATCTCGGAGTCGCCGGACTTGTTCTGAGCTGCCGAAACGTAGCCACGGCCGCGCTCGATGGTCAGTTCGAGTTCGAACTTGCCCTTCGAGTTCAGAGTGGCAATGTGCAGATCCGGGTTGTGGAATTCGACGCCGGCCGGCGGAGCGATGTCCGCGGCGGTGACGACTCCGGGGCCCTGCTTGCGCAGGTAAGCAACAACCGGCTCGTCGTGCTCGGAGGAAACCGAAAGGTTCTTGATGTTCAGGATGATCTCGGTGACATCTTCCTTGACACCCGGAACCGTGGTGAACTCGTGCAGCACGCCATCGATCCGGATGCTGGTTACAGCGGCACCGGGGATGGAGGAGAGCAGGGTACGGCGGAGGGAGTTTCCGAGGGTGTAGCCGAAGCCCGGCTCCAGCGGTTCAATGATGAAACGGGAGCGGTTCTCGGATACAACTTCTTCAGACAGGGTGGGGCGCTGTGCAATGAGCACTTAGGTTTCCTTTCGGCGAGCATCCGCTATATGACGCAACACAGGTGGTGGAAATCGGCTTCGGTTTCCAGCCTGACCAGCCGGGCCATGCTTGTAGATGGTCGAAACCATGTACAGCAGGCCCGGCCGGTCAGGCAGGGAATACCTAATTAGACGCGGCGGCGCTTCGGCGGGCGGCAACCGTTGTGGGCGCTGGGGGTGACGTCCTGGATGGAGCCAACCTCGAGGCCAGCAGCCTGAAGCGAACGGATTGCGGTTTCGCGTCCGGATCCCGGGCCCTTGACGAATACGTCAACCTTGCGCAGACCGTGCTCCTGAGCGCGCTTTGCAGCAGCTTCGGCAGCCATCTGGGCAGCGAACGGGGTGGACTTACGGGAGCCCTTGAAGCCAACCTCACCGGCGGAAGCCCAGGAGATTACAGCACCGTTCGGGTCCGTGATGGACACGATGGTGTTGTTAAAGGTGCTCTTGATGTGCGCCTGGCCAAGCGCAATATTCTTCTTATCCTTGCGACGCGGCTTACGAACCGCTCCACGAGTCTTCGGGGGCATTGTTTCTCCTACAGAAAGTTATCGGGGGAAAACCAGGTCAATCCCGAGGGATTAACGTCCGGCCTTCTTCTTGCCGGCGACGGTGCGCTTCGGGCCCTTGCGGGTACGAGCGTTGGTCTTCGTACGCTGTCCGCGTACTGGCAGGCCCTTGCGGTGGCGCAGGCCTTCGTAGCTGCCGATCTCAACCTTGCGGCGGATGTCAGCGGCTACCTCGCGGCGAAGGTCACCCTCAACCTTGTAGTTGCCTTCAATGTAGTCACGCAGCTGGACCAGCTCGGCGTCAGTCAGGTCCTTGACGCGAACGTCAGCGCTGATGCCGGTGGCAGCCAGGGTTTCGTGTGCACGGGTCTTGCCCACGCCGTAGATGTAAGTAAGCGCAATTTCCAACCGCTTTTCGCGGGGAATGTCTACGCCAGCGAGACGAGCCATAGTGGCGGTACTCCTTGAATAAACCGGAGGTCGTAGGCAGTACACCCACACGATCCGTGTGGCCCCAGCCTCCGACCGGGGGTACGCTGACCAGGCTCTGTAATGCAGTCCTGGCACAACTTGTGCTGCCTTTATTTACTTGCGTGGGCTAGCAACCCAGGTTTGCCCTTGCGGGCGCTGATTCCCGGAAGGGGAATTAGCCCTGGCGCTGCTTGTGGCGCGGGTTCTCGCAGATCACCATGACCCGGCCGTTACGGCGGATCACTTTGCACTTGTCGCAGATCTGCTTGACGCTCGGCTTGACCTTCATGGCGTTCCTTTGCGTGTTTTGCAGTTGATCTGCTGGAGCGGCTTGGCACTATTGCCTGGGCCGCCCAGCAATTTACTTGTAGCGGTAGACGATACGACCACGTGTGAGGTCGTATGGGCTCAGCTCCACCACTACCCGGTCCTCGGGGAGGATTCGAATGTAGTGCTGACGCATCTTCCCAGAGATGTGTGCGAGAACGACGTGCTTGTTGGTGAGCTCAACACGAAACATCGCATTGGGCAGCGCCTCAGTCACAACGCCCTCGATCTCAATGACCCCGTCCTTCTTGGCCATATCCTCCGCTAACTGTTGTTTGCCGCTGTCCTCCGGTTAGGCACCGAAAATCCAACGGACGTTTTTTGTTTGCTTGGCCCTCTTGGAACCACGACACTAAAAAGGGCGTGGCTGCACAGACAACCAACAAATAACTCTACGCCAATGGGGCCGGAAAGTTAAATCCGTCCATGGTAGCGCACGTACCGCCGCCCGTCACTCCCCTACGGTCCGGTAAGCCGGGAAGTCTCCTGCCGCCGTCGTGACACTCTCGGCCGCTGCAACACCGTCCAGGATCGCCAAACGCACGGCTTCGGCTGCGGCACTTTGGAGCGTTATCAGCGATACTTGCCGCGCCTGCTCGGTACTGCGATCAAGCTCGACGGCGCCAGTCGCCAACGCAAACACGGTGTCACCGTCCGCCAAAGTATGGGACGGATCCAAAGCCCGCGCCAGCCCCGCATGCCCGGACGATGCAGTCCGCTTGCACTCTGCCACATCAAGAACAGCATTCGTAGCGATCACGACGAGCGTCGTATTGAGACCTTGCGGAGGGGCCAGTGGTTCTGCGACCGGGCCCTCTGGTCCTGGAGCCCGGTGGCGCGCGTCGCCGGGCCCCAGCCCCACCGGAGCACCGAGCGCGTTCACCACCGCGATCGCGCCCACGATTACTTGGCTGCCGTCCTTGGAGATGCTATCCAGCGTGATCGAGGACGTCCCGACCCCGCCCTTGTACTGTCCGCGCGCAATCACCGCGCCAGTGCCTGCGCCCACGTTTCCGCGCTCGACGGCGGCATGGTCGCCTGAGGCGAACGCTGCTGCGGCTGCCTGGTAGCCCATGTCGGCATCGGGTCGTGCTTTGACGTCGCCACCGCGCCCGACGTCGAAGATGGCTGCTGCCGGGACGATCGGCACCACTGTCCCAGGAACCGCGAAGCCCCGGCCCTGCTCCTCACACCAGAGTTGGGCACCAGTAGCTGAGGCCAGGCCAAACGCACTGCCACCCGTCAGCACGATGGCGTCAACCGTGGAAACCAACGTCGTCGGATCAAGAGCGTCAGTTTCGTGGGTACCAGGGCCTCCCCCACGTACGTCCACCGACCCCACGGTTTTCACAGGCGGAAGGACGACTGTCACGCCGCTGAGCCACCCGCCGTCGTTCTTCTGAACATGGCCAATACGAATGCCCGGTACATCGGTGATTTGGGACGCCATGAAGCCCATTGTGCTCCACGTGCGCCCGGAAGCCCAAGCAATGCAATTGGCTTCCGGGCGGTCACGTCAGCGCGCGATGGCACCCTCCGCGATGCCGAGGCGGCCAAGCGTGGCGCGCAGGGCCTGGGCGGAATCGTGGATGAAGCGTTCGGCGTCGTACGGGATGGCCCGCAACCGGCTCAGCGGGAGCGCCCCGCCCCCGTCCACCTTGGCCTGGTATTCGGCAGCCATTTCACGGATCCGGGCAACCTCCCGCTGGTCCAGATCCGGATGCAGGGCCAGCCAGTCGGGATCGTCCAGGCCAATTGGCAGGTGCAGGGCCGGGCCGGCGTTCTCGATGGACAGCGGCAGGTCCGGATTTGCCTCGTGCAGAATGCCCAAAACGGCGTCCCAATCGATGCTGCCCTGTCCGATCGGGGCAAACACGCGTCCGAATACTCCGTCCTGGTCCCCCAGAACGAAGTCCCTGAGGTGGGTGGCCCGGGTGTAGGGCGCCACGCGCCGGGCCGCGGCCACCGGGTCCTCGCCGCGGACCACCACATTGGCAGTGTCGAAAGTGACGCCCAGGACGTCCGGGCCCACGGCTTCCACCAAGCGGACCACTTCGTAGCTGGTGATCTCTTCATGGGTTTCAATATTCAGATGAACCCCATGGTCCCGGGCCACCGGCGCGAGCAGGCGAAGGAATTTCTCGATCGCCACGAGCTGGTCCGGCCACGGGGCATCTGTACGGAAGCGATCGAACACGTAGTACCCGGGCATTCCCCGCTGATAGTTGGCGCATGCCACCCACAGCTCGGTTACACCGGCGGCCTCGTGTGCAGCCTCGATCATCCGGACCATACCGCGTGTGTAGTCACCGTCGCCGAGCCTGCGGACCTGCGGCGCCTCGGCAGAGGCGTAGGGATTGACCTTGGCCAGGCCCATTTGCAGGTAGAGGCCCAATTCGTCGGCGCAGGCCCGCACTTCCTGGAGTACGGCCCGGTCAAGCGTGGGTGAAACGTCCATCACAGTGCGGAAATAGACGCCTTCCATGCCCATCGCATGGGCATGCTCAAGGATCTGGACGGCAGAGTCTTCGGCCTCGTGGGGAATCTTGCTTCCATCAACACCAATTCGCATTTTTCTTGTCCTTAATAAGTTCTGGATGTCTTCTCTTCGTCCAGGTACCGGCATGGGCACCTGGAGGCGGGACGCCGCTAACGTCCCCAGTTGTAGAAAGCGAAGGTCGGCGAGTAGTCGAAGTGCTTGACCGAATCCGCGAGCACCGCCGTGAACTGTGCCCGGTAGAGGATGATGGTGGGCGAGTTGGCCCGCCAGGAATCCACCAGCGCATTGATATATGGCAGCTGCGATTCCAGGTCCGGTGCTGCGTTCAGCTTTTCCATGAGCTCCGGGGTTCCGGAAATGCAGATGTGCTGGTTGTTGAACGAGCTGCCGCAGGTCATTTTCTTGCGCAGTTCGTAAGCGGCCACGGCGCCACCGGTTTCGAACAAGAGCGCCGACTGGTATTTACCGGTGTTGAACCTTGTGGCGAAAGCCGTTGGAGTCTGCGAATCGATGTTCACCCGCACCCCGATTTCCTCCCATGAGGACTTGAGGATGGTCGCGAGCGTGGACACTCCGGGCGACGAAGGGTTGATCATGAGGTCTATCTGCGGATCCTTGAGCCCTGATTCCGCAACCAATGCCTTGGCCTTGTCTTTGTCCAAGGGGCGCGGAGCCGAGCGCTCAGCATCGAAGCCCGGAATGCCGGGAACGAAAGGCCCGTAGAAGCTGTCTGCGTAGCCGTAGGCAACGCTGGCCTTGATCTGCTCATACGGCACCGCGTAAGTGAGCGCCTCCCGCAGCTTCGGATTGGCTGTGGTGCCCGATGAGTTGTCCAGGGAGACAGTCACCGGGGCGAAGGCAGGGGCCGTGGTGACACGGCAGCACTCCTCCTGGCTCAACTGGTGCACCACGTAAGGCGGTAGGCCGAGCGTTACGTCGGCCTCGCCACGGCGGGCCTGCAGCATCAGGGTGGGGATTGAAGTGATGAAGTTGACCCGGATCTCGGCTTCCTTGGCCGGTTCGCCGTAGTAGTTCGGGTTCCGCGTGAGGACCGCGTAGTTGTTTGCCACGTATTCGTCGAGCACGTAGGGCCCGCTGCTGCTGGCTGTATGCGAGGCCAGCCACTGGTTGGGCACACCTTTCTTGTCCTCGCCATGCTCCTTGATGACCTTCGGGTCATAGATCGAACCGCGGCTCTGGGCCAGTGTCACCAGGATTGCTGCGTACGGCCGTGATAATTCCAGACGCACAGTCTGGGGATCAACCACTACGACGTCTTTGATCAGCGGCGGGTCCGTCAGGCCGATCTGCAAACCCAAAGCGCCGCAGCCGCCGATAGTGAGGTTCCGCATGATCGAGTACCGCACGGCTTCGGCGTCCAGCGGGTTGCCGTTGGCAAACCTGGCCCCGGGGTGCAGGGAGAAGGTATACGACTTCCCGTCGGGTGAGACCGTCCACGAGGTAGCGAGATCGCCGCTGACCCGCTCGGGATCGTTGATGGCCACCCGGGTGCCGTCGGGCTGGGCTTCCTGATCGAGCTTGACCAGACGTGCGTAGAAATTGGTGGCAAAGCTGTTCTCATTGCCCGCGCACACAAACGCAGGGTCGATGTTGGTCAAGGACGCGGCCCAGTTCACAGTGAACGGCCTGTCTGCCGCATTGGAAGGCGCGCCGGGCTGCGCGCAGCCGGCGAGCGCGAGCAGGCCCACGGTGGCGAGTGCCGCCGTCGTGCGCCTTGCGGCGATCGTCCATTTCAGGAGCTTTTTCATATCATCTTCCTTCCATGGCGCTAGCTGTTCCCGCCGATGCGAGCGCCTTCGCCCGCCGGCGGGCACCCGGCACTGCATCCAGCAGCGCACGGGTGTAAGGATGGGTGGTCTTGTCGAAGACATCTGCGGCGGTACCGGCTTCCACGATCTCGCCGGCGTTCATGACGGCGATGTTGTGGCTCATGAGCCGGGCCACAGCGAGGTCGTGGACGATGAAGAGGTAGGTAAGTCCGAGCTCGTCCTGCAGGTCGCTCAGGAGGTTCAGGACCTGGGCTTGTATGGAGACATCCAAGGCACTCACGGGCTCGTCCAGCACCACAAGGTCCGGGTTGAGGACAAGGGCCCGGGCGATTGCGATGCGCTGGCGTTGGCCTCCGGAGAACGCGAAAGGAAAGCGCTGCGTCTGCTTGACGCTGATTCCCACCAGGTCCAGGACTTTGGCCACCCTGCGCGAACGTTCCGCCGGATCGGAGATACCGTGCACAATGAGGGGCTCTTCCACCAGGTCCCCCACCGTGAATCGCGGGTCGAGGGAGCCGTTGGGGTCTTGGAAGACCATCTGGATCCTGCGGCGCATCTTTCGCATCCCGGGTTTGGAAAGCGTGGTGAGGTCCACGCCGTCGAATTCGATCAGGCCGCTGTCAGCGCTGGTGAGGCCCATGACGCAGGCCGCCGTAGTCGATTTGCCGCTGCCCGACTCCCCCACAAGGCCGAGCGTCTGGCCGCGGAGCAGTTCGAAGGAGACATCGTGCAGGATTTGTGTCTTATGCCGCTTTCCAATGCCTTTGGTGTAGGACTTGTTGAGCTTCTCCACCCGAAGGAGCGGGGCGGCGTTTGCGATGCTCATGCTGGGACTCCCTGGGGATCGTTTGCGAAGTGGCAGCGGACGACTGCGCCAGTGGACAGGCTGCGGGGCTCCGGCCTTTCGATGGCGCAGCGCTTTTGTTCCCTGCCGATCGGGCACCGTGGGGCGAAGGGACAGCCCGGCTCGTCCACTGAAAGGTCCGGCGGCGATCCGGGGATGGCAGGCAAGGCACCGCGCCGTGCGGTGGCGGGATCGATGACGCAGTCCAGGAGGGCTTTGGAATACGGGTGTCCCGGGGAGGCGAACAATGCTTCGGTAGTGGTGGATTCGACGAATCGGCCGGCGTACATGACGTTGACGGTGTCGCAAAGTTCCTCGACGATTCCCAGATTGTGGGTGATCATGACCAAGGCGTTTCCGCGTTCGTCGCAGATCTTGGCCAACAGGTCCAGCACCTGCGCCTGCGTGGTGACGTCCAGGGCGGTCGTGGGTTCGTCCGCGACCACCACGGAGGGGTCGTTGGCAATGGCCATGGCGATCAGGACGCGTTGCCGCATGCCGCCTGAATATTGGTGCGGGTAGTCGGAGATTCGGCGGGCGGGGTCGTTGACGCCCACTTCGCCTAGCAGTTCGCAGGCCATCTTCCGGGCGGTTTTGGCAGAGACATCCTGGTGAACGCGGATTGTCTCGACGAATTGGCTTCCGATGGTCTTCAACGGATCCAATGCCGCCATGGGGTCCTGGAATATCAAGCTGATGTCCTTGCCGCGGACCTTGGAGATCGCGGCGTCGTCGAGGCCCACAATTTCCTTGCCATTGAGCTTTACGCTGCCGCCGACAACCCTGCCGGGTGGGGGCACAAGCCCCATCAGTGACATGGCCATGGCGGACTTTCCGGATCCCGATTCGCCCACGATCGCGAGTCGTTGGCCTCGGCGTAGATCGAAGGAAACATCGCGGACGGCGTGTACGGTCCCCAAGGCCGTCACGAAATCCGTGCGAAGTCCACGGACGCTGAGCACGGGGTCCGGGCGACCATTGGACGACAGTTCAGGTGCGGGAAGGGAGAGTGCATTGCTTTGCATCAGCGTGCTCCTACTCGGGTGCGGGGATCAGCTGCGGTCATCAGGACATCGGCCAGGAGGCTCACAACTACGTAGAGGACGGCGGCAAGCAGTAGTACGGCCTGCACCACTCCGAAGTCCTTTTGAATGATGGCGTCGGCGGTCATGGAACCGATGCCGGGCCAGCCGAATACTTTCTCCACCAGCAGGCTTCCTGCGAGGAGGTCTGCGAAGAGGAGCGACGCCGCTGGCAGGAGGGACAGGAGGCCGTGGGGTGCAACGTGCCGGTTGTAGACCGGGAAGCGTCGGAGTCCGTGGCTCTGGGATACGGCCACGAAGGTTTCCCGGAGGGTGCCCCGCAACTGGTTTCGGTAGAGCCTGCTAAGGAAGGCGAAAGGACCGAGTGCCACGATCGTTGCAGGCAGGATCAGATGCCAGGCTGCGTTGGCGAAGGTTCCCCATTGTCCAGCCAGCAGGGCGTCCACCGTGAACATTCCTGTGACATTTGGAGGTTTGAGCATTCCCGGTGACAGCCGTCCTTCAGGTCCGGGGAAGATGCCCAGCTGGATCGAGAAGATCATGAGGGCCAGCAGCGCAATCCAGAAGGGCGGCGAACCCATGGCCAGCGAGGATGCGAACCGGACGAGCTGGTCTGGCCACCGGCGCCGTGAATACACCGCAAAGCTTGCCGCGAGCACCGCGGCGACTATCGCAATAATCACTGATAGCAGGCCAAGCTCCAGGGTTGCGGGGAGTCGCTGGCCCAAGAGTGTGCCCACGCTGTTGCCGGTGCTGTATGAGAAGCCGAAGTCGCCGCGAAGCAGCGAGCCCATGTAGTTTCCGTATTGGACCACAAGGTTGTCATCCAGGCCCATGGACTTGCGCAAGGCGGCAACCGTCTCTTCGGTTGCGGTATCACCGGCGATGGCACGTGCTGGGTCGCCCGGGACCTTCCGGAGCAGTATGAAGGTGAAGATTGAAGCGCCGAAGACGGTGGCCAGTGCCACACCGAGGCGTTTGAGGAGCGCGTTGGTCATGGCAGCCTCACTTCGCCTGGATGAATTCGCCGCGCGGATCCAGGACTTCGCGGGCCCTGTCTGCAATGACGGTGGTGAGGGTTACTGCTATGAGAAGGCCCAAGCCCGGAAAACCTGCGATCCACCACTGCCCGGTCAGGAAGAACTGCTGGCCTTCGGTGATCATTTCGCCCCATTCCGCGGTGGGCGGCTGGGCCCCCAGCCCGAGGTAGCCGAGAGCTGCCAGGGACAGCACGGCGGCACCGAACACCGCGGCCATTTGCAGGATCATGATGGGTATCAGGTGCGGCAGGACATGCCGGAACAACACCCTGGCCGGGTGGGCGCCGATCGCCATGGTGGAACGGATGAAGTCTTGCCCGTACAGGCGCATCACTTCGCCCCGGAGGGTTCGCATGTACCAGGGAAAGGAATGCAGGGAGAGCCCGATGACGGCCGCTGTCACACCCGGTTTGAGGGCCATCGCAATAGCCATGGCCAGCAGCAGCGCCGGGAAGCAAAGGATGGAATTGGTCAGCCAGGTAAAGAGCGTGTCCACCCAACCGCGCATGGAACCGGCAAGAAGCGCAGTCACGCAACCCACAATTGCCCCGATCACGGCAATTGCCAGACCGGCGAGGATGGAGGTCTGCCCGCCGGCAAGGAAACGGGCCAACACGTCGCGACCAGTGTCATCGGTACCCATGGGGTGGGCGAAACTTGGAGCTTGGAGGACTGCACCCAGGCTGATGGCTTCGGCCTGGAGCCGCCAGAACAGCGGGCCAAGCAGCGTTAGCAAAACCAGGGCAGCCAGCAGGGACAGGGTGAGGGTTAGCTTTCGGTCACGCTTAAGGAAGCTTCTGAAAGGCCTGCGCCTGGACGGCGTAAGAACCTGTGGGGCGGCTAAAGCTGTCATGAGAGTCCTTCCTCTCCGGAAAGGATCGTGGCCGGAGCGGCAATACCGGCGCCGATCGATGTGAGGATTCGCCGCAACGTTGCGGCGCTGTAGAGCAATTGACGACGGCGCTCGGCCGGGGTTGGGTCGTCGTCCCAATCGGCAAGCGCAGGAATGTGCCCGCCTGACACAGCGTCGTGCGTAAGGACGCCGAGCCGGGCCAACTGGCCAACGCCTGCGGCGTCAAGGTGGGGTTCATAGCGGAACCACGACCGGTCGAAAACGGGTGTGTCGAACTTTCCGCGATGCTGCTCCACCGTGAAATCGCGTACTCCCGAGCCAAGCAGGCTTCCCAGCAACACGTTCCAGTCCAGGACGCCTTCACCCACCGCGCACAGCCGGCGGCGGTACCCGTGCTGCACTGGGAAAAGGACAACGTCCTCCAGATGGGTCATCCGGATGGAGGGTCCCAGTGTTCCGGCGACCTCGTGGGGGTCTTCTGCGCGCACCACCAGGTTCGCCACATCAAGTCCGATGCTGAAGACGGCGGGGTCCAAGGTCTCCACCAAGGACCGGACCTCCGTTGAGGCGAGGTCCTCGTGGGTCTTCACGTTGATCCGCGCGTTATTGTTCCGGGCCTGTTCGGCCAGGGCCTGGAGGTTTGCCTGGATAACACGGAGCTGTGCGGGGTGGTCAAGGAAGCGTCCCTGCTCCACCATTCCCTCCCGCACCGACCGTGTGTACACGAAGAACTCCTTGATGCCGAGTTCCAGGCCACGTGCCAGGGACTTTCGCAGTTCGCGCCGGACCGCCGCAGGTTCGCCCACGGGGCCGGCGCAGCCCAGTCCCAGTTGAAGTTCGACGCCGGCCCGTCCAGCTTCCGCTGCCACCTCGTCCAAGCCGTCGGGCAACTCCCCCGAAAGTTCCGCAGCGATGTTGTTGAGGACGACAAGGGTGAATCCGTCCTCGACCGCCTGTCGCAAGGAGGCAAGCAGCGGGAGGTCCTCCATTCCCGGGTAGCGGGTGAACTGGACCCCGAGGCGGACGCCGGGGAAATTGCCGTCTTGTGGAGACCTCGAGCCAGGAATTTGTTTTGTGATCTGGGTCATGTTCAACAAGGTACACTCGTAAGACGTCTTACGAAAGAGTGGATTTTGAAGCTGTCCTGTGAGACGCTTCGAGGACGCAGGAAAACGAGGGGGCACCATGGTGGTGAACGGCAAACGCAGTGTGGTCGACGAGGCGATCGATGACATCCGCCAACGGATTCGAGAGGGCGAGTGGGGTCTGGGCGACCGGATTCCCCCAGAACCCGAACTCGGCAGGGCTTTGGGACTGAGCCGCGCTCCCTTGCGCGAGGCTCTCCGTGCGTTGGTGCACGCGGGACTGCTGGTGACCCGGCAAGGGGACGGGACATTCGTCGCCGCCGTGGATGAGCAGGAGATCGCGCTCCGGCGAGGCTTCCAGGACGCGGACCCTTTCGAGGCGGTCGAGGTCCGACGCAGCCTGGACGTACCCGCAGCCGCTTTGGCCGCGCAACGCCGGGACCAAACAGACCTGGACAAGCTCCAGAACGCCCTGGACCGCCGTCGTGCTGCGGCCGAAAAACGGGACGACGATGGCTTCCGGGAGGCCGACATCGACTTCCACCGCGCTGTGGTTGACGCCGCGCACAACCAACTCCTGGCGGGCATCTACGGTTCCCTGGCCGCGAGCATTGACGGTTCCTGGACCTCCCGCGCCGGACTCGACCGTGCGGCAAACACAGGACATGACCATCACGACGACCTCTTCGAGGCCATCCGGGATGGCTCCGTTCAAGACGCGATGCTTGTGGCCGGAACCATCCTGGACAACCAGGCGTCCGACTTGGAGAACAAGTGATTACACGCCTCAAGGCGGCCTTCGTGATCGGCTACGCGGACAACGACCACTGCATCCTGCGTGACGCCGAACTTGTCCACGATGACGCAGACATCCTGTTCGTGGGCCGGGAGTACTCCGGCCACGTGGACGTTGAGATCAATGCCGGGCAAGCGATTGTGTCCCCCGGTTTCATCGACCTCAACGCTCTGGCGGACATCGACCATGCCATTTTCGATTCCTGGCAGGATGCCTCCCGCCGCCTGGGCCTGGTGTGGTCCGAAGCGTACCTCAAGGACCATGGAGCCGTCTTTACCCGGGAACAGGCCCGCTTCCGACGCGAATTCGCTTTGTCCCAGCTGGTCCGCAACGGCATCACCACCCTCATGCCCATCGCCTCAGAGAGCTATCACGAGTGGTGTGAGGACTACCAGGACATGGCCGACACCGCAGAGGCCGTGGAGGCGATCGGCCTCCGCGCCTATCTCGGTCCCAGCTACCGCACAGCCGTCCCATACACGGACGGCACCAACGTACTGCTCCACGAAGACGAACGGCGCGGCCTGGCTGGACTTGAGGACGCCATACGATTCGCCCAGGATTTCGAAGGACGTGCCAGCGGGCTGATCCGCACCGCCCTGCTGCCTTCGCGCATCGAGACCCAGACCGAGCAGACGCTGCGCCTGACACGCAAGGCCGCAGACGAACTAGGTATTCCGGTCCGCCTGCACGCCGCACAGGGACTCTTCGAAATAGAAACCATGATCGCCCGCACCGGCAAGCGTTCCCTGCCGTACCTCGCGGATCTGGGCTTCCTCGCGGATCGGACATTCATTCCCCACGCCTGGACGGTGCCGGGGCATCCACTCATGCCAGAGGCCTTCGGCGCCGGGGATGACCTTGGACTGCTCGCGGAATCCGGTGCGAATGTCCTGCTCTGTCCTATCCCCATGGCCCACTACGGCGGCATGCTGGACAACTATGATTCCTACCGCGAGCGCGGCATCCGGATCGTGCTGGGGACAGACTCCGCCCCGCCGAACATGATCCGCGCCATGGACTTGGCCATGGGTATGACCAAGTCAGTCACAGGCGACCGTTCCAGCGCCCAGGCTGCCGATCTCTTCCGCTCAGCCACGCTGGACCCTGCAGAAGCGCTGGGGCGCCCAGACCTCGGACGCCTGGCACCGGGAGCCCAAGCAGACTACTTCGTTCTTGACCTGGCCAACCAGCACATTGGACCCTATGGCGACCCCATCCGCACCATGGTGATGAACGCCGACGGCCGTGACATCTCGCGCGTTGTGGTGGCTGGCCGAACCATTGTTGACCAGGGCGGGATCGTCACCGTCGACACGAGCGACTACCGTGAACGTGCCCAGGACTTCCTGGACCACTACATCGCATCCTTCAGCGTCTCGGACCATGCCAAGCGGCCAACGCAGGAACTGCTGCCGCCGAGTTTTCCTCTGCGCTGAACCGGTGCACCCCGCCGCCGGGCCGAGGCGTGGCGTTACGGGATCGGGACAGGCACGACGCCGAGCGGCGCCAACCGCTCTGCGCCTCCGTCCGGGGCGGACAGGACCCAGATTCCCTTTTCGTGCACGGCAACCGAGTGCTCCCACTGGCAGGAGCGCTTCCCGTCAGTGGTGACGACGGTCCAGTCGTCATCCAAGGTGGCGGTCTCGATGCTGCCGCGTACCAACATGGGTTCGATGGCGAGGCAAAGACCCTGCCGGATCTTCGGACCCCGGTGGCTGGTGCGGTAATTCAGGACGTCCGGTGCCATGTGCATTTCCGAACCGATGCCATGGCCCACGTAGTCCTCAAGGATGCCAAGGGGCTTACCGGGGACGGAAGAAACGTAGTCATCAATAGCGTTGCCAATATCTCCCACAAACTTGCCCTTGGCCAGGGCAGCTATCCCCCGCCACATGGCAGCCTCGGTGACATCCGAGAGCCGCTGGTCCTCAGGGTCCGCCGTGCCAACGATGACGGTGCGGGCAGAGTCAGAGTGCCAGCCGTCAACGATGCACCCGCCGTCGATGGAAATGATGTCGCCGTCGTTGAGGACGCGCTTCCCGGGGATACCGTGGACCACTTCCTCGTTGACTGACGTGCAGATGGTCGCAGGGAAGCCATGGTAACCAAGGAAGTTGGACTTGGCGCCGGCGTCATTCAGGACTGCCGCGAAAACGTCATCGAGATCCTTGGTGGTGACGCCCGCCTTGGCCGCCGCAACGGCAGCATCAAGAGCACGGCTGAGGACCAAACCGGCCTCGTGCATCTTGCGCATTTGCTCGTTGGTTTTGTACTCGATGCGGGGCTGACCGAACGCCATGTTCTCCTCTGGATGGTTTGCTGTAGGAGCCGATCAGGCCCCATGCTCCAACCATTTTCCCGCATTGGAGAGCATGGTCGAAATTGGCTCAATTCCCAGCTCGTCGCGCAATCGGTCCAAACGGTAGGTTCTGTTCCGTCCGAGCTGGCTGACAGCGTAGCGTGTAAGGCGTGGTGCCCGCCCGGAAGCGAGGGCAAAGCCCTCGGAAATGCCGGCAAGGGCCATGGCAGCAGGCTCAGGAATGTAACTGATACCCACGCCGGCATGACCGGTTGCATCCAACACTTGCCTAAGCACGACACCCAGTTCCACCGGCGCGGCATCGGCCACGTTGACGGCTCCGTTGACGCCAGACTGGCAAGCTGCCAGCACGGCTTGCGTCAGGTTCTGCACGTGTGTGAGCTGGTGACGTATACCGCCGTGCCCCACAGTGAGAAGCCGCCCGTGGCGGATATTGCTGACCAGGCGCGGCAGGAGCGTCCTATCCCCCGGCCCGTAAACGCCATGCGGCCGAAGAGCCACGGCGTTGCCATGGCGTCGGGCCTCGACGTCTGCGAGCGCCTTGCTTCTTGCATATGCGTTCACGTGGCGCTCAGCCACGTCCTCCTCGCCGCGGTTGGTACACGACTCCCACCAGGGGTAGACGCTGGAACTGGAAATGTGCACCAGGCGTGTAGTCGGGTAAGCCTCAGCTACAGCACGCGTACCCAGGACGTTGGTGCGGTAGAACGTGCGGGCGTTCCCCCAGTCCGCCACGTGGGCCGCCGCATGGATCACCGCGTCAACCGCCGGCACGCGGGCTGGCGGCACGCCGGTCAGGTCCCAATATGTCAGCCCGGGGCCTTGGCGCCGTGTGAATCGCACAACTTCCCAGCCTCGGGCTTCTGCGGCAGCGGCCACTGCTCCCCCAATGAACCCCGTGGCCCCGGTGACCGCGATCCTCACGGAACGCCAGCATTGTCAGTGGACCTGAGGGCAAATTCCCGCCGAAGTGCTTCGCGGTCCGGCTTCTTGTGGCGTCCGCCGACAGGGATGGCATCCAGGATTTCGATATGGTCGGGCAGCGCTGATTCATCGATCATCTTCGGAAGCTCCTTGGCGAGCCTTGCCCTCAGATGCGCTCCGGTCTCCCCCTTGGTGCCTGCTTCCTCCTCCGCAGCCACGACGGCCAGCCACACAGCTTCATCACCGATCCCATCCGGAACCCCGACCATGACGGCCTGCTGAACTCCGGGTATTGAGGCGATCAGCGGTTCATGCAGTGCAGGGTAGATATTGGTCTTGCCCCTGATGATCATGTCCTTCTTACGCCCAATCATCACCAAGCGCGCGGCCCCCGTTCCCGCTCCTCCAGCACCGTGGTCCAGCCGTACCAGGTCTCCCGTGGCGTGCTCCATCATTGCTTCCCTGCCCAGATATCCCTGGCACATGTTCGGCCCCCGGGCGAACAGTTCGTGGTCCTCTCCCACGCGGATCCGGACAGCGGGCAATGGCTCGCCGAGGAAATCGCCTTCGCCGCTGCCGTCAGGCGATCTGAACTGGGCCTCGGCGCCGGACGCGAACGCCAGCTTCTCCCGACCATCAGCGATAGCGATGGGCAGCAACTCCGTCATGCCATATATGAGCTTGAACTCGACGCCGGGAAGCAGCGCCATGGCCCGCTTCAAGAACGGAGCCAACACCGGTGCGGCACCCAGCATCACGGTCCCCAGAGTCTCTGGCAGCGTGACAGTGCCGTTCTCGATGGCATCCAGGATGGGCGCCAACTGGGAGGGCACGAGGAAAAGGTGCGTGGCGCCGTCGTACGAGTCTTCTTTCCCAGCCACCGGACCAAGCTCCCGTGCCAAACGAAGGGGATCGATGTGTGCGGAGAAGCCATAGCCCGGCATTGTCCAGTGGGCGCCAGCGATGAGGGCCGGCAGTCCCATCATCAGCTGCTCGGAGTGGATGCGATCACCCTCGCCAAAAGTACAGCGCAGGCTGAGTTGCTCAAACCCCGCCGCAAGGGAACCCCGGGTGTGCACCACCCCTTTGGGAGCACCGGTGGTCCCGGATGTAAAGATGATCACGGCTTCCTGCGCAGAGGACGTCCCTGCAGACGGTGGAACCCTATCCGCAGGCGGCGCCGGTTTCGCCAGACTCTTCACGGGCGTCGCGCCCCGGGGAACTCCCGGGAGCCACGGTCCGGAGTAGTAGTGCCTGACGTCCATGGCGCCGTAGTCCGGAAGCAGCAAACCCCGGCGCCGGGCCAGTGGCCGCAGCGGGCTCCGGGTGCTCACCGCGTACAGGAGCGACTCAGCGGCAGCCCATCGTGGGGCCGCGAGTTCGGTCCGGTCACGGAAGAGCGTGGGTCCGATTCCGGGATCAATGAACACCACCGAACCACCGGCCCGGACGGCTCCGAGTGCCAGGATGAACGCTGTTGGGCTGGGGCGGACCGAGAACAACATCCGTTCACCAGTACCAAAGCCATCCTCGCGAAGGCGCAAGGCCGTTGCTTCAATACCGTTCACCAGCTGCCCGTACGTGATGGTCCGGCCGGGCCGTAGGCGGCCCGGAACCTGGCTCCAGCGGGAAAATCTGCCGGGCGCCGTGATCGCTGGGCTATCCGGCACGCGCTCCGCTGCCGCGTAAACCGCCGCGATGAGATCCGCGCCGGACACTGTGTCTTCCAACAATGCGTCGTCAAGCATTGACCAGCTCCAACTTCCTGTATCCCGGAATGAGAACACCCTTGCTCACTTGACGGGACGAAATTGCCCAGGGATGTTGGGCGTACCTGTCCAGAAGCAAATTCAGCGTCGCGTTGATCTCGGCCATAGCCAACGGCATGCCGATGCAAAAGTGCGGACCTGCCCCGAACCAAAGTTGACGCGCATGCGCCGGGATAGGGATCTCGGGGTCGAATCTGCCCAGGCTCTTGGAGGCGTGAACGGTCGATAGCAGGAGGCGGTCTCCTGCCCGGACCGCGACTCCGCCCAGGCTGGAAGGAGCAACAACATCCCTCAGCATCATGGGAGATGGCACTGTGAACCGCAGTGCCTCGTTCACGGTCGAGGGAACCGAGGGCCGGTCATCAACAAGGCCCTCGATGCGTCCGCTGTCCGCGAGCAGCGCAGTCAGCCGCGGCACAAAGGACACCAAAGTCTCCGTTCCAACCATGACGAACGCACTGATGATGCCCATGGCCTCTTCCTCGGTCATGCCAAGTCCGCGCAGCCGCCCGGGAAACGTTTGGGGGTCGCTCTTCCGGTACGCTTCCCGCGCCGGTCCAGCCAGGACCCCGACGGCGGATCTTCCCTTGGCGACCTGCCTCACCGTCAGCGTGGGGCGCCCCAAGCGGACGAGCGAAGAGATGGAGGACCCTAAGTTGAAGAGTTCCCTGTTGGGCAGCCGTCCAGGTGCATCGTCCGGCACCCCAAGCAGCCTGGAGATCACTCCGCCAGCGAGCTCCTTGACGCCGTCCACCAGATCCACGGGGCCACCTGCGTCCAGCCCGCGGTGCAGGCGGGAATGAAGGGAAGCTCCTGCCGGCTCAACAATCGCCGCCACTGAACGTGGGGTGAAGAGGTCAGCGAGCTTGCGCCGCAGCTCCCTGTGCGCCACACCGTCCATGTTTACCAACGCCTTGGGGCCCACCACAGGAGTCCAGAGCGCACCCGAACCCGACGGTCCGTTCTTGATGAATCGTTCGCTATCCATGAGAACGTCACGAACCAAGGTGGCTTCGCTGACAAGGACCCCAAGGCCAGGTAAACGGATGACTGGCCGGATGCTGCCCAATCCCCGGATCGCCGGGTACAACAATGGATGTGCCCCCAGCTGTACACGCTGTTCCCAGCGCTCGGCCTTGGTCACCACTCCGTTGGGCATCCTTCTGTTGGGCATCATGTCACCGGATGTCCACGTGCTCCGGGCGGTATCGGTGGTCTGCATACCAAGCCAGAGTGTTCTTCAAGCCCCAGGCTTTCACCCGCCGTGAAGAGCCGTACACAACCACATCCCGGCGTAACGCGTAATTGCGGCTGAGCTTTCGTACGCGGTTGGACAGCGCGCGGTCTTCGTGGAGGTCTTCTATGCTGGTCCGCGGGAATCCGCCGGAACGGTGGTACATATCTGCAGTGATCGCCATGTTGCACCCGGGAAGCATCTGATACGGGCCCAGGTACCCGTCGCCTTTGTTGCCGGGACGGATACGGCCGAAGAACGATGCGATCTCCACGGCCAGCAGCATCATCCTCCGCTCCCTTGCACTGATCCCTTCATCCTCACGTGGCACAAGTTGGCCGGCGATGAGTTCCAGGCCGTCGTTGAAGGCCTGAACAATCCTCGCGGTCCAATCCGGTGCGGCGAGGCAATCTGCATCCGTGCGGGCCAGCCACGTGGCGCCGTGATCCACGCCAAAGCGCATGCCGGTATCTGCGGCCGCGCCCGTCCCCTTCTCGGCTTCATGCACAAGCCTGATGTCCATAGTGGGATGGACTGCGGCGAACTCTGCCACGATCAAGCAGCTGGAGTCCGTTGATCCATTGTCGACCACCACTATGGTGAAGTCCTGGTACTCCTGGCCCGCAAGGGAGTCCAGCGTCTGCCGGACAAGCTTTTCTTCGTTCAGCATGGGCACAGCGATGGACAGGGGCCTGGTAGGCGCTGTGCTTCCGAGGCCATTTTTCGGCATCACAGCCGCACCACCGCCATACCCAGGCTCACGCCGCCGGCAAGTCCCACCAGCGCCACGAGATCTCCCGGACCGCAACGGCCATTGTCCAGGGCGAGCTTCAATTGCAGCGGCAGGCTAACAGAGGCCAAATTTCCGAACTCCTCTACCGATGGCACCAGGAGCCGTGTTGGAACACCGGCCCGCTCCGCGAAGATCTCCCGGTACGGTGCGCTCACCTGGTGCACGCAAACCACGGCGAAGTCCGTCCACTCCAGTTCAAGCCGATCCAGTGTGTCATCGAGGATGCCACAGCCCAGATCCAGGAACGCATCCTTGAGCTTCTCCCCATCCATGGTGAAATAGGTGGCTTCCGGATCGCGCGGGTAAGCGGAACCGCCCGCGGCCAGGGTGCCCACGGCCCAATGGCTACTTCGGGCACTGAAGCCCATGGCAAGGATGCCTGCGGGACCGGCATCCAGTGGGGTCTCCGCCATTGCCGCTGAAATCGCTGGTTCCAGCAGCACTGCCGCTCCGCCGTCGCTCATCGTGTACCCGGGAAAGCTGGACGCAAAAGTCTCGAAGTCCGGAACTGTCCAACGGACCGCCCTCGACGGCGACTCCCCTGTGACCACGAGGACCCGGGCATACCGTCCCGTAGCGATCAGGGCATCGGCCACTTCAAGGCCGTTCAGGAAACTGTTGCACGCATTCTTCACGTCCATCACAGGGCAGCCGAGACCGAGTTTGGCAGCTGCCATATGGCCCGTGGCCGGTTCCACCATGTCCTGGCTGGCGGAGGCGAAGATGAGGAGGTCTATGTCCGGGGCCTGCAGCCCGCATTCAGCAAGGAGCTTCGCCGCCGCATTGGCCGCAAGGTCAGACGCTTGCTCGGAGTCCGCCATGACACTCCGGGAGCGGATGCCGGTAACCCGGGAGATCAAGCCCTTCGGTACGCGGAATCCAAGGCTCGACTCGCCAATGCGACGTTCGACGGCGGCTGTGTCCAGGCGCGCAGGTGGGAGATAGACCTCCAGACCTGCAATCCTGCTGTGTCCGGAAAGAGCTGTTTGCATGCGGTTCCCCCAAAAAACTGCCGCGAGACGAAAAAGGTGTGTCCCGCACCAATGGTACGGGACACACCCTTTGCTCCAGCGCCGACAATCCGGCTATGTGGAAAAGCCTGCTAGACGGCCTTGGCCGACTCGATGGCAGTGAGGACGCGGTTGGTGACCTCGTCGATTCCGCCGATGCCGTCAACCTGAGTCAGGATCCCACGCTCGGCATACTTGGCAACAACGGCCTCAGTCTGCTCGTGGTAGAGGTCCAGGCGGTGACGGATGACGGCTTCATTGTCGTCAGAGCGTCCGGTTTCCTTCGCACGGCCCAGGAGGCGGGACACCAGTTCTTCGTCGTCTGCAGTCAGCTGGAGCACGACGTCGAGCTCCTGCTCACCTTCAGCGAGGATCTGGTCCAGGTAGTCAACCTGCGCAGTGGTGCGCGGGTAGCCATCCAGGAGGAAGCCGTTCTCGACGTCGCTCTGGCTCAGGCGGTCGCGAACCATGTTGTTCGTGACGCTGTCCGGAACGAAGTCGCCTGCGTCCATGTACTTCTTGGCTTCGATGCCCAAAGGGGTTTCGCCCTTTACGTTGGCACGGAAGATGTCGCCTGTGGAGATGGCGACTACACCGAGCCGCTCGGAAATCCGCTCGGCCTGCGTACCCTTACCCGAACCGGGAGGTCCAATGATCAGCATTCTCGTCATCGCAAAAGCCCTTCGTAGTGACGTTGTTGTAGCTGCGCATCAATCTGCTTGACGGTTTCCAGACCGACACCCACCATGATCAGGATTGACGTGCCACCAAACGGGAAGTTCTGGTTGGCGTTGATCAAGACGAGTGCAACCAGCGGAATCAACGCCACGAAGCCCAGGTAGAAGGCTCCAGGCAGGGTGATCCTGGAAAGCACGTACTGCAGGTAGTCCGCGGTCGGTTTACCCGCCCGGATGCCCGGAATGAACCCGCCGTACTTCTTCATGTTGTCCGACACTTCTTCAGGGTTGAAGGTGATGGCCACGTAGAAGTAGGTGAAGAACACGATCATGGCGAAGTAGAGCGCCATGTAGATGGGGTGGTCGCCACGGGTGAGGTTGTTGTTGATCCACTCAACCCAGGGCGCCAACTGCTCCCCTGCTTTCGGCTGGTTGAACTGCGCAATCAGGCCTGGCAGGTACAGCATGGAGGAAGCGAAGATGACGGGCACGACGCCGGCCATGTTCACCTTGATGGGGATGTAGGTACTGGTGCCACCCACGGTGCGGCGTCCGATCATGCGCTTGGCATACTGGACCGGAACCCGCCGCTGGGACTGTTCCACGAAGACCACCAATGCCACCGTAAGCAGACCCACAGCCAGAACGGTGAAGAACGTTCCCGGGCCCTTGGAGGTCCAGATGGAACCCAGTGATCCAGGGAAGCCTGCGGCGATGGAGGTGAAAATGAGCAGCGACATTCCGTTGCCCACACCCTTTTCCGTGACGAGCTCGCCCATCCACATGATGAGGCCGGTGCCGGCCGTCAGCGTGATGATGATGAGGATGGTGGTGATGATGCTGTCATCAGGAATGATCGGGAGGTTACAGCCCGGAAGCAGCTGGCCGGAACGGGCCAAGGACACCAGGGTGGTGGCGTTCAAGAGGCCAAGCGCGATGGTGAGGTACCGGGTGTACTGGGTCAACTTCGACTGGCCCGAGGAGCCCTCCTCGTAGAGCTGCTGGAACCGGGGAATGACCACCCGGAGCAGCTGCACGATGATGCTCGCCGTGATGTAGGGCATGATGCCCAGGGCAAAGATCGAGACCTGCAGCAACGCGCCGCCGCTGAACAGGTTAACCAGCTGGTAGATGCCCTGCGAGGTGTCACCGGTGTTCAAGCATTGCTGGACATTCTGGTAGTTCACACCAGGCGAGGGGATGAAAGCTCCCAAGCGGAAGATTGTGATGATTCCCAGCGTGAACAACAACTTGCGTCGCAAATCAGGCGTCCGAAACGCCCGGCCGAATGCGCTTAGCAAGCGTCCTCCTGAGTAGAAAGTACAAGGATGTGGATGGGCTCAATGAAACCCAACAACCGAGTCTAGCTGCTTGTGACGCCGTCGTAATAATCGAGAGTTCACTTTCACGCAAAAAATCCCGGTATACGGGGCCGAAGCCCCGCATACCGGGATCATTTTTACAACGGGCATCAGCCCCACTGGCTCTTAGAGAGCAGTGGTGCTTCCACCTGCTGCAGCAATCTTTTCAGCAGCGCTGGAAGAGAAAGCGTGGGCGGTGACGTCAACCTTGACGGTGATGTCGCCAGTGCCCAGGACCTTGACGGGCTGGTTCTTGCGAACGGCACCCTTCTCAACCAGGGACTCAACGGTGACAGCGCCACCTTCCGGGAACAGCTCGTTGAGCTTGTCCAGGTTCACAACCTGGAACTCAACCCGGAACGGGTTCTTGAAGCCGCGCAGCTTCGGCAGGCGCATGTGCAGCGGCAGCTGGCCACCGGCAAAGCCAGCCTTTACCTGGTAGCGGGCCTTCGTACCCTTGGTACCGCGACCAGCGGTCTTACCCTTGGAGCCTTCACCACGACCAACACGGGTCTTGGCGGTCTTGGCACCCGGGGCGGGACGCAGGTGGTGGACCTTCAGAGCGTTCTGCTTCTCAGCAGCCTCTGCGGCGGTCTTGTTCTCTGCCATTACTTCGCCTCCTCTACATTCACGAGGTGCGGAACCGTGTTGAGCATTCCAACGGTCACGGCGTCGGCGTCGCGGACAACAGTGTGTCCGATGCGCTTCAGGCCGAGGGACCGAAGGGTAGCCTTCTGGTTCTGCTTGGCGCCGATGACGCCCTTGATCTGGGTGATCTCCAACTTGGCGTCGGAGGGAGTCAGGTTCTTAGCCATGACTAAACACCTGCCTTCTGGTTCTGGAGCGCGCGCACCAGAGCAGCAGGAGCAACCTCATCCAGCGGCAGGCCACGGCGGGCAGCCACGGAAGCGGGCTCTTCGAGCTGCTTCAGAGCGTCAACGGTCGCGTGAACGATGTTGATCGCGTTGGAGGAACCGAGCGACTTGGAGAGGATGTCGTGGATACCCACGCACTCCAGTACCGCGCGGACCGGGCCACCGGCGATAACACCGGTACCGGCGGAAGCCGGACGCAGCAGGACGACGCCTGCAGCAGCCTCACCCTGCACACGGTGCGGGATGGTGTTGCCAACGCGGGGAACGCGGAAGAAGGACTTCTTGGCCTCTTCAACGCCCTTTGCGATAGCAGCAGGAACTTCCTTGGCCTTGCCGTAGCCGACGCCAACCATACCGTTGCCGTCACCGACGACGACGAGGGCGGTGAAGCTGAAGCGACGACCACCCTTGACGACCTTGGCAACGCGGTTGATGGTTACAACGCGCTCTACGAACTGGCTCTTCTCGGCTTCGCGACCGCCGTCGCGGCCACCACGGCCACCACGGTCGCCGCGGCCCTGGCCACGCTCGCCGCGCTCACCACGACGTCCGCCGCGGCGGTCGTCGGTAGCGGGTGCGGTCTCAGTTGCTTCAGCAGCTACAGCTTCAGTCACCTGAATGTCCTTTTCGTTATTTTCAACGGTCACAGTGCCAGCCCACCTTCGCGAGCACCGTCAGCGACGGCGGCGATGCGGCCGTGGTACTTGTTACCGCCACGGTCGAAGACAACAGCTTCGACGCCTGCAGCCTTGGCACGCTCGGCAACGAGCTCGCCGACGCGCTTGGCCTTGGCAGTCTTGTCTCCGTCGAGTGCGCGAAGGTCAGCTTCCAGGGTGGAAGCGTAAGCCACGGTTACACCCTTGCTGTCATCGACAACCTGGACGAAGATGTGGCGTGCCGAACGGTTGACGACCAGACGAGGACGTACGGCCGTACCGGTGATGCGCTTGCGGATACGAAGCTGGCGTCGGCTGCGTGCAGCAGACTTGCTCTTGTTCGTACGCTTCTTGTTAATTGCGATGGCCATGGTTTACTTACCAGCCTTTCCGACCTTGCGGCGGATGACTTCGCCGGCGTAACGGACACCCTTGCCCTTGTAGGGGTCAGGCTTGCGCAGCTTGCGAATGTTGGCAGCAACCTCGCCGACCTGCTGCTTGTTGATACCCGCAACAGAGAGCTTGGTCGGACCCTCTACTACGAAGGTGATGCCTTCGGGTGCCGAGACGTTAACCGGGTGGCTGAAGCCAAGAGCGAACTCCAGGTCAGAACCCTTGGCCTGAACGCGGTAACCGGTACCGACGATTTCAAGCTTCTTCTCGTAGCCCTCGGTAACGCCCTGGATCATGTTGGCGATCAGGGTGCGGGTCAGGCCGTGCAGCGAACGCGAGTTGCGCTCGTCGTTCGGGCGGGTGACCGTGAGAGTGTTCTCTTCCAGGGAAACCTCGATCGGGCTGGCTACAGTGTGGCTCAGCTCTCCCTTGGAACCCTTGACGCTGATGACGGAGCCATCAAGCTTGACCTCAACTCCGGCAGGAACGGTGATGGGGAGACGTCCAATACGTGACATTATTCTCTTCCTTTCCCGTTACCAGACGTACGCGAGGACTTCGCCGCCCACGCCCTTCTTGCCGGCCTGCTTGTCAGTCAGGAGGCCGGAAGAGGTGGACAGGATAGCGATACCCAGGCCACCCAGCACGTGAGGCAGGTTGGTGGACTTCGCGTAAACGCGGAGGCCGGGCTTGGAGATGCGGCGGACGCCAGCGATGGAACGCTCGCGGTTCGGACCGAACTTCAGGTCGATGGTCAGCTTCTTGCCAACCTCGGCGTCTTCTTCCTTCCAGCCGGCAATGTAGCCTTCTGCCTTCAGGATGTCAGCAACGCGTGCCTTCAGCTTGCTGTACGGCATGGTCACGGTGTCGTGGTATGCCGAGTTTGCATTGCGCAGACGCGTGAGCATGTCTGCGACAGGATCTGTCATAGTCATTTGGGCTATAGCCCTTCCTCATAACGGTTTCCGCTGCGCCTGCTCTTACGAGCCTGCGCTGCCGGACCTGTTACGTAGTTAGTTTTCGGTCTTGAACGGGAAACCAAGCGCCTTGAGCAGCGCGCGGCCTTCGTCGTCGGTCTTGGCAGTGGTGACGACCGTGATGTCCATACCGCGAACGCGGTCGATGGAGTCCTGGTCGATTTCGTGGAACATAACCTGCTCGGTCAGACCGAAGGTGTAGTTGCCGTTGCCATCGAACTGCTTGCCGTTGAGGCCGCGGAAGTCACGGATACGCGGCAGAGCCAGCGAAACCAGACGGTCCACGAATTCCCACATGCGGTCTCCACGCAGGGTTGCGTGTGCACCGATCGGCATGCCTTCGCGCAGCTTGAACTGTGCAATCGACTTGCGGGCCTTGGTTACCTGCGGCTTCTGGCCGGTGATCAGGGTGAGGTCGCGGACAGCGCCGTCGATCAGCTTGGAGTCCTTGGCGGCATCTCCAACACCCATGTTCACAACAACCTTCACCAGGCGGGGAACCTGGTTCACGTTCGCATAGCTGAATTCGTCCTGCAGGGACTTCTTGATGGTCTCTGCATACTTGGTCTTCAGACGCGGAACGATCTTCGTTTCGACGGTGGTCTCAGACAGTGTCTCACTCATCAGATGTCCTTCCCGGTGGCCTTGGACACGCGGATACGGACGGTCTTGGTAGCGCCATCCTTCTCAACGGTGTCGAGACGGAAACCAACACGGGTCGGCTTCTTGGTCGACGGGTCAACCAGAGCAACGTTGGAAACGTGGATCGGGGCCTCAACGACCTCAATGCCACCGGTCTTGGTGCCGCGCTGCGACTGACCGACCTTGGTGTGCTTGGTGACGCGGTTGATTCCCTCTACCAGCACGCGGTTGGTGTCCGGGAATACGCGCAGGACCTTGCCCTGCTTGCCGCGGTCGCCGCCGCGTTCCTGCTTGGCGCCGGTGATGACCTGAACGAGGTCACCCTTCTTGATCTTAGCCATGGACTAAAGCACCTCCGGGGCCAGCGAAACGATCTTCATGAACTTCTTGTCGCGAAGTTCACGACCAACCGGGCCGAAGATACGGGTACCGCGGGGGTCACCGTCGTTCTTCAGGATCACAGCTGCGTTTTCGTCAAACTTGATGTAGGAACCATCCGCACGGCGGCGTTCCTTCTTGGTACGGACGATGACCGCCTTGACGACGTCGCCCTTCTTTACGTTTCCGCCGGGAATAGCGTCCTTGACGGTAGCGACGATGACGTCGCCAATGCCTGCGTAGCGACGACCGGATCCACCGAGAACGCGAATGGTAAGGATTTCCTTAGCACCCGTGTTGTCGGCGACCTTGAGTCGCGACTCCTGCTGAATCAATTTTTACTCCTTGCGTCGCGCCGGTTCTCAGACCGAAATCATGCATACGGAATGAGCCTTGCGGAACGGTTGATCGGGGTGTCTCTTGACCTGCCTGGATTTTGCCAGAACAGGCCTAAACGCCCGTGCCACGAGCATCAGCTTCCCTTGCAGAAAACTCTGCGCGGGGCAGTATGCAGCGGCACGATTGTTTACGAGGTAGTGGATGACACACAAATGGCGCCATACAAACTCAATATCCTAGCATGTTTCGCGGCCCTTTCCGAAACGGGCCAGGAACGCGGAAGGGCCCGCGTTCCATGCAGAACGCGGACCCTTCCAATGAATCCAAACCGGGCAGGCCCGGCGTCGGATTTACTTTGCCTTTTCGAGGATCTCCACCAGGCGCCACCGCTTGGTAGCGGACAGCGGGCGGGTCTCAGAGATGAGAACGAGGTCGCCGATACCGGCGGTGTTCTCTTCGTCGTGAGCCTTGATCTTCGAGGTGCGGCGAATAACCTTGCCGTACAGAGCGTGCTTCACGCGGTCTTCAACCTGAACAACGATGGTCTTTTCCATCTTGTCAGAGACAACGTAGCCGCGACGCGTCTTACGGTAACCGCGCTGTTCAGCGCTGGCTGCTGCTTCCGTCACAGTTTCCTTCTCGCTCACTTGGCGTCCTCTCCAGCTTCAGCTTCGGCCGTTTCAGCCTTGGCAGCCTTCTTGGACTTCTTTTCTTCCTTGGCTTCCACAACCGGTGCGGCAACCTCGGCACGAATGCCCAGCTCGCGCTCACGGAGAACGGTGTAGATGCGTGCGATGTCCTTCTTTACCGCACGCAGGCGACCGTGGTTCTCCAGCTGTCCGGTGGCGGACTGGAAACGCAGGTTGAACAGCTCTTCCTTGGACTTGCGGAGTTCTTCAACGAGACGCTCGTTGTCGAAACCGTCCAGCTGTGCGGGTGCGAGATCCTTCGACCCTACTGCCATTTCTATTCACCACCTTCGCGACGCACAATGCGTGCCTTCAACGGGAGCTTGTGGATTGCCAGGCGCAGGGCCTCGCGAGCTACCTCTTCATTGACACCGGAGAGTTCGAAGAGAACCCGGCCCGGCTTGACGTTTGCGACCCACCATTCCGGAGAACCCTTACCGGAACCCATACGGGTTTCAGCAGGCTTCTTCGTCAGCGGACGGTCCGGGTAGATGTTGATCCAGACCTTACCGCCACGCTTGATGTGGCGGGTCATCGCGATACGGGCGGACTCGATCTGACGGTTCGTCACGTATGCCGGGCTCAGGGCCTGGATACCGTACTCACCGAAGCTGACCTTGGTGCCACCCGTTGCAGCGCCGGAACGACCCGGGTGGTGCTGCTTACGGTGCTTGACTCGACGTGGGATAAGCATTTAAGCCTCTCCTCCTTCTGCTGCCGGAGCAGCAGCTTCAGCGGCCGGAGCCTCTGCAGCAACCGGTGCTGCGTCAGCGGCCGGGCGGTCGTTACGACGACGGCGGTCGCCACCCGGGCGGCCCGGACGGTCTCCTGCGCGGCCACGGGACGGAGCAGCAGCTGCCTGCTGAGCCAGTTCCTTGGCGGTTACGTCACCCTTGTAGATCCAAACCTTCACACCGATGCGGCCGAAGGTGGTCTTGGCTTCGTAGAAGCCGTAGTCGATGTTCGCACGGAGGGTGTGCAGGGGCACACGGCCTTCGCGGTAGAACTCCGAGCGGGACATTTCTGCGCCACCCAGACGACCCGAGCAAGCAACACGGATACCCTTGGCACCCGCACGCTGTGCGGACTGCATGGCCTTCTTCATCGCACGGCGGAAAGCCACGCGGGAAGTCAGCTGCTCAGCGATGCCCTGGGCAACAAGCTGTGCTTCCATCTCGGGGTTCTTGACCTCGAGGATGTTCAGCTGAACCTGCTTGCCAGTGAGCTTTTCGAGCTCGCCGCGGATGCGGTCTGCCTCGGCGCCACGGCGACCGATGACGATACCCGGGCGTGCCGTGTGGATATCCACGCGGACACGGTCACGGGTGCGCTCGATCTCAACCTTGGCGATACCGGCGCGCTCCATGCCAGTGGACATGAGCTGACGGATCTTGATGTCCTCGCGGACGAAGTCCTTGTAGCGCTGTCCGGCCTTGTTGCTGTCAGCAAACCAGTGCGAAACGTGGTCGGTGGTGATGCCGAGTCGGAACCCGTGCGGGTTTACTTTCTGTCCCACTTAGCGAGCCTCCTCTTTCTCCGGGGTTGCGACGACCACGGTGATGTGGCTGGTCCGCTTCCTAATGCGGTAGGCGCGGCCTTGGGCACGCGGCTGGAACCGCTTCATGGTCGGGCCTTCATCAACGAATGCTTCGCTGATGAACAGGTCGCTGTCGTCGAATGCAACGCCATCACGGTCCGCGAGGACACGTGCGTTGGCCATTGCCGACTGAAGTACCTTGAATACCGGCTCCGAAGCTGCCTGGGGGGCAAACTTCAGAATTGCCAGAGCCTCATTCGCTTGCTTACCACGAACAAGGTTGACGACGCGCCGGGCCTTCATAGGCGTTACGCGGATGTGACGCGCAATAGCCTTGGCTTCCATTGCTTTCCTTCTCTCGTCTAAGACGTAAAGCCAGGCGCCTAGCGGCGCTTGCCCTTACGGTCGTCCTTAACATGGCCGCGGAATGTCCGCGTGGGAGCGAATTCGCCGAGCTTGTGCCCGACCATCGACTCAGTGACAAACACCGGAATGTGCTTGCGTCCGTCGTGTACGGCGATCGTGTGCCCGAGCATGTCGGGGATGATCATCGAACGGCGGGACCAGGTCTTGATGACGTTCTTGGTGCCCTTATCGTTTTCCCGTGCGACCTTCACAAAGAGGTGCTGGTCAACGAAAGGACCTTTTTTCAGGCTGCGTGGCATGTGTCCAGGCTCCTATCGCTTGTTCTTGCCAGTACGGCGGCGACGAACAATAAGCTTGTCGCTCTCTTTGTTCGGACGGCGGGTACGGCCCTCGGGCTTGCCGTTCGGGTTAACCGGGTGACGTCCACCGGAAGTCTTACCTTCACCACCACCGTGCGGGTGGTCAACCGGGTTCATGGCTACACCACGGACGGTCGGGCGAACGCCCTTCCAGCGCATACGGCCGGCCTTGCCCCAGTTGATGTTCGACTGCTCGGCGTTGCCGACCTCGCCGACGGTTGCGCGGCAGCGCACGTCAACGTTGCGGATTTCGCCGGAGGGCAGACGCAGCTGGGCGAAGCGGCCTTCCTTTGCAACGAGCTGTACCGAAGCACCGGCGGAACGTGCCATCTTGGCGCCGCCACCCGGACGCAGTTCAACTGCGTGGATAACGGTACCAACCGGGATGTTGCGCAGCGGCAGGTTGTTGCCCGGCTTGATGTCAGCGTCGGGGCCAGCCTCGACGAAGTCACCCTGGGCCAGCTTGTTAGGAGCGATGATGTAACGCTTGGTGCCATCAACGTAGTGCAGGAGTGCGATGCGAGCCGTACGGTTCGGGTCGTACTCGATTTCGGCAACGCGGGCGTTGATGCCGTCCTTGTCGTGACGACGGAAGTCGATCAGACGGTACTGGCGCTTGTGCCCACCACCCTTGTGACGGGTGGTGATCTTACCGGAGTTGTTACGGCCGCCAGTCTTGTGCAGCGGACGCAGCAACGACTTTTCCGGAGTCGATCGCGTGATTTCAGCAAAGTCGGCTACGCTCGAGCCACGACGGCCCGGGGTAGTCGGCTTGTATTTACGGATTCCCATAATTTATTTCCTCGTTAAAGTGGTCTCCGCTACGCGAGCGGACCGCCGAAGATGTCGATTGTGCCTTCTTTGAGGGTGACAATTGCACGCTTGGTGCTCTTGCGCTGTCCCCAGCCGAATTTGGTGCGCTTGCGCTTACCGGCACGGTTGATGGTGTTGATCGAGTCAACTTTGACCGAGAAGATCTTCTCTACGGCCAACTTGATCTCGGTCTTGTTCGAGCGAGGGTCCACCAGGAAGGTGTACTTGCCTTCGTCGATCAGACCGTAGCTCTTTTCCGATACGACGGGTGCAAGCACGACGTCGCGCGGGTCCTTGATGGTGGTTACGCTCACTTGGAGGCCTCCTCGTTCTTGGCCTTGTCAGCGACGAACGCCTCGAAAGCAGCCTTGGTGAAGACCACGTCGTCGGAGATGAGAACGTCGTAGGTGTTCAGCTGGTCTGCGTACAGAACGTGAACATCTGCGAGGTTGCGCACGGAGAGTGCAGCGACGTCGTTGGCGCGCTCGATAACAACGAGCAGGTTCTTACGCTCGGAGACTGCACGCAGCGAAGCCAGTGCTTCCTTGGCGGACGGCTTGGTGCCGGCTACCAGTTCAGCGATGACGTGGATGCGACCGTTGCGGGCGCGGTCAGACAGGGCGCCGCGGAGAGCAGCAGCCTTCATCTTCTTGGGGGTGCGCTGGCTGTAGTCACGAGGGGTCGGACCGTGGACAACGCCACCGCCGGTCATGTGAGGAGCACGGATGGAACCCTGACGGGCGCGGCCGGTGCCCTTCTGCTTGAACGGCTTGCGACCTGCACCGGAAACCTCGGCGCGGGTCTTCGTCTTGTGGGTACCCTGGCGGGCAGCAGCGAGCTGTGCGACGACGACCTGGTGCAACAGGGGCACGTTGGTCTGGACGTCGAAGATCTCTGCAGGCAGGTCTACCTTGACAGTGCTAGTCATCTAACTAGGCTCCCTTCACGGCGGTGCGTACGAGTACGACCTGGCCGCGGGCACCGGGGACGGCGCCCTTGATAAGGAGCAGCGACTTCTCAACGTCAACAGCGTGAACCGTGAGGTTCAGCGTCGTGTGACGCTCGGCGCCCATGCGGCCGGCCATTTTCAGGCCCTTGAAGACGCGGCTCGGGGTGGATGCGCCACCGATGGAGCCAGGCTTACGGTGGTTCTTGTGGGCACCGTGGGAAGCGCCAACGCCGTGGAAGCCGTGACGCTTCATAACACCGGCGAAGCCCTTACCCTTTGAGGTGCCGACGACGTCGATCTTCTGGCCGGCTTCGAAGATCTCAACAGAGAGCTCCTGGCCCAGCTCGTAGGATGCGGCGTCTGCGGTACGCAGTTCGACGACGTGGCGGCGAGGGGTGACGCCAGCCTTTTCAAAGTGACCAGCCAGCGGCTTGGTTACCTTGCGGGGGTCGATCTGGCCGTAGCCGATCTGGACGGCGACGTAGCCATCTACCTCTGCGTTGCGCAGCTGCGTGATGACGTTGGAGTCAGCCTGGACGACAGTTACCGGGATGAGCTTGTTGTTCTCGTCCCAGACCTGGGTCATGCCGAGCTTCGTGCCCAGCAGGCCCTTTACGTTACGGGTTGCGGTCATAGTCTCTCAGCACCTCCCTAGAGCTTGATTTCGATGTTCACGTCTGCAGGCAGGTCGAGACGCATAAGCGAGTCAACGGCCTTCGGCGTGGGGTCGATGATGTCGATCAGACGCTTGTGAGTACGCATTTCAAAGTGCTCACGGCTGTCCTTGTACTTGTGAGGAGAGCGAATAACGCAGTAAACGTTCTTCTCCGTGGGCAGCGGCACCGGGCCGACTACCGTTGCGCCTGCGCGCGTGACCGTCTCAACGATCTTCCGCGCTGAAACATCAATGACCTCGTGGTCATATGACTTCAGCCGGATGCGGATTTTTTGTCCCGCCATGTCGCCTGACTCTCTTTCAGCTAGTGCTGCTCTAGTTAGGGCTGCTCTGTTTACTTACCTGTTGATGTGGCCGCCGAAGCGTTTGAGGTTCTACCACCACACGCCGCACAAGCTGAATCCGGATATTCCGGGTTCCTCAACCTGCCGGCGCACCGACCCCCGCGGTCGGGCGTGTCGCGATTTCCACGCAGACTCGACCGCATTCCATGGGGTTCAGGGTTATGTTTGGGCTTCAGCCTGGACCCTGACACCCGGCATTATCCGGATCGGGACACGAAGAAGCGCTTGAACAACTCATCCAGTATGCCGGAAATAAAACCCAAAGGCCAATCGGAGGACGGGTGGCCATTGCCACAGCTGCCGTCTGCTGGGGATGATAGTGGAATGACCGCCCAGGATACGGGTTCCGTGGAAGATTTGGCTGCCCGCCTACGTCCAGGGTTCACACTGGGGGTCGCTGCAGCAGCCTTCCAGATTGAAGGTTCCGTGGCCGCTGATGGGCGTGGACCGTCGGGCTGGGATGCCTTCGCGCAGAAGCCGGGAGTAATTGTCGACGGCGACTCCCCCACCATTGCGTGCGATCACTACAACCGCGCTGATGAAGATATCACCCTGATGCAGGAACTCGGCATCGACTCGTATCGGTTCTCCCTTTCCTGGCCCAGGATCCAGCCCGGCGGCAAGGGCGGAATCAACCAGCGTGGCCTGGACTTCTACGATCGCCTGATCGATAAACTCCTCGCTGCCGGTATCTCACCCATGGCAACCCTGTTCCATTGGGATACTCCACTGGAACTTGAGCACGCCGGCGGCTGGATGAATCGGGATACAGCGGAACGCTTTGCCATCTATTGCAGTGCTGCCGCGGATCGCTTTGGGGACCGGGTGGAGCATTGGGTCACCATGAACGAACCTGTTTCCGTGACGCTCCAAGGCTATGCCCTGGGCGTCCATGCTCCCGGCCGCCAGTTGTTGTTCGATGCCCTGCCGGCGGCCCATCACCAACTGCTGGGCCATGGGATGGCCGTACGCGCCCTGCGTGAAGCCGGCGTGAAAGGGCAGATCGGCATCTCCAATATGCACTCCCCCGTCCGGCCGGCCAGCAACAGCCTCTCGGACCGGTTGATGGCCCAGTCCTTCGACGTGCTCCTCAACCGCATATATGCTGACGCCATCCTGCTGGGCCAGTACCCCAAGCCACCGCTGCCCATGAAACCCTGGTTCCGGTCGTTGGGAACCATCAAGGATGGTGACCTTGAACTGATCAGCCAGCCATTGGACTTCTACGGGCTCAACTATTACTACCCGGTCAAGGTTGCTGCAGGCCGTGGACCCGCCGAGATCCCCACCGGCACGGCGGTCGAAATGACGAAGGTGCCGTTCCACCTGGCCGCCTACCAAGAGTACGAAACAACGGGATTCGGCTGGCCGGTGGCGCCGGAGCACCTGGCTTTACTGCTGCGCGAGATGAAGGACCGGTATGGCGATGCCCTTCCTCCGGTCTACATCACCGAAGGCGGGGCCAGCTTCCCGGAGCCTTCGCACGTGGATGGGCCCATACAGGACCACAACCGGATCAGCTACTTGGCGGAGCATCTTGGCCACGCGCTGACGGCTACAGGGCCGGGCGGCCTCGCCGAGGATGTCCAACTCCGCGGTTACTACGTGTGGACGCTCCTGGACAATTTCGAGTGGGCGGCAGGGTACTCGCAACGATTTGGCTTGGTTCACGTGGACTTCGACACGTTGGAGCGCACGCCCAAAGATTCGTTTTACTGGTACCGGGCCCTGGGGCGGGCCCGCCATCAGGATCCCTAGCCCACGCGGGTTAACTCCCGCCCCGGTTACTTGTTCTTGTTGGCGCGGTTGATGCGCTTTGCCCGGTCGATCTCGTTGCGGAAGTACTTACGGCCCCATAGCACCGCACCGCCGATCCCCGCGATGATGACAAGGAAAATCAGGAATTCCATGCTGCTCCTCTCATTGAGTTCAACGTTAGCGGATTCCATCCTGGCTGGATGCCGCTGAGCGTTCGCCTGCTGGGTAGTGGTCGTCGGTTGCCGGGGGTTTCCGGTTCAACCGCCATACGGCGATCACGATGAGGGCCAATGCGACGAGCGCCAGCATCGCGAATGCGTAACTGCGCAGCGCCCACATGACGCTGGCTGCCACGCCAACGGCGCCCCACCACACGAACATGCGCCCGGCCAGGAGGAGCCCGGTCACCAGGAGCACCACATAAGCCACGAGGACGTATATCTGTTGGGACGAGGTCCCCATGAACGTTGTCCCCACGGCCGTCAAGGAGAGGAGTCCTGCAGTGACTGCAAGCCGCAGCTGTCCCTCGGAACGTTGCCGGTCCATGTAGCGCAGCCCTGCCAAAACCGCGCCGGCAACGACGTACCATTGCGCCGCCCAGAACCAGTCCGGCGCGCCGCCATCCACAAACAGCAGCGCCCGCTGGAACCCTGCGAGTGTAGCCAGGGCAGTGATTTCTCCGGCCAGCCTCTTGCCTCCCGTGACCTCGATGACCACCACCACTCCGGAAACGAGGATGAGGGCTGCACCCATCAACGAGGTCTGGTCCCGCCCCAGGCCGACGGCCGCTGCTATGCCAAACCCGATGATCGACGTTATCGCCAGGGCGTTCCGCCGCCAAGGTTGCGACGTGATGCACCGGCCGCCCATCCGTCCGGTTGCGTACATGGCCGCGCCCGTTCCGACGCCGCCAACCAGCCACGGCACGAATGCGCTCCACGCACCCAGGCCCGGACCATCAAATAAACCGTCGACGGCGGTCACAGCACCAACCAGCGCGGCGGGCGCCCCGGCGGAATAGAGGGACGGCATCCCCTCAAAGTGCGAGGCAGCGAACAGCACCGATGCCAGCACCAGAACTGCAAGACCCAGGACAGCAAGACCAGGACCCGCCAGTGACGTGTCCGCAGCGAACAACCCGCCGGTCGCAGTGAAGGTAAGTGCCGAAACAAACCACAGCCACCTTTCCGCCACATTCGAGACTGAACCCTTGCCAGTCATGGCAGCCCCTGCAGTCGCGGGCCGCCAAAGTGCCCTGGCAACGATGGCAGCCACTGCCAGTGCCAGAAACACGCATGGCACTTGGTACCTGTCCAGCAGCGGCTGTTGCAGCCACGTCTGTGCCGGGAAGGACATAGAGGGTCCGATCAGGATCACTCCTGCCGTGACACCGGCGATTCCGAAGTACTGCGCTCCCCGGGCACCAAAAATGCGCCATGCAATGGCGGCGGCTACCGGGACGAGGGCCAACTCGGCGAGAACCACCCAACGGCCACCGCCGTCGTAATCTGCTGCGAGTAAGTAGATCAGTGGCAGAAGAAGCTGGACACCTGGAATCGCCCATACTATTGCCTTTTGGAAGGGGTCGTCGCTGCCTCGTCGCTGAAGGAAGGACTGCACAAGGAACTGCAGCAGCAGCTGCAGGATGAGGACCAGTGCCACGGTAAGAGACGCAGCCGCAGCCGACTCCGTGAAGTCGGCCACCACCAGGGTGACGAACGCCCCCGACAGAATCCGCACCGCAATCAGGTATCCACCCCGGGCAAAGCGTTGGCTGGTCACAGCAACCATGAAGCCGCCGTAAGCCGCAAAGATGCCCAGCAGGAGCTCCACATCCCTGGCATTTCCACTCCGCAGGGCGAGCAACAGCACCAGTGCCCCCGGAGCGAACAACCATGCCAGCCGGTGGCCGCGAAGCCGCACGCTGACGGCCACGGCCGCCGCCGCCGTTATGGTGGCCACGGCGCCTGGTTGCCAGCCCTCGCGAACGCCGGGCGCCACGTCCATTGTGAAGAACGTACTGCACAGGGCCATGCCAGCAAGCACCACTCCAGCATCGATAATGCCAGCCCGCAGGTGCTTCCCAACGTAGCCCGCACGCAGAGGCAGGATCAGCTGCAGGGCAAGAACGATGACGACAAGCAGGCCAACGCTAAGCTCCTCGCCAGCCAGATAGAGACCCGGTGCGTCCCTCGTTGCGTCGGCGTACGCAGAGGCAGCCAACACCGTTCCTACGGCCCGCGACAACCACCAGTAGCACTGCCTATGCAGGGAAGCAGGCAACCGGAGGGCTGTGGCGCAGAAGTAGGTGACCGCGGCCAGGAGAACCAGGTTCCCCAGTGTCCACGACACAGCAACCACAGCCACCGTGCCCGAGACCGCCGCGGCCGCAGGAACCAGGAACTCCCCCATTGTCGGCCGCCACGTCAACGCGGCACCATCGCCCGTGGAACGGGCATCACTACCGTCCCCACGCTGTGGAAACGCCAACCAACCGGAGAGCAATCCGGCGGCAAGCACCACGCCCACAGCAACTGCCGCTGTGGGGCGCCCGGGCGCGGCGTCGAAAATGGGTAAAGCAAAGAGGCCTGCTATTGCCGCCCCGCCGAACCCGGCCAGGGATGCCTGCCCCGCCACGGTGCGAACGCCAGTACGCTCAAGCACGGCACTCAACGTCTGCTGCACGGTGCACGCCGCCACAAAAACGAACATCGTGTAGGAAGACCTGTCCGGATGATCGGTGAAGACGCCCGCGGCCAACGCAGTGACGGTTAGCGTAAGAGCCACCCGCCCAGCCAGAACGTAGAAGTATCGAAGTTCCCCCGGCTGGGTTGTAGCCCGAAGGAACCAATACATTGCCGCAACACCGAGCAGGGCGGTCACCGGCCAAGCGCCCAACAACCCAACGAACGGTGCTGCCACAACCAGTACTGCGGCCGGTGCAAACTCCGCCCCCTGGCCCAGCTTCCAGCCCAGCACCATGGCAGTCGGCATCGCTATGAAGAGTGGCACAAACTCAGGGAGGTGGAAGGTTCCCACGCCAAGCACAACCGTGAGCACAACTGTGGCCACAAGTTGCAGACCGAGGCAGCACACGGCGTCGTACCACCACGTGCCTGGAAGCAGCCGTTCCCCGCCGAACGCGACTCCAAGGGATTGGACACCAAGGCAAATGATTCCAGCCAGCACAACAAGGCTTGAATCCGTGGTTGTATCCCACACGAGCCCCAGCACCGCCAGGGTGAAGGCGATGCGGGCGCCGTAGAAATTGAGCAATCGGTGTTGGCGTGACTGCAGGTGTTGGCGTGACTGCAGGTGTTGGCGTGACTGCACCAGCACCATCACGGCAAAGTAGAGCCCGCACATCAGCATGACCAAGGGGTACTCCCCCTTGGCCAGGAAGTTCGGCGTCAGGCTCACCGCGAGCCCCACCAAAGGCACTACAAACGGATGAAGCATCACCAGTGGGCGGACATAAAGCGGCGGCAGCCAACGCGGGCGGACCAGCGCCCCGAGTGTCAAGAGAATGGCAACGCCAATCAACGCCGTAAAGTACCAGACCAAGGCCCCGCCAAGCACCGCTACGCCGGACCATGCCGTGGAAACCACGAAGGTGAGGGAGAGCAGCGCCAGCACCTTGTTGTCCAGGCGCAGTGCTGCGTAGATGTAGGCAACGGTTCCCAGCAAGGATGTGACCAGCCATGCCGTGGGGCCGTGATGAAGGGCAAAGTTATACATGGCCAGACCTGTAACCGGGACAAGTGCCAGCCCCGTTCCGGTGAAAGCTATGGCTGCCGGGCGAAGCCGGGGCACCCTTGGCTGGAGGATCAGTCCGGAGGCATAGAACAATAAGGTGATGGCCCAGATAGCCACAAAGCGAAGGAGCTCCGGAAGGCTGGTCCCAATGAACAGGGCGCCTGCGGCAACAAGCAACAGACTCGCGACGTAGAGGGTGACGTTGATGTTTTGCCGGTCACGCTTCTCCTTTCGGGCGGCTGCGGCTTCCGGGCTCTCAGGCTGGGGAAGCGCCGGCTGGAATTGCCGCCCATGCGGTGTGGGAGCCAGACCCCGCTGCGGAGCAGGCACGCCACCATACGACGGCGGCACACCATGTGTTGCGATTCTCACGGTCTGCCGAAAGTCCGGAGGCATGGCCGCGAACTGGACCGGCATCGGCTGCTCGACTGCAGGTGAACGCTGCGGCGCTGGGCGCTTCGGCGCTAGGGGTGGCCTGCTCTGCCCTAGTGCGTCCCCCCAGCCAGCCAGATGGCCGGCGAGGTAACCGGCACGGTAAGAGGCGGCGTCGTCCATTCCGGCGGCCGGCCTCGAACGGGCACCTTCCCTGCGGCCCCGCACCAGGCCCATGGCGTAGCCTGTGAAACCGATAATGCCGACAAGCAAGAGCACAAGTCCGGTCGTCAAGAATCCCAGCATGGAAGCTCCTAGGGTGAAGCCGGGCGCAGCACCTGCACGGCATTAATCCAATCGATAGATTAATGATAGCAAAGAAGAACCCCACCGCAGAAGCGATGGGGTTCTTCCTGGCTCGCTGCCGGCGATGCCGGAAGTTCGCCGATCTACAAGTAGGAACTACTTGATGATCTTGGTAACACGTCCCGAACCAACGGTGCGGCCGCCTTCGCGGATAGCGAAGCCGAGGCCCTCTTCCATAGCGATCGGCTGGATGAGCTCAACGGTCATCTCAGTGTTGTCGCCAGGCATAACCATTTCCGTGCCTTCCGGCAGGGTGATAACGCCGGTTACGTCCGTGGTACGGAAGTAGAACTGCGGGCGGTAGTTCGAGTAGAACGGGTTGTGACGTCCGCCTTCGTCCTTGGAAAGGATGTAGACGTTGGCCTCGAAGTCGGTGTGCGGGGTGATGGAACCCGGCTTGACGACAACCTGGCCACGCTCGACGTCGTCGCGCTTGAGACCGCGGAGCAGGAGGCCACAGTTCTCGCCGGCCCATGCTTCGTCGAGCTGCTTGTGGAACATCTCGATACCGGTAACCGTGGTCTTCTGGATCGGGCGGATGCCGACGATCTCGACCTCGGAGTTGATGGCGAGGGTTCCACGCTCGGCGCGGCCCGTAACAACGGTGCCACGACCGGTGATGGTGAAGACGTCTTCGATCGGCATCAGGAACGGCTTGTCGCGGTCACGTACGGGGTCCGGAACGGACTCGTCGACAGCTGCCATCAGGTCCTGGACGGACTTGACCCAAACCGGGTCGCCTTCCAGTGCCTTCAGACCGGAAACGCGAACAACCGGAGCTTCATCGCCATCGAAGCCCTGCGAGCTCAGGAGCTCACGAACTTCCATTTCGACGAGGTCGAGGAGTTCTTCGTCATCAACCATGTCCGACTTGTTCAGTGCGACCAGCAGGTAGGGAACACCAACCTGGCGGGCGAGCAGAACGTGCTCACGGGTCTGGGCCATCGGACCATCGGTTGCAGCAACCACGAGGATTGCGCCGTCCATCTGGGCAGCACCGGTGATCATGTTCTTGATGTAGTCAGCGTGACCGGGGGCGTCAACGTGTGCGTAGTGACGCTTCTCGGTCTGGTACTCCACGTGGGAGATGTTGATGGTAATACCGCGCTGGCGCTCTTCCGGAGCAGAGTCGATGGACGCGAAGTCGCGCTGCTCGTTGATGTCCGGGTACTGGTCGTACAGCACCTTGGAAATGGCGGCAGTCAGCGTCGTCTTACCGTGGTCAACGTGACCAATGGTGCCGATGTTGACGTGCGGCTTAGTCCGCTCGAACTTTGCCTTTGCCACAGGTTCCTCCTAGAACGATTTCAAGTGAAGTGCTCCTCGGCCGCGCTTTTCGCGGCAGAAACTTTAGCAAGTCTACTTGGGGGCTTGGTTTTGGTGAAATTGCAGATTCAGGAACCAATATTAGTTCCTAGAGCCTGTTCGCGCAGGGGGCCGGGCCGCGGCTTTCGCCGCAGCCCCGCCTCACACGCTGAGATGCCTTCCCGGAATCGGAATTGCATCCGTTACCGGGAGATTACTCGCCGCGGGTTTTCTGGATGATCTCGTCGGCTACAGCCTTGGGGACCTCCGCGTAGCTGTTGAACGTCATGGAGTACACGGCACGACCCTGCGTCTTGGAACGGAGGTCGCCAATGTAACCGAACATGCCGGACAGCGGAACGTGTGCACGGATAACCTTCACACCTGCTGCGTCCTCCATGGACTGCATCTGGCCACGGCGGGCGTTCAGGTCACCAATAACATCACCCATGTATTCCTCAGGTGTGCGGACCTCAACATCCATCAGCGGTTCGAGCAGAACAGGGTTCGCCTTGCGTGCAGCTTCCTTGAAAGCCATACGGCCGGCGATCTTGAACGCCATTTCCGAGGAGTCAACATCGTGGGACGCGCCATCGATCAGCGTGGCCTTGATGCCAACAACCGGGTAGCCGGCCAGGACGCCGTCGTTCAGCGCATCCTGGATACCAGCATCAACAGACGGGATGTATTCGCGCGGAACGCGGCCACCAGTGACCTTGTTCTCGAACTCGTACAGCTCGCCGGAAGAGGTGTCCATCGGCTCGATCGCGATCTGGATCTTTGCGAACTGACCCGAACCACCGGTCTGCTTCTTGTGCGTGTAGTCATGACGCTCTACAGCGCGCTTGATGGTTTCGCGGTAAGCAACCTGCGGCTTGCCAACGTTTGCCTCAACCTTGAATTCGCGGCGCATGCGGTCCACCAGGATGTCCAGGTGGAGCTCGCCCATGCCGGCGATGATGGTCTGGCCCGTGTCTTCGTTGAGGGAGACCTGGAAGGTCGGGTCCTCAGCCGAGAGCTTCTGGATGGCCGTGGAGAGCTTCTCCTGGTCACCCTTGGTGTTGGGCTCGATGGCAACCGAGATCACGGGCTCCGGGAAGCTCATGGACTCGAGGACGATCTGGTTGTTGGCATCACACAGGGTGTCACCCGTGGTGGTGTCCTTCAGACCGATGGCTGCGTAGATGTGGCCGGCGGTAGCGCCCTCGACGGGCATTTCCTTGTTGGCGTGCATCTGGAACAGCTTGCCGATGCGTTCCTTCTTACCCTTGGTGGAGTTGACCACCTGGGCGCCGGCCTCAACGTGACCGGAGTACACGCGGATGAAGGTCAGCTGACCGAAGAACGGGTGCGCAGCAATCTTGAAGGCGAGGGCCGAGAACGGCTCGTCTGCAGACGGCTTGCGGGTGAGTTCCTTCTCTTCGTCGCGGGGATCGTGACCGATCATCGCCGGGACGTCGAGCGGGTTCGGCAGGTAGTCAACAACAGCGTCAAGCATCGGCTGTACGCCGCGGTTCTTGAAGGCAGAGCCACAGAACACGGGGTAGAGCTCGGAGTTGATGGTCATCTTGCGGATGCCGGCCTTCAGTTCCTCCAGGGTGAGTTCTTCACCTTCGAGGTACTTCTCCATGAGCTCTTCGGATGCTTCCGCAACGGTCTCTACGAGCTGTGCGCGGTACTCTTCAGCCTTGGCCTGGAGGTCCGCCGGAATTGCCTGCACTTCGTAGGAAGCGCCCATGGTGACGTCACCCTTTGCGTCGCCAGGCCAAACCAGGGCACGCATTTCGAGGAGGTCAACCACGCCGATGAAGTCGTTCTCAGCGCCGATCGGCAGCTGCATGACCAGCGGCTTGGCACCAAGGCGGGAAATGATGGTGTCAACGGTGAAGTAGAAGTCCGCACCCAGCTTGTCCATCTTGTTGACGAAGCAGATACGCGGAACGTTGTACTTGTCAGCCTGGCGCCAAACAGTCTCGGACTGCGGCTCCACGCCTTCCTTGCCGTCGAACACAGCGACAGCACCGTCGAGGACGCGCAGGGAACGCTCAACCTCAACCGTGAAGTCCACGTGGCCCGGGGTGTCGATGATGTTGATCTGGTTCTGGTTCCAGAAGCAAGTCACGGCGGCAGACGTGATGGTGATGCCGCGTTCCTTTTCCTGTTCCATCCAGTCGGTCGTCGAGGCGCCGTCGTGCGTCTCGCCGATCTTGTGGTTCACACCCGTGTAGAACAGGATGCGCTCGGTAGTGGTGGTCTTGCCGGCATCGATGTGGGCCATGATGCCGATATTGCGGACCTTGTTAAGGTCGGTAAGCACGTCCTGTGCCACGGGGTCTCCCTTTCGGATGGACTACACGTTCGCCGCCGGCTCGGTTGAGCCGACGGCGCCCGGGAGGTTTTACCAGCGGTAGTGTGCGAAGGCCTTGTTGGACTCGGCCATCTTGTGGGTGTCTTCGCGACGCTTGACAGCGGCACCCAGACCGTTGGAGGCATCCAGGATTTCGTTCTGGAGGCGCTCGGTCATGGTCTTCTCGCGGCGGGCCTTGGAGTAGCCCACCAGCCAACGCAGGGCGAGGGCGGTGGAACGACCCGGCTTGACCTCAACCGGAACCTGGTAGGTGGCGCCACCAACACGGCGGGAACGCACCTCGAGGGAAGGCTTGACGTTGTCCATGGCCTTCTTGAGGGCGGCAACGGGGTCGCCGCCGGACTTGGCGCGTGCACCTTCGAGGGCACCGTAAACGATGCGCTCTGCGGTGGACTTCTTGCCGTCAACCAGGACCTTGTTGATCAGCTGCGTGACCAACGGGGAGCCGTAAACGGGATCGGAAACTAGCGGCCGCTTCGGGGCCGGACCCTTGCGAGGCATATTACTTCTTCTCCATCTTTGCGCCGTAACGGCTGCGGGCCTGCTTGCGGTTCTTGACACCCTGGGTGTCGAGTGCGCCGCGGACGATCTTGTAGCGGACACCCGGAAGGTCCTTCACACGACCACCACGGACGAGCACGATGGAGTGCTCCTGGAGGTTGTGGCCAACGCCGGGGATGTAAGCGGTAACTTCAACGCCACCGTTGAGGCGCACACGTGCCACCTTACGCAGAGCCGAGTTCGGCTTCTTGGGGGTGGTGGTGTAAACGCGGGTGCAAACACCGCGGCGCATCGGGCTACCCTTCAGCGCGGGAGCCTTGGTCTTGGAGACCTTAGGCGTGCGGCCCTTGCGGACCAGCTGGTTAATCGTAGGCACTTTCGTGTTCTCCGTTGTTTGATCTCTGCCCCCACACACAGGCGCCAGCCAGTGTAAACGTGGAAACTTTGGCGTTGCTCATGCGGCCGGCCGAAACATCCGGTAGGCGTGCAAAAGTGCGGCATTCGTTGCGCATGTTGCCCGCAACCCGGAAACAGGCTCCACCCAGCACCATGAGAACAAAACCAAAATGATGCTGCGGCGGCCTTCATCCACTGCCACACAGAACAATTACCAAAATTCTAGCACGGCTTGATCTAAGGCCTTAATCGGGTGTATGGCGGTGCGGTTAACGGGACTGGCCCCGCACTCAAGAGTGCGGGGCCAGTCCGTCAACTATTGACTACTGCTGGTTTCAGCGGAAGTCGTTGCCGAGATCGTAGTCGTCCAGCGGGATGGCGTGGAACTCGGGAGCACCGTCGCCGCCCAGGGCGTCATAAGAGAAATCGGTGAAAGCGCTGGGGCCCGTGAACAGGCTTGCCTTTGCTTCCTCAGTCGGCTCAACCGTGACCTCCGTGTAACGGGGCAGACCCGTACCGGCCGGGATGAGCTTACCGATGATGACGTTCTCCTTGAGGCCGAGCAGGGGATCGCTCTTGCCTTCCATGGCCGCCTGCGTCAGGACGCGGGTGGTTTCCTGGAAGGAAGCGGCCGACAGCCAGGACTCGGTTGCCAGGGACGCCTTGGTGATACCCATGAGTTCCGGGCGGCCCGAGGCCGGGGCCTTGCCCTCAGACACCACGCGGCGGTTCTCGTCTTCGAAGCGGGAGCGCTCTGCAAGCTCACCAGGGAGCAGGTCGGAGTCGCCGGATTCGATGACGGTCACGCGGCGCAGCATCTGGCGGACGATAACCTCGACGTGCTTGTCGTGGATACCAATACCCTGGCTGCGGTAAACGCCCTGGACCTCGTCCACAAGGAACTTCTGTGCGGCACGGGGACCCATGATGCGCAGAACCTGCTTCGGGTCCACCGGACCGTTGATCAGCTTCTGGCCGACGCTGACGTGCTCGCCATCCTCGATGAGGAGACGTGAACGGCGCAGCACCGGGTAGGCAATCTCTTCGGAACCATCGTCCGGAGTGATGACCAGGCGCATCTGGCGCTCGGACTCTTCGATGGTGATGCGGCCGGCTGCTTCAGCAATCGGTGCGACACCCTTCGGAGTACGGGCTTCGAAGAGCTCCTGGATACGGGGCAGACCCTGGGTGATGTCGTCGCCACCACCGGCAGAAACAGCACCACCGGTGTGGAACGTACGCATGGTCAGCTGGGTGCCGGGCTCACCGATGGACTGTGCGGCGATGATGCCCACGGCCTCGCCGATGTCAACGGTCTTGCCGGTGGCCAGCGAACGGCCATAGCAGAGCGCACAAGTGCCGACCTTGGACTCACAGGTGAGTACGGAACGGACCTTGACCTCAGTGATACCAGCAGCCAGCAACTGGTCGATGACGACGTCGCCGCAGTCGGTTCCGCCGGCAGCCAGGACGTTGCCCTGGGCGTCGACGACGTCGACAGCCAGCGTACGTGCGTAGGCGCTGTTCTCGACGTTCTCGTCCAGGACGAGCTCACCGTTGGAATCCGGCACGGCGATCGGGGTGACCAGGCCGCGCTCGGTACCACAGTCCTCTTCGCGGACGATGACGTCCTGCGAAACGTCCACCAGACGACGGGTCAGGTAACCCGAGTTGGCGGTACGAAGAGCGGTATCGGCCAGACCCTTACGGGCACCGTGCGTGGCGATGAAGTATTCCAACACCGACAGGCCCTCGCGGTAGGAGGACTTGATCGGGCGAGGGATGATCTCACCCTTCGGGTTGGCCACAAGACCACGGATACCCGCGATCTGGCGGACCTGCATCCAGTTACCACGTGCACCGGAGGACACCATGCGGTTGATGGTGTTCATCGGGGACAGGCTGTCGCGCATCGCCTGGGCGATCTCGTTGGTGGCCTTGTTCCAGATCTCGATCAGTTCCTGGCGACGCTCGTCGTCGTCGATCAGGCCCTTGTCGTACTGGCCCTGGATCTTGGCAGCCATGTTCTCGTAACCAGCCAGGATGGCGGGCTTGGACGTAGGCACCTCGATGTCGGAGATAGCCACCGTGACACCCGAACGGGTTGCCCAGTAGAAACCGGCATCCTTCAGGTTGTCCAGCGTGGCAGCCGTGACAACCTTCGGGTAGCGCTCGGCGAGGTCGTTGACGATCCGGGACAGCTCGCCCTTGTCGGCAACAGCCTCAACCCACGGGTAATCCTCGGGCAGCGTCTGGTTGAAGATGACCTGGCCCAAGGAGGTCTGGACGAGGGCCGGCTGGCCCGGCTCCCAACCTTCCGGAGCTTCCCAACCGGCATAAGGCACGAAGTTGTCCAGACGGATCTTGACCTGGGAATTCAGGTGCAGATCACGGGCGTCGTACGCCATGATGGCTTCCGAAACCGAGGAGAAGATACGGCCTTCGCCGGCAGAGCCGACGCGCTTGGTGGTCAGGTGGTACAGGCCGATGATCATATCCTGCGAAGGCAGGGTGACCGGGCGGCCATCGGACGGCTTCAGGATGTTGTTCGAGGACAGCATCAGGATGCGGGCTTCGGCCTGGGCTTCCGGGCTCAGCGGCAGGTGCACTGCCATCTGGTCGCCGTCGAAGTCAGCGTTGAAGGCGCCACAAACCAGCGGGTGAAGCTGGATTGCCTTGCCTTCCACAAGCTGCGGTTCGAAGGCCTGGATGCCGAGGCGGTGAAGGGTAGGTGCACGGTTGAGCAGCACCGGGTGTTCGGTGATGATCTCTTCCAGCACGTCCCAAACCTGCGGACGGTAGCGCTCGACCATGCGCTTTGCCGACTTGATGTTCTGGGCGTGGTTGAGGTCAACCAGGCGCTTCATCACGAACGGCTTGAAGAGCTCCAGGGCCATCTGCTTGGGCAGACCACACTGGTGCAGCTTCAGCTGCGGGCCAACGACGATGACCGAACGGCCGGAGTAGTCGACGCGCTTGCCGAGCAGGTTCTGGCGGAAACGACCCTGCTTGCCCTTGAGCATGTCGCTCAGGGACTTCAGCGGACGGTTGCCCGGACCCGTGACGGGGCGGCCACGTCGGCCGTTGTCGAAGAGGCTGTCAACAGCTTCCTGAAGCATGCGCTTCTCGTTGTTGACGATGATCTCCGGTGCACCGAGGTCAAGCAGTCGCTTGAGTCGGTTGTTGCGGTTGATCACACGGCGGTAGAGGTCGTTGAGGTCGGAGGTCGCGAAGCGGCCACCATCCAGCTGGACCATCGGGCGCAGTTCCGGCGGGATCACCGGGACGGCGTCCAGAACCATGCCGAGCGGGCTGTTGTTGGTGGTCAGGAATGCGTTGACAACCTTCAGGCGCTTCAGGGCACGCGTCTTGCGCTGGCCCTTGCCGTTCTGGATGGTGTCGCGCAGTGATTCGGCCTCAGCCTGCATGTCAAAGGTCTCAAGACGCTTCTTGATGGCCTCGGCACCCATGGAACCTTCGAAGTACATGCCGTAACGGTCACGCAGTTCGCGGTAAAGGCCCTCATCACCCTCGAGGTCAGCGACCTTGAGGTTCTTGAAGCGGTCCCAGACCTGCTCAAGGCGCTCGATATCGGCGTCGGCACGCTTGCGGACGTTCGCCATCTGGCGGTCTGCGGAGTCGCGGGCCTTCTTCTTGTCGGCAGCCTTGGCACCTTCACCTTCAAGGCGGGCAAGCTCGTCTTCAAGGTCGCGGGCGATCGTGGCGATGTCGCTGTCGCGGTTGTCCACGAGCTGCTTCTTCTCGAGGTCGTGCTCGACCTGGAGGTTCGGCAGTTCAGCGTGGCGGTTTTCCGTGTCAACGCTGGTGATCATGTAGGCAGCGAAGTAGATGACCTTCTCAAGGTCCTTCGGAGCCAGGTCCAACAGGTAGCCCAAGCGCGAGGGAACGCCCTTGAAGTACCAGATGTGGGTTACAGGCGCAGCCAGTTCGATGTGGCCCATGCGCTCACGGCGCACCTTGGCGCGGGTGACTTCAACGCCACAACGCTCACAGATGATGCCCTTGAAGCGGACGCGCTTGTACTTGCCGCAGTAGCATTCCCAGTCGCGGGAAGGACCGAAGATCTTCTCGCAGAAAAGACCGTCCTTCTCAGGCTTGAGGGTGCGGTAGTTGATGGTTTCCGGCTTCTTGACCTCACCGTAAGACCAGCCACGGATGTCTTCCGCGGTGGCGAGGCCGATCTGCATGAGGCCGAAGGAGGATTCGCTGGACATATGGTCCCTGTTCTCTCTTGTTCTCTAAATTCTGAAGTCTTGGTTACGGGAAGAGGGAGCTGTCCCGGTGGGCAGTTAGGTACTGCTGCCCACCGGAACGGCTACTAGACCTCTTCTACGGAACTGGGCTCTGCACGAGACAGATCGATGCCCAGTTCTTCCGCAGCCGTGAAGACTGCGTCATCAGAGTCACGCATTTCGATCGTGGTTCCATCGGTGGAAAGAACTTCCACGTTCAGGCACAACGACTGCATTTCCTTGATCAAGACCTTGAAGGACTCGGGAACGCCAGGCTCAGGGATGTTCTCGCCCTTGACGATGGCTTCGTAGACCTTCACGCGACCATGGATGTCATCCGACTTGATCGTGAGGAGTTCCTGAAGCGTGTAAGCGGCACCGTAAGCTTCGAGCGCCCACACTTCCATTTCACCGAAGCGCTGGCCACCGAACTGTGCCTTACCACCCAGCGGCTGCTGCGTGATCATGGAGTACGGGCCGGTGGAACGCGCGTGGATCTTGTCGTCCACCAGGTGGTGGAGCTTCAGGATGTACATGTAACCGACGGAGATCGGGTCCGGGAACGGCTCGCCGGAGCGGCCATCGAACAGACGGGTCTTGCCGGAGGAGTCGATCAGGCGGTCGCCGTCGCGGGTCACGTTGGTGGAGTCAAGCAGGCCCGTGATTTCTTCTTCGCGGGCGCCATCGAACACCGGTGTGGCAACGGTGGTCTGGCCGGTTTCACGGGGCAGGTTCGGCAGGTTCTTGACCCACTCCGGCTCGCCTTCGATCTTCCAACCGGTCTTGGCAACCCAACCGAGGTGGGTCTCCAGGACCTGGCCAACATTCATTCGACCCGGAACACCAAGCGGGTTCAGGACGATATCAACCGGGGTACCGTCTGCAAGGAAGGGCATGTCCTCGATCGGGAGGATCTTGGAGATAACACCCTTGTTGCCGTGACGGCCGGCGAGCTTGTCGCCGTCGGTGATCTTGCGCTTGGCAGCCACGTAGACGCGGACCAGCTGGTTCACGCCCGGGGGCAGTTCGTCGTCGTTGTCGCGGTCGAAGACGCGGACGCCGATGACCGTACCGGACTCGCCGTGGGGCACCTTCAGGGAGGTGTCGCGGACTTCGCGGGACTTCTCACCGAAGATCGCGCGGAGAAGGCGCTCTTCCGGGGTCAGCTCGGTTTCACCCTTAGGGGTGACCTTTCCGACCAGGATGTCGCCGGCTTCAACCTCGGCACCGATGTGGATGATGCCGCGCTCGTCCAGGCCTGCCAGGACTTCCTCGGACACGTTGGGGATGTCACGGGTGATTTCCTCGGCACCAAGCTTGGTGTCGCGGGCATCGATCTCGTGCTCCTCGATGTGGATGGAGGAAAGAACGTCCTCAGCAACAATGCGCTGGGACAGGATGATGGCGTCCTCGAAGTTGTGGCCTTCCCAGGACATGAATGCCACGAGGAGGTTCTTACCGAGGGCCAGTTCACCCTGGTCCGTTGCGGGACCGTCGGCAATGATGCCACCGACTTCCAGGCGCTGGCCTTCGTTGACCAGAACGCGGTGGTTGTAGCAGTTGCCCTGGTTGGAACGGGCGAACTTGTTGATGCGGTAGTTGGTCTCGGTGCCGTCGTCGTTGATCATGACAACCAGTTCGGCGGAAACCTCGGTGACCACACCCGCCTTCTTCGCGATGACAACGTCACCGGCGTCGACAGCTGCTGCGCGCTCCATGCCGGTGCCCACGAAAGGAGCCTCGGAACGGACCAGCGGCACGGCCTGGCGCTGCATGTTGGCACCCATGAGTGCACGGTTGGCATCGTCATGCTCAAGGAACGGGATCAGGGCAGTTGCCACGGACACCATCTGGCGCGGGGAAACGTCCATGAACTGAACTTCGGCAGCGGGAACCAGGACCGGCTCGCCTCCACCACCACGGGCACGGACAAGGACGGTTTCTTCCGAGAACTTCTTGTCAGCGTCCAGCGGAGCGTTGGCCTGTGCGATCAGGACCTCAGCTTCGTCGTCGGCAGTGAGGTACTGGACCTCGTCCGAGACCACACCGTTGGAAACGAGGCGGTAAGGCGTCTCGATGAAACCGAACGGGTTGATGCGGCCGTAGGAAGCCAGCGAACCGATCAGACCAATGTTCGGGCCTTCAGGCGTTTCGATGGGGCACATACGTCCGTAGTGGGACGGGTGGACGTCTCGAACTTCCATGCCTGCGCGGTCGCGGGAAAGACCACCCGGGCCAAGGGCCGACAGGCGGCGCTTGTGGGTAAGGCCCGAAAGCGGGTTGTTCTGGTCCATGAACTGCGAGAGCTGGGACGTTCCGAAGAACTCCTTGATCGCAGCCACAACTGGACGGATGTTGATCAGTGTCTGCGGCGTGATGGCCTCGACGTCCTGCGTGGTCATGCGTTCGCGAACGACACGCTCCATGCGGGAAAGGCCGGTGCGGACCTGGTTCTCGATCAGTTCACCAACGGCGCGGATGCGACGGTTGCCGAAGTGGTCGATGTCGTCGATCTCGACGCGGAGCTCGTGGTCTTCGCCATCGCGCTTGCCCATGAGTGTCTTCTCGCCGGCGTGCAGCGCAACGAGGAACTTGATCATGGCCACGATGTCTTCAACGTGCAGGACCGAAGCTTCCTTGTCACCAAGGGAGCGGTCGATGCCGAGCTTGCGGTTGATCTTGTAACGGCCAACCTTGGCGAGGTCATAGCGCTTGGCGTTGAAGTACAGGTTGTCCAGCAGGGACTGGGCAGCCTCGACTGTGGGCGGCTCGCCCGGACGCAGCTTGCGGTAGATGTCCAGAAGCGCGTCTTCGCGGGTTTCGGTGGCGTCCTTCTCCAGCGTTGCACGCATGGAGTCGTACTGGCCGAACTCTTCCAGGATCTGGCCTTCGGTCCAACCGAGGGCCTTCAGCAGAACGGTGACCGACTGCTTGCGCTTGCGGTCGAGGCGAACGCCGACCTGGTCGCGCTTGTCGATTTCGAGTTCGAACCATGCACCGCGGGACGGGATGATCTTCGCAGTGAAGATGTCCTTGTCACTGGTCTTGTCTGCGGTGCGCTCGAAGTAGGCGCCCGGAGAGCGGACCAGCTGGGAGACAACGACACGCTCGGTGCCGTTGACGACGAACGTTCCCTTTTCAGTCATCAGCGGGAAGTCGCCCATGAACACGGTCTGCTGCTTGATTTCGCCCGTGTTGTTGTTCATGAACTCGGCCTTGACATACAGCGGTGCCGAGTAGGTGGCGTCACGGTCTTTGCATTCGGCCATGGTGTACTTCGGATCAGCGAACTCCGGCTCGGAGAAGCTCAGGGACATAGTGCCCTGGAAGTCCTCGATGGGGGAGATCTCTTCGAAGATGTCGGCAAGTCCGGAGGTGGTGGCGACGCTGAGGTCGCCCTCCTCGACAGCCTTCGCTACCCGCGCCTGCCAGCGTTCGTTTCCGACCAGCCAGTCAAAGCTGTCTGTCTGCAGGGCGAGAAGATTCGGAACATCAAGGGGTTCGTGAATCTTTGCGAATGAGAGGCGGCGAGTGGCACCATCGGTGCTTGCCGTGTTAGCGGTTTCGTTATTAGAGGTGCTCGAGGCGACCAAGAGGGATCCTTCCACAGACCTTCAGGCGTTTTCAGATCTCCCCCGTTTGCATGATGCAGAGTGCTCCGCAGCATACTTATTCCGGTTCCGCTATATGACCCGGACCCAGTCTGCAAAAGGCAGTGCACGTTGTGAACGGCACGTCAATGTTGCAGCTGAGAGGTAAAGCCCACCGCTATATGAAGGCTGAAGGTTAACAGGGAAGACGCAAATATCTACGATACGGCAAAGTAGCCTTCCTGTCTACCCCAGATCGTCCGTGAATGCAAGCACTGTTGCTGTAGGCACCTATGCAGAGCCAATGGACCGGCGAGGGGACCAGATCCGATGTGGAATCCCCGCCGTGGAATCCAGCGATGCGTACGAGCGTTGGAATGAATAGGCTGCGCACGCCGCGCGGTAGCCTTGGGTACACCACCACGGATCGGAAGAGAGACCATGAACAACTCCGCTGACGACAATGACGTTGTCATCCTTGCTGCTTCCCGTACCCCACAGGGTCGGCTCAATGGGCAGCTGGCCGGGTTCACCGCCGTCGACCTTGGCGCCCATGCCATTGCAGCAGCCCTGGCTGCCAGCGGCGTGAAAGCCGAACAGGTGGACGCCGTCATCATGGGACAGGTGCTGCAAGCAGGCGCTGGCCAGAACCCTGCCCGGCAAAGTGCCATCGCGGCAGGTGTTGGATGGAACATCCCTGCCGTCACCATCAACAAGGTTTGCCTCTCCGGCCTGACTGCCGTAATCGACGCCGCCCGGATGATCCGCAGCGGCGACGCCACCGTGGTTGTGGCCGGCGGCCAGGAATCCATGACCCGTGCCCCACACCTCCTCCCCGGCTCGCGCCAGGGTTGGACGTACGGCGCAATCCAGGCGTTGGACGTTGCTGCGCATGATGGACTCACGGATGCGTTCGATGGCCAATCCATGGGCTTGTCCACGGAAACCAAGAACGTGACCCTTGGCATTGACCGCCGTGCGCAGGACGAGGTTGCTGCCGCTTCCCATCAGCGCGCCGCTGCCGCTATTGCCGAGGGAATTTTCGACGTCGAAATCGCTCCGGTGAGCGTGAAGCAGCGCAAGGGCGAGCCGGTAATCCTCACCTCTGACGAGGGCGTCCGGCCGAACACGACCTTGGAAACCCTTGCCCCCTTGAAGGCCGCCTTCGCCACCGACGGCACCATTACCGCGGGCAACTCCTCTCCCCTGTCCGACGGCGCCTCCGCACTTGTGCTGACCAGTCGCCGCTTTGCCAGGGACAACGGCCTGGAATACCTGGCCGTGGTGGGCAAGGCCGGCCAAGTCGCAGGCCCGGACAACTCGCTCCACTCCCAGCCGTCAAACGCCATTTCGCAAGCATTGAAGCGGGCCGGATGGACTGCCGAAGACCTGGACTTCATCGAGATCAACGAGGCCTTCGGCTCCGTTGCCGTGCAATCACTCAAGGACCTGAGGTACCCGCTGGAGAAGTGCAACATCCACGGCGGCGCGATCGCGCTCGGCCACCCCATCGGCGCCTCCGGAGCCCGGTTGGCCCTGCATGCGGCCCACGAACTCAGGCGCAGGGGAACCGGCAAGGCCGCAGTGTCCCTTTGCGGCGGCGGCGGCCAGGGTGAAGCCCTCCTGCTGTACCGCGACTGACGGGTGTGACCTGGCATGGATGATCCGGAGATGAACGGGGCCGAACGGTTCCTGTCCGACGCCGCGGCGCGCGGACTGGCCGTGGACGTCGTCGAGCGTCCTGCTGCCCGCAGCCTCGAAGAAGCAGCAGGCATCCTGGGCATCAGCCCGGCGGACATCGTGAAGTCGCTGGTGGTCAAACACCGCGGCGGAAGCTTCCTGTTCGCGCTCATTCCCGGGGACCGCCAGATCTCCTGGCCGAAGTTGCGTGCTTTGGTGGGCGTCAACAAGCTCTCGCTCCCCCACGCCGACGTTGCTTTGGCCGCGACGGGCTACGAGCGCGGAACCATCACTCCTCTGGGAAGCACCACGCCTTGGCCGGTGTACGCGGACTCCACGATCACGGGCCGCCGTATTTCCATGGGCGCCGGGGCACATGGCCGGAGTGCGTTCGTGGACGCCGATCAGCTCACGGCAGCGCTCGGGGCCGTAGTGGCGGACATCAGCGAACCCAACTGAATAGCAGCTGAGCGCGTTTTGAAGGCTCAAAACGCGCTCAGCTGCTACCTACCTGGGTTAACGCAGGAAGCCCCGCCCGGCGAACCGGACGGGGCTTCCACAAGCAAGACGAGTTACTTGAGGGTAACCGTTGCGCCAGCTTCTTCGAGCTGAGCCTTTGCCTTCTCTGCAGCTTCCTTGGTGGCGCCTTCGAGAACAGCCTTCGGTGCGCTGTCAACCAGGTCCTTGGCTTCCTTGAGGCCGAGGGAGGTGATGGCGCGAACTTCCTTGATCACTGCGATCTTCTTGTCGCCAGCAGCTTCGAGGATGACGTCGAAGTCAGTCTTCTCTTCAGCAGCTTCAGCAGCACCGCCAGCGGCGGGGCCAGCAACTGCAACAGCAGCAGCCGTAACTTCGAAGGTCTCTTCGAAGAGCTTGACGAACTCGGAGAGCTCGATGATGGTCAGTTCCTTGAAAGCTTCAATGAGCTCTTCGTTGCTGAGCTTCGCCATGGTGGCGTCCTTCCATTAGTTGGTGCAGATCCGGGCAAAGCCGATCCATGCACCTGAGTTTGATTGGGGGGAGAACTTAGTTCTCTTCGGTTGCAGCTTCAGCGGCTTCGGCCGGAGCCGCAACCTCTTCAGCAGCAGCCTCTTCGGCCGGAGCTTCTTCAGCGGCCGGTGCAGGTGCGCCGCCCTCTTCTTCAAGCTTGAGGCGCAGAGCGTCAATGATGCGTGCAGCAGCGGAAGCAGGAGCCTTAAGGACACCAGCAACACGTGCAAGCTGCAGTTCGCGGGACTCGAGGGCTGCCAGTGCGGCAACACCCTGTGCATCCAATGCCTTGCCTTCGAAGTAACCGGTCTTGATAACCAGCTGCTTGTTGGCCTTGGCAAAGTCCGTCAGGCTCTTGGCAGCAGCAACAGCGTCACCCTTGATAAAGGCGATTGCAGTGGGGCCTGCAAGCTGGTCGTTGAATGCTTCAACTCCGGCTTCCTTGGCCGCAATGGCACTCAGGGTGTTCTTGACGACCGAGAACTTGGTGTCCTGGCCGAGTGCAACACGCAGTTCCTTGAGCTGTGCAACAGTGAGCCCGCGGTATTCGGTCAGGACAGCCGCGTTCGATTCCTTGAAATCGTTGGTGATCTCTGCAACTGCGGAGACCTTGCTAGGCGTTGTCATAACCCTCCTTCCGGGGAATAAAGCCGGTCTTCCGGGTCCCCGCTCACGAGAGCTAAAACTAAAAACGCCCCGCGCAGATGCACGGGGCTTGGCTCAACACAGTTTGCACTGTGGAGACTTGCTTCGTTCACCTGCGCCGGCCGCCCTATGTTCAGGGTCCTTCGTCAAGGAATGCACTTTGTTCTCAGGGGCGTCGCTACAGAATTGAGCTGCGCTCGAAAGAGTGGATTCCCATCAACCGACGGTCTTTGGTACTTCAAGGTTACGGGAGAGTGATCTGCAAACCAAATCGACGCCGCTGCACAGCGGGTGGGCCGCCAGGCTGGCTACTCCGAGGACGTGGCCTTCGACCCCCGGTCCGGAAGCTCCTTTTGCCAGAGTCCGGTGACTCCCGCCGTCGTAAATCCCAATTGCCTGTTCACCGTCAGAAGGTATCGGTTCTCCGGTGCGTTCCACGTGTAAATTACGCGGGCATCCGGAAATTGCTCGCTGAGCCTTTCCATATTGGCCACTTTGATCAGCAAGCCCAGCTTGTTGCCCCTGTGTTCCTGAAGGACCAAAGTATCGTCCTGGAAAACGACGTCCTGACGGTGGGCGAGGACGCTGATGGTGGTCAATCCGGCCAGCCGGCCGCTCTCAATATGCTCGACGGCGGTAACCACCGTCCGCCGTCCCTGCGCCAACGCGGCGTCTTCAGTTTCGCGCAACACCGCGGCGTCGAAGACCATACCGGTAACCTCGACGGCGGAGTCTTCTTCCTCGCCATCCTCACCATGGACAACTTCACCGGCAGCGTTCTCCAGCTCCGCTACAGCCTCCAACCACGCCTCGGGGCATCGATCAGTCCAGTGGTGCAGCCTATAGCGGCCAGCGTTCGCTTCCTCGGCCTCGGCCTGAAGGTCCGCAACCAGTTTGGAGTCCAGCGGCAATACGCAGGAACTGAATTGCTCGATGTGCTGGAGGGTGTAGCCAGCCCGCTGGGCGAAATCCACTTCCCTGCTGCTGACAGGAACGAAGCCGGGACCACTTCCGGGAATCAACTGGTCTTCGGGTATCTCGGTCAGCGACGTAGCCGGGTGGTTCGTGTCCACCAAAACCATGGTCCGGCCCTCTGCCCGCGCCAGCTGCTCCGCGGCTTCCAGAAGCTGGCGGCCGACGCCTTGTCGCTGGTATTCCGGCAGGATATCCAGGGTGAACTCCGCGAGATCCATGTTGTCGGCGAGGGGCAGGGCAATATCCACCGTTCCTACGATGACCCCGTCAACCTTGGCAACCAGGATGATCTGGCGTTCATAGGGGTCCGAGAACTCAAGCATCTTCTCCAGGGGGGTGTACGCCAGGTCATCACTCCCCCACGTCTGCATCCGGACCCGCCGCGCTACTTCCACAGCGTCCAGGAAATCCCTTGCTTTGGGGCTGTCCAAATTGTCCGGCACCCAAAGCTGCTCGACTTGAACGGTCTTCGCCTCGTCTACAGTCATCCCAGCCGTTTCTGCCATTCGCCTTCAAAACCGGAAGGCTTGAATCCAAGGGCGATATTAATGGCCAGCATATGCCGGTTTTCATTGGCGTTCCACGTCATGACGCACGTGGCGTCCGGCCAGAGCGTTTCTGCCCGCCGTAGATTGGCGATTTTGACCAGCATGCCAAGGCCGTGTCCCCGGTGACCGGGAGCCACAAGCGTGTCCTCCTGGTTGACCACAGCCGGCAGTGCCTCCCTGTGGGTCAAGACCGTGTAGGCAGCCAACTCCCGGCTCGAGTGATGCTGCGCAGCAGCCACCACGGAATCAACGCCGCTTGCCCGCCACGTCGATTCCTCCCGCCGAACCCGGGCCGCATCCCACTCTTCGCCCTCCCACCCCAGTCCGGCAAGGGGGACTTCCGTGCTCATGAGGCTCTTGAGCCTGGCAAAACCGTCCACCAGTTCCTCCGGGCATTCGTCATTCCACCCGATGACGTCGTACTCCGTTGCCCGACGCATTGCCTCGACTTCGAGTTCAACCAGATGGCCATGGTCTACCGGCAGGCCCAATGTACTGCTGGTTTCGACCTGTTCCAAGGAATAGCCATGGCGCAACGCAAAGCGGGTCGACGCCGCATTCAGCGGCACCCCACCTGTGCCCGACTTTGCCGCCAGCAGCGCTTCGCCCGCAAGGACCGGGCCGATTGGCTCGCCGCAGTATCCGTCAAGGGAAGTGCGGTTCCGCTCCACTGCCGCTTTCTCGAGAACTTCAAGGATCCTCGTCCCGATGCCGCGCCGCCGGAAAGCTGCGTCCACGACGACGTCCACACCCGCCGTCGTCGTGTTCTCGCTCAACGGCAGGGTCAGCGAACCGGTGCCCACCACAACGCCATCCAAACGGGCCAGGAAGACCTGCCGCTCCTCGTATTCGTTGCCCTGCCAGAACATGAGCGATTCGGCCAGCGTGGCCGAATGGTCCAGGTTCCCCCACAAGCCAAGCTCGTGGGCTATGCGTAACGCATGAAAGGCCTTGAAGTCCGGCGACGCCGTGGCCTCCGCACCCTGCGGAACCGGACACCGCTCGATGGTAAGCCCGCCGTTGGCGGAAAAGTTCGACGACGACGCCACGCCCCACAGCCTACGGCTGCCGCAGGTGGCAAACAAGTCGCTACCAGCCGGGACGCATGCACGAAAAGGGACCGCCCGGCGATGCCGGACGGTCCCTTTCAGAGGTAATACTCCCGGAGCTTACGCCTCGGTGAGAACCTTGGTGACGTTCGGGTCAACAGTGATGCCCGGACCGAACGTGGTGGCAACAGTTGCCTTCTGGATGTAGCGGCCCTTGGAAGCGGACGGCTTCAAGCGAAGCACCTCTTCCAGTGCAGCTGCGTAGTTCTCGGCCAGCTTCTGGGCGTCGAAGGACACCTTGCCGATGATGAAGTGCAGGTTCGAGTGCTTGTCGACGCGGAAGTCGATCTTGCCGCCCTTGATGTCGTTGACAGCCTTGGTGACATCCGGGGTAACCGTACCGGTCTTCGGGTTCGGCATGAGGTTACGCGGGCCCAGGACCTTACCGAGGCGGCCAACCTTGCCCATGAGGTCAGGGGTTGCCACGGCGGCGTCGAAGTCGGTCCAGCCGGCTGCGATCTTTTCGATCAGGTCGTCGGAACCAACGAAGTCGGCGCCGGCAGCGATTGCTGCTTCAGCCTTGTCGCCCGTTGCGAAAACCAGGACGCGGGCGGTCTTACCGGTGCCGTGAGGCAGGTTGACGGTGCCACGGACCATCTGGTCAGCCTTACGCGGGTCAACGCCCAGGCGGAAAGCGACCTCAACGGTTGCGTCGAACTTGGAAGGGTTGGTGTCCTTCGCGAGGGTGATGGCCTCGAACGGGGCGTAGACCTTGTCTGCCTCGATCTTGGCTACGGCTGCCTCATATGCTTTGCTGCGCTTTGCCATGCTGCTTATTTCTCCTTGTGCAGTTGTGGTCTGCGGACCGCGCTGGGCCCTGCCACAAGTCGCGGATCCGGCAAGGATCCTGCGACATTTTAATGTTTCAGATGCCGGTTGCCCGGCGGGTGGAAGGCTGTATTTAGCCTTCGACCGTGATGCCCATGGAACGGGCGGTGCCTGCGATGATCTTGGCAGCTGCCGCGATGTCGTTGGCGTTGAGGTCTTCCATCTTGGTGGAAGCGATCTCTTCGACCTGGGCCTGGGTCAGCTTGGCAACCTTGACGGTGTGCGGGGTAGCCGAACCCTTGGCAACGCCTGCAGCCTTCTTGATGAGCTCTGCAGCCGGCGGGGTCTTGGTGATGAAGGTGAAGGAACGGTCTTCGTAGACCGTGATTTCAACCGGGATAACGTTTCCGCGCTGGGATTCCGTTGCAGCGTTGTACGCCTTGCAGAATTCCATGATGTTGACACCGTGCTGGCCAAGCGCAGGACCGATCGGCGGAGCCGGGTTAGCGGCACCTGCCTGGATCTGCAGCTTGATGAGGCCGGTGACCTTCTTCTTGGGAGCCAATGTAGGGTCCTTCTCTCAATAGCTTCCTGGGACACAGGAGCGCGTCCCAGGTTGGTGGCCGCCATGGCAAGGCGACCGGCCGCTTCCCACACCGCAAAGCAGGCGGAACGGGAGCGAAATCTTGGAATCAGCTAGATCTTGGTGACCTGGTTGAATGCGAGCGTAACCGGGGTTTCGCGCTCGAAGATCGAGACCAGGACCACGAGGGTCTGGGACTCGGGCTTGATCTCGGAGATCGTTGCCGGAAGGGTCTCGAACGGACCTTCCTTGACGATGACGGACTCGCCGACCTCGAAGTCGACGGCCACGGGAGCCTGGTTCTGCTTGTTGACCGGCTTGCCCTTCTCAGCCTGCTCTTCTTCGAAGACGGGGGCGAGCATGGAGAAGACTTCGTCAAGGCGCAGTGGGACCGGGTTGTGGGCGTTGCCCACGAAGCCAGTGACGCCGGGGGTGTGGCGAACGGCGCCCCAGGAGGCGTCGGTCAGGTCCATGCGGACCAGGACGTAGCCGGGGATGCGGACGCGGTTGATCACCTTGCGCTGCGCGTTCTTGATCTCGACGACTTCTTCCATCGGGACCTGGATTTCGAAGATGTAGTCTTCCATGTCCAGCGTCTGGATGCGGGTCTCAAGGTTGGCCTTCACGCGGTTTTCGTAACCGGCGTAGGAGTGAATGACGTACCAGTCACCCTCCTGGCGGCGCAACTTGGCCTTGAATTCCTCAGCCGGATCGGCGGGCGCTGCAGCAGCAGCCGCTTCCAGCGAGACGTCCGCAGCATCGTCGTCGGACTCGTCGTCAGACTCAGCGTCTACGTCGGACTCGAAATCCTCTTCGGAATCGTCGACGTCGGCAGATTCGGGCGCAGCAGAGTCAGCCTCCGACTCTTCCGCAGCCTCAGCCGCGGCGTCGTCCGTGCTTTCAGCGGGCCCATCCAGCTCAGCCTCGTTTACCTCAAGCTCCTGCTCAGACACTTGGTCTCCTGCTTCCTCATTGCCTAACATGCCTATTTAAATGGCTCAATTCCGCAAACCCCACAAAATTCCTGAAGTACCAAGGAATTTCACGCAGTTTGCGGACAGATCCGCTTAGCGGTCCGTAGCGCCTGACCCACCGAAGACCCAGCTGACTCCCGTACCGAAGGCAATGTCCAGCAGGGTGACGATGAGCATCATGATGGCTACGAACACCAGCACCACGAGCGTGTAATTGATCAGTTCCTTGCGGGTCGGCGCGACGACCTTCTTCAGTTCGCCGATAACCTGGCGGACGAAGAGTGCAATTCGGGCAAAGAAGCCAGCATCGGCTTTCTTGGCAGGACGGCCCTTTGAGCTGCTAGCAGCCGTTTCGGTCACCTGGTCCTCACTCACCTTGCAAAGTCGTTTGACCCGACTCTGATCAGAGCCATGGTTGCTGCGCTTGCCCCGGCGTTTCCGCCGGAACAGCTTGCGCAGGGCAGACAGGACTCGAACCTGCAACCTGCGGTTTTGGAGACCGCTGCGCTACCAATTGCGCCACTACCCTATGGATCGAATCCATGTTTCAGGCCGCACTTCAGCCTGTGGTGCTTTTCAACACCGGTGAACCAGTCTACGCAAGAACTTCGCGATAGTCGAACCGGACTAATTCCGGGGCTTCAGGCCGCTGATGAATCAATGTGAGCAGCATTATCAGTCACATTGTCCAGCAGGCGCCCGGGAGCTCCGCAGAACAGCATAAGGTAGTTTACGTCGAATCCCATCATCCAGCCCACGAGCTGCCTGCGAAGAACGGTACATAGATGTCTGCCGGAACACCTGCCGCCCGCATTTCACAACGAATCTCCGCTATTGCCGAGTCCGCCACCCTTGCCGTTGACGCCAAGGCCAAGGCACTGAAGGCCGCGGGGCGCCCCGTGATTGGTTTCGGTGCCGGAGAACCTGATTTCCCGACCCCCGATTACATCGTCAAAGCTGCCATCGAAGCCGCTGGGCAGCCGAAGTACCACCGCTACTCCCCTGCTGCCGGCCTTCCCGAGCTGAAGAAGGCCATCGCCGAGAAGACCTTCCGGGACTCCGGCTACAAGGTAGACCCGTCCCAGGTCCTAGTAACCAATGGCGGCAAGCAGGCCGTCTACAACACCTTCGCTACGCTGGTGGATCCGGGCGACGAAGTCATCATCCCTACTCCGTTCTGGACTACTTATCCGGAAGCCATCCGCTTGGCCGGTGGCGTTCCCGTGGAGGTCTTCGCCGGACCTGAACAGGGCTACCTGGTGACCATCGAGCAACTTGAAGCCGCTGTTACGGACAAGACCAAGATCCTGCTTTTCGTCTCCCCGTCCAACCCCACCGGCGCCGTATACAGCCCGGAGCAGGTTGCGGAGATCGGCAAGTGGGCCGCTTCCAAGGGCCTGTGGGTGGTCACGGATGAAATCTACGAGCACCTGACCTATGACGGCGTTGAGTTCACATCCATCGCCACGGCCGCCCCGGAGCTGGGCGACAAAGTTGTCATCCTCAACGGTGTGGCCAAGACCTATGCCATGACCGGATGGCGCGTCGGCTGGATGATCGGCCCGGCCGACGTCATCAAGGCCGCCACCAACCTGCAGTCGCACGCGACCTCCAACGTCTCCAACATCATGCAGGTCGCCGCTGCGGCTGCCCTCACAGGCCCGCTGACCGCCGTCGACGAGATGAAGGTTGCCTTCGACCGCCGCCGGAAGGCGATCGTTGCCGGCCTGAACGCGATCGAAGGCGTGGAATGCCCGACGCCGACAGGCGCCTTCTACGTCTACGCGGACGTCCGTGGACTGCTGGGTAAGGAATTCGAGACCTCCAACGGTCCGGTCCGCCCCACGACATCCGCAGAACTCGCCACGTTGATCCTGGACGAGGTTGAGGTAGCTGTCGTTCCCGGCGAGGCATTCGGCCCGTCCGGCTACGTTCGCCTGTCCTACGCACTCGGTGACGAAGACCTGGCAGAAGGCGTCCGCCGGATCCAGGAATTCCTGGGCAAGGCAAAATAAACGGCAATGCAAAACGCTCCCTCACCTCGTTAGGTGAGGGAGCGTTTCCCTCTAAGCCGCGATATGTGAGAGAGCGTTGAGGAAAACGGCCTTGGAAGTGATAGCGGATCAGAGGAGGCGGCGCTCGGCGGCCCACTTGGTGAGTTCGTGGCGGCTGGACAGCTGCAGTTTGCGGAGGACGGCAGACACATGGGTTTCCACTGTCTTGATGGAAATGAACAACTCCTTGGCCACTTCCTTGTAGCTGTACCCGCGCGCGATGAGCCGCATCACTTCCAGTTCACGGGCCGAGAGGCGGTCCAGTTCGTCGTCCGCGATGTCAGCCGGTGCCGTCCCGAAGGCGTCCAGCACGAAGCCGGCGAGGCGCGGCGAGAAGACGGCGTCACCATCGGCCACGCGGATCACGGCATCGGAAATCTCGGCACCGGAAATCGTCTTGGTGACATAGCCACGCGCACCCGCCCGGATCACTGCCACCACGTCCTCAGCTGCGTCTGAAACGCTCAGGGCCAGGAAGCTGGTGGTGCCCAACAGCGTGGAAGACCCAGCGATGACCTCGCGGCCCCCACCGCCAAGGCCACCGGGAAGGTGGACATCCAGGAGGACAACCTCAGGGCGGGTCTCGGCGATGACGGAGATAGCCTGCTCCACGGTGCCTGCCTCGCCCACGACGTCCATGCGGTGGTCGAGATCAGCTTTTAGTCCGGAACGGAAGATCGTATGGTCATCGACGATCACCACTCGTACCCTGCGCGGCTCGCTGCTTTGGGTGGTGTTGTTCATGGCCCGGGTTCTCCATTCCGTACGTCGCCGCTGCGGACGTCACTAGCGCGCACGTCTCCGCCATCAGCACTTATCGCGGGCAGGGCCAGGCGGACTTCGGTCCCGTCACTGCTGCTGCTGATGGTTGCCGTGCCTCCATGCCGTTTCATGCGGCCGATGATTGATTCCTTGACGCCCAGCCTGTCATGGGGGACGGTATCGGGGTCGAAACCGGGACCGCGATCCTTGATGAAGACCTCGGTGCCGCCTCCGGCGCTCTCCATGTAGACGGAGACGGTTCCGCCGCCGTGGCGGGCAGCGTTGAGCATCGCTTCCCTGGCCGCCTGGACCAGGGCCTCGTGCCTGTCCGTCATGTCGGCGTCGCCTACGGTAACCACCTCTACGGCATGGCCCAGGGCATCCTCGACTTCGGCGGCTACGGCCTTGATTCGCTCAGCCAGCAATCCGGCATCCTTGGCAGGGTCAGTGAAGAGCCAGGATCGCAATTCACGTTCCTGGGCCCTCGCCAGCCGAACAACGTCCTGCTCCGAGCCTGCCCTGCGCTGGATCAGTGCAAGGGTCTGCAACACCGAATCGTGCAGGTGGGCTGCGATCTCTGCGCGCTCCGTTTCCCTGACACGCCCTGCACGTTCGGTTTCGAGGTCCTTCCAGAATTTCAGCCCCCAGGGCAGAAGGACCAACGCAACGCCGCCCAGGACAGCAACGGATGCCAGGAGCGCCAGCCACGTCTGTTCCCAGGATCCCGATCCTGACACCATCACCAGGACACCGGCCACCACCAACGCAAGGCCAGCGGCCAGCCGCACCCATCCACCGGCCTGGTCAGCCTTGGTTTTGTCCACCAACCCCGCCCTGCGGGTCTCGTCTAGTTGCATCCACGCGATCGCAGCCCCGCCCAGGATGGCCGCAGCCGGAATCAACGTTCCCAAGGGGACATCGACCCCGAACTGGCGCGCGATCAAAATCACAGCGACCAGGAGCAGGCCGGCACCGAGCAGGATCTCCTTGCCGTACTGGATACGCCGGAAGCTGAAGCGGGAAGTCGGTAGCGCGGCGCTACCTGCTGCGGGCCATTCGCCTGCAGCAGCAGCTGGGCTGCCGGCCCCCGTGTTACCCGCCGGTGGGATACCGGCCCCTGGAGTGCTGGCCGCTGTCATGCCAGCCCCTATGCTGCCGGCCCCTGTGCTATCGGCTGACAGCGGGTTTCCACCCACCGCAGGAGCGCCGCCCCCCAAAGCCATGGGTCCGGCGTCGGGCGCCTTAAGAACAGCGTTCGGGGGCGGCACAAGGCTGACCGCGGGAGCAATGGGCGACGCCGGGCGGCGTGCATTGCGCCGCGCGCTCTCATCAGCGGTGGGAACCATGGTCCACAGCCAGGCATAGAAGGCCAGTCCTGCTCCCCCGGCGAAGCAGGCAAGGACCATGCCCAGCCGCACATACTTCACTGGCCAGCCCAAATGGTCGGCCAGTCCACTGCACACGCCGGCGATCATGCGGTCGCTGCTGCGGACCAGCGGCGGGCGTTGTACAGCGGTTGTCATGTACCAATCCAAACACGGATCAGGGTTGCCCGGACCTGAAACCAGCCTTCTTGGGGGGTCCCTCAGGGATCATTCAGGGTATCCCCCAGTAGAGGGCAAGGGATCCCGGACGGCAGGATCGAAGTATGAACGCGAACAGCATGAACCCAGAGGGATCGGGAACGCCTGGCAACGCCGGCACGCCTGATTCCAGCGCCAACGCTGGTGCCTCCGCCGGCGCCCCCGGGGAACCTTCCCCTCGCTCTTATCCTTCTTCCGATGCCGGTCCCGATGTACTCCCTACTGCACCCCAGCAGAACTTCTTCGACTGGATCCGCAGCCAGGGCATCCGCCGCGGGCCGGACCGCTGGATTGGTGGCGTCTCCAGCGGAGTGGCCCACCGGTTCGGCATCGACCCCCTCATTGTTCGGGGCATCTTCATCGTCCTGGCACTCTTCGCAGGCATTGGCGTCCTCCTCTACGGCCTGGCGTGGGCCTTGCTGCCTGAACCTGACGGCCGCATCCACGTTCAGGAAGCAGCGGCAGGGCGTTGGTCGGGCGGCATGACCGGTGCGTTGATCACCACGATTATCGGCTTGCCCGGCCTGGGCCGCGGATTCTGGGGTTGGGGCTGGAACGGCCTTCCCGGCCTGTTGTGGACGCTCTTCTGGATGGGCGCCGTCATCTACCTCATCTACTTCCTGGTGCAACGAAACAAAGGCCCCAAGATCGCCCAACCCATGAACCAGCAGAACTTTGCTTCCACCTCCTACGGAACGGCTACGGCTTACGGAGCCCCCACAGCTGGCGGAACCCCCGCCGCTACCGCGACCAACACTGTTCCCGGGACCAATAGCGGCGTGCCGGTGTACGGCCCAGGCCAGCCAGGCACCAAGCCTGTGGCTGGTTCCTATGGGCCATCAGGCACGCGGCCGCCCTACGGCCCCACTCCGCCCCAGGGCGGCCAGCCATTTAGCGGCCAGCCTCACAACGGTGAACCCAAGCCTCCCCGCGCCAGACGCAAGGGTCCCGGGCCAGCGATAGTAGCGGTCACTGCGGGTGTGGCACTGCTGGCCGGGGGCACACTGAAAGCGTTGGACACCGGCAACATCATCGATCTCGGCAACGCAGCCAACGCCGTGGTGTGGGCTACGGGCGCAGCCGTACTGGGCTTGGGCATCCTCATCGCAGGATTGCGGGGACGGACCGCCGGTTTCCTCGGCTTCCTGGCAGTAGTGGCTTTGATCATCGGTGGAATCTTCAACGTTGTCCCAAGGAATGGCGATCGCTTCGCGTTCCATGACGTGAACTGGGCACCCGTAAGCATCGAGCAGGCGCGGCAAGGCGTCGACGTCACCGGCGGCCAGGGCACAGTGAATCTGGGCGACCTGGACCTGACGCCTCCGCTGATCACCGAGATCGTGGTCCCCGTGGACGCCACCTTCAGCAACGTCACGGTCATCATCCCTGACGACGTCCCTGTCGAGGTCAGGGCGGATATGACATTCGGCAACCTCAACGAACACGGCACGGACCGCGGCGGTCGGCTCCAGGACGAGCGGACGGTCTATAACGCCGACAAGCCCGGGGCCAACCTCGTGGTGAAGATCGATGGCACTTTCAGCAACGTGACCGTCCGGGAAGGAAACTGACATGAGCACGAACGAGCCAAGCAACGCACGCGAAGCAGCGGCAACCGGCAGTGACGCCAAGAATCCACTGGACACCGGTCCGTTCACCAAGGAAAACAACAACAAGCCAACCGAAGCCCTGCCACGGGAAGCTAGGCCGCAGGAGCCTGCTCCTACACCGAGGCTGCAGCCAATACCCCTCACGCCGCCGCTGGAACCCAGCTACCAAGGCGAACGGAACATCGGCGACGACGAACCACAGAACGCGCGGATCGGCACCGTTGTTTGGGGCTTGATTGTGATTGCCCTGTCCGCCTTGTTGATCATCTCCACCCTTGGTTGGGTGGTCCTGGACGGAACGTATGTGCTGATCGGCCTCATGATCGGTGCGGGCGCGGCCCTGGTCATCGGAGGGCTGCTCGCCGCCCGCAAGGGTGCCGGCACGTGACAAAGCAACCACAACAAGGAAGTCTGTAGCCATGGACAAGTTCTTCAGCATCGTCAGGGGCTTCGGCCTGAAGCGTGGACCCCAGCGCTGGTTGGGTGGCGTCTGCGGTGGTATCGCAGCGAAGCTCAACGTGGACGTGGCATATGTCCGGGTAGCTTTCCTGCTTTTCTGCCTGTTGCCCGGGCCAGCCTTGGTGTTCTATATCCTCGCCTGGCTTATCCTGCCGGATCAGAGCAACAAGATAGCGCTGGAATCGTTCATCAGCCAGCGTTCCCGGTAGTCCCATACCGATTGGCGACTTCGACGCCAGCGACACAAAGCGCCCCGCAGCAGCGGGGCGCTTTCGTTGTTTTCGGAGATATTTCCAATACCGCACGCCGGGTTCGAAGGTAACCATTTGTGTCCCACCCCACATCCACGTCTACAATCGTTGGGAGCTCAGCGTGGCGCTCTACACGTATTCCTCCAAGCCATGAGTGAGCAAACATGAAAATTGGCATTCTTACCAGCGGTGGCGACTGCCCCGGACTCAACGCAGTAATCCGGGGAGCCGTCCTCAAGGGGATCGCAATCCACGGCCAGGAGTTCGTGGGTTTCAAGGACGGCTGGCGCGGCGTTGTGGAAGGTGATGTCATCGACATCCCCCGCACCTTGGTCCGCGGTATCGCCAAGCAGGGCGGCACCATCCTGGGCACCTCCCGCACCAACCCGTTTGAAAACGGTGGCGGCCCGGATGTCATCAAGGCCCACATGGAACGCCTGGGCATTGACGCCATCATCGCAATTGGTGGCGAAGGCACGCTGGCGGCGGCAAAACGGCTCACCGATGCCGGTCTGAAAATTGTCGGGGTTCCCAAGACCGTGGACAACGACCTCGACGCAACGGACTACACCTTCGGCTTCGATACGGCAGTAGAAATCGCCACCGAAGCAATCGACCGCCTCCGCACCACGGGTGAGTCCCACCACCGCTGCATGATCGCCGAGGTCATGGGCCGCCACGTCGGATGGATCGCCCTGCATGCGGGAATGGCCGCTGGCGCGCACGCCATCCTTATCCCCGAACAGACCGTCAGCATCGAGCAGATCACTGAATGGGTCCAGGAAGCCCACGACCGTGGCCGCGCGCCGCTGGTAGTGGTAGCTGAGGGCTTCGTTCCGGACCACATGGAATCTCCCCACTCCGAACGCGGGCTGGACACGTTTGGCCGGCCTCGCCTGGGTGGAATCGCAGACCAGCTCGCACCGGAAATCGAAGCACGCACAGGCATCGAGACCCGCGCCACTATTCTTGGCCACATCCAGCGGGGTGGCGTACCGACTGCCTATGACCGCGTCCTGGCCACCCGTCTGGGCATGGCGGCCATCGATTCAGTGGTGGAGGGCCGTTGGGGCACCATGGTGGCCCTCAAGGGGACAGATATCTCCCACGTTGGCTTTGAAGAAGCGCTTGGCAAGCTCAAGACCGTTCCACAGCACCGCTACGACGAAGCGTCGGTGCTGTTCGGCTAGGCTGAATCCATGACTCTTGAGCCCACGTCCGCTGCCATTGTCCAGCTGGCGTGGGCTCGCCATTTGGGGTTCGAAGACCATGCTTTCGCCACCGCTGCCGCCCGGGTCACCACTTCATCGGCGGACCCCAGCGACCCCTCAAACCGCATCACCCGCGCCGATGAGTCGGCGCGGGCGGTTGTTTTCCTGCGCCTTTTTGGTGCCTCAGCGCTGGTTGGGCCCCAATGGGTCCTCGATGCAGCCGCTGAAATTCCTGACACCGAACTTGCCCAGCACGTCACGCTGCTGACCCTCACGCGGTCGCATGGTGGACATGGCCTTGGGTCCTCAGCCCTGTTTTTCGCCGACGATCTCCCGCTCAATCAACCCTCCGAAGACCTCACTGTCTCGCGAGGAAACCCGGAGGCGATCGCGTTGGAAGGGCTGTGCCCTCCGGATGACGTCAATGAAGTGGGCCTGCAAGCCCTTGAGCACCGCTTTACCATCATGCATCCCGAAGAAGAGAAACCCACTCCCGTGGCGTGCGGCGCCTACTCCGAGTGGGAGGGAATCCTGGCCAACATGGGCGTCCTGGTAGCACCCCCATGGCGTCGGAGGGGCCTGGGAACGCTGGCTGCATCGATCGCTGCCCACGAAGCCCTGGCGGCGGGACTGACGCTCCAGTGGAAGGCCGATGTCAGCAACAGCGGCGCGCTGGCAATGGCGCGTAGCTTGGGATTCGCCACTGGCGGACTCCATGCGAGCGTGCTGCTCGGCTGACAAGAACCGAACCGGCCCAGCTTTGGTCTTGGCTAGCACTAGTCCTGCCCATATGTCCGGGTCAGGACCAGCCAAAAGTGGGCTGGTCCCGGCCGTTTGCCACGCTACTTCCGGACAGTTTCCTGAGGAGCCCCCTTTGAAGCAGCACTGCCCCAGCCTTCAACGGACTTAGGCTTGGCGAAGAACAAGGCCGCCACAGCTCCGAGGAGGATCGCACAGGCGGGCAGCACGATCGACTGGCTCATCGCCGTCGAGAATCCTGCGTGCAGGGCCTCTGGCAGGACACCGTTCATGGACGCTTCATTGGCCGGAGTTCCGGCTGGCGCAGCGGGCAATCCGGCCGCAAGCCTGGCCTGAATCAGGGCGGCAATGGCCGCCGATCCAAGGACTGCGCCGATCTGGCGGGTGGTGTTGAAAACGCCAGAACCGGCCCCGGCCTGGCGTGGTTCGAGGTTTCGCGTGGTTGCGTTGGATACCGGCCCCCAAATGAAGCCGTTGGCAACACCCTGCAGGGCACTGGGAAGCAGGAACATCCAAATGGGAGTATCCGGGCGAAGAAGTGAAGCCGTCCAGAAGAGAGCTCCTGAAAGGCAAACCAGGCCGAAGGATGCGAACCAGCGCGGGTTGGCACGGTCGATCAGCTTGCCTACCAGGGGTGCCAAGCCGCCGGAGATCACTGCCATGGGAATCATGAGCAGCGCTGATTGGGTGGGGGTCAGGCCGCGCACCACTTGGTAGTAGAAGATGGTGGGCAGCGGGAACGCTGTCACTGTGAAGCCGACAACCATGATGGTGGTGTTGCCCAGGGAGAAATTACGGTCCTTGAACAAACCGAGCGGCAGCAGCGGTTCCCCGCCGCGACGGCCAAGGAGCCACTGCCAGAGGACAAAGAGAACCAGGACGAAAAGACCTGCGGTGATCAAGCCCCACACGGTAACGGCACCCGTGACCGTTCCCCACTTGTACGTTTGGCCTTCCTGGATGCCAAAGACCAAAAGAAACATCCCGACGGCGGATAGCACCACGCCCATCACATCGAACGTATGGCTGTGTGTAGTCAGCTTCGGAACGAAACGCGTAACCATGACGAAGGCGACAATGCCAATAGGGATGTTGACGAAGAAGATCCATTCCCACCCCAGGCCGTCCACCAGGACACCGCCGAGAATAGGACCCACCAGGACCGCCATGCCGGCTGTGGCTCCCCAGAGTCCCATGGCGGCGCCACGGCGGTCCGGAGGGAAGATACGCGTGATGACTGCCATGGTCTGGGGCGTCATCATGGCCGCGCCGAATCCTTGAACCGCACGCGCGGCGATCAGCAAAGTGACCTCGCCGGAGAGGCCGCACCACAGCGAAGCCAAAGTGAAGACCACCAGGCCGATCAGGTACAGGTTCTTCGGCCCGAAACGGTCACCCAGCCTGCCAGTGATGAGGAGAGGCACTGCGTAGGCCAGAAGGTAGGCGCTGGTAACCCAGATGACGGAGTTGATATCCGTGTTAAGGCCCTCCATGATCCGCGGATTCGCGACCGACACAATGGTGGTGTCGATGAGGATCATGAAAAAGCCTATGACCAGTGACCACAGCGCCGGCCAGGGCTTGGCTACGTTTTCCAAGGGATTCCTTCTGGTGTGTGCTTCAACCAGCCCGTTTTCCTCCAAACGGCCCACGACATGGCTCTTAGTCGAGGAGGGCCAGTATTTCGGCCCGGGCAAACATCTTGGCCGCCTCGCGAGCGGTGGGGGTTCCGGCGTCGGGGTCTGCTCCTGCGTCCAGCAGCGCCCGGGCGACGCCGGTGTATCCCTTGAATACCGCGCCGGCAAGAGGCGTCTGTCCCCGGTCGTTGGGGGTATTCACGTCGGCGCCGTGATGCAGAATCAGCTGCACCGTTTCCTCGTGCCCGTGGTAGGCAGCGAGCATCAGGAGGGAATCCCCGGAAGCGTTGGTGAGCGTGGCAGGGGCACCGGCGTTCAGGTAGCTTCGAAGCATGTCGGTGTTGCCTTCGCGGGCGGCGTCGAAGAGCGCATGGGCCAAGGCAACTGTTTCGTCGTCGGCGCCCAATTCGCCGTTGGCAGAGTCGGCTTCGGATCCAGTGCTGTGACTCGGTTGGCTCATCGGTGGGGTCCCTTCAGGAATCCGGTTTGGCGCCCGACGACCTGGCCGGCGTCGGGGGCGACGATCACTTCCTGGGCTGCGGTGTAAGGCTCCTCGCCGTCCATGACCGTCAAGGTTTCATCCGCCGGAACGGAGCGCTTGATGACAGCCAAAGCCACTGGGCCCATCTCGAAGTGCTGCGCCACAGATGTCAGAGTACCCACCTTGCGCTCCCCCGCAAATACAACACTGCCAACAGCCGGAAGCGTATGCTGCGAGCCGTCCAGCTGCAGGAAAACAAGGCGCCGCGGCGGGTGGCCCAGATTGTGCACGCGTGCGATGGTCTCCTGGCCTTTGTAGCAGCCCTTGTTCAAGTGAACGGAGGTGCGAATAAGGTCCAGCTCATGGGGAATGGTCTTATCATCCGTCTCGGCACCGAGGCGCGGCCGCCACGCGGCGATCCGCAGGGCATCGGCGGAACTGGCGCCAGCCAGCGGCAAGCCTTCGACGGCTGTTTCCAGCTCTTGTGCCGGGACGAGGTATTCGAACCACGGGCGTTCGAGCCCGGGATGCGATTCCTCCGGCACGGTGCTGTAGGAATAACCGCCAGGTCCTACGTGCGGCCACGGATCTTCCCATACCAAGTAACCGGCCAGCTTCTCCACGGGCTTCGTGGAGCCAAGGACTGCCCATTCCCCGGAGACATCGGTGATCTCCACGCGCAGCATGAACTTCATCTTGTTCAACCACTCTGCCAACGGTGCCGCTTCTTCGGCCTCGACGATCAACCACGTGGTTTCACCGTCGTCAATGACCCGTGCATCGAACTCGATGCGGCCCTGGACACTAAGCAGCAGCAGTTCGCTGGCAACGCGCGGCTGGAGGTTGGTTACCTGCTGTGATGAAAGCGTGTTGAGCCAGCTGAGCCGATCCGGCCCGGACACTGTCACCACGCCGCGATGCGAAAGATCGACGACGGCGGTACCGGTTGCCAGGGCGCGTTGCTCCCGCAGGGGCTCGCCGTAGTGGGCCGCGACGCCGGCATCCAGGCCAGTATCCTCGACAGCGCCAGGGCGCGACAACAGGGGGCTCTTGTAAGTCATATGTAGTAGAAGTCCTTGAGGCTCGGGGGTATTCCGAAATCAGCGGTATTCCGGGTTTTCGAAGTCGAATCGGGTGCCCGCTTTCCATTCCTCCGGCAGGTTGCCGTAGGCGGGAATGCCCCCGGCCTCCCTGAGAAGGCGGGCCATGTGCATGAGGTTCCAGGACATGAAAGTGGTGTTCCTGTTAGTAAAATCACTCTCCGGACCGCCGGACCCTTCATCCAGGTAGCTGGGTCCCGGGCCCACGGGACCGATCCATCCGGCATCTGCCTGGGGAGGGATAGTGAAGCCGATATGTTGGAGGCTGTAAAGCACGTTCATGGAACAGTGCTTGATGCCGTCTTCATTGCCCGTGATGAGGCATCCGCCCACCTTCGGGTAGAACGCCCACTGTCCCTTGTCAGTCAGTTCACCGGAGTGGGCGTACAGACGCTCAATGAGCTTCTTGGTCTGCGAAGAGTTGTCGCCCAGCCAGATGGGACCGGCAACCACGACGATGTCGGCCTCAGCAACCAGGGGATAGATCTCCGGCCATTCATCGGTCTTCCAGCCGTGCTCCCGCATATCCGGATAGACGCCGCTGGCGATATCGTGGTCGACGGTCCGGATGAGGCGGGTAGTGACGCCCTGCTTTTCCATGATGCCGCGACTGATCCGGATCAACCCATCGGTGTTGCTGAGCTGCGGGGAAGGTTTCAAGGTGCCGTTGAAGAACACGGCCTTGAGTCCCTCGTAGCCTCCCGGTTTGAGGTGGTTATTCACTAGCTGCTCCTTTGCTGGTTTGCGTGTGGAACGTTCAGTGAGACCCCGTGCCGGGCGTCAGGAAACCTTGTGAAGGAACGCCGAAGCGTGAGCTTCCAAAGCCTTGCCGTTGGCCGCAACATCCCAGCGCCACAGGAGGTTGCCGTCCACCAGGCCGAAGATCCGGGTTGCGGCGGTGTACTCCTTGGAGTGGCTGCCCCGCATCACCATATCCGTGCTGAGCTGGATTTGCGGACCCTTGATCTGGCCGTAGTAGAGCTCCGTGATTCCGCCAGGATGGGCAATTGACACCGAGATATCGAAGCCGCCTTCTTTGTTGCGGCGTTCCTCAACCTCATCGGCGGTCTTGAGCACAGGAACGATGTCCGCCGGGATAAGCCCGGGACCACCGTCGCCTTCCTGCAGCTTCCGCTCCAAGGCCCAGAACCCGGTTTCAACGGTCAGCGGGCGCAACTTTGCGCCGGCGTCGTCGCTGATCCAGGTCTCGGCCCTGTATTGCAGGTACGGCAGACCGTTATGGGTGAAGGAAACGTGCTGGACGAAATGCTCCGAATCCTCATCACCGGTGCCAAGCCGGCCGCGGCCTTCCCACTCACCAATGAGCCAGGAAAGCGGGACGAGTTCAGGCGTCAGGTCTGTTGGGATCTCAATAGGCACAACGACTACCTCTTTTGGACTGCAGGATCAGAAGGCTTTACTTCTGGCCCTTGAAAAGGCGGTAAACAACGAAACCCGCAAACCACGCCATGGCAATGCTTGCCAGGCCAAGGAGAACGAGGAAGAAGATTTCAAATGCGAGTACAGACATGATGCAATCCTAACCGTTAGTAGATGAGTAGTTTGTCTATGAAGTAGGCCAAGGCTCCTACAGCCCACACCGGCGCGACGCCCATTCCCACAGCGGCGGCAATGTTAAGCCGCCCGCGCCTGAGAGTTGTCATACGCCGGAAACACACAAGGACTGAGCCAACCACGACGCCCACCAGCGCAGCGGGCAGCACTGCGATGTCGGAAAAAACAAGTCCGGCCAAGGGGCCCATGAGACCGGCCATGACGATGCCGAGGGGACCCACAATCCGGTCAGGCCATCGGATGATGCCCACCAGGAGAGCCACTGCAGCGCTCAACCCGGCAACCAGGACCATTTCCTTGACCCCGTTGAACCGGGCTCCGGCCACCCATCCCGCACCGAGGCAATTCAACAGGACACCCGCACAACAGCCGAGTGTCGATTCCAGGCGCTGGGCCTGCCCCGTGCCCCTAACCAGTTGGATGATGAACACCGCCATCACGCCCAAGGCAATAAAGGCGGGGGTACCATCCAGGAATCCAGGGGCCGGTATATAGGCGGCCGTAACGGCGGACCCGGCACCGGCCAAGGCGATAACGGAGGCCAGCGTTTTCTTGGCGGGGACTGCAAGGAAATGGGGCCACCCAAGCCCCACAGCCGCCGACGCGGCAATGCCTACGCCCACCATGGCTTCCCGGGAAACGAAGGTGCTGGCCACGATGGCTGCGAGCGCCACGAGTCCGAATACCCCGATGCTCCAAGACTTCACTGTGTGCCCGACCTCAATTCGATGCGCCTTACGACCTCCCGACAATCCTGCCTTATGGCGGACGAATATGTCGTAATTCCGGTGGTGGCCCGTCACGAATCCCTGACTGGCGGGGTCTGGGTGGGTATACTCGGACTTCAACGGCGCACAGTATTTGCCTTGATCCCGTTACAACGGGCAGAGGCTTGCCAGCTGCCGTGACCGGCCGGTGAAACTCCGGTTTCGACGCCCGATGATGCGCGTACAGCCCATTGGAGGAACTATGTCGCACATCCTGCTCCTGACGAACAGCACCGGCTCTTCGGTGGACATTCTGCCTGCCCTTGAGCTGCTCAACCACCGCGTTCACATCCTCCCGGCAGAACCAACCGCGCTGCTTGAAACCGATCCCACGGACATCGTCTTCCTGGATGCCCGCAAGGACCTGGTGGGGGCACGCTCGCTGACGCAGCTCCTGAAGGCCACCGGACTCAGCGCCCCGCTCATGCTGATTCTTACCGAGGGCGGCATGGCTGCCGTGTCCTCTGCGTGGTCAGTGGATGACATCGTGCTGGATTCAGCAGGCCCTGCCGAGGTCGAAGCCAGAATCCGTCTGGCCATGGCCCGCGCTGTTCCAGGCGAAGAGGAAACGCAAACGGAGATCCGCGCTGCCGGCGTCGTCATCGACGAAGCGAGCTATACGGCCCGCGTCAGCGGCCAACCCTTGAACCTGACGTTCAAGGAATTCGAGCTCCTGAAATACCTTGCCCAGCACCCCGGCCGCGTGTTTACCCGCCAGCAACTGCTCACCGAAGTCTGGGGCTACGACTACTACGGCGGCACCCGCACAGTAGACGTGCACATTCGGCGGCTTCGCGCCAAGCTCGGCGTTGACCACGAGAATCTCATCAGCACGGTCCGCAACGTCGGTTACCGCCTGACACTGGTCAGGCTCCCGGATGACGAACTCTCGGAGGCATAAACTCCGTACCCACTGAACACTCGGGTATACAGACGAAAGAAGAGGCCAGGATTCACACGAATCCTGGCCTCTTCCGATTTCTGGTGGAGGACATACGGGTCGAACGTATCGAGGCCACCCCACTGGTGGATCCCCCCTGCGTTGACTCTTGCAGTGTTGACTAACGCGCTACGTTACCCAAGCGGCAAACCGCAAAGCCGAACGAGATAACGAGCCTACAGCCGTTTCGGGGGGACTTCAAATTACACGGCTTGCCCCGGACGTATAGCCTTACATCATGAGTCACGCGCACCCCGAGACCTGGCCAGTACTGCTCGTCACCGGCGCCCTCGATCCCGAACTCCTCAAGGACTTCAGGACCCTCGCTGCGGCTGCCGAGGAATCCGATGGAAACCCTCCCCTGTCCGAACAGACAATGGTGATGTTGCGTGGCGCCGATGCTGGCGACCATTCCGTCCTGTCGCTCGCCCTTTACGCCCCGGACGAGGATTCAGATCCAGCAACTGCGGAAGATCTGGCGGGGATCGCCGTCGTCGTTGAAGCGCCTGGCCCATCAGGAACAACGGACGTCCTGGAGCTCGCCGTCCACCCCACCTATCGCAACCAAGGCGTGGCGGTCCGCCTGCTGGAGGCATTGGAAGGCAAACGCGGTTTTGACGGCTTGAGTGCATGGTCCCATGGCAACCACGAGGCCGCTGCGGAGCTGGCAACGCGCTTTGGCTACGGTCCCGCGCGCGAACTCTGGAAGATGCGGTTGATGTCCTCCACCTCCGCGCTGCCCGACGCCGGCCTTCCGGACGGAGTCTCACTGCGCGCCTTCGTGCCTGGACAGGACGAGGAGGCCTGGCTGGCGGCCAACCGCGCGGCTTTCTCGCATCACCCTGAGCAGGGTTCAATGACGCGTGCCGATCTTGAGGCCCGCAAGGCCGAAGATTGGTTTGATCCGGCCGGTTTCCTTCTGGCCGTCAACGATGAAGGCGAACTGCTGGGATTCCATTGGACCAAAGTCCACCCCCGGCAAGGAACCCATCCCGCGATCGGCGAGGTTTACGTTGTGGGTGTGACGCCCAAAGCGCAGGGCCTTGGCTTGGGTAAAGCGCTCACTGTGGCCGGAATCAAGTATCTGCAGGACAAGGACCTGCACGCCGTCATGCTCTATGTCGACGCAGACAATCAGGCCGCTGTGTCCCTATATCAGAAGCTTGGCTTCGTCCGCTGGGACACCGATGTGATGTATGCACCTTTAACCAAGAATTAACGTCAGCATCCCGCCGCAAGGAAAGCCGGGGACTTCTTGGATTCGGGCACTGAAATTGCTTGTAATGTGGGAGGAAACCCCAGTCCTGAGCTTAGGAGAACCCCAATGCAGCCGGACCCCGTCGGCACCGCCGGATCCACCTCGAAGGGCGCCACGCTGCCCCCACGCTTCGGATCATCGGAAGTGCCGGCTTCACGAGCCACCCAGGACCGCATTGACATCCCGGAATTTGCGCCGAGCCTGGAGCCTGAAGGCGACATCTCGCCCGACCGTTTCCTGGACCGTGAGCTCAGCTGGCTGGCATTCAACTCCCGCGTTTTGGAGCTCGCAGAGGATCCTGACCTCTTCCTCCTGGAACGCGTGAATTTCCTGTCGATCTTTGCCTCCAACCTCGACGAATTCTTCATGGTCCGCGTGGCTGGCCTTAAGCGGCGAATCGCCACCGGACTCGCTGTTCCCTCCCCTGCCGGTTTGAGCCCCATCGAGGTGCTTGAGCAGATCGGCGAGGAGGCGCACAGGCTCCAGGAACGCCACGCACGGGTCTTCGCCGAACAGATCCGTCCCGCCCTGGCCTACGAGCACATCCACATCATGCACTGGAATGAATTGGACGAAGATGCCCGCCACCGGATCAGCATCATGTTCCAGGAGAAGGTCTTCCCAATCCTGACGCCGCTTGCCGTGGATCCCGCGCACCCCTTCCCGTACATTTCCGGCCTCTCGCTGAACCTTGCGGTGATCGTCAGCAACCCCATCAGCGACAAGGAACTCTTTGCCCGTGTGAAGGTTCCGGACCAGCTGCCCCGCCTGATCTCCGTGGACGGCCCGCGCGCAGGTGCCATCCCTGGCCGTGTTGCCCGCTTCATCGCTTTGGAAGAAGTCATCGCCGTCCACTTGGACAAGCTCTTCCCCGGCATGGAAGTCCTTGAGCACCACACCTTCCGCGTCACCCGCAACGAGGACCTCGAGGTAGAAGAAGACGACGCCGAAAACCTCCTGCAGGCCTTGGAGAAGGAACTCCTGCGTCGGCGCTTCGGTCCTCCCGTGCGCCTGGAAGTCACTACGGACATCAACCCGAACATCAAAGCACTGCTTATCCGGGAGCTTGGCGTTGAAGAATCGGAGGTTTACTCCGTACCGGCGCCCCTGGACCTCCGTGGACTCTCTGCGATCAGCGCCATTGACCGCCCGGACCTCCACTACCCCAAGCATGTTCCGCACACGTCCCGGTACCTCAACGAGTCCGAAACGTCCAAGGCAGCCAACGTGTTCGCCGCCATGCGGCGCCGGGACATCCTGCTCCACCACCCGTACGACTCGTTCTCCACGTCGGTTCAGGCGTTCCTGGAACAGGCTGCCGCGGACCCCAAGGTCCAGGCCATCAAACAAACCTTGTACAGGACGTCGGGCGACTCCCCTATCGTTGACGCTTTGATCGATGCTGCCGAGGCCGGCAAGCAGGTCCTGGCACTCGTCGAGATCAAGGCACGATTCGATGAGCAGGCCAACATCTCGTGGGCCCGGAAGCTGGAACAAGCAGGCGTGCACGTGGTGTACGGCATTGTGGGCCTGAAGACCCACTGCAAGCTGTCACTGGTGGTTCGGCAGGAAGTGGACGGCCTGCGCCGCTATTGCCACATCGGCACGGGCAACTATCACCCGCGCACGGCCCGCTACTACGAGGACCTCGGCTTGCTCACCGCGAACGAGCAAGTGGGCGAAGACCTGTCCAAACTGTTCAACCAGCTCTCCGGATACGCGCCGAAGTCCACGTTCAAGCGGCTGCTCGTGGCGCCACGTTCCGTCCGTGCCGGCCTGATCGAAAGGATCGAAGCGGAGATCCGCAACGCCCGCGCTGGCGTTCCTGCCCGGGTCCAGATCAAAGTCAATTCCATGGTGGACGAAGCCATCATCGACGCCCTTTACCGTGCGTCACAGGCAGGAGTGAAGGTGGACGTGGTGGTCCGTGGCATCTGCTCCCTCCGCCCCGGTGTACCGGGACTGAGCGAAAACATTACGGTCCGCTCCATCCTCGGCCGGTTCCTGGAGCACTCGCGCGTCTTTGCTTTTGCCAACGGTGGAGATCCCGTGGTGTACATCGGCTCCGCAGACATGATGCACCGCAACCTGGACCGCCGTGTTGAAGCGCTCGTACAGTTGGCCAGCAAGGAAGACACCGCTACGGTCGTGGACCTCATGAACCGTTATGTGGACGACGGCACCGCTAGTTGGCACTTGGACAACCAGGGCCATTGGACCAGGCACCACCTTGACGAGGACGGCACACCCCTGCTGGACATGCAGTCCTGGCTACTGGCTTCCCGGTCCCGCCAGCGTGCAGCGGCCCGGCGGTAGGGAACGAGTTGAAAAGCGATACCCCCGTGGCGGATCAGACGGACCACCCCGGTGAACGGGTGGCCGTCGTTGCGGCCGGCGCCATTCCTTGGCGACTTCAGAAGGGTGCCCTTGAGGTGCTCCTGATCCACCGGCCACGCTACGACGATTGGTCCTGGCCCAAAGGAAAGCTCGACGCCGGCGAGACAGTTCCGCAGTGCGCCGTACGGGAGGTGCGCGAAGAGATCGGACTTCACAGTTCCCTCGGCGTTCCGTTGCCACCCATTCATTACCACGTCAGCGCCGGCTTGAAAGTTGTGCACTATTGGGCGGTCCGGGTCAACGGCGAACAGCTTCGGCCCGATGGCAAGGAAGTGGACAGCGTCATGTGGTGCAGCCCGGACAGGGCTGCATCTTTCCTGAGCAACCCCACGGATGTAGAGCCCCTTGAGTACCTGGAGAAGGCCCACATCCGGGGCGAACTCGATACGTGGCCGCTCGTGTTGATCCGCCATGCAAAGGCAAAGCCCCGCTCCTCGTGGACCAAGGCTGAAGGCGACCGTCCTCTGGCTGCTACTGGGCAACGCCAAGCCGCGGCCGTCCAGCGCCTGTTGGAAGTGTGGAAGCCACAACGGATTGTTACCAGCCCGTGGACCCGCTGCGTGGCAACCATTGCACCGTACGCAAAGGCAAGCGGAGCCAAGGTAAAGCTTGTTGAAGCCCTTACCGAGCACAACCACAACCGCTCGCCCAAGAAGACTGCTGCCGCGGTGGAGGCCTTGTTCGATAAGCAGGTGCCAATCGCTGTTTGCACTCACCGGCCCGCGCTGCCCACAGTCCTGAAGCAATTAGGCCAGCACATGTCCGCGGCTTTGCGGGGCCTGCTGCCCACGTCCGATCCCTTCCTTTCGCCGGGCGAGGTCATCGTCTGCCAGGTCGCCAGGGGATCAGAACGGAAGATTGTGTCGGTGGAACAGGTCAGGCCTTTCGACGACTAGCCACAGGCGCCTGGCCTGCCACGGTAACAATGACAGCGACGCGGGAGGCTGGGTTGGGTGATGAGACACTCATCGATCTGCTACGGGGTGGCTTGGCTGAACGAAGTAAGCTGGACTCGTGAGCATCCCCACCCCGTATGAAGACCTCCTGCGCGACGTCATGGCCAACGGCACGCACAAGTCGGACCGCACCGGAACCGGAACCCGAAGTGTTTTTGGTCGCCAGCTGAGGTTCGATCTTGCCAAGAGCTTCCCGCTCATCACCACCAAGCGGGTCCACTTCAAGTCCGTGGCGGTGGAGCTCCTGTGGTTCCTGCGTGGCGATTCGAACGTGAAGTGGATGCAGGACCAAGGCGTTTCCATCTGGGACGAATGGGCGGATGCGGATGGCGAACTCGGCCCCGTGTACGGTGTGCAGTGGCGCAGCTGGCCCACGCCCGACGGTGGGCACATCGACCAAATCTCCGAGCTCATGGCCAACCTGTCTGCCAACCCGGATTCCCGGCGACACATCGTGTCCGCGTGGAACGTGGCCGAGCTCAAGGACATGGCGCTTCCGCCCTGTCACGCGTTCTTCCAGTTCTATGTGGCGGACGGCAAGTTGTCCTGCCAGCTGTACCAGCGCTCCGCGGACACGTTCCTGGGCGTTCCCTTCAACATCGCCTCCTACGCCTTGCTGACGTGCATGGTCGCCCAGCAGTTGGGCCTGGAGCCTGGCGAGTTCGTCTGGACAGGCGGCGACGTCCATATTTACGACAATCACGTGGAGCAAGTCAGCGAGCAGCTCAGCCGCGAACCGTACGAGTATCCACAACTGAAAATCCTCCGCAAGCCGGACTCGATTTTCGACTACACCTTGGACGACTTCGAGGTTGTGGGCTACCGCCACCACCCCACTATCAAGGCGCCGATCGCGGTATGAGCATCCAAGACAACCCCGGCCAGGAAACGCCCGCCCCGCTCCCCGGAGTGATCTTCACCCAGGAAACGGCAGCCAAAATGACCGGTATCGGCTTGATCTGGGCCCAAACGCAGTCCGGCGTCATCGGCAAGGACGGCTCCATGCCGTGGCACCTGCCCGAGGACCTGAAGCACTTCAGCCAACTAACCACAGGCCACCCAGTGATCATGGGCCGCAAGACCTGGGAGTCGTTCCCGGACAAGTACCGGCCACTGCCAGGGCGCACCAACATTGTGGTGACCCGCAACTCAAAGTGGGCTTCAACCCCGGAGGCCGAGGGCGCCGTCGTGGTTTCCTCGCTGGACGCAGCCCTGCTGGAATCCCAGTTCGCGCCGGGCGGCCAGAAGGTCTGGATCGTCGGCGGCGGCGAGATCTTCGAACAGTCCATGGGAATTGCCAACGTCGCGGTCGTCACCATCATCGATGCCGACTTCGACGGCGATACGTTCGCGCCTGAACTGGGCGACGACTGGACCTTTGACACTGTTGCGCCGGCCGAGGGCTGGCTGACCGCCAAAAACGGCACACAATACCGGTTCACCACATGGCGCCGGACGGAAAGCTAGGAACGCCTGCATGCTGAAGAAACCTGAAACATTGTTCGTGCTGGGTTATATGTTGCTGCCGCTTTTCGCGCTGATCTCCGCCATCGTGGGGCTGACCATGATCCTTGGCGGAAACCGCATTGTCGGCATCATCGTCTTGATAGTGGTCACGCAGGTCTTCACGTTCGGTGCGTTCTTTGCCTTGCGCAAGCGCAAGGCCGTCCTGCTGCAGGAGCCCGACGCCGGAACCTAGGCCCCTTGGCCCGCTGGCGTACCGCTGTGGCGAGTACCGGCGTCGTGCTTTGCGTGCGTGACGTAACCAACAGCGGCACTGTGCTCCGAAAGTTTAGACTGGGTGAATGACTACAGCAGCTAATCCGTCCGTTGGACTGGTCGGTTGGCGTGGCATGGTCGGCTCCGTCCTGATGCAGCGCATGCAGGAAGAGAACGACTTCGCCAACATCAACCCGGTATTTTTCTCCACCTCGAACGCAGGGGGTGCCGCCCCTTCCTTTGCTGACGGGGCCGGCAAGCTCGAGGACGCGTTCGATATTGAGACGCTTGCCAAGCTGCCGATTATTGTCACCGCCCAGGGCGGCGACTACACCAAGCAGGTCCATGGCGAACTCCGTAGCCGCGGCTGGGATGGCCTCTGGATCGACGCCGCCTCCACGCTGCGCATGAATGATGACTCGATCATCGTGCTGGACCCCATCAACCGCGACGTCATCGACGCCGGCCTGTCCGGCGGCGTGAAGGACTACATCGGCGGCAACTGTACGGTTTCCTGCATGCTCATGGGTCTCGGCGGACTGTTCAAGAACAACCTGGTCGAGTGGGGCACTTCCATGACGTACCAGGCAGCTTCAGGTGGCGGCGCCCGCCACATGCGCGAGCTCCTGAACCAGTTCGGCACCCTCAATAACGAGGTCAGCAGCGAACTGCAGGATCCGGCCTCGGCCATCCTGGAGATCGACCACAAGGTCCTCGCTGCCCAGCGCACTGGCGTTGACGCTACCCAGTTTGGCGTTCCGCTGGCCGGTTCGCTGATTCCCTGGATCGATGCCGACCTCGGCAACGGCCAGTCCAAGGAAGAGTGGAAGGCCGGGGTGGAGACCAACAAGATCCTCGGCACGGGCAAAGGCACCGCGGGCAAGGACCACATTGCCATGGACGGCCTGTGCATCCGCATCGGCGCCATGCGCTCCCACTCCCAGGCCCTCACGCTCAAGCTGCGCGAGGACCTCTCCGTCACGGAGATCGAGAACCTCCTGGCCAAGGACAATGAGTGGGCCAAGGTTGTTCCGAACACCAAGGAAGCCTCCATGGCGGACCTGACCCCGGTTGCCGCATCCGGCACCCTGGACATTCCCGTTGGCCGTATCCGCAAGCTTGAAATGGGCCCCGAGTACATCAGCGCCTTCACTGTGGGCGACCAACTCCTTTGGGGTGCAGCTGAGCCGCTGCGCCGGATGCTCAACATCGCGACGGGCAAGCTCTAGGCCCCGTCGCCGCTATTTCGTCGCTGACCCGCTGTTCCGTTGCTGCCCGGCAACGGAACAGCGGGTTTTCTACGTTCTACCCGTGATCCATCGAGCGCCTCCCTGAGCTTGCGGTCGACGTCCCAAGGCCTGCTGAGATCGTCCCATTCGATCCGAACCACTTTCCACCCCTGGGCGTGGAGTGCCTTCTCCCGCCTGCGTTCCTCGAAAACCACTTCCTCCGTGTGTGCATATTCGAAGTACTTGGAGCGGCCATCAAACTCCAGGATCACCCCCTGCTTCTCCCAGCCGAAGTCTCCGCGATAATTGCCCAGCGGTGTCGCGACATCCAACTGCAACACGGCGCCCTGCTATCCCCAATTTGTCCAGAAGCACGCGTGTGCGGGTCTCCCCCACGGATTCGGACCTTGCGTCCATAAACTCCAGAACCCGGCGCAGGCGGCGGGTGCCACGGGTGATCCTGCCGTTGTCCAGATAGTCCTGCATCTTCCGGGGATCGGCGCCGAGTCGAAGGGCATGGTCGGCAATGACAACCGCTCGCTCAAAGTCCAGCGTCCGGGCACAGTCCACCAGCGTGCGCTCGAGACTCGTGGTCCGCACGGGCCGCTGCCATGGCGTCTGCACCTCAACAATCTCATCAGGGACCAGGCCCCCGGCATGGGCTGCGACGTCGCTTCCTGAACTGGCCTGGGCCGGTGAGAAGGGCGTGGTCACGTGCACCAACGGCCCACTTTCCCACTCGTGGCAACCGTGCAGGCGGGCGGCGCTAATGTGGCTGTAGATACTCCGCCCGTAGTGCTGCAATGGTGGGCCTGGATCCGCAGAAGGTCCTGCTCCCAGGGTTTGCTCCGGCGCCATTGATCCATGCGCACATACGCACCCCGCCGCAGCCTGAGGAGCTTTCGATTGCGGACACCAGCCGTGAGAACGCGATCGCCAAGCCCGCAGCCAGCAAGCTCGGGAGTCGAGGCCACGGGGGTTCCTGGCCAGTGTGCGGTGATCAGGGCATCGAGCTTTCGCAGTTGCATGGGACCATCGTGGCCAACACGTACGCGTACCGGCAGGGCTGGGGCACCGTATGTGGACAACTTCGTTGCCAAGCCGCTTATCCGTTGTTGGCCAACCACTTAAAAGCGGCCAAGCAACGGGTTTGGGACAAGGGCAGGGCTCAGCCCGCCATGAACTTCAGGTAGGCCCGCCCCTGCGCCCGGAACGAACGCTCCGCGGCCGGGCCCAGCTCTCCGGAGAAAGGCTCAGGAACAACGCCGGGAGCCTTGCCGTTTCCGGTCCTCGCCCAAGTTCCCACAACTTCTCCCCCGGCCACGATGATGCGTTTGAACACTCCGTTCTTGCCGGGTACCACTAAATCGGCATGCTCGGGCGCAAGGACAAGGCTCCGGTCCTGGTAACCGAGCAGGAATTCATCAAAGCCCGGAAGAGCGAGCAGCGTGCGCGAGCCGGGGACGCCGTCGTCGAGCAGTGCAGCTGTCTCCGGCGAAAGCCAATAGCTGGTACCGCCGAACGGCAGCTCCACCAGTCGATCCTGAACCGAGGCGAGGCCCCTGCGCGCTTCCGCGAGGGGCACCTGGCTCCACCAGGCAAAGTCCTTCACGGTCGCGGGCCCGTGGCTGCGAACGTAGCGGAACAAGAGCTCGGCAATTCCTTCCTGACGGTCAAGATCGCGCGAATCCTTGATCCACTCGTCGAACGCCACGAACAACTGCTGGACCCCCACCTTTCCGTTCGTTCCGGCCATGGGTCCTTGGACGAGCCACGCACGCTGGCACAGGCTCCCGATCAGGTGGATGCCACGTTGGGCCTTGGTCACCTGGCCTGCTTCTTCGAACGCGGCGAAGAGTTGCTCACGGGTGGCGCCGCGTCCGCCCTCCGCTGTCCTGATGGTCTCTATGGTTTTGAGTGCGATGTCACGGCAGTGGCTGATGTCGTCAGCCGTGATGCCGAGCTCGCGGTGACGGCCTGCCACCATGTTCATGAGCCGCTCGCTGGTGATACCCAATATCCACCGGAGGTCTTCGGGGGCCAGAAGGTGCAGTGTTCCCCGCATTGGCCATGAGCGGACCACGGTCCCTGCATCTATGGCTCCGCGGACATCGGACGCGGCCGATCCCGGGACGCGCTGCCCTACGGCCCATAAGGCAGACCCCAGATCCTGTGCCTGCATGGCGGTCATCCAACGAACCGCGTCCGGCACAGAGGTAAAACCCCCATTGAGCAGGCCTTGGCTGGCAAGTCGCATGCGGCCCATGACTCGTGGGGTAACAGCAACTGAACGCGGGTGGGTTTCAGGCATGCTTCATCCTAAGAGGGGCCGCCGGTACAGGAAACCTTGCAACGCCTCCCAGCAGCCTTCCAGCAGCGTTTCCTAGGATGGATCCATGCTCTTTGGTGATCTTGCTCCGCTTGTGCGGCCGCTCAGCCGGTGGTTGGCTGCCGCTGGCTGGTGTTGCACGGTCGTCGGGCTTGGAACCGGGTTGATCGTGGCAGTTGGTACCGGAGTTAGCCTCTCCCCCGCCATGCAGGGTATCCAGACGGCAGGGCTGGTTGCCACGGCCGCAGCCGCGCTGCTCATCGGTACCGCTGCGGCCAGCCAACCAGTTGCTGATCGCGGTGACGACGCCCCCGAGCCCTGGTTCTATCCGGCGGCAGCAGCCCAGGTCCGCAGCTTCCTGCTGGGCGCCATTGTGATGCTCCTCGGCTTGGTCGGCTTCGCCACGGCGGGCCTTTTCATGCCGAGCGGCCCTTCGCCCCAAAGCATTGCGTTCAGCCAGATCTTCCTGCTTGGATCGGTCAGTTGCGGGCTGACCTTCCTGCTTCTCAACAAAGTGCTGCCCATCGCGGAGCGACGCACGCGCTGAGCGTTGCTAGAGCTTAACGCCAATAAGCAGCGGTTCCGGGTGCAGCTCGATGCCAAAGCGATTCACGACGCCGGCACGCACCTCGCGCGCGATCGCCACCATATCCGCTGCCGAGGCTGAGCCGCGGTTGGTGATGGCCAGCGTGTGCTTGGTGGACAGGGATGCCCGGCCGCCCGAAACGCTGGATTCTTCGAGGCCAAACCCCTTGCCGAATCCTGCGTGGTCGATGAGCCAGGCAGCGGAGAGCTTGACCAATCCGTCAGCACCGGCGGGATACTTCGGCGCGCTGTCCGGCAGTTCGGCGGCGCGTTCGGCGGCGACGATCGGATTGGTGAAGAAGGAGCCCGTGGAATACGTGTCGCGGTCATCAGAGTCCAGAACCATCCCCTTGGAGGCACGGAGCCGCAGGACTTCGCGGCGGACATCGTTGGAGTAGGCGCGCTTTCCGGGTTCCACGCCAAGCACCCGTGCGAGTTCTGCGTAGCGGATGGGCGCACTCATGCGGCCCAGGGGCAATTGGAACTCAACAGTCAGCACAACGTAGCGCGGCGAACCCTCAACCGTGGTCTGCTTCAGGATCGAGTCGCGGTAGCCAAATTTGAGTTCTGAGTTGGTGAACGTCTGAACCGCATTGCGTTCGCGGTCCCAGGTACGGACCGCAGCGATGGTCTGCGAGACATCCGACCCGTATGCGCCCACGTTCTGGACCGGGGTGGCTCCTGTGGCGCCGGGGATGCCTGACAACGCTTCGATGCCCGACCACGCGTGCAGCACCGCATGTTCCACCAGGGCATCCCAGTTGTGGCCGGCCTGGACCACCACGGACACGCCCCCGCAGCTGTCGTCGGAGTTCACGGTGAAGCCCTCGGACGCGATCTTCAGGACCGTGCCGGCGTAGCCCTCGTCCGAGATCAGCAGGTTGGAGCCACCGCCAATGATGAGGAGCTTCTCCCCTGCAGCGTCAGCGGACCGCACGGCGTCGATGATTTCAGCCTCGGTGCGGGCCTCCACGAGGTTTCCCGCGGGTCCGCCGACGGCGGCTGTGGTCAGTTCGGAAAGCAGCGTCTGGGTCACCAATCAAGCCTAACGGGGATTGGCGGCCTGTACTGACGCAGCGGGCCGCTTGCGAGACACCGGAGCCAGGAAGAAGCTGATGACCAACAGTACGAGGGGCGCCAAAAGGGAGTGCAGGATGCCAAAGTGTTCGGCCAGCAATCCAAGGAGCGGTGGTCCGCAAAGGAATGCGCCGTAACCGATGGTCGAAACCACCGACACCCTTGCGGCGGCATGTACGGGATCATCCGCGGCAGCGGACATCCCTACAGGGAAGCCAAGGGAGGCACCGAGCCCCCACACCGCCAGAGCGACGAACGCCATCCACGGAACCGGGGAAAAGACGAAAAGCGCAAGGCCCACGACGGCGATGGCCGAGCACCAGCGCATCACCGCCACCCTGCCAAAACGGTCCAGGATGACGGTTCCGGCAAACCGACCGATGGTCATGAAGGTCACGAACAGGCCGTAGCCGACGGCACCCGCGGCGTCGGTCTGCCCGTAGCCATCGGCCAAAGCCAGGGCCACCCAGTCCCCTGCGGCGCCTTCAGCGAGGGCCAACCCGAGGACCAGTACGCCAATCAACAGCGTGCGGCGATCGCGCCAGGCCAGGGCAACCAGGCGTTTGTTGTCCAGCGGTACGGGTTCCGGCGTGATCACGGGCAACGGGCCTGTAGACGGGTCGTCGAAAGTGTCCCGCCCGTCCGGACGATAGCTTCGCGGGGCCGGACCCTCCTTCTCCGCGCGGAACCAGAATCCGGCGGTCACAACGGATGCAGCAACTACCGCTCCTGACATCAGGAAATGCCAGAACACAGGCATGTGCACGGCTGCTGCCCAGGCACCGAAACCGGCAGCCGCCACGGTTCCCAAACTGAAGGCACCGTGCAGCCGAGGCATGATGTGCCGGTCCAGTGCACGCTCAAGCGCGGCCCCCTCCACGTTGGAAGCGGTGTTCCAACTGGCCGTGCCCAGGCCGACCACCACCAGCCCGGCGGCCACTACCAGCGGATTCCCCACGATCGAACTGCCAAAGCCAACGGCGGCGAGGCCTGCCCCCACCATGCTGCTCCCAATCCGGGTAGTCAGCTTGGGACCCAGCCGCAGCACGATCAGGCCGGATGCCGAGATCGAAATGAAAGAGGCTACGGTCATGCACATCAGCAACAGCCCGATGCCGCCCGGGGTGAGGTCCAGTCCGTCGCGGATGGCAGGGAGGCGGGAAACCCAGGTGGCGAAAGCCAGGCCACTTGCCGCGTAGGAGGCCAAAACCGCGGCGCGCCACTGCGACATCTGAGTCGAAGTGGCACGCCGACGGGAGGTGTTCAGTTGGTTCAAGAGACCTTCACGACTGCCTGGGATTTCATCAGGACCTTTTGCCCGGCTGCGACTACGGTGAGATCGATGCGCGCGGTGCCGGCCTCGGCGTCGAGCGCTCCCACAACACCGGTGACGTCGATGACGGCACCGGCTTCATCGGTTCCGGTGGTGTCGGTGACCAGAACGGGCTTGGTGAAGCGCGTCTGGTAATCGACGACGGCGGCGGGGTCGCCTGCCCAGTCGCTGACCAGTTGCACTGCGGAGCCCATAGTGAACATCCCGTGGGCGATCACGCCGGGCAATTCAACGGACGTTGCGAAGGCTTCATTCCAGTGGATCGGGTTGAAATCGCCGGAAGCGCCTGCATACTTCACCAGGTCCTGGCGGGTGACCTCAATGCGGCGGGTGCCGATTTCCTGGCCGACCGTCAGTTCTTCGAATTTGGGGCTCATAGTTACTGTCCCTCTCCGCGGACCAGGATGGACGAGGTGGTGGTGGCTACTTTTTCACGGTCATCGCCGTTGAGGGCGAAGATCTCCGAACGCGTCGTGATCATGGCACCGCCGCCCATGGCGCGGACTCCGTCCACGTGCAACTCAGCCACGAGCCGGTCACCGGCAACAATCGGCCGGTGATGGGTGAAGCGCTGGTCCGCGTGCACCACGCGGGAGAAGTCGATGCCGGACTCGGGGTCCTCCACAAGCTGGGCGTCGGCTCGTTGGGCCACGATGATGGCGAACGTTGGCGGAGCAACGAGATCGCTATGGCCCAAGGCCCGTGCCGTCTCAACATCGAAATGCGCGGGGTTGCTGGCTTTGACGGCCTTCGCGAACTCGCGGATCTTTTCACGGCCGACGTCGTAAACCTCTGCGGCAGGGTAGCTTCGGCCCTGCAGGTCCGGATTGATACTCATGGTCCAACCCTATCGGGCCCGCGGACTGTGAGTGGTGCGGTGACTACTTCTTGTAGCTCTTACGGATCTTCTGGCCGCGGACCACGAGCCCGGTCACGTGGAGCACCAACCCGAGGCCGATCACGGGCAGCGAGGCTATGGCCAGGCCTTGGTTGCCGGACGTGTTACCCGCGATGGAGAGCACAAGTCCGACGGCGATCAGCCCCATGGCGCTGAAAACCAGCGTCTTGTAGGCGGTGGACGAGGTGGCCCAGAATTCGTTCAGCACCGTCCAAGTCTACCGGTGCGCGTTGCAGGCCCGCTCTGCGCCCCAAAACCCACAAATAGCACGCACAACAGGCCCCACACGGAGCTAGAACAACGAGTCCTGCAGCGCAGGGATTTCCGTGACGTGGGGGCCGAACTCGATCTTTCGGCCTTTCAAGGCGCCCAGGTCTGCCACGAAACTTCCCTGAACCTCGTTCCCGGAAACATCAGGCAGCCCGGCCAGGGCGATGGCACCGGAAAGCGAGCGGACCCGCAGGCCATGCCCGCCGCCGTCGAACGTTGCCGGATATGGGTGGCGAAGGCCACCCTCCGCACGCGCGGTGCAGAGCTGGTCTGCCAAAACCGGCCGCTCCCACTCTTCCTCCACAAGGGCGAAACCGGTCATGGCGAGTCCGCCCAGCAACTCACGCACCTGTGCGGCGTGCCGGCGGTTGGTGGCCACGAGTTCGACGCCGGGGCGCGGCTCAACGAGCGATGCCGCCTTGGCTGCGGAACGGACCTGCTGGACGAGCCCAAGCTCGCGTGTCACAAGATCCTCGAGCACTCGAACGACACGACCGTCCTCGGCATGGGCAACATAGGAAGCGTGAACGGCACCCTGCTCGGCCAGCCGGTTCCACTTGCGCGGAGCTGAGGCGGTACCAACCTTGGTGGCACCATTTGCGAACGTTGCAACGTACAGCCAATGGGGTTGCATGAGGTAAGAACGCAGGCCAGTGGGCACGGACCCGCCGCGGTGGAAGTCGTGCATGAGCCGGGAATCGTCCCGGGCAAAGCAGGCCCCGCATTGCTTCCCGCGCTCGGCCGGTGAGCCGCTGCGGCAGGGAACATGAGTGCGCTCCCCCGGCCCATGGACCTTGGTATGGCCAAGGCACCACACCCCGGGAAGCACGCGCAAGCCCAACGTTAAACCTTGGGCCAACGCAACCCCGGTGAACTCCCCGTCAGGCGAGAACAACCTCAGTGCCGGTGAAGAGGAGTCCCAAGCTACGCCGTGGACCAGCATGGCTACAGGGAAGGCTGGACCCCGAAGGCAACTGCGAGCTTCATGATCTTCTCGGCGCGGCCAAGTCGCGGGAGGTCCGAACCATCGCGGATAACCCGGCCGTTGGCTTCGAAGTCGTTCATGAAGTCGGTGGCCCATGCGACGTCGGACGGCGTGGGGCTAATGACCTCGTTGATCACGGTGGTCTGGTCGATGGCAAGGCAAAGCTTGCCGGTCATGCCCATGGTCACAGTGATGCCGGTCTGCTCGCGCAGGATGGGGTGGTTGGTGCCGACTGTGGGGCCATCGATGGGACCCGGCAGGTTGCCCACGCGGCTGGCTACCACGAGCTTGGCACGCGGGTAGGCCATGGCCTCGGGGGTGGCGGCCATGCCGGTGTCGCGGCGGAAGTCGCCGGAACCGAAAGCCAGGCGGAACGCACCCTGGGCGCGGGCAATGTGGTTGGCTTCCTCGATGCCGAGGGCAGACTCGACCAGCGGAATTACGGGAGTCTTGCCGTCCATGCGGTGGTAGGACTCGGTGACCTGGTCCGCGGACTCGGTCTTGGCGAGCATCACGCCGAGCAGGCCCGGGGTGCCGCGCAGGCCGGCGAGGTCGTCGGCCCAGAACTTACTGGTGGCATCGTTGATGCGGACCCAGGCCTGGCCGCCGGACCTTAGCCAGTTCACAACATTCTCGCGGGCTGCGTCCTTCTGGGAAGGGTCCACGGCGTCTTCGATGTCAAGGATGATGGCATCTGCCCGTGAGGCCGCGGATTCGTCAAAAAGTTCCGTCTTCATGGCGTTCACAAGGAGCCAGGAACGGGCGATATCGGCGGGAATATTGCGGGTAGGCCGAATGGATTCGGCGGCGATGCTAGACGTCATGTATCTACCGTATCCGCCAAGCGCCCCGCAGTGCGAAGAAATCCGCCCGGTTGTGAGGATCAATACGAACTAAAGCCCTTATGACTGTCCCCTCACGCAGTATGACCGTCCGACGGCGGCAAGCACCAGTCAATTCCGGCGCACCCGTCGCTGTTCGTCACAGGGCTCAACACGTTCTTCATGCTGCTCAACACGGCGCCTTGGATTGTCCGTCCGTTGCTTTTCGTGGCCCCGCGTTGCGACCCGTTGCCCGCTGTTTCACCGCGTTTCCCGCCGTTTCCCACCATGACCGCTCCACTTTCCACCGGCCGCCTGAATGGGCTTACATCGTTCCCAAGCCAGTGAAACGTATGGCTCCCCCAACACACCAAACCACTCGAAAGTAGCTCCCATGAAACTGCATCTGCCCCTGCTGAGCGTCGCGGCCGCCGTCGTACTAGCGCTGACGGTGTCCGGCTGCGGCGGTGCAGCCGAAGCCGGACAAAGTCAGGCCAACCAAGCCGGCAACGAGGTCAAGGAACTCCGGTACCAAGGCTCCGCCAACAACGTGACTTTCCCCGAACTTGCTGCCGACCTCGGATACCTGGGCGACCTGAAGTTGAACTGGGTGGGCAACACCACCAGTGGCCCCCAGGACATCCAATCCGCAGCCACCAACCAGACCGACTTCGGCGGCGCATTCTCCGGAGCCGTGGTGAAGCTGATCGAAGCAGGCGCGCCCGTGAAGGCCGTGGTCAACTACTACGGCTCGGACGAGAAGACCTTCAGCGGCTACTACGTGAAGGCGGACAGCTCCATCAAGGGACCCCGCGACCTGATCGGCAAGAAAATCGCGGTGAACACACTCGGCGCACACCACGAAGCGGTCATCAACAGCTATCTGACCAAGAACGGGCTCAGCCCGGATGAGATCAAGCAGGTCCAGCTCGTCCCTTTGGCACCGAACGACACTGAGGAAGCCATCCGCCGCGGCCAAGTGGACGCGGGAACCCTCGGCGGCGTGCTGCAGGACCATGCCATCGAGGCTGGCGGACTACGTTCGCTGTTCAGCGATGTGCAGCTGTTCGGCAACTTTGCAGGCGGCCAGATCGTGCTCCGGAGCGACTTCATCGGAAAGAACCCGAACACGACGCGTACATTCACCACCGGCGTTGCCAAAGCCATCAAATGGGCAGCAGAAACACCACGGGACGAAGTCATTGCCCGCTTCACCAAGATCATCGAAAACCGCGGACGCAATGAGAACACGGCCAACCTGAAGTTCTGGAAGAGCCCTGGCGTTCCCGACTCCGGCGTGATCCAGGACAAGGACTTCACCCGCTGGGAGGGGTGGCTGAACTCTGCCGGAATCGTGAAGGACAAGCTCACGCCGTCCAAGTACTACACCAACGACTTCAACGAGCTCGCGAAGAAGGGATAGCCATGACAGCGAAAATCAGCCTCCGCAATGTCACCAAGCAATTCACGGTCCGGGCTACGAAGTCCGCTGCTGCCACCACCCTCACGGCCATCGATTCCCTGAGCCTGGACGTCCAAGACGGCGAGTTCCTCACCCTGGTGGGGCCCAGCGGGTCCGGAAAGACCACGCTGCTGGACCTGCTCGCCGGACTCTCAACGCCGACGTCGGGCGAGGTTCTGGTGGACGGCAAACCCGTCACCGGACCCGGCAAGGACCGCGCTGTGGTGTTCCAGCAGTACGCATTGTTCCCGTGGCGGACAGCTTCGGCCAACGTTTCGATTGGCTTGGAAGGAACAGGGCCCGGCGGCAGGAAATTGAACCGGCGCGAACGGGCAGCCAAGGCCAGGGAGTACTTGGCACTGGTGGGATTGGCCGGTTTCGAGGACCGGTATCCCCATGAACTCTCCGGGGGCATGAAGCAACGTGTTGCGATTGCCCGCAGCCTGGCTTACGAGCCCGACGTCCTGCTGATGGACGAGCCCTTCGCGGCTTTGGACGCTCAGACCCGCGAGCAGTTGCAGGACGAACTGCTGCGCATCTGGAAGGCCACCGGAAAGACCATCGTGTTCATCACGCACGGCATTGACGAGGCCGTTTACCTCGGCGAGCGCGTGGCCGTGCTAAGCGCCCGCCCTGGCCGGCTGAAGCAAATCGTGGACATCCATATCCCCGACCGCGACGGCGATGAAGACATCCGCTCCAACCCGGCCTTCGTGGAGCATCGGCACGAGGTGTGGACGCTGCTGCACGACGAGGTCCGCAGGGCGCAGGACGCCGGACACCGGAAGATCCTCCCGGACGGCAGCGCCCCGGACGAGCCCGCCACCACTATCACTGAAAGGAGCGCTGCCTGATGACCACCACGCTCGCGCCAACAGAAGCGGCGCCTCAGGCGAGCACCGCGCCACACCCAAGCCCCGCCGTCGAACCTTCCGCATCGAGGGGCTCACGGGCACGCACGACGCCGCTGCTCGCTACCGTGCGCAGGGTTACCGCAGCAGCCGGTTCAGGCGTGTGGAAGTCCACCGCAATCCTGGCCTTTCTGGCACTGTGGGAACTCGGCCCGACGTATCTGGCCAGTCCGTCCACCAGGGTGTTCCTCCCACCGTTGCATGACGTGCTGCTGGCGTGGGGCAAGCTTTTCGAAGCGGGAACCATCCAAGGCCATATCGCGGCCAGCCTGACCAGGTCCGTAGCCGGTTTCGGCGCAGCGCTCGTTGCAGGTGTGTCGCTGGGCCTCCTGATCGCTTGGTACGGCCGGCTCAACGCAGTCCTCAACCCGTTGCTGGAACTATTCCGCAACACGGCCGCGCTGGCCCTCCTGCCGGTGTTCACCCTGCTGCTGGGCATCGGCGAGGAATCCAAGATCAGCATCGTTGCCTACGCGGCTTTCTTCCCGGTGCTGCTCAACACGATTGCGGGCGTGAAAACCGTGGATCCGCTGCTCATCCGGGCCGCGCGCTCGTTGGGCCTGAACAGTTTCCGCCTCTTCCAGAAGGTCATCCTGCCATCCGCCGTGCCAACGATTTTCACTGGCATCCGCATGGCCGGCACGGCATCCATCCTGGTACTGATTGCTGCCGAGATGGTGGGTGCCAAAGCGGGCCTTGGATACCTGATTGTGAACGCGCAGAGCAGCTTCCTGATCCCGGACATGTACGCGGGCATCCTGACCGTCTCGCTGCTGGGTCTCGGCGTGAACTTCCTGCTGGTGGCCCTTGAGCGGCACTTCTCGCGCTGGCGGACCGCCGTTGGCGCCGCAGCTTCCTAAAACCACCCACTGCGGCACCTGCCGCAACCAACACAACAAGTAAGGAAACGAAACCATGACCGTCATTACCGAAACCAAACTCGAGTTCGCCAAGCTGGGTTCCCGCATCGGAGCCGAAATCCGCGGATTCGACATCAGCGGAGACCTCAGCCAGGACACCGTCTCCCAAATCCGTGCGGCCCTCAATGAGCACAAGGCCCTGGTGTTCCGGGAGGCCAACATCCTGAGCGACGAAGCACAGGTGAAGTTCGCCAGCCATTTCGGCCCGCTCACCAAGGCGCATCCGACAGTTGCTTCCGTGGAAGGTGAAGAAAACGTCCTGCCCGTAGACAGCGAGAACGGCTCCGCCAACAACTGGCACACCGACGTCACGTTTGTGGTCAACCCACCGCAGGCCTCCACGTTGCGGAGCATCGATCTGCCTGCTTATGGCGGGGAGACCCTCATCGCTTCCTCTGCCGGCGCCTACCAGGACCTGCCGGAGGAACTGCGCAACTTCGCGGACACCTTGTGGGCCATCCACACCAACGATTACGACTACTCAGTGCCCAAGAACCTTGAGCACCAGAATGCCGAGGAGCGCCGTAAGGAGTTCACCCGCCTGAAGTTCGAAACCGCCCACCCTGTGGTGCGCGTCCACCCGTTGACCGGCGAGCGCGGATTGTTCATTGGGGGCTTCGCGCAGCGGCTTCGGATCGTGGGCTTGTCCAACACGGAATCGAAGGACATCATCCGCCTCCTGCAGGCATACGTGACGCGTCCTGAGAATGTGGTCCGCGTGAACTGGGAACCGAACCAGGTGGTCTTGTTCGACAACCGCATCACCCAGCACTACGCCCCGGACAACTACGACGGCCAGCCGCGCAAGCTCAACCGCGTGACCATTGCCGGCGACATTCCGGTGGGCATCGATGGCAAGCCCAGCCAGTCCATCCAGGGTGATTCGAGCACCTACTCGGTGGTGGCCCCGGTGACCGTCTCCTAGGAGGGGATATGTGTTTCTGTTGTCACCCAACTGAGTCGCAGTTAAGCGCGTTTTGAGGCTTCATAACGCGCACAACTGCGACTCAGTTGGGTTTAGGGGATGTTGCTTCCCCGCGCCGCCACCCACAGGCCGTACCACTCGGCCCTGGACATGGAATCAGCTATCCGGGCGGCATCAGTGCAGGCAGCGATTCGCCCGGGGTTAGTGGTTCCCAGCACGGGAGAGATCCGCGCCGGATGTCGCATCAGCCACCCCAGCAGCACCGATTCAGGCGTGGTGCCTTTCTCTCCCGCGAGCCGCTGAAGCATTTCAGCGGTTGCCGACTCGGCCAGCGACTTTTCCTCGGACGGCGCTCCCGTGTAGCGCCCTTGAGCCATGGAACCGTAGGCCTGGAGCTCAATCCCCTTTGCCATGCATAGCTCCACCGTCCCGTGCGGGAAGCTGTAGCCCACTCCCTCTGCATGGTTCACCAGCACCGTACTTTCCAGCCAGTCCCGGCGCAGCAGGCTCATCTCCAGCTGGTTGGCAATGATCGGCATCTCAAGGCAGTCCTGCAGGAACGCAATCTGCGCGCCGGACATGTTGGACACACCCAGCTGCCGCACTTTGCCTTCCGACATCAACTGCCCGACGGCGTCCGCCACCTCGCGTGGGTCCATGAGGGGATCCGGACGGTGCAGGAGCAGGATGTCCACGTAGTCCGTTTGGAGCCGCTTCAAACTTCCATTGACCCGTTCCAGGATGGCTTCCCTGCTGAGGTCGTAGTGGGTATCAAGCCCACGCTCCCCCAGCCTGATTCCGCATTTGGTTTGGAGCTGGATCTTTTCGCGCAGGCCCTGCGAACGGGCGAGGACTTCCCCAAAAACGGCTTCGGACTTACCGCTCCGGTAGATGTCCGCGTGATCGAACAACTCAATGCCGATCCCTTGTGCTGCCTCGATAACTGCGGCAGCCTGTTCGATCTCCGCAGCACCGTACGAGGTACCGTCCCAAGGACCGCCCAGGCCCATGCAACCGTAAATGAGGCGCCCGCGCCCGTTCGCGTTAGTCATGCCTTCAGATTCTTCCGCAACGCTTAAGCGTCGCGGACCACCCACGCAGAGGTGTCGGCAGGAAGCAGGCCGTCTTCCAGCGGTCCGCTGCTCACGACGACGGTCCCCGCCGGAAGCTCGAACGGCTCGGTTCCGAAGTTGGTTACCGTGTCCCAACCACCCGGACGGCTGAAGTGCAGCACGTCCTGGTTGCCAGTCTCAACCCATTCGAGTTCCTCGTCAGCCTGCAGTTCGCTCCGCAGGCGAAGCGCTCTGCGGTAGAACTCCAGCGTTGAGCCTTCCACGCCTTCCTGTTCTGAAACTGCGTAGCGTGCGAACCACTCCGGCTGGGGCAAGTGTGCCCTATCTTGGCCGAAGCCAAAGGAAGGTCCGTCTGCAGTCCAAGGGAGCGGGACGCGGCAACCATCGCGGCCGATCTCGACTCCCGGGTTGCGGAAGAAGGACGGGTCCTGACGCTCGGAGTCAGGAATTTCGGTCACTTCACGCAGGCCAAGCTCTTCTCCTTGGTACAGGTAGGCAGAGCCAGGAAGTGCGAGCATCAGCAGCGTGGCAGCACGGGCACGACGCAAGCCGAGTTCGACGTCGAGCTCTTCCGCCGGAGCTCCGGCCAGAAGCCAGCCCTTGCCGTCCTGGCCCTTGGGCTTGGTGGACGAGATGTCCTGGGCAGCATTGGTTCCCTGGGCCACTGAACCGCCCTTGGGCAAGCCGTAGCGTGTGGCGTGGCGGACGACGTCATGGTTGGAGAACACCCAGGTGGAGGAAGCCCCGGTTTCCTTGGCCGCGATCAGGTTTTCCGTGATGATCTTCCGGAAGGAAGGTGCATCGAAATCGGCCTGCAGGAGGTCGAAGTTGAAAGCCTGGCCCAGTCCCTCAGGGCTCGCATAGCGGGCACGGCGGGACTCGTGGACCCAAGCCTCGGCCACGGCAGTCCGTGGCGGGTTGTACTCGTTGAAAAGCTTCCGCCACTCGGCGTAAACCTCATGCACTTCGTCGCGGTCCCAAAACGGGTGTGATCCGTCCACGAAGCCATCTGTGCCATGGGCCCGGGCTGCGAGATCGGCCTTCATCGGCATGGGCTCGGAGAGATCCTTGGCCATGCCGTGGGCGACGTCGATGCGGAAGCCATCCACGCCACGGTCGGACCAGAAGCGCAGGGTCTTCAGGAAGTCCTCACGGACCTCCGGGTTGTCCCAGTTGAAGTCGGGCTGCTCCTTGGCAAAGATGTGCATGTACCACTGGCCGGGAGTACCGTCCGGCTCTGTAATGCGCTCCCAGACCGGTCCGCCGAACACTGAGTCCCAGTCCGAGGGCGGGAGCTCGCCGTTTTCACCTTTGCCGTCCCGGAAGATGTAGCGTTCGCGCGCAGCGGAGCCCTTGGGTGATGCCAAAGCTTCCTTGAACCATTCGTGGCGGTCCGAGGAGTGGTTGGGCACGATGTCGGCCACCAGCTTGATGCCCGCGGCGTGGAGGGCAGCAGCCATCTCATCGAAGTCTTCAAGCGTCCCCAGCTTGGGATCCACGTTGCGGTAGTCATCCACGTCGTAGCCACCGTCAGCGAGTGCGGAGGGATAAAACGGACTCAGCCAGACGGCGTCGATCCCAAGTTCCTTCAAGTACGGGACCTTTGCCGTGATGCCCTGGATGTCGCCGATGCCGTCGCCGTTGGAATCAGCGAAGCTGCGGGGGTAGATCTGGTAAACGGCCGCCTGGCGCCACCAGTTCGGATCAGCCATGCGCTCTGCGTCGGTACGGGGTGCCTGAGTGGCGGAAGTGCTCACGAAACTCCTTTGATTTAGAATCTAAATTTATGTCCCGAACCAGTATGAAACGCCGGGTGCGGAAGGTCAACAAGTGTCAGCCCTTAACGGCCCCTTGGGTAACGCCTGCCATGACCCACCTCTGGGTGAAGAGGTACGCGACGATTGCGGGCGCCATCGCCATCAGGTAGGACGCGAAGGACACGTGGTAGTTGTTGCTGAATTGGGTCTGAAACAGGTTTTGCCGTACTGGAAGGGTCTGCAGTGCCGGATCGGAGATAATCAGCGACGGCATCATGAAGTCATTCCAGGCGTAAAGGAATGCAAAGATACCGACGGTCGCGCTCATCGGCGCCAGCAGTGGGAAGATCAGCTTCCAAAACGTCTGCCACGTTGTAGCGCCGTCGATCCTGGCGCTCTCTTCGAGTTCCATGGGAATCGAACGGAGGAATGCGGTGAAGAGCAGCACGCTGAAGCTCAGTTGGAACATTGTGGCCAGAAGAATGACGCCCAGCGGGTTGTCCAGCCCGAGGCGGCCCGTGAGCTGGATCTGCGGCAGGGCAACCACCGGGAACGGAATGAACATCGCCCCAAGAAGGTAGAAGAACGAGTACCTGAACAGCCGGCGTTCCCAGTTGCGCACAATCGCGTACGAGGCGAAGGCGGCCAGGACGATGGTGGCAAGAACGGTCCCCGCGGTCACCAGCAATGACATCGCGGCGCCGACGGGAAAGTTTGTCAGAGTCCAGGCCTGGACGAACCCGTCGAGGCTGAATGGAGCGGGAAATGAGAAGGCATTGCCATCCACAGCCTGCCCCTGGGTCTTGAAAGCCATGGAGACCGTGACATAGAGAGGTAGGAGCACGGTAACCGTGCACAATACCAGGATGGTGGTTCCGGACCAGTTGACCCGTTCCACCGCTGGAGAGGAACGACGTCGGCTGGTTGGGGCGGTGGCGGTTTCAACCTGGGAGGAGTCTTCGATTGCGAGGGTGGCTTGCTTGGTCATCAGAGTGCGTTCCGTCCGCGAGTCAGCGATAGCTGTAGGAGAGAGATAAGGATGGCGACCACGAAGAAGATGGTCGCGTTGGCCATCTGGTAGGCGTAGTCGCCGCCGTTGAAGCCGGCGATAACAGTCATCGCGATGCTCCTGGTCGAGGTTCCCGGGCCACCGTTCGTCAGCCCGACGATGATGTCGTAAGCATTGAGGAAGCCCTTGAAACCGAGAATGATGTTGATGACCACATAGCCGGCAACCAGCGGAAGGGTGATCTTCAGCAGCTGCTGGAATTTGCTCGCGCCGTCAATTTCCGCGGCCTCATAGACATCCCCGGGCACGGCAACAAGGCCGGCAATGTAGATGAGCAGCGCCCCGGGCACAGCCTGCCAGGCCGTGACAAGCACAATCGCAATCCAGGCGAGGTCTGGGTTGGCCAGGAGGCTGCTCTCCAGCCACGGGATCCCTGCCGCGGCACCAGCCGCCGGGAGGGAGTTCGAAAACAGGAAGTTGAAAACGTAGGCGATGATGATGCCGGAAACCACCATCGGGATGACGAAGATGGTCCGGAGTGCGGACTTCATCCGGATGCGCGAGGTCAGGCCGACTGCAAGGAGGAAGGCGATTACATTCACCGCGATCACTGTGACGATGGAGAAACCGAAGGTGAACAGGTAACTCTGCAGGATAGCGGGGTCAGTGAAGATCGCGATGTAGTTGGTCAGGCCGGTGAACTCCCAGTCACCGATTCCGATGGAGTCCGTGAAGCTGAAGAAGATGCCAATGATGCCCGGTATCGTGATGGCCAGGGTGAACAGGATGAGGCTGGGCAGGAGGAAAAAGTAGAAGATCGGTTCCACCCGCCGCCTGCTGCCCTTCATTTCGCGGGTACGGCTTTGGCTGGCGGGGCTTTGGCTGGTAGGGCCGGATGTGGTTGAGGTGCTAATGCTGGACATGTATCTGACTTCCTATGTTCTGCACTACTGGCGGAACGCCAGGCGCGCCCAGTCTGCGTCGAGTGTGCGGAGGGTGGATGCAGGGGACGCGCCGAACACGATTGCCTGCGTGTAGTTCATGATCGGGATGGTGCGCGGAACCAGCACCGATGGGCCCTGATAAACCTGCGAATTCTCGTAGTACTCCACCATTCCCTCTATCCGGGGGTCCGGGACATTTGCAGAGTCCTTGGTGGGTGTGAAGCCCAACTGTGATTTGTTGTAGGCATCGATCACCTCCGGCCGGTACAGGTACTCCAGGAAGTTACGCGCAGCGTCCTTGTGCTTGGACGCCTCCGGAATCCAGGCCGCCAGGTCCACATTCACGCGGACGCGCAAGTCCTTGGGGTCCTCGGTCATAGGGAGCGGAAAGGTCCCGAGTTTGAGGTCCGGCGCGGTCTTGGCGATCTCGCTGAAGGCCCAGGGTCCCTGCATGTACATTGCGGCCTTGCCTTGTGAGAACGCGAGGTTACCGTCACCGTAGGCCCGGCTTGCAGCATCCTTGTTGACGTAGCTCTTTGCGAGCGTCAGCATCTTCTCGACCGGCTGGTTGAAGTCCTTCTGGAATGACACGGAGGACTGCGGCCCAACTTCCGTGCCTTCGGCAGCAAGCTTCTTGAAGAAGTCAATGGTGTCCACCTGACCACCTACCGAGTAGTCAAACCACCCTTGGGCGATGGTCCAGTCATCCTTCCATGTGGCATAGAAGGGCGTCACGCCAGCGGCTTTCAGCGCCTCGCACGCCGCGATCATCTCACTCCACGTCTTCGGCACAGCTATGTTGTGCGCAGCGAAGATTTCCTTGTTGTAGATCACGGAGGATGCCATGACCGAGTACGGCAGGGCACTGGTCCGACCCGGATATGAACCGTACTGGTCCATGAGCGGTTGAAGGTCCTCCCGGATGTGGGATGCGGCCTCGGTACCGGACAGGTCGCTCAACGCTCCGCGCTGGACAAAGCGGGAAGTCTCCATGTTGTAGTTTGCAAGCGCGATGTCCGGTGGATTGCCGCGGACGAAACTTGCCGACACGACGTCGACGCCCGATGTGTCCAGTACTACCTCGGCTTCGTTCTGGGAAGCGTTGTAGTCGGCAACGAGTTTGGTCATGAAGCCGATGGCCTCCCGCTTGCTGAAGGTGAAGCGGATGGTCTCTTTCCCAGGGTCCCCGGTGCAGCCCGAGAGGAGGCCGGCCAGCAGGGCCAGCCCCAGGCCCATCGCTGCCATGCGTTTCTTGCGCGTAGCTTTCACAGACTCCATAGTCCTTTCGTCGTGCGGATTCCCAGTGGCCGCTATGCCGCGGGGAAGTGGTCGCGTCAAGCTCAACCCGAAGTTTAGATAGGGGGTAAATTTATGACCTATCGCTAGTATTTAGTGAGCAGCGCCACATGGTCAAGCTTTTGGTGGAAATGCGTCGTCATCTAAATTTATGCACTAAATTTAGAGAGATCGCTCTATCACCGGAAGGGCGGCTGGGAGGAGCATCAATGGTGATCGGGACTGCGCCGTCAACACAGCTGGTACGCAGGGTCAACGCCGGCGCGATGCTGAAGGCAATGCGTGGTGCGGGGGTAGTCACAGGCACGGAACTGATGGCTTCCACCGGACTCTCACGCGCCACCGTCATTTCGATCTGCGACGAACTTGTCCGGCTCGGATGGCTGCAGGAACTGGAAAACCAGCGAGGTGCCGGAGACTACGTCAAAGGCAGGCCGGCACGCCGCTTTATCTTCGACGACAGCGCGGCCAGCGTGCTCGGAATCGACATCGGCGCCAACAAGATCACCACGATTGTGGCTGACATGGCCGGAAAACCTTTGTCCCAGGTGACGATGCCCTTCCGCGCTTACAACGTACCTGCCGATGAGCGCGCCGATGTGCTGGACCGGATCGCGGCGGATGCCCTGGAAAAAGCCGGCGTAACCGCTGACTCTGTTCTTGCTGTTTCTGTTGGTGTTGCCGCTCCCGTCAGCCGCGACGGAGAGGTGCTCACGGCCCAGGAATTCTGGAAGTCATTTGATGTCCGCCGGATTGTGTCCGAGCGGCATGGTTGGCAGGTACTCCTCGAAAACGACGCCAACCTTGCAGCCCTCGCAGAAAGGTGGCAGGGCACGGCGCAAGGAGTCGACAACCTGGTGGTCATGCTCGCCGGAGACCGCCTGGGATCGGGCATCCTCGAGTCGGGCCGATTGCTCCATGGGCAAGTTGGTGGCTTTGGCGAACTGGGATACCTCGACAACGTGGACGGCGTAGGCGACACCTACGGCATCGCCCACTACGCTGCGCTGTGGGGGCGGGAAGCCCTTGCCGATGACTCCGGCACGACCCTGCGGTTGCTCTGTGGCGGCGATCCTGCGGCCCTGACGGCAGAGATGGTTTTCAAGGCAGCCGCGGACGGTGACCGCGCCGCCCGTATCGCCCTTGATCGTGTGGCGCACCGCATGGCCCGCGTCATCGGCTCCATCAGCACATTGGTCAACCCTGAGCTTGTGGTTATTGCCGGCGGCGTCGCAGCGTCAGTCCACGCCTTGCTCCCGGACATCGGGAAGCAGTTGCCGGACTTCACCTTCACTCCCCCGCGCCTGGCAACATCCATTCTGGGCGACGGCATTGTGTCCCTCGGCGCGATCCGCCATGCCTTGGACTATGTCGAAGAGCATGCACTGGACCTTTACCCCGCATCACTGCCGAAACACGCGGACGCTTCCTGACCCTTCCAGGTTCTTTGCTGCCACCCGGCTGCCACCTGGCTGCCGGAATCGCTACTCCGGCATGGACATGGTGCGCAGGTCCAGCTGCCTGAGAACGCGGTCCGCCACCTCAGGATCGGTACCCGGCTCATTGCGTGCGTCCACCACTTCCTGGCGGGCGGCATCCAGCGCGATCGTCTGCACGGCGATGGCTAGTTCACGCCCTCGTTTGCGTTTCTCCGCGGCCGACTCGTTCCGCAACGTCCCATCCAGCAGCTCGGCATGGAGGCGGCGCATCTTTTCCTTGACCAGTGCCACCTTGTCCGCAGGGAGCTCCTTCATGAGCTCGTGGTCCTTCAGCGCCGCTACCGCTGCCGACTGGGCACGTTTGGCCAGCACGCGGGCAGCGTCCTTTTCATGTGAACCGTCCTCCATGGCGTTGAGGACCCGCATCAGCCACGGAAGCGTCAGGCCAGGCAGTACCAAGGTGGCCAGAAGCACGGCGCAGGCGGTGACCAGGATTTCGTGGCGCGCCGGGAAGTCGCTGCCATCAGGCAGTGTCAGCGGGAGCGCCAAGGCGAGGGCCAGTGTTGCCAGGCCACGCATTCCACACCACGTCAGGATGAGTACTTCTTTGGGTGAGGTTGGCTGCAGGAGATTCCGCCGCCGATGGGCGGTCAGCGCAAGCAGTCCGAGCCATAGGTAGCGAACGGCGAACACCAGGATGCAGATCACCACAGCCGCGCCGATCATCCCGAAAATGGCCGTCCCCTCGTCACGGATAACGTGCCTGATTTCCAAGCCCACCAGGCCGAAGGCCAGGCCGGTTGCCAGCAGCTCCACCACATCCCAGAAGGCTGTCCGCGTAATGCGCTCGGCAGCGTCCTGCGGCCGTGCGTGGCGTTGCAGTTCCAGGGCAGTCACGACGACGGCCACCACACCTGAAGCGTGCAACTCTTCCGCCAGAATGTATGCCGCGAAGGGAACCACTAGCGTGACTGCGCTGCGGGCAACCATGGATGTCACAAGCTTGGAGATGAACTTGGTCAGCCAGCCCATGGCGATGCCGATGACCACCGCCAAAGCAGCACCCACCACAAATTGCAGGATGACATTGGGCCCCACTTCGCTACCAGACACCGTGGCGGCGACCGCTGCCTGGAAAATCACGATAGCGGCGGCATCATTGAAAAGGCCCTCGCTCTGCAGAACGGTGATGAGCCGTCGGGGCATATGCACGCGGCCAGCTACTGACTCCACTGCGACCGGATCCGGCGGCGCCACCATGGCTCCCAATGCAATCGCCGCCGGTATGCCAATGCCAGGAATCATGAGCCATGCAGCACCAGCCACCACTACGGTGGAAACCACCACCAAGGCGACAGCCATCAGCAGCAACGTCCGCCAACGCACCCGGAAAACGGCCCAGGAACTCTTCTGCGCGGTGGCAAAAAGCAGCGGCGGGAGGAAGATCGGCAGGATCAACTCCGGCGTAATCTCCAACTCAGGGAAGCCCGGAATGAACGTCAGCGCAACAGCCAGAAGCAGCATCAGGACCGGGTACGGAAGCCGAAGCCTGTCCCCCAAGCCCACAGCCAGCACCGTCGCAAGCAGCAATCCGACAATGAGTGCCAGCTGATCCATATTCCTGCTTCCCCAGAAGTTGTACGTGCCCACCGCAGACGTGGCCCGCAGAAGCTACCTACCAACATATCCCGGGGTCCATGGATCCCCTGCCAGCTTCATTCCGCCGTCAGTGCATCCACCACGTCGACTGATCCGTCCTTGAACGTGATGGTCCGGTGGATGGTGCCAGGAAGTTCCAGAACTGCAGCCGCCACCAGGGCAACGTTCGCACGGGAAGTCTGCGTACCATTGCCCGGGTTTGCTGGATTGACATCGATCATCCCGGAGGCGGGCTCCTCCGTCAGGGTTCCCGGTCCCAGCACGGTCCAGTCCAGTCCAGTGCTCCGCAGGTAGTCATCAGCCACGGCCTTGGACTCCGCGTAGGGGAAGAAGGGGTGGTCCTCGGAAACGCCGTGATCCTTTGAACTGCCGATGTAGGACACCATCACATAGCGCTTAATGCCGGCCTCTTGGGCTGCGTCCATGGATCGGATAGCGGCGTCCCGGTCCACTGCATACGTCCTGGCCGGGTTGCCGCCACCGGCTCCTGCTGACCAGACCACGGCGTGATGGCCCTGTAGCGCCTGGGCGAGTTCCGCCGTCGTCGAGTTTTCCACGTCCAGGACCTGCGCAGCAGCGCCCGTCTCCGTGACGTCTGCCACATGGTTGGGATTTCGAATGAAAGACGTGACGTCGTGACCTTCGCCACTAAGAATGCGGGACAAATGCAGGGCCACTTTGCCGTGGCCGCCAATGATTGCGATTCGGCTCATGCACCCATTCTGTCCCACATGGGAAGTTGGCGCGGGCGGGGAAATGAAGAGGCCCCGCAGGTGATACCTGCGGGGCCTTGCTCTGTAGCGGTGGGGAGGCTCGATCTCCCGACCTCACGATTATGAGTCGTGCGCTCTAACCAACTGAGCTACACCGCCACGAATGAGAAAAACCTGTGTCAAGCCGGTCAAAACCGCCTTGACACAGGCCCTCATTCAGAGCCCCCCACCGGAATCGATCCGGTGACCTCGTTCTTACCAAGAACGCGCTCTACCACTGAGCTAGGGGGGCAACGAGTAAATACTCTACCGGACGTTTTCAGAAGCTACAAATCGGCGAAAATCCGGGGAAAAACGGCGCCGACACAATTTGCGCAGAGGCCGTTTTCCTGATCCAGATACCGGCCAAAATCAGGGCAGGCGAAGCACCTGCCCGGGGTAGATGAGATCCGGGTTGGGCACAGTGTCGGCGTTGGTCGCGATCAGGGCACCGAGGTCCACACCGAACTGTGCAGCGATACCCCTCATGGTGTCGCCGGGCTCCACCACCACCTCCGTGACGCGCGGGGCCACTGGCCCGGGCTGCCCCGTCCCGGCAGCGGCCTCAGCAGCCGCCTGCTGGGCCAATGGCTGGACCTCCGGGGCTTCTGGTTCCAAGCCAGCCTCTCCGGCGATCTGAGCGCCCGCAGCATTGGCGGCTTCCTGCTGCTCGGCCGCCTGGGCTGCAGCAGCTTCCGCGGCGGCCTTGCTCGAAGTCCCGACGGCGGCAGCGTCCTCTGCGGCCTGGTCGGCAGCAGATTGGTCCGCAGCAGCTTCCGGGGCGGTGGGCGCAACCTGACCCCTGTGATCCTTCTCACCAAGGCCAAGATTCTTCTTCAAGTTGTCGAGCAATCCCATGGGAACCCCTCCTACATTCAGCTTGCGACCGTCAGGCTCTTCGCAGCTACGCGGCTCGTAGCACTTTGATCGTACGGCGGAGTGCCTTCCACCGCACCGTTTACCAGCGTTAAACACATCAGGGGCCGGCCCAAAAGCCGACCCCTGACGGGACTACTTAGTGATTACCACTTGGCAGTATTTACCACTTGGCGGTGTTTACCATTTGCCCTTGCGGTTGAAGTCGCGGTGTCCGCCTTCGCCACCGCTGCGGGGCTTGCGGGCGCCGTCCCCATGGCCACCGAAGCGCGAGCCGCTGGACTGGCCGCGGTCACGGTCGCCGAAGCTGCCTGCAGTGCGCTCGGAGCGGTCGCTGTAGGTGCGGCCACCACGGTCGGCAGAGGAACGCTCGCCGCCCTCGGACTTACGGAAGTCCTTCTTGAACCCACCGCTGCCCTTGAAGTTGCCGCCGCCACGGTTTTCGCGGTCGCCGTAGCCACCACGTCCACCTGCGCCACCGCCGGAGTAACCGCCACGGTCGCCGCTGGGCTTGCGTCCGTTATCCAGCTCGAGGTGGATCAGTTCGCCACCAATACGGGTGCGGGACAGTGCGCGCAGCTGCTCGGGGCTAAGGTCAGCCGGAAGCTCCACCAGGGAGTGGTCCGAGCGGATATCGATGCCACCGATCTGTGCAGAGGAGATGCCGCCTTCGTTGGCAATGGCGCCCACGATCGAGCCCGGCATGACGCGCTGGCGGCGTCCGACGGCGATCCGGTAGGTTGCGTTGCCCTCGGTGAGTGCACGGGTCGGGCCACGGGAGCCGAAGCCGTCCTTGGAGCGCTCGCGCTTCTGGAACTCAGGAGCTGCAGGCAGTTCCTTCACCAGCAGGGGCTGACCGCCCTGGGCCATGACCGCAAGTGCAGCGGCGATCTCCGAGGCCGGTACGTTGTGCTCTTCCTCGTAGGAGGAAATGAGGTCGCGGAACGCTGCAACATCCTCGGACTCGAGGGTCTCGGTGATTCGCTCGGCGAACTTGCCCAGGCGCAGCGTGTTCACGGTCTCGGCGGTGGGCAGGTGCATCTGCTCCACCGGCTGGCGCGTGGCCTTCTCGATGGAACGCAGCAGGTACTTCTCGCGCGGCGTCATGAACAGGATGGCGTCACCGGAACGGCCTGCACGGCCGGTGCGGCCGATGCGGTGGACGTAGGACTCGGTGTCGTGGGGGATGTCGTAGTTGATGACGTGGCTGATGCGCTCAACGTCAAGACCACGGGCTGCGACGTCGGTAGCAACCAGGATGTCGATGCGGCCTTCCTTCAGCGCGTCAACAGTGCGTTCACGCTGCTGCTGCGGGATGTCGCCATTGATGGCGGCAGCCTGGAAACCGCGGGCCTTCAGCTTGTCAGCCAGGTCCTCGGTGGCCATCTTGGTACGCACGAAGGCGATGACGCCGTCGAACTCTTCAACCTCGAGGATGCGGGTCAGGGCGTCCAGCTTGTGCGGGCCCATGACCTGGAGGTAACGCTGCTTGGTGTTGGCGCCGGTGGTGGTCTTGGACTTCACCGAGATTTCAGCAGGGTTGTTCAGGTACTGCTTGGACATGCGGCGGATCTGGCCCGGCATGGTGGCAGAGAACAGCGCAACCTGGCGGGTTTCCGGAGTCTGCTGGAAGATCTGCTCAACGTCATCGGCGAAGCCCATGCGCAGCATCTCGTCAGCCTCGTCCAGCACAAGGTACTGGAGTTCGGAAAGGTCCAGTGAGCCCTTGGCAATGTGGTCGATTACACGGCCGGGGGTACCGACAACAACCTGCGCACCGCGGCGGAGGCCGGCCAGCTGGGGGCCATAAGCGGACCCACCGTAAACCGGGAGGACAGTGAAATCGTCAATGTGCTTGGCGTAGGAAGTGAAGGCTTCAGCAACCTGGAGGGCGAGTTCACGGGTCGGCGCCAGGACCAATGCCTGGGTCTTGCGGGACGGGCCGTTGAGGTCGTGCAGCTCGGCCAGGCGGGACAGTGCGGGGACAGCGAAGGCTGCAGTCTTGCCGGTACCGGTCTGGGCCAGGCCGACGACGTCGCGGCCTTCAAGCAGCAGCGGGATGGTGGCTGCCTGGATGGGGGACGGCTTTTCGTACCCGACATCCTGCAGCGCGGCCAAAACGCGGCCATCGATGCCAAGATCGACGAAGCGGACGCCTTCTTCTTCCTCGTCCTCTGCCTTCGGGGCAGGAGCTTCGGTGAAGGCAGGGGCTGCAGACTCGGGTGCAGCGGTCTCGACGGGGGCAGCGGCGGCAGCCGGTGCTTCTACTACGGTGCCTTCAGCGGCGGTCTCTGCTACGTCAGCAGACTCAGCGTTCGGGGCATCGAAGTTTTCGTTGAGATTTTCGGTCATAGGGGGAAATTCCTCATCCATAGGGCAGTCGGCGCGGCCCGGTTGGGCTTGGCCGCATTACTCGTCGCGAAGAGCCGGGCAAAGGTGCCCTGCTTTCGCAAGAAGTCCGGCGCTATCGCAATCCCATGGCAGGACTTCCCGCTGCATCTCTTGGCTGCTATCCCAGCAGTCTGTACAGCGTTTTCTTTAGCCGGCTCTCCCTATGAAAATGCCCGCACACATTTGCGGGCCCCAACACTTACCAGTCCTGCCTCAAGAATTGGGCAGGATAAAGGGATTTCCGGAGTGGGGGATATTTCAAGTGTAGGGCACAGAGGGTCGTTACCGCGAGTTGAGGGCTGATGAAGCCAGGGTGAGCTTGAGCACACCCGAACTCTAAGGGGCCTCCATGAAGCACTACAGCCAGTTCAACAAGCCTTACAGCCCGTTCCGACGCAGGACTTTCTCGAACTTGTCATGGTATTCATCCTGAAGCCGGACCTCACCGTCCGCTTCGGCGTCGAGCAGGGCCTGGACCATGTCCGGCGTGGGCTCGCTGAACCACTGGCCAACGGTAATGCCATGCTTCGGTACGAACAGCCGGTGAATGTGGTCTCCCGCAGAGACCGTCCCGGTCTTGATCACGCGCAGGTATGTTCCCACCCGTCCGGCCTGCGTGAAGCGCTTCACCCATTGCGGCTCGTCCAGCGAGCGCTGGAACGTGGCGCACGGGACCCGCGGGGACGTCACTTCCACTTCCACATCCAGACCGATCTTCCAGCGTTCACCAATCACGGCTCCCGTGGTTTCGATTCCGGCCACGCGCAGGTTCTCCCCGAACACCCCGGCTGGAAGCTCACGATCCAGTTCCGTGGACCAGTAGTCGGCGTCTGCCTGGGAATAGGCGTAAAGCGCCTGGTCTTCGCCCCCGTGATCGAACCGGTTTGCCTGGACGTCACCATGGACCCCGAGCTTGTGGATCTTGACGGGGCCTTCCACGGGACGCTTATCGATCGCGGTGACGCCAACGCTTCCTTCCGGGTCCGGCAACAGCTGGTGGACACGGCAGACAGCGAGGAGGGATGCGGTGTTCATGGACAACAGTTTACGGACGAAGGGCCGGATTTAAGGATCGAACCGGTAACCCATTCCCGCTTCGGTGTGCAAGTGACGCGGCGCGGCCGGGTCCCGCTCCAGCTTTCGCCGCAACTGGGCAATATAGACCCGCAGATATTGGGTCTCCTTGGCATAGGCCTGACCCCAGACCTGCGTCAGGATCTGCTGCTGGCTCACGAGCTTCCCCTTGTTCCGGACCAGCAACTCCAGGATGTTCCACTCGGTGGGCGTCAGCCTCACCTCTGAACCATCCTTCACGATTTTCTTGCCGGCCAGGTCCACCATGAAGTCCGACGTCGCCAAGGTAGGTTCTTCACGATCGGTAAGGACCCGGCGCGAGGCAACCCGAAGCCGCGCAAGCAGTTCATCCAGTCCGAAAGGCTTGGTCACGTAGTCGTCCGCGCCGGCGTCGAGCGCTTCAACTTTGTCCTCCGAGGCATGCCGGGCGGACAAGACGATGATGGGCATGCTGCTCCACCCGCGGATGCGGCGGATGATCTCCACTCCGTCCATGTCCGGCAAGCCAAGGTCCAGCACAACAATATTCACGCTTTGTTTCGCCACCGCGTTCAAGGCGTCGGCGCCGTTTCCCACGGTCACTGCCTGATAGCCATGGGCCTGCAAGGTGACCTGCATTGCCCGCGCAATCTGGGCTTCGTCCTCAACTATCAGCACCCGGGTCATGCCCTGCCCCCGCCGTGACCGGTCCACAACGGCAGCGTAACCACCATGGTCAGGCCGCCACCTGGCGTCGGCTCCGCCATAAGCGTGCCTCCCATGGCTTCCGTAAAACCTTTGGCCACCGCAAGTCCCAGGCCGATTCCACCGCCGGCGCTTGCGGGGGCAGGCGAATCGCCAAGCCGCTGGAATGGCTGGAACATCTCAAGCACCTCGTTGTGTCCCACTCCGCTGCCGTGGTCCACGATCCTCAGTTCGCTGGCAGGCCTGTCCCCCACGGTGATCCCGGCGCCTGCACGCGCAGTGAGGACAACGTCCGAACCCGGCGCGTATTTCACTGCGTTTTCAACGATGTTGGCCACCACGCTCTCCAGCATTCCGGCATCAGCCGTTACCGGCGGAAGGTTGGGTTGCAGCTCGTTGCGTATCCGGTCCTTCGGGATCCCGCGTAGTGCTTCAGGCAGAATTTCAGCCCACGTGGTGCCCGCGAGCAACGGGTTCACGGCGTCGGCGGTAATCCGGGACATATCCAGCAGGTTGTCCACCAAATGGTCCAGGCGATCGGCGTAATTCTCGATTGTCTCCAGCAACTCCTTCTCCACGTCCGGCGGGAACTGGACCTCTTCCTGCCGCAGGCTGCTGACAGCCAGTTTGATGCCGGCCAGCGGCGTCCGCAAGTCATGCGAAACGGCACGAAGGATGGACGTGCGCATCTTGTTTCCCTCGGCCAGGCGAAGGTTGTCCCGCCGGCTCTTGACCAGTTGCTGCCGCTCACGCACGGCAACCACGAACGCTCCGAAGGCGGCCAGCAGCCGCTGGTGTTGCGAAGACAGCGCACCGCCGCGCAACAACAGCGTGTAGTGGGGATCGACGACGGCGGCATGGTCGGCCGCGGCGTGGGTCACCGGCGGATTGGGGCCGGCACTCGCAAGGACCCTCCACTGTGGCGGCGCCCCTGGCACTGTGACGCTGTCCGGGGTGGGGGAACCCAACAATGTCACAGCTTCCATGCCGAGGTTGCCGCGGACCTTTTCAAGGAAGGACTCAAGGCTGCCGTCCGAGCTAAGGATGCGCAGGGCCAACTCGCTCAGGGCCGTGGCCTCTGCCTCGGACCTCGCAGCTTCCTGGGCCCTGCGGCTTGCCAGTCCCACCGCGAGCGCCACGCCGCAGGCCACAGCCAGGAAAACCACAAGGGTGAAGAGGGTGGTGGGATCAGCGATGGACAGCGAACCAACGGGTTCGGCGGAGAAGTAGTTCAACAGGAAACTGCCCAGCACTGCTGCGACCACGGCCGGCCACAGGCCTCCGATGGCGGCAACGGCCACGGCTGCTGCCAGCTGAAGGAGCATGATCATGGCGAAGTTGCGGAAGCCCAGCAAAGTGACCAGTACTTCGACGCCGGGCGGCATCAGCAGGGCCAGGAAAAGGCCTGTGGCAACACGTCCACGGCCGATGCCCCGAACCGCGGGAAGACGCAGGAGAACGGCGTCGGCTTCGGTGCTTTGTGCTTCAGGACCTGGCATGGCTACATCCTTCCACGATTGGCAGGGTGGGCAGTTCTGCCCACCTTGCTCTGAGACCAGTGCCCGCGCTCCGCTCAAGGACTAGGCTTGCTTTCAGCATCTGGTCCGGCATGGCGTCGGACACTCCAACGGTCTATCCAGGGGGATATACATGGACCCGAAAGAAGGCGCCGCAGGCAACGGCGGTTCAGGCAATGGCTCGGACGCGGCCAGGAATCCGCCCAAGCCACCACCATGGCAAGTGCCCAAGCCCGAGCTTCACCCCGAGTTGATCCCGCCTGCCGTTGACGACCAGAACGAAACGCCAAACGGACACAAGCCTGGCTCCCCCAGGCCCGATGCATCCCACCCGGAGCCAGGCGGACCCCTTCCGATCATTGATCCGTTCGCCAAGGAACGTGAACGCGAATCAGCCCAGGCAGAGGCACGGAAGAAGCGCTCCCGGCGCCGCACCGTCGTCGTGGGTTTGGGCGTTACTGCTCTTCTGGCCGGAACCATCACCGCCGTTGTTGCCAGCAGCGAGCAAGAGGCCGACTACGCGCAGGTCTGTTTCAACGATGAAACCGGCGAGCGCGTAGACGATACCCAATGCAACAACAGCAGCTCGGATGGCCGCGGTTCGGCTATCTACGCCTGGTACTTCTACTCGCGGGGATCCAGCGTGCCCGCTGTGGGACAGAACCGTAACTCCTACCCGGGCTCCGCCAAGACAGTTCCGCAGGGCGCAAAGACCTCTACGGGTTACAGCACCAAAGGCGGCACAGTCAGCCGTGGCGGCTTTGGCAGCAGTTCCAAAAGCGGCGGAAGCTCGGGAGGCTAGGCGTGCAGCGTTTGCCCTCCGAGCCCAGGCCGGACTGGAAAAAGAAGATCGAAGAACAAGGCCTGGTTTTTTCCACCACCACCATGCCCGACGGCCGCAAAATCGAATACTGGAACGAGTCGGCGTACTACGAATTCACCATGGACGAGGTGGAGACGCTCGAGAAGACAGCGGAGGACATGCACCTCATGTGCCTGGAGGCGGCAAAGTACCTTGCCACCGGGGCGATGGGCGAAATTGGGATCGGGCAACAGGCGCTGGAGCTCGCCGGCGAATCCTTGCAGGCCGGGGACATGGACATCTACGGCCGCTTCGACTTCATCTATGACGGCAAGGGTGGGCCGGCAAAGATGCTGGAGTACAACGCCGATACACCCACCGGCCTCATTGAAGCCTCCGTTGCGCAGTGGTTCTGGCTGCAGGATGTGTTCCCGGAAAAGGACCAGTGGAACGGAATCCATGAGGCGTTGATCCGGCAATGGAAAAAGCTGCAGTTCCGCACCGGAATGAGCACACTGCACGTGGCTCATTCGGAGGCCGAAGAATCCGGTGAAGACTGGATGACCGCCGCCTACATGCGGGATGTGGCCAGCCAGGGTGGGTGGACCACCATCGGCATCAATATGTCCGACATCGGCTGGGACCCGAACCTGAACCGCTTTGTGGACCTGGACAATTTCATGATCAGCACCATGTTCAAGCTGTATCCGTGGGAACTGATGATGAAGGAACCTTTCGGGCATCGGCTGCTGACGCGGGCGCACAACCCCCGGTGGGTGGAGCCCGCGTGGAAGATGCTGCTTTCCAACAAAGCCCTGCTGGCTGCGTTGTGGCACCTCTACCCTGGCCACGAGAACCTGCTGCCGGCCTACCTTGGCGATCCTGGTCCGCTCAAAGAATGGGTGGCCAAGCCTCTTCATGGCCGCGAGGGCGATAACATCCGCATCCATGCCCCCGGCATCGAACTCCAGCAACCCGGCGGCTATGGCCGTGAAGGGTGGTGCTTCCAGCAGTACCACGCACTCCCTGACTTCGAGGGGAACCACCCGGTGCTGGGCCTATGGGTGGTGGATGGCGAGTCCGTCGGTTGCGGTATCCGCGAATCGGATGGCCCCATCACGGACTATTTCTGCCGTTTCGTTCCCAACACCATTGACGCCCCGGCGCCTGCCGCGCCCACTACTACTTCCTACGGAGCTGCGCTTTGAGCACTGAAATTTCGACGCCGGACGGCGGTTCAGCGGGAGGCGACCCTACCGCCGTCGTACCTTCCAAAGGCCTCCATGCAGGCATCCTGGACCTTGGCGACTCCGTCATGCTGGGGCTGGCGTCAACGGCGCCTGTGTATTCGCTGGCCGCTACGCTGGGGCTCATTGTCGCCGTCAACGGCAACTACACTCCCCTGATCCTGGTTCTTGGCTTCATTCCAGTGCTGTTCATCGCCTACGCATTCCGGGAGCTGAACAGTGCGCTCCCGGACTGCGGCACCACCTTCTTCTGGGCACGCAAGGCCTTTGGTCCGTGGGCGGCCTGGCTGGGCGGCTGGGGCGTGGCATTGGCCGGCATCGTGGTCCTCGCCAACCTGGCCCAAATTGCCGGGAAATATCTCTGGTTGCTGATCGGCGACGGTTCCCTGGCCGGCAACACGTGGCTGGTTACCGCCACCGGGGTCCTGTTCATCGCGTTCATGACCTACGTTAATCACCGCGGCATCCGGCTGGGCGAGCACGTCCAGCGGACCTTGACCTACATCCAGTACATCTCACTGGGCATCTTTGCGGTGGCCATTATTGTCCGGATCGCCGGTGGCGCGCCTGGCGGAGCCAACGGCAGCGCAACCATCCAGCCTTTCGACCTTGAGTGGTTCAACCCCGCGGGTGCCTTCGCCGACCCCAGCGCCGTGGTTCACGGAGTCCTGCTGGCCCTGTTCATCTACTGGGGCTGGGACACCTGCCTCGCGCTGAACGAAGAGACCGAAAACCCTGCGAAGACTCCAGGCCGGGGTGCCGTCATCTCGGCGTTCGTCCTGGTGGCAATCTACGTTTCCGTGGCCCTGCTGGTGATGATGTATGCGAGTGTCGGTACAGAAGGCATTGGCCTGGGCAATGAAGCGAACCAGGATGACGTGTTCCTGGCCATGAAGGACGTCGTGCTGGGTCCCTGGGGTTGGCTGATCGTGGTGGCTGTGCTCGCATCGGTGCTGTCCTCAACGCAGACCACCATCCTCCCAACAGCCAGGGGAACGCTGTCCATGGGCGTTCATGGTGCCCTGCCAGCGCGTTTTGGCAAGGTCCACCAAAGGTTCCAGACACCGGGTTTCTCTACCCAGGTCATGGGCGTTGCTGCGGTGGCGTACTACGTGGCCATGAGCTTCCTCAGCGAGGACCTGCTGGCCGACTCGATCAGTGCCATCAGCCTTTTCATCGCGTTCTACTACGCCCTGACCGGCTTCTCATGCGTATGGTTCTTCCGCTCTACGCTCCGCGATTCTGCCCGCAACCTGTGGTTCCGCGGCATCCTGCCCTTCGTGGGCGCGGTTTCGCTGACGGCGGCGTTCTTCATCTCGGCGGTGCAGATGTGGGATCCGGAATACGGGGACACCCAGATCTTTGGGATCGGCGGAGCCTTTGTGAGTGGTGTCCTACTCCTGGTCCTGGGCGTCGTGCTTGCCATCGTGTGCCGCTTCGCACCTGCGACGCGTGCCTTCTTCACCGGTGAGCACACCGAAGTCGGGCTGGTCCGCGGCGAGTAACGCTGCGTTCCCTTTGGAACTAACGGGCGGTCATGGCCCAGCGGCGGAGCCGGTCGGGCACGCCGTCCGGCAAGACAGTGTCCCGCCGCAGTGCCACGAGCCAGCAGACCAGGATCGCAACGGCGCAGAACACTCCGGCGCTCGACGCCATGATCCACAGGCCCGGTGTCTGGACGTTGAGGTCCTCGGCGCCCAGGGCCGTTCCAATGGTTTTTGGCGAAGAGAAGAACACGAACGCGGAAACGGCCAGAACGGCACCCATCAGGATTCGCTGCGCCATGTACCTGGACGGGGTTTCCTTGATGGTCCAGGCAAAGGCCGGAAGGACCACTGCCATCCACACCCAGTGGTGCGACCACGAGACCGGGCTGATGAGCAGCATGGTTAGGGCCGTTGCTGACATCGCTATGACGCGGGCACCCTGTGCGGATGCCGAACGGATGAGGAACGCCGCCACAACGACCGTGGCCAGGCTGAGGGCGAGCCACGGAAGCGTCACCGAGTCCTGTGGAACACCGAAGTGCAGCAAGGCACCTTTGATCGAAAGGTTGTCGACGTAACCGGCTCCACCGATTCGGGACGTGTCAGGGAGGATTTCAAGCCAGAACTGGATCGATTCGGCAGGCCTGAGGAGCCATCCCAGAAGGACTGTGCCAATGAAACCCATGGCCATGTTGGCCAGCCCACGCCAGTCCTTGCGCATCAGGAAATACAGGCCGAAGACCAGCGGCGTCAGCTTAATACCTGCTGCGATGCCCACAAGGAAGCCGCTGCTTTGGAGTCCCCGGCCCCGGGAGCCCACTCCCAGCAAGTCGACGGCCATCAGGCCCATCAGCAGGATGTTGATCTGGCCGAACGCCAACGTCTCGCGCCACGGTCCGAGAAACAAGACGGCCAGGAACAGTGCAGCCACGAACCAGCGGCTGCGGCCTGGTGCCAACGCTGCACGCCAGTCGGATTTCGATGCCCAGTACTTGACGATGGTGGCGGCAACCCAGGCTGCGACCGCAACCCCGGCCACGTTGAACAGCATGAGCGCAGCTGGCTGGGGCCACAGTGCCAGCAGGCCGAAGACGAGGGCCGCGAAGGGCGGGTAGGTAAAGGGAAGTTGCGGTCCCCCTGCCCATGCAACAGTGGGGGCGTAAAGATCCGACGGCGAGGCCCCGGCTTCGTTGAGGATGCTTCCGCCAAACCAATAGACGCTGAAGTCCAGGCCCTGCTTGGCCCAGCCGGCAAGCATCAGCCACACCGGCAACACAACGAACGCCACCGGCAGCCAGCGGATTGCCCTTGAAGCGGTGAATGCGGGCGGGCGCGGAACTTCGGCATCCGCCTTGGCCTGTAAGTCGACGACGGGCAGTGCCATTTCTTGTCCCCCAATATTTTCCATGTGCGCAGTGGGGAACATGGGCTCCCGAATACATACTACTTATGAGCCCCCAACGGGCCGATCGTTCGGACTCCAGAGGCAACCTTCCCGCGGGCAACCTACCGGGAGCAACCTTTACCGGGCGTGGAGCCGCTTAGGATGCTGGAATGAGCGATTCAACGACGAACACCTCGGATGTGCTGGCCCTTGATTCCCTGTTGACCAGCGACGAGCTGGCCCTCCGTGAGAAAGTGCGGGATTACACAACCCAGCGGATCAGGCCGAATATCGCGCGCTGGTATGAGGACGCAGTGTTCCCACGGGAGATCGCCCCCGAGTTGGGCGAGCTCGGCGTCCTTGGAATGCATCTGGAGGGTTATGGCTGCCCCGGCCGCACCGCCGTCGAGTATGGCCTGGCAGCCATGGAACTGGAGGCCGGCGATTCCGGCATCCGCACGTTCGTCTCGGTGCAAGGCTCGCTCGCCATGACGGCTATTCACAAGTGGGGCTCAGAGGAACAGAAAGAACAGTGGCTGCCGCGGATGGCCGCCGGTGAGCTGATCGGCTGCTTTGCGTTGACCGAGCCGACGGCGGGTTCGGACCCGTCGTCGATGACCACGTTCGCCCGTGAAACGGCAGACGGCTGGATCCTCAACGGCGCCAAGCGCTGGATCGGACTGGCCTCTATTGCCGACGTCATGGTGGTGTGGGCCCAAACAGAGGACGGCATCCGGGGATTCCTCGTACCGGCCGGCACGCGGGGCGTCACGGCCACACCGATCGAGCCGAAGCTCTCCATGCGTGCATCCATCCAATGCGACGTAAAGTTCGACGGCGTGAGGCTGGGTCCAGAGTCGATCCTCCCGGGTGCCATAGGACTTCGGGGCCCGTTCTCCTGTCTCAACGAGGCCAGGTACGGCATCGCCTGGGGAGCGATGGGTGCGGCCCGGGACTCCTACGAGGCCGCCCTCGAGTACGCCGGGACGCGACTGCAGTTCGGGCGCCCGCTGGCGGGTTATCAGCTCACCCAGGAGAAGCTGGTAAACATGCTCCTCGAGATCCAGAAGGGCACCATGCTGGCACTCCACTTGGGCCGCCTGAAGGACGACGGACACCTCCAGCCGCAGCAGATCTCGCTGGGCAAGCTCAACAATGTCCGCGAGGCCATCAAGATCGCCCGCGAGGCCCGCACCATCCTGGGCGGCAATGGCGTCACCTTGGACTATGCGCCGCTGCGGCACGCCAACAACCTGGAATCAGTTCGCACCTATGAGGGCACTGACGAGGTCCACACCCTGATTCTGGGGCAGCACATCACGGGGATCGGCGCCTTCCGCGGCTAACGCCACCCAAGTAGGTAGCAGCTGAGCGCGTTTTCATGCCTGACTACGCGCTCAGATGCTACACAGTTGGGGAGCCGGCGACCGCCACGGGTTGCTTCCGCGCGGCGTCCTTGCGGATGGTTGCGCTGATCACCGCAGCCACCGTGCACATTGCGGCCGCGCCCAGCCAGGCGTAGTTGTAGTGGCCCGTGGCGTCACGGATGAAGCCAGCTGCGAGGGCTGCGGCCGCCGCTCCGAGTTGATGGGCCGCGAACACCCAGCCGAACACCACGGAGCCATCGGCGCCGAACACCGAGCGACAGATGGCTGCAGTCGGAGGAACAGTCGCCACCCAGTCCAAGCCATAGACCACGACGAAGATGATCATGCTCGGTTCCACGGATGAGCCCAGCAGCAGTGGCAGCACCAGAAGACCGATCCCCCGGAATTGGTAATACACCGCCAGCAGGACTTTGGGGTTGAAACGGTCGGTCAGCCAACCGGATGCGATGGTCCCCACGATGTCGAAGATCCCGACGACGGCCAGCAAGCCCGCCGCTGTGGTTTCGGGCATTCCGTGATCGTGCGCTGAGGGAATGAAGTGCGTGCCGATGAGACCGTTGGTGGTGGCACCACAAATGGCGAAGCCCGCAGCCAACGCCCAGAACGTGCGCACTTTGCTGGCGCGCTTGAGGACCTGCAATGCCCGGACGGCCGCGTTCGCCGAATCCGGCTTGGCTGTAGCGGGACCGGGCTGTGGCGACGCCCCCGCACCGGCCGGCGTCGTGGTCTTTGTTCCGGCGGTACTGGCGTCAGGTGCTTCCGCACCGTAAGGCAACACCCCGACGTCGGCCGGTGAGTTCCGCAACCAGCGCAGGACCAGTGGTACCACCGCCAGCGCGCCAGCGGCGATGAGGAGCGACGCGCCCCTCCAGCCCGGGTCCTGTGCCAGTGCGGCGATGAAGGGCAGGAACACGAGTTGGCCAGCGGCGCTGCCGGCGGTCAGTATGCCGATCACCAGGCCACGGCTCTTGGCGAACCACGTGTTGGCGATGGTCGCCGCGAAGACGAGGGCCATGGATCCCGTTCCCAGGCCAATCAACAGGCCCCACGTGAGCAGGATCTGCCAGGACTGGTTCACCAACACAGTAAGCGCAGATCCCAGGCCAATCAGGCAGAGGGCCAGCGATGTGACTTTGCGTATACCGAAGCGTTCCATCAAGGCCGCGGCGAACGGGGCAGTCAGCCCGAACAGGACGAGGTTGATGCTCACCGCAAGGGACAAGACCGTGGTGGACCAGCCGAATTCCTCTTGAAGCGGGACCATCAGCACACCGGGCGCGGCCCTGAATCCGGCCGCCCCTACCAAGGCGAGGAAAGCAACGGCGGCCACGATCCAGGCCGGGTGCAGCCTCCGCCCGGAGCGCTTCCCAGGTTCAGGGCGCTTGGCAGCTTCAGGGCGCTTACCGGTGGGGACCTCTGCCGCGTTTGTCGGAGTTGTCGGAGTTCCTGTGACATCGGGAGCGGTCATGCGGAGATCTCCGTTTCGAGGGAAGGTGTTAGGGGCGGCGCGACGGCCAATGGCATCGGCTGGTCGCTGCGTTTGAAGCTATGCCAGCTGGTATTGGCGGCAGTCAGTTGGACGCCACAGTGGGTGCAGGTGTCCGCGGACGCCGTGGCTTGTCCGCAGTCCGTGTGGATGACCCGCATATGGGATACCGCGTTGGGGGCGTCCAAGTGTTTCTCTGCCCAGATGATGATGGCATTCAGGACCGGAAGAGCGTCCTCGCCCTTGGGTGTGAGCACGTATTCCTGCCGGATCCGGGCCCCATCCTGGTAAGGACGCTGGGCCAGCAAGCCACTCTCCAGCAGCCAGCTGAGCCGCTTGCTGAGGATGTTGTCCGCGACCTCGAGCCGCTGTTTGATGGCCTCGAAGCGGCCGTTTCCGAAGAAGATCTCGCGGAGTACCAGGCTCCCCCATGGATCGCCCAGGACATCGAGACCGCGGGCCAGGCTGCACGTGCGCGCGGACCAGTCGGATCGTAGAGGCATGCGGACAAAGTACATGACTTTTCTAAAGAAAGCCAAGACCACGGCAGTGTCCTGACCTACCTTGGACCTGGAACCACATGTGACCTCCGCGACACACCCCCGCTGGTTTGCCGTAGTTTCATCATTGGTTTACCCGGACTGCCTAGGCTGGCTGCGTCAACTCTGACCACGAAAGGCACCCTGAATGTCCTCGAATACCCCTGACTTGGTTAATCGTTCCACCGGAGGGTCCGCGCTTTCCCGCCGCGGCTTCCTGGGCACCGCGGCCGCAGCGACGGCGCTTGCCGCCACCGGCTCGCTGCTGCCTCCATCCGTTCAGGCAGCGATGGCCAAGCCAGTCCCGCCAGGAAACCTCCAATCCATCAAGCACGTGATTGTGCTGATGCAGGAAAACCGTTCCTTCGACCACTACTTTGGCTCCCTGCGTGGCGTCCGCGGATATGGCGACAAGTCCGTGACGCGGCTGCCCAATGGCAAGTCTATGTTCGAACAGCCACGGGCAACGGGCGAGACCGTTCTGCCGTTCTCCCTCCGCAAAGCAGCGGAGCTCGCTGGCCGCCCAGGCTCCGACATCCAGTACCTGGGCGATCTTGACCACTCCTTCGCTGGTACTACGACGGCGTGGAACAACGGCTGGTGCGATAAATGGGTTCCTGCCAAGAGCGCATCCACCATGACCTTCTATGAGCGTGCAGACATTCCTTTGCAGTACGAACTCGCCGACACGTTCACCATCTGCGACGCTTACCACTGCTCCGTCAACGGCTCCACCAATCCCAACCGCAACTACCTCTGGAGCGGCACCACGGGCAACGAGCCAGGAAGCACCAAGCGGGCCGTGACCAACGCGGCCTACAGCTACACCCACGGCGGATACGACTGGACCACCTACCCCGAACGCCTGGAAAAGGCCGGTATTTCCTGGAGGATCTATCAGGACTGGGACAACTTCACGGACAACGCCGTGGAGTACTTCCAAACCTTCAAGGCAATCGGCAGGAAGATGCTGGCCTCGGTAGAGGGCAACCTCAACACCACCGAGGAGTTCTACGACAAGCTGGCCGGCAAGACCCCTGCCGAGCAGGACCGCCTCCTTGCCCAGCTTGAGCAAGGCCGGGCTTCGCTCAGCGAGTCCGAGAAAGCGCTCTTCGACAAAGCCATGTGGCGCGGCCGGCCTGACACGCTCCTTCAACGGCTCAGCACCGACATCAAGGATGGCGCTTTGCCGCAAGTCAGCTGGCTGGTTCCCTCGGCGGCAGACTCCGAGCACCCGGGAGCATCCACGCCAGTGGGCAGTGCAAACTTCGTCTACAGGCTTTTGGACACCGTAGCCAGCAACCCGGACACGTGGGACACCACGGCAATCTTCCTCAACTTCGACGAGAACGACGGCTACTTCGACCATGTCCCACCACCCGTCCAACCACGCCCGGAGTCCGGGGAATCCACTGACTGGACCACGGCACGGCCCATAGGCCTGGGCCCGCGCGTTCCCATGACCATCGTTTCCCCATGGACCGTAGGCGGCTATGTCAGCTCCGAGGTCTTCGACCACACCTCCGTGCTCCGCTTCCTGGAGCGCTGGACCGGCGTCGAAGAGCCCAACATCTCGCCTTGGCGCCGTGAAGTCTGCGGCGACCTCACAGGCGTCTTTAACTTCGATTCCCCGGGGACTCCCCCGGTTCTGGACCACCCCGGCCCTGTGCCTGCCAAGATCAGCAGGTGGCGGCCGAACCCACCGGCGGTCCAGGTGGCCCCCATCCAGGAACCCGGAAGCCGGCCGGCCCGTCCGCTGCCCTACAGGCCCGGAGTATCGGCCGCGGCTCAGCCCGGCAAAATTACCCTGGCACTGGCAAACAGCGGCACACGGTCCAGCCACTTCACCATCTATGGCTACGCGGGCGAAGTCACCGAACCCCGGCATGCGGACGTGTTGGGCAACCAGAAGGTGGAGCTCACCGTCCCGTCCAGCGATTTCGACGTCGTCGTCACCGGTCCCAACCGCTACCAGTACGAGCTGAAAGGCTCGACGGCGGGCCTTGCGGCCGGCGTCGACGTCACCATGAACGGTCGCCGCGGTAACAAGGCGGTGGAACTGGAGGTACGCAATAACGGAGGAGCGTCCGTGACTCTAAAGCTCGAGTCCCTGCAGTACCTGGACGGCAGCGACACCGTAAAACTCAAGCCGGGCCAAACAAAGAAGATCGGTTGGGAGACGCTGCAGGGTTGGTACGACATCCAGGTCACCTCACCCGAGGATGCTTCCTTCCGGAGGCGCCTAACCGGTCGTGAGGAAGACGGCCGGGAAGGTATCTCGGGCTAGCCGGAACGCAACACTTTGAAGAATCCCGCGCTTGTTCACCCCACAGCGGGAAAGGTTGGAAAGGTGAACAAGCGCGGGATTTGTGAGCTGGAGTTTTAGGTGCGCGGCTGGTTTCCCGGGAGGCCCGCGGAGTCACCCGCTCCAGGGCGCATCCCGGCAGGAACGAGGCTTGCGCGCGAGGGCCGGTAAGCCAGGGCCCAGTAGACCAGCATCGCGATTCCGCAGACTACACCGAGGCTGGAAACCATGAGCTGCCATTGCGTCTGGGGGTCCTTGCCCCACTCGGCCGCCCCCGCCCAGACGGCCAGGTTCTTGGGCGTCATGAAAAAGGCAACGGTGGAGAAGGCCACGATGACCCACCCGGCTGTGCGCATACGCCCGCTGCGGGACGGTACCCGATGCATCGCGAAGGCCATGCTTGGGAGGGCTACTGCTACCCAAACCCAGTGGTGGGACCAGGAGACGGGGCTGACCAGGAGCATCAGGATGGCCGTGGCCGAGACCGCAATGAAGTTCTCGTCGACGTCCACGGCCCACTTAATGACCAACGCCGCAAGGACCGCGAGTCCCAGGGAAAGAACCAGCCACACCAAGCTGGTGAGAGTGGAATCCGGCATGCCGAAGTGCAGGAGCAGCCCCTTGACGGACAGGTTGTCCACGTAGCCCGGACCACCGATGCGGCCGGTGTCGGGGAGGATTTGGGTCCAGAATGCCAGGGACGCCTGCGGCAGGATGGCCCAGGCCACGGCGATGGATCCGAAGAACCCTGTGGCCATCCAAGCGAGTGCCTTGAAGTCGCGGCGGACCAGGAAATACAGGCCGAACGCCAGCGGCGTGAGCTTCACACCGGCAGCCAGGCCGATCAATAGTCCTGCGGGCCACCGGATGAGGCCAGCGCGCGCTTTACCGTAGAGTGCGAAGTCCGCCAGGATCACGCCCATGAGGATGATATTGATCTGGCCGAAAACGAATGTGTCCCGCCACGGACCCAGGAGCAGGATGGCCCCCGTTCCCACTAAAGCCGTGGTCCTGAAGCGATAGTCGGCGAATGCGGAACGCCATGTCTTCAGTCCAAAGTAGTGACGTGCCAACCAGGCAGCCACCACTGCGGCGCCTGCCAAGGCAGCGATGATGAAGACCATGCTGCTGGCGAAGAAACCCATTGCCGCCAGGCCGGCAAAGAGCAACGCTGCGAAGGGCGGGTAAGTAAATGGCAGGCCATCGCGCACTGCATACAGGTCCCCGCCTTGGAGGACCTTGCCGCCGCCGTAGAAATAGACCTCGAAGTCGTTCAGGAACGGCGCGTAGTCCGTATAGAGGAACCAAACGGCGACGGCGAGGGTCAGCGCGCCTGCGACGGTCAGGATCCAGCCGCGCTGGGCAGCCGAAACAACCGTGGGTGAAGAAGAAGCCACAGTGTCAGCCGTTGCTGATCTTGGCGAAGGCCTGCTCAAGGTCCGCAATCAGGTCCTCGGACTCCTCGATGCCGCAGGACAGGCGCAGGAGGTTCACGGGAACGGCCAGCTCTGTCCCCTTGACGGAAGCGTGCGTCATTTCCGAGGGGTAGTTCATGAGGGATTCGATCCCGCCCAGTGATTCCGCCAGCGTGAAAATCGACGTGGACTCGGCAACGGTACGGGCAGCTGCCTCACCGCCCTTGAACAGCACGGAGACCATGCCGCCGAACTTCTTCATCTGCTTCGCAGCGAGTTCGTGGCCGGGGTGATCCGGGAGGCCTGGGTAGAGCACAGCTTCAACTTCGGGGCGCTGCAGCAGCCATTCGGCCACAGCCTGGCCGTTCTCGCTGTGCCGATCCATGCGCACGCCCAGGGTCTTGAGGCCACGCGTGGTGAGGAAAGCATCCATCGGCCCGGAAACGGCACCAACGGCGAACTGGATGAACCCGATCTTCTCGGCGAGCTCGGCGTCGTTGACGACGATCGCTCCGCCCACCACGTCAGAGTGGCCACCGATGTACTTGGTGGTGGAGTGGATCACGACGTCGGCACCCAGGTCCAACGGGGTCTGCAAGTAGGGAGACGCGAAGGTGTTGTCCACCACCAGGAGGGCGCCGGCGTCGTGCGCCACGGCGGCGAGCGCCGCGATGTCGGTGATCTTCATCAGGGGGTTGGATGGCGTTTCCACCCACACGATGCGCGTCTTGTTCGCGGCAACGGCACGTGCCACAGCATCGAGGTCGGACATGTCTACGGGAGTGTTGCCAATGCCCCAGTCACCGAGCACGCGGTCAATGAGGCGGTAAGTGCCACCGTAGGCGTCATTGCCCAGGACGATGTGGTCCCCCGGACGTGCCACAGCGCGGATCAGCGAGTCTTCGGCAGCAAGGCCCGAGCCGAACGAGAACGCGGCCGAACCACCTTCAAGGGCTGCCAACTGCTCCTGCAGGGAGTCACGCGTGGGATTGCCCCCGCGGCCGTATTCGTAGCCGGAACGCAGGCCGCCAATTCCATCCTGGGCGTAGGTTGAGCTGAAATGCAGAGGCGGCACCACAGCGCCTGTCCGGGGTTCGAAGGCCTGGCCCGCGTGGACAGCCCTCGTGTTGAACCCGGAATTGTTGTTGACAGACATGGAAGCTCCTCTTTCAGTGTTCAACGGTTGGATGTGGGCGCCGAGCGCTCAGTTGCTCAGGTAGGCGAGAAGGTCGTGGCGGGTCAGTATGCCCACGGGCGCCCCAACGAACGTCACCATCACAGTATCGACGTCGGACAACAGCTCGCGTGCCGCGGAAATGGTCTCAAGCGATCCGATAACGGGCAGGCGCTCCCCCATGTGTTCGGCGATCTTGTCTGTGAGTTTGGCTTCGCCGCGGAAGAGCTTGGTGGTGAGACTGCGCTCATCAACTGCGCCGAGGACCTCGCCCATAACCACGGGCGGCTCCTGCGAGAGGACCGGGATGTGGGAGACGCCGAACTCGTTCATGATGTTGATGACGTCACGCACGGTCTCGTTCGGGTGGATGTGGACCAGGTCCGGCATCTCGCCCGTCTTGGACTTCAGCACCTCGCCCACGGACGACTCTTCGCCGCCGGAAAGGAAGCCGTACGAGCGCATCCATTGATCGCTGAAGATCTTGGCAAGGTAGCCGCGGCCGGAATCGGGGAGGATCACCACAACCACCGCGGACTCGTCCAGGTCCTTGGCGGCTTGCAGAGCAGCCACCACGGCCATACCGGAAGAGCCGCCCACCAGGAGGCCCTCTTCGCGTGCCAGCCGGCGGGTCATGGCGAATGAATCGCCATCAGAGACGGCAATGACCTGGTCCGGCACGGTCTTGTCGTAATTGGCGGGCCACATGTCTTCGCCAACGCCCTCCACGAAGTACGGGCGTCCGGTACCGCCTGAGTACACAGAACCTTCGGGGTCCGCGCCGATGACCTTGACCCGGCCGCCGTCGGACTCGGGCCGGTCCGCCGAGACTTCCTTAAGGAAGCGGCCCGTTCCGGTGATGGTGCCGCCCGTACCGGCGCCGATGACGACGTGCGTGACCCTGCCGTCAGTGTCGCGCCAGATCTCCGGGCCTGTGGACTCATAGTGGCTGCCCGGGGCTGCGGGGTTGGAGAACTGGTCCGGCTTGAAAGCCCCCGGGATCTCCTTGACCAAGCGGTCCGAGACGCCATAGTAACTTTGCGGGCTGTCGGGGGCCACGGCTGTGGGCGTCACCACGACTTCGGCGCCATACGCGGCCAAGACCGCCCGTTTGTCTTCGCCCACCTTGTCCGGCACCACGAAGACGCACTTGTAGCCCTTTTGCTGGGCCACGAGCGCCAGTCCCACCCCGGTGTTCCCCGACGTCGGCTCAACAATGGTTCCGCCCGGCTGCAGCCGCCCGTCCCTTTCCGCTTCTTCGATCATCTTCACGGCGATCCGGTCCTTGATGGATCCGCCGGGGTTGACGTATTCAAGCTTGACCAGGACGGTGGCTTTGATCCCGTCCGTTACGTGGTTGAGCTTGATGAGCGGCGTATTGCCGATGAGGTCCAACACGGACTGGGCGTACTTCATAGGTACAAAGTTACCGCCTGCCCGCAGCCCGCCCTGCCTTGCATCACTTGCCGTGCATCACTTCCCTGCGGATGAATCGGTCTGCCAAAGTCCCAGGATGTTGCCTTCGGTGTCTTCCTGCATGGGACTAAGGTTCCAGCCGAAAGCACTCTGGTAAAAAGTGTTGGCCCTCCCGTTGTCATCTGTGGGAATCTCGAAATGCACTATTCCGGCCATGGTTGGCGCTCCTGGATTGGGATTCGGGCGCGGCCCACCCGCGCCACATCAGGGAGTCTAGACCCGGAAGGCATTCGCCGTAAGAGGCTTCCGGAGCGGATTGTCGGCCAGGCGTGGGACCATGAAAACATGACCATCGCAGACGCCCCGCCCCGTGTTGCGGCCGCGGCAGACGCTTCCGTGCGATGGCGCCCGGGTGCCTCCTACAGGCTCGACCAAACCATGTTTCCCCTCATGCGGGGCAACGCCGATCCCTCGTTCGCGGCCCATGCCAGTGGTTTCTGGTTGGCCTTCACTGGTCCTTCCGGGCCTGTCGCCTTGCGGCTCTCGGCAGGCGGCCTGGGATCTGAATCGTTTGTTGATGCGCAGGCATGGGGGCCCGGCGCGGAGCACGCCATTGCCGGCGTACCCCGGCTGCTCGGCGCGGACGATGATTGGTCCGCTTTTGACGAACCCGGATTCCATGCAACGCTCCCCCGCCTTGTCACTGAAGCACGACGCCGGAACCTGGCTCTGCGGCTCCCCTCCACCGGGCGGGTGGTTGACGCCCTTGTGCCCACCATCCTGGAGCAAAAGGTCACCACCTTGGAGGCCAGGCGTGGCTACCGTTACTTGATGTACCGGTTCGGAACAAAAGCCCCGGGCAGCGTTGCTCCCCCCGGCCTCCTCGTTCCTCCAACGCCGCGGCAGTGGTTGGCCATTCCGTCCTGGGAATGGCACAAGGCGGGAGTCGGGCCACAGCGCTCGGCGACAGTAATGCGGGCGCTGCAATCCGCCGTCGCGCTTGAACGCCTGGCTGGCGTGGACTCAGCGCGGGCCGGAGCCAAACTTCAGACCATTCCCGGCATCGGCGTCTGGACTGCTGCGGAGGTGGTCCAGCGGACCCACGGCTGCCCGGATTCGATTTCCGTGGGCGACTACCATCTTGCGTCGTTCGTGGGCTATGCGTTGACGGGGAGGAAGATTGACGACGCCGGCATGTTGGAGTTGCTGGAACCCTGGCGCGGGCAGAGGCAGCGGCTGGTCCGCATGCTCTACCTCAGCGGCTTCCGCAAACCAACTTTCGGCCCCCGCATGACCATCCAGGACCACCGCGGCCACTAGAGGTGCAGGCGGGCCACCGCTTCCTGGCGCATGTCCACCTTCCGGACCTTTCCCGAAACGGTCATGGGGAAGCTCTCGCGGACGTCCACGTACCGGGGAATCTTGTAGTGCGCCAGTTTGCCACGGCAGTACTCGGCAATGTCCTCTTCCGTGAGCGTGGAGACTCCGGCTTTGAGGATGATGCAGGCCATGAGCTCCTCCCCGTACTTTTTGTCGGGAACGCCAATGACCTGCACGTCTTGGATGGAAGGATGCTGGTAGAGGAATTCTTCGATCTCGCGCGGGTAGATATTCTCCCCACCGCGGATCACCATGTCCTTGATCCGGCCTTCGATCACCAGGTACCCGTCCTCGTCCATGCGGGCGAGATCGCCGGTGTGCATCCAGCCCTCGGCGTCGATGGCCTCGGCTGTCTTGTCCGGCTGGCCCCAATAGCCCTGCATCACCGCGTAACCACGGGTGCAGAGTTCCCCGATCACACCGCGCTCCACCACTTCGCCGGAACCCGGGTCCACGATCCGGCTCTCCAGGTGCGGCATGGTTCTGCCCACAGTGCTGGTGCGGTGTTCCAAGGTGTCCCCCGCCCGGGTCATGGTGGAAACCGGCGATGTCTCGGTCATGCCGTAGCAAATAGCCACATCAACCATGTGCATCTCGTCGATGACCCTGCGCATGACTTCGATGGGGCACAACGATCCCGCCATGACGCCGGTCCTGAGCGTGGAGAGATCGAAGGTGGCGAAGTCAGGCAGTGCGAGTTCGGCGATGAACATGGTGGGCACACCGTAAAGCGATGTTCCGCCGAAGTCCTGAACCGCTTCCAGCGCGGCCGAGGGATTGAATCCGCGGCTGGGGATGATGGTTGCCGCCCCGAAGCTCAGGGCATTCAGGTTCCCGATCACCATGCCAAAACAGTGGTAGAACGGCACCGGAATCACCACGCGGTCATGTTCGGTATAGCCCAGGAGGCGGCCGATCGAGTGGCCGTTGTTGAGGATGTTGTGGTGCGTCAAAGTTGCACCCTTCGGGAAGCCCGTAGTGCCCGACGTGTACTGGAGGTTGATGGGCTCGTGCGGATCAAGTTCTGCCATGCGGTCCCGCACCGCAGAAGGCCCGACGCCGTCCGCCCGGGTCAGGAGTTGGGCGTAGGTCAGTTCGTGGCTGGCTTCAGGGACACCCGCTGTGAGCCCGGTGAGAGGGTCGCCCGGGAGGAACACGATCTCCCTGAGCTCGGGGCATGTGCCGGCGGCCTCCCTGGCCATGCCCACGTAATTGCTGTTCTTGTCCGAGGGCGCAGCCACCAGCATCCGCATGCCGTTCTGCTTAACCACGAACTCCAGCTCGTGGCTTCGGTACGCCGGGTTGACGTTGACCAACACAGCGCCGATCTTTGCTGTGGCGTACTGCAGGATGGTCCACTCGGCACAGTTCGGGCTCCAGATGCCGATGCGCTCACCCTTCCCAATGCCCAGGGCGAGGAGAGCGCGGGCGAGGTGATCGACGTCGTCGTTAAGCTTTTCGTAGCTCCAGCGCCGGGCGTCCCCGCCTGGCGTGGCAGCTGCTTCGATCAGGGCGTCCCTGAGCGGGAATTGCGCTGCGATGCGTTCAAAATTGGCACCGATGGTCTCTTCGAGCAGCGGGACGTCAGTGTCTCCGGCAGTGTAGGACAACATGACCGAACGCTACCAAGTCAGTCCGCGCAACAGAACCGTAAAGAGGACAATCCGCTGCGTGTCCTCCCGGTAGGGTTGGATCCATGAGTGCACCCATCGACCTGCAGGCCACGTTCATCCCCAACGAAGGCGAATTCTTCCGCGTGAAGCTCGCCCTGGAAATCGCGATCGACGAGGTCGTGAACGAGCCCGGCTGCATCCGTTATGAACTGACCGAAGCCACCGAGGAGAAGCTGGTGCTCACCGAGCGCTGGGAATCCGAGGAACTCCTTGAGAAGCACTCCAAGGGCATTGCTGTGCAGGACCTGAACGAGTCCCTCAGTGCGCTGCTTGCCGAGCCGGTCCAGCTCGAGCGGCTCTAGGCTCTCCACGTAGCCAAACCGCTGGAACAACGCGGTAACGCCGAAACGCATCGAGGTCGCCGGAATTCTCCGGCGACCTCGATGCTTTTCCGGCGATTTCGCCGGGTGGGTCTAGCTTTCCTGGGCCTCGGCGCGCGCCTTGGCCACGTGTGCGTGGACTTCTTTCATGTCCAGGCCCTTCACAGCCTCGATGACCTGCTCCAGCTGCGGGCCGTTAAGCGCACCAGGCTGGGAGAAGACAAGCACTTTCTCGCGGAAGGCCATGAGTGTTGGGATGGACGTAATCCCGGCTTCGGCGGCGAGCTGCTGCTCGGCCTCCGTGTCCACTTTCGCGAAGAACACATCGGGATGTCTCTCCGAGGCTGCCCCATAGGTGGGCGCAAACTGACGGCACGGGGCGCACCATGCAGCCCAAAAATCCACCAGGACAATGTCATTGCCTTCGATGGTCGAAGCGAACTGTTCTCCAGTGATGTCAACTGTAGCCATGTTTCCACGGTACGCGACCCCGCTCCCTAAGTCCCGCGGGGAGGGGCGATGTTCGCTTCCCGCGTCACCGGGAATAAAACTGCTACTTGCCCAGGACGTACTTGAGCGCGGACGCGTAGAGCGGGGCCACCTTGTTGTGTCCGGTTTGGTTCAGGTGCACACCGTCCACATAGTCCCAGGTAGCTCCTGCGATGGTTGCGGTGCCGGCCATCGAGATGCGCGGCCATCCACGGACAGCGGCTTCGCGGGTCAAGAGCCCGTCCACCCACCGACGTTGGAAATGGCTGGCATCGTAGCGGGAGAGAACCCCATTGATAAGTATGGTGCTGCGGGGATACTTGCGGCGCAGTTCGTCCCATAGCCGGTTGGCCTGGGACAAGATGGCAGCATCGGTGGCAAGAATCCGGGCGTCGTTTCCGCCAAGGGTCACCACCACCAGTCCGGGGTTGCCTTGGGGCAAGAGGATCCGGTCAAGGAGCACGGCATCGGTCGCTGAGTTGCCACCGACCGCGGGGCTCCCCGAAACATATCCGATGCCACCGATGCTTCGGACCACCTGTCGGGTGTAGCCATCGGCACGGGCGCCCTGTTCGCCCCACGAATCAAGGTCGAGCTGCGAGTCTCCAAGGAAGACCACCGTGGAGGCGTCAACCGCTTCGGCTGAATACAGCTCCTCCGTGGAGTCGTTCCAGATTGTCTCCAACTTTTGGAAGGCGACGTGCGAGCCCCTTGCATCCGTCCAGGTGTCACGCAGCGGCCAACCGAACTCGCCCGGATTGATGGACCACACTTTGTATGTGGAGTGCCCCACAATCCGCGCTCCAGTGGCAGGACCCCAGACGAGCCAGCCGTTGACGAACTGTTGCACCAGGCCCCCCGCCCGCGGAAGTTTGTCCGTGAGTGGAAGGCCCAATTGACCGGCAGCTCCACCCAGGGCCACATAGCGGTTGTGGATATCGCCGTGGGTGGTGGAATGCGCACCCGTTGCCGCCGACCAGTAGACCGTGCCGCCCTGGAAGAGTTGGTAGACGAAGTTGTTCTGCCGGTACTCCTCGCTGACCGGATACCCCAGGGCACCGTTCTGGCCCCCAGTCGCGGACCAGTAGCTCCGGATAGCTCCCGTCAGCGCCCTCGCACCGGTGGCAGGCGACCAGATGATGGTTCCGTGCTGGTATTGCTGTGAAGAGCCACCATTGCGCAGTCCCGTCGCTTCATCCGTGGTGGGATAGCCAAACTCACCGCTTTCCAGCCCGGATTGGCGCCAGCGTTCACGGATGGCACCCATGGAGGGATGTGCGCCGGTCGCCGGCGACCACACAACAAAGCCGCGCTCAAAGACCTGGTAGGCACCGCCGTCGGGCAGTCCTGTGCGCTCACTGCCTGCCGGGTAGCCAAGGAAACCCCCCTCAAAACCCGTCCGCCCCCATGCCAAGTGGATGGATCCCGTTGTGCGCTGGGCGCCAGTTGCCGGCGAGAAGCTAATCGCCCCACGTTCGAAGATTTGCTTGGAACCTCCATTGCGCAGGCCGCTGGCGGTATCCGTCGTGGGATATCCGTGATAGCCCGCGGGCCCATTTGCTTCCCACCACGCTGTGCGCACAGGTCCATTGACCACCACGCGCGCTCCCGTGCGGGGCGACCAAGCGATATCGCCGCCGACGAACGGTTGTACACAGCCCGTGCTGGAGCATTCCTCAGTAGCCGTTGGCCGGATCAGTACACTTCGGGCCCAGGCGCTCGTGGTGTAAAGCTGCCCGATGGCGCCGGTGACTGGAGGTGTTGCGGCCTCAATCCGGACGCTGCCCGATGTTGCGGCTTGCGCCGATGCCGCGGTTGCGAGCAGGCCGGGGGTCAACAGCAGCGCCGCCAAAGACCTGGCAATTTTGCTTTTCCTCGACGATGAAGCCGACCTTGAACAACCCACTTCTCTACCCCTGCATCTTCGGGTCCCAGCCCCTGTCACTGCTCCCCCATGAAGACAGTGAAGCCAGTATGTTCGACGGCGGCAGTTGAGGCAGCGACGACGCAGCGTTTGGTGTCACATCGTTATGTTCCGAGCCGGCAGGCCCCTTTTCGCCAAGTCAGCGCGACGTCTGTCATGAGTGGATAGTTCGTCCTAGACTGGCCTCCCCATAGAGACTTGGGGACCGGTTGCGTTGCCTGCCAAGAGCATTCCGGTCCGGGGAGCAGTTCCGGTCCCGGCGGCCACGCATTCAATGAAGGGATGAACGTGGAGCCTGAGGAGAACAAAGCGCTGGTTAGGCGCTTCTACGCAGCGATCGATGCCGGCGACATCGAAGCGATGGACGATCTGGTGGCTGAAGACTACCTGGACCATCACCCTCCATTCCCCGGGCTCTCGGCTGGGCGGGACGGCCTAAAGGAGGCCTTCCGCATTTTCCTGCACGCTACGCCGGGACATCACGTTATTGAGGACCAGATCTGCGAAGGCGACAAGGTAGTTACAAGATTGACCGCCCATGGTCGACACGAAGGCGACCTGCCCGGGCCACTGCCCGCCACGGGTGCTCAACTGGACGAAACCGCCGTGGCAATCCACAGAATTCAGGACGGAAGGATTGCCGAGCATTGGTCCGACCGCGACGACCTTGGACTAATGCAACAACTCGGCATCATCCAGATGCCGGGAGCCTGAACCTAAACAAGCCTGGAACGCTACCTCGCTGACTTCAGCCGGCTGTTCACCCCGTGCAAGCAAGTGGGCTTGCCGATGGACTATTGATTGCGATTGAACAAGTGTTTAGTCTATGAAACATGCGTTTAAGCGCAGATGATTTGACCACCCGGGCACGCATTCGCGACGCCGCCATAGGACTGTTCGGCCGCGCTGGTTTCGCGCCTGCCACTGTCCGGGCGGTGGCCTCCGCGGCTGGCGTCAGCCCTGGTCTGGTGATCCACCATTTCGGCAGCAAGGCAGGTTTGCGCGAAGCTTGCGACCAGCATGTGCTCGCGCAAACAGCCAGCCAGGGCAGGGAGAAAACCAACCCCGCTTCCGTACGTCAATTGATCCAGGACTACCTCAACCGTCCGGACCAGTATGCCGATGAGATCGCCTACATTCGCCGCTCGCTGGGCGACGAGTCGGAGGCAGGCGATGCGTTCTTCGACGCGGTAGTGGGCCAGACCCAGGACATCATCGAGGCCGGAATCGCAGCCGGCACCATCCGGGATTTCGAGGACGTCCGGGCCACCGCCGTCGTCATTGCATCCAACAGCCTCTCCATGCTCATGCTGGGCAGGCACCTCTCACGGGCGCTCGGTGCCGAGGTACCCGAACCCCACGGCATCGGGCCCGAACTGTTGCGGCAGCTGACACTGCCTGCACTGGACATTTACACCAACGGCTTCTATGCAGATTCGCGGTTCCTCGACGCGGCCCGCGAAGCCCTGCAGCAGGAGGCCACCAACCAAAGAAGGGAGCATGCCCCGTGACCCAGGCAATCGTCGTCGAAGGGTTGCGCAAAAAGTTCGGCCAGCGCGAGGTCCTCCACGGACTCGATTTCGCGGTTGAACCGGGAACGGTCTTCGGCGTCATTGGACCGAACGGAGCAGGCAAGACAACCACCATGCGCTGCCTGCTGGACATCATCCGGCCAAGCGCGGGAACCATTTCCGTGCTGGGCCAGGACCCACGGCGCGCCGGAACCGCCCTCCGCCGCAGGATTGGCTACCTGCCCGGTGAACTCCACTTGGAGAACCGGACCACGGGCCGCCGGATGCTTGAACACTTCGCGGCCATCAGCGGCCCAGTAGAGCCAAAGTATGTCAGCGAGTTGGCAGAGCGGTTGGACCTGGATCTGGACCGGCAGACCCGCAAGCTCTCCAAAGGCAACAAGCAGAAGCTCGGACTCCTGCAGGCGTTCATGCACCGCCCCGAACTCCTGGTGCTCGATGAACCGACCAGCGGCCTGGATCCCCTGGTCCAGCAGGAATTCCATGCCATGGTGCGGGAAGTGGTGGAGGACGGCGCTACGGTCTTCCTCAGCTCCCACGTGCTGAGCGAGGTCCAGCAGGCCGCCGACGCCGTTGCCATCCTCCGCGACGGTGGAATCGTGACGATCTCGACTGTTGAGGCCCTCCGGAACGCGGCTGTACGCCAGTTGCGGTTCAACGCGGCCGGGGCAGCAGCGCACGACGTCGGCGCGCTGCTGGCCCGGGTGCCCGGCGTCGGCAATGTTGTACTGCGGGAGCTTCCTGGTGACGGCACAGCGGATGCCGCCGTCGAGGCAACGGCTACGCTTTCGGGTCAGGTCCAGCCGCTGGTGCAGGAACTGGCGCACCTGAACCTCACAGACCTCGTCCTGGAAGAGCCGGACCTGGAGGAAGCCGTGCTGACTCTCTACACGGGGCATTACGTCGGCAACGGAAACGATCCCCGAAGAAATGGGAACGATGCGGTGAAACCCGCGGAAGGAGCGCGTCATGCCTAGGTTCCTCCCCCTCTTCACCAAGGCCCTTACTGACTCGTGGCGGTCCACGCTCGCATGGGCCCTGGGACTATCGGCTGCAATCATGCTGTACCTGCCGCTTTATCCATCCATCGGGGGCAGCGCACAAATGCAGCAAATGATCGACGCCCTGCCACAGGAAATGACCAAGGCCTTGAACTACGATCAAATCGCGACCGGCCCGGGTTACACACAGGCCACCTTGTTTGGGCTGATCGGCTTCCTGCTGATGTCCATGGCGTCCGTGGGGTGGGGCGCGGCGGCGGTCGGCGGGGACGAGGAGTCGGGGCTGCTTGAGCTGACCTTGGCGCACAGCGTGACCCGCATCCAGGTGGTCCTTGAGCGCGCCCTGGCACTGGTGGTGCGCGTCGCGATCCTCTCCGCTTTGGTATTCCTGCTGGTGTTGGTGCTTAACGGGCCCTCGAAACTGGATATCGACGTCGGGCATCTCATCGGAGCGGTGGTGCTGTTCGCCGCCTTGGCATTGCTCAGCGGAACGGCCGCGCTGTGCGCCGGTGCGCTGACCGGACGGAAGGTTTATGCGATTGCGGCAGGTGCCGCCGTCGCCGTCCTCGGCTATGTCTTCAACGCTGTTGGCAGGCAAAGTCCCGACGTCGACTGGCTCCTTAACCTCTCGCCATACCACTGGGCGTATGGCAACTCACCGGTAACGAACGGCGCCGATTGGGGAGCCGCTGCAGGCTTGCTCGGTATCTCCGCTGCGCTTATCGCGCTGGGCGCCGTTGCACTCCAGAGACGGGACGTAGGGGTTTGACTTCCCCTAAGCCCACACGTGCGGAGCTGGCCGGCGGGCTCCTGGCAGCGCATTGTTTTCCCGCCACTCGTGAATCCACTCCGGCAGTTGCAGATCAGCCGGCGGCGCACCGAACTCAGCAATGATCTCTTCCTGCGTCACAGGCTTCCCCTTATTTACCAGGCGGGTTGCGATGTGGGCGCGAGCGTAGACCTCGCCGTCCACCACCATTCGCTGCTCGAAGTAGATGGCTTTGGTGTCCAGACCGATGATGCGCGTCTCGATGGTGTAGCGCTGCCAAAGCTGCAACGACCTGCGGAAAGCGATGGTCTCTCCGGCGGCCACGGGACTCCAGCCACGTCGGCGCATCTTTCTCCAGATGCCGCTTCGGACCATGAGATCGAAACGGCCGAGGTCCATCAAGGAGAAATACATGCCGTTGTTGACGTGCATGGCGATGTCAATGTCCGTGGGCAGAACCCGCATGGGCAGCGAGGACGTTTCCCAGGCACCCAAGTGAGAACGCTTGGATGAGGTGAACAGCAACATGAGGGTGCGGAGAAGCAAATGCATGCGGGCTATGTTACCCGCGAGTAACTTCAGCGGGAATAGGCAGACCGAATAGTGGACTCAGCGTTAGTACATTCAGGGCTTTATGTCCAACGATTGCATAAACGTTTACCGCCAGTTCATCCATCCCGTGCACAATATCTGAAACCCGGAAACACCGACTCATACCCAGGGAGATCCCTTTGAGCACTCTGCAAAGCACCAAGCCGCACGCCGACGTCTGGCCCGACCTCGCCCGGCACCAGGACGTTGTGCTCCGGGACGCCCGCGGCAACTGCATCGAAGGAACCATCGATGGCATGACCGAAGACCACAGCACACTGTGGGTACAACTCAAAGGCGGTTTGGGCCGGCAGCTCGTGCACCACTTGGACGGCTACTGGCTGGAGACTCCCGCGGCCTGATCCGATCTTCCGCGGCCGGGGTTGCTGCCGTGGCTAGTATTCCCGTATGACTCAAGCGCGATACCGGGACCTCGTCGAATGGCCCCTCATGGCGACTGCACTGATATTCCTCACTGCATATGCCTGGCAGGTTATCGGACGCGTCGACGGCGCCGCTGCCCTCCCTTTCGAAATAATCCTCTGGATTACCTGGGGGATCTTCGCTGTGGACTACGTCGCCAACCTGTGGCTGGCCGAGGATCGGCGGCGATGGTTTATCTGGAATCTCCACGAACTCCTCATCGTGGTGCTCCCCTTCTTCCGGCCACTCCGGCTCCTTCGGCTCGTCACGCTCCTGTCCGTACTACAACGCACCGTGGGAGAGACCCTTCGCGGACGCGTTGCCGCCTACGTGGCCGGCTCAGCCGCCATGCTTGTGCTCATCGGCGCCCTGGCAGTCCTTGACGTGGAGCAGAATGCGCCGGATGCGAAGATCCTGACGTTTGGAGACGCCGCTTGGTGGGCAATCACCACGATCACCACCGTTGGCTATGGCGACCTCTACCCCGTTACCCCCATCGGCAGGATCGTGGCGGCGGCACTCATGATGAGCGGGATTGCGGTCCTGGGTATTGTGACGGCTTCTATTGCCTCGTGGCTGGTGCAACGAATCGAGGAAAACGCGGAGGAAGTTGCTGCGGCGGTGGAAGACAAAGCAGCAGCCGCCGAAGAACCGGTCCGTGCTGAGCTGGCTGACCTGGTCGCTGAAATTGCAGCCCTGCGGCTCGAGGTTGCGGAACTGCGGAAGAGCGCGGACCTCCGCATGAACACAGAGCCAGAGCGCGAAAAATCCCCGGAACCTGATGGTTCCGGGGATTTCCCATTGGGTGGCAGATGAGGGATTCGAACCCCCGTAGGCGTTGCCAGCTGATTTACAGTCAGCCCCCTTTGGCCGCTCGGGTAATCTGCCGAACTTCAAAAGAAGATCACTTCCGGAGACCGTTTCTTTCGATCCGGTAACCGAAGGCAGAGACAACCTTACAGAACTTCTCGCCAAGAATCTAATCGAGGGCGGACGCGCCGGAATGGCCCGTATTTCAGGCCTCGCCGAGGATCCGACCGGCCAGTTTCGCCTCGAACTTCTCGGCCTGCTCAGCCGTGATTTGGTTGAGCTCCACCGCGCGCTGCAAATCCGCGTGCACACCGTCCATGCGCGAGGCCGCATCCGGCACCGGGCTCAGGACGATCGACGCCGCCACGGTCACCGCAGCCACGGCACTTGCCGCGGCGGCCGCTGCCGTACCGATTGACCCAGCTGCCGCGGATGCGGATTTGGTGACGTACTGGACGGCCTTGTGGCTCATGCTTACCTCCGGGGTGTGCTCTTCCAACTGGTACAACTCTTAAACATCCACCTCGGTTCCAACCAAGCATGTGCTGTGAGCGAACTGTGAAACGCATCCACGGCCCCATCACGGCCCTTCCGTACTAGGCTGGATGGCAGACAAACCGCCCTTACCGGGCCCCCAACCTAAGGAGAGTCATGGCAGGCGAATCAACATTCGACGTCGTCAGCAAGGTAGACAAGCAAGAGGTCGCCAATGCGCTCAACCAGTCGCAGAAGGAAATCGCACAGCGGTACGACTTCAAGGGCGTCGGCGCAGAGATCGACTTCAGCGGCGAAAAGATCCTCATGAAGGCCAACTCGGAGGATCGCGTCCTCGCCGTCCTGGACGTCTTCCAGTCCAAGCTCATCAAGCGGGGCATCTCATTGAAGTCCCTGGACCAGGGCGAGCCCTACCCCTCCGGCAAGGAATTCCGGCTGGAGTGCAGCATCAAGGAGGGCATCGCGCAGGACATCGCCAAGAAGATCAACAAGATCATCCGCGACGAAGCACCCAAGTCCGTCAAGTCCCAGATCCAGGGCGACGAACTCCGCGTCACATCCAAGTCCCGTGACGACCTGCAGGAAACCATGAACATCCTCAAGAAGTTCGAAGAGGCAGACCTGCAGTTCGTGAACTTCCGCAGTTAGGCTGCCTTGGCTGCAATGCCAGCGTCATGAAAGCCGGGGTGCGGCGCCTGCCAAAGGCGCGGCACCCCGGCTTTTTACTGCCCCCACTACATCGAGTGTCGTAATGGGCTCGCCTATTAGGGCACAAACTTTTTGCGTAATCGTCCAGTGGCAGTATTCTTCTTCCTTAGGCAAGCCTAAGTGTGGCTCCCCTGAGTGAAAGAAACCCACATGACCGCCAACTTCCTGATCGGCCTTCGCGAAGGCCTTGAGGCATCGCTCGTCGTGGTCCTCCTGATGGCCTACCTCATCAAGACCGGCAGGAAGTCCCTGCTCCCCCGGCTCTGGGCCGGCGTCGGGCTGGCCATTGCCATCTCCCTCGCCTTCGGTGCCCTGCTTACGTTCGGGCCACGAGGCCTCACCTTCGAGGCCCAGGAAGCGATCGGCGGAGGGCTGTCCATTGTTGCCGTGGGCCTCGTGACCTGGATGGTCTTCTGGATGGCGCGCACTGCACGCAACCTCGGAAGCGACCTCAGGTCCCACGTGGACAAAGCAGCCGACGGCGCCGCCTGGGGCCTTGCGCTGGTTGCAGCACTGGCCGTGGGCCGCGAAGGACTGGAGACCGCACTCTTCATCTGGGCGGCAGCCCAAGCCACCGGAGAAACCACCTTCCCCCTTCTTGGTGCCCTGCTCGGCCTCCTGACGGCTGCCGGGCTTGGATACCTGCTGCACCGCGGCGTCCTCAAAGTGAACCTGGGGCGATTCTTCACCTGGACGGGCGTTGGGCTCATCATCATCGCCGCCGGCGTCCTGGCCTATGGCATCCACGATCTCCAGGAGGCCGGCATCATGCCCGGCCTGCATAGCTTGGCCTTCGACGTCTCAGCCGCCGTCCCGCCGTCGTCCTGGTACGGGACCTTGCTGAAGGGCACGCTGAACTTCTCCCCGGCCACCACTTGGCTGGAAGCAGCAGCCTGGCTGCTGTATGTCATTCCGGTCCTGTTCCTATACATCCGGGCCAACCGTTCCCATCCTCCGGCGGCAAAAGCGAAGACTTCAGTCCCGAACCCGGCAGTCGCCGTTCAACCGTAAGAACCCGTTCAACCGTAAGAACCCGTTCAACCGTAAGAACCCGCGGCCTCAAACACGCCGCCCCAACTCGCGCGCGGCCCTTGCACAACGCGCCTTCCCCCAACGCAAAGGACCCCCATGCCTGGCAAGTTCCTGTCCAACCCCACGTCCCCCAAGCTCCGCAGGACCCTCGCCGTCATCGGTGCGGCCGCAGCGGTCCCCATGGTTCTGGTGGGCTGCACCGACAATACGAAAACCACCGTTGCAACAGATGGGCCCATCCAAGTCAGCAGCACGGCCAACGAATGCAAGGTCTCCACAAGCACGGCGCCCAGCGGCAACCTGACGTTTGCCGTGAAGAACGACGGTACTGAGGTCACCGAGTTCTACCTGCTGGCCGAGGACGGTTTGCGGATCATCGGTGAAGTGGAGAATATCGGACCCGGAATTACCCGGAACCTGGTGGTCACAGCTCCTGCCGGCAAGTACAACACCGCTTGCAAGCCGGGCATGCAGGGCGATGGCATCCGGGCCTCATTTGAGGTCACTGAATCCGGAAACAAGCCAAGCGCAGACGCTGACTTCCAAAAGCTCCTTGCGACGGGCTCCCAGCAGTACTCCGCGTACGTCAAGGACCAAACGGAGCAACTCGTCACGGGCACCAAGGCCTTTGCAGACGCCTTCGCAGCCGGCGACGCCGCCAAGGCACGCGAACTGTATGCCGCAACCCGAATGCACTGGGAACGGATCGAGCCCGTAGCCGAGTCGTTTGGCGATCTCGATCCCAAGCTGGACGCACGCGAGGCCGATCTCGAGCCAGGCCAGGAATGGACTGGCTGGCACCGCGCAGAGAAGGACTTGTTCCCGCCTGCGGACTACACGGCCATGACCGCAGCCGAACGTGGCGCGCTTTCCACTCAGCTGGTTGCAGACACCGCGGACCTCGCAACGCGTACCCGCACGGTGGAATTGACTGCGGACAAGCTGGGCAACGGTGCCAAGGAACTCCTCGACGAGGTTGCTACCGGCAAGGTGACGGGTGAGGAAGAGATCTGGTCCCACACCGACCTCTGGGATTTCCAGGCCAACGTGGATGGCGCCCGCATCGCCTTCGAGAGCTTGAAGCCGGCGTTGGAGCAAAAGGACGCCGAGCTCGCCAAGTCCTTGGACGCGAAGTTCGCAGCCCTCCAGGCCGAGCTCAAGAAGCACGCCAAGGGCGATGGCTTCTCCTACTACAACGAGCTGAGCCAGGATCAGATCCAGCAACTCGCCGCGCTGGTCGATTCCTTGGGCGAACCACTGTCCAAGCTCACCTCGGCCGTCGTGCTGTGAGCGGCTGCCCCTACGGGCACACCGGCGAGGCCCCCGAAGCTCCAGCTGCCGGACAGCCAGTGAATGTGAACGATGCCGCCCGCCCAGGCGAGGCGACCGGCGTCGTACGTTCCCCGGCGACGCCCGACGGCGGCCCGACAACTGCCGCTGATACCTCCCGGCTGTCCCGCCGGGGTCTTCTTTCCCTTGCCGGAGTGGGCGGCGCCGGCGCAGTCGCCGGGCTCGCCGCAGGTTTCCTGGGCCATGACCTGGTAACGGCTGGCGCTGCAGCGGCTGCGGAATCCGATGCAGGGAATGCCACTGTTCCCTTTTTCGGCGAGCATCAGGCTGGCATCACCACACCGGCCCAGGACCGCCTTCACATGGCTGCCTTCGACGTCACCACGGAGGACCGGAAAGAGCTGATCAAGCTCCTGAAGGACTGGACTGCTGCTGCCGAGGCCATGACAGAAGGACGCACCACGGGTGCCACTGGCGCAGTCGATGGCCCCTACGACGCACCGCCGGAAGACACCGGTGAGGCGCTGGACCTGGCCGCCGCACAGTTGACGCTGACCTTCGGTTTCGGTGCAGGGCTGTTCGAGAAGAATGGCAAGGTGCGCTTCGGCTTGGATGGACGAAGGCCCGCAGCCCTGATCGACCTCCCGCATTTCCCGGGTGACGACCTTCAACCTGGGCGCACCGGTGGGGACATCGTGGTCCAGGCATGCGCAGACGACCCCCAAGTAGCCGTCCACGCTATCCGCAACCTGGCCCGCATCGGCTTTGGAAAGGTTCGGGTCCGCTGGTCCCAGTTGGGCTTTGGCCGGACCTCGTCCACGTCCCGGGCGCAGGTGACGCCCCGCAACCTATTCGGCTTCAAGGATGGCACCAACAATCTCAAAGTTGAGGACAAGGCCCTCCTCGATGAGCATGTGTGGGTAGGTTCCGGAGGTTCATCGAATGAGCAGTGGATGAGCGGCGGAAGTTACCTTGTGGCGCGCAGGATCCAAATGCACATCGAGATCTGGGACCGGACGTCCCTGCGCGAGCAGGAAGGACTGATCGGCAGGACCAAGGGCGTTGGCGCCCCGCTATCTGGTGGCGAGGAGTTCACCGCACCCGATTTCAAGCTCGCGGGCCGCAACGGTGATCCTCTCATCCCCCTGGACTCGCACGTCCGGCTGGCTCATCCGGACCAGAACGGGGGTGTACGGATCCTGCGCCGTGGCTACAACTTCACCGACGGCTCGGACGGACTCGGGCACCTGGACGCGGGGCTGTTCTTCATCGCGTTCGTCAAGGATCCCCGGACCCATTACGTTCCCATGCAGATGGCGCTGGCCAAGGGCGATACGTTGTCCGTGGAATACCTCAAACACACAGGTTCGGGACTGTTTGCCGTGCCTCCGGGCGTCCAGCAGGGTGGCTTTATTGGCGAGGGATTGTTCGCTTAGGCTGATTCCCTATTGCGCTGATTCCTTGTTGCGTCGGAAACCCGCTATTCCGTTGTTGGCCAACCACGGAATAGCGGGTTCACGACGTTTTTGGGAATTAGGAAAGCGGGCGGCCAGCCATCCGCTCAAGCCTGGTGATCCGTTCCTTCATGGGCGGGTGGGTAGAGAACAGGCGCCGCATCCCGCCACCGCGGAACGGATTCGCGATCATGAGGTGAGAGGTATTCACCAACCTTTGATCCTGTGGAAGAGGAAGCTGGGATACACCCGACTCGATCTTGCGCAGAGCTGAAGCGAGCGCCAACGGATCGCCGGTCAGCTCCGCGCCGTCCTCGTCGGCGTCGTACTCACGGGTGCGGGAGATCGCCATCTGGATCAGCGAGGCCGCGAACGGTGCCAGCAATGCCATGGCGATCATTGCGATCGGGTTGGCGTTGCGCCGGTCCCCGCCGCCGAAGAACAACAGCATCTGCCCCACGGACGTGATCACGCCGGCAACGGCGGCCGCCACGGACGATGTCAGGATGTCACGGTTGTACACGTGCATGAGCTCATGGCCCAGGACACCCCGCAGTTCGCGGGCATCAAGGACGTGCAGGATTCCCTCCGTACAGCAGACCGCGGCATTCTTGGGACTGCGGCCTGTAGCGAAAGCGTTGGGCGTCATGGTGGGCGAGAGGTAGATCCGCGGCATGGGCTTGTTGGCGCGAACGGAAAGCTCCCGGACAATCTGGTACAACTGCGGGGCCTGCGCTTCGGTAACCGGATATGCAGCCATGGAGCGGATGGCGATCTTGTCGCTGTTCCAGTATCCGTAGGCGGTGGTGGCTACCCCGATCAGGGCAAAGATCCAGATGGGCGTGTTGCTGCGCGTTCCGGCCCCGATAATGGCGCCCAAACCCAACAGCACCGCCCACAGCACACCGAAGAGTGCCGCGGTCTTGAGTCCATTGTTGTGTTTGTGCACGGTTGTTCTTTCACTTTCATTGGCTCTATCAGAGGTCTTGTACGGATTAACGCCGACGGCGGTCGCCGTGTTCCGTAGCTGCCGCACCTTGAGCTGGAATTGGCACTGCCCGCTGCCTGCCCGTTGGTTATGGCACCGGATGCTTCGCATCGTACGCGACGAAGCCCGGCTGCAGGCAGGAGGCCAGCCAGGCCAACACGATGCATGCGATCCCGCCAATGAGCAGCACTCCGCCTTCGCTGAGGAATTGTGTGACACCGCCGGCCAGCATGTCCCCCACTCGAGGACCTCCTGCCACCACCACAATGAACACGCCTTGCAGCCTTCCGCGCAGGTGATCCGGCGTGGCGGACTGCAGGATTGTGGTGCGGAAGACCGCGCTGACAGAGTCGGAGATCCCAGCCAGCGCACAGCACAGGGCAGCAGGAAGGAGCCATGGCGTGACGCCCTCGCGGCCGGAATCTCCAGCCAGCAACACCACCAGGCCAAAGCCTGCAATCGAGGCACCCCACCCGACTACGGACCACACCACTGCGCTGCCCTGCCGCCTCACCCTGCCGAGGGGACCCGAAAACAGTCCGGCCAGAAAGGCGCCCACGGCGGTGGATGCCAGCAGCAGACCCACCGTCGTCTCTCCGCCTCCAATCATGACCGCCCCAATTGCAGGCATCAGGGCGCGGGGTTGGGCGCAGATCATGGCAATGAGGTCAATGATGAAAGTCATGCGGACATTGGGTCGCGTGCCAAGGAACCGGAAGCCCTCCACAACGGACCGGAGCCCGGGCCGAACGGCATCCTTGGACGGTGGCAACGGCGGGAGTTTGGCAAGGCCCCACAGGGCAAAAGTGAAGCTGACGACATCGATCGTGTAGGTCCAACCGAAACCGATCGTGGCCACCAGGACACCGGCCAGCAGTGGCCCGGCAGTCATGGACAGGCCGAACGTCAGCATGCTCAAAGCGTTCGCCGCGGGGAGCAGGTCCTTGCGGACCAGGAGCGGAATGATGGCGCTGCGGGCCGGACCGTTGATGCCCTGTGCGCCACTTTGGATGGCTACCAACACGTAAAGTATCCACACGTTGCCGATTTCCAGCCAGGCCTGCAGGGCCAGGCCCGCGGTGGTGGCCCATAGCACCAGCGATGCGATCAGGGCTACTTTGCGGCGGTCATAGGCGTCCGAAACCGAGCCACCGTACAGTCCTGCGATCACCAGGGGCACCAGCGCAAAGATGCCCAGGAGGCCTACGTAGAAGCTCTCCTGTGTCAGGCGGTAGACCTCCAGGCTGACGGCCACCAACGTGAGCTGGGTGCCAATGGCAGCCACCGAGGCTCCGAGCCAAAGCCGCCGGAAGGCCGGACTCTCCTTGAGCGGGGTGATGTCTGCCAGTAGTTTCGCCACCCAGCCACCCTAACCACCCCGGGGACGTCGTTGCCCGCAAGGCTTCCGTGGTGCGTCTCCCGCCGTAACGCGCTGGTTGGTAGGCTCACCCGGGGGAAGGAGTCCACATGGTCTTGTCGCGACGATTGCTGTTCCGCTCGGTCATCTGGGAAATTGCCAGGCCGCGTCACCCGCTGACTGCCGGGCACATTCTGATCCGCCTCTCGGACCCGTCCACGGAATTTACGGAATCCTCGGCGGCTGATTGGTTGTTCTGCCACAACCTCGCGCGGGTTGCGTTGGACAACGTCCTGGGCGCGAAGAGGTGCGCCGTGATGTTCGCCCACCGATGGCACCCTTTGGGTTCGGCCATCGGCGAGCCGGTGGCTGAGTCTTCGACGCCAACGTTCCACCTTTTCGGGCGTTGGGAGGCGGAAACCACGACGCCGGGACGCCAGCTGAGGTTGCCGGCCCACCATCGCGTTGCGGTGCCTGAGGACAGCCTGGACATCGTCGATGCACGGATCCGGGAATCACTGCGGGTTGCTTCGGCCGGTATCCCGAAAGCACCCACTGGGCAGGTGGGATCCGCACCTGAGGCGGCGTCCGGCGTCGTACCCGCGCAGGTGCCGCTTCCGCTGGTTGCGACAATTGACGCAGCCCGCCACCACCGCGTGATCGAGCCTGCCAGTGGGGCGGCTTCGATTTCCCAGGTCCTTCCCGGAGAACTCGTCGCTGTAGGTGCCGCATTGGGTGCGCTGCCGCTGGCCAGTGGACTCAGTGGTTTTAGCTGCGTGGCCGTGGAAGGCGGGAACCTGGACCCACGCCTCCGCATCCACGCGGTAGGTCGGTCTGCTGCGGAAGAAGCCAATCCGATGGTGGAGGTACTTAATTTGCCCGAAGTTAGCCTCGCCTTATTGTGAACTGATCAAAATAAGTGTTTCAATAAGTGCATGACCGATCACACAGCCGACCAGCAAGCATGGGCCTCTGCGCTGCATGCCCACGGCAGGCGCGTGACAAAACAGCGGCTGGCAGTGCTTGCCGCGGTCCAGCACCATCCGCACTCCCCTGCAGAAGGCATCCTTGCCGCTGCCCGCAAAGAGCTTCCTGAACTGACAGCGCAGTCCGTTTATGTAGTGCTAAGCGACCTCACGGATTTGCAGATGCTGCGCCGCTTTGAACCCCCGCACTCCCCGGCGCTCTATGAAACCCGGGTAGGCGATAACCACCACCACGCCGTCTGCATCAGTTGCGGTCGAGTGGAAGACGTGGACTGCGCCGTGGGTCACGCACCGTGCCTCACCCCGCACTGGGATGAAAATTCCAAGCCAATGACTATCCAGATCGCAGACGTCCTGTATCAAGGCATCTGCCAGGACTGCCAGGCAAAACAACAGCTCCCCGAACCAACGTCCGTAACTCAAAAATAAGAACAAGGAGAACAATGACTGCTATTTCGACAACCCAGTCAGGTGCCCCCGTTACTTCCGACGCGCACTCCAAGTCCGTCGGCGCCGACGGTGCCATCATCCTGACCGACCACTACCTGGTGGAAAAGCTTGCCCAGTTCAACCGCGAGCGGGTCCCGGAGCGTGTAGTGCACGCCAAGGGTGGCGGCGCTTTCGGTACGTTCAAGACCACCTCGGACGTCTCGGCCTACACCAAGGCCGCGTTCCTGCAGCCGGGCGTCGAGACGGACATGCTGATCCGTTTCTCCTCCGTTGCCGGCGAGAATGGTTCTCCTGACACGTGGCGCGACCCCCGCGGTTTCGCCGTGAAGTTCTACACCTCCGAGGGCAACTACGACCTCGTGGGCAACAACACCCCGGTGTTCTTCATCCGCGACGGCATCAAGTTCCCGGACTTCATCCACTCCCAGAAGCGCCTCCCGGGTACCCACCTGCGTGACGCTGACATGCAGTGGGACTTCTGGACCCTCTCCCCCGAGTCCGCACACCAGGTCACCTGGCTCATGGGCGACCGTGGCCTCCCGGCTTCCTGGCGCGAAATGCAGGGCTACGGCTCGCACACCTACCAGTGGATCAACGCCGCTGGTGAGCGCTTCTGGGTCAAGTACCACTTCAAGTCCAACCAGGGCGTCAAGACCATCACGGGCGACCAGGCTGAGCAGCTGGCAGGCTCGGATGCAGACTTCTACATCCGCGACCTCTCCGAGAACATCGAAGCCGGCAACTTCCCCTCCTGGGAACTGCACGTCCAGGTCATGCCGTACGAAGATGCCAAGACCTACCGCTTCAACCCGTTCGACCTCACCAAGGTTTGGCCGCACGCGGACTACCCGCTGATCCACGTGGGCACCATGGAGCTGAACAAGAACCCGGAGAACTACTTCGCGCAGATCGAGCAGGCCACCTTCGCGCCGTCGAACTTCGTACCGGGTATCGCCGCCTCGCCGGACAAGATGCTGCAGGCCCGCATCTTCTCCTACGCCGATGCACACCGCTACCGCGTGGGTACCAACCACGCCCAGATCCCGGTGAACCAGCCCAAGAACCAGGTCAACAACTACAGCCAGGACGGCGCCGGACGTTACCTGTTCAACGCCCCCACCACCCCGGTCTACGCACCGAACTCCGTTGGTGGCCCGGCTGCTGTTGAGCCGGCTTCCCCGGCCGGCGGCTGGGAGAACGACGGCGAGCTCACGCTTTCCGCACACACCCTCCACTCCGAGGACAGCGACTTCGGCCAGGCCGGTACCTTGTACCGCGAGGTCTACGACGACGCCGCCAAGGCACGCCTGCTGGACACCATCACCGGTGCCGTTGGCGGCGTGAAGAGCGCCGACATCAAGGAACGCGCCATCCAGTACTGGACCAACGTTGACGCCGAACTCGGCGCCAAGCTGCGCGCCAACCTCGGTGCCGGCCAGACCTCCTCCGACGCCGAAGCAGCCAACAAGCTCTAAGGTTCTGAGTAGCAAAGAATTGCCGGGAACACCCCGCTGCGGATCTCCGCGGCGGGGTGTTCTTTCTTGTTTTCCACATAGGCGGGCCGGGCTCTGGCTGCGCTGGTGCCGTGGTCCATAGGATCCTTCCATGAGCACATTCGAAGGAATTCCGTCCGCAGCTTTCCGTTTCTATGAGGAACTGGAAGAGCACAACAACCGCGAGTGGTGGTTGGAGCACAAAGACATTTACGACGCCGCCGTCAAGGAGCCGCTGGTGGCCCTCCTTTCGGAGCTGGAGCCTGAGTTCGGGCCTGCGAAAATCTTCAGGCCGAACAGGGACATCAGGTTCTCCCAGGACAAGTCGCCCTACAAAACGGCCCAGGGGGCCTTCGCAGCGTCACAGGAAGGCCTCGGGTTCTACCTCCAAGTCAGTGCCGATGGTCTCTTGATCGGTGGCGGCTGCCATTCATATACTCCCCCGCAATTGGCACGCTTCCGCGCCGCTGTGGACGCTCCTGACAGCGGAGGGGAATTGCAGCAGATTGTGGACTCAGTTGCCGCAGCGGGTTTCGCCATCCAAGGCGAGAAGCTCAAGACCGTTCCGCGGGGCTTCGACAAAGATCACCCACGCGCCGAGCTCCTGAAGCACAAGTCCTTGTCTGCAGGGGTTGAGGTTGGTGAGCCTGAATGGCTCTCCACACCATCAGCAAAGCAGGAGATCGCTGATCGCTGGGAAGTGTTGAGGCCCTTGGTGGACTGGGTTGGGAAGCATGCAGCGCCATAAGCGATGATCGCTTTCACCGGGTAGCGCCCCCTGCCTTAAACCGACGCCCTCGGAATGCCAAAAAGCGCCCGGGAAGCAATGTTCCCGAGCGCTTTCAGTGGTGATTCAAGCCAGCTGTCTGACAAGCAGCTGGGATTGGTTTAGACCTTGGTGAAGGAGTCCTCGTCCTCGTCGCCCTTGATCGCCGCGGTTGCGGGGCCGCCGTTGACAGCTGCCTTGGCTGAGGCGAACTTCTCGTTGAGCCGCGAGTGGCGCTGCCCGTAGGAGAAGTAGATGACCATGCCGATGACCAGCCAGATCGCGAAGAAGATCCAGGTCTCGACTGCCAGGTTGGTCATGAGGTAGATGCACAGGATCGCGGACACCCAGGGCAGGACTTTGCCGAACGGCACCCGGAAGGCGGGATTGAGGTCCGGACGCTTCTTGCGCAGGACCAAAATGCCCAGGCTGACCATCACGAAGGCGGACAACGTTCCGATGTTGATCATTTCCTCGAGGAGATCCACGTTGGTCAACCCGGCCACCAGGGCCACTGCTGCACCACAAATGATCTGCAGGCGTGCAGGAGTGGAGCGCTTCGCGCTGGTCTTTGACAGAGACCGCGGCAGCAACCCGTCGCGGCTCATGGCCAACACCACGCGGGAAAGGCCCATGAGCAGCACCATGATCACCGTGGTCAGGCCCACCAGGGACCCGAACGCAATGACCTTGGCGGCATCATTGTTGCCTACGGCCTCGAAAGCCGTGGTCAACGTGGGGTTCTTTTCCTCAGCCAGCTGGGTGTAGGAGACCATGCCGGTCAACGCAAGGGAGACCAGGATGTAGAGCAGCGTCACCACTGCCAGGCCACCGAAGATACCGCGCGGCAGTGTCTTCTGCGGGTTCTTGACCTCCTCCGCGGAGGTTGCAACCACGTCAAAGCCAATGAACGCGAAGAAGACGAGGGCAGCACCAGCGAAGATACCCAAGGTGCCGTACTGGGCAGGAACAGCACCGGTCAGGAAGCCGAAGAAGGACTGCTTCATGACATCAGCGGCACCCGTTCCGGTAGTGGGCTCGGACGCGGGAATGAACGGTGTGTAGTTGGAGAACTTCACATAGCTGAAGCCCACGACGATCACGAACAGCACTACGGCGATCTTGATCAAGGTGAAGATGTTGCCAACGCGGGCGGACAACTTCGTCCCCAGCACCAGCAGCACGGTGAAGATAGCGACAATGAGGAAGGCGCCCCAATAGAGGTCAACGCCGCCCAGGCTGAGCGCTGGCGGGATGTCCAGGCCCATCAGGGCGAAGACTTTGCTGAGGTAGATGCCCCAGTACTTCGCGATTACCGCAGCAGCAGTGAAGAGTTCGAGGATGAGGTTCCATCCAATGATCCACGCGAGTACCTCGCCCATGGTGGCGTATGTAAAAACGTAGGCCGAGCCTGCCACGGGAATTGCGGTGGCGAATTCGGCGTAGCACATGATGGCCAAGGCACACGTGACAGCTGCGATGGCAAAGGAGATGGTGACGGCAGGGCCGGCAAAGTTTGCAGCAGCCTTGGCGCCAACGGAGAAGATACCGGCACCGACAGCGACGGCGACACCCATGATCATCAGGTCCCAGGTACTGAGGCTTCGCTTCAGCTTGCGCCCGGGCTCGTCGGCGTCGGCGATCGACTGCTCGATCGACTTGGTCCTGAAAATGTTCATAAAAATGCCACATTCTGGAGGGGGGTGGTATAGGACTCATCAAGAATAGTGTCCGGTCAGTGGACGACCATATTTATCCCAGATAGTGAGACGGTCCCCGAGTCCACGTTACTGATGTGACTGGTGTGACGGAGGCGAGTAGCCCCCGTCACACCACTAAACCTCCGGAACGTCCCAGTCCATGATGGTGGAGCGGATCAGGAAACGCTTCCCCTCGGGGGACTCTACAGAGAAGCCGCTTCCCCGGCCGGGAACCACGTCGACGGTGAGATAGGTGTGCGACCAGTAAGCGAACTGTTCCCTGGACATCCAGAACTCGAGAGGCTTTGGATCCTGGCCGGGTCCGGTTCCGAAGCCTGCGCTGATATCGAACCTGCCGAGGAGGACATCCGAATCACCGGTGAGAAACTCCCCCGCCGGGTAGCACATGGGGGCGGAGCCGTCGCAGCACCCACCGGATTGGTGAAACATGAGCGGCCCATGCTGCTCCCAGAGTTTGCGCAGCAATTCCACGGATGCTCCGGTGAGCGCCACCCGGGAGAAGTCCTCCCCGGGCAGCGTCACCGAAGCCTCCAGGATGTCCTGGGACATGTTCTGGGACATCAGAACTTCAGAACCACTCGGCCGTCGATCTTGGCGTGCTTCATCTCGTCAAAGACTGCATTGACTTCGGAGAGCTCTCTCGTGGAAACCGTTGGCTTGATTTTGCCCTGCGCATAGAACTCCAGAGCCTCTTCAAGGTCCTGGCGCGTGCCCACAATCGATCCCCGCACGGTGAGTCCCTTCAGGACGATCTCGAAGATCGGGGCCGGGAAGTCACCAGGAGGAAGGCCGTTGAAGACGATTGTTCCGCCGCGCCGGGCCATGCCGATGGCCTGCCCGAAAGCAGAGGGGTGCACCGCCGTGACCAGGACGCCATGGCAGCCGCCGGTTTCGCGCTGGATGACCTCTGCTGGATCCTCATGCAGTGCGTTGACCGTCAGCTCAGCGCCGTGCTCCTTGGCCAACGCCAGCTTGTCGTCGGCAATATCCACGGCCGCCACACGCAGCCCCATGGCCACCGCGTACTGGACGGCAATGTGTCCCAGTCCGCCGATTCCGGAGATGGTGACCCACTGACCCGGCCTGGCTTCGGTCATCTTCAAGCCCTTGTAGACGGTGACTCCGGCGCACAGTACCGGAGCAACCTCCACAGGATCGGAGCCCTCCGGGATGCGCGCTGCAAAACGCGTATCCACCAACATGTACTCGCCGAATGAGCCATCCACGCTGTAGCCACCGTTCTGCTGGGACTCGCACAGGGTCTCCCATCCAGTGCGGCAGTACTGGCAATCTCCGCAGGCAGACCACAGCCAGGCGTTGCCAACAAGGTCCCCGATGGCAACGTCCGTTACCCCCTCGCCAAGGGCCACTACTTCACCCACTCCCTCGTGTCCAGGTACGAACGGAGGTGTAGGTTTGACCGGCCAATCACCCTCGGCCGCGTGCAGGTCGGTATGGCATACCCCCGACGTGATCAGGCGGACCAGCGCTTGGCCGGGACCCGGCGTCGGCCTTTCCACGTCCATGACTTTAAGGTCGGTTCCGAACTCCGTAACTACTGCAGCTTGCATGGTTGTAGACATTGACGATCTCCTTTGATCGATGAACAGGACGGAATTGATCGATGAACAGGACGGATTTAGAAGAAGCCGAGCTTGTTCTCGTTGTAGCTGACCAGGAGGTTCTTGGTCTGCTGGTAGTGGTCCAGCATCATGGCGTGGTTTTCACGGCCAATTCCTGAGGACTTGTAGCCACCGAAGGCGGCACCTGCCGGGTAGGCGTGGTAATTGTTGACCCACACGCGGCCGGCCTGGATTTCCCTGCCCGCGCGGTAGGCGACATTTCCGTTTCGTGACCATACGCCGGCACCCAGGCCGTACAAGGTGTCATTGGCGATGCCGATGGCGTCGTTGTAGTCGCTGAACTTGGTCACAGAGACCACAGGCCCGAAGATCTCCTCCTGGAAGATCCGCATCCGGTTGTGGCCTTCGAAAATGGTGGGCTGCACGTAGTAGCCGCCGGCCAGGTCACCGGACAGTTCAGCCCGCGCGCCCCCGGTGAGGACTTTGGCGCCCTCCTGCTTCCCAATGTCGATGTAGGAGAGGATCTTCTCCAGTTGGTCGTTGGAAGCCTGGGCACCGATCTGGGTTTCCGTGTCCAGCGGGTTGCCCTGGATGATCTTGTTGGTTCGGGCTACAACGTCTGCCATGAAGGACTCGTAGATGCCCTCCTGGACCAAGGCACGTGACGGACAGGTGCAGACCTCACCCTGGTTGAAGGCAAACAGCGTGAAGCCCTCCTGTGCTTTGTCGTAGAAAGCGTCATCCTGGGCCGCGACGTCGTCGAAGAAGATGTTGGGGCTTTTGCCGCCAAGTTCCAACGTGACCGGAATGAGGTTGTTGGACGCATATTGGCTGATAAGCCGGCCCGTGGTGGTCTCACCAGTGAAGGCGATCTTGCGGATGCGCGGACTGGAAGCCAACGGCTTTCCGGCTTCGACGCCGAAACCGTTGACGACGTTCACTACGCCCGCCGGCAGCAGGTCCCCGATCAATTCCATGAGCACCAGGATCGACGTCGGTGTCTGTTCGGCGGGCTTGAGCACCACCGCGTTACCGGCGGCGAGCGCGGGGGCCAGCTTCCACACGGCCATGAGGATGGGGAAGTTCCAAGGGATGATCTGGCCAACCACGCCCAGCGGTTCCTTGAAGTGGTAGGCGGTGGTGTCGTCATCAAGCTGCGAAAGGTGGCCTTCCTGGGCACGGACAGCCGAAGCGAAGTAGCGGAAGTGATCGGCCGCCAACGGAATGTCCGCGTTGAGGGTCTCCCGGACGGGCTTGCCGTTGTCCCAGGTCTCGGCAACGGCGAGCAGTTCCACGTTCTCGTCTATGCGGTCTGCGATCTTGTTCAGAATCGCGGCTCGTTCTGCCGCTGACGTCTTACCCCAGGATGGCGCGACCTTGTGCGCGGCGTCGAGGGCCAGTTCGATGTCCTCGGACGTGCCGCGGGCAACCTCGCAGAAAGCTTTGCCTGTGACGGGCGTGATGTTTTCGAAGTAGGCGCCCTTGACGGGAGCAACCCATTCCCCGCCAATCCAGTTCTCGTACCGGTCCTTGAAGGTAACCTTCGAACCCTCGGCGCCCGGCTGTGCATAAACGGTCATTGCTAGCTCCTTTGCTGCGAATCACGGTGGCTGTCGCCATTGATTCGAGCCTAGGAGCGGGCAGGTTGCAGCTACGTTGCAACCATGTGATTCAGCTCACGCGCGTAGGTTCAGGCTGTCAGTTCGCTCTCGAGCCGTTCAAGATCGGCCACGACGGCGGCGCGCTTGGGTGAGCGCGGCGGCAGCAGCTTCAGGACAGCAAGGCGGAGTTCGACGTCGTACTTCGCTTCGGGCAGCTCAGCGTACTTCAGGAGCGAATCAACGCTGCCGTCGCTGAGCAGCGCTTCCCGCAACAGATGCGAAACCCGCTCACGCAACTCCACGACGCCTGGCGCCTCCGAGCGCGGCAGGACTGCTCCTTTGTAGATCTCCAAGGCAATCCGATGGGCACCCCGCTGCAGGCAGTTGAGCACTTGACCGGAATCGGGAAGCAACTCGACGGGCAACCGGTATGGCCGCGATTCGGGAACGGCCCCCGGGCTGAGCTCATGGAGCACCTTGCGCAGGCGCACCATTTCCGCGCGCAGGGTCACGGCCGAGCCATCTCCGGGGTATAGCTGGGCGCAGAGATCATCTGCGCTGAGGCCGGCCGGTTGGCTGCAAAGGATAGCCAGGATTTCGCTGTGCCGGGCCGACAAGGAAACCGTCCGGCCATCGATACTAAGGAGCGCTTGATCGCGCCCCAGCAACTGCAGGCTGTTCCGATACAGAGTGCGGCCCGAAGCGGAAGCTGAACTCCGGCGTCGTGGTTTCTCCCGGACAGCGGCGGCAAGCTGGAGGCGTTCAATGCGCAACTGCGCCTGCGCCGCCGCAACGGTTGCTTCCACCAGGGATACCGTATGCGGGGCCACCGCAGTCTCCGTTCCAGTGATGTCCACGACGCCCAGCACGGCACCGGAATCCGGATCATGGAAAGGAACAGCGGTACAACTCCACGGGTGAACCGATCTCTTGAAGTGCTCAGCGCCTGAGATCTGGATGCTGCGGTCCAGGGCCAGCGCCGTCCCAGGCGCGCTTGTCCCCACAGAGGCTTCGGACCAATCGGCGCCCGCAACAAACATCATGCCTTCGGCCCTGCGCTGCATGACGGGATCGCCATCTACCCACAAAAGCCGCCCGACGTCGTCCCCCACCGCCACCAACAGCCCACTGTCATGGCTTGGCTGGACCAGCAATTTCCTGATGACCGGCATGATTGCAGCCAGCGGGTGTTGCCTGCGGTAGTCCTCCAGCTCGTCGCGGTCCATCGCGAGCGGCGCTTCCGGAACATCGGGATTGGCCTGGAGGCTGGCCGAACGCTGCCAGGACTCGCGGACCAAGCGCCGGAGGCCCGGGATTTCCCCAGGAGATCCGGCCCGCAGGGTATCCAGTTGTTCATGGCTGATCAGGGCGCGCTTCTGCACAAGTCCCCGGGCCTCGCTGCCTGGAACTGACGGATGGATTGGATTCCTCATCGAACTCCCCTGATGCACCGAGCGTCCGGCACATTACCGATGCGGCACAGTACCGAGAAGTCTAGTTCCGGTGGAGGCGATTGTCAGCCGCGCGAGATCTGGATCATTTCCTCACGAGGAACTACCTTGATGCGCTCGCGGATGACGCCGTTGCCGTTGCCCGATTCGGACCACGCGGCACCCAGGGCGGCCTCGTGGGCATCCAGACGGTTCCACCCCTCCCACGTGGTGTATTCAATGCCGCGTTCCTCAAGGAGGTTAATGATTGCCTGCGGATCCGGGTTCTCGGCCGGAGGCAGCGTGAGCCGGTCTTCGAGGAGGCAGCCGATGGTTTCCAGGGCATCGCCCTTGGTATGACCGATCAGGCCGACAGGTCCACGCTTGATCCAGCCGGTGGCATAGATTCCCGGCACGGGCTTGCCGTCGGCGTCCAGGACGCGACCGCCGTCGTTCGGTATCACACCGCGGCGGGCATCGTATGGCAGTTCTTCGAGAGGCGAGCCGTGGTAGCCGATGGCCCGGTAGACGGACTGCACGGGGTACTCCACAAACTCACCGGTGCCCTTGACGTTGCCGGTTCCATCGAGCTGCATGCGCTCGAACTTGATGCCGGAAACCTTGCCGGGAGTTTCCGGCGAGTCCAGGATTTCCACCGGGCTATGCAGGAAATGCAGGTGCAGACGGCGGGAGGATGGCTGCTCGGATTCCGCGTGTTCTTCCACCAGCCAGTTGGTCATGGTGTTGACCATGGTCTTGATTTGGTTATTGCTGCGGATTGCTTCGTCTGAGGCTTCATCGAACTCAAAGTCCTCCGGGTAAAGCACGATGTCTACGTCGTTGCAGTGGGACAGCTCCCGCAGTTCCAACGGGGTGAACTTCACCTGCGCAGGACCGCGGCGCCCAAACACGTGGACATCGGTAACGGGTGATTTCTTCAACCCTTCGTACACATTTTCCGGGATCTCGGTAACCAGCAGTTCCTCGGGGTGCTTGACCAGCATGCGGGCCACATCGAGGGCAACGTTGCCGTTTCCAATGACCGCGATCTCCTTGGCATCCAACGGCCAGTCGCGCGGGACATCCGGGTGTCCGTCATACCAGGAAACGAAATCTGCGCCGCCGAACGAACCTTCCAACCCGATACCCGGGATGTTGAGGTCCGCGTCCTTGATGGCACCCGTGGAGAAGATCACGGCGTCATAGAAAGCACGGAAATCGTGAAGAGTCAGGTCCCGGCCGTAAGTCACGTTACCGAGGAACCGGATGTCGCCCCGGTCCAGCACTTTGTGCAGGGCGTTGACGATGCCCTTGATGCGGGGATGGTCTGGCGCCACGCCGTAGCGGATCAGCCCGTACGGGGCCGGGTACGCCTCAAAGAGATCGATACTGACCTCCACGTCCCCGTCCTTGACCTCGTTGGATTTCGTCAGGATGTCGGCGGCGTACACGCCGGCGGGACCGGCGCCCACGATGGCGACGCGAAGCGGACGTTTGGGGGTGGTTGCGGCTGAGTTGGACACCGTGAGCCCTTCCGAATCAGTAAGCCACGCCCGTTGTTGGGGCGCGCAGATTCCAATTCTAGATGTCCACCCTGCACCCAGCCTCCTATATGGCGGGAGTCACACAAAAACACACTGTTGCTTCCAACATTGCGGAATATTGCGCCGCCGTTTGGTGTTGGCGACATTGTGTCGACACCCGAGCAGATCACCGCAACCTCGTCCTCTTCCAACCAGCCCAGGGTCCAGAGTGCGTCCAGCAGTGAAGTAGAAAGCGATGGACGCACCCCAGGCGGCAGGGCTTCCGGACGGAAGCCGGTCTGGAGCGAGTCGACGGCGGGAATCCTGTTTGGCATTGGCGCTTACAGCTTGTGGGGGCTGCTTCCGCTGTACTTCCTGGCACTTCAACCAGCCGGGGCCATGGAAATCGTTGCCAACCGCGTCGTTTGGTCGTTGATCTTCTGTGCCTTGCTGATCACGGTCACGAGGGCTTGGAGGGTTTTTGGCGCAGCCGTGAAGGACCGCTCAGTCTTTGGCTCGCTGGCCTTGGCGGCTGGATTGATTGCCATCAACTGGCTCACCTATACCTTCGGCGTCACCACAGGACACGCAGTTGAAACGTCCCTTGGATACTTCATCAACCCCTTGGTGTCGGTCCTGCTCGGCGTATTCGTCCTCAAGGAGAAGTTGCGGCCACTCCAATGGACAGCAGTTGGAATCGGCTTCGTGGCAGTGGGCGTCCTGACCTTTTCCTACGGGCAACTTCCCTGGATCGCGTTGACCCTGGCCTTCAGCTTCGGTTTGTACGGATTCGTCAAGAAGCGCGTCGGCCCCAAGGTTGATGCGCTCACCAGTCTCTCCGTTGAGACAGTGGTCCTGGCCCCCTTTGCAGCCGCAACCATGGTTGTCCTGGGCGTGAGCGGCGTCGCGACACTCACCGCCTTTGGACCCGGTCATTTCTGGTTGCTTCTGGCATCTGGTGTCATCACGGCTGTGCCGCTGCTCTTCTTTGGCGCCTCGGCACGTCGTTTGCCCATGACCACCATCGGCCTGCTCCAATATTTCGCGCCGATTCTGCAGTTCATCGTGGCGCTGGCGGTCTTTAACGAGACCATGACCACGGCCCGCTGGATCGGATTCTGCGTGGTGTGGCTCGCCCTGCTGGTGCTCACTGTGGACATGCTGAACACGGCAAAGAAGAACTCGTCCCTGAAGAAGAAGGCCAGGATCGCGGCCGCTGCGGGAGCTTAGCCAGACTGCTGAAAACGCCGGAGGAGTGCATCGACGCTGGAATGCGTCCTGAACGCCGGAGCTTTCCGGCGTAGTTGCATCTATCCGACGAACTCATAGCCTGAGCACTTTTGTTCATTTCTGTTGAGGTGTCCGTCAACCGGACATAAAGTTGCGGAAACTTTCACCGCCACGTCCACCCCAACCTGCCAACGAGTACAGGCACATCCACATAGCTGGCATTTGCGGCTGTTCCCACATCGGGGAACAAAGACGAATGACAGTCAGATGGACCTGCCCTTTGCTGGCAACAGTTTTGAACGGAGCCGTTTTGAACATCAATGGACCCACACTGAACCGCAGGACCCTTTTCCGCACGGCAGGCGCGGCCGCCCTGGCCGGAGCCCTGCTATCCCACTCCGCCCCGGCGTTTGCGGAACAGGCACCCGGACTGCTGCAGCTCATCGATCGAAGGCGCTTGGTCCTTGCCGGCGGGCAAAGCGCTGCGGAGGTCCCTGAGCTCGCAGCGCAGCTTGAGGGTATGGGCCAAACCACGGAAAAGTGGTGGACTTCCATGGACAAGGCTCCCGTACGGACCTCGTTGTGGAATGACATTCCGCTGATTGGCATTGGACAGTCCACGGCGGCCACCGGCAATATGGGCCTGCATTTCAACCGCCTCTATGACATGGCCCTTGGCTATGCGGTTCCGGGAACTCCCTATGCCGGAAACCCGCAACTGGCGGCCGATATTGTGGCTGGCCTGCAGCTCCTCAATGACACCGCGTACAAGCCCGGCATGCGGGCCGCTGGCAATTGGTGGTTCTGGGAAATAGGTGTCCCCCGCAAATCGGTGGACATCCTCACCCTTCTCTACGCCGAGGTCCCCGAAACGCTGCGGGCTTCGCTGCTGGCAGCAGTGCGCTGGTTCGCTCCCAACCCGAATTGGCGCGGGCGCACAACGTCCCTCGCGGAGACCGGCGCCAACCGCGTGGACAAATCGCTGGCCTGCTGCATGCGGGGCATCCTGGACAACAACGCGGATGAGATAGCCCTGGGCAGGGACGCTTTGAGCGACACGGTACGCGGCGGCACCAACAGTGTGTTCACGTACGTGAGCAGCGGCGACGGCTTCTACACGGACGGCTCCTTTGTGCAGCACGGCTATCTGCCATATGCCGGAACCTACGGCGTTGTGGCTCTGGCCGGCATCGCAGAGATCATCGCCATGCTCGGTGGAAGCTCCTGGGCAGTCAACGACCCCAAGCGTTCCGTGCTCCTGGACGCAGTGGAGAACACCTACGCACCGTTCGTGTGGGACGGCCGGATCATGGACACCATCCGTGGCCGTGCCGTATCCCGGCAGCGCGAGCCCGACTATGTCAGCGGCTTTGGGCTGATCTCCGCCGTCTTACTGCTGGCACCAGGCTGCGAGGAGCCGTACCGTTCGAGGTTCCTCGCCTTGGCCAAGGGCTGGCTTGAACGCTGCGCGGACCAGAAACTCGTTGGCCATCCAACGCAGAGCCTGGCAAAGTCCCTGTTATCGATGGGCGTCCTGTCCGATTCCTCCGTGGTTTCAGCACCGGCGCCTGTGTATAGCCGGATGTTTGCCGACCAGGATCGGCTGGTGCACCACAGACCACAGTGGGGCTGCACGGTGAACCTGTCCTCCAAGCGCATTGGCCGCTACGAGTGGGGCAACAGCGAGAACAACCTCGGCTGGTATCAGGGCGACGGAATGACTTTTTTGTACACCCGGCAAGATCCTTCCCAGTTCAGCGCTGACTTCTGGCCCACGGTGGATCCCTACGCACTCCCGGGCACCACAGTCAACGACCAAGCACGCGCGAGCGGAGCAGGCGGTGCAGGAACTGGAATCCCCCGCGCTTTCCAGGCCTTTGCCGGCGGACTCACCGTGGACGGACGTTGGGGCGTCATCGGTATGGACCACCTGAACCACAACAAGTCCCTGTCCGGAAGGAAATCGTGGTTCTTCCTGGATGACGCCGTCATCTGCCTGGGCGCGGGCATCACCGGTACAGGTGGAGCTTCGGTTCAGACCACCATCGAGAACAGGTCCTTCGCCGTGGGGTCCGGTCCGGACTTGCGAACTGATTCCCGGACGCGTCGCCTGGCTGATGGCGATTCCCCCGTAGCCATTAAACGATCAGTTCACATTGAAGGGCATGGCGGCTATGTCCTCTTGGACGCGCCCGGCATCTCAGGAGCAACCGAGGTAGCCGTGATCCGCCGGACGGGCAGCTGGTATGACGTCAACTCCGGAGCGGATACCGGCGGCACCACGGATCCCGTCACACGGGAATACGTGACCATCACACACCGCCACGGCGTGGATCCCGCGGATTCCGGCTACGCATACATGGTGCTCCCCGCGGCAACCCACGACACCACGTTCTCGCAGTCCGCGAATCCCGATGTAAAGGTCCTGGCAAACTCCTCAGTGTCGCAGATGATCGAAGTCGCGACGGAAAAGCTGGTCCTGGCCAACTTCTTCGCCGCAGGCAGCAGCGAGGGCTATACGGTCTCCGGGCCCGGCACGCTGGCAGTCCGCCAGGTTGGGGACCAGCTCGCTGTCTCCGTTGCAGATCCGTCCCGGACACAGTCCAGCGTTCGGGTCACGCTGCCAGGAACCCAGTGGCGCACGCTGGCACAGGCCGACGACGGCGTGGCCCTTGTCAGCGTCGATCCCCTCGTCATCGAAGTCCAACTCGACGGACATGGCCACCAGAAGAACCTGACGCTGGGCACCTAGGCGGGCTCCGGCGTCGTGCGTTCCCTGGAACGTGCAGCCCCGCGACGCCGACACCGTGGGAGCCGTGCGAGTTCGCACGGAAACCTCCCGCGAACTCGGCGGGTTCCCGCGAACTCAGCCGTTTAACGCAGATGGAGGGCCGGGAAATCCCGGCCCTCCTCCGCGAAACAGACCTTACGCGTTGGCCTTGATGGCGGCGGCGAGAACCTCGAGGCCGTCGAGGAGCAGCTCGTCGCTGATCACGAGCGGCGGAAGCAGGCGGATCACGTTGCCGTAAGTGCCACAGGTCAGGATGATGACACCTTCCTGGAGGCATGCGGCGGCGACGGCCTTGGTGAGCTCAGCGTTCGGTTCCTTGGAGCCGGGCTGTACGAGTTCAATGGCCAGCATGGCGCCGCGGCCACGGATGTCGCCAACCACGGAAACTTCTCCAGCCAGATCGCGGAGCTTGCCCAGGGCGAGCTCTTCGATGTGGCGGGCGCGGCCCTTGAGGTCGTGCTGCTCCATGGTGTCGATGGCTGCGAGAGCTGCTGCGCAAGCAACCGGGTTGCCACCGTAGGTGCCGCCGAGGCCGCCGGGGTGGACGGCGTCGAGCAGATCGGCGCGGCCGGTGATGGCGGACAGCGGCAGGCCGCCGGCGATGCCCTTGGCCATGGTGATGATGTCCGGGACAACACCTTCGTGGTCAACGGCGAACCATTCGCCGGTGCGGCAGAAGCCGGACTGGACCTCATCAGCAATGAAGACGATGCCCTTTTCCTTGGCCCAAGCCGACAGTGCCGGGAGGAAGCCTTCGGCCGGAACGATGAAGCCACCCTCACCCTGGATGGGTTCGATGATGATCGCTGCAACCTGGTCGCCACCGATCTGCTTCTCGATCATGGTGATGGCGCGCTTGGCAGCCTCGGCACCGGTGATCTCCGGGTTCTCTTCACGGAACGGGTAGCTCATGGGCATGCGGTAGACCTCGGGCGCGAACGGGCCGAAGTTGGTCTTGTACGGCATGGCCTTGGCAGTGAGCGCCATGGTCAGGTTGGTGCGGCCGTGGTAGGCGTGGTCGAAAGCAACAACAGCGTCGCGGCCGGTAGCCAGGCGTGCAACCTTGACGGCGTTCTCCACGGCTTCAGCGCCGGAATTGAACAGCACGGTGCGCTTGGCGTGGTCGCCCGGGGTGAGGCGGTTGAGCTGCTCGGCCACTGCGACGTAGCCCTCGTACGGGGTGACCATGAAGCAGGTGTGCGTGAAGTGCGCGGCAGCTTCCTGGACGGCGGCGACGACGGCGGGGTCGGACGCGCCGACGCTGGTCACGGCGATGCCGGAGCCGAGGTCGATGAAGGAGTTGCCGTCGACGTCGCGGATGATGCCGCCGTCGGCGTCTTCGACATAGACAGGTACGCCGGAAGCGACGCCGGCAGCAACGACGGCGGAGCGACGCTCGGCCAGTGCCTGCGACTTGGGGCCGGGGAAGGCGCCGTTGATGTTGCGCTTCTGCTCGATGCGGTACGAGAGTTCGTTCGCGGTAGTGGTCATGGGGTGATTGCCTTTCTGGGAAGCCAGGTGTGGAGGGTTACGCGACTGCGTTATGCAACTGAGTTATGCATCCAATGCACTCATGACGTGCTTGATGCGCGTGTAGTCCTCCACGCCGTACATGGAGAGGTCCTTGCCGTAGCCGGACTGCTTGAAGCCACCGTGCGGCATCTCTGCCGTGAGGAGGATGTGGGTGTTGATCCAGACTGCGCCGAAGTCCAGGTCACGGCTCATGCGCATGGCAGTGCCGTGGTCGGTGGTCCAGACGCTGGATGCCAGGGCGTATTCGACGTCGTTGGCCAGCTCGAGCGCTTCGGCTTCGGTGCTGAACTTCTGGACCGTAATGACGGGACCGAAGGTTTCCTTCTGGACGATGTCGTCGGTCTGCTTGGCGCCGGTGATGATGGTGGGCTCGAAGAAGAAGCCCTTCTCGCCCGCGCGGTGGCCGCCGGTTTCGATCTTGCAGTTCTCCGGGAGGTGTTCCACCACGGAGGTGACGGCGTTGAAGTGGTTCACGTTGTTGAGCGGGCCGAAGTAGTTGTCTTCGTCGTTCTCGGAACCGGTGTGCAGCGTCTTGGTGTGCTCAACCATGGCCGCCACCATGTCATCGTGGATCTCGTCCTCGATCAGTACACGGGTGATGGCCGTGCAGTCCTGGCCGGCGTTGAAGAAGGCGAATTCTGCGATGGCCGCAGCGCTCTTCTTGATGTCGGCGTCCTTGAAGACGATGGCCGGAGCCTTGCCGCCAAGTTCCAGGTGTGCACGCTTGAGGCCCTTGGCCGCACCGCTGGCAACGGCGATGCCGGCGCGGACGGAACCGGTGATGGACACCAGGCCGGGGACCTTGTGATCCACCATCATGGCGCCGGTTTCACCGGTTCCCAGGACAACGTTGAGGACGCCGGCGGGGAAGATTTCCCCGGCGAGGCGTGCCAGCACCAGGGTGGATTCCGGGGTGGTGTCCGACGGCTTGAGGACAACAGTGTTTCCAGCGGCCAGGGCGGGGCCGATCTTCCAGATGGCCATGAGGAACGGGTAGTTCCACGGCGCGACCTGGGCCACGACACCGATCGGTTCGCGGCGGACGTAGGAGGTGTGGCCCTCGAAGTACTCGCCTGCGGACTTGCCTTCCATGATGCGTGCAGCACCTGCGAAGAAGCGGAGCTGGTCTGCGCCGGCGGCAACTTCCTCGGAAGCGATCAGGGAGCGGACCTGGCCGGTGTTGCGGTGCTGGGCTTCAACGAGTTCCTCGCTGTTGGCCTCCACGGCGTCGGCAAGCTTGAGCAGCATGAGCTGGCGCTGGCCCGGTGTGACGTGCTTCCACGTCTTGAAAGCGTCGCTGGCAGCGGTCATGGCGGCGTCAACATCGGCCTGCACCGAAATCGGCGACTTGGCAACGATCTCCCCGTTGGTGGGGTTCACGATGTCCAGGAGACCCGTACCTGCCGGCGTAACGAATTCGCCGTTGATGAAATTCTGCAAGGTTTGAACCACGGTGTGCAACCCTCTTTCGGTGTGTGGGCGTGGGTTTTAGCTGATCAGAGCCTATGCCAGCAGAGGGGTCCAAGGAATAGTCAGCTGCACACACACGCACACTCTCCTTAGTGCGCTTGACCAGCGCCGGGTTACGCTTGTAACCATGGCAATGTCCCTCTCTTCGCTCGTCGCTGTCCCCTCCCTGAAGCTCCGCAAAACAGGTAGCGCAGAAACAACCTGGAACCAGGACATCAGCTGGGTGGCCGTGACGGAGCTGGAAGATCCACAGCGCTTCCTCAGCGGCGGGGAATTGGTCCTCACCACGGGCCTGCGCCTGAAGAGCGCCGCCGACCAGCGCCGATTCGTCCGGCAGGTCCAGCGCGCGGGTGCGGTGGGCATCGGCTTCGGCATCGGCCTTACGCACGAGTCCGTTCCCGAGGCCCTCATCGCCGAAGCCAACCGTTGGGGCCTGCCCCTGGTGGAAGTGCAGTACGAGATTCCCTTCATCGCCATCGGAAAACTCGTTGCCGAGTCGCATTCGGCTGACCACTACGCAAACTTGGAACGACTCCTGGCAGGACACCAGATCCTCGCCCGATCGCTCCTTACCGGCGGCGGCCTGGGCGAACTCCTCAAGCAATTGGGCAGCATGCTGCGCACTGACGTCGTGCTTACCCAGTTCAGCGCGCAACTTTACAACAGCGTTCCCGGGAAACCGGCCCCGACGGCGGATGGCTGGGCTTCGTATCCGATTCCCACCGGCCGTAGGGACGCCTGCACGCTGTGGTTGCGGCAGCCATTCGTGGACTCCGGGATTGTCAGTTACGCACAGAACCTCATCAGCGTGGAGCTCAACAACATGGTCAAGCAGCGCCAGGCGCAGAGAGCCATGGCCGGGCAGGTGCTGGACGACGTCATCCACGGCACGCTGGAAACCATAGAGGCTGCCCGCCGTTTGGCAGGCGTTGGAATCAACAGCACCAGGAAGAACGTGGTGCTCGTGGCGGAGTCCACGGCACACCACAAGCAACTGGTGAATATCTCGCTGCCCCAGGCGTTGGAAGCTGGCGTCAGCGCGGTGGTCGGGAAGGACCTGGTCACCGTCATCAGCGACGACGGCAGCTCTGCCACAGCCTTGGCCAAGAGCCTGAGCGACCATCTGCAGGAAGCCGGGATCCACGCCGTGATCGGAATCGGCGGCGCCTATACGAAGCCGAACGGCCTGCGCTGGAGCTACTTTGAAGCGCGCGACGCCGTGGCGCACGGCTTGCCCGTGAACGAACCCGAGCGGCTGAGCCTGACCTCCCTGTTGCTGGCGAGCGAGGACGTTCCGTTGGCCGACATGGCCAGCGAGTCGCTCACCCCCCTGCGGAAGTTCGACGCCGCGCACGGTGCCGAACTGGTGACCACGCTGGAGAGCTACCTCAACCACAACGGCTCCGTGGCGGCCGTCGCCGAAGCCCTGACGCTGCACCGCAACACGGTGCGGTACAGGCTGGCGCAGATTACGGAGCTGACGGGCTACGACCCCTCACAGACGCAGGACCGGGTGCAGCTTTGGCTTGCGCTGGCCGTCCAGCGGCTGGGCTCGCGGAACCCCCGGTAAGCGCCCAGCCGCCGCGCCACCGGAGAGATTCGCCACAAAGTTCTAGACATTAAACGTCAAACGTCTAACCTTTAGATATGGCTGCGACGACCCCTTACACCCCGACCACAGGAAACATCCCACAGATTGCCCCCGCCAACGTGGCAACAGCCCAAGCGGTGAAGGCAGTCCCCAAGACGCGCGTCGTGGCCGTCGTCGGCATCGTTGCAGTGGTCCTCATCGGACTGAACCTGCGCGCCGGAATCACCAGCGCAGCGGCGCTCTTCCACGAGTTGCAGCAGGCGCTGGGCTACGGCGCCTTGGTGGCTTCGATCCTGCCCTCGATTCCGCTGCTGTGCTTTGCGGTTGCAGGGATGGGGACCTCGTGGCTGACCCGCCGCGTGGGTGTTGAGAAGGCCATCGCGATCGCCTTGGCCTTGCTGGCAGGGGGCTTGCTGGTGCGCGGTGTTCCAATGACGGGCGCCCTGCTCGGTGGAACCGTCCTGGCGATGTCCGGACTTGCCGTGTGCAACGTGGCCATGCCGTCGTTTATCCGCGAACACTATGCGGACCGCACCTCGATGATGACCGGGCTCTACACCTTCACGATGTCCGGCGGCGCTACGTTCGCAGCGGCCGTGAGCGTTCCCTTGGCCCAGCAGCTCGGTTCGCCGTCGATGGGCCTTGCCGCCTGGGGCATCCTGGGCGTCGCAGCGCTACTCGGCTTCCTCCCGGTGGTCCTGCACTCGCACCGGAATTCCACCAAGACGGACCGTCCGCGCGTATCCATGTGGCCCCTGCTCCGCACCCGCCTGGGGATCCTCATCACCGCTATCTTCACCTTCCAGGCTTTCCTCGCCTATGCCGTGATGAGCTGGTTCGCGTACATCCTCACCTCCCAGGGCCTCAGTGCTTCCGAAAGCGGACTGCAGTTTGGCGTCATGCAGCTGGTCTCCGTAGCCGCCGGCATGATCCTGCTCGCCTTCGGTTCCCGGCCGGGCATGCTGCGGCCTGCTCTCTACCTCGCGAGCAGCTCCACGCTGGTTGCCATTGCCGCCATGATCTGGTTGCCCACCTCCTTGGCGGTCATTTCGGCGGTGCTCTTCGGCTTTGGCTTGGGCATCTTCCCGCTGGTCCTGGTGATCATCAGCCGCAGTGGACGCTCGACGGCGGAAACCACCGCGCTCTCCACGATCGCCCAATCGCTGGGATACTTGATTGCGGCAATCGGCCCCTTTGGCATGGGGCTGCTCCACAGCGCTACGGGCGGGTGGGCGCTGCCCCTGAGCTTGCTGTCCATCGTGGCAGTGGCGCTCATGGTTACCTGCCACATGCTCACGAGCAAGCGCACTGCCACCAAGACCGGACCGAGGAAAGCATGACCCTTACTCCTTCGCATCGCCCGGCACTTGCCGAGGAGATCACCGCCAAGCTGCGGGACATGATCAAATCAGGCGAGTGGCCACTCCAGGAGCGCATCCCGGCTGAGCCTGAACTCATGGCGAGCCTTGGCGTTTCGCGGGGAACCCTCCGCGAGGCCATCAAGGCTTTGGCACACTCGGGCATGCTCGAAGTCCGCCGGGGAGACGGCACGTATGTACGGGCCAACAGTGAAATGTCCGGTGCGGCCCAGCGCATGTACTTGGAGCACACCCAGGAACACATCGTGGAAGTGCGGCTCGGCCTGGATACCCAGGCGGCCCGCCTTGCCACCAAGCACGCAACGGTGGAAGACCTGTCCGAGATGCGGCGCCTGCTGGCCCTGCGCCATGACGCCTGGCAGTCCGAGGACTACCCCACCTGGGCCCGCGCTGACTGGGAATTCCACGAACGGGTTGCCCTGGCATCCGGAAATCCGCTGCTGCATCAGCTCTACGTCTCGTTTGGCGGGGTCTTCCATAATGACCTCCTCCGCCAGCAACGCAAGGAGGGCTTCAACGGCATCCCCCGCGAGGGGCACGATGAACTGGTGGATGCTTTGGAAGCCCACGATCCCGACGCCGCCGTCCAGAGCGTCTACCGGAACCTGGATTTCTGCGCGGACAAAACCCCACACTAACCCTTCGCTAGTCCGTTGCCAGCCCGCTTTTCCGTTGTTGCCCAACCACGTAACAGCGGCCCGGCAACGTCTTTACGGAGTCGTTTCGATTCCCACCCCGGCCGCGTCCTTGTACCTGGCGTTGATCAGCACCACGTCGCGTCCCGCCCGGTCCAGGAGGCTGGCTGCAACACTCGCCCGGTAACCCGTTGCGCAGTGCACCCAGATTCTTGACTCCGGCAGCTCCGTGATCCTTCCGAGCAGCTCATATACCGGCATGTTGAGCGCGCCCCTGACATGCGAGGCCGCGAATTCATCCGGCCGCCGAACATCAAGGACCACGTCCTCCGGTGTTCTGTCCTTGACGAGCCCGGCCCAGTCCGAGTGCGGATACGACGCCTGCGTGTGGTCCGGCGCCAAGGCACCAATGTCCAAGACTTTAGCGTTAGGCCCGACGGCGGCATCCGGACTATCGATGCCGATTCTCGCCAGGTCACGGATCGCCTTCTCTACTTCGTCCAACGGGCCCAGTAGGGTGAGTGGCTGGTTCCACGGGATCACCCAGCCGAGGTAGCTGGTGAAGTTGGAGCCGCTTCCGTATTCGAAGCTCACGCTGCCGTGAAGATGGCTGTCCGCAAAGGCCACCCGGTGCCGCAGATCCACCACCCACTCGCCCGCGTCCAAACGACGACCCAGCTCTGCGGCGTCCACTGAATCAGGTACTCCCAGATTTGCCGGGCCAGGGCCACCTGCATTGAGCGGGCTCATGTGCGCGTAGTAGGCCGGGTAAGCCGTGATGTTCTCCAAGAGCTCAGCCACGAAATGGTCCTCACTGGGGTCCGTTAACGCGTGATTGGCGACGGCTTGCTCGCCAATGGTCGAGGCGTTCTGCCTGCTCGCTGGTCCGATGGAACAGAAGGATCCGAAGCCGTGCGTTGGATAAAGGGCAGCATCGGATTGCGCCTCAGCGACCAGACGCCGGACCGAAGAATACTGGTCGTGTGCCAGGCCGGCCGTGTCATGTGGCGAGACCAGGTCCGTCCGCCCAACGGAACCGTAGAGCAAGCTGCCGCCGGAAAACACAGCCTCGGGGCCGCCGTCGTGCCCTTCCTCCCGGACGACGTACGAAAGGTGCGTGTGCGTGTGCCCAGGCGTTGCGAGCACCTTCACAATCAAGCGCCCCACACGGATGACTTGCCCGTCGGTGACGGGGACGCGATCAAACGCAACATGGTCATCACCGTTGACCAAGTACTCGGCACCATGTTTTTCAGCCAAAACCAGCCCGCCGGTGACGTAGTCGTTGTGCAGATGGGTTTCGGCGACGTGGGTGATCCGGACGCCAGCTTGCCTCGCTGCCGCTTCTATCCGATCAGTGTCCCGCTGCGGGTCTATAACCAGCGCAACTTTGCCGTCATGCACCAGGTAGCTGCGGTCCCCCAATGCCATGGTTTCGATGACTACGACGTCCATGATTCAGCGTACCGCTGAAGGTTAAGCAAAAGCGGGGCCACTCAATGAGTGACCCCGCCAACGCAGAAAAACTAGACCTGTGCGGCTACTCCGTCGCGGGAGATGTCCACCATGTCCTCACGCGGCACAACCTTGATGCGCTCACGCGTGACCTCAACGCCGTGGGACGTGCCGGCCTCGGTGGCTGCAGCGCCGAGCGCGAGCTCGTGGGCGTCCAGTGCCAGCCAGCCTTCCCAGCTGGTGAACTTCACCCCGCGGGCGTCGAGCAGTTCCACCACCGCATCAGCTTCGGGAACCTCAGCGAAGGGCAGGTTCTGGCGGTCCTCAAGGAGGTACGTGACGGTCTCCAGGGCATCGCCCTTGGTGTGGCCGATGAGGCCCACCGGACCACGCTTGATCCAGCCCGTTGCGTAGAGGCCCGGTACGTGCTGGCCGTCGGCGTCCAGGACGCGGCCGCCGTCGTTCGTGACAACGCCCTTCTTGTGGTCGAACTCAACGTCCGGCAGGGCGGAGCCGAAGTAGCCGATGGCACGGTAAACGGCCTGGACCGGGTAGTCGATGAACTCGCCGGTTCCGCGGGCGTTGCCCGTGCCGTCCAGCTCGGTGCGCTCGAACTTGATGCCGGCAACCTTGCCCGGAGTCTCCGCGGAGTCAACGATCTCAACCGGGCTGTGCAGGAAGTGCAGGTGCAGGCGGCGGGAAGCCTTGAGCTCGGAGAGGTCCTCGGGCTGCTCAGCGATCCAGTTGGTGAGCGTGCCCACCATGGTCTTGGTCTGGTTGTTGGTCTGGACCTGGCGGTCGGACTCTTCGTCGAATTCGAAGTCCTCGGCGTAGAGGATGATGTCTACGTCCTTGGAGTGCGAGAGTTCGCGCAGTTCCAGCGGGGTGAACTTCACCTGGGCGGGGCCGCGGCGGCCGAAGACGTGGACGTCCGTGACCGGAGAGTTCTTCAGGCCGGCGTAAACGTTGTCCGGGATTTCGGTGACCAGCAGGTCATCGGCGTGCTTGGAGAGGACACGCGCCACGTCAAGGGCAACGTTGCCGTTGCCGAGGACAGCGATTTCCTTGGCGTCCAGCGGCCATTCGCGGGAAACGTCCGGGTGGCCGTCGTACCAGGAGACGAAGTCGGCGCCGCCGAAGGATCCCTCAAGCTCGATGCCCGGGATGTTCAGGTCCGCGTCCTTGATGGCGCCGGTGGCGAAGATGACGGCGTCGTAGTGCTTGCGCAGGTCCTCGATGGAGATGTCCGTGCCGTAGTCAACGTTGCCGAAGAAGCGGATGTCGCCGCGGTCCAGGACCTTGTGCAGGGCGTTGACGATGCCCTTGATTCGCGGGTGGTCCGGGGCGACGCCGTAGCGGATCAGGCCATACGGTGCCGGGTAACGGTCGAAGAGGTCGATGCTGACGTTGAGCTCGCCGCTCTTGACGGCCTCGCTCTTGGTCAGGATGTCTGCTGCGTACACGCCGGCAGGGCCGGAGCCGATGACGGCGACGCGAAGCGGACGGTCCGCAGAACCTACGGGGGTGCTAGTTGACACGGCTGTGTTCCTTCTTCTTCTCAGTTGGTGCGGACGCGGGGACGGTTGGGGGTAATGGTGCTGTAGTCAGCGGTCTTGAAATGCTGGGGGGCGAAGGGGCTGACACGGACCACATCGCCGATCACGATGACTGCTGGATTGGCCACGCCGACGGCTTCAGCCTGGTCCGCAATGGTTCCCAACGTGCCGATGGTGACGCGCTGGTCCGGCAAATACCCGTTCTCAACGATACCTACTGGAGTGTCCAAAGGCAGACCCGAGCCAGCCAGGGCAGCCGCGGAATCGCGCAATTGGGCCACGCCCATGAGCAAAACCACAGTGTGATCCGGCCGGGCAGGGACTTCGGACAGCTCTTCGTGGCCAGTCACCACGCTGAAGCCCTTGGCCAGGCCGCGATGCGTGACGGGAATACCAGCAGCGGCAGGAACCGAGATGGCCGACGTCACGCCGGACACCACTTCAACCTCGACGCCGTGCTGCCGGCAGAACTCTGCTTCCTCGCCACCGCGGCCCAGAACGTACGGATCGCCGCCTTTGAGGCGGACCACGCGGTTGCCCTTGAGGGCTTCGTCCACGAGGATGCGGTTGATCTCCAGCTGCGGCACCGGGTGATGGCCGGGCGTCTTGCCTACCTCGATCACGCGGACGTCCGGAGCCAGTTCCTTCAGCAGCTCACGAGGGCCCAGACGGTCAGCAACCACGACGTCGGCCTGGCCAAGCAGGCGGCGACCACGGACTGTGATGAGTCCCGAGTCGCCCGGGCCTCCACCTACCAAAGCGACTGAGCCGACGGAACCAGTGGAGGTCTTTCCGGACGCATCGGGCTTGCGGTGGCGGCGAAGCGGGAGGTCACCGGTTTCCAGGGCGGTGGCAACGGCATCGCGGAGGGCCATCGCACGGCGAGGGTCTCCCCCGGCGTTGATGGCGATCTTTACGTCATCCACCACTGCCACTGCCGGAGTCCATGCGGCCGATGATTCGTGGTCCGAGGCATTGACGCACCAGATGCGCTGCGCTTCGGCGTCGGCTGCAACCTTGGTGTCCACTGCGGGAGCGCCAGTGGCCGTCTGAACGAACCAGACGCCGTCGAGGTCTGACGTGCGGTACTCGCGCGGCTCCCAGGTGAGGAGTCCGGCGTCGGCGAGTCCGCGGAGGTTTTCGGAGGCAACGGGAGCGACAACGGTGACCTTTGCACCGGCGTCGAGCAGTCCCTTGGCGCGGCGCTCCGCGACGGGCCCGCCGCCCACAACCAGCACCGGGCGGCCAAGCAGCCGTAATGCTGTGGGGTAAATGTCCTGTATTGCCATGAAAAAACTGTAGGGCTGGCTCGTAACATGCTTCAAAGGCTCGGAAACACCCGGTAACGCTGGGTAATCCAGCGTCACATTGGGTTCATCCCTCCAAAACTTCATCCCCTAAAAAACAGACCAGCCCGTACGCGTCGTGAATTCGTCCAACGCAGCGACTCCTGCCACCGAGTTGCCGGACCGGCCAAGGCCCGGGCTCCACACACTGATGGCGCATTTGTTGGGAACCACTGCGACGATTCCGCCTCCAACGCCGCTCTTTCCCGGAAGGCCCACGCGATAGGCGAATTCCCCGGCGGCGTCGTAGGTCCCGCAGGTGAGCATGACGGCGTTGATCCGCTTGGTCTGCGCCGGCGACAGCAATCGCGTGCCGTCCGCTCCTACGCCGTTGGCTGCCAGGAATCGGGTTGCGAGCGCCAGGTCTTCGCACGTCATGGCCAGGGCGCACTGTTCCACATAGGACTCCAGGACAGCTTCCACGGGGTTTTCCAGGTTCCCGCAGCTGGCAAGGAAGTGGGCCAGTGAGGCGTTGCGGTGGCTGTTCCGTAGTTCCGACGCAGCGACGTAGTGGTCCGCGGCCACGGTGGAGTTGCCGGTTTCCCTGCGCATCAAATCGCGGACAGACAGGGCAGCACTTCCCGTGACGCTGAGGAGCCGGTCGCTGACCACGATCGCGCCTGCGTTGATGAAGGGGTTCCGGGGAATCCCTTCCTCGCTCTCCAATTGGATCAACGAGTTGAACGGGTTGCCCGATGGTTCGCGGAAGACGCGCTTCCAGATTCCATCGCCGTCGAAGGCCAACACCAAGGCGAGCGCGAACACTTTGGAAATACTTTGTATTGAGAAAGGCACATGCGCGTCCCCTGAAGAGTAGACGTCACCGTCCCGGGTGGCGAGGGAGATGCCGAACTGGTGTGGGTCGACGGATCCCAGCTGCGGGATGTAATCGGCCACGTTGCCCTGGCCGACGTGCGGCTGTACTGCCCCGACGATGTCGTCGAGGAGATTCTGGATGTCCAAGGTTCTAGCTCCTGGCCTCTGCGTAGGTCCACAGTCGTAACTGGAGATGGGCAAGCAAGCGTTCGTCCGCGGACTGCAGGTCCAGCCCTGCTTCCTCGCACGCACGCCGCAGACGGTAGTGGACGGTGTTGCGGTGGATGGCCAGTTCCTCGGCGCAGCGGTTCACATCGCCGAAGAATTCGAGGTACGTGAGAAGGGTCAAAGCGAACTCCGGATAGCGGTCGCAGAGCTTCGCTATGCCCTGGTGCCGCAGCCTCTTGCGGGTTTCCAACAGATCAAGCAATTCGTTGGTAAGGACTGTGGTTTCCACATCCCTGTAGGAGGCAACCCGGATGGACGGGGTGCTTTGCAGCACCTTAAGGACACTGCGGACGTGGTCAAGCGTTGCGTGCAGGGCGTCCAGCCGGGGAACAATCGGGCCAACGGCGGCCTGGACCTGGAAATGCAGGTGTGTGGTGGCGTCACGCACAATCGTATTGACCAGCCGGTTGATGGCGGGCAGGGACTTTACCGGGTCCAGATCGGGCAGGATAATTGCTGTTTCCATGCCCAGCGCTCCCACGACTGCTCCCGGACGGTATGCCGCGGCGTGGATGGATGCGAGGTTGGAGAGCTCACCCCTGCGGAGCTGGAGGCCGGGGGCGCTCTGGTCCAACCCGCCCGCGGAAATCAACACCAAGGCCGCAGGTTTGGAGGGGTCGATTCCTGCCGACTGGGCCTGCGAATGAACCTGTGCCGTGCCGCTCAGCAGGCTGGACACCCGGTCCTCGCGCATGGATTGGGATTGCTGGTTCCGGTGGCGCACCAGTTCGATCGCCGCATGGCGCGCAGCGCCGATCATCAGCCTGTCAGTGTTCTGTGCCAGCGGTTCGGCCCCTTCCTGCAGCCAGATGTAGCCCATCACGCGGCTCCCCGCATGGATGCCAATGGCCACGCGTTCCCGAAGCCCGGCCGCGGGGTTGGCATCCACGTGAACGGGCTCTTCGGTGGCCTGAAGGTGCTTGTAGACGCCTGATTCCTTGAGGAGCTTCTGGTACCGCTCCGGTCCGCGCCTTGCAAGAATGGACAGGCGCCGGAGCTCATCGACGTCGTTGGAAGCCGGCGAGTACGCGAGGACCCGGTTTCCTGGATCCTCAATGACGACGTGGCCGTTGGTCAGGGTTGCCGTTGTTTGGGCGATGGCAAACAAGTCCCTGTGCACCGTGGTGGGATTCTCCCCGGACACACCGCGTTCCCGGATACGGTCCAAGGCGACGCTTTCGAACTTGTCCCAGCGAAGGCCCGGGGCTACGGCAACCAATCCGATTCCGGTGGATTGCAACAGCTCCGCCACGGCTTCGAGTTCACGTTCGTTGCCCTTGACCGCGACGGCCGTTGGCCTGTCGCTAATGATCCGCCGGATTGCCGGCAGCGCCACACGTCCACGGGCGCCGATGAGCATCACCAAGGACCCGGGGCGGGTGGCATTCTCGTCTTCAGCATCTACAATGACCGTTTCACGAACTGTCAGGTTGTCCGTGTCGGGGGCAAGCAACAACCGTGCGTTGTCCACCCCCAGGTCTTCAAGTACATCGCTCAGCAAGGTGACGACGCCGTCGTCGTCAATTTCCAGGGCCTTCAACGAAGCTATCGCTTCCTCTCGTATTCAGTTCGGGTCAACTGGATTCCATCGCCATTGAAGAAATCCTGCCCATGCTCCTGCGCAATCGCGCACAGCGAAAAACATTACCGGGCCTTCAGGACACCAGTGTTGTCCAGCCAGCACAAGAGCCGGGCCCTGAATTTGGTTCGCCAGCCAATTTGCGCGATTCGCCTGAGATCTAGAGTTATTGACTGTTCCCAACGCCACAAACACTGTCTGTCGCGCCAGTGCCAGAGAACACGTCTGTGCCCGTTGGGACTGTTGAGCTGCCGACGGCGGCGCCGGAGTCAAAGGAGACCCCTCAGTGATACCCACGTCAGTTTCAGCGCATACTGCTGCGCCCAACCGGTCCGACGGGGCCGGCACCCTGCTTGTTGGCCAGGAGCCAGGCCAGGATTTCTCAACAGAAGAATCGGGCTACCGGAAGACACTCAAGCCTCGCCAGATCCAGATGATCGCCATCGGCGGCGCGATCGGCACGGGGCTTTTCATGGGGGCAGGAGGCCGCCTCAACGGTTCAGGCCCCGCCTTGGTCCTGGTTTATGCGGTGTGCGGATTTTTTGCCTTTCTCATCCTGCGGGCTCTGGGCGAGTTGGTTCTCTACCGCCCAGCCTCGGGCTCGTTTGTCTCCTATGCCCGTGAGTTTTACGGCGAGAAGATGGCGTACACGGCTGGCTGGTTGTACTTCCTGAATTGGGCCATGACCTCCATTGTGGACGTCACCGCAGTGGCTCTGTACGTGAAGTTTTGGGGCCAGTTCTGGCAGCCCATCAATGACGTCCCCCAGTGGCTCATCGCCCTCATCGCCCTGGTGGTAGTGCTGGCGTTGAACCTCGTGTCGGTGAAGATTTTCGGCGAGATGGAGTTCTGGTTCGCCCTCATCAAGGTGGGTGCGCTCGTGGCCTTCCTCGTCGTCGGAATCTGCTTCATTGTCCTTGGTGGCAAGACGGATGTGGGCGTTCCCGGCCTGAACGTCATTGCGGACAACGGGGGTCTCTTCCCCACCGGAGCGGTGGCGCTGCTCCTGGCGATCAGCGGCGTCGTGTTCGCCTACGCGGCCGTTGAACTGGTGGGCACCGCCGCCGGCGAAACTGCCAACCCTCACAAGGTCATGCCCAAAGCCGTGAACACAGTGGTGCTTCGTATCGGTATTTTCTATGTCGGCTCCGTCCTTTTGCTCTCCCTGCTGCTGCCCTTCACGTCCTACAAGTCCGGCGAATCGCCGTTCGTGACCTTTTTCTCCCACCTTGGCGATCCCCAGGCTGGCGCGATTTCGGCCTCCGTGATGAATTTCGTGGTTCTGACCGCCGCCCTCTCGAGCCTCAACGCCGGCTTGTACTCCACCGGCCGGATCCTGCGCTCCATGGCTGTCAACGGCTCAGCTCCACGCTTCACCGCCCGCATCAGCGCTTCCGGTGTTCCTTACGGCGGCATCTTGCTGACTGCGGTCATCACGTTGATGGGTGTGGGCCTCAATGCGATCGTTCCGTCGCAGGTCTTTGAAATCGTGCTTGAGGTCTCTGCTCTGGGCATCATCGGGGGCTGGGCCACCATCATGCTCTGCCACATCAAACTCCAGGCGTGGGTGCGGAGCGGCAAAGTGGCAAGGCCCGCGTTCCAGCTTTTCGGCGCCCCCTTTACTTCTTATCTGACTCTCGGATTCCTGGCCTTTGTCCTCATCACCATGGGCTTCTCGGAAACAGGCCGATGGGTGCTCGCTTCCCTGCTGGTGCTGGCACCGCTGCTCGTCGGCGGCTGGTATGCCCACCGGGGCCGAATCCACAACGAGCAGCCCGCTTTGAACCCGCCCTCAGTTTGAAAGAGAAAACACGTCACATGAGCACCCTCTCCCCCCTTCCAAAAATTGGCACACCCAGCCGCGCCTGGAGGTCGCGCGCCGATGCTTGGGAGTTCCTGGGATACGCCATCAAGCAACTTGCCTTGGACCACAACTCCGCGTCCCCCGATTCAGGCTTGCGCTCCCAGATCAGCCGCACTTTTGCCCTCCTGGACGCCGTGGAGCCCTACTGGGCAGAGCCGGGAGTTGACGCTGTGGCGCAGTTGCGCCAATTGGTCAACGACGGCGACCCCCACGCCGCGCTCGAGCTTCTGGGCGGTTTGGCGCACCTTCCGCTGGCTTCTGGAGCGGAGCCCGGTTCAGTGTCCGGAGTTGTCCAGGAGTCGCTGGAGGACGAGGTTTCGCAAACCGAGCAGGCTGAGCGTCCCCGCTTCGAAGTCTTGGTAGTGGACAACGTCACGGTCCAGGAAGCTGAGTCGCTCAAGAGCAATATGGCAGCCCAGCGCCGTCCTTCCGATGCTTTTACTTACGACATCAATGTGGTTCCCAGCTACGAAGACGCGTTGGTTGCCGTCCTGCTTAACCCGGATATCCAAGCCGTGATCCTGCGTCCGGGTTTTTCCGTTCGCAGCTCCCAGCTACTCGGCAGCGATCTCCGCCGGTTCCTGGCTGGGCACACCCCCGAAGACCTGCAGGCTTTGCGACCTGTCAAACGGATCCTGGGCTTGGCCGAGGAATTATCCGGGCTCCGGCCTGAGTTGGACGTCTACCTGGTTGCAGGCGTTTCCATCGAATCCTTGGCCGGGTCACTGACCAGGAAGTTCCGAAGGATTTTCCGCAGGCAGGATCACCTGGACCTGCATTTGTCCCTGTTGTCCGGGGTTGCAGAACGATACGAAGCTCCGTTCTTCACGGCCCTGCAGGATTACAGCCGTAGGCCCGCAAGCGTCTTCCACGCCCTGCCCATTTCACGGGGCGGATCCGTAGGGAACTCCCCCTGGATCCGGGACATGGCCGATTTTTACGGGACAAACCTTCTTTTGGCGGAGACATCCGCGACCTCCGGCGGCCTTGATTCCCTGCTTGACCCGCACGGATCCATCAAACAGGCGCAGGACCTCGCCGCCCGGGCCTTCGGAGCGCAGAGAACCTACTTTGTTACCAATGGCACCTCCACCGCCAACAAGATCGTTCACCAATCCCTGTTGGCCCCCGGTGACGTTGTGTTGGTTGACCGAAACTGCCACAAGTCCCATCACTACGCGTTCGTGCTCGCCGGTGCCCGGGTTTCATATCTGGATGCCTACCCCTTGGACAAGTACGCCTTCTACGGCGCCGTGCCCTTGGCCAGCCTGAAGCGCAGGCTGCTTGAGTACCGTCGTGCCGGGCGGCTGCACGAAGTCAAAATGGTCACGCTCACCAACTGCACCTTTGACGGAATCGTTTACGACGTGGAACGTGTCATGGAGGAATGCCTGGCCATCAAACCTGATCTGGTGTTCCTCTGGGACGAGGCATGGTTTGCCTTCGCCCGCTCGCATCCCATCTACCGGCGCCGAACGGCGATGGCATCGGCAGCTGCGTTGGAGGCGTCCTTCAGCAACCCGGCCTACGCTGCCCGGTTTGCCGATCAGGCAGCGGCCCTCCATGACCCTGCCACGGGTGAGCCAGTGGATGATGAGGCCTGGCTGAACACCCGGCTGATTCCCGACCCCGCGAAGGCGCGCATCAGGGTCTACGCCACCCAGTCCACGCATAAGACCCTGACATCCCTACGCCAGGGCTCCATGATCCATGTGTACGACCAAGACTTCATGTCGTCCAACCAGGAGTCCTTCCGTGAGGCGTACATGACCCACACCTCCACCTCGCCCAATTACCAAATCCTGGCGTCCCTGGACATTGGCCGGCGGCAGGTGGAGCTTGAAGGTTTTGGCTTGGTCCAGAGGCAATCCGACCTCGCCGTGTCAGTGGCACAAGCCGTGGCACGGCATCCCCTGCTGAAGAAGTACTTCCGTGTGTTGACCTCGCGGGACCTCATTGAGCCCCAATACCGTGAGACCAGCGCCGCCATGCCGTTGCGGGAGGGATTGGCGGAACTTGAGGACGCCTGGCAGCGCGATGAGTTCGTCATCGATCCCAGCCGCCTCACGCTGGATATCAGCAAGACGGGCATCGACGGCGACACGTTCCGCCACAGCTACCTCATGGACGATCACGGAATCCAGGTGAACAAGACGTCCCGGAACACGGTGCTGTTCATGACCAACATCGGCACATCGCGGAGTTCCGTGGCGTACTTGATCGAGGTGCTGGTCAAACTCGCAGAAGATTTCGATAACCCACATCCCTCATCGCGGCCTCGGTCAGTGCCTGTGCTTTCGCCGGCCGGAGGGTCAGCGGGGCTTGGGCAGACGCCGCCACTTCCGGACTTCAGCACATTCGCCACGCGGTTCCGTGTGGACGACGCCTGCGAAGACGGCGACATCCGAGCCGCCTACTTCGAAAGCTACAAGCCGGAATCCACCGCGTACTTGTCCGCCGAGGAGCTGGCCATTGCGGTACGAGAAGGCCAGGAAGTAATTTCCGCCGGCTTCGTTACGCCGTACCCGCCGGGCTTCCCCATCCTCGTCCCGGGCCAGGTCATTACCCGGCAAACGTTGGAGTTCATGGCCGCTTTGGACACGCGCGAAATCCACGGATTCGATCACGAACGCGGCTACCGGGTTTTCGTCGATGGGTCAGTGGTTGAGTCTGGTGTTTCGGAATCTGGCGTTTCGGCAAGTGCTGTCGCAGCGGCCGGCATCGGGCGGCTGCCCGCCGCGTCGTAGGGCGTAACCGGATCCGTCAGGCTCTTTGGCGGGCCCAACCAAAAGCAGGTGCGATGTACTTCGCGACGTTCCCCAGGAGCTTCGCGTTGTACTCGACGCCGAGTTGGTTGGGCACCGTCAGAAGGACCGTATCTGCAGCTTGGACGGCTGCATCGGATGCGAGTTCTTCGGCCAAGGTGTCCGGCTCCCCGATGTAGCTCTTCCCGAAACGGGACAACGCGCCGTCGAGGATTCCTACCTGGTCCTGCCGGTCCGCTTGGGCGCGGAGACCAAAGTAGCGATTGTCCACCTCATCGACGATCGGCAAGATGCTGCGGCTGACTGAAACACGGGGCTCGAAGTCGTGCCCGGCAGCGGCCCAGGCCTCGCGGAACATGTGGATCTGCTCGGCTTGCAGTTGGTCGAACGGGACGCCCGTGTCCTCGGTCAGGAGCGTCGAACTCATGAGGTTCATCCCTTGCTCGGCAGCCCAGACGGCCGTCTTGCGGGTGCCGGCACCCCACCAGATCCGCTGTGGGAGCCCGGGAGAGAGCGGTTGGATGGGGAGGAGTCCGCTGGCTCCGCCTGCATAGTGCGGATCCGCTTGGGCTACGCCGTGCCCGGCAATGGCCTTGCGGAAAAGTGCCGTGTGGCGGCGCGCCATATCGCCGGTGTCCTCGCCTTCGTTCGGGACATGGCCAAAGTTGGCCGCTCCGTTCAGGGCGGGCTCGGGTGAACCACGGCTTATTCCGAGTTGAAGCCGGCCGTCGCTGATGAGATCCGTAGCAGCAGCTTCCTCCGCCATATACAGCGGTGTCTCATAACGCATGTCGATCACGCCGGTGCCCATCTCGATCGTGCTGGTCCGCGCCGCGATTGCGGCGAGCAGCGGGAACGGGGAGGCTTGCTGCCGGGCGAAGTGGTGGACGCGGAAGAACGCGCCGTCGATCCCAAGTTCCTCTGCCGCTACCGCCAGATCGATGCCCTGCTTAAGTGCTTCACCGGCCGACGGTACCAGCGAACCAGGGACGCGTGCCCAATGGCCGAAGGAAAGGAAGCCGATCCGTTTGTTGTGCATGTCCGGGACAACAGCAGTGGGCGCCCGCTAATTCCTCACTCGGCGCGTCGGTAGTGCACGGCGACCGCGCCGTTGCTGAGCGGCTTGGCCGAGATCAGTGCCAGGCGCCTGCTCCTGGGCAGTCCGCCCTGGTGCAGAGTGGGACCGTGGCCGGCGATCACGGGGTGGACCAGGAACTTGTACTCGTCGATGAGGTCCAGGCGGTCCAGCTCGGCGGCAAGTTTGCCGCTACCGACAAGCACGCCGTTAGGAGTCCCGTCCTTGAGATGCTGCACAGCACTGCGCAACTCGCCGTCGAGGTGATGGCTGTTGGTCCAGGGGAAGTCGCTACGGGTCGACGAGACCACATATTTGGGCTTGGTCTCCAGTTTGAGGGCCCAATCGCGCATGGCTGGCGGCGAGTCGACGTCGCCACGGGCCACCAGCGGCCAGTAGGCCTCCATCATTTCGTACGTGGTTCGGCCCCAGAGCATCGCGCCGCTCTCCTCCAGGAGCCGGGTGAAGTGGGCATGCGTCTCGTCGTCGGCGATGCCCTCCCGGTGGTCGATGCAACCATCCAGTGTGACGTTGATGCTGAACGTTAGAAGGCCCATTAGGTGATTCTATGCAGCTAAAGGGGGCCTAGCGGCTGCTGCCCGCCAGCAAACCGCGACGCTGGAGCAGTCGCTTCTCGATCGGTCCGAAAACGAGGAGTTCGATCAGGATGCCCACAGCCAGGATCAACAGGATCGCGGACATGACCACTGCCATGTCGGCCAACGTACGTCCCTGGTCAAGAAGCGAGCCCAGGCCGAAGCCGATAGAGCCACCCACAGCGATGATTTCCGCGGCCATCAAAGAGCGCCAGGAGAACGCCCAGCCCTGCTTCAATCCGCCGATGTACCCGGGAAGTGCAGCAGGAAGGACGATCTGCAGGGCCATCTGAAGCCGGTTCGCGCCGAGCACGGTGCCAACGCTGCGGTACTGGGGCGGGATCTGGTCTACGCCGGAGATGAGCCCGTTGATGATGGACGGGATAGCGCCCATGAACACCACAAAGTAGACGGTGGCGTCGGTCAGGCCAAACCAGATGATCGCCGCAGGCACCCAGGCCACCGACGGCAGGACCTGAAGACCCGAGATCAGCGGCCCAAAGGCCCGCCGTAACGGAGCAACCTGTGCCAGCAACAGACCCACGGGCGTCGCAATCACAACCGAAATCAGGAAGCCGACCAAGCCACGCTGCAACGAGGTCCACACCGATTCCTGGACCTTGCCTTCGCCCCAGAGCGTCACCAACTGGGTGAGCACGTCAAGGGGCCCGGGCACTTGGTCACGGCGCTTGAGGCCGAGGGAAACGTAGAACTGCCAGACGAGGACGAGGACTACCAAGGCAGCGATCGGCAGCAGTATGCGCTTCCATTCGATACCGGCTTTACGTCCGGTATCGGACTGGAGGTTATCCAGGCCCGCTTCGAGGTCGCGCAGCTCTGAGGGGTTGCCCTTCAAGGATGGCGACGTAATGTGCTCGCTGGATTCGCTCACGGGCAGGGTCCGCTCTTGGGTAGTGGTGGGGTTACTTGGCATGGCGGCGGATCTCGTCGCGTAGCCGGCGGGTGATGACTCCGGTCAGCTCCCCAGCACGACCAGCATCAGTTCGGTGTTCTTCGGTCACATCCCATTCCGCCACAACACGGCCAGGACGCGAGGACAAAAGCAGGACGCGCTGGCCCAGCCGCACGGCCTCACGAACGTTGTGGGTCACGAACACGATGGTGCGGCCGGTCTCCTTCCAGATCCGCTCAAGCTCGTCGTGGAGGAGATCGCGCGTGATGGCATCAAGGGCCGCGAAGGGCTCGTCCATCAACAACAGTTGCCGGTCCTGCGCCAGGGAACGGGCAAGGGCAACGCGTTGGCGCATGCCGCCGGACAGCTCGTGTGGACGCTTGTCGCCAGCGCCACCCAGGTGGACGAGTTCCAGCAGTTCAGTTGCCCGTGCGCGGCGGCTGGCCTTGGTGCTGGATTTGTCGGCCAGCTGCAGTGCCAGCTCGATGTTGCCTCGCGCCGTCAACCACGGGAACAGTGCCGAGTCCTGGAACATGAAGGCCGCGCCGTCGCTGGGCACCTCAAGGGCGCCCGACGTCGGATGCTCAAGTCCCGCCATGATGTTCAGCAGCGTGGACTTGCCGCAGCCGGACGCACCGAGGAGGGCAACGAACTCGCCCTGCGCGATGGTGGCGTTGACGTCGTCCAGCACCGGGGCGCCGTCGCCGAAGCGCTTGCCCAGGTTCTCGAGTACGACTGGCATGGTCCCGTCCTTCGTGTTGATTGGTGGAGCTGATATGGCTGAAGGCTGGCCCGCTCCCCCACCTGTTTTCCGAGGGGAAGCGGACCAGCCGGTTGGTGCTTAGTCCTGGCCGAGCCCGGCAGCGGACGTCTTCTTGCCCTCTACTTCGTTCAAGGCCCGGAGGTCGAAGATGCCGTTGATGTCGGCTGCTTTGGTAGTGCCGGCGTCCACGCCGTCCTGCAGGAGCTTCTTGTAGGTTCCAGCGAGCGGATCCGTGGTGAAGGTGATGTTCTTCAGCGCGCGATCGATCACGTTGGCGGGAAGCGGCTTGCCGGCAGTGTCCTTGAGGACCGCGTTGATGGTGCTTGCCTTCTCCTCAGCCGACGCGGAATTCAGCCAGCTCACGGATTCGACGTGACCCTTGAGCAGTGCCTTCACGGTCTCCGGGTGCTCCGAGGCGAACTTCTTGTTCACGATCAGGATGGTGGTGGTGAACTCACCCTTGTCCCACAGGTCCTTCTCGTCCACGAGTACTTTCGCGCCTGCTTCCAGGACCAAACGGGAGGCCCACGGCTCGGGCAACCACGCGCCGTCGAGCTTTCCGTCCTGGAAGAGCTTCAACGTCTGGGCGTTTTCGGTCGGGTTGATGGTGACGTCGCCGCTGCCGTCCGGGTTGGTCTTGTAGCCCTGGTGGCCCAACCAGGCGCGGAGGGCTACGTCCTGCGTACCGCCAAGCTGCGGCGAGGCGAGCACCTTGCCCTTGAGGTCGGCGGCCGAGTTGATTTCGGGCTTGACCACAAGCTGGGCTCCGCCTGCTGCTGCGCCGGCGATGATGCTGATGGACTCGCCTTTGCTCTTGACGAACGAGTTGATGGCCGGGTTCGGGCCGATGTAGGTGGCGTCGATGGCACCGGCGTTCAATGCCTCGATCGCGGCAGGGCCGGCGTTGAAGATCTGCGTGCTCAGCTTGGTGTCGCCGAGGTCCTTGGCGATGATGCCCTTGCTGATGCCCACCAGCGCCGGGCCGTGGGTGACGTTGCTGAAGTAGCCGAGCTTGAGTTCGGCGGCGGGCGACGTTGTGGGCGCCGGTGCTGCCTCGTTGCTGCGGGAGACGGCGGACGCAACCGCGGCGCCTGCACCGATGAGCAGCACCAGGCCGAGGGCGAGGGCGATCTCTACAGTGCGGCGGCGTTTGGGCTTGTTGGTCTCACCGGCGACGATGCGGGTGGTGCCGGAATCGGGCTTCTGTGACTCGGGAGTGTTTGCCATGGGGGTCCTAAGGAGCTGTGGGATGCGAAGGGGCGAAGATCAGGCCCCTAACATCGCCCGTTCTGGGCAAGGAAGGACCATTCCGGAGAGGTCATAAGTTCACAGTAGGGACTGTCATATTTCCGCTTCAATCCCGCAGAAACCAACGTTCACGCAGGGTCACGTGGCGTCATATTCACTGCCATGCCTTCAAAGTTGCGCCGGGTTGTGCGGCACTTGCGTTCACGAAGGGTCACCCGGCGTCATGTTTGCTGCAAGGTCTTCAATGTCCCGTGGCGTGGTGCGGCAGCAGCCACCGATCAGCCTGGCTCCCCGGTCGCGCCAATCAGCGGCGTTTCCGGCGAGGGTAGTGGTGCCGTGCCCGCCCGCGGAAGGTCCCCAGGTCTTCGTGACGGCGTCGTAGGTCTCCCCGGAGTTCGGGTACGCGACCAAGGGTTTGTCCGAGACCTCGTTGAGCGTCCCAAGCGCCGAGGTCACCAGGTCCAGCGGCACGCAGTTAACCCCGACGGCGGCCACCCTCGGTTCCGCGCTGAGCAGCGCAACCACATCCGCCAGTGGGGTTCCGTCGCTGATGTGTTCCGCGTCCCGCAGCGTGAACGTAAACCAGGATTCGACGTCGAACTCCGCCACGAGCGCCAACAGTGCCTCTGCCTCGGCGAACGATGGCAGCGTCTCGCACGCCAGGAAATCCGCTCCGGCCTCCACGAGCGCAGCGATCCGGGGACGGTGGAACTCCATGAAGTCGGCGCGGCTCAGTGTGTAATCGCCCCGGTACTCCGAGCCATCAGCAAGATAGGCACCATACGGGCCCACGGAGCCGGCCACCAGAAGCGGGCGCTTGGAAGGGTTCGCCTCGGCATGCTCGCGCCGTGCCTGGTCTGCAAGCTGCACACTCAAAGCCACCAGATCCAAGGCCTCGCGCTCCCCTAGGCCACGCCGCGCGAACCCCTGGGGAGTGGCCTGGTAGCTGGCCGTGATGGCCACGGAGGCACCGGCGTCGAAATAGTCCCTGTGGACCTGCTTGATCAGGTGTGGCTGCTCCAGCAGAACCTTGGCGGACCACAATGCGTCCTCCAGATCACAGCCATGGGCTTCCAGTTCCGTGGCCAGCGCGCCGTCCAGGACGAGGTCCTGACCTGAATCCAACAAGGTGCTAAGTGCTATGTTCCGCGGCATATAGTGATCTTCCTGCTAATCGCTCAATGAAAAAACCGCAGCTTGTTCGAAATCCCCGCCGTACAAGGCCGGGAATTTCGAACAAGCTGCGGTCTATCTGACTCTTCGACCTTAGATGACGTAACGCTCGTCTTCGTGATCGCCCGGGTGGTCCTTGACCAGGCCCGCGGCAAGGGTGTTGCCGTCGATGGGGTCGATCACCAGGAAAGCGCCCGTACGGCGGTGGTGCAGGTAGTTCTCCAGCGGCAACGCGGCAGCCAGGCGCAGCTGGGCGTGGCCGATGTCGTTGAGCTCCAGGCTTGAAGCCGGCTCCACGTTGAACGTAGCGAGATCAAGCTTGCCGGTGACATTCCGGACCAAGGCCTGGACCGTGCGCGTACCGTGCTTCACCAGGACTTTCTGGCCTTCACGCAGCGGCTTGGGCGAGAGCCAGCACAGCGACGCGTACAGATCGGCAGTGCTTTCGCGGACCGTGCCGGCAGCAGCGATCGTGTCGCCACGGGCGATGTCGATCTCGTCGGCCAGACGGACGGCAACGGACTGCGGAGCAGCCGCTTCCTGAAGTTCCTTACCGGCGAAGTCGATGCCAATGACCCGAGTGATTCGCGGTTCGTGGCCAGGGCTCAGGACAGTCACTTCGTCGCCGACCTTGACGGAACCCTCGGTGATCTGGCCAGCGTAGGCGCGGTAATCGCGGTATGCCTCCACGTCCAAGCCACCAGCCACAGCATCAGGCGCCAAGGCACCCTGCGGACGGATGACCAGCTGCACGGGGAAGCGGAAGCTCTCCAGTTCGGCCTCAAGCTCGTCGGCTGCCGGGAGCGTTTCGAGGACCTCCAGCAGAGCGGGACCGCTGTACCAGGGGGTGCGGTCCGAGCGGTCCACGACGTTGTCGCCGTCGAGCGCTGAAACCGGCACCACCAGCAGGTCAGCCACGCCATCGGACCCAAGTCCCAGCTCGCGGGCAACCTTCTGCACGTCCGCCTCGATGTCGCGGAAGACCTGCTCGCTGAAGTCAACGAGGTCGATCTTGTTCACGGCAACAATCACGTGGGCCACGCGAAGCAGCTGCAGCACGGACAGGTGCCGGCGGGTCTGCTCAAGGACACCCTTGCGGGCGTCAATGAGTACGACGACGGCATCCGCAGTGGACGCGCCGGTCACCGTGTTCTTGGTGTACTGAACGTGGCCGGGGCAGTCCGCCAGGATGAAGCTGCGGCGGTCCGTGGCGAAGTAGCGGTAAGCGACGTCGATGGTGATGCCCTGCTCCCGCTCGGCACGCAGGCCGTCGGTCAGGAGGGCGAGGTCGATCCCACCCTTGTCCCCGCCGAAGCCGCGGTCCGCAGAGGTACGGGCAACAGCGTCGAGCGTGTCAGCAAGAATTGCCTTCGAGTCGTGAAGGAGGCGGCCCACCAAAGTGGACTTGCCGTCATCAACCGATCCGGCAGTAGCGAAGCGGAAGAGAGTAGACGGGAGCTGCGCGGACTCAAGGCCGCCGTCAAGGAATACGGTATCGGTGCTCATTTAGAAGTAGCCGTCCTTCTTGCGGTCTTCCATGGCTGCCTCGGAGATGCGGTCATCTGCTCGGGTGGCGCCACGTTCGGTCAGGGTGGAGGCAGCGACTTCAACTACGACGTCGGCCACGGTGCGTGCGTCGGATTCGACGGCACCGGTGCAGGACATGTCGCCAACTGTGCGGTAGCGAACCAGCTTGGTGATGACTTCCTCGTGCGGCAACGGTTCGGAAACCTCGCCCACTGCACGCCACATGCCGTCGCGGGCGAAGACCTCGCGCTCGTGGGCGTAGTACAGGCTGGGGAGCTCGATGTTCTCGCGCTCGATGTACCGCCAGATGTCCAGCTCGGTCCAGTTGCTGATGGGGAATGCACGGACGTGCTGGCCCACCGTGTGGCGGCCGTTGTACAGGTTCCACAGCTCGGGGCGCTGGTTGCGCGGGTCCCACTGGCCGAACTCGTCACGGAGGCTCAGGATGCGCTCCTTGGCGCGGGCCTTGTCCTCGTCGCGACGGCCGCCGCCGAACACAGCGTCGAACTTGTTGCGCTGGATGGCATCCAACAGCGGGACTGTCTGCAGCGGGTTGCGGGTGCCATCGGCACGCTCGGCCAATTCGCCGCGGTCAATGAACTCCTGGACCGAACCAACAACCAGCTTCAGGCCAAGTCGCTCAACCGTGCGGTCACGGAAATCGATGACCTCCGGGAAGTTGTGGCCGGTGTCCACGTGCAGGACCGGGAAAGGAACCTTGCCGGGCCAGAAAGCCTTGGTGGCCAGGTGCAGCATGACCACGGAGTCCTTGCCGCCGGAGAACAGCAGCGCAGGCTTCTCGAACTCAGCAACAACCTCGCGGATGATATGGATTGCTTCGGACTCGAGGGTGTCCAGTGAGCTCAACCGCTCAGCTGAAGGGCCGCCGTGCCCGCTTCGCGATGCCCGCCACGCCGCGGCGGCCCCTTCAGCTTCGCTCTGCAACTGGTTCAACTCGAGGTCCTCGCTGGTTGTTTGGGTGCTCATGTGTGTAGTCCGCATTCTGTCTTGTCGGATCCAGCCCAGCGGCCGGCACGGGGATCTTCACCCGGGGCCACTTTGCGGGTGCAGGGCTGGCAGCCGATGGACGGGTAGCCCTGGCTCAGGAGGGGGTTGACGGGAAGGATGTTGTCCTCGGAGTACTCGACCAGCTGGTCGAAAGTCCAGTCGACCATCGGGTTCACCTTGACCAGGCCGAAGCCCTCGTCCCAGGTGATCACCGGCGTATTGGTGCGGGTGGGGCCTTCGTCGCGTCGGACTCCGGTGAACCACACTTCGTAGCCAGCCAGCGAGCGGCGCAGCGGCTCCACCTTGCGCAGCGCGCAGCACTGGGCGGGGTCGCGGGCGAACAGGTCCTTGCCCAGCAGGCGGTCCTGCTGTTCCACCGTGTTCTCCGGAAGGACGTCCACCACGTTGACGCGCAGGTTCGCCGCGACTTCGTCGCGGGTCTCGTACGTTTCCTTGAAGTGGTAGCCGGTCTCCAGGAACAAAACGTCGACGCCGGGAAGCTGGTCCGCGACCAAAGCCGGCAGTACGGCGTCGGCCATGGAGCAGGCGACCGTCACTGCAGGCAGTTCGAAGTTCCGGGCCACCCAGGCGATGACATCGCGGGCGGGGGCATTCCAACCGAGCTCGGCAGCTCCGGCCTCGGCCAGAGCCTTGAGTTCTTCGTGGGAGCGCTTAGTAGCAACGGTCACTGGAGGTCTCCTTCATCGGCGGAGTGTGCCCACTCTGCGAAAGTCTGGCCCTCGGCGCCAACAGCGACGAACTTACGGACCACACGCTCCACGTAATCGGGCAATTCTTCGACCGTGACCTTGAGGCCGCGGACGGTGCGTCCCAAACCGGCTTCCTCACGCTCGTTGTTAGCCAGCCCGCCGCCAAGGTGGACCTGGAAACCCGGGGTGGGGTCGCCGTCGGGCGTTGGCAGCATCATGCCCTTAAGGCCGATGTCCGCGGTCTGGATGCGGGCGCAGGAATTGGGGCAGCCGTTGATGTGGAGGGACAGTGCCTGCGGCAGCTGCTTGGTCTCCACGAGGTCAGCCAGGCGGCGTTCCAGCTCGGCGATCGCCGTGGCCGCGGTGACCTTGGTTTCCACGATGGCGAGCTTGCAGAACTCGATGCCCGTGCAGGCGATGGTGCCGCGGCGGAACACGGACGGGCGGGCGGAAAGGCCCAGGGTGTCCAGTTCAGCGATGAGCGGCTCCACCTGCTCCTTGGCAACGTCCAAGATGACGAGCTTCTGGTGAGGAGTAGTGCGCAGGCGGTAGGTGCCGTGCTGTTCCAGCGTGTCGGCGAGCTTGACCAGCGCCTCTCCGGACGTGCGGCCCACAGTGGGGGTCACGCCGATGAAGAACTTGCCGTCCTTCTGCTCGTGGACACCGATGTGGTCTCCGGGAGCCGTGGGCTTGGGAGCGGCGGGGCCGTCCGGCAGCTTGAAGCCGAGGTATTCGTCTTCCAGGATCTGGCGGAACTTGGCCGGACCCCAGTCGTTCATGAGGAACTTCAGGCGGGCCTTGGTGCGCATGCGACGGTAGCCGTAGTCGCGGAAGATGCTGGTGACGCCCAGCCATACTTCAGCGGCGACGTCGGCCGAGACGAACACACCGAGGCGCTCGGCAAGGCGCGGGTTGGTGGACAAACCGCCGCCAACCCAGAGGTCGTAACCGGCACCGAGCTCGGGGTGGACAACACCCACCAGGGCGAAGTCGTTGATCTCGTGCACCACGTCCTGGGACGGGTGGCCCGTGATGGCGGTCTTGTACTTACGAGGCAGGTTGGCCAGCTCCGGGTCGCCGATGAAACGCTCGGCGAGCTCGTGGATGAGCGGCGTGGGGTCGATGATCTCGTCCTTGGCGATGCCGGCGACCGGGGAGCCGAGGATGACGCGGGGAACGTCGCCGCAGGCCTCGGTGGTGGACAGGCCGATGGATTCGAGGCGGCGCCAGATTTCCGGCACGTCCTCCACGCGGATCCAGTGCAGCTGGATGTTCTGGCGGTCCGTGAGGTCGGCCGAGCCGCGGGCGAAGTCCACGGAGATCTGGCCGATGACGCGCAGCTGCTCGGTGGTCAGCGCACCGCCATCGATGCGCACGCGCAGCATGAAGTACTTGTCTTCGAGCTCGTGCGGCTCAAGCGTGGCGGTCTTGCCGCCGTCGATCCCGGGCTTGCGCTGGGTGTAGAGGCCCCACCAGCGGAAACGGCCATGGAGGTCCGTACCGTCGATCGAGTCGAAGCCCTCTTTGGAGTAGACAGACTCGATCCGCTCACGGACGTTCAGTCCGTTGTCTTCCTGCTTCCAGGTTTCGTTGGCGTTGAGTGGCGCAGTGCCATCAACCTTCCACTGACCGTGGGGCTTGGCGGCAGGGCGGGTGCGTGCTGGGCGCGAGGGGACTGCGGCGTCCGAGGGCGCACCGGCTACAGCTGTATCTGTCATACGTCGACTTTAGGTCTGGCCAGTTTTCGTCAGCAAAGGTCCGGAAACGCTAAGTCACCTAGGGAAACATTTCGTCACGAACACGCCAGCGGCCTTGTCCCGAGGGCCTGCATATGCAGGTCCTTTTTGGGGCTCCCGCTGCGCAAACAAAGGTTAGGACGCCCTTGCCAGCACTGCGTCGTAACGCTCCAGCGCTATCTCTGCGAGAACCGGCGACGGCAACAGTGGAGCCGTAACAATATCCGCTCCGGCCTTGGCCAGTTGGTCGTGGAAGTAGCCGGTTGCCAGCAGGTACGAGGACACGAAGACCCTGCCTGTTCCACCGTCTTCGGCAAGTTCGGCACGCAAGGAGGCGACGCCGTCGGGCACTGTTGGCTTCGCGCTGGCACCGTAGGCGACCCGAACCTTGTTCGGCAGCAGCTCAGCGAGTTGCCGCGCCTGCTCCTCCGAGTCCACCGACCCGTCCGGAAGCGACGATCCGGCGGCAGCCAGCAGCACGCCGTCGTGCTCGGTCAGGCCAGCGGCGCGCAGCTGCGCGGCGAGCAGCTCAGCCAGTCGCGGATCCGGGCCCAGCGGCCTCGCGGCTACTACCTCCGGCCGGCTCTTGATGGCCTTGGGCACGTCCACCTTGATGTGGAAGCCTGTGCTGAGCAAAAGCGGTACAACGACGGCGGCAGTCCCCTCAGGCAGGCCCTCCACTACCCCGGACAACTCGGGTTCCTGCACGTCCACGTACGCCTCAAGGACCTGCAGACCCGGGCGGAGGGCCTCAATTTCGGCCATGACGTGGCGGATGGCGGCCTGGCCTTCGGCGTTGCGGGTTCCGTGGGCGCAGGCGATCAAAACGGGGCTGTTCATGGGAGCTAGCGTAACGTTGAGCCAGCACCTACTGAGAGTCGCAGGCAGAAAGAACCCGTCCACTTGATTTCCATCGACATTGTCCTTCTGTGGCTTGACCTGGTCGGCGTGTTCTTCTTCGCGGTCTCGGGTTCGCTGCTGGCAGCCCGCAAACAATTCGACATCGTGGGTTCAGTTCTCCTCGCCTCCATTGTGTCGCTGGGTGGCGGCGCGATCCGCGACGTCGTCATCAACGCCGGACCTCCCGTGGCCTTCACAAACCCGGTCTACCTGGTTCCGCCACTGCTGGCTGCGCTGCTGGTCTACTTCCTCTTCTCCTCCGTGCAGCGCTTCACATCCCTACTAACACTGTTCGACGCCGGCGGGCTGGCACTGTTCTGCATCACCGGGACTTTGAAGGCGCTCACCGCGGGGATGAACCCCGTTGCTGCGATCCTGTTGGGCGTCACCACGGCAGTAGGCGGCGGACTGTTGCGCGACATCACCGCCAACGAGATTCCTACTCTTTTTGATGCCCGCGACATTTACGCCTTACCGGCTTTTGTGGGGGCCGGTTTGACCACATTGCTCTGGCACCTTGGCCTGTTCAGCGGACTCACCGCATGCTTGGTAGCCGGCATTGTTTTTGCTTTCCGCGTCACAGCCTGGAGGCGGAGTTGGTACGTGCCGTTGGCCGTGCGTGGTTGGCAGCGCGGAGGCACCGGGGCGGGCGCAATTTCGGGTGCCCGCGATTAGCTAGGATAAGAGCATGACTGACATGTTCCTCGAGAAGTTCCGCGCGCTGGTCCCAAAGTATCTCGAGGATGAATGGCAGGAAGAAGACGGCCTCACGCCCGACGAACTGGACGACGCCCTCGCTGACCACTCCTTCACCATCCCGCTTGCCCTGCGCGAGTTCTACCTCGCCCTCGGTGGCTGCGAGGACCTCATGGAGGCGTACCACTACTTCTGGGATCCCGAGGAACTCGAGGTAGATGACGAAGGCTTCCTCATGTTCCTGGAGGACGAAGAGGAACAATTCACCTGGGGATTCCGCATTGCCGATGTCAGCATCCCGGACCCCATTGTGTGGCGCCGGAACAACGCCCGCGGCCAGTGGAAGAGCGAAGAAGGCACGTTCTCCGAGTTCGTCTTCGACATGTTCGAGTGGGCGTTCAACGACGAAGACTAGGTTTTGACTGGCGGCCCCTGCGCTCCCTTTTGGGTGGCGTGGGGGCTGTTTTGTTGCGGCTCCGCGCGGTCACGACCCACTTTCAACTGGAAACCAGCCCGGACGCGCCGCACCAGCGGCGTGTCGCCCACTTTTGGTCCTCAAAGTAGGTCGTGACGGTACACGCGCGCTGATTCACGACGGCGGTACCCACCCGGGTGCGTAGCGCGCCGGTGCATACCGGCCGACTTCCCTGTTCAGAAGGACAGTCAACACCTCCTCAACCATTCGCTGGGGGTGATGCACCACATCCACGTAGTAGTAGTGCAGCGTCAGCAGGCCTCCCCGGACACCGGCATTGTTCCGATACTGGTCTTTCCTTACCTGCTTGCCTTCCAAGTGGGTTCTGCCGTCGAGTTCAACAATCAGGCATTCATTGATCAAGCAATCCACCTCCCCTACGCCAGGCAATTCCACGTGCATCCGCACCCTGAGTCCGGCGCGGACAAAATGGGTATGGGCGAGTACCTCCAGGAGCGAATCTGCCCTGGGGAGCACCAAGTCAAGGATTGCCCGGAGTTTCCCGTTCCTGTTCCCCGGTAATTTGGATCGAAGGAAGTCGGTTGTCAGCAAAGCTTGACTAACCGCACTCTGCACCAGCACCACCGCTTCAAGTTCGGGTCGGCACCTCAGTGCATGCAGCAAGACATCAGCCACCCCCGCCACAGGCAGATATGGGTGGACGGGATGCAAACAGTCACCGTGATGCACCACTCGGTGCCTGGGTCGCCCAGTTCCGCAGCTCAGATGAAGTTGCTCGGGGACGCTCAGAGTCCAAAGACGGTAAAACCGGGCTGCCGAAATACAGGTCAGCCGACCGTTGGCCCGGAAGGCCGCCACGATCTCGAGGTCCGCATCCTTTGATACGTAAACGCCTCGGTGCAGCCGAAGTATTGTGCCATCGAGAACAGCGCGTTCCACGGCCCTTCTGGGAAAGCCTGCCCTCTCGAGTGCACCGGTGGTTGCGGCCCCATACCGACGACGAAGAAATTCATTGAAGTCCATCAGTCAACGCTGCAGCCGAGAGAAATGCCTTGGGGGCAGCATTCGGCTGTATGTGGATAACTCCGACGTACGACCACGCCCCACTTTGGCGCCAAATGGCTACCGTCACACCTGGATCCCGGCGTGTCGGCCGGCACCACATTTCAGACTAGGTCGTGGAGGTACCAGCGAGTCTGTAAATAGCCGTGGCCCACATTAAATTTTCGTTGACTCAGAAAGTTGCATATATGACAGGTTTGTCATAAGCTATTCACGGATCCACTAAATGCCTCCGGTGGGTCTGATGCGAACGGAGATTGTGGTCCCGGTTCGGTGCAACGTATGACTCGTAATGTTGCAGCGAGCCGGGGCCATTCCTTTTAAGCCAGCGCAAGATCCGCGGTAATCAAGTACGGGGCGAGCGACGTGTGCGGCCAGCAACCACTTTGAACGCACGACGCCGGCGACTCGCCGCAGTGCCTGGCGCGCCGCGGACCTTGCGCGCCCAAAGTGGGTCGTGACGGACCCCGTGAACGCATGCAACGGGGCACGCTAACAAAAAGACATACGCCCGAACCAACGAGGTTCGAGCGCCTGCCGGGTCTAAAGGCTGGGCCTGAAGGCTGAGCCCAAACAAGGTCAGGAACCCACAGCCACAAGGGGAAAGTTAGCTGCTCCGGTCCACCACAGCGTGAGCGAAGTTAGTAAGCGACGTCTTCACTACGCCCTCGGGCAGTGGCGCAAGGGCTGCAATTGCCTCCGAAGACCACTGGCGGGCGATCTTCCAGGATTCAGTGGTCACCGGGTGCTCCCGCAGGCCAGCCACAGCCTCGGCGAGAGCGGCATCCGAAGACAAGTCACCGTCCACCAACTCCAGCAGGGCGGCCGCGGAGGAATCCCCCGCTGCAGCGTCCCGGCGCAGGAGGAGCACGGGCAAAGTGGGCACGCCTTCGCGCAGATCGGTGCCCGGGGACTTGCCGGACTTGACCTTTACACCGGTGACATCGATGACGTCGTCGGCAAGCTGGAAGGCCACGCCCACCTTCTCGCCGTACTCAACCAAGACGTCCTCGAACGCTTCGTCGGCACCGGCAAAGATCGCGCCAAGTTGGCCGGAGGCTGCAACCAGGGAGCCAGTCTTGTCGGCGATGACGGACAGGTAGTGCTCAACCGCGTCTTCGTCCTCACGCGGGCCCACGGTTTCGTGGAGCTGGCCAAGGCACAGGCGTTCGAAGGTGCGGGCCTGGATGCCGAGGGCGCGGGAACCGAGTTCGGAGACGAGAATGGAGGCGCGGGCAAAGATGAGGTCGCCTGTGAGGATTGCCACGGAGTTGCCCCAGACCTCGTGAGCTGTCGGGGCGCCGCGGCGGAAGGGGGCGGAGTCCATGACGTCGTCGTGGTACAGGGTGGCGAGGTGCGTCAGTTCAACCACGACAGCCGCCTGGACCACCTCGGGACGGGATGCATCTCCAAGGTGTGCGCACAGCAAAGTCAGCAGCGGACGGATGCGCTTGCCGCCGGCTTCCACCAGGTGGCGCGACGTCGCGTCAGCCAGGGGATCCGAGTTGGAGATGGCTTCGCGAAGCTTTTTCTCCACGCGGGCGAGGTTTGTGGTGATGGCTGGGCCGAGTTCGGCGTCGCCGGCGATGGCGGCAAATCCGGCGGGCAGCTGGAGTCCCGTTGCGATCGCGGTGGTGTTGGGAGCAGGCTCAACAGTGTCCGGCAGGCCGTGCCCGGCATGCGTCCAGCTGTGTTCGGCAGAGTTCGTCACGGCTTAACCCTAACTAGTTGTTGCGGAAACCGCGGTGTCGGAGTCTGCCGGCTTAAAAGGACGGACAGAGGAAACGTTGGACGTGGCCGGGACGAGCATCTCAAGGACGCGGATCACGCGGTCTTCGAAGCCCTTCGCGGACGGATCCGTGAGGTTGGCAAGCATACGCACCACGAAGCGCATGAGCACCGGAATGGGCATGCCCGTGCGCAATGCAAGCTTCATGACGGCGGGCTTCCCGATCAAGGAAGCAAACATGCGGCCCAAGGTGAAGTGCGATCCCCATTGGTCCCGCACATGGTCCGCGTACCGCGAAAGGTGGGCGTCGGCGTCGTCGGCGGTCCATCCGGCAGAAGCGGACCGGGCGGCACAATCGACAATAAACTCGGCCGCGAACCGGGCCGACTCCATGGCGTAGGAGATGCCCTCGCCGTTGAACGGGGAAACCATGCCGCCGGCGTCGCCCAGCAGGAGCAGCCCTGGCGAGTAGTGCGGCGTGCGGTTGAAGCCCATGGGCAGTGCGGCGCCGCGGATCTCCCCCACTTGGTTTTCGGGGGTGAAGCCCCAGTCAGCGGGCATGCCGGCGGTCCATTCGCGAAGGACCTGCTTGTAGTCCAGCTTGCCGAATTCCTTTGAAGAGTTCAGGATCCCGAGGCCAACGTTGGACGTTCCGTCGCCCACGCCGAACACCCAGCCGTAACCGGGCAACGGCTTGCCGGACTTGCCGGGGAGCTCCAGCCAGCCTTCCATCCAGTCGTCTTCGTGCCGGGGAGAAGTGAAGTACGTGCGTACGGCGACGCCCAGCGGACGGTCGTCACGTTTGTGCATGCCCAGCGACACGGCGGTTCGCGTGGAGTTGCCGTCCGCGGCGAGTACGACGTCGGCATGGAAGTCGCGCGTTTCGCCGGTCTTGCGTCCGGACTCGTCAAGGATGGACACCCGTGCGCCGATGACGCGCCCGTCGTCAGCTGTCAGGGCGGAAGTGACGCTGTGGCGTTCAAGCACGACGGCGCCCGCGGCCTGCGCGTGACGGGCCAACTCTTCGTCGAAGCCCAGACGCGTCCGAATCAGTCCGTACGTGGGAAAGTCTGAAACCTCAGGCCACGGCAGCTCGATGGTACGGCCACCGGCGATCAGGCGGAGACCTTTATTACGGCGCCAGCCCTCTGATTCGGCGTGCGGCAACCCAAGCTTCTGGATTTCCCGAACCGCCCGAGGGGTCAGGCCATCGCCGCAAACTTTTTCACGCGGGAAGCTCGTCTTTTCCAGCACCGTGACGTCAATGCCGGCCTGGGCGAGGTAATACGCAGCGGTGGACCCGGCGGGCCCCGCGCCAACTATCAGTACTTTCACATCGTCCTAAATAAGTGGCACGTCAGCTGGGCTGGCTGCCGGACCGTCGCGGTTTGATCTGGCGGCGCAGCTTGGCGACGGGAACGCTTTCGCGGTGTTCGGCGGGCTTCTGCGCGCGGTGCACCGCTACGATACCGCCGCTGAGGTTGCGGTAGGTGATGTCCGTCCAGCCAGCCTCGCTAAGCCACTGGGCCAGGTGGTCCTGATCCGGCCAGGCACGGATCGACTCTGCCAGGTAGACGTAGGCGTCCGGGTTGGAGGAGACCTTGGTGGCGATGGCCGGGAGGGCACGCATCAGGTACTCGGTGTAAAGGTTGCGCCACAGGGGAACTACGGGCTGCGAGAACTCGGCGATGACGAGCCGGCCGCCGGGCTTGGTGACGCGGAGCATTTCCTCGAGCGCCTTGCGCGGTTCCACGACGTTCCGCAGGCCGAAGGAAATGGTGGACGCGTCAAAGCTGTTGTCCGCGAAGGGCAGGTTGGTGGCGTCGCCTGCAATGAAGTCGATGTCCGGGCGGCGGCGCTTGCCCACCTTGAGCATGCCCAGGGAGAAGTCGCAAGCCACAACGTCCACGCCGGCGTCGGCATAGGGTTCGCTGGAAGTGCCCGTTCCAGCGGCGAGGTCCAGGACCCGCTGGCCCACCCTGACATCCATGGCATCAACCACGATCCGGCGCCACCGCCGCGTCTGCCCCATGGAGAGGACGTCATTCACGACGTCGTATTTGGGGGCGACATCGTCAAACATCGTCGCAACTTCGTCCGGACGCTTTTCCAAGGATGCTCGGTTCACCCTGTAATTGTCTCAGACATTCAGCCGACTTTGCTGCGCTGTAGAACTCGGCTCAGGTTCTGGTGGCACGCGGGAGTACTGTTGTTCCATCATGACGAGCACGCTCCGTACCTTGACAGTCCCCCTCGATGTCGAATCATCCTCCGGGGGGCTGCCGTCGTTTCTGGTCCGGGACGACGTCCTCTGCTGGTCACGCCGCGAAGCCGGTCTGGTGGGGTACGGCGAGCTGACCCGGTTCAGCGCCTCGGGCCCTGAACGCTTCCTTGAAGCCGATATCTGGTGGCGGCACCTCATCCTTGAAGCCGAAATCACTGACCACGTGGAGATTCCGGGCACTGGCCCGGTGGCGTTCGGCTCGTTCGCTTTTTCCAAGATGTCCCCGCACGTTTCCCGGCTGATTGTCCCTGAAATGGTGGTTGGCATCCGCGATGGCCGCGCCTGGGCAACCCAACTAACGTTCGACGACGCCCAGCTCACCGAGGCGGGTGTCCTCGCCGCCCTGGACCGCTGGCTCAGTGGTGGCGAGCCGAACGGTGAGGATTCGGCGGCAGGCGGATCCGACGTCGGGCTGTCACCTGATGCTTTGTCGCCCGACGGTGCGTACCTCAGCCGCGGCTCCTTGAGCGAAACGGATTGGATGCAGGCCGTCTCCAACGGCGTGGCGGAAATCCGCGCCGGCAAGCTGGAGAAGCTTGTGTTGGCGCGCGACGTCGTAGCCAACCTTCCTGCGGGCGTGAACGCCGCGGAGGTGCTTCGCCAACTCGCTGCAAGGTACCGGGAATGCTGGACCTACGGTGTTGACGGCCTGGTGGGCGCGACGCCGGAAATGCTGATTCAGGTAGAGGGCCGCACAGCTCAGGCCCGCGTGCTGGCAGGAACGTTGGATCGCCGCGACGCCGAAGGCGTTGACGGATCCCCCATGGCATACGCAGAGCGGGTTCTGGCCGGATCCGAAAAGCAGCGCCACGAGCACGAGATCGCTATTGATTCGCTGACACGCCAGCTGGCGCCGTTTTCCGAGGCGATGAACTCCCATAGTGAGCCCTTCATTCTTGAACTGCCCAACGTGTGGCATTTGGCCTCGGACGTCAAGGCTGAGCTTGCTGATATCGAAGGTCACGTGCCCACATGTTTGGCCTTGATCAACGCGTTGCATCCCACTGCGGCCGTCTGCGGAACACCCACCTTGGTGGCAGGAGCGCTCATCCGGAAACTCGAGCATCTGGACCGCGGACCGTACGCCGGGCCGGTGGGTTGGTTGGACGCCGCAGGCAATGGCGAGTGGGGCATTGCCCTGCGCGGCGCGGTCATAGAGGACGCCAATACAGTGCGCCTTTACGCGGGCTGCGGGATCGTGGAAGGTTCCCAGCCGGAGGCTGAACTCGCTGAGACATGGGCGAAATTCCGGCCAATGCTTGAGGCGCTGGGCATCCAGCGCTGAATCTGGGATCTCAGACTGGGACTGCCGGCCGGCGCTTGCATATTCGCTAAACTAGTTATCTGATAGTGAAACTAAGTTTCCTGTGATGCACATCTCACGTTCGGCGCTACACTAAAACCGACTCAGTTCAGCATCCACTGCAACAAAAGGTAAAAAACATGCAGATCTCCCGTTCGGTTCTGTCCGGCACCAAGATGGCCGCCGTGCTCGCAGCAGGCGTCCTGGCCCTGACCGCTTGCGGTGGCTCCTCCACCCCGGCAGCCTCGAGTGAATCGGGCCCCAAGCTCATCAACGCCGGCAAACTCACGGTGTGCTCCGATGTCCCTTACGAGCCCTTCGAATTCCAGAAGGACGGCAAGATCGTCGGCTTCGACATGGACATTGCCAATGAAGTGGCCAAGGACCTTAAGGCCGAACTCAACGTAGTGGACAGCTCCTTCGAAGCAATCGAGACCGGCACGGCACTGACTGGTTGCGACGTCTCCATCTCCTCAATCTCCATCACCGACGTCCGCAAGAACGTCATGGACTTCTCCAACCCCTACATGGACGACGACCTGACCCTCGTCGCTACCTCATCGTCGGGCATCAACAACCTCGACGGCGCCAAGGGCAAGAAGGTGGGCGTCCAGCAGGCCACCACCGGCGCCCAGTACGCAAAGGACAAGGGAATCGACGCCCAGCAGTTCGAAGACTCCGGTCTCCTGGTCCAAGCCCTCAAGGCAGGCACCATCGACGCCGCAGTGGGCAACCAGTCGGTTCTGGGCTACGCCATCATGGGCGATTCCAAGCTCAAGCGCGTTGAAGACTACGCAACAGGCGAGAAGCTGGGCATCTCCATCAAGAAGGGCAACACGGCCATGGCTGATGCCGTCAACGCCACTCTGAAGCGCATCACCGATGACGGCACCCTGAAGAAATTCCAGACGACCTGGTTCGGCGAAGCCACCAAGAAGTAGTCCGAGCCCCGGCTCCCAAGAATCACGCAGGCGGGCCCCGCAACGATCTGTCCAGGCAGTCCGTTCGGGGCCCCACCTGCGCAACACGAATGTGAGAACACCATGGCAATGACTGCACGTCAACGAGCCAAAGTCAGTCTGTACGTCCAGGCCGGGATCTTCGTTGTGGCCGTGGCCGCAGTGATCCTCGCCGTGGATTGGAAGACCGTTGGAAACAGCGTCTTCAACTTCGCCAAAATCGGCCCGATGTTCCCGGATATCTTCCTGATCGGCCTCAAGAACACCCTCATCTACACGGCACTTGCCTTCGTTGTGGGCCTCTCCGGCGGCCTGCTGCTCGCCCTGATGAAGCTCTCCTCTTTCCCGCTGTACCGCTGGCTCGCTACCGGTTACATCGAGTTCTTCCGCGGCGTTCCTGCCCTGCTGGTGTTCATCGCCTTTGGCTACGGCGTGCCCCTCGCATTTGGCGTTCAGTGGGACGTCAACATTGTGGTCATGGTCTCCCTCGGTATGGTGGCCTCCGCATACATCGCCGAAACCCTGCGCGCCGGACTCCAGGCCGTTCCCAAGGGACAGATGGAAGCCGCGCGCTCACTCGGCATGCCGCACTGGCGCGCGATGGTCTCCATCGTCATTCCCCAGGCGTTCAAAATCGTCCTGCCGCCGTTGACCAACGAGATCATCCTGCTCACCAAGGACTCCTCGCTGATCTACGTCCTTGGCCTCACCGCGTCCCAGTATGAGCTGACCAAGTTCGGCCGCGACGGTATCTCCAGCCTCGGCGCCGGGCTGACCCCGTTGCTCGTGGCGGGTGCCTTCTACCTGGTCATCACCATCCCCTTGAGCCTCCTGGCACGGAAGTTCGAAAGCCGCTCCGCGCGGACGAAGCGATAGGCAGGACAGTCATGAACGACGTCGTAAACAACCCAGCGACCGTCCAGGCCGCGGGCGTGAACATCAAGGATCTGCGCAAGTCCTACGGAAGCAATGAGGTCCTCAAGGGAATCTCGCTTACCGTGGAGCCAGGCCAGGTTGTCTGCCTGATCGGCCCTTCCGGTTCCGGAAAGTCCACCCTCCTGCGCTGCGTGAACCTTCTGGAGCACCCGAACGCGGGCACCATCAACGTGGGCAAGTTCGAGGCAACCGACCCCGATGTAGACCTCAACCGCATGCGTCAAAGCGTTGGCATGGTGTTCCAGCACTTCAACCTTTTCCCCCACCTGAGCGTGCTGGACAACTGCACCATCTCCCAGATGAAGGTCCTCAAGCGGTCCAGGTCCGAGGCCGCCGAAGTGGCTCGCCGCAACCTGGAACGTGTTGGCCTTGGACACCTTGCTGACCGCTTCCCTGACCAGCTCTCCGGCGGCCAGCAGCAGCGCGTTGCCATTGCGCGCGCGCTGTCCATGGACCCGCAGCTGATGTTGTTCGATGAGCCAACGTCCGCCCTTGACCCGGAGACGGTGGGCGATGTCCTTGCCGTTATGCGCAAACTGGCCCAGGAAGGCATGACCATGCTGGTGGTCACCCACGAGATGGGCTTCGCCCGCGAGGTGGCTGACCGCGTGGTCTTCATGGATGCCGGCGTAGTAGTGGAGGAAGGCCCGGCGGAACACGTCATCAGTGCCCCGTCCCAGCCGCGAACCAAGGAATTCCTGCGCCGCGTCCTGGACCCGACGCACATCGACGTCGTGGAGGACTAGGTCCACCGCTACGTTGGCCTTTGCGGCTTGCTGGACAGCTCGCGCCACGCAAATTCGTAAGCGCGACGCATGCGGGAGGGCGACACCTATATATAGGTGTCGCCCTCCCGTATTTGTATCAGCTATGAATTTGCGCGTCCCGCAGAAGCACGACGGCGGCGGGGAACCCCCGCTGCCTCGAGCTCGGCTTCCAGCCGACCCGGCGATAGGAGGTCACTCCACACCAACCGGACAACGCCGCGGCCCGTCGCCCGGATGGCATTTTCGCGGTCCTTTTCAGCAACAACAACCTGCGAAGGAGTGCGTCCCTTCAGAAATTCCGGTTTCATATACTTTTCACGGCCGTCGAATTCCCCCACTATTCGAACATCCCTCCAGTAGTAGTCGCTGTAGACAATCCCCTGCTTGGTCTGAATCGGGCATTGGAGCTCCGGTGTGGCGAACCCGGACACATGCATCAGGCCACGGGCATAGGACTCCCCCGGCGAACCTGAATTTGGGACGGCAAACTCAACAGCTGCAATGATCCTGCGGGCTGCCGCCTTCGAGTATCTGCCGTCGATGGCAGCCAGCAACTCAACCTGTCTGAGCGCAGCCTTCCCGATGTGTGCGGCCACGCTCGCGGGATCCGCCCCGGTGGGGACCCTGGCACGACACTCAAATTGCCTGCTGACACCTAATCCTGCTGGTGACACCCATATCCAGGTGTCGCCTGTCCGTTTGAGCAGCGTGGAGGCATGAGCGTGGCGTGGGCGAATTTGGGCGGCGTGGGAAACCCCGCTAGCCCGCCGTCAGGACCTTGCCCACGGCGCCGGAGACTGCTTCCTTGATGCGGGCATGAAGTCCGCGCAGGCCCGCTCGATCCACGCGCACCTCCACAAGGGTGCGGCCCTTCAGCGGCGACTTAAGTGCCTCGGCGAGTTCCGCCGTCGTGCTTACCGCTTGGTGTCCGACGCCGTATGCAGCCGCGAGTGCGGCGATGTCCACTGAGTGCGGGGTGCTGAAGAGGCGTTCGACGGCGGTGCCGTAGGCCCCGGAGTCCTCCACCTCACCGTGTTCGAGGAGGCTAAAGATGGCACCCCCGGAGTCGTTAAGGACTACGATCCGGAGATCGGGGACGGGCTCGCCCTGGCCCAGGAGCAGTCCGCCGGCGTCGTGGAGGAAGGTGACGTCGCCCAGGAGAAGCGTGGTTTCGCGTCCGCTGCCCAGGGCAATTCCTGTGGCCGTGGCGATGGTGCCATCAATGCCCGCGAGGCCGCGGTTGGCGTAAACCGTGGCGATGGGGTCGGGGTGTGGTTGGCCGGCGAGGTCGACGTCGCGGATGCCGTTGGAGGATCCGAGTACCAGTTTGCCGCGCGAGTGCTCCCAGACGGTGGCTCCGACCGAAGGACCGTTGGCCGTGGACTCCCCTGCCAGTATTCCGTCCAAGGCATGTTGGGCGGCGGCCCCTGCCAAGAGCCAGGAATCCAGCCACTCGGCAGAGCCACGGCCGGCAAACTCTGCCAGCTCAGGGAGGGTTTCGATAGGTGTCTCGCGGCGTCGCCCGGCCTCGTACCAAGCCACGGGAACCGGCTGGTAGATGGCGGATTCGATGGTGGGGCGGGCCAACAACGCAGCAACGGGCCGCGAAAGGGTGGCCCGGCCGAACAGGACTACGCGCTCGATCGGGGTGGCCGAATCCGGGCCGAAGTGCTCCAGCAGCACGCGGTATGGACCCACGGCGTTGGGCCCGAACCGCGCATTGGATGAAGGTTCCGCGAGCAACGGAAGGCCATGGGCGCGTGCGAAGGCCTCGGCCACGGGACCGGCGTCGTGACCTGCGAGGACCACCGTGCGTCGCTCGGCGAGGTCGGTGGATGCCGGCGGGAGATCCAGTGCTTGGGGACCGGCGTCGTAATGGAAAATGCTGTGACCAGCGGCGGCGGGGAGTGCATCGCCGGCATCGGGAACAAGCGGGGCGCGGAACGCGAGGTTTACTTGAACGGGTCCCGGCGGGGTGTCCTCAAGGGCGCCGGTCGCCGCGTACAGCGCAGTGGCAACTGCCCGCTGTGGGCTGTCCCCCGCGGCGACGTCGACGGCGAAGCGAACGTGTTCGCCGAAAAGGTCCAGCTGGGTTGTGGTCTGGTTCGCCCCGGTACCGTGAAGTTCCTCCGGCCGGTCCGCGGAGACGACCACCAGCGGTACGGCTGAGTGGTTGGCCTCCATCACAGCTGGCAGCAGGTTCCCGACGGCGGTACCCGAGGTGGTCAGGACGGCGGCGGGCGCTTCGGTTGCGAGGGCAAGGCCAAGGGCCATGAATCCTGCATCTCGTTCATCGATCCTGACATGAAGGAGAACTTTGCCCGCAGCTTCCGCCTCGGCCAGGGCGTACGCCATGGGCGCAGAACGTGAACCTGGCGCCACTACCACGTGCCGCACGCCGCCGTCGAGCAACGCCGTGACGGCAATTCTGGCGGAGGCGATGGATGTCAGAGAGTCCTGGGAAGTCACTGTTCCAGTCTATTGGCGTAGACCGGACCCCAAATGCTCTCTCACATCCCACCGCCACCCACGGGTTCCTCTCTCACATCCCACCGCCACCCACGGGTTCCTCTCTCACATCCCACCGCCACCCGGGTTCCTCTCTCACATCCCACCGAAACCCACGGGTTCCTCTCTCACATCCGGGCTTCGAGAGGAATCGCCCCCACTGTGGCAAGTGAGAGAACATTCGTCGAAAACCCGCAGGAAGTGAGAGAACATCCGTCAAAAACCCGCAGGAAGTGAGAGCGCAACGGAAGGACGGAAACGCCCCCCACCCATCAGCGCGGGTGGGAGAGCGATTCCGTCGGATAGGTTACTTGCGGAACACCTGAACGATCGAGGGGCGCGGAGCCCGGACCGCACCGGCGGCGGGCGTGGCTCCAGCGTCCACGTAATCCGGGAAGAAAGAGTTCTGCGCAGCGAACGTACCTTCCTCGCCCGGGTGCTGGACGGCTACGAAAACAGTGCGCTCCTCATCGTGGATGATCGGACCACAGGTCTCGGCGTCGCGCGGGACGGCGAGGAACTGCTCCACCTTTCCGCGTTCTGCGCCTTCGAGGGTGACCTTGAACAGCCCATCTGCGTAGCCGATGGTGGACGGTGCACCATCGGTGGAGATCCAGAGGTTGCCCACGGAGTCGAACGCCACGTTGTCTGGGCAGGAGATCGGGGATACCTTGTCCGCCGGGAATCCGGAGAAGTATGTGGAAGTGTTCTTGGCGGGGTCACCGGCCACCAGCAGCAAGGTCCAGTTGAACTTGGTGCCCGTCTGCTCCGGCCCTTCGGTGATTTCCACGATGTGGCCGTCGCGGTTCAGCGTACGGGGGTTGACCTCGGTGGCCCCTTCCTTGCCGGCTTTGCCGCGGTCCGAGTTGTTGGTGCAGGCCACGTAAACCTTGCCGGTGAGGAGGTTGGGCTGGACGTCTTCGCAGCGGTCCATCTTGGTGGGGCCAACCTTGTCAGCGGCAAGACGGGTGTAGACGAGAACCTCTGCGACGGACATACCGGGGACGGCGGAGGTGCCGTTGACCACGAGCGGCAACCACTCGCCAGTGCCGTCAAAGGCACCGTCTGCGGGGACTTTGCCCGTGCCGTCGACTTCCGCTGCCGGGGAGTCCCCCGTGAAGCGGGCAACGTAGAGATCTCCTTCGGACAGCAGGCCCATGTTGTTCTTGCGGGCCTCCGCTGAGTCACCGGGCTGGTATTTGCCCTTGGAGACGAACTTGTAGAGGTAATCGAAGCGCTCGTCGTCACCCATGTACGCCACCACCTGGCCTGACGGTGCGACAATCACGTTGGCGCCCTCATGCTTGAAGCGGCCCATGGCGGAGTGCTTCTTCGGGGTGGACGTGGGGTCGAACGGGTCCACTTCCACGATCCAGCCGAAGCGGTTGGTCTCATTGGCGTAGCCAGCGTTGCGGGTATCGAAGCGAGGCTCGTCGAGTTCCCACTGACGTGTGGTCGGCTTCGCAGATATGCCGTAGCGCTTGTCGCTGTCGCTGGTCCCTGGTGCGGCAAAGTAGCCGTTGAAGTTCTCTTCGCCGGAGAGGATGGTTCCCCAGGGAGTGGTACCGCCGGAGCAGTTGCCCAGCGTGCCCTTGATCCAGCGGCCGGCGGGGTCGTCGATGGTCTTGACCAGGTTGCTGCCCGCGGCGGGACCAGTGAGCTCGTAGACCGTGTCCGTGAGGTAGCGGCGATTCAGGGGTGCGCCCTGAACGTAGTTCCACGGCTTGTTCTTGTTCTTTCGCTCCAATTCCACCACCGTCAGGCCATGACCTGCCCGGCCGATGGCACGGGCCTCGGCGGCGTCAAAACCTGCGGGCAACATAATGTTCTCGTTGGTGTATTCGTGATTCGTGAACAGTACGGCACGGCGGTCCTTGGACCCGGGTACCGGGATGATGTCCGTGTAGTCGTTGTTGTAGCCGAATTGGCGTGCCTGTGCAGCAGCAGTCTGGGCGTTGAGGTCGAAGGCCGGCGAATCGGCGAAAAGGGGGTCACCCCAGCGGATAATCGGCTTCCAGTCGAACCCCTCAGGAACTGTAAAAGCGTCAACGGCGGCATCAACGGGCTTGATTGCCGTGAACTGGAGCTTTGACTTCCCGAAGCCCTGCTTGGCCGCGTCCGACAATCCGTTGCCGGCATCGGCGACCGCAGGTTCGGCACCCGTCACTGCACTACCAAGCACGACGGCGAGCGCACCGGCGGCGCCAAGCCCCAGGGCGGCGCGGCGGGTCATTGCCGTTGAAGCGATGTCGCGGAAGTAGCCGTTGGAGCTGGTGTTGCAAACGTCGCCTGCACAGGCGTTGTCGCACTTGAGCGCACACGTAACGGCACTGCGCTTGCCTTTGGTGTGGCCGAACATGGGCAGCAGTGGGAACGAGCGTCCGGTGGTATCAGACATGGGGGACCTTCCAGAGTATGTACGAGGTTCCCGCTGAGCCTTTCAGCGCAATCCGAATCCGAGAGGACACTCTGGTTAAGTTTCGGTGAACATGCTTTCCCACGAGGACGCAAGCGTGGAATGTACGCGTCGCAACCTCTCCAGCCACCAGTCGCGACGGTCCACCGGAGCCGCGTATTGCTCCAGCAGCCCGGGATCGGCGACGGCTTCGCGAAGGCGGATGGCGCCGTCGTCGGCTAGCAAGGGATCCAGGGTGATATCCGAGGCGAAGAGCGAAACCGTGCCAAGCCCGCAGGCGTATGGCAGCGAAGGCAGCGCGGCCGCGAGCGCCAGACCGGCGCGGATCCCGATGGAGGTATCCAGGGCGGAACTGACGACGGCGGGCAGGCCGGCCTGGGCGACGATGTCCAAGGCGCGTACCACTCCCCCAAGTGGCGCTACCTTGACGACGATCAGGTCCGCAGCACCCGCCCTCGCAACGCGAAGGGGGTCGGTTTCTTTCCGGACGCTTTCATCTGCGGCTATCAGGACGGGCGTTCCCTCGGTGGCAAGGCGACGGCGCACCTCAGCCAGACCCTCAATGTCCGGTACGGGTTGCTCTGCGTATTCGAGTCCAACAACAGACAATCTGCCTAGTGCCTCTACAGCCTGGCCGACATCCCAGCCTCCGTTCGCATCGACGCGGATGGCGGCGTCTGGGAGGACATCGCGCACGGCGGTGACCCGTGCGACGTCGTCGGCGAGAGATTGCCCACGCTCAGCAACTTTGATCTTGACGGCATCCACGCGGCCAAACCGATCCAGTACTTCCGGCACGCGTTCGGCGGGGACTGCGGGAACGGTGGCGTTCACGGGAATGCTGTCCCGAAGTGTTGGAGGGAAACCAATCCAGCCCGCTTCCAGGGCGGCAGAGAGCCAACGGGAGGATTCGTCGTCGTCGTATTCCGGAAAGGGGCAGAATTCCCCCCAACCCAGCGGCCCTCTCAGGAGGAGTGTTTCCCGCTCCATGATGCCGCGGAACTTCACGCGCATGGGCAGTGAAACGACGTGGGCGTTGTCCAGGAGTTCTTCGAGCGACGGCAAATCAGGGAGGCGAGCAGGCATATTGCCACTGTACCGGCGGCTCCCGACGAGAACGGCAGGCCAATATGGCTATGTGGACAACTATTCCGTCCAGTATTTCCGGATCTTGCCCAGTGCATCGCTCAGCTGCTCACCGGACAAGGTAAGGGAGCTTTCCGGCATGCCCAACGCGTCCCACCGAGCCACTAGCTGGGTGTCACCTTCTACCGGCAAAGGCCACAGCCAGTAGTGGGCCGTGGATTGAACGATTTCATCATTGCTGCTCCCCCCGCCACCGCCCAGAGTAGTCAGCACGGGACCTGTGACGTCGTCCGCCCCTTCGTACATCGACGGCCCGTGAATCGCTGCAACTGCCTTGCGCCCATCGGGGAAAGCGACCCCTATCTGCAATCCCGTCCCGGTATCGAGGCTTGAACGCGGATGGTTGAAGGATTGGTCCATGACGTCACGCCATTCGCGGTCCGACTCGTCACCGCGGCGAACTGACCACACCAAGTCCAAAGTACATCCCGTGGAATACACCTCAACCAGCTTCAGCGCCATCACTATCTGCCGGCTGTTGTAAACGAACTCGCCGATGTGAACCACGCCAGGCAGCTCGTCCGACGGCGGACCGGACCAGCCTGGGCGGAGGGGCTGGGGTTGGCGCGGACGTTGGGGTGGCTCTGGAAGATCGTCGAAGAACGTCATGTTTCCATCCTTACACCGCCACGAAAGCTAAGGGAGGGTTGCAATCCGAACGGAAGGATGGAACCGCGCTATCCTCTGATTCACGACTCTATTCGGGGGAAATATGACGCACGCACCCAATGGTTCCATGACGCCGGCCGGCTGGTACCCGGATCCTTCTTTTCCACAGCAGATGCGCTGGTGGGACGGCGTGCAATGGACTCCGCATTTGGCACCTGCCAGCCAGCAGTTCATGCCGCTCCAGCGTGTGCTGATCAGCAATCAGACGCCTGTGTACAACCCCTTCATTTGGACGGTGGTGCTGCTGCCGCTGGTGAGCATCCTTCTGATGCTTACCTGGCAGCCGGAGTTCAGAATGATCACCACCAGGCAGGGTGCCACCACCATCGACCCAATGTCGCTCTACACACCGGGCTACTTCCTGCTCCAAGCGTCAGGGGTCATCATTTATGGCGTATCTGTCCTGATGGCCTACTTGGACCACCGGCGGCTGGGCCGTTCCGGCGTCGTCCGCCCCTTCCATTGGGCATGGTGCTTCCTGAGTCCCGCCGTGTATGTCATTGGCCGCACGGTGATTGTCCGGAAGGTTGCCCCTGGCCGTGGGATGTGGCCGGTGTGGGCACTCATTGGCACATTCGTGTTGTCCATGATCGTGGCCGGCATCTGGATGTCCGCAATGATGCAATCGCTGTACTCCCAGATCGGTTATTCAATAAACGCCTAAGGTCTTGGCGCCAATCAAGGACACGATTCATGCAGTAAGTGCGTAGGCCGCACGAACCCAGGTCAGGAACTCACCGTCGATTTCAGCGACGTCCTTCACTATGACCTCGTTGTGCCACCGGTTACTCGACACGCGCTCAGCCCGGTGAACACGATCTGACTCAATCTCGCTCTCGAGGACTATGTTGACCAGAATGCCACCACGACGAGGATGAATCCCGAGAAACGCGCGCCCGTGCGTGACGTGGAAGGATGAGGCGTTCTCCTGTACTTCCCAGCCTTCCAACTCGGAGAGTGAATCCGTGATTGCCTTGTAAATACTGGAGGAAGCAGGGTCACTTTCAATGCGCTCTCTAGCGGTGCGTGCCATGGTGCCAGCATAAGCGTCACTTCCCTGAACCGGTGCCGCCTACTGCCTATATCTCCCTACGACTCATCCGAATTGCATCTTGGGCGCCGTCCTCACACGCGTTAGGTAGACTGCTGAAAAATGAAGGATGGAAGGACTCTCCCGATGAACCGCAAGGCCACAGCCCTGGACGTCGCCAAAAGGGCGGGGGTGTCCAGGAGTGCGGTCTCGCTGGTGCTCAATGGCCGCGGCGACGGCAATGTGGCCAAAGAGAGCCAGGACCGGATCCGCCTTGCCGCACAGGAACTCAACTACTCCCCCAACGCGATCGCGCTCAGCCTGCGGAACCAACGCTCCCGCGTGATCGGCATCGTTTCCGACGAAGTTGTGGTCAGCCCCTTCGACGGCAATATCATCGGCGGCGCGGACGATGTCGCCCGCAGCCGGGGCTTCGTCACCGTGGTCATGGATACCGAGCGCGACGCCGCCCGGGATGAGAGTGCAATTGAAACCCTCCTGGACCGGCAGGTGGACGGGCTCATGTACGTGACCGTGGGTTTGAAGCCGCTCGATGTGCCCCACGGCATGCTGCGCGTCCCATCAGTCCTGGCCAATTGCTACGACAACAGCCCCGAGCCTCAGCTCCATCACGTCATCCCGGACGAAGTCACCGGCGGCAGGGAAGCCACCGAGCACCTGCTGCAGTTGGGCCATCGGGACATCGCCTTGCTTGCTGGCGCTGAGGAGTCCCCGGCCGCTCCCCTGCGAGTTGAGGGCTACCGGGATGCGTATGCCGCAGCCGGCCTGTCGGTTCGCGCGGACAGGATCACCATGGCGGGTTGGGACATCGACGCCGGTTTCCACGGCGCCATGAAACTGCTCGACGGCGTGTCCCCGGCCGAGCGGCCCACGGCCATCATGTGCGCGAATGACCGTCTGGCAATCGGCGTTGCCCTGGCCGCAGCCCGTCTAGGGCTCAGCATCCCGGCGGATCTTTCGGTGATGGGTTACGACGACGAAGAACGGATCGCCGACACCATGGTCCCCGCCCTCACCACCATGGCCCTGCCGCTGCGTGAGATCGGCCGCGCGGCCATGACGACGCTCCTTGACAAGATCGAGGGCGCTACCGCCGAAGACACGGCGGAAACCACCATGGAAACGATGGTCCCCTGCCAGCTGGTTATCCGGGAATCAACCGGCCCTGCGCCCACGCGCTGAGTAGTTCGTCGTTGACCCGCTATTCCGTTGTCGGGCAACAACGGAATAGCGGGTTTGCCACGTCAAATAGGGCCCACACCACCCGGGTTCCCTGGCTGAGCTTGCGAAGTTAGGGAGGGGGTGGGGACGCAGAGCAGGCCCCACAACGCACGACGTCGGCCTGCCGCCTACTCGGGGAGAGTCAACTCCCACACGTCGGCGGTTGCGCCGGCGGGCAGGGTGAGCTGCCACTCTTCCCCAGCCGCCGGGTAGGCGCGAAGCGTCGTCGCGACCGAACCCGTGCGGTACACCTCCACAAGGGAAGCATCGATGAAGATCCGAAGCTCCTCCCCCGCGGCCAGGGAACCCGAGTAGACCACTTGCCTGTTGTCCCCGGAGCCGGTCTCTGGATGCGAAACGAGCGCCAACTCCACAACGCCGGAAGGCACATCACCACCCGTCACCAGCACTTCGGCAAACGCGGGAACCACCACCGAGCCCGCAGCACCCCCAAGAACAGAAGCACCCCTGTACGCCAATACCTCGGGCGCAGGAGAAACGGCCAGCGCCCCGTCAACCACGGACAGAACGCGAGGATGTGTCAGCACACCCGACCACCCGGCGTCGTCGATTTCCTCCTGGGTGCGGCCGCGGCGGCCGTCCCGTCCGGGACCTTCGTTGGCCCACCCCCACAACAACGCCGTAGGCGAAGAACCAGAGGAACCATAAGAGAGCTGGACAACCTGCGGTGCATAGAAGTCGCGCCCCAGATCGGACTTCCCACCGGAGGACGGCACAAACACAGGCAGCCCCGTCGCGGGGTCCGAGGCAAGGGAACCGATCAGGTGCCCAACCCCGTTGGCGTGCTCGTGGTCATCGCCAGCCAGCCAGAGCGAGAACATCATCACCCACGCGGAGCCGCCCGACGCGTCAGGCACCTGCACCAACTGCGGGCACTCCCAAATCTCGGCAGGCGTGTGAACGGCAGCCACGGGATCAGCGGAGGTTAGCCAAATCCCCTCGTAGTGCCAGTCATTCATGTCCTCCACTGTGTACAGCAGCAGAGCGGCGCGCCCATCAGACAGGCCCGCTCCTTGGAGGGCGTATCGAGCCCCGTTGAAGCGGAAGATGAAGGGATCGCGCACGGCCGTGACCAGAGGATCGGAGGGCATTGACGCAGCAACGTGCCCGGTCTGCTCCCACGTCACCAGGTCCGAGGAACCGCGGGCAATGACTACCTGCGAGTGCCCTCCGTGATCGCGGACGCCCGAGTAGACCGCGGTCGGGACGCCACCATCGGAGGTCACCACGCCCGTCCAGCAGCCTGCGGAATCCGGACCTCCGGGCTGCGGCTTCAAAGCTACGGGGTGTTCTTCCCACTGGATCAGGTCGGGGGAACTCACGTGGCCCCACTGGATCTGCGAGTGTCGGGCAGATTCCGGGTTGTACTGGAAGAAGACGTGGTATCGGCCGTTGATGTAGCTGACGCCGTTGGGATCGTTGATCCAGCCTTGGGCGGGACGCGGGTGGAAGCGCGGGAACGCCGGATCCGGATGGCTGGCAGCCGAAACAAGGGAACTAAAAAGTGCAAGGTCCGTCACTGGAACCCTTTCAATAATGAGTGGAGCTACTTGCCCGTTCCGGCGGTGAGTCCGTCCTGCAGTGCGCGCTGGCCGAACATGAACACCACCAGCGCGGGAATCATGGAGAGTACGACGCCGGCGAGCACCACGGAGATGCTTCCTGTGCCGAGGTTGCCTTGGAGGGAGACCAGTCCCAATGGCAGTGTGAAGTTCTGCTCGGAGATGGTCATGATGAGTGGCCTGAAGAACTCGTTCCAGTGGAAGTTGAACGCCAGGATGCCCACGATCGCCAGGCCCGGCATGGCCAGCGGCGCGTAGACGGAGCGGAAGGTCCGCCACGGTGAGGCGCCATCAATAGCGGCGGCCTCAGCGAGCTCACCCGGCAATCCCATGAAGTATTGGCGCATCAGGAAGGTGCCGAACGCCGTCGGGATGGCCGGAATGATCAACGCGAGCAGCGTGTCCGAGAGCCCAACACCTCGGATCAGCATAAACACCGGCACGATCGTCACCTGGGCGGGCACCATCATGGTGGCCAGCACGATGGAGAACAGGGCGCCCCGTCCCCTAAAACGAAGGTGCGCGAACGCGTAACCAGCCAGTGCCGCGGTCACCATCTGTCCGACGGCGATCAGTCCGGTCACAAGGGCACTGTTCAGTACCAGTCCCACGATGTTGAGCTGCTTGAACACCTGCTGGTAGGACGCGAGATCGGGGTTCAGCGGCAGGAAGGCAGGCGGCAGTTTGAAGGATTCCGACGGCGGCCGCAGCGAGGTGGATAACGTCCAGAGGACGGGGCCCAGGACAAAGACGGATGCGATCAGCAAGATGGCGACGCGCCCGGCAACTGACCAGTCGCGTTTTTTACGCGTAACTACAGGCGCCGTGGTTTCAACACGATCTGAAATGAGGGTCATGGCGGGCCTTACTGGTAGAAGACGAATCGTTTGCTGAGCCGGAACTGCGCGGCGGTGATGGCCATGATGATGAGCGTCAGGATCACGCCGATCGCCGAGGCCTGGCCGAATTCGAGGCGTTGGAACGCGGATTCGAAGATCACCATGACGGCGGTGCGCGTTGAGTCGCCGGGCCCGCCGCGTGTGAGCACATAGGGCTGATCGAACACTTGCAGGGCGTTGATGATGGCCATCACCGAGGCCACCAGGGTGGTGGGGCTCAGCAGCGGCAGGGTGACGTAGAAGTGCTTGCGCCACCCGGTGGCACCGTCGATCGATGCGGCCTCATAGGTTTCAACCGGGATCGAGGCAAGCCCGCCAACAAACAGCAGGAACGAGAAGCCGAAGTTCTGCCACACGTACACGAGAATTACGACGGCGGCCGATCCCCCTGGCGTCGTCAGCCACGGTACTGCGGGCACGCCGACCAGGGACAACAGCCAGTTCACCACGCCAAACTGCTCGTTGAAGAGGTACCGCATGAAGATGGAGACCGATGCGGCGGAAAGAATCAGCGGGAAGAAGAAGGCCGAGCGGAAGAACACCCGCAGCCAGGCCGGGAGCTTCTCCTGCACCATGATGGCCAAGCCCAGGGCGAGTCCCAACTGGAGGGCGACGGCCACGATGACGAACACGATGGTGTTGAGGAACGAGACGCGCACCGTCGGGTCCTGGACTACCTCGGCGAAATTATCGAAGCCCACGAACGTCGGCGCGGAGATGATGTCCCAGCGGAAGAAGGCGAGCGCCACCGAAGCGACGATCGGCAGGAGGGTGAAGATCCCCATGCCCACGATGGTCGGGGCAAGGAAGGCCCATGGCAGCCAGCGTTGTTGGACGCGGCCACGCTTGGAGGGTTGGCTGTGCTTGTGGGTGGCCTGACGGCTGCCCGGCTGCTTCCCTGTCCCGGTGGGGGTACTGGTTGCGGTGCTCATGGCTGCCTCCTCAGGGCCAGTTCAAGATCGCGCTGCATTGATTCGAGGGCCTGTTTGAGCTGGCGCTCGTCCCCGCTGACAGCCAGGGATACGTTCTTCATGAGCGCCGTCTCGACGGCGGCCTGCTGGGGTGGTGCCGGAATGGGACCTGTGGTGGGGAACCGGTCAAGCGTGTCGTAGAAGACCTTCCAGTTCCGCGGGCCGGTGCCTGCGTAGAGCTGTTCGTTGACCATGGAACGGCGGGCGGGAGTGGTGTTCGGTGTGGGGAACACGATCCTCATGGCCTCCAGGCTGGAGCTGAACTTTACCCATTCCCAGGCTGCGTCCTTGTCCTTGGCGGTCTTCATGATGGCGTAGCCTGCCGTGCCGAACTGGTGCCGCTGACCTCGCCATTTCGGGAAGAACTGGACGTCGAATCCATCTTCCGTCATTCCCGCTTCGTGGAGGCCTTGCACCCAATAGCCGCCCGCCGGCGTCGTACCTATCCTGTTGGAGGCGAAGAGACCAATCAGTGCACTGCCGCCGCCTTCCTCGGGCCGGACACCCAGCCCGTCTTTCACCAGGCCGCGGAGGTAGTCGAACGATTCGAAGACGCGGGGATCGTCCGCGTTGGGTTCCAGCCATTGGTAACCGCCGGAGCGGAGGCTGCGCGAGGGATCGTTGCCATAGAAGCCATCCCACAGCCATTCGCCGCCGGTGGACTTGGTTTCTTTGAGGAAGCTCGTCTCGTTGGCATACAGCCATGGCACTACTCCACCGAAGAGTCGGTTGGTCCAGTAATAGGGCGTGAAGTCCTGTGGCTTGGCCTTTTTCATCGCAGCGAGCGTGCTGCGGAAGTCCAGGTGCGTCCAGTCGTCGGCAGGGCGTTCAAGGCCGGCCTGCTGGAATGCTGCGGTGTTGTAGTACATGTTGGCGGCGTTCCAGTCGATAGGGAGCTGGAACAGGCTGCCCTTGTACATGAAGGCTTCCACCAGGCTGGGGTGGACGTCCTCGAAGTACTCCTTCATGTGCTCGGCGTCGCGGCGCAGGTACTCGTCCAGCGGATGGGCCAGCTTCTCGGCGAAGAGCTGGGCGCCTTCCGTTGCCACGTACACAACGTCCGGCGGCGTGCCTGCTGCCACCATGGTGAGGATCTTGGTGAAGAAGTCCTTCCAGTCCACGGCCTGGATGGCTTGGACCTTGACCTTGATCTCGGGGTGGACCTTCGCGAAGGCGTCGATGACCTTTTGACGCGCTGCGGCGTCTGCGGCGGTGCCCATGATGGCGATGCTGAGGCTATTGTCTCCCCGGCCTGGAATATCCGTCCCAGTCAATCGCGGCCACGACGCCGCTGTTGCTCCGACTATCCCAGCACCGAGGGCTGTGAGGGCGGTTCTGCGTGTGAATTGTCGCAAAGCCCCATTGGTTCCCGGCATGTAGATTTCCTTCCCTAACACGTGTGAGGAAGCCTATTCCGGTCACCTAACACGTGTCAACCGTCACAGGAGTGTTGCGGCGGCCTCACGACAGTACTCTGCGGGGGAGCCGCCAATCGCGTCATGATTCTTCGCCAAGGCATTATCCAGTTGAGTTAGGTTAGGTTTACCTTGTTACATTGACCCGTGACTACCCAACCGGATGTGGCCCGAATCTCGTTCGCCACCAACCTGGCGTCTTTCGGCGACCGCACAGCCATCAGCACCGGGGATTGCACCATCAGCTACCGCGACCTTGCCGCGCGAGTGGAGGACATGGCACGCAGACTCGGCCCTGCGCGGCGCCTGATCGCCCTTGAAGCCGACAACACCCTGCCGTCCCTGACTGTGTATCTCGCCGCCCTGGCGTCAGGCCATCCGTTGCTTATCCTGCCCGCGGGCGGCGGAAAAGCAGCCGAAACACTCATCGCGGCCTACGATCCAGACATCATTGCCCGGACCTCCAACAGTGAACCCATTGTGGAAGTGCGCCGACACGAGACAACACACCAGTTGCACCCGGATCTGGCGCTTCTGGTGAGCACGTCAGGCTCCACGGGATCACCGAAACTCGTTCGCCTTTCCGGGGCTTCCATCCAGGCGAACGCGGCAGCCATCGCACAGTACTTGCACCTTCGCCCCAGCGATACTGCCGCCACAACACTCCCCCTCTCCTACTGCTATGGGATGAGCGTGGTGAACAGCCATCTTCTGGTAGGCGCATCTCTGGCGCTGACGGACCTCTCCGTAGTGGACCCCTGTTTTTGGGACTTGGTCCGTTCCCAGAGGGTGACCTCCTTCGCTGCCGTGCCTTACACCTTCGAGCTTCTGGACCGTGCGGGATTCGAGCACATAGACGTTCCGAGCCTGCGCTACATCACGCAGGCCGGAGGTCGCCTTACTCCGGAGCGCGTCCGGTCCTATGCAGAGTTGGGCCGGGAGCGCGGTTGGGACCTCTTTGTCATGTACGGGCAGACCGAAGCCACAGCCCGCATGGCTTACTTGCCGCCGGACCTGGCGGCGGAGCATCCACAGGCCATTGGAGTCGCGATTCCCGGCGGAGAATTCCGGCTCGAACCGGTCCCGGGGTTGGACGACCATGAGCTGGTCTACACAGGCCCGAATGTCATGCTGGGCTACGCAGAAAAGCCCGAAGACCTGGCCCTTGGGCGGGAAGTCACAGAGCTCCACACGGGGGACCTTGCCCGGCTTGGACCTGATGAGCTCTATGAGATCGTTGGCAGGCGCAGCCGATTCGTGAAAATCGTTGGTCTACGCGTTGACCTGGGACGGGTGGAACGGCTCCTTGCCGACCTTGGACTAACAGCCGCTGCCGCCGGCTCCGACGACGCTGTGGTCGCCGCGGTGGAGGGCCACCACGATCTCGCCTTGGTAGCCAAGAGCCTGGCGCAGGATCTGGGCCTACCGCGCGCAGCCGTCCAGCTGCATTCGGTGCCAGACATTCCACGGCTCGGCAATGGGAAGCCTGATTATCCGGCCATCCTCGCATTGTCTGCGCAGTCCGAGCGGGGCCACGGGGCACAGTCCTCGGAACCCGCGCCTGAGACAGAGACTGTTCGTGAGATCTTCGCAGACGTCCTGGAACGCCAGGACATCGCAGAGACGGACAGCTTCGTTTCCCTTGGCGGAGATTCGCTCTCCTATGTAGCTGCGTCAGTCCGGCTTGAGCGCGCGCTGGGCCGCATCCCTCAAGGGTGGCACCTGATGCCCATTTGCGAGCTCGTCCCGGCATCTGAGCCCACAGCTCATCGAACCCGGGAAGATGCGGGTGCCATGGGCAAGGGATTTCTCCGTACATGGCGGGGGAAGTTGTCGGCACGCATGGAAACGGGGATCGTGCTGCGTGCGGTGGCCATCATTTTCATCGTGGCCACGCACATCAAATTCTTCTCCTGGGAAGGCACCGCGCACGTGCTTATGGCGGTGGCTGGCTACAACTTTGCCCGTTTCCAGCTGACGGGATCCCGGCGGGAACGGCTCCGTCGGCAGTTGCGTGCCGTGGCGCGGATTGTCATACCCAGCGTCGTGGTCATCGGCGCCGCCTTCGCCGTCACTGACGACTACGGCTGGCACAACGTGCTCTTATTGAACTCGCTCGTGGGCCCGCAGGGGTGGACTGACATGTCCCGCTTCTGGTTTGTCGAAGTATTGGTTCACATCCTGGTCGGATTGGCTGTCCTGCTGGCCATACCCGCGGTAGACCGTGCACTGCGCAGATGGCCGTGGGCGTTTCCTCTCGCGTTGGCCGGTGTCGACCTCCTGCAGCGCTTCGACGTCATCGAGTTGCCGTACCCTGGCCAAGGGCCTGTCCTGTGGCTGTTCGCCTTCGGATGGGCTGCTGCTGTATCCAGAAAGCGGTGGCAACGCGCTGCCATGACCGCCTTCGCCCTCCTGACGATTCCAGGGTCCTTCAGCAACGAATACCGCAGCGCCACTATCCTGGCCGGCTTCCTCATCCTGCTCTGGATCCCTACCCTGCCCGTGCCGCGTGGCCTGCACCGCATCACGGCACTTTTGGCCAGCTCATCCTTGTATATCTACGTCACGCACTGGCTCGTGTATCCGCTCTTTGAACAGGCCAACCAGGGACTGGCCCTTGCGGCATCATTGCTCGTGGGCGTGGCCTACTGGGCCACTGCGACGCGGGCCATGGGCAGCGTGGAGCGGTGGCTTCGTCACCGACAAAAGCGGCGCCACGTTAATTCCTCCGGCTCACAGCCGGACGGGGGTTCAGTGCTGGGTGGGGGTTCAGTGCTGGATAGGTTTTCAGTGCTGGATACGAGGATGGCGCATCGATCGCGTTCTCGCGGATGAGTGCGAGAAGACTGGTCGCGCGCCCGAAAACGCCCTCTTGTGACCCTCGCGGCGGCCTCTCCGGTTCGCGGAGGTCCCATCTTCCCGAGAATGCGACGGAGCCAGCAGCATCAGCGGCACAATGGTTATCCCCAGCCAGACAATCACAGCCAGCAACGCCAGCATTAGGCCTGTAGTAGGTTCCATACGTTAAGAGTAGGCCGATTTACCCTTGACCATAAGGCGCCTTATTGATATATACGCCACGCCAGAGGCATCTTCACATGAGCCTTCCAGCGAACTGTGGCAGTCTAGATTCAATGAGTTCCCAGCAGTCCCGCTCCCTGGCAATGTCCCCTGACCGGTCAGCACAAGGTCGCAAGCCCGGTTTCGGTACAGGACTGCTTTTCTGCCTCGGTACCATCGCCAGCATGCTGGGCTTGATTGCCACGTACTACTTCTTCGTGCGGACCACCATGGGTCAGTTCATCGACGAGTCAGCATTGGTCGAGGCCACCGAACTGAGCGGATCTGCGGGCAGGGCCTCCACGAAATTCCTGGATATGCTGCCCATCCTGTCATTGGCAATCGCCACCTTGGTGGTGCTCTTCGTGACGGTGGCGCGTCGCCGTTGGACCGCCGCAGGAATTGCCATCACCGCGTGCATCGCCGCCAATCTGGCTACCCAGGTACTCAAGTTCTTTATCCCCGACAGGCCAGACCGCGGTGTGCAGACACTTGAACTCAACTCACTGCCGTCCGGCCACACAACGTTGGCAGCTTCTGCTGCTGCGGCGGTCTTCCTCATGGTCTCGCCCCGCTGGCGGCCCCTGGCAGGCTTCCTTGGCAGCACGTTCGCCGTGGCCACTGGAGTTTCCACGCTCATCAATCAATGGCACCGGCCTTCCGACGTCGTAGCAGCCTTCCTTGTGGTGGGCGCTGTCATGCTGCCCGCCGGCTGGCTGATCCTCCGCACCGGAAGCAGCTGGAATGTTTGGAAGGGCTACGGCGAGCACTGGGCTGCATCACGGCTCTGGGTATGGCTCACCGCCATTGCCTTACTCCTGGCAGCTATCGTGGCAGGCTACTCACTGCTCCAAGTAATGCCGGGACTCAGCGCCGACAGCACCGTGGACTACTTCTGGTCCGGGACCGCGTTCATAGTCCTCGCCGGATACCTGTCCGCGCTTGGTGGGACGTGGCTGTTCGGCTTGGCGGCCAGGAAGCGCTAAGGAACCAGCGGTTTAACGCTCGACGCCGACAGCTTACCTTTGGAGCGACGCTCCAGTCGCGCGGCCGGCGTGGAACCGGCCGCTTGTTTGGGTGCCTCAGTCCTCCGGGCGTACGGAATCGAAGAACCTGGGATCCCCCGCGTGCTCATCCTTGCTGGCCCGTGCTTGGTCATGGATGAATTCCCGGTCATCTTCGGTCAACAATGTGCCTCCGTGCCCGTCGACAGGACCATCCTCACCACTTTCATGGTTGAGCTTGGCCGTTACCGTACGCGGGATGATCATGCTCCCGGGATTGTCGATAAGCCATTGCCGCGTATCCGGAGATAGCTGGTTCCAAATTTCCCTGATGTGCATTCTTATCAGCACTGCCCTTCAATGATGGGTTAGTTGGATCGGACTCGCTGCGATTTAGCGCAAGTGAAATTGAATGTGAAGGCCGCACAGAATGTGTACGTGCTTTGAGCGAACCCGGCCGCCAGGCGGGTGGCGCCAAGATGCGCCGCGGAATGGCCCGGCGTCAGGAGCGAATATCCTCAAAACTCAGGCTACGCCCTTTCGGCCCATTCCTGACCACAAGTCCCGCAGACTTTTCTTCCTGACACTAGGCTGACCGGATGACGACGATTGAGGCCTTGGGGCCGACCTTGCTGGGGGTCGTTCTCCTCGTGACCCTGACCGCGGCAGCGCTGACCGCCTATAAAGTGCCTTACAGGTGGGCGCCAGCGTTGGCGATCCTGCGGGGGACGGTTCAGTTAGCAGCTATCAGTGTCATCCTCAGCGGTGTCATCTCAAGTCCCGGCTTCGTGGCGCTGGCACTGCTGATCATGTTTGCTGTGGCTGCAACGACTGCTGCCCGGCGAATCGGGTGGAGTTGGAAAACCCTTGGCCTCGTTGGCGGATCCATGGGGCTGGGCGTCGCCGTGACGCTCGGCGTCATCTTCGCCAGCGGCGCGGTTGCGCTGACTCCACGTTATGCATTGGCGATTGGTGGCATCATCATCGGCAACGCCATGACCACGGCGACCCTGGCCGGTCGCCGTTTCTCGGAGGCCGTCCGTGATCACTGGGAGGAAGTGGAAGGGTGGTTGGCCCTGGGCGCGACACCTCGCCGGTCAACGTTGGAATTGGCCCGTCGCGCCGTCTATTCAGCATTGATTCCATCCATTGACCAAACGAAGACTACGGGGCTAGTTACTCTTCCGGGTGCTTTTGTCGGGGCGATCTTCGGCGGTGTTTCACCCCATGAAGCCGGGAGGTTCCAGATTGTGGTCCTGGCCGGGATCATGGCCGCCGGTGCTTTCACCGCCGTTTCAGTCATCGCTTCCCGTGCCGCTGTTCAGGTGCGTCCAGCGCCGTTGGACCCGTGATTCGTCTACCGGCGTCGTGAAGGCCAACGGCGGAGGGACCTTTGGGCCGCACCTTCCCGTGGGAGGCCTGGATTTGTCGTTGCTACGGGCAGTGTAATCCTCATGGAGGTACCATGCGGGCCCGCGTAGGCCACGTCCGCGGAGCCGCCCGCAGAGACGGCGATCTCGCGAACAAGGGACAACCCAATGCCGAAGCTGCGTTGCTGTTGGCCCCCGCCCTGATGGGTTGTTCGGGCAAATCGGTCAAAAATCCGAGCCCGGTCAATGCCGGTGATGCCGGGACCCGTATCGGTCACGGTGATCATGGCCTGGCCTCCGGCCACGGTGGTGGCGACCGTTATTTGGCCTCCCGGCGGCGTATGGACGAGTGCGTTCTCGACCAGACCCAGGATTGCACGGTGCAGTCTTTGAGGAGCAATAAGGGTCCGCGCTTGCCCCATGCTGGAAAAATCCACGGTGATGCTTCGGTCAACGGCCAATTGGCGAATACTGTCCACCACGTCCTGGGCAACACCGGCGACGTTGGTCAGGGCTATGTCCGGTTGCTGTCCTGTTCCGATGGCGGATTCCAGGAGTTCGTTGACTATCGCCGTCAGCGCGGCCGTGTCGCTCCGGATCTGCGCCAACGCCTGCCCGGCCGGTGAATCCGATTCTGTGCCGCGCTGCGCCAATTGAACTCTGGCGTCCAGGATGGCCAATGGCGTGCGCATCTCGTGGCTCGCGTCTTGGACGAAACGCCGCTGCATGGCCAGCGCTTCACCCAGCGGACGGATCGCGCTGCGTGCACTGAGCCATCCAACGCCCCCGGCCAGAAGGATGCCGGCCGCTCCTGCGATGATCATGGCTTTGATCAGATCGTTGGTATCTAGATAGGCGTACACGGCGCCGGGTTCAGCCGGTTCCGGGCTGCCGGACTGGTTAAGCAGGTAAAGCGTGGACGCCGCCAGAAGGCAGAGGACCAGAACGGCGCAGGCGGCACTGATGCCGAGGGCGATTCTCATGGATGTCCTACGCAGGAATGCCTGGTCCTGGCCCAAAGGAGCAGGATGTTCAGTCATTCGCGTCGCCGATCTGGTACCCCACCCCGTGCACGGTACGGACGATCGATCTGGAGATCTTCCGACGCAGGTGGTGGACGTAGGTGTCGATCACTCCGGGCAGTTCACCTTGGCTGAAGGTGGCATTGATCAGCTCTTCCCGTGTGAACACGTGGTCCGGTTGCGCGGCCATCGTAGTCAGCAATTCACTCTCCTTGGCCGTCAATGAGGTTCGGAATCCGTGAATGGAACGGACGGACCTGGAAGAAGGGTCCAGTTCCCAGTCTCCAATACTGAAGGTCTTGACCTCTTGCTGGTAGCTGCGGGTCAACGCCCTTAGCCGGGCTCCCAGTTCCAAGAGGTCGAAGGGCTTGGTCATGTAGTCATTCGCGCCGGCGTCGAGTCCCCTGACCTTCTCCTCCGTTGCGCCGAGGGCGGTGAGTATGAGGATAGGGGTGGCGATACCCCTGGACCTGAGCGCGGCAATCAGCGCGACGCCGTCCATGCCGGGCAGGCGCCGGTCCACCACCATCACATCCCAGATCCGGGAGAGTCCCCGATGCAGGCCTTCATGGCCGTCGACGGCGACGTGAACCTGGTAGTCCGGCTCAAGGAGCTCGGCGATGAGCGGCCCGAGGACGACGTCGTCTTCGACCAGGAGCAGGGATGGCTTGGTTGCAGTGGTCACGAATCCATTGTTGCGCGCCGGTCTCTCGCGGACTGGAACCGGGCCACGATCGATGGTGCTTGACGGTTCCAGAGACCAGCCATCAACACGACGACGCCAATGGTCGCCGGAAACGACGCCATGACATCCAGTGGATAGTGCGCGCCGATGTAGACACGGGACCAGCCGACGATCACTGCGAGGATCATTCCTGTCCAGAGAACGGGCTTCTCCACTCGGGTACCCCGGGCCACGAAATACGCTGCCAAGGCCAGGGCGACGGCCAGACAGGTGTGCCCGCTGGGAAAGCTGTTGGATACCGGCTCCGGCGCCAGCGGGTCCAACAAGAGTGCCGGGTCGGGCCGGATCCTGCCGATGACCACCTTGAACAGTTGGCAGCTTAACCATCCCGAACCAACTGTGAGGGCAAACAGCACAGCTTTCTGGGGGGAACGTCGAATCAGCAGGAGATACAGACTTGTAGCGAGCACCACCATCGCTCCCACCACAGGCTCGAACAGCAGGTTAAAAGCCAGGGCTAAACCGGTCAGGACAGGGTTATGGTTGCGGCTGAAGTTCTGATCCACAGTCAGCTCAGCCGACGTAAACCCTGGCACGACCTGGACCGCCAGCCCGACTGCGATGACGACTGCCACCAACATAAGCCCAACGGCAAGCCAGTGTTTGGGTGCTGGCAGCCGCTGTAGGGGTACTGGGGGAAGTGTAGGTTGCGGCAACATGGGACCCTTCGGCAGGACGTATCGTTCTTCCAATTCTCGCGAGGGCAATTAAGAACTCATTAAGAAGTCCCAGGCCGGGCTGTGAGTTTGGGTCTGGATGCCCATTTTTCGGCATCTTCGTGTGTCTTGGCCGTATTGGGCCGAAGATGGAGGAATGCAACGGGTCATCGGTTGGCTGGCCGCAGCCGTCATCGTCACTCTCATCTTCGGAAGTGCCTACGTCACGCTGCAGCAGTTGGGCCGCCGCGCAGCGAATGATGCGCCGACGGCTGCTGCTGCAGCACGGGTTGAAGCCATTGGTTCTCCGGCGCCAACTGCGCCGCCGCTGGAATTGAATCCTGACAGCGGTGTCTTCGTCATTGTCTACGGGGCGGATAACAAACCGATGTCCGGCACAGCCGCCCTTCATGGGTCCTTTCCCGTCCTTCCTGACGGAGTCCTCGAGGCGGCAAGACGGACTGGATCCGATGCCGTGACCTGGCAGCCGGAGCCGGGTCTACGCATGGCGGTGGTAGCGCGCCCGGCTGGGGAACAGGTAGTCGTCGCGGGGCAGTCGCTTAAACCTGTCGAGGACAGGAACTGGATGGTCCTGATCTTCCTGTCGACGGCGTGGCTGGGCAGCATGATTGTCCTTGGCCTGGGATACGGCGCGGCAGAGATTCTTCGGGGACGTTCGCTCCGGCGCTCCCGCCAGCCAATCTCCTAGGCGGATTTTTCCCTGTTAAACCAACATCAGTAAACGGCCATCCTGCTGTAGGTGCGGGAGCCTTACTCCTCTACGCTGAAACCGGGGACGCGGGAAAGGACCTGTCATGACTGCTGAAGGAACCAAAGAAGACCCATGGGTGCTGGTCACGGCACCGGGCTCGTCGGAGTACTCCATGTACAGCGACCCGGAGTCAGACCCGCCAGCCCTTGTTTGCCAAGTAGGATCGACCACCCTGAAGTATCACCTGCGAGCCATCGAGGATCTGTCCACCTGGCTCCGTGAGCAGCAAGACTGGGTGCCTCTGGGCGCGGCCGATGAGAATAAACCAGCACCAGAGGGAAGCGTTGAGGCATGGGGACGGGACCCCATGAACCCTGTATCCGGGTGGTACGGGCTCCGCAAAGGATACCGCGGCCGCTTTGGTATGTACCTCCCGCCGCTGCTCGAAAAACTCGGGCTGGTCGAACTGACCCACGAGAAACGCAACAACATGGTTCGAGCCATCCCCAACTAACCAACTATTGCCGTGGACCACTCAGGAACGCGGGGCTTCCTGACCTACTTTGAGCCTTGCTCGGCGGGGAAACACCCTGAATGGGTTGATTTGCCAGCTGGGCAGCCGCAAACAGGGTCCGGAAGGAACGCCGCCCGGGAACCCATCTAAGATTTGGAGTTAGTAGTTCCGTCGATGCTTCAGCCTGGGTATTGCGACGGCGAACACGGCTGCCGCTGCGAAGCCCAGGACGCCAGTAGCCCAGACGCCAGCGGCGAGCGAAATGGCAGCAGTCAGGGCGGATAAGAGTACCGGTCCACCTGTAGCACCCGAATCAGCAATGAAGCGCCAGATGCCAAGGAAGTGGCTCCTTCCGTTGTCCGGTGAGAAGTCAGCGCCCAACGTCATGATTAACCCGGAGCTGATGCCATTGCCAAAGCCAATCAGCAGGGCAGCCAACAACAGCGGCACGAACCCACCCGTAAACGGGATGAGGATCAACGCCGTTCCCATGATCACCGTGGACGGAACCGCCACCCACTGCCGTCCCTTGCGATCCATGAGCTTCCCTGCCGGATAGAACACCAACATGTCGATGGCTCCCGAGAGGCCGTAGATCAGGGAGGCTTGTGTCGCGTCCATGCCCAGGTGATCAGCCCACAGCGGGATGACAACTTGGCGCGAAGCACGCAGCGCGCTGAGGAGTAGAATTCCGAAGCCCACAGACAGGAAGACACCCGCATGTGAAGCGGCCACGTTTCGCAGCGTTGACGCTGGAACGACTGGTCCGCCGTCGGACGTAGCGGGAGCCTCCAAGTCCGGGATGGTGAGCGACAAGGCAGCGGCGAGCATCATCCCGACAAAACCAACCCAGTACGCCCCGCTGATTCCAGCGAACTGCATCACGCCGGCACCGATGAACGGACCGATGAAGATGCCGATCCTCGTGACACCGCCCAGAGTGGAGAGCGCACGAGCGCGGAACATTACGGGGACAGCCTCGGTGAGGTACTTCTGGCGGGCAAGGTTGAAGACGCTCGCAGACATGCCCACCAAGGTCATAGCCGCGGCCAGCAGCCAGATCCCGTGCTCCATCTGCGGAGCGAAAGCTGCTGCGCCGAGGGCAAGGGCTCCTACGGCACCTGCCCCGACAATTGCCCAACGTTCGCCGAACCTCATGGTGATCAGCGATGCCGGGATATTGAAGAGCCAGGATCCCAAACCGATTAGCGTGACGATCAACGCCGAGACTGCTACCGATGCTCCAAGGTCACGCGCCGAGAGCGCGATCACCGGAAGAACCGCCCCTTCGCCGATACAGAACAACAGCGCTGGCCCGAAGGCCGGTAGCGCAATGCTGCGGAGGCTGAAGTTTTGTTCTTCTTGGGTAGTTGTCATCCCCTTCATCCTAGGACTCCAACCCAGCCGCCTCGCAGTTGTCGCAGATCCGGAGATCCGGAACCGCGACAACTGCTCGCGAGACTAGGCCTCGTCCAGGCGATTAGATGCGGTTAGCGGTTGCCTTCCGATGACCGCCTGCTGACAGCGCCAGGCCCATTAGAAGAAGGCCAACTGCCCAGAGAGTGAAGCTGCCGTCCAATCCCGTAGTGGCCAGGGAGTTGGAACCCCCGACGCCGGTTGCAGCGCCTGCTGTCAGCACACCTTGCGTGCCGCCTGCGGTTACAAGGCTGCCACCCAGCTGAGTGCCACCGATTCCGGTCGTCCCGATGCCAGCGTTGCCGAATCCGGCACCACCGATCTCGACACCCGGATTGGTGGTGCCAGGGTTAGCACCGCCAACGCCAAGTCCAGCACCGCCCGGCTCGTTAACCGCTGGCGGGTTGACGACGGGAGGGTTGACCACGGGCGGATTCACAACCGGAGGATTCACCACGGGAGGCGTGATGAATCCTACCGAAGCGCCACCGATGCCAAGCGAAGTGGAATCGATGGCGACAGGAGCCGTGATCGGAACAACCAACTGCGTGCCGGAGATAATCCCGTCACTCCCACTCGTGGTGCCACTTGGTGCGGTTCCCGCCGGTGCAGTCCCACCGGAAGTACCAGTTGTGCCGGCAGTGGAATCACCCAGCACACCCGCGGAGGTCGAACCAACAGTCACCGGGGCAGTAACCGGAGCCACCACCTGAGTCCCGGATGCAATGCCATCCGATCCACTGGTCTTAGCACCCGACGTTCCCGCCGGTGCAGTCCCACCGGAAGTATCAGTTGTGCCGGCAGAGGAATCACCCAGCACACCCGCGGAGGTCGAACCAACAGTCACCGGAGCGGTAACCGGAGCAACCACCTGAGTCCCGGAAGCAACACCATCAGAACCGCTGGTCGTTGCACCCGGAGTAGCGGCAGCAGGTGCGCTGCCTGTATTCGAGGGTGCGCCGGACGTGGCAGATGAATCTCCACCCACACCCGCGGCAGTGGCTCCGATGTTAACAGGGACCAATATCGGAGCCACTACCTGAGCGCCGGATGCGATGCTATCTCCCCCCGACGTTGTTGCCTGCGCTGGCGCTTGGGCCGGCGCAGAACCTGATGTTGCTGCTGGTGATGTCGTTGCCGATGAGTCCCCCAGGACACCCGTCGACGTCGATCCCACAGTTACGGGGATCGTCACCGGTGCAACTACTTGGGTACCGGAGGCTGTGCCGCCGGAACCGTTGGTGCCAGCCGCCGGCGTCGAACTGCTTGATGCAGTTGGAGCGGCAGGTTTGGCTGGGCCCGTCGCAGTGGAGCCCCCCAGCAGACCCACTGATGACGAGCCCAGGTTTATGGGCGCTGTTACGGGCGCGACTACCTGTGTCCCGGAGCCAACGCCGTTGGAACCGGTGGTGCTGGCAGCTGGCGCTGTCTGTGCAGCCGGAGCGGCTGCTGGCGCCTTTGTGGTTGAGGAAGAATCTCCCACAAGGGCTAATGACGTTGCGCCTGTGTTGACTGGCGCTGTCACCGGTGCCACCACCTGGGTACCGGAAAGGATGCCGTCCTTTCCGCTGGTCGTATCTGCCGCGTTGGCCGCGGTCCCGCCGAGGGCGATCAAGCCTCCGGCAAAGCATGTGCCGATCAGGCACCTGCGAATTGTCGAGTTCATTGTGATCTTCTCCTGAAGGTCGTGTTCCCAAAGACGTCCCATCACGGATCGTCCGGCTAACCATCGGCCGCATGTAGAAGCGCGGCTGGGCTGGGGAACTAGTCAGGAGATGAGCCGGGATCGAAGGACACCGGCTTTGGATGATCTTCATTGCTGGCCGCTGCTGGACCAGAAAGTGAGTCTGCAGGAACGATCAACGCACCGTGCAGGAAGGCTGCTGCAGGGCTTGGTGGCCCATTTTGTGAGGTACCCGAGCCCGCGCCAATGACACCGAGGGGTGCCGCGTCGGGGTCAGCAGGCAGTTCGGTTGGAGCCTCAGGTTCGACGATGGCAGAGGCGCCGGTTACGGCTCCAGACGAAGCAGGAGCAAAACCTCGCGCCAGAACAAAGGTCAGTGAAACGCCGGCATTAAAGGTGGGCGGGGTTGTCCCTAGGGGCAGGCCAGCGGATTCCGTGGCCGAGTCGTCGGCGACTGAAGTCGCTGCCGGCGAAGTACCGACGGCGGGAGGCTGGATATCCCCAGCACCTGGCGTTTCGGGGAGTATAGCCCCGCCGCCCAATAGCGGTGGAAGCAGGTTTCCGGGTCCAGCGGCCGGAGGCAGGACGTTGCCGAGAGGCGGCAGGATGCTGTCGATGACCCTAACGATGGGCGCCCCAACCGGGTTGGTCACGTCCGTCACCGGGTCCAGCCCAGCGGGCTCCAGGACATCATTCACTGGAGGAAGAACGGTTTCAACGGTGTCGTCAATGCTGCCCGTGGCAGGTTTGACCAGCCTGTCAGCAACGCTCCCAACCGTGTCCCCGGGAACTACTTGCTTGATCACGGGGACCGTGGCGATCACTTTGTCCGTGGAGTCAGCCACCTGCCCAACCACCGGAGTTACAGCAGGAACATGCACGGTTATCGGTTGCGTCGGGATAACGGCTTTGGCGGGAGCGGGAAGCGGTACGTTCGGTACCGGGATACTGACCGCGGGTCCCGAAGCCTTTGGTGTGGCGGCAGTTGCAACTGACCCAACAGCCTTCTTAGCCGCACCCGTTGTGGCACCGAGCGCCTTGTTGGCCTGCGTACTGACACCGTCGGCTGATGAAACAGTTGAAGACACCGAAGACGTCACTCCACCAAGCAACGAGTGATTATCGGTGATCCCGGAATCGGCGTTGGCCGCCGTCGCGGACAAGGCCATCCAAATTGCGGTACCAGCGCCAGCGATCATGACGGAGCGGAGAATCTGAGTAGCGCGCGGAATTGCGCGAATGGCCTTCATCTCGACACCCCCCAGGTAGCCGCAAACCGATGGTCGACTTCATCCTAGGACTGGTGTTACCCAATAGTCCATGGGGAGGCAGTAATCAAGATGACAAATTTATAAGCAACCTTCATTTATGACGAAGGGTAAAAGCCAGTCTTCTCGGGTCCAAAGTCAGGCGTCGCCAGGGATCCGCCCGCAGCCCGTCCGTGCTGGGCATTGGTCTCCTGGAGCCGTTTGATGAACCAGCGCGACTGCTCAGGTCCATAAGGCAGCACCGGGATGGCTTTGGTGGCATCGTTGGGCATGTCGCGGATGGACTGGGTTGCCTGCCGCACTGCGGTGCTCATGGTGTCGGCCATGGTCTTGACGAATTCGTCGCTCGCAGGCTTGCCGTGGCCAGGGACCAGGAATTCGTAGCGGTGACGCAAAGCGGAGATGTGCCGGAGGACGTCTGCCCATTCCTCGGGATAAGAGTCCTCAAACGAAGGATGGGCTCCCTGCTCGACGAGGTCGCCTACGAAGAGCGTCGAGTTGGTCCCCACCAGGAGGTCACCGTCGGTGTGGGCGCGACCCAGATAGAACAGTGTCGCCGTAATTCCGCCAAGGTCCACCAGAACCGGCTGGTCGCCAACGATCGCGTTCGGAACAACGATGTCGACGGCGTCGCCCTCCCCAGCGGCCATCTCCGGTTCGTTCGTGGTGACGAAGCGACGCTGGTTGTCGGCGTCCCGCTCAATGGTTGCCGCACAGTTGGCGTGCGCCCAAAACTCTGTCACGCCGTCGTCCGCAAAAACAGCGTTGCCGAAGAAGTGGTCGTAGTGCGCGTGGGTGTTGACTACCACCAGCGGAAGCTGGGTCTTTTCCCGGACAGCAGCAAGTATCTCGCGGCCCTGGCGCGGGCCACATCCGGTGTCAATGACCATGGCGAGCTCACTGCCAACTACGAGCCCGGTGTTGAGTAAGGATCCCTCGGTTTCCAAGACGTAGTTGTCCGTGCCAAGTTCGTGCCAAGCTGACAATGAGTTCTCCGTATCCAGTGCAATCCGGCGATGTTCAGGCCTCGATTCTACCCATGCGCAGCTGGGAGAAGCCGAAAGACAGGCACAGCGGCGTCCTTGGAAGTGTTCAAAAATTCTCGTTGTTCAATCTGATTGAACAGGTTAAAATATTGAACATGGATCACGACCTGATGTTCTACGCCTTCCAAGAGATGTGTCGTCGAAGGGGGTGGCGCGTTGATCTTGGTCCAATGAAAGCGGGCACGGATTTCCCAACCTACTTGCTGTTCTTCTCCTTGGAGGGTCTGGACTTCACCCAGTCCGCTGTCGAAATCGGTGAATACCCCTTGCCGATCGGCCTCAGCGCGGCGGTCGCTCGTGAAATTGGCGCCGATTTCGTCCTGGCTCCAAGAATCGGTCCTGCTATGAGTTCGGAACTTCGCAGACTCTCCGTCAACCACGCCGATCTCACTGGGCGAATTAGTATTCGTTCGCCCGGGATAGTCCTCGAGGTCGAACGCCATTCGGGGCCCAAATCGGAAGAACCCTTTAAGGAGTGGCTCCGAGAGCACGATAGAGGCCGCTCTATTGACCTCACCTCAACGAAGACCGCGCAACTGGTCTTCTGCATACTGACTTGGCCCAAGCTTCCAACTGCGCCCTCCCGGATCATTGCCGAAGTCGCGGGGGTCTCGCTCGGACTCGTCCCGCGAACCCTTCGCCATCTCGAGGAAATCGACATGATGCACGAACGACGCTGGATAGGTTCAGGGCGGCATATTATCGCCCAAGCCTGGCTAGCCGCATATCGGAATCGACTAGGACCTTCGCTGCACATCGCCGCGATGGAGACACCGTTACCTGAGGTCGTGGAAGCCAATGCGACTCTTAGCGGGGGATCCGCAGTTCCAGGGCTTGTCCGGCCGCGAGTAAGGGCTGTATACGTTGCAGAGCTCAGCGCCGATCTGATTCGGGCTGGCAGGCTTAGGAAAAGTGAATATCCCAATGTCGAGATACGCAAACGATTCTGGAAGAGTCCGCCACGTGAGTTTCTCGATGAGCCAGATAGAGCACGGGAGCAAGACACGGCGCCTCCATTGCTTGTGTACGCCGATTTAAGCTCATCCCATGATCCCCGTGAACAGGAGGCAGCCCATGTTTACCTTCAGGAGGAGCCTGAACTTCAGTGGCTACGCGGCGGCGTACTTTGAACCCTTGGGCTCGGTTGTAGGTTCAGTACTTCAGCAAACAGACTTGACCACGGACGACTTCATGGTGGTCGGTGCTGAGGCTCGTAACCTACACCATCGGAGCTTCGGGAAGGATCCGGCCGAGCTCAGTACCACAAGCGACATCGACGTGGCGCTGACCCTACAGTCGTGGACCGGCATCGAAAAACTAAATACGACATATAAGCTACTCGACAGCAGCAAGTCTGCGATCCGATTCCGCGTCGAGAACGTCCCAGTAGATGTCATTCCTTTCGGAGAACTAGAGGATCCCATCGGAGTCGTCCAAACTCCGAGGGGCGACCAGCAAATCAACGTTCTCGGCTACAGAACGGCGTTCAAGGCCGCGGATTGCTTCGTTCTTCCCAAGCTGGGCACCGTTCGCGTGGTGGACCCAGCCTTTTAGGTGGTCCTGAAGCTGGAAGCCCTGGCCGACCGCTCGAAGTGGTTCAAGACGAAGGACGCGGAAGATATCGGAACAGCGCTCACCTGGTTGGAGCCGACTCCAACCGATGAAGATCACATTTACGACCACGAGTTCGGTCTACTGGCCTCGTACGGTCATGACATGACGATGACGGTAACGGAACTGTTCGGGCGGCATCTAGCAACTCTCCTCGAATCCGAGGAGCACTCCAAACTCATGAACAAAGTCCGAAGGCTTGACGTGGATAGATTCGTTGGGGACCTTCACCGAGGCCTTCACAGGGGGATAAATATCCGCAAACGCAACGAGGCCGTCATGCAATTTGCAGCGCTAATCAAGGGACTGGCTTCCTAGGCGAGACGGAGGAGGATCTCAATCCGGTTGCTACGAGCCTATCCGCAAGCGCAAGGGCATCGGCACGTGGAGCTGGGAGAAGCCGGAATGACCCGGTGACAGACGAACTCAGGCGCGGACTACAGGATGGCTGTCATGACGTTCCAGCCGGAACCAATCTGCCGGGCGGCCAGCCAACCACCAGAACCGTCACCAGGGTAGAGCCACAACACCCCGGACCCGTTGCGGGCAAGAACATCAATCTTGCCGTCCCCGTCGAAGTCACCCGGGCCCTCAATAGCGGTCATGACATTCCAACCGGAACCAATCTGCCGGGCAGCAAGCCAACCACCAGAACCGTCGCCGGGGTAGAGCCACAAAGCACCGGACGCGTTGCGCGCAAGAACATCAGCTTTGCCGTCCCCGTTGAAGTCGCCCGGGCCGTCGATTGCGGTCATGACATTCCACCCTGAACCAATCTGCCGCGCAGCAAACCAACCGCCGGAACCGTTACCTGGATACAGCCACAAGACACCATTGGCGTCCCGGGCAATCACATCCGCCTTGCCGTCCCCATTGAAATCACCAGGTGCCTCGATCGCGGCCATCGCGTTCCAACCGGAACCGATCTGGCGGGCAGCAAACCAACCGCCGGAACCATTGCCCGGGTACAACCACAAAACACCGTTCGCATCCCGGGCGATGACATCCATCTTGCCGTCACCGTTGAAGTCACCCGGTGACTCAATGGACGTCATGGCATTCCAGCCTGCACCAATCTTGCGGGCGGCAAGCCAGCCACCAGAACCGTTGCCTGGGTACAGCCACAAAACACCGCCGCTATCCCTGGCAAGGACGTCGCTCTTGCCGTCCCCGTCGAAATCAGTGATTTTTTGAATGGAGGTCTTGAAGGTGAACTTCCACTCGGCCACAGCTGCAGGGGCCAACGAATAATCCGCAAGTGCCCTTGCGGTAACAGTCACTGCCCCGCTGCCCGGATACGCGCCAGCGGCAACAACCTTTCCGCCAACCAAATACTCAGCGCCGGCCGTGGCGGGAATCGTGTAGGTATCGTTCGAGGTGCCGTCCCGGTCTGTGAATACTATGGGCGCAGGCGTCACCGGCAGGTGCCCGCCAAACGTGGTGAGCGCCGCGGTTGCATCGACTAGACCGGCACCGCATCCGGCCGGGCAGCCAGCAGGAAGGGGCCGCGATGTCTCCTTCAGTTGCTGTTCCAGGTGCTCCGGAGTCAAGGAGCTGCCCTCCGCTGAGAAAAGGAGAGCCGCAAGACCCGCCACGTGAGGGGCAGCCATGGAGGTTCCCTGCATGAACGCATAGCCAGGCGTTGCCTGCGTGGTTGTCCCTGAATTGGAGGTGGACAAGATGCCGTTCACAGCCGAGGAACTCATGTCGCCGCCGGGAGCAGCTACATCAACGACGCTCCCGTAGTTGGAGTACTTCGCTTTCGCTCCCGTCCTGTCGCTAGCCGCAACGGTGATGACATTCTGGCAGTTGGCCGGGCTGGAGTCGGCCGCGGGACGGTTGGAATTTCCAGCAGCAACGATGACCGCTGCCCCAGCGTTGTAGGCGAAATTGATGGCGTTTTGATAGGTGGCAGAACAGGGCCTGATACCACCAAGGCTGAGGTTGATAACTCGCGCCGGAGTGGGATTGATTGGAGCCCCGCTAACAACGCCGCCTGCAGCCCAAATGATTGAATCTGCGATGTCGGATGAATACCCGCCACAGGCACCCAACGCCCGCACCGGAAGGATCTTTGCCTTCGGGGCCACGCCGGTCACACCGTAAGTGTTGTTCCCGATGGCAGCGATTGTGCCCGCAACGTGGGTTCCGTGCCAGGAGGAATTTATCTGCGGGCTGCCCACCGCGCATTCATCTGCTGTCGACCAGTCTCCAGGGTCGGTAGGATCCGCGTCCCTACCGCTCCCATCGCGTGCATCGGCGGCATCGGACATCATGTCGTAGCCAGGCAGTACATTGGCGTCGAGCTCCACATGACTGGTGATCCCGGTGTCCACTACTGCGACGACCACGCCTTCACCATGGTTGTATTGCCACGCCCCGGAAGCCCGAATGCCGGCCAAATCCTCCGAAAGATCCCACTGAGTGGAATAGTAGGCATCGTTCGGATCAGCCGCCACCTGCATGATGTCGTCGGCTTCGGCGTAGGCAACGTTGGGATCCGCACGAAGGGTCTTCAGGAAGTCCTCGGCTTTTGTCCCTGAAAGGGCCTTGGCTAGTTTGATGACATGCCCGCCCGCTGCATTCGGGTGCGAGCTCTCGGCAACGACTCCGAGCTTCATAGCCGCATGACCGGCGGCTTGCTCCACGGCAGCCGCAGCCGCTTTGGCGTTGTCCCGTAACCCGACAATAAATTGGTCCGTTGCCACCTCAGGTGCCGGACGGAGTGATTGCGGGGTGCTCGGGATGATGTCGCTATCTCCCGCTACTGCCGGCTGTACAGCCAGTCCCCCAGTGATGAGGAGCGTGGCCAGCGCGAAGCCGACAGTCCTCAAGGATCGCATTGGGGAGTTTTTTACCATCGTTGGGCATCCTAGAACGGCGACTGAGCACGGTACGGCTGGCCGCGGGCAACTGGAGACCACCAGCTGACCCCCACAGAAAATTGTACGCAGAGTTGGCAGCACTTCTGCCAAGTCTTTTGCGAGGATTCGTCCAAGATTTGCCCGACAAAGAGCAGGACTATGCGCCAGGCTTGCGTCTACTAATCCTTAGACGTTGGCTGCACACGCTCGAAACCCATGGCGGCGAGTCCGGATTGCCAGTCGCGGCTTGCGGCGACCGTTAGCGCCTCGACGTGAATGGGCTTGGGCGGCGCGACGTGCCCGTTTCCCCAGTCCCCAAGAAGGACATGGACTTCGTTGTCTGGGTGCGATGCCGCCAGAAAAGGATTCATGTGATCCTCAACGTGGGAGAAATCTGTGCTGTTCTGCATGTAGGCAACAACGTTGCCTCGTGGCTCCCGATAGAGCTCAACAAGGTTGGTGGTGACGTCGTCCGGGAGCTTGGACATAGGGTCTTCGCCCTTGACGCCGAAGCAAACTTCCGCAAAGCGCTCAACCGCCGGCAACTCGTACTTGGCAACGTTTGTCTGAGGATTCGAAACAAGGGCCAGCGAGCCGGGGAAATGTGCAGAGAAGAACAGTGATGCAAAGCCGCCGCCTGATGCGCCGTAGAAGACCAGTCGCTGCTCTCCCCACGTGCCCACGATGTGCTTGATGATTTCCAGTAGGTTCTTCTGGATGTTCATGCGTGAATTGCCGACGAACCATCCGAGGTTCAGCCGGTCCGTCAGGACCAGGCTTGGGTCCGAGATGAAGATTCGATTCACGTGAGCGTCGGAAGAGACGCCCATGCCGCCGAAAGCCGGGAGCGTCCATGACGGGTCGATAGCACCTTGGAAGAAGACCACGGTGGTATCGAAACCCCGGTTTTGGCAGTTGACATCGATGGGAAGGCCGTTTTCCACGATGATCTGATATCCAGGCGGGATCATGGCCGTATTAAGGAACGCCTGTACACCCTTGTAGTTTGTGACCATGTGCTTTGAAGGGTCAATGATTCGGGGCCGGGTAGGACACGGGTGGTCAGGTCCGTCGTTTTGACCGCTCAGAAGGAACGCTTCGGCACACAGCTCGCAGAACCCAAAGCCCATGTCGAACGCATAAGTACGGCGTTCAGCGAAGCCTTCTATTTTCCCCACTAAGACAAGATACCCGAACAGATCTGCCCCGGACGAACCGGCTGGCATGAGGCTGGACCCGTCGTCAACCGCATATGCGCGTGTCAACAGCGCACCCCTGTCTTGCTAGGCTGGGGGAATTCTCTTCCGACAATGTGGGAGTTCATCTTGCCCGGCTTGTTCATTTACGGCAGCTGCGTGTCCCGCGACACGTACCCTTTCCTCGACAAAGACTGGTCCATAGTCGAATACGTCGCCCGCCAAGGGATGATCAGTGCAGCCTCCCCTCGTGGCGTTCTTCGTGGCGAGAGTTCACTTACCTCCAAGTTCCAGAAGCAATGTGTGCGAAATGACATCCGCTCAACTCTCTTCGAGACCATTGATCGGTCGGCAAGCGCCACTGACCTGTTTTTGCTGGATCTCGTGGACGAGCGGCTGGGAACTTATGAACTCGGACAGGGTTCATACGTCACCAATAGCTGGGAGCTGGGGGAAAGCAAGCTTCTCCAGCAGCAACCCAGTGAACCCCGGCTCATTGCGTTCGGCTCGGAGGAACACTTTGCGCTCTGGTCAAAGTCCGCATCCACCGTTGTGCGGAAGATCAAAGAAACAGGACGTCCGATGCTCGTCCTGGCTCCAGAGTGGGCTGAAGCATCCGATAGCGGAGTTACCGGCCTCGTCTACAGAGGCCTCTACGCTGCAACGTACAACAAGGTGTACCAGCGCTACTTCGACCACCTCCGCCAGGAAGGTTGCAGCGTGCTGTCGATCGGCCAGGATGTCGTAAAGGCCGCGGCGGGGCATCAGTGGGGCCTCGCGCCGTATCACTACGTGGACGCGGTTTACCACCACATGCGAGACGCAATCACGGCAGCCGTGAAGTAACTGCGCACACAGAAGGGGGCGGCGTCAACCCACGCCGCCCCCTTCTGCCTACATATCTGCGAGCGCTCCACCAGGGTTCTCGATGGCGTCGGCGACGTACCGGAGGAAACCGGCCGCGGTCTCGCCGTCGCACACGCGGTGATCGAAGGCGAGGGTCAACTCGGTAACCTTGCGGACCGCAAGCTGACCGTCGACCACCCACGGCCTATCGATGATTCGACCCACGCCGAGCATTGCAACCTCTGGGAAGTTGATGATCGCGGCGGAGCCGTCCACGCCGAACACGCCATAGTTGTTCAGCGTGAAGGTGCCCGAACCGAGCTCTGTGGGCGTAGCCTTGCCGTCACGCGCCACGGTGGTCAAGCGCCGGATCTCGGCATCCAATTCGCGAGCGCTCAGCTGGTGAGCGTTCCGGACAGACGGGACCACCAGCCCCCGATCCGTCTGTGCTGCGAAACCGAGGTTGATTCCGTCAAAACCGACAATCTCTTGAGAGCCGTCTTCTCCGATTTCAAAGCGCGTATTCAGGGCCGGGTACTTTTTTAACCCAGCAGTGACAAAACGGGCGATGAAAGCCAGTAGACCGGGTGTGTCGTGCGGAGCGCGTTTCTTCAGTTCAGCCCGCATATCAAGCAATGCCGTGGCATCCACATCCACCCAGACCGTCGCCTCAGGGATCTCCGTGCGGCTCTTGGTCATGTTCGCGGCGACTGCCTTGCGAACTCCGCGGACTGGGGTACGGGCCGAGACAGCGAGCCCGGTGCGGGAGTCGAGGTCACCCTCAGCAACCGGCGCTGAAGCGGGAGCACCAGGAGCCTCAGGAGCTTCGGGCGTAGAGATCGCAGCTTCCACATCCCGGCGCATGATCAGCCCACTGGCACCTGAGCCCTGGATGGTCTCAAGGGAAACACCGTGGTCCCGGGCCATCTTCCTGACAAGTGGCGAGATAACCGCACTGAGCTTGCCGGGAATGCGCGTTCCGGCGACAGGTGGCTCGGCAGCAACCGGGGCTTCGGCCCGGGTTTCCGTTTCGCGATCGACGACGGCGAGGCTCGCCTTCCGCGGGCGCGTCCGGCCACTAGTCACGCCACCAGGAGTGCCGTATCCGATGAGTACGTTTCCAGATCCGGCTTTCTCCTCGGTGCGATACGTCTCGGCGGCAGCATCAACCTCAGGGGAAGCCACCACCCCGGTCGAGACCGCATCTTCGGCAGTGGAGGGAGTTTCCGGCGCAACGGGAGCAGCGCCTGAACGGGCGATCGAGATCAGCGGCTTGCCGACGTCGAGCGTTTGGCCAGCCTCACCGTGAAGCTCGGCCACTGTACCTGCATAAGGCGAGGGCACTTCCACCATGGACTTGGCTGTTTCCACTTCGGCGATCGGCTGATCGACCTTGATTTCGTCACCCACAGCGACGAGCCAGTTCACGAGTTCGGCCTCGGTGAGGCCCTCCCCCAGGTCCGGCAGGCGAAATACCTGCATATCTGAGCTCATGGTCAGTCCTCCCATTGAAGGTCGTCGACGGCGTCGAGAATGCGGTCGACGCTTGGCAGGTAGTAGTGCTCCAGCTTGGGAGAGGGGAACGGGACATCGAAGCCAGTCACGCGGCGGATCGGTGCGGCGAGGTAGTGGAACGCACGCTCCTGGACGCGGGCCACGATCTCGGAGGACACGGATGCGAAGCCATGCGCCTCGGCGATCACGACGGCGCGTCCGGTCTTTCGCACGGACGCACAGACGGTTTCGTCGTCGAAGGGGACGAGGGTACGGACATCAATGACCTCAAGCGAGCGGCCTTCCTCAGCGGCGGCAGCTGCGGCGGCGAGCGCAGTGGGGACCGACGGGCCGTAGGCGATCAGCGTCGCATCAGTGCCTGGACGGGCAACAGCTGCACGGCCCTCGGTGGAGGTGCCGGCGTCGTGCTCTGCGCGCAAGGCGTCCAAGTCCACCTGGTCCTTGGACCAGTAGAGCTTTTTGGGCTCCATGAACATCACGGGGTCATCGGAGTCGATGGCTTCACGTAGCATCCGGTATCCGTCGGCCACAGTGGCTGGCGTGTAAACCTTCAGGCCTGCGGTGTGGGCGTAGTAGGACTCGGAAGAGTCGCAGTGGTGCTCCACTCCCCCGATCCCGCCGGCGTAGGGGATGCGGATGACCAGGGGCATCTTGACCTTGCCCTTGGTCCGGTTATGCATTTTGGCAACGTGGCTGACGATCTGCTCAAAAGCCGGATAGGCGAAGGCGTCGAACTGCATTTCAATGACAGGCCGCATCCCGTTGATGGCCATGCCAACTGCCATGCCAACAATTCCGGACTCTGCCAGAGGGGTATCGAAGCAGCGCTGTTCGCCGAACTCGGCCATGAGGCCATCGGTGATGCGGAAGACGCCGCCCAGCATGCCGACGTCCTCACCGAAGACCAGGACAGACGAATCGGCGCGCATAGCATCGGCCATGGCTGTGTTGAGCGCCTTGGCCATGGTGATGGACTGAGGGCCGGTGGCCTCAGCGGTAGCTGCAGCGGACGCGGCGGCGCTGGCCGTGGCGGCGCTGACGTTGCCGTTGACGGAGGTAGTTACTGTGGGGCTCATTTTGCGCTCTCCGTTCCGTGATTTTCGGCGCTTTCAGCGCGGGCGAGTTCGCCGGCAAGCAGTTCAGACTGCTCTTTCAGCTGCGGGGTGGGCTTGGAGAAGACGTACTTAAAGAGGTCCAGCGGCTGTACAGGGACGTCTTCGCCGAGGCCTTCGCGCAATTGCGTTGCGACGGCTTCTGCATGTTCCGCGATCCGGTCATTGGCGGCGTCGTCAAGGAGTCCCTTGTCGGTGAGATAGGACTTCATGCGGGTCAGTGGATCCTTCGCCTGCCACTCGGCCACCTCACTGTCCGGACGGTAGCGTGTGGCGTCGTCGGCATTGGTGTGCGCCTGCATGCGGTAGGTGTGGGCCTCGATCAGGAGAGGCCCGGAGCCTTCGCGGGCAAGCTTCACGGCACGGTCCATCACGGCGAGAAGCGCGACGAGGTCATTGCCGTCAACCCGCTCACCTGCCATACCGTAGCCAACAGCCTTGTGGGCCAGCGACGGCGCCACGGACTGGTGGCTGAGCGGAACGGAGATGGCGTACTTGTTGTTCTGCACGAAGAAGATGACCGGCAGGTGGAAGACGGCAGCAAAGTTCAGGGCCTCGTGGAAGTCACCCTCACTTGTGGCGCCGTCGCCACACATTGCCATCACCACGGTGTCCTCACCGCGGAGTTTGGCGGCATGCGCGACACCGACGGCGTGAAGCAGCTGCGTGGTCAGCGGGGTGCACTGGATCCCGACGTGGTGCTTCTTGGGGTCGTAGCCACCGTGCCAGTCGCCACGGAAAATTGTCATAGCTTCAACAGGGTCCACACCGCGGGTCATCACTGCGACGGCGTCGCGATAAGTGGGGAAGAGCCAGTCACCTTCGCTGAGGCACATGGCGGCCGCCACCTGGCAAGCCTCCTGTCCGTGACTCGACGGATACACAGCCATACGGCCCTGCCGGACGAGCGCGGAGTTCTGATCGTTGACACGACGTCCGACGACGAGCTGTTCGTACGCGGCCATCAGTTCAGCATCGCTCGGCGTGGGGTACTCGTGGCCGGGTTCGGTGCCCTGCTCTTCGTGGGAGCGAAGGGTGCCGTCCGGATTCACCATCTGAATCTGGTGCCGGGCAGGCAGCATATAGTCCTCAACGCTGATTCCGAATTTTCTCCGAACGTCAGCAGCTTGGTCCTCTACTGCCGTTTCCGGCGCAGAGTGGTCTGCGTGGATCGTCATTGGTCCGTCCTTCTCTAGCCACTATGTGCTTCCAGTATGTTCCGGACAGCTGTTTCGTATCCAGCTTTCGTTCAAATCATGGAAGAGCATGCAGGAAGTGGCTATTCTGAAAGACGAATTGCAAATGTGAGCTGGGTAACGAGCCAGTCCTGTAGACGAATTGGAGACCACGTGAGCGAGACCGAGGCGGAGCAGACCGCCGTGCCCCTGGATGATGTTGACCGGGACATCATCCGCGAGCTCACAACTGACGGCCGGATGTCCATCACACAAGTGGCAGAGAACGTGCACATCAGCCGGGCGCACGCCTATTCACGTATTGCCAGGCTCACCGGCGAGGGGGTTTTGACCAAGTTCACGGCATTGGTGGACCCGATCAAAGCAGGCCTGCGGTCTTCCGCCTACGTCACCCTCAAGGTCCAACAGCACTCCTGGCGGGAACTGAAGGAGCACTTGCGTGCGATTCCCGAGGTTCACCACATCGCCCTGGTGGGCGGCGACTTTGACGTCATCCTGTTGGTCCGTGCCACGGACAACATCCACCTGCGCCGTGTGATCTTCGACCAATTGCAGTCCATGGACGGCATCCTGGACACCCAAACTTTCCTGGTGTTTGAGGACGTTGATACGCGGTAGTTGAGTTCGGAACTCCAAGCGGCGTGAGGAACACACATTCCGGGACCATAGACTGTCCCCGTGCCCCTCAAAATTGCCTCCGTCACGCGCGTCGTAGCGCGGGCTTTGGTAGCGGTTATGGCGGTCGCCCTCCTATGGCTGATCACGGCGTTCCAGTTCTTTTACAGCCCTCCCCAGGCCACTCCGCACCGCACTGATGCGATCGTGGTTTTGGGTGGGTTAAGCAAGGAACGGCTTCCGGTGGCCCAGGAACTTCAGGAAAGCCTGGACATTCCGGTTTTGGTGGTCTCGACTACCGGCCTCGCCGGCAATGTTGAGGGTGACGCTTTATGCCACGAGGACGACGAACCTGACCTGATTTGTTTCCGCCCCTCGCCGCTCAATACACGGGGTGAAGCCAGGGGCCTGGCAGGCCTGATCGCGCAGAACGGATGGAGGTCTGTCACGGTGGTCACGTCCGACTACCACCTCGTGCGGGCAGGCACCCTGATGCGGCAATGTACGTCAGCGGAAATCCAGATGGTCGGCTCGCAACCCGAGCTTTCGGCCCCAGCCTGGCTGGACCGATTCGTCGTCGAAACCGGTGGGCTCATCGACGCGTGGGTGCAGCCGGAGTGTTCTTCTCACTAAGGTAGAGGGAGGAACTATCAGAAAACACGTCGCCAAGCGACCGTCCATGGAAGGTGCACAAGGTGAGTCCAACACCAGTGGGCCCGCTTCCAGCGGGCCGTCACTTTAGGCGCCGGCGTCTGGCGCTTCAGCTCCCCTCGGCGCCTGTCCGGACGCCACCTGCGCCGATAACCGACCATCCGAGGCCTTCCTCAGCCCCAGTCCCGATAGTCCCAACCAAGAGCTCCGAGCAGCAACAGTTCAAGCGTCGGGTGGCACTGGTTCTTGTAGTCCTGGTTGTTGTGGCCGTGCCAGCATTGCTCGCTATCCTTCTGGTTGCCGGCTAGCCCTCAGGAGGCAACCCTGGCTTCGATTCTGGCTCAGCGGTCAGCTCCGATAGGATGTGGAAGTCTCTGTCTGTCGCAAGATCGCTCTCTTGGGGGAAAACGTGCCCAGCATTATGCCCATTTTCGGTACCCGACCGGAAGCCATCAAAATGGCACCCATCGTCCATGCCCTGCACGAATCAGACGAGTTCGAATGCATCGTCACTGTCACCGGCCAGCACCGCGAAATGCTGGACCAGGTCAACGAGCTGTTCGGCATTACGCCGGACCACGACCTCGATATCCTTCAGCCCGGCCAGTCGCTCACTGACATCATGACCCGGACCATGACTGGTCTGGACAAGCTGTTCGCTGCCAACAAGCCGGATGCCGTGATCGTCCAAGGCGACACGACGACGTCTACCGCGGGAGCAATCGCCGCTTTCTACCACGGCATTCCCGTGGTCCACGTCGAGGCCGGCCTTCGTAGCGGCAACTTGCTTTCGCCGTTCCCGGAAGAAGCCAACCGCAAGATCACCAGCCAGATCAGCACCCTGCATCTTGCCCCCACTTCCACCAGCCGTGCCAACCTCCTCGCCGAGGGCGTTCCTGCCAAGGACATCGTTGTTACGGGCAACTCCGTCATCGATGCGCTGTTCACCACCGTGGACAAGCAGATCCCCTTCACCGACCCGCAGCTTGAGGAACTCGCAGCCAGCGGCCGCAAGATTCTTCTCGTCACCACGCACCGTCGCGAAAACCAAGGCGATGCCATGCGCGGCGTCGGCCGCGCCCTGGCCCGCATCGCTGACGCTGAACCGGACCTTGTCATCGTCCTTCCGGCCCACAAGAACCCGGTGGTTCGCGAAGCCGTGCTGCCTGCCCTCGAGGGCAAGCCGAATGTTGTTGTGACTGAGCCGCTGGCCTATGGGGAATTCACCCGCATGCTGTCGCTGGCACACATCGTCCTCACCGACTCCGGCGGAGTCCAGGAGGAAGCTCCCAGCCTTGGCAAGCCGGTTCTGGTCATGCGTGAAAACACTGAGCGTCCCGAAGCCGTTGTTGCGGGCACGGTCACTCTCATTGGTACTGACGAAGAGCGAATCGTCACTGAGGTGGACCGCCTCCTGAACGACGCCGATCACTTCGACACCATGGCCAACGCAGTCAACCCGTATGGTGACGGCCGGGCCTCTGAGCGCACTGTCGCGGCGATCGCTGAACTGCTCGGTGTAGGGCAGCGCATTGACGAATTCGGCATGACAGTCTCTGTCTAGCCTTGACGGCCCCGGTAACGGGGCCGTCAAAAGTTCCACGCGCTTTACTCGACCCATGGGAAGCTTGAAGGTTACCGTCAAGTCCTTGAGTTTGGTGCTCCTGAACGACATCCTTTTGCCATAGGTCCAAGGTCTCACCCTACGAGTCCAAGGATCCGCCGTGGCAAAGTTCAGGTCACAGACACTCACCTTCTACAACGACAGCCTCCGGCATTTAGCGGTCATCCTCTTGATGGCCTTCGTCTTGGTAGCCGGAGCACTGAATGGCCCCACCGCCCACGCTGCAGTGCCGCCCGTTTATCCAATCAGCGGCTTCTTCATTTTCGGAAGCAGCAGCGACGCCGTCAATTTGCAGAAACTCTCCGACATCAAAGCGGTGGGCGGAGATACTGTGGTGACGTTTGGATCGCGCATCAAGCCGGCTACTCTGGCCGACATTCCTACCGACTGCAAGGTCAATGGGACTAATTGCGCCCAAGCGGCAGCCGCCGATGTAAAGGTCAATCGATATTTCACGTACTCAGACAACTCTCTGTGGGGCGCGCCCTCACACGTCTGCCCCCGCGACATCTCACTCACAGGTAATGGCAAACCGTTCACTGTTTTCGTGTTGCCCAACCAAGGCAGCAGCTGCACATCGTCGAATGGACTTTACGACGTAGTAGTTGTCAGTGGTGCGACCGCCTCCGGAACAGCCGGAGTAAACGTCTCGCTCGCCAAGACCGCCACATCGCTGGGAATGAAGTACTACGCCGGACTGCCAATACCGGTAGCGCGTACGGACTATGCATACCTTCCGGACGTCTCCTACCTTCCGGCGTTTACGCAGTTCACAGATCGCTTCCTCCGTTACCAAGCCAAGGTCATTAACGTATCCGGACTCGGTGGGTTCTATCTTTCTTACGAGATGCCTGTCACCAGCGGAACGACGTTCGACCCCATCCTGAACCTCTACCGCATAGAGAACCAGGCTATAGCCCGGATACACCCGGATCGAGGCGGCCTCGTCAGTCCCTACCTGGACGGGCGGAAGTCCGGCGGCCTAACCACCACCCAGGTTCGTGACGGCGCGGAAAAGATTGGTTTGACGGCTGGAAATAACGATCTTGTGATTGCCATCCAAGATGGCATGGGAACAGGCAAGTCCGGCGCATTCTTCGGCAACGAGGCGAGCAGTCCCGTGGATGTCTACAACGCCTCCATCGTGGGAAGCGGCACTTGGGGAAGTAAATACCAAGCACCGGTTCGCGACTACTTCGCGGCCGCGGCTGAAGGGGTGGACGGCACAGGAGCGACGCTATGGGCAAACCTTGAGGGCATGGCGCCAGCGACGAGTCAGAATCCCTGTGATACCAACCTGCGGGGCCAAACAACAAAGTCCAGGGTTGACCGGCAACTCCAGCAACTTGGCAACGCCCCCAGGAAGGTTATCTCCTTCATGTGGGACGGCTACTACACATGCACGGGTACTTGGTCCCCCTTGGCGGAACGCTTCAAAGCCAGCAACATGACGCCAGTCATCACTGATTCGATTTTCTACGGGAACGGGGATGTTCTGGTCACGGGGCAGAACCTGAGTGGTGGAACCGTGACGGTGAAGTGGACGGACGTCAATGGCCGGACATACGAGAAGACTGTCACTGCTTCTGACTACAACCCTGGCTACGGCAGTCAACTTGGGATCAACCCACGCCTTGAATCAGTTACCGCCAAGCTCGGCCCCACCTCGCTGGGCGTTGGAAAGTACGTGATGATTGACGTGGTCAACGGGTCAGGCGTTCGGAATGACGCCTTCTATTCGGACCGTGGTTAAGGACCGCGACTAAATAAAGGACGCCTTCTGCCCTGGCTTGGGCAGAAGGCGTCTTTCTATGTCAGCAGTCACCGATTAGCGGTGGGCGCTCCCGGTGCCCCACGGTGAGGTAGAAAGAGTCACCAATGAATTCACATTTCCAAGAGCACCGGCCCATTCAAGGTTGCTGATCTCAGCCGATGGAAACGCCGCGGGCCGGACCTTCAGGGACTTTGACGTTGGAACGATTGCGAAGGTTACCTCGGGGGTTTTCTGGTTCTTGGGAACATGGACACGCAGACTCCGGCTAGCTGGGGACTTCTTCAGCACCTCTGCGTACGCCACATGTTTACCGACGTTGACGGTTAGCATATACAATCCAGCTGACTCATCGCTTATGGCGTGAGCCACCGTTGCAACCAGGTCAGTGCCCTTACCCCTGATGAGCTCGTGGGTAACCACCAAAGACCTGCGGTCATAACCGAGCGTCCAATTGCCTTCTTGCCCCCCAAAACCGTTGTCGCCATCAACCTGCGGAACGTCGGACGCTGCTGCTTCGGCACCGAAAACGTGCGCCAGCAGTCCCTCAAACCTTCGTTCAGCGTTCAGCGGCCCCAAGACCGCAGTTCGGGCGGCAGCAAGGATTCTGTCGGTGCTCGCCTTGGACGAGGCCAACCTTGCGAGTTTCATGGCCAACTCGCCCTTCTCCCGAACGGACACTGAGGCGATGCCAGCAGGAGCGATGTTCATGGTACCCACTCCGCGGGGCACCACCACCAGGGACCCTGACGCCATGGCGAACGGCAAAGCTTCACTTGGCAGCGGACCAGGAATACTCGCGTCAAAGGGCGCGACAACAACAGTGGACTTCAGCGCAGCCGCTAGCAGATCAAGGTCGCCGAATTCTTCCGGTGACTCCTCAATGAAGAGTTCCGCCGAAGGCCAGTCGGCCAAGTCGCGAAACGCTGCAGCCTGCTTGTTAAGGTGCAGCCTCCGCTTTCCGGCAACTACCACGCGTTCTTGTCGTTCGCGTACCTCGTCCGTCGCAACCCGGAACGCATGGTCCACCAGATGCGGGAGGTGCTCCACAGACTCGAAACCATCGTTCACGAGTCCCGAGGCCACAGTTTCGTTCAACATGCCAAGGTAATCCACCCTGGACGCCAAGCGCTTAACCTTCTCGCCACCCTTGGCGTGCTCATCCCCGATCACCGCAAGCCGAACGCCTGCCGCGAGCAGATCGTCCCTTCCCGATTCCGTAACGCTGCAATCAAGCGCCGAGATGATGAGCAATTCAGGAAGCTCTTTGACAGAGCTAATGAACTTGGCAGCGTTGATGACAAACTTAAACTCGTTGTTCGGATCCGGTACAAGAACGCTCTTGTACTGAGCGAGGTCGAGCGCGACTACGTTGTGTCCCAGATTCTGCAGCGCTCTCATGGCCACGGACGAAGTGGACGTCACTCTCCGGAATCCGACGCCCAGAACCGCAATTGAGCGAGCTTTCGTAGTGGCGCTTAATTCGATGCGCTCGTTGGGAACAGCAATCTCCGGGGACGGCATGGGCTCAGCTTGCTCGCGGCCGGCCTCGACCGCGTCAAACTGCGTGAACCACAGGCTGCGCTCAGTAGCGTCCAAGTCTTTCCAGGAATCGTCGGAGAGGACGGATTCCAAAGCCATGACACGGGCCGCAGCGGAGTAGTTACGGAGGAACCGATCGTGGGTTGAGTGGCTCAAATCTTCCAAGGAAGAAGATGCGAGCAAGGATTGAAGGGTGACATCCAGTTGCGCGATCGAATCGACGCAGATGATCTCGGGGAAAGAGGCCAAATCGTCGGCGTCCGGCGTCACTGAGACGATCGGGATACCCATTGCGGCGTACTGGATTACTCGGCTCGGATACTGGAAGAAGCCAAGCTTATCCAAGCCGTCAAACCAGGTTTCGAGGCCCAGGTGGTCGCGGAAATACTGCGGAATGTTGATCGCAAGCCCGGTCTTGGCACCTGCCTCAACCACTTCCTCGTCACTATCCAGGAACCCGCCACCGATGTGATAGTAGTCGCGACCCACGCTGCCATGAATACGGATACTTGAAGAGAGCGAACCCAAATCGAAGTATCTGGTGCGACGAACCTCGTCATGGACGTTGCCCAAGAACATTGCGTCGGATTCCCGCGGCTGAGAGCCGAAGACATAGGGGAATGCGGCTTGGTCCGTCCAGAACGGAAAGTTGATACCCGTGGGACGACCAAACATGGACTCATAGAAATCCAAAACCCTGGCAGTGCCACAGTGGAGAACCACATCGTAGTTATCGACTACTGGCCCGTAGGAGAGATCCCACAAGACGGGATCATCCGAGAGCCACGCAACCATGCGCGCCCCAGTCCGTTTTGCCCGCTCGAGCAACGGCATCGGCAAGCTGGCGGGCCTGAAGACGAAGATCACGTCAGGACGAAAGTCGATGACCTTGTCCAGAGTTGCGTTGAGGACGTGCAACTGGGCGGGATCAGTCGCGAACTTGTATCCGTGGCCGACCTTACCCGTGTTCAGAACGGTATGACCGGCGGCCACGAGGGCCCGCTCAAGGGAACTCGCGACGTGCGTTTCGACAATGCCATCAAACAAAGCAATTTTCATGATGTCTCCCTAAACCGTCCAGGACGGATCTGAACTGGTAGAGGTCTCGCGGACATTGAACCGATCAGAGATACTGACCAGCTCGGAAGACTCAAACAGCGAGCCGGGAGCCATGGCTTCCTGCACGAGGAGAGGCTTCCAGTCAGCTGACGCCGGCGATATCCATGCACCAGAGAGGACGCGGAAGCCTTCGGTATCTTCAGGCCAGCCATCGCCAATATAGGCGCTATCCGGTTTCCTGGCGGTGCCGGTAACAGCCTTGCCAGTAACGCGGGACTCGTCGTGGTGAAGCGTGTAGAGCCGCAAATCACTGAGGTAGTTGGGAGCATAATCAAAGGCTTCAGAAAACACGGCTACGAATGGGGAAGCCGGCTGGAAACTCTTAATGTCGTGCGGAGTCCTGAGGATGACAGCAGATTCGGCAACTCCCCTGCGCTCCAATACTTCACGAATTTCTGAGTCTTGCAGTCCAACGCGGCAAACCACCACAACGTTTTCAAGTTCGACTGTCTGTTCCTTGGCCTGGCTGATGAGCCGGTCCAAGGAAGACAACGAGGACGAAACGAGAACAGCTGTGACACCGTCTCCAGGAACTTTCCACTCAAGCCCGGCCATGGAGTAGATCTGCCGCATTCTCTGGGCGTAGGTGTGCTGCTCCAGGGTGCGGCGCCAAGCCTTGTGAGTGGCTCGCTCGCGGAAGTCATGATCTTTCACAAGACGCCCGAGAATTTCCTTTGCCTCGGATTGCGTTCTCACCGTGAAGACTTCGTCGGCGGCATAGGCCCCTGAAATGGCCTCTGATTCGACACTGACTACGGCGGTCTTGCTGCTGCTCAGCTCAAAGATCCGCCGCGCGCACATGCTCTTGGACTGCGGAACAGAGTTTACGTTCAGGAAGACCTTGTGGTGACCGTAGGCCTTCACCATAGAGGCGTAGGGCAGGGAACCCACAACGAACTGTGAGTATGGTTCAGGGAACGCGTAGTTCGGGTCGCCGCCGAGTGCCCGGGAGTAGATCGACAATCCGAGCTCTGCCGAAGGCGGGAACAACAGGTTCATTTGCTCACGGCGTTCGGGGAACTTGTGTGCAAAGTACTGACCGGCGAACGCTACGTTTCCCACGTTGGACTGTGAGTCGCGGAGCGGCTTGTGAATACGCGGCTGCGCGGCGAATGGCAGAGTTGCCACGTTCTCATGCCCCGCTGCGGCAGCGTAGTCCTTAATGAGCGACTCTTCGGACGTCAGGATCACATCGAATTCCTTGGCCGCAGGCAGGAATTCCTCGAAGTGGGGTGGGTCTTCCTTGTTCCAGAAGACCGTAGGGATGCCTTGTTGGCGGCACTCCTGGATCAGTGAATAGAAGGCGGGTCTGGGACCGTTGGGACCGGTGATCTGAAAGGCCCAATCACCATCATTCCCACTCCATGCAGACTCAACCAGGAGGACTTCAGGACGAAGACGGTCCAATGCCTCTGCATAATCCCTTGCAGATATCGGCCAGAGCCGCGCTTCAGGGGCAAAGCATTGCGTAGAGAATTCGTCCAGGACCACGCCAACGGACGGAAGATCGCGGGTGGAAGCAGGGAGACCGTAGGAGATCTCCTGCCCAAACGAATTGTTTACCAGGTTATTCAGGCCAAGGTGGACGTCGCTCGAGTTCGTCACTTTCACGCTCCAATCAATTCTGCGCGGTTGTACGACTTCGACATGGTCTTTACATAGAGTCGAGGATGGGCCTCAAGGAAGGCCTGGACGGCCGGGCGAACATCGATCGCTGTCGAATCGACGATAACCACGGGTGTGTTGGGCCGGAGCCAATGGAAATAGAGTCCCGGGATGTTGTCAGTCAATACACTCCCTGAGGTGATACCGCCGAAGTCGATGACCACCATGTCCGCCGAGTGTGCCGTAATGCCGGACAGGGACGCCGCCGGAACGGGCCCGGCGGGAAGCAGGTTGCACGTTGAGCGCTCGTCCGATTGGGCTGCACCGGAAACTGCACGGAAAGCGGCAAGTTCCTCGTCCGAGTCAACCAATCCCGCGGCCAGCGAGGGCCTCGGCTGAAGATGCGCCAGGCAATTTGCGATCCACGCAGTGGAGGTTCCGGAGCCGATATGAACCACCGTTGCGGGCAAATGGTGACTGATCGACTCAAAGATCCCGCTCGCGGCGGCAATCGAAATGTTCCGGCCCTCTGCTTGGCGCGTCATCCCGACCCAATCGCGAATCTGCTCCAGCGGCTGGAGTGATTCCGTGACGACGTGTTTGGAATGGCTTCCTGTGGACGCTAGCTTGGCCACGTCAGCTTCGTTCAGGCGAACACGCTTGTCGATCGAATCCGCCGACCTCGCGATATTCGATATCGCGGCGCGCGTCTGCTCCGCGGTCTTCTGAGTAGTCTGCCGCGCGGTGTTCAGCGAACGCCGTACTGCGTGGGTTCCTTCGAAGAGGACGGGAACAGCTACTGCCAACCCGAGGATAACCAGGAAAAATCCCAGGTTTCCGGATTCAAAATACGCAATAAGGCCGCCAGCGAAAATCAGGGCGCCGACTACTATCCCAAGAATCCCCCGGGGCGATCGGAGGAACCTGGTTAGCGGTGAGTCATTTTTGAGTCTTAACATTCTGCAATGCTCCGTTAAGTCGTTTCGTGCATCGAAGTGCTCTGGGAAGTATTTAGTTTTCTGCGCACCGTGCGTCGTCGTCCGGCTGGGGCTGCCTCGACGTCGTCGGCCATAGTTCGTAAGGGGGCTACTCGCGAACTCGCCGTCCTCGACGCGTTGCCGTGTCCATGCCTTCGAAGCTCGGCGGTGCAAAACCCAGTCCCTTTAGTCCTGCCGCCCAGTCATCACTTGCCGCTACGTTCAAAACATCTGTGATGAGCGCCTTGGGAGGGGCTGCATGGCCGTCTCCCCAATCGTCACCCATCAACTCCAAAACGGCATTGCTGTAATGCAAATTCTCAACAAACGGGTTCCTGTGACGTTCAATATGGAACTTATCGGTGCTGTTTTGCATGTATGCCACCGTGTTCTCCAGTGGCTTGCTGTACACCTTCACGAGGTCGGTGGTCACACTGTGAGGAAGTTTCTCCATGGCATCGCTACCAGTCACCTCAAAGCATGTTTCGGCAAAGTTGGCCACTGGGATGGGCTCGTACTTGGCAATGTCTGTTTGAGGATTCGCAACGATGGCCAGCGAACCCGGGAACTGCGAGGAATAGTACAGGGACGCAAACCCGCCCCCAGAGGTACCGAAAAAGACGAGCCGCTCGCTGCCAAACGCCCCAACAATCTTGGCAATGATGTCTTGGAGAATCTGCTGCAGGCGCTGCTTTGAGTTACCCGCGTACCAACCAAGATTCATGGTGGGGCTAATGATGAGGCTGGGATCAGAAATAAAAATCCTGTTGACGGCAACCTCACGGGAGACGCCAAGGCCAGCAATCATGGGCAGCCTGTACTCCGGACGCACGGCGCCATGGAGAAAAACGGCCGTAGTCTTGTGCCCGCGGTTCTGGACCAGGACATCAATAGGCAATCCCCCATGATCAATCACATGGTAGCCACCCCTGATTTCACGGGCGGCAAGGAAGGCACCAATGGAGGGATAGCCCGTGATCGCATGGACCTTCGGATCAATATTTCGTGCGCGCGTCATTCTCAACTCTCATGTCTTCGCTCGCTGAAGCTGCAAACAAGTGGAACCAGCTGGGGGAACTTAGACAGCGATTGACGCCGGCGTGGTTTCAAGCGTCAACGCACCACGCGTATCAATGACGATCTTGCCCTGCAGCAGCTCCGGCGCAACGGCCTTGACGTCATCGTGGTCCACCAGGACAACAACAACCTCTGAGCGCTCAATCGAATCTTCGATCGAAACGAGCTCAACGTTGCTGCGATTAGCCAGCTGCTTGGGGAGTTCTTCCACGTGCGGCTCGGCAACGTTGATACGACGATCCTGCAGGGCGTCGGCGAGGTGTGCTGCTATCTCGATGGCGGGTGATTCGCGGAGGTCGTCGATATTGGCCTTGAATGCGAGTCCCAGGACTGACACCTCTGCCGTGCCGGGCAGCGTCTCCAAAGCGGCCAGGACCTGCTGGAAGACCCACTCCGGCTTGGAGTCGTTGACTTCACGTGCCGTACGGATCAGGCGGGATTCCTCGGGAGCCGCTGCAACAATGAACCACGGGTCCACGGCGATGCAGTGTCCACCGACGCCAGGACCCGGCTGCAGAATGTTGACGCGCGGGTGGTGGTTGGCCAGGCGGATCAGTTCCCAAACGTCGATACCCAGCTTGTCGCTGATGACAGAAAGCTCGTTGGCGAAAGCAATGTTGACGTCGCGGTAGGAGTTCTCCACCAGCTTGGCCATTTCAGCGGTGACGGCATCCGTGGTGAGGATTTCGCCCTGGCAGAAGACGGCGTAGAGATGCTTGGCCTTCTCTGCTGCCTCAGCGGTCATGCCGCCCACAATCCTGTCGTTGGTGACGAGTTCAATCATGACCCGTCCCGGAAGGACTCGCTCAGGGCAATGTGCCACGAGGATGGCAGGCTTCGAGTCGGAACCATCAAGGCTGAGGTCCGGCCGGAGGTCCAGAATGTAGTTGGCCATGTGCTCTGTGGCGCCGGGAGGGGAGGTGGATTCCAGGATCAGGAGCTCACCACCTTGGAGCTGAGGCGCGATGCCACGGGCTGCGGCCTCAATGTAGCTCAGGTCAGCGGAGCGGTCTTCCTTGAACGGCGTGGGCACAGCAACGATGTAGGCGTCCGCCTGGGGAGTTGACGTGCTGGCGCTCAGGTGGCCCTGGCTCACGGCGCCGGAGACGTGGACTCCGAGGTCAGGCTCCACGAACGGGACCTGTCCAGCGTTGACGGCGTCAACCGTACGCTGGTTAACGTCAACACCAATTACCTCGATCCCGTTGGTTGCAAGGATGGCGGCCGTCGGGAGGCCAATGTATCCGAGGCCGATGACGGCCACTCGATTGATGGTGTTCAAAGCAAAGTTCCCCTTTTTTGTTTACAGCTGTTTAAAGAATCGTGAGTCTGGCTAGAGCGTGACGTGTTCTGCAGGGTTTCCCCAGAACTTGACCTCTCCGGAGGCGAGAAGTTCGTCGTCGGAAGCAGTCCAAGTGTGTCCTGAGCCGTTCCGGAGTTGGTAGTAGTTGTATCGGTCGGAGGAGTAGATCCGTCCCCCTGATTCGGTCACCGCGTTGAGGAACGCTGTGTCCTCGCCGCGACTTCTCTCCTCAAATGGATTCTTTTCGAAGACAGAGCGGTTCGCCATGATCGTTGGACCCATCACCATGTGGCTGAACCTGTGTTCCATGTGTCCGAAGCGGTACACAGCAGCGTTACGGCTTGAGATGAACATGAAGTGGGCGAACTTGCCCACCACGTCAGCGCCGGAATACATGAGTGCGTTCAACTGGTCCTTCAGATAGTCCGGACCGTAGTAGTCGTCGTCGTCCATCTTGGTGAGAACCGAGCCCTTGGAAGCCGCGACACAAAGGTTCAGGCAAGCTCCCAAGCTGAGCGATTCCGGCGCTTCGAGAAGAGTCAACTTGGGCACGTTGTACTTCTCGCGAAGCCCCTCAATCGTGGAGGTCTCAGGTGTAAACCCATGAGTCAGGAGGACCAGTTCAACGTCCACTCCGCGCTGCGAAGCAACGGTGCTGAAGACGTGCTCCAACTGTTGGGGGCGGATGGTGGAAACCAGCGCGCTGACCGTCTGGGGTTCAACAGGCTGGGACCTGCGAGGCAAAGCAGCCGCCACGACTTCCTCTGCGCGGTGGGCATAGGTGTGCTCCGCCCAGATCCGTCGCTGGGCAAGGTGCACCGAGCGATCGTTGAGTTCGGTACTTCGCAAGAGTGCCTTGATAACATCCGAGGCCTGTTCAGTGGTGTCCACGCTGTGAATTTCACTGTCAGGGAAGAACCTGGGAAGGGCCGGGCTCGACGTGGTGACTACAGGCGTTCCAGCAGCTGTGATCTCGAAGATGCGGCGGGCACACATGCTCGGTGAATCAACAACGGAATTTACGTTGAGGAACACTTTGTACGACTTGTATGCCGTCAGCATCTGGTCGTACGTCAGTGACCCGACGACGTGCGAATCGTAGGGAGGCGGGAACTGGTAGTCCGGGTCACCGCCCAACTGCCGCGAGAAGATCTCCAAACCGTTCTTGAACTTCAAAGAACCAGAGATCGCCCCATCCAGCAGGAGCTGCAACTGCTCACGGCGTTCCGGGTACTTGTGGGCGAAGTACATGCCGGCGAAGGCGACGTCCCGGGAATGCCGGCCGTTGGAGGGCCGGACAGGGTTGTGGATGGCAGGCTGGGCCGCGAAAGGCAGGACCGCAATCCGGTCATGCCCCAAGGCCTCCCGGTAATCGGGGAGTTTGTTCTCGTCAGAGGTGAAGACAAAAGAAAACTCACGTGCCGCCGGAAGGAAGTCCTCGAAGTGGGGCGGATCCTCCTTGTTCCAAAAAACGGTGGGAATGCCCTGCTCGCGGCACCATCGGATCAGCTCAAGAAATTCGGGCTTGGGTCCGTTAGGCCCCGAGAGCTGGTACTGCCACGAACCGGCATTGCCATTCCAGGCCGACTCGACGAACACGAAGTCAACAGCCTGTTCTTTGACCTGCTGCAGCCAAGTGTCCTTCTGCAGGAAAACCACGTTCCACTCATAGGCAAAAGCCTTGCCGGAGAAGTCATCCAGAATGACGCCCACTGTGAGGTCATCTCGGCGGGGAGGTACGGAGGGGTATTCGAAGGGCGCAAAGGAAAGCCCGCTGCGGAGCATGGTCCCCTGCGCGTTCCGCACGCCGCTCGGGGACTGTGCGCGCTGGCGGCGGTACCACGATCGCAACTGTGACAGGCCGCCATGCCGGAGATGCCATGCCGCGGTACGAACATTCGAAATCAAACCCGTCATGCCCGGCTCCTGCGCATCTTGCTCCTTGCCAGGACTTCAGTCATTTGCAGATTGGCACGAGCTTCGTCGCGGACACGTGCAGCGGAGAGGTTGTTTCCCTTGGCCAAATTACCGGTGAAGTCCTGATAAGCGCGAACGGTCTCTTCCGGTTCGCCATCCATGATCAGGTGTCCCTTGTCCAGCCAGAGGACCCGGCTGCACATCTTGGTGATGGTGTCCAGGGAGTGGCTGACCAGGAAGACACAGCCAGCCTGTTCGCGCAGTTGGTCCATCCGACGCTTGCTTCGATCGCCGAACTGGGCGTCACCAGTGTTCAGGGCTTCGTCCACCAGAAGAATCTCGGGGTCGATGCTCGCGGCGATGGCGAAGCGGAGTCGCGAGGCCATGCCCGATGAATATGACTTCATGGGCAGGTAAATGGAATCTTCCAGCCCACAGAGTTCAACGATGCTCGCGAACTTGGCCTCGACTTCCTGCCGGCTCATGCCCATGGCTAGGCAGCCGAGGACCACATTTTGGTGCCCGGACAAGTCGGGCATCAGCGCAGCATTCACACCGAGCATGATCGGTGTACTTGAAGCGAAGATCGCTCCGGAGGTTGGACGCATCTGACCGCTTATGAGTTTCATCAGAGTGCTCTTGCCAGAGCCGTTGCGGCCGATGATTCCCACGGACTCGCCGCGTTCAACCACCAAGGACAGTTCGTAAAGCGCGCGTACCGTCACGGTGTTTGGCCTGCGGCCCAGCCGGCTCAGGAAACTGGTGTCCCGGCGTTCTTGCGCAACTGCTTCCGAGTCCGTTGTGACCACACGGTATTCCATCGCAGCACGGTCAACCACCACGCACGGGTGGCCTTCAACCTCCAGGACTTGCTCATCCGCGACCATAGGACTCCTCCCCTTGCCAGAAGAAGACCATACCCACAAGAAGTGCACCCAATGCCCAGACGGCCAGGGTCGCCCAGGACTGCCAGGTGGGTGATTCGGCGTAAAGGATGCAATCCCGAAGGATGTCGATGACGTTGAACAACGGGTTCATCTTTAGAACGGCAAGAAGGTCGGGGTGTGTCACGAACTTCTCGTAGGAGTAGAAGATTGCGGAGCCATACATCCACGCGCGCATGAAGAACGGCAGTAGATGGGTAGCATCGTGGACGCGCGAAATGATGCGGGCCAGAATCAGTCCCACGCCAAGATTGAAGACTGACTGAAGCAAAAGTGCCGGGATGATCAGTAGCCACAGCCACGTGATTTTCTCGACCGGCGGGATCAGGGTAATGATCAAAAGCATCGCGAGGATCAGCGGCACGTTGGACATCATTTCCCGGATGTTCATGCCGATCGGCAAAGTGGCCCTGGGAAAATTGAAAGCCTGGACCACGGACTTATTGCTGTGGATGGAACGGGCACCGCTTGTTATGGCTCCCGATGTGCCCTGGAATATGAAGATTCCAATCACCAGATAGCCGACGTAATTCTCAATGCCGCCGCTGGTCTGGAGCAGGATGCCGAAAATAACGTAGTACGTCAGGCCGTTGAAGATCGGGTTGAGCAGCAACCATGCGCTACCCAAGCGGTCTCGTCGCGTGCCGCTCTGCACCCTGGCGCGGGCGTCATAAAAAATGAACTCACGGAAGTCCCAGAGCTGAACCAGATAGTCCAGAAAGCCCGGGCGCGCACCAACGCGCGTCAGGCGGCGCATGTCCACAGCCAGTGGTTGTACCAGTGCTGGCTCGGGCAGTAGTGCTTTCTTCGCCGACATCAGCTGACCCTCCTTACGTAGTTAGACGCCCAAATTTTCATAAGCCCGGATGTATGCCTGGGCATTTGCCTGCCACGTCCTCGTGGCCAATACTTCCTGCCTGCCCGCGGCGCCAAGCCGCTTCCGTAAACCGTCATCATCAAGCAATTCGTACAACACCTCAGCCAGTCCCCCGGGATCTTCAGCGTTCGCCACCCTGCCGTTTACGCCGTCGTGCACTATCTCCCGCAAGGCGTCCAGGTTGCTGGCCACCACAGGCCGGCCGGCGGCCAGGGCCTCCACAGGTTTGAGCGGCGTCACGGCCCGGGTAACAGCCAAGTCCTTGCGTGGAACCACAAAAATATCCAGCGCCAAGTGGTACAGGCGAGCCTGCTCCGGAGGGACACGCCCCGTGAAGATGGTCCGTTCCGATAGTCCCAAGCGCCGGACTTGGTCCTGAAGCGCGGGCGCGGCAGTGCCGTCCCCGACCAAAACCAGCTTCAACTGTGGCAGTCGTGGCGCAAGCAGCGCAAATGCAGTGACCAGATCGTCGAGGCCCTCGTAGTCGACAAGGCTGCTTACTGTCCCGATGTAAAGCCCGTCCGGGTCCAATCCCAAAGCCCGCCGCGCATCGCCGTGATTAAGCGGTTCTTCCAGGTACGCGCCGCCCACGGCGTTGGGGCATATCAGGATTTTGCTGTCCGGGACGCCCATGGCCACGATGTTGTGTTTCATGGATTCGCCGAGCGTCACCACGAGGTCCGCGCTCTGCATGACGTCGGCTTCGCGTTCGGTAAAGAGCTTGTACCGTTCACTCCGGCGAGCTTCCTCGCCGCGCGTCGAGGCCCACGTGTCAGCCAATTGCCCACGGACCTCGTAGGCCCAGGGGACGTCCAGGGCTTTTGCAACTTCCCGGGCCACCAGGCCGTTGACGAAGTGTGTGGTGGTGTGGAGAACCGACGGCCTGAAGTCTCGGGCAAGGGACAAGATGCCTTCGGCCTGCTGCTGTAAGCGACCATGCATGGATGGCTGCATCCGGGCAGGCAAGAGACGTTCGTAGCGCACGCCATCGACGACGTCATACTGGCGCGCTGTCAAGGCGCCGATCTGCACGGGGTAACCCAGGCGGGTTACGGCCATGGCTTCCCAACCGGCGTCCTGTTGGGCGGTGAGGATCGAGTGGCTGCGCCGGGCATAGCCACTTCCGGTGTGCGGCACGGAATTCGTCAGCAGGTGCAGGACCCTGCGCGGTTGCGGTTTCACTGCAGACGCAGTCAGCTGCGGACGCCACCCTTGGAAGACGCGGACTTCGGACTCAAGCCGCTGCCGCTGTTTTCCAGTCCCGCCCGGCTCGCCAGCGAGGACGACGACGGCGCCACTCATGTCGCCGTCGTACCACTTGCGCCTGGCGAGGGTCGCCGGAGTCCGCGTCGCCCCTGCGGCGAGGGGCAGGAAGACATCCGCCCACGCTGGCTGGCCGGCAGCGATGGCTACTTCTGCAGCCCTTCGGGCGCGTTCGCCATCAAGGCCGGCGCGGACAGCATGCTCAAACCGACGGGTAAGTCCAGCAGTGTCCCCCGCAGCGTGGCTGGCCAGCAGGAAGAGAGGACGGGCGGAATTGGGCGCCAACCTGGCCACGAAGCGAGCCAGCGGCCTAACGATCCTGGACGGCAGTCGGCGAAGGACCTGGAGGAACAAAACAAACGGCGACTCGGTGAGGTGCTCTGACACGGTTCCTGCAGTCAGCGCAATGTTCTTGAGGATTTGGATCACTTAGTCCCCCGAGCATCGGCTGGCTCCGGACTGATCAACGAGGTTATTGAGTCCATGTATCGCAGGGCCAGCTGCGCGTAGTCGGCGTTGTCCCTGACCCAGTCTCGTCCGCTGGTGCCTGAGGCCAGCCTGCTTCGGTCCTCGGAAAGCTCCCGCCATAGCTGCGCCACTGCTTCTGCGTTCGCCGCGACGACGTCGCCTCCGCCGGCTTCAATGATGATGCGTTCAGCTTCACCCCGAACCACGGCGGTGACGTGCCTGCCGATGGCCAGAACCTCGTAGGTCTTGGACGGGACAGTGGTCTCGAACGACTTCCAGTCATCTCGCAGGGAGACGATGCACGTATCGGCTTCACGGTATTTGTCCATGACTGCCTGCCCCTGCAATGAAGGGAAGAAGGTCACGGGCGCGTTGAGTTCGCGGGCCAGTTTCACCAATTGCGGACGGCTGGTGCCGTGACCTACCAATGTCAGGTGGAATCCCTCGCCCAGAAGTGCACTTGCCCTGATGAGGATGTCCAGGCGCTGGCTTTTGCCATGATTCCCGAGGTACACGGCATGAAAGACGTCCCGTTCCAAGGCCGGGGGCTCAAGGAAAGGCATGGAGTTTAGATCGAGGCCATTGCTCACGGTGACGACGTTCTTGATGCCGCGGTCCCGCAGGGTCTCTGCAAAGCCGTCGGTAACCGTGACAACCAGGTCCGCCCGCTGCTGGACGAACTCAACCACACGCTCCACCAGGCTTTTGACGCTGCCTTGCACGATTCGCGCGTCGCGGGCCAGGTCCGGCCAGGCATCCCGCATCTCGACGATGAAAGGCACCCTGCGAAGTCGCGAAAGTACGTATCCAGTAGCCAGAGTCGGCAGGCTCGGCGCGGTGGCGAGAATCGCGTCCGGTTTCTTGCCGCCCAAACCTATGGGAACGGACATCACAGCGGAGAAGAGTTGGTCAGCGAAGCGCGCGAGTGGCGATGTGCCAAGGTGCCGGAGGTAGGGCACGCGCCTGATAGTTTCGCCGTGCGGACCTTCTTGGTGGGCAAAAGCGAATCCGGCCTTTCGCCTGGGCAGATCCCGCTTGCCGTTTGGATAGTGCGCCACGGGAGCGACGACGTCGACGTCCCAGCCTGCCTTCCGGAATTCCCGGGTCAGGGACAGCCAACGGCGCTGCGGGGGGCTGTGCTCCGGCCAATACGAATGGGTGAGCAGCATTAGACGCAACGGGAATGGAGGATTTACGGCAGCCGCGTCCCTCGGGAGGGAGGTATCCATGGACTACTTGCCGTTGAGGCGGGGTCCGCGGATCCCCTTTGAGCGCAGTGCACGGAAGTATGCAAGGCCCAGCAGCAGCAACACCAAGACCGTCAGGCCTTGGACTAGGGGGTTGTTCTCCGCGACGGGGGCCAGGGCTACCTTCAACGGGCCGGTGATGTCTGCGCTGACAACTGGCGGGGCGGCGGTTTTGGTAGGAGTCGGTGTAGGGGTAGGGGTTGCCTCGGCGGTGGCCGTGTCGGTCTCCACGGGAACCTCGGGCTCTACAACGAAGTTCTCGATAGCAACATCCGTGGGAAGAGCAGGAACGGGCGAGGTAGCAGGAGGAGTCACGGGAGGTACTTCCGCGGGCGGAGCGACGGGCTCGACGACGGGCGGTACCACGGGCGCGGGAGCTGGCTCTTCGGAAGGCTGGGCAGGTGCCGGAGAAACAGGTTCCAAAGTGGGGGGAGGCGAAGAAGGCTCAATAACGGGCGGGATGACAACCGGGAATGTAGGCTCGGGCGTCGGCGATGGTTCGGCCGGTTGTTCCGTGTCCGTGCCAGGGCTGGTTACCGTGGTGGCCATGGCTGGCTGGGTGGCAAAAAAGCCAAGAAGAGCCATCAATATGACCACAAGTGCGGCTTGAACACTTTTAATTCCGGTGCCCAACTTTCCCCCCGTTGATATGTCGTACAGAACGCTAGTAGCGTCCGTTCCAGCGCGTCCACCCTGAATGAGGGTCGGCGCGGCCACCAACAGCAGGAGGGCAGCCCGATTTAGTCTAGCGTATGGATAACAGTCATTTGATTCCGTAGGATCGTCTGCTGATGCCGACCCCAAGGAATTCATGACGCTCATTCGCGGAAGCCGTCCACGCATCAAAGTCCTCCTCGCAGCACTTGTGCTCACAGCCGGAGTTGGAGGAACCGCTTTGGTTGCCCCCAGCCCTGGCACCGAGGCGACGCCACCAGCCCAGGATAAACAGCCCCCAGCGGCCCCGAAGCCAACTCCGGCTGCCCGGGCGCCGAAACCGGCAAGCTACCCAATTGGCGGCTATTTCGTTTTCGCGTCCCCCAACACTTCGAGAAACACCCAGAAGCTCACTGAAATCAAAACAGCAGGCGCTGACACTGTCATCACTTTTGGAACGCCCCTCGCGCCAGCTACCTTGGCAACGCTGCCCAAGGAGTGTGTCATCGATGGAGTGAATTGCGCCAAGGCTGCTGCAGGAACTCTGGAGGTCAACCGTTATTTCACGTACTCCGACGGAAGCGTATGGAGCAGCCAAGCCGTGAAGTGTCCTCAGGACCGCAGGATCACCAGCCAAGGCAAGGCATTCGTTGTGCTGGTCCTCCCTGCCCAAGGCAGCGGCTGCACGTCTACGAACGGGAAGTATGACGTGGTTGTTGCAGGGGGTGGCGCGGCCGGTGGCATGGATCCAGCGGCTTCCCTCGCCTTAGCGGCCACGAAACTGGGCATGAAGTTCTATGCCGGCCTGCCCCTGCCCGTAAAGAGAACGGATACGGCGTACCTCCCTGACGTTTCCTATCAGGGGACACTTGCGCTCTTCACCGAGCGCTTCCTTCAATATCAGGCAGCCACAAATAACGTGAAGGGCCTGGCTGGCTTCTATCACAGCACAGAAATGCCCGTCACCGATGGCCACACCTTCGACCCCATCCTGGATCTGTACCGGATGCAGAACCAGGCCATCCATCGAATCTTCCCCACGCGCGGCGCAATCATTAGTCCCTACCTTGACGCGCGGGTCAGCGCTTTCAGTATCAGCCTGACGGAGGCTCGAAACGGGATCCGCAGAATTGCCCAAACGGCCAGCGGACTCATTCTGAACATCGCCATCCAAGACGGCATGGGAACCGGCAAGGGAGGAGCGTTTCAGTCGAACGAAGCGAACTCGGCGGTGGACCGCTATGCGGAGAGCATCGTAGGTAAGGGCTCGTGGAGCAGTAAGTACGTGGCACCTATTCGGGATTATTTCCTGGCAGCTGCTGCGGGCATTTCCGGAACGGGCGCAGTTCTGTGGGCAAACTTGGAGGGCATGGCTCCGGCCACAGCCTCCAACCCTTGCGGTGACAGTCTCCGCGGGCAAAGCTCCAAAGCCAGGATCGATCGGCAGCTTCAACAGCTTTCCAACGCGCAGAAGATCATTTCTTTCATGTGGGATTCGTATTACACCTGCGTTGGTGCGGGCGTTCCCCTCAAAGCCCAGGTGGAGGCTGGAATTGCAACGCCAATTATTACCGACGCGACTTTTGACGCATCCACCGGCCAAGTGCGGATAACAGGCTTCAATCTTTCAGGTGGCAACGCCCAAGTGAAGTGGACCACCAAAGGCGGGCAACGCGTCGTGAAAACCGTGAAGCCCACAAGCACAAATACCGCGTACGGAGTCCAGAGCGGCATGAACCCGGAACTGGAAATGATCCTCGTGAATGTTGGCAAAACAACCCTGGCTGCCGGCCGTTACTACACCGTCAATGTCACCAACCAATGGGGTGCGGAAAACGACGCTTTCTATTCGCAACGCATCTACACAGAGCAGTCTTCCCGGGGCACCAAAGGCTAGCTCCGGATCTGGCATGTTTGTCCATTTGTTAGAATCGACTCTGCTGCTGCCAACTCTAGGAATACATGACGCATCCCCTTGATACCGAAGCCGTTGCGACAGACTCCCGTCCGCGACGTCAAAAGAGCTCCAAAAAGACGGCTCGAAACGTACTCCTCGGCTTCGCGGCAGCCGTGGTGGTCATAGGCCTAGTCTGCGGCGCCTATATCTACAATCTCGCGCAGACGTTCAACAACGGGACCACCAAGATCGAGAATGCTTTCCCGGACGAGGCGACGCGACCCACCAAGAACGTCACGGGTGCCATGAACGTCCTTGTCATGGGCAAGGACAAGAACGCGGACAGGTCAGTGGACACGGATGACTCCGCCCCGACAGACCAGCGGACCGACACTCTGATCTGGGTCCACATCCCGGCGGACCGCAAGAACGTCTTCGCAGTTTCCATCATGCGTGACACTTGGGTGAACATTCCGGGTCATGGCGAAGCGAAGATCAATGCCGCCATGGCTCAGGGCGGCGTTGCCCTGACCGTTCAGACCGTGGAGTCGCTCTTCCAGCAGCGCATCGACCACGTTGCGATGGTGGACTTCGAGGGCTTCAAGGGACTGACCGATGCGCTGGGCGGCGTGGAAGTCAACATCAAGCAGGGATTCACCCCCAGCGTGCTGAAGGGCAAGGTCACCTTCCAGGCGGGCAAGAACATGCTCGACGGCGAGAAGGCGCTGGCTTTTGTGCGTGAGCGGAAGTCGTTCCCTGATTCCGATTACACGCGCGTCAAGAACCAGCAGCTCTTCCTCAAGGCCGTCATCAGCAAGACGATCTCCCGGGACACCCTCACCAACCCGGTGAAGGTCAACAACATGGTGGACGCGATCTCCCCTTACATCAGCGTTGATAAGGACTTCGACGCCGCCACCATCGGTGGACTCGCTCTACAGTTCAAAGATCTCCGCGAGAAGGACACCATCATGTTCACCCTGCCCAACCTGGGCGTGGGCACGTCAATGGATGGTCAGTCGATCGTGCTGGCGGACAATGCCGCCATTTCGGAAATCGCCACAGCCATTGGCCAGGACAAGCTTGCAGCCTACGTGACAGCCAAGGGCTTGGGGAGCTAACAGAACCGGGCCGCGAGGACTTCAACCTCGACCGAAGATCTGTACAATTTCTGTACGTAAATACGGTCGCGTTGCTGGTAAGCCCATGACAGGCTCAATCATAGAAGCCGTCACGCAGACCAAGGCTGGCTTATCCACGTCGTTCTCCATAGGCTCTTAGCCGGATCATGGTGGCGGCATTAAGCCCGTTCAGTTTGCCAGGATTGGCGGGCGGCCGAAGTCCTCACCGCGCAAGGAAAAGGCCCCTCCCAGCAACCAGCCGAGAAGGTCGATCGCTTGTTGTAACGGGCATAACAGGTCTTATGTTGCCCATATCATTGGGCCATGGGGATTATTAATCGACTATGGCCAGGCATCTATCGGGATGTTGTATTGAACTCCATTATCGCTTCCCCACTATTTCCTACACCGCTACGGTGGCGTGCCCTTCGTGCCTACGGGATGAACGTGGAACGATGCTACGTGTCCCCGGGCGTCTGGTTTGGGAGCTCAAGGGTCAGCATCGGGGAGAGTAGCTTTGTAAATCACGGCTGCATGTTCAACACCACGGCACGAATCACGCTAGGCCGCGACTGTGATATCGCCATGAATGTCACGTTTGCAACTAGCTCGCACGAGGTTGGCGGTCCGTCGCGCAGGGCCGGCGCCGCAACGTCCGCGCCTATCGTTGTGGGTGACGGCTCGTGGATCGGGGCGGGAGCAGTTATCTTGCCCGGCGTAAATATCGGGGCAGGGGCGATAATCGCAGCAGGCGCGGTGGTAGCGAAAGATGTTAAGGCTCACAGTCTCTACGCGGGCGTCCCAGCCCGCAAGATCAGATCCCTTTCAACTGCTGAGGTACCAGCCGTCTAGCCCTTTAGGATTGTGCTCATGACTATCTGGGGGAAGATCCAAGCTGTTGAGAGTGTTGCCCGCGGCCGAAAGTACGGTTTGAGGCTGGGTCGCGGGGCAAAGATCAAGACAGTGAACGGCGCCGTGGCGGCTGGGCCGGGTGCCTTCATCGGTAAAGACACCCTTGTGGCTGTGGTCGGCAAGGGATCGCCAGCGGCTTTGAGCATTGGTGCCAGGACTCGAATTGGCGCCCAATCTGTCATCAACGTTGCCGGTGCAGTCGAAATTGGCGAAGCGTGCGAAATCTCGTGGCGGGTCCAGATCCTCGACTCGGACTTCCACTCACTCACCTATGAGGACCGGCGAACCAGCAACCCCATCAAGCCCATCAAGATCGGTAACCACGTGCTTATTGGCACAGGAGTGATCATCCTCAAAGGCGTCACTATCGGTGACGGCGCCGTGATTGCAGCCGGGTCTGTCGTGTCCAAGGACGTACCCGCGAATACCGTGGTGGCAGGCAACCCTGCAGTGCCAGTTACCCGCGTCACGAACTGGGTGTAGCCCGGCATCGCCAACCTATAATGAGGCCAACTACTGATTTCAGGGGAACCATGCTGATTGCTCTTGCATCCATCGCGACAGGGATGGATGCAGCCCAGAACAGGCATGGCAATGGGCCGAACAGGCCAGTCGCCAACCGGACTAGAAGACGGCGTCCTTCGAGATGCACCGCCTTGTGACGGCTGCTCTGGTTGACACGAACATCGGCTGAACCACTTCCTTTGGGGGACTCTTTGAAACGCATTGCCCTTGCCCTTGTCGCTGCCGCGTTGCTCACTGGGTGCACGCCTTCCGCTGCTCCTAGTGACCCAGACATCCAGAAGAAGGCAGACGCGTATGGGCAGCAGGTCCAAGACAAGATGAAGGCAGACGCTGAGGCGGCTGCCGAGGCCAGGATCATCAAGCTTGCTTTCCCCAAGGACCGTCCACTTTCAGTGTTCTACGCAGCGGACTCGCTGAGCTACAGCCTCTACAGCAGCACCGAGGACAAGGGTTACCGTCCCATGCTGAACGCTGAACTGCGGAAGCACGGCGAGATCAAAGAACAGCGCGCCACCAAAGCTGACGCGAACGCCTTGTTCAAAGCTGGGAACGTGTTGAGTGTTCCTGACTCTGGAATCGACTTGGCAATTCTCGAACTGGGGACCAATGACACACAGCGGACACCCGTCGACCAGTTCAACAAGGACTACTCAAACCTTGTGCGGAACGTAAAGCGCTCACCGAATGTGCAGATGATTTGCGTTGGCGCGTGGGGTGGTGGCGGGCAAGCGATTACCGACCCCTACGACTTCGAAATCCAAAAGGTTTGTGAAGCCAACGGGGGCCAGTATGTTGACCTTACAAAGTCATACGAACGCAAGGACACGTGGGGGCCAGATAAGACTCCCACGTGGCTTGGTCCGTCTGATAATTTCCACCCCAACGACAAAGGCCACAAGGAGATCCTGGACTTGATCCTGGAACGAATCAGGATCGTCTAGAGGCTCAGCCAGTAGGTGCCATCGCTGATGATGGTCGCTGATGCGCCCGCAGCAATGGTGATGCTCGTGACAGCCGCCGTGTCATAGAGCTGGTCTGAACCAGCCCTATGCAGCCTGATCGCGCCGCCGCCCCTGTTCTTGATTCGGTAGGTCAGCCCCGTGTTGTTCGCCAGCGTGGGGAGCGTCCACGCCGTGGTTGTCCCATTGAAGATGTACACAGAGGCATCGCGGGCGAGGGTGAGGGTGGACGCGGCAGAAGCGGTGACTGCCTGGGCAAGGCTGGGAGTCCATCCGTGGACTTCCCATGCCGCTGATCCTGAGGGGACCAGGAGCACAGAATGGCCAGGCTGGATCGTGATGGAGGTTAGAGACCCCGCTGCGGCGTTGAACGTGTCAGCGTTCGAACGGGTCAGGGTCAGGGGCGCGGCAGTTCCTCGGACGCTGATCCAATACCACTGTGCGTCACTTGAGCGCGACGTGGGCGATGCTGGGGCGATGGTCCATGACCTGCGCGCGTGCCCGCGTACACCAACCGGCTCGCCGTGGAAACGTGCGTATCCGTGTTTGTCGTAACCCACGTAGGGAGGTCGCTTTTAGGGACTGTCATGATGCCCTCGTGGTGTGCGCGATGACTGGTTTGATGACATCGCGCACACGCGCATTTCCGGTATCATTCGGGTGAATGCCGTCGGTCTAGACCGTGCCGCCCATCTGGACCTGCCCGCCGCTGGCTATGCCGTTCACGGCGGTTGCAGCGTCTGCGATGAACAGCCCGAGGCCAGCCTGTGCGACGACCTCAGTGTTGTATGCCGTGCGCACTCAGTGTTGTATGCCGTGCGCACTCAGTATTGTATGCGTGCGCCGGGTAGCGCCGTAGTTGTTCATTGCCGTGTTGGATGGGAGCCATGTCCACATGACCCCTGGCACGCCAACCTTGCGTGCTTCGGCAACGACTCGGGAGCGCTGCGCCCGGAAGGCGCTGATGTGAGGAAATAGTGATCGTTGTGGATACATCGTTAGGTGACCCCGCGGGGATAACAAGGACGTCCGCTTGATGCCCGAGTGCAGGATGTCAATTGCGCGTTCTCCGAACGTTGACATGGCCTGCCGGACCATCCGCAATTCATGTATTCGTAGGCCGTGCCGGACATGCTGGATAGTGCCTCAATGGCGGGCAGGACAAAGCCCTCATGGAGATGTGTTCCGCGCCCATCCGTAATGGAGTCCCCGACAGCCGCCACCGTTACAACCTTGCCGCGGGCTAGGTACTGGAAGCCGACAATAGGCGACTGTGACCGGTTCGTAGTGTCAGTGAAGCCTGATGTAACAGCTACGCCGTCCTGATGCCGCGCCGCCCATATGCGCCCGTCCGTGCGCCTGGCCCAGCTCGTGAGGCTGTCAGTGCCATCGCCATAGAGGGGAGGCGTGGCGTTGGCCTGCATGAAGGCGCGGGCCGCAAGCAGCGGCTTAGTTCCGCCATCTGTGCGGGCAAGACTTGAGATGCTGATCCAGTCGGTTGCGGTGTATGCGATCCTCCCGGTACCAGGGGAAAGTTCGGCATAGACGCGGGACATGCTGTTGCGGCTGCCAGTGACCCATGCCCCGGAGGCATTATTCAGGTCGGTCTTGTCTGCCATCACAGAGACTGCTACCGAGCGCATGGAGTGGGAAATCAGTAGATCTGTGTTGGCGAACAAGACGCGGACAGCGTCAAAGTGCTGCGCAAGTTCCGTGGTGATCTGGAAGGTCTTGGCCGTGGTGTTGTTGAAGGTGCCCGTGCGTCCGCCGAAGATCCGTGTCGCGATCGTGGACGGTTTGGCCCCGGCTATGGCGATGCTGTCCAGGCGGTCGCCCTCGTCATCTTTCATGTACGCCATTAGATGTCCTCCACAACAATGGCAGCGATTTCATCCGTGGCTGGTCAACCTTGATGATGACGTGCTTATCCACCAACGGCAGGCCCGCTACCGAGTCAACGAACGTGACATACGTGGCAGTAAGCTCCGCTTCCTGAAGGCGATCAGGGGCGGTTGCGTCATCGACTTTTACGTCGTCAGGGACGCGAGGGATGGTCAGATCTTCACCAACAGAGGAGTCTGTTGACCATCTCGGTCAGTCTCCAATCAGATAAAGCCCGGGATGGTCTGGTCAGCAAGAAAGGAAGGCCCAGCGAAGTACAGGTCGGCATCCGGGCGGGATGGCCATCAGCCCGACAAACGCCGGATACCCACCTGAAATGCGTTCGGATGACTGCCTGCCAGATATTTGGCCTGCATAGTGGCCCGTAAGGCCACATGGTCGCCCATGTCCTCGCCTTCCTGGCTTAGGGTGTAGTCGTGGTGGCAACTGCTTCCTGTTGGGCCACTGCGCCTCCTGGCGCCACGCTCCGCTGCAGCCTCCATTGCCGCGACGATGATCGGCTGGCCGCTGCCGATGTTCTTCAACGCGGACAAAATGGTGTCCAGCGTGCCTCTCGGCTTGGCCATCATCCGGCGGATGACGCCGGCGTTTCGTTTGCCGTCCTCGCCCGGGCAGGGGAGTATTCGTTGGTTAGGAGTGTACTGCCAGGACCGGGGCCGCCGCTTCTCGCCGAGCCTTCTTCACCACAGAAATCTCCGGCCAATCAAGGGCGTTGAAGAGGTCCGTAGAGCCAGGGTCGGGAACGTCCTCGTGAATGACAACGCAGACGCGCTCGACGCCGGCAGCAATCACGAATCGCAGTACAAGAAGGTCAGCCAAATCCCACCCGTCCAGCGGCTCTACAACGGCCACATGAGAGGTTCGATGCGAGCCCGACGCACTGGGATCGGACGAAACATCCGCTTCGGCATCTCCCACAAAGTGGATTTCCATAGTGTCGCCGCCAGTATCGGCTGCGAAGCTTCGATAGCGGAAGCGGCTGAAGCGGTCTCCCTCCAGAACGACGTACTCCTTGGGATCTTCGACGGCTAGGTTCAGCGGATCGGCGCACAGGATGTGTTGTGGTTCGATCTCTGGAGCCTCTGCGACGGACCCAAGCGCGACGGGCTCGGGCAAAGTCCCCCTCGAAACCGTCCCGTCGGCTCCGCTCGCAACAACGGAAAACAGCTCCTGGACTGGATCGATTGCGGTGGAGAGTTGTTGCTTCTCGGACGTGAACTTCACGAAGTCGTAGGAGTGCTCGGACATGATCTGCATGAACCGCGTTCTCCCCAGCCAGCCCTCCACAAACCAATTGGCGCGGGTAATTTTTGCTGCCGTGGAATCTACACGCAACTGGAGTTGGACACCACCGTCCGTGTGGAATTCCCGTACCTCTTCGCACAAGAATTCCTGGTGGTCGGTGCCGCCACGGAGGAAGCCTCGGATGATGCCCAGCATGGCCGGAAGCGCCGCGCGCGCGACGTCTGAGTGACCGCCGTCGATCCTGTATTTCGTCAGATTCGGCACGTCATGAACAAGTTCGATCAGTGAATGGTTGCTGAGCTCGTCCGAGTTTGTATAGAAGTAGTCAATTTTCCGACCCTCGGCAAAGTACTGACGCAGGCGGTCCTCGGGCTGTTCAATATCCCGGAGTGCCTTATTCCTGAACATGTTGTCCCGGAAGAACGGCTTGCTGAAGTAGTACGGCAGGTTCATTTGCGGAACGGCGAGCAGCAGCTGCGCGCCCGGGTATTCCTTCGCATAATGGATGGCGATGCTGGCGCCCTTGGAGGCTCCAAACAAGAGGATTTCGGCCGGATCGATCTTGAACCGGTGAAGCAACCCATCTATTGCACTGCACACACGGCGATAGAGGGGCCGGCCTGCACTGTCCACCATCATGTAGGACCCGGCGCTAAGGTAGCGGTCCTGGAAACACACCATCAGGGTGTCCTTCAGGTCAGTGTCCGTGATTCCTTTGAGATAACTGACGGCGTATGAGATCCGGGTGGTTGACGGTCCAAAGCCAGGGAATGTAATGAGCATTCGTGTGGGGTTGGTGGTGTTCCCGCGAAGTGAGTAAAAGACATCTCCGTGCTGTTTCACTCCATACTGTTGGTCGTACTTCACCTGCTGGGGTGTCGTGAACGCTCCCTTGCCGATCTTCAGTTCATAGGGAGCGTCGATGTCCAAAGTGAACTTGGAAGGATCGTCGGACGTGACCACAATGTTCCGGTATTCGAGTGGGAACCCTCGAGCCGGCGGTTCGATTTTATTGCCGTAGACCACCTCCGAGCCTTGAAGTAGCCGGAAGCTGACGCCCTTGTGTTGTTGCCATCTTCCGATGGTTAGTTTTGCGAAGAACGTCCCCTGGGGCAGGGTTTCGGACGCAACTCTGCGGATGCTTCCTTCCAAGCCCTTTGCTCTGATGAACTGCCGTGCAGGTGAGTTTGTTGGGGATGCAAGTAGCGTTCGAGCCGTCGCGTTTCCAAACGACGAGTAAGCTGCGGTCTTGCCCAGAGCGTAAAACCGGCGTTTGATGTGTCGAGTGATATTCATTAGAGGCTCAGCATCCTGTCCACGATTGTTGAGTTGATGCTGGTTGGATTCACACCTTGGAAGAACCGTTCGCGGCGCTTTTTGAATTGCTCATTGGGGCATAGATAGTCCTCTTGCACGATGTGATCGATCAGTTCGGAGTGTTCATGGAAAACCGGACCCAGGCCGTCTTCGAGGTAGTCCACCCGGGCTTCGTAGGGCTGGTCCCGGAAGAAGTCCGCTGCGTCCCAGTGGTAGTAGGCAATCGGCGTCTCGATGAAAGCCGCGTCGAGGACCGCGGAACTGTAGTCGGTGAACACCATTTCTGCCGAGGCTATGGCCTCCCGATAGCCCAAATGGGACTGCACAACGCGGTCGGAGAATCTGAACTGGCTTGAGCGCCTTTCCACGTTTGGATGCAGTTTCACGTGCAGGACGCGGTCCGTTTTCTGAAGGAATCTCAGCAGCGAGGGGTCGGAAATTACCGAGTCTATTGCTCGAAAGTATTCCGACTTGGCGAAGTTCTCTGCCGAGGTCTGGTGCAGGTTGAACCGCCAGGTGGGCATGAACAGGAGATGTGACGCTTCCGACTTCTCCCGGGCGAGGGCTTCAAAGCGTGGAAGGCCTGAATTGAGGGTCTCCACGGGGGCCAGGCCACCCATGTAGTCTGCTTCGAGTTTGCCCGTGGCGACAAATACGTCGAAGTATTTGGACAGGACCCAATCAGTCATGTCGTTCAACTGGATGCCGTGCTGCAGGTACACGAACCGTGAGTTCGCGAAGGACTTCCCCCGGTACCTGATGTTGTAGATCTGGGATGAAACCACTAGGTCGGAGATCAGGAACTTGTCATAGAAGTCCTTGGTGAAGATGGGTATGAGTTTGAATCCCTTCTCCTCCAACCGAGCCCAGTCTGCCGCTTTCGGGTTGAGGGCAAAGTACGCCTCCGTGAACTCGGGATGGGTCCGTATGAAGTAGTCGTAAAGGTGTTCGGCGTTGTCGTCCGCTTGGAACGGCCGGTCGAAAAAGAGAATTGTTGAACTCGGTCCGATGGGGCGACTGTAGAAGTCGTAGCTATTGGGCCGGGAATATCCAGGCCTGAGATCGCGTGGCTCGTACGACTTTTCGATGGTCAGAACTTGGGCTCCAAGGCGCAGTTGGTACAGCAACAGCGCATCTTCACTCACAGACTCGCCTTCCTTGAAGTGCACATAGGAATCACGGTGGCTTAGTTGTTTGAACAGGTGAGGATCGGTTGACGGATCGTCCAACCACCGAATCCATGCAGCCTCGAACGGCTGCAGTGGTTCCACGAATCTGACAAGGTCAACCAGCCGGTAACGGCGGACCATCTCGCTCAGGTGGGCCAAGCTGACCTGCGTGAACTTCCGTGAACGCAGGCCGCGCAAGAAGAGCGCCAAGTACCGAATCAGATAGACACGCATCTCCTTCGATGCGCTCGGGATCAGCGGAATCAAACGGGCAACTTCGGAGTCAACATGAAGGCCGATAGCCGCTTTAGTATCTGAGGCTACGGAAAATCCTGTGTTTAGGGGTTTTACTGTCCCAATTGACCAGTACAGCCGATAGCCCAGGTAGAGTGCTGACCGGTCAACATCACCGATGGCTTCAAGGGCGACTGCAAGACGACGAGTGTTAAAGGCGACTCCATAGACGTCAGTGTCACGGGCATACCGATAGGCATCGTCAAGCTTGGTGAATGCCACGTTCTTGGGGATGGCACCCGCATAAAGTACCGGCTCCGCCAGATAAACATTCCGCGGCCGGAGGTAATCCATCACGGTTGTCACGTAGGAGGACGCAAGCTGCTGCGACGTCCTCATGAACATTACGTACTTGCTCTCGATGGTGCTGCAGAGCCTTGTGACGACGTGGGTTGTGAGTGCTTCCTCGACAAGAATAACGGCGAGCTGCGATTCGTAGCGCAGTCGGGCAGCTAATAGTCGCCGGTAGGTTGCAGATTCACGGTCCAGGGTCCCAGGTTCTTCAAGGACGATGGTAAGCAGGGGCGATGAGTCGGGCATGACGGTCCTCAGTGAGTCGAAGGCACAGAGGACCCTACGGGCGCGGATCCTGCGTACCTAATTACGGTTCAAGGACACAGTGCTGACTAAGGGCGATTCGTGACGCTGGATGCACTGAAATAGCTCGTCGGCTAGCGAAGAGGCGCCTCACGGTGTGCGAACGCAAAGAAGCCACTCACGAGTCCAGGGAAGTTGGTACTCCCTCGTGACCCAGGCATTGTCAGTAGATGGCTTTGCTTCTCCGCATTGAGGGAAAGAGCGCTCGGATTGTTTCGTCCACCGCGATTATTGGAAGAAGTATGAGGGCGGCGGTAATGGACAGTACTGTCCACGCGGCATCTTGGACGCCCTCGCTTGCCGGACGCACTGGTCGCTCCGGAAACCCCTCGCCCGGATCTATTAGAGTGATCATTCTTTGAGGTTAGAAACTCTGGGAACGAAGCACCCGAGTAGTCAGTACCTGTCTTTTCAGGGGGCACTACTTGCTCAGCACACAGCCCCTGCCTAGTTGACACTGGCCTCGCTCGGATATTGGTGACCCACTACCCAGCGCTCCTGAGACATGGTTGATGACGAGCCTCGTCCAGATTGGACGCGCCTAGTTGGCTTGGATCGACGAAGCTAGTGAAGGGGGACGGATTCCGGCTCGGACTGCTTAGCTTCGAGAAGCCCCAAGAGGTACGAGCCGTATCCACTCTTAACCAAAGGTTCAGCGCGCTGACGTAATTCATCATCGGTGAGGAACCCGGAGCGCCAAGCGATTTCCTCCGGTGAACCGACCTTCAGGCCCTGGCGATTCTCAACGGTCCGAATGAAGTTGGACGCGTCGCTCAGGTCCTCGAAGGTTCCCGTATCCAGCCAAGCGGTTCCCCTTCGTAAGACCTCGACCTGAAGTTTTCCGCGCTCTAGGTACGTCTTGTTAACGTCCGTGATCTCAAGCTCGCCCCGATCTGACGGCTTAAGGTTTCGCGCGATGTCCACCACTTCGTTGTCATAGAAGTAGAGCCCGGGCACGGCGTAGTTGCTCTTGGGCAACTCCGGCTTTTCCTCCAGCGAGATTGCGCGGCCGTTTTGATCAAACTCGACCACGCCATAGGCTTTGGGGTCCTTTACCCAATACCCGAAAACTGCGCCGCCGTCGACGTCTGCGTATCGACGCAGTTGAGTGCCCATGCCCTGGCCGTAAAAGATATTGTCACCGAGAACCAAGGCCACAGTGTCGCCACCGATGTGGTCCGCACCCAGTGTGAAAGCCTGCGCCAAACCATCGGGGGAAGGCTGCTCCACGTAACTTAGGTTCACACCAAAGCGAGACCCATCTCCCAGCAGACGTTGGAACTGCTCGCTGTCATGCGGAGTCGTGATTATGAGAATGTCGCGGATCCCCGCCAAAATCAGAGTCGACAAAGGGTAATAAATCATCGGTTTGTCGTAGACAGGGACAAGTTGCTTACTAATGCCGAGGGTGATCGGATGCAGCCGCGAACCAGTTCCCCCAGCCAAGATGATTCCTCGCATGGTCAGATCATTCCGTGTTCGTATGGGCATCCGCAAACCCGTAAGGTTATGCGTCATGGGGCAGATTCTCGTAACCGGCGGCGCCGGCTTCATTGGTTCAAACTTTGTTCACTTTGTCGTTGAGCACACAGACCACGAAATCACGGTCCTGGACAAGCTCACCTACGCTGGAAATTTGGAGTCGCTGAAGGGGTTGCCCAGCAATCGTGTCCGAGTAGTACAGGGCGATATCGCCGACGGTCCGGTTGTCGAAGAGCTCGTCCAATCACATGACATAGTCGTTCATTACGCTGCTGAGTCTCACAACGACAACTCTCTACGCGATCCGCGCCCCTTTCTCGATACAAACATCATCGGCACCTACACACTCATTGAGGCAGCCCGGAAGCACAATAAGCGGTTCCATCACATCTCAACTGACGAGGTCTATGGTGACCTCGAGCTGGACGACCCAGAGCGCTTCACCGAAAGCACCCCATACAATCCCTCGAGCCCGTATTCGTCGACAAAGGCGGGATCTGATCTCCTTGTCCGTGCTTGGGTACGTTCCTTCGGTTTGCAGGCCACGATCAGCAATTGCTCCAACAACTACGGCCCCTACCAGCACGTGGAAAAGTTCATCCCGCGTCAGATCACGAACATCCTGGATGGCGTCCGGCCCAAGCTCTACGGCGGGGGGCTGAACGTGCGCGACTGGATCCACGCCAACGACCATTCCTCGGCAGTACTTGCAATCGTCGACAGGGGCCGCTTAGGTGAGACGTACCTCATCGGAGCCGACGGCGAAAGAAACAACAAAGACGTTGTGGAACTGATCTTGGAACACATGGGCCAGAGCCGTGACGCCTACGATCACGTTGTGGACCGCCCTGGGCACGACCTTCGGTACGCCATTGACTCCACAAAGCTCCGCACCGAACTCGGCTGGAGGCCGGAGTTCTCCAACTTCGAGGTCGGCATCAAGGACACGATCGAGTGGTATCGGAACAACGAACAATGGTGGCGGCCCCAGAAGGCTCAAACCGAGGCCAAATACAAGAACCAGGGGCAATAGCCATGTCAATCGAGTTCTCGAAGAAGCTTGGCCGCACCGAAACACCGATTCCAGGCGTCATCCTCTACGACATTCCGGTCCACGGCGACAATCGCGGCTGGTTCAAAGAGAACTGGCAACGAGAAAAGATGCTGTCCTTGGGCCTCCCGGACTTCAAGCCTGTTCAGAACAACATCTCGTTCAACGAAAAGGCTGGTACAACACGTGGCATCCACGCTGAACCCTGGGATAAGTTCGTATCGGTCGCCAGTGGCAAGATATTTGGTGCTTGGGTCGATCTTAGATTAGGCCCAACGTTCGGGGCCGCCTTCACCGCAACCCTCGATGCAAGCCAGGCAATCTTCATTCCCCGAGGCGTCGGAAATGCCTTCCAAACATTGGAAGACAACACGGCCTATACCTATCTCGTCAATGACCACTGGAGCGCTTCGGCTCAAGACCAGTACACATTCCTGAATTTGGCTGACGAGACGATAGCCATCGACTGGCCGATTCCGCTTTCCCAAGCTGAGCTCTCTGAGAAGGACAAGGCCCACCCGAGACTCCGTGACGTAGATGCAATGGCTCCTAAGAGGACCCTGGTGCTCGGCGCGAACGGTCAGCTCGGCAAGGCGCTTCGTGAGGAGTTCAAGGCCGACGCCTCTATAGAGTTTGCGGGTCGCGCCGAATTCGACCTTAACTCCGTGGACTCATTTGAATCACGTGACTGGAAGTCCTACGCCACCATCATTAATGCAGCGGCGTATACCGCCGTGGACACCGCCGAAACCCTTGAAGGCCGAAGAGCCGCTTGGCAAACGAACGTCTCCGCCGTAGCAAGGCTCGCAAAGCTAGCCATCCAACATGATCTAACGCTAGTGAATGTCTCCTCTGACTATGTCTTCGACGGTGTCCAGGAAACACATTCAGAGGAAGAACCGTTTTCTCCGCTCGGCGTATACGGTCAAACCAAAGCCGCCGGAGACGCCGTAGTCAGCGTCGTGCCCAAGCACTACACCCTCCGCACAAGCTGGGTAATTGGTGACGGCAGCAACTTCGTCCGCACCATGGCTCTCCTCGCGGAGCGGGGAGTTGAGCCCGCAGTTGTGGATGATCAGATCGGGCGGCTTACATTTGCAGAAGATATCGCTTCCGCCATCCGTCACTTATTGGAAACACGCGCCAGCTACGGAACGTACAACCTCAGCAACGATGGCGAGCCGCATTCATGGGCGAAAATCGCCGCAAGCGTGTACGACATCGTCGGTGAGTCGCCGCATAAAGTATCGGGGGTAACGACAGAAGAGTATTTCCGCGGTAAGCTCGCTGCTCCCAGGCCGCCTGTTAGCACTCTCACCCTCGACAAGATTAGCCGTGCCGGATACAGTCCAGGACTGGCAAGCGTAAGGCTGAACCAGTACTTGTCGGGTGCAGATTCGTAAGATCCTCGCTTATCCGCCGGTGGCTACGCGTCCTGCCTCCTTCGTTTCATCGAAAAGTGCAAGCAACGTGAAGCGAGCACTATCGCCTTACCTCCTCACTGAACGACAATACGCGGTTAGAACCGCGATGGCCGTCAGGGGCGTTACTGTTTTCGTCGCCGGCGAAGTCGAGCCTCAGACTCCTTGTAGTCCAGTCCGCCGGTCCGCGCTAGCGCCATCGCGAAATGAAATGGGAGCTTCTTGCAAGATTCGTGCCATTAGGCCGAGAGGAACAAACTCCTTACCGCCGTCGCGGCGCCCCTCAAGATCGGAAACGAAGAGAGCAGACCAACGAATACTTTCTTGGGGCAGACACATCCGTTACGCGACAACTAAATTGGAAACATGTGGCGGGTACAATGACAACGACCATGCATCCTGAGACGCCAGTGGCGTGCGACGTTTGCCAACTTGGAAATCAACACGGGGGAAACCGGTTTGGACCTACGCGACTACCTGCGCCTCCTACGCCGCAACTGGATATTGATCGTCGCTGCAGCGCTGACTGGCCTCCTAATCGGTGGTGCCGCATCGGTTCTTTCGAAGCCCATGTATTCAGCAGACACTCAGTTATTTGTTGCTATCCAGAGTTCGGGCTCGGTGCTAGAACTCCAGCAGGGAAACACGTTCAGTCAGGCCCGTGTGCAGTCTTACGTGAAGACCGTGAGCTCGCCTATCGTTCTGCAGCCGGCAATCGACGCACTGGGTTTGGACGTTAGCCCTGAAGATTTGGCACCGCGGGTCAAGGCCAGCACTGAAGTAAACACGGTACTTATCAATATCTCCGTTTCCGATCACTCTCCGGTACAGGCTGCAGCGATTGCACAGGCCGTAGCAAACAGCCTCATCGAGGTTGTGGACTCACTCGAGAAGCCAAAAACAGGCGGAACTTCGCCCGTAGGGCTGTCAGTGATCAAACCTGCGAAGGCACCGTCGGCGCCTTCCGCTCCAAATACTCGTATGAACCTAATTGTCGGATTCCTAGTCGGGCTTGCCCTTGGCATTGGTCTGGCCGTGCTCCGGACTACCTTGGACAACCGCATACGCGGAGAGGCAGACCTCCGCAACGTCACGGACGCGCCTCTGCTGGGCGGTATAGCTTTCGATCAAGACGCTGCCAAGAAGCCTCTTTTGACACAGACGGCGCCTCAAAGTCCCCGAGCCGAGTCTTTCCGACAGCTTAGAACGAACCTTCAATTTGCCAATGTGGCCGGACACGGGAAATCAGTCCTCATCACGTCCTCGCTCCCCGGCGAAGGGAAGAGTACTACCGCAACCAATCTGGCGATAGCCTTGGCTCAGGCTGGACAATCAGTTTGCCTTGTCGACGCAGATCTTCGACGGCCCATGGTGAATGAATATTTGGGACTCGACCGCAACGCGGGTCTCACCACCGCCCTGGTCGGATCGGCAGATGTCGACGAACTGCTCCAGCCATGGGGAACGGACAGTCTTTACGTGCTCACATCGGGACAAGTCCCGCCGAATCCAAGTGAGTTGCTGGGGTCAGACGAGATGAAGCAACTGATCACACGACTGGAGGGGGCATTCGACTCTGTCGTAATAGATGCTCCCCCCCTCCTTCCCGTCACTGACGCAGCAGTCCTATCGCAGCACGTGGGCGGAGTCGTGGTAGTCGCCGGAACTCAGAAGGTTCGAACCCAAGACCTTGAGAAGTCATTGGGAGCGCTATCGATGGTGGGATCAAACGTCCTGGGAATCGTCCTCAACCAGTTGCCGGTTAAGGGAGCCGATGCATACTCCTACACTTATTACAGCCACGACGACCTCCATTTGACGAGTGCACGATCCGCTGACTGGCGACCAATCTCACATGACACCTCCCCCGCAGGTGAACGCGGCGAACGTTCAAAAATTGCGTCACCGCCCGCTCGGTCACGATCACGCATGGTCTCCGCCGAACGTCACGACCAAAGCTAGGTCGTCCTAGTGAGCTCTGCGGCCCACAGTTCGCATGATTTGCCTAAGCACAACAAACGGATGCGGTCGAGAAATCGTTTCTGCGCCGTGGAGGAAACCTACGAATGACTGCCATGCGTCGCTCTTGGATCGGCTCGGCCTTCGCCGGCATCTATCCGAAGATTCCGTTCCGTTCGCATCTCCTCAAGAGAGTGGTGGCGGCCGAGGGCGGAGACATGTACTCGCTTACATTGCGCGATATCTTGGAGCAATACCACGGGATACGAGTAGGTAATTACAGCTACGGTTCGCTGCTAACAGTTGGCCATTGTGACAGAAACACCGAGATCGGGGATTATGTCTCAATTGGCCCCAACGTGCGCAGATTCGGAGCCGCTCACCCTCTGCATCATGCGGCACTTCATCCTCTGTTCTACAACCCAGCGTTAGGCCTTGCCAGAGCAGATCAGGATGTAACCCGCGAGTCATGTTGGATCGGTCATGATGCGTGGATCGGGGCTAATGTGACACTCCTCCCTGGTTGCAGGCGTATTGGCATAGGAGCTGTCGTGGGCGCAGGATCCGTCCTTACTCGCGACGTACCAGACTTCGCGGTCGTTGCTGGCAACCCTGGAAAGCCGATCAAAGCAAGCCGGTTCTCGCCGGAGATCGAAGCACTGATAATCGACAGCCAATTCTGGACTCACCCCCCCGAGAGGGCGATGCAGGTCATTACTGGACTTAACGAGCGATTGGATCCCCGTGAGAATGCCTTCTGATATCGCGGCCGTAGTTGTCCACTACAAAAGCCATGAAACACTGAACCTAACGATCGAGAATCTTAGTCAATTCTTCGAACCCAACAGACTATTTATTATCGATAACTCCTCGTCGCTTTATGACAGCCCTTTACACCGCCTAGCAACAATCCTGGATGACGGACAAAATCGCGGATATGCCGGAGGCGTAAATCGCGGTTTCCAGCACGTCGCCTCGATACCTTCGATCACCGAGGTCTTGGTGTGCACCCACGAGACAATATTCCGCAAGGGTGCTGTGGACCTCCTGCTTGAAACTGCATCCCGATACCCGGACGGGCACATTGTGGCTCCTAAGCTCGTTACGAAAGCGGCGAGCGGAGGTGAGACGATATGGTCGAACGGGGGAACATTTTCCTTCCCCTTAAACTATCCGAAGCACGACACTTTGAAATCAAGGAGAGGGATTCGTAGGGTTCAGTGGGTTGACGGCGCAGCCTTCATTATGAGTACGTCAACTTGGCGCCTGGTGGGTGGCGTACCTGAGGAATTTTTCATGTATATGGAGGACGTAGCACTTGGTCTGAAATGTCGGGCTTCCGGAATTCCAGTGCTGGTGAATCTTGACGCAGTTGTCGAACAAACCGCCAATGGACCGAGCCGAAGTCTAGCAATTCGTAATCGCGTGATCCTTGCAGAACGTTATATGGGCACCTGGCGCCGTCATGTTGTCATGGCTGACATTTCAGTCCGCAGCAAACTCATGGCACTGCATCCGAGCGACGGCGTGCAATCAAAGTCCCGAGAAAGCATCGCGGCTGTTGCCGCTGCCAAATCATGGATCAAGGACGGCTTTCGGGAGTCCCAAATGCTTGGCGATACAAAAATGAACGAGGGACACCTGTGAGCTCTTCAGGTCTTAGTTCTGTATGCGTGAGTTTTGAGTATGTGGCGCCGCAAATAAGCTTGCAACAACAGACAATTGCGCAGAGCGACGTTTGGGTTCCCAATGCTCGGCGTCCTTCGACTTTCGGCGGTTATCGGGACCATGCGGACGCTCCATGAGTGAAGTACTACTGTATGCGGCGGTGGGGGTAGCAGGAATCTGGATCGTCTGCGTCTGGCTCCGCGGGTGGCTCTTCACTTCGTGTATTCTCTGCACTACCACGCTCATTTACGCCGCTGGATATGCGCAGACCCAGGCTCCAGTTCGTGTTGCCCTCCTGTCATTCCTAGTCTTGGGCGTGGTGGCACTATTCTGCGAAAACACCCTGAACGTTAGTCGCCGGGCCAAGTTCATTTGCATTGGATGCGTTGCAGTATGCGGGGTTATTTTTGTGACTGGGCAAGTGCTTCTGGACGGTTCCGCGAGCGACCCCCTATTTCGATATACACTCCTGTATCCGCTGGCCGCTTTGGCGGGCTTTCTCATATCAGGGTCAGACAAACAGATAACTGTAGCGCGAACATATGTAAGCGTTAGTCTTCTCATGGGGCTGCTAGCAATTTTTGAGCGACTGACAGCCAATTTCCTGGTCGCGGGCACTTACGAAAATGCTGACCGGCTGGTTCGAGATGGCTCCATTCGAAGTATCGTTTTTGCCGAACATCCCCTCGTACTTTCCGTCTTGCTGGTGTGCGCTATGCCCTTCGTAAGTCAGGCTCTCCCTTGGCACTGGCTTCGCTTCGCTGCCTACGTCGTCATTGTTGCGAGTGTCCTATCTACCAATAGTCGGGGAGCGCTCGTCCTGCTTGCTACTTGGGCACTTCTTCGGATCACAGTTCGATTCAGTGCCCTCCGAACTGGATTTACACGAGTTCTCAAAGTGACGGTGGGCCTTGGAGCCGCTGTTGCGTTTTATGCACTCCTGCTGGGCAGTGGTTCTGAACAATTAGAAAGCTCCACGGCTGTCGATGCCAGTGCCGAATACCGCTCCACCCTCTACTCATTCGCAGTTCGATCTCTGTTCGAACAACCTTTCGGATGGGGAATATCGGGTCTGCCCGAAGGAACCTATCTTGCAGCTAGTCTATTTGGCCCTCTTGACGTAGCAAAAACCGTCGACTCTGAACTCGCGCTCACGGTGTTCGACTTCGGCTGGATCGGGCTAGTCACTTTCTTGGCCCTGGGTTTTGGGTTGGTTCAACCTCAAAGGCTAGCGTCCACCTACGGTCAAGCCGCCTTTCTCGTAACCGCTTCGGGGCTCTACCTTGCCCTTCATGCTTGGGTCGGCCTGGGCACGCTTTGGTGGCTACTCATCGGACTCACATTCGGCGCCCAGCATACTAAGTCACCGTCAGGACGTCTTGTTCAGATCCACTCAAAGAAACTCCAAACGCGATCGCTCTGACGGTACACCGTTGCTCCTCGAAGCCTGATTATCGTTCACGCCAAAACAGATGGCGGATCGATAGCCAAGACACGCAGAACATCTTCGGCCCAGCTACGAGATAAACGTAGATGCCTGCGGTCACGAGAAACATGACTGCAAGAACAACCAGGCCTGTGGCGGTGTTCACCACGACCCCGCACAACCCAGAAGCCGTAGCTCCGACCAGCAGCGCGATCGGAAACCACGAGTCACTACCCGATACGGCAAAATGCTGAAGGATTGGAGTTAACCCGGCCAAACCGATTGCAACCATACAGGCCGGAAGCAACCACTCAAGTGAAGCAATGAAGGACGGCCCAAATAGTATCGGAACTAAAATAAACGCAGCTAAACCTCCCGCGGCCGACAGGGGAAGGCTCACGACTATACAAACCTGCCACAAAATGCGCGTACGCTCCCTTATCCGGACAAGCGGTGCGATGGCATACGAATGTTGAATCATGGTCTGAAAGACTTGGTATGCGATTTGGGGAATAAGCGCTGTTACAGCGTACAAGCCGACGACTTGGACACTTGCTTGAGTCATGATCAAGATGCTGTCCGCGCGAATGACGAGAGCCTCGGTAACCTGGGCGCGCCATGCTCTCCAGGCGCGCCGCACGAGTGACCCAAACCGCTCATGCGCCAACCCTTCTGGCGGTGTCCTCTTGAGCAATTCAGCACGGGGTACAACAATCAGGATCATCTGCACAGCGAGTGATGCAGCATTTAGTCCGATGACTAGCCAGAGGGTCAAAACTCCTGCGACAAATGCTCCAACTATTCCCAGGCATATCGTGGCTGACGCAGCCAGATTCGCAGTTCCGAACTGTCTAGTGTATCCAGACACGATTAGGATGTTTGCGTCGACACTCTTGCTTGCACTCATGCCGGCCAGAGTGAATAGAACCGCCGTAGCGATCAATTCCTCCGACCCTAGGCCAAGGCCTAGTCCCAACCCAACACCAACTACCAAGGCGGCCGTCACGGAAAAACCCGAGATTCTGCGGCCGCGCTTACTCCACTCGTGCATAGTTCCAGGATTAGCGGCAACATCGTGACGCGCGAGGAGGCCGAGCCCCAAGGCCCCCACCAGCCCCACGAAGACAGAAATCAACAAGACAATAGCGAGTTCACCCCGGGCTGCGGGGCCGAGGCTTCGTGCCGTAAGTGGAGCTGTTACCAAGCCAGCCAAAACCGGCGCCACATTCCCAGCTAGATGTAAGACCGCCCTCATCGGCGGCTAATTCGGTTGCCGCCCACGACACTCCTACTGCGCACGGTACTTTTCCATCCAAGATCTACGGAACGAGCCGTAGAAATAACGTAGGGTCTTTAGTGGATCCTGTATACCCAATCGCATCAAACCAAAGCCGCTGTAATTAGGAACTGCCCATCCTGCGGCCTTACGTCCTGCGATCCTGCCCCATAACGTCGCTCGCCGATCTACTTGAAGGGGTTGGATAGCACTAATCTGCCTCAGCTCCAGGGGTTCCGCTACGATTACCCCCGCTGCAATTCCAGCAAGTATGGCATCATGTCCACGACGCGTTCTTGCGAGCAATGCGCTGACGCCGCTGCTATCTGTAAAAATCGGGTAGCCCTTAGTATCCGTTTTCCAAAAGTCTCCGGCTACAATATCGGCGCTCTCTCCCACACCATCTGGGCAAATCTTGCAACGCCACTGCATTGAAGGACCAAGCGTTTCCCCCCAAGACTTGTCGTAAGTAGCCGCCGCTGTGAGGCCCTCGTTAGTCTCGACAAAGAACTCTCCCGGCCAGCCATGGCCACGATAGCGCAAGGTTCTTAAAGGAGCGCCTTCGGGAATGCCCATTTCACGAAGCAGGCGTTCTGTGGCGAATTGGCTAGGCACGCCGGCACAGAAGAAGGACATTAGGAGAGGCCGTTCGCGCTGACCCCTGCCATCCATGATTCGAAGTAGAGCAGAAGCCTCGCAAGGTTTCCCAACTACCACGGACGATGGGGATAAGGCTTGTTCCTTACTTGCTATGGACACAGGTGCGTAGCGGGATCCGGATTGTCGCAGTAGATCGTTCCCGTTCCTGAGCTCCACGGCTACAGTCCGCTCGGGCGCCGCTGGGTCCGCAGCCGCTCCAATGACCTGTGCCGCCATTCCGGTTTCAACCATCCAGGTCGCCAATGCAGTGAGTACTCCTCCGCTGCTGCCGCGATATCGCGCCTGGTCGTTCGCAGCCCACGCTTGCCAACTGGAGATTGTCCTCCCAAGAGAGGGCTCGAACTGCATGTCGGCGTCTGGAAGGGGCTTTGCAGGACGCCGCACCGTTAGCCCCGGACATGAATGCTTCAGCTCTGAGACCGGATTCGGTGCTACCGATCGAAGCGGCAGCAGACGGCGAGGGCGGTTGAACCCTGAGTCGTCAAGCTCCATGGATGTGCCTCTATCGATCAGAGCACAAGCACCGCACCCAGAACAGTTTCCACTCTGCACGACAGATCCAACGACTCGGTCGAATTCCTCTTGAGGCGTAGCCACGACTAAACCTGAACTTGATCGGCCAGATGCGAAGCTGCATTCTCAAGACGCGAATTGGCATTATCTCGCACTTGTTTGGCTTCAGCGAGGAGTCGATCATCGCTGATAAGTGCCAACACCCTATCGGCAATCGCAGAGTCACTGTTAAGCTCGATTGTGTATGGCCAGCCTATATCAGCCAAGAGTGGTGCAAACTTTCTGGAATAAGCCAGTGGAATAGCAGGCTTACCAAGCGAAAGCGCATTAAGGCAAGCATGCATTCGCGCACCTATGACAATGTTTGAACCAGAAATAAATGAACGCACTTCACTCAATTCCTTCGGAATGAAGACTTCAACTGCATCGCCGAACTCAGCAATTAGCGGCCGTATTGCTTGTAAGTCATTATCAACCGAAGGATTGTCGATGACGTGCGCCATAAGAGTCACTCGGCGGTTCGCTGCCAAGCAGCCTTGGATTACCTGTCGCGTGAGTTCCTGGTAGGCCGCGCTCGAACCGTGGGTATCCGTACTCCACAGCAACCCCGAAACGTTCAGCACAACGTCACTCGTGGCCTCCGACGATTCGGGAGGCGTGGGAAGTGAAAAGACTACGTCAGTGGCCAAGCAGTCCACGTCTCTACCAAGCTCAGCAGCGAAGGTCGCACTAGTACTGTCACGAGCCATCACGGTGCGAGCGTCGCGCAGGGTTCGCTTCGCAGCGGCCCGTCCGAGGAAAGACTTGAAGGGTCCGATAGTTTGGGGACCCAGTACAACGGGGACTCCAGCACGTTTTGCCACATGTCGCGTGTAGTACATGATTGCAAGCCGCTTAAGTCCGTAGATGTCCGTGAAACTGTCGCCCGCCCCCGTATCAATCACCGCGTCATACATTGACATCCGGCGCGATAGTGCTCTACTTCCCGTTAGCAGGCCCCGCAATACGATCTTTCCGGATAATTGCGTCCCTAAAGGGCCAAACTCAAAGCTCTGAAAATCGACCGTTGAATCATTTCCCCATGCACGTCGGGCCAGCGCCGCCGCGCCGTCACCCAAGACACGAACGCCGAGATTGCTGGACTCTCCATTCGCCCATAGGACTAAAACTCGTGCGCCCATTTGTAACCTGCTTCCCTCGCTGTCAGTTTCGAACTTGGCCGCTATTGAAATGGCATGTGAAAATCAAGAACATAGCCTAATTCACGATTCCTTTCACCAATTACCACCGCGGGTACTCCGGCAACAATAGCAAAGGGTGGTACATTCTTAGTTACCACGGCGCCAGCGGCAACAACCGCACCTTCACCGATTACAACACTTGGGAGGATTGTCGCTCTGGTCGCTATGTACGCTCTGTCACCTATCTGAACGGGACCTCCTTTGGTGCCGAAGGACTCGCTCTGGGGATCATGCCCGACGGTAAATACTTGAACATGTCCACCAATATTTACGTTGTTGCCAATGGTCAAGCCAAGGCGACCATCAAAGAAACAATCATTCCCGACTATGGAATTGCTGCCGAGCTCAATTCCCTGGGGAGCGAAAAAAACTAAACGCCAGTGAACGGAAGTTTTTTCACCAATACGCACGCCGAATACTCGCTTGTACATTAAGAGACGAAAAGCATGGACAGGAACCCGACCGACCAAGAAGCCAAGCCACAGCTTGAAGCCTTGTAAATACAACCGCATAAAATACTCGCCTAGTTATAGTTTGCCTGCGGAAACAAGCATTTGTCGTACAGTATCGGTAAATGCCATTTGACTAAACTGATTCTCAAATTCATCCCGCGGGGGAGATGGGGGAAATATCGTGGGATTTACAAATAGATTCTCTAATCCCGAAATGTAAGGCGCCCACTCAGGAGCAAAGCCAGATGACACGTGCGGAGTCCCAAATATAGGAACTCCATAGGCCATTGCCTCAACGGCTTTTGCTTTGATTCCGCCACCGTGGTCAATGGGAACGATCGCAGCATCGATGCTGTTGTAAAAGTCTGAAAGCGACGCAACATGCCCGACCACTGTCGCAGGGACATTCCACTGCTTGACAACTTCCGAACCAAATCCTGCAACTACTATCTCGACCTGGTGGTCCAAGATATTAGAATTAAACTTCGTAAAGAATGAACGCAAGGACATAACATTAGGCGGATATGCAAAGTTTCCAATGAATCCTACCCGAGTCCTGCCAGCGGAGGGGTATTTCCTAGCCAATGTTGGGGCACTTATCGGTGTAGGAATCCAGTAGTTGAGACCATCCATACCGGCACCCATGGAAGACCTATCATCGAAGCCAGCAAACGTATTTGCCATCGGTAGGCGCACCAACGTGCGTTGCCGTGAAGACCAGAAATTGCTTTGGATAAGGCCACCAGGTCTGGACACAAAACTAGACTGCCCCATTGTGCGCGCATTTACACTCCACAGGTCCATCCAGTCGAACACCAAGGATGACAGGGGGAGGGTTCGTGCCGCAGATCTGAATACTGACGGAACGGTAATGACGTTCAGTTCTGCTGAGGTTAGCCCATCAAGACGCGTCTCAAGGGGCATTGGAACGAGAGCCTTCTTTAGGCTTCTGAGATAGCTCAGATTCTGAACACCAGAACCAACAGATCGAAGGCGGTGTATGGTGGTTTCAAAGCCGAGCTCGTTGAGTGCCTTATACCAAGCGATAGCCCGGAGCCCACCACCGTCTTCGGGCATTTCATCCAGACCGTACCAATAAACGAGGTTCGCTTTGGGAGTGCTGACCAATTTATCCATCCCTCACAATTTCATTCCAAAGGTTTCGGAACCTGGCCTGATACGACTCAATGGAGAATCGTTCCTCGAAGTCTTTCCTGGCTTGCCGGCCTAGAGCAATCGCTTTTTCCCTGTTTACCCCGGCCAAGATATCGTGCAGTTGGGCAGTGTTTCCCATCTCAAAGAGCCGTCCGTTTGCACCGTCAACGACGATATCCAGAACACCGCCAGCTCGGCTTGCAATCACTGGGCGGCCGCGCGCGAATGATTCCAATAGTACAAGACCGAATGGCTCAGGCTTATCCGACGGCAACACGAGGAAGTCGACCTTATCGAGGTAGTCGCTTATGCCACTTACTTCACCGACGACTGATATCGATGCAGAATGGCGGAGACCGCCAGCAATTCCGCGTACGTCCACGCCGTTCCCCATTGACGGAGGTCCACCCAAGATGATTAAGTCACCAGGAGGGTTAGTCGCGGTGTCCCATGCACTGAGAAGTGACGCATGGCCTTTCCAAGAGTTCCAGCGGCTCGCAACAAGGAAGCGCAGCGGGCCGTTCAATGATTCATGCGGAACCATCGGTGCACTCGTTTCGCGGTGAGCATTTGTGAGAAGGCTTGATCGCATCTTCAGTGGCTCTGGAAGAGACGCTCTGGCGGCAGTTGAAATGCATAGAATATTGTCTGCAAATCTAGCGGCTAGGCCCAATAGCCAAGCTTCCTTTGGGGTCCATATCTCCTGAAGGTGAAGTACGGTCTTCTTCACACCTGCAAGTTTCGCCAAGGGTAAGCAAAAGACCATCGCGGACGTCGTGCAGTAAACAAGCTCGGGTTTTGACCTTCTCAATGCCCGGAATGTCCTCCAGGTTCGCCCCATGAGCGGAAAGATACCCCGCAGCGTAAGATACCGCCGCCGTAGGACTGGCAGAGCTTCGATGCCATTCTGAATCGCCAAGAGGTCCAGCTCAGCGGTTAGTTTTCTGTCTGATCCGGGCAGATCATCCGGGAGCCAGACCTCGGAATGAACTCGATCCCTCTCAGGCAACGATTGCAGAACTTCGAGCAATATCTTGTCTGCACCATACATTTCATTTGAGGAGTGCAGAAATATATACGATCCAGTACTGTCGGCTTCGTTTTTCAACGTGACCTCAACACCTTGGCTGGAACGCCGGCAACGACCGCGTTTGCGGGCACGTCGCGGGTGACGACGCTACCGGCAGCTATAACAGCTCCTGGGCCCACTGTCACACCGGCCATGATCGTTACGCCACTTCCGACCCAGGTATCGTCACCAATGGTAAGGAACTCGCGCACGACGCCTTGAGACTTGATTGTCCGCGAAAGGTCTTTGAATTCGTGATTCTCCGAAAATAGCTTCACGCCAGGTCCAAGCATTACATCATTTCCAATGCGAATCTCACCTGAACATCCGATGAAGCAGCCGGCTCCAAAACTCGAACGGTCACCGACCCACAACCCAAAGCCGACTTCTCCTCCGTAGTAACTTGAAGGTCGAATCTGTGTGCCGCGGCCGATAGAAACGTCAAGACCGAAATTGAGCCCGTACTTTGCTAGACCTTGTACCTCGGCAAAGTCCTCAATGACGAGTCGACCTGCGTGCGAGATGAACTGAGGGTTCTTTATCCGGGCTCCGCGGCCTACGAAGAGTGGTCCATGCGATTGTTTCAGCCAAGGCTTCCGCGCAGCCCCGCGCAGTAACATGGGGGCCAATCGAGCAAACATCTGCATAGTAGCCACGGTGTTAGCAGACGGCGAAAGCCCCTCGAATCTTAGGATCCTCAAGGTTTCACCTTAATCTTTCCCTTCGAATGAATTTGCACACGGAGTGCCTCCTCGTAGCTTCCGCAAACCTCTTCCCATGTGTAGCCGTCACGCACTCGGGCCAATGCCGCATTAGAAAGCTTTTGCTGGATATCCGGCGAGCCCATTACCTCCCGGACCGCAGCTTCGATGGCATCCGGTGTTGGTTCGCAGAATACGCCGGCGCCCGCGAGCACCTCCCTGTTATAGACAGTATCGCGAGCAACGGTGGGGGCGCCGTTCGCCATTGCCTGTACCAAGGCCGGGTTAGTTCCACCCACGCTGTGGCCGTGGAAATATGTCCCGCAGTGCTTCCAAAGGGACAAAAGTCGTTGATCATCAGATATGTGGCCAAGCCAATGCACCTTCGGATTTTCGTCGACCAGGAGCCGCACGGCGTCCTCAAGCGGCCCACCGTAGCCGGAGGAACCAACGATAACCACATCATGGTCGGTGGCAAGCCGGCCGGCAGCCTCTAGAAACTCCGGGATTGTGTTTTCAGGCACGAACCTCGCAACGGCAAGTACGTATCCACGGTTCGGCAGAGTATCCGCCTTGGACTCTGCGGTTCCGGCCTCTCCCCCGTATGGTATGAACAAGCTCGAACGCGAGAAGTCCAGTTGCCATCGACGAGCGATCTCTTTGGAGTCCGCGACCAGCACATTTCCAAATCGAGCGCTCATCTTGGCACCAAGTCGGAACACGGCTTTTGCTAAGCGCCCCCATTTGGCTCGTTCCCACTCAATTCCGTCGACGTTGACAACCGTAGGAATACCACGCAATGAAAGCAGCGGGAGCCAGAAGCCGTTGGCGACGTTCATGACGAGTGCAACATCAGGCCGGGTCCACATTGCATGAAGGCAAGACGTCAAGCCAAAACTAAGAGTGCTTAGCGACTTGTTCTCGATTCCACCCGTTGTAACGACGCGGACTCTACTATCGCGATCCCGGTCATCAGTCTTTACGTTTTTGCGTCCGTAGACCGTGACATCCCAACCGCTGTCCGCAAGAAACGGCGCAAGTTTGCGGACTGCCGTTTCAAATCCTCCGTAGTAACTCGGGTAACCGCGGGTTCCTATGATGGCCACTGTCGGTACCCTGCTCGGCGTAGGCGATTCTTTCACATTTCCCCATTGTTCCGAGTGCTATTGACACTCTGCATTGCCATTGAGACGAGCGGCTGACGCAGACAGCACGTGACGCCATTCTAATTTATGAGTCGATACCAGTGCGGCCCAAGGGTGGATCAACTAGTCCTATCACGCTCGGGCACTGGCAAATCTAAGCATACGATTCGTGTCAGGCAATTGACGCGTTTGTGACACGCATCGCATGAGCATCGAGCTGGCGTTGTTTGAACTGCTCATCCTGTTGAAGCCCGCGTCGATGACTCAGAGCCAGGGAGGACCGCGCAAGCTACGGCACCAGATACCGCAATAATGTTGATGACTGGTGGAGCGCCTGTATCCTGACGATGGGGACCTCCCTTGGCGCGAACAAACATCTATTCATGGGGACGATAATTGGGGACGGGATCTGATTGGCGACCGCGGACATCGCGACTCCTGAAGTTTGTTGACGCCTTTGTCATCGGCTGGGCCGTAGCAGGAGCATACGTAATACGTTTTGGCGTTGAGACGGACTTCCTCCTGACAGGTCAGGAACCTAACTACTTTTGGCTTTCAGTGGCTTTGGCGGCCGCTTGGTGGCTCATGCTAGGGGCATGGAATAGCAGGCAGAGTCGGATCCTCGGAGCGGGACCCGATGAATATAAGAGAGTTGCGGCCGCCTCGCTGTGGCTTTTCGGACTCATTGCCATATTCTCCTACGTTTTCAGGTTCGAAACGGCACGGGGCTACGTGGGCGTCGCCCTTCCCGTTGGGCTGGTGGGCCTCCTCCTTGCGCGATGGCTTCTGCGCCAGCATTTGAGTCTTGCGCGGCAAAGCGGTGGGAGTATGTCCAGACTCCTTCTGCTGGGTGGTCCAAGCGCAGTTGCACATCTCGCTGCTACGCTGCATGGTGCGAAGCACGCCGGGTATTTGCCGGTCGCCGCATATACGCCCGGCGCTCGCGACCAGCCAAGCATCGAACCCAATTCGGGCTTGCCAATTCTTGGCTCCGGCACAGAACCAGTAGCGGTCCTCGAAGCAATCGACCGGTGCCGGGCCGATGCTGTGGCTGTCTCAGCCGGCGTCCAACTCCACCCACAAACTATTCGACAACTCGGATGGGAACTCGCGGCGAGGAACATAGGGCTGATTATGGCCCCAGCTCTGACAGATATTGCCGGTCCAAGAATTCACACCCAGCAAGTGGCTGGGCTCCCACTGATCCACGTAACGACTCCAACTTTGGAAGGTGGGCAACGCGTCGCCAAACGGCTGTTTGACATTTTTGTTTCAGGCTTCCTCATCATTGTGACGGCACCACTAATGGGCCTCATTGCCCTGCTGGTCAAGGCCGACAGCAAGGGGCCCGTCCTATTCAAGCAAGCTCGTGTGGGGATGGAAGGCAGTCTCTTCCAAATGGTCAAGTTCCGCTCGATGGTTGTGGACGCAGAGGCCAGGCTTTCTGACCTACAGCACCGCAATGAAGGTAAGGGTCTTCTTTTTAAGATCAGAGATGACCCCCGGATCACGCGGGTCGGCAGTGCGCTCCGAAAATACAGCTTGGATGAACTCCCACAGCTATTCAATATCTTTGCTGGGTCCATGAGCTTAGTGGGACCACGGCCTCCGCTACCCCGCGAAGTGGAGGCCTACGAGCACGACGTTCGTCGCCGCCTCTTAGTTAAGCCAGGGCTTACAGGTCTTTGGCAAGTCAGCGGCAGATCAAATCTCTCCTGGCAGGACTCCGTCCGGTTGGATCTTTACTATGTGGAAAACTGGTCCCTGGCGGGCGACTTGGTGATAATCCTGCGGACAGCGAGGGCCGTATTTCATAGCACGGGCGCGTACTGACCAAAGACCTGACTCGAATACTGAAAATGAGGTTGTGGCGGCTATGTCCTCCAAGACTAAAGGCAAGTCCGTTCGTTCAAGGCGCAAGTTGCGACGGCGTCTCAGGCTCGCAGGCATTTGGTCTGCAGCGGCTGTTGTTGTCGTGTTTGGCAGTGCACTATGGCTGGGCGCCAAAGCGACGACACTTAGGACGGAGTTGCAGTCCGCCACGGCATTACTTCCAACGCTCAAGGATCAGATCGCTAAGGATGATTCGGAGTCCGCGGCTGGAACGGTTGAAGCGCTTGTGATGCACACCGGGGCTGCTCGAGATGCTGCAAACGATCCTCTGTGGAAGGCCGCGTCAGTACTCCCATTCTTGGGACCCAACATGCAGGCCGCCAGTGAAGTTGCTACTTCCGCGGACGACGTTGCTCGCCTAGGAGCAGTTCCACTCGTGAGAGCATTTGAGTCGCTCAACTGGAATGCACTGACCCCCAATCCCACAGGCATGGATCTCACCCCACTGCAGTCCGCAGCACCGAAGGTACAGGCAGCCGCATACACAGTCAGAGAATCCGCGCAACGCCTTAATGGCATAGACGTTGACGGTCTCCTTCCCCAGATTTCAGCGCCGCTCATTGAAGCAAGAGAGAAATTGTCTTCACTTCAGGGAGATTTGGAGTCAGCCGCAGATGCAGCCAGGCTCGCGCCGGAGATGCTCGGCGCCGAAGCTCCACGCCGCTATCTGCTCCTTATGCAAAACAACGCCGAGGCCCGGGCTTCGGGCGGAATTCCAGGCGCGCTGGCCGTCCTTAATATCGACAAAGGCAAGCTAACGCTGGAGGCCCAAACGAGTGCGACAGCCCTGGGAGCTTTCATCCCGCCAGTGGCCATCGACTCCGAGCAGCAGGCGATTTACTCTGCCCGCGTTGGCAAGTTCATGCAAGACGTCAACCTCACACCGGACTTCCCGACCACTGCAAGCACGGCGCAGGCAATGTGGGAGAAGAGCACGGGCGAGCGACTGGATGGAGTCCTGTCACTGGATCCGATAGCGCTCAGCTTCATATTGGGAGCGACTGGCCCAGTACAAATGACGGACCCCGCAGTGAAGGAAATCGGGCGCAGCCTCCCCGCTCAACTGACAGCGGAGAACGTGGTGCGGACGTTGTTGTCGGACTCCTACGCGAAGATCGACGAGCCGGATCGCCAGGACGTCTACTTCGCAGGCGCGGCAAAAGAGATCTTCGCTGCCCTTTCGTCGGGAAAAACTGACCCAAAGAAACTCATGGACGCCGTCTCGCGTGGTGTACAGGAACGCCGCATCCTCCTGTGGTCCGCGTCGACTGATGAACAAGCCACAATCGGCCGGTACACACTCGGCGGTTTGATTTCCGGCACCACCACTTCCCCTGCCGAGTTTGGTGTCTACTTCAACGACGGCACCGGGGCGAAGATGGACTACTGGATGAAACGCACCGTTCAAGTGGTCAAAGACTGTACGCGGGACGGATATCGCGAAATCACGGTACGGGTGACGAACACCAACACCGCGCCGACCGATGCTGCAAGATCTCTCCCGCCATATGTGACTGGTGATGGGGCATATGGCGTACCTGCCGGATCAGTGCAAACCAACCTAGTTGCATATGGGCCGGCACAGTCGAATATTGACATGGTTGTCAAAGACGGCGCAAAAATTCCGTTTGCGGCGCAGCGCCACGGCCAGAGGGCTGTCGGAACAGCTACCATCCAGCTAGCCCCAGGCCAAAGCAGCAACGTCGAATTCACTTTTGGGCACATCGTCCAGCATGCTGAACCGCAAATCGTTGTCACGCCCACAACACAGCTAGTCAAGGATGTCATCAAGGCCCCGTCGGAGTCGGCTTGTGAATAAGCCGAGACGTGCAGGTTAATCCTTTGTAACGGGATTGGATTTTCTTTGCCGCGACTAGCAATGAAATGGTAAGTTTCTATCTGGGCAACACATGAGATTTCGCCTTCGGGTCGCTCAGGGCCTCGGAAATCTCCATCACACACGTGGTAACCAAATCGGGTCTCAGGGGGACACACATGAAGAAATCTCTTGCAGCGCTTACGCTTGCAGGTTCCATTGCACTTGTCGGCGCAGTTCCGGCCGTCGCGACCAACTACCCAGCGCCGAACTCCAGCGTAGCTGTTTCCGACGCATCCGTCTCACCGGGCGAAGCATTTACTTTTAGTGGCACAGGTTTTACTCCTGGTGAAGGTATTACGATCACCGTCACGCCGACCGGCACACCGGCAGCTAGCGGCGGCAGCGTATCTGCCGGCAGCCTCTCCGTCTCAGGCCGCATTCCGCTGGCGCCCTCGACACTGGGTGCCGTAGCTGATGCAAACGGGGCCTTCGCGGCTCCCATCGTCATCGACACTCCGGGTGCATACGCCCTGACTGCTAGGGGCAACACGTCAGGTCACACTGTTGGTCCCGTCACCGTGGTCGTCGGAGGAGCCGCCCTTTCCAACACTGGCGGAAACTCTGGCACGGGAACGGGTCTGGCGAACACTGGCGGCGTTCCGCTGGCAAACACTGGCGCTGACTCCAGCCTGATCCTGTGGTCTCTGGTGGGCGCAGGCGCTTTGGCGGCCGGTACTGCATCCGTGGTGGTCGCACGCCGCCGCGCCAAGAACACCGAGGCTTCTGTCTAGCACACACAACGCTTCAAACCTGGGGTGGCTTGTCGACGAAGATTGTTTCGTCGACAAGCCATCCTTTTCTTTTTCGCGTTCCTGATCCAAGACCTTCTGTGGTATTCATATGATCATGGGGCGACATTGGCGTAGACGACGGAGGCATTTCGAGCTGCGTTTACCTGCATACCGGGTACCGGCACTGCCGCAGGAATTTCCCCAATACGTTCTCTTGGCACTGCTGGCAGTTGCCGCCGCCAGCGTCAGCGCTTGGGCACTTATCCGAACTTCCTGAGGTGCCATTGAAAAACACACTCCCCTGGCGGATAGCTTTGATTGCATATCTGGTGGGCTTGGCTGTTGTTGGTTTTTGGCCTTCTCCAGTGGACCAACCTATCCAAGATACGCTGGCGACGTTGTTGAATTTTCTTCATCGGCACGGCGTACCGTCTTGGCTCGACTACCACGTGGTGGAATCCTCAGCGAACGTACTTATGTTCATTCCCCTCGGAATCCTTGCCTCTATGGCCTTCCCAACACGAGCTTGGTGGGTCATCGCTGGGTTTGGAATCATAGTTTCCACGTGCATGGAGCTCGGGCAATTACTATTCATTACAGCCCGCTTTTCAAGCGTTGTTGACGTTGTCATGAACACACTCGGGGCTGTCATTGGGGTCGCAGCAGTGCTGTTGGTTGCCCGAAGGAGGCGCGCAAAATTCGCCTACTCCGAAGGCATTCCTAACCGATGAACCCCTTCATCCAAGCCTTCAGATCCTCACCAAACTCGGCGCGCTCAGACGCCAGCGTAATCACGGCCTTCAGATAGCTAAGCTTGTCGCCGGTGTCGTAACGTCGGCCGCGGAAGACGACGCCATAGACGCCCTCGCCATCCCCTTCAGCTGCCGCCAGTGTCTGCAGCGCGTCGGTCAGCTGGATCTCTCCACCACTGCCTGGCGCCGTCTTTTCCAGAACATCAAAGACCGCCGGATGTAGGACGTAGCGTCCGATAACAGCCAGGTTGGACGGCGCATCTTCAACCTTTGGCTTCTCTACCAAGCTGTTGACGCGAATGAAGCCTTCGCCCTCGATTGCCGAAATATCGGCACATCCGTAGGCACTAATCTGGGACGGCTCCACCTCGATCAATGCAATCACGGATCCACCCGTTCTTGCCTGAACATCCATCATCGTAGTCAGGAGTTCATCGCGCTCATCGATGAGGTCATCCCCAAGTAGAACCGCGAATGGCTCGTCTCCGACGTGTTGCCGGCCGCAAAGGACAGCGTGACCAAGTCCCTTCGGCTCCCCCTGGCGTACGTAGTGAATGGGTCCAAGTCCCGATGCGTGCTGCACAGCGTCCAGACGTGCCTGGTCACCTTTCAGCTCCAAGGTGCTCTCAAGGGCCGGGGCTCTGTCAAAGTGGTCTTCCAGGGCGCGCTTGCTCCGGCCTGTGATCATCAGAAGATCGGTGAGGCCAGCTTTTACGGCCTCTTCCACGACATACTGGATAGCCGGCGCATCCACCACCGGCAACATCTCCTTTGGCATTGCCTTCGTGGCTGGCAAGAAGCGTGTCCCAAGCCCGGCGGCCGGAATTACGGCTTTACGAATAGAGTTCCCCATATGTGTCATGGGCAGATTTTACAAAGGTTACACACAAGAAATGTAATTTACTAAGAATTTTCTTGTGAACTTTCGGAGCACGGGAGTTAACTCTCGAATATTTTGCGCCTCAGCTGCTGTCGATCACAAATGGGGACGGCGACCCCTTCCACGACAGCGACGAAGCAAACGGTCACTTCCTGAACTCGCACGCTTGACCCCGCAGAACGCATCCTCCCGCCTCGCAAATGCGATAAGCCGGTCAAGCCAAAGGGCAGGTGCTTTCCGGTTTCCCGGGAGGCACCTGCCCCTTTTAGACGTATTACTTGCGGGAGCCTAAGCCTTGCTCTTGGCGCGGCGGCGAATCACCGCTGCGGATGCTGCGCTGGCAGCCAGGGCGCCTCCGCCGACCAGCGACCACAGGACCAGGCTGGAATCGGCAGAGGTGTCGCCAACGGCGGTAACGCTGGAAGCACCTGTGAATCCGGAGCTTCCTTTGCCTCCGCCGTGGTTACCCTTGCCTCCGCCGTTGCCGGCATTAACAGTGATGGCTGCCCAGCGCGTGTTGCCGGACGTGGCGCCAACGGCGCTGATCGTGTATCTACCACTGTCCGGGAAGGTAATAGAGGTGGAGAAAGCCCCGGTGCCGTCAGCAGTAGCGCTGAAGCTGGACGGAGCGGGCCGTTCGCCGTCCGAATCCTTCTTGCCGCCGGTCCGCTCGAACGAAACATTAATTGTTTCGCCGGGGATGTAGCCAGTTCCGGCGAAAGTGATGGATTCGCCGGCAGCTATGTTGCCGTCGGAAACGGTGCCCTGCTCGTTGCCCGGCGCCGGGTAGGTGGTGGCCACGGCTGGAGCGGTGCCAGCCAGTGCGATTATGCCTGCGAGTGCAAGCGCTGCAATAGATTTCTTCAATTGTCCCCCCTGAGACGAATTACGATATTCATGTGATGTTGCGGATGCAGATCCCCCATGGAATAGCGTTCCGAAATCCCAGCTGTCTCTCCAGGGACGACGATATCATTCAGGGCCTGCTCACAGCAGGGGTACTTAACAGTAGTTACAAAGGGTTAACCTGCGGTCTATCTGATCGACTCGCAGTCTGAAGTCACAGACTTGCCGGTTTATCGACTGATTTTTGACAGAAGACTTGCTGCAAATGACAAGCTCGCATGCGCATCTGTCAGTAAGGTTGTCCAACGCCGTCGTACGCTTACGGACTGAGTGTCTCAGCGCGTTCCATCGCGGCCTGAGCGGCCCCATCGTCGCCCATACGCTGGTAGATCGCCGACAGAACGCGCCAAGGTTCCTCCAGCGTCGGATCCAGTGTCGCTGCCCTTTGAAGGTCATCAATGCTCTCGGCCGTACGTCCAAGTCCGAAATTCGCCACGCCACGCTGCACGAAGAGACTGGTCGACGAGGGCGCCTCGGCCAGCAACTCGTCCAGCAATGCCTTTGCTTCATCCAGTTCGCCGCTGTAGATGTAGCCGATTGCAAGTGCGAGCCCCGCTTCTTGGGAATGCGGGGTAACCTCCCGCGCCAGGCGCGCCCATTCAACTGCGTGCTGGGCTGAGAGCTGGTCCCCCGTTGTTGCAGGCCCGGCAAAGGCCTGGGCCGCAAGCAAAGCCGTGTCGCTATCCCACGGCCTAAGACTGTGGCTCAGTCGAAAGGCCTGTTCCGCCCGCTCAGGGTCGCCGGACCGGGCAGCCTGGGCGCCGGAGCTCATTGACCACTCCGCAAGGGTGGCAGGCATCGCCACGGCCAGGCACACGCACGCGAGGACGATCCCTCCGACGCGCGGTAGCAGGGGGCCGAACCTCGTTATCGACGTAGCGGCTGGTCTGACTGGGGTGGACGCAACCGGGACCCTGTCGCGCCCCACCAGTCCACCGCACAGCAACGCCACCAGCGCGGTGGTTCCGATGGACGTGAAATGAGTCAGGAGAGCAATCCAGTACGCCAGAATGGCAACGCCAGTCACCAGCAGATAGCGCTTGAGCTCGGGATTTTGGGTCTCCATGAGGCGCGCCCGGAACAACCACATGGCGGTCCCCGCGCAGGCCAGTGCAAGAAGAAGCAACGGGACACCGCCCGCGGCCAAAGCTTGCAGGATCCAGTTGTGTGGAGAGTCGGTCGGGAAGGTGTCGCCAACGCTTCGGGCCCAGTCGTCATTCAGGAATGCCGGCAACCCATCCACAAAGCCGCTTGGGCCAACACCGGATAGCGGATGGCCGCTTATCAAGGCAAGGCTTCTTTCCCATAGGAGCAAGCGCCCGTCAACGGTTCCGGCAGAGAGCAACCGCTCCCGCGTGGTCGGGACCATGAGCGCGGCAACCGCAAGGCCGGCAATGGCTGCTGCGGCACCCAAGCCCGCCTTGAGTCCTGTCCACAATCGGCTCCTCATCCACAGGATCGCGGCATGCAACGCAACTATTGCGAGCCCCACAAGAGCCGCTCGCGACCCAGAGAGGAGGACGACGGCGGCGCTGGCCGCCAGCCCTGCGCGCCGCAGCCACAATTGCCAGCCCTGCTCCGAGGAAGACGGTGTGGACAGGACTCCCGCGATGATGAACCCGATGAGCCCCTGATCCGTTGCGTTGCCCAAAGTGGCACCGGGACGGTCATCCAAGCCGCCACCCAAAGGGCGCAGGCCAAGGGATTCCATGGCGGAAATGGCAAATAGGGGAAGAGAAACGGCGGCCAAGGAAAGGCGCAGGGCCTTCCATTGAGGAAGGGATCTGCTTCCGCCCAGCACCTTGGCGCCCACCAGGAATATGGCCAAGTACAAGCCGAGAGTAAGAAAGCCCTCGTACCGCGGCCACCGTCCGACCAAGCTGGGCCAAGGGCTTCCCGAGAGAAACATTGCTATCAGGATCCATAGCGCAAGGGAAAACACGAGGATCTTTAGCAAGCGTGGAACCTGGGCGCCCGCTGGCGAAAGAACACCGAAAAGAACGGCCAATATCATTACGGTGATTTTGATCCAGACGAATCTGAAGAGTCCGCCAGGCTGAAACGCCAGAATGGAAAGGGCCGTCATCACGAGACACAGCCCAGGAAGCCGCGAGGCTGCAACGGAAGTGCGAAGCTGACTCTTATTTTTGCCCACAGTCTTCCCCAATGTTTCCTTCTCTATTAAGCAAACTGCGCAGCGCCCCAAGAATGTGCCTTCTCATTCGACACCTGTGCACGGCGAAAGGTGCTTAGCTGCACATCCAAACTTCAGAATGGAGGAGCGGCAGTTCCCCGCCAAAGAATACCCGAGCCCCTTTGTCATTATTTGACTTCTTAGTGCAAACGTGGCTCCGATCGCTACACTAAGCCTAAATTACGAGCTTCGGCCCCAGAGACTTCGTTCACCTCTGGGAGCCGCTTGTACATATTGGGGGGCCTGTGCTGCGCTTTGCTACAAATCTGCGTGTCTGGATATCCGTTCTTCTTGCTGCTGCAGCTGGGATGTTTTTCTTAGGAGGCCTCCAGGCGTCCGCAGCCGAAACTTTACCTGCCAGCATTAGCGGTAAGGTCACCGCGCCCACGGGCGTCATTCTCAGCAATGTGAGAGTGGAGGTGTATGAAACCAATTCGCCTGACTTCTACGTCGATTCTGTTTGGGTCACTTCCGATGGCAGCTACAACGTGCCGGGACTTCAACCAGACAGCTACAAACTGAAATTCTCGGCCAGCGGCACAGGTGCCCTGGACACGTGGTACAGCAACGCTTCCACATTCGACGACGCCACCGCCGTCACACTCACCAGCGGTCAGAATCTCCCTGGGGTCAACGCCACGCTCGTCAAGGGAGCCACCATCAGCGGCAAAGTCACCGCACCAGCGGGCGTCAACCTCAATAGCGCCAAGGTTGAGGCCTACCCAACCAGCGGAGGCGACTCGTACGCCGAGTCCGCGTACGTTGGTTCCGACGGCAACTACAAGATCGTCGGCCTTCCAGCTGGCAGCTACAAACTAAAGTTCACTGGCTACGACACTGGCGCCCTGGATCAGTGGCACAACAACGCAGCGACCTTCGAAACAGCCACCGCCGTGTCCCTCACCGCCGGACAGGACCTCACCGGCATCAACGCCACCCTTATCAAGGGCGCCACCATCAGCGGAAAAGTCTCCGCACCTGCCGGCATCGACGTCAGCGGCGCAAGCGTTGAGCTCTACAAGGCAAGCTCGGAGAATTCCTTCGTAGGCTCCGCATATGTCAATTCGGACGGCACCTATAAGTTCATTGGACTGCAAGCTGGGAGCTACAAGCTGAAGTTTGCCGGCGGTGACACAGGGGCGCTGGATCAGTGGCACAGTAACGCCGCGTCGTTCAGTGCCGCGACCGCCATTGTCATAACCGGCGGCCAGGACCTCACGGGAATCAACGCCACGCTTATCAAGGGCGCCACCATCGGTGGCACGATTACGGCACCAGCCGGCGTCAGCCTCCAAAGCACGCGAATCTACGTCTACAAGGCCAGCGACGAATCGTCCTATCTCGCGTCTGCCTACCCTGGCTTCGATGGGACCTACAAGATCATCGGTCTTCCGGCTGGCAGCTACAAGGTGAAGTTCGCAGGAAACGGCAACGGGGCCCTGGAGCAGTGGTATAACAACACCGCGACCTTCGAGACCGCCACTGCTATCAACCTGACCGCTGGCCAGGACGCTTCTGGCGTCAACGCCACACTCGTCAAGGGCGCCACCATCAGCGGCAAAGTCACCGCACCCGCCGGCGTCACCCTCCCTAATACTTACGTTTATCTCTATAAGGCCGACGACGCCGGCTCGTACTATAGCTACACGTGGGTCGGTTCCGACGGAAGCTACAGTTTCATCGGTCTCCCTGCCGGGTCTTACAAACTTAACTTCACGGGTTACAACAGCGGGGCCCTGGACCAGTGGCACAGCAACGCGACATCCTTCGATTCCGCCACGGCAATTACTCTCACCACGGGCCAGGACCTCACCGGCATCAACGCAACCCTCATCAAGGGCGCCACTATCAGCGGCAAAATTACAGTGCCCACTGGAGTGACTCTGGGCTACAACACGTATGCGTACGCCTATAGCGCCAGCTTCTCCAGCTCCCCCGTTAAGTCGGTTTCTGTAAGTTCTGATGGCAGCTACAAAATCATTGGGCTCCCTGCCGGAAGCTACAAGCTGAAGTTCAGTGGATACAACACTGGCGCCCTGGACCAGTGGCACAGCAACGCGGCATCCTTCGAGACCGCCACCACAATTACTCTCACCACAGGCCAGGACCTCACGGGGGTCAACGCCACTCTCGTCAAGGGCGCCTCCATCAGCGGCAAGATCGCAGCGCCAGCGGGAGTTGACCTGACCAACACGCGGGCAGAGCTCTACAAGACAAGCGATTCTTATTCTCCCGTAGCCTCTGCCTACGCCAACCCGGACGGCACCTACAAGTTCAGGGGTCTGGCGGCTGGCAGTTACAAACTGAAATTCTCAGGCTATGGCACAGGAACACTCGATCAGTGGCACCTAAGAGCCACGTCGTTCGACACCGCTACTGTCATCGCTCTCGTCACGGGTCAGGACCTCACCGGCATCAATCCCACCCTCGTCAAGGGCGCAACCGTCAGCGGCAAAATCACAGCACCCGCTGGCATAGACGTCCGCGACACCTGGGTGGCGATTTACAAATCCGACTCCTCCTACCCCACCATCGGCTCCGCATACCCTGCTTCCGATGGCAGCTACAAGATCACCGGGCTTCCAGCCGGCAGCTACAAAGTGGAGTTCGACGGCGGCGGCACAGGCGCGCTCGCCCAGTGGCACAGCGGCGCGGCCTCCTTTGAAACCGCGACGGCGGTCACCGTCACCACCGGCCAAGACCTCACAGGCATCAACGCCACGTTGGCGAAGGGCGCGACGATTAGTGGCAAGGTCACGCCACCGGCCGGAGTCAGCCTCGGATATTTGCAGGTTTCCATCTACAGTTCCGATAACGAGTACACGTATGTGGATTCCACCTATATTGGTTCCGACGGCAGCTACAAGTTCACTGGGCTTCCGGCTGGCAGCTACAAGGTGAGATTCGGCGGTAACGACTCAAGGACCTTGGCCCAGTGGTACAGCAACGCGGCGTCGTTCGAAACCGCCACGGTGGTCTCCGTCACTACCGGCCAGGACCTGACCGGTATAAACGCCACACTCGTGAAGAGCGCGACTGTCAGCGGAAAAGTCACCGCACCAACCGGCGTCGACCTTGCGAACGCGAGGGTCTATGTCTACAAGTCCGATGACCCGGGATCCTACGCGTCGTACTCGTACGTCGGTTCCGACGGAACTTACATGGTGACTGGGCTCCCTGCAGGCAGCTACAAAGTGAACTTCGAGGGAAACAACACCGGTGCCCTGGAGCAATGGCACAGTAACGCCGCCTCCTTCGACACAGCCACCATCGTCACCCTGACTACGGGCCAGGACCTGGCAGGCGTCAACGCCACATTGGTCAAAGGCGCGACCATCAGCGGTAAAGTCACCGCAACCGCCGGCGTCAATCTAACCAACACCCGCGCGGAGCTCTTCAAGACAGACAACAAGGACTACAACGTGGGCTCCGCCGATCTCGGTTCCGACGGCAGCTACAGGTTCAGCGGCCTCACGGCTGGCAGCTACAAGGTGAAGTTCACCGGAAACGAGACAGGGGCGTTGGATCAGTGGCACAGCAACGCCGCTTCCTTTGAAACTGCCACCACTCTCACAGTGACCACCGGGCAGGACCTCACCGGCATCAACGCCACGCTGGTCAAGGGCGCGACGATCAGCGGCAAAGTCACCGCCCCGGCCGGCGTGAGCCTTTCCACTATCAGGGCCTACGCCTACAAGTCCGATACCGAGTCCTACCCGATCGCGAACTCCGTCCTCAGTTCCAATGGCAGCTTCAAGATCATTGGGCTCCCGGCCGGCAACTACAAACTGAAGTTCTCCGGTTCCGGTTCCGGAGCGCAGGACCTGTGGCACAGCAACGCGTCATCCTTCGCCACCGCCACGTCCATCACCCTGACTACCAGTCAGGACTTGATCGGTCTCAATGCCACGCTTGTTAAGGGCGCGACGATCAGCGGCAAAATTACGGCACCGGCCGGAGTCAGCCTGGGCGGTGTCAGCGTCGCCGTCTACAAATCCGACAACGCCTATTCGTCCGTCGCGAGCACTTCGGTCGGGTCCGACGGCAGCTACAAGCTCATCGGGCTTCCCCCTGGAAGTTACAAAGTGAATTTCGGTGGAAACAACACCGGGGCCTTGGACCAGTGGCACGCAAACGCTACGTCCTTCGCCACCGGCACCACAGTCACTCTGACCACGGGCCAAGACCTCAGCGGCATCAACGCCACCCTCGTCAAGGGTGCGACGATCAGCGGCAAAATCACCGCACCGACCGGTGTCAGTCTGGCCAGCGCCTACGTTTATGCGTACAAGGCCGACGACCCCAGCTGGTACGTGCAATACGCATCCATCGGATCAGATGGCAGCTACAAGCTCATTGGCCTCCCGGCCGGCAGCTACAAACTGAACTTCGGTGGATACGACACCGGTGCCCTTGATCTCTGGTACAAGAACGGAACTACCTTCGCCACGGGCACGGCAGTGAGCGTCACCACAGGGCAGGACCTCACCGCTGTCAACGCCGCCTACATCAAGGGCGCCACCATCAGCGGCAAGATCACCGCGCCGGCCGGCATAGCAGTTCAAAACACGAGAGTGGAGCTTTACAAGAGTGATTCGGCCAATGCCGTTGTGGAATCCGCAAGGGTCGGTTCGGACGGCAGCTACAAGCTCATCGGGCTTCCTGCAGGCAGCTACAAACTGAAGTTCGCGAGCAACGGGACTGGTGCCCTGGACCAGTGGCACGCCAACGCTGCCTCCTTCGCCACGGCCAACGCCGTCACCCTCACCAATAGCCAAGATCTCGCCGGCGTCAACGCCACCCTGGTTAAGGGTGCGAGCATCAGCGGCAAGCTCTCGGCTGCTGCCGGAATCACTCCGGCCAACGCCTACGTCCACGTCTACTCGGCAACCAACGCCGGCTCGCCGGTGGAGTCGACCAGGGTCAGTGCGGATGGCAGCTATAAGATCATCGGTCTGCCCACGGGCTCCTACAAGGCAAAACTTGAGGGTTCCAGCAGCGGAGCAACCGACCAGTGGTATGGCGGAGCCTCGTTTGAAACGGCATCATCCTTGGCGCTGACCGCAGGGCTGGAGAAGGCATCTGTCAATTTCACGGCCCAACTCGGCGCTTCAATTGCCGGCAAGATCTCCGGGTCCAGGCAAGGCTATTCACCAGTCACGGTCCTTGACGGGACTGGCAAAGCTGTCAAGCAAGGCTATTCCGATCAGGCCGGCAACTTCAGCGTCGTTGGGCTTGCCGCCGGGTCCTACAAGGTGGCGTTCAACCGTTCCAGTGGTTACTCCACCGAGGAAGCCCAGTTCTACCAGAACAAACCCGAGTCGGCGGGCGTAGGACAGGCCTCCACGCTGGCAGTCCAAGCCGGACAACCAGTCCTGAACGTCAACGCGACCCTGACCGCCGGCAGCACACTCAGTGGAACTGTTCTCGACAAAGCTGGAAAGCCAGTGGCCCGTGTTCCCGTGTACGCCTATACAACCAACGGCTCGCTCGTCACACGTAGTTCCTGGACGGACTCCACTGGCAAATACTCAATTCCGGGACTGAGCACGGGCCAGTATGTGGTCAAGGTCAGCACCGGGAACCCGGAACTGGGAGACCTGTATTCAGGGAACGTGACAAGTGAAGCTGCTGCAAAGCCTGTGGCCATGGTCAGCGGCAGCACCACGACCCTCAACCTGGCCTTCCCAGCCCAAGCGCTGAGTCCGGCTCCGGTTCCGACGATCACGGGAACGGCAAAGGTGGGGTCCACACTTACGGCGGGGCCGGGCGTCTGGGGCCCCGCGCCGGTGACCTTGACTTACCAATGGAAAGCCAACGGCGTCGCGGTGGTGGGCGGTACCGCTGCCACGTACGTGCCGGTAGCCGGGGATGTTGGCAAGACTCTGACCGTCACCGTGACTGGCAGCAAGATCGGCTACACCACCGCCAGTAAGACCTCCGCAGCAACCGCCGCGGTCCTTGCCCTGCCGGCGTTGGCCCCGGCTCCAGTACCCACCATCACGGGAACCGCGAAAGTCGGGTCAACCCTCACCGCGGTACCGGGTATTTGGGGACCATCCCCGGTCACCCTGAGCTATCAATGGAAAGCCAACGGTCTCGTGATCACTGGCGCTACGGCCGCGACCTACGTGCCAGTCACCGGCGATGTCGGCAAAACCATCACCGTCACCGTGACCGGCAGCAAGGCCGGCTACGCCACCGCCAGTAAGACCTCCGCAGCAACCGCCGCGGTCCTGGCCCTGCCAGCGTTGTCGCCGGCTCCGGTGCCGACCATCACCGGCACAGCCAAGGTCGGATCGACCCTCACCGCGGTACCGGGTATTTGGGGACCATCCCCGGTCACCCTGAGCTATCAATGGAAAGCCAACGGTCTCGTGATCACTGGCGCTACGGCCGCGACCTACGTGCCAGTCAACGGCGATGTCGGCAAAACCATCACCGTCACTGTCACCGGCAGCAAGGCCGGCTACGCCACCGCAAGCAAGACCTCCGCAGCAACCGCCGCGGTCCTTGCATTGCCGGCGTTGGCCCCGGCACCGGCGCCCACCATCACCGGCACAGCCAAGGTCGGATCGACCCTCACCGCCGTACCGGGCGTGTGGGGACCATCCCCAGTCACCCTGACCTATCAATGGAAAGCCAACGGTGTTTCCATCACCGGTGGTACTGCCGCAACGTACGTCCCGGTCACCGGGGATGTCGGCAAAACCATCACCGTCACCGTGACCGGCAGCAAGATCGGATACACCACCGCCAGCCAAACCTCCGCAGCAACCGCGGCGGTCGTGGCCCTGCCAGCGCTGGGACCGGCACCGGTACCCACCATCACCGGCACAGCCAAGGTCGGATCGACCCTCACCGCGGTACCAGGTATTTGGGGACCATCCCCAGTCACCCTGACCTACCAATGGAAAGCCAACGGTGTTTCCATCACCGGTGGTACTGCCGCGACCTACGTCCCGGTCACCGGGGATGTCGGCAAAACCATCACCGTCACCGTGACCGGCAGCAAGGCCGGCTACGCCACCGCAAGCAAGACCTCCGCAGCAACCGCCGCGGTCGTTTAAGAGTCGCTCCTCGTAACCTCGATATGTCCCAGCGAATGGTCAGCCGCCCCTACCCCGCAACCCCCGACAGAAACCCCTCAACATCCTCAGCAACCCGCTCCGGGCACTCCCACAACACCAAGTGCCCCGTCTTCTCGTAGATCCTTAACCGAGCACCACGGATACGGCTGGCAAGGGTTTCTTGATGGTGTCGTGGGACCAGGTGGTCATGCGCGCCCCACAGGATGAGCGTCGGGGCTGAGATGGTGCCGGCTTCCGATGGCGGGACAGCCTCGTAGTAGCCGCGCAGGGAAGCCTTCCAAACGGCTGCCGGCATGGCCAAACCATCCTGCACCCTGTCCTCGATGTACGCGGCGGGCACGGTGTGCAGCAGCCGGTACCAGGACAAAGACTCACGGACCCAGTCCCCCGAAATTGGATCAGTGAGCTCCTCGACTTCGCTCGCAAACGGTGGTTTCCCGTGCAGGCTCAAGGGAGATCCCACCAGAGTCAGTGAGGCCACGAGCTCCGGATGCATCACAGCGAGTTGTTGCGCCACGTATCCCCCGCTGGATGAACCCAAGACGTGAGCCCTCGCGAAACCCAACGCATCAAACACTGCAACTACGTCTTCCACAACCGCTGGCAGCGAGTACCCGTCTTCTGGCTTGTCGGCCCCACCATGGCCGCGTAGGTCCGGCGCCACCAGAGTAACGGACGGCAGCGAGGCAATCAGCCGCTCAAAACTCCGCCAGGATTCACCCCACGCATGCAACAAGACCAAGGGCGCCGCGCCGTCGTCGTTCGCTTCACCAAGGTGACCCTGCACAAAACAGGGCACGTTGATCCCGGTGCGCAGAGCGATTGTCCTCACCTCTGACTCCATGCGGCCAGAGTACGCCCGCCGTCACCCATCCGCACGGGCCGGTGCCAGCTCCGTCGGCGTTCTCGCTGCCGACACGACAGAGGCGGAGCCACCCTGTTAGGTGGCCCCGCCTCTGGTGCGTTGGGATCATCCAGTCCTGCGCCCGTCTGTCGGGTTACCTGTTGCGTTGGTATGCAGGGCGGGTCCCTCCGCGTACCGACCTGGAGTTGCCGGCAGTCATGTGAAAACGTGCGGCTTAGAGGATGCCGGTCGGAACGAGGAGGGCCCAAGCCATAGCGGGCGCCACCAGGACCACTCCACCGGCGTAGATCATCAGCTGCTTGTAGACGCGCTGACGGTCTGACTCCTGGGCGTTGGCCACGATCAGTGCGCCGTCGGTGGAGAAGGGCGAAACATCCACCACGGTTGCTGCGATAGCCAGGGCTGCGACCGTTCCGGATGCACTCAACGTGCTGGAGGCCAGCAGCGGCCCGGCGAGCGGGATGAAGGCGGTCAGCAGCGCTGTGGACGAGGCAAATGCAGAGCCGACGCCGATCACGTAGCAGAGAACCAACGCGATCAGCAGCGGTGCGCCGAGCGCCAAAGCCATCTCTGCAAGGGTGTCGATAACTCCCACATGCTGCAGCAGGGAGACGTACGTAATCATGCCGGCCACCAGGAGGACGGTGGACCAGGAAACGCCGCCAATGAAGGTCCGGTGTTCCTTGATGTTGATCAGCGCCAGCAGCAGGCCGGCGGAAAGGGCAACAAAGCCAATCGGCATCCGGAAGCCCAACGTGCAGACGAGCATGACGGCGATCAGCAGAAGCGTGATGATCTGCTGGCCGTGAGGCCGCGTGGTGCGGGGAGTTTCGAGGTCCATGTTCTGGACCCCGGCGCCGTCCTTCAGCTTGCCCAAGACCGCGAACAAAGCCAGGGAGAGTGCCGAGAGGAGCAGGTTGATGGCGAAGCTCGCCGCGAAGAGTCCGCCCTGGGAAATGGGGAAGCCGTTGTCATGTGCGATGTTGTGGACCAGGACGCCGGCAACCGAGAGTGGCGAGAACCCACCGGCGTGTGCGCCATTGATGACGAAGGCACCCATGAGGACGGGGTGGATGCGTGACTCGTAAGCGAATCCCATGGCAGCAGGTGCCAGAAGTGCGACGGCGGCCGGCGAGAACGTGCCCAGCGAGGTCAGCGCGGCAGCAATAAGGAAGAAGACCCACGGCAGCAGCAGCGTCTTACCCCTGACGAGGCGCACACAGTTCTGCACGATGATGTCGATGGTTCCATTGCGGTTTGCCATGCTGAAGAAGTACGTCACGCCGATGATCGTCAGGACGATGCTGGCCGGGAAGTCCTCCAGGATCTCCTTATCGGTCATTCCCAGCATGAAATACCCGACGCCGAACGAGGCTACCAGCCCCATCACACCGATGTTCAGGGGCCACTTGGTAGCGACAACGAACATGACCACGAGGATGACCAAGGGAATGATCTGCGTAGCGGTCAAGGTCGGCTCCGTTCCCGAGGTGGCCGCCGGGTTGAAAATGGCGCCTCCGAACATCAGAGCGGCCAGACCCAGGACAGCAATCACGGCTGCTGTTATCAGCAGGATACGGCGGCTGCGGTTGGGACGTTTGGAACCAGCCTCCTGAACATCATCCACTGATGTGGGGGCGGCTTGGTAATCGGTCTTAGTCATGGTCTTTACTCCTCGTTGAGTGGGCTGATTTCACTGAGCAGCGGATGTTATTGGGCGGCTGATGCGAAGGAAGGCTCGACGGCGCTGCCGAGGAGTTCCGGGAGATGCAGGGTAGTGGTGGCGATAGTGCGTGCCGTACGGTCCACCCCGACCAACAAGGACCCGTCGCGTTCTTCGCTCCAGGTCTCGATCACGCCCGCAGGAGTACGAAGCCGCAGGATGGACCGCGGTTCACTGCCCGTGATGCTGTTGAGGACAGTTCCTGGGGTGCTTGCTGCAAGCGTCAGGGCGATGCTTCCGGTAATTGCCAGGGCCGGGTGGGGCTTGCCCATGGAGAGCATCATGACGTTGACATCGCCGGTGTCCCCCGCGCCGGGGGCACCGACTATCGCGAGCTTGGGGATAGCGCGGGCGGCATCCTTGACGGTTGGGGCAAGGCCCATGCGGACTGCGGCCTGCCGCCGGATCTGGTCCAGGGTGTCCAACTGAAGCATTACTCCCGCCTGCCAACTTTCGAAGCGGGCGGTGTCCAGGCCCAGCTCCTCAGCCTTGACGATCACAACCGGAGCTCCGGCGTCGACCATTGAAACTGTCCAGCGCGTCCCGCCAGCGCTTATCGTGTCCGTCGGTTCGCCGGTGGGCAGCAGCTTCCCGGTCGTCTTTCCGGCGGGATCCTTGAAGCCCAGGCCCACCCGGTAGCCGGGAAATACGACGCCGGGCATCTCCGCATTCGGGACGATCGGCAGAGCCCCCGCGGGGGTGGCAACGCGCTGGATGATGATCTGGCCTGTGTTGGTGTTGCGCGTGACGATTCGGGTGTTGTCACCGCTGGGCGTCACCCAGCCCTTCTCGATCGCGTACAGTCCAACAACTGCGGAGCAGTTTCCACAGTTACTCCCCCAGTCCACGGCCGCTTCCTCGATGCCGACCTGCGCGAAGGTGAACTCGACGTCGACATCCTGGTCGGCGGGACGGCGCAGAATCATGGCCTTGCTGGTGGTGGAGGTTGATCCTCCGACGCCGTCAATTTGGCGGTGGTCCGGGCTGCCGAAAAGCCGGGGCAGCAACGAGTCGAGGTCCTTGTGGGTTTCGTCCAGGTGTTCACCTTCGAAGACCCAGCACTTGCTGGTGCCTCCACGCATCCATTCCGCTTCAATCTTCATGGCAATCCGTCCATCTCCTCATGCCGCTCTGGGTTTCAGGGGCCTATAAGAAGAATGATCCGCATCACAAATGAAGACAATGTTGGATATTTTACGGGGTATGTAGAGATGCTTCATTCACTGCGGTTTGAGCTGTTGAAGGCTGCCTACATTTTGGCTACTGGCTGCTTTCGGGGCAATAGCTAGGGGAAATCGCGCAGGATTGCATAGAATGAACCAAAATAAGAGGAGAGTTAACTGATGCTTAATGATCATGGCCAGGAATTATTCGACATCCGGCGGTTGGCTCTGCTGGTTGAGGTGGTGGAGCAAGGATCCATCACTGCTGCGGCCGATCTGATGCTGTACACGCCATCGGCGGTCTCCCAACAACTGCGCAAGCTTGAGCAGGAAGTAGGGCAGCCGCTTCTTACCCGCCGCTCGCGTGGCGTGGTGCCGACAGAAGCCGGCCAGGTGCTCGCCGGGCACGCCCGCAAAATGGTGGGACAGATGCGCGCCGCCCGGAACGACCTGGACCAGATCGCTGGACTTCGACGCGGGTCCCTGACAGTGGGCACGTTTCCCACCCTCGCCGGATCGTTCTTGCCGCTCGTGATCCGCGCTTTCAAGAAGCGATACCCGGCCATCAGCCTGTCCGTCCGCAGCGCCCGTTTTGAGGAACTGGTCTCGGACCTCGAATCCGGAGAGACCGGCCTTTGCCTGCTCTGGGACTACCCTTGGAATCGCTTCCATGACGACGCTATCCGGACAACCGAAGTTTTCCAGGAAAGCACAGTCATCCTGGTGGCTAAAGGACACCCCCTCGCCGACCTCGATGAAGTAAAGATGGAGGATCTGAAAAAGGAATCCTGGATCGTGCGTGCGGACGCGCACCCCGTGGTGGAAGTCCTCCGACGCTCGGCCAACGAAGCCGGCTTCGAGCCCACCATCGGATTCTTGGCCAACGACTACCAGGAAGCACAGGCCATGGTCAGCGTTGGAATGGGCGTCGCAATGGTGCCGAAAACCGCCGTCGCACTCCAACACCCCGACGTCCGGGTCCTGAGCCTCGGAGCTGCTGCCCCACTGCGCCGGGTGCTCCTTGCCCAACGCCAGGACAAGGTCTATGCCCCCGCCGAGGTCGCGTTCCACACAACTCTTTTGGAAATCGCCCGGGACCACGTTGGGGATTACCTCTAAGGCTGTCGCTGGATCCGAGAGAGACCACCGCCTGCGCCGGTGGAACAGGTATCCTGTGATATGCCCTTCCCGGACAGACCGCCGTCGAACGCCCCCGGAGACCCTGGAGACACATCCGGGGTCCTTCACGACAAGCTCACAATCCCGGAACGATACGTTGCACCCCGGAGTCAAAAGGTCCTTTACGTCATCGCGGTTATCCTCGCGGTGGTCGGCGCCGGATCCTTCTTCCTCATCCTCGCCGAGGTAAAGCAAAAAATAGATCTGGCCACAGTTGATGAAACAGTCAGCTCGTGGTTCGTGAGCCAACGCTCGCCGGCGGCGACAACGATCATGGGTGTCCTTGCCACCATTTTTGGCCCCATAGTGATGCCCATCATCGTGGCGGCCGTGACCGGGATCTGGATAATCAGGGCGAGGAAACTCTGGCGCCCCCTCTTGCTGGCTGGCGCTATGCTGACCGGCTTGATCCTCGCCCAAGTCATTACGCGTTTGGTCGAACGGCCAAGACCGCCCATGGATCTCATGGTGCTCGGCGCTGACAGCACCTACTCCTTTCCCTCGGGCCACGTACTCGGCGCATCCGACTTCCTTCTGGTGGGAGCATTCCTCGTCTTTTCGCGGCGCCGCAGGATAGGTGCCGTTATTGGCGGCTTCAGTGCCGCCGTCGCAGGGATCGCCTCCCAGGCCATCAGCCGGCTCTACCTGGGGTACCACTGGCTAACGGACGTCCTCGCTTCCGTCTCTTTGTCACTCATAGTGCTGGCCGCCGTGATTGCCTTGGACACATGGCGCACCACCAAGGCGCTGCCCGGGCCGGAAGAGATGGCTGCGAAAAAGCGCCCGCGGCCCGCATGAGGGATCGCTTCCCTTGGATGCTTGCCCTGAGTCCCGCTGCAAAGACACGAGCTTCCGGAACCTACAGCTTCGCCCAGCCTCCGCAGCCTTCTGTTATCAGCCTCTGGCCCCTGACCAACTTCACCACGGGGAACCCGCTCGTCACAGCTCCTTCGGAGCTGTCACTACCGCTGCCCGGGCGCGTGATCTGCCAGTAGCAGGCGCCTGTAACTTCATTCATGGTTCGGTACGTTCCCGGGGCGATATCCTTCCCAACAATCCACGTCCCATCTTGGATAGTCCCGTCTTGGATAGTCCCGTCTTGGATGGTGCTCGCAGGTCCCGGAGCAGCGGTAGCCGCCGAATCACGGGCCGCTTCAGTTCCGGCAGCAATAACGCCCAGGAAAAGCGAGACCGCCCCGGCGACGGCAACCACTATCGCCGCCTGTTTACTTGGTAGCGCAGCCCAGGAGGGTCTCTTGAAAATGAGCGAATAGAGACCAGTGAGCAACGCTGCCAGGCCGATAAAGATCAGGATCGATTCGCCGTTGCCAGTCAGTGCATTGGCGAGGGCAAGTATGGCAAGCAATGCGCCCACGATCCAATAGGACGGACCCAAGCGCTTGTTGGAACCGCTGGACCAATTTTCCCGCGCAGGATTCTGTGGGAAGGGCGGGGGCCCGAAGCACGGAGGTTGGAAGGGCTGCTGGTAGTAGGGCTGGTACTGAAAAGGTGGCTGCTGGTACTGGTGTGGCGTCGGCGGAGCAGCGGGTGCCGCAAAGGGCTGCGACGACCAGTACGGAGGTGAGCCTGGCTGCGCGAAGGGCTGCGACTGTTGCAGCGGCCCCGCTGGCACGTCCGGCTGGCCGTAAGCCGGACCATCCGTGTCATTCGTCATCAATTCCCCCAATGAAAGTTACCGGCATGGCGCGTTCCTCGGCAGCTGGCACGACTACGCATCAGACTACGACATCGGGTCCGAACATCGTGGGCATTCCGGGACATCTTCCGGGCATGCCCGAACGCAATTGTCCTACCGACCGAAAAGGCGCAACGCCTAAACTGAGGAGGCACGAAGCAATCACGGTATGCGGGTTGTACGTGCTTAGGAACGGAGAGCGCCATGCTCAAGATGCTCATGTGCAAACTGAACTTGAGTCACGCCTGGCATGTGGAGTCGGCAGAAGATGGCAGCGGTCGTTATAGACGCTGCACCCGTTGCGGTAAATACGATCGGGACTGGGACGGTAGCGGCTTTATGCACTGAACGGCCTATGCCTTCATGTTCTCCTGGGATGGGGTGGCCGGAAGCGAAACCGTAAAGGTGCTGCCTCTTCCCGGTTTACTGGTGCACGTGATGCTGCCGCCGTGTCGTTCCACAATGGACTTTGTGATGGACAGTCCAAGGCCAACCCCTGGAATCGCGGCCTGGCGGGCAGCGCCGGTCCGGAAGAAGCGTGTGAAAATCTTGGAGGTCTCCTCCGTGGTCATGCCCATGCCGGTATCTTGAACTTCCAGCTGGATCCATCCGTCGTTCCGAGCCGCCCGCACGGTAACCCGTCCGCCACCTGGCGAGTATTTGATGGCATTGGACACGAGGTTATCCAGGGCCTGTCCCAGCCTCAACGGATCTGCATCAGCCCACAGTGGTGAAGGTACATCGGCCACGAGGCCCACATTCGCAAAATCCGCCTGCGCATGGGCTGAGACCAAGCTGTTTTCAACCAGGCCCGCAACGTCAGTACGCCGTAAGTGGATGCTCTCCACTGCGGCGGCGGACATGAGCAGATCATCCACCAAGACGCGGAGCCGCTCGGCGTTGCGCTCGGCGACTTCCAATCGGGTGGTTGCCCTATCGGAAAGCTCTTCATCCCCACGGAGCACCAGGTCCAGGTTGCCCAGGATCGAGGTCAGCGGGGATCCGAATTCGTGCGAGACATTGGCAACCAGTTCGTCCTTGGCCGCGAGGGCCTGAACGACGTCGGTCACGTCTCGGAACACAATGACGGCACCGCCGAACCCTTCGTCCACGCCATATTTCATGCTGCGAGCGGCGGTCGAAATGGCCCGCTGTTCGGCTCCTGTACCGAACCACACGAGGTAATCGGAATATGTTTCACCCTGGACTGCCCTTTGAACAGGGCTCTTTTCCGGTGGAAGTGGCGTCAGCCGGTCTTGGCCAAAGATCAGGACTTCGTCCTTTGCAGGAGCTGCGCCGGTCCGGGCCGGAGTTGCCACGCGATGGAATTCTTTTTGTTGGGTGTTGGTCAAAAGCGTCTCGCCCTTGGAATCGACGGCGACAATTCCGACGTCGATCGTGTCCAGGATTGTCGCAAGCAGCATTTCGCGGTCCCTGCTGGCCGCAAGCAATTGGCGCAGGGCTTGGTCGCGCTGTCTGACTCGCTGTTGCTGAATCCGGGCATTCGAGCCGGAGAGCCGGATGGTGATTGCCACCGCCAACATCACCAGAGGCAAGACGGTAACCGAGAACATGTCGGAGGACGGCGGCTTAGGCAGGTGCGAAATGAAGGGTGGGAGTGCAATGACCAGAGGACCCATGAAACTGATAATGAGGCTGGACCTGGTTCGCAGACCCGAGGCGGATAACCAGATCACGGGAAAAAGCGCGAGCACCCCAAGGCCTGGTAGAGAGCCGTAGGCACCACTTCGCGTGAATGCGAGGGCAACCAGATCCAGAACGGGGATGGCCAGGCTTGCGCCCGGCGAGAGCCGCTCCCAAGGTAGCAGGAAGCAACTCAGGAAAAGGATCCCATGCATGAGGATCCCGGTGACAAATAACCCGTTCTGAATGAGATTTGGCCAGAGGGCCGGGGCAGAGACGAACAATGCTGCAACTACCAGAGTCAAAGGCAATTCGCAGACGGCTACCCGGGCTCTGGGCGTGAGTTTCCTGAAGATTCGGGCGGCTGTGCGAAGCAAAGGCTGCTCAGTCAAGGCAGAGTCCTTCGTTGGGGGGACACGGACCAAATATCGTTTCGCGCCGATTCCGGGAAGAGCAGGGGGCGGAGCGTAAAACCGGAACGTTGGGAACGGCACATATTTCACATATTAGGTGCTATAAAACTGGAATGCTTGTATCGTACGTATTGGGTGACGCTTCCCGCTTTGCGCTGGGCTTGCGGGGATGTGCGCCGACTCGAGGGAATCAATGAGCGAGCCTGGGGTTGCTGTAGTCATTGAGGATGATGAAGACGTCCGGAACTTGGTGGGCGCCATCCTGAGAGAGGCGGGATTTGTAGTCCATTCCGCCGCGACTGGACGCGAAGGCGTCGAGGTTGTCCGACATCATCAAGCCGTGGCGGTGACACTGGACGTCGGGCTTCCTGACATGGATGGCCATGAGGTTTTGCGGCGAATCCGGCAATTCAGTGATGCGTATGTTGTCATGCTCACTGCGCGCCGCGATGAACCGGACACACTGACCGCTTTCCTGACGGGTGCCGACGACTATGTAAAGAAACCATTTCTGCCGCGCGAGCTAAGAGCAAGGGTCACAGCGATGATGCGGCGGCCCCGCATGGGAACTGGGCTTTCTTTGCCCGAAGAAGCCGCCAGCAGTGGTTTAGTCCGTTCAAATGGACGGCATGACGCCCTCATTGAACACAATGGATTGTCCTTAAACTACAAGTCCCGGGCTGTTGCCCTTGATGGTTCTCCCCTGACTTTGACCAGAAGTGAATTCGATCTGCTGTTGGATTTGCTTCGAAACCCGGAGGAAGTGCGGACAAGGGCTGACTTGGTTCGTGCTGCCCGTGGTGACTATTACGACGACGACGCTTATATCAGCGAGGCCGACGAACGGGCTGTTGAGACTCACATCGGCAATCTTCGCCGAAAGCTGCATGAAGATTCACAAAATCCCAGGTTTCTGCAGACGATCCGGGGAGTCGGCTATCGGCTGGCCCCAAAAAGACCGGATTAGGAGATAGGATCCGGTTCCGGACTTTCATTCCTCAGTACGTAGCTTTCCCTTAACTCCTTGACCGTGCGCTGACCACAGTCGGCAATGTCATTCAGGAGAGGCTGGGCATCGCGTAATTCACCGTTCAGAATATGTTCCTCAAGTTGGGCTGCGAGAACCGAAAGGCGAACGCCGCCCACCATGGCGGAAGAGGTCCTGAGGCTCAGGATCGTGTCCAGGGCTGCCGCTTCGTCACCACGCTCGACGGCGGCAGCGAGGGCTTCGTACCGTACTCGCCAGAGCCTCGCAAAGTCGCTTGCAAAAATGCGCGCTGTGCGCGGATCGCCCACCTGATCTTCCAACAGTTGGAATTCGGCGAGGTCCAGTATCGGCCGCCTGCTGGCGGCGGGCATCCATGGGGAGCCCTTCGCCGGGCCGGTACGGTCGGAGTCCCCACGCTCGTCGACCTCGCTGAAATCTGAACTGAACATAACTCGATGCTACTTCCTGAACTCAGATTTAAACCGATCTTGTGCTGATCTTGAGCAAATCCTTAGCCCCTCCTGATTTGTTGAGTTTCTTCTTATTACGCAAATTGAGCACGCTGGTTCATCCACCACTGAGCGTCGTTATGGTGTTGATGACTGCGGGACCCAGGATGGCAATAAACAAGACCGGAAAGATGAAGAACAGCAAGGGAAAGAGAATTGTTACCGGAAGCTTCATTGCCTTCTCTTCCGCCCGCTGGCGGCGCTTAACCCTCATGACCTTCGCCTGGACCTTGAGGACGCGGCTAATGGCAATCCCGTAGGTGTCTGCCTGTATAACCGCCTGCACAAAGCTTCGGAGTTCAGGAATATTGGTCCGTTGTGCCAAGGCAAGATAGGACTCGCGCCGGCTCCGACCAACCTGCATGTCCTGGAGTGTCCGCACAAGCTCCTCCGCCAGCGGTCCCTTGCCGTTTTCTCCCGCGCGAGCCATGGCTCCTTCGAAGCCCAAGCCGGCCTCGACGGAAATGAGCATTTGATCCATGGTGTTGGCGAGTTCCAGCTGTATCTTCTTCTGCCGTTCCTGACCTTTGCTGTAAAGCATCAGGTCCGGAATGAAATATCCCAGCAGGACAACAAAGATTCCCACAAGCTTGATGAGTCCACTCTGGCTGCTGGTAGTGATAAACAAACCGAAAATTGCACCGAGAAGGCCAAGCGCCGGCTTGGCTGCGAGGACTCGGCCAAGCGGGAGCGAGGCGGGACGCCCGGCCAACGACAGTAGTCTGTCCAGTTTCTGGACGTAACTTCCAGGGGTAAGCCTGTAGCCCAGGCGCTCCAAAGCCCCGCTCTTGCTTTGTTGCTCCACCTCAATGGCGATTTGACCCCGCGAGAGCAGCTCGCGGACTGCACGCGGCGTTCTACGATCAGCTGAAAGAAGGGACCACGCGAAATACGCACTCGGCAGGGGAACGAGCAATAAGGATAAAAGCAGGAAAGGGTGCAAGGTTCACCTCAAAACTTCAAGTCGATGATTTTGCGCATCCACAGACCACCAATGGTCATAAAGATGAGGGAAGCGGCAATCATGCCCCAACCGAGCGGATTCGTGAACATCACATTCATATAGCCGGGGTTGACGATCATGAGCATGATGACGATTCCCACCGGAAGAGCCATCAGAATGTAGGCGGAAAACTTTCCCTCTGCAGCGAGGGACTTGATGTGTCCTTTGATCTCGCTGCGTTCTCGAATGGTGTCGTTCACCTGGTCCAGCACGTCAGCAAGGTTCCCGCCCACCTCGCGGTTGATCTGGATCGCCTGGGCTATCCACACGAAATCCTCGTTCCGCATTCTCTCCGCAGTATCGTTCAGGGAGGCTTGCAAGTCCCTTCCCAGACTTGTCTCCGTGATGACCCTGCGCATTTCTTCGGATGTGGGGCTGACCGATTCCGTAGCAGCGGCATCGATGGCGCGCAGGATGCTGTGGCCAGCCCGTAGGCCACCGGAAAGCAACTGGAGTGTATCGCCAAGCTGATCATCGAACTTGTCACGCCGTTTGCCCGCCCGGAACTTCAGGACCAGCCGGGCCACGAAGGGTGCCAAAACACTGAGGAGAATGGCACCGATAATGCCGCCGACAACCAGCCCAATCAAAGCGCCTACCACCGCGCCTGCAATCACCAGGACAACGAAATCCGCCTGGCTCATTCGCACGCCGGCATTGTCCAGCTCTTCGCGGTTGAAAAGCCGCACGTTTCGCTGTGTCAGCACACGATGAAGCGCATCAGTTGTGGACCCGGTAAATCGAGTCAAGTGGGAACCTGGACCCAACTGGTAGGGCCTCCTCCGGTCCAAGGGGACCTCGGGAGCCTTTGGCAGAATAACAGCTACCCCGAAGAGCACGATGGCTGAGAGCATAAGGGCCAGTCCCGTGAAAAGCATCATGGTGCACTCACGTCCTTGGCGTCGACGTCAGCGGAGCGGCAAAAAGCTCGGGAGATACATGAATGCCCAGATCCGTGAAGCGATCGATGAATCGTGGACGGATACCCGTAGATACCGGCCTGCCAAGGAACATCCCGTGGGCATCGACCCCGGCCGAATAGTCGAAAACAAAGGCGTCCTGGAGGGTGACGATATCGCCCTCCATGCCTTGAACCTCAGTCACATGGGTGATGCGTCGCGTTCCGTCACGGAGACGTGAAATTTGGATGATGAGATTCACGGCGGACGCGATCTGTTCACGGATTGCGCGCAATGGCAGGTCCATACCAGCCATAAGAACCAGTGTTTCAAGCCTGGCCACGGCGTCCCGGGGAGAATTCGAGTGCACAGTTGAAAGGGACCCGTCGTGCCCGGTGTTCATGGCTTGCAGCATGTCCAGCGACTCTCCCCCACGGACCTCGCCCACTACGATCCTGTCCGGCCGCATACGGAGGGAGTTCCGGAGCAGTTCCCGGATAGTAACCTCGCCCTTGCCCTCTGTGTTCGGTGGCCGGCTCTCGAGCCTGACCACGTGCTGTTGTTGGATCTGCAGTTCCACTGCATCCTCAATGGTGACAATCCGGTTGTCCTCAGGAATAAAGGAAGACAGGACGTTCAACAGCGTGGTTTTACCGGTTCCCGTACCGCCGGAAACAATAATGTTCAGTTTCGCTTTGACACAGGCGTTCAGGAGTTCGGCAATTTCAGGGGTAAGCGTGCCAAAATCGATCAGATTCCTGATGGTCAAGGGCACTTTGCTGAATTTCCGGATTGTCAGGGATGAACCGCCAACGGCAAGCGGCGGAATCACGGCGTTGACGCGCGAGCCGTCCTCCAACCGCGCATCGACCAGTGGGGATGACTCGTCGATCCGGCGCCCCACTTTGGAGACGATTCGTTCGATAACTCTTCTCAGATGATCTTCCGAGCTGAACCCGGAATCAGTGAGCGTTAGCTTGCCTCGCCGTTCCACGTAAATCTGGTCCATCCTGTTGACCATGATCTCCGTGACCTCCGGATCATCCAACAGGCGTTGCAGTGGCCCGTAGCCCAGGACGTCGTCGGCCACATCCGCCACAAGCCGACTGCGCTCCTCAGGAGAGAGCGGCACCTGCTCAGAGTCGATGATCCTGGTCAGCTCTTCCCGGGCAGCCGTCCGCAGCTCCTGCTCACTCAACGTTGAGTCGTTGAACCGCGCCCCCAGGCGCTCGAACAATGCGGTTGCTGCCCTTCGCTTCAGGGCAGCGAAGGCGTCCACGGGCTGCTGGGCCTTTGGCCTCGGAGCGTCCGGATGATCTGCCAGTTTCACCGAAGAGTGAGGTTTTACCGCGACCGTGGCCTTCGCCTGGAGGTTTGGCTTAGCCTGCTGTGCTGCCTGCGCGAAGGTGGGTTTCGTCGTCGTGAGTGGCTTTGGTCCTTGTCCAAGGGCAGCCGCTGAACCCGCGGATTTTTCCTCGGCGTCGTGCAAGCGTTCAGACAGCTTCACTGGACTACCACCCTTCTGTGCAGTTTTCGCTGAGACGAGGTCCGCCACGCGGGGTTGAAGCGTTCAACGAGATGGTTCAACCCTTTGACGGCTGGGTCCTTCGCCGCCTCTTGAAGCACAGGAATCCCCCGGTTTGTGGAGAGCGCCACTGCCTTCGAGCGGGGAATGCTGACATCAACAGGGGCGCCGACCGTTGATTCGACGTCCTGGACGGACAACCCGGACTTGGAATCGGCCATGTTGAGCACTACATGGCGGGTTTCCGGGAGGAGGTTCAGCTTGCGAAGGATGTCCAACCCGGAACGTAGGCCCCGGACACTTGGCACATCCATGGCCGACACCCACACGGCGTCAGTGCACTGCTCCAGCGCCGCGAGGCCGATTTCAGGCAATCCTGGGGCTGTATCAACCACCACGTACTGGAACTCTTCAGCAAGTTGCTCAAGCAACCGGGCAACCTGTTCTGGAGTGATCTCATCCGCCTCAACAGGGTTTTTTGGCGCGCACAGCGCATAGATGCTCGCCGGATGCACGGTGAGGAAGGCCTTGAGCACCAGGGAATCCTGGCTGGCCGAGGGCGTGACCGCGTCAGTAACCGTGTGTTCCGGATTGAGGTAGAGCCCCGAGGCGACGTCCCCGAACTGCAAATCCAGATCCACGATCACAACGCTCATTGGAGCGATCTTGCCTAGCCCAACAGCGATGTTCGTGGCGATGGTGGTCTTACCCACACCCCCCTTGGGAGAAAAGACGCCGATTACCAGGCCCTTGGGTGCACCGGATGGCTTAGGTTCCGAGGTCCGCTGGCGGGTGGCGAACGACTGGCACGCGCGCTCCAATGTCACCCTGATCTCGGCCATGTCCGCGGCTGGGCTCATGATGTCCCGGATGCCGGATCGCATCGCTTGGAGAATAAAGTCTGGCTGCGGCTCGGAGACAAGAAGCACGCTGAGCTCCGGCACTTGAACATTAAGGACCGTGGCCAAGCGCATCGCATCCTCCACGGGCACCTCCGGGCCCAGAATCAGCACCTCAAGTGGTTCCTGGTTGAGCGCGCCGAAGAGCTCGGCCGGGTCTACCGGCAGGACGTTGGTGAAGAACGTCTGCACAGATCCCGGGAGGCCGCCGGCAACGGCTTGACGCAACCGCTGATCAAATTCCGCGCTGGGGGTAATCAGGACAAACCGGCTCACTTGTACACCTCGCTCCGTTGGATGATTCTGGGTCCGCTCTCCTGTGCGTCCACGGGCTCCTTACTCAGCCAGATTTTGGCGAACTCGGAGGCGAAAACGATCTTGGCTGCGTCCGAATCGCCCACCGCCACAGTCAGGAGCAGGGAACCGGTGGGAAGTGCACTGTCCTTTGGATCAGCTGCCACGGCACCGGGACTTGGGCTGGGGCTGGGCTGCGCCGTGGCTGCTGGCTCGGGGGCCCGCTGCACTGCGGTCACAAGCACCTTGTGAATGGACAATTGGGTTGTTTCCTTATCCGGCTTGGATTCAATTCCACCGCTTTCCATGGAAATGAAGATCCCGATGTGGTCGCCGGGAACCACCCGACCCCCCACTACGCGCACGGGGTCCAGTTGAAACGAGACCTCCTGCATTCCGGCTGGCACTGCAACCTTCCCCGGAGTCTTCAGTGCCTCAGGGGCAACCAAGCGCTCGGCCACCAATGGTTCGCCCGGAACGAGGTCCACAGCGGCCACCTTGCCCGCCGAATCGCCCAGCGTCTTCAGTGCCGAGGCGGGGACAGAAGACTCCGGAAGCTGTTGGGCGGCCAGGGAAGCTTTCATGGCCTCTACCGGTGTGCCGGCGGGAATCGGAGCCTTGACCATCAAGACTTCAACAGGCGCAAGATTCTGGACAGCGCGTTGATCCGCGCCCTGCGCGTAGACGAACACGAGGATCACCCCTATGACCGCCAGCAGCGCTGCTGCCGATCCTGCCAATAAGCGTGATTTCACTTAACACTCCTGTGCTGAAAAAAATGGAAAGGCTAGTTGGTCAGGCGCACTACGGTGACTCCATTGGCATCCACAGGTCCCAATGAATAGCCATCCGCAAGCGATACATATTTGACGAATCTCCCCACGATCCCCCGGCAATTTCCCGTGCAGGACAAGGAAGAGGAAACATAGGGACTCTCGTTATGGAAGGTGTCCGGTAGGCTGCTGCCGCCGCTGAACTTCCATCCCGTCACCTTGAAGGCTGCAAACGAGACCAAGTGGTAAATGGCTCCGCTGCCTGTGCCGGTAACGGAATTGAAGACCGGAAGCAGCACAATGATGTCTTTTCCGGCATTGATGGTGGCGGCCCACTTGTTGAGTGTGTTTGCGCAGTTTGGCGGGACACTGTTCCCGGGAGCGCTGCCGCCTTCGCTGAGCGCCAGGTCAATGGTGCCACCGCACACCCCGGGATCCTGGACAGTCCATCCGAATCCGCCCTCTACTGCCGCGCCTGAAGGTCCGTAGTTGCAGCTGGGGTTGGCGCCGGTGCCGTGAGCCTGCAGAAGCTGTTGGACACCGCCAACGTACCCTTGCACCTGGCAGATCGAAAACGCGAGGGGAAATGGAGTAGTTCCCGCACGAGGACTGCCCCATTGAACAGTCGAGGAAGCCACAACGTCCGCGGAATTCATGCCCAGGACACGGCCAAAGACAAGCGAAACGGCATTTGGAGCGCCACCGGCTTGCTGGGAGCCGGCGGACACGGTTACCTTCCGGTTAGTCAGATCAAGGTTAACCGAGTTGATGTTTCCAAGGCCGTCAACAGCATTCTTGTTGGCCATGTCCTTGGCGATCTGGGACGTAGCGGAGCAATTCGGGTCGCTGAGATTGGCGGCGCATTTCTCCGCCACGGCCAGGGCCGCGGCATCGGATCCGTTCTGCGCCTGCGCCTTTTCCGAGTAGAGCATTCCAGCATCGACAGCGAGAGCCGCAAAGCCAAGCAGCGCCACCAGAATCAGGGCTATGAGGACCGCAACGGCTCCTCGTTCGCCGTCGTCATTGCCCTTTATCCGCCACATACCATCACCCCTACGCCTTGCATCGGGAACGGTCCTGCGATTCCCGTGAGGCTGCTGAGTGTGTACTTGACGGTGACGGACATCTGCGCGCCGGACGTGCAACTGGTAGCACTGAAGGTGAAGTTCGCATCTGCGAGCTTTGGATTCAGCGTTACAGCGGCGTTTTTCGCCGCGGTCCTGGCTGCCGACTGATCATTCGCGATCGACATCACGCGCACGCCCTCGCGGGCAGCGTTCGTGAGCGAGACCTGCGCGTTGTAGGCCCGCCCGAATTCCATGATCCCCAGAACCAAAAGGATCAGGACCGGTGCCAGCAACGCGAACTCGACCGCTACGGCACCCCGTTCTGAAGCCCTGTGCATGTGGATCTGCCTTCTCATCGCATTTTCGGACGGATTATGGGGTGGCACCTAAGAGCCACTCACTGGAAGAGGAACGGGTGGGTGGGGCCACCGACCCACCCACCCGGGTACCCGCCGTGAGCCGTGACTACTTTGAGCAGCTGCCAACTACGGCCGGGGTGGTACCCACAGCGGGAGCAGAAGCCGTCCAGGTGCCGCCCTTGACGGCACAGGCTGAGCTGTTGAAGGTCTCGACGAGGTTTCCGCCGAGCAGGGTTACGGCCACGATGATGACCACAGCGATGAGCGCAACCATGATGCCGTATTCGACGGCGGTAGCGCCGTTCTCTTCACGACGGGCACGGGATGCGATGGTGCGGAAGGTAGCAAACATTTTGAAAACTCCTGAGCGAGTTGGGGAGATGTGGGCTGGCCCGATACCAGCTCCCTCACAACGTAGCAACGGAGTGAACCCCATTTCGGAGTCCTTGGGACTTCTTGTGGAAAGCCTCTGGAACCTGCGGATTTCCTGCGCTAAACCTAGGAATTCCCTCGCTTTACCCACACAAAAATAAGGCCGTGCCCATCAGGGGCAAGGCCTTATTTTCAGGTTACTCAGCCCATTGCGGGCGCAACTACGGGTGGTGGCGAGAGCTGCTTACGCGCCCACCGGGCCAACTTCTTGCCCTTGCCCTTCCACCAGTTGTCTTCATCCTTGTCGTAGTGCCAGCGGAAGATGATCATCACCAGCACGGCCATGCTCATGGCCACGTGAATCCACGACCAGTTGACCGCTTCAGCGAGCGCGCTGATCCCCATCACGAGGATGGACGGCACTGCCAAGGTCCTGAAAATCGTATTCGCCACGTACCGGGGGCGTGAACTGGGCACGGACAGCGCACGCACCATATCGAAGCACAGGCACACAACTACCATTATTTGTCCCACGGACATTAGGAGAAGCCCGGGCAGCGAGCCCGCGAACATTGCTGCCGATTCCATTCCTGTATTCAACGTAACCCCTCCAACAAACGTCATTTCAGATCCACTGTGCTCCATTGAATCGGCTGCAGGAGGGGCCGTCACGAGTAGTCGGTACTCGTTTCCGGCGGGCCCGACTACTTGCTTGCTTGCCTTGTACTTGGTCCTGGCATGGCGTAACTGACCACAAGATTGTGTGTTTCCCGGCCACCGCGCCTTCCCTTTGCTGCTCCGTCAATCACTATGCTTGGCAGCAGAGGACTGGTTTCCAATGTGGGCGGACGGAAAGGTGCTTGGCTATGGGGGATAGCGTTTTCTTGCCGTTGGAGGATTACTTCAGCAGAATCGGAACCCACAAGGCGGTTGTGTTGTGTCAGCTGCCCTTGATGGTCACCGTAACGCTGATAGTTTTCCTGGCGGTTCTCTTTAACCCCACCACCCTCTTGCACCAGGCCTTCTTCCTTGTCCTTTTCCTGCACGTCGTGATCCTGGCTGCATGCCTCGTTCTTCCATGGAACCGTCTTCCCCGTTGGAGTTTCGTCTTCATCCCCGTATCGGATTGCCTGGTTCTGGGACTCCTGCGTGAGGTGGGCGGACCGGTTCTTAGCGTTGTGGGACTGGTCATGGCTTTCCCGGTGATCTGGCTGTCGGTCAGCACCAGCAAAGTCCGCGTGGCCCTGGCCCTTCTGGCGCCCCTCTGCGCCACGGTTGCTTCGCCGTTCGTGTTGGGGCACGAGGTTGAACGGTCGGAGCTGATCCGCATGATTGTCTTTCCTGCCATCATGGCTGGTTTGGCCATCACCGGACATGTTGTTGCCCACGGGCTGATCAGGCACAGCGACAGGTTGGAGCGCAAGGACCGGGAATTAGTGCGGCTCCATGGTGCAACCAAAGAGCACGCCCAACTATTGGATACAGTCCTTGAAACGGTCAACGTTGGCGTCTGGGCAATGGACACAAACGGGGCCGACATTCTCACCAACCGTCGTCTTCGGGCCGACCGTACGTGGGTTCAGGAGTCGACGGAGGCGATCAACCCGTTCACTGTTGGGCCTCGTCAATCCGATGGAGAACCCGGAAATCCCGCGGATCTTGCTGTCCGGGGCGCAAGCTTCACCAACAGGCTGGTCCGGGTAGGCGATGGGGAGAAACAACGGACCTTTTCGGCGGCCGCACGTCCGATCCTGGACGAAGCGGGCAAGCTGAAGGGTTCCATCATTGCTTTCACCGACGTCACAGCCCTGGTGAAGGCACAAACAGCCCGTGACAAGTTCGTCGCAACCATCTCCCACGAACTTCGGACTCCGCTAACGTCCATCCTCGGTTACTTGGAAATACTGGACGGCCAGCCAAACCCTGCGTTCATGGGCATCATCGAACGGAACGCGGAACGCCTGCTGACCCTTGTCAATGATTTGCTCCTTGTCGCATCCGAAGACCTGGAACTGCGTCGCCGGCCGACCAACGTCTCCGAGTTGCTCCAGGAGTCGGTTAAGAACGCCAGGCCTGCGGCCGCCGCAAGAGGCATCGCGATTGCGGTGCAGATCCACGGCGACGTCGCGGCAGACGTGGACCCCGGTCAATTCTCCAAAGCCATCGACCAGTTGCTATCCAATGCGATCAAGTTCTCCCCCGAGGGCACCCGTGTGGTCATCGGTCTCCGGGGAAACAACGGCGAAGTAGAGCTCTCCGTCCGCGACCACGGAATCGGCATGACCGAACAAGAACAAGACGAAGCCTTCACCAAGTTCTTCAGAGCCGATCGGGCCCTGGAATCTGCAATACCCGGGGCAGGCCTGGGGCTGCCACTTAGCAAGGCCATCATCGAAGCCCACGGGGGAACGATCGGTTTGAACAGCCAGCCGGGTTCTGGCACCACTGTGACGGTCACTCTCCCCCGTTAGGTGCAGATCGAGTCTCCGTTAGGTGCAGATCGAGCCTGTCCGCCAGGCAGCAGCCACCCTCCTCCATCAGTTTTGTGACGATCGTCATAATTTCACTATCCAGCCACGATAGACGAGTCGTGAGGCGAGCGCAAGATCCTCGTTGGTATGCCAAGACTCCCAACAGTTGGGACTGATTGCGGTAATCAGTGGATTTTTCTCGAACCTATTGACGCTCCTTTCGAGTTTGGTATACCGTCAGCGCTATTCGGCATCCACTTGACTGGATGCCTCGACGATGAGGGAAGACGAATGGCAGAAGTAGAAGTCGTTTCGAACCAGGCCGGAGCTGGCTGTGCCAACTGCGGAAGCGATGCGGGGCTCGAGGGAGAGAGCCGCACAGTAAGGAACCAGGCGGCTCAAACAGAGCTGTTGGAGGGCAAAGTCCAGCGCGAGTCTGCGCTGGCGACGATGAGAGGATTCGGAGCTGATGGCTTCCGCGACCAAAGCCGCCCACTGATCCTCGCCCCGAGTTGGCTTTTGGCGCACATCAATGACGAGATGGTCCTCCTGGCCGACCACGAGGTAGTGGTCAAAAACGGTCGCATCGAGGCAGTCAGGCCCCGCACGGGCAGCACTGACGAGCGCGTGGATATGCCGGGACAGCTACTCCTTCCCGGGCTGATCTCCATGCACAGCCATGTGGCTGGAGGAGCAGCCACTCGAGGCTATGTTGAAGGCAACCTGACCCCTATGAGCAAGGGAGCGCCGCTGCGGCAGGGGCGCCAATTCCTCAAAGCCATGGTGCTCCTTGAAGACCTTCCGGACGAAGATCTGGACACTATGACCGCATTGAACCTGGCTGAAATTCTTCGCGGCGGCTGCACCACGCAAGTGGAAATGTCCAAGGGCCTCCGCTCAATGCAGTCATACGTCCGGGTTGCACGCGAGTTTGGGATCCGCGGCTACCCCGCGGGCGCCGTCCCGGGAATGAAGCGGATCCTGCCCATATGGAAACGCGGGACGGACGATCAAGCGTTGTTCGATTCCGTACCCGAAACCCTGGCGGAAATCCAAGAGAACCTGGACTACGCCCGCACCATCAACGGAGTTGACGATGGTCGAATCCTTCCGATGATGGCGCCGGCAACCAACGCAGTGCACACACCGGAAACCTTTGCCGCAATGAAGTCGGCAGCACAAGAGCTGCACGGACTGCACATTCACCTTCAAGCCGGATATGGCCGGGCGCCTCAGCCCGACAAGGTAGCAATGAACAGGCTGTGGGGACAGGATGAAATACCGTGGCTGCACAGCATGGGCATCTTCGATGGTTCCGTGCGCGTCTTCGGCGCCCATCTGCTGGGTATCGACTTTGAGCGTGACCTCCCCCTTCTGGCGAACTCCAGCTTCACGTTTGCCAACTGCCCTTCCGGCACGGGAGCGGGAGTAACGCCGGCGCAGTGGCCGTGGCCGGAAGTACTGGGAGCGGGCGTCAATTCCGGTATCGGTTTGGACACCCACTCCAACGACTACATCGAGAACCTGAAGATGGCCGTCATCTACGGTCGCATCCGCGCCGATTTCCTCGGCGATTCCACGCCTGTGCCCATGGTCCGCCCATCCATTTGGACCGCCGTCGAGGCAGCCACGCTTGGCGGAGCGAGGGGACTTGGCCGTGAAGATCTCGGCCGCATCGCCGTGGGAGCGAAAGCAGACCTGACGAGCATCGACGTCAGTGGCATGTTCGTCGGCGTCGGGACCGTGCCGCGCGAACCGCTGAACCACCTCATGTACGCCAACGGGCTCTCTGTCAGGAATGTCATGACAGATGGCCAGTGGCAGGTCCGCGACGGCGCCCTGACTATCGTTGACGAGGCAGCCCTGGTCCATAAAGCCGGCAAGGTCGTCCAAAGAATCTGGGACCACATGGCAGCTGACGGCGTGTTTGTCGACGAGCCCCGCAGCGACCTGATCCCGGCCGCTTCCATCCGCTAAACGCTCCCCACACCACCCGCGGCCGACGTCCCGGGTTATTCCGTGCTGCCCATTTTTGACCATGTAGTTCCCTTCAAATTATTAGGAGATAGATCAATGAAGAACTTTGCTCCCCAGGTATCTGAATGCTGGAAAAAGGTCGCTGTAACGACAGTTCTCGTCGGCATACTTGCAAGCACCGCCGCCTGTGGTGGCGCCGCACAGCCGGCTACGAAGGTGGAACCGGCAGCAAGCGGTAATGCCTCCCTAAGTGACCTGCTTCCCGCAGACGTCAAAGCAAAGGGCTCGATCACCGTCGGCACCCAGCCGGACTTTGAGCCCGCCAACTACACACCCATCGGCGAAGACGGCGTCAAAGGCTTCAATATTGACCTGATGGATGCCATGGCTGCCAAGCTGGGCCTTAAGGTCACGTACCAGAAAGTCCCCTTCGACCAGCTTCTGGTGGGCGTGCAGAACGGCAAGTTTGACGCCTCCATTGCTGGAATGACGGACCGTCCCGGGCGCCAGGAAAAAGTTGATTTCGTGGATTACCAGGTGGCAGGAACCGTCTTCATGGTGGCCAAAGGCAACCCCAAGAAGATCACCAGCGAGGTAAACGGCGGCTGCGGAATCAAGATTGGCGGGGTCAAGGGCAACGACGATGAACGCTTGGTCAAACTGATGGCTGAGGCGTGCACCGCCGAAGGTAAGCCCGCCCCGGAACTGGTGACCTTCCCCACTGGAAGCGATAAAAACCTGGCTCTTACCTCCGGACGTGTGGATGCGATGTTCTGGCCCGACATGGCCGTGTCTGTGGTGCAGAGGGAGACCGGCGGAAAGCTGGAGTCCGTGCCAGTGAACTTCGAGGCAAAAGTCTTCCTCGGCATGATCTTCAACAAGCAGGCCCCGCAGCTGCGCGATGCCTTCCTGAAGGCAACAGAAGCCATCCACGCCGACGGCACCTATGACGCGATCCTGAAGAAATGGGACGTTGCCGTCATTGACCTGCCGAAGCCCGGAATCAACCTGGCCAAATGACCACTGAGAATGGAGCGCTGACGAAAATGGGTTCGGCAGCCAAAACCCCCATAACAATTCCCCGGCACAATCCCGATCAACCCGTGGTGGCCTTCAAAGAAAAGGCGAAAAGGCGAAAGCCGTATGGTCAATGGGCCACTGCAGCCCTGATCCTCGCAACCATTGGCGCGTTCTGCTGGACGCAGGCCGGCAATGAAAAGCTCGACTGGGCCAGCGTGGGCCAGTTCATGTTCCATCCAGCCATCCTCAAAGGCATAGCGGTCACGTTGGAACTCGCCGTTTTCAGCATGCTGATCTCGGTGGTTCTCGCCTTCGGCGTAGCCCTCATGTGCCAGAGCAGAAATCGTGTGGCGTCTGCAGTGGGCAAGCTTTATGTCTGGTTCTTCAGAGGCGTCCCCCTGCTTGTGCAGATCCTCATCTGGTTCAACCTGGCCGTGCTCTATCCCACCATCCTGGGCACGGACACGAACCAATTGATATCAGGCTTCACCGCAGGCCTTTGTGCGCTCTCACTGGCCGAATCCGGCTACATGGCCGAGATCATCCGAGGCGGCATTATCTCCGTCAACAAAGGCCAAACCGAGGCCGGACTGAGCATTGGCCTCACCCGGGGACAGGCACTTCGACGCATCGTGTTGCCCCAGACCATCCGGGTGATCATTCCGCCCACCGGCAACCAATTCATCGGACTGCTCAAGGCAAGCTCGTTGGTTTCGGCTATCGGCGGCAGCGATCTGCTCACGCAAACCCAGCTGATCTACGGACAAAACTTCAAGATCGTTCCCCTGCTCATCGTCGCCACAGCTTGGTATCTCATCCTGGTCAGCATCGCCAGCGTGGGCCAATACTTCCTGGAGCGGAAGTTCAACCCGGACGGAGCGTCGGGGATGTCTTTTCGGCAACTCTTCACAGGCCGCGCAGCGGTGGCCCAACAGCAAACCCCACTCATCCAAAAGGCAGGAACGTCGTGACGGTACTTCAAACCCAGTCACCGTTGTTGGTGGCTCAGGAAATCAACAAGTGGCTTGGACGTAACCACATTCTTCGCGGAGTGGACATGACGGTGGAGCCCGGTGAAATTGTCTGTGTCCTCGGCCCCTCAGGCTCCGGCAAGAGCACGCTGCTGAGGTGCATCAACGGGCTCGAAGCAATCGAGTCCGGCACCATCAACGTAGGTGGCGACCGCGTGGGCTTCAAGACGCACAAGGGACAGCTGTACGAACATACCGAACAAGAGGCCGCGAAAATGCGCCAGAGGATTGGAATGGTTTTCCAGCATTTCAATCTTTTCAACCACATGACGGCCCTGCAAAACGTCACCTATGGTCCGCGACGCGTCCTGGGACTGCCCAGGGCAGAGGCAACCAAGCAGGGACTCGACGCCCTGGACAAGGTTGGCTTGGCCTTGAAACGGGACTCCTACCCTGCCCAACTATCAGGGGGACAGCAGCAACGCGTGGCAATCGCCCGCGCCCTCGCCATGAAGCCGCAACTGATGTTGTTCGACGAACCCACCAGCGCCTTGGACCCTGAATTGGTGGGGGACGTCCTGGCGGTCATGAAGCGGGTTGCCGAGGAAGGGATGACGATGATCATCGTCACCCACGAAATCGGATTCGCCCGGGAGGTCGCGGACAGAGTGGTGTTCATGGATGAAGGCCGGATTGTGGAATCAGGACCGGCGGCGCAGGTACTCGACAATCCGTCCAATGAGCGGACAGCCAATTTCCTTCGCCACGTCAAGTGAAAGCGTGGGGTCCGGCAGCGCCCGGACCCCACGCCACCAGAACAGGAACACCACCCTATGACAGACCGTGAAGCCGTGGACGAGGTTCCAGTTTCAGCGTCACGTACAACTCTGGCCTATTTACACATCAGGGACCGGATCATCAGCGGGGACCTGACGCCCGGGACATGGCTCCGGGAGCGGGAGCTATCTTCCGAGCTCAACGTTTCCCGTGTGCCGGTGCGGGAAGCCCTGCTTCAGCTCGAAGCCGACGGTTTCACCACCACAGGGCCACGTCACGGTGCCGTTGTTCGACAAATGACCATTCAGGACGTCAATGAAGTATTCGATATCAGGCTCAGTATCGAAGTCTCAGCAGCCAGCATTGCTGCCAGGCAGGTAGCCGATGGCGCCGACCCTGATCAGTTGCTGAAGGTCATGGCCCTTGCAGAGTCGCTCACCGACAGCAAGGACGCCGAACTGCGGGCGCGGACAAATATTGCCATTCACGACGAAATCTTCCGGCTGACGGGCAATGAGCTGCTCACCTCCGTCATAAGGCCAGTCGCCAACCGCATGCGCTGGCTTTTCGGCAATGTGGTCCAACAGGACGCCGGGGTGCTCTGTCAGGAACACCGGGCACTGTGCCAGGCGATATGCATGGGGCAAGCAGAACTGGCCTCTGCCTTGGCCGTTGCCCACATCGAGCACAGCAGGGCTCCTGCCATTGCCCAGTTGGAAGGAAGACTTCCATCCCGCCGTCCCCAAACGGCACCAACCCCATAGCTCCTTGCATTCCGACACAGAGGCACTCATGACACTTGTCCTGACAGCATCCACACTCGAATCCCTCGCCAGCATGACCGACACCATTACCGCCGTCGAACGCGGTTTTGGTGACATCGCCCGCGGCACTGCCCTTCAGCCCGGTCCGCTATCCCTGCACCTGCCGTCGTCGGAGGCGCGCTACCTCCTCATGGCTGGACTGGCAGAAAGCCAGGAGCTGGCGGCAGTGAAGCTGCTTTCCGATATCCCCGCGAACCGCGAGGACGGGCTGCCCACGCAGCGCTCCAGTATCCTGTTGGCTGATCGGCGGACAGGCGAAACACTCGCACTTTTGGACGGGCGGGTGCCCACCCGAATTCGAACTGCGGCCGCGAGCGCCGTGGCCAGCAGGTTCCTTGCCCGCCCTGACAGTTCAACTCTGGGGCTGGTTGGCGCAGGAGCCCTGGCCATTGCCCACGTTGAAGCGTTGATGGCTGTTCTTCCCATCCGGAAGGTAGTGGTGTGGTCCCGAAGTGCGTCTACAGTGGCGGCATTCGAGGCCAGGACCGCGCACCACCCGATCGAATTGGTAAGGGCCTCCAGTGTCCAGCAAGTTGTGGCGGAAGCCGACGTGCTCTGTACCCTGACGCCGTCCGTGGAGCCCTTGGTTCGTGGCGAATGGTTCCGTCCCGGACTCCACATCAATGCTGTCGGTGCCCGGCCACGTCCCACCCACCGGGAAATCGATTCGGAGGGGATGCGACGGTCACGTGTGTTCGTGGACAGCATGCCTACGGCCATCGAGAAGTCGGGCGACCTCATGATGGCTGTGGCCGAAGGCGTCATAACGATAGACGACGTCGAGGGTGAGCTCAGCGCAGTCATCGCGGGCGGCTTGATGGGACGCGAAAGCGAGGACGATATTACGCTCTTCAATTCGGTGGGAATTGGGATGCTCGACCTGGCCATCGGCCGCCTGCTGTACGACGCTGCGGTCCTTCACGGATTGGGAACCAGCATCGATATGTCCCGGTGATTGAAGAGCACAAACCACGTTCGAGGGCGACGCGCTTGACCTGGCCAACCGTGTCCCGCGCGCCAAACTCTCACCGCTGATGGATGCTCACCTATGTTCGTCATGTTGGATAATCGGGTATGGGCGCAGAACTGCTGACAATTCCGGACTGTCCCCATGCTGCGGCCGCTAAGGACCTCTTCGAGCGGGCACTGAGGTTGGCCGGAAGTTCCGGAGGCTTAGTGCTGATAGTGGTGGACTCCGAGGAGGAAGCGGCCTCGCTGGGGTTCCGAGGCTCCCCAACGTTCCGGCTCGACGGACAGGACCTCTTTCCCGTCCTCGGAGGCCCCGCCCTGAGCTGCCGGATCTATCGAACGACCGATGGCGCCGGAAGCCTCCCGGATCTGAAATCGCTCCGAACGGCGGTTGAGGAGCGACTAAATGGCAATGCGCTCAGGGGCGGGTGAGGAACGATTCGACTTTCCCCGGGTCCCGCTCGATGACCGGCTCCAGGACCTGATCAATTCTGCTGAGGAGTTCAGCATCAAGTTTCATGCCCGACGCCGTGGCGTTGTCCACCAGTTGACCGGGCTTGGACGCCCCAACGATTGCCGCCGCTACGTTGTTGTTCTGCAGGACCCAGGCCACTGCCAAGGCGGCCATGGATAGTCCTGCTTCATTGGCAATCGGCTGCAATGCCTGGACCTTCTCCAGTACCTCCGGGCGCATGAACTTGTGGTCGTCTTTCAAGGCGCCGTCCTCGGAGGTGAAGCGCGAATCGGCGGGCGCAGCGTTGCCGGGAATGTACTTTCCTGTAAGGACGCCCTGGGCCAACGGGGACCAGCAAATCTGCCCCAAGCCCAGCTCCTCACTGGTGGGAACGACTTCCTCCTCGATGACCCGCCACAGCATTGAGTACTGGGGTTGGTTCGAAATCAGGCCGATGCCAAGGTCTTTGGCGAGTTTGGCGCCAGCCCGGATCTCGTCCGGCGTCCATTCGGAAACACCGATGTAGAGTGCCTTGCCTGCCCGGACAATGTCCGCAAATGCCTGCATCGTCTCCTCAAGCGGCGTCTCATAGTCGTAGCGGTGGGCTTGGTAGAGGTCAACGTAATCCGTACCGAGCCTGCGCAACGAGCCGTTGATTGACTCCATCACGTGCTTTCGAGAGAGCCCGCGATCGTTCTTTCCCTCTCCTGTAGGAAAGTAGACCTTGGTGAAAATCTCCAAGCCTTCACGTCGGACTCCCATGAGGGCCTCGCCCAAGGCCGATTCTGCCCGGGTTCCCGCGTAAGCGTCGGCAGTATCGAAGGTGGTGATCCCAAGATCCAGTGCTTGCCTTACGCACGATGTCGCCGCGTCCTGGTCGATCTGTTCTCCGTGGGTGACCCAGTTGCCGTAGGCCAGTTCACTGACGTACATGCCGGAGGCGCCAAGCTTGCGATATTCCATGGTTTGAATCCTCTTCGCTAGGTGTGGTTCTTAAGTGCGTGGCGTGACAGTTCGCCTGCCACGCAAGGGAAATGGCGGCGCTGTGGTACCGCGAACAACCAGTTGCGCCGACAACACCAAATCCGGCTCCGCACCGGCGTCGGGCGTGATCAAAGCCAGCAGCCGGCGCGCAGTTTCAGATCCCTGCATGGCGACCGCATGGTCCATGGTGGTCAGGTCAAGAATTTCGGAGAGCTCGTGATTATCGAAACCAATGACCGACATGTCACCCGGAACGTCGATTCCCCCGGCCTTTAGGGTGCGCAGCACGCCGAAAGCCATCTCGTCGGACGCCACGAAGACAGCAGTAGGAGCCACTTCCGTGCACAACAGCCGGGCCATGGCCCTTGATCCGCCGGCCGTTGTATTTTCCTCGTGGACTTCAAGGTCTTGAGTGGGCTCCAGCCCTGCCTCAGCCAGGGCTTCACGGTAGCCCTTCAAACGCTCGGCTGGCGGGATGCCTCCAAGCGTGCTGTCCGCCGCCTCGCGGATTCCGACGAAGGCGATCCGATCGTGCCCCAGGTTGAGCAGATGCCGCACAGCTGCGCGTCCAGCTGCTCGGTCGTCCACTCGAACACCGGAGCGGCCCGGAACCCCGGAGCCCAAGAATGCAACTGGCAGGTTCTGGGCTTCAAGAGTGGCAAGCTCCTCCGGAGTCGGTTGCAAGGCAAAGATCAGCACGCCGTCTGCCCTTCCGGCGAGGCTCGATCCAGCGAAGAAGCGCTGCCGCGCGGGGGCGTCTGCGAGTTCGTACAACAAGACGTCAAAGCCGGCCTCGCGAAGAACCCGCCCGGCCGACGCAAGCACCTGGCCGAAGAACCATTTGGAGAGGTTAGGGGTAACAATCGCGATGGCTCCCGTCCTGCCAGTTGCCAGGCGGGAGCCGGCAAGGGATGGAACATAGCCGAGTTCTTTAGCGATTCTTTGCACGCGCTTGCGCGTGTCAAGTGAAACACCAGGGACATCCCGTAAGGCACGCGAAACGGTGGATACAGACACATTAGCGAGTTCGGCGACCGCTTCCACTGTTGAGGGCATGAGAACGACGGTAGTGCCATGACGAAGTTAACGCAAGCGCTTGCAAGCGCGATTCGCGCGCTTGCATTCCTCCAAGCCCGGGTGGGAACATTCGGCCTATTGCCATGCCTCCTGGGCGAGAGCTTAATGGTGCTCGGGGCGCCGCCCGACGCTCCTGTCTTCGGAGGAGAGAACCATGAAGCTGACGACAAAATCACTCGCAGTTATCGGCATCGCATTCGCGGGAACTCTAGGACTCGCACCGGCTGCGTCAGCAACAATCCACCCCATCGTCGAATCGTTCGACTGTGCCAGCCAAACCGCTTTTGATAACCATCCATTGGGAGACGTTGCCGAGGTTCCGGGCGTGACCCCAGGATATGGCAACCACTCCACCAACAGTGATCTCGCGTCCCTGTCAGCCACGACCAAGGGATTCACCGATTTCACAAGTCCAGCGTGGTCTGACTTCAAGCTCAACGGAACCTGCGGCCAGGTTGGCCGCTAGGTGGGAAGGAGCGCGACCCCTACTGGGAGGGGTCTCGCAACAATCGCTTTATCCGGTCTTTACGTGCCGCAGAAGGTCCGGTAGGGGCCGAAGCTCTCCGGCGCAGGCGCGGCGTACTTTTCCAAGCCCGGGCGCTCGCTGTACGGGGAAGCTACTGCTTCGATCAACCGTTCCGTCGGGCCCATGTCCCCCTCTGTTGCCGCAGTGAGCGCTTCTTCCACCAAGTGGTTGCGTGGGATATAGATCGGGTTGACCCGGTCCATGGCGTCAGCATCCGGCGTCACAGCCTGCCAACGTTCCAGCCATGCATCGAACGCTGCCAGGTCAAGGATCATGCGGCGGGCGGGTTCAACCTCCCCGCGGGCTGCCTTACTGAGGCTTTGGAAGAACGATGTGTAGTCCGCCCGTGACTCCTGAACCAGCTCAAGCAGGTCATCCACCAAAGGTGAGGCAACGCCGTCGTCAATTACCTCAGGTAGCCCAAGCTTGGCCCTCATGCCGTTGAACCATGTGGCGCTGTACTGCTCGCGGAACCCGTTGAGTGCCTCGACGGCAAGGGTCACCGCCTGCTCCTCATCCTCGTGGATGAGAGGCGCGATTGATTCGGCGAAACGGGCAAGGTTCCACTCCGCAACCAGCGGTTGGTTGCGGTAGGCATAACGTCCTGTTTCATCGATGGAGCTGTATACCGCTCCGGGGTCGAAGCCTTCCATGAAGGCGCATGGACCGTAGTCGATGGTTTCGCCAGAGATTGTCATGTTGTCGGTATTCATGACACCGTGCACGAATCCGATGAGCATCCACTGGGCCACCAGTTTCGCTTGGACCGATATGACGTCCTGGAGGAGGCCAAGGTACCGGTTGGCTTCCGCTTCCGACGACGGGTGGTGGCGTTCGATCGCGTGGTCGGCAAGGCGGCGCAACAGATCCATGTCATTGGTGGCCCTGGCGTATTGGAAACTGCCTACCCGCAGATGACTGCTGGCAACCCGCGTCAGGACGGCGCCCGGCAGGAGAGTCTCGCGCTGAACCGGGCGGCCCGTCGCGACGACGGCAAGGGACCTCGTAGTGGGAATGCCCAAAGCATGCATCGACTCACTCACGATGTACTCGCGCAGCATGGGACCAACCACCGCCTGGCCGTCACCGTTCCGGGCAAAGGGCGTCCGGCCCGAGCCCTTGAGGTGGACGTCGCGGAGCCTCCCGTCAGCGCCGGCGATCTCACCCAGCAGGAGGGCACGCCCGTCCCCCAATCGGGGTGAGTACCAACCGAACTGGTGTCCCGAGTACGCCTGAGCCACGGGACTCGAGTCCTCCGGGATGGCATTACCGATCAGCAGCCGTATACCCTCCGGTCCCTGGAGAAGAACCGGATCAAGACCAAGCTCGACGGCGAGGGCCTCGTTGAGCATGAGAAGCTGCGGGTCCGGAGCCTCCTCCGCCCGCCAAGGAATAGCCATCTCGGGCAAGTCCCGGGCGAAATAGCCCTCAAACGTGATAGTGGCATGCGCAATTTCGCTCATACCCAAGGATATCGATGTGGGAAGGGGTGCCGCAGGGAAGGAGGAACTTAGATCATTCCACCGCGCGCGCCGACGATCAGTTCCAAGGACCGGAGCACAGCGAACGGGACAACGCCGCTGGTGCGCGGGTTTTGCGGCGATACTTTGTTGCGGATTTCAAAGCGGTAATTCCCGCTGTTTCCTGAAGCCTCGATCAAGTGCGTAGTAAGCTCGGCCGCCGGGTCGGCTCGTACAGACACAGCCACAGAGTCCCAGTCGTCTACCGCCAGGGCGACGGCGGCTGCCACGTTGAGCGACTTTGGAAACAATTGTGTGGCTCGGGCGGCGGACCCAGCAAAGATCTCGATGGGGCCGGCCGTCTTCCGAATGCGATCAGCCTCAACCTCGTCCATCCACGGCTGAATCAGGGAACCCGGGAGCTTGGTTGTGGTTATCCTGACGGCGTCATAGCCCGTTGCGCGGGCGCCCGACGCCAACAGATCCAGGCCACCTATGGAACCCGAGGTCAAGAAAAGCCTGCCAGGGCCTGCGGAGAGCAATCGCTGTGAGAGGTTAGGGTCCGCAAGCGCCCCGAGCGATGTAGCGAGCAGATCTACGCCCGCAGAAAGCACAGCCTCGCCATGCTCGATCAGGGCCTCCTGGCCCGCACATTCAACCAGCAGGTCGCAGCGCTCCAACGCCTCTGCTATCTCCACCTGCGCCGCCGGCGCGTTTTGTATGGCCGTGCGGCTGATGATTGCCTCAAGGGTGGCCCCCTTGACTTTTCCAGCGGCAATGTCAGCAGCGACACGAGCCCCAATGGCTCCATGTCCGATTATTCCGATCCTGCGGGTTACCGGCTTCATTCGATTCCTTTATTGACGGAGTGGATGGACGATCGGTGCAATGATCGTCCAGACGTGCAGCCCAGGTTCGCCAGCAGGGGAAGCCTTTGGGTCATAGGCGATGATCGAGGCCTCAGCATTTGTCACCAGCACCGCCAGCCGATCTCCTCGTGGTCAGACCGGCGAGCATATTGCGCTGATGCCACCAGGGCAGATTACTTCAGTAGTCATTATCTTATTGCTGAGATGATTTCCGGGCAAGACTTCATTTTGGTGAGAGTGATGCGTCTGGAAGATCGGCCAGCGGTGAATGTGGCCTATCCGATTCGGCGCGCTAACTACTTAGGCGTGTACTCATGACAAGCCCTCAGGTGGTTGCGGGTGCAATGAGACCCCAGGCGATGTGTTCGAGAATTTCCTGGATGCCTCGGATGTCCCGCAGGAATGGAGTGCGGACAACGCTGCTGATCACGTGCAGGGCCGCTTTCACCCGGGTCCTGACCACCTCTTGATCGGCACCCGGGTAAACGTCCTCAACCAGCGAGGCCAGATCGGTGACGTAGTCGCCCTGCGCCTCCATCAAGCTCTGCAAGTCCCGCTCGGGAAGGTGCGGACGTTCAGACACGGCCAATTGCAGGAATTCCGGGCTGCCCAACGAGAAAGCAATGTACGACGAAAGAATGCGCTGGAGTGCCTCAGATGCATCAGCGGCTTCAGAGAGAGCCCGCCACATGTCCATCCACCGCACCTCTGTGGCGCGATGCAGTGCTGCGGCAAGCATTTCCGCCTTGCTGTCGAAATGGCGGTAAATGCTGGGACCCGCGACTCCAACTTCGGCGCCGATGTCGTCAAGACTCACGGCTTCAAACCCAAACGCGGCGAACTGTCGGATTGAGGCAGCCAGCAGTGCCTCACGGCGGCTGCGCGGCATGGCAATCGACGCGCGCCGGTGATTCACCGACGCTTCAATCGGGGGCAATGGCATGACGAGTACTGTGCGGGCGAGCGTGGCCAGTTGGAGTTCTTCATCCACCCGCGAGAGCCGGTTAGGGTTCCACGACACACTGATCATCACAGCAAACATGGCCCAAGCCCGCAGGTCAGCCTCGGAAGCGGGCAGCGCATAGCTGCCGGACTGCAGTTTGCTGCTGATGGCGAACTTGACGCCGCTGGCAATATCGAAGCGGGTGGCAGGCGGGAGGTGGCGGGATTCACGCTCCCACAGCACGCCGTTTTCCCGGTGCTGAAGAACTGCCCGGCCCAGCGCCGTGACCAACTGTTCGAGGTCGCCGTCCGGGGCCTGGGTAACGCTATCCAAAACGGGCTGCAGGCTTGCCACAACTGCCTCGCGAAGCAGCTCGCCCTTGCTCGGGAAATGTCGGTAAAGGGCGGATGGCTGAACCGCCATCGCTTTGGCCACATCGGTCATACTCACTTGCGCGTATCCCTTCTGCGCGAAGAGGTCACCCGCCGCAGCAAGTATCAGCGCGCGCCGGTTCCGCGGCCTGGTGCCACGCTCCGGGGCGATGGAGGACTTGTTCATGCTCATGATATTAGTCAGATTCACTTATTGCGCAATAGCCCGCCACGTGCCAAAGTTTAAGAACAACCCGCGAAAAACTGCAATTCACTTACGGATAGCCAGTTGTCGCCAGATAGCAGTGCCTCACCGTAGCGGGAAACCCGAAGGTTCCCCGCATTGCGAGCACCGGCCGGAGCATCCCGGCGGCCGATGCGTATTCACTTACGGGACGCCAGGTCGGCGCACTAGACCCAGAGAAACACCTGCCGCAACCCAAAGCACCGTCCCAAACCAAAGCACCGTCCCAACCCAAAGCACCGTCCCGTGACAAAGGAGTCCCACATGAAACGACGTGCAATAGTCGCTGTTGCTGCACTTTGCGGCTTCGCCAGCCTGACAGGCTGCAGCACCGGGAGTGACACCCCCAATGCCTATGCCGTCAAGACGGACATTCCGACCGCAGCGGCAATGGATCCGGCAATCATCGACGCCGCCTCCAAGGAAGGCTCGCTGCTGGTTTACGGCGAGGCGAATGAGGCGTCCATGAAACCGGTCCTGACTGCTTTCCAGAACCAATATCCGGATATCAAGACCAGCTACATCAGCCTGGGTGGAACAGAGAGCTTCCAGCGGTACCTCAACGAGAAGGCCACGGGCGGAAAGACTGCGGACGTCATTGTCAGCCTCCAAGGCGCGAACTTCCTTGATCTGGTCAAACGTGGTGACATCCAGGACTTCACACCACCTGCTGCCGCGCCGCTGCCCGACTTCGCGAAACTCGCCCCCGGGGTCTTCGCAATGGAACTGAACCCTGTCATGGCACTGATCAACACCACCCTCCTGCCCGAATCCGAACAACCCGATTCCCTTGAAGCACTCGCCAAGCTGTCCAGTGACCCCAAACTCACAGGCAAGATCGTCACCTATGACGGCACTACGGAGTTTGGCTACACGGTTAATCACGCATACATAGCCAAGGCGGGAGAGGCTGGTTGGAAGGTTTTGGAGCAACTCGGACAAAACACCAAGGTCGAAGCCAGTGCAGGGCCGATGTACAACAAACTCCTGCAGGGTGAGTACACCATGTCCTACTTCCAGTCCGGCGCTACCCGGCCACTCATCACCGGCGCTGCCGCGAAGGTGCTGAACTACAAGTTCTTCGCAGATGGAACACCCTTCATGCCCCGTGGTGCCGGAGCGACCACCGGGGGCAAGTCACCCAATGCGGCCAAAGTGTTTGTGAACTTCCTGATTGACAAGGCCGGCCAAACGGCCGGTTGCGCCGGTGGGTTCGCACCCTACCTGGACGGGGTGGACTGCCCAGTGAACTTGGCCAAGGTAACTGCGCAGCTGGGTGCGGAGAACATCAACATCGCCAAGTGGGACCAGGCCCTGGTTACGGATGCACCGGCCTTCAAGAACCGCTGGAAAGAAGCATTCGGGCGATGAGCAGCTCAACACTCACAGGCCCCAAGGCACCGTCACCGCCGCCCGGTATAGGGAATATCAAGCGGGCATGGCTGCCGGAGAGAGCCATCCACTACGGCGTCTGGGTCCTCGCTGTCCTGTTGATCCTCGGTCCGATCGTGCCGATCGTCTGGTCTTCGCTCTGGTCCACCCCGCTCTATGAGTCCGGCGGCAACGGTACGCTGGACAACTTCCGCAAACTGGCCACTGATCCCCTCTGGTGGTCAGCCGTCGTCAACAGCCTGCAGTTCGCGGTCTTCGCCACCATCGGCTCAGTTGTGGTTGGAACCACCGTGGCCTTGTTGGTAGCCCGCACCGACGTCCCGTTGCGGAGGATCTATTCAGCCCTGATTGTCCTGCCTTTGGTCCTGCCTGGACTGGTGCTCATCGTCGGGTGGCAGTCGATGTGGTCGAAGAACGGATACGCCACCCATCTGCTTGAGGAGTACACACCCTTCACTGTTCCCTTTGACCTCTACAGTGTTGCAGGAATGGTGGTCATGGGTACGGTCCTTGGCTCGCCGGTAGTCTATCTCTTTGCCCGGGGGACACTGTCGTCAGGCGATTCGACACTCGAGGAAGCCGCCCGCTGCGCTGGCGCTAGTCCCCTCCGCGCCTTGTTTTCGGTGACTCTGCCGTTGCTGCGCCCGGCGTTGCTGAACTCCGGACTGCTGGTCTTCGCGTTGGCGCTGGAAACGCTGGGTATTCCGCTCATCCTTGGTACTTCAAAGAACATCAACATGATGTCTACTTACCTGTACCGGCAGTGGACCGGAAGCGCCGACGCCGGTGGCGGAGTTCTGCCTGCAGGAGCCGTCATGTTGTTGCTCGCCGTCACTCTGTTGCTGTTGCTGCGCAACCGCTTGGCCGGTGACCTCGCCCGCTTTACCACGACCGGTGGAAAGTCATCCAGACCGGCGAACGTTGTTAGGTTGGGCCCCTTCGGCTGGCTGCTGTCCGCAGTCATCGGAGTTGTTCTGGGCTGTGCAACCCTGGTGCCGCTCAGCGGGGTCATTCTCGCCTCTGTCACCGCCCTTCTGACCCCGGCAATCAACCCGTTCAGCGTGCTGACACTGGAGAACTTCTCAGCGATTTTGACCAACCCGCTCTACACCGGAGCGATCGGCAACAGCTTGTTAATTGCCACAGTTGGCGCCGCCATTGCCACCGCTTGCATTTCGGTCATCGCACTGGTTGCCCACCGTTCCAACTTTCGGTTCCGCGGATCCTTGGAGCACATCGTGCTGTATCCCCGGGCCGTCCCAGGCTTGATCACCGGCATGGCCTTCTTCTGGACGTTTGCCATCCTGGACCACTCCGGGACCTTCAGAGCCACACTTTGGGCGGTCGGAATCGCCTTCGGGGTCCGCGCGCTCGCCATGGGCTATGCCGCGTTCTATCCATCGCTTGCCGCGCTGGGTGCGGACCTCGACCGCGCCGCACGCTCGGCCGGGGCGGATTGGTGGACGGCGATGCGCACCATCATTCTCAGCCTGCTAAGGCCGGCCATGGGCATCTCATTTGTCCTGCTGTTTGTAGCAATGCTCAACGAAGCCGACGCCGCAGTTTTCCTGGTGACCCCCGAAACCCAGGTTCTGGGACTGGCCATGCTTCAAATCGCAGCAAATGGCCTCGGCGGCACCGTCGCCGCCCTCGGAGTCATCCAACTCGTCATCACCGCAGCTGTCCTGGGCGCAGGACGCATTCTGTTTGGAGTTCGCCCTAATGTCTGATCTGGTTATCACCAATCTCACCAAGAAGTTTGGCCGTCTGACGGTCCTGGACAACGTGTCGGTGACCGCTTCCGACGGGCAGATCCTGACGTTGCTGGGCCCAAGCGGCTGCGGCAAGTCCACAACACTCTGGTCCATCGCAGGACTGCTCAAGCCGGACGGCGGCAGTATTGTTGTGGGCGACCAGACCCTGTTCAACAATGATTCCTCCGCATTCCTGCCGCCGGAACGCCGCGATTGCGGCGTTGTTTTCCAGTCTTATGCCGTGTGGCCGCACATGAAGGTCCGCGACAACGTCGGCTATCCGCTGCGGCTCCGACGCTACAAGTCCGAGGCACTCCGCCGACGCGTCGAGGAAGTGCTTGAGCTGGTTGACCTCGCCGATCATGCAGACCGCTATCCGCATCAGCTCTCCGGCGGCCAGCAACAGCGAGTGGCGCTGGCACGCGCGTTGGCATTCCCTCCGCGCTTGCTGCTCCTCGACGAGCCGTTTTCCAATCTTGATGCCAAGCTACGGGAACGCACCCGCGATTGGTTGCTTCAGTTACAACGCAAGATTGGCGTCACCACGGTTTTTGTGACCCACGATCAAGACGAAGCCCTGGCAATGAGCGACAAGATTGCGGTCATGTCAGCCGGAACCGTGCGCCAAATTGGTACGCCGGAGCAGATCTACAACGATCCAGCCGATCTCTTCGTTGCCGATTTCGTTGGCACCAGCAACCTGCTGGAGGGAACAGTGATCGCCCGCTCAAAGGGGATCGTGACGATCAAGATCGACGGGCTGGACCAAGCGATCAACGTACCATCCTCGATTGGTTCCGACGGCGTCGTGGTTGCCGTTCGGCCGGAAGCGCTGGCGTTGTTGCCTGACGATGCATCGTCTGACGGCTACGAAATGACTGTCAATGGACCCGTCCTCGAGAGGTCATATCACGGCCATCACTTCCGGTACAGGGTAGGCGTCGGCGAGCAGGCCCTGGTGGTCGAAACCCGCGAGCGCACGGACTCCTCCCACGTGCGTGTAGGCATTCCACGGGACGGCTACAAGTTGTTCCAGCCCCGCACTGCCAAGCTACCCAAGGCCGCACATTGATTCCCGTCGGGTCAAGCTACCCCATCAGGATCGATCTGTTCAGCGACACTATTACCCGGCCAACAGAGGCCATGCGGCGGGCCATGGCAAACGCCGAGGTTGGGGATGAACAAAAGGGTGAAGACCCCTCCACCAACGAGCTGGTTGCCCTGGCACGGGAGCTTCTGGGCAAGGACGAGGCAGTCTTCCTGCCATCAGGGACGATGTGCAACCAGATCGCCTATGCACTGCACTGCAGGCCCGGCGATGCGATTCTTGTTGACGAGAGCGCGCACTCACTGTGCCATGAGGAAACCGGGGCCCCCGCCTTGGCCGGAGCTATGTACAGGCCAATCAGGGCAGATCGTGGCGTGTTCTCGGTTGCCCAGCTTGAAGCGGCACTCCGCCCTGAGGGCAGGTCATCGGCCAGTAATGCGGTGCTCTCCATTGAGCAGCCGTCCAATCTCGGAGGCGGCACCTGCTGGTCGCTGGAGGGCATCACGTCTGTGACGAATGTGGCACGGGCCCACCGGATCCAAACCCACATGGATGGCGCCCGCCTGCTCAATGCGGTGGTGTCCACCGGCGTATCGGCCCACGACTTTTGTGCCCCGTTTGATTCAGTCTGGCTGGACCTCAGCAAGGGCCTGGGCGCTCCAATGGGAGCTGTGCTGGCCGGCGACGCTGATTTCATCAATGAGGCGTGGCGGCTCAAGCAACGGTGGGGTGGCTCCATGCGTCAATCAGGCATTGTGGCGGCAGCGGGTACTTTTGCCCTCCGCAACAACGTGGACAGGCTGGCAGATGATCACGCGAATGCCCGCCTGCTGGCGGAGCTGCTTGCCGCCAACCCTCACATTTCGATCGACCCGCTAACGGTTCAGACAAATATTGTCCTCTTTGACCTGGTCGATTTCCCCGTCACCGCAGCAGCGCTGGTAGACCGCCTGCTTCAGAAGAGCGGGGTCCGCATGGGCGCTTTTGGCCCGTCCACGATTCGTGCCGTCACCCATCTCGATGTTGACGCGGGAGACGTACGCCTCGCCGCTGACGCGCTCAGGGAATTGCTGGACGAAACCTACTCGATGCACGTAAGCAAAAGGAGCAACTGACATGACCATCACCTTTGACGTGAGGGACCGACCCCTACCGTATAGCGTCAGCCGGGCTGCCCGGACAGGTGACGACGTCACCGTACTGCTCAATGCGCGTGTTGTTGATCCCGAGTCGGGTACGTCAGGTTCCCTGAGCGACGTGTGGCTCCAGGCAGGACAGATCTCCCGCATAACTCATGCCGGCAGTGAGCCGGGCATGGGCAGCGTCCTGGATCTCAAGGGCAGTTTTGTGGTTCCCGGACTGATGGATGCCCATGTTCACCTGGCCTTCGATGGCGGTGACGATCCGAAGGGAACTTATCAGAGCAGCAGCGATGATGAGATCATTGCGCAGGTTGTGGCAAATGCGCGGATTGCGCTTCGTGCCGGGACAACCACTGTGCGGGACTGCGGGACACCCCGGCATCTGCTGGCCCCCATGAGGGCAGCTCTCGGTATGGTTTCGGACGTCGCCACAGTGGTTCATTGTGGTGCGCCCATCTGCCGCGTGGGCGGGCACGGTCACGACATGGGCGGCGAGGTACGCACCCGTCACGACATCGAGACCATCATCGCCGAACAGCACGCGGCCGGCGCCACCTGGATCAAGCTCATGGCCAGCGGCGGCGGCTTGACTCCCGGAACCAGTCCCAGCGTCTTTGAATTCGACCCCACGCTGCTCCGTGAAGCAGTGGTCATCGCCGGCTCCTATGGGATGAGGACTGCGGCCCATGCCCATGCCAGTTCCTCGATGGCGGCGTGCATCGAGGCAGGCGTGCACTCGTTGGAACACGCCTCCATGCTCGGGCCGGATGAACAGTGCGTGCCCGATCGCGAGCTGTTGCGCCGGGCGGCAGATGCCGGGATCCCCGTTGTGCCGACCGTCATTTCTGCAGACATCGTTTCCCGGCAATTGCGGGAGGGCCACCAAGTGCTGTCCAACCCGAAGGATCGCAATGTGGTGGCGCGATTGGAATCGCGGTTTTCCAACGTGACCGAGTTCCTCCATTCCGGTGTGTCGATCGTGGCAGGCACGGACGCAGGCCCTGCGCACGTCACCTTTGATCTCATTGCCCGCGAGCTGGAACGCTATGTCGACGCCGGACTGGCAGCACAGCATGCACTGAAGTCTGCAACCTGTGAAGCCGCCGACATGCTCGGCGTGGAGAAGGAAGCGGGTCGGATTCGACCCGGCCTGTGGGCCGATCTCATTGTCACGGAGGCGGACCCCCTTCAGGACATCACCACTCTCGCCATGCCTGTTGGGGTCCTCAAACGTGGCCGGCTGATCGCACAGTAGCCACTCCCACTGCGGCCTACGGCCACTTCGCACCCACCTGACCACCACACCCATTAAGGCAACCAATGAACCTGAGCCCAGTCAGCGATGACCTGGCGGCGAAGACCGCCTCGACCTTCGACGACCCCCAACTGGACGCACTTGCTGCGATAGAACGCCGAGTCCTGTGGCTTGCGACATCCATAATCCACCACGCAAACAAGGTGCGGCCGAACGCATCCGGCATCAAGGTGGGCGGCCATCAGGCCTCGAGTGCCTCCATTGCCACGATCATGACCTCGCTCTGGTTCGGGCAGCTTCGCGCCGAAGACCGTGTCTCTGTGAAGCCTCACGCCTCGCCGGTGCTCCACAGCATCAACTATCTGCTGGGTAGCCTGGATGAAAAGTACCTCACAACGCTGCGCGAGTTCGGCGGGCTGCAGAGCTACCCCAGCCGTGCCAAGGACCCGGATCCCGTTGACTACTCAACAGGCTCAGTCGGGATAGGGGCCACCGCGCCCATCTGGGGTGCCATTTCGCGGCGATACATCGAAACCGTGAGCGGCACACCGAATCGTGGGCGCCAGTACTCGCTCGTCGGCGACGCGGAATTGGACGAGGGGGCCGTCTGGGAGGCCGTGCTGGACTCGAACGTTGCGGATCTTGGTGAGATCGTCTGGATCGTAGACCTGAACAGGCAGTCCCTTGACCGGGTGGTGCCAAACATTGCCGCAGGCAAGATCGAGCGTCTCTTCGCGGCGGCCGGCTGGCAGGTCATCACCGTGCGCTTCGGGCATCTCTTGGAAAATCTCATGGCCAGGACGGGAGGCGAAGCGCTCCGTCAGCGCATTATTGACATGTCCAACCCCGAATACCAGCGGCTCCTGCGCTGCTCCGCTGAGGAACTGCGCCGCCGGCTCCCCGGTGAGGGCGCAGGTGGCGCGGCCATCGCGGAACTTATTGCCGGCGTCGAGGACCAGACCCTGACACAGGCCATCAGGAACCTGGGCGGGCACGACCTTGCCGCGTTGCGCGAGGCATACTCCCGGATCGATGACACCCGTCCCACCGTCATCATCGCCTACACCGTCAAGGGCAACGGACTGCCCACCGAGGGCCATCCGCAGAACCACTCCTCGCTGCTGACCATCGATCAGTACCGCCAGCTAGCAGACAGAATGGGCGAAAACCCGGACTCACCGTGGACGCGGTTCGATCCCGTGAGCCCCGAGGGGCAGCTGGTACGAACCATAGCGGAAACCCTCCGGCGCACCCCTGAACCTGCTGTTGCCCCGCCCGCAGTACCGTCGGATTTCGGCAGGACGCCCTCAGGCACGGCGACCACGCAGGCAGCCCTGGGCCGCACCCTGCTGGACGTCACCCGTGCAGCGCCCGCCGTCGCCCGCCGACTGGTCACTGTCAGTCCGGACGTAAGTTCCAGCACCAACCTCGCCGGCTGGCTGAACAAGGTGGGCGTATGGTCTGTGGAAGAGCGCCCCAACTGGTTCAGCGACGACACCGAAACCGTCATGCACTGGCGTGAAAAGCCCACTGGACAGCACATCGAACTCGGCATAGCCGAGGTGAACCTTGTCAGCCTTCTGGGGGAACTCGGCGCAACATGGAGCCGCTGGGGCCAGCCACTGTTCCCAATCGGAGTACTCTATGACCCGTTCGTCGAGCGTGCCCTGGAACCATGGGCCTACGGCATCTACGCCGGCGGCCAGTCGATCCTGGTGGGCACACCCTCGGGTGTTACGCTCGCACCCGAGGGCGGTGCGCACCAGTCCATCAAGACGCCGTCCATCGGCCTGGAACAACCCGGCTGCACCAGCTACGAACCGGCCTTCGCCATCGACGTCGAGTGGACGCTGCTCGCCTCCATGTCCCAACTCGGACGACCGGACGGAAAATCCGCCTACCTGAGGCTGTCCACAAAACCCGTCGATCAGCAACTGGCCGCCGTCCCGGAAGATCCCGCCGCCCGTGAGCGTCGCCGTCGCCAAGTGGTCGCTGGTGGCTACATGCTGCGCACGGCCGCGACACCGTTCGCGACGATCGTCGCCATGGGCGCCATGGTCCCGGAAGCGGTTGCAGCCTCCGAGCGACTCGCCGCCCAAGGCATCCCCGTGGACGTCATATGCGTGACGAGCCCCGGTCTGCTCTACGACGCACTGCAGGGCCGCAATGGACAGAACCCGGACGCACCGTCCTGGATCCTGGATCAAATCCTGCCCTCCGGGCGCGCCGTCCCTATGGTCACCGTACTCGACGGCCACCCCCACACGCTCGCGTTCCTCGCCAGCGTGCATCACGTCGAAAGCCGCAACCTCGGCGTAGACACCTTCGGCCAGGCGGGCGGCCTCGAGGACGTCTACCGCTACCACGGGATCGACACCGACAGCATCCTCCGCGCCGTCCTGGATTTGGTCCAATGACAGGGACTCGGGATCACCCCTTGAAAACCGGCGCCCGCTTTTCCTGGAAAGCGCGGAAGCCCTCGGCGTAATCGTCGGTCTTGCAGAGCCGCGCCTGCTCGGTGTTTTCCTCGGACATGGATGCCCACAGGCCAAGGCGCTGATCGCGGATGTGGGCAACGAGTTCCTTCGAGGCAACGAGCGCTCCGGTGGCACCTGTTGCCACCCGTTCCACGATCGCCCGGGTCATGGCCAGCAACGCGTCGTCGGGCATCGCGCGGCTGAACATACCCTGCTCCACGGCCTCCGAACCGGAAATCAGGTCGGCCGTATAGATCAGGTCCAATGTCCGGTGCATGCCCAGACGCTCGGTGAAGTACCAGTGCCCGCCTGAATCCAGGGTGGCACCCAGCTTGGCAAAGGGCGAACCGAACTTGGCATTCTCCGCCACGTACACAACGTCCGTAGCCAGCAGCAACCCCAGCCCGACACCCAGGCAAGCACCATGCGCGGCGGCAAAGGTGGGGGCCGGGAACGCAGCCATCTTCTTCAACAGCGGCTCCACCAGGCCGCCAAGGTAAGCCTGTGCGTCGTCGGTCTCGGGCGTAACACCTGCGATGTCGCGGCCGGCACAGAAGGCGCGTCCCTCCCCGCGAAGCAGCAGGGCCCGCACCTCGCCGCGCGAGGCGGCGGCAGCGGCGTCGTCGTACGCTTTATCGAGTTCGGCGAGCGCGTCCTCGTTAAGCGAGTTCAGCTTTTCGGGGGCATTGAGGACAATTTCGGCGATGCCGTTGGCAATGGAGAGCTCGATCATGGGGACTCCTTAGACGTCGAAGTCGACAGTAACTTCTTCGCTGGTGGGGTGGGACTGGCAGGTGAGGACGTAGCCCTTGTCCAGCTCGTCCTGCTCCAGGGCGTAGTTCTCATCCATGGACACCGTACCTGTGACGAGCTTGGCGCGGCAGGTTCCACAGACGCCGCCGGCACAGGCGAACGGAACATCGGGACGGACACGCAGCGCAGCGTTGAGGATGGATTCGCGCGCATGCGTGGGGCTGGCGACCTCGCCGGTCAAACCGTCCAGTTTGAACGTGATCTTGTAGGTTTCCTTCGACTCGTCCTCCACAACGGGACGGCCGGCATTACCCTCAGGGCGGTCCGGCCGGCCAGTGGTGAAAAGCTCGAAACGCACGTGCTCGGGCTTCACGCCGCGGGCAGCGAGGGTGTCGCGGCACAGCTGGACAAGCTCGAAAGGCCCGCAGAGGAACCACTCGTCCACATCCTCGGCGTGGATGGCGCTGCTCAGCAGGGCCTGCAGCTTCTCTGAATCGATGCGGCCGGTCATGAGCGGGGCGATGCGCTGCTCGCGGGACAGCACGTGGTGCAGCGCCAGCCGCGATGGGTACTTGTCCTTCAGGTCCGCCAGCTCCTCCAGGAACATGACGTCCATGGCCGCTTTGTTGGCGTAAATCAGGTCAAACGTGGTCTCCGGGTGGGCGGCCAGCAGGGTCCGGGCAATCGCGATCACGGGCGTGATGCCGGAACCTGCAGCGATCGCAACGAAGTTCCCGGGCTCCCCCGCCAACTCTTCCGGGTGGTTCATGGAGTTCATGACGTTGTGCTGGACAGCGGATCCGTCTTTGCCGTGCCGCGAGATGAACGCACCCTGCGGGCTCATGACGTCCAGGACGTCGCCGGCTTTCAGCTCAGCGTTGGCCCAGGTGGAGAAGGTTCCGCCAAGGTCCTTCTTGATGGCCACCCGGATCTCGCTGCTGCCGTCCACGAAACTGCGCGGCTCTGCGCAGATCGAGTAGCTGCGGCGGACCTCGTGCGGCTCACCGTTCTCGTCGGGCAGACTGGTCCGCAATGCCACGTACTGGCCCGGCAGGTAGTCGTACTGACCGGCCAGCTCGGCGGGAACCTCGAACGTGACCTCTATGGCATCATCCGTAAGGCGCCGGACTTCCGAGACGGTCAGGGTATGGAAAGACGCACGACGGCGGCTGGCCGTCTGGGTTTCGGTGGTCATGGAATTCCTTAGAGGACTTTGAAGTAGTCGAACGGTTCCTTGCAGTCCTGGCAGACATACAACGCCTTGCAGGACGTGGAACCAAAGCGGGTGAGTTCCTTGGTGTTCAACGACGAACACTGCGGACATTTCACGGCCAGGCTCAAACGAACAGGACCGGAGTGCCCACCGGCGGCAGCCCTGCCCGTCGGCGGCGCTATACCGTATTCCTGCAGCTTGGCCTTGCCGGACTCGGTCATCCAGTCCGTGGTCCAGGCCGGAGAGAGCACCAGGTTGACGTGCACACTCGCGTAGCCTGCGTTCTCGAAAGCCGTCCGCACGTCGTCACCAATGGCGTCCATCGCCGGGCAACCCGAGTACGTGGGCGTGATGGTGACCTCGACGGCGGTACTTGCCGGGCCGCCGTCGCGAGTATCTGCTGCTTCTGTGACCCGCACGCCGCGCAGGATCCCCAGGTCCTCAATGGTGAGGACCGGGATCTCCGGATCGCAGACGGTGGACGCGATGTCCCAGGCCTGCTGCTCGGCTTTGGTGAGAGTCCGTGTTGCCATGCTGTTCACCAGCTCGCGCCGGGATGTTCGCGGGCCAGGACCTGCATCTCGGCAAGGATGTAACCCAGAAATTCGGAATGCTTGCCACGGCGGCCGCCGCCCAAGGCTTGTGGGACGCCCGGGATCTCCAACTCAGCTTCGGCCATGATCTGGCCAGTGAGGCGATCGAACTCGGCGCGGAGGCTTGAAGGCTGCACCGTCACGCCAGCCTCGGCCAGGCGGGTGGTGAGCTCATCGTCTTCGAAGAGTTCGTCGACGTACGGCCACACGAGCTTGAAGCCCTGGATGATGCGCGCGCGGGACTCATCCGTGCCGCCAGCCAGGCGCAGTACCCACTGGGCGCTGTGGTCGCGGTGGTAATCCACTTCCTTCACAGCCTTGGCAGAGATGGCCGCGAGGGTGGGGTCAGCGGACTCCATGAGCCGGGTGTAGAGCTCGTACTGGTAGTAGCTCACGATGAACTGGCGGGCGATGGTCACCGCGAAGTCCCCGTTGGGCTGCTCGAAGAGGTGCGCGGAACGGAACTCGTGCTCACGGCGGAAGTACGCGAGATCGTCCTCGGACTTGTCCCAAGCGGCACCCGCGTACGTCAGGAAGGAGCGCGCGTGGCCCAGCTGGTCCAGGGCGATATTGCCCAAGGCGATGTCTTCCTCAAGCTCAGGAGCCCGGGAAATCCACTGGCCCAGGCGCTGTGCCAGGATGAGGCCGTCGTCGCCAATGCGCAGGGCAAACTCGGCTACGTCCTCGCTGGGCTTGACGTGTCCACGCCGTACTTCAAGGGCGATGTCCTCAGGGCGGAGGGCGTTTCCTGGCGTGATACGGGTGGCGCTGGCCGAACCGTCACCGGAAGCTCCGGCTCCATGAACGCCCACGGAGATATCGCCGTGGCCTTCAATGGCGAAGTCAGTGTCTTTGTCAGTCATCACAGGTGCTTCACGCCTTCGCTCTTGGTGTAGTACGTTGCGTGGCGGTAGTCCTTGCCCTGCGGCGACTCGAAGAAGGCACCCTTGGAGTCGGGATCGCTGGAGGAGATCGCCTCGGCCGGGACAACCCAGATGGACACGCCTTCATTGCGGCGCGTGTAGAGATCGCGGGCATTCCTGAGGGCCATAGCGGCATCAGGAGCGTGCAGGGATCCGGCGTGCACGTGGGACAGGCCACGGCTGGAGCGCACGAAGACCTCCCAGAGGGACCATGGAGTCTCGTGGTGCTGCTGTTCGGCCGGCGTGGTGGCCGCAACGTTGGGCGCCTCGCGCTTGATCTCGCTGGCGGCGCTTGCCGGTTCTTCCGGGTTACCGTGAGGAGCCATTATGCTGCGTTCTCTTTCTGTGCTTGCTTGCGGGCGTAGGCAACGGCGGCTTCGCGTACCCAGGCACCGTTTTCGTGTGCCTCACGGCGGCGCTCGATGCGCTGCGAGTTGCAGGGGCCGCGGCCGGCCAGTACTTCCTTGAACTCATTCCAGTCCAAGGGTCCGTGCTCCCACTTCTTGGTTTCTTCGTTGAAACGGATGTCCTTATCGGGCAGGGTCAGTCCGAGGACCTTGACCTGCTCCACCATCATGCCGACGAACCGGCTGCGCAGTTCATCGTTGCTGAAGCGCTTGATGTTCCAGGCCATGGACTGCTTGGAGTTGGGTGAATCATCATCCGGCGGGCCGAACATCATCAGCGATGGCGCGTACCAGCGGTTCACGGCTTCCTGGGCCATCTGCTTCTGGGCTGGTGTGCCGTTGGAAAGTTCCAGCAGGATCTCGAAACCCTGGCGCTGGTGGAACGACTCTTCCTTGCAGATGCGCACCATTGCGCGGCCGTAAGGACCATACGAGGCACGGCACAGGGGAACCTGGTTGCAAATGGCGGCGCCATCCACAAGCCAACCGATGGCTCCCATGTCCGCCCAGGAAATTGCGGGGTAGTTGAAGATGGACGAGTACCGGGCCTTGCCGGCAATCAGGTCTTCCATCATCTTGTCCCGCGTCTGGCCCAGGGTCTCGGCGGCCGAGTACAGGTAGAGGCCGTGGCCTGCCTCATCCTGCACCTTGGCCATGAGGATGGACTTGCGCTTCAAGCTCGGGGCCCTGGTGATCCAGTTGGCTTCCGGCTGCATACCGATGATTTCCGAGTGCGCGTGCTGCGAGATCTGGCGCAGCAAAGTCTTGCGGTAAGCCTCCGGCATCCAGTCGCGCGGTTCGATGCGCGAGTCTTCCGAGATGATGCGATCAAAGTACGCCTTACCGGCCGCCTCCCGCTCCTGCTCTTCCGGGGACAGCTCAGCGGGCACTGATTGCAGATTCTGCGATGCCATGGTTGCTCCTAATAAATTACCGACCGTTCGTTCAGAATATGCGGAGCGGGCGTTTTCAGTCAAGCGTTCGATGAGATAGCAGGGACTCAATGCAAGGGCATTGGTCCGGCCGGGCGCTGTTGACAGGGTGGTTACTGTTGCCCGTGTTAACTTGGGATGGGACCTGAGCCGTTCAAAGCCCCGCAAGAAAAGAGCCGCACGTGGAATCGCCCCAGCCGTTTAGAATCCTCACCGTCTGCACAGGGAACATTTGCCGCTCCCCTGTGGCAGAACGGCTGCTGCAGGCAGGGCTCAACCACGCAAGCCCGGGTTCCTTCGAGGTTCGCAGCGCTGGTACACGCGCCATGGTCGGAGAGCCGATCCAGCCCCTATCGGCCAACATGATCAGCACCTTCCGCGGAAGCCCCGACAACTTCGCGGCCAGGCAGCTGAACCAAAAGATCCTTCGGGAAACCGACCTTGTACTTGCTATGACGTCCAGGCACCGGGGGGAAGTCCTCCAGCTGGATGCCTCTTTGTTGAAGCGAACGTTCACCATTCGTGAGTTTGCGAGGATGCTTGCCGTTCTGGAGACGCGTGGTGACGTTGTTCCTGCGGGCGACATCGTGGAATTCTGGCGGGCTCTTCCGGCCCGGGCGGCTTCCGTGCGTCACTTAGCGCTGCCGGCCGATCCTGCAGACAATGACGTGGTAGACCCCTACCGAAGAGCGGAAGAGGTCTACCACCAAATGGAGGATGAGCTGGCCCCGGCCATCTTAGGCATCCTCCGCTTTGCTCGCCTTACGGCGCCGGCCTAGTCAGCCCTCCTGCTAATTGAGTCCGATCACCAACATCTGGCTCGTACCTGGGATGCATGTCTGCAGGACAACCGCGGGAAAGCCGCCGAAGACAGCCGCGACATTGTTAGTAGTTCCGGGGTTCGGCACTTGTCCCCTTCCGGTCACGGTGTAAGTGCCGTAGCCCGGGATGTTAACCGTCTGTCCCACACCGATGCCGGAGAAACGTGCCCAACCTCCACAGAAGTCGTGCTCGGTGATGAACAGTGCGTAGCCATCCGTGGGAGTGAAATGGATGGGTCCAATGCACGCGTCCACCAGGCTTTGGCCTCCGGATCCAGCCACATAAATTGTCCAGCCTGCGGCTACGGGAGCAGCAGCCTGCGCAGGGGCGGCTTGGGCGGGGGCGGCCTGGGCGGGGGCAGCGGGAGCCGGTGCCGGATCGATGAGTGGAACAGCTGGTCCAGTGAGTTTCAGGACTTGGCCGGGCACAATGACGGAGTAGCCGCTCAAACCGTTGGCAGCCAACATCTCGTTCATGTTCACCCCGAACCGTGCAGCTATGGAGCCCACGGTGTCTCCGGCGACGACCGTATAGAGGTTGGAATCCACTGCCGGCGGTGCGGGTTCGGCCGGTGCAGGCTCTGCGGGCGGCGCCGCGGCCACGGCCGGTTCGACGGCGGGAACCTTGGTTTCGGTTGCGGGTGCCGCTGCTGCTTCACTCGCAGCGGACGTGGCTGGACTGGAGTCTGGGGCTTGCGGGGCAGTCAGTTGTTCACTGGACACATTCTGTCCCACATCAACTGCTGGGTTGTTTGCCTGTGAAAAAACCCCAAAAATCAATAGAATTAGCCCTATAACAACGATGATGGCAATTGCGATCATCAGGAATTTGTTTTTGCGCGACCCAAGCAGCAAGGTCCCGCCGGGCGCGCTCTTTGACAGTGTAGTTTGAAGCTCGTCATTGTAAATGTTCATTGGGTATCCCAGAATCCATGGCGTCGGTCTGAGCACGCAGAAGCCCTGTGGGAGGGGCGTATGCGATAGCGCAGAAATGTTGTGGGGAGCGCCACTCGTCACGTGCGAGGGAGCGAACCACCGCTGAGCCGGCGGAACAGAAATTCAGAAACCCTAGGCAACTTAATGCTAGGAATTGGCCATGGGCACCGCACGAGTAGCAGATACTCGTCTTTTTCTTCGGAGCCCGGGATTAGCACTAGGTAGTACGCAAATTTTCCGGAACGCACCACTTGCTTTGGAATCAGGAATGCGAGTAGTCCATTTCCGCTAGTTCTGGGAGGGCCTGACCGTTTCTTGATCTTTTCCTGAGCAAGTGTTGATGGATTGCAGGATTGGTTCTTGATCCGGGCCCGGCAAAGTATTTCTTGTCAGCCACTCAGGGCCGGCAAACGAAACGGCCGGCCGGCAGCGGTGGCCTCCCGAAAGGATATTGATTCCCATGGCCATCAGCCTCAAGACCACCTCCGGCAAAGTCCTCGTTTCCGTCGCATTGCTCGGCACCGCAGCCGCCGTCGCCGGCATGGGAACCTACGGCGCGTTCACCTCCTCCACCTCAGCCAGCCAGCAAACCACCGCCGGCACCGTCACCATCGCATTGGGCACCGGAGCGAACAACACCCTCAACGTCCCGGTGGCAGGACTCCTGCCCGGAGACAAGGTCGAAAAGCTCGTCACCCTGGCCAACACCGGCAACTCGGACCTGAACAACGTCACCCTCACCACCTCCGCCGGCGCCACCGCCTCACTGCTCACCACCGACACAACCAACGGCCTGCAGCTGACCATCGAGAACTGCTCGGTTGCCTGGACCGGCGCTGCAGCCCCCTACACCTGCTCCGGCACCAAGACCACCGTCATGGCCGCCGCCCCGGTAATCACCGCGAACAAAGTCCTGAACAACCTGACCGCCCTGACCGCAGCCAAGACCGACTACCTCAAAGTCACCACCGCATTCCCCACCACGGCGAATGACACCTTCCAGGGCGCCACCAGCACCATCGCCTTCGCCTTCACCGGCACCCAACGCACCGAAACCACCAGGTAACACCAGCCCCACAAAAGCCCCACCACCCCGCTTCAAATCACCCAGCTTCAAAACAGAGCCCCGCCGGGCCTGGTCGGACGCCCCCTGCCCGATCAGGCCCGCCGGTATGCCCGGCGCGCTGAGAAGTCGTTGAGTTTCCTGACTGGTCTGTGGCGACTGACCGGTTTCCTTCACCTGAGGCTCACGCTCCGTTCACGGCGGCCCGAGACAGTGGATCCATGACTGATCTCTCACGCCGCAACCTGGTCAAAACATCCCTCGCCAGCTTGGCCCTCGCGGGCGCTGGAACCGCGGGTGCTGGAACCGTTGGGATCCCGGCCGCATCTGCCGCCCCGGCCAGCATCCCCTTGGTCCGCAAGCGCCTAACTCTCCCCACTGGCATTGCCACCGGCGATGTCACCACCGATTCCGCTGTCCTCTGGTCACGTGCCTCGGGCCCGGGGCGCCTCACGGCCCGCCTGCAAGCAGTGGACAGCGCGGGCGAGATCCTCCGGGGACGGTACGGGTTCAGCCGCACCATCCAAGGACCGCTCGCTACCGACGCCAGTGACTTCACCGCCAAGATCCACGCCAAAGGACTTCCGTCCGGGACCCGCTTCGCGCTTGAACTCAACTTCGAGGACGAGAACGGGCTCGGCGAGGCAGTCAACGGGACGTTCAGCACGGCCCCCGGCTCGTCCGGGAACGATCGCCAAGGCGCGCCTGGAGACGGCACGCGGTCGTCAAACCAAAGCTTCGTGTGGACCGGAGACACCGCCGGGCAGGGTTGGGGCATCAATGAGGAGATCGGCGGCATGCGCGGCTACAACGCAATGCATGCCACGCGCCCGGACTTCTTCATCCACTCCGGGGACACCATCTACGCCGACGGCCCCATCGCCGCCACCGTCACCGAAAAGGACGGCCAGGTGTGGCGGAACATCGTCACCGAGGAAGTGTCCAAGGTTGCTGAGACACTCGGCGAATACCGGGGCCGGCACCGTTACAACTCCCTGGACGCCAATATGCGCGCCATGTTCGCCGAGGTCCCCGTGATCGCGCAGTGGGACGACCACGAAACGCACAACAACTGGTACCCCGGCCAGATCCTGGACGACGCCCGCTACACCGAAAGCAACGTGAACGTCCTCGCGGCCCGCGGCCGTCAGGCCTGGCAGGAGAACATGCCAATCGCGGACTCCGCGGCGCTTTGGCGCCCAGGAACGTTCGACGCCGGCCAGTACCAACCTGCGCGCATCTACCGGAAAATTTCGCGCGGCCCGCAGTTGGAGATCTTCTGCCTGGACATGAGGACGTTCAAGTCCCCCAACACGGACGGCAAAGAACCCTACTCCACGAACATCCTGGGCCAGGAGCAGGTGGACTGGCTGATCAAGGAAGTACGCCAATCCAAGGCGACATGGAAGGTGATTGCCGCGGACCTCCCGCTGGGAATCATCGTGCCGGATGGGCCGGTGAACCAGGAGAGTCTCTCCAACCGGGACAACGGCGCTCCCTTGGGACGGGAACTGGAAATCGCTGGGGTACTGAGTGCTTTCAAGCGGGACGGCGTCAAGAACACTGTATGGCTCACCGCCGATGTGCACTACTGCGCAGCCCATCACTACTCCCCCGAACGTGCAGCGTTCACCGACTTCGATCCCTTCTGGGAGTTCGTGGCCGGCCCCATCAACGCTGGCTCGTTTGGTCCCAACGCCATGGATGGAACGTTTGGGCCCGAAGTGGTGTTCAGCAAGGCCGGGCGTTTCGCGGGCGAGTCACCGCGGGACGGCGAGAACCAATATTTCGGACATGTGGACCTTGCCCCGGACGGCACGTTCACGGCAAGCCTCCGCAATGCCAATGGTGCTGTGCTGTTCTCGAAAACCCTCACCCCGGAGCGCTGACCCAACTGCGTCGCAGTTAATGCCGTTTTGGACGCTCAAAACGCGCTTAACTGCTACTTAGATGGGGGTTTCACAGGACGTCACCTTTGTGTGTTGCCGGTCACTTAAGCGCGCTTTCGGCGTATGCTCTCCTCAGCGCAAAGGCAAGATGCGTTGTTCGCTTTTGGTGGGGCCACTTTCGAAGGCAGGGGTTCAGTGGCAGGAGTGAAGCACGAGGTTTTTCCGGTGCGCGCGTGGTCGCGGCAGGGCATGCCGCTTTTCCTTTTCGCAGTGGGACTGTGCGCGGTACTTTTGGCCGCCGGGCTCGGCAGCGGCATCGGCACACCCACAGCACAGCTCGCAGGTGATCTAGCGATCCTCGCCGCCGCAGTCACTGCGCTGGTGACACACACCAGCGCAGCTTTGCGGGGCCACGGCAACACAAAGGCCCGATGGTTTGTGGTGGCCGGGTTGGCCCTTTGGACCTGTGGGCAGGCCCTCTGGACCTTCAACGGCGTGGTGCTGGATCACGCATACCCATTCCCATCAGCTTCCGACATCGGATTCGTCTGCTATGCCGTGCCTGTGGCGGCCGGACTCGTGCTGCTTTCAAGGGACGGCAGCGTCCGCATGTCAGTCCTCCGTACTGTCCTGGATGTGGGGACAGTGGCCAGCGCGGTTCTTTTCATTGCGTGGGGCGCAGTCCTCGGGCCAGTGATCGCGGCAGGCAACACTGACACCCTTGCCTTCCTGACCACGCTGGCCTACCCGTTCGTGGACGTGGTGATGCTCTCCCTGGTGATCGTCCTGACCATGCGGGCTGCCCGGGGGCGGCGCCTGCCCTGGCTGTGCCTTGGCCTCGGCTTCCTGGTACTCGCTTTGACTGACCTTACCTACGTTCGGCTCACTACCGAAGGCATCACAGGTGTGACCGGGTCCCCCTTGGCCTTGGGCTGGGTAGCAGCTTTTCTTCTGGTCGGACTGAGCCCTCTGGCGCCGGAGGCCAGCAGCAGCAAGAAGGACGGACGTACATATGCTGCGGCGTTGGAACTCCTCCCGTATGTTCCCGTTTTCGCCGCAGTCCTTTTCAACCGGAGTCGCGCCATCAACTTAGGAGACCCGATCCTGCTGGTCACGGGTCTCCTGGTCTTGGTGTTCGTCATCGTGCGGCAGGTGCTGATCGTCGTCGAGAATGTGTCGCTCACGAGGGACCTCGAGTCCAAAGTGGCGGCCCGCACGGCCGAGCTTGAGGGCCTGGGAGCGATCGTGAACTCCTCCGGTGACGCCATCATTGGCAAAACACCTGAGGGCGAGATACTCAGTTGGAACCCGGGGGCGGAGCGCATTTTCGGCTACACGGCGGCGGAGGCCATAGGCAGGAACAGTGACTTCTTTATCCCCGAGGAATTCCGGCAGGCTGAACACGAGGCCCTCCAAACAACCGCTGATAGCGGTGCCGTTCAGAACTTTGAGAGCCTCCGCCGACGCGGAGACGGCACCACCATTCCGGTCTCCGTAACTCTTTCACCCGTTCGCAATGAATCGGGTATCTGGGGCGTGGCTACGATTTCCCGCGACATCACGGAACGCAAAGCTGCAGAAGCCGAACTCCTGGCGGCCCGGGAGGCCGCGCTGGAATCGAGCAGGCTCAAGTCGGAGTTCCTGGCCACGATGAGCCACGAGATCAGGACCCCTCTGAACGCCGTGATCGGCCTGACGTCGCTCATGCTGGACACGCGCCTGAACGAGGTCCAACGGCAATACGCCCAAGGAGTCAAGGGGGCCGGCGAGGTTCTCCTGACGCTGATCAACGACATCCTGGATTTCTCCAAGCTGGAAGCCGGGAAGGTGGACCTGGACATCACGGCTTTCGATCCACGCGCACTGGTTGAAGAGGTTGCCGGGCTGGTTGCCGAGCAAGCCCAAAGCAAGGAACTTGAGCTGATCTCCTACTGCCATCCGAATGTTCCAGAACGGCTCATGGGTGACTCCGGACGGATTCGGCAGATCCTGCTGAACCTGTCATCCAACGCGGTCAAGTTCACCCCATCCGGCGAGGTGGAGATCCAGGTTTCAGTGGTCAGCCAGGATTCGAATAAAGCCTCCCTGCGGTTTGAAGTCCGCGACACGGGAATCGGCATCAGCGCCGAAGACCACCACCGATTGTTCGAATCCTTTGCCCAGGCAGACGCTTCCACCACCCGCCGTTACGGCGGCACAGGCCTCGGCCTGGCCATCTCGCGGCGCCTGACCCAAGTCATGGGCGGCGAAATCGGTCTCGACAGCGAAATGGGCGTGGGCAGCAAATTCTGGTTTGTACTGGAACTTCCTGTCGGCCCTCCAGCCACGGACACGGGAATCCTGCCTGCCTCGCTCGCGGGCCGGAAAGTCCTGGTGGTGGACGACAACGCCACCAACCGCTTGGTGCTGGAGACGCAGCTTGCCAGCTGGGGAATGCTGCCGGTGGCAGTCGCAGATGCGCGCAGCGCCATGGACGAATACCGTTTGGCCGCTTCGAACCACCACCCCTATGACATCGCCGTGGTGGACATGTGTATGCCCGATATCGACGGCCTGGAATTGGCCCGCCAAATCAAGGAAGAGAGCAACGGCTCGGGCGGCCCGGGGATCATTCTCCTGACCTCCACCATGCAGGTGGACAAGGCCGATCTCACCACCGCAGGAATCCGCGAGTACCTCACCAAACCCGTGCGGAGCTCCGAGTTCTACAACCGGCTCCTGCGGCTCGTGGCAACGACAACGATGGGTAAGGTAGCGCCCCTTGGAACCCAGCCCGAGCTGCCGTCCCGGGACCCGGAACTCCGGCTGGGCAAGCTTCTGGTGGCTGAAGACAATGAAGTCAACCAGCTGGTGGCCCGCGGGATGGCGAACAGGCTCGGCTACGAAGTAGACATCGTCGACGACGGAGCCCAAGCCGTTGCGGCGACACTCACCGGAAACTATGCTGCCGTTCTTATGGACTGCCACATGCCTGTCATGGATGGCTTTGAGGCGACAAAAACCATTCGGTCCCGTGACTCCAAAACCGTGAGGATCCCGATCATTGCCATGACGGCCGGGGCCCTGAACGAGGACCGCGAGCGCTGTTTCGCGGCTGGCATGGACGATTACATCAGCAAGCCAGTGGATTTGGACAAGCTCCGGGACATCCTGGCCAGGTGGGTGCCTCAGGAGCAGCTGACGGAAGCACCGCCGTCGAACGTTGTTGTGGACGCTGCACGGCCCGACGACGCCAACCCTGCGGAATCCGACGACGTTGGCGCCACCGTCCTCGATGAGGACCGGCTGCAGATCCTGCGCGAACTTGGACCGGCGGACGGTTTGGGCCTGCTGCCTGACGCAATCAAGGCGTTTAGGGAGGAAGCCCAGCGCGCTCAGGAGAAGCTGCGCTCGGCTTTGGAGAGCGGGCAGCCCAACGCGGTGGAGGCCGCCGCCCACAAACTTGCCGGCGCCGCAGCCAACATCGGCGCGACAGGTGCCGCAGCCCTGGCCAAGGACTTGGAACGGCTCGGACGTGAGGCTGGTCCTGGTGTTGCAGCGCACGGAACGCAATTACTCGAACAACTAAATTCGGAACTCGCACGGGTGGATGGGGCACTTGAGCGCACATTATTGGGAGCCCCATGAAAGTACTCATCGCCGACGACGACCAGATCTCCCGGATGATCACCAAGGCCGCCGTGGAGCAGTCCGGTCATGACTGCATCGTGGCAGTGGACGGCGACTCGGCCTGGGACCTTTACCAGGCACATGCGCCAGCGGCCGTGGTGACGGACCTGATGATGCCGGGCCTGAACGGCTTGGATCTTTGCCGGGCAATCCGCGAGCGCGAGGAGGACACCTACACCTACGTAATCCTGGTGACGTCCCACGGTTCGCGAAAAGATGTCCTGGCAGGCATGGAGGCCGGCGCGGACGATTACGTTACCAAACCGCTGGACCCCTTCAACCTGCACATCCGCCTGCTGGCCGCGCAACGCATCACCTCGCTGCACGCAGACCTCGCCAAGTATCGTACGGCGCTGACAAAACAGGCCCGCACGGATCCCCTGACCAAGCTGCACAACAGACTCAAGCTGACGGAAGACCTGGGCCAACTGCACAGCAGAAGCGACCGCTACTCGCGGGATTACTGTCTGGCGATGGTGGATGTGGACAACTTCAAGCGCTACAACGATATTTACGGCCACCAGGCAGGAGACGCCGCCCTGGTGGCCATCGCCTCGACCCTCGCTGCCGAGGTCCGCCAGTCCGACGGCGTGTACCGGTTCGGCGGCGAGGAGTTCCTGCTGGTCCTTCGGGAGCAGACGGCGGCTGGCGCGGAAGTTGTGATGGAGCGGGTTCGGGCGGCTGTGCATGCGCTCCAGATCGAGCACTCCGGCGACCCCGATGGCATACTCACCATCAGCGCGGGCGTGTCAGCGTTCGCTGATGGGCACCGCGCGGGGACCGAGCAGTTGCTGCGGGAAGCCGACATGGCCCTGTACGCGGCAAAGGCCTCGGGAAGGAACCGGGTGACGCTGGCCAGCACGCTTTCGCAGGGCGTGGACTGAGCGTCTGGGCGCTCTGAGCGAAATCACTGGTTCCGTGTCAGAGGCCGTCTATAGAGTTGCCATATGAGCCACACCTCCTCCGCGCCTGTTGCTGCCCCTGCCAACGGTTCAGCGCCCCAGCCGCCTGTTGCCAAACGTGTCCCCAGCCGCCGCGAACACCACGGCGACGTCTTCGTGGACAACTACGAATGGCTCCGGGACAAAGAATCCGCGGAGGTAGTGGACCACCTCAAGGCAGAGAACGCCTACCAGGAGGCTGTGACCGCCCATCAGGAACCGCTCCGGGAAGCAATCTTCCAGGAGATCAAGGGCCGCACCCAGGAAACTGACCTGTCCGTACCCAGCCGGAAGGATGGCTGGTGGTATTACAGCCGTTCGGTGGAGGGCAAGGAATACAGCATCCATTGCCGCGTCGTGGCCGGAAACACAGGTGACCCCGTAGCTGACTGGACTCCGCCATCCGTTGAGCCGGGTGTGGAGATCCCAGGTGAGCAGGTGCTCCTGGATGGAAACGTGGAAGCCGAGGGCCAGCCGTTCTTCAGCATCGGTGGCGCTGCCGTGACAATCGACGGCAACCTTTACGCATACGCCGTGGACAATTCCGGCGATGAACGCTTCACGCTGCGCATCAAAGACCTCCGGACGGGCGAACTCCTGCCGGACGTCATCGAGAACATCTTCTACGGCGTGGCCTTCTCCCCCGACGGCACGCGCCTTTTCTACACCGTGGTGGATGATTCCTGGCGCCCCTACCAGGTCAAGGCACACGTTTTAGGCTCGCCGGTCGCCGAGGACGAGGTTCTTTACCAGGAGGACGACGTCGCCATGTGGTTGGGCTTCGATCTCGCCTCCGACCGCCGGCACCTTGTGCTCAGCATCGGTTGCTCCGAGTTCAGCGAGACCAGGCTTCTCCGCTTTGACGATTACGACGCCGGGCTCACCACGGTCATTCCACGTGAAGAACACATTCTTTACGAGGCCGAGCCCTTCCTCCTGGATGGCAGGGAAACCCTTCTCCTGACACACAACAAGGACGCCATCAACTCGATGGTGAGCCTGGTTGATCCCTCCGAGCTCACCAAGCCGCTGGCCGAGCAGGACTGGCGGACCGTCGTCGAGCATTCTGACGACGTCCGCGTCAACGGCGCGGGCGTCACTTCCACGCACATGGTGCTGTCCATCCGGAAGGACACCATCGAGCGCGTTCAGGTGCTGCCGCTCGCAGGCCTGGGCACGCCAGGGCAGGAACCGCCAGTGGAGCCCGCCTTCGAAGACGAGCTCTACACCGCGGGCGTTTCCGGCTCGGACTATGAGGCTCCCGTGATCCGTATGCGCTACACCTCCTACTTCACGCCCTCGCGCGTTTACGACTTCGTTCTGCCCACTGCCGGGCTACCAGCGGGCCAGCTGTTGCTGCGTAAGGAAAGCCCGGTCCTGGGCGGTTACTCCCCGCAGGATTATGTAGCCACCCGCGAGTGGGCAACCGCCGACGACGGCACGCGGATTCCGCTGTCTGTGCTGCACCACGCCTCGGTACAGCAGGACGGCACCGCCGCTGGCTTGGTCTACGGGTACGGCTCGTACGAGATGAGCATGGACCCGGGCTTCGGCGTTGCGCGACTATCGCTGCTGGACCGCGGGATCGTCATGGTTATTGCCCACATCCGAGGGGGCGGCGAGCTGGGGCGCCACTGGTACGAGGATGGGAAGAAACTCACCAAGAAGAACACCTTCACGGACTTCATCGCGGCCACCGACTGGCTGGCAGGCTCAGGCTGGGTGGACCCTTCCCGGATTGCCGCCATGGGTGGTTCCGCTGGCGGGCTGCTCATGGGTGCCATCGCCAACATGGCCCCGGAAAAGTACGCGGCCGTGGTGGCGCAGGTGCCCTTCGTGGATCCGCTGACCAGCATTTTGGACCCCGAGCTTCCCCTGTCCGCCCTGGAATGGGAGGAATGGGGCAACCCGATCACCGATCCCGAAGCCTACGCGTATATGAAGTCCTACACTCCCTATGAGAATGTGCGGGACGTGGCCTATCCCAAGATCGCCGCCGTAACGTCCTTCAACGACACCCGTGTGCTGTACGTGGAGCCGGCCAAGTGGGTGCAGGCACTGCGTTCCGTATCCACCGGCACGGAGCCGATCGTCATGAAGATCGAGATGGATGGCGGCCACGGCGGGGCGTCCGGCCGGTACGTGCAGTGGCGCGAGCGGGCCTGGGACTACGCCTTTGTTGCCGACTCACTGGGCGCCACGGAACTTCTTCCGGGAGCCGGGCTGAAGTAGTCGCATTAGGTGCGGACAATCTCCCCGCGTTGGCAGGGCGCGCCCCCGGGTTAGTGCCGGACGAGCATGCTGATCCACATCGCGGCAAGCCAGTCCGAGAACCTTTCGTCGCTCCAACCGCGCTGCTCGACGAACCGGGTCCAGAGTGCGCCGTCCATGGTCGCGAACAGCACATCGCGGCATTCATCTTCCGCAACGCCAAGCTGCCCGGTGGCAGCCGCAGCGTGTGCGTAACGCGTCGCGACATCCAAGCGGCGGTCGGCCCATTCAGTGAGCATGGCGACGGCGTCGGGCTCGCTCGCGGCTGCTCCCGTGAGCGCTTCAAGGAGAGGGGCAATCCGCCGATTGCTCGCGGTCACGAATTCGGCGTGGCGTCGGATCCTGGCGGGCAGGTCCGGTTCGGTCAGGATGGCCTGCATCTCCGCCCTGTCATAGAGGGCCACGTCGGCCTCGTCGCCGCGGAAATCGACGTACCAAACGTGCCGGAGAAGCGCGGCTTTCGTGCGGAACGTCGCATATACGGTTTCGACGGCGACGCCCGCCCGTTCAGCCACCTGTTTGACCGTGGTCTGCCCGTATCCCTGCGAGATAAAAAGCTCGTTCGCCGCTGTGATGATGCTTCGCCGTGTCTCCGCAGCCTGCTGTTGGCGGCGGGTGGAATCGTACGCCCTCTTGATTTTCGCACTCATTGGATGCAGTATAACAGTATTCAAAACAGTCAGACTGTAATGGAGTTGGTCATGTCTACTGAGACCGATGCTTTCCTCGCCGACATAGTTCCCCGACAGCAGGCCGCCGACAGTGCAATCCACGACGGCGACGCCGGCCCCCGCCTCGCGCTGTGGTCGCAAAACGATCCACTGACGCTCTTCGGTGCGAGCCTCAGCGGCAGCGGCCGCGCAGAGCTTGAGCCCGTGTTCCGCAACGTCGCCTCGTGGTTTTCGCACGCAGATTCGTTCGATCTTGAGATCATCGCGGCCGGTGTAGGCGGGGATATCGCCTACACCGTCGGCTACGAGCACACCACCACCACCGTTGAGGGCACTCCCCGGAAATACAGTCTGCGCGTGACCCACCTCTACCGTCGCGAAAACGGCGCCTGGCGGATCGTGCATCGTCACGCAGATTTTCCGACGGGAGAGGCCAGCGTTCCGTTGCCCCCTGGCCGGACTGATCCCATGACGGGCGAGCGACCTGCCATGGGCAAGGAGACCGAGGCCTTCCTGGCCGAGGTCCTGCCGAAGCAGCGGGACATGACGGTGGCCCTGCATAAGGGCGACGTGACAGCACGCATCGCTTTGTGGTCGCACACTGACCCCACCACGCTGTTCGGTGCGCACATCTCCGGAGTGGGATGGAACGATCTGGAGCCCAAGTTTCGCCAAGAGGCCCTCCGGTTCACGGGCGCCACCGGGTTCGACTTCGAGGTTGTCGCGGCCGGTGCCAGCGGAAGCCTCGCCTACATCGTCGGGTTGGAGCACAGCCAGGCCGTCGTTGACGGTGTCCCGGCCGACTACACCATGCGAACAACGCACATCTATCGGCGGGAGGACGGCGCATGGCGGATCGTTCACCGGCACTCGGACCTTATCCCAGTTCAACAGCCCCGGTGACTTCCGTGCCACTCCTGGTGGTGGCGGGTGCAGTGTTAGCTAGCGCGCAGCAAGGCGTAGTATCCCGGAATGAGGTCCGGGTCCGACGGATTGCTCAATGGTCGTGTCTCTATGCTGGACGCGCCCTCCTCCAGAAGGACCCAGTCCGCCGTCGGGAATGCCTTGGCGCGTTGGGCGGAACCAAAGCGGCCTGGCATCGGCAAGCCGCGTATGGCCCACTCCAAAGGGGCGGGAATGGATTGGCGCGTGGCGCCAAGGTGGCTGACGTAATCCACCGGAGTACCGGGAAAGTTGGTTTCGGTCAGGAACACGCCGCCGCGGAATCCGACGATCGGCAGCAGGTTGTCGGCCAGGGCCGCCCTTCCCTTGGAATCCAGAACGTGCAACACGCCGCGGATGAACACGTTGGCATCGCCTGTCCAGCCAGCAGCTGCAAGGGCCGTCGCCACAGTCTGCGAAGCGTCAGGTGCCGTCATGTCGCACACGGCGAATGACGCCGTCGTGAGGTCCCCTGACTCTTGCCGTGCGCGGTCTACGGCGTGTGGGGAGTAATCGAGCCCAAGCGCGTGCGGGAAGTGCTGGGCCAGCAGGCGTGTGAAGCTGCCATTGCCACAGCCAACGTCCACCACAGGAAGGGACGGATCCAGGCGGGCAAGTTTGGGCAGGTAGCCCTCAAGTTCATGTGGGCTGCCGGAGTCCCACAACACGTCGCCGGTGGCCCCGGTGGACCGGACGTTGCCCCAGTACCGGTCCCATGCCGTGAGCGGGTCCTTAGGCGCGGCGGAGGAAAGCCTGATCAGGCGGGGAATCAGCAGGTATTTCCGGAACGCTGAGAGCATGCTCCAAATATAAGTGGCGCTAATGCTCTTTCAGCCAACGCAAGGCTTCTGTTTCGGAGGTAAAGAACTTGGTGGGGCACGGCGGTTGCATGATGCCAATGAAGAAATTGGCAATGACCCTGTCCACCGGAGACGAACCCCAAAGGGCGATCCGTGAGGCCTGGCAGGGTTTGGCGAACACGGAACGGGCACCCCGCGTGACGTCTGCAGTGGTTGCCATATCTACGATCATCGGGTGGCGCGACTCGCCGCAGATCTCATTAACCCGGTCCATTGCCCTTTGCGCGTCCGCCGCCTGGATCCTGGATCCGCGAGGCCACGTTAACCGAAGGATTCCTGTGTCTTCGAGTACCAGCTCGAACGTCACCTCTTGGTGGTCTTGCGGTGTTGCTGGCTGGTTCACTGGTCTCCTTGGCGTTTCCTTGCGGATTCCAGGAGGAGGAAGCCTCCCCCGGGCTTTCACCCTCTAGGCTGACGAATCCCGCGCGCAATGTAAAGACCTGGCTGCCGACGCAATGCCTTGCACCAGCGACGCAAACAAACACCAAATGCCCCTTCAGGGCCGCAGGCCACGGTGGCGCTGATAGTGTGTTGCCAAATCTGGAATTACCGTGGAACGAACGTTGTAACGGAAGGGGCTCAGTGGGTAAGAACGGGGCCGATGTGCAGCATGTTTCACGCTCCGCGATCGTGGCCGATTCAGACGCCGAACGTCTGGCCTTGACGACGGCTGCGCTCAGCACCGCAGGGTTCGAAGTTTTCGCCGCAGCAAATACAGAATCCATGGCCGCGCGGCTGGAAACCAATAGTCCGACCGTAGTGGTGTTGGAGAACTCTTTGGCACATGGTCTGCGCAGTCCCGGTGTTCCCGTGCTGCTCCTTCTCAACGCCGGCGAGTCCCTGGACCTTGAAGAAGCTGAAGCGTGGCGCGTGGTGGACTACCTGATCAACCCGGTGCGTCCCGATGAGCTTGTCCACCGCGTGGAAACCCTGATTGGCAGGTCCCTGGAACGTGCACGGTCCCGGGGCGAGGTCGAAGCCCTGCGCGAAAGCCTCCGGAACGTCTCCTCCGCCATCCGGGAAACAAACGATCCCCAACTCATTGCCGACCACGTGGTTCGTGGCTTTGGTGAAGCCCTTGGCATGGACCACGTCTGGTTTGCGACCTTCCGGGACGAACGTGTCCCCTCGATTCGCGCTCAATGGAACCGGCCGGGCACACCGATGCTTCCTGCCAGGTTGGGCGGCAGCGAGGGCCTGATCGTAGAGACCGCCAACAGACTATGGGCTGAAGCCGACGTCCTCGCCGTGACAGACCACCGGACCCAGCCCGAATCCAGCATCACCCAGGCGCTGAAGGACTGGTCTTGCGAGCTCAACCCTGTGTCATCCGTGCTGCTCCCGGTGGGCGAAGGCGGGTCAGCCTTGGGCATCATCCTTCTCAGCACCGTGGAAGAACTGCACGATTGGACCCGGCCTGAGATCGCCCTGATGCAGCACGTCGCCGGGAATGTGGCGCACGGGCTCATCCAAGGCCACCTCATCAGCGCCCAGCAACGCGTACTGCACCAGCTCAGGCAGTTGGACAAGGCCAAGACAGACTTCCTGGCGACGGTGAACCACGAACTCCGGACGCCCCTTACCTCGATCACGGCCTACCTGGACATGATCAGGGACGGTTCCGGCGGCCCGGTTCCTGAAGGGATCAGCAAAATGCTGGAAGTGATCGCCAGGAACTCAGACAGGCTGCGGCGGCTCATCGAAGACATGCTGACGGTGTCCATGCAGGACGGCAGCAACCTGGACCTCAAACCCGTGGACATCGCCAAGCTCCTCCAGGTGGTGGTGGCAACCCTACGGCCACTGGCAGAGTCACGGCACATAGCGGTGTCCTTCACCGAGGGAACAGAGGACCTGGAAGTGACTGCCGATGAAGCCAAGCTGGAACAGGTTTTCACCAACATCGTGGCCAACGCCATCAAGTTCACCCCTGAAGGCGGACGTGTGGGCATCACCAGCTCAGTGTCGGCATCCGCAGATGGTGGCCGTTCGGCCTTGGTGAAGGTTGCGGACACAGGCTTGGGCATCCCCGAACACGATCTTCCCCACATCTTCACGCGGTTCTACCGGGCCTCCAACGCCACGGCAGCGGCGGTTCCAGGAAGTGGCTTGGGGCTTGCGATCGCCCACGACATCGTCAGCCGGCATATGGGACGGATGGTCTTCGACTCAACACTGGGCTCGGGGACTACGGTGTCCGTCGAATTGCCGGTTGGTGGTCCCTAGATGCCGGTTGGCGGTGCCGCACTGCCCCTTGGCGGTCTCCCGTTGCGGCTTGACGGGTTTCTTGCTGCTGATTGACCGTGCTTTCTTGCCGATTGACCGTGCCTTGATGCTGATTGACCGCGCCTCGGCGGCGGGGACCCATCCGTGACAGGCCAGTCAACGACCGCTCGAAACCTGACCTTTGTGGTCACTAATCTGCGACACATTCAGCAACAAAACAGATGCCCCGGGCAAAAACCCGAGGCATCAGTTTGAGTCATGTGGCCTTGAGAGGCGCTCCCCCAATTTAGTTCGGCCACCAACCTATGGTGGTGGTTTCAGTCTTGGTGGTAGTGCTGTTCGGCCACCAGCCGATTGCCGTGCTGTTGCTGTCCTGCGAAGGCTCGGCATTAGCCGGAGCAGCGAGCCCCGTTACTGCCAGGACCGCTGCCATGAGCAGTGTTGCCGCAAATTTCTTCATCCGCTGTGCCCTTTCATACTGATGCGAATTACCGGTGTGACTTGAATTCAGTCACGAGGCAAACTATACGAGCTTTTCTTCTCCAATGACATGGATAATGGGCACATGCAGAGTCCACAATTAGCGTCCCATCTAGTAGCCGGACTCAACGCACGCGCCAAATGGAAGGAACGTGACTTTGACGAGGCCTTTCGCTTAGCGGGAGAAGCCGCACACCTCGCCACTGATGCCGGGGATGAGCTGGCTTGGTGGAACATGCGTTACTTGCAGGCCGAATGCCTCCGCGACCAAGGCCGGATCGATGAATACCTGTCATTGGCTCTCGAACTGAACGACCACGAGCTCACCGCGTCCTCGCCTGAGCTTGGTGCCAAAGCCGGCACCATGGTTGCTGTTGCCCTGCAGGGCCTGGGGCGTTTAGCCGAGGCCGCTGCCATGGCTTCGGACGCCGCCAAACTGGCTGCGCGTAATGCCGACCTCGTGTACGTGCAGATCCTGGCACAGCGTGCGCTCATTGCGTCCCTCGCGGAAAGCCGGATGCTGGACGATGCCTGGCGTGAGTGCCTGGAGCTGGAATCCCTGCTGACCGAGGACATCGATGAAGACACCGCAGGCAAGGGCTATTGGGTGATCGGCAACGTTGCCTTCCTCGCAGACCGGGTTGAAGATGGCAGCCGCTACCACGATCTTGCCTCCGAACGGCTCTCTCCGTCCAAGGACGTGGATTTGTGGGCACGGTTCAACCGCGCTTCCGCGGAGATGCGGCTTCAGGCCCGGCTAAGTGATGCGGCCACCCTCCGTTGCATCGAGAGGGCCGAGCTCGCCACAGACATTGTGGGAGGTTCCGAGCGGGATCACTTGGAGATGTCGCTGGTCCGCGCCCACTGGAATTATCTCAACGGCGACATGCAGGAAGCCCTCACCATCCTTGAGCCCTTGTGTGCCCGGTCATCCATCCTGGCCACGCAAACCTCCGCGGAGTCCCATTTCCTTCTGGCACGGACTTTGCTCGCCCTCGGCCGGCGGGAGGAAGCGGTGGCGACCTTCAGCGAAACTGCCAACCTTTTCGATCAGGCGGCGCTGCCTGATCGCAGCTCCGCCGTTCGGGAGTACCTCCGGGATATGGTTGATCAGCGAGGGGAACCTCACAGGGGGTGACCATGTCCGAGGAAAACTCGAATGCCGGAACTGATCCGCGCTTGGGATGGCTGCTTGACGGCATCGTCAGGCTTGCCGCTGGAGACCTGAGCACCAGGATCGAAATCTCCGACGCGCGCGACGAGATCGACGCCGTGATCATGGGCACCAACCTCCTTGCCGAGGACCTCCAGATCGTTTATGAAGAGCTGGAGCAGCGGGTCGCCGCCCGGACCCGGCAGCTGCACGAGGCCCACCGGGAAATGCAACACATGGCCATGACGGATCCCCTCACAGGCCTCCACAACCGCTCAGCGTTCTCCGCCGCGCTGGCTGAATCCCAGAACCGGGACCCCAACGTCAGCCAGCGGCCGGCAATTCTCCTGATGGACATGAACGGCTTTAAGGGCGTCAATGACTCCCTCGGCCACACCATCGGAGACAAAGTGCTGGAAACAGTGGCCAGCCGCATCAGCGCCGCCGTCCGCGAGCAGGACATGGTGGCCCGCATGGGGGGCGACGAATTCGCGATTTTGTTGCCGGACGTAACTCCGGCGGTGGCGGCTTCCATAGGAAACCGGATCCTCGCTGCACTGGACGGGACCATGGAGATCGACGGCCAACACGTGCGGTGCGGTGCCAGCATGGGCCTTCGCATGGCGGACTCCGGCAAGAGCGCCGAGGAATTGATGATGGAAGCGGACATCGCCATGTATGAATCCAAGGCGGATGGTCGTGGCAAATTGAAGGTTTTCGATCCCGAAATGCTTCTGGCGAGGCAACTGCGGAACCAACTTGTGGGCGAGCTCAAAGAAGCCATCGCTGGCTCTCAACTGGTGCTCTTCTACCAGCCCATCATCCGCTTGGACACCCGCGGGATCGAAGGCGTCGAGGCACTGGTCCGTTGGAACCACCCCACCCGCGGCATGATCATGCCGGACGAGTTCATCCCCATCGCCGAGGAAACGGGGATGATTTCCGATCTGGGCGGCTGGGTGCTGCGCACCGCCGTCGAGCAGTTGCAGCAGTGGCGCAGCGACCCCCTGACGGGGCGCCACGACTTCAACATGCGCATAAACGTGTCCGCCGCCGACCTCCAGCGGCTGGAGTTCGTGGAGGACGTGCGTGAAGCCCTGACCTCGGCCGGCCTGGACCCCTCGCTGTTGGTTCTGGAATTGACCGAAAGCGCGGTCATTCATGGCAACGACCTTGACCGATACACGCTGAACAGCCTCAGGCGGCTGGGCGTCGAGATGGAGATCGACGATTTCGGCACCGGATATTCCTCCATTGACTACCTTCGCCGCTTGCCCGTGCACGCCGTCAAGGTGGACCGAACGCTCCTTACCGCACTCGGCAGCGACCCCGCGCAGCCCGCCCTCCTCGCAGCCGTCCTGCAACTTATCCGCGCATGCGGCCTCGGTGCGGTGTGGGAGGGGATCGAAACCGCGGAGCAGGCGGACTACCTACTCAGCATTGGGTGTACCAGCGGGCAAGGCTACTACTTCAGCCGTCCGCTGCCGGCGGCCCAGCTCACCGAACAGCTGAAGCACCATAAGACCTGGCCGATTCAGGACTGAACGCCGTTTCAGGACGGAACGTACGACGGCGGTGGGCTGGCGTTCGTCCGAAGCCACCCGCTGCGCCTCGCTGCGGCGTCAAGCCTCCACGTGGCGCGCCCGCCATTCGGAATCGAGGATCGCGTAGATATTTTCAGTGGCCCACTGGCCTTTGTAGTGCCAGTTGTCCACGAGGGTGGCCTCCAGCCGCATGCCTAGGCGCTTGCAAATGCCGGCCGAGCCAGTGTTTAGCGCATCCAGTTTCGCGTCGATGCGGTGGAAGTTCAGTTGGTCGAACGCCAGCTTCATGACGGCCTCGGCTGCCTCCGTGGCGATCCCCTGTCCCCTGCCCTCGGGGTGGAGTATCCAGCCGAGTTCAGCCTGGCCAGTCCCCTCCAGCCATTTCAGGACGATCTCCCCCATGAGCCCCGGGCGATCCTGGCGCTCGATGGCCAGGCAGGCCCAGTCGCCTTCCTGTTTGAACTGTGCATTCGCGTAACGGCCCAGGACCTCCATTGACTGTGTCTTGGTCAGCTCATTGCGCAGCAGGTACCGGGCAGTTTCCGGCAGCGACTGATAGGCGTGGAACCTCTCAAGGTCCTCAGCCTCGAAGCGCCGCAGTATGAGTCGTTCGGTCATGATCGGAAGCGCGATTTCGGGCATGTCTTCGAGGCTACTAGGCGCGTCCAAATCCTCGCGTCAAGCTTGTCCAGTCTTGACAGTTGGCGCGATCTGGGATTACCTAATGAACATTCGGTAAATAAAGCTGGAGGCAATGACGCATGGTTGAAACAACCCTCTCCGGTGCAACGCACCACATCCTGACGAACGACTACGCGTCTGAATGGATGGGCATCGAGGTCCTCAAGATCGACGACGGCCACGCCACCATCCGCATGCATCTCCGCCAGGAAATGCTCAATGGATTCGGTATGGCCCATGGCGGAATGATCTTCGCCTTCGCGGACACAGCCTTCGCGCTGGCCTGCAACCCGGCCAACCCCACGCCAAAGCAGGCCGCCAACATCACGGTGGCGTCCGGCGTCGATATCAACTTCATCAAGCCGGCGTTCGAAGGCCAGGTGATCACCGCCGTCGCAAACCGTCGGGCGAGTACCGGCCGCAGCGGTCTCTACGACATCCAGATTTACGCGGCCTCACCAACAGCCGATACAACCTCCGACCCCGGTCCCGGGGAACTCATTGCCGAGTTCCGAGGCCGCAGCCGCACCATCTCCAAGAAGTAGGAACTCCAGATGACCCAGAACACCGTCGCCGCGCCCGCATCGCACACCTCCAAGGCGGCCGCCCCCGTCCTGGACCGCGAAGAAACCATGTCCCGCGACGAGCTGGAAGCACTGCAGCTCAGCCGCCTGCAGCACACAGTGGCCTATGCCTACGATCGCGTGCCGCTTTACAAGCGCAAATTCGACGAAGCCGGCGTGCACCCATCGGACCTGCGCGAGCTAACTGACTTGGGCAAGTTCCCTTACACCACCAAGGAAGACCTCCGACTGGAGTACCCATTCGGCATGTTCGCCGTCCCGCAGCACGAGGTAGCCCGCATCCACGCGAGCTCGGGCACCACCGGGCGCCCCACGGTGGTTGGTTACACCAAGAATGACCTCGCCAACTGGGCCACCCTGGTGGCACGGTCCCTCCGCGCCTCCGGCGTCCGTCCCGGCATGAAGGTCCACAACGCCTACGGCTACGGCCTCTTCACCGGCGGCCTCGGTGCGCACGCTGGCGCAGAAGCCCTGGGATGCACGGTCATTCCGATGTCCGGCGGCCAGACCGAACGCCAGATCCAGCTCATCCAGGACTTCAAGCCGGACGCCATCCTGGCCACCCCCACCTACCTGCTGACCATCGCCGACGCCATGGTCCACCAGGGCATAGACCCCACGTCCACGTCGCTGAAATACGCCGTACTAGGCGCCGAGCCGTGGACCGAAGAGATGCGCCACGAGCTCGAAACCACCATGAACATCAAGGCCTCGGACATCTACGGGCTTTCCGAAGTCATGGGCCCGGGCGTCGCAGGTGAAGCTGTCGAAACGCAGGACGGCTGCCACATTTGGGAGGACCACTTCCGCCCCGAAATCATCGATCCGTTCGATCCCTCCCGGGGGGAAAGCGCAGTCCTGGGCGACGGCGAACCCGGCGAGCTCGTCTTCACATCGCTCACCAAGGAAGCACTTCCGATCATCCGCTACCGCACCAAGGACCTCACCCGGCTGCTCCCCGGCACCGCGCGCCCGGCCCACCGCCGCATGGGCCGCATCACGGGCCGCAGCGACGACATGATCATCCTCCGCGGCGTGAACCTCTTCCCGTCCCAGATTGAGGAAATCGCCCTGCGGATCCCCGAGCTCAGCCCACACTTCCAGCTCGAAATCACCCGCCCCGAGGGCAAGCGCATGGATGAGTTGACCGTGCGGATCGAACGGCGCGAAAACGTCCCCGCCGAGTCAGGCACGACGGCGGCACGCACCTTGCGCGAGCAGATCAAGATCCACGTCGGGTCCTCTTGTGTAGTTGATGTCGTGGAGCCGGGTTCCCTTGAGCGTTCCAACGGCAAGCTCCGCCGGATTTACGACCTGCGGCCGAAGGGCTGACATGCGGCGTCGCTGACCGGCGGCCCCTCTAGAGATCGTGAGAAAATGCCACCATGCCTACTGAGACAACCACCAAGCGCGGACGGCCCGGTTACGACCAGCAGTCGGTGCTCCGCATCGCCGTCGACGTCTTCAACCGCCACGGATACGACGCAACGTCCATGGGCATCCTGGCTGAGAACCTCGGGATCTCCAAGTCAGCCATCTACCACCACGTGCCGTCCAAGGGCGACCTCCTGAAGCTCGCCCTGGACCACGCCCTGGGCGGTTTGGAGGCCATCCTTGATGAGCCCTCCGCCACGTCCGGGCCAGCCGATGCCAGGCTTGAGTTCGTGCTCCGGCAGACCATTGCGGTGCTGGTGGACAGGCTGCCGTTCGTCACCCTGCTGCTACGCCTGCGGGGAAACACCGAGATTGAACGCGATGCTCTTGAACGCCGGCGTGCCTTCGACCACAAGGTGGCTGCCCTGATCGCCGCTGCCCGGGAAGACGGCTCCCTGCGCCAGGACATCGATCCCCGCACGGTCACCCGGCTCCTGTTCGGCACCATCAACTCGATCGTGGAGTGGTACAAGCCGGGAGGCTCCCTGTCCCCCGAAAAACTGGCCGACGACGTCATCACCATGGCCTTCGACGGCCTCCACACCGCGGCCTGACCTTTTCTCACATCCTGCGCCACCAAAGGAGGCCGGGGGGCGCAGGGGCACGTTCCGCCGTCGAGCCTTGTACCTTCCTGACCCACTTTGAAACCGCAGCGACCCCGACACGCCTACCGGACCGGCGCGTCGGCACTGCTCGCCAGCCAAAGAAGGTCAGGAAGCGACACCCCGACCTGCCCGAACACGACGAAGCGCTTCCCCCATAGCCGGGGGAAGCGCTTCGTGGTCGTGCGGCAAGGCCCCCCGTCAGAGCTGGTACTCAGCCTGCTGGCCGAGAGTTTCGTGGATGCAGAGGACGTTGTTCTCCGTGTCCATGAACCAGGCGCACTTTTCGGCGTCTGTTGTGCAGATGTGGTTCTCAGTTTTGAGGTCAGGCTCGTCGTAGTCCTGGAAGGTGATGCCTTTGGCTTCCATCTCCGGGACTAGCCGTTCGATGTCCTGGACTTCAAAACTCAGGGCGGTGTGACCGGAGTGCTTACCGTCCTTGATGGGCAACAACTGCAGCATGGGACCGCCTTCGTTGCCGAACAAATCATTTCCATCCCACGTCATGCCGCGGTGCGGAAGGCCGAGTTTTTCCGCATAGAACATGCGGGCGCGGCTCATGTCATCGACGGGCAGGACAGTAGTGGCGTGGTTGAGGGCTAGGTTCATTTGGCCACCTCCTACGGTGAAGATTTTACGCTCGGCAATCGACCCTTGACAGGGATGTAGTGCGGGCCTAACGTTATGGGATCGATCTCATCACCAACAAGACATTCATTGGGGACGAGAATGGGATCGATCCCATAGATATGGTTAATCGACGAGGACTAACATGAACTCCCCACATTCAACGCAAAAGCCCGTGGCTCCCGGGAAGACTTCCCCGTGGACGGCCGCCACTGCCAGCACCATCGGCTCCGTCCTGGAGTACTACGACTTCTTTGTCTACGGACCCATGGCGGCGCTCGTCTTCGGCGCCATCTTCTTCCCCAGCGGTGATCCCGGCCTGGCAGCGGTGCTCTCCCTGAGCACCTTCGCCGTCGGGTTCATAGCGCGGCCACTGGGCGGCGTGGTGGTGGGGCACCTGGGTGACAGGGTTGGCCGCAAGAAGATGCTGCTCTTTACCTTCTTCCTCACAGGAACCGTGACGGTCGGGATCGGGCTCTTGCCGACGTATTCGCAGGTGGGCCTCTGGGCGCCGGTCATGCTCGTTTCCCTTCGCTTCCTCCAAGGAATCGGGCTGGGCGGCGAATGGGGCGGAGCTGCACTGCTCGCCGTCGAACATGCTCCGGAAGCCAAGCGTGGCTTCTTCGGCAGCCTGGTCCAAGCAGGGGCGCCGATCGGCGTCATCCTTTCCAGCGGGGTCGTAGCCATTCTCACGGGCACACTGTCCCGGGCAGACCTGCTCGCTTGGGGATGGCGTATCCCGTTCCTACTGAGCACAATCCTGGTGGTCTTTGGATTGATCCTGCGTCTGAAAATCACGGAAACGCCTGACTTCGAGAAGACCGTGGCGACCCCGGCCGCCAAGGAAAAGCTGCCCCTCGTCGTTGCGCTTCGTCGCTACCCGAAGCAGATCCTCGCGATGATTGGCGTGCACGTCAGCGACACCACCCTGGGCTTCATGCAGGGCGTCTTCACCATCGGTTTTGCTACAACCACGTTGGGCATCAGCCCCACAGTGGCCTTGATGGCCAACATTGCCTCGTCCATCACCAACCTCATCATCACGCCCGTTTCCGGCATCATCTCTGACCGATTCGGCCCACGACGGGTACTGGTTACCGCCACCGTGGCGTTGGCGCTTTGGGCTTTCCCCATGTTCTGGCTCATGGAGACCAAGAGCGTCCTGGCATTGTTCGTAGTGATGTCCGCAAATGGGCTGATCGTGGGAATGCTGTTTAGCCAGCAGGCAACGCTCTTCGCAGCAGTCTTGGACCCGAAGGTCCGTTACACCGGAATGTCCATTGGCTTCCAGGTTGCCACGGTGATCGGCGGCGGATTCGGCCCGCTGATCGCCCAAGCCCTGCAGAACAACGCTGGCGGCGCCACGTGGAGCATTTCCGGATACCTGATGCTCGTGGCGTTGGTTGCCCTTGGCTGTGCGCTGTACCTGACATCCCGCAAGACCCAGTTTGTCCATGCCTCTTCGTCGTCGCCTGAGTCCGTGGCTGCTTCCCAGCTCTAAAGCCAGCACGTCCCGAAACAGAACGGAAACCGCAGCAATGCAGCAGGAATTTCGCGGCCGCATCGGCACCACCGTTGCCGAATCCGAGGCTTGGTGGCCCGAGCAACTCGGAGCGGACAGCTCCGCACCCAACATTCTCATGGTCATTCTGGATGACACCGGATGGTCGGATTTCGGATGCTTCGGCTCGGAAATCAACACTCCGGCCATCGACGGCCTCGCCGCCGATGGGCTCAGATACACCAACTTCCATGTCACGCCACTCTGCTCCCCCACAAGGGCGAGCCTACTAACGGGACGCAATCACCACTCTGTGGGCATGCGATTCCTGGCCGATGCGGACACTGGCTTCCCCAACTCCCGCGGCTGCGTCCGTCCGGACGTGCCCATGCTCCCGGAGGTGCTGCGCAGGAACGGCTATGGAACATACCTCGCAGGCAAGTGGCACCTTGCGCCGCTGAGTGAACTCACGCCAGCGGGGCCCTTCCACAATTGGCCGCTAAGCCGTGGCTTCGACAGGTTCTACGGCTTCCTGGATGGGTGCACGGACCAGTACTCCCCCGAATTGGTCGCCGACAACCACAGCATCGTGCCGCCAGCCCACGATGGCTACCACCTGAGCGAGGACCTGGCGGAGCAGTCAATCCGCTTCCTCAAGGACCACGCCACCTACAGGCCGCAAGCCCCTTTCTACCTGCAGCTCGCGCTGGGAGCCACACATGCTCCGTTCCAGGCACCACGGGAGTACATCGAAAAGTACGTCGATGTGTTCACGAAGGGGTGGGACCAGACGCGCATCGAACGATTGAAGCGGCAGGTGGAGTTGGGCGTTGTACCGGATGGTACTGCCCTCACGGAACGCCTGGAGGAAGTGCGTGCCTGGTCCGAACTGAATAGCACCGAACAAGAGGTCTTCACACACCTTCAGGCCGCCTTCGCGGGTTTCCTGGAGCACGCCGATGCCCAGATAGGCCGTGTCATGGAGTCGCTGAAGGCCATGGACATGCACCGGAATACCATCGTCCTGGTGATGTCGGACAACGGTGCGTCGCGCGAAGGCGGACCATCCGGCGATGTCGATTGCAACGCACCGTACTCGGGCGTCCGCAGACCAGCGGCCGAGCAAACCAGCATCCTTGCAGGGCTCGGTGGGCCTCTAGGTGGCGCCCACTATCCTGAGGGCTGGGCAATGGCTGGAAACACCCCGTTCCGCCGATACAAGCAGTTCGTTGACCTTGGCGGAGTGCGCTCACCGCTGGTTGTCTCATGGCCGGAAAAGATCCGGGACGTAGGCAAAGTGCGGGATCACTTCTTGCACGCGATCGACGTCATGCCCACGCTGCTCGACGCCGCCGGGATCGAGGCAGAAGAGACGTTCGACGGCGCGTCAGCAGTAGGCACGTTCGATTCCGCTGATGCGAACGAGCCAAGGGACACCCAGTTCTGGGAAATGCTCGGCCACCGGGCCATACGGCAGGGCGACTGGAAGGCCGTTACGGCGCACCTCCACGGGCAGGACTACAGCCAGGACGACTGGCGGCTGTACAACACCAAGGAAGACTTCGCGGAAGCCAACAACCTGGCGGGAAGCGAACCCGACAAGCTGCGGGCCTTACAGGAGCTCTGGTGGCAACAAGCGGAACAGGTAGGCGCGTTCCCGCTCGATGACCGCACATTGGTGGAACTTCTGACCGCCCGTGGTCCGGCCGGCTTGGTGAACCGCAGGGAGATCGTTTTCAGGGCCGGGCAAAGCCATGTTCCGTTGGCCAGCGCGATCACCGGCAGTGACCGCGCCCTGCAATTCACTGTCCATCTGCAGGAATTCGAGCCGGGCATGGAAGGTGTTCTGGTTTCCAGTGGCAACGTGGCAGGCGGCTATGTGCTCTATGTCCGCAACGATGTCCTGATCTTCGAACACAATGCCCTGGGAGTCCGTGTCGTGCTCAAGTCGGACGTTGTGTTGCCGACCGGAACACACACTGTGGGCGTACGTCTCACGCCGTTGGAGGACAATGCCGGGCTGGTGGAACTGCTTCATGGGGACGATGTAGTTGCTTCTACCGGGGTTCCACGAACCTCAAGTCACCTCTCCTTCTGGGGCATGGACATCGGCGCGGACCCTGTCAGCACCGTTTCCACCGAGTACGAGGCGCCATTTGCCTTCCCTGCTGCGGCAATCGACCGCGTAGTGTTGCGGTTCAGGGACGCACCGGACTTGGACGACCTCGCCGAACTCATTGCATCCACAGAGTAGGAACCGACCATGCAACAAGTGATTCTGGACGTGGATACAGGGGTGGACGACGCCCTGGCGCTGCTATTGGCTGCCCGGCACCCCGACGTCAATCTCCGGGCCGTCACCTGCGTGGCGGGCAACACCAGCCTGGATGGAGTGGTCCGCAATACGCTGACGGTCCTGGACATAGCGGGCGCCACCAGCGTGCCCGTTGCCGCCGGTGCTGCCAGGCCCATGCTCGAAGAGCCCCGGGACGCCGGCCACGTCCATGGCGGGGACGGGCTGGCCGATCTTGGCTGGGAACCGTCAGCCAGAAAGCCCGAGGCGGTTCACGCCGTCGAGCTTTTACGCCGCGAGATCCTCGCGAGTCCCGAGCCGGTCACCTTGGTGCCCCTGGCCCCGATGACGAACATCGCCCTCTTGCTGCTGACCTACCCGGAAGTTGCCAAGAACATCGGACAGATCGTGTTCATGGGCGGATCCGCGTCGGTGGGCAACGCGTCCCCGGTGGCCGAGTTCAACGTGTGGCACGATCCCGAGGCAGCCCAGATAGTGATCAGCAGCGGCCTGCCGATCACCATGTACGGCTTGGACGTGTTCTACAGCGCCGCCGTCGAGGCACCCGACATTGAACTGCTGCGGGAATCCGACGACGCCGGATGCCGGCTCAGCGGCCATCTTCTGACTCATCTGGCGAAGGTTAATGCGGATGATTTCCGGCTGACGTCGCCCGGTTCAGCGGGTATTGGTGACGCCGGGGCTGTATGTGCCGTGATCGATCCCGAAGGCCTTGTGACCCATCGCCATCGGGTTGAAGTCAGCCTCGCAAACCCTTTGACCCGGGGGCAGACCGTCGTCGACCGCCGGACAAAGGCCTCCGAGACCACGCTGCCGCACGGATATCTAAGCCGCGACAGCATCGACGTCGCCCTCGGTGTCGACGGACGTCGCTACGCGTCGCTGTTTCTCGATACCATCAGATCCCATGACGGTAGGTAGCGCGGCACCAGCAACCATGCTCGATGTGGCACGGGCGGCCGGCGTCTCCCGTGCCACAGTTTCGCGTGTTTTCACCGCCCCATCGACGGTTGCGGATGAGACGCGCACCAAGGTGATGGACGCCGTCGCCCAACTGAACTATGTGCTCAACAGCGCGGCCCGCAGCCTGCGCAGCGGACGTTCCAACACCATCGCGCTCCTGGTGGGCGATATCGCCCAGCCCTTCCACAGCCAGCTTGCCAAGGCTGTGGCCCACGCCGCCGAAGGCCGCGGTTACAGCGTCCTTCTCTGCGACCTTGACCACAGCATCACGCGCCTGGAGCGATTGTTGGAATCCCTGCCTTTGCAGGGTGTTGACGGGGTCATCCTCGCAACGGGTGACGACATCGATACCGCCGCCGTGCGTGCCGCCATTGAGGAAGCCGAGGACCGTGGCACCAAGGTTCTGCTTGGCACGCCGCAGCTTGCAGGGACAGGTGCGCTGGTTCTGACCACGGACTACGAATCCGTTGCCTACCAAGCCACCAAGCATTTGCTGGACCAAGGCCGCTGGCCCGTGGCGCTGCTCGGCGGCAGCGAATCGTCCGTGCTTTCGCCGTTCCTGACCCTGGGCTTCCTCCGTGCCTGCACCGAGGCTGGGCATGAAGACGCAGAGGACTTCATTGTCCGCACCGAATACAGCACCGACGCGGCCCGCGGCGCCACGCAGGGGCTACTCGCGGCATCTGTGCAGCCCGAAGGCATCGTGGCGTCAAGCGTTTCCGTGGCCTTGGGGGCAATGTCCGCACTGGCGGACGCTGGATTGGGGGCGCCCGGGCGAATCGGTCTTGTTGCCTGCGAGGAAGTCCAGTTGGCCGAGCAATTGCGGCCAAGGCTCACCACGGTCGGCACCAAACTCAACCTCCAGGGCGCTGCCATGGCTGACGCCTTGATCGATGCAATTCAGGGCCAGCCCCCGAAAGAACACGACTTCGCGCCCGGGCTCAGTCTTCGGGAATCAAGCACTAAGTGAGAGAGCGTCCGGCCGAACGCCCAGTTATGTGAGAGAGCGTCCGGCCGGAAGCCCAGTTATGTGAGAGAGCGTCCGGCCGGAAGCCCAGTTAAGTGAGAGAGGATCCGGCCGGAAGCCCAGTTAGGTGAGAGAAGGTTACTTCTCCACGAGGGTCAGGACGTCGTAGGTGGCTACGATCTCGTCGTTCTGGTTGGTCAGGAGGGCGTCCCAAGCAACCTCGCCGTATTCGTCAGTCTCACGCGGTGTGATCTTCTTGGCGGTCAAGGTGACGCGGATGGAGTCGCCGGCTGCAACGGGGGTGATGAAGCGCAGGCTCTCCAAGCCGTAGTTGGCCAGGACGGGACCCGGTGCGGGCTCCACGAACAGACCGGCAGCCCAGCTCAGGAGCAAGTAGCCGTGGGCCACGATTCCCGGGAAGAACGGGTTGGCTTCGGCGGCTTCCTGGTTGGTGTGCGCGTAGAAGGTATCGCCTGTGGAGTTGGCGAAGGCCGTGATGTCCTCAAGGGTCACCTGACGCAAATCGGAGCGAACGGCGTCGCCGATCCTCAGCGTCGAAAGGTGCTTGCGGAACGGGTGCTCGCCTTCGGTTTCGACCGTGAAGTTGCGGTCCGCGCCGGTGTGCCACTGGCCTGTTACAGCGGTGAGCATGTTGGGCGAGCCCTGGATGGCGGTGCGCTGCATGTGGTGCAGGACGGAGCGGATGCCGCCCAGTTCCTCGCCACCACCAGCGCGGCCGGGGCCTCCATGGACCAGGTGCGGAACGGGTGAGCCGTGGCCGGTGGAGGACCGTGCGTCCTCGCGGTTGAGCATGTGGACGCGGCCGTGGTGGGCTGCGATTCCTGTGACGAGTTCGCGGGCAACGTCGGGATCGTTGGTGCATACCGATGCCACCAGCGAGCCGGAGCCGCGGGCCGCGAGACGAATAGCATCGGCCAGGTCCGTGTAGCCGATCACTGAGGACACGGGACCGAACGCTTCGAGCGAGTGGACTTCTTCGGCTTCGGCATCGGCCCAGCTGAGGAGCACGGGAGACATGAACGCGCCGTCTTCCACGACGCCCACCTTGCCGCCGACGGAGGTGACCGACGGCGAATCGAGCGTTCCGTACGCAAGCTCACCACCGGCGTCGAGCATTGATTGAACGGCCGCGCGGACGTCGGCGAGCTGTTCCAGCGAAGCCAACGCGCCCATGGTGACGCCCTCAGCGCGGGGGTCGCCAACGACGACGCGCTCGTTGATGCGGGCGCCGACGGCGGCTGCGACCTCGGCGGTGAGTTCCTGCGGCACGATGATGCGCCGGATGGCGGTGCACTTCTGGCCGGCTTTGACGGTCATTTCGGTGACGACGGCCTTGACGAATGCGTCGAACTCCGGCGTGCCTGGGACGGCGTCGGGGCCGAGGATGGCGGCGTTGAGCGAGTCGGTCTCGGAGGTGAAGCGGACGCCGCCCTGGACCACGTTGCGGTGCGACTTGAGGGAGTTGGCTGTGGACGCCGAGCCTGTGAAGGAGACGAGGTCGCGGTAGTCGAGTTCGTCCAGGATGGTCCGGGCGGAGCCGGAAATGAGCTGAAGCGAGCCCGCGGGCAGGATGCCGGATTCAACGATGGCCCTGACGGCGGCTGCGGCTACGTATCCCGTGGGCGTTGCTGGCTTGACGATGGTGGGGACACCGGCCAGGAATGCAGGGGCGAACTTCTCGAGCATTCCCCACACCGGGAAGTTGAAGGCGTTGATCTGCACGGCGACGCCGGGAATGCGTGTGTAGATGTGCTCACCGACGAACGAGCCATCCTTGGAGAGGACCTCCATGGGGCCGTCCACAACAACCTGCGAGTTCGGCAATTCGCGGCGGCCCTTGGAGCCAAACGTGAAGAGCACGCCGATGCCGCCGTCGATGTCGATCATGTTGTCGATCTTGGTGGCGCCGGTCTGGGATGAGGACGCGTACAGCTCTTCTCGCCGGCCGTTGAGGTACTGCGCCAGCTCTTTGAGCTTGAGGGCGCGCTGGTGGAAGGTCAGCTTCCCGAGTTCCGTCTGGCCTGTGGTGCGGCCGTGATTTACGACGGCGGCAAGGTCCAGTCCGTCGGTGCTCACGTTGGCCAGGACCTCTCCGGTGCTGGCATCGCGAACAGGGACCTTTTTGGCATCAGGGGCCGGCGTCCACCAGGCATCCTGGACGTAGCTGGGAACGGTTGCAACGGCTGTGGTTTCCGGGGCGACTGCGGTAGTGGTCATCGTCGACGGGTCCTTCCAAGGCACGTGAAATCGGCACGGTCATTGGGTCTGCGGGAGCGCAAACATTACTGACCGGCCGTTCGGTAATATATACAGGGTACATGAATGCCCCGAGGAGTACAGCAGGAATTTCTGCGATGCTCTCTCAGATGCAACCGCTTTTTGGCGGATGCTCTTTCACATCCAACCGCTTTTTGGCGGATGCTCTCTCACATCCAACCGCTTTTTGGCGGATGCTCTCTCACATCCAACCGCTTTTTGGCGGATGCTCTCTCACATCACTGCAACTTCGCCCGGATCGCCGCCACCTCACCTTCCGTCACCCCGTTCCGCGCCAGGAATGATTCAACGTCCAGCGAACCCAGAAACGTCCTCACACCAGCCCGTTTCTGCTCCAACCAAGCCTCAAAGTCCTCGCCTGAAAGGTAGGGGTCATGGGCGTGCGGCGCCCCATGGGTGCGGTGCCGCTCGTTGATCCCCCGCGCCGCCAGTTCGTAGCCGCGCAGGATTTCGTCATCGCCAACACCGGCCAAACGCTGCAACATAAGTGCGATCACACCGCTGCGATCCCGGCCTGCCGAGCAGTGGATCACAACTTTTCCGGGCGACGCCGCGATTGCCTTGAAGACGGCCGCGATCTTCTCCGCAAACAGCCCCACATACTCGCCGTACTGCGCGGGGTCCTTCAGGTACGGGCCGAACAGCTGGCCGAACCCGCTATGGTCCGGGTCCTCCGTGGGGCAATGTACGACGTCGATGCGAGCCTTCACATCGTCCGGCACCGCGGGATCGGTGTCGCGTTGCCGCCGCTCGCCCGAGGCGCGCAAGTCGATGATGGTGCGGACGCCGTCGTCGTACATCTGGTGCCAACCAGCCTCGGTAAGCCACTCGTGGCGACCCATCCTGTACACGTCCCCCGCGATCCGCCAAGCATTCACGGCGCCATCCCAGTGGACACCCAAGTGCGGTGCTGTCCCGTCCATAGGAGCCAGCTAAGCACATTCGTCCGCTTCGATGTGAGAGAGGAACCGCCAAAAAGCGGTTGGAAGTGAGAGAGGAACCGCCAAAAAGCGGTTGGAAGTGAGAGAGGAACGGATTGGTATTGCGCAGGCCAAGTGACTCATGTCATACTCTTACTCGATGCGCATCGACGATACGTATCGATGACTACAGAAACCGTTCAGCAGAGAGCGCAAGGAGGCCAGGGCATGCCCACCAGCAAGGACGTTGCCCAGGCCGCCGGCGTTGCACAGAGCACGGTTTCATATGTTCTAAGCGGCAAGCGGCCCATCTCCGAGAAAACGCGGAAAAAGGTAGAGGACGCTATCCAGCAGCTGACCTACCAGCCAAATGCCGGGGCCCGCGCACTGGCCAGCCGCCGGACCCGCGTGATCGGCCTGGTCATCCCCTTCATCCCCGAGTTGCACATGGCATCGATCATGGAATTCGTCTCCGTGATTGCCAACACCGCCCGCCAATATGACCACGACATTCTGCTGGTCACTGAGGATGAGGGCGCACCCGGACTGCAGCGCGTGGTTGGCCAGCAGATTTGCGATGGCCTGATCCTCATGCAGGTGGAAGGCGACGACGAACGGCTCCCGGTAGTCCGGAGCCTCCACGTTCCAGTGGTGCTCATCGGCATCCCCCATGATCCTTCGGGGCTGGTCTGCATTGATGCCGACTTTGAAATGGCCGGCGAACAATGCGTACAGGACCTCGCTGCGGCAGGGCATGAAGTTATCTCCGTCCTCGACTGGCAGCCGGAAGTGGTGGACCGCCACGTGAACTATGTTGAGCGGTTCATGTCCGGCACCGACAAAGCCGCCCAAAGCCTGGGCGTCAAAGTGCTGCACCTGCCCGGCGGAACTGACCGTGATGCGATCGCGGATTCCGTGGACAAAGCCTTGGCGGAGACCACTGGCGTGCCTGCGTTTATCGCTCCGGACGGCACCGTTCAAGATGTTCTGCGACGCGTTCTTACCAACCGCGGACTGACTCCGGGCAAGGACGTTTCCGTGATCGGCAGCGCCTCCCCCACGCTTGCCGAGCTGCAGCCCATCCCACTTTCCACCATTGACCTCCGCCCGGCCGAAGTCTCACGCCGCGCGGTGAAGATTATCTGCGATCTCCTCGAAGCCGAAAACCAGGGACCAACCGAATCCCTGGAATTGGTACCCACGGTCATTACGCACCGTGCCAGCACGCTCCGTCCACCCCACGGCAGCTAATCCTTCTCCAAAGCACCCTGCACCACCTCCATTTGCGAATTATCGATACGCATCGTCGATACGCATCGACAAATCAGAAACCTAGAAAAAGGAACAGACAATGAAGTCAGCACAAAGGACAACCCGTCCTCTCGCCCTCGCCGTCGCTGCATTGGTAGGCCTGCCTCTGGCCCTCACAGCCTGTGGGACGTCCACTGCAGCATCGTCGTCGGAAGCCGTCACTGAGATCTCCGTGATGGACTACTACAACAACGAGCCGGACAAGTCCTTCATTGGCGACGCCCTGACCAAGTGCGGCACCCAGGCAGGTGTCACCATCAAGCGGGAGACCGTCCCGGGCAAGTCCCTCATCTCCAAGGTGCTCCAGCAGTCCTCATCCAAGACGCTGCCGGATGTGCTCATGCTGGACAACCCGGACCTGCAGCAGATTGCCGCCACTGGCGCCTTGGCTCCCCTGGCCGACTTCAAGATCAGCACGGACAACTTCGCAGAGGGAGTCCTCAGCGCAGGCACGTACAAAGACAAGGTGTACGGCCTGGCTCCCACTGTGAACACCATCGCTTTGTTCTACAACAAGGACATCCTGGATAAGGCCGGAGTAACCCCGCCCACCACCTGGGATGATCTGAAGGAAGCAGCCGCCAAGCTCACGGCCGGCGACCAGTACGGGCTCGCATTCAATGCCAACCCCACCTATGAAGGCACCTGGCAGTTCCTGCCGGTCATGTGGTCCAACGGAGGCGATGAGAAGAAGATTGACACCAAGGAGACCGAACAGGCACTCCAGCTCTGGACTGACCTGGTCAAGAGTGGCTCCGTCTCATCCTCGGCCCTGAACTGGACCCAGGCCGACGTCAAGGACCAGTTCATGGCCGGCAAAGCAGCCATGATGGTCAACGGCCCCTGGCAGATCCCGGCCCTGGATAAGCAGCCAACCCTTCAGTACGGTGTGGTGAAGATCCCCGTACGCGAAGCCGGCCAGACGTCCGTCGCACCGCTCGGTGGCGAAGTATGGACGGTTCCCCAGACGGGCAATAAGGCACGCCAGGCCAAGGCCGCAGAAGTGGTCGCCTGCCTGAACAGCGACGAGAACCAGATGGCCATGGCCAAGGTCCGCAACACCATCCCCTCCAAGACCACGCTGGCGGACAAGTTCGCCACGGAAAACCCCAAGCTCGCAACATTCACTGAGCTGATCAAGACCGCGCGCGCACGCACCGGCCAGCTCGGCGAAGGATGGCCGGCCCAGGCAACAAAGATTTACACCGCAATCCAGACGGCCCTGACCGGTAATGCCTCACCGGCCGATGCCCTCAAGCGGGCGCAAGGCCAGTAAGCAGCCAGCCATGTCATTGACAACAGATCTATCGCAAACAGCGCCACGTTCCACCGGAAAGGCCGCGGGAAAGGCCAACCGGAAGCACGGCCGCGTGGCCGACCCCCAAACGGAAGCGCGGACCCCCAGGCGGCGCACCCGCCAACGCCGCGAGCGCATCTTCCAGTGGCTCTTCCTGGTCCCTGCTGTGGTCTACATGGCGCTGTTCTTTGGCTACCCCGTGGTCAAGAACGTCGTCATGAGTTTCCAGGACTACACAACGGCCACGTTCTTCACCGGAGAGGCCCCCTGGGTGGGTTTCGCCAACTACGTGACTGTCTTGTCGTCGTCGTTGTTCTCAACCTCACTGCTGAACACTGCTCTGTTCACCATCGGTTCCATTATCGGCCAATTCGCGATCGGGCTGGCGCTGGCCATCTTCTTCCAGCGGAAGTTTCCGCTCAACGGAATACTGCGGTCCCTGCTCCTTCTCCCTTGGCTCCTTCCCTTGATCGTTTCGAGTGCCGTGTGGCGCTGGATCCTGGACAAGGACAGCGGAGCATTGAACCGCTTCCTTGGCGACCTCGGCATCATCGATACCGGCATCCCGTGGCTGACCAGCACCTCGCTTGCCCTGATCGCGGTGGTAGGCGTGAACATCTGGATCGGCATTCCCTTCAACCTGACCATCCTCTACGGCGGCTTGCAGGAGATCCCGGACGAGCTTTACGAGGCCGGATCCCTGGATGGGGCCACGGGTTGGAGGGCGTTCCGGCACATCACGTGGCCGATGCTCCGACCGGTGGTGAGCGTGGTGCTGGTGCTCGGCGTCGTCTACACCCTCAAGGTGTTGGACATCATCCTGGGCCTGACCAATGGTGGCCCGGCGAACTCGACCCAGACCATCGCCACCCAGTCCTACGATCTCTCGTTCCACGAATTCAAGTTCGGCGAGGGCGCGGCGCTGGGAAACGTACTGGTGATCATTTCCTTGGTCTTCGCGGTCCTGTACCTGCGGGCCAGCCGACGCGCAGTGGATGAGTGAGGAAACCATGACAACCGTTCTGAAAGCATCCGTCCGCCCACCGGTACGTGTAAAAGCACCAGCAAACAACCGCAAGAACTGGGGCTACACGGCATTGGCCATCTTCTTCCTGGCCATCATGCTCTTCCCGGTGTACTGGATGGTGAACGCCTCCCTGCAGCCCAACGGCACTACGTTGGAAACCTCGTGGCTGCCCTTGAAGCCGGACTTCACCGGCTATGCCACAGCCATCAGCGAACAAGCCGGCAATCTCGGCACCAGCCTGATCATCTCCCTCGGCAGTGTGGCATTGAGCCTGGCAATCGCAGCTCCGGCGGCCTACGCCCTGGCCTACTTCAAGGTCCGCGGCGCGGGAGTTGTCCTGTTCGCCATCCTCATCAGCCAAATGATCCCAGGCATCGTGGTAGCCAACGCCCTGTACACGGCATACAACGACCTCGGGCTGCTCAACTCCATTCCGGGGCTAATCCTTGCAGACGCGGCACATGGAATCCCGTTCGCCATCCTCATCATCCGGGCATTCATGAACGGCATGCCGGCGTCCGTGATTGAGGCAGCGCGGGTGGATGGTGCCGGACACGTCCGGGCGTTCTGGTCGATCGTGATTCCGTTGAGCCGGAACTCACTGATCACTGCGGGTCTCTTTACGTTCCTGTTTGCATGGAGCGACTTCCTGTTCGCCCTGACCCTAACCACCACGGAAGCGGTCCGTCCCGTCACCCTGGGCATCTTCCAGTACATCGGCGCCTACGTGAACGACTGGAGTTCAGTCATGGCGACGGCGGTACTCGCTTCCATCCCGGCCATCGTCCTGCTGGTCGCGGCCCAAAAATACATCGCTGCAGGCACCACCGGCGGCGCGGTCAAGTAGACCGTCACTCATCAGAAGGAATGAATCATGCCAGAAACAAGCAAGCCCATCCGCGTCACCGTCTGGAGCGAAAACCGGCACGAGAAGCGGGATGAACTGGTCGCGCGCCTCTATCCCGAGGGAATGCACGGCGCTGTCAAGGCCGGCATCGAGGAGAACCTGGGTTCCGCCGTCGTGGTCCGTACCGCAACCCTGGACGAACCGGAACACGGCCTCACCGAGGACGTCCTCGCCAACACCGACGTTCTGACCTGGTGGGGGCACATGTCCCACGCAGACGTTGACGACGAGATCGTGGAACGCGTCCACCGCCACGTCCTCGCGGGAATGGGCCTGATCGTGTTGCATTCCGGGCACTGGTCCAAGATCTTCACCAAGCTCATGGGCACCACCTGCACCCTGCGCTGGCGCTCCGAGCAGGACCGCGAACTCGTCTGGACCGTGGACCCCACCCACCCCATCGCGAAGGGCGTTCCGCACCCGATCGTGATCCCCGAGCAGGAAATGTACGGCGAATTCTTCGATATCCCCACGCCCGAGGAACTCGTGTTCATCAGCTCGTTCAGCGGCGGCGAAGTCTTCCGTTCCGGCTGCACGTTCCGGCGCGGCCACGGCAAGATCTTCTTCTTCAGCCCCGGCGACCAGGACTACCCGGTCTATCACCATAAAGACATCCGCAGGGTCATCGCCAACGCCGTGGAATGGGCCGTCACCGACCGCCCCGAACGCGCCGTACCGGAACTGCTCCGCTACGAGACCAACGATTTCTTCAACGGCAAGAGCTACCAAGGAGCCAACGCGTGAGCACGCCTTTTGCCACAATTCCCGACGACGGCACTCCCCTCCGCGTCGTAGTGGTCGGCGCCGGGGGCATGGGCCGCGCCTGGCTGCGGACCGTTGAGGAGTCACCGCTGGTGGAGCTCGCGGGCATCGTCGACCTGGACCTCGCGACGGCTAACGAGGCGGCGGCGTCACTGGGCCGGCCCGAGCTCCCCGTAGGTGCCGGGACCGCCCACTTGGCGTCCGACGTCGGAGCTCAAGCGGTCATCAATGTCACCGTCCCTGCCGCTCACCATCCGGTGACCACCGAAGCGCTTGCCGCTGGCCTGCCAGTACTCGGAGAAAAGCCCGTGGCATCCACGGTGGCCCAAGGCCTGTCCTTGGCCGCAGCCGCAGAACTCCACGGCCAGCTCTTCATGGTCAGCCAATCCCGCCGCTACAACCGGCAACTGTTTGAGGCCAAGCGCCAGGCAGCTTCCTTGGGGTCAGTTGGCATTGTTTCAGCGGAATTCTTCAAGGCGCCGCACTTCGGCGGTTTCCGGGATGCCATGGACCACCCGCTGTTGCTGGACATGGCCATCCATCAGTTCGACATGGCCCGGTTCCTGCTGGACGCCGATCCTGTTTCTGTCTTCTGCGAGGAGTACAACCCCTCCTGGAGCTGGTACCGCGGCGACGCCGGGGCTACTGCCATCTTTGAGATGACCGGCGGCGAGCGCTTTGTGTTCACGGGCAGCTGGTGCAGCCCGGGCCATGAGACTTCTTGGAATGCTTCGTGGCGGATCAGCGGCGAGCACGGCACGGTCTTGTGGGACGGGGACAATGAGCCAGTGTCCTCTGCGCCTGTTCCTCCGGGATCCAGCGCTGGCGACCCGGGCCAGGAAATTGCTGGCTCCCTGCGAGACTTCGTATCTTCAGTCCGCACCGGAAGTATCCCGATGGGCCAGGTGCACCAGAACATCATGAGCCTGGCCATGGTGGAGGCCGCCATCCTCAGTGCCTCGACCGGTGCCCGGGTATCGGTGGACGCCTTCCTAGAGGACTCGTACCAACAGGCCCTCCTGACCGAGCGGGACCCGGCCGTGCTGGAGGTCCTGAAGTCGTGGACGTCGGTCCGGAGTGCGCTTGCGGGCGAAAGCGTCCCGCTGTAATGGGCTCCCGTCCGCTCCGTGTCGGCATGGTGGGCTATTCCTTCATGGGAGCCGCCCACTCGCACGCATGGAGGACCGCCCCGCGCTTCTTCGATCTTCCGCTTGCGCCGGAGTTGACCGCATTGGCGGGCAGGAACCCCGTTGCTGACCCGCTGTTTCGTTGTTGGCCGACAACGAAACAGCGGGTTGGCAACGTGTTAGTGGTTTATCGTTTGGCGAGTTTCGTCAGCTGCACGGAGGAGAGCAGAGCGGACGCATACGCCTGGTGTCCGGCGCTGTTCGGATGGAAGTTCGCATCCAGGAGCGGCTGGGTGAGATCCAGGACGATCCATGGATTGGCTGAGTTGACCGCATGCCCGAGGAACCGCTTGGTCACATCGATGAACACTGCGTTGGTCCCGCTGCCTTCGACAGCCGCCGCGATGGTTGCATTAAGGGCATCAATGGCTTGATTCACGAGTATTTGGTTCTGGACTGGAACTATTGTTACCCCATTGATAACAATGTCGCCCTGGGACGGATCAAACAGGCGCGGATAGCCCAAAACAGCTATTGCAGCATCCGGTGCCGCCAGTTGAATGCCCTGATATGTGGCCTCCAGCCCGGTTTGAAGGGTACCAAGCTGCAGGTTTTGAATGATGCCCGTAACGGTGGCTGCGCAAAGCTGGGTATTGGGCGTGGAGCAGGCCTGTAAAGCGAGCAAACTGCCGGCATCCACGGCACCAGCTGTGATGCTGACCAGGTCGGCGCCAGCCAAGGCCTGCTGCCCGGCGAAGATCTGTTGGTCGATTGTTGGCGTCACAAAGTCGTAGAACGGGCTTGTCTGGCTCAGGACAGAACCGTGACACGCCAAATTAGCCACCAGGGTGACTTTTGGTGAGGCGTCCACAAGGTCGACGTAACCACCAGGGCTTTGCCAGCAAGCAACGGGCGGCCTGCTCAAATCCCCGGCACCAGTCCCCGCCGTGTATGAATCGCCGAGTGCGACATACGAGACCGGTGGCGGCGGCGCGGCGGTCGCGGGGCTAGCCGTGAATCCTAAAGTGAGTGCCAAGGCGGCCAGCCCGCCCGCAAAAGCCAAGTGCCGGCGTCGTGCTCGATGAGTTGCCATAATGTTTCCCCTTCATGCTGCTCTGTGGGGCTCCGATGATCCGCCAAAGGGATCACTTCGCGGCTCGCCCACCCGTCGGCCGCGTACGGGGCAATGTGTTGGCAAGACTACGCCGGACAGGCAAGCAGGAGAAGACCTTGACGGCAACGCCGGGGCTACAGCCCGTACTTGGCCAGCCTGAACTCCAAACCGTTCCGCACAGCCGGCCATTCGTGCTCGAGGATGGAGAACACCACGGTGTCCCGAAGCACTCCATCCTTGGTGCGCGAGTGGTTCCGTAAAACGCCGTCCTGCTTGGCCCCGAGCCGGGCAATCGCGTCGCGGGACTGGTGGTTGAGCCAGTGCGTGCGGAACTCGACGGCGGGGCAGCCGAGTGTTTCAAAGGCGTGCCGAAGGAGCAACAGCTTGGAATCGGGGTTGGTGCCTGTGCCCTGCACGGACGCAGCATTCCACGTGGAGCCAATTTCGACACGCGGCGTGGCGGCGTCGATGTTCATGTATGTCGTCATTCCGATGAGCTTGCCCGTGCTGTTGAGCCTGGTAGCGAAGGGCACCATGGAACCTTGCGTTTGCAGGCCCAGACGCCGCTCGATCTCCGCCGCCATGCCCTCCGGCGTGGGTACGGATGTGTACCAGAGCTTCCAGAGTTCGCCGTCCTTGGCCGCCTCCACCAAACCGTCGTGGTGATCTGGCTTCAAGGGTTCGAGGGTCACGAATTTGCCGGTCAGGATGATGGGTTCAATCGAGGTCACCCGGTTAGCCTAACCGGTACGCGATGGTCAGTCGGTCCAGTCGAAGAAGCCCTTGCCCGTCTTGCGGCCCAGTTCCCCGCGGGCAACTTTGTCCCGCAGGATCTGCGGCGGCGCGAAGCGGTCACCCAGCGTGGAATGCAGGTATTCGGCGATACCCAGACGAACATCAAGACCCACGATGTCGGTGGTCTTGAGCGGCCCGGTGGGGTGCTTGTAGCCAAGGACCATGGCGGCGTCGATGTCCTCCGCTGATGCCACGCCCTCCTCAACCATGCGCATGGCCTCCAGGGCAATAGCGACGCCCAGCCGGGAAGAGGCAAAGCCGGGCGCGTCATTGACGACGACGGCGGTCTTGCCAAGTGCCTCGGTCCAGTTCTTTGCCGCTTGGGCGAGTTCGGGGGAGGTTTCCTTGGCCAGCACCACTTCGATGAGGGTGGAGGCGGGCACCGGGTTAAAGAAGTGCAGGCCGACGAAGTTGGCTGGCCTGCGGAGTTCATTCGCCAAGCCCGTAACGGACAACGATGACGTGTTCGAGGCCAGGAAGGCATCCGCGGAAAGGTGGTCCTCCACCGCCTTCAACGCGGAGACCTTGAGGTCGTAATCCTCGGGCACGGCTTCTACCACCAGGCCGCAGTGGATGAAGGATTCGTAGTCCGTGGACGTACTGAAGCGGGCCATAACTTCTTCAGGGGTTTCGCTCAGGGTGCCGCGGGCAGCCGACTTGGCAAGGGCGTCGGCCACACGGCCTTGGGCTCCGGCCGCTGCGTCATGATCCCGCTCCACCACGATGACCGTGGCGCCCTTGGTCAGGAACGCGTGTGCGATGCCTGCACCCATCCGGCCACCGCCGAGGACTCCGACAACGTGTGGAATTGCGGGAACGGCTGTCATTTCTGGGTCCTGTCTTCGATGGCAGTTGGAGCGGCGGGCTCTTTGGCGGCGGATTTCTTGTCCAAGAACGCCTGCATCCTGTCGAACTTGGCCTGGGATTCGAAAAGGATCCCCTGCGCAAGAGTGTCGATCAACGGGTGTGCTTCCGCAGGAGCGTGGAAAACCGCTTTGGTAATCCGGACCGCCAGGGGGTCCTGGCGACCGATCCGGTCAGCCAGGTTATGCGCGGCCTCCATGAGCTCAGGGGCTTCGTGGATCTCAGTGATCAAGCTGATTCGCAGCGCTTCCTCGGCCCGCAACACGGCGCCGGCCAGGAGGATTTCCTTGGCTTTCGGCTCGCCCACGAGCTCCTTGAGCCGCCAGCTGGCGCCGGCAGCGGCGAGGATTCCCAAGCCTGTTTCGGGATTGCCAATCCGGACACTTGGGGTTCCAATACGGAAGTCTGCCGCGTAGGCGAGCTCCGCGCCGCCGCCCAGGCAATACCCGTCCAACGCAGCGATAACGGGCATGGGCAGCTTGGCGATGCGCACGAAGATGGTTGAGTTGATCCCCTGCAGTGCGTCGTCGCGGCGCCGTTCCCGGAGCTGTCCGATGTCGGCACCGGATGCGAAGACGCCGTCCGTGCCCGCAATGATCAACATTTTTGTGCTGCGCTCGAGTTCGGCACAGACAAGGTGCAGCTCGTCCACCATCTTCTGGTCGATCGCGTTGCGCACTTCGGGGCGGTTGAGAAGAACGGTGAGCCGGTCTTCGCGTTCCTCAAGGAGGAGGGTGCTGAAGTCTTCCTGGTTCAGTGCCATTTACACGCCTTCCAGCAGCATTGCGGTACCTTGCCCGACGCCGATGCACATCGTTGCAAGGCCGAGCCTGGGTCCATTGTTGCTGGCGAGTTCCCGTTCCATGCGACCCAGAAGGGTAATGGCGATACGCGAGCCGCTGGAACCCAGCGGGTGCCCCAGACTGATGGCACCGCCGTCGTTATTGACGATTTCCGGGTCCAATCCCAGGCGACGCATGCTCGCGAGCGACTGGGTTGCGAAAGCCTCGTTGAGCTCCACTGCACCGAGTTGGTCCACAGTGAGGCCGGTGCGGGCCAGGACCTTCTGCGTTGCAGGGACGGGTCCGATGCCCATGATCTCCGGCTCACAGCCCGCCGAAGCGCCATCGATGATGCGGGCGCGAGGCGTCAGGCCGAACCTCTTGATGGCCGCCTCGGAGGCGACGATGATGGCTGAGGCGCCGTCATTGAGGCTGGAGGAGTTGCCCGCAGTGACGACGGAGCCGCCGGGGACAACCGGCCGAAGCCCAGCCAGGACATCCATGGTGGTGCCTTCGCGGGGACCTTCATCCGTGTCCACCACGGTCTCGGATTTGCGCGTTTTGACCGTGACCGGAACGATCTCGTCCTTGAACCGGCCGCCTGCAATGGCCGCCAAAGCGAGTTCGTGCGAGCGGACAGCGAAAGCGTCTGCGTCCTCGCGGGAGATGTTGTCCACACGGCCCACTTCCTCGGCCGTTTCAGGCATGGAGTAGGTCATCTTGCCGTCCCGGGAGAGCTCGCCCTTGGTGAAGAGCGGGTTGGCGAAGCGCCAGCCGATGGACGTATCGAAGATCTGGCCCGGCTTGGCGAACGCAGTGGTGGGCTTCTCCTGCACCCAGGGGGCACGACTCATGGATTCGACTCCGCCGGCCACCACGATGTCCGCAGCGCCGGACTTGATCATCTGGCTGGCCATGATGATGGCGCTCAGACCCGAGGCACAAAGCCTGTTGACGGTGATGCCCGGGATGTGGAGGGGAAGTCCGGCAAGGAGCGTGGCCATGCGGGCGACGTTGCGGTTTTCCTCGCCAGCGCCGTTGGCGTTGCCGAGGATGACCTCATCAATGGAGTCAGGATCGACGCCGGCACGCGCCACAGCTTCGCGGACCACCAGTGCGGCGAGGTCGTCAGGACGGACGGAGGACAGTGCCCCGCCGTAACGACCAACCGGCGTCCGTGCGCCGCCAACAAGAAAAGCCTCGACCATGAGAACATCCTTCGCGAAGTGAAAGGGATCGGTCCGGAATAATATACCGACCGTTCGTTCTATAAAGATTACACGGCCTGCCGTACGGGTCAACAGATGAAGCCACTTCCCCGCCCGGCCACGGCACCGCGTCAGACCACCCGGATTCCCAAATGACCGGCCAACAAGGGGGCCATGAGACTCAACTGGTAATCGTCAATAACAACTCCGGCAAGCCCGGCCAACCCGTTGATACCCCGGAACTCCGAGCTCCGCAGGTCCACGTCCTTGAGCTTGGCGCCGGTGACATCCAGGGTGCCGATAATGCAGTTCTTCAACGACACCCGGGTCCCGGTGCAACCGCCGAGATCGAGCTCGTTGATGATGCAATCGGAAATCTGGACGTCCATCAGCTTGGAGCCGCGCAGGTTTACGTAATCCAGCTTGCCGCCGTCAATCCGGACGGAACGCCAGGTGCCCTCATAGAGCTCGGCTGATCCCCACCTCGGGTTGCTGATCTCGACGTCCTGCCAGGAGCTCCGGGAGGCTGTGAAGACGGGCGCATACGGCTCCGTAAGGACGCACTCCCGGAACGTGGCGCCACGCAACTGGGCCTCGTTGAACGAGACGCCGGTGAACTCACACTCAATGAAGTCGGCACCGCTCAGTTCCTCCCCATCGGCAGACACGCGGGTAAACCTGATGCCGTCGTACCGTTCGCCGCGCTGGAAGTCCGGGGCGTCGTCGTCGCGCAGTTCTTCCAAGCGCACCGGTGAGATCTTGGGGGCTGCTACCTTCGCAGCCGCCATCAGAGGGATTCCGCCTTTGCAGCGATCTCGGCAAGGTCCCTGCTGAGGGCTTTTCGAGTGATGCTCATGCCGATCTTCCCGAACAAGGCCATGGCGGCCTTACTAAGGAGCGTAGGTTTAACGACCTCGGCGCCGAACGTCAGCGTGAGGTCCGTGCCGCCGTCGCGCTCTGCCAGATTGAAGCGCGTTGTGTAGTCCGCGCCGCCCTGGAGTGCTTTGACCGTGGTACTGCGGGGCGGGTCCGCCTCCGACACCCACATCTCCACGGTTTCCTGCCTGCCCATCATGGTACGGGTTTCCTTCCAGCGGGTGCCCTCGCCGTAGGGGCCCTCACTGAGCATCTGGATTGCGTTAATGCCAGAAAGGGTGCCGGCCGAGCCCGGAATGTCCGAGAGCACCGCCCAAACCTTCTCCGGGCTGGCGTTGATGTGCTGCGTCAGGGTGGTGGTGTGATCCATACATCGAGCCTAGACCCGGGCACTGACACTCCCAACCGACTGGCGCTGCGGGGCCTGCTCTGCGCCCCATATGCGCCAAATAGCACGACCATCGGGCCCCGCAGCGCGAACGGCGGGCGCCCCCGAAAAGGAGGCACCCGCCGTCGCGCGTTTGTGAAAAGGGTTAGCTGAACAGCTCGCTCTTGGGCTCGTTGTTCTTGACCTTCTGCCAGCCAAGCCACAGGATCAGGGCGAAGAACGGGATGGTCGCCAAGGTCCAGAGACCCAGCAGGAAGACCTCGCCGGTTGCCTTATCGGTCATGGTGTCGAAGCCGATCAGCACCGTGATGGCCAGAAGTGCAACGAGGCCCAACCAGCTTGTCCACGGCGAACCGGGCATCGGCAGGCTGGATACGTTGCCGCGCTTCTTCCGCAGGGCAATCTGGCTCGCGAAAATGGAACCCCAGGTAAAGATCACGCCGATGGAGGCCGTGTTCAGGGCGAGGTCGAACGCGTGCGAGCCACCCAGCCAGATGTTCAGCAGGATACCGACCAGGTAAACACCGCCGATTGCCAGGATGGCCGCGTACGGCACGTGGCGGGAGGACATCTTGGTGAGCCACTGCGGAGCGTGGCCGTTGTTGGCCATGGTGCGGAAGATGCGGCCGATCGAGTACAGGCCCGAGTTGCAGGAGGACAATGCGGCGGTGATGACGATCATGTTCATGACGTCACCCATCCAGCCGAGGCCCATTTGGCCGAACACGGTGACGAACGGCGAGGTGCCTGCCTTGTACTGGTCGGATGGCAAGAGCATCGCGAGCAGCATCACGGAACCGACGTAGAAGACAACGATACGAACCACGACGGCGCGGATCGCCTTGGGAACTTCACGTTCCGGGTTTTCCATCTCACCAGCGGTAATGCCGACGAGTTCGATCGCGTTGTAGGCGAAGATCACTGCGTTGAGGACCAGGATCATGACCAGGCCGCCCTTGGGGAACATGCCGCCGTCATCGTGGAACAGGTTGCCCACCGAAGCATGCCCGCTGCCCACCTGGGCGTTGGTGACAACCATGAAAGTGCCAACGGCCAGGAAGATCAGGATGGCAGCGACCTTGAGGCAGGAGGCCCAGAATTCGAACTCGCCGAACGCCTTGACACTGAACAAGTTCACCGCCACCAGCAGCACCAGCGCTGCGATAGCGGAGAGTTCAACGGGGACGTTGGGGAAGAAGAACTGGAAGTACAGGCCGATCGCGATGAGCTCGGCAATGCCTGTCATGGCCCAGTTGATGAAGTACATCCAACCTGAAAGGAAGGCGCCCTTCTTGCCGAACATCTCACCGGCGTAGCTCACGAAGGAGCCGGATGTCTGGCGGTACATGATGAGTTCGCCAAGGGCACGCATCAGCAGGTAAGCGATGACGCCGGCAATGGCGTAAGAGAAAATCAGGGCCGGCCCGGTGGAAGCCAGGCGGCCACCGGCGCCCATGAACAGGCCGACGCCGATTGCGCCGCCCATGGCGATCATGGTGACGTGGCGGCGGCTCAGGGTCTTCTGGTATCCCTCAGCGCTGAGGGTGGAGCCGACGGCGGTGGATGGGGCCGTGGGGTTCTGGAGATCTGTGGGGGTACTTTGCGGCACAGCTGTTCCTTGTGGGTTGGGGTATTGCTGTAGGTGTTTTCGCCTATGCCGGAACATGGGCTTCTTTGCCACACAAAATTCGAGCTTTCCCCGTTGGAGGACCCCGAAGTGTGACAAAGAACGCAGAACGCCGAAGGTTCGCGCAACCCGTCTATCTTACGGGATTAACCCGAATGCCCGTGACGAAGGCAACAGCACCGGCCCTGAACACTCCAACGCGGGGTCACTTATGGCCGATGTTGGCCGCCCAAAGGGGCCATGAGTGACCCCGCGTTGCTTCAAGGAATAACGACGATGTTTTGCCCCTCATCTGCGAAGACTTGGTACGTCCGCAGTGGCCCCGCGCCCGTGGTGGAACACCCGGTTTCCAGCTCGAACGCATGCTGGTGAAGTGGGCACACCACCACGCTCTGATCAATGGTTCCATCTGCAAGAGGGCCGCCTTTGTGGGGGCAAACCGCGGACAGAGCCCGCAAGGTGCCGTCACGCAACCGGAACACGGCGACCTGCTCGCCATCGATTCCGAATGCCCGGCCTGTGGCTGTTGGCGATAAATGGCGGTGTTTTTGCGCCGCTCCGTGTCGCCCCGCGGACGTTCATACTCCTAGCCGGGTCGGAAGCGCTCGTGTCATGTCGTCCGTCAGCTAGGAAGGTCAGCCGCGACAGCGGACGCCCGCTCCTGAAGAATGGAGAAAATCTCTGGCTGGTAGCGTTGCTGGACCCGGTGATTGATCCCCTTCTTCATCTCCGCGATCAACTTGCTGATTGACTCGGCGTGCCGGAATTTGCCTCCAGCAGCGAAGAAGGCGCGCAACCAAGGTTCCTTCTCCAGGGCATAGCCCCGGTCAGTGAAAGCACGGATGAGTTGAACAACGGCCGCTTTTCCGTTCCCGGTCGAAAGCCCGTTGTACTGTTCGTTAACCATGCACTTGGCCGCCTCAAGCTGGAAAGCATCGACTGCTCCGACCGTTCCGGTATCCACATTGCGTGCCCCAACACCGTCAAGCCACGTCCGGACCATCTCCGAGGGAGACCAGACAACGACAAAGAGACGTTCAATCCTGTTGGTGGCCACCACTTCCCTGAGCAACTCAAAATCGTCCTTCCCGTGAGGGTGTAGGACCGTGAGCGTTCCGGCGAAGCGATTGTTGTCCTGTGCAAAGTTTCGCAGCTCCGAAATCCCCACGATCCGTTGGGAACCCTTCTCAACGGCGACATAGCTGATGAACTCCGTGTCCGCGCTGTTTGGCTCCCGAAGCCTCTTCAAATCGGATACTGCGAACAGGTATGGGGGCTCACCAAGCCACTCTCGGATAACAGCACTTTGGGGCACCATCGACGTACCACCCTGTGCCCAATCTTCGCGGATCATGTATGCAAGTTCGGTCATGTCCGGATCCTTTCACGCCCCTCCGACATCTAGTCTGTGGAGCAGGCCGGGCGGTTAACTGCCCGAAACAGCCTGGCGCATATTCTCTATCGGCGGACACCCTCCCTGGGGCGGGCTCGTGACACTGTCCCGAAGACTGTAGCCACGTCCCGGAACCCCTCAGTTTTCCCCGTTCTGGCAAGCACCACCAGGCACAGAACGAAGGGCGGTAATAGCCTTGAACACCCAATTATGAACAGGCCAAGGGAGATGGGCAGAAGATCGGTGATCACAGGGAACTCCTATTTGCAGCGTGGGAATAGGTTTTTGCCTAGTGCCGCCGTGAAGAAAGGAATTTGCTGAAGGGTGGCCTTAGGCTCCGATCTCGCTTCGGAAGGGCCCCTTCAGTAGTCACCTTGAGCAATTCAGGTCGCGGGCCTACCACGCTGCTCAGCCCCCTAGGAAGGCCACCGATAAGTAAAGCTGCTCCGGGCCCTAGGTCGGTCTGCCCTAACAGTGCTTTGATCCTGCCATATCTCAGCCGGTTCTGTCAGTACCAGGCCTGGGGTACCGGGCGCCGGGCGCCCGGACGATAGTGACCGCAAACGTGGCACTGCGCCAGTGCAAACGCTTTAGGGCGAATCTCATTAAACGATCCTCGTACGGGCAATCGAACCTGCCGAATCCCTGTGTCTCGAAACCAAAACGCCTCGAATCCCGAGCAGGGGATGGCTGCCTTCTAGTGTGCCCCTCGTTCGAGATCAGCTAGTTCTGCTTCCAGTTGCTGGGTCAGGTTCCGCAAGCGCCGGATGTGCTCTTGCGAGACGCGCCCGGGTTGGTTTGTGACTTGTGCGTCGACATCGAAGACCGTGTTGGGGCTGTGCCAGACGTTGAACCATTCGAGACCATGGCCGAGAGCGTCACGGGTCACGCCCTGGAGCAGGAGCAGTGGTTCGCGGGTGTTGATGTTCAGTTTCCGGGCCAGATCATGATCGGCGGACACTGCCTGTACTTGTCGGGGGCCGCCGGCGGGGTGGTATCCGTGGTCCCTCATCAGGTTCAGGAGTGATGCATTTTCCAGCAGTTCCGCGGAGAAGTGTGGGAAAAAGTCACGGGGAACCCAGGTCCGCATGAAGGCAACGGGCACTTCATCCAGGTAGCGAACCCGTTCGATTCTCCATGTGTTGGTGGTGCCCAGGGCCTCAATGCCCGCCTCTGGTGGGGCGGAGGGCTCCACGGTGAGGACGTGGGTGCGCAGGCGCTGGCCGTGGGCTGCAGCCTGCTCATCCAGCCCGCCGGCGCGCTGCACGTGCCGGCGAAGGACTGGCGTTGAGGCTACGACGCTTCCGCGGCCACGCTGGCGGCGAATCAGGCCGAGATCGGACAGGCCGGACAAAGCCTGCCGTACGACGCTGCGGGAGACGCCGAACTGCCGTTGCAGTTCCTCTTCGGTGGGCAGGGAGGAGCCTGGGGTCAGCCCCATGTCGACGATTTGCCGGTGCAGGATGTCCCGGATTTGGGCGTGGAGAGGACCTCCGTCCTCCCGGTTCAGGGGGCTGGTGCGTCCCGCCTGCTCTGCCGCTGTTTCTGCTGATTCCACACTCACGTTGACTCCTCTGCCCTGTGCAAATCTTAGCCCCCACCTTCCTGCCTCCCCGCTGAGCGGTGAGAACAAGCGGCCTTGACGTGACCTACACCACCCATTATTGTACGTATCAAAGGTACGTACAACTCTGGTTCGCGGATCACAGGAGATGCCGTGGAAACCGGAGTCGGAAGTCACCTGCTTGAGCCCGCATCGGTGCGTGAGCGAAGTGAAAGTACCTGCAGGTGACAGTCAGATACGTAAGTTTCAAACCCCCACATTGGAGAGTTCCATGCGCGACCCGCGCTCGGTGCGTTGCACCTACTACCTAGAATCCGAAATTGATCCGGCGAAGGCCGCCGCCATCATGGCTGGCGAACAGTCCAGCGGCACCTTCCTGCCGGTGCCGGGCGAATCCGCCCGGATCCGGGAGCGGCACGCGGCCCTGATCTCGGATGTTCAGGAACTCGGCTTTTGCCGCCCCTCCCTGCCATCACGGGCGAACCCGGAAAAGGTCCGCGCCGCGTTGGTAACCGTTGATTTCCCGATGGAGAACGTCGGCACCGACCTGGCAACCCTGCAGACAGCCATCGCGGGCAATCTCTTCGAACTGGGCGACCTGTACGCCTGCCGGCTTCAAGACATCCAGCTGCCTGAGGACTTCATCGCCGCCCATCCAGGCCCGGCCTTCGGTATCGAGGGAACCCGCAAGCTCATCAGCGATGTCCAGGGCGTCATGGTCGGCACCATCGTCAAGCCCAATGTCGGGCTTTCCGAAGATGAATTCCGACTGGTGGTCCGCGACCTGGCGATGGCGTCCATTGACCTGATCAAGGACGATGAGCTCATGACCGACCCGGCGTATCTGCCGTTGGAACGCCGGGTTGCGGTCGCCACCGAGGAGATCCGCGCCGCCGAGCAGGTCACCGGCCACTCGACCATGTATGCCTTCAACATCACCGGCGACCTTGCCGGACTGCGCCGGCGCCACGACCTGGTCGTTGAAGCCGGTGGCCGCTGCGTGATGCTGAACATTCCCGTGATGGGAATGCCCGCCCTGGCATTGTTGCGCTCCTTCGCCGAGGTTCCGATCCACGGCCACCGCGCAGGCCTGGCGGCCTCGATGCGGTCCAAGGCCCTGGGCATGGACTACCGGGTCTGGCAGCAGATGGCCCGCCTGGCCGGCGCCGATCACCTGCACGCCAGCGGGCTCGGCAGCAAGTTCTACGAACTCGACGAAGAAGTCGCCTCTAACATTCGCAGCCTGCTCGTGCCTCTCGGACAGACCATTGCACCGCTTCCTGTTTTGTCGTCGGGGCAGAACGTCACCACCCCGGGCCCCACCTTCGACGCGGTGGGTTCCACCGACCTGATGATGCTGGCCGGGGGCGGCGTCGCCGCCCACCCGGACGGACCCGGCGCCGGAGTGCGCAGCCTGCGCCAGGCCTGGGAAGCAGCCGTGGACGGAGTGCCACTGCACAGCGCAGCGGACAAGCTCGCCCAAAGCGGGGACAATGCTCTCCTGCACGCAGTCCAGACATTCGGGAAGGGCGCCTGACATGCCAGCTTTCGGTTTCGTCGCAGACGACCTCACGGGAGCCGCTGACGTCCTCGCCCAAGCCCACCGCTACGGGCTGGAAGCCGCCCTGGTCATCGGCGACGCCCCACTGCCCACGGACACCGACGTCGTCGGGTTCGCCGGCCCGGCCCGCTCCCTGTCCGGAACAGCCTTCGACAACCTGGTCATCAGGGACCTCGCTGGCATCGCCTCACTGAACCTGGAGGTACTGCTCTACAAGGTCTGCTCCACCTTCGATAGCTCCACTACCATCGGGAGCATCGGCCGCGGGATCCAGCTGCTTCACGAGCAGTTCCCGCTGCACGGACCCATCCCGGTAGTCCCGGCCCAACCTGCTTTTGGCCGGTACACCGCGTTCAGCAACCACTACGCAACTTATGCGGGCCAGATCTACCGGCTGGACCGTCACCCGGTCATGTCCCGCCACCCGTCCACCCCTATGGCCGAGGCGGACCTGCGCCAGGTGCTGGCCGAACAGCTCGACGACGCCCAGGTGCCCGGGGCGATCCACCTGCCCGCCTACCAGGACGGCACCTTTAAGGACGGCTGGGCGGAACGGCGCCGGGAACCCGGGGCGAAGGCCTTCGTTGTCGACGCCGTGGACGAACACCACATGGACGCCATCGCAGAAGCCCTCACCCGGGAAGAACACGGTCACGGTCCATCGATCGTCGTCGGATCCGGCGGCATCATGGCAGCATTGGCACGTTCCATCTCGGATCAGGCCCCACGCATACCCGGCACGCAGAAGCCTTCCGGACCGGTGCTGGCCGTCAGCGCCTCGGCCTCCAGCACCACAGCGGAGCAGATCAACGACGCAACCTCCCATGGCTGGGAAGACGTCCCGGTCCCTGCCGAGCTGCTGCAGCGCGATGACCCCGCACTGGTCGCCGCCCTCGATGAGCGCGTCGCGGCCGCCCTCCGGGCAGGGCGCAACGTGGTCGTTCACACCACCCGCGGCGCGTCGGACCCGCGCTACGGCGCGAGCACACCCGTGGACGCCGGCTACGTAGGCACCCTGATTGGCGGCATTGCCGCCCGTATGGCAGATGCCGGGCTAACCCGGGACATCGCCGTCTGTGGTGGGGATACCTCCAGCCACGCACTCATCGCCATGGGCGTGCGCCAACTCCGGGTGTCCGACCAGTTCGTCACCGCCGGCCCCATCCTGCGCGCCGACGGAGCCTCCGCCGTCGGCGGATCCCGGCTGCTGCTCAAAGGCGGACAGGTAGGACCCACCGACATCCTGCGCCGCTTTGCCGGCCAGCTCCCCAGCTAACACTCCAGACAATTCCTCCACGCATCACCAGAACCCATGAAAGGCGGCCCCCATGCGGGCAGTAGTTAAGAACGCAGCCGAGCGAGGCGTCACATACGTCACCGACGCCGGTGACCCCAAGGCAACAGAAGGCTCCGTCGTCATCGAAGTCGGCGCTGCCTCCCTGTGCGGCACCGACCGCGAACTCTACGAATGGACCCCGTCGGCCCAGGCGTTCAACCTCAACCTCCCGGTCACCTTGGGGCATGAAGGCGCAGGAACCATCGTCGAGGTCGGCCCTGGTGTTACCGGGCTGCAGGTCGGCGACCAGGTCGCCCTCGAAAGCCACCTCACCTGCGGACAGTGCTTCCCCTGCCGTACCGGCGACGCCCACACCTGTGAACGCACCGGCATCCTGGGCATGCACATCGATGGCGTTTTCGCCGAATACGCCGCCGTGCCGCAGGACATCTGCGTCAAGCTGCCCACCGGCCTTTCCCTCGAGTCGGGCGCCCTGCTCGAAGCAGCGGGCGTCGCCGTCCACGCCATCCAGCGTGCCAACTACTCCGTCGCCGGCCGGGCAGTGCTCGTCAGCGGCGCAGGGCCGGTCGGGCTCGTCGTCGTGAACCTGGCCCTGCTCATGGGCGCCTCCCACGTCATCGCCGTCGACCCCAACCCCTACCGCCGGGCCCAGGCCGAAAAACTCGGCGCGATCGCCCTGCACCCCAATGACGGCATCGTTGAGCGCTGCCGCGAGCTCACCGGGCGCCGTGGTGGCTTCGACGTCGCCTTCGAGTGCTCCGGAGCACCCGGAACTTTGGCCACTCTCTTCGAAGCGGTCCGCCGGGAAGCGACCGTCATCACCGTCGGGCACCCCAGCCGCCCCGCTGAGGTCGACATCGCCGCCTACATCAACAAAAAGGGCATCACCCTGCGCGGGATCTTTGGTCGCCGGCTCTGGGAAACCTGGGAACAGAGCCTTCTGCTCCTTGATTCCGGCAAGCTCGAGCTCGACTGGCTCATCACCCACCGCAAAAAGCTCAGCGAGATTGACGAAGCCGTCGAACTTCTCACCGGCGACGCCTGCAAAGTCTTGCTCATCCCTGGCCTCGGCTAACCCCACAAACAAGGGAACTGACGGTCCGAACCGCAGTCCCAAACCACTCAGCTATTCAACAGGAGAAATCAATGTCGATTCCCATCAAGAAAGCCCTTGAAAAAGTCCCCGGCGGCATGATGCTGGTGCCCCTTGGCATCGGTGCCGTCATCCACACCTTGGCCCCGGACGCCGGTAAGTTCTTTGGATCCTTCACGGGGGCCTTCTTCACAGGCCTGGCGCCGCTGCTGGCCGTGTTCTTTGTCTGCCTCGGCGCGACGCTCGAAGTGAAATCCACGCCCTACATCCTCAAAAAGGGCGGCGTCCTCCTCGGTTCCAAAATCCTCTTCGCCGTCCTCATCGGCGTCATCGCCGGACGCTTCCTCGGCGAAGCGCCCATCGAACACGGAATCCTCGCCGGCCTTTCAACCCTCGCGCTCGTCGCAGCCCTGAACGACACCAATGGTGGGCTCTACATCTCACTTATGGGCCAGTTCGGCCGCAAGCGCGACGCCGGGGCCTACTCCATCCTGTCTCTGGAATCCGGCCCCTTCCTGACCATGGTCACCCTCGGCATCGCCGGCCTCGCAGCATTCCCCTGGCAGGCACTCGTCGGCGCCATCCTCCCCCTTGCCCTGGGCATGCTACTGGGAAACTTGGACAAGAACATGCGGCACCTCCTGGCTCCACTGGTCCCCGCAATGGTGCCGTTCCTGGGCCTGTCCCTCGGCCTGACCATCAACCTCAACGCCGTCGTCGAAGCCGGGCTGCTCGGCATCGCCCTCGGACTGTTCGTGGTCTTCGTCGGCGGAGCGGTGCTGCTCCTCGCCGACAAACTCACCGGGGGTGACGGCGTAGCAGGCCTTGCCGCAGCAACCACAGCCGGTAACGCCGCGCTTGTTCCCGCCATTATCGCCACAGCCAACCCGGTCTACGCCCCGGCAGCAGAACACGCCACCGTCCTCGTGGCAGCCTCGGTCGTCGTCTCCGCTGTGCTCTGCCCCATCGTCACCTCGGCATGGGCCAAAAGGGTCCAGAAAAAGGCCGGCCCTCAGGACATCGAAGACAACGCCGTCGAGGAGGCGCCGGCCCCCAAACATGCAGACAGCACCCCGGAACTGACCTAGCAGTAAACAAAAAGAAGGAGCGGGGCGTGCACAATGTACGCCCCGCTCCTTACTATCCGCAGCCGGCTAAGAGATACCTCCAGTCAAGGCGGAAGTCCGTCGCGAAAGGCCCCGCTGAAGTTCAGCATCAGGCGGAAAGCCAGTCATGAAAGGAACAACAATGAGTGCGCAACCACAAATGGCGGATTTCCCCACGCTTCCAGCCGGAGCCCGCCCACTGAGCTATTACAACTGGATCCACCTCAACCCCGGCGACAGAATCATCGTCAAACGAAGCGGATTCGCACCCGAACAAGGCACCGTGGACGAAGTCAGCGAAGATGCCAGCTACTTCTGGGTCTGGATCGACGGCCAAAGCCGAATCCTGATCTTTCACGGCGACGGATCTGCCATTCACAAGGTCCTTCCCTAGCCTTCGGCCCGGCAGGCGGTCATCCCTGCGACGCACCCAAGAAAGCGAACCAGTATTCCACTGGCCGACTACGCCGCCCCACTCCGGAGGAAGATGACTTCTTCGGAAACGTCTGGCGGCGGTTCCGCCAAAACGGCAACGTGTGCTAGGAGAACGGTTCGCCAGGCATCCAGACTCGGTGTTCCGTCTTGAAAAACAAAAGCTTTTCGAGACACTGTTCCAGGCGTCGGAGGAGCCAGCTGCGGACTGAGAAACCCGGGCTAGCCGATGTCCCGGAAACACGTCTCACGGTAAATCGTCTCAGCATAGCCTCATGACGGACTTTTTGAGTCAGAATGGCCTGATGGGGCAATTGGGCTACACACGGGTGAGTACTTCGAACCAGGATGCCCAGCTGCAGCTCGACGCTCTGCTCTCCGTCGGCGTGCAAAAGCGCGACGTCTTCGCCGACGTAACCTCGGGAAGTAAGACGGCGATCGAACGGCCCGGGATGAAGAGGCTCCTCGAGTACGCCGAGGAGGGCGACACCGTCGTTGTGTGGCGGGTTGACCGGCTGGGCCGGTCACTGATCGACGTGCTGAACACCGTGAACCTGCTGCGCGAACGCGGCATCCAGGTCCGATCCATCTCAGACGGTATCGACCCGGCGACCTCCACAGGCCGGCTGATGCTGAACATGCTCGCCACCTTGGCCGAATATGAGCGCGAGCTGATCGTCGAGCGGGTCAATGCCGGCATCGCTGCCGCCAGACATAACGGAACGCGCTTTGGCCGTCCGCTGACGGACCCGGTTGTCATTGCGGACAAGCTGGCGATCGCGCAGGACGCCCGGGCGAAGGGACGCACCGCGGAAGACGCCGCCCGTCTCGTTGGGTGGAGCCGTGCCACTCTTTACCGCCACCAGCAAGCCCTCGCCGCCCGCGAGAGCACCAGAACGTAGGTAATCCTGAACGGCGATGAGCGCTGGAAAGTCCTTCGACTCTACGTCGAGGACCAGATCCCGCTTGCCGCCCTCGCCCGCGAAACCGGAATCAGCACCCGCACTCTTCAACGCTGGCTCCGGCTCTACCGGACTGGTGGCGGGAGTGCTCTTGACCAGCATCCACGCGCCGATGCCGGCATGCGTCGCACAGACGCAGGAACGGTTAGATTTATCGAGGGACTCGCGCTGACCAGACCGCGCCCGAGTATCGCAACGTTGCACCGACTTGCGGCGGCCGAAGCGGGCAGACGAGGCGCCCAGGCGCCGAGTTACTCCGTGGTCCGCAAGATCGTCCAGGCACTGGACCCCGCCCTGGTGACCCTGGCTCTCGAAGGTCCCGCATCCTACCGGGACCGGCATGAACTTGTCCTTCGCCGCCGCGCCGACCGCCCAAACCAAATCTGGCAAGCGGACCACACCCAACTCGACATCCTCATCAACGGCGCCAACGGCAAACCCGACCGGCCCTGGCTGACGACAGTGATGGACGATTACTCCCGGGCGCTCTGCGGCTACACCGTCTTCACCGGTGCGCCCTCAGCGCTCAACACAGCCCTCGCCCTCCGGCAGGCCATCTGGCGCAAGAGTGATCCCAGCTGGGCAATGTGCGGACTGCCCGACATCCTGCACGTGGACCACGGCTCCGACTTCACCAGCCACCACCTTGAACACACCGCCATCGAGCTGCACATCCGCATCATCCACTCGACCATCGCCCGGCCCCAGGGCCGGGGAAAGATCGAGCGGTTCTTCGGGACCATCAACACCGAAGTTCTCCCCACCCTCCCCGGACATCTGGGACCGGGGAACAGGAAACCCCAGCCCGCACTCGATCTCCCCGGACTGGATCGCACCATCGGAGACTTCGTCGCCGCCTACAACGACCGGCCCCACAGCGAGATCGGTATTTCACCACGGGATGCTTGGGTCGCCGACGGCTGGCTTCCCCGGATGCCCGAAAGCCTGGAGGACCTCGACGGACTCCTCCTGACAGTTCCAAAGAACCGAACCGTGCAACGCGACGGCATCCACTTTCAAGGCCAGCGCTACCTCTCACCCACGCTCGCCCCTTTCGTGGGGCAAACCGTCACCATCCGCTACGACCCCCGGGACATCTCCGAAATCCGCGTCTACGATCACGACACCTTTATCTGCGTCGCCATCGACGAAGACCACCCCAACCTTCGACTGAGTCTGCGGGACATCGAGGCCGCACGCAGAGCGCGCCGGAAAGAACTGCGCCGCACCATCAACGACCGCATTCCAACAATCACCAGCCGAGAAGAACCGCACATCACTGAACCAGTACGGCGCCGCCGCCGACTTCGCACCTACGAAGAGGACGAATGATGAACACCACCTTCATCGTCACCAAAGAACACCGACGCTTCACCGAGTTCGCCAACACAGTCCGAAAAGAACGAACAATAGGCATCTGCCACGGAGACGCCGGCATCGGTAAAACACTCTCCGCGCGCCGCTACGCCAACTGGGATGACCTGGAGCCTTACATCACCGAATGGGGACCACGCGGCGACCAGGACGAAAAGCACTACACCCTCGCCAACCGCTCACGCACAGTCTTCTACACCCCGGACGTTCTCTGCCGTCCCAAAACCCTCATGGATGACATACACCGATACCAGGTGAGAATCGGCTCGTGCATTGATGAACACCTGCATAAACTCGATGCCGCACCACGCTCGATGAACAGAGTCACCCAGCTCGTGGAGCTGCTCATCATCGACGAAGCCGAACGCCTCAACGCCACAGCCCTTGAGCTCCTCCGTGATAACCACGACCGAACCCACCTTCCCATGATCCTCATCGGCATGCCTGGCATAGACCAACGATTCCGGCACTATCCCCAGCTTTACAGCCGTCTTGGCTTCTCCCACCGATACCGCGCCCTTGGCAGAGACGAGCTCCTCTTTGTTCTGGACCGACATTGGAAACGGCTCGGCCGGACCCTCGACCCCGATGACTTCACCGATGCCCAGGCAATTGCCGCAGTAGAGCGCATCACCCGAGGCAACTTCCGTCTCCTCGAACGGCTATTCCCCCAGATCACCCGCGTCCTCAAGATCAACCAGCTCGAAACCATCACCGACGACGTCGTGGAAGCAGCAGCAAGCATCCTCGTTGTCGGGAACTAGCGACACAGAGCGAAAACAGAACGCCGCCACCTACCGGACAAGTCCACATGCCCGGCCCTCGCCGAACGGAATTTGCTCCACTGGGCCCACTACATGTGGAATCTTCATCGGACCGGCACCTGCGGGAGCACCGTCAAGGGCAGCGAAGTCCGGAACTGGCCGGGCGTGAGCGGATCATCGCGTTCACTCCAAGGATCCACGTAGCTGTCCACGGACGCCTGCATCGCCGCATCCAAGCGGGCCGCGATTCCTTCGGAGTCGTCCAGGATCACGCTGCGGATCTTGTCGATGCCAACCCGTGGCACGAACGCATACGTCCGTTCCAGCCAGTTGGCGTTCTCCCGGTAGTACTGCATGAAACGACCCGCCAGGAGCGTGACTTCCTCGGGCGTATCAACCGTGACCAGCAGATCGCCCTTGCGGATGTGGGCGCCGGCCGCTCCCCCAATATAGATTTCCCAGCGGCCTCCTTCCACCGCAACGACGCCTACGTCCTTGACCAAGGACTCCGCACAGTTCCGCGGGCAACCGGAGACCGCGAGTTTCAGCTTTGCCGGCGACTCAATGCCCTGGAATCGGGTTTCCAGCGAGATGCCCAACCCAGTGGAATCACCCGTGCCAAAGCGGCAGTAGTCCTTCCCTACACAGGTCTTCACAGTGCGGAAACTCTTGCCATAGGCGTAGCCGGAGGGCATGTCCAGATCGGCCCAAACCTGTGGAAGGTCCTCCTTGGGAACGCCCAGGAGGTCGATCCGTTGGCCACCGGTCAGCTTGATCATAGGGATGTTGTGCTTCTCCGCGACGTCGGCAATCGTGCGGAGCTGCTGCACCGACGTCACGCCACCCTTCATCTGCGGAACCACGGAGAACGTGCCATCGCGCTGGATGTTGGCGTGCACGCGGTCGTTGATGAACCGGGCGTCGCGCTCGTCGATGTACTGCCCTGCCAGCATCATCTTTAGGAGCGAAGCCAAGCCCATCTTGGATTTGGCGTCCTCCGCGCTCCCAGGAGCCAAGGCCGCGAAAACCTGTGAAACAGAGCGCAGCCCGAGTTCCCGGATCCTGGACATCAGGGCGGCCTTGTCCAGGGGAATACCCGGGACGTAGTAACTCGCGGCCGGGTCCACCTCCACAGCTCCACCGGCAGCCCATTCCACTACCTGCGAAACCAGCAGTTTGCACGAACCACAGCCTTTGCCGGCCCGGGTCGCATCCATGGCTGCCGGCACTGAACGGCAACCACCCTGCACCGCGGCAACTAGCGTTCCTTTGGAAACCCCATTGCAGTTGCAGACCTGTGCCGAATCCGCCAGCTCCGCCACACCTTCCTCTTCACCCGGCGAGCCGAGATCGAACATCAGCGAGAGCCGCTCTTCCGGGAGCGGAAGGCCCTGGTCAAAAGCCTGGGTCAAGTAGGCAACCTTGCGGCTGTCACCAAGGAGGGTAGCCCCCACCATCTTGTTGTCCCGGATCACGATCGACTTGAACACACCGCGGCTCGGTTCCGAGAAAACAATGTGTTCATCCGTGTCCCGTTCCGGGCCCGGCAGTCCCATCGAAGCGACGTCGACGCCGGCCACCTTCAGCTTGGTGGCTGTCCGGGAACCCAAGTACACCGATGAATGATCGACGCCGGTGACCTGGTCCGCCAGAACGGCGGCCTGCTCCCACAACGGTGCCACGAGCCCGTACACCTCGCCCCTGTGCTGCACGCATTCCCCCACGGCATAAATGTCCTCTTCGTCCATAACGCGCAGGTGGTCGTCCACCACGATGGCCCGTTCGACTGGCAATCCACTCACCACGGCGACATCCACGTTGGGCCTGATGCCGGCAGTCACAACCACCATGTCGCAGTTCAGCTCAGTATCATCACGTAGCCGCACGCCGGTGATCCGGTCCTGGCCCAGCACGGCCGTGGTCCGGCCTCCCGTGTGGACCTCGATGCCCAACGCCTCGACGCTCCGCCGCAGTATTGCGCCGCCGTCGGGCCCTATTTGCGCATTCATGAGGTGTCCACCCGAGTGGACCACCGCCACGCCAAGGCCATACGCCTGCAACCCCCGGGCAGCCTCCAGCCCCAGCAATCCGCCGCCAATCACCACAGCCCGGCGGTGATGCTCGTGCTGGGCGAACTGGACCATCTTGCGGGTGTCATCCATGGTCCGGAACGTGAAGACCCCGTGGCGCACCGATCCGCTGGGCGTGTACAAGCCATCCATCGGGGGAAGGAACGAGTGGCTCCCGGTGGCGATGATCAGCACATCGTAGGGAACCACCCTGCCATCGGCCGCAAAGACGTGTTTGCTGTACCTGTCTACGCGCTCCACCCGAACCCCGGCGTGCAGGGTGATGTTGTTTTCCCGGTACCAAGGCAGGGCGTTGAGGAAGATGTCCGCATCGTTTTCCTCCCCTGACAGCACGTGGCTGAGCATGATTCGGTTGTAGTTTCCGTAGGGTTCGTCGCCGAAGATGGTGATGTCGAAAGCGTCCCCGCCGCCGCGGGCCAGGATCTCTTCCACCGCGCGGGCACCAGCCATGCCGTTGCCGATGACCACGAGCTGCCTTTTCATCAGTGCTCCACCATGCCCAGGTCCACCACCACGGAGCCCCGGACACCGGCGGGAGCCGCGATAAACAGTTCGATCATCGAGCCACCGTCGATATCTTCCACGACCCTCAGCGGAACGTGCACATCGCCTTTGGCCCCGATGGGGAAATACCGCATGGGGACGCCGTCGCGCATCAGGACAACCGTGATGAGTTCGGAACTGGAGTTACCGCCCCGGAAGTAGAGCGTCTGGTTCACGACGCCGTCCGGGACAAAGTGCGCCAGCTCGCTATGGAGGGGAACCGGCTTTTCCACACCGATGCCTTCAAACGGAAAAATGCCCTGGAGGAAGAGGTTCTTGGAAATCACGGAAAGATCCTTTCGGCCGGCTTCCTTCCATGGTGCTCCGCCGTTGTTTCAGGACGCTTGATGCCGTGTTTCCATACGCAGGACAGGGCGTAACGATCCCTTTGCGAACAACTCACCCCGGGAGCAACGAGCTACAGCAACTCCCCGTCCCGCATCCCATACCGGACCCAGCTGCCCACCGAACCGGCGGCGGCACAGCGATCGAACCACTCCCCCAGCGCGCGGTCGTGGCTTACGATGACCAGCGTCCCTGAGAAGTCGGCGAGGGCAGCTTCCAACTGCTCCACGAGCACTGGCGCCAAGTGGTTGGTGGGTTCGTCCACGATCATGGTCTCGTAGCTGCCCAGGAGCAGCCGGGCAAGGGCCAGCCTGCGTTGCTGCCCGGCGGAGAGGCTGCCCACGGGAACGTGGAACTCCGCAGGCCGGAACAAGCCCAGGCGAAGCAGGGCCTCGGCGTGTTCATCGATGTTTCCGCCCAGTCCTGCGGCAAACGCCGGAAGCAGCCGGAGCCCTGGACGCGGCGGCACGTCGAGTTCCTGCTGTAAGTAGCCCACCGCGCCCTGAACGGCCAAGGTCCCGCTGGCTGGCTCAAGCGTCCCGGCGAGCACAGAGACAAGGGTTGATTTTCCGGCGCCGTTTGGCCCGGTGATGAGGACCTTTTCCCCGGTTTCGACGCGCAGGTCGGTCGGTCTGAGGCGTCCGGGAACACTAATGCCGCGCGCTTCGATGGCTGGCCCAGCGGCTTCCACCAGCTGAACGTCAAGCTGCGCGGCGAGCTTCAGCGGCACGGGTGGCCGGTCAACGGGGTTCTCTTCGAGCCGCCGCAGGCGTTCCTGGGCGTTCCGAACTTTGCTGGTGGCTGCGCGCTGCCATGTGCCTTTCTTGAAGCCGGTGGCAAATTTGTCGTTATCGCGAACCCGGCCGTAGCCCATGCCGCCCGAAACCGTGGCTGCCTGGAACCGCTCAGCGGCCATGGCGCCAAGCCATTCCTCGTACTGCTGCACCCACCGGGCACGCTGGGCGGATTTCTCCCGAAGGTAGCCTTCGTAGCCGTTGCCATACCTGTTGACGGAACGGCGCTCGGCATCCACTTCGATGACTGTGCTGGCTACCTTCCGTAAAAGGACACGGTCGTGCGAAACCACCACCACGGTGCCTCGATGCGCAGCCAACCTCGACTCAAGCCAGGCTGTGCCGTTGGCGTCCAGGTGGTTGGTGGGCTCGTCCAGGAGCAGGGCTTCGGCAGGATCCGCCAGCAGGCAGGCGAGGGCAACGCGCTCCTGCTCGCCGCCGGACAAAGATCCAAGCGTTCGACGCCGGTCCAGGCCTCCCAGCCCCAGCCGGTCCAGCGCTGCCTCCACCCGGGACTCCGCGGCGTACCCCTCACGGAGTTGGTACTGGGTCTGCAGGTTTCCGTAGAGCTCCAGGGTTTCTGGGTCCGCGTCAGCCAGGTCCTGCTCCAGTTCGGCGATGCTGGCCTCAAGCGAACGGAGTGCCGTAAGGGACTCGTCGATCGCGTCGCCGACAGTAAGGGAGGCAGGAAGTCCGTGCGTCTGGGCGAGGTAACCCACGCGGTAGCCGGCGTTCCCTGCCAACCCTGCCGTGCCGTCGTCGGGCATTTCCACGCCGGCCAGCAGGCGGAGAAGGGTGGATTTTCCTGCCCCGTTTTCGCCAACAATGGCTACGTGCTCGCCGTGATCGATGGTGAGGTCGACGCCGTGGAAAAGTTCGCGGTCCCCGTAGCCGTGGGAAACGCCGGAAAGGTGAAGGTAGTCAGTCAAGAGGAGTCCTCGCAAAGTCCGCAGTGAATGGCAGGGAACCGCTGGGGCACTGCCGTAGTGGGTACTGGGATGCAGCCGGATGGAAGGGCTGCGCTCAAGACTTCATCGGTCCAGACTGCCCGGCGAACGCGGGCACGTCAAGTTTCAGGCTGCAGCTACCGCCCGCTTCCGCCGTGCCTTTGCCAAGCGCGTACCAATCAGTCCCTGCCGCGGACTGAACAGATAGACGACGGCGAACACAGCACCCTGGGTGACCACCACCATGGCCCCGGATGCAGTATCCAGGTAGTAGCTCAGGTAGATGCCGGAGACGGAGCACACCACGGAAACAACTGGTGCAATAACCAGCATCCTGGAGAACCGGTCCGTCAACAGGTAAGCGGTGGCTCCCGGAATGATCAGCATGGCCACCACCAACACCACACCTACGGTCTGCAATGCCACCACTGACGTCAGGGCCAGCAAGCCGAGCAGCAGGGCTCCCAAGCGGCGCGGCGACAGGCCGATTGCGTGGGCGTGCGTGGGATCGAACGCGTAGAGCGTGAGGTCCCGGCGCTTGAGGATCAGGATCGCGAACGCAACCACGCCGAGGACCACCACCTGGATGAGGTCAGGGACGCTGACGCCCAGCAGGTTGCCGAAGATGATGTGGTTCAGGTCGGTCTGGCTGGGCGTGACGGAGATCAGCACCAGGCCCAGCGCGAAGAGCGAGGTGAACACGATGCCGATCGCGGCGTCTTCCTTCACCCGGCTTGTGTTCCGCACAACACCGATCAACGTCACCGCGATCAACGCGAACACCAACGCACCGAGCGCAAACGGCGCACCCACGATGTAGGCGAGAACGACGCCGGGAAGCACGGCGTGCGAAACGGCGTCGCCCATGAGGGACCAGCCGATCAGGACCAGCCAGCAGCTGAGGACAGCGCAAACCACGGCGGCAATCGCCGTGGTGGCGAGGGCGCGGACCATGAAGTCGTAGCTCAAAGGTTCAAGCAGGAATTCCACGGCTTAGCCCCTGTTCATCACGTCGAGGCCGAATGCCATAGCCAGATTTTCAGGTTGCAGGACCACGTCCGGGCTGCCATGCATCAGCACTTTACGCATCAGGAGCACGGCCTCATCGCAGAGCTGCGGGAGGGCGTGGAGATCGTGGGTGGAGATGAGGATCGTGGCGCCGTCAGCGGCAAGTTCACGCAAGAGCCTTGTAATGGTGGCTTCCGATCGCTTGTCCACTCCGGCGAAGGGTTCATCCAGCAGCATCATGGTGGCGCCTTGGGCGATGCCCCGGGCCACGAAGGCGCGCTTCTTCTGCCCGCCGGACAGCTGGCCGATTTGGCGGTCGGCGAATTCGCCAAGCTCCACCCGTTCCAGGGCTTGTTCGACGGCGTCCCGGTCCACCTTCCGTGGGCGGCGGGTGAAGCCCAGGTGCCCATAGCGGCCCATCATCACCACATCCCGGACGGACAAGGGAAATGCCCAGTCCACGTCCTCACTCTGCGGGACATAGCCGATGCCGGCTTCCTTGCGGGTCTTCATGGGCGGGTGACCGTTGATGAGAACCCGCCCGGAGTCTGGTTTCACCATGCCCATGATGGTCTTGAACAGCGTGGACTTGCCGGAGCCGTTCATGCCAACCAATCCACAGATACGGGAGTGGTCCAAGGTAAGGGACGCGGAGTCCAGGGCCAGAACCTCGCCATAGTGGACCGTGACATTCTCGACGACGATCGCGGGGCTGCTCATGACGTTCCTCCTGCCAGTGCTGTGGTGATGGTCTTCGCATCGTGGCGGATAAGGTCCAAATATGTGGGAACGGGACCGTCTGCCTCCGATAGCGAGTCAACGTAAAGGACGCCGCCGAATGTGGCCCCGGTGGCGCCAACGACCTGACGCATGGGGGCGTCTGAGACGGTGGATTCGCAGAACACTGCCGGGACCTGGTTGTCTTTGACGAATTCGATGGCCCGCGCGATCTGCTGGGGCGTGGCTTGCTGCTCAGCGTTCACAGCCCAGATGTAGACCTCCTTGAGTCCGGCATCCCGGGCGAGGTAGGAGAATGCGCCCTCGCAGGTCACAAGCGCCCGGTGTGCTTCCGGCAGCACGGAGAGCTTGGAGACCATCTCATCCTGGACGGTCTGCAGTTGAGCGTTGTAGGCCTTGGCATTGGCTTCAAACTCGCTGGCGTGGGCCGGGTCCAGTTTGGCGAAAGCCTTGGCCATGTTGTTGGCGTAGATCTGGACGTTGCTGGGGGACATCCATGCGTGCGGGTTCGGTTTTCCCTGGTAGGAGTCTTCTGCGATGGGCATGACCTTCACGCCGTCACTGACCACTGCGTGGGGAACGTCGAGCCCTTCCACGAATTGGGAAAACCATGCTTCGAGGTTAAGCCCGTTATCCAGGATGAGGTCGGCTTGGGCAGCCTTGCGAATGTCCCCGGGAGTGGGTTCGTAGCCATGGATTTCAGCTCCGGCCTTGGTGATGGATTCCACGCGGAGCTTGTCACCCGCAACGTTTTTGGCGACGTCGGCCAACACGGTAAACGTGGTCAGGACAACGGGCTTGTCATCACCCCCGGCAGAGGAATTCCCTCCACAGGCGGACACCCCGAGCACGAGAGCGGATGCGGTCAGTAGGGCAGCGAAACGGCGGACAACTTTGGCGCGCCGAAACGGAAAGTTAGGCATACCGAAAATTGTAGCCAAGCCCGGGCCACGCAGCAAAGATAGGCTGGTCATATGGGCACCATTTCGACGCGGGCGAGGCTTTACCGGTTTAACGCCCCGGACGCCGTGGCCATAGCTGCCTACCTGGGGTTCACGGTCTACTTCACCTTCGCGGGCGAATCAGTAGAGCGAATGATGCTCCAGCTTTTCCCTGACCCTGCCACAGCGTCCTATGCCGTTAACGCGGTCTTTTATGCCGCCGTCGGGATTTTCGCCTTGGCCTCCGCTTGGCGCGTCGCTGGCCGCGACCTCAAGATCCTTGGCACACGCCCCTGGTTCACTCTAGGCATGGTCCCGCTTGCGGTGGTGGTCATGCTGATCGTGACCGCCCTACTGGTTGCGGCCCTCGGCACCGCGCAGGCTTCCGAAAACCAGTTGGGCATCCAAGACCTCCTCCAGCGCGTACCGGCCTGGATGATGGTTCCGCTGTTGGTGGTCCTGGGGCCGTTCGTGGAGGAGTACTTGTTCCGGCACCTGCTGATCGGCAAGCTGTCCCAGTTCGTGAATATTTGGATCTGCAGTGCCATCTCGGTGGGAGCTTTCGCATCGATCCATGTGGTGGGCCGGGAGGGGCTGGCGTTGCCGGCCTTGGCGCCCTATCTCGGCATGGCCCTGGTGCTGGTGGCGGTATACGTGTGGACGGGAAAGAACCTGATGTTCTCCTACCTTGTCCATGCGGCCAAGAACCTCCTGGCAGTGGTCCTCATTTATGGGATCCCGCCGGACTTCCTCCCCAATTAAGCAACAGCCCGGGATTAAGCAAGAGCGCCAAGACCCACAATGGCCCGCCCAAGGCCGCGAGTTCGGCATCAGCCAAGGCCATTACTAGACTCGGACTGTGAACAACCATCTCCCTGCCAAGGTTTCCGACATCTTTGACCCCTCACGCTGGCGCACCGTTTCCGGCTTTGACGACTTCAAGGACATGACGTACCACCGGCAGGTTGAGCGTTCTGCGGATGGCACGGTCAAGGACCTGCCCACTGTACGCATCGCCTTCAACCGCCCCGAAGTCCGCAACGCGTTCCGTCCGGGAACTGTGGACGAGCTTTACCGCGCCATGGACCACGCCCGCATGACGCCGGACGTCGCCACGGTCCTGCTCACGGGCAACGGACCCTCGGAGAAGGACGGCGGGCACTCGTTCTGTTCGGGCGGCGACCAGCGCATCCGGGGCCGCGACGGCTACCGCTACCAAGTAGAAGGCGCTGCAGGTGATTCCGCTGAATTCATCGACCCCGCCCGTGCCGGCCGCCTCCACATCCTGGAAGTCCAGCGGCTCATGCGCACCATGCCCAAGGTGGTCATCGCCGTCGTCAACGGTTGGGCGGCCGGCGGCGGCCACTCGCTGCACGTCGTCAGCGACCTCACCATCGCCTCGCGCGAGCACGGCAAGTTCAAGCAGACGGACGCCACGGTAGGAAGTTTCGACGCCGGATACGGCTCTGCGCTGCTGGCCCGCCAGATCGGGCAGAAAGCCGCGCGGGAGATCTTCTTCCTGGCCCGTGAATATTCCGCCGAGGACATGGTCCGCATGGGCGCGGTCAACGAGGCCGTGGACCACGCGCGCCTTGAGGAGGTTGCACTGGAGTACGCGGCGGATATCGCCCGACAGTCCCCGCAGGCCATCCGCATGCTGAAGTTCGCGTTCAACCTGGCCGACGACGGCCTGGCCGGCCAGCAAGTCTTCGCCGGGGAGGCAACGCGGCTGGCCTACATGACGGACGAGGCCGTGGAGGGCAAGGAAGCCTTCCTCCAAAAGCGCGACCCCGACTGGTCCAACTTCCCCTACTACTTCTAGGACTCCCCCGTGGACATCGATCCCGTACTCAAAGCACTGGCCGCTGCCCTGCATGGCGAGGGTCCCGCCGTCGAAATTGTGGTTCACGAGGACGGCCAGCCTGAAGCCGTTCCCGTAGAGACCGGAGTGGAAGAGGCCGCAGTTGTGGTCCGAACCTCCGGCTCCACTGGCACGCCAAAGGCTACCGTCCTCACTGTGGATGCCTTGGCGGCCTCCTCCGTGGCCACGGCCATGGCATTGCGCGGCGAAGGACAGTGGCTGCTCGCCCTCCCCCTGCAGTATGTGGCCGGTGTCCAGGTCCTCGTTCGCTCGCTCTACGCAGGGACACGGCCTTGGGTGATGGACCAGTCGAACGGCTTCACGCCCGAGGCATTCACCGCTGCCGCCGGGGAACTGACGGACAAGATCCGCTTCACGTCGCTGGTGCCTACCCAGCTCCAGCGGCTCCTGGACTCACCCGCCCCGGAGACTCTGGCCGTCCTGCGCCGCTTCAACGCCATACTGCTGGGTGGCGCGCCGGCGTCGGCTGAGCTGCTGGCAAATGCCCGCGCGGAAGGCCTGAACGTCGTCACCACGTACGGCTCCGCCGAGACGTGCGGCGGGTGCGTCTATGACGGCGAGCCGCTGGACGGCGTCGAGGTCCGCATCGGGGACGGCGAGTTGGAAGGCCGCATCCTGCTGGGCGGCGAGACGGTGGCGGTGGGCTACCTTGACTCCCCGCGCGCCACAAAATCCGCCTTCTTCGAGGAGGATGGCGTGCGTTGGTACGTAACCGGGGACCTCGGCGAAGTTGCCGACGACGGCAAGCTCACCGTCCTGGGCCGTGCCGACGACGTCATCATCACCGGCGGCGTCAAGGCCTCGGCCGCATACATCCAAAGCAAGCTGGAAGAGCTCGACGGCGTCACCGCGGCTTTCGTGGCTGGTGTCCCATCGCGCGAGTGGGGCCAGGCCGTGGCGGCTTACGTGGCCATGACCGATCCGTCGCCGGAAGGCCTGAAGGGGTTTACGGCCCGCCGGGAAGCAGCTTTGGGGGTTTTGGCTCCCAAGACCGTGGTTGCCGACAAGGAATTGCCGATGCTGCCCAACGGAAAACCGGACAGGCTGGCCATGATCGAACAGCTTTCCACCGCGCATCAGGGACAATAGACACGTTCTGCCCTGATGACTGTGACTAAAGATCAACGCGAAATACACGAGGTACTACACGTGGCGACAGCTGCACAATGGATTCAAGGAGCCCGGCTCCGCACACTGCCCGCGGCGATCGCCCCCGTACTGATCGGTTCGGCAGCGGCGTTCGAGCTCCATGCTTTCCGGCTGCCGAACGCGATCCTGGCGGCGCTCGTGGCGCTCCTGCTCCAAGTGGGCGTCAATTACGCCAATGACTACTCGGACGGCATCCGTGGCACGGACGAAGACCGTGTGGGGCCGCTGCGCCTGGTTGGCTCCAGACTCGCCAAACCCGAGCAAGTGAAATGGGCGGCCTTCGGACTTTTCGGCGCGGCCATGGTGTGCGGGCTGATCCTGGTCATCATCACCCAGACCTGGTGGCTGATCCTGGTGGGCATCGGTTGCGTCCTGGCGGCCTGGGGCTACACGGGTGGCAAAAACCCCTACGGCTACCTTGGCTTGGGCGACGTCTTCGTTTTCGTGTTCTTCGGACTCGTGGCAACGCTCGGCACCACTTACACCCAAGCGGGACAGGTCAGCCTCGCAGCAGTCATTGGCGCGATCGGCACAGGACTCATCGCCTGCGCCCTGCTGATGGCCAACAACGTCCGGGATATTCCTACGGATGCCGCGGCCGGAAAACGCACTTTGGCTGTGCGCCTGGGAGACAGGCACGCCCGCGAGAGTTATGTGCTGATGTTGGCAGTCGCCATCCTGCTGGTGATCGTTCTGGCGCCCACCAAGCCTTGGATGTTGATCGTCCTCTTGCTCATTCCCGCGTGCCTGATGCCTGCTTGGCTGATGGTCAACGGCAAGAAGCGCAAGAGCCTCATCCCCGTGCTCAAGCAGACCGGCCTGATCAACCTTGGTTACAGCCTGCTGTTCTCGCTCGGCCTGATCCTGAGCCGCGGCTTCTGAGTTTCTGTACGGAAACCTACTTGGAACCCGGGCGTTTGTCGTTATTGACGACGATGTCCGGGTTCTGCTCCACCAGGCCATCCTCCGCCTCGGCGTCTTCAACCTCGCCAGCAGTGCGGATGGGCTTGGCGCGGCCGGAAAAACGCTCCCGCATGGCCGCCGTGGCAGCGTCGCGCTGCTTCTGGAAGAAGAGGTAGCTGATGGCGAACGCGATCAACCCCGCGAAGATCACCGCCAGGATCCAGCCCACCTGCAAAAAGGCGAACAGGACGAACAGCGGCACAAACAGCGCCAAACGGATGAGGGAATACTTCAGGAAAGCCACTATCCCAGTTTAGCCGCCCGGATGGTTGCACTCTGATCACAGCCGGAAGCAGGCGTCCAGTGAACGCCTTCCGGAGACTAGACTTGGTGCATGCTCCGGGTTGTTGGCGTCGTCGTCGTCCTTGTTATCTTCGTCTACGCCCTCGTGGATGTTATCCGCACCGATGGCAGGTTGACGCGCGGCATCTCCAAGCCGGCATGGATCGTCGTCATGATCGTCCTGCCGCTCCTGGGTGCGGTCCTCTGGTTTATCTTCGGCCGGCCCTATGGCAAGCCATCGGCACAGCCCATCCGCCGCCACCCCACCGCACCGGACGATGACCCCGAGTTCCTCCGCAACCTTGAAACCCGCCGACGGAACACGGCCGAAGAAGAGCGTCTCAAGAAGCTCAAAGCAGAGCTCGAAGCCAAGGAGCGGAAGCTCAACGGTACTGATGGTGCGGAGGGCAGCCACGGCAACAAAGCCCCCGGATACAACTCCGGCGATGCCAAGCGCGGCGAGCCGGATCCCCATGACACCGACGAACTGAAGTAGGGAACGTGGCCCAGCAGGCTGATGGATCGCGGCAGTCATTCACTACCGTGTCATCCATTGGCGGGCCACCAACGTCCACGCCGCCGCCCCGCCCCGGCGTTTCCATGTCTACTCCGCCTCACATTGACGGCGTCGTGCGCCCACCGGGCCCAGCACTGCTGTCCAGGTGGTTGTGGGTAGCGAGCTTCGCCGCCGGGATCGCCGTTGTCCTCACCAGTTTCCTTTCCCGCGACTCGCACATTGACAACCTGGAAGGCGTCATCGCAGGCATGGTCCCTGATGGCGACACCCAGGCAATCGAGGGCGCAACCGCCGTCGTGTTCCTGGGAAGCCTGGCCATGCTGGCGCTGGTGGTCGCGATGGAGGCGGTCCTGCTGGCCGTCGCATTCAAGCGGCGGAGCTGGGCGCGCTGGCTGCTGGCGCCCGTGATCCTCCTGCACGCCGTGGTCACGGTGGTCACCTCCGACTTCGTGGTAGCTCCGGGGAGCGACGGCATCCTGTCTACCGTGTTGCTCGCTGCGCAGTACGTGTTGGCAGCCGTGGCGCTGGTGCTGTTGTTCTTGCCCTCCACTACCGCCTGGCTGCTCAGCGGACGCCGGCGCGCGACAGAAATCTAACGCGTCCTCTCGGCTCAGAGCCCGGAGTACGAGTGCAGGCCGTTAAAGACCGTGTTCACGAGTGTGAAGTTGATGATCACGCATGCGTAACCGACGATCGACAACCACGCTGCGCGGGTTCCTGTCCAACCACGTGTAGCCCGGGCGTGGAGGTAGCCGGCGTAGACCACCCAAATAACGAACGTCCACACTTCCTTGGGGTCCCAGCCCCAGAACCTGCCCCATGCCTTTTCGGCCCAGATAGCACCGAACATGAGCGTAAACGTCCAGCCAATGAACGCAATCGCATTGATGCGGTAGGAAAGGTTCTCCAAGCTCAAGGCATTTGGAACCACCCGCATGAAGCCAAGATTGTCCGCACGGCCGGCGGCCAGGTTCTTCTGCCGGTACGACTGAACCAGCTGCAGCGCAGACATGGCGAACGTCAGGGTGAACAGGGCGGAGGACAGCACTGCGATGGACACGTGAATGACCAGCCAGTAGCTCTGCAAAGCCGGCACCAGGTGGCCCACCGGAGTCCAGAAGGATATGGAGGCGGCAACGAGCATGATGATGGCCAGGCCGATGACGAACGTACCAAGGAACCGCAGGTCCCGGCGGATGAGCACGATGAGGAAGACGGCCACGGCCACGAAAGCGCCGGTGGTGAGGAACTCATACATGTTGCCCCACGGCACGCGGCCTGCGCCCAATGCACGGGTCACAACGCCCGCGCCGTGAATGAGCACGCCCAGCACCGTCAACGCCACTGCCACACGGGCGGGCACGCGGCGTTCGGCTGCGTACTTCATGTCGCCTGCCGCCGTGCCTCCTTCAACGGTGAGGCCCGACGTCGGACGCTCAGCCCGGCCAGCCGGCCCACCGGCGTCGGCCCCTCCCAAGTCTCCGCTGGCGCGACCAGCCGCTACGGCCACCTTCTCCGAAGGAGAGCTGGCAGCGGCCTTCAAGTCGATTGCACGCAGTGCCTTGCTGCTCTTGGCCAGGTCCCAGGCAAATGCGATAAACGCCACGGTGTACGTGCCGGCGGCCAGCAGCATGAACAGCTCGCTGTACTGGCCCAGGGTTTCGTTGATGACGGGCATTACTGGTCCTTCGAGGTTGGGGAAGAGACTGTGGGGGTTGTTGCTGGGTCACCGGAGCCAGAGGGGAGCTGCCATTCCCTGGCAAAGAGTTCGTGGAGGGCTGCTGCTTCGCCGGCCAGCCGGTGGTCTTCGCCTCGGGCGAGCAGGCCGTATTCCACCATGGTGCGGCCGTCCTCATGGGTTCCAGTGCGGACCCAGACGCGGCGGCGGTTGACGTAAAGGGACGTGACCAAACCTGCGACGGCCAGCAACCCGAAGATCAACGCATACAGCTGGCCCGGGTTGTGGTGGACGTCCACGCCAATGTACTTCTTGACTCCGTCGAAGCTGATGCTGCCCCTGCCGTCCGGCAGTGTTTTCGTCATGCCTGGGGCAAGCGTGATTCCGCCGGCTTCGAGTTTCCGGCCGTTGAGCTGGGTGAGGTTCCTGACGTCCAGCTCGAAGACGTTCTGGGGCACGCCCTTGTCCAAGCCGAGATCGCCGTAATAGGAATCAAGGCTCAACTGTGGGTTGATGAGTTCTGGATCGCCGCTGAACGAAATGCCGTTCTCGGATTTGAAGGCCGTGGGCAGGAAGAAGCCTTGGAAAGCAAGCTGGTCCGGCTTGCCGTCCGGGACCTTGATGACCACGGATGAGTAGTAGTTATCGCCCTGGACCTTGGCCGTGACCGGACCCTGGAAAGCAATGTTCCCTTCACCATCGCGGACGGTCACCACGGGTGCGTAGCCGTTTCCGGTGAGGTAGAGGCTGGTGCCACCCAACGAGATGGGATCGTTGACCTTGAGAACTTCCTTCTTGGCCGGCGAATCCGGAGTTTCCTTGGTGGTGACCTCGGCGGTGTAGTCGATGGGCTGGCCAAACTTCTTCGGCGATTCGCGGTCGAACGTGGCCTCGAATTTGTCCAACTGGATGGAGTAAGGCTGCAGCGAACTGCTCTGGAAGTTGGTCCCCGGCGTGAATTGGTCGTAGCCCACCAGCGTATTGACGAACGTGTCACCTTCCACCAGGATCCGTTGGCCGCTGTACCCGAACAGGCCGCCAATCGCCACGGAAACCAGCACGCCGATCAACGAAGTATGGAAGACCAGGTTGCCGACTTCCTTCAGGAAACCGCGTTCGGCACCCAAGGACGGGAGGTCGCCGTCGACGTCCCTGACCTCCACGCGGTAGCCGCGCTTCTTGAGCAGTCCAGCGGCGTCGTTGATGGCCTTCGACGCCGGGATCCCGGCGTCGGCGGGCAGCGCCAAGGTGCCGTACTCCGGCAGGCGCGAAAGGCGCTTGGGAGTGCGCGGCGGCTGTGACTTCATCGCTTTGTAATGCGCGATGGCGCGGGGGGTGACGCAGCCGATCAAGGAGATAAACAGCAGAATGTAGATGGCGGAGAACCACGCCGAGGAGTAGACGTCGTAGAGCTGCAATGCGTCGAGCACCTGGCCATAGGACGGGTTGTCCTTGATGTACTGGGTGACAACTGCCGGATTGGCCGCGCGCTGCGGGAACAGGGACCCGGGTACGGCACCAACAGCCAACAGGAGCAGCAGGAACAACGCCGTGCGCATGCTCGTCAGCTGGGTCCAAGCCCACCGAAGCATGCCCAGGATGCCCAAGGAGGGCAGCGCGGCCTCGGCCTTGGCCTGCTGGAGCTTTCCTTGCGCTGCGTTGGTGTTCGTGCTTTCAGCGGCTGGTGACTTCTTCTTGGCTTTCACGGACTCGCTCATCAGATTGGCAACTTCACATCGGTTTGGAACCAGTACTGCAACTCAGTCACCCAGGTTCCCCACACGCCGGTGGCCATCAGGATGCCGAGCAAAATCAGGATGCCTCCGCCTATCCGCTGGATCGCCAGGCGGTGCGTGCGGAAGAAGGACATGACGCCCATTCCCCGCCGGACGGCAAGGGCAATCAGGAGGAACGGAATACCCAGGCCAAGGCTGTAGACGAAGGCCAAAAGCGCACCCTTGGCCGCCGAGGATCCGCCGGACAGGCTCAGCAACTGTACCGCGGAGTATGTGGGGCCGATGCACGGGGCCCAGCCCAGCCCGAACGTCAGTCCAAGAAGCGGCGCACCCCACAGCCCGGCGGGCGGCTTGGCATGGATCTTGGCGTCCCGCTGTAACCAACCAAAGCCACCCATAAAGACGATGCCCATGAGGATTACCAGAATGCCCAGCAGTTGGGTGATCCAAGCATTCTGCGGACCTGTCAGGAGGGTCCCGAGTTGGCCGAACGCACCACCCAGGAGGACGAAGATCACCGAGAAGCCCAGGACGAACAGCCCAATACCGGCCAGCATGCGGCCCCGCCGCTGCTTCTGGAGGTCGACGCCGGTCAGGCCGGTCACGTACCCAAGGTAACCGGGGACGAGCGGCAGCACGCACGGCGAAAGGAACGAGACGAGTCCGGCCAGCAGCGCAACCGGCACGGCAAGCAGCAATGATCCATTCAGGATCGTCTCGGCGAAAGGACTGTTCATCGGTACTACTCAGCTACTGCGGAGGTAATGAGGGCCTTCAAAGTGCTCTTCTCAATTTCGCCGAGGACACGGGAGGCAACCTTGCCGTCCTTGTCCAGGACCAATGTGGTGGGCACTGCACCCGGAGGCACAATTCCGGACACGGACAGCAGAACGGCCCCGTCTTTGTCGTTGAAGCTCGGGTAGGTGAGGTTGAAGGTCTTGTCGAAGGCATCCGCGGTGGCTTTCTCATCACGGAGGTTAACTCCGAAGAATTGAACGCCTTGATCCTTGAAGTCCTGGTGCAGGGCTTCAAGCTGGGGAGCTTCGACGCGGCAGGGGGCACAGGCCGCGAACCAAAAGTTCAAGACGGTGACCTTGCCCTTGAGGTCTTCGGGGTTGACGGTGGTCCCATTAAAGAGTGTGCCCTTGAGCGCCACGGGGGCAGCACGGTCCGCTTTGGCGAACTCGGTGACGGACCCGTCCCCGGCCACATAGTTCTTGTTGTCGCCTTTGCGGGCTTGCTCGGCGAGGGAATCCTTCTGGGCGCAGGCCGACAGGCCCATGGTAAGTCCCGCCAACAGGACGCCACCGGCGGTGAGCACGCCACGGCGTGAAAGGTTGTTATCCATCTGCCTAAGCCCCCGGAGTGCTGGCGGCACCGGGAAGGAGCACGGCAGCCGGCTCGCTGTACTCCACCCGCACAATTTTGCCGTCGTCGTCGAGGACCAGGGATGTCAAGGAGGTCAAGGTGCACTCGCGCTTGCGCGGATCGTGCGCCAGCCGGCGTCCCTCGGCGGACAGGCGGGTGGCCCAGATGGGCAGTTGGTGGCTGACGAGGATGGCCTCAGCGCCGTCACCACCCAGTTCGATCGCCTTGATCCGGGCGTCTTCGACGGCAGCCAGGACCCGCGCGGCTTGCTCTGTGTAAGCTTCGCCCCACGACGGACGCATGGGGTTCCGGAAATAGAACCAGTGCTTGGGCTTCAAAAATTCGCTACGCGTGGGGTGGAGTCCTTCGAAGTGGTTCTCCGCTTCGATGATCCTCGGGTCCGTATGGATGTCGAGATGGAGTGCCGCGGCAGTTGGCATCGCCGTTTCCTGGGCGCGCGTGAGCGGCGAGGCGACCAAGTGGACAATCTTGGCACCCTCGCTGGCGCGGACGGCGAAGTGCTCGGCCAGCATGCGGGCCATCTCCCGGCCCCGCTCGGAGAGATGGAATTCAGGCAGCCGGCCGTACAGGACGCCATCGGGATTATGGACCTCGCCATGGCGAAGCAGATGGACAGTTGCTTGGGGCATGTTTACCAGTTTCTCAAAGAAGCGGAGCGATCCGAAATCTTCTACCGCTAGTAGAACTCAAAGTTTTCTCGAAATGTTCCGCAGAGTTGGAATAAAAGATGCATATGCATGTTTATACTAGACACGAAGCTCGGTTGACGCTTCAAGTAAACGCATCAACGAATCGACCGGGCAAGCCAGCGGTACCTTCCACTACATACAGGAGCAATATCATGATGACCCTTCCCGCCAACGTCACCACCGGCATCTGGACCCTCGACGCCTCCCACAGCGAGATCGGCTTCACCGTCCGCCACGCAGGTATCAGCAAGGTCCGCGGCGTCTTCAAGGATGCCGAAGCCACCCTCGAAGTCGGCGAGACGCTCACGGACTCCAAAGTCAACGCAACCATCCGGACCGCGAGCTTTGACTCCGGCGACGTCAACCGCGATGGCCACGTCAAGGGCGAGGACTTCTTCGACGTGGAGAAGTACCCGGAGATCACGTTCGTCTCCCGCCACGTCAAGTCCAACGGCGACGGCTTCGATCTTGTGGGCGATCTCACCATCAAGGGAGTGACCAAGGAAGTTTCCATCGAAACCGAGTTCAACGGCGTCGCAGTGGATCCCTTCGGCAACACCCGTGCAGGCGTCTCCGGCGAAACCACCATCAGCCGCAAGGACTTCGGCCTCACCTGGAACGCAGTTCTGGAAGCCGGTGGCGTCCTGGTCAGCGACAAGGTTGTCATCAACCTCGAACTCGCTTTCATCGCACCGGCAGCTGCCTAACTCCAAGGCAGTTAATACCGCGGTCCCGAGCAAACGGCGCCCCACCACAGTTCCACTGTGGGGGCGCCGTTTCGCATACTCAGAAGTCACCCTGCGATTATTCGGCAAACACCCTGTAGTTCGCTGCGAAGTAGCTCCGAATTTCCTATGCATCCTTCAACCTGCGGTCTAAAGTGATGCCATGAGTAACCCAGATGAAGCACCAGAGCCTCAGCAGCCCGGCGCTCAGCCTCAGCAGCCCGGCAACGTTCCTCCTGCGGGTTACCAACCGCCGCAGGGCTACCAACCACCCCAGGGCTACCAGCCGCCGTCGCAACCCGGCCAATATTCGCAGCCCGGCCAGTATTCGCAACCTGGACCAGGTCAGCAAGGCCAGCCGACGCAACCCGGGCAACCGGGTGGTTTCCGATTCGAAATGCCCACCGACGGGCCCCGCAACTTCAATGACGTCCTACCGCAAGGTGGTTTCTCGGGTCTCTTCAAGACCATGGGCCTGCCCACCGAACTCAAAGTGTCCTACTTTATTTGGGTCATCTCGGGGCTCCTTGGGCTCCTCTTTGGCCTCATTGGGCTCTTCGCCATCATCGCGGCGTTCGCTTTCATGCCGGGCGTCGCCGCACTCCTCCTGGTTCTCTTGATCATCAGCCTGGCTGTCGCGGCCGCCCAGATAGTACTCGCCATGAAAATGAAGGAAGGCAAGGAATGGGCACGGCTGGCCCTCACCATCCTTGCCGCCGTTTCGCTCTTGCTCGCTATCTTTGGCTCCATCAACGCCGGTGGACCCGGTACAGGCCTGGGTAGCAACTGGTTTGGCTTCTTCGTCAGCGCAGTGGCCGTTGTCATGATGTGGTTGCCGAACTCGCAGCTGTGGTTCAAGGCAGTAAAAGGCGCCGCCTAACCGGGCATAAGTACCGCCGTCGGCCTCGCATCGAGCACGACCCGGCAGGCGCGCAAGGCCGTGGTGGTCCGATGGACCACCACGGCCTTCATCATGAAGGCGTACGCCATCGTGATGATTTCATCGGAAGCAGGAAATTCCTGCGTGTGATCATCCGCAGCACCAGACCGCGGAGGTACGGTGGAAGCAGAACCAGGCTGGGGGCAGGGTCTTTTTGCTGATCCCGGCAGCCGTACCAGCAGTCGAACAAGCAAAGGAATGCCATGAGCAACCCTCCATACCCGCCCTCCAACCCGGCGGACGCCAACAAGGGCGACGCCAACTCGGGCGATGCCAACAAGGCCAACACCGGTGACGCCAACAAGCCTGAACAGCCCGGCCAGCCTTCAGCTCCCCAGTACGGCCAGCAGGCACCCCAATATGGTCAGCAGAGTCCCCAGTACGGCCAGCAGGCACCGCAATATGGCCAGCAGCCGAGCGCTCCGCAGTACGGCCAGCAATCCCCGGCGGCACCCCAATATGGTCAGCCCTCGGCACCCCAATACGGTCAGCAGAGTCCCCAGTACGGCCAGCAGGCACCGCAATATGGGCAGCCTTCTCCCTACGGTCAGCAGGCTCCGCAGTACGGCCAGGACACCAACTGGCCCAGCCAGCAGCCCGGACCCGCGACGGTGCCGCAGTTGGTCAACATCTCCTTCTGGATGATCATCGCAGCGGGAATCCTGTCCGCCATCAGCTCGCTGATCCTGGCCACCACGGGCTCAGATGCCTTCATCAACTCGATGATCCAGCAGGCTGCGCAGCAGGGCACTGAATTCCCCGAGGGCTCCCTGGAGGGCATGCGCGGCGGCATTGTTGTTGCCGCAGTCATCGGCGCCATCGTGTCCTTGGGCCTCTACGCACTGGTTGCGTTCCCGGTCCGCAAGGGCAAGAACTGGGCCAGGATCCTCGGGACCGTCTTCGCCGCTATCTCGGTTCTGGGCCTCGCCGGATTGTTCCAGTTCGGCGCCACGTACGGCATCCTGCAGCTCTTGGTGATCCTGCTGGGAGTTGCCGCGATCGTCCTGCTGTACCTGCCGGCGTCGGCTCCGTACTTCCGCAAGCCGCAGCCGTTCGGTAACCCTTACCAGAACCCTTACGGCCGCTAAACCGCGGAAGTTCGTTCCACAGCGGGCGCGGACCCGGAAAGGCTAGACAGCCTGACCCGGTGTCTGCGCCCGTTGTGCGTGGTAGGCAAGGATCTGCAGCTCGGTAGCCATGTCCACCTTCCGAAGGTTGACGTGCGGGGGAACCTGCAGGAGAACCGGAGCAAAGCTCAGGATGCTCCGGATTCCCGCCGCGATGACGCGATCGCAGACTTCCTGTGCCACGGTGGCCGGCAAAGCCAGCACCACCATGTTGGTGTGGGTGCGTTCCAGGACGCGTTCCAGTTCGGCCGAATCGCTGACCCGCAACCAACCGACCTCGTTTCCGATCACCATGGGGTCCGCATCGAAGATAGCTACGACGTCGAATCCCCGGGACTCGAAGCCGCCATACCGTGCCAAGGCTTTGCCGAGGTTACCGGCACCGACGATCGCGACCTTCCAGTCGTGCGTCAGGCCAAGTGCGGCTGCGATGTGCCTGCTCAAGTACTGGACTTCATAGCCCACACCGCGGGTCCCGTACGAGCCCACGTAGGAGAGGTCCTTGCGGAGCGTGGAGGAGCTAACGCCTGAAGCCTCGGCCAACGCGTCTGATGAGACACGTTCCACGCCTTCAGCCAGGAGGGAGTTGAGCGCGCGCAAATAGAGAGTCATCCGGGCCACGGCCGCGGGCGGGATCTGCTTGGCGGCAGGTTCGTTTTCCCCGCTTGTTGCCCCCGGGGACGGTTCCAGCGCAGTCACGGTTTTCTCCATTGCGTCGCTTGTTGTTCCACTCTATGGCCCTTGGCCGGACTCAACAAAAGCCGGTACTTACGGGTTGCAGCGTCCGTAGTCTTCAGCCTTCGATGACTCTTTTCAAAGTACGGGTCAAGCGCTGCTCGTCGATCTTCCAAAAGTCGCGCTGGACTCCATCGACCAACACCACGGGAATTTCCTCCGCGTACCGCTCCTGCAGTTCCGCGTCATCATCGATCCCCCGCTCTGTCCATTGGATGCCCAGTGCCGAGGTAACGCGTTCGACGGCGGCACGCGCCTCCGTGCAGAGGTGGCAGTCAGCTTTGGTGAGGAGAACGACGTCGGGAATAGCCATGACACAACGGTAACCGCCCCGATCCTCTCTCACATCCCACCCCCAAACCCCCGATCCTCTCTCACATCCCACCCCCAAACCCCCGATCCTCTCTCACATCCACACGGCAGCCCTCGTCGTGCGCCCTCAACGCGGGGGCCTGGCGATTGACTAGACTCAAGGCATGCCCGACGAGAAGAACGCCGCTGTGGTCGCCGACGCCAAGGTGCCACAGCACACCGGCGAAGCCGCTTTCTTCGACGTCGATAACACCCTGATGAAGGGCGCCAGCCTCTTCCATGTGGCTCGCAAGATGTACGAACGCAGGGCCTTTACGCTGTCCCAGGCGGCTGGCTTCGCGTGGAAGCAGTTCAAGTTTGTGATGCGGGGCGAGAACATGGACGACGTCCATGCCGTGCGCGATTCGGCCCTGACCTTGGCTGCCGGGATAACCGTGGAGGACATCAAAGCCCTCGGCGAAGAAGTTTATGACGAAATGATCGAGTCACGGATCTGGCCCGGAACCAAGGCGCTCGCGGAGCAACACCTTCGTGTCGGCCGGCGTGTATGGCTAGTGACAGCCACACCCATTGAGGTTGCCACAGTCATCTCCACAAGGCTCGGCCTGACGGGCGCGCTGGGGACCGTGGGCGAGGTCCATGACGGAATGTATACCGGCAAGCTGGTGGGTGACATCCTCCACGGGCCGGCCAAGGCCATCGCGGTCCAACTCATTGCTGACCAAGAAGGTTTGGACCTGGAACACTGCTGGGCTTACAGCGATTCCGCCAATGACATCCCGCTGCTCACTATGGTGGGTCACCCCGTGGTGATCAACCCCGACTCCAAGCTGCGCCGGCATGCTCGCGACAACAACTGGCCGGTCTACGATTTCCGGTCCGGTCGCCGTGCAGCGACCCTTGGGCTCAAGGCTGCAACCGTCGGCGGCGCCGTCTACGGACTCTGGCGTGGATTCTCAAAGTTCCGCGGGCCCCGCTAACCGTTCCTCTCTCACATCCCAACGCGTTTCCACCGTTCCTCTCTCACATCCCAGCGCGTTTCCACCGTTCCTCTCTCACATCCCAGCGCGTTTCCACCGTTCCTCTCTCACATCCCAACGCGTTTCCACCGTTCCTCTCTCACATGCTCCAATAGCACTGGCCTGCCTGTGGATAACTTCTGCACGCTTTGCGGCTTCCAAGGGGAGTGTCCGTTTAACGGTGGATTCGGGTGTTGGTGTTTATGTGATTCTGCCTTCGAACGTGATGGCGAAGGCATTCAGTGCCGGTTTCCATCGTGCTATCCATCGTGCTCTGCTCCGGCCGGTGGGGTCCAGTGCCCGGGTGGCCAGGTAGAGGCATTTTAAGGCGGCGGGGATGGTGGGGAAATGTCCGCGTGCTCTGACTGCCCGCCGGTATCGTGCGTTCAGGGATTCGATGGCGTTTGTGCTGCAGATGACCTTACGGATCTCCACGTCGTAGTCCAGGAACGGGATGAACTCGCTCCAGGCGTTCTCCCACAGCCGGATGATGGCCGGATACTGCTTGCCCCATTTACCGGCGAACTCTCCGAGGCGTTCTTTGGCCGCGGTCTCGGACGGTGCGGTGTATATCGGGCGGAGGTCCCGGGCCATTTCGGTCCAGCACTTCCTTGAGGCGTAACGGAAGGTGTTCCGGACCAGATGCACGATGCAGGTCTGGACTACAGCCTGGGGCCAGACGGTATTGATCGCATCCGGCAGGCCTTTGAGCCCGTCGCAAACGGTGATGCACACGTCCTCCACGCCCCGGTTCTTGATCTCGGTCAGCACCGCGAGCCAGAACTTCGCCCCTTCACCGCCGTCGCCGGCCCACAACCCAAGGACGTCACGTTCACCATTGACGGTGACACCAATGGCCACGTAGATGGGCCGGTTGGTGACTTGCCCGTCGCGGACTTTGACGTGGATAGCGTCAATGAACATCGCCGGGAACACCCTGTCCAGAGGACGGTTCTGCCATTCGGTCATTTCTCCAACGACCTTCTCGGTGATCCTGGAGATGGTGTCCTTGGAAACCCTTGCGCCGAACACGTCAGCGAAGTGGGCCGCGATTTCCCCGGTCGTGAGTCCTTTAGCGCTCAATGACAGGATGATCTCGTCCACACCGGTCAAACGGCGTTGTCGCTTCTTCACCGTCTGGGGATCAAACGTGGAACCGGTATCCCGGGGCACGTCGATCTCCACCGGCCCGATCTCCGTCAGCACTGTCTTCGAACGGGTGCCGTTGCGTGAATTCCCGCTGCCCCGCCCTGCCACTTCGTGCTTGCCGTATCCCAGATGCTCATCCATTTCCGCTTCCAGGGCGGTCTCCAGGACGTTCTTGGTCAGTTTGTTCAACAGCCCTCCCGGTCCAACAAGCTCCAACCCCTGTTCCTTGGCCTGAGACAGGAGCTGCTGCGCCAACTCTTGCTGATCCACCTCGGTCGCCATGGGGCCCATGATCTCGCTCATGATCAGTCCTCCCCGCCAAGCAACGCTTGGCGTGTCAGGCCAACCCCGGATCCACCGTTGTTCCGACACTCCCCTTCCAAGAAACAATGCGGGTATGCAGAATTCGCTACTCAACCCATCCAGCCCGATCTTGGGGCCTTTCAGCTTGAACGAAGCCAAAGCAGCGGGCATCAACCCCGCAGTCATTTGGCGCAGCAGCAACATTGTTCCGGTTAGCCGGGGATTGTATCGGCCGGCTGATTGGGATTTTGACCTCTTGTCAGCTGCCCGTTCCCTCTCGTCCGCCAGCCCCGGCGCCTGGATCTCCCATACGACGGCCGCCCGGCTCCATGGATTTGTGTTGCCGGCATGGCTATCGGATTCAAATGAATTGCATTTGAGCAAACCCCGACACCTGCCATCGGTTCGCCGCAAGGGCATCATCGGGCACACTGAAAAGCACTTCGAGGGAGAAATTGAGCAGGTACAGGGCGTCTGGATGAGCACGCGAGCCAGAACATGGTTGGATTTGGCGCGGCGCCTCCCGCTTCCTGACCTCGTATGTGTGGCAGATCAGTTGATACGCGTGCCACGGCCGCATCTTGAGGGGCGCGATGCACCGTTCGCGACTGCCAAGGAGCTCCGGACCATGGTCGAGCGGCACAAGAACCGTCAGGGCGTAGTCCGTGCACGCGAGGCCCTTGACCTCATGCGCGTCGGGGCCGACTCCGCACCAGAGACTTTGCTTCGTTTAGCCATGCTTGATGCCAACCTGCCGGAACCTCAGCTCCAGGTCATGCTCCGCGAGAACGACCCCTTCTCACCCTCAGCGGACCTCGGTTTCAAGAGCCGCAGGCTCGCCATACAGTACGACGGCGGTCATCACCTTGAGGAGGAGCAAAGGCATAGCGATCGGCGCAGGGACAAGGCGTTTAGATCAGCCGGTTGGACCGTCCTTGTATTCGGAAAAGACGACCTGGCGGACAACTTCGCCAACGCCATTCGGCAGATCAAAAGGGCACTACGAACTGCTTGGATGGACCCATCCGTGGAATCCGGCTTTGTCCAAGGTGGGATGTGAGAGAGCATCAGGCCAAACGCCTCAGGACGTGAGAGAACATCAGGCCAAACACCTCAGGATGTGAGAGAACATCCGGCCAAACACCTCAGGATGTGAGAGAACAACCCACCAAACACCTCAGGACGTGAGAGAGCATCAGGCCAAACACCTCAGGACGTGAGAGAGCAAAAATGCCCGCCACCTTGGAAGGCAACGGGCATTCACGCTTGGTGAAGTATCTCTACTTCTTATTGCGGCGCTGGTGGCGAGTCTTGCGAAGCAGCTTGCGGTGCTTCTTCTTGGCCATACGCTTGCGGCGCTTCTTAATAACTGAACCCACGAAAGTTCCTTACAAACTAGATGAAGGTCCTGTCTGTTGGAACGGATCCGCGGACTAGCAGCAGACAGTACAACTGACAGATTCTTACATTGACGTAAAACGTTCCTTAACAGAGTACCGCTTCAAAGGGGCACCCTATGACCACGGTCCGCGGGACGGACCCCGGCGCCCTCAGGCGGACTCCGATTGCCCGTCCACCACAGCACCCTTGAGGTACTGGGCAACGGCCTCTTCCGGCACCCGGAAGGAACGGCCGAACCTGACGGCAGGCATTTCCCCTGAGTGGACCAGGCGATACACAGTCATTTTGGAAACACGCAAGACGTCGGCTACTTCAGCCACAGTCATGAAACGCGCATTCGAGAAGTTAGTCTCTGCGGACATTTCCCATATTCCTTTGCTCTCAGCTGGACAGGACACCCCCCAGTAGAACGGTGTGCCGATGCTGAGCCATCAAACAACCATGTGCTAGATACTCTAGAGGCTGAAGTGACCAATGTGAAAGCATTTCGGCGAAGTGGGACTTTACTCCCCAGCTACTCCCCCGTAGCCAGCCGACGTTTCCGCGCAGAGGATGCGAGCTGTTCCAGAACCGACGCAGTGACGTCCCACTCCATGCAGGCATCCGTCACGCTCTGGCCGTAGACGAGTTCCTGCTCGCCGGCCAGCTGCTTGGCCACATCCAGATTCTGCGCACCACCCACAAGGAAGCTCTCCAGCATGACACCTGCGATCGGCGAGGACTCCCCTGCCTCGAGCTGGGCACCGATCTCCAGGGCAACCTCTGCCTGGCGGTGGTGGCTCTTGCCGCTGTTGGCGTGGCTGGCGTCCACGATCAGGCGGGGGTTCAGACCCTTCGCGGCCAGCTTCGACGAGGCCGCGGCAACGTCTTCCTGCGAGTAGTTCGGTCCCTTGCGGCCTCCACGCAGGATGACGTGCGTATCCGGGTTGCCGGAGGTCGCCACGAGAGCCGCGCGGCCGTCGTCGTCGATTCCCAGGAAGGCTTGCTCAGCGGCCGAGGCGCCACAGGCGTCAATCGCCACCTGGAGGTCGCCATCGGTGCCGTTTTTGAAGCCGATGGGCATGGACAGCCCGGATGCGAGCTGGCGGTGGATCTGGCTTTCGGTGGTGCGGGCGCCGATCGCGCCCCAAGACACGAGGTCCGCCATGTATTGCGGACTGATGGGCTCGAGGAATTCAGTGGCGGTGGGCAGGCCCAGCGCAGTGACCTGCTTGAGGAAGCCGCGGGCGGCGCGGAGGCCGGCAGCGATGTCGTGGCTGCCGTCCAGGTGGGGATCGTTGATGAGACCCTTCCAGCCAACGGTGGTGCGCGGCTTCTCAAAGTAGGTCCGCATGACGATCAGCAGGTCTTCCTTGTGCTTCTCGGCCTGGCTTACCAGCCGGCGGGCGTATTCGAGGCCGGCCTTGGGGTCGTGGATTGAGCAGGGACCGACGATGACCAGCAGGCGGTCATCGACGCCGTCCATGATGGCGCGGACTTCGTCACGGCCACGTTCGACGACGGCAGCTGAGCGGGCGTCCAGCGGCAGCCCAGCGATGAGGTCCTGGGGTGCCGGAAGCGGCTCGAAGCGGCTGACGCGCAGGTTGGACGTTGCGGGCTGGGCTGCGTCTGCAACGGCACTAGGTGCTTCGGCGTCGAGCGTTTCGGGGGATTCTGCGGCGATGCTGGTCATTTCTGGGTCCTGTTCCGGATGCGGAGCGGGCCCCTTTTCAGAACCCGCCGGATATGGCGAAGGGCAGAGAATAATCTCTGCCCTGTTGGCTCTGAAGGAAAGTTGGATGCGTGTCAGTTAGACGCGGGCCCCTCCAGAGCCAACGAAAAATACGCATACCAACGCTTAGTCATAGCCACACCATAACCGCGGTTCGGCGAACCGGGCAAATCGGGTCCATCAAGATGACAGTAGTTTGCGAAGGAACTGCAACTGTTTGATCCAATGGTGCTCTTGCCCGCCCTCGTGGTTGTTGAAGCGGTAAACCTCAATATCCTTCTCCGGCGATCCCCCTGACACGCCGTAGCTGTTGAAGCTGGCAAACACTGTGGAGGGCGGGCAGATATCGTCCATCTGCGCCGCCGAGAACAGCGCCGGCACAGTCGCCGCCCGGCCGAGGTGGACTCCGTCGAAATAGTTGAGGACGGCAAGCATGGACTCGTAGCGGTCGCGATGTCGGCCCAGGAACCCCGCGATCTCGGGGTACGGGCCGCGCGGCGCGATATCGATCGCCCGAGGGAAGTCCTGCAGGAAGGGGACGTCGGGCAGGGCGGCGATGACGCCGTCGAGCCTTCCGGCAGTAAGTCCGGCAGCCGCCACTGTGATGCCGCCGCCTTGGCTGACGCCGGCAAGAACCACTTTGGAAGGGTCGACGGCGGGATGGTGCTGTGCCGCTTCTACCGCACGGAAGGCGTCCACGTAGACGCGTCGGAAGTAGTAATCGTCCTGGTGTCCGGCACCGCGGGTCATCAGCCCGGCGTAGGCCACGCCACCTGCCGAAGGGTGCGGATCCGGCGTGTCTCCGGAAACACCGCCGTAGCCCTGGCCCCGGGTGTCCATGATGAAGTGCGCGTAGCCGGCCTGCGCCCAACGGGTGTTCTGGTTGACGAGTCCACGGCCGCCGGAATAGCCGATGTATTCAACTACCACGGGAAGCTGCTGACCTGGCTGGAGATGCGACGGTACGTGCAGCCAGCCCTTGATGCGGTGCCCGCCGAAGCCCGAAAACTTGACGTCGAAGGTATCGATGATGCCCAGATAGTTCTCCACCGGCTCGAACACGGCATCCAGCGGCAGCGCCCGCGCCTCTGCAACAGTACGGTCCCAAAAGGCCTCGAAGTCTCCGGGCGGGACGGCGCTGGAAGTGTAGGCGCGGAGCTGGTCGAGGGGAAGGTCAAAGAGGGGCATGGTCCATTCCGGTTCAGGTAGGGCTTGGAGGGGCTGATTCACGACGACGTAACCTGGACGGGCTTGACGCGCCTAGAGGACATCCTACGTCATACTGAGTGTCCCCCGTCACAATTGCTTCGAGGCTACAGCGGTTCCACGGTGAGCTCCCGGTAGGCGGCCTTCAGCGGAGCCATCTGTCGGATTCCGAAGTAGCCACCGCCCAGGATGTGCTGGCTGGGATCCGTCCAATCGAACAAAGGCAATCCATTGACCGAGAAAGCCACGCGTGGGCCGTCTTTGATGATTTCCATCCGATAGAAACCATTCGCATCCTCTGTAGGTGGGAGCGGATCGGCGCCCTGTGCCACCAGTTCGAACCCGGCACTCTTGCGCAGGTTGCACGTCCGGAAAGCCCGTTCGGATGCGTACTTGTGCCGGAAGTAGGAGACGTGGAGCGCGTCGATGTCTCCCGAGTGGTACTCCGGATAGAAGCCCGTTCGCGGAGCCAGTGCTGCGGAGAAAAGATCCTCCCCGCCATGCCCGCGCGCGGAGAAAAACACCATGGCCAGGCCAGGCTCCTCCAAGGGCAGGAACTCCCACGAGATCCGGACGTGATCAGGGAGTTCCTCCGGACACCACAGGGTCCAGTGAGCGTGGTCGCCGTATTCCTCGGGGTCCAGTGACCCCGCCAGGACCAGCGCGCCGTGGCCGTCCGCAACCGCCCCCCGCCCGTCGCCGTCGTACGTTCCCAGCTGGACCGGGCCCTCGGCGGCCCAGGAAGCGACGTCCTCCGGTCCGCGAAGCGCATTGCGGTAGATGGTGGCCAGGCTCAAACCCGTGCACCCACTTTGAGGGTGGCCGCCAGTCCATAGCCCAACGACTCGAGCTGTTCAGCGACATACACGGCGATCCGCTTGGCGCCCTTCTCGTGGAAGTGCGTGTTGTCTTCCAAGCCGCCGGCCCAGTGGGCGTGCTCACCCGGGGCGAAGTGGAAGAAAAGCTCCTTGGATCCCTCCTCCCCCAATTCCTCGTACAGGGCGCGTGTCCAGTGGTTGAGGTCTATGACATCCAGTCCGAGTTCGTCCGCGAGCTCGCGCACCACGGCGGGGTATTCGCCAAGGGTGAAGTCCAATTGCCCCTTGCTGAAATGTCGGCGTTCCACCGAGGTGCAGAGGATGGGAATGCCGCCCTTGGCCTGGACGTCTGCCACCATCCGACGAAGATTCGCGTCGTAGCCTGCGCGTGGCGCGAGGTGGTCACGCTTCTGGTCGTTATGACCGAACTGGATCAGCACGAGGTCGCCCTGCACAGTCTGATGCAGCAACTGGTACCAGAGGCCTTCCTCGCGGAACGACTCCGTAGTGGCGCCACCCTTCGCGTAGTTGTGGACCGCGGCCCACCAGTAGGTTTCAGGAGCCAGATGGGCTCCCCAACCGCTCATCGGATATTCGTAGCTGGGGCAGGCGGCCACGGTGGAGTCGCCCGCGAGGAGGATTTTCATGGGATTCCTTTCTTTAGTGCCTTAATCCTGGGACCGCGCCCTTGGACCTAGCCCTTGACCGAGCCGATCAGCATGCCCTTGGCAAAGTGCTTTTGCAGGAACGGGTAGAAGAGCAGGATGGGCAGTGTTGCCACCACGATCACGGCAAACTTCACGCTTTGTTCCGGGGGAACGTAGCTGGGGTCAACGTTTCCGGTGCCCAAGAGATCGGCAGCCGCGGTGACTTGGCGCAGGTACATCTGCAGGGTCCACATGCTGTTGTCGCTCAGGTAGAGCAGCGGGGACATGAAGTCGTTCCAAATCCCGACGGCATAGAACAGCGCGAACGTGGCCAGCACCGGCTTGGACAGGGGCAGCAGGATCCGCCAAAGGATCCCTACCTCGGTTGCGCCATCCATTTTGGCTGATTCTTCGAGCTCGGCAGGGAGCTCCTGGAAGAAGTTCTTGATGATGATCAGGCTGAACGGGTTGATCGCCGCGGGCAGGATCAGCGCCCAATACGTGTTCAGCAGGCCCAGGTCCTTGACGAGAAGGAACGTGGGGATCATGCCGCCGGAGAAGACCATGGCGAAGACCACGAGGTTAAGGATCAGCCGCCGTCCGCGGAGGCCGCGTTTGGCGAGCGGGTACGCCATGGTCACCGTGAGGGCCAACTGGATGAGCGTTCCCACGACGGTGACAAGCACGGTGGTGAGGAGTGCCTTTGGGAACGCCGGAGTGGAGAAGATGTACTCGTACGCCCCCAGCGTGAACTGCTCGGGCCAGACGAAGAACGGCCGGCGCGTGATTTCCGCTTCCGTGGCAAAAGAGCCAGCTAAAACGTACACGAACGGCAGCAGGGTCAGGATGCCGATCCCTGCCAGGAAGACGTAGTTGGCGGCGTCGAAGACCCGCCCGCCTTTGGTGTTGTGGATTTTCATGGCTAGAACAGTCCGCTCTGGTTGAACCTCTTGGACAACCAGTTAGTGCCGAAGATGAGGATGATGCCCACCACGGATTTGAACAGGCCTACAGCAGTGCTGTAGCTGTAGGCCCCCTGGGTGATGCCGACGAAGTACACGTAGGTATCGAACACGTCGGCCACGCTGCGGTTGAGCGCGTTGGTCATGAGGTAGATCTGCTCGAACCCGGTGTTCAGCACCTGGCCCACAGCGAGGATCAGCATGACGATGATGGTGGATCGGATGGCGGGCAAGGTGATGTGCCAGACCCTGCGAAACCTTCCGGCGCCGTCGATAATGGCTGCCTCATATTGGTCCTGGTCCACCGTGGCAAGAGCCGCCAGGAAGATGATGGTCCCCCAGCCGGTGTTCTTCCAGATGTCCTGAAGCAGGATCAGGGGCCGGAACCAGGCAGGGTCCGTCAGGAAATCGATATTGGTGCCCAACACCCCGTTCAGGAAGGTGAACAGCGGACCGATGTCCAACGCGAACAGCAGGAAACTCAGCGAAGCAACGATTGTCCAGGACAGGAAGTGCGGGATGTACACCAGGGTCTGGACTGTGCGCTTGAGGATGTTCAGCCTGACTTCGTTGAGCAGCAACGCCAGAATGACCGTCAAGGGGAAGCCAATGCCGAGGTTCAGGAAGGCGAGGATCAGGGTGTTGCCCAGGAGCCGCGGGAAATCCGGGTTCGCGAAGAAGTCTTCGAAGTGCCGGAACCCGACCCAAGGGCTGTCATTGATTCCGAGGAACGGTACGAAGTCCTTGAAGGCAATACTTACGCCGTACATGGGCCCGTACCGGAAAATCAGGAAGTACGCCAAGCCCGGAAGCAAGAGCAGGTACAGCCACTTGTAGTGCGCGAAGTGGACCGCGAACCCCGCACGCCGCCGGGGCGCGGGAGGCGACGCCTTGGCTGCCTCCCGCTCCCGGCTCTCAAGCTGGGTGACGCTCACTTACCGCTTTCCTGCCAGAGCTTGTTGATCTCTTCCTTGACCTTGTCACCGCCGCTGGTGTTCCACAGCTTGATGGCGTCCTTCAGGCCCTGCTCGTCGATCTGCCCGGCGAGGTATTTGATCCGTGCGTCAGCAACGATGTTGTCCAACTGCGCACCCTTGGCCACATAGGTTGGCGAGACAAACGAAGCCGCCGGGTTGTACACAGCGCTCTTCAGGTCTGCAGCCATGACTTCAAGGCGCTCGTCGTAGACCTTCTGTTCATAATCGGTGGCCTGCTTGGGCGTGTAGAACTGGTTCCCTGCAACGTTCATCCCCAGCTGGGCCAGGCCGCTCTTCACATCCGCGCTGACGGCCTTGCCCTCGGAGGTTTCCGGCGTAATTGTCACGGCCTTGCCATCCTGCACGGTGAAGTTGACGCCCTCGATGCCGTTGTTGAGGACGATCGCGGCGTCCTTGGAATTCAACTTGTCCAGGAATGCCAGCACCTGGTCAAGCTCTGCTTCTGTGCGGACCTTTGCCTTTGGCACTGCGATGAATCCGGCGTACCCATCGGTCGGGTGCGCGTGCAACGTGCCATCGGGTCCCTTCAGGTTTCCAACGAAACCAACCTTGGTGGCGTAGTCGGCCGGAGTGGCCTGTTTGAACAGCGTCACCAGCTGGCTGACGCGGGAATCGACATCAACGATGATGCCTCCCTTGCCGTTGAGGAACGGCTCGTTCCATTTTGTGCCATCAAATGTGGCGAAGTCTGCGTTGATAAGCTTCTCGTCCACCATCTTCTTGATGAAGCGGTCGGCTTCGAGGAATTCGTCGGTCTCGAAGCTGGGCACGAGCTTTCCGTCGCGTTCAGTCCAGCGGTTTCCGGCACCGAACCATTCTTCGATGATGTCGTACGGGCTGTTGGTGCCCACGGCGCCCCACTTGGGGATGGTGATGCCCCACGTGTCGTTTTGGCCGTTGCCGTCCGGATCTTGTTCGGTGAATGCTTTGGCCACGTTGTAGAGGTCTTCAGTTGTTTTCGGCGGCTGCAGGCCCAGCTTGTCCAGCCAGTCCTGGCGGAACATGACTGCTGCGCGCATCGGTGAACGGCCACGGAAGACCCCATATACCTTGCCGTTGATGGAGGCATTGTTTTGGATCTCGGGCGTGGTGGTGGTCAGGTTGGGGTACTTGGAAAGTTTGTCCGTCAGGTCCCAAAACGCGCCGGCCTCAGCGTTCTTCACGAATCCCGGCGACTTGCTCTGGATGACCATGGCGTGGGGGATCTCCGAGGAAGCCAAGGTGATGTTGGTCTTTTCCTCATAGGAGGCATTGGGCACCCACGTGACACTCAGGTCTTTGCCGGTGATTTCGCCGAGCTTCTTCATCGCGGCACCATCGGCCGCAGGTGGCTGCGCTTCGAAGTAAGGCGCCATGATGCTGATTGACGATAGGTCAGCGGCTGCGGGCTGTCCCCCGCCACAGGCGGTCAGCGCCAGGGCAGCAGAAACGACGACGGCGGCCGCCAGCGTTGATTTTCTACGGGTCATGGTTTTTCCTTTTCCACTTCATCGGGGTTGTTGGTTAATGCAGCGGGCGGCTCGGCGGGATACCTTTTCAGGCTCCACAAGGGCCGCCCCATCTGGTCTTGATACGTTTCACTGGAACCGATGCCAATTTCGTTGCGGGTATGCGCAACATGGCCAAGGACATCAAGGGACCGGTGGAGGACCTGCCTGCCATCAATGGGCGGGACCTTTCGGCTGGCGTCAGACAAAGCTGCCCTCCTTGACGGGAGTTGTCGGCGTGGTTGCCACTGCAGTTTCGGAAGCAGCTACCGCACTGGCCATGGCTTCGTCATTAGCCGTGAAGAAGCGGTCGCAAAGCCAACCCGTGACATAGAGCCAGGCACCGACACCGAAGAAGGGCACCAGGCCCGGCAGGGAGCGGCACGCGAAAACAGCAGCAGCTGTCACGAACAGCAGGATCGCGGTGCCCGCCAAGTGGCGCATGGCGAACCGGGATGACATCACAAAGTACTGCGCGAGCGGAAGCTGGTAGCGGGCGAACATGGGGAACAAATAGCAAACGGCACCTGCAGCAAACAGGACCGCGACCAGGATTGCCGCCGACGCCACCTGCGATCCGAGGTCCCAGCCCGCCGAGAAGTAACCCCAATTGAGCGTGAGCGCTACAGCCACCACCAGCACTGGCAGGCCAAGCGCGTTTCCCTTGGCAAAGTTCTTGAAGTACTCACGGGCAAAGCGCCGTATCAGTGGGACGGCATTCCCGCGGACTTTGTCGCGGACCAGCACGTGCGCCGCCACTGTGCTTGGACCAACCCCCAGGACAACCCCACCCAACACCGTGAAGACGATCCACAGCACATTAAGGCAGGCGATCCATAGGAGTGTGTCGAAGAGCGTGTATGCCCGAAAGCCGAAAGTGCCAGAGGTCATGGCTTCCCCTCTCCATCGTTGCAGAACGGCCCCAAGTAACTGGCTGTGCGGTTGTTCTGAGGCCTCAGAGCAACCACAAATGCCAGTCAGTTGGGTCAGCCCGGGTGGGCCACATCACATGAGTAAACGATTTCACGAAATCTAGACCGAACCTTATCGACGAGTCAAGGCAAGTCTTGAATCGTTACATTACTGAGCAACCCGCGCTACACTGGCAAGAGCCGGAATTGGGAAAGCGCTTGCTGGGTATAGCCTGAACCCGCCGGGAACCTTCATGAATACTTTGACGACGGCGTCATCGCCCTCGTTGCCGCGCCAGCAGAGGAGAGCCCATGGACACCCCCTCCACCGAGTCCACGAACAGCCCCGCCCACCCCAGGACAACGCAGGCAGGAACGGTGCCGGCAAGAATAGCCCTGGCTGGAGTGCACGGCTTCGGCACGCACCATTTGCGCAACCTCGAACGGCTCACTGGACAAGGCCTGGTGGACATCGTCGCTGTGGCGGACCCGAACCCACCGGCTCCCGGAGCGTTGCCGCCAGCCGCCGCCATCTACACCGACCTTGATAGCCTCCTCGCGGGCCACCACCGGCCGGACGTCATCATCGTGGCAACGCCCATCCAGACGCACGCCCCCTTGGCCCTGGCAGTGTTGGCGTCCTCAGCAGACCTCTACCTTGAGAAGCCCCCCGTGGCATCAATGAAGGACTTCCTCCGCCTCCAGGAGGCAGCAACAGCAGCTGGCCGCAGCGTGCAGATCGGCTTCCAAAGCCTGGGCTCGCACGCCATCCCAGCACTGGAAACACTCATCAATGAAGAGCCATCTGGAGACCTCCCAAGCATCGGCACCCTCAAGGGAATTACGGCAACGGGCCGCTGGGTCCGGGACCGCGCCTATTACAAGCGGTCACGCTGGGCCGGAAAGCGCAGCCTCGACGGCGTCGATGTGGTGGACGGCGTGGCGACGAACCCGTTGGCCCACGCAATCGCCACGGCCCTCCGCCTTGCCGGTGCCCGCACTGCAAACGACCTCGCCTCCGTGGACACCGACCTGTACCGCGCCAACGACATCGAAGCTGACGATACGTCCGTGATCCGGATGCGGACTGTGAGCGGGCTGCCCATCACTTGCGCCCTCACTCTGTGCGCCGCTGAGTCCGTGGAACCGTACGTCACCCTCCACGGAACGGAAGGAACGGCGGACTTCCACTACACCGAGGATCGCGTAACCGTCCGGAACGGTGCGGGCGAGACGAGCCACACCTTCGGCCGGGATGACCTCACCGAGAACCTCCTCGACCATTTGTCTGCCGGCACGCCTCTTCTGAGCCCTCTCGACCACAGCGGCGCGTTCATGCGCGTACTGGAAGCCATTCGGACCGCCGAAGCACCGGCGCTGATCCCCTCTTCGAGCGTGAAGTGGGTGGGCGAGGGCGAGCAGGCACACCCAGTGATCCCCGGAATCGAGGAGATCCTGGAGCGGGCCACCCGTGCCCACGCTACCTTCAGTGAACTGGGACTCCCCTGGGCGCGGCCCATCACTACGGGCGCGGATGCACTCTTCTCCCCCGGAGCCATCACAACCAGCGGAGCCAACGCATCCAGCGGAGCCATCCTGCGCAGCGGAATGGGGCTGGAACCAGAGCTCTCTCCGCGGCCGTACCTGCACCCGGTTGCGACTCCCAGCGGCACCGTGGTCACGGATCACTTGCCTGCGGACCACGTCTGGCACCTTGGAGCTGGTTTCGCCCTCCAGGACGTCAACGGCAGCAACTTCTGGGGAGGCCGGAGCTACCGGCGCACGGCCGGAAAGTACGTGGACTTGAAGGACCACGGCCGCATTGAGGCGGCTGACGTCACCCGCGGACAAGACCAGACAACACTTGACCTCGACTGGCTCGCTTTCGACGGCGGCCTGGTCCTGGAAGAGCGGCGATGGTACCGGCGCACGGTCCTTGACCCGCGCACATGGCGGCTGGATATCCGAACGGAACTGACCGCCGTCGTGGATGTCTCGTTGGGGAGCCCTGGTTCGCATGGGGCCGCTGGCAGTGGCTACGGCGGTTTCTTCTGGCGGCTGCCTGTGGGCGCCTCGCCGCGCGTCTTCTCCCCAACAGCTGAAGGCGAGCCAGCCGTACACGGTTCTGTTGCGCCGTGGCTTGCATGGACAGCAGAGTTCGACGGCGGCCCTGCCACTTTGGTGTTCGCCGCACCGCCCGAGTCGCCGGATCCGTGGTTCGTGCGGTGCGCCGAATATCCTGCAATCGGTTCGGCGCTTGCTTGGGACGCCGCCGTCGAACTCGCTGCGGGCTCGTCGCTCACCCGTACCAACAGGGTCTGGATCAGCGACGGAACGCTGGGCATGGAGGAAATCGAGGGTCTGGTGGCCGGGCTGTGACCCGCAATCCAGGTTCCTGCTTTCAACGCCTTACCAGGAACGTGGCGGTTCGTGCCCCTCAGGCCTGGAGTATGAGTCGCGGCAGGTCTATGTCCCGCATGCATCGCTGAGTATATTGGCACCAATGGATGCGCCATCGGTTCCCCTGCAGCTTGGGGCCTCCAAACCGGCGTTCTGCATGTAGGCGTTTGGGAAGTGAGGATCAGGTGTCCCACGTCATTCCGCCGGGGGTTAGCCGGCGTCTGTACAACGAAGACCTCGCGCCGGCGGAGCACCGCACATGGGGTTTCTACTCGCTGTTTGCAATGTGGATGTCCGACATTCATTCGCTGGGCGGTTACACCTTTGCCGCCGGCCTCTTCGCATTGGGGCTGGGCGCTTGGCAGGTGTTCCTTGCCTTGGTCGCGGGGATTGTGATCGTTTTCGTCCTGATGAACTTCTCCGGATACGCCGGCCAGAAGACTGGTGTTCCGTATCCTGTGCTCGCCCGGATCTCGTTTGGGACGTTCGGCGCCAACCTGCCTGCCCTGATTCGTGCCTTGGTTGCGATTGCCTGGTACGGCATCCAGACCTGGCTGGCTTCCCGGGCCGTCATCGTCATCGCCCTGGAGATCTGGCCCGACCTCCGAGGCCTCACTGAGAACAACTTCCTGGGCGAATCAACCCTCGGCTGGCTGGCCTTCCTTCTGATGTGGACGCTCCAGCTTCTTCTGCTCCGAAACGGCATGGAGACCATCCGGAGGTTCCAGGACTGGGCGGGACCTGCCGTCTGGGCTGTGATGGGCGTACTGGTGGTCTACATCCTGATCAACGCAGGATGGAATATTTCCCTGGACCTGCCCGGGGGTAATGCACAATGGGGAGTCATCCACTCGTTCTTCGCCGCCACGGCGCTGACGGTGACGTACTTCTCCACCCTGATGCTCAATTTCTGCGATTTCTCCCGGTTCGCTCCCTCCCGAAAAGCTGTGCGCACAGCCAACCTGTGGGGGCTGCCGGTAAATTTCATCGCCTTTTCCGTGGTTTCGGTGGTTGTCACCGCCGGAACCTTCAAGGTGTACGGGGAATACATCTACGATCCCGTTGAGATCGTAGGGCGGATCGACAACATCTGGGCCCTTTTGCTCGGCGCCGTTACGTTCGCAATCGCAACGCTGGGTATCAACGTCGTAGCCAACTTCGTCTCACCGGCCTACGACCTGGCCAACGCCTGGCCCTCGCGGATAGATTTCAGGCGCGGCGGCCTGATCTCCGCAATGATCGCACTCGTCATTACGCCCTGGAACCTGTTCAACAGTCCCGTGGTGATCAACCTGTTCCTTGGCGGGCTCGGGGCGCTGCTCGGGCCACTGTTCGGCATCATCATGGTTGACTACTACGTGCTCCGCAAGCAGCACGTGCTGGTAAGTGACCTCTTCAGGGAGGAGGGGTACTACACCTACACTTATGGCTGGAACCAAAAAGCGCTCCTGTCGTTTTTCGTCTCGGCGGTCCCGGCTGTGATCCTGGCGCTCCTTCCGGTGTTTGCTGCCGTCTCTGCTTTCTCCTGGTTTATCGGGGCAGGCGTGGCGGGCACAGTGCACTATTTCATCTCGCGCAACGACACCCGCCTGGCCGAATCGATCGCAGCCGCCACAAAAGAAGAAGCCGTCACTGGCTGACGCAGACAAAAAGTGCGCCCCTCTTGGCCTCGTCCAATGCCTTCTTCGCGACGTCTGCCGGCGTCAATTTGGTCGTGATGGCAGGCCGCACCTAAGAGTTGCCGGGATGCCACGGTCCTCCAAGGCGATCTCTCCTGCCTCCACGCTGTTGGCGAGGAAGTCGATGAACTTCTGGACCTCTGCGGGATGCTTTGTCCGGGAACTGGCCGACCAGAACTGGGACGACTTGTGGTACTGCCCGGCTCCCGCGGCGCTGCCGTCCGTGCTTGGCGGCCGGTGGATCTCAAAAAGAGGGCAACAACTCTCAGATTGCTGGGAGCTCACCGCGGTTTCGCCGGCGTGAGTACTTCCACAGCAAGAACCCGATCACGGCAGCGGACATCATCCCCAGTGCCCCTGTGACCACCAAACCGGTCCGGACGCCGAAGCCTTCCGTGAGCCAGCCCGCCAGAAGGCCGCCCAGGGCGTGCCCTCCCAAAAGCAACGGAAAGTACAAAGCCAACACCCGGCCGCGCACATTGACGCCTGCTTCGAGCTGGACCGTGGTTGCGGCACTGGTCAGGAACATGAGCGTCATAAAGCCCACCAGGACCAGCATCACCACGAAGGATTCCTGTGTGGGCATCAGCGCAGCAAGCAGCTGGGTCAGTCCAAACAGCCCGGCGCTTGCCACGATTCCCTTGCGTCCAAACCGCTTGATCCTGGTAGCCAACAAGGCACCAGCCAAGGCACCCAAGGCACTGACTGTGTTGAAGAGGCCAAAGCCGGCAGGACCGCTGTGCCACACGCGGTCAGCGAAGGCCGCGAGCACCACCGGACCGTTCATGCCGAAAGCACCGAGCAAGCCTGCCAGCAACATGGTGACCAGGAGCGGCGGACGGGCGCGAACAAAATGCAACCCGGCCAAGACCTGTCCCCTGCGGGCCGTTGGTGGCCCGGGCAGCTCGGACGAGTGGTGGAGCTCGCCAGGCCGGATGGCAACGATCATCACCAGCACCGCAAGGCCAATGACAGCATTGGCAGCGAAGGCAGCGGCCGGGCCAGCTTGGGCGATGACAACGCCGGCCAGGGCGGGGCCAGCCATGGCACCCAACTGGCCCATGGCACTGTTCAGTCCGATGGCCGCGGGTAGTCCGGCGTCGCCCACTACCTCATTGACGAAAACCTGACGCGCAGGTCCGTCGATGGCGCTCGTGACGCCCAGGGCGATGCAGCTCGCGTAGACAATCCAGACGTCACGGCCGCCCGTCGCGTTCCAGACTGCAAGCCCTGCAGCCAGTACGGCCGCGACCGACTGGCAAACCAGCAGGATACGGCGCTTCGGGAAGAGGTCCACCAGCACGCCGCTGATAGGTCCGACCACCAGCATGGGCAGGAACTGGAGCGCGACGGCCAGACCGACCGCCGCCGGGCTGCCCGTCAGCTGCAGGACAAGCCAGTCCTGGGCCAAGCGCTGCATCCACACGCCCCCGCTGCCAGCGAGCGTGAGCGCTACGAAGATGCGGTAATTGTGGTGGCGGAGTGGGTAGTACCACGTCTCGATAGAGCGAGGCCTTGGTTTGGCGGCTTCTTTGCTGGCGGAGTTCGAGGTCTGGTCAGAGGGGCGGCGCGGTGGCAACGGACGCGGTGACACGAGGTGGTCTGCTCAATTCAGCGGGTTGTAGGTTGCTCTCAGTTTTGGGCACGGCTGGCGGCCCTGATCTTGATGGCAGCGGCGGCAAGGACGAGCGTGCCCGGCACGATCACGAAGAGCGCCTGCAACATCCAGACGAAGACCACCGCCATGAACAAGGCAGCGAGCAGGAGCAGGGATCCGCTCCAATCCCGCAAGGCATCAACCTTGGCGCTGGCATAGGCCAAGGACCATCGTTCCGCACCGGGCCGATCTCCGGGTTCCCCGCTCCAGTTCACGCCGCTCCAGTTCGCACCGGTACCCCAGTTCGAAACGGTCCGCAGCAGCAGGACAGCGCCGGCGGCGGCCAAAATCAACGTAGCCGGCAGTATGACTGCCCGCCCGGGCAGTTGACCCACCAGAGCGAGCAGCAGGTTCAGGACAATCACGACGGCGGCTACCGCCGTCGTGATTCCAATCTTCCAACTGCCGGGAAGCGCGCGGCGGAAATTGCCCCAAAGGCTTCGGATGGAATCGTCCCTGCCGCTGAGGTGGCGTTCCAGATGGGCGGCGCCGGCCGCGTAGGCAGCCGGCGCCGTCACCAAAGGAACGGACAAGAGGAGCACGATTACTCCCGCCAGGATGGTCTCGGCGAAGAGGGCAAAGCGGTTGACCGGAATGCCGGGCTTCGCCGCGGAAGACTTGCCTGTGGTGTCCATGACGCTCATTTCCTGTGTTCCCATTTGCGGGTTTGGATGTTAGCCCTTGAGGCCTTGTGTTGAGACGCCTTCGACGATGTAGCGCTGGAAGATGAGGAAGAAGGCCAGTACTGGGAGGAGGGCGAGGACGGACATGGCGATCATGGCGCCGTAGTCCGAGGATTGGGTTTGGTCCACGAAGAGGCGCAGCGCCAGCGGCAGCGGGTATTTTTCGGGGGTGTTCAGGTAGAGCAGGGGGCCCAGGAAGTCGTTCCAGCTCCAGATGAAGGAGAAGATGGAGGTGGAGATCAGGGCCGGTTTCATCAGCGGGAGCATGATGGAGCCGAAGATCCGGACGTGTCCTGCGCCGTCGATGCGGGCGGCCTCGTCCAGTTCGGCCGGCAGGCCACGCATGAACTGGACCATGAGGAAGACGAAGAACGCGTCCGCGGCGAGGAATTTGCCGATCAGCAGGGGCACGTAGGTGTCCACCAGGCCCAGCTGCTGGAACACGATGTACTGCGGGATGATCACCACGTGGAAGGGCAGCAGGAGGGTGGCGATCATCATGCCGAAGAACAGGCCGCGGCCGGGGAAGTTGATCCGGGCGAAGGCGTAGGCGGAGATGGATGCCGACAGAACGGTCCCGACGACGGCGCCGATGGCCAGGATCAGGGAGTTGGTGAAGAACGTCAGGGTGGAGACCCCGCCGATTCCTTCCATGGCGGTGGCGAAGTTATCGAAGCTGAAGTTGTTTGACCAGAGCGAGTTGTTGGCCCCGCCGATTTCGGAGTTGGGTTTGAAGGACGCGGAGATCATCCACACGGCCGGGTAGAGGACCATCGCCACCAGCGCCAGGGCAATGAGATGGAAGATGGTGCTCTTGATGCGCTTGGCGGTGGTGGACTCGGACTTCGGGTTGTAGGCCGGGGCCGACGTGGCGGGCTTTGTAGGTTGGGGCTGGGTGGGGGTTGCCATGGTTGTCACTTTGCATCACCGCTGTAGTGGACCCAGGACTTGGAGGTCTTGAAGAAGATCAGCGTGATGACGCCGACCACGATCACCAGCAGCCAGGCCATGGCCGAAGCGTAGCCCATCCGGAAATCGGAGAAACCGCGCAAGTACAGGTAGAGGGTGTAGAAGAGGGTGGAGCCTGCGGGGCCGCCTTCACCGTTGGAGATGATGTAGGCCGAGGCGAAGATCTGGAACGCGTGGATGGTTTCCATCAGCAGGTTGAAGAAGATCACCGGGGAGAGCATGGGCCAGGTGATGTTGATGAACTTCCGTACCGGTCCGGCCCCGTCCATGGAGGCCGCCTCGTAGAGGTCGGCCGGGATCTGCTTGAGCCCGGCGAGGAAGATCACCATTGGGGCGCCGAACTGCCAGACGGTCAGCAGGATCATCATGCCCATGGTCATGTTCGGGTTGCCCACCCAGCCGCCGAGGTTGATCCCCAAGAAGGACAGGCCCTGGTCCACGGGGCCGGAATCGCCGAACATCGCTTTCCACACGATCGCGATGGACACCGAGGCACCGATCAGGGACGGGGCGTAGAACGCGGACCGGTAGAAGCCCTGGCCGCGGCGTTTGCTGTTCAGCAGCATCGCGACCAGCAACGCCGCGGCGAGCTTCAGCGGGGTACCGAAGACCACGTAGCTGAGGGTCACGCCCACGGACTGCAGGAACCGTTCGTCCTGGAAGAGGGTGGCGTAGTTATCGAACCCGATCCATTTGGGGGCATCGAAGAGGTTGTAATTGGTGAAGGACAGGTACAGCGAGGAAATCATCGGGCCCACGGTCAGGGCGATGAATCCCAGAAGCCAGGGCAACAGGAAGGTGTAGCCGGCGCGGGTATCCGCTCCCCGCCGCCGCGGCTTGCGCGACTGCGGGACAGCGGACGTTTGGGAACGCCTGCTCAGGGTTGGGCTTTGAGTCACGAGATCAATCCGCTCAGGCGTTCTGCTTGATAAGGTCTTCGGCTTCCTTGAACCACGCATCCACTGCGCCGTCCACGGTCAGCTTGCCGTAGTTCAGGTCCTGGGTAACACGCTTGAACGTTGACTCAAGCGTGCCGAACCCGACGATGGGCGGCTCGGGAGCGTCCTTGAGGTACTTCTCGATCGACTTCTCGTAGTCCACCACGAGCTTGTCCGTCCCTTCAAAGGTTGTTCCGTCGCGCTGGGTCTTGGACGCCGGGACACCACGGGAGGTCTTGAAGATCTGGCCGACCTCGGGATCGTTGACCATGAAGTCGATGAAGCGGGCAGCAGCGTCCTTGTACTTGGTCTTGGCGCTGGCCACCATGAGCATGGACGGCTTGAGGAACAGGCCCAGGTTGACAGGGTCATCCGAGGGAACGGGAACGAGCTTGAGTTCCTTCGCGCCGCTGTCCGCAAGGTAACCGGCCATGAAGTTATCCCAGGTGACTTCCGTGGCGGTGACGTTGGAACCGAACGGGGACTTGGGCAGCAACTGCGTGGCCTTGTCCTCGCCCACGATCGCGCCGGTACCGCGCAGGTCCGCGGTGAGGTTCCACCACTTCTTCAGATCGTCCTTGGAGAATCCAAGCTTGCCCTCATCGGTGAAGGCCTTGATGTTGTTCTGTCGCAGCCAGATGTTGAAGTTCCACCAGATGCCGGTGTAGTCGGTGCCGCCGAACAGCGTGCCGTTGCCCTTCTGACCAACGTCGGCCAGGAAGGCGTTGAACTCCTTGTAGTTCCAGGAGCCATCCGGCTCGGCGATGCCCAGGCTCTTGAGCTTGGCGGGATCGTAGTAAACCGCGAAGGCGTTGGTGCTGGTGGGAATGCCATAGGTCTTGCCCCGGATCTGGCCTGAGGGAAGGAGGGATTTGTCGAAAGCGTCCGTGTTGATCTTCACCGTGCCCAGGTCAAGGAGCTGGTTGCGCTGGCCATAATCACGCAGATAGGAAAGGTCCCACTGCATGACGTCCGGCAAGCCGCCGCCTGCTGCTTCCGTGGCGCGTTTCTGCCAGTAACCGGCGAAGTCCGTGAAGTTTCCATTGACCTTGATGTCGGGGTTCTTGGACTCGAAGAGGGCAATTGCCTTGCGGGTACGCTCGGCGCGGTCATCGTTGCCCCACCAGGTGTAGTTGATGGTTACCGGGTTTTGTGCGGAGCCTGTTTGCGCCGGGGAAGACTGGCCACAGGCGGACAGGAACGCAGCAGATGCGGTACCGAGAGCCACCGTCGTGAGGAAATTTCTTCTGTTGATCATGAGAGCCTCCTTGCTCAGTTGGTGCAAGCGCCTCAGATCCCCTTAAGGGAAAGTGACTTCGCTTACACTCGTTCTGAATCGATACAATATCCCCAATCGGGAATCTGGGCAAGCGTTTTCCAAGATCCTCGCCTAACCTGATAGCAACGAAGCTCCACGAGCTGTCCCCGCACAGCCGAACCCGACTAGGAGTCCCTTTGTCCTCCCCTGAACTCTCCGCAGGCCCATCCAAGGGGCCGTCCGTTTGGAACAGCCTCCACGGCATCGCCTACGGCGGCGACTACAACCCCGAGCAATGGCCGGAGGATGTCCGCCGTGAAGATATCGAGCTCATGAAGGAGGCCGGGGTCAATTTCCTGAGCGTCGCCATCTTCTCCTGGGGCCTGCTCGAACCCGTGGAAGGCCAGTACGATTTCGGTTGGCTGGACGAGGTCATGGACAACCTCCACCAAGCCGGGATCAAGGTGGCGTTGGCTACGGCTACCGCATCGCCGCCAGCCTGGTTGGCGAGAAAATACCCCGAAATCCTGCCCATAACGGCGGAAGGAACCAGGCTGGAACGTGGCTCGCGGCGCCACTACACGCCGTCGTCCTCGGTGTACCGCAGGTACGCCACCACCATGACGCGCGTCATGGCCGAACGGTACAAGGACCACCCGGCCCTGGCACTGTGGCATGTCGACAACGAGCTCGGTTGCCATGTGGGAGAGTTCTACGGGGAAGAAGACGCAGCCGCTTTCCGAGCCTGGCTTGAACGCCGCTACGGCACCATCGATGTGCTCAACGAAGCATGGGGAACCGCGTTCTGGTCCCAGCACTACGCCTCGTTCGAGGAAATCGTTCCACCCGGCGCCGCCCCCACCACGCTCAACCCCGGACAGCAACTGGACTTTGCGCGCTTCAACTCGTGGGCGTTCATCGATTACTACCGCGCCCTGCTGGCAGTGATCCGCGAAGTCACACCGAATATCCCCGCCACCACCAACTTCATGGTTTCCAGCGCCACCAAGACCTTGGACTACTTCGACTGGTCCAAGGACATGGATGTGATCGCGAACGATCATTACCTGGTGGCGGCAGATCCGGAACGGGAGATCGAACTTGCCTTCAGCGCCGACCTCACACGCGGCGTGGCGGGCGGCGAACCGTGGATCCTGATGGAGCACTCCACGTCGGCCGTGAACTGGCAGCCGCACAACCAACCAAAGATGCCCGGGGAAATGCTCCGCAACTCCCTGGCGCACGTTGCCCGGGGCGCCGACGCCGTCATGTTCTTCCAGTGGCGCCAGAGCAAGGCCGGGTCCGAGAAGTTCCACTCGGCCATGGTTCCGCACGGAGGACGCGACACGCAGGTCTGGCGGAATGTGGTGGAACTCGGCGATGCCCTATCCAAGCTGGAATCCGTGAAAGGTTCCCGCGTGGAATCGCAGGTGGCGCTCGTCTTTGACTACGAAGCGTGGTGGGCCTCGGAACTGGATTCGCATCCTTCGCAGTCCCTGAAATACCTGGAAACCATGCGTGCTTTCCACCGGTCCCTGTACCTTCGCGGGGTCACGTCAGACTTTGTCCACCCCTCCGCCGACCTCTCCGGCTACGATCTCATCCTGGTGTGCACCCTCTACGCCGTGACGGACTCTGACGCCGCCTCCATCGCTGCCGCCGCAAAGGGTGGCGCAACCGTCCTCATCAGCTATTTCAGCGGCATTGTGGACGAGCGCGACCACGTTCGGTTGGGGGGCTATCCAGGTGCCTTCCGCGAGTTGCTGGGCATCAGGACCGAGGAATTCCACCCACTTTTCCCCGGCAGCACACTCACCCTCAGCGATGGAACGGTTGGTTCCTTGTGGAGCGAGCACGTTCACGTGGCTGAGTCGGAGGGCGGGCCTGCCGAGGTTCTGGCAACCTTTACGGACTACCCGTTGGACGGCGTCCCTGCCCTCACGCGCCGATCCGCCGGGGCGGGGGCTGCCTGGTACCTTGCCACACTCCCCGACGCCGATGGCATCGACTCACTCACTGCCCGGCTGCTGGAGGAAGCTGGGGTGAGAGCGGTTACCGAGGCTTCTGCCGGCGTCGAGCTCTCCCGGCGGCGATCTGCGGACGGCCGCAGCTTCCTCTTCGCCATTAACCACAGCCGGGAGGACTTGATGGTGAAGGCCGACGGCGACGAGCTCCTGGGCGGAGTGCGCTTCAGTGGCGTGGTGCCCGCCGGAGCCGTGGCAGTTATCGCGGAGGACCAACCCAAGTAAGTAGCAGCAGAGCGCGTTTTGACGGCTCAGAACGCGCTCTACTGCGACCCAGTTGGGTCCGCGACACGCAAAAACCGCGCCCCGGTCGGATCACGAATGATTCGACCGGAGCGCGGTTCTCTTTGTAGTTGGCTGCCGGAAGCTAGGCTCCGATCGCGGACTTCATCTCATCCACGGCCTTCTTGCCCGCTTCTTCCGTGGAGAGCCTGTTGAACAGGACTTCCGAAGAATAGCGCTTGATGATTTCCTGGATGGCACCTGCACCCTTAGGCGGTGCGGCCGGGGCTTCACCGAGCTCGGGCTGGATCTCGCTGATGAAGTTGACCACCTTGGTGTCCGCCGCCGCCAGCTTGGGAGCGATTGCCTCGCGGACGTCCGAGTTGGGGTAAACGCCGCGGTCAGCCAGCAGGATTTCGCCCGCCTTGACATTGTTCGCTAGGAAGTCGATGAACTTGGCGGTCTCTTCAGGGTGCTTGGTCCTGGACGAAGCAGACCAGAACTGGGAAGCCTTGTACCAGAGCTGCGTGTCAGCAGCCTTGCCCGTCCTGGACGGGAAACGGAGGATCTGCAGTTCACCGCCCGCGGCTTTCTCGAGCGCCGGCAGCTGGTTGGACCACCAGAAGGCCATGCCGTTCTTGCCGGTTGCCAAGCCACTCTGATCCAGTGGCGCAGCTTCGGCCTCGACGATCTCGGACGCTGTCGGAACGGCTTTCTGCTCGCTCATTTCCTTCAGGAAGTCCCAGTAGCCTGCGATGTCTGAAGGTTCGAAGCCAAGCTTGCCGTCCTGGGTGTAGAGAGACTTGCCGTTCTGGCGCAGCCACACGCCAAGGGAGGCCTCATCCGTGCCGTATGCGGCAGCCCCATAAGTTCCCTTGGGCGACTTGCTGGTGACTTCAGCCGCGATGCGCTCGAAGTCTTCCCATGTCCAGGTCTTGTCGTCGGGGAGTGGGACGCCCGCGGCTTTGAAGACCGCCGGGTTGGCCAGGATGGTGGCAGCGTTGATGCCTGCCGCAATACCAGTGAGCCCCTTGGACCCCTTGCCGGCATTCAGCGCGGCTTCGTCCAGTTTGGACGTATCGATCTTGTACTTGGACAGGTCCAGGAGGGCTCCACGGGTGGAGTACTCTGTGATGTACTTTTCGTCCATCTGGATGATGTCTGGAGCGTCGTTGGCAGCAACTTGAGTGGCCAGCTTGTCCCAGTAGCCGCTCCAATCGCCGTACTCGGCCTTGATCTTAATGTTGGGGTTCTCGGCTTCAAAAGCTGCAATGGCTGCCTGCGTCAATTGCGCACGCTTGTCGCCACCCCACCAGGAAAAGCGGAGCTCCACTTTGCCGTCGGCACTCTTTTGTTCTGCGCCATCGCCGCAAGCGCTAAGCGCCAGAACGGCAGCAGCTGTGGCAGCGATAATGGCCGAGGCGCGCAGCCGCCGCTTGGACCGCTTGGCCTTGGGTTCCGATGCCCGGGCTTTGGAAGCATCTTCGGGGGCGACTGCTTCACCCTTTGGAAATACCGGCACTGTTGTCTCCGATCCTCTTTGATCTTGATGCGAAGTGAGAAAGCGTTTTCTCGCATGGATTTTATGCTACAAGTCACAATCTTGTATGACAAGATCTCTGCTTGTATTACTTGTCGGGCGAAAGCCCTGGACTTCTCTTGAGTACGCCGAGGTCCTACTTGATGCCGGTAGTTGCGATGCCCTTAATGAGGAACCGCTGGCCGAACAGGAAGACAAGGAACACAGGGAACAAGGACACAATGGACATCGCGAAGAGTGATCCCCAACTCGTGGCGGACTGCGAGTCAACGAAAGCGCGGAGCGCTACGGGGACAGTGAACATGTCCGGGTCCGTCAAGTAGATGAGGGCGCCGAAGAAGTCATTCCACGTCCAGATGAAAGTGAAGATGGTAGTGGTGGCGAGAGCGGGAACCATGAGGGGCAGGATGACCCGCAGGAAGATCCTGGGGTGCCCGGCGCCGTCAATGCGGGCGGCTTCATCGAGTTCCTTGGGAATACCGCGGATGAACTGGACCATGAGGAACACAAAGAACGCGTCCGTGGCCAGGAGCTTCGGGACGATGAGCGGCCAGAAGGTGTTCACCCAACCGATCTGTGAAAACAGGATGTACTGCGGCACGATCACAACATGGAACGGCAGCATGATGGTTAGCAGCATGATGCCGAAGAACAGCTTCTTGCCACTGAATTGGAGCCGGGCGAAGGCATAGGCAGCCATGGAGCAGGAGATCAGGTTTCCGACGATCGAGCCGAGTACGACGATTGCAGAGTTGATCATGTAATGCCCGAAGGGGTGGGTCAGCGCAGACCAACCATCGGTGTAGTTGCTCATTTCCAGGTTGTTCAGCCAAAGGCCGGGTTCACGGAAGATGAGGTCGTTGGGCCGCAGGGAGGAAACAACCATCCACAGCAGTGGGTAGATCATGATGCCGCCCACGAGGATCAGGATGGCATGCTTGATAAGTCCCTTGATGCGGGCATTGCGGCTGAAGGCCAGGTTGCCCGGTGATTCGCGGCGCCGCGGGCTTTTGCTGGTCTTGCTGCTTTCGGCCTCAGTGGCGGCCGGGAGGGTCTGGATTTTAGTCATCGTAGAACACCCAATACTTTGAAGCGATGAAGTTGATGGCAGTGAAGACACCGATGATGACCAGCAGGAACCAGGCCATCGCCGAGGCGTAGCCCATATCGAACTGACCGAAGCCCTTCTGGTACAGGTACAACGTGAAGAACATGGTGGAGTCGGACGGACCACCGTTGCCGCCGGAGACGATGAACGCCTGCGTGAACGACTGGAACGAGCCAATGATTTGCAGCACCAGGTTGAAGAAGATGATGGGGCTAAGCATCGGCAGGGTGATCCGCCAGAACTTCTGCAAAGTGGTGGCGCCATCAACCTCGGCGGCCTCGTAGTACATGTTCGGGATCTGGCGCAGGCCCGCCAGGAAGATGATCATGGGGCTGCCAAACGTCCAGACATGCAGAAGGATGATGGAGCCAAGGGCAGTGTTTGGATCCGAGATCCAGCCGGGACCTTGAATGCCGATCATGGCCAACACCTGGTTCACAAGGCCGGTGGTGCCGAAGATCTGCTTCCAAAGAATGGCAACAGCGACAGATCCGCCCAACAGCGACGGCAAGTAGAAGATGGAGCGATAGAACGGAAGGCCACGGAGCCCTTTGTCCAGGACGAGCGCGATCACTAGCGCTACAGCCAACTGGAGCGGCACGCCCACCAGCACATATGTGAAAGTAACGCGCAAGGAATTGTGGAGACGGGCATCGCCGAACATGCGGACGAAGTTGTCGATTCCCACCCATTGCGGAGGTTGCAGGAGGTTGTAGTCCGTGAAGGACAAGTACAACGACATCAGCATCGGACCCACGGTGATGACAACGAGGCCGATCAGCCATGGCAGGAGGAATACGTACGCGGCCTTGTTGTCGCGGCCGTTCGCTTTCTTCTCCTCCTTGGTCATGGGCCCCTTGCGGCGGGTCATTGTGGAGAGTTCGCCAATGGCGCTCATTGCTTCCTCCCTGCCTGACCGCGAACGCCTTCCGGCGTCCCCGTGTGTTCATATGCGGCCATGTGGTCTCCTTTGGTCATCGTGGCCATCCACGGAGTACGAGTGTGCTTGATGCTTGCCTTCCAGGAGTCCGCCGTTCGCCCGGCGGCACCCTCCGACCCGCCGGGATGTGCATCCTGGTGATCAGCGGCTCCGTACCAAAGTAAACGTTTTCTTGACCCATGTACAGCCTTTTGCTAATTTTTGAGAAAGCGTTTTCTTGCGAAGCCGCCGATACCCGTTTCCCCACGCTGAAGAAGCCCGGCGTGCGCATTCGCGCACCTTCCGCACCGATAAGGCAGGACACCATTGTTCCCCAAGCACTGCGACTGCCATGACCACTGCTGACATGGCAGGGACGCCCGCCCGCCCCAGCGCTCTTGGCCGCTATGAAGACTGGCCGGCCTTTGCCGTCCGGCATCGCTTTGCGGCAGCCTCTCCGGGTGCCCAGCAGCTTGCAAAAGACGAAGAGAACGACGGCGGTGCCACCATGGCGGCCGGCTTTGGTCCCGTACCGGCTGGGTTGCGGGAAAGGCTCTACGGCGGGCGGCCTGTGGCTACGTGGTTTGCCCAGCAGGGTTTCGCCGTCCTGGCACACGATGCGTTCGTGTGGGGAAGCCGCCGCTTCGGTCTCGAAACCCCGCCTTGGCGGACCGCCGACGCCGTCAACGGTAGGCAGGCACTGTGGCGGGAGGCCGGCGTCGAGCCTTCCCAGGCTGATCTGTACAACACAGCTGCGGCCAGCCATGAAGAAACCGTGGCCAAAGCCGCAACGCTCCTGGGCACCAGCATCGCCGGGACGGTCGCGCATGATGACCTCTCCGCTCTTGGTATTTTGGCGTCCCTCCCGGGAGTGGATGCGGAACGCCTCGGATGCACGGGATTTTCAGGCGGAGGCGGCCGGGCCGTTGTGCTCGCTGCCCTGAGTCCCCTGGTCCGGAGTTACGTGGTCACGTGCATGATGACCACCTTCGCCTCCTTGCTTCCCACCTACCTCGATGCACATTCCTGGCTGCTCCACTCCCCCGGCCTGTCGAAGCTCGGGGATTGGCCGGATCTTGTGGTGCGTTCCACTGCCGGGGCGGTCCTGGTCCAGTACGCCCTTGCCGACGCACTGTTTCCTGAGGCAGGAATGCGCGACGCCGATGCCCACCTCTCGCAGCGGATGCGGGCAGGGCGGTACACAGGCAGCTTTTGGTCCGAACCCCATGTTTTCTCCCCCGCCATGCAGGAGGAGGCGGCAGCTTTCCTCGCCTCCAGCCTCCAGGCCAACAAACGCCATCGTTCCCCCGCAACTGATCCCGCTAGGACAGCACAATGACTCTGCCCTCAACCACCGCCCGCACCAGGGTGGCCAGCCACAACCAATTGCCCAGGGTAGCGCTCGTGGGCGTGCACGGCTTCGGCGAACGACACCTCGAAAACCTTGATCGCCTTGGGTCCGCAGGAATGCTCAAGCTGGTAGCTGTTGCAGATCCACGGCCACCCGCCCAGGGCCAGTTGCCGCCCGAGGTTGGCGTCCACACTTCCCTGGATGCGCTTCTGGCTGCGGGAATCGCCCCCGACGTCGTCATCATCTCTACTCCTATCCAGACACACGCCCCGCTCGCCCTCACCGCCTTGGGCGCTGGCGCCAACGTTTACCTCGAAAAGCCTCCCGTGGCTTCCCAGGCGCAATACGAAAGCGTGCTGGCAGCGGCAGAGAGCGCCGGGCGGCTGGTGCAAGTCGGTTTCCAGAGCCTTGGTTCGCACGCCCTTCCAGCCGTGGAAAGAATTGTGGCATCGGGCGAAATCGGCGAGGTCCGCGGCATCAGCGCCTCCGGCCAATGGCTCCGGACCAAGGGCTACTTCAAGCGGTCCCGCTGGGCTGGCAAGCGAAGCCTGAATGGCACGGATGTGGTGGACGGCGTAGCGACCAACGCATTGGCACATGCCGTGGCTACTGGGCTGCGACTCGCTGGTGCCAGGACCCTTGCGGACGTCGAATTGGTGGAAACCGACCTTTACCGGGCCAATGACACTGAAAGCGATGACACCTCCGTGATCAGGATCCGCACCGCGGCGGGCACAGTGCTGACGTGTGCCCTGACGTTGTGCGCACCCTTGCAATCGGCGCCCAAAGTCACCATCTACGGCACACTGGGGCACGTCACGCTCTCATACACAGAAGACAGATTGGAGATCACCACTCCTGGCGGAACCCGGAACGAGGCGTTTGGGCGGACGGACCTGTTGGAGAACCTCCTTGCAGCACGAACGGAACAGGATCTGCTCAGCCCACTCAGTGGATCCGGCGCCTACGTGTCCGTGCTGGAAGCGGTCCGAACCGCGGACGCACCCCGTCTCATTCATCCGGACCATGTGACATGGCTGGGTGAAGGCGACGACGCCCACGCCGTGGTGCATGGCATCGAATCGTGGATCCGCCGGGCAACCTTGGGCCAAGCCACGTTCTCGGAACTCGGGACTCCGTGGGCTGAAAGGTCGGGGGATGCTGCCGGAGCAGCCAAGCCAGAGCTGAAAGTCAATGGCACAGCCGTTGCCACCATGCAGGATGGCTCGGGCATCCGGTCAACATCTTCGCCCCGCCCCTACCTCCATCCCGTCCGCACTCTTGCCGGCACCGTAGTGACCGATCACATCCCGGAAGACCACGTGTGGCACCTTGGCGCAGGAGTCGCTATCCAGGACGTCGACGGTATCAACTTCTGGGGTGGCCGAACCTACACCCGCGACGCCGGAGCCTACGTCTGGCGCAAGGACCACGGCCGCATCGTCCTCGAATCCGCCGAGGACGTTGAAGGGGCAAGGCACGAACGGCTGAACTGGATAGGCCCCGACGGCAAGCCCCTCCTCCGCGAACAGCGCGGGTGGCGTTGGGCCGCCGTCGGGAATTCCGTCTGGCAGTTAACGCTGGACTTCGGGCTCGAATCCGCTACCGGACGTCCCGTGCTGCTGGGCAGCCCCGGCTCCAACGGAAGGCCGCAAGGCGGTTACGGTGGTTTCTTCTGGCGGCTGCCGAAGGTCAGCGATGCGACCATCTGGACCCCTGATTTGCGTGGTGAAGATGCCGTCCATGGCAGCGTCGCGCCTTGGTTGGCTTGGTCAGGAACTTTCGACGCCGGAACGGGCGGCAGTCTTGCTGCGGGCGGTCCGGGCCTGGGCCACCCGGCCACGCTCGTATTCCTTGCGTCCCCCCAAGCACCGGACCCCTGGTTCGTTCGCCACTCGGGCTATCCGGGTGTGGGGCTGTCCTTGGCATGGGAATCGCCAGTGGCGGTAGAACCCGGACGCCCTGTACATCGCACGGTCAAGGTGCTCATGGCTGACGGCTTCCTTGCCACTGAAGACATTGAACAGCTCATTTCAACCCAGGGGGACCCAGCATGACCGCTCCGACTCAATCCGCACCAACATCCGGCACCACGTCGCTGGCACCCGGCAACGCCGCCGACCGTGCCGTGAAGCGCCGCCGGCTTATGGACATTCTGGACCGTTCGGGCCGCGACTCGCTTCTGCTCACCAGCAACACGGCGCTCACCTGGTACTTGGATGGCAGTCGAGTCCACATCAGCCTGGCAGGCGACCCCATCGCCGCCCTTCTGGTGGATCGAAAAAGTGATCACCTGGTGACGTTCAATAATGAAGCCGGGCGGATCGCGGCAGAGGAACTGCCGGAGGGCGTGAACCTGCACAGTATTCCGTGGCATGGCCAATTGCATGCCTCTGCGGCTGGCCTGGCCGCAGATGGAAGCCCGCTGATGGAAGCCGCCGTCGCAGGGGAACTGCGGGCAGCGCGGCAACAACTCCTACCTGCGGAAACAGCCCGCTACACCCAACTGTCCCGCGACGCAGCAACCGCGATGACGGACGTCCTCATGGCAGCTACGCCCGGGACAACGGAATTTGAGCTGGTCTCAAACCTGGCTGCGAGGATCGTCGCGGTCGGCGCCGAGCCGCTGGTCCTGCTATGCAGCGGTGCTGCCCGGAGCGGCTTCCGCCACCCGCTGGCAACGCACGCCCCCATCGGCCGCAGGGCCATGGTGGTGGTTTGCGCACGCCGTCATGGCTTGGTGGCAAACGTGACCCGATGGGTAGCATTCGACGCGGGAACGGCACAGGAGCTCGACGCCGAGGCCCGCATCGCGGCAGTTGAAGCGGACATCTTTCGAGCCACCGTGCCGGGTGCCAAGCTCAATGAGGTCTTCGCCGAGATCCAGGCTGCGTATGTGCGCCACGGATTTGGGTCCGCGCAATGGACGCTTCACCACCAAGGCGGGCCCGCGGGCTATGCGGGACGTGATCCCCGGGTGTCTGCGGACGTGACGGACAGAATCGTCCTCGACCAGCCGTTCACGTGGAACCCCTCGGGTCCTGGTGTGAAGATCGAAGACACGGTGCTGCTCACAGACTCCGGGCTCCGCGTGCTGACCGTGGACGACCGCTGGCCGACAACGGAAGTGGACGGCCGTCGTCGTCCAATCACGCTGCGGCCGTAAGCCCCCAAAGCGGGCCTCACAACGCAATAACAAACGCGAAGGGCGGCTCACCATCACGGTGAACCGCCCTTTCGTGTGTGCCTACCCCGCTAGCTGAGCGTCAGCACGCCGTCCACGCGACGCGGGATGCCCAACGGGTTCGCCTCGCGCAGGGCCGGGTGCAGGATGCTTTCCGGGGCGTCCTGGTAGGCGACCGGACGCTGGAAGCGGCGGACCGCGGTGGCGCCCACTGAGGTGAACAGCGATGTTGTGGCAGGGTACGGTCCACCGTGCTGCTGGGACCAGTTCACTGCGACGCCGGTAGGCCAACCATCGAACAGGAGGCGGCCAGCAAGCTCACTCAGCTGCTGCACGAGTGCCGAAACGTCCTCGCCCGGCTGCGCGTGTACGGTGCCGGTGAGGCTGCCCGGAACCTTGGCGAGGGCCTGCGACAGTTCGTCGTCGTTGGCGTACTCAATGAGGAGAGTGGTGGGGCCGAAGCACTCTTCCAGCAGCTCATCCGGACGCTCCAGCACGTTGGCGGCGCTCGTAGAGAACACCACGGGGGCGGCACCATCGGCCAGGCTGTCCTGATCCACTGTGCCACTCACCACCGCGACACCCGGCTGCTCTGCAACGCTGCGCAGGCCGTACGGGTAGGCCTCCGCAATGCGCTCAGTAAGCATGGCTGCCGTCGGTTTGTCCTTGCTCGCCTCAGCCACCTGGGCAGCGAAGTCGGTTCCAGCGGGGATGAAGACGAGCCCCGGCTTGGTGCAGAACTGTCCTGCTCCTTGGGTGAAGGAACCAGCAAGGCCAGCAGCAAGTTCCTCGCCGCGGTCAGCCAGGGCGGCATCGGTGATGACCACCGGGTTCAGGCTGCCGAGTTCGCCGTAGAAGGGGATCGGGTCCGGGCGGGACGTCGCGAGGTCGAACAGCGCGCGTCCACCAGGGATGGAGCCGGTGAAGCCCACGGCCTTGATGGCGGGATCCTGCACCAATGCGGTCCCGGCCTCGCGGCCGCTGACCAGGGCGAAGATCCCTTCCGGCGCTCCGGCCTTGGCCAGGGCTTCGCCGACAATCTCAGCGGTGCGCTCGGACAAGCGGAGGTGGCCGGAATGGGCTTTGACAATCACTGGGCAACCGACAGCCAGCGCCGACGCCGTGTCGCCACCGGCCACCGAGAACGCGAACGGAAAGTTCGACGCCGAGAACACGGCCACCGGGCCAATCGGACGCAGGATGCGGCGCAAGTCAGGCTTGGGCGGGGTGGCAGCAGGATCCGCGTGATCGATGACGGCCTCAAGGTATGAGCCCTCGGTGATGACTTTCGCGAACAACCGCAATTGGCCGCTGGTCCTTGCCACCTCGCCGGTGAGCCGAACCGTGCCAAGGCTGGTCTCGGAGTCGGCTATGGTCACCAGTTCCGTCACGTTGGCGTCCAAGGCGTCGGCGACGGCGGTCAGCCAGGCTGCGCGCTCGGCGTCGGACGCTGCTGCCGTTACCTTGAACGCTGCGGCGGCAGCGGCTGTAACCGCGGTTAGGTCAAGAGTTGCTGTACTCAATGTGGTTTCCTTTACTCTCGGGGGCGGAGCTCTCACTTGCGGTCAGCTTCGCGGCAAAGTTGAAGCCAAGGCCGGCACGGCCCGCGGAGCTGAGCCTGCTGTTGCGGATCTGTATGGGAGAGGGCTCTGCGAGGATGCCGAGCTGCTCGAAGGAAGCATCTTCAACGTCTTCCACGCTCACGGCTTCAGCCAGGGTGAGCGCCAACTGCCCCGAGAGCTCCGGAAGCAGGTGGGGCGCCACCCTGATGCTGTGCGCACGGGCCAACTCGACGATCCTGCGGAACGGCGTAATGCCGCCCACCCGGACAATGTTGGGTTGGATGATGTCCACGGCTTCGGCTTCGATGAAGTCACGGAAACGGTAGATGGTGTGGACGTTCTCGCCCAGCGCGATGGGCACCGGGGACTGTTTACGGAGGCGCCGATAAGCCCAGAGGTCATCAGCACGGATTGGTTCTTCGAGCCATTCCAGACCGTACTCCCCCAAAACATCCAAGGCGCGGAAAGTGTGCGCCAGGTCCCAGCGTTGGTTGGCATCAATCATGAGCAGCCGGTCCGGCCCGATGACTTGCCGGACGGCTGCAACACGTTCGGCATCCTCCCGTAGCTCAGGCTTTCCCACCTTGATCTTCACAGCCCTATGACCAGCGGCCACCCAGCGCTGTGCCTGCTCCACGAGTTGCTCCAAGGAGTAGTGCAGGTTCACGCCCGAGCCATAGACCTCCACTGATTCCTGGCGTTGACCCAGGAGCCCGGTGACGGATGTACTCGCCTGCCGCGCTTTGAGATCCCACAGGGCGAGGTCGACGCCGGCCATGGCGATGGTGGTCAGGCCTCCCCCCCCGGCTTCGTGCAGCCGTTTCCACAGCTGGTCCCAGACCAGCTCCGGATTGGCCTCCAGACCGAGGATGAATGGTGCGATGTCGTGATCCAGGAGGGCCTTCACAGCCTGGGGACCAATTGTGGGTGTCCACGAGAAACCGTGGCCCACGCCGCCGTCGTCAGTGGTCAGTTCGGTGACGATCACGTGGTTCTCGGGGGCTTCAGCACCCCAGCCGCGCAGCAGCGGAACCGTGATCAGGCGGGTTGTGAGGCCCGTGATGCGGGCAGCCATCAACTGCCGGCCAGCTCGTGGCCCTTGGCCAGGATCGCCTTCAGCTCCAGCAGCTGTTCCTCAGTGGGGTCCACCAGCGGCGGTCGCACGGAGCCAACCGGGAGCCCTGCCAGGCGAAGGCCTGCCTTGATCAGCGAGACGCCAAAGCCGGGCGTCTGGTCGCGAAGACGCACGAGTGGGCCGTAGAAGCCCTCAAGCAGGGCGTTGCGCCGTTCCTCGTCACCTGAGACGTAGGCGTCGTAATAGGCTTTGGCGATCTCGGGAGCCATGGCAAATGCCGCCGAGGAGTAGAGCGGGATGCCGAGGCCGCGGTAGGCGCCCTGTGTCAGCTCCGCCGTGAGGAGCCCGTTGAAGAGTGCGAAGTCAGTGCGGCCGCTGGCGTTGATGGCCGATACGATTTCCTGCGCCAGGCCGACGTCCCCGATCCCGTCTTTGAAGCCGATTACCTTGGGATTGGCCGTAAGGCGGGTCATGGCCGCGGCGGTGAACTTAGCCGTGCCACGGTGATAGACGATCACGGGCAGGCTACTGGCTGCGGCAATGGCTTCGACGTACGCAACCACGCCGTCTGTGGGCCCAGTGACGAGGTACGGCGGGAGAACCAGCAAGGCGTCGGCTCCGGCCTCCTCGGCAACCTTGGCGGCAGCAAGTGCGTGCCCCAGCGGGCCACCAGCGCCTGCCACTACCGGAACAGCTCCGGCAACAGCTTCGACGGCGGCAGTCACCACGGTGCGGACCTCATCGATGGACAGCGCATGGAATTCACCAGTGCCGCACGCCGGGAACACTCCGCCGGGGCCGTAAGGAAGGCGCGAGGTGATGTGCTCCTTCAGAAGGGCTACATCCACCGAGCCGTCTTCGGCAAAGGGGGTGACGGGGAAAAACAGTACGCCGTCGAAGTTCATGGTGTCTCCTTGGTTGCTCCCGCCGGAACCAAGCCGGCGTGATTCTCGTCGTTGAGTAGTGCTTGGTCTGATGCTGCTGAATCTTCGCCTTCGAAGGGCGGCGAAAGTTCGGTACGCCAGCTGCGCTTGGGCTCCCAGCCAAGAAGCTCACGCGCTTTCCCGATGGAGAACGCGGGGCTGGTACCGGTCAGGTGCCGGGTGAGCGGGGCGCTGCCGGGCAGAAAACGCGGGAACAGTTCAGCGAGCGGGGAAGTGGCCAGGGCATCCTTCGCTCCCACAAAGAAGACCTGGCCATTGGGGATGGCGTCCATCTTGTCCAGCAGCACGTCCAGGAAGTCGGCCACGTCCCTGGCATCGACGTAGTTGAACAGGGCCGGCGCCGACAGGGAGGGGTCCTCCAACCGCTGGCGAACGGTGTGCCCCTGCTGCGTGGGCGCGCCCTGCCACTCCTCGGGGGATATGACGTAGCACGGCCGGAACGCTGCGTAGCGGATCTTATCCCCCTGCGCCGCAGCGAACATTTGCACGGTTTGCTCGGCGATCAGCTTGGACAACGCGTAGGCGTTCCACGGCTTGGGCGGCGTCTGCTCGTCCAAGGGGAACGACGGCGGCAACCAACCGGCCGGTGAGCCATAGCCCAGGGCGGTGGGGCTGCTTGCCGTAATAATCTTCGGGATACCGGCGTCAGTCGCAGCACTGATGACCGCGTAGGCGAGCCGGGTATTGGTACTGAAAATGACGTCCTCTGGCGCGCTGAAAGGTACGGCGATGGCGGCGAGGTGGATGACGGCGTCGGGGTTTGTTTCCCGGAGCAGCCGCTCCGCTTCTCCCGGGGCCAAAAGGTCCGCCGCGTACTGCACGGCGCCGGACGGCAACTGCTCCGCCGGGATGGCGTCGCGGTCAACCGAGACCACCTCGTGGCCGGCCTGCGTGAGGCCTGCCACCACGCTGCGGCCGAGCCGGCCGGAACCGCCGGTGACGAAAATCCTGCTCATGGTGTTGTCCTTGTGTGGTGGTGGGCCGTCAAGCCTGGCCGCGGCTAAGGTCGACGCCAAGGCCAAGTTCGCTGATGCGGGTTGGGAGCCCGGTGTCCAGGGACTGGTTGCCGGCGATGCCGACTGAGACGGAACGGAGGCCATCGATGTACCCCGACGGGCGGCCCAGGGGGTCTACGCCCGGTCCGTTGAAGAGGTCCGAGAGCAGCAGGTTGTCGCCGCCTCCGTGTCCTCCCTCGCCATTGACGATCGGGACTTCATAGGCCGCTTCCCAATGGCGCTGGACAATGAGGCGCTCACCGTTGCGTCGAACGGCGTCGTCTTCCTCGATCGGCGTCGCGCTGGGGTCCACCACGGTCTTCTTGTCGGTGCTGAAGTGGACCGCCGCGCGCTCAACCACTTCGAGTTCGGCCCGGCCCTCCGTACCATTGACGCTGACCCGGTAGCCCTCCCACGGGCTGTGGGCATTCAGCGAGTAGCTCAGCGTGGGGCCGCCCTGGTAGTCCACCACGAGGGCCAGGTTGTCCTCGATGGTGATGCCTTCCGTGAAGACGTCCTGGTCGCGGAGGTAGCCGTCGAACTTTTCGTTGTCGTAGTACAAGGCCTTCAGGCGTTCGTCTTCCCGCATGTCCAGGCGGAACGGATCCGGCGTCAGGCCATCAACGGTGCCGCGCTCCGGGCGGGCACCCAGTCCGCGCTCGGCAGCGTTCTTGTCGCCATAGAAGCGAAGCCCCCCGGAGGCGAATACGCGCTCGGGGACATCGTTGATCCACCAGTTGACGAGGTCGAAGTGGTGGGAGGCTTTGTGGATGAGCAGGCCGCCGGAGTTCTTCTTCTCACGGTGCCAGCGGCGGAAGTAGTCCGCGCCGTGCACAGTGTCCAGCACCCAGCTGAAATCGATGGACGTGACCTTGCCGATCACGCCGTTCTGGATGATCTCCTTGAGCGCGGTGTTACGGGGCGAGTAACGGTAGTTGAACGTGACGACGACGTTCCGACGGGTTTCTGCCACGGCGGCGGTGATGCGGCGGCAGCCCTCAACATCGATCGTCAACGGCTTTTCAACCACGACGTCGGCACCCGCCTCGAGCGCTTCGACGATGTAGTCCGCGTGGGTGTAGTCGGGCGTTGTGACAATGACGCGCTCGATGCCGTTGGCCTGGATAAACTCCGTTAGCTTTGCCGGCTCGAAGGATGCCACTGGCCCGGCGCCGCCCAATTCCTTGATGAGTTCCTGGTAAAACTCCACGCGGCCTTGGTTCACGTCTGAGAGCGCGACGAGGTCAGCCACGTCTGCGTGCTGCCCATAGATCGCGCGAATGTACATGTCGGAGCGGCCACCGGTGCCGATAAGGGCAATACGGGTCCTATGACGGACAGTGCCTGCGTCGGCCGAGGCGGAAGTCTCGGCCGCGGATGAATGGGTCTCGGCGGTGTCGACGTTGACCATGGGAATGCCCCTTTCAAAAGGCAGAAGTGAACCGCTTGACGGCCCGGCGTGATCTGGGAAGAATCATGAGAAAGCGTTTTCTCAGAGCGTTATAAGCTTTGTATCAAGACTCTGGCGGTTCCGTCAACCATTGCCCCAACGCAGGGGCAGCACGCGGACAGCCAACCGGAAGGGGCAACATGGCACGGAGGAACACCAATCGGCGCGTTGGCATCGCCGACGTCGCGGAGATGGCCGGCGTCTCGCACGCCACAGTGTCCCGCGTCATGAACGGTAACGCCGCCGTGGATCCCGGCATCGCCGCCCGCGTCCGGGCCGCAGCAACCGAACTCAAATACCAGCCCAACCCCGTCGGACGAAGCCTGGCCTTGGGGAAGACCGACACCATCGGCATTGTTGTCCCGGATCTGGCCAACCCCACCTTCCAGGCCATCCTGCGCGGGCTCAGCATTGCAGCAGCCCAGGACGGCTACCGCGTTCTGATCGCGGACTCCTCCGAGGTAACCAGCGAGGAAGCAATCCTTGCCGGAGAAGCCCGTCGCCGCTGTGATGGAGTAGTGCTCTGTGCACCCCGCATGAGCGATGCCGAACTTGAAGAACTGGCACCTACCCTGCACCCCTTGGTACTGATCAACCGCACCACGGTGGCCACCAACACTCCAAGCCTCAGCGTCGACTACGGCCAAGGCATCCAGGAACTGGCACAGCACCTCGTGACCTTGGGTCACCGACGCCTTGCCTTCCTCTCCGGCCCGGAGCACAGCGCATCCAACCGCCAGCGGCTGGTTGGCCTGGAGCAATTCCGGAAGGAACACCCGGAGATCGAGCTCCAGATGCTCCACGGCGGATCCAACTTCGATTCCGGCCATGAATCAACAGAGGCCATCATCGCCAGTGGGGCCACGGGCATCCTGGCCTTTAACGATCTCGTCGCCATGGGCTTGCTGAGCGGCCTGCACGAGCGTGGAGTGCGGGTACCGCAGGACATCTCGGTGACGGGCTTCGACGATATCCCGTTCGCCAAGTACACAACTCCCCCACTGACCACCGCCGCCGTGCCCATCAACGAGCTCGGGAGCCTGGCGTGGCGCAGGATGCGGGAGCAGATCCAGCAAGCAGGCGAGTCGACCACGCAGGCCCAGGATGAATTTTCCCCGCGGATGGAAATCCGCAAGAGCACTGCAGCCCCGGCACTCAACCCCGCGAGGTGACATTTAATGCCAATGTTCCCGAGGAACATTGGCATTAATTGTCATCTCGGCGCGTGTTCCGACCCCAGTCCGGCCTCTTTGTAGAAGCCTTCGATGTGGGCGGCCACAAGCTCCGCCGCCCGGCCGCCGTCGTTCGCGTTCACAGCCGCAAGAATCGCGCGGTGTTCCGCTCGAAGCCTGCCTGAAGTGGCATTCCAGTCGGGAAGGTTTCCAGTGAGCTTCCCGGCGTAGTTTTCGATTGCCCCACGCAGTGACGCCATCATGGCGCTGACCACGGTATTCCCGGCAGCCTGTGCCAGGGCGACGTGGAACCGGGCGTCGAGCGCCAGGAACGTTTCGATGTCCGGACTATGGTCCATTTGCTCGAGCAGGGCAGCAGCCTCATCGAGGGCCGGGGCGCCAACCTTGGCCCGCGCCGCTGCCCATGATTCGAGCAGCACGCGGGTCTCCACGATGTCGGCCACTGGAAGGTGGCGCGTTGCCACGTGGAGGCGGAGCGTGGAGCCCAACGCTGAGCCGGGCTCAGCAATCACTACGGTCCCTGCGTCCTTTCCCGAACCAACGCCCGCACGGACAACACCCATTGCCTCGAGAATCCTCACGGCCTCACGCACGGAGGTCCGCGAAACCTGCAGTTGCTCCGCCAGGGCCCGCTCGCCCGGGAGGCGTCCTCCGAGGGCGAGGTGGCCATCGGATAGCTGCTCTTCTATCCACTGCAGGACTAGTTCGTGGGTACGCATAACGGAATACTAGTTGATGTGGTCCAACCACATGGCTTACAGTGTGGTTAGACCACAGTGGTAGGACCACAGAATTCAAGGGAGAACCGCATGACCGACACCCTCGATCCGAAGCTCACAGCCGCCCCGGCCAATGCCGGCAGCGACCAAAACGTAAGCCGCCCACCCCAGCCGACGCCCGCCGTCGTGCGTCCTCCCGCACTGAAGCGGCGCATCCCCAAAGTGTCGGACCTGGCGCCGCTCATGCAGTTCAAGAAGCCCGAATTCAGCAAGGCCGCCCGACTGAAGCGCGCCAGCACCATCTGGGAGCTGCGCGACATCGCCAAGCGCCGCACTCCGCAGGCCCCCTTCGACTACACCGACGGCGCCGCTGAAGCCGAGATCACGCTGCGCAGGGCCCGTCAGGCGTTCCAGGACATTGAGTTCCGACCCGGGATCCTTCGCAACGTTTCCAGGATCGACCTCCGCACCGACATCCTGGGTAAGGAATCGCGCCTCCCCTTCGGGATCGCACCCACCGGATTCACGCGCATGATGCAGTCCGAAGGCGAATACGCAGGCTCGCAGGCCGCGGAAGCAGCGGGTATCCCCTACACGCTGTCCACGATGGGCACGGCCTCGATCGAAGATGTCGCGGCTGCCGCTCCGAATGGCCGGAACTGGTTCCAGCTGTATTTGTGGACGGACCGTGACCGCTCGCTGGAGCTGATTGAGCGCGCCGCCAAAGCAGGCAACGATACCCTCATGGTCACCGTGGACACCGCGGTTGCCGGCGCCCGCCTGCGCGATGTCCGCAACGGCATGACCATCCCGCCGGCATTGACCCTGAAGACAGTCCTTGACGCGTCGTACCGCCCGGCATGGTGGTTCAACTTCCTGACGCATGAGCCGCTGACCTTCGCCTCGCTCTCGCGGTATACGGGAACAGTGGCGGACCTGATCAACTCGATGTTCGACCCCACGTTGACCTACGAGGACCTCGACTGGCTGCGCGAAACCTGGAAGGGCAAGCTCGTGGTCAAGGGCATCCAGACCGTGGAGGACGCCCGCAAGGTGGTGGACCACGGCGCCGATGGCATCGTCCTGTCCAACCACGGCGGCCGCCAGTTGGATCGGGCGCCTATCCCGTTCCATTTGCTGCCTGAAGTTTCGGCCGCCCTGAAGGCGGACAACAGCAAGGCCGCGATCATGTTGGATACGGGCATCATGAGCGGCGCGGATATCGTGGCAGGCCTGGCCTTGGGCGCCGACTTCGCCTTGATCGGCCGCGCATACCTCTACGGACTCATGGCCGGCGGACGCGAAGGCGTGGACCGTACCATCCAGATCCTGGAGAAGGACATGACCCGGACAATGGCACTGCTGGGCGTCACAAAGATCTCGGAACTGAACCCGGACCACGTGCGGCTTCTGCAGCGCTAAAGGCACCCATGCGGGTCGCAGCTAAGCGCGTTTTGAGGGCTCAAAACGCGCTTAGCTGCGTATTAGTTGGGTAAGGGGGTTAGATCAGGCCCTGGGCCAGCATCGCGTCGGCAACCTTGACGAAGCCGCCGATGTTGGCGCCAACCACGTAGTTTCCAGGCGAGCCGTATTCATCGGCTGTAGCTGCGCAGCGATCGTGGATGCCCACCATGATTTCAGTGAGGCGCTGTTCCGTGTGCTCGAACGACCACGAATCCCGGCTGGCGTTCTGCTGCATTTCCAGCGCGGACGTCGCAACGCCTCCAGCATTGGCTGCTTTGCCCGGCCCGAAGAGTATGCCGGCCTCCTGGAACACCGAAACGGCTGAGCGCGTGGAGGGCATGTTGGCGCCTTCAGCCACAGCAATCAGGCCGTTGCTGACCAACTTGGCGGCAGCATCGCCGTCGAGCTCGTTCTGCGTGGCGCATGGCAGCGCCACGGTACCGTTGACATCCCACACGGAACCGCCGGCAACGTGGCTGGTTCCGGAACGGCGCGCGGCGTATTCCGTGAGGCGCCCGCGCTCCACTTCCTTGATCTGGCTGAGAAGCGCGACGTCGATTCCCGCCTCATCCACGACGTAACCGGCGGAATCGGAACAGGCCACCACGGTTGCACCGAGGGATTGTGCCTTGGCAATCGCATTGATGGCCACGTTTCCCGAACCGGACACCACAACGCGCTGGCCATCAAAGGAAGAACCACGGGTCTTGAGCATCTCCTGGGCGAAGATCACGGTGCCGTAGCCGGTAGCCTCCGGCCGGACCAACGAGCCGCCCCAGGAAATACCCTTGCCGGTGAGGACCCCGGATTCGTAGCGGTTGGTGATGCGCTTGTACTGGCCAAAGAGGTAGCCGATTTCGCGGCCTCCAACGCCAATATCGCCTGCTGGGACGTCCGTGTACTCGCCGATGTGGCGATACAACTCAGTCATGAACGACTGGCAGAACCGCATGATCTCGGCATCCGAACGTCCACGGGGATCGAAGTCGGAGCCGCCTTTGCCGCCCCCGATCGGCATGCCGGTGAGGGCGTTCTTGAAGATCTGCTCAAAACCGAGGAACTTCACGATGCCCAGGTAGACCGACGGATGGAACCGCAGTCCGCCTTTGTACGGGCCCAAGGCGGAGTTGAATTCCACGCGGAATCCACGGTTGACGTGCACGCGGCCCGAGTCATCCGTCCACGGCACGCGGAAGATGATCTGACGCTCCGGCTCGCATAGGCGCTCCAGCACGGCTCCCTCAAGGAATTCGGGATGCCGATCGTGAACAGGCCCCAGGCTTTCGAAGACCTCGGTGACAGCCTGGTGGAACTCCTTCTCACCGGGATTCCGCGCCAGTACGGTGTTCCGGACAGCTTCGAGCCTCGAATCCATGCGTCTTCCAATCCATCCATGCGCCGACCCGCGGCGAGACGATCCAGTCCCGCTCATGGTTGCATCATTGGACGTAGGATCTCCATCCGGTGAAAATGTGACCCTTGGGCGGAGTTAACACAACCGTAGAAAAACCCCGGAAACGCAGGGAAACTTGACCCTAACAACACCTCACAAGGTGTCGAAGATCACGTTATTCGACCCTACTGGGTGGGGCGGTTCCTAGCGCTTTCGACCGAACTTGGGGAGATTGGGAAGGTTCGGGAGGTTGGCCAGCAGATCTGCGGCTCTGGTGGCAGCGCGGCCCACAGTCCGGCCAATCTGCTGCGGGACGGTGTCATCCGATGCCGGATCGACGGAGAGTGGCGTCCCACTCGAGTGGACTTTCACGGCCTGGCCAATGGCGTCGGCCCGCGTTGGGATGACATCCGGAATTGTGTCGGCAGGTTTCACAACCGACGCAGCGGCCACTGCTTCAGCGGCGGCCACGGGTTCCTGGGCTGCGTCCACGGAAGGTCCGACGGCGGTGGAAGCCGAGGGTCCGACGTCGAAAGTTTCCAGCCAACTGGCGACGCCGGCAAGCGGCTTGGGGTTCAGCGCGTAGTAGCGCTTCTGTCCCTGGGCGCGCATGCTGACGAGGTCAGCCTCGCGGAGCACCTTCAGATGCTTGGAGATCGTGGGCTGGCTTGCAGCCAGTTCTTCCACCAGTTCGCCTACAGCTTTATCCCCAGAGCGGAGTGAAACCAGGATATCTCGCCTGGTTGCCTCAGCTATGACGGCAAATACGTCGTCAGTCACCATGCCTCCCACCCTAGCGACATATACGCCAAATGGCATCCCTGTTTCGTGCCGCGACGGGGACGGATCGTTGACCCAACATGGGGCCGGTGCTACAACGGAGTCACGGTCCGTCCGGGCTGCCAGGCCCCGGCCGCCAATCGCTCGGGGTGCAAGGCCATGACTGACTATTTCCGACGTCAAATGTTTAACATCATCGCCGCGGTATTCCTGGCACTTTTCGTGTTCGTTTGGGCTGCCGTCCTGTTGCGCGTCGGAACCTGGGTGCCCACCGGCGGTGCGGTTGCCCCTGAACTCAATGGTGCCCTTGTGACAGCTGCAGGCGTCCTCGCCACGTCCCTGAGTTCCCTGACGGCATCCGCACTGGGCTTTACGATTTCCGAGGTTAAAAGGGACCAAGCCGAGGCTGGCCAGCCCAGCCCTCTTGTCAGCCCCACCGAGGTGGCCAACCGACTCTCTGGCCGGGTGATCTTCGCGATCATGGTCTACATGACCATGGGCATGCTGGTGTTGGTGCTGTGGCTGTTCAAAGGGCAAGCGTCCACGGACCTCATCGGCGCGTTTGCCTTGTCCTTGCTGGGATGGCTCGTGGGGGCAGCGGGCGTGGTGTTCCAGACGGAGAAGACCGGGCCGTAGCAGGGTTGGGACGGTCGAATGGACCCCGAACAGCCTGGTCCACGAACAGCTAGTCGAACCAGGGATCCAGCCCGTACAAGGGGAATATCTCCTTGCGCGTAGCAATGACCGTCCGGTCCACCTCGTCTGCGGGGTCGTATCCAACTTCCCAGGAACGCCACCAGACGTCCACGTCATCGCTCATCGACTCCGGCGCCCAAACGCCGTAAGCCTCCCTGACATAGGTCCGCCAGGCCTCGGGAACGGGCGTGCTCAACGGGACCGGCCGCTGCGTCACCATCCCGATCAGATGGCTCCACGCGCGCGGCACAACACCCGTGATGTCATAGCCGCCTCCGCCGGTGGCTATCCACCGGTTTTCGCAGTACCTGGCGGCAAGGCTGGCGACGGCGCTGGCCGCCTCCCGCTGGCCGTCGACGCTGAGGTTGAGGTGCGTCAGCGGATCCAGGCGGTGCGAGTCACAGCCGTGCTGGCTGACAATCACCTCGGGATTGAACGCGCCAACCAGCTGCGGCACCACCGCATGGAAAGCGCGCAGCCACGCGGCATCCCCCGTGAACGCCGGCAGCGCCACGTTCACAGCCGTCCCGGGCGCATCCGGGCCCCCCGTTTCATTCGCGAAACCCGTTCCCGGAAAGAGCGTGAGCCCCGATTCATGCAATGAAATGGTCATAACGCGGGGGTCATTCCAAAAAATGCTTTGCGTCCCATCGCCGTGGTGGGCGTCGACGTCGATACTCACGACGCGCCGCACACCGCCGTCCAGAAGCCGCTGGATGGCGATTGCGACGTCGTTATAGACGCAGAAGCCGCTGGCCCTTTCCCGCGCGGCATGATGCAATCCACCGCTGAAATTCACGGCGCGGACGGCTTGGCCAGAGAGGAGGGATTCAGCAGCCAACAGGGAACCGCCAGCGAGTCGGGCGCTGGCCTCGTGCATGCCGGCAAATGCGGGATCATCCTCGGTTCCGAGGCCCCGGTCTTCCTCGGGCATGGACGGATCCTGGCTGACGCGGCGCACCGCCTCGACGTACTCCGCGCTGTGCACCGAGCAAAGTTCGACGTCGGTGGCCAACTCAGGCGCCTCCACCGCCACATGGCTGTGGTCGAAAAGGCCTAGGGACTCCGCGAGCCTGGCCGTCAGTTCCAACCGCTGCGGGGCCATAGGATGGCTGGGACCAAAGTTGTAAGCAGTCATGGCTGGGTCCCACACCACCGTCGTTGGCAGTGCGGATCGCGTAATGCTGGAAGCAGTTGTTCCAAGCCCGGAGTTCATCCAGAACAGGCTACCTGAGGCCGCACTGGACCACCGCCCGGTTACGCCGCAGGAATAGTGGTTTACTACTCAGGAAAGCATGTTCAACCGAGGAAGAACCCCATGTCTCAAAGCCAGACGCGCTCCACGAGCCCGGCCAACTGGCATCCCGGCCAGCAGGAACGTGAAGGTCTGTGGATTTTCACACGTGCGCGCGACTTCATCGACAACATCGCCAACACATCCCCGGCCCGTTTGGCCCTGGTCGCTTTCGCCGTGGTGATCCTGCTCTTCACAGGGTTGTTGTCCCTGCCGTTTTCCTCGGCTTCCGGCGAACCTACCCCCCTGCACCAGTCCATGTTCACGGCCGTTTCGAGTGTCTGTGTGACCGGCCTGACCGTGGTTTCCACCGCAACCCACTGGTCCTTCCTCGGCCAGCTCATTATTTTGGTGGGCATCTTTGTGGGCGGCCTCGGCACCTTGACCTTGGCGTCCCTGCTGGCGCTCATGGTCAGCAAGCGGCTTGGTGTCCGGGGCAAGCTCATCGCCCAGGAGGCCATGAACAATGCTGGCAGGCTGGGTGAAGTGGGTACCCTGCTACGCATCGTCATCGTGACCTCCGTGGTGATCGAGGGTGCCTTGGCGCTGGCCCTCGTCCCACGCTTCATGCTCCTTGGGGAGCCCTTCTGGCAATCGGTTTGGCACGGAGTCTTCTACTCGATTTCGTCCTTCAACAATGCCGGCTTTACGCCGCACTCGGACGGAATTGTCCCCTACGAGACCGATCTCTGGATCCTGGTACCGCTCATGCTCGGCGTGTTCCTTGGCAGCCTCGGTTTCCCGGTAGTGATGGTGCTCCAGCAGAACGGCCTGAACTGGAAGAAGTGGAACCTCCACACCAAGCTCACCATCCAGGTGTCTTTCATCCTGCTGCTCGCCGGCACGGTCCTATGGGCCCTCATGGAATGGGACAACGTGCGGACCATCGCGCACATGGAATTCGGCGACAAGCTTATTCATTCCCTCTTTGCTTCCGTGATGACGCGTTCAGGCGGGTTCAATCTGGTGGACCAGAACCACATGGAATCCACCACGATGCTCCTCACGGATGCCCTCATGTTTGCCGGTGGCGGCTCGGCGTCCACGGCGGGCGGCATCAAGGTCACCACGATTGCGGTCATGTTCCTCGCCATCGTTGCCGAGGCCCGTGGCGATGCCGACGTGAAGGTATACGGCCGCACTATTCCCCAAGGCACCATGCGGGTGGCTATTTCGGTGATTGTTGCCGGCGCCACCCTTGTCTCGGTCGCGGCGTTCCTGCTGCTGTCCATCAGCGGCGCATCACTGGACCGGGTGCTCTTTGAAACCATCTCCGCCTTTGCCACCGTGGGATTGAGCACGAACCTCAGCGCCGAGCTGCCGCCGTCGGGCGTTTACGTCCTGACCGCCTTGATGTTCGCAGGCCGCGTCGGCACCGTAACCCTCGCTGCCGGCCTGGCCCTGCGCCAACGCAGCCAGCTTTACCACTACCCGGAAGAGAGGCCAATCATTGGCTAGTACCACAGGGGCGGCGAACCGCCCCGCCCACAACGCACCAGTGCTGGTCATTGGCCTTGGCCGGTTTGGATCGGCCACTGCCGAGCAACTGGTCAAGCAAGGCCGGGAAGTCCTGGCAATCGAGCGCGACCGCACTCTCGTCCAGAAATGGGCGCCCGTACTCACCCACGTGGTGGAGGCAGACGCCACCAACATCGATGCCCTGCGCCAACTGGGGGCGCAGGAGTTCAGCTCGGCCGTGGTGGGTGTGGGCACATCGATCGAATCCTCGGTGCTCATCACGGTGAACCTGGTGGACCTGGGGATCCAGCATCTGTGGGTCAAGGCGATCACGCCTTCGCACGGAAAGATCCTCAGCAGGATCGGCGCCAACCACGTGATCTACCCGGAGGCCGATGCCGGCGTCCGGGCAGCACACTTGGTATCCGGGCGAATGCTGGACTTCATCGAGTTCGATGACGATTACGCAATCGTCAAGATGTATCCGCCCAAGGAGACCGTGGGCTTCACGCTGGAAGAGTCCAAGGTCCGCTCCAAATACGGCGTGACGATCGTAGGCGTGAAGACCCCCGGGGAGGACTTCACCTACGCGCGGCCCGAGACCAAGGTGTCCGGGCACGACATGTTGATCGTGTCCGGGCACGTCGATCTCCTGGAGCGCTTCGCGGCACGGCCCTAGGGTGCGGTTGCTTTGGGCCCACGACCGCAGGGTTCCCTGGCCGAGCTTGCGAGGCTAGGGTGCGGTTGCTTTGGGCCCACGACCGCAGGGTTCCCTGGCCGAGCTTGCGAGGCTAGGGTGCGGTTGCTTTGGGCCCACGACCGCAGGGTTCCCTGGCCGAGCTTGCGAGGCTAGGGTGCGGTTGCTTTGGGCCCACGACCGCAGGGTTCCCTGGCCGAGCTTGCGAGGCTAGGGTGCGGTTGGGGATTAGCCCAGCTGTTTAGTGATCTCTGCTGCGCGGTTGGCAGCCGCACGGGCGCCATCGGCGATGATCCTGGGGATCCCGCCGTCGTCGAAAGCTGCGATAGCCCGCTCGGTGGTGCCGTTCGGGCTGGTCACGGCGACGCGCAGCGCAGTGGGGTCCGCACCAGGCTCCGCCAGCATGAACCCGGCGCCTGCCACCGTTTCGCGGGCCAGCATGAGGGACAATTCGGCGTCCAGTCCCAGCTCGACGCCCGCCGCTGCCATGGCCTCAGCCAGATAGAACGCGTATGCGGGGCCGGAACCGCTGATGGCGGACAAAGCGTCCACCTGCTCTTCGGGCACCTCCACAACCGTGCCGGCACCTGCCAGCGCGGCCTTCACCCGTTCAAGCTGTTCGGGCGTGCAGTGAGTTCCGGGCGAGACGGAAACGACGCCGCGGCCCAGCCTGGCGGGGGTGTTCGGCATGGCTCGGATCACCGGCTGCCCTTCCGGGAGGGCGGCTTCAAGCTGTGCGATGGAAACCGCAGCGGCCACGCTCACAACAACAGTGTCCTTGGCGAGTGCCGGGCTGATTTCCCGTGCAAGGTCTGCAATGCCAACTGGCTTGACGCCAAGGATGACCATGCCGGAACCCTTGGTGGCAAGCTTATTGTTTTCCGGCTCTTCCTCGCCGGCGATCGCCATAACGCCATGGCGCTGCGCAAGTTCTTCTGCGCGCTCGGTTCGTCGGACGGTGGCGACGACGTCGGATGGGTCAGTCCCGGCGGCAAGGAGACCTGCCAGGATTGCCTCGTTCATGGATCCACAGCCAAGGAATGCGATTCGGTTGCTCATTGCACCATCATGGCAGTTTGCCCATGGAGGGGTCGAACGGCATCCACATTCACAGCTGGTTCCCAAGATTATTGCAGGCAGCACCCATCCTTGGTCCGTAACTTAGTAGTTACCTCATTGAGGGTGCGAGTGATGAGGCGGGCATGGGGATGTCCGCCAGCAGCACCGGTGGCCGGGCGGGTTTTCCCCCATTTCCCGATTCGGCCGCCGGTGCTTTCGCTTTTAATGATTGTGGGAGCGTACTAGCTAGTTGTCGTGCGAACGCACCAGCGGGATGCTGAGGTGCTGCCGTGCGAAACGAAGCGTCTCCGCCAACATTTCCTCGCGTTCACCAGCCACTTTGGCCTTGCGGGTAGAGATCTCCGCCACCACAACACCGTTGAAGCCATTGGATGCAAGGTGTTGGAGGGCATCTGCACATTGCTGCGTGCCAGTGCCCGGAACCAAGTGTTCGTCCTTGCCGGAACCTGAACCATCCGTGAGGTGAACGTGGCGGAGTTTGTTCCCCAACGCCTGGATTGCTTCCAAACTGTTGGCCCCCGCAGTGGCCGCGTGCGAGAAATCCCAAGTGACGTCGTCGTAATCCTGTCCCAAGGGATCCCAGTGCGGCAGGTAGGCAACAGCCTCCCGTCCACGGACGCGCCAGGGGTACATGTTCTCGACTGCGATGTGCACCTGGTACATCGCAGCGATCTCCCGAACACCGGCAGCGAAGTTCTCGGCGTAGTTCGATTGCCAGCGGAACGGTGGGTGGACCACCACGGTGTCGCAGCCCACCTCCCTTGCCATCTGGCAGGATTTCTCGATCTTGTTCCATGCCGCTCCCCACACTTGCTGGGTCAGCAGCAGCGTGGGCGCGTGAATGGAAACGATCTGCTGGTGGTACCGATGGCTCAGCTGGATGAGGGCGTCAGGATTCTGGCTCACGGCGTTGTTGGTGACCATGACCTCCACGCCTTCATAACCGAGGTCCTGGGCCACAGCGAAAGCGTCATGGACGCTCAACGGATACACGGACGCGCTGGACAGCGCCACCGGGATATGGCGGTTATTTTCAACAGGCTCGACGTCGGTGCTCATCTCAGGAAGCCAGCCCGCCTGCCATAGGGGCCGGGATTGGTGCGGGTGCAGGGTTATTTACCGGCACAGGGAATTCCTCAAAGGTGGTCTGGGGCTCGTCGCTGTCCGTCTTCTTGTCGCCTTCCTTGCCTGCTTTTTTCTTGGACTTGTCCTTCTTGCGCTTCCCGACGTGCGGCGCGGGATCCACGGCTTCTTCGAAGACCAACTGGTCCAGTCGGCGAAGGATCAGCCCTTCGCGCAGAGCCCACGGGCAGATTTCCATTTTAGGGAATTCGAAGAGTTCCAGCGCGGCTTCTGCCACCAAGGCACCAGCCAGCAATTGGCGGGCCCGCGCGTCCGAAACGCCGGGGAGATACAAGCGGTCCTCAACTTTCATGGCGGATATGCGCTGGGCCCACAGACCAAGATCGGCGGCGTGGAGTTCCCGTTTCACGTAAGGACCAGCTCCGCTGGGGGCTGCACCAGCGATCCGTGCAAGCGAGCGGAACGTCTTGGAGGTCCCGGCCACCAGGTTGGCGCGGCCGAGCTCGTGAAAATTACGGACAACCGGTTTGAGCGTGGAACGGATGTAACGCCTCAACTCCTTGACACTCTTGGCACTGGGTGGATCGTCATGGAGCCAATCCCGTGTGAGCCGGCTTGCCCCCAGGGGAACAGACGTAGCAAACTCCGGGAGTTCGTCTGTACCGTAGGCCATTTCGAACGAGCCTCCGCCGATGTCCAGGTCCAGAATGGGACCGGCACCCCACCCATACCAACGGCGAACGGCAAAGAAGGTCATGGAGGCTTCTTCGCTGCCCGTGAGCTCCTGGAGAGTCACCGTGGTCTCATGCTTGACCCGTGCCAGGACCTCGGCGCCGTTGGTTGCCTCACGGATTGCCGACGTACAAAAGGCCAGCAGATCCTCGGCCTTGTGGCGTGCTGCGAATTCCCACGCCTCCAGGACGAACTCAATCAGCTCGTTCTGGCCGTCATCATTGATGTTGCCATCACCATCCAGGTATTGCACCAGGGAAAGGGGGCGCTTGTGGGAGGCGAAAGCCACGGGGCGTGCGCCGGGATGGGCATCCACGAGCAGCAGGTGGACGGTGTTTGAACCGATGTCGAGAACGCCAAGACGCATTCTGCCATTATTCACCGATTCGAAGCCGGGAAAGCAACTTGGCGTCCACGTTTCGCGGACACGTGCGCGCCTCGCGTCCTGGATGCCAGCTATTCTGTTGGCTCCCCGGCTTCGTCTGCCCGTTTGAAGTCGCGCCGGATGTTGGCGATCCCTTCAGGATCGATCTCGAAGCCAAATTCGCTGCCGGGGTTGATGACCATACCCAGTTCGTCGCCGATGTTACCGAGAATCGCCGAGCCCATGGTGCCCAGAACATGCGGGGCAGCTTCCAGGAAACGTGCGTCCACGCGGCTCGGGTGGCTGAAAACCGCTAGGACTGGCTGGCCATCGGCGTTTGAGAGGACCAGTGGCTCTACGGCAGAATCCGGTCCGTCCACCGCTTCAGAACTGACCAGGTAGACCTCGTTGTTCAGGAAAGCAAGGATGACGTCTACCGGGTTGGCGTCCGGATGTTCGGCCAAGGCAAGCTTGGCTTCGAGGTCATTCAAGGGTTCGTTGTCCGGTGAAACCGTCTGTTCAGTCATGCTTCTACTCGACCACGATGCCGTCCGGGACGCAATTCGCTAGCTTCCCGGACGGCACCCTGCCGTGTTGCTGCCCTACTTCTTGGCGGTGGCCTTCTTGGCTGGCGCCTTGCGGGTGGTGGTCCGCTTGACGGGACCCTTGGCCCGCTTCTCGGCAAGAAGTTCGACGGCGCGTTCCCGTGTTAGCTCCTCAAGGGAGGTTGAGCGCGGGACCGTGATGTTAGTGACGCCATCAGTGATGTACGGACCGAAACGGCCCTCCTTCACGACAATGTTTTTCTCCGAGACGGGGTCCGGGCCGAACTCGGCGAGCGGCGGCACGGCGGCACGGGCACCACGCTGCTTGGGCTGTGAATAGATCTCCAAGGCCTGTTCCAGGGTGATGGTGAAGATCTCTTCTTCGGATCCGATGGAGCGGGAGTCTGTGCCCTTCTTCAGGTAAGGTCCGAACCGGCCGTTCTGGACCGTGATGACGTTTCCTTCGGCATCCTCACCAAGGACCCGGGGCAAGCTCATGAGTTGCAGGGCCTCATCCAAAGTGACGCTGTCCACGGTCATGGACTTGAACAGCGAGCCTGTGCGTGGCTTGGCTTTCACCGGCTTCTTGGGCGGCTTGGGCTTGCCGTTCTTGTAGTACTCAACTGGCTGGTTTGCCAGCTGTTCCTCTGTCATCTCGGGGATGATCTCGGTGACGTAAGCGCCGTAGCGGCCGTTCTTGGCCACCACCGTGTGTCCTGTGTGGGGGTCCGTTCCGAGGACCCGTTCCTCGGGAGCAGCCGTTTCCATGAGTTCAATGGCCTTGGCGGCCGTCAGTTCATCAGGAGCCAGTTCCTCGGGGACATTGGCCCGTGCGGATTCCACCACCTCGCCGGTCTTCTCATCAATGGTGGGGATGCTGCTTTCCAGGTACGGACCGAACTTGCCCACACGCAGGGTGATGCCTTCCGCGATCGGCACGGAGTTGATCTCGCGTGCATCGATTTCGCCGAGGTTGTTCACGATGCTCAGCAGGCCTGGGTCTGCGTCTTCACCGTAGTAGAAGTGCTTAAGCCAAGCAGCGCCAACAGCCTGTCCATTGGCGATCTTGTCAAGGTCGCCTTCCATGTCTGCCGTGAACTCGTAGTCCACGTAGTCCGTGAAGTGCTGCTCCAGCAAGCGGATCACCGAGAAAGCGATCCAGCTGGGAACCAGCGCAGAACCTTGCTTCCGAACATAACCGCGATCCTGGATGGTGGAAATCGTGGAGGCGTATGTGGACGGACGGCCGATGCCCTTCTTTTCCAGCTCAGCTGTCAACGAGGCTTCAGTGTAGCGCGGGGGCGGCGACGTCTCATGGCCCACAGCCACGATGTCCGAGGCCTTCAGGGAGTCATCCTTGGCCACGTTGGGCAGACGGCGGGCTTCATCGGAGTCGTCGTCTCCGCGGCTCTCGTCCTTGCCCTCCTCATAAGCGGCGAGGAATCCGGGGAAGGTGATGACGGTACCCGAGGCCGAGAATTCGGCGTCGCGTCCGTCAGTTGCCACGGCACCCAGGCGGATGGTGGCCGTCGAGCCCTTGGCGTCGGCCATCTGCGATGCGACCGTGCGCTTCCAGATGAGCTCGTACAGGCGGAATTCGTCTCCGCTGAGCTGCTTGGCCACTTGGGCAGGAGTGCGGAACGAGTCACCTGCCGGACGGATGGCTTCGTGGGCCTCTTGCGCGTTTGCAGCTTTGTTGGCGTACACGCGGGGGCTTTGGGGCACGTACTCGGGGCCGTAGAGCTCCGCGGCCTGCCTGCGGGCTGCTGTCACAGCTTCATCGCTCAAGGCAGAGGAGTCCGTACGCATATAGGTGATATAGCCGTTTTCGTACAGGCGCTGGGCTACCTGCATGGTGCTCTTCGAGGAGAACCTGAGCTTTCGGCCAGCTTCCTGCTGCAACGTGGAGGTGGTGAACGGCGCGGCAGGACGGCGGGTGTACGGCTTGGTGTCTACAGAGCGAACGCGGAAATCGGCGTCCTGCAGCCCCGCAGCCAAAGACGTGGCGAGTTCCTCGTTGAGGTGCACCACGTTGGAGGATGTCAGCTGACCATTGTCGTTAAAGTCACGACCGCTGGCCACCTTGGAACCGTCCACCGCGGCGAGCTTCGCTTTGAACGATCCCGAGTCGGCGCCGAACTGGCCGGTCAGGTCCCAATAGGACGCCGCCCGGAAAGCCATACGTTCGCGTTCGCGATCGACCACCATGCGGGTGACCACGGACTGCACACGGCCAGCGGAGAGTCCTCTGGCAACCTTGCGCCACAGAACCGGCGAGATTTCGTAACCGTAGAGCCGGTCCAGGATACGCCGGGTCTCCTGGGCATCAACCAGGGCGGTGTCGACGTCGCGCAGGTTGTCCATGGCACGGTGAATCGCTTCCTTGGTGATTTCGCCGAAGGTCATGCGATACACGGGAACCTTGGGTTTGAGCACCTCAAGGAGGTGCCACGCGATGGCCTCGCCCTCGCGGTCCCCATCGGTTGCGAGATAGAGCGCGTCAGCGTCTTTCAGCTGGGCCTTGAGCTCGGCGACCTTCTTCTTCTTGTCCGGCGATACGACGTAGTACGGCTTGAAGTCGTTCTCGATATCGACGGCGAACTTGCCCAGCGAGGTCTTCTTGAGTTCTGCAGGGAGGTCTGATGGCTGCGGGAGGTCCCGGATATGGCCGATGGAAGCCTCGACGATGAAGCCCTCGCCAAGGTACTTGGCGATGGTCTTGCTCTTGGCCGGAGACTCCACGATCACGAGTTTCTTGCCGGTTTTTGCCTTGCTGGGCACGGTGCTCCTACAGAAAAAATGTGTAATTGGGCTGGTGCCCATATTGGCCTAGTTCACCATAGATTGCAGAATCCTGCGTTTTGGCGTGGAAATCCGAGGGCCTGGCCAGGCCCCTAATGCCCAGGTGCCAGGCGGTCATCCGGGATCATCGACCAAAGAGTAGCAACTCGCTCGGCGCCTTGCGGGATCTGGGTTGGGTCATCGAGTTCATACTCCCGCAGGACCTCCCGGATCCGCTCTGAAAGCTCCTTGCGCTGCTGGTTGGTCAAGTACAGCAGGTTGCTCGCCAGCACCACCGACACCGGCTCTTCCGCCGCTTCGCCACGTTGCCGGCGCTCTCCCCGTGCCCTGGCGAAAGCGGAGGCCCTGCGCCGGAAGGCATCCAGCTCAAGATCGACCACCGCGATCTCCGGACTGGCTACGCTGCCGCCTGAAATCGTGAAGTCGGTTCCGGCGGCTTTCCATCGGCGTTCCCTTGCGTCGCCGGCATTTTCCGCAGGGGCAACGATGCCCCATTTCTGGAGCGCACGGAGGTGGTAGCTCATGGCGCTGGGGGTTAGCCCCGTGCGGGCCGCGAGCTCAGTGGCCGTGTGGCTTACCTGCGTGGCGTAGAGCTCGGAAATGACCTCGAGACGGGCAGCGTGCGCCAACGCGCGGATAGCCTTGGGATCGGTAATCTCAACCGTTTTCTCAGCCCTCTTGCGCCGCGGGGCATCGCCTGACGCCTGGGGTGCCTCGTTGTTCGCAATCACTTCACCAGTGTAATCAGGGTCACTAACTGCGGGCTTGGTGCGGGGTGCGCGCGGGGGCCGTGCACTGTTCATGCGGACGCCTCCTTGGCATCGGGAAGGAGGAAGCCATCCAGGACGAGATTCCGCACTTCGGCAAGAAGCCCTTCGCGGAAGGCCACTGAGTCGAAGTCGTCTGCACCTCCCAGCAGTGCCTCCAAGGCTCCGATTATCTGCCGAACGGACAATTGGCCATCACAAGCAGAAACAAAGCCCGCCAGCTCGGTGCTGAGCAAGTTTGTTCGGCGAAGGCCAGCCCCCTGCCGCAGGAGGATCACGCCTGGATGCACGGCTCCAGGACGCTGGTGGCGCTCTTCTGTGACGTCATCGGCCACCACAAGGTGCGCATCAGGCAAGCTGCTGCCGGCAAGCCAATCAGCGCGCTCCACGGCCGCGTTTAAATGCGGTCCGATGGGCTGCTCAATGGGGTAGGTAATTTCCTCAAAGCGGCTGAGGCGTGTTCCGTTCGAAGTTTGTGGGCGACGCAGCCAGATCATGCCAAAGCCGATGCCCTCGACGTCCCTTGAGGCGAAGTCGTCGATGTATGCAGCGTACGACTCTTGATAGTGACTGCGGTCCCGGTTCTCCGAGGAGTCCTGCAACCAGGTCTCTGCGTACTGCTCCGGGCCCACCTGCTCGCGTTGAATGAACCAAACATCCATACCCGAACCATGAAGCCACGACGAGGGCCGGTCATGCCACTCTGTCCCTTTAACGATCTCCCAATTTCCCAACATCTGGGCTGTGCCGCCAGGTTCCAGGATGTCAGCCAGGTTCCGCACCAAGGAAGCGACGATCTCATCGCCCGGGAGACCGCCGTCCCGGTAGGTGAATTGATCAGCGGAGGATTCGCCAGTGCTGCGGGGGGTAATGACAAAGGGCGGGTTGGAGACAACGAGGCCGAAGCGTTCCCCGGCCACCGGTTCCAGCAGCGAGCCCAGGCGCAGGCTGACGCGCTCTTCCAGGTTGTCCGGATCCAGGTCCAGTTCCGGAGCATTGAGCATCAGATTGAAACGGGTGAAGGCCAGCGCCCTGTCAGAAATGTCTGTTGCCGTCACGTGTTCGCAGTGGTGCAGCAAGTGGAACGTCTGGATGCCGCACCCTGTCCCGAGATCCAGCGCACGCTGTGTGTGCTGCCTGATGGTGGTTTGGACAAGGGTTGTTGAAGCCCGCCCTATCCCCAGCACGTGATCGTGCCTCAAAACCCCGTCTTGTTGGTGGGCAGCGAGATCGCTGGCCACCCAGAGCTCCGCTCCCGCGCTGCCGTCTTCATTGGCCTCCCAGCCGTAAGGACGCAAGTCCACCTTGGCCCGGGCAACACCGGCTTCCAAGGTGATGAGTCCCAGCCGGGCGAGGCCTTGGGCGCCCACGGTGGGCAACGCAAAGTCAACATCGGACGGGGATTGCGGGACAGCAAGCAACCACAGCCGAACTATGACGGACAGCGCACGGGCGGATTCCCCGCCGTCCTTGGATAACCGTTCGCTGACCAGCAACGCTGGAATGATCTGGTCCCTGCTCAGTGCCGCGGAGGCGGATTCCCCCAAAAGTTCCGCCACGCCGTCGACCGTGTATGAGATGGCGCGAAGGTCAGAGGCGAGCGACACCAGGAGCTCCGGATGGTCGCTCCGCGGGGCGTTGTCTGTAGTGCCGGCGGTGAATGTTTGAGGGGTTTGAGTCACATTGCAAGTCTATGGGGGGCCACTTGGTGGCAGACATCCGCCGTTGGGACTATGTGGACAAAACCTTGGTGTGGGACCCGGTAGCGTTGAAGCATGCTCAACCTCTCCTCCACAGGGCGTCGCGCAGGCTTTGTTGTCATTGCTGCGGGGACGCTGCTGGCCGCCTCAGCTTGCCAGGGCCCTGTCAGCATCGAACATGCGGATGTACCGGCATGGAAAGACAAAGTCCTTCCCGACGCCAGCACAGTGACATTGGAGGATTCCGGCAAGATCCTGAACCGGGACCCGCTGGTCAAGGAGTCACCCAGCGTTCCCGCCGGTAACTACACGCTCACCATGGCTTGTGACGGCGGAGGAAAGGTTTTCTTCGCCGTCTCTTCCGGTGGAAAGCAAATCGCCGACGCGGGAGCCGCATGCAACGGCAGCCTTGAAGTGGTGAAGATCAAAGTCCCCGCCACGGCTGGCCTCAGCATCTCTACAAGTAGCGTGGACGCCCCGTTGATTTTCGCCTATCAGCTGGTGCCGTCCGCAAATTAGCCCTGTCCCGCACCCCTTTGGCGGGCCTCCAGGCCAGCGTAGAGTCAACGTATGGGCAGCAAGGTGGCTGGCTCGGTTATGTCCAGACGGCTGGCAAGTGCCGCCGTCGGACTGCTGCTCGTGCTGTGTGGCTCACTGACGGCGTGCGAGTACACCTACGACGAAGGCGGGCGGGCAGATTCCAGCCCCACGGAGGGCACCGGCAACAACGTGGTGCTTCCTCCCGACCCAGCCTTGGAGCAAACCGTCACAGGCGAGGCCCTCGAAGAGTGGGCCAAAGCCGCCTTGCCGGAATCGCAAGGGCAATCGTTCTATTCGAGCAGCGGCTTCCTGAAGTCCGGCGAATCCAGAACTGAACAAACCGTGCAGTTGCCCGGCGGAACGTACGCGGTGACTCTGGCATGCCGCGGCACCAGGCGGGTTTCCTTCGCCGTCAGCGTGGGTGAGACGGAATTGGTTGACCTGACTTTGGGATGCGCGAATGCCCGGGTAAGCGTGGTGCAGTTGGAAAAGGACGCCATCCTGGCCATCACTGTGGGCGCCAGATCCGACGCGAACTTCGCCTATCGGGTCAGCCGGCTTTGATTGCGCTGCACCTCAGGCGGCTTCGCAGCCTCCGGGGCAACGAAGGGTTTCAGGACTCGAGGCACACTCTGCACAGTAAAGAGTCAGTGTGCGGCAGCTCAGGTTGGAGCAATTCTCGAACTTGTTGGTGGGCGCGGCGCAGCGAACGCACTCGCCGATGGTCTTTGCTTCTTCGCTGAACTCCACGTGCATGCGTTTGTCGAAAACGTAGAGCGAGCCCTCCCAGAGGCCCTTGTCCTTGAACGTTTCGCCGTAGCGGACTATCCCGCCGTCGAGCTGGTACACCTCTTTGAAACCCCTGTTGACCATCAGGCTTGAGAGCACCTCGCAACGGATGCCGCCCGTGCAGTAAGTAACCACCGGCTTGTCCTTGAGAGCGTCATACTTGCCGGATTCGAGTTCCTTGATGAAGTCGTGGGTCGTAGCGACATCCGGGACGATGGCATCCTTGAATTTGCCGATCTGCGCTTCAAAAGCGTTGCGGCCATCGAAGAACACCACCTCTTCGCCCTCCGCTTTCTTCGCGTCCACCAGTGAGTGAAGTTCCTCGGGCTGCAGATGTTGGCCTCCGCCCACCACACCGTTTTCGTCGACCTTCAGCTCGCCGGGAGCCCCGAAGGAAACTATTTCGTCGCGGACCTTAACGCTGAGGCGGGGGAAATCGGCAGCCCCGCCCTCGGACCACTTGAAATCGATGTCGTGGAAGCCCTTGTACTCGCGGGTGGTTTTCACGTACTGCTTCATGTTGTTCAGTTCGCCGCCAACCGTGGCGTTAATGCCGTCCTTCGAGATCAGGATCCGGCCCCTGAGGCCCAATTTCTCGCAGAGGGCACGCTGCCACAGACGCACGGCGTCGGGATCGGCGATCGGGGTAAAGCCATAAAAGAGAACAATTCGGTTCAAAGCCACTGTTAAAGGGTACTTGCTGTACTAAAATCGCCGCCCGCCCGCGACTAGTTCAACGCCCATGGGTGCGTTCCAGTCGTCGAAGTCACAATTTCATAAGCAAGGATTCTTCCGCTGACCGGGCTCTGTTGCTTGAACGAGCGCTGGCATAGTCTCTCTACATGAGTCCAGACGCCTTGGTTGAAGACATCGCGCACCTCTTGGAAGTCTGGGTGGCCGGTTGGACCGGCTGCCGGGGCTATGAGTCACGACAAGAGGGACGCTTCCCTGCCGCGCTGCGCGCCGATAAAACCGGTGACTGGGAGTACTTCGCCCATGATCCGTCCGACGAAGAGTTCGCCGCCCTTGCTGCGAAGACCGCAGAAGCCGATACACGGATTCTGACGATACTTACCAATGACGTCCAGCGTTATAAGTACTTGGCCGAACAGCATGGCCTGAACGTCAACTCGGCCTCCCAGACCATGATGATTGTGGACATGGAGACCCAGGATGCAGAGGATCCTTGGCTCCCGGATGACGATCTGGAAGTTACCACTTCAGAATCCAACGGAGTCCACCACGCCGTGGTCCACTCGGGAGAGCAAGTTGCTGCCAGCGGCCGGGTGTTCGTGGTGGACGGCACGGCAGTCTTCGACAAGATCGTTACTGAACCTGCATTTCAGCGGCGTGGTCTGGGAAGCTTCATCATGAAAGCCCTCGCCGCCCAGGCCTTCGAGCACGACGTCGAAAATGGCCTCCTCCTCGCTTCCTTGGACGGCCAGAAACTCTATTCCCACCTGGGATGGGACGTTGTATGCCACGTTCTGATGATGTCAGTCAGCGCCGGTGAGGGTTCGGACCTTTCCGTAGCGTGACACCCGTTGTTGGGCGGTCGTTTGCGACGGCGGCCAACAGGTGCCGCCGTCGGCCCGCCCGGCACAGTGACAGAATGATTTGGTGGCTGCACCCAATTCGCTGATCTCACTGCTGGGCCGGACTCCGGACCCGGAGCAGTTGCGCCACGTCCACACCATTCCTGCACGCAAGGCCGTCAACGAACCGTGGCCCGATTGGGTTCACCCCGATATCGTCCAGGCTTACGGCACTTTGGGTATCCATGAACCGTACCGTCACCAGATCCAGGCGGCAGGACTTGCCCACTCAGGCCAGCACGTGGTGATCGCCACCGGCACTGCCTCCGGAAAATCGCTCGCCTATCAATTGCCGGCGCTGGACGCCATCCACCGCTCCGAGCTCCGTGTCTTGTCCGAGCCCGGGAAGATCCACGACGACGGCGCCGTGACACTGTATTTGTCCCCCACCAAGGCACTGGCCGCAGACCAATTGGCAGCAATTCGTTCCCTGAAGCTTCCTACAGTCCGCGCAGAAACGTACGACGGCGACACCGACGTCGCGTCGCGCCGTTGGATCCGCGATCACGCCAATTTCATCCTTGCCAACCCGGACATGCTGCACTTTGGGATCCTGCCAAACCACACGTGGTGGGCACGCTTCTTCCGAAGGCTGCGCTATGTGATCGTGGACGAGGCGCACAGTTACCGCGGCGTGTTTGGCTCGCACGTAGCCAACCTCATGAGGCGTCTTCGACGGATCTGCGCCTACTACGGCGCCGGAACCTCCTTTCCTGAACCCGTATTTATCGCCGCTTCTGCCACTGCCTCCGAGCCGGGCGTCTCCTTCGGACGGCTCATCGGTGCCCCGGTCAGGGAAGTTTCGGAAGACTGTTCTCCGCATGGCTCTACGACCGTGGCGTTCTGGGAGCCCGCCTTGACAGACGTCAAGGGTGAAAACGGGGCCAAGCAACGGCGGACCGCGGTGGCCGAGACTGCTGACATCCTGGCAAACCTTGTTTCCTCCCGTGTACGGACCATTGCCTTTATCAAGTCCCGGCGCGGCGCTGAGTCGATTTCGTCCATCACCAAACGGCTGCTGGACGAGGTGGATCCCAGCCTGCCCAGCCGTGTGGCCGCCTACCGTTCCGGCTATCTTCCCGAAGAGCGGCGTGCCCTGGAACAGGCCTTGCGGTCCGGACAGCTGTTGGGGGTTTCCAGTACCTCTGCCTTGGAACTCGGCATCGATATCTCCGGGCTTGACGCGGTTTTGGTTGCCGGTTGGCCCGGGACCAGGGCCTCGCTCTTTCAGCAGATTGGACGAGCTGGAAGAGCCGGCCAGGACGCCATCGCGGCGTTCGTGGCAAGCGATGACCCCTTGGACACGTACCTTGTGAACCATCCGGAAGCCATCTTCGATGTGTCCGTCGAAGCCACTGTGTTTGATCCAGGAAACCCTTACGTTCTGGGGCCACACCTGTGCGCCGCAGCAGCCGAGTTGCCAGTGGGTCCCGCTGAACTCGAACTCTTCGGGCCCACGGCCGAAAGCCTCCTAGACCGGCTGGTTCTTCAGGGCTATCTCCGCAAACGGCCCGCGGGCTGGTTCTGGACCCATCCGGAGAGCGCAGCCGGGATGGTGAACCTGCGCGCCGATGGAGGGGGCCCTGTGAGCATCGTCGACGCCGAGACAGGTTCCCTTCTGGGGACGATGGACTCGCCGCAGACCCACTACCAGGCCCACACCGGGGCGATCTATGTCCACCAGGGCGATAGCTACCTGGTGGAGGAACTCAACGAGGCCGACCACTGCGTCATGGTGAGGCGCGTGAATCCGGACTTTTACACCACGGCGAGGGATGTAACCCAGATCGAGGTCCTGGAGACCTCGCGCTCGGTCCAGTGGGGCGACATCACTGCGCATTTCGGGGACGTAAAGGTCACAACCCAAGTGGTTTCCTTTCAGCGCAAGGCATTGATTTCCAACGAGATCCTGGGCGAGGAACCGCTCGATCTCGGGGCCAGGGATCTGTTCACCAAGGCCGTCTGGTTCGTGGTGGACAACCGGTCACTGCACGGTGCAGGGCTGGTGGAAGCGCAGTTTCCCGGTGCCCTGCATGCCGCGGAACACGCGGCAATCGGCCTCCTTCCGTTGGTGGCGTCCAGTGACCGTTGGGACATTGGGGGTGTCTCCACTGCCCTGCATGCCGACACCGGGGTACCGACTATCTTCGTCTACGACGGGCACCCCGGCGGCGCCGGATTTGCCGAGCGCGGCTTTGAAAAGGCCAAGGTCTGGCTTACGGCGACCCGGGAGGCCATCAAGTCCTGCGAATGCGAAGCCGGCTGCCCGTCCTGTGTGCAGTCGCCCAAATGCGGCAACAAGAACAACCCACTGGACAAGGCAGCCGCCATCACACTCCTTGATGTCCTCTTGAAAGACGCCATCTAGGTTTGGGCTATCCCTGCCAACTCCGCGGCCCACGCATGCTTGGCTAGGGCGGCGGACCAGCACGTGCCCTGCCGGTAGCCACACCGAGTAGGAACGGCCGCTCCAACTCGGTGGCGACTTCCGCGACCTCACCCCCGACGACCTCGCAGGCAGTCAACGTGGCACCGTGCTGTTCCACCACGCTGGCCGCCACAGCACAGGGTTCACCCGAAGATATTCCGCGCGCTGCATCCGCTGCTGCGAGTGCTGCAAGGTCTGCTGCAGAGGCAGCCCGCGACGCCATGACCCCCGCCTGGGCCAGGAGGAGCACCCCGGCAAGCAAGGCCATAACTGCGAACGCCAGTACCAGCGCCAGCACCGTGCCGGATCCTTTCTCAGGTTGTGGCTCTTCAGGAGGACCCTCCATGGTGGGTACCCGCAAGCTGCGGCCCCTCACGACGGAACCCATCGGCTCCCCACAGCTCCCACAGCTCCCACAGCGGCATCCTCCGTCGGAACACCGCGCGCCGCTGCTCCCGGCGTTCCACGTACTACTGCGGCCTCGGGCGTTTCACCGCGAGCCGATGCCGAAGCCGTCAGTGTCCAGGGGATCAATGACCCCAGCGAGCCTCCTACGGCTGCGGAGGCTGTCACCGTCACCCAACGCCCGTCGCTTGTGACCCCTGTGGTGGCACCTTCACCGGCCAAGCGCCTGACGATTCCCTGAACTTGGACGGTAGTCTCGCCCCGCGCCATGCCTCGAGCACCGGCCCTGGCCGCTTCCTCCAACCTGAGCTGGGTTATCCCTGCTGCACCGGCCGACAACAAGAAGGCCAGCAACAAAATGACCGCTGGCAGGGCAACGGCGAACTCAGCTGTTACGGCACCTCCTTCCCTCTCCCCTGTGGCCGCTTCTGTCGTGACCGGCACCAACAAGGTCATGGCAAGGACAACGCCGTGCGAACAAGGTTGAGCAGGAACCCCCGGACTTCCTCGCTGCGGAGGATAACCACCAGCAAACCAGCAAGGCCCACCGCCGCGAGCGTTGCTATGGCGTACTCCGCTGTTGCCATTCCGCCTTCGGAGCCTATGAGACGCGTCTGTCTGAGATTGGTCTGCCGCCGTACACCGTTGCGGACGCGCCTGCGCACATTTTTTGTCCGGGTTATCCGACGCCACAGGTTGTCCAACTGCACGCACATACCGGTCTCCTGTTGTGCGCCCCCAGGCTTGCCACTCACGTGCCCCGGGGATACCACTCCGGGAGGAGTTGCTGCGAGCGCAAGCGAACCGTTCTGTCCGGTATTGCGGCGGCCGGGAAGCGTGTTGGATCGAGTTTCCATAGTGTGTTCCTTTCGCGGGAAGCCCGGCAGATCCGCCGGATGAAAACGACTCTTCCGTGAGTGGGACCAACTCTGAAGGGACGGGTTCCGCCAAGTGGATAAACCCTTGCTTTGACGGGTTTGTGGAGGAAAAGAGGGCTGGCTATCCTGCAGGCGCTGGCTATCCTGCAGGCGCTGGCCCTGGCGGCTCATCCAGCCGGCAGCATGGCGATGAGTACGGGCACGATTCCAAGGCAAATAAAGGCTGGCAAGGAACACAGTCCAAGGGGAACCACAAGCTTTACTCCCAAGGCGGCGGCCCGCTTCTCCGCGGCACGGAATTGCTCGCGGCGCTCTCTGGCCGCTTGTGCATAGAGAATGGAAGCAGAGGGCGCACCGGTCAAGGCGGCGAAAGCAAGCGCATCCTTCAAACGCGCTACTTCCGGCTCATGCTGCGTAGGGGTTCGCCACGCGGTGTCCCAATCAGCCCCCATGGCGAGCGCGGCGACGACGGGTCGGAGATCCTGACTGATTTTCGGTGTGGAGCTATAGGAAATCAATTCCAGCGCCCGCCCTATCCCGGCACCTGCATCCAGCATGGAAGCTACGAGCTCGAGCATCATAGCCGTGTCCCTAAGCCCGTCCCCAGCGGTGAGGGTATCCGGTTGCTCATGGGGATCACCCCTGGAGTCGCGGTCCCCAGTCAGTCTCGCCTGCAGTTGGCCGCGAAGCGTCGCTGGCCTGGTGAATCCGGCAAGGGCTGCCAGAGCCAGTACACCTACCAGCGCAAGCAACTGAAATCCCATCATCATGTGGCCCCTACAGCGGAGGCGACGAGCCGGGAGGACCATACCCGCCCTGCCACGGTCAGCAAGAGGCCCATGATTAAGGTGGCCACTCCGAGGAAGTTACCCAGCAGGATTCCCAAAGGGTCAACGCCCAAAGCCATCCCGAGGGCCAGGCCAAGGACCGGGAGCCAGGACAACAGCCTGACAGTCGCTTTGGGTCCAGCGAGGGCGGTTTGACGTGCTGCTTCTGAATCCTCCTCGGCTTCGAGTTGTGCTGCGAAGCGCGTGAGGAGATCTGCAAGTGGACAGCCGCTGGTTTCGGCTACATCCAGGCATGCAGCAAGTTCCATCCAGATTCGGCGTTCTGTGCTGCCTCGGCCTGGATAGACCTTTGCGGACGTCGTGCGAATAGCTTCAGCGGGGGAATTTCCCATGGCTGAGCCTGCCCGCGCCGCGGCCAGCACCTTGATAGCTTCTGCAGAAACTACTGGAGCCGCGTGGTGGGGTGGGACCCTTGACGTAGCATCCAGGCCGGGCCAGGAGCTATTGACGAGCCACAACTCTTCCCAGAGCCATGACTGTCCGCGTCCTCCCCGCAGGAGGGCAGCGAGCTGTTGTACCAACACCACAAGGGGTAGGGTTTCCACCCGTTTCGACCACCAAAGCCCGGCCCACGGCCCTTTGCTGGCTCCTTGGGCACCATGGCCTCTCCGGACCCCGGTGCCGCCCATGGTTGAAGGCTTGGCGAGCCTTGCCCGCTTTCTCCGGGCGTCGGCCAGCGGCAGCTTGAGCTCGATCCATGCCGCCACCGCCAGCGCGAGAACAAGGGAGGGGATCATTCGTAGCCGATCATTGTGGGTGCATCAAAGCCAACGGGCAAACACCATGCAGTCGTATCCTCCTCCCGGGGTGAACTGGCAGAGAGCCTCGCATTCAGGTCCGGCCAGGCTGGTCCACGCACCAGACCTTCGGGCCCCCATCTCAATGCCGTAACAACCCTTTGGCCATCCAAGGACTCCGTCAGTACCCCGATTGAGCCGACTTTTCGCCCCAAAGGCGTGCGTTCCACGTGAATCACAACGTCCAGTGCACTTGAGACCTGCAACTTCACGGCCTCAGCGTTCAATCCTGCGAGCGCGCCGAGGGCTGTCAGCCGCGCCGGCACAGCTTCAGCGGTGTTGGCGTGGATTGTTCCTCCACCGCCTGTGTGTCCCGTATTGAGCGCCGTGAGCAGTTCGCGGACCTCGGCGCCCCTGCACTCCCCCACAATCAGCCGGTCCGGTCGCATACGCAAGGCCTGACGGACCAGTTCGCCAAGGTCCAGGGCCCCACCTCCCTCAAGGTTTCCGTGGCGGGATTCAAGCGCTACCACATGCGGATGGACCGGGTTGAGCTCAGCGGCGTCCTCAATCAATACCAAGCGCTCGGATGGGTGGCTCAATCCGAGCATGGTGGACAGGAGCGTTGTTTTCCCGGATCCAGTGGCGCCGCTGATCAGGAAGCTCAGCCGTCGCTCCACGATGGCATGGAGAAGGGCCTCGATGTGCTCGTTGAACATGCCACCTTCGCGCAGCTCAGCCATAGTGAAGGTTTCTTCGCGTCGAATTCGAATGGACAGCAGAGTCCCTGAGGTCGAGATCGGCGCCAGCACTGCATGTACGCGATAGCCACCTTTGAGCCTGACATCCACGCATGGAGAACCATCGTCCAAGCGGCGGCCGCCCGCCGAGACCAGTCTGGCGGCAAGCGCCCTGATCTGTCCTTCAGAATCGAACTGCACGGAAGACCGTTCCAGGCCTTGCCCGCGGTCCATCCATACAGAGTCTGGACCGTTGACGAAGATGTCTGTGACAGAGGGGTCATGGGCAAGCTGCTGGAGCGGCCCGAGGCCATTCAATTCCGCATTGATGGACTCCGCGGCCGCCAATGCTCCGGCAGTACCCAGCAGCTTGCCACTTGCCTGGACGGCGGCAGCAACGGCAGATGGTGTGACCGGCCCATTCCCGGCAAGGACAGACTCCCGCACGGTTTCGAGAAGCATGGAGTCCAACCGGCGGCTTCGGCTGCGGCGCCCTCCTCTCAGCGGCGTGCCCGTCCGCGGCCATCCCTGAGCGCCCTTCTCCGGACTGCTCATTCAAAAGCGCCGTTCAATTCAAGGACGCCCTGGGCAAAACGGTTCACGGACTTGCGACGGCCCATTTCAAGCAGCCGCCCGAGTTCCGTCCCTGCTGCCACTCCGCGAATCTCCGGCACGATCCCCAATAGTGGCAGCGCAAGTGACTCGGCAATGAGTTGTGCGTCAACGGCCGAGGGGCCGCTGCCTCGGAGCACCAATCCCGCCTCTACGGGTGGCAGTTCGTTGAGGATGCGTGCCGCGGCGACGGCTGGCTTGAGGTGCGCTCGGGTCACCAACAGGATCTTCTCGCAGTCCCAGGCAAATGCCCGCAGGCCCTCCCCGCTTCGTCCGATGTCCACCACGATGAGTTCGAAGCTGCGTCGCGCGGAATCCATGACAGCGGCCACAGAACCAGCATCCGGTGCAGTGAACGCTTCCCGTGTACCCGGCCACGAAAGGAACGCGAAGCCTCCCGCCACAGGCAGGGAATCGCGGAATTGGACGGGATCAATACTTCCCCGTGTTTCGGCGAAATCCGGCCAGCGCAAGCCAGCCAGCTCTTGGACAGTGATTGCCAATTCCAGGCCCCCGCCCCACGGGTCGCCGTCTACCAGCATGGTGCTGATGCCATGGCCCGCCGCTGCCTGGGCAAGCCAAATGGCTGCCGTCGAAGCCCCGGCCCCGCCGCAGCCTCCCACGATCCCCATGACGATTCCGCCAGGTTCCGGCGATCCGGACACACTCAGGTACTCGGCCAACCAGTTCGCCGCCTCTGGAAGGACAGCTACGCGCTCTGCGCCCAACGCAGCGGCCAGTCGCCAAAGGTCGTCGCCTTCAATGGACCTGCCCAATAAGACCGTGGGCGCCTGTCTTCGTGGCGGCAGCTCGCGAATGTCGCTGCCTACCAGGACAACGTCGGCGCCATCCCAAACGTGCAGTGCCTCTCCGACGTCGGTGGCCACCTGGAGGCTGCCACCTGCTGCCGCGACGATCCGTCGCGCCTCCTCCTGAAGGTAGGCGTCGCCGGTGACGAGGAGGATGCCGGCAGCTTCACGCGGCGTCCATGAGTCCTCCGTGGCCTGCCGCATAGGTTGGTTGCTGGACCGTCTGTGCCGAAGATGTCGCTTGGTCATGAAGCCACTTTCCCGGCGTAGATGGCCATGACATAAGCTCCCAATCAACCCATGTGGACAATCCAGCCCAAGCAGGGGGTGTGGAGGAACAGTTGATGCACTCGCACAGGGCAGAATGGACACCATGTATTTGCTGCTCGCCGCCCATCCGGACGGCGCAGCCATACAAAGAGTCTCTCCCACAGGGAAGGCCACGACGGATGCGCGCGTGGTCACCCGGGATGAGCTGCCCGGCGTCGTCCGTGAACTGGAAAGCCAGCGGCCCCGCTGGGTGTGGCATCGTGCGCAGGACTGCTACCCGGAGCTCCTGATGCACGGCGTGAAGCTGGAGCGTTGCCACGATCTCGCTCTCTGCGGAGCTATCCTGGCGCACTCCTCTTTCACGGCACACACAGACTACGCAAAGAACGCTGAAAAGCTCACGCAGGACGATGACACGACGCCGCCCCGCGCGCTGCAGCCCCCGCCCCCACCCTCCGATCAAGGGGCGCTCTTCGACGACTTCAGGCCGACATCCACAAGTCCAGGGCTCGCCGAACTGCGGGATGAGTTTGCAGCGCAACAGCACGCGATTGCCCAGGTCACCGCAGACGACCAACGGAAGCAACGCCTGCAATTGCTGCTTGCGGCCGAGTCCGCCTGTGCCATCGTTGCGGTGGAAATGCAACACGCCGGTGTCCCGTGGCGGGAGGAGGTGCACGAGCAGATTCTTGCCGACGTACTCGGGCCCCGTCCGCCACTTGGCCATAGGCCCCGGGCACTTGAGGTGCTGTGCAACGAACTGCGGAATATCCTCAATTCACCGGGCCTGAACCCGGACTCCCCCCAGGACCTGATGCGGGCGCTGCATCGGAACGGAATCGAGGTCAAAAGCACACGGCAATGGGAGCTTCAAGAGTCCAAACACCCCGCGATCCAGCCCCTGCTCGCATATAAGAAGCTGTCCCGGCTGCACACCGCAAATGGTTGGGCCTGGCTGGATGCCTGGGTCCACGATGGCCGGTTCCACCCCGAATATGTGGTGGGGGGCGTAGTGTCCGGCAGGTGGGCTTCCCGTGGTGGCGGTGCGCTGCAGATTCCCAGGAATATCCGTGCCGCAGTCCATGCGGACCCTGGCCACAAGCTCATCGTCGCCGATGCCTCGCAACTGGAACCGCGCGTCCTTGTAGCGCTTGCCCAGGACGCAAAAATGGCCGAGGCCGCCCGCGACAAGGACCTTTACGCCGGTATCGCGGCCCAAGGCTTCGGTGGGGATCGGTCCAAGGCGAAGGTTGCGCTGCTCGGCGCCATTTACGGCGCAACCACCGGTGAATCGGGCAGGCTCATGCCGCAGCTGGCACGTACTTATCCGCGTGCCGTGGGCTTTGTGGAGCAGGCAGCCAGGGAAGGCGAAGCCGGGCGGACCGTCACCACCCGTTTGGGACGAAGCAGCCCACCACCGTCCACCGGCTGGTTGCGAAGCCAGCAGTCCACCACTGCCGAGGAACAGCGGCGAGCCGACAACCTGGCGCGCTCCCGTGGCCGGTTCACGCGGAACTTCGTAGTTCAGGGCTCCGCCGCGGAATGGGCCTCGTGCTGGTTGGCGGAATTACGACGACGGCTGCGGGCCTTGCACGCCGAAGGCTCACCCTCAGGGGAACTCGTCTTCTTCCTCCACGACGAAGTGATGGTCCATGCCCCGAACGAAGCCGTGGATGCCTGCATCCAAGCGATCGAGGAGTCCGCAAACGCAGCGAAAGAGCTCATGTTCGGCCGGATTCCGGTCGAATTCCCGGTGAGTGTCGCCGTCGTCGATTCTTACGACAAAGCGAAGTAGGCACCTGCTTGTCCACCCCGGCTGTCAGGGGGAAACTGGCCACGTGGGCTCCGAGGTGCGTGATTCCCTGGAATCGTACATAGCCTTCCAACTTGCAGAGCTGGAGGGCTGCTTGCCGCTGGTTGCCGCCGCTGACCAGGAAGCCGTCCACGGCGCCCGGCTGGCACTTCGGCGGCTCCGTTCTGTCCTTTCATGCTACAAATCCGTTCTACCCGACCTCAAGGAGGCCACCGGTCGGGATATCCGATGGCTGGCGCGATCCCTCGGCGAAGCCCGTGATGCATACGTTCTGTCCCAGCGTTTGATGTTGTGGCTGGCTGCCTCAGAGCACTGGCTGTCGCCGGACGCCATCCAAGAAGCCGTTGACCAGCTCCTGGCCAGCAGTAATGGGATGGCAACGCGTGTAGGGACGGGAAGGCGATGGCAGGGCATCGTCCGTGCGACCCGTCAGACCTTCCTTCCCAATACCGAGCCCTCGGCGGTAGCCGAAAATGAGAACCGTCCCAGTCTTCTCGAAGTGGTCAACCTCCTCCAGCCGCTCTGGGAGACGGTACAGAAAAGCTTGGAGGCTGCGCAGGGAAGTTTGAAGGCTGCGCAGGGAAGCTCGGACACGGCGGGCGCGCATGCCGTTGAAGCGGAGGACAACGAACTGCTCCATGGCGCGCGAAAGGACATCAAGGTATTGCGGTACTCTGTGGAGGCGGTGGCCAATGTCCTGGGGGCAGGTGCCACGGCCATCATCCAACCGTCCATGGTCCTGCAGCGCCTTCTCGGTGAACAGCACGACAGCGTGACTGGCCAGGAATGGATAAGGAACCTTGCAGAAATGCCCGGTGTCGAGCTTTTGGATATTGAGGCCCTTCAAAGCATGGAACAGCGTCGGATCGCAGAGGCCGAAGTGGGTCTCCGGGCAGCCTTACTTAGCTCCCCCATCCCTGAGCCTCGCCAAGTGCTGCTGGGTTGATCATCCGGCGCGATTGGTCATGAACCCGCAAGCGCCGCAGATTAGCTGCCACCCTCCGCTCAAGCCAGTCATATCTCGCAGTGTGATGGTGGATGACCCTTGCATGACAGGTACCACCGAGTAACTTTATTTCCCGCTGGCTTCTGGATACGTTCTCTACGTGGGCCCGGCACACCGGCCCCGCACTGTTGCAAGGAAGCACCAAGGGGGACAGCAAAAAAATGGCTGGCAGGTTCGAAATTCTCAAAGACAGCGACGGCTCGTACCGGTTCCGCCTTACCGCGGCGGACGGAACGGTTGTAGCGGAGTCACCAACGTTCAAGCATCTCAAGGGCGTGGTGGATGGCATCAATGCAGTGCGTGAAAACGCCGCAACGGGGCTGATCGTGGACCGCTCGACGGCGAACCGCAGGGCCGCCTGAGGGGCACCTGCGGCGGAGCTGCTAAAGCTGGATCGCGTGTAGCTTGTCCTGGTCCCAGGGGACCGTCCAGCCGAGTTCATCGAACAACCCGCTGAGGACCATCCCGGTGAAGCCCCAGACCACGAGTCCGTTGACGGTGAAGCCTGGACTTGAGAACGTACGGCCGAATCGGGAAATAGTGGCGGTAACCCGGTTGACGGGGTCCAGGAGATCCCGGACCGGTACCCGGAACACCTGGGCTGACTCTGCGTAATCGACTACGCGAACTGGCGATGGCGAGTCCCACCATGCAAGTACGGGTGTCACCCGAAAATTGCTGCGGATGAGCCCCAGCTCGGGGATGACGCCCAGCACCTTTACACCGCTGACATCCAGCCCGGTCTCTTCAACTGCCTCACGCAAGGCGGCAGACACCACGGAGTCGTCCTCCGGATCCACGCTGCCGCCGGGAAAAGCTACTTGGCCGGGGTGGTCGTCCAGGGTGTGAGCCCGTTCAAGCAGGAGAACATCGAGGTCAGCCGGGGCAAAAGGGCGTCCGGATTCGGCGGGGACGTTGTCCAGCACACCAAAGAGCATGAGCACGGCTGCGGCGCGGTTGGTTTCGGGCGTGACGGGCAACTGCGCCCAGTGTGAAGAATGCTGCTGCTCGCCGGCCTCAAAACGGGCTACTAATTTGGCGAGGTCCTCGAACGCGGTCACCCGGGCCTCCTCTGCGATTCCATCCGGATCTCCGCAGCCCTGTGCGTCTCGGCGAGCAACTTCTCCAACAGTGCCTCATTGCCCGGCGCGAGCTCGTATTTCAACAACTTTGCGGCCTTAACAGGGTCTGTCTCACCCTCGCCATAGCTGGGACACAAACTCGCGACAGGACACGCGCCACATGCGGGTTTTTTAGCATGGCATATCCTGCGGCCATGAAAGACCACGCGGTGCGAAAGCATGGTCCAGTCCCGTGGTTCGAAGAGCTCTGCGACGTCGAACTCGATCTTGACGGGATCGTCGGATACCGTCCACCCAAAACGGCGAGCCAGCCTGCCGAAGTGGGTGTCCACGGTAATTCCGGGGACACCAAAAGCGTTCCCGAGGACCACGTTGGCTGTTTTACGGCCGACACCCGGGAGTGTCACAAGGTCCTCGAGGCGGCCTGGAACCTCGCCGTCGTACTCGTCAACCAATCGTGTACTGAGAGCCAGGATGTTCCTGGCTTTTGCCCTGAAGAATCCCGTGGGTTGCAGGATTGATTCCAACTCCGCAGGGTCCGCTTCCGCCAAGGCACGGGCGTCAGGGTAGCGGGCAAACAGGATCTTGGTGACCTGGTTGACCAATACATCCGTGGTCTGGGCTGAGAGCACCGTGGCCACCACAAGCTCAAACGGGTTCCGGAAATCCAGCTCGGCGTGAGCATAAGGGTATTTGTCAGCCAGGACCCTGTTAATCCTGCGTGCCCGGCGTTTTACGGCGAGCGGGGAACCAGCTTCAGCGATGGTCACAGCGTCGTTCTCAGCCGCGTTCGATGTTGCTGAGCTCCCGCAGGACCCCAACCTTGCCGTCGGTATCCTGAACCAGGAATTCGTGGCCACGGTCCTCCAGTGCGAGGACCCAACCTCCTGGCTCAATGGTGAAGGCCGGAGCACCCGTCCGTTCGTCATATGCGGTTCGGGGCTGGGCTACGGCAAACCAAAAGGCTTCGTAGGCGGGCGAGGAGTCGGAATCATCCGAACGGCTGGACGGATCAACGGTGGCGCCAATGGAGTCGCTGACCGTGCGCGTATCCGCAGACACGATGGGCGTGGCCATAGTGGCAGCCCATGCACGCTCATTAGCGGGCTGCGCGGCACTTGGCTGCTGGGCTGCGGGCTGCTGGGCTTCAGGCTGCGCGGCACTTGGCTGCTGCGGGTGCTGGCTCGTGGCGGGTGCCTGTGCCGGTGACCGCCTTTCTCCAGGTTCACTCACGAGAACGTCGGGCTCGGCAGGCGAAGGCTCGGCGTGCGCAGCCGGGGCTGAGGCTGGGGCAGCAGGTGCGGGGGCGGCAGCCTGGGGTTCCGCAGCAGGCTTGCCGTCAGCCGGGTGCACGACGGCGGGGTGCACGACGGCGGGGCCACCAGTGGGGGCCGGAGCAACGGGCTCGGACGTGGCTGGCGGAGCATATGGGCTGGCGCTGGAAGGACCTGCACCCGGTGCCTGATAACCCGGCGCCTGGTACCCCTGCGCACCCGGAGCCTGGTATCCCCGCGCCTGTGAGCCGGGCGCCTGGGGGCCTTGCGCCTGGTACGCCGGCGTCGAGGGTCCGGTGGACGGCTTGGCCGCCTTAGGTTCTTTGGGAGGCTTGGGAGCAGCGGGCTTGCGGGTGGGAATCGCGGCTTGGCGGGCTACAACGTGGGCCGGAGTTTCCGGGCGACCCTTGAAATCGGCCGACAACCACGGCAGGTGCGGGGCCAAAACGGTGCCCGCCAGCAAGGCCACGGAACCTACCAACCCCAGCAGGACACTGCCGTTGAAGGAATCGACGATTGTCAGGAAGAACAGCGCCACCGCGAAGGCAGCGGTCACTGAAGCGAACTGGTCAATCGAGAGCGAGCCAACGCGGACGATTGTCCCCGGCTGCAACCGACGGGCGATGAACAACGCCACCACCACCAACGGCAGGATGATCCCCAGGAGCAGGAAGAAAAGGCTGCCCACGTTCCAAAGATTGAAACGACCACCGAACATTGGCAGGAGCGATGCGATGAACATCAGGAGTGCGGAACCGAAAACCGTGAGGTCCCGGATGGTGAAAGGGCCGGCGACGGCGTCGTATTTGGTGGGCGCGCCTGACGCGGGATTCGATGCAGTGGTGGCACCGGCGTCGTGCGCCTTTCCAGCCGCAGTGTCCGGTCCCGTCGGATGTGAGTCGTGCGGGCCTGGGCTCAGCTGGTTCATCTATTTCTCCTTCGTACGGCGGCGCCTTGGACAATCCGGACCGGTATTCTCCGCGTGCTTCCACGGAAAACCGGACACACCTGAAGATGCGTCCCAAGACTTATTCAGCCTATGCCACCCCACTGACAGTCTTCTAGCTGAAAACGGCCAAGCTGCTCCGTCCACAGCAAACTCCAAGGTGCCTTACAGTTCCGGGCCGCCTTACAGCCAAGCAACGGCAGCTGCCGTCATGTAAACGGTTCCTGACGGTCCAACCCGCCATTCGTCGCCGAATCCGTACCGCTCGCTGACCGTTTTGTGACCACGCACACGTAGGACCTCCCGAAGCGATAGGGTTGAAGGCGGACAGCACTCTGCGGATCCTCCGCGCGGGACGCACAAGGCCGGTTAACGGCTGGGGTGCGCATCCTGCAGGCGGCGTCCGCGGCAGCAAAGATCGATGAATAATGAGGTTCACCATGTCCCAGGACACCCCCGGATCCACGGCCACCGCTGCAGCTTCAACTGCTCACAACGGTGACGCCCCACACGTCGAGGCCCTCGAGAATCTTCTTCACGAGAACCGCAAGTTCGCGCCGTCGGCAGAGTTCGCCGCCAATGCCGTGGCCACCGCAGATGTTTACAAAGAGGCCGAAGCGGACCGTCCCGCGTTCTGGGCCAAGCGGGCCCGTGAACTGCTGACCTGGGACAAAGACTTCACCGAGGCCCTTGATTGGTCCAACCCGCCGTTCGCCAAGTGGTTCGTGGGCGGTGAGGTCAACGCTGCGTACAACGCGCTGGACCGGCACGTGGAAAACGGCTTGGGCGATCGCGTCGCCATTTACTTCGAAGGTGAACCCGGCGACACCCGCACCTACACCTACGCGGAGCTGACCGAAGAGGTCAAGAAGGCCGCCAATGCGTTCGAGTCGCTCGGTGTTGCCAAGGGTGACCGCGTGGCCGTGTACCTGCCCATGATTCCCGAAGCCGTCATCACGCTGCTGGCCTGCGCCAGGATCGGGGCCGTGCACTCGGTCGTGTTCGGTGGATTCTCCGCTGACGCGTTGCGTTCCCGGATCGAGGACGCCGAAGCCAAGCTCGTTGTCACCGCCGATGGCACCTACCGCCGCGGCAAGCCCAGCGCGCTGAAGCCCGCCGTGGACGAAGCCCTGTCCAAAGCGGGTCACACTGTGAACAACGTCGTGGTGGTCAAGCGCAACGGCGAGGACGTCAACTGGGTAGAAGGCCGCGACCTCTGGTGGAGCGACACGGTGGATAAAGCCTCCACCGAGCACACCGCCGTCGGGCATGACTCCGAACACCCGCTGTTCATCCTGTACACCTCCGGCACCACCGGCAAGCCCAAGGGCATCCTGCACACCACCGGCGGGTACCTCACCCAGACCGCCTACACGCACAAGGCCGTATTCGACCTCCACCCCGAAACCGACGTGTACTGGTGCACCGCCGACGTCGGATGGGTCACCGGACACTCCTACGTCACCTACGCCCCGCTCATCAACGGCGCCACCCAGGTCATGTACGAAGGCACCCCGGACTCCCCGCACCAGGGCCGCTGGTGGGAAATCGTGGAAAAGTACAAAGTCTCCATCCTCTACACCGCCCCCACCGCGATCCGCACCTTCATGAAATGGGGGCGGGAGATCCCGGGCAAATACGATCTGTCCTCCATCCGTGTCCTGGGTTCTGTGGGGGAACCCATCAACCCGGAAGCCTGGATGTGGTACCGCGAAGTCATCGGCGGCAACGCCGGCGCCAACGGTGAACGCAAAGAGAACCCCGCACCGATCGTGGACACCTGGTGGCAGACCGAAACCGGCGCCCAGATGATCGCCCCGCTGCCCGGCGTCACCGCCACCAAGCCCGGCTCCGCGCAGGTCCCTCTGCCCGGCATCGCCGTGGACGTCGTGGACGAAACCGGCCAGTCCGTGGCCAACGGCGAAGGCGGCTACCTCGTGGTCCGTGAACCGTGGCCATCCATGCTCCGCGGCATCTGGGGCGACCCCGAACGGTTCAAGGACACCTACTGGTCCCGTTTCGAGGCCATGTACTTCGCCGGCGACGGCGCCAAGAAGGACGAAGACGGCGACGTCTGGCTCCTGGGCCGCGTGGACGACGTCATGAACGTCTCAGGCCACCGCCTCTCCACCACGGAGATCGAGTCGGCCCTCGTCTCGCACCCCTCCGTCGCTGAAGCGGCCGTGGTCGGTGCTGCTGACGAGACCACTGGCCAGGCGATCGTCGCGTTCGTCATCCTCCGCGGTGACGCCGTGAACAACGGCGACGAAACCGTGCTGGAACTGCGAAACCACGTGGGCAAGGAAATCGGCCCGATCGCCAAGCCCAAGCAGCTGCTCATCGTCCCGGAACTGCCCAAGACCCGCTCCGGCAAGATCGTCCGCCGTCTCCTCAAAGACATCGCAGAAGGCCGCGACACCGGCGACGCCACCACCCTCGCCGACCCCGGCATTATGACCCAGATTGCCGAATCGCTTCGCAAGTAGCGTCCCGCAGACTCGAAGAACGACGGCGCCGCTCGCCTCCCAAGGTGGGCGGCGCCGTCGTGCGTTCAAACGCATCGCGACGACGCCGCGACTGCATTTGCCACCCGGCAGCAGCACCGCGCCCTAGACTGGAGCCAGAATCAGCCCCACGTTTGATGAGGCTCTCCAGAAAGGCCTTGATGCTTCAGGCAGCACGCCACTCCGCCATCATCGATGCCGTCCAGCGCGAGCGCGTTGTACGGGTATCGGACCTCGCCCAGTTGCTGGGTGTCTCCCCTATGACCGTCCGGCGCGATATAGAAGCCCTCGAAGAAACCGGCCGGGTGGAGCGTATCCACGGCGGGGCCAAACTCCCCGGCGATGCCAGCACCCACGAGCCCGGCTTTGAACTCAAATCCACACAGCTGACCGCAGAAAAGCATGCCATTGCGGTCGAGGCCGCCTCGCTTGTCCACGAAGGCATGGCGATCGGGCTCAGCGCAGGAACCACCACGTGGGCGCTGGCACAGGAGCTCGTCCATGGTCCCCGGATCACAGTGGTTACCAACTCGGTGCGGATTGCCGACATCTTCCATCACGGGTCATCGTCAGGGCCGGCCCGGTTCGGCTCCACGGTGATCCTGATTGGTGGCGAGCGCACGCCGTCGGACGCGCTGGTGGGGCCGATCGCCACGTCCTCGCTCAAGCAGCTTCATCTGGACGTCCTGTTCCTGGGTGTCCACGGCATGGACGCACAGGCAGGTTTCACTACCCCCAACCTGCTCGAGGCCGAAACAGACCGGGCGTTCATGGCATCGGCCCGCAGCACTGTGGTTCTCGCCGACTACAGCAAATGGGGTGTAGTCGGCATAGCCTCCATCGCCCAGTTGGAAGAAGCCGACGAGCTCATCACCGATTCAAACCTGGGTGAGGATGCCCGCCGCGTACTCGCCGAGAATGTTGCGAAGCTGAGAATCGCCGACGTCCAGGCCAAGTAGGCTCTCATACCGCGGGTGGAGGCCTGCCCGGGGAGTTCAGCCGCGGGACTGAGGACTTGGCAGGGGCCCGGGAGCCAAGCTGGATCCATGAACACCATTCTCCATGCCCGGCAACTCACCAAGCACTACCCCGGCAGCATCGCGCTCGATCACGTGGACTTCGCCGCAATTGCGGGTGAATCCATTGCCATCATCGGGCCCTCGGGTTCCGGTAAGACCACCCTTTTGCACTGCCTCGCCGGGATTTTGAGGCCCGACGCCGGTACTGTGACCTTGAGCTCGGCCGCCGGTCCGATCCAGTTGGATTCCCTCGGAGATGGGGCGCTTTCCCGCCTCCGCCGGGAGGAATTCGGTTTCGTCTTCCAGCAGGGCATGCTGCTGCCGGAACTGACTGCCGTGGAGAACGTCGCCCTGGCGCTCATGCTGAACGGCACCGACCGCACTACGGCCGAAACCCGCGCCGCAGAGTGGCTCGGTGCCCTTGGACTGGCAGGAATGGAACAGCGCCGGCTGGGCGAGCTCTCCGGCGGGCAAGTCCAACGCGTCGCCATCGCCCGTGCCCAAGTCACTGGTGCCCGGGTTGTGTTTGCGGATGAACCCACGGGCGCCCTGGATTCGGCAACGTCCAACGAAGTCCTGGACGTGCTGCTGGGCTCGGTTGCAGCCAATGGGCGGACCCTGCTGGTTGTGACGCACGATCCCAACGTGGCCGCACGCTGCCAACGCGTAGTGGAGTTGCGCGACGGAAGGATCGTGGCGGACAGCGGCAGCGCGGTTGCCGCTCCTGTCCAGGCGGCTCCCGCGACCACCAGTTTCAAGGGAGCCTTCAATGTCTAGCCTCAGCATGGCCCTGCGACTCACGCCCTATCTGGCCCGAAGCAACAGCATCCGCGAAGCCGGCCTGCACCAACCCAGACTGCGCGACGCAGGGTTGCCGATCCTCGCGTTTGGGACGGTCACCGCGCTGCTGCTCACCGTGGCGGGCGGTTCACAGGTTTTCTGGTCCTGGTCCGACGATATCGCCGGCACCTACCAAGCCTTGGCCGTCGTCGCCGTGGTCCTGCTCGTCATTCCGTTGCTGACGCTCGGCGCGTCAGCGGCGCGACTTGCCGCCCGGCGTCGTGATGACCGTTTAGCGTCCCTCCGCCTGCTGGGCGCCAATAGCGCAACGGTCGTCTGGATGACCGTTATTGAATCGACCGTCCTGGCTGCTGTCGGCGCTGTGGCGGGCGCGGGGCTGTACACCTGCGCGGCACCGTTCCTCGGGCTGCTCCAGTTCCGTGGCCAAGCGATCGGCAGTCACGCGTGGTTGTCAGTGCCGTCCATCCTGGCCTGCATCCTGGCGGTCTGCCTGCTTGCCGCAACGAGCGCGGCGCTTGGCTTGCGCAAGGTGGTGGTAACGCCGCTTGGCGTCCGGACCAGGCAAACGGCCGACGGCGCGCACTGGGTCCGTGGGCTCATCGCGGCTGTGGTGGTGGTTTTCGGAGTAGTGGCCATGGGCATGCTCAGCAGCTTTGGCGCATTCATTGTGATCATCGCCGTCATGGGTGGCTGCTTTGGCCTGGCACTGCTGGCGCTGAACCTCATGGGTCCTTGGATCCTGCGGTTGCGGGCGTCCGCGCAGCTCAAGCGGGCCAAGCGGCCCGAACAACTGCTGGCAGCACGGACCGTGCTGGAGAGTCCCAAGGAATCGTGGCGACAGGTTGGGGGCGTCGCGATGACCAGTTTCGTGGGAGTGCTCGTGGGCGTCGGCATGGCCGTGGCTGACACGATGGGCGGGAGCCCGTCGGATGAAACCACGCTGCTCGTCCGCGATATCAACACTGGGGTGATGATCACCCTGTTGGGCTCGTTCTTGATGGTGGCGTGTTCCGCCGGCGTGAACCAGGCCGCGGCCGTGCTCGATCGTGCCGCGAGCATTGTGGCACTGGACCGTGTGGGGATGCCGCCGAAAGTCATGGTGGCTGCGCGCGTCAAGGCTGTGATGTCACCGCTGTTCCTGGTGGCCGGAATCTCCTCAGCCGCTGCAGGTGTCCTGGTTTTGCCGTTGGCGGGCCCTGCCTTCTTGACCAAGCCCGTGGTTTTCCTGACCGTCGGGGGAGTTTTTGCGGCCGGATTTCTGCTGGTCCGGCTGGCCATCGCCGCTGGCACCGCCCAGATCAGCCAAGTACTTGCCCGTCCCGAACGCTACGCCAACATGGACTCATAGCCCCCGGTCGCTCTCTCACATCCGGACGCCTTTCAGGCGATGCGCTCTCACATCCGGACGCCTTTCAGGCGATGCTCTCTCACATCCGGACGCCTTTCAGGCGATGCGCTCTCACATCCGGACGCCTTTCAGGCGATGCGCTCTCACATCCGGACGCATTTCAGGCGATGCGCTCTCACATCCAAGCCCAACCCGGCAGGATGTGAGAGAACATCCGCGCCAACCCGGCAGGATGTGAGAGAACATCCGCGCCAGCCCGGCAGGATGTGAGAGAACTTTGGAAGCCTACTTGCAGCCGCAGGACTGGCGCACGATCAACTCGGTGGGCAGGATGCTGTGCTGCAGTGCCTCGCCCCGGCCATCCCCCACCAGCGCCCGAACGGCGGCTTCAGCCATGGCCTCCACGGGTTGCGCCACGGTGGTCAACGCCGGCCAACTGTATTCGGAATCAAGGGAACCGTCGAAGGACACCAAGGCCATGTCATCAGGCACCCGAACGCCCGCCTCGTGGAGGGCGCGGAGGATTCCGATAGCCTGCATGTCGTTGCTGGCAAAGATCGCAGTGGGCCGATTGGCCATGGCGAGGAAACGCTTGCCTACCTCGTAGCCGCCCGGCCGGCTGAATTCGCCGTGGAGCATGGGGCCATCCGGCAGTCCTGCGTCACGCAAAGTTCTAAGCCAGCCCACTTCACGTCCGTCGAGTTGGTTGCCTGTGTTTGTTCCGATGGCCAGTCCAATGTTTGTGTGGCCATGGCCTATGAGGTGCTCGACAGCTGCGCGCGCGCCTGCTTCAAGGTCCACGCCAACGCTGGTAAATCCCGGGGGCGAACCGGCATTGTTCAGCAACACGGACGGGATTTCCGAGGCTTCAAGGTCTGTCAGATCGGGATCGAACACGCAGCTTGCCAGGAACACTCCGTCCACTTGCCGTGCGGCCAGGTTGCGGATATTCTGCCGCTCCTTGGCCAGGCTGCCGCCTGAGTTGGTGAGAACCATGCCGTACCCAAGTTCTGCCGCAGCATCTTCAACAGCGTGGGCGAGCTGCGAGAAGAAGGGATTGGTATTGTCCGGAACAATCACGCCGACGGTTTCGCTTGAACCGAGCTTCAGCGCCCGGGCCGCAGCGTTGGGACGGTAGCCCAGGATACGGATGGCGTCGCGCACTTTGGCTTCCGTCGTCGGGGCCACGTTCTTGGGCCCCCCGTTCACTACGTAACTCACGACGGCGGTACTCACCCCGGCGTACCGGGCCACGTCCTTGCGTGTTACCGGTCCGCGCGGGGTTTGTACTGCCGAAGTTGTCATGAGGTAAATGCTAGCTATTCCGAGGGGGCGTCGCCGAAGTCGCGGATAGGAAGGCGTTCGCCACCGCGGAGGGCGGATTCATGGGCGACGATTCCGGGCAAGGTGAACCGGGCCGCAACCCAAGCGTTCACGGGCGGCAAGGTCCGGTTGTTGACCGCAGTGACAAAGTCGTCCACCAGGAATTGGTGGCTGCCTTCATGGCCATTGGGTGCCCCGAGGAATTCTTCCGGAAGCCGTGACTGGTCGTGCACGGGTGCCAGGCCCGAGATGAAGGCGTCCCGCAGTTCGGGTGCGACGTCCGCGAGGGACGGGTCATCTGCGGACATGGTTGGCTTGGTCTCCACTTGCTCAGACACGTCCTGCACAGAAGATTTGTCCTGCCACACCGTGGTGGTTGCGAGCTGCTCGAAACTGGCTTCCGTGCCAAAGAAGCGGAAGCGGGACTCGCGTAGATGCGAGGGATAGCCGACTCGGCGCATCTCATTGGTGCGCATCGCACCGCCGTCGTTCATTTCGAACAAGGCCGTGGCATTCGAGAAGTCGTTGGCAAACATGCTGACGTCCTTGTCGAAGACGCCGTCTCCGCGATCATCCTTGACGCCAATGCAACTAACGCTGACAGCGTGGTTTGGTACTGCGCCGAGGACTCCGCCGATCGCGTGGGTCGGATACAGCATGGGCGGGTAGCTCGCCGTTTCCTTCCACCGTTCGCCGCCGCTGTACTGGTAGGCCTCGTAGAAACCCAGGTCCATGTCGTGGACGTAGTCGCCTTCGGTGTAGAAGATCCGGCCAAACTTCCCCGCCGCATGCTGTTGCCTGGCGAAGACCGTTGCCGGGTTGTAGTAGCTTGTCTCCCCCATCGCGTAGACAAGCTTGGTGTCGCGCACGGCCTGGATGATCCGTTCGATTTCGGCTTCGGAGATCGCCATGGGCACGGCTGAGTACACGTGCTTGCCGGCGCGCAGCGCCCGCTCGACGAGAGGACCGTGGGTCCATCGCTGCGTGAAGATGGCGACAGCATCGACGTCGGACTCCAGGAGTTCCTCAAAACTTCCCAACACACCATCAAGGCCCCAGCGTTCCTGAGCCGCTGTGGCCCGCTCGGGTAGTTCATCCACCGCGTAAACGGCACTGACACCGGGGTGGAGCTTGAAGAGGTGCGCAAACTGGCTGCCGAACTGCCCGACACCTAGAACACCGATCGAAAACGTCATCGTTTGCCTTCCCTGAAGCTGACTCGGCAGCAGTTGTAGTGGCCCCTCATTAGGCTCGCTTGAGTCTTTCACCGCGATCTACACGAGTCAACAGTTTGGACATAAACGAACAAATAATCCCAAAAAGCTTGCTTCCCTCGAATCTACTCGTGTAGATTCTAGTCCAGTTGTTACCCCCATCACAGTCAGGAAAGGGTCGACGATGACCACGCTAACCAAGCAACCGGGCAACGCCGCACGGCGCTCAGCCAGGAACCTCCTAGGCCGGCAACCTCGCAAGCTGCAACCTGCCAAGCGCAGCATGACAAGCCGCCTCGGTGACCTGAAGATCGCACTCTTCTTCATCTTCCCCGCCGTGATCGGCTTCGTGGCGTTCTTTCTGATCCCCACAATTCGCGGCATCTACCTCAGCTTCACTGAGTACAGCATCCTGGGCGAACCCACCTGGATCGGGTTGGAGAACTACACCGCGATCTTCGCCGACGAACTGTTCTGGAACGCCATGGGGGTGACAATCCAGTACGTTGTCCTGAACATCGGCTTCCAGACGGTGATCGCGCTGGGCCTCGCACTTCTAATGCACCGGGTGGCCAAATCCACGTTCATCCGAGGCGCACTCCTGCTGCCCTTCCTGGTGGCCAACGTCATCGTCGCCCTGCTGTGGTTCTGGATGCTGGACTACCAGCTGGGCATCGTCAACGAGATCATGAGCTGGGTGGGCCTCCCCCGCGTCGCCTTCTTCGGCAGTGAGCAATGGGCGATTCCCACCATCGCTTTCGTGAACGTATGGCGCCACATGGGGTACACGGCCCTCCTGATCTTCGCCGGCCTCCAAGCCATCCCGAACCACCTGTATGAGGTAGCAAACCTCGACGGCGCGTCCCCGGCCCGGACGTTCTGGAGCGTCACCATGCCGCTGCTGCGCCCCGTGTTGGTACTGGTGCTCGTGGTCACCGTGATCGGTTCCTTCCAAGTCTTTGACACTGTTGCCGTGACAACCAACGGTGGACCCGTCAACGCCTCCCGCGTGATCCAGATGTACATCTACCAAAAAGCCTTCGGCGAATCCGATTTCGGCTACGCCTCCGCATTGTCCGTGATCCTGTTCGTCATTCTCGCCCTGGTGGCCTTCGTGCAAATGAAGTTCCTCAAGGGCAACGAATCGGACCTGGACTAAGCCGGATTTGGAATAAGGAGAGCCGCCATGACCACCTCAACCGCACCCCGCAAGAATGCCTCCCGCCAGAATTCCCGGAGCTCCGGTTTGTCCCCCAAGAAGCCCATCAATTGGCGCCGGGCTGGCGCCTGGGTGCTGGTCGCCGTCGCCGTCGCCGTGACCATTGCCCCGTTCCTCTGGATGCTGCGGACTGCCCTGTCCAGCAACAGTGCGCTCGCATCAAACGCCGGAAACCTCCTCCCGGCCGACTTCAGCTGGGGCGCCTTCAAGCGCGTACTTGGCCTGCAAACCATCGACGAAGCGATCGCCGACGGCGGCTCCGGTGCCGCCATCAATTTCTGGCTCTACCTCCGCAACTCCGTCATCTTCGCCACCATCACCACCGCCGGCCAGGTGTTCTTCAGCGCCATGGCCGCCTACGCCTTCGCCCGATTGCGCTGGCCGGGCCGGAACAAAGTGTTCGCCGTGTTCCTGACCACCATGATGGTTCCACCGATCTTCACGGCGCTGCCCAACTTCCTCATGATCAAGAACCTCGGGCTGCTCAACACCATGGCCGGAATGTCCCTGCCGTTCCTGTTCATGACCCCGTTCGCCATCTTCTTCCTGCGCCAGTTCTTCCTCAGCATGTCCCGCGAGGTCGAGGAAGCGGCAATGCTCGACGGCGCCAAGCACCTGCGCATCTTCTTCCAGATTGTGCTTCCAAACGCCGCCGCCCCCATCGCCACCCTGGCGCTGCTGACCTTCATCGGGCAGTGGAACGAGTACTTCTGGCCGCTGCTTGTGGGCCAGGACGAGAGCGTCCGGGTGCTCACCGTGGGCCTCAGTGTCTTCAAATCGCAGTCCCCGCAAGGTGCCCTCGACTGGTCCGGACTCATGGCCGGAACTCTCGTCGCTGCACTGCCCATCTTCCTTCTCTTCATCGCCTTCGGCAAGAAGGTCGTCAACTCCATCGGATTCTCCGGAATCAAGTAACCCGCACTCCCCAACGAAAGGTTCGTCATGAAGAAAACCCTCGGCGTCGCCGCTGCTGCCGCCGCCATCGCCCTAACAATGTCCGCCTGTGGCGGCTCCGCCCCTGCTTCCTCCGAGGCCAAGGGGGAAATCAACTACTGGCTCTGGGACGCCAACCAGCTCCCCGCCTACCAACAGTGCGCGGACGATTTCACCAAGGCCAACCCGGACATCAAGGTCAAGATCACCCAGCGCGGCTGGGACGACTACTGGACCACCCTGACCAACGGCTTCGTCGCCGGCACCGCCCCGGATGTCTTCACTGACCACCTGGCCAAGTACCCCGAGTTCGCCTCCAAGAAGCAGCTGCTCTCCCTTGACGACGCCGTCAAGAACGACAAGCTCGACATGGACATCTACAACGAGGGCCTCGCGGACCTGTGGGTTGCCGAAGACGGCAAGCGCTACGGCCTGCCCAAGGACTGGGACACCGTTGCCATGTTCTACAACAAGAAACTCATCACCGACGCCGGATACACCGAGGAACAGCTGAAGAACCTTGACTGGAACCCGCAGGACGGCGGCAGCTACGAAAAGGCCATCGCCCACCTAACCGTGGACAAGAACGGCAAGCGCGGCGACGAGGCCGGCTTCGACAAGAACAACGTCGCCGTTTACGGCCTCGGCCTCGAAAACTCCGGCGCCGGAACGGGCCAGACGCAATGGAGTTTCCTGAGCGCCACCACAGGCTGGACCCACACGGACAAGAACCCGTGGGGCAAGAAATTCAACTACGACGACCCGAAGTTCCAGGAGACCATCACGTGGTGGGCCGGCCTGGTCGAGAAGGGTTACATGCCCAAGCTCGAGACCACCGTCGGCGCCAAGTTGCCCGAAAGTTTCGCCGCCGGCAAGGCCGCCATCCACACCAACGGTTCATGGATGATCGGCCAGTACACCAGCTACAAGGGTGTGGAAACAGGCATCGCCCCCACCCCCAAGGGACCCGACGGCAAGCGCGCCAGCATGTTCAACGGGCTGGCCGACTCTATCTGGGCCGGCACCAAGAACCCCGTGGCCTCCGTCAAATGGGTGGAATACCTCGCCTCGGCCAAGTGCCAGGACGTAGTGGCCTCCAAGGCCGTCGTCTTCCCCGCCATCAAGAGCTCCTCCGAAAAGGCAGCCGAGGCATTCAAGGCCAAGGGCACCGACGTCTCAGCCTTCACCACCCACGTCGCGAAGGGAACCACGTTCCTCCTGCCAATCACTGATAATGCGGCCAAGATCGAGGGCATCATGAAGCCCGCCATGGACGCCGTCGTCTCCGGCAAGAAGCCCGCCAGCTCCTTGACCGAGGCCAACAACCAGGTCAACTCCATCTTCAAGTAAACCTCCCGTTGTGAGGCCTGCTCTGCGCGAATAAATACTCACTTGGGCCGCAAAGCAGGCCTCACAAGTCCACCCAGCGCCCCACCCGCCATCTTTGAAAGCGACTCAACCCATGCACCCGCTCCATCTCCGTTCCGCCGGTACCAGCCTGGTGATCAGCACTCACCGAGGAGAGGCCGAAATATCCCACTGGGGAGCAGACCTGGGCGACGCCCTTCCCGACCTTTCCATCCTTAATGAGCCCATCCCTCCCTCTGCAATCGATGCCAACGTACCCGCAGGACTCCTCCCCCAGGCCTCCTCCTCGTGGCAAGGCCGGACGGGGTTGCGCGGACACCGTTTCACGGACGGCGTCCCCGGCTACGACTTCTCTGTACGGCTGCGCGTGGTGAGTGCGACGGCGGACGGCAGCGCCGCCGTCGGGTCCGCCGAAGACGGGTCGTCAGCGGTGATCGTTCAGTCAGATCCCGACGCCGGTATCACCGTCACGAGCAACCTCACCTTGCACCCGGGCGGGCTGTTGGAACTGCGGCACACAGTGACCAACGACGCCACGTCGCCCTTCCAAGTGGATGAATTGGCAACGATGCTCCCGGTGGCGCCGGACGCCGTCGAGCTTTTGGACCTCACTGGCCGCTGGTGCCGCGAACGGCACCCACAACGCAGGGCCATCCAGCAAGGAACCTGGGTCCGCACTGGCCGGCATGGCCGCACCGGACACGATTCCTCGCTGCTGCTCGCGGCCGGAACCGCAGGCTTTGGCAACCGGCAGGGCAAGGTCTGGGCCACACACTTGGCGTGGAGCGGAAACCACGAGCAATTCGCTGACAACGTGGCCGATGGCCGAACAATGATCGGCGGGTCCGAACTCCTTGGTCCCGCAGAAGTAGTGCTGCAGCCCGGTGAAAGCTACACGACGCCTGCGTTGTTTGCCGCCTACTCGGACCGCGGTCTGGACGGCATCAGCGAAGCCTTCTACAGCTGGTTCCGGTCCCGCCCGCATCACGTGGACGTCGCTGGAAAGCCGCGGCCAGTTGTCCTCAACACCTGGGAAGCGGTGTACTTCGATCACAACCTGGAGACCCTGATCGAGCTGGCTGAGTCTGCCGCGGACCTTGGCGTTGAGCGGTTCGTGCTCGACGACGGGTGGTTCCGGGGACGCCGCGACGACCACGCAGGGCTGGGCGATTGGTACGTGGATGAGGCAGTCTGGCCCTCAGGCCTGACGCCCCTGATTGATGCGGTGACCTCCCGCGGGATGGAGTTCGGGCTGTGGGTTGAACCGGAAATGGTGAACCTCGATTCCGACATCGCCCGCGCACATCCCGAGTGGATCGTTGGGCCATCTGCCCTGTCATTCAAGGACGGAGGACGGCTGCCGCTTGAATGGCGACACCAGCACATCATCGACCTCGTGAACCCCGAGGCCTGGCAGTACATTTTTGATCGTATTGACACCCTGCTGCGGGAAAACAACATCAGCTATCTCAAATGGGACCAAAACCGGGACCTCGTGGAGCACGGCCATGCGGGCCGTTCGTCGGTGCATGAACAAACCCTTGCCGCCTACCGGCTCCTCGATGCCCTCCGCGCAGCGCACCCGGGTGTCGAGATCGAGAGTTGCTCCTCCGGCGGCGCACGAGTGGACCTCGGGATCCTGGAACGCACCGACCGGATCTGGGCCTCGGACTGCAACGACGCCCTGGAGCGGCAAACCATCCAGCGCTGGACCGGCATTGTGGTACCCCCGGAGTTGGTGGGCGGGCACATTGGACCCACTACCTCGCACACCACGGCCCGCACGCATGATTTGTCGTTCCGCGCGATCACGGCACTGTTCGGGCACTTCGGCATGGAGTGGGACATCCGCGAAGTCCAGGGACCTGAGCGCGAAGAACTCAAGCGCTTTATCGCCCTCTACAAGGAGCACCGGGGGTTGATCCACAGCGGAAAAATGGTGCGGGCAGATGTGCCGGACGAGTCGATGATGTTGCACGGTGTTGTGGCCGACACCGGGGTGCACGACGACGGTACTGCAGTGGGCGCCACGGCAGCCCTCTTCGCCGTGGTCAAGACCAGGACTGGTTTTGCGGAGCAGCCCGGACGTGTAGCCATTCCGGGGCTGGAAGCCTCCCGTTCCTATCGCGTGGAAGCGATCTTCCCGGCCCCGGTGGATGCCGACTACGGGCACACGGTCATCGAGGCCCAGCCGGTTGCCTGGCTGGCCAACGGTGCTGTGGCAACGGGACGTTTCCTGGGTGAGGTGGGACTGCCCATGCCCGTGTTGAACCCCGAGCACGCGCTTTTGCTGCGGTTCACAGCCCTCTAACCTTCTCTCACATCCCAAGGGCTTCCCGGGAATCCTCAATCACATCCCAACGGCTTCCCGGGAATCCTCTATCACATCCGCCGAACTACGCCGTTTCAGCCAGGTAGTCGATGGCCAGCTTGTACCCAAGCACGCCCGCGCCCACGATGATCGCGTTGCACACGCCGGACAAGTACGAGTGGTGCCGGAACTCTTCGCGCTGATGAACGTTGGTGATGTGTACTTCGACGGCGGGCAGCTGAACTGCGGCGAGGGCGTCACGAAGTGCCACTGACGTGTGTGTGAAGGCACCGGCATTGATGACGATTCCCGCCGCGGTTCCGCGCGCTGCATGGATGGCGTCGAGGAGGTCCCCTTCGTGGTTGGACTGAACGCAGTCCACCGTGAAGCCGTGGGCGGCCGCAGCTGACATGGCAAGCTGCTCGACGTCGGCGAGCGTGGAAGTCCCGTACTTCTCGGGCTCCCTGGTTCCCAAAAGGTTAAGGTTCGGTCCGTTGATCACAAGGATGGTGCCGCGACCAGATTCGGTGGCGGGGGTGGCTTCAGTCATGGCTCCCAATCTATAGGCGTTGGGAGATTGTCCGGGAATTGCCGTCAAAGTTACTTTCGGGTGCACTGCCCGGGCGAAACCGGAGCGCTAAGTCCCGGAGCTTGGGCAGCAACGGGCTGGATGTCCTCCATGGTGAGTGCAAAGCCAAGTGCAGCATCGGTGGTGGTCTTGGCAAAGATCAAACCGGCTACCTGCCCTTGCATGGTGAGCAGTGGTCCACCGGAATTGCCCGGTTGGACGTCGCCTGCGAGCTTGTAGACCAATTCCGGGGAAGGATTGCTGCCATAAATATCAGGAACAAGGATGGTCGAAATCCCTTGGACAGTTGCCGGTTTGGACTGGAACGGACCACCGTGCGGGTAGCCCGCAAAGGCTGCAGGGCTGCCAGCGGCCAGGTCGGTGCTCAAGGGAAGCGGAGCGGATGAAAGTCCGTCCACGGCCAAAACCGCGATATCCCGCTGGGAGTCGAAGTAGACCACCCGACCCGGCAACGCGCCGCCGTCGGGAATTTCCACCACCGGTTGCGACACGCCCGCAACAACGTGCGCATTGGTCACGACGCGCCCGGGCGAGACCACAAATCCGGAACCCGTCTGGTTCTGGCCGCATTCAAAGGCCGTGCCCGCGATCTTCAGTACGGACTCGGCAGCCTGGTTCAGGGCTGGAGTGTCAGTGGACTCGTTGGGAACCGGAACCGGCGTCGCTGGGCCGAAGCCTTCAATCAACTTGGGAATACCGTCGCCAATCACCGTAGATCGCAACTGGGCCATAGTGGTTTTGACCGGCGTAGGAGTCAAGGAATCGATGTATCGAATGACCCGTGATTCAGCCAGCTGCTGCGAGACGAACGGCACGCCCAGCGAACTGATACTGAACGCCAGCATGGACATCACCAGCGCCGAAACCACCACGCTGACAACGCCACCAATCAACCGGTCAGCGGCGTGCAACGGCTTGATCCGCACAGCATGGCGGACTTTTCGCCCGATCATGGTTCCCAGCCCGTGGCCTAAAGCAATGAGTACGACGGCGGCACCCACCGTGGCGGTCAGCCTCCAGCCGCTATCGCTCACCCAGCCGCTCACGAGCGGAACTGCTACAAAAGCAGCAATCGCACCAACCACAAAACCGGCAATTCCGCCGAGTGTCACCAGGAAGCCATTGCGGAGGCCATAGATCAGGTAGGACAGCAGCATCAAGATCAATGCCAAATCCAAAATGGTCAAGCCAAACACCAATGCTCCTTGTAGCCGGGTAGCGCCAATTGTAGTTGGGCACCCTGACAGGAAACCGTTAGTCCCGTCACCATATGGGTCCGCCCTCCGGGTCTAATCGCCCCTCAAACCGGGGCCGATGAGGACAAAAACCGCGCCGTTTCAGCGTTTCGCCTGCCAAGTACGTCACAGAAGCTTAAAAATTCTGAAACAATGGCTGGAGCGCCACGACCGAAACTTATATTCAGGAGATTTCATGGACATCGAGGTATTGCGCCGCGCACCCCTCTTCGCCACCCTTGACGACGACGCATTCCGCTTGCTGACGGACGAACTCACCGAGGTGGACCTCTCACGTGGGGCATCAGTGTTCCGCGAAGGCGACCAGGGTGACCAGCTTTACTTCATCGTTTCCGGCAAGGTAAAGCTCGGCCGCACCTCCCCCGATGGCCGCGAGTCCCTGTTGGCCATCCTCGGCCCGGGAGAACTCTTCGGCGAAATGGCGTTGTTCGACCCCAGCCCCCGCACCGCCACGGCCACCGCCGTCTCGGAAACGCGCCTGGCCGGACTGAAGAACGAAAGCCTCAACGCGCTGCTCCGCACACGTCCCGAGGTTTCCGCGCAGCTGCTGCAGGCCCTCGCCCGCCGGCTCCGCCGCACGAACGATTCGCTCTCCGACCTCGTCTTCTCGGACGTCCCGGGCCGCGTTGCCAAGGCACTCCTGGATCTGGCTGACCGCTTTGGCCGTCCGGCCACCGACGGAGTCCTGGTTGCCCATGAACTTACCCAGGAAGAGCTGGCCCAGCTGGTTGGCGCTTCCCGCGAAACCGTCAACAAGGCACTGGCCGAGTTCGTCCAGCGCGGTTGGCTGCGCCTGGAAGCTCGCGCCGTCGTCATTCTCGACATGCAGCGCCTACGCCAGCGTTCGCGCTGATTTATCGAAGCGAAAAGCCGCCCCAGTGATGAACTGGGGCGGCTTTTTTCTTCGTGCGTGAGAGAACATCGTCCAAAACCCGTCGGGACGTGAGAGAACATCCGAAAGGGTGGTGACGGACTGACTAGCTCAGCGGACTGGCCTAGCGCTCCCGCTGCGGTTCTCCGGCTACGGTTCTGGCGGCTTCGACCTCGAGCATCAGCACTCCGCCTTCGTCTACCAGGTTGGGTTGGTACACGTGGGCCTTGCGCTTGTAGCTCAGGTAGGCGATGCAGCCGTTGGCATGGGCCATTTTTTCGAGCATGATTTCGGACCCGGGGACCAGAAGTTGGCCGAGGGTGAGTCCGACGGTGTTTTCCTGGGCTATTTCGTCGCCGAGGGCCGTGGTATCGCGGAGGGCGATGGCTTCCGCGGCGCACACCCAGCGACCCCAGACCCCCTTGCTGCCCAGGATGCTGGGCTGCTGGTTCACCGGGACGGTAGCGGCGAAATAGCGGGTGTTGAAACGGGTGTGCGCGAAGTCGGGGCTAAGCCAGTTGACCAGGGGCTTCAGGAGGTCCGTGCGCAGTGAAAGGCCACGCTTGGCGAGCACTTCGCTGAAGGACTTCTCCTGGCTGGACACAGCTTCCCGGGCTTTCATCCACTCCACCGTGGAGTTGGCCTCCACCGTAGAGGAAGCGTCGGGGCCGGCAAGGAGGACGCCGGTTTCCTCGAAGAGTTCGCGGATGGCGCCCACCACGTGACGGCGGGCGAGTCCGACGTCGTCCGTTCCCAAGTGCTCGGCCCAATACTGCGGTGAGGGACCCAACCAACCGACGGGGTCGTCGTCGGACGGGTCCAGGGACCCACCGGGGAACGCAACGACACCCAGCGGCGAGGAGCCTGGCCTGTAACCAAGCCAGGTCTCCAGGCCGGTGGGTGAGTCCCGCAAGAGGACAACCGATGATGCGTAGCGGGCGGCCCTGGGGGTCCGCTCGCCGAGCTCAAGCCAGTTTCGTGCCGCCCCTTCGAGTGCCGGAGGGAGTGCGAACAGGCGGCGGGCAAGCTGCGGCAATTGTGTGAACCGGTTCCTTAGCTGAATTCAGCGATGAGCTCGACTTCGACGGGAGAGTCGAGTGGCAAGACGGAAACGCCGACGGCGGAGCGTGCATGCTTGCCGGCGTCGCCCAATACCTGGCCCAGGAGTTCGGAGGCACCATTGATGACTCCGGGCTGGCCGGTAAAAGTGGGCTCGGATGCAACAAAGCCCACTACCTTGACGATGCGGGTGATGCGGTCGAGGTCGCCGATGACGCTCTTGACGGCGGCGAGGGCGTTGATCGCACAAATAGCGGCGTAACGCTTGGCGTCCTCGGGATCGACGGTGGGCTCGTCGGAGGCACCCAGCTCGCCGAGGGAGACCTTGCCCGTAGCTTCGAGTTTGCCCTTAATAAAGGGCAGCTGGCCGGACGTGTAAACGTAGTTGCCGGAGACGATGGCCGGCACGTAGTCGGCAACAGGTACGGCGACCTCTGGAAGGGTCAAGCCGAGCTCGGCGAGACGCTGCTCAACAGCCGACGTCGGAGCGCCGGATTCCGCGGCAGACGTGGTTTCTGCGGGGGTTGTCATAGTTACTGCTTCTCCCTCTTCAGGTATGCAACAAGGCCTTTGCCATCGGGTCCACCGACGACCTGGACAAGCTCCCAACCGTCCTCGCCCCACTGGTCCAGGATCTGCTTCGTGGCGTGGATAATGAGCGGAATCGTGGCGTACTCCCATTTGGTCATGACAGAAAGCCTAGCCCTTGCCGGTAAAGTGGAAAACATGGTGACTCGCAAGAACCCCATATTCGACACTGCCACCACCCTCGGAAAGATTTTAGGTTTCCTTGGCGTGAGCGCGATTTGTGGCGTCCTGGTGGCGGGCCTTTTGGTCCCCGCAGCCGCCGTTTCGGGCAGTGCCGCAAGTGGTTCAATCCAGTTCTTTGACACTCTGCCGGCAGAGCTGCAGGTGGACCCGCCGAGCCAGAACACAACGATTCTGGCGAAGGACGGTACACCGATTGCATCGATCTACGCTGAGAACCGGACCAAGGTTCCGCTGGATCAAATGAGCCCGTTCATCAAGGACGCTGTCATCGCTATCGAGGACAGCCGTTTTTATGAACACGGCGGCATCGACACCACCGGCATCATGCGAGCCATCGTGAGCACCGCCCGCGGCAACAAGCAGGGCGCTTCCACCATTACGCAGCAATACGTTAACAACGTCATCAACGAATCGCTGGTGGCATCCGGCAAGGACGAAGACGTCAAGCTGAACGGCCTGAACAAGGGTGTCGGCGATAAGCTCCGCGAGATGAAGTTGGCTATCGCCCTGGAGAAGAAGTTCTCCAAGGAGCAGATCCTTGAGGGCTACCTCAACATCGTCTTCTTCAACCGTGACGCCTACGGCATTGAAGCTGCCTCCAAGTTCTTCTTCAGCACTTCTGCCAAGGATCTGACACTTCCGCAGGCAGCCTTGCTGGCCGGTTTGGTGAACAGCCCGTCCGCCTTCGATCCGATCACCAACCCGGATAACTCGAAGAAGCGCCGCGACCTTGTGCTGGCCGCCATGGTCAACCAGCACAAGATCACCCGGGCCGAGTACGACGAAGCGGTGGCCACGCCTGTCACCACCAAGGTCACCCCCGCACGCCAGGGTTGCGCGTACGCCACCATGGCTCCATATTTCTGCGACTACGTGCTCCACTTGCTCTTGAACAACCCGGCGTATGGCGAGACCTCCGACGAACGCGAGAAGCGCGTCATGCGTGGCGGCCTTACCATCCGGACCACCCTCGATCCCACCGCGCAGACCGTTGCCCAGCAGCAGGTTGACGGGACAGCGGGCGCCAATCCGGACAAGTGGGGTGCCTCGATCGTCTCGGTCCAGCCGGGCACCGGCCAGATCGTAAGCATGGCCCAGAACACTGTTTGGCTCCCTCAAGAGGGCAAGTTCGATCAGACCCAGAACTTCAATGTGGACGTGCTCGATGCCGAGGGCAACGACCTCAACGGCATTGGTGGCTTCCAGCCCGGCTCTACGATGAAGCCGTTTACGTTCGCTGAATGGCTGAACGAGGGCAAGTCAATGAATACGACCATCAACGCTTCGGTCCGTAGGTACCCCCAGAACTTCCGGTGGAGAAACACCTGTCCTGCCCCCACTGTTGGCTGGTATGACGCCACCAACGGCACTTTCGACCTGCAGAACTCCGACGAGGGTTACTACAGAAACATGACGGTCCTCTACGGCCTCATGAACTCCATCAACACAGCCACCTTTGCTTCGGCTTCCCAGCTGGACCTGTGTGGCATCCAGGGCATTGTTGATGCCACGGGCATCCATGGGGGCCTGCCCGCGCGGGATGATGCCGGCAAGATTACGGATCCCAATCCGAAGGTGCCCATGACCACTCTGGGTAACCTCATTGGTTCCACCCAGACTGCGCCCCTCACCATGGCCAGCGCCTTCGCCACGTTCGCTGCCGATGGCAAGTACTGCGAGCCAATCGCCATCACCTCGGTAAAGGACCAGTCGGGTGCCGATCTCCCGGCGCAATCGTCCAACTGCAAGGATGCCGTCAAACCTGAAGTTGCCCGGGGCGTGGCGTATGCCATGCAGGAAGTCTTGAACGCCGGTTCGGGTTCACTGATCCGGCCGGCTCTTTCCACCCGAAACAACTTCCCGGTAGCCGCCAAGACCGGTACCAACGACACCAACGGTTCCACCTGGGTCGTCGGCTACACCACCGGGTTGGCAACGGCTTCCTGGTTCGGTGACCCCCTGGGCGACCAGAAGCGTCCCGGACGTAACCTGACCGTCAACGGCAAGTTCTACCAGTCCATCGACGGTTACATGATTGCTGGTCCGCAGTTCACCAACTACATGCTGTCCGTAGCCCCTGCATATGGAACCAACCCGTTCCAGCAGCCGCCGTCCAACCTCCTCGGAGCCCCTGCTCCACAGCGCAGTACGGCGCCAGCACCCACGCAGAACAATCCCGCCCCCTCGCCTGCCCCTACCGGCAACGGTGGCAATACCGGGAATGGCAACGGCAACGGCCCTGGCAAGGATTAGCCGTGACCTTCGGTGATTCCCTGGCAAACCGCGTCCGCACTATCGGGCGCGGTTTCGCCGTCACTACGGCCCTCGGTGCCACTGCCGGCGCGGCAGCTGCTGCATACGGTTGGTGGGAAAAGGACCAGTTCGAAGTCCGCCATGAGACTCTCCCCATCCTCCCCGAAGGTTCGGAGCCGTTCCGCGTACTGCACCTGAGCGATATCCATTTCGTTCCGGGACAGGACAAGAAAACCCAGTGGCTGCAGTCTTTAGTCGATTTGAAGCCCGATCTTGTGGTCAACACAGGCGACAACCTCAGCCACGCACAGGCCGTCGATCCGCTGATTACCGCGCTCCGGCCCCTCATGGAATTTCCCGGCGTCTTCGTCCCGGGCTCCAACGACTACTACGCGCCCAGAATCAAGAACCCTGCCGGCTACTTCCGCGGACCGTCGAAGCTCAGGACCGACCCGATCAAGCTCGACTGGCCCAGGTTGCGGTCTGCGTTCGGCATGGGAGGCTGGATCGACCTCACAAACCGCGCCCAGTCGGTGGTGCTGAATGGCCTGCGTTTCGATTTCTCGGGCGTCGATGATCCCCACTTGAAGCGCGAACGTTATGCCGGTTGGCCCCGTGGCACCGTGAACCAGGATGCCCGTCCGCACCTCAGGGTCGCCGTTATCCATGCGCCGTACCAGCGCGTGCTGGACCACTTCACCGAAGCCGAGGCCGATCTGATCCTCGCCGGACATACCCACGGCGGCCAGATTTGCATCCCTGGTTACGGCGCTCTCGTCTCCAATTGCGATCTCCCGACGTGGCGGGCCAAGGGCCTCCACGATTGGGAAAGCGACGGATTCACGACGCCGGTGAACGTCTCAGGCGGCATTGGCACCTCGCGCTACGCCCCAGTTCGGATCGCTTGCCGCCCGGAAGCGGTACTGCTCACCCTCACGGCCCGCAGCTAAAACCTCACGGACCATTACGAACCTCAATAACTGGGGAACTTTCCACATAGCAAAGTGTGGTCCTGTGAAACGAATCACGGCATGGCATAGGGTAGTTGCTACGGGAAACTACCTCCGCACCATCTGAAGATCCAGCTGTTGAGAAGCGGGCATGTCCAAACAAACGTCATTCTTCACATCCGTCGGCCGCCTGTACCCTCATGTACGGCCCATCCTCCCCCGGCTTTTCATGGGCCTCCTCTGCGCCCTGCTCGCCAGCATCGTCGCGCTGACCATCCCGCAAGTGTTGCGTGTTTTGGTCAACAACTCGCTGCAACCCGGCGGTGACCCAGGCGCCGTCTGGATTGCCGCCGTCGTGATTCTTGCGCTTGGTGTGGCTGAGGCCGGACTTGTGGCCTTGAGGCGGCAGTTCGTTATCAACCCGGCCACCACGGTTGAGACCAGGATGCGCGTATCGCTGTATGGTCACCTCCAGCAACTCACAGTGTCTTTCCATGACCGCTGGGGTTCCGGGCAGTTGCTGTCCCGGGCCATGACGGACCTGAGCTTTTTGCGCCGCTGGATGGCGTTCGGGGCAATCATGCTGGTGGTCACCACGTTGACGGTGATCATTGGCGTCGGAGTTATGTTCTCCATGAGTTGGCAGTTGGCGCTGATCTTCCTTGGCGCGGCGGTGCCGATCATGGTCAACTCCTTCCGCTTCCGCCGCCGCTTCAGCCTGGTCACGCGCCTCAGCCAGGACCAGGCGGGCGACCTCGCCACCACCGTGGAAGAGTCCGTCCATGGCATTCGCGTCTTGAAAGCATTCGGCCGCAGCCGCGAAGCGCTGGAGAATTTCAACGGCCAGGCAGAAGAGCTGCGGCAGACCGAAATCGCCAAGGCCAAGCAGCAAGCCGGTTTCACGCTGGTGGTCACGTTGCTGCCTGAGCTGGCGCTGGGCGTCGGCCTGGTGGTAGGCATCATGCTCGCGGCCACCGGCCAGCTGAGTATCGGTTCGCTCGTTGCGTTCTTCGCGACTGCTGCCGTCGTGGCTACTCCCGTGGAATTTTCGGGCATGCTCCTGGCCATGGCGCTCACTGCCAAGACTGCGCTGGACCGACACTTCGAAGTCATGGATACCGAGAACACCATCACCTCGCCGGCCCAGCCCGCAGTGCCGGAGACCGTGAAGGGCGCCCTCCGCTTTGAGCATGCGGGCTTCGGATTCGACGACGGCGGGACGCTCCTGCACGACGTCACCCTGGACATTCGGCCGGGCGAAACAATGGCGCTAGTGGGCATTACCGGCAGTGGCAAGAGCGCCTTACTCCAACTGGTGCCGCGTCTATACGACGTCACGGAGGGCGCCGTGAGCATCGATGGCGTCGACGTCCGCGATTACGACATTGAGGAACTCCGCCGGATCGTGGCGGTCGCTTTCGAGGACACCACACTGTTCTCCAGCTCAGTACGGGACAACGTCCTGCTCGGCGCCCCTGAGCCCAGCGACGCAGCGCTTGACCAGGCTTTGGACGTAGCACAGGCCCAGTTCGCCTACTCCCTGCCAGAGGGCGTGGACACCCTGATTGGCGAGGAAGGCTTGAGCCTGTCCGGTGGCCAGCGGCAGCGCATCGCCCTCGCCCGGGCCATCGCCGCGAAGCCGAAAGTCCTGGTCCTGGACGATCCCCTCTCCGCGCTGGACGTGAACACCGAAGAGCGCGTGGAAGCCCATCTGCGTGAGGTCCTGCACAAGACGACCACGCTGATCGTCGCGCACCGTCCTTCCACGGTGGCATTGGCGGACCGGGTCGCCTTGCTCGAAAACGGAACCATCACCGCCGTCGGGACCCACACGGAACTGTTGGCTGAAAACCCACATTACCGTTACGTCATCGCAAGCCTGGATACGGGTCCGAGGGACCTGGACAGTGAACTGGACGAGCTCGAAGACGCCCAGGAGGCCCGCCGGTGAGCGCCACAACTTTTGGAACTGCCAACGAGGACAACACGCTCCTGACCAAAGCGGACAGCAAAGCAGTACGACGCCGGTCGCTGACCTTGCTTGCCTCGCTGATCCGCCCGGTGCGGCTGCGTTTCTGGGTGACAATCGTGATGGTGGTGGTTTCGCAGCTCACCCGGGTGGCGGGGCCAGCCCTGATCGCCTTTGGCATCGACGCCGCGTTGCCCGCTTTGCAAGCCGGTGACAACGGCCCGCTTGTACTCGCCGGTGCGTTGTACTTGGCCGCAGCGGTCGCCACGGCCGCAATGACAGCCCTGTATGTAACGTCCACGGCCCAACTGAGCCAGGCCATGCTGTTGGACCTCCGGGTCCGCGTGTTCAGGCACACCCAGCGGTTGAGCCTGGAATTCCATGAGAAGTACACGTCCGGCCGCATCATCGCCCGTCAAACCTCGGATCTTGAGGCGCTCCGGGAATTGTTGGACTCCGGTGTGAGCTCCCTGGCGTCGGGCATGCTGTTTATGCTCTTCACTGCCTTCACGGTGTTTGCCTTGGACTGGCGCAGTGGATTGATCATGCTTGCGGCGGGTGTGCCCATGTTCTTGCTCGCGCGCTGGTACCAAAAGCATTCACAGATCGCGTTCCGGGAATCCCGGGTTGTTTCAGCGCGGTTGATCGTACACTTCGTGGAGACCATGACCGGCATCCGTGCAGTGAAGGCCTTCCGCAAGGAGCGCGAGAACGCTGACCGCTATGGTGCGTTGGCTGAGGACTACCGCAAGAACACCGTCCGCTCCATCAACCTCAACGGCATCTTCCAGCCTGGACTGGTGCTGATCGGCAACGTGTGTGTGGCGGCGGTCCTGTTGTTCGGCGGGTTCAGGGTGCTCAGCGGTGACCTCGCCGTAGGCGTCCTTCTGGCCCTCATCCTCTCCACCAAGCGCTTCTTCCAGCCGGTGGACCAGATGGCCATGTTCTACAACTCCTTCCAGAGCGCACAGGCGGCACTGGAAAAAGTATCCGGGCTCCTGGAGGAAGTGCCCACCGTCCGGCCGCCAAAGAATCCTGTCCCGCTGAAGAGTTCGCGCGGCGAGATCGACTTCAGAGGCGTGCAGTTCGGGTACAGCGATGGCAAGGTGGTTGTGCCCAAACTGGACCTGCACATTCCGGCTGGCCAAACTGTTGCCTTGGTTGGACAGACGGGCGCCGGTAAATCCACCTTGGCCAAACTCGTTGCGCGCTTCTACGACGTCACGTCCGGCGCCATCACTTTGGACGGCGTTGACCTCCGCGACCTTGCTACTACCGACCTTCGCCGGGCAGTGGTCATGGTGACGCAGGAAGCCTTCCTTTTCAGCGGCTCCGTGGCTGAGAACATTGCGCTGGGCCGGCCCGAAGCTTCGCGTGAAGAAGTGGAGGCTGCGGCTAAAGCAGTGGGCGCGCATGAATTCATCATGAGTTTGCCCGAGGGATATGACACGGATGTCAATAAGCGCGGAGGGCGCGTCTCATCGGGCCAGCGCCAACTGATCGGATTCGCCCGGGCTTTCCTCGCCGCGCCTGCTGTCCTGATCCTGGATGAAGCAACATCCTCCCTGGATATTCCTTCCGAACGGATGGTTCAGGCAGGGCTCGCCCACCTTCTGGAGGGTGTCGCTGGCCAGAACGCTGCCCGCACCGCCATCATCATTGCCCACCGTCTCTCCACTGTGGAGACGGCAGACAGGGTACTGGTGGTCCACGATGGACGGATTGTTGAGGACGGAACACCGGCGGAACTGATAGCTGGTGGCGGCCAGTTTGCCCGGCTCCACGGGGCATGGCGGGACTCGCTCGTGTGAGGAGTGACACCTCCTCCTCGATTTCGCATCCCGCAGTGATTCAGCTATCCTTGAACAGTTGCTTTCGCAGCGGATCGGGATGTAGCGCAGCTTGGTAGCGCGCTTCGTTCGGGACGAAGAGGTCGCAGGTTCAAATCCTGTCATCCCGACCAAACACGAAAATGGCGCCGAGGAATCGGCGCCATTTTTCGTTTGTCCGGATCTATTCGAGCTTCTACCAATGACGCGCATCTTCACAAGCGCCACACATCCCCGCATGCGACACCGACATACGGGTGTCGCCAACCCGTTTCTGGTGCTTGGGCGAATATGGGTGTCGCCGCCACCGGCCTGTTGACCCGCACCCTTGTAAAGGGGCAAAAGAAAACCCCGGAGCATCGCTCGTCACGCTCCGGGGTTTCCAGCAGTACTACTGATTTACATAGGATCCGGCCAATTGCCGATGGAAGACGTGGTAGGTACCGTTGTGGTGCCGGACCGCATAGGATCGGGCCAGTTACCAATAGCACTTACCGTGCTGGAGTCTGCCGCCGCAGCAGCCGAGACGACTGCGGGAGCCGCAACCGTAAAAGCGAGAGCGCCTGCCAAGGCCACAGAAGCGGCCATTTTCTTGAACATATTGTTCCCCAATGCGAGTCGGATTCGTTACGGAAATTGCACGGTCCCTGTTGACATACATTGTAAAATGTTTTCCACAGAGACTGTCAAGGTTTTGGTGAAAAGACACCTGTAGGAGGACCCCGTGGGAAACGGATTCGGCGAGAAGCTACGTGCCGAACGGCTCGAACGCGGGTTGACGCAGGCAGAACTGGGCAAAAACCTGTATTCCCCGAGCTACATTTCGCTGCTTGAAACAGGTAGGCGCGAGCCTACTGCCGAGGTCATCGAAGAGCTGGCGCGCAGGCTGGAGCTGGCTCCAAAGGCTCTGGAAGCCTGGAGCCAACCCGTTTCCGTGAGCGATGCCGAGTACGTGCTGGCCGGCTTGTACGCACGGCAAGCCTGGGACCTACGCGATTACCAGCTCGCAGCAAGCCATGCAGCCACCGCCGCACAGATCGCCCTCGAGGCAAAGAACAACAGCGCCTGGTGGAATATGACCTACATGCAGGCCGAGTGTGTGATGAAGCAAGGCCAGCTAAAGGAATGCCAGCAGATTGTTGAGCACTTGCTGGAACATCCCATGGCCACGGAATCCGCGGGCCTTGGCGTGCGGGCCTGGCAGATGCTCGCCGCCGTCTGTCACGGACAAGGTCAGCTGGCCACCGCCGTCGAGCATGCAAAGAAAGCCGTGCAGCTGAGCGAGCAGCTGCCCAAGGGATCCACGCTGATCATCGGTGCGCACCGCGCGCTGATCGGCGCCCTCGCGGAGAGCGGCAAGCTGGACGAAGCATGGCAGTACTGCCTTACGATGATCGAGCACATGGACGAGCACTCCATGTCCCAGCTGGCCGGCGAAGTCGCGTGGGTGGTGGGAAACGTTGCTTTCATGCGCCACGACTACGTGGAGGGCATCAAGCACCACGAGCGCGCGGCCAAGCTGCTCTCCCCCGCCAACGACATCGAACTGTGGGCCCGTTTCAATAAGGCATCGGCTGCTGTCAGGTTGTCCTCCGGCATTGTTGAGCCCGAAACCCTGTCCGCGATTGAACGTGCCGAGCTCGCGCTATCCATCGTCGGCGGAAACAAGACGGACCAGTTGGAAGTGGCCTTCATCCGCGCCCGTTGGCTATACCTGACCGGCGATATTCCGGCCGCGGTGGACAAGCTTCGCGAGATCTACAAGGACCGCAAGGTGTTGGCCCGCCACACGGCTGGTGAAGTTTCGCTGCTGCTGGGCAAGTCCTTGAAGGCCGCCGGTGAAACCACGGAAGCGCTGCACTATCTGGAAGAGGCCCAGAACGACTTCAGTGCAGCCGGCGCATCGGACCGGGTGCAGCAAGCCATGGATGCGGTCCTGGAGATCCGCCTCGCGGAACGCCGCGCCGCAGCCACGCACCCTGAGCACACGGAGCACTCCGAGGCCAGTTAGCTTCCAACGCAGGCAGCCCCGGACCTTCGCGGTCCGGGGCTGCCTGCGTTATGAACGTTGTGAAGCTTAGGCGAACGTGCGCCCCGTCAGTTTCTCGTAGGCTTCCACGTAGCGGGCACGGGTCCGCTCCACGACTTCCGCAGGCAAGGCTGGCGGTGGCGTGTCCGAGGATTTGTCCCAACCGGACTCGGCCGAGGTCAGCCAGTCACGGACGTACTGCTTGTCATACGATGGCTGCGACTTGCCCGGCGCATAGGTGGAGGCGTCCCAGAAACGGGAGGAGTCCGGGGTGAGGACTTCATCGCCCAAGGTGATGATGCCCGTGTATGTATCGAGGCCGAACTCCACCTTGGTATCGGCCAGGATAATGCCCCGTTCACGGGCGATCTCCTCGGCGCGGGTGTAGATCTTCAGCGTGAGTTCGCTGAGACGGGCCGCGATGTCGTCGCCGACCATGGCCACGACGTCGTCATAGGTGATGTTGACGTCGTGCTCGCCCACGTCGGCCTTTGCAGATGGCGTAAACAGGGCCTTCTCCAAGCGGGAACCGTCAACAAGCCCTTCGGGAAGCGGAATGTTGCAGACCGTGCGGGACTCCTTGTACTCCGCCAGGCCGGAACCCGTGAGGTAGCCGCGGGCGATGCACTCCACCGGGAACATCTCCAGTTTCTTGCAGATCATGGCGCGGCCCTCGACGGCCGCGGGAACGCCACCCTCAACGGTTGACGCCAGCACGTGGTGCTCAACATCCAACTGATCGAACCACCACAGGCTCAGCTGTGTAAGGATGCGGCCTTTGTCCGGGATTTCGCTGCTCAGGACATGGTCATAAGCACTGATGCGATCGCTGGCAACCACCAGTACGCATTCCTGGCCGACCTTTTCCGTGATGGATTCATCGGTTGGGACGTAGAGGTCGCGAACCTTGCCGGAATACACGTGAGTCCAGCCGGGAAGCTGCAGGGTCTCGGTTTTGAAACCGCCTGTGGGGAGGGAATCAGTCATGCTCAGGCCTGTACTTTCGGGATGGTTCCGGTGGCTGCATAGGGCACGCGGATTTCGCCGCGGGCGGCCTTGCCTCCGATGTCCGTGCGGAACTGCGCGCCTTCAAGCTGAACCAGCTCCACGCCGTCGTACGCTTTTTCGCGGGCCTCCACCAGATCTGAACCGAGCGCGACCACCGCGAGGACGCGGCCGCCAGCCGAAACCACTTTGCCTTCCTCGTCCAGCTTGGTGCCTGCATGGACAACGTGGACGCCATCGAGCTCGTCCACCTTCTTCAGTCCGCGGATGCGATCGCCAGTGCGGGGAGCGTCAGGGTAGTTTTCGGCGGCCACGACGACGGCGACTGCCGTGTCCTTGGACCAGCGCAGCTCTTCGGCGGTGTCCAGTTCGCCCTTGGCAGCTGCCAGAAGCAGGGCACCTAGCGGGGTCTTGAGGCGTGCAAGGACTGCCTGCGTCTCGGGATCGCCAAAGCGTACGTTGAACTCGATGACGCGCGTTCCGCGCGAGGTAAGGGCGAGGCCGCAGTAGAGCACACCGATAAAGGGGGTGCCGCGGCGGGCCATCTCATCCACGGTGGGCTGGGCCACGCGGTCGATGACTTCCTGGACCAGGCCTGCCGGTGCCCACTCGAGCGGGGTGTAGGCACCCATGCCGCCGGTGTTGGGGCCTTCGTCGTTGTCGAAGATGCGCTTGAAGTCCTGTGCAGGAGACAACGGAACCGTAGTGCGGCCGTCGCAGAGGACGAACAGGGAGACCTCGGGGCCGTCGAGGAACTCCTCGATGACCACGCTTCCACCGGCGTCGAAGCAAGCCTGCGCGTGAGCGAGTGCTTCCTCGCGGTCGTTGGTGACTACAACGCCCTTGCCCGCGGCGAGGCCGTCGTCCTTAACAACGTACGGGGCTCCGAACGTAGCCAGGGCATCGGCGGCTTCCTCGGCATTGGTGGCAACACGGGCCATGGCCGTGGGAACACCGGCTTCAGCCATGATCTGCTTGGCGAAGGCCTTGGACGCTTCGAGCTGGGCTGCTTCTTTGCTGGGTCCAAAGACCGGGATGCCAGCTGCACGGACGGCGTCCGACACACCGGCGGCCAAGGGAGCCTCCGGACCGACGACAACCAGGTCCACGGCCAGCTTGGTGGCGAGTGCGGACACGGCTTCCGGGTTGTTCCCGTCAATTGCGTGCGTGGGAACGAGTTTGCTGATGCCCGCGTTGCCCGGAGCCGCATGGACCTCGGAAACGTTGGGATCTTCAAGCAGAGAGCGGACAATGGCGTGTTCGCGGCCGCCTGGGCCAATGACGAGTACCTTCACAGTCTTCAAGGGTACTTTGTGTAGGGCGCGGGGCCTAAGCTGTGTCGTCCCCCGGCAACGGATGACCGGATCCGGGACCGCGCCCGGACCTCGCATGTGACCGGGTAACACAGTCGTCGCGCCCTAGACTTGGCTCATGCCCATGAGTTCGCATGAAACGTTCAAGGTTGAGTCCGCCGTCGAACTGGCAGTCATCGAACGCAGTGGCTTTATCGAGTCCCGGCACATCGGTGCTGCCGTCGTCCTTGCCGGTGACGGAAGCGTGGTCACCCGGCTGGGTGATATCGACGCTCCCATCCTGGCCCGGTCCACCCTGAAACCATTCCAAACCCTCGCCGCCATGCAGTCCGGTGTCCCGCTCCGGGGCGCGCAGGTGGCTGTCGCGTGCGGAAGCCACACCGGTTCACTGGACCACATGGACGTCGTGGAGGGAATGCTTAAAGCGGCAGGCGTGCGCGAGGATCAGCTTCAGTGCCCCACAGCCTGGCCGCAGGACGAAACCGCCCGCAATTGGCTGGTCCGCTCTGAGCGCGGCCAGACCAAGCTCGCTTTCAATTGCTCCGGGAAGCACGCGGCTTTCCTCTGGGCATGCACGGAAAACGGCTGGGACCTTCGCAGCTACCTTGAGCCGAATCACCCACTCCAGCAGCGCGTCCGGTCCGTGATCGAGGAATACAGCGGCGAAACGATCTCCCACCTGGGCATCGATGGCTGCGGGGCACCAGTTGCGGCGATCTCGCTGACCGGACTGGCCCGGGCGTATTCCCGGTTGGCGAAGTCACCCGGCGATTCCTCCTCGAACGCACGCGCCGCCACGATCGCCACCTCCATGCTGGACTACCCGTGGGCGGTTCAGGGCAAGGGCGAGTCAAACACGATCGTCATGGAAGAGCTGGACGTCCTGGCAAAGATCGGCGCCGAAGGGGTCCTGGTCCTTGCCACTTCCACCGGCGCTACAGTGGCGGTCAAGATGCTGGACGGCAACCTACGCGCTACGTCCCTGGTTGGCTTGACCCTTCTTGCCGTCAGTGGCGCGGTGGACATTCCCGCGGTTTCCAACGTCCTGGAACGCGTGGTTGAACCCGTGCTGGGCGGCGGCCGGCCAGTGGGCAAGATCCGTCTGGGCCACGCCGTGTCCGCGATGCTCGACTAAGCCGGCCAGTTACTGACCCACCTAGTTATATAAGGAAAGAAACCATGGCAGTTGCACGACGCCGCATCGACGTCGACGAGGGCCGCGCTGCGCTGGCAGCCTGGCAATCCGCCGTCGGCCCCGCGGTTGAAGACGCGACCCCGCCGTCGCGCTCTTTGATTGCGACGGCGGTCCGCTACTCACTTGAGGAAGTCACCGCCCGTGCGCCCGGCAACTCGGTGGAGGTCCGCGTCCCGCCCTACGGCGTCACCCAGTGCGTGGAGGGGCCCCGCCACACGCGTGGCACGCCCCCGAACGTCATAGAGTGCGACGCCGCAACCTGGCTTGAGCTGGTAACCGGCCAGCTTTCGTGGGCGGACGCCGTCGACGTCGGGCGGGTTGCCGCGTCCGGGCTGCGCGCCGACCTCTCTGAACTGCTCCCCCTTTAACGGGTTTGTGTACGGCTGATGCCCTCAAGACCGCGTCTTAAGGGCATCAGCCGTACACAAAACTATGTAATTAGTCCGGGCAGACCGGGTTGGTTGGTTGCCCAGGCTTGCTCATTTCGAATTGCGGGATTTCGTCCGCGGTTGGACCTCCACGGAATTTCGGTGAGGGGTGATGGCCCTCGCTGAGGCGTTCGAGTTCCTGTTCCTCGAACACTTCCTCCTGGCCGAGCATGATGGCCGAATCCTCGTTGGTAATCTCGCCGTTGAAAGCACGGACCATGACGCTGCGATCGAACTGGCCTTCCCACTTGGCTACAACGAAGGTGGCTACGCAGTTACCCAGCAGGTTTACCACCACGCGCATGGAGTCCATGAGGCGATCGGCTCCGAGGAGGAGCGCGACGCCGGCCACAGGGAAGATGCCGAGGGCCGCAGCCGTGGCCGAGAGGGCCAGGAACGATGAGCCCGGAACGCCTGCCATGCCCTTGGAGGTCAGCAGCAGCACACCCAGCGCAGCCAGTTGCTGGCCGAGGTCGAGGTGGTGGCCGAACGCCTGCGCCAGGAACAGCAGCGATATGGAAAGGTAGATCGCTGCACCGTCTAGGTTGAAGGAGTAGCCCGTGGGGACCACCAGGCCGGTGGTTGCCCGGGAGCAGCCGGCATTGGTCAGCTTGGTCATGATGCGCGGCATGACCGCTTCAGTGGAGGCGGTGCCAAGCGCAAGCAGGAATTCCTCGCGGGTGTACTTCAGGAAGTGCCACAGCGGAACGCGGGCGAAGCCCCAGGCCACCAGGAACAGCAGGCCGATAAAGACGACGGCGGCTCCGTAGCAGGATGCGATGAGAAGCGCATACGTGCCAAGCGTGCCAAGCCCGTATTGGCCGATGATGAAGGCCATGGCGCCGAAGGCACCGATGGGAGCGACCTTCATGATCCAGGACATGATCTTGAAGATCAGCTCCAGAACGGTCTCCATGAGGCTGATCACAGGCAGGCAACGCTGGCGGCCAATGACCACGATCGCGGCACCAAAGAAGACGGAGAAGAACAGCACCTGGAGCAGGCTGTTGCTGGCAAAGGCACCGATCACACTGCTTGGGATGACGTCCAGCAGGAAGGCAGCAGCGTCCTTGGGAACCGCGTGGCCTGTCTTTGCATCAACGGCTTCCTGGGAGAGCGTGGAGGGATCGATGTTCAGGCCAGCACCGGGCTGAACGATGTTGCCCACAATGAGTCCGAAGACCAGGGCGAAGAGAGTGGCGCAGGTGAAGTAGAGGAGTGCTTTGACTCCGACCCTTCCGACCGCCTTGACGTCGCCGACTGCCGAGATGCCCGTGACGATCACGAGGAAAATCAGCGGGGCGATGATCATCTTGATGAGTTGAATGAATCCATCACCCAGCGGCCGGAGGGTGGACCCGATGTTCGGCCAAAAATGACCGATAAGCACACCTGCGACGACGGCGATCAGGATTTGAAAGAAGAGCGACTTGTACAGTGGCTTCTTCTTCAGCGGGGCCGAACTCGCCTTCAGCGCCGCAGAGTCTGGGATCTTCATTGATCTGAACCAATCAGTTGGGAACAGCCCCACATTTGGGGGTTGTTTTCAATGTAATCCCGCTCACATCATTCCGCAAGGGGAAATTGAATTTCCATATTGCGGAAAGTCACATTTTGCTGAGAAGCCGGATGAAAGTGGCTTCCTGACCTCTTTTGACATGGAAAAACCCACGGCACGCCCAAAATATGGGCGTGCCGTGGGCGAACTTGAAGCAAAGAAGGTCAGTACGGCACACGCAGGCGCCACTCAACCTAGCCGCGGCCTACGAACGGCATGCCGGCGGCTGTCACCACCAGGGAACCAACGTTGGCCGATGCAGGCATGTTGGCCATCATGAGCACCGCACGCGCAGCGTCCTCCACGGGGAACATCGGCTCCACACGGCGGCTGCCGTCCGCCTGGAGCGCGCCTGAGCCGACTCCGATGGTGTCCATGATCTCGGTCCGGGTGTTTCCGATATCGATCTGCCCACACGTGATGCCAAACCCGCGACCATCCAGCTCAATACTCTTGGTCAAACCGGTCATCGCGTGCTTCGTCACCGTGTACGCCACGGATCTGGGCCTGGGCGAATGCGCAGAAATAGAGCCGTTGTTGATGATGCGGCCACCCTGCGGTTCCTGGGCCTTCATGGTTCTCACAGCCTCCGCGGCGCAGAGCATGGAGCCCGTGACATTGACGCGCAGCGTGGCCTCCCACTCGTCGACGTCGATCTCGCCCACGTCGCCGGCAGGCCCGAAGATGCCCGCATTGTTGAACAGCACATCAACCCGGCCCCAGCGCTCGCGGACCGCGGCGAAAAGGCGGGCGACGTCGTCGGGCACCGTCACATCGCATGGCACCGCCAGCGCGTCCGTGTGGCCACCAGCCGTCTCAAGCAGCTGCGCCTCGCGGCGGCCTGCCAACGCCACGCGGTATCCCTCGGCGAGCATGAGCCGCGCAACGGCCCTCCCAATGCCGGAACCGGCACCGGTTACGACGGCGACCTTCTGGTCTGCGGGCGGGCGTGGGTCAGTCATGTGGTCGCCTTTCGGGGAATCGCGTTCAACACAGCCTCTGCAAGCCGAATCAGTGCGCTGCTTCTGCGGACTGCTGTGCAGGGGGCTGGGCTGCAGGGGGCTGGGCTGCAGGGGGCTGGGCTGCAGGGGGCTGGGCTGCAGGGGGCTGGGCTCCAGTTATTGGCCAGCCTATGACAGTCTTCGGACGCGGCGTTGCATAGGTGCGGACCTTGGACGTCGTGAGGCCAAGCCTGACCAAGGACTCAGCGATGGTGACGGCCGCCGCCACCCCATCGACCACCGGGACGCCAGTGCGCTGCCGGACCTGCTCATCGAGGCCAGCCATGCCACCGCAGCCAAGGACAATCACCTCGGCCTTGTCTTGAAGAACAGCCTGCTCGGCCTGGCCCACGATTGCCTCGACGGCGCGGTCCGGATGTTCCTCGAGTTCCAGCACGGCCATGCCGCTGGCGCGGACTGAAGCGCAGCGCGCCTCCAGCCCAGCAAGCTTGAGGCGGTCCTCAATCAAGGGGACGGCTCGGTCCAATGTAGTAACCACGGAGTACTTGTGGCCGAGGAACATCGCAGTGCTTGCAGCAGCCTCGGTGATATCCACGACCGGGACATCGAGGAGCTCCTGCAACCCTTCGCGGCCGTGCTCGCCGTAGCCGGCCTGGATGACGGCGTCGAAGGGTTCGGGATAGTTGACCACCGCGTCCATCACGGCGATAGCGGCAAGGTAGCTCTCGAAGTTGCCCTCGCAGGAATCGGCGCCAAAACGCGGAGTGATGCCGACGATCTCAGTGCCGGGAGCTGCAGCAGCCCGGGCCTGGGCGGCAATGGAATCAGTCATGGACTGGGTGGTGTTCACGTTTGCCACAAGAATGCGCATGGTTTCCTCTCAACGGCAGCGCCCGCCCTTGCCCCTTGGACCGGGGAGGACGGGTGGTGCCTGATCATAGGGTGGGCTAGTGAGTGCTGGCGACGGCGATCGGCTCGCCGGAGACGTCCTCGTGGATGTGCTTCTTGTCAGCAACAGCGAAGAACGTGAGCGCGGCGACGCCGGCTCCGATGAACCAGGCGAATGGTGCCGCGGCAGCCAGTCCCGGGATGAAGGCAATGGCAATGGCCAGGGCGGCCGCAGGAAGCATGGCGATGATGGCCTTGGGATTCACGCCACGCTTGTAGAAGTACGCGCCCTTGGGATCATCGGTGTAGAGCTCTGGGACATTGACCTTGCCTCGACGGACCAGCCAGTAATCGGCCATGACCACACCGAACAGCGGACCGAGAAGAGCGCCCAGGCCACCGAGGAAGTACACGATGACGATCGGGTTGTTGTAGAGGTTCCACGGCAGGATGATGAGGCCGATGGTGCCGCTGACCCAGGCTGCCTTGCGGAAGTTCAGATGCCGCGGGAAAAGGTTGGTCAGCGCGTAGACGGGTGCCACGAAGTTGGCCATCAGGTTCACGGCGATGGTTAGGATCAGCAGGGCAAGGCAAGCCAGGACCAGCAACAGAGTATTAGGAATGCTCTGGACGATGTCCGACGGGCTCTCGATGACTGTTCCATTGATCTTGTACTGCCCGCCTGCCATGACCACCACGATTGCGCCGAATACCAGCATGTTGATGGGGATGCCCCAGAAGTTGCCCTTGACGATGGACTTCTTGGAGACAGAGGACCTGGTGAAATCGCAGAAGTTCAGGACGAACGTTCCGTAGATGGAAACCCACAATGCGCCACCGGCGAAGATTGTGAGCCACATGTCCGCACCCTCGAGTCCCTTGATGCCGCTCCATTGGATGGCTCCGCCAGCCTCGATGAAGACCCACACTGCAATCGCAGCCATGGTCACCAGGATGATGGGACCCGCGAAGGCCTCGTATTTCCGGATCATTTCCATGCCGAAGCTGACGATGACGAGCTGGACAATCCACAGCGCCACGAAGGAGAGCCAGCCCAGCGTTGAAAGGCCAAGGATGGAGTTGCTGTCCAAGTCCTTGAGGCCAGGGGCCATGGCGACGAGCATGACACGAAGCACCACAGATGCCAGGTACGTCTGGATGCCGAACCAGGCGACAGCCACCGCGCCGCGGACCAGGCTGGCGATCTGGGCGCCCCGGATGCCGAAGCTGATGCGGCTCATGACAGGGAAGGGAACGCCGGTCTTCTGGCCCATGAATCCCGAGAAGTTCAAGAGGGCGAAGAGAAGGATTGCCCCGATTCCCAGTGCCACGAGGATCTGCCAACCACCCAGTCCGAGGGAGAACAAACCAATGGCAAAGGCATAGTTACCCAGGCTGTGGACGTCATTGGCCCAGAGGGTAAAGATGCTGTAGCTCGTCCACTTACGGCCGGCCGCCTTAGTGGGTGCGAGGTCGATGTTGTAAAGACTCGGGCTGATGGTACGGCCTGCCGCTTCGGAAGCAATAGCGCAAAGGTCCGTGTTGCCTACGGCCGGGTGGTGGGGGCCACCTGCTGCTATGTCTCCCGGAGCCTCAGTGACGCCGACTGATGAAGTCGTCTGCATCATGGATCTCCACTTCGTATTGTTTCCACATTGCGGAAACAAGTTATTGAATAGTGAAAACACTTTATGACCTAGGTCACGTCACGTCAAGGCGTCACAACTGTATGGAGGGTCACATTCGGTTGATTGGCCGAGTGTTTCCCAGTTGACTGTTGCGGTTACGTAATCCGTGTTGACGCTGCCCATCGGCAGACGTAATCTCGAATTGCAGAATTTTATTCTCACAATACGAAATTCCTTGAGCGCCCCCACAGAGCAAGCGCCCAGACATTCAATGAAGAGAGGTTGGACGTGGCTGCAGGAGAAGAGACCTCACACATCCTCAGCGGGTTGACTGCCCAGCTGCCTGATCGTGATCCGGAAGAGACCGCGGAGTGGATTGAGTCACTTGATGCGTTGATCGCGGAGCAGGGCACGGAGCGTGCCCAGTACATTATGCGTTCGTTGTTGCAGCGTGCCGGTGCCCGGTCGGTGGGTGTGCCGATGGTGACGACCACTGATTATGTGAACACGATCCCGGTGGACCAGGAAGCAGAGTTTCCCGGGAACGAGGAGTTCGAGCGCCGGTACCGTGCGTACATGCGTTGGAACGCCGCGGTCATGGTCCATCGTGCGCAGCGGTCCGATATCGGGGTGGGCGGGCATATTTCCACCTATGCCGGCGCGGCGACGCTGTACGAGGTCGGGTTCAACCATTTCTTCCGCGGCAAGGACCACCCCTCGGGCGGGGACCAGGTGTTCTTCCAGGGCCACGCGTCCCCGGGCATGTACGCCCGGGCGTTCATGGAAGGCCGGCTGACCGAGGAGGACCTGGACGGGTTCCGCCAGGAAAAGTCCCGGGAAGGCCATGCGCTGTCCTCGTACCCGCACCCGCGCCTGATGCCGGACTTCTGGGAATTCCCGACCGTGTCGATGGGTATCGGGCCGATGAACGCGATCTACCAGGCCCAGTCCAACCGGTACCTGCACAACCGCGGGATCAAAGACACCTCGGACCAGCAGGTCTGGGCGTTCCTGGGTGACGGGGAAATGGACGAGCCCGAGTCCCGCGGCCTGCTCCAGCTCGCGGCGAACGAGAACCTGGACAACCTGAACTTCGTGATCAACTGCAACCTCCAGCGCCTGGACGGGCCGGTGCGCGGCAACGGCAAGATCATGCAGGAACTGGAGGCCTTCTTCCGCGGCGCGGGCTGGAACGTGATCAAGGTCGTCTGGGGCCGGGAATGGGACTCCCTGCTGGAAGCGGACGCCGACGGGGCGTTGGTGAAAATCATGAACGAAACCCCCGATGGTGACTACCAGACCTACAAGGCCGAGTCCGGCGGGTTCGTCCGGGACCACTTCTTCGGCAAGTCCCCGCAGACCAAGGACATGGTCGCTGACCTGACCGATGACCAGATCTGGGGCCTCAAACGCGGCGGGCACGATTACCGCAAGGTCTACGCCGCGTACAAGGCAGCGACCGAGTTCAAGGGCAAACCCACCGTGATCCTGGCCAAAACCGTCAAGGGCTACGGCCTGGGCCCGCACTTCGAGGGCCGCAACGCCACCCACCAGATGAAAAAGCTGACCATGGAAGACCTCAAGGCCTTCCGTGACCACCTGCGCATCCCCATCAGCGATGACCAGCTCGACGCGGACCTCTACCGGCCCCCGTACTACCACCCCGGCATGGACGCCCCGGAAATCAAATACCTCATGGAACGCCGGGCCGAACTGGGCGGATTCGTCCCCGAACGCCGCCGCACCCACACCCCCGTCACCCTGCCCGAAGCCAAATCCTACGAAGTCGCCAAACGCGGATCCGGCAAACAACAAGCCGCGACCACCATGGCCTTCGTCAGGCTCCTCAAAGACCTCATGCGGGACAAAAACTTCGGCGCCCGGTTCGTGCCCGTCGTCCCGGACGAATCCCGCACCTTCGGCATGGACGCGTTCTTCCCGACCGCGAAAATCTACAACCCCAAGGGCCAGAACTACCTCTCCGTGGACCGGGACCTCGTCCTGGCCTACAAGGAATCCCCCGCCGGGCAACTGATCCACCCCGGCATCAACGAAGCCGGCGCCGTCGCAGCCTTCACCGCCGCCGGAACCGCGTACGCCACCCACGGCGAACCCCTGGTCCCGATCTACGTCTTCTACTCCATGTTCGGCTTCCAACGCACCGGAGATTCCTTCTGGGCAGCAGCGGACCAAATGACCCGCGGCTTCATCATCGGCGCCACCGCAGGACGGACCACCCTCACCGGCGAAGGACTCCAACACGCCGACGGGCACTCCCCCCTCCTGGCCTCCACCAACCCCGCCGTGAAAACCTACGACCCCGCCTACGGCTACGAAATCGGCCACATCATCCGCCACGGCCTCGAAGAAATGTACGGCGACAACAGTACTGATCAGAACGTCATGTACTACCTCACCGTCTACAACGAACCCATCACCCAACCCGCGGAACCCGAAAACCTGGACACCACCGGGCTGATCAAGGGCATCTACCACCTCGCCCCCGCACCCGAAGGCGACACCAACCGGCCCACCGCGAACATCCTCGCCTCCGGCGTGTCCGTGCCCTGGGCCATCGAAGCGGCCCGCATCCTCAACGAGGACTGGGGCGTCGCAGCCGACGTATGGTCCGTGACCTCCTGGAACGAACTACGCCGCGACGGCCTCGCCGCCGAGGAACACGCCTTCCTCAACCCCGGCCAACCCGCCCGCACCCCGTTCATCACCGAACAACTCGCCGGCACCACCGGACCCGTCATCGCCGTGTCCGACTACATGAAAGCCGTCCCCGACCAAATCCGCCAATTCATCCCCAACGACTTCGCCTCCCTCGGAGCAGACGGCTTCGGCTTCTCCGACACCCGCCAAGCCGCCCGCCGCTACTTCAAAAACGACACCCACTCCATCGTCGCCAAAACCCTGCAGTTGCTGGCGGCGAGGGGCGAGGTCGAGGAGGGTGCGCCGTCGTACGCCATTGACCGCTACAAACTGCTCGACGTGAACGCCGGCACCACCGGCGGAGCAGGCGGCGACGCCTAAGAACGGCGACGCCCAGGAACCCGGGCAAGCCAAGGTAGGGAAATACAGTTGGCGGCAGTGTTCATGAAGAACACTGCCGCCAACTGTATTTTTGCTGTACTACCGGGGTGGCTTAGGTGCCCAGATTCCTCCGGTCTACTACGAATCCGGTTGCCGCGTTTTCGCGGACTGCGTTGATACCGGCCACTACGGCCTTCAAATTGGGAAACTGTGGCGACACTGCCACAACTGTGCCGTCATCGGCTGTGAGTCGGAACCTGAACGTGTTCGTCCCGGCCTTGAGTATTTCGAAACTGCCCGCCATCTTCCCCTTTTCCTCCACGCATCATTGCATTAGAGCGATTTGAACAATTCCCTACAGACACTAATGGCCGTCGGAACCTACCAACAGACCTACTGAGGAGTAGTTTGCAACCGATTTTGGTAGATGTCATGGAAAGCCCTGAAGGAGCTACAGACCTCACGGATGCCCGCGCGTATCGTGAGGATATGACTGAATCCGGCGTGGCGCCCACCACGGGTGTCTTGCTTGCTGCGGGGGCCGGTACGCGCTTGGGCCGCGGACCCAAGGCGCTGCTCCCCTACCGCGGCCGAACGCTGGTTGAGGTGCTCGCCGATACGCTGTTCGACGGCGGCTGCCGGGAGGTTGTGGTGGTGGTCGGGGCGGAGGCGGATCTCATTCGAAGCACCACCGATCTGGGTACCTACATCGTCGTCGAGAACGAAAACTGGGCCAAGGGCATGGCTGGCTCTTTCCGCGCAGGAATCGAGGCGGCCTCGCCGGGTCACAGCATCATGGTGGCGCTGGTGGACCAGCCTGGATTAACCCCGACGGCGGTCAGCAGGTTGCTGGGCAGCCACCGTCCTGGTCGGGTCACGGCAGCCGCCTACCCTGACGAGTCAGGCCACCTTAAGCGTCGGCACCCAGTGATTTTCGACGTCGAGCTCCGATCCCAGGCGGCGGAGGCCGCCAACGGTGACACGGGCGCACGATCCTTCCTGAAGGCGCACCCGGGCCTTGTGGATCTGGTGGATTGCAGCGACCTCTGCTCGGGCGAGGACCTGGATACCAAGGACCAGTTGCATTTGCTGGAGGGCTGACCAATCAAGTGCCGGTAAATTTGGATCCATGATCCAGATTGCACCTGACGATCCCACGCGTCCTGATGTCCACCAGCTCCTCAGCGAGCATCTGGCCGATATGTTCGCCACGTCGCCGGCAGAAAGCGTCCATGCGTTGGACCATTCGGCGTTGTCGCATGAAGCGATCACGTTCTGGACAGCCCGCGAGGACGGCGTGCTGCTGGGTTGCGGCGCACTGAAGGAGCTTACCGACGGGCATGCCGAGATCAAGTCGATGCGCACCACCACCAATGCCCGTGGGCGCGGAGTGGCCACCCTGGTGCTCAAGCACATCGTTGCCCAGGCGTCCGAGCGGGGCTACGAACGCATCAGCCTGGAAACGGGAACCGAAGAGTACTTTGCGCCGGCGCGTCGCTTGTATGCACGGCACGGATTCACCGAGTGCCCGCCCTTCGCGGATTACACCCTGGACCCGAACAGCGTGTTCATGGAGCTCACCCTTTCACCCAAGTAGGTAGCAGCTGAGCGCGTTTTGACGGCTCAAAACGCGCTCAGCTGCGACTCAGTTGGGGATGAGGGTGCGGTCCCGGAGGGCAAGGTAGATCTTGTCGCGGGCAATGGGCAGCTCTCCGAAACGAACCCCGGTGGCGTTGCGGATTGCGTTGGCCAAGGCAGCTGCCACTGGGTTGAACGGGCTCTCACTCATGGACTTTGCCCCGAGGGGCCCTGTGCTGTCGTTCGTTGTCGCGAAATAGACCTCACTCCGGGGCACGTCCGCGAAGGACGGAATGTGGTACTGCCGCAGGATGTCCGTGGTAACGCGTCCGGCGTCGTCCACTTTCACTTCCTCGTACAGCACGGCGCCAAGCGCCTGCGCGATGCCGCCTTCGATCTGCCCACGGCACTGACGCGGGTTCACCACAACTCCAGCATCTGCGGCCTGCACGCTCTGCAGGATCCGCAGCTCTCCCGTTCCAGTGTTCACGGCAACCCGGAATCCGTGCACGTTGAAGGCAACTGACCGCGGGGTTCCGCCCCAGTTGCCATCAGTGGCGAGCCGAACGCCTTGCAGGCGGGCGGCGTCGACAACGTCCGTCAGCGGCACCGTACGGTCGCCGCACTGAACAGCCCCGCCCACCAAACGGCACTCCGCCAACGGTGCCCCCGTCAGCGAAGCGGCGACGGTCTGGATCCTCGTGGCGAGTTCAAGGGCTGCGCCGAGCGTCGCCTTGCCGGCAACCACGGTTCCGGCCGAACCGAACGCGCCGGTATCGTGCTCCACGAGGTCGGTATCGGACTGGTGGACGGTAATTTTCGACGCCTCCGTCGCCAGCGCGGTAGCAGCCAGTTGCGCATGAACGGTTGTGGTGCCGTTCCCGAACTCTGCAGTGCCGACGTCGACGGCGAACCTTCCGTCCGCTTCCAGGCTCACCCGGGTGTGGGCGAAGTGGCCGCGCGGCGGAACGGTGTCGATCATGGACAATGCCGCGCCTTCACCGGTGACCCAGTCCGGGCCGAGGTCCTCGAGCCCGGCGGCCCGGTAACGCTCCTTGCCACGGTCCAGGGCGTCCCGCACCAAGGCCACGCACTGGTCCAAACCGTAGCTACCGTAGTGGACGTCTTCCTCAGGTTCGGGTGTAGTAGACAACATGTGATCCCCGGGCCGGACCATGTTCTTAAGCCGGAATTCCAAAGGATCCATGCCAATTCCGATGGCAAGCTCATCAATGGCCGACTCGATCGCGAAAATCATCTGGCTCAGCCCATAACCCCGGAAAGCCCCGGCGGGAACGGTGTTGGTGTAGACGGCCTGCGCATCCACTTTCTTGTTGACGCATTTATAGACGGCCAGCGATTCGCCGCAACCGTGGAACATCACGCCGGGCGCATGGTTGCCGTAGGCGCCGGTGTTGGTCATGACGTCCAATTGCAGGGCGGTCAGGTATCCGTCCCGGTTGGCTCCCGCCTTGAGCTTGATAGTGAAGGGGTGGCGCGTTGTGGTCGATGTGAACTGTTCGGTCCTGGTGAACTCCAATTGCACAGGCCGGCGCAGGGTCAGGGCTGCCAAGGCCACAAGATCCTCGGTCAGGACCTCCTGCTTGCCGCCGAAACCACCGCCGACGCGGCCGGCCACCACGCGAACGGTCTCCTCCGGCAGGTTAAACAAACGCATCAAGGTGCGCTTCACCAGGAAGGGAACCTGCGTGGAGGAACGGACCACAAGCCGGCCATCCTCATCCATCCAGGCAATGGACGCGTGCGTTTCCATGGCGACGTGCTGAACCCGTTGCGTCTTGTACGTGTGCTCGTGAATGAAGTCGGCGGCCGCGAAGCCCTCAGCGACGCTGCCCAACTCGGCGTGGACCTCGGCCACCACGTTTTCAAGGGGCCGGGAAATCCTGGAATAGTCCGCGTCCTTGTCGCCATGGATGGCCGGGGCGCCGGGCAAGATGGCCTCCTCTGGCGTGAACACCGGCTCCAAAAGCTCGTACTCCACGGCAAGCGCCCGGGTTCCGGCCTCTGCGGCGCCAACGGACTCAGCCACGACTGCGGCGACGCGCTGCCCAATGAACCGCACCACGTTGTCCAGGACTCGAGTGTCGTCGGGATCGTCAGTGAAGTGCTCATGTTGTGCAGTTGAGAACAACTGTGCTGGTGCGTCTTCGTGCGTGAAAACAGCGACGACGCCAGGAACTGCGAGTGCCGCGCTCTTGTCGATGGATACGATCCGGGCGTGGGGATGCGGGGAACGCAACAGCTTGAGGTGCAGCAGGCCCGGCAGCTGGTCGGCCGGGACATCCAGGGTGTACCGGGCAGTTCCGGTAACCACGGCCTGGCCGGCGGGTGCGGGCACATTGTCCCCGAGCTGGCCCGGAGTGGCTTCCAAAGCGGCAGGATGTCCGGCGGCAGGCGACTGCGCCCCGGAAACGTCAGCTGCGGCGTCGTGCTTGTGCTCGCCACTCTTGTGTTCGCCGCCGTGACCGCAAATCGCGTCGGCGATGGAGCGGTAACCGGTACAGCGGCACAGATTGCCCTTCAGGTTGCGAGGGAGGTTGGCGCGCTGCTCGTCATCGAAAGTGGCTGCGGTCATCATCATGCCAGCCGTACAGAAACCGCATTGGAACCCCTGGGCCTCAAGGAACTGCTCCTGCACAGGGTGCAGGCCTTCGCCGGTGGAGAGGCCCTCGATGGTGGTGACCGCTTTGCCCTCGGCACGGACGGCCGGGTAGATGCAGCTGTGCACGGGGGTGCCGTCGACGTGAACGGTGCAGGCCCCGCAGTCGCCGCCGTCGCAGCCTTTCTTAACGCCGAAGTTGCCCTGTTCCCGCAGGAAAGTGCGCAGGCATTGGCCGGGGCGGGGTGTGGCCTGCGAGGCAGAGCCGTTGATCTCAATTGCCATGGGAGGCCTCCTTCTGGGCGCCTGGAGTTTCGGGTTGCGTGGACGGTTGCGGCGAGGTGTCATGCGGCGGCCAGAAGTCGCCCGACACACCCATCGATTCGCCCAGCAGCTCGGCCCGGATTTCCTCGGCCAGTTTGAACGTCATGTCCCGGCGCCACGCGGGGAGCCCATGGATGTCATCGTGGTACAGCGGCCAGGGAATGGAATCCCCGACGGCGTCGGCCAGCATCCCTGCGTCCGGAACCTGCCCGGCGGGGAATCGCAGTTGTACAGGCCTTTTGGTGGAGGCTGTCACCGTGATGACCAAACCGCCGTCGGGGTCGAGGCGTCCGATTAACAGCACGCCGGAGCGGCCAAGGTTACTCAGCGACAAACGCCGGAAGGCAACGCGCGCCGAGAGCGCCACAGCCGGCAGGTGGATGCTGCGGAGTAGCTCCCCTGGGGCCAGCACGTTCTCCATGTCTCCGGTGACGAAATCGGCCACAGATACGCTGCGGCTGTTGCCGTCAGGGCTCTGGATGGTGGCCACGGCATCGAGCCCTGCGCACAGCGAAATCATGGGGCCCGCCGGCAAAGACGTGCAGAGGTTGCCGCCTACCGTGGACGTGTTCCAGATCTTGAACGATGCCACGAAAGAGTCGCAGCACGGACGGATCAAGGCCAGCCCCGGCCACTCGCGGTGGTTCATCGTTGGGTCCTGAGGCAACGCGTAGAGCTCGGCAACAGTACAGGTTGCGGCGAGTTCAATGCCTTGGTCGGTTACTGTAATGGCCGGCCAACCCGCCTGGCCCAAATCGAGGAGCCGCTTGAGTTCGGTACTGCCGTAGGAGAAAAGGACGGTTCCTCCGGCGAGCCAGGCATCGCCGTCGCGCCATTGCGAAGGATCCGTGGTGGGGACCACGGCCTCGATGGTGTTCATGTCCATGGGTCCTCCTGGGTGAGGTGTTGAGGTGCAGGGTGGATCGGCCCGGTGCTGTCCTTCAGCGAGGGGAAGCCGGTTACGTTGTGGTGGGCCTTTTTCCGGCCGGGGGCCGTGCTGGCAATGCCTCCCCGCTCGGCGATGATTTCCGCAGTGATGGAGACCGCGACTTCTGCTGGTGTCACTGCACCAAGGTTTAGTCCGATCGGGGAATGAAGCCGTTCAAGGGCTTCGGGGGGCGTGCCGGCTTCCATCAAGGCGTCAATCCGTTGCCGGTGGCTACGACGCGATCCCATTGCGCCAACGTAAGCCAGGTTCAAGCGGAGGGCTGTTTCAAGCAGGGGAATGTCGAACTTTGGATCGTGGGTCAGGATGCACACCACGGTCCGGGCATCGATGCGTCCCGCCGCTGCCTCGGCATCGAGGTACCGGTGGGGCCAGTCGGTGACCACTTGGTCAGCACCCGCGAAACGGCTTTGCGTGGCGAACGCGGGCCGGGCGTCGCATAGCGTGACGTTGTAGCCGAGCAATTGTCCGGCGGGGAGCAACGCGGCTCCGAAGTCGTTGGCGCCGAAGATCAACATGCGCGCGGCAGGCAAACGGCTTTCGACGAACAACGTGATGGGTTCCGGTTGGGGTTCCTCCTGCTTGGGCAACGCCAACCTTTCGGTGGTAACCCAGCCATCATTGCAGCCCTCGGGAGGTGCCAGGCGGACCAACCCTGCGCGCCCGCCTTGGAGCAACGGCTCAACCTGTGCCGCGGCGGCGAAAAGAGTAGCGGGATGATCCCCCACCAGATGCGCCAGCTGCGTTGATTCCATGGCGCGGAACCGCACAGGATCATCAACCACCACTACTCCCCCGCCGCCGCCGAGCCTGCGGATAAGGGCCGCAGGTGGCTGGGTTTCTGCAAACACAGCGAGTTCCGGTGATCCCTCCCCGAGTGGCTGGATATGGACTTCCAGTTCTCCTCCACAGGTGAGTCCGACGGCGAATGCGTCCTCGGCACTGTAGCCAAAAGACTCTAGGCGTGGTCCGCCGTCGCGCATTGCTTCCAAGGCCGCCTCAACGACGGCGCCTTCCACGCAGCCCCCGGACAGGCTGCCCAGGATTTCGCCGTCTTCGGAGACCATCATGGAAGTCCCCGTGGGGCGCGGCACTGAGCCGCCAGTCCCTACGATCGTGGCCACAGCGCACAGTTGGCCAGAGACCGCAGGCCGCCAGCTGCCCAGTGAAGGCATTAGATCCAGCATGGCAACACGTCCTTTTTCCAGGTGTCCCGGCCAGGTGGCCCGGCCGGAGCAGTGCGCGATCTTGCCCTCATATTCTCATTTTCCGGAGGATGCGGAGGGAGTCGCGGCTTATTGGTTTCAACAGATTTGTAGGGAGTGGGGCAGGGCTTCATCTCCCTGCCCCACTCCCGTTGGGCGGTCTGCTCGCTTTGGAGCAGTCCGCTCCGTAGCGGAGCAACAGCACCGTCCCGCCGCCCGCCGTCGTGCCCGTTCCCAAGGGACCACGACGGCAGGCGCCTATTCGTGCGGTGGGTGCGGATGGACCGCCGTTCGAAGTGCCGGAATGGGACCCGCCGGCTCGGGGTGGGCTCCGGCTAGACGCCCATCAGGGCGTTGATCGGGCCACGGGCGAAGTAGATGATGAAGCCAGCCGTGACCACCCACATCAGCGGATGGACTTTCTTGGCCTTGCCTGACGCCGCACTGATTACCGCGAAGGAGATGAACCCGACGCCGATGCCGTTGGCAATGGAGTATGTCAGGGGCATGGTCACGATGGTAAGGAACGCCGGCAACGCGATGGCGAACTTGGTGAACTTGATCTCGCGGATCTGTGCCATCATCATCGCGCCCACCACCACCAGCGCCGCTGCTGCTACTTCCAGCGGGACAACCGAGGTGAGCGGAGTGAAGAACATCGAACCCAGGAACAGCAGGCCAGTGACAACCGAGGCCAAGCCTGTGCGGGCGCCTTCGCCGATTCCTGCTGCGGAGTCGATGTAGACGGTGTTGGAGGAACCGGACGTTGCGCCCCCCACCACTGCGCCCATGCCTTCAACGATGAAGGCAGACTTCAGCTTGGGGAACGTACCGTCCTTGTGTGCCACACCTGCGCTCTTGGCCAGGCCTGTCATGGTGCCCATGGCATCGAAGAAGTTGGTGAACACCAAGGTGAAGACCAGCATGGTCGCAGCCAATCCGCCGATCCTGGCGAACGAACCAAAGAGATCGAACTGGCCTACCAGGCTGAGGTCCGGGACGGACACCAATTGGCTGGACAGGATAGGCACGTTGAGGTGCCAGCCGCCGGGGTTGTCGGCGGAGCCCGGGCCAATGTGGAACACGGCCTCGGCTACGGCGGCGAGGACTGTGGTGGCGACGATGCCAATCAGCAGGCCGCCCTGGATCTTGCGCGCCACGAGGATACCCATGACGAGCAATCCGATGATGAAGACGAGGGTGGGGATGGAGGTGATGGAACCGTCCGTGCCGAGCTGGACCGGAGGGCCGCCCTTGGTGGGGCGGACAAACCCGGAGTCGACGAAGCCGATGAAGGCGATGAACAGGCCGATGCCAACGGTGATGGCGGCCTTGAGTTCCTTGGGGACTGCTTTGAAGATCGCTGTCCGGGCACCTGTGGCGCCGAAAAGTACGATCAGGATGCCGTTGATGACCACCAGGCCCATGGCTTCTGGCCATGTGACTTCCTGGATGACCGCGACGGCGAGGAAGGAATTGATGCCCAGACCTGCTGCCAGGCCGAAGGGCAGGTTGGCGACGAGTCCGAAGACGATGGTCATGACCCCTGCGGTCAGGCCGGTAACTGCGCCCACCTGTGCTGCGGAGAGCCAGCCGCCGGCCACATCCACCGGGGCATTGTCTGCCGAGAATCCGCCCAGGATGAGCGGGTTGAGGATGACGATGTACGCCATAGTGAAGAACGTGACCAAGCCGCCGCGGAATTCGCGGGCCAGGGTGGAGCCACGCTTGGTGATCTGGAAGAACTTATCCAGGAAGGAGTTCGACACCGGGGGCTTGCTGTTGCTATTGCCGCCTGCCAGGCCGGTTGCCGTGTGCTTTGCGCTGTTTCCCCCGTTAGGGAGGAGCGCAGCCTGCTTTTCAGCTGCTGTCTGCATTTCTGCGGGATCCAGGATTGTCATGTCAGCCACCGGGCCCTAGTAGTCGATCCTGGAATCAAGCGTGTTCCATGTGTTGAACGGCTGGAGGGCCGCTGGTGCCTGGGGGTCGCCCAGTTCCAGCTTGGCTACCGGCATCAGCGCGTCCCGGTTGTCGTTCTCGAAGTACTCGTAGAAGACGGCGTCGTCGAAGCCGACGGATGCGGCGTCGTGACGGTCTGCGGCAAAGAACACGCGGTCAATGCGTGCCCAGAGTGCGGAGGCCAGGCACATGGGGCATGGCTCGCAGCTGGTGTAGAGGGTTGCTCCGCTCAGATCGAAGGTTCCCAGTTCGCGGCAGGCGTTACGGATGGCCGTGACTTCTGCGTGTGCGGTGGGATCGTTCGTGGCGGTAACGCGGTTGACGCCTTCGAAGGCTTGTCCGTCCGCGGTGACAATGACGGCGCCGAAGGGGCCACCACTGTTGAGGACATTGGCTGTTGCCAGCTCAATGGATGTGGCCAGGAATTGCTCGGCCGTGACGGTTGTACTCATGTTGCGACTTCCTTAGTGCTGAGGAAGCCAGGTGACCTGTTGGGGGGCGCTATGGAGAGGAGCTCCAGTTAGCTTGGTTACCAGGCTTCAGCATGTGCGATGAAGGTTAAGTTGCGCCTGGTAGATAGCTTCCCGAGGTCCGGGTGCCCGCCTTTGGCAGTTAGAGCGTAGCACCAGGTTTGTGAGCCGCGCCATAGTTTTTTGAAAATTTAATTTCGTCATACGAAATTCATTCTTGGCAGCGGGATGTGACCGTGGGACGCTCCGTGACGTTGACGGCCGCCGTCGAGCATTTTACGCTTTTTGCACCAGGCGCTCCCGTTGGCGCCTGGCTCCTGGATCAGCAGACAGGGCCTAACTGAGCTGGAACGCATACATGCCGACCAGACAAGGAACCTGTCATGACCCCTCTTTGGATCAAGAATCCGCTGGGCATCTTCACCGCAAACGACCTCGACGCCGGCGGCGGCTTGGTGATCTCTGACGGGAAAATTGTGGAGCTCGTGCCCTCGGGCGGGCAACCCTCTACTCCTGCTTCCGTTTTTGACGCTTCGGGGCACGTGGTCCTACCCGGCCTCATCAACACGCATCACCACTTCTATCAAACGCTCACCCGGGCATGGGGTCCGGTGGCCAACGCACCCCTGTTCCCGTGGCTGCAGAATCTGTACCCGGTGTGGGCACGTTTGACGCCACGGAGCCTTGAGCTTGCAGTGCAGGTTGCACTGGCGGAGCTGCTGCTTTCCGGCTGCACCACCGCCGCCGACCACCACTATCTGTTCCCCGAGGGCATGGAAGACGCCATTGACATCGAAGTGGCTGCGGTGAGGTCCATGGGGATGCGGGCCACGCTGACCCGCGGATCCATGACTTTGGGAGAGGACGACGGCGGGCTGCCGCCCCGGACCACCGTCCAGTCACCCGAGACGATCCTTGCGGACAGCGAACGGCTGATTCGTGAGTACCACGAGACAGGCGATGGGGCTGCCGTGCAGATTGCCCTTGCCCCCTGCTCGCCGTTCTCCGTGACCAAGGAGATCATGGCCGAGAGCGCCGCCATGGCCGAGCGTTACGACGTCCGGCTACACACCCACCTGGCCGAAACGATTGACGAAGAAGACTTCTGCCGCTCCATGTTTGGGCTGCGGACCGTTGACTACCTGGAAAGTGTGGGCTGGCTGGGATCCCGAACTTGGCTCGGACACGGCATCCACTTCAACGACGACGAGATCGCTCGCCTGGGAGCCGCGGGCACCGCCGTCGCGCATTGCCCAACCTCCAACATGCGGCTGGCATCCGGGACCGCGCGGGTCCTGGAACTTGAGGCAGCGGGTGTGCCCGTGGGGCTGGGCGTGGATGGATCGGCGTCGAACGATGCTTCCAACATGATCCTCGAAGCCCGCCAGGCACTGTATCTGCAACGACTCCGCTACGGGGCTTCCGTTCCTGTGGAGCGGGCCCTTGGCTGGGCAACACGTGGGTCCGCTGCCGTCCTGGGCCGCTCCGACATTGGGCAGTTGGCTCCTGGCCTTCAAGCCGACCTTGCCCTGTTCAAGCCCGACTCCCTGCGGTTTTCGGGCAGCCACGACCCCGTCGCCGCCTTGCTGCTTTGCGGGGCGGACCGGGCAGACCGGGTGATGGTGGGCGGCGCGTGGCGCGTGATTGATGGCGCGATTCCCGGTTTGGACGTTGCCGGGCTCATCGCTGAGCACTCGGCGGCGGCCCGGAAGTTGGTGGCGGGATAGGCCTGTTTCGCTGGGTGGCGCCCGCTTCGATGGCTCGCTGCGTATCATGCCGTTCGCACGGCACTTTCCGCAGCGAACCCTCGAAGCGGGCTTCTCCACATAGGCCAACTCACCCCTGTGCTCGCGCTCCTGCTCATTCAAGTCTTGACTCATGACAAAGATCAACAGCAACGAGCTTTCCACGGGGATGGATTTATGGCGGACCAACGAGCTCCAGGAGTTGGGGGTTAATCACCGGAGAATTGCAGCATTGGTTCGAATCGGTGTCTTGGTACGACTACGCCGCGGTTGCTATATCCGAGGCAGCACATGGAGAGCCCAAAAGCCATGGGTTCGCAGTCTGCAGCTGATCGCCGCGCACGCACACGGCACGCTTCCGACGTCGGCCGGCGGCTTGGTCTACAGCCACACCTCAGCCGCGCGCCTCCACGGCTTGTTCCTGTGGGACGTGGGAGACAAGGTGCACGTCACCGCGGAGACGACGGCGTCAACCACTTCACACGGCAGGGACGTGGTGCCGCACACTCGTCCGCTGGAGCCAACGGAACTTACCTTCATCGAGGGAATGCCTTGCACCACAATTGAACAGACAGTGGTGGACTGCTGCCTCATGCTGAACTACAAACAAGCCTTGGTACTGATGGACCACGCACTCCGAAAAGGTGCGGACAGCTCGAAACTGCAACAGATGTGCGCATCCTTGGCCGGCCGCAACGGAGTTCTCACGCTTCGCCGGGCTCTTGACAACGCAGATGCCAGGTCCGAGTCACCCGGCGAAACCCTGACACGCGAGCTACTCCAACGACTTCGGATCCAAATGCCCGACCTACAGGTGGAGGTGACGTCCGCGGAAGGTCGCCATCGGCTGGACTTTGCGTGGAGGGAGAAGAAGGTGGCCCTTGAGTTCGATGGAAGGGTGAAGTACTTCGATTACGCACCCACTGCCGAGGTGATTTACCAGGAACGGCAGCGCGAAAAGGCTTTGACCGAGCTCGGCTGGAAGATTATCCGAGTGAAGTGGCAGCACCTCTTCAAAGAACAGGAGTTCAAAACGAGCGTGCTTCGGGTTCTGCGCGGGACAGGCTAGAGCCCGTTTCGGGGGTGCGCTGCGCATTCGCTGGCACGCCCGGCACTCTACGCCGGGAACCCACGAAACGGAGGCCGGCAGGGCAACGGAAAGGCGAGCGATACCTCCCCAGGTATCGCCCGCCTCTTTGGCTCTGTTGGGCAGAGTCCGCGCCCGTTGGATGCAGGAAAGATCCTAGGGGCGCTGCCGGCCGAACACCGGGAGCGCGCGGAGCCAGCGGGAGAATCCTCCGGCTTTGCGGTCACAGTCGGCCGGAATGTAGAAGTCCGGATCCGTTGCACCGAAGGGCAGGTACAGCTCCTGACCCGGTGCCGGGAATTCCACGACCTTGTTCGTATCCTTCGAGTCCATCTGTTCCTCCTCTTTCCAGTGCAGTCAGTTTCCGTATTTCGGAAATTGTTTATTGCTATGTGAAAAGTGTAAGGAGCGGGGAAGCGAGCGTCAAGACCTGTCCAAGAGGCAACCAGAGTTGCTCCGGTCACATTCGGCTGGTTCATAACGATCTCCGGAAAGCCATGTACACAAGCTGAAATCATGCGCTACTCTCGAATGAGTTCGTGGCGTACGTCACGTAACCTGAGAGCAGCAGGCAGGGTCGTAATGAGCTGGCATCAATGGATGCCGGCTCTTTTTTGTTGGGTCGGCTCCACCAGAAACGCGGTGGAAACACGCGCTTAATTTCATTGATGGAACGTAGGTTCCACCTCACAGAAGTTGGGATATGACCATGAGCAACAACATCGTCCTCGGCGAAAACCAGTACGGCAAAGCGGAAGTCCGCGTCGTCAAAGTCACTCGGGATACTGACCGCCACCACATTGAAGACTTGAACGTCACCTCGCAGCTTCGTGGCGATTTCCAGGCGGCACACCTCGAAGGCGACAACGGCCACGTCGTTGCCACCGATACCCAGAAGAACACTGTCTACGCTTTTGCCCGTGACGGCATCGGCTCGCCGGAGTCCTTCCTCCTGCGCCTCGCGGACCACTTCACCAGCGAGTTCGAGTGGGTAACGGGCGGCCGTTGGGAAGCCGAGGCCTACAGCTGGGACCGTATCCAGGCCCACGGAGAGGGACACGACCACAGCTTCGTCCGCAACGGACAAGAGGTACGTACCGCCGTCGTAGTCCGTGATGGCGCCACCACCCACGTGATTTCCGGCCTCAAGGACCTGACCGTCCTGAAGACCACGCAGTCCGGTTTTGTCGGCTACCCGCGCGATAAGTACACCACCCTGCCGGAAACCACGGACCGCATCCTTGCCACGGATGTCTCTGCACGCTGGCGCTACAACACCAACGTCGACTTGGCTGGCACGGACTTCAACAAGAGCTACGAGGACATCAAGGCCCTTCTGCTGGAAGGCTTCACGGAGAACTACTCCCACGCCCTGCAGCAGACGCTGTTCGACATGGGCAAAAAGGTCCTGGAAGCACACAGCGAAGTGGACGAGATCAAGTTCTCCATGCCCAACAAGCACCACTTCCTGGTTGACCTGAGCCCGTTCGGCCTGGACAACCCCAACGAGGTCTTCTTCGCCGCGGACCGCCCGTACGGCCTCATCGAAGCAACCGTCCAGCGCGAAAACACCACGGCTGCACCCGTTGCCTGGAGCGGCATTGCCGGCTTCTGCTAAGCACCACCCGTAACCAATAGCTGTGTGCAGGCCAGCCCTCAACAAACCGGAGAGGATCCTGGCCTGCACACAGACCCAACCCCAAAAACCCCAAGATTTTGTTAGCCAGACACAGTTAGCCAGACGAAGACGTCTGCCATGAACCCAGAAAGTCTGCCATGAACACGAAGAAGAAATCCCGCACTGCGGATACCACCCCTTCGCAGAAGCATCAGCCAGAACGCCCCGAGGACAAGCGCCTCTCCATCGGAAGCACCTTCGCTTACGGCTTCCAGCACGTCCTCACCATGTACGGCGGAATCATTGCCCCGCCGCTGATTATCGGCGCTGCCGCGGGCATGTCCTCGCAGGACATCGGCCTCCTCATCGCAGCCTGCTTGTTCGTTGGCGGCCTCGCCACCATCCTCCAGACGGTTGGCATCCCGTTCTTCGGATCGCAATTGCCGCTGGTCCAAGGCGTGTCTTTCGCGGGTGTCTCAACAATGGTCGCGATCGTCCAGGGTGGCGGGGGCATCCAGGCGGTCTTCGGTTCGGTCATTGTGGCCTCCCTGATCGGCCTGGCCATTACTCCCCTCTTCTCCAAGATCATCAAGTTCTTCCCGCCCGTGGTCACCGGAACGGTCATCACCACCATTGGCCTGACACTGATGCCTGTAGCCGCCAACTGGGCCATGGGCGGAAACGCCAAGGCCGGGAACTACGGCAGCGTGGCAAACATCGGCCTGGCCGCGGCCACCATGGGCGTAGTCCTGCTCCTGAGCAAAGTTGGCAACGCTGCCATCTCACGCCTCTCCATCCTGCTGGCCATGGTCATCGGCACCATCATCGCGTTCGTTGCCGGAATGGCAGACTTCTCCAAGGTTGGCCAGGGCGACATCGTCGCGTTCCCCACACCCTTCGCCTTCGGTGCTCCTACGTTTGAAATCGCAGCGATCATCTCCATGCTGATCGTCATCCTGGTGACCCTCACCGAGACGTCTGCGGACATCATCGCCGTCGGCGAGATCGTGGACACCAAAGTCGACTCCCGTCGCATCGGCGATGGCCTCCGCGCAGATATGCTCTCCAGCGCCATCTCGCCGCTCTTCAACTCGTTCACGCAAAGCGCCTTTGCCCAGAACGTCGGACTCGTGGCGATCACGGGCATCAAGAGCCGCTTCGTTGTCAGCGCCGGCGGCCTCATCCTCGTGATCCTCGGCCTCCTGCCGGTGCTGGGCCGAGTGGTCGCAGCGGTTCCGACGCCCGTCCTGGGCGGTGCCGGCGTCGTGCTTTTCGGAACGGTGGCGGCCAGCGGTATCCGTACCCTGGCCAAGGTTGAGTACAAGAACAACATGAACCTGATCATCGTTGCCGCATCGATCGGCTTCGGCATGATCCCCATCGCTGCCCCGAAGTTCTACGACCAGTTCCCATCCTGGTTCTCCACGATCTTCCACTCAGGCATCAGCTCCGCGGCAGTCATGGCGATCCTGCTGAACATCCTGTTCAACCACTTCAAGGCAGGCAACACGGACAACCAGTCAGTGTTCGTCGCCGGCACGGACCGCATCGTCAGCGAGGAGGACATCAAGTGCCTGGCCGATGGCGACCGCTTCGAGAACGGCAAGCTGATCGACGCTGAAGGCAAGGAAGTCCCGCTCAAGACGTCCAGCGCCTCAGAGCACTAGCACCCTTCCGCAACGATAACGGGCGGCAGTGTTTCCTTGGGGGACACTGCCGCTCTTTGCGCCCCTGTGCAGAACCTACGACGGCGGCACTGCGCCGAGATGACAAAAGATGGCAATGTTTCTGGGAAACATTGCCATCAAATGCCAACTCGGCGGGGAGGGTAGGACCTAGTTCTGGTTCAGCTCCGCAGAGATCGCCAGTGCAGCTTCGCGAAGCATGGGCACGGCCCGGTCCGCGAAGCTTTGGTCCACGCGGGTAATCGGTCCGGAGACAGAGATAGCTGTAGGAGTGGGAGCGTTGGGCACCGCCATGGCGAAGCAACGTACGCCGAGCTCCTGCTCTTCCTCGTCAATGGAGTAGCCGCGCTCCCGGATCAGCTTGAGGTCCGCCAGCAGGGAGTCGATGTCGCCGATGCTCTTGGCCGTGGGCGTGGGCATGCCGGTGCGGGCTACGATGCCGCGGACGACGTCGTCGTCGAGCTGGGCGAGGATGGCCTTGCCCACGCCGGTATCGTGCGTGTGGGCGCGGCGGCCGACCTCGGTGAACATGCGCATGGAGTGCATTGATGGGACCTGGGCAACGTAGATGACCATGTCCGAATCGAGGACGGCCATGTTGGAGGTCTCGCCCAGTCGCTCCACGAGGGTCTTCAACTGAGGACGCGCCACAGCACCGAGCTGCTTGCTGGCACCTTCGCCGAGCCGGATGAGCCGCGGCCCCAGGGCGTAGCGGCGGTTTGGCAGCTGGCGGATGTAGCCGAGGGATACCAAGGTGCGCAGCAGGCGGTGGATGGTGGGCAAGGGCAGGTCAGTGGATGACGATAGCTCGCTGAGAGTGACGTCGCCGCCCGCATCCGTGATCAGTTCCAACAGTTCAAAGACGCGCTCAACGGACTGCACGCCTCCGGAGGCTTTTTCAGCCATTCCCTTGTCTCCAATGACTCAGATTCCGACAACTCTTATCCGCATCGTGAAAAGAATTGCTTAGAACACCCAAGATACAGCACGTTAGCCCCACGCGCGACGACACCGAAGATGACCGAGCAAGGGGTTGTGTTTCCACTTTGTAGATAATAATATCCATAATACGAAAACATTCAGTTTGGAACGGCGGCCCGGGAACGGGCCTAACAGGAGGAATTTCAATGGCGAATCCGAGCCCCGGAAACTCGATTACCCTGCGCGTCGCCGCACCGTCCAGCTTTACCGCAACCAGCGAACTTGCTGCCGCAGTAGGCGCGGCCGGCGCTGCTATCACTGCGCTGGACGTCACCGAATCCCACCACGACACCTTGGTTGTGGACGTCACCTGCAACACCACGGACGATGCCCACGCAGCCCGCGTGAAGGACGCCCTGAACGCCCTCGAAGGCGTCACCGTCCAGCACGTCTCGGACCGGACCTTCCTCATGCACCTGGGCGGCAAGCTCGAGGTCGTCCCCAAAGTAGCCCTGCGCAACCGTGACGACCTGTCCCGCGCCTACACGCCCGGCGTCGCGCGCGTCTGCTTGGCGATCGCCGAAGACCCCGCCGCTGCCCGCAACCTGACGGTCAAGCGCAATACGATCGCTGTCCTCACCGACGGCTCGGCTGTCCTGGGCCTGGGCAACATCGGCCCGGCCGCGGCCCTCCCGGTCATGGAAGGCAAGGCCGCACTGTTCAAGCAATTCGCCAACGTTGACGCCTGGCCGGTCTGCCTGGACACGCAGGACACCGAAGAAATCATTATGATCGCCAAGGCCATGGCCCCCGTCTACGGCGGCATCAACCTGGAAGATATCGCCGCCCCACGCTGCTTCGAGATCGAGAACCGCCTCCGGGAAGAACTCGACATTCCGGTGTTCCACGATGACCAGCACGGCACCGCAATCGTCACCCTCGCCGCATTGGTCAACGCCCTGCGCGTAGTGGACAAGAAGCTCTCCGAGGTCAAGATCGTTGTCTCGGGCGTCGGCGCTGCCGGCTCAGCCATCATCCAGCTCCTCAAGGCCCAGGGCGCGCAGCACATCATCGCCGCCGGTCGCTCGGGCGCCATCCACTCGGGCGAGAAGTACGACGACGAGCACCGCTCCTGGATTGCCGCGAACACCAACGAAGAAGGCTTCTCCGGCACCCTGCACGACGCCCTCAAGGGAGCGGACGTGTTCATCGGCGTCAGCGCCCCGCACGTGATCGGCGAAGAGCAGGTTGCTTCGATGGCCGAGAACGCGATCGTGTTCGCCATGGCCAACCCGACGCCGGAAATCGATCCCGTCATCGCATCCAAGCACGCAGCCGTGGTTGCCACCGGACGCAGTGATTTCCCCAACCAGATCAACAACGTCCTGGCCTTCCCGGGCTTCTTCCGGGGACTCCTGGACGCCGGAGCATCGGACATCACGCCGGACATGCTGGTGGCCGCCGCCGAGGCAATTGCCAACCGGGTGGCTGACGATGAGCTGAACGCGAGTTACATTATCCCCAGCGTCTTCGATCCCCATGTTGCCGCCGATGTGGCTAGTGCCGTAGCAGCAGCCGCGCACGCCAACGCCGCCAGCGCACTCTAGAAAAGGACACCGCCAAATGGCTATCACTGTCACTGATCCCCGGCCGATCGATCGCGCCGAGGAAATCCTCACCCCCAAGGCACTGGGCTTCATCGAAGAACTGCACAAGCGGTTCGCCGGCACCCGCGCCGAGCTGCTGGAGGCCCGCAAGGCCAAGCGCGACGGCGTTGCCCGCACCAGCCGTTTGGACTTCCTCCCGGAGACCCAGGAAATCCGCGACGGCGACTGGAAGGTCGCCGAGGCACCCGCGGCCCTGCAGGACCGCCGCGTGGAGATGACCGGTCCGGCAACCCCCGCCAAGATGGCCATCAACGCGCTGAACTCCGGTGCCAAGGTATGGCTCGCTGACCTCGAAGACGCCAGCACGCCCACGTGGCCCAACGTCATCGATGCGATCCTCAACCTTCGCGACGCAGCCCAGGGAACTTTGAGCTACACCTCGCCCGAAGGCAAGGAGTACCGCCTGCGGACCGACGCTCCTCTGGCCGTTGTTGTGGCCCGCCCGCGCGGCTGGCACATGGAAGAACGTCACCTGCTGATCGACGGCGAACCCGCCGTAGGTGCGCTGGTGGACTTTGGCCTGCACTTCTTCCACATCGCCAAGCAGCTGCTCCTCAACGGCCACGGCCCGTACTACTACCTGCCCAAGATGGAAAGCCACCTTGAGGCCCGCCTCTGGAACGACGTCTTTGTGTTCGCCCAGGATTTCCTTGGCATCCCGCAGGGCAGCATCCGCGCCACCGTGCTGATCGAGACCATCCCGGCTGCGTTCGAGATGGACGAGATACTGTACGAACTGCGCGATCACGCCTCGGGCCTGAACGCCGGCCGCTGGGACTACCTCTTCAGCATCATCAAGTACTTCCGTGATGCAGGCGAAGAGTTCGTCCTCCCGGACCGCGCATCCGTTGCCATGACGGCGCCGTTCATGCGCGCCTACACCGAGCTGCTGGTCAAGACCTGCCACAAGCGCGGTGCATTCGCCATGGGTGGCATGGCCGCCGTCATCCCCAACCGCAAGCAGCCCGACGTTACGGCCGCCGCCTTCGACAAGGTCCGCGCCGACAAGACGCGCGAGGCCAACGACGGCTTCGACGGTTCCTGGGTTGCGCACCCGGACCTCGTTTCCACGTGCCGCGAGGTGTTCGATTCCGTCCTCGGTGACCCTGCCAACGGCGGAAAGCCCAACCAGATCGACAAGCAGCGCCCCGAGGTGAACGTCACCGCGGAGCAGCTGATCGACGTCGCCTCCGCCGACGGCCAAGTCACCGAAGCCGGCCTGCGACTGAACCTTTACGTCGCCGTCGCGTACACCGGCGTCTGGATCTCCGGCAGCGGTGCCGTGGCCATCCACAACCTGATGGAGGACGCTGCGACGGCGGAAATCTCCCGTTCGCAGGTCTGGCAGCAGATCCGCAACAAGTCGGTCCTGGCCGACACGGGCAACACCGTGACCCGCGAACTCGTCAGCCGCATCCTGGGCGAAGAGACTGAGCGCCTGCGCATCGAGTTCGGCGACGAGCAGTTCAAGGCCTACTACGAGCCGGCGTCCAAGCTGATCGAGGACATTTGCCTCTCCGACGACTACACGGACTTCCTCACCACGCCCGCGTATGAGCTGGTGGGCTGAGATGGGTTCCTTTACCCCGGAGGACCTCGCCCGAATTGATTCACAGCTCGCCGCCACCGACCAGTTGCTGGACCGCAACTACCCCGGTGACGACGGCTCGCGCCAGCCCATCCACACGGTGTACGTGCCCGCCGACCGCTTCACACCTACCTTGGCTGTCGAGTGGGGCGCCCAGGCACTCGCGACGGCGGAGGCGCACGGCGGCCTGGAAAAGCTCGGCCAGCTATTGGGCCAGGAGCCGGACCTGGCGGCCGCTGTTGCAGCCCGCGTCGCCGCGAAGCTGGCTTCGGAGCCGATCGAGGACCTGCGGTTGGACTTCGAGGACGGCTATGGCGATCGCGGCGATGAGGCAGAAGACGCCGACGCCGTTGCTGCCGCCGAGACTGTTGCCGCCGCGGTTGCGGCTGGGACTGCTCCGCCATTCATCGGCATCCGCTTCAAGTGCTTCGAAGCAGCCACCCGTGCCCGCGGCCTGCGGACCCTGGATCTGTTCGTCTCCACGCTTGCCGCTGCTGGTGAGCTCCCGGCCGGACTGATCCTCACGCTGCCCAAGGTCACAACGGTTGCGCAGGTGCAGGCCATGGACTTCGCAGTGTCCCGTCTTGAGGAAGTCCACGGTCTTCCCGCCGGCAGGCTCCGCTTCGAGGTCCAGGTGGAGACGCCGCAGCTCATTCTGGGCGCCGACGGAACGTCTCCCGTGGCACAACTCCCCCACGCCGTTCCTGGTCGCGTCAGCGCATTGCACTACGGCACCTACGACTACAGTGCATCTCTGGGAATCTCTGCGGAGTACCAGTCCATGGAGCACCCTGTGGCCGACTTTGCCAAGGAAGTCATGCAGCTCGCGGTGGCCGGCACCGGCATCCGCCTTTCCGACGGTTCCACCAACATCATCCCCGTGGGCGATGGCGTTGAGGACGCTTGGAAGCTCCATGGGCGCTTGGTGCGTCGTTCCCTCGAGAACGGCTACTACCAGGGTTGGGACCTGCACGCCGCCCAACTGCCCAGCCGCTTCTCGGCGTCGTACGCCTTCTATCGCGAGGGCCTGCCCGCCGCGGCACTCCGCCTCCGCAACTACGTGGAACGCACCGAAGGCGGGGTCATGGACGAACCCGCCACTGCGCGTGCACTCGCTGGCTTCGTCCTTCGCGGCGTCCAGTGCGGCGCAGTTGGGACCGACGAGGTCAAGGCGCTTGCCGGCGTCGAACTTTCCCAGCTGACCGCACTGGCGCACCCGCGGCTGGCACAACCTACTTCCCACTGATGAGGAGCATTCGATGAGCAAGTACTACTACCCTCAGGGCGGCCTGCCGCCGCAGACCCACCTCACCACGGAACGGGCCATCGTCACCGAGGCTTACACGGTGATCCCCAAGGGTGTCATGACGGATATCGTCACCAGCAACCTGCCGGGTTTCTCCAACACGCGTTCGTGGATCATCGCGCGGCCGATCTCCGGCTTTGCCACGACGTTCTCGCAACTGATCGTCGAGATCGGCCCCGGCGGCGGGGCTCCCAAGGCCGAGTTCGAGGCAGGCGTTGAAGGCGTCATCTTCGTGACCAAGGGCCAGGTGAACCTCACCCTCGACGGCGAACTGCACCATCTCGAGGAGGGCGGCTACGCCTACCTGGCCGCCGGCTCCGAGTGGGGCGTGGAGAACGTCTCCGACGACATCGTCTCCTTCCATTGGATCCGGAAGGCGTACGAGCGGCTTGAGGGTTACGAAGCCAAGTCCTTCGTGACCAACGAGAAGGACATTGAGCCCACCGCTATGCCCGACACGGACGGCGCTTGGAAGACCACCCGCTTCACGGACTCCAGCGACCTCGCCCACGACATGCAGGTCAACATCGTCACGTTCCAGCCCGGCGGTGTGATTCCGTTCCCGGAAACCCACGTCATGGAGCACGGCCTGTACGTCCTCGAGGGCAAGGCAATGTACCTGCTCAACAACGACTGGGTGGAGGTGGAAGCCGGCGACTTCATGTGGCTGCGCGCGTTCTGCCCACAGGCCTGCTACGCGGGTGGTCCGGGCGAGTTCCGTTACCTGCTGTACAAGGACATGAACCGCCAGGTGAAGCTCACCTAGTCTTTGCTGCCCACGCCGAGATCGCCGGAAAGCTCCTGATTCGCTGGAGCTAACTGGCGATTTCGCGTTTCTGCGGCGAACTCAGCGGCGGCGGCCGACGGTGTGCCCCGCCCAGAACGCGAGGATGAGCAGGCCCAGAACCGCCACGGCCAGCCCGAGCTGCGTCCCTTGGCTGATAAATGCCGTGCCATTTGCCACGAATGTTTGATTGCTCAGTGGCGCATAGGAAAACCAGCCGATGGGTTCGTCTTTGCCCTTCCACGCCACGATCAGCCCAACGATCACGGCGATCAGCCCCAGCATGGGCACGACGACGGCCGCCAGTTTCCGTGAAGGCCTCGGTGGGCGTTGTTCCCCAAGTGTATTGTTGTCCCCCATGCGGGCGAGTCTAGCCTGCGCGCCCACCCAACTAAGGGACAGCAACCTCTCTGGCCATGGTTCACTGTGGCATTGGCGGTATGGCCGCGACAAGCGAGTTCGCTGGAAAGCTGCGAAATCGCCGGAGCCTTCCCTGCGCTTTGGCACGTTTCCCACGAGCTCGGCGCAGGGGCCCTTGGCCGCCAGACGCCTTGCCGAAACAACCGCCGTCGAAATCATCCAACCGATCCCCAGTGCCTGCCGACTGCTGCTCGCGGAGCTGCCACAGGAAAGTTAGGCCCCACCAACAAGGCCCGACGGCGGGACGCAAGTTCCGCCGTCGGGCACCCCCGCACGAGGTAGCCCACCTCCGCAAGCCCGCCCCGCAAACTTGATGGGAAATTGAGCCAAACAAACACAGTCCTTGATTTTGCCGCGCCACGCTGGAAGCAGACGAAGCACCAATATAAAGGGGCTTCGGCAACGAATAACCAGCATGAATCACGATGATGTGGGGGAACCAATGGAACAGGCACCAGCGCCAACGGAGGTGATCGCCGTCAAGGGCATCATCCAGGACCAGCACCCCGTGGACTTCCACGCACTGGGGGTCGCAGGATGCATCGACAGGCTTGCCGCGCCGCTTCGACGCTCCGGCGTGACCGTCTACTGGCACACACCCCACCACGGCATCGAGATCTCGTCCGCATCCGCCGCGCTGCTCTACCACGTGGCCCAGGAGACGTTCAGCAATACCCTCAACTACGCGGAAGCCAGCGAACTCACCATCCGCCTCAACGCCGTCTACCACGGCATCCAACTCACCATCATGGACAACGGCAAGGGTTTCGAGATCCACGCCGCCCCCAGTGGCCGCCGGCACGGCTTCGGCCTGCTGCTGATGTCCATAGCAGTACACGACGCCGGCGGGACCGTCGAGATCGACTCCGAAGTTGGGCGGGGCACCAGTGTGAGGGTCACGCTGCCGCTGGATTGAGTCCAATTTGGGACCTTTTTGGGGCCCCAACCCATGGATCGGTGGCGTCCTCAGACGTATTCTGTAGCTACTTTTCAGCCTGACATCTCGACGGAATGGCACGAAATGGCGCGGAACAAGGGTCCACGGTTAGGTCTGGGCAAGGTCCTCCTGAGGATCTTCGCGTTTTTCTTCGTGAGCATCCTCAGCGGGGTGCTGATCTGCGGTTTCATGGTGCCAGTGGTTCAGTTCACCAGCACCACCATGGGGGGTTCCATCGGTTTTTACGAGAGCCTGCCCAGCCAACTAGACGTTGATTCGCCGTCCCTTTCCAGCACTGTGGTCACTGCAGACGGCCAGCACATCGCCACGTTTTATGCAGAGAACCGCGTGAAGGTACCACTGGACCAAATGTCGCCCTTCATCCGTCAGGCGATCGTGGCCATCGAAGACAGTCGCTTTTACGAGCATCCGGGAGTGGATGCGCAAGGAATCATCCGGGCGCTGACGTCCAACGTGACCAAGGGGACCCGGCAGGGCGCGTCGACCCTGACCCAGCAATATGTCACCAACGTGCTGAACGAGTCCCGCCTCTCGCAAGGGCGGCCCGAGGACGTGGTGCTCAGCGGGGACAAGACCATGGGTGACAAGCTGCGCGAGATCAAACTGGCCTTGGAGCTCGAGAAGCGCTTCAGCAAAGACCAAATTCTTGAGGGATACCTGAACATCGTGTTCTTTAACCGGAACGCATACGGCATCGAAGCCGCTTCACGCTATTTCTTCAGCACCTCAGCGAAGGACCTCACCTTGCCACAGGCCGCGCTTTTGGCAGGCCTGGTGAACGGGCCCAGCGTCTATGACCCCACAACCTCGCCGGAATCAGCGTTCGCCCGCCGAAACTTGGTGCTGGACAGGATGCTGGAACAGGGCCAGATCACGCAAGTAGATCATGACGCGGCAGTCGCTACCCCAGTTGAGCTGAAAATCACTCCGTCCCTCCAAGGCTGTGCAGGGGCCTCCATCGCCACGTACTTCTGCGACTACGTGTCCCACCTGATCCTCAACAATGAAGCCTACGGCGCAACCGTGGAGGACCGCGAACGGCTCCTGTACCGGGGCGGGCTCACCATCACCACCACTTTGGACAGCCGGTTGCAGGCGGCGGCACAAGTACAGGTGGATGCCTCTGCAGGCGCCAACCCGGACAAGTGGGGCGCTTCGATGACCACCGTGCAACCAGGCACAGGAAAGATCCTGTCCATGGCACAAAACACGGTGTTCGTTCCGCAGGACGGGAAATTCGATACCCAGTTGAACTTCAACGTGGACGCGAAGGACGAAAACGGCAACGACCTCAATGGTGCAGGTGGCTTCCAACCCGGCTCCACCATGAAGCCGTTCATCTTCGCGGAGTGGCTCAACGAGGGCAAGTCGCCCACTGCCGTGGTGGATGCTTCCCGCCGGGTCTACCCGGTTGGCTTCCCGTGGCGTTCGAGCTGTGGGAAGGTGCTGGGTGGATACAGCACCGCGCAGAAGGCGCAGAACCTTGGCGCGGACGATGACCTGCAGAACAACGATGAGGGCTACTACCGCCCCATGCCCATTAATTACGGCCTCTATAACTCGATCAACACCGCCACATTCGCCACTGCAGCCCAGTTGGATTTCTGCGGCATCCAGAAAATGGTGGACGCGGTTGGTTTGCACAGCGGCCTGGACAACGCCCCGATCAACATGCACCAGATCGGCAACCTCCTTGGGTCCATCGGCGTCGCTCCCGTGGTCCTGGCGAGCGCCTACGCAACGTTCGCCAACGATGGCACCTACTGCAAGCCCATCGCCATCACCGATATCAGCGACTCACAAGGCAGGAAATACCCGGCCCAAACTCCTGAATGCAAGGAGACTGTGAAACCAGCCGTGGCCCGAGGGGTTACCGCAGTGCTTCAGGACGTGCTCAAGCTCGGATCCGGCGTCTACATCGAACCCAAGGTACAGAACCAGGTCCCCGTAGCGGCCAAGACAGGTACCTCCAACAACAACGGAGCAACATGGGTGGCTGGCTTCACCACCCGGCTCGCCACGGCCTCATTCTTTGGGGATACGACGGCGGGACAACAGCGGGCGGGACAGAACGTCACCATCAACGGCAAGTTCTACAAGTCATTGGACGGCTACATGATCGCCGGCCCGCAGTGGGCCAACTACATGATGCAGGCGACCGCCCTCTACCCGAGCGGTGCCTTCAACCCACCCGCGCCCCCGCCGGCGCCGGGTCCGAGCACGTCACCCGCAGCGCCGCGCTAAGTTCTGCATTGCGGGGCCCGGTCTGCGCGCTATTCCGCCTAGCCCAGCTGACGGAAAGACTTGGAAAGCCAGCCATTCCTCCCGCAGACTGGGCCTGTGAAGCCCTTCCTTCTGTTGGCGACCCGCGCTGAAGACGCAGCAGCGGATGACGAGTACCAGGCCTACCTCCGGTACTGCGGGCTCCGGGCTGAGGAACTGGTCCGCGTCAGGATGGAGGCGGCACCATTGCCAGCCGTTGAGTTAGCCGATTACTCCGGTGTGATTGTGGGCGGCAGTCCTTACACCTCCAGTGACCCTGTAGAGGAGAAGAGCCAGGCCCAGCTTCGCGTCGAAGCTGAACTCTCAGCGCTCTTGGATCGCATCGTGGCCGCGGACTTCCCCTTCCTGGGTGCCTGCTACGGCGTTGGAACCTTGGGTGTTCATCAGGGAGCCATCATCGACCGTCGCTACGGGGAACCGGTCGGTGCAACGGAGATCAAACTGACCGCAGACGGGGAGCGCGATCCCCTGCTCAAAGGCCTGCCTCATACCTTCGAAGCATTCGTTGGACATAAGGAAGCCTGCAGCCAACTGCCGGAGAACGCTGTGTTGCTCGCGAGTTCCGCAGCCTGCCCTGTGCACATGTTCCGAATCAAGAAGAATCTCTACGCCACACAGTTCCACCCGGAACTGGATGTCGATGGTCTTATCACCAGGATTAATATCTACAAGAACGCAGGGTATTTTCCCCCGCATGCTGCCGATGAGCTCATCGAAACCGCAAGGCATGCCTCTGTGACGGAACCAATGCGGGTGCTGAGGAATTTCACGGAACTCTACGCTCGCTAGGGGTCTTGCGGGGCCTGCTCTGCGCCCCACGAGGGGGTTTCTATCAGAGCCTCCCTCGCGCTGCCATCGCTGGGTAGCGTTGTGGTTACTCACGCACATGCCCCGCACGTGATTCATCCATGAGGAGCAATCTTTTGAAGCAGGACCCTTTGGCGGTCGAAGCCCAGGTACACGCGTCACCATATGAAGCAAAGACCAAGCCAACCCCGGCGAAAACCCGGGCGGCGAGCAAGATTCCGTGGGGCGGCCTTTTGGTGCTTGCCGCCGCGGGCTTTACGGCTGTCACCACAGAACTGCTTCCCTCTGGACTGCTCCCACAGATCAGCCGGGATCTGGGTGTGGATGAATCGGCTGTAGGTTCCCTGACCGCAGCATATGCAGCCATCATCGTTTTCACAGCCCTTCCCCTATCCCGTCTCCTTGGTGGGCGGGTCCCGCGGAAGACCCTGTTGATGGGGACGGTGCTTGCCTTCGCGCTCAGCAACGTCTTGCTGGCTTTGAGCACGAATCTTGAAGTGGCCATCGCCGCAAGGCTTTTGGGCGGTATTGCCCATGGCATGTTGTGGTCGAGCATGGCGCCGTATGTAGCGCGCATCGTCCCGGCGCACTCAGTAGGCAAGTCCATGGCGGTGGTCTTCAGCGGGACCAGCATCGCGTTGGCTGTCGGGGCCCCGATCGGCACACTGATGGGAACCCTCATGACATGGCGGGTTTCCTTTGTGGTCCTGGCCGGGGTTGGTGTCCTACTGGCATTTTTGGCGCTCTGGCTGCTGCCGGCTGCGCACGATCCCGGCACGCACAAGACGCCGTCGATCCGGGCAGCCCTCAAGCTACCCGGTGTGATCGCCGTGGCCACCGCTTGGCCGCTCTTGTTGCTCGCACACTTCACACTCTTTACATATGTTGCCCCTTTCCTGCTCGCCTCTGGATTGCCCGAAGCCCTCACTGGCATTTCCCTGTCTGTGGTCGGGATCTCTGGCTTGGTTGGAATTTGGATCGCTGGCCTGACCGCCGATTCCCATCCACGGCGTTCGGTGATTATCGCCGTCGGGCTTCTTTTGCTTGCCTTCGCGCTGCTGCCGGTTCTGGGCGGCACGTGGGTGGGGGTCTTCGCGCTGATGGTTGCCTGGGGCGTTTCGTTCGGAGCGATCGGCATCTACAACCAGGCGGCAATCCTTCGCGCTGGCGGGGAGCACAAGGATGCAGCCAACGGACTCACCGTAGTGACCATTCAACTGGGGATCGCCGTCGGCGCCGGGTACGGTGCGTTGGCGCTGACCACTGTTGGCGCTCAGTTGGTGCCGCTGGCCGCAGCGCTGCCAACAGCAATAGCCTTGGCGATCATCATTTCCAGCAAGCGCGGCGGATACCCGGCAGGGCCACGCGAAAAATGACCACACGAGAAGCGCCGGTAACATCCCCGAAACATGCCAGTCACGTGATCTTCACGAACGTGGGGTTTCTGTAACTTACCCGCAACTTAGCTCTTCTGAGTCGGAAACATAGCTCACCGAATATTGATCGGGGGGAAGTGAGGGCCACGCAACACCGGGCCCGTTTCGGACAGGCTTGATCAGAAGGGAACGCAGTGGAGATCTCTGCGCAACACGTCTGGCTGATGTTGTCATCGGCAATGGTGCTTTTCATGACCCCGGGGCTCGGCCTTTTCTACGGCGGTATGACCCGTGCCAAGGCAGCCCTCAACATGATCATGATGAGCTTCATCTCGGCGGGCATCGTTGGCGTCGTATGGGTACTGTGGGGTTACTCGATGACCACCGGCGACGGCTTCCTGGGCTTGTTCGGCAACCCCTTCGCGCACTTCGGGCTCCAGGACCTCATGGGTTCGCCCGACCTCCTCAAGGTAGTCTTCGCCGCTACCTTCGCCATCATCACCGTGGCACTCATCAGCGGCGCCATCGCCGACCGCGCCAAGTTCGGCGCCTGGGCACTCTTCGTCCCCATCTGGGTCACAGTGGTCTACTGCCCGCTGGCTTACATGATCTGGGGCGGGGGCTTGATGAGCGCAGGTGGGGCCGTCACGCAGATCTTCGGCCAGGTGATCGACTTCGCCGGCGGTGCCGTGGTTGAGGTCAGTTCAGGTACCGCCGCCTTCGTCCTCGCATTGATCGTGGGAAAGCGTCACGGATTCGCCAAGGACCCCAACCACCGCCCCCACAACGTCCCGTTCATCATGATCGGCGCAGCAATCCTCTGGTTCGGGTGGTTTGGCTTCAACGGCGGTGCTGCAACCACTGTTGAGCAGGCAGGCCTGATCTGGGTCAACACCTTGGTGGCTCCTGCCGCTGCGATGCTGAGCTGGTTGATCACGGAGAAGATCCGCCACGGACACCCGACTTCGTTGGGCGCAGCTTCCGGTGTCGTTGCCGGCTTGGTGGCCATCACCCCTTCCTGCGCCAACATCACCCCGCTCGCGGCCCTTGGCCTGGGACTCGTTGCTGGTGCCGCCTGTGCCGTGTTCGTGGACCTGAAGTACAAGTTCGGTTTCGACGATTCCCTTGACGTCGTGGGCGTGCACTTCGGGGCCGGCGTGATCGGCACACTTTCCCTTGGTTTCGTTGCCTTCCCCACGGAAGGCGTGGCTGGTGGGCTCCTTTACGGCGGCGGCGTGCAGCAACTCGTGGCACAGACAGTTGCCGTGCTGCTCACCATCGCCCTCTCGGGCCTGGGTACGCTGCTCATTGGCCGCGCTATTCACAAGACCATCGGCTTCCGCGTTGCCCACGAACACGAAGTCACCGGGGTGGACCTCACCCAGCATGCGGAGTCTGCCTACGAGTTCGGCCTCACTGCCCACGGCCACTTCCGCCAGCAGCAGGCGCACTTGTCGTCGCTGATCAAGGGTGGACGCAAGGAGTCGGCGCAGGCAAAGGAAGACAGCCTGGTCTAGCGGCACCACACAGCAAAACGGCAGACGACGGCGGCACCCACGTGCCGCTGTCGTCTGCTGTTCGTCGGGGCCCCGCCCAAGTAGGTAGCAGATGAGGGCCGTTTTGAGGGCTCAGAACGGCCCGACCTGCTACTTAGTTGGGTGAACCCGAGCCGTTCCAGAGGCGTTGCCACCAGCTCCGTTTCGCCTGCGGCTCGAGTTCTGGCTCTGACGGAGCGGACGCGGCCCTTCGTTCACGCCATAGATCAAGCTCAACGTCCACGTCGCGGAGCTTCGTGACCACCGGTGGGCCGCCCTGGAGCTGTCTCCGGGCTTCGATGACCCGCTGGTTGAAGTCCTCCAGGATGTCGCGAACCTGTTTCTCCGTGTACTGCTGGTCCAGCTTCGCGTCGAGTTCCGCGTCCTCAATGCGGAGCAGGATCGCCGGAGGACCAACCCCGCTCAGGCGCTCCCTCTGGATAAGGCCCTTCACCCACCAATCGGGGTCGTAGCTTTCCCCCAACCCCGGGATCGGTTTGCCGGCATACTTCAGGTTGTCGAACTTGCCTTGGGCCATAGCATCACGGATGAGGTATTCAACCCGGGCGGCGTCATCGACCTTCCGGCGCTTCTCGCGTTCTTCGGCTTCGGCAGCTTCAAGCTCCGCCTCTTCCCGGGCATTGCCGCCCGAGGCCCGTACCGCGTGCAATTCGGCGCCGCGCTCCAGCCGTCGCCGGAATGAACTGTTCTCGGTGTTCACGCCTGGCCCCCTTGCACGGCAGCCCTCGCCTGCCGGAAATCGTGGTTCTGCGTCCAGTATTCCGCAAACTCCCGGTGGCTGCGGAGCCAAAAACGTACTAAATCAGTTCCACGAAAATGTCCCACCCCGTGCCGATGGCGCCGCCGGCGAAGTAGCGGAGCAACTCGCCGTCGGGGTTGATGGCCAGGAGGTCGTTCCGGGGCTGTCGCACGCCGCCATTAACTGGCAGTTCAACATTGTGCGTATAGCTTCCAGCGCCGCTGATCCCGGACATCGCGCCCCAACCCGGGCCCAGTCGGGTCGGCGGGTACCAGCCAAGATGGCCGTCAGTGGGGTACTGGTGCAGGTAGCCAGCGTGATCCCGCCCGTAGAGATCCACCCAACCGTCACCGGTGACGTCCCCGGGAGCGATGATCGTGTCGAAGATCTGCCATCCATTGCCGGCTACGACACTTGGCAGCCAGCCGCCCTCGCCGTCGCCCGGATAGAGCAGGAGCCTGCCGGCGGCGTCACGACCGAGGACGTCGTTGTTGCCGTCGGCGTTGAAGTCGCCGGGCCCGAGGACGGTATTAAAGATGTTCCAGCCCGTTCCGACCACTGACCGGGGAAGCCAGCCGCCGTCGCCGTCGCCCGGATACAGGTAGAGGACGCCACCCGCATCGCGTGCCAGGATGTCGTTATTGCCGTCCCCGTCAAAATCGCCGGGCGAGAACACAATGTTGAACACACCCCAACCCGTCCCGACCACACTGGGCTCGTCCCATTCAGACGTGTATCCCGGGCACGTTCCGGAACTGAAGCACCATCCGGGCTGGTAGGTGTAGGTCCTCGGGTATAGGACCAATTCACCGGAAGCGGTGCGCCCTAGAAGCTCGAAATTGCCCCGGCCCGTCCAGCCCATGGCGCGGTTGGACGCTGCAATGGGTGCGGTTTCCTTGCTTCTCAGCTCTACCTGGTCCGGGCACCCCTGCTTCTCGGGGGTCGTGGGGCGGACCCTGAAGGAAATGAAGGTCCCGCGGTCCTCGGGCACGAGCTTCAGCGTCTCCTCCTGCCGCTCTTCGGGCAGCGGAAGTCCGCTGCTGAGCCATTCGATGGTGTAGCCGTTGGGGGCGGATTCGGTCTTGTCGCACCCACCGAATTCGCCCGGCGCACCCATTATCAGCTCCGACCCGACAAAACGCATCCCCAGCATAGGGACCACGCCCTCTGCCGAAATGAATCCTGCGGGCATCGGGGCGGACGCCGTCGCCGGGGCCGCCCCGATGCCCGCCGACGACATCAACAGCAAGACTGCTGCTGCAGTTCTCCAAAGTTTTGGATTGCAATTTACCGCCATGGTTCCCCCTCCGCCCCGCGCTGCAGGACACCCTTCTTCAAGCTTTTCCAAGCCACGAATTCGCCCAAGCTACCACCAGTTTCCTGTTCCGTCTGCCGCCGAGTCGGTGTGCCAAGAAAGACGTACGACGACGGCGGGCGGCACCCGCCGTCGTCGTACGTCTTGGCTTTGATCAGCGCGGTTCAGGCAGCCGTGCGCCCGAACACCACCTTGTAGAGCAGCGCCGCGGCGGCGGCTCTGAATCTGTGCCTTCACGACCCCCTTTGAACGCCGGACGGCCCCGACACGCCGCAGGTGAACGGCGTGTCAGGCAAGTATCACCTCAAAGCAGGTCATGAAGCAGCGCCGGCTACTGAACGGCCATGCTCGGGTCCAGTTGCTCGATGCCCTCAGGAGTCACAAGGACCACACGGGCCGTGCAAATGTCGTAGAACAAGCCCGTGGCCTGCGCTTGCCCGGCTGCCAAGGCCGGCCCAGTGACTGGGTGCTCTTCGAGTTTCTGGAGCTGGACAGCGACATTCACCATGCTTAGCTGGTCGAGGCGGCTGTAGCCTTCAGCTTCGGCAGCAAGGGCTACCGGATGACCGTCCAACAGCGAGCGGTAGCTCGGCCGGGCGTGCCCCAACCAGGCATCGAATCCCCCACCCAAAGCTGCCGGCGCACCCTCAGCGTCGGCTATGACGGCCTTCATCGCGCCACAGTTCGAGTGGCCGCAGATCACGATCGAGTCCACGGACAAGCCCTTGACCGCGAACGCCAGTGTCGAGTCGATCGAGGCATCCCGGCCATCAGGGCACACTACGTTGCCAATATTCCGCAGTGTCAGCAGGTCGCCGGGGCCGCTGCTGGTGATGAGGTTGGGGTTCACGCGCGAGTCGACGCACGCAACAAACAGTGTGTCCGGATTCTGCCCCTCGGTCAGATCCTGCACCAGCGGGCGAACCTTATCTGCGTAGCGTCGATGGTATTTGTCGATGCCAAGGAGGATCGACCGCAGCGGAAGCTGCCCGCCGTCGTCGTGCGCTTCCTGGTGGGCCCTTTGCAAAGGCGAGGGCTGCCAGGAAGTCCGGGGCGGCAGGGGGAACTCGCGTGGATCTTGGCGCTGGGGCGTGTTGTCCGCGGCGTCTGTGAAAGCGGTGGTTCCATGTTCCTCCAGCACCACCGAGGCGCCGCTGGCGCGGTGTTGCGTCTGCCAGGCGACCAGCGCCTCGCGGAAAGCGTGATCGAGGTAATCGGCGTTGAGTTCAACCACTACGTCCTGGCCTTCGGGCACGGAGTGCAGGACGCGGTTCAGTCGGGGCAGGGCGAAGAAGCTACAGGACCCGGCGATCGTAACGCGCCACGGGAGCTGCCCCCCGGCGGGAGGATGGGCGTGGACCTGGGCACGGAGTACCCGCCACAGCACGCAGAGGGCCGCGAGTGCGAGGCCGATAATGACGCCTTCGAGCAGGTTGAGTACAACAACGCATGCCAGCGTGACCACGTAGACCAAGAGGTCGCCGGTGCGCAGGCTGGTTTTGATGTCGGCGACCTTGATGAGCTTGGCGCCGATAACCAGCAACAGGCCGGCCAGCACGGACAAAGGAATCAGCTGGATGAGGCCAGCGAACAGTGCCGAGAACACCAGGACCCACACGCCGTGGAGGATGGCGGACGCCCGGCTCGCGGCGCCGGCCTCAACGTTGGTGGCGCTGCGGACGATCACGCCCGTCACCGGGAGGCCACCGAGCATTCCCGAAACCATGTTGGCGGAGCCTTGTCCTACGAGCTCGCGGTTGAGATTGGTGCGCGTGCCTGCGTGCATCTTGTCCACCGCGACCGCGGACAGCAGCGATTCGATGCTTGCGATCAGGGCTACCGTGATGACTGCCATGGCGGCGGCACGCCAGTTGCCGTCGGGCAAGCTGGGCAAGGCAATGGCGTCGAACAGCGAACCGCTGAAGCTGATGCGCTCAACGCTGGGCGCAACTGCTGCAGACAAAGCGGTGATGGCGACGACCGCCGCCAGCGGGCCGGGAATCTTCCGCACTACAGTGGGCAGGTATTTCCAGGCAAGGAGGATGGCCACAACTGCCAAGCCCAGCAGGGCGGAATGCAGTTCGACGTTGGTGATGGCCGCTGGCAATGCGGTCAGGTTTTCGACGGCGGACCCAGCCGCCTGGCCACCGAGCAGCACATGCAACTGCTGCAGGATGATCGTGATGCCGATGCCAGCCAGCATCGCTTTGACCACCACCGGCGAAACTGCCAGCGCCGCCCGGCCTACCCGGCTAATACCCAGCAACAACTGCACGACGCCGGCGGCTGCGGTAATAGCGCAGGTCACCTGCCAGCCGAACTCGTCAACCAGACCGGCCACGACGACTGTCAGTCCGGCGGCAGGGCCGCTCACCTGCAGTGGGGAGCCGCCCAGGCTGCCCGCGACGATTCCTCCGATGGCTGCTGCGATGAGCCCGGCCATGACGGGTGCTCCGGAGGCAGCGGCGATACCGAGCGAGAGCGGAAGGGCAACGAGGAAGACGACGAGGGATGCGGGGAGGTCGGCGCTCAGGTTGCTGAGGAAGTTGGGCTTGGTTGCTTTGCCCGGGCTTCCGGGCGGGTTCTTGCCCGGCGGGCTGTGGGAGTCGGTGGAGATGGACGCGGAGTCGTTCGACTGTGGCACTTGGTTTTCCTTTGGCTCGGAAATGCTGACCACTCCAGCCTAGGAATGCTGTCACGTGCAATGACAAGATGATGTGATTCTTGTGACAAAATCTGTGAACATGCGCCGTCATGTGGCGACCAAAGGGAACTTTTGCAGGGGTGCCGGGCGTTAGGGAGTTCCGCCTCTACCTCACCAAAGGTGTGGGATCCGGCATGCAGGCCTTGGCCGGCATAAATTGAGGCAACGTAGTTCGCGCTTCCGATGCTCGCAGGGTGCCTAGCCCGCCAACGCCTTCTCCACCGCAGCGATCGCAGCAGCCGTAATCGATTCCCTCTCGCCGGAACCGTCCACCGTCAGCAGGATTCCACGCTGCGAGTAGGCGGTGACCACGGGCCGGGTTTCATCCCGATACAGCTCGAGCCTGCGCTGGATGACCGTCTCTGTGTCGTCGCTGCGGCCCTGTTCCTTGGCACGCCTGAGCATCCGGTCAACGAGTTCCTCGTCAGCAACGGTCAGCTCGATGACAGCGTCAAGCTGCTCCCGCCTGGCAGCCAGCATTTCATCGAGCGCGCCGATCTGGATGACTGTACGCGGGTATCCATCCAACAGGCACCCGGCATTCGCGTCTGGTTCAGCCAGCCGCTCCCGGAGCATCGAAATGGTGATCGAATCGGGGACGAACTCACCGTTGTCCATGTATTTGCCGGCCTCGATTCCTAGCTCCGTTTGCTTGCCGACGTGGGCCCGGAAGAGGTCTCCGGTGGAGATGGCGGGAATGTTGAAGTGCCGTGCGATGTGCTCCGCTTGGGTGCCCTTGCCAGAGCCAGGAGGTCCCATGATGATCAGCCGCGCCATGTCACTGTCCGTTCGCGAAGGGCCCGCGCGCTCCAGCGCGCGTGGGACTGAGCATAGCAACGGGCGCGGCGCAGCGGCAGTGTCAGCAGGAACCTAACAGCAAGCCGACGACGGCGGGAGCCTCCCGCCGTCGTCGGCTTTGGTTTGTATTCGGTACGGGAGTCAGGCGTTGGCCGGCTCCGCAAGGAGTGCGTCGACCTGGCCGATCGCTTGCCGCAGCCCTTCTTCCATGCCCATGTCCAACATCTTCTGAAGCTGTTCTTCAGAGTCAAAGCGCGTGGACATGGTCATGAGGGTGCGGTTGCCAACGGGCTCGAGTTTGACGGTGGCGTGAGCGGCTCCATGCTCGTGCAAGGGGATGCCCTGTTCGTCGGCAAATCCGTAGTCGAATTCGAGGTGATCCGGGGCGTTGATGGTAGTGAACTGCCACCAGCCGTGGGCCTTTGTGCCGTCGGGCACCGTCATGTAATAAGCGGCCTCGCCTCCGGGAGTGAAATCGTGGGTTTCGAACGTGGCCGGCACGGTAGGCGGCCCCCACCACCGTTCGAGCTGGCGCGGATCCTCCCAGATTTTCCAAACGCGCTGGACATCGGCATCGAACTCGGCAACGACGGTAAGGCTCAGGGCCTCGGCATTCTTGTCCACGCTGACCACGGTCATGGCAGATCCCTTCCTAATCTTCAGCGAGAATTTCGGCGATCCGGTGGGCACGTTCCCGCCAGATCATTTCGTATTGATCCAGCAGACGCCGGGCTTTTTGCAGTCCATCATGATTCCCCCGCACGATCTGCTCCCTCCCTCGCCTCTCCTTTGCCACAAGGGAGGCCCGTTCCAGGACCGCGACATGCTTCTGTACGGCCGCGAAACTCATGGCGTAGAGCGCGGACAAGCCGGAGACCGAATACTCCCCGGCCGTCACTCGGGTCAAAATGTCCCGGCGAGTGGCATCTGCCAAGGCTTGGAACAGGCGGTCAAGCTGGACGTCTTTTTCGGGTACCGAACTGAGCTGATCTACAACCATTTGGTTGTACGATAGCGCCGGAGAAGAGGACTGTCAACGATTTCCGGCTACGGGACCCCCAGATCGCGACCAATACGTGGCCACCCCTTGCGGCCCGCATCGCAGGCGAGTAGCTTTTTGAAACGTCACAAAGAAAGCGTTTTCCCAACCCTTAGGTGGAATCGATCATGACTCAGCACGCCCCGATCACGTGGATCGATGGCGAACCGCCAACCGGACTCAGTGGTGGCACGACGTGGGGGGTGCCATTCCAACGCGGCACCGTCCAAGACGCCAAAGAGCTGTCCGTCCTCGACAGCACAGGCCGCAAAGTCAGCGCCCAAACCTGGCCGCTCGCCACCTGGCCGGACGGCTCACTCAAGTGGGCGGGCATCGCACTTGGCGCAACGAGCAACCCGACGAGCGCATACTCCGTCACCTCAAGCGGTACGCAAGCGCACGACGGCGACCCGGCAGGCGCCGTCGAACGCTCCCCTGAAGTGAGGGTCACCGAAACAGGTGACTCGGTCACCGTCTCCACTGGGCCCCTGGAAATGGTCCTGCCGCGGTCTGGCGCGAGCCTGTTCAGCAAGTTGTCCCGCGACGGTTCCGTGGTGGCGAAGGACGCACGGCTCGTGAGCCTGCTGCAGAACGGCGTTGCGGAAGGCGCGGGCAGCATTACGCGCGAAGGCTTCACTGGAGAAGTCACGGCCTTGACGGTCGAGCAGCGCGGTCCCGTTCGCACCGTCGTGCGCTTGGAAGGCAAGCACAAGGCCCACGCCGGCACCAGGGAGTGGCTCCCTTTCACCGTCCGGTTCTACTTCTACGCCGGCGCCCGGAGTGTGCGGGTGATGCACTCATTCATTTGGGACGGCGATGCCGCGCAGGACTTTCTGGCAGGACTCGGCGTCCAGTTCACTGTCCCGCTCGAGAGCGAATTGCACGATCGCCACGTCCGGATTGCCGGTGCGGACGGCGGATTCCTTGTGGAGGCGGTCCGTGGAATCACAGGCCTGAGAAGGGATCCGGGCGAGGATGTGCGCGCCGCACAGGTCGCCGGGCGGCCAACGCCGCCGCTGAACGAATGGAGCACACTGGTTTCCGAACGGCTCCACCTCATCCCCGCATGGAACGACTACACCCTCACACAGCTGAGCGCGGACGGCTTTGAGCTGCGCAAACGCACGGCACCGGGCAACGGTTGGGTGGGCATTTCCGGCGGAACCCGGTCCGCGGGCTTTTGCTCCCTGAGTGACCTGCGGGGCGGATTCGGGGTGGGCGTGCGGGATTTCTGGCAGTCGCACCCGGGGCAGTTGGACATCCGCGGAGCCGCAACAGACAACGCAACAGTAACTGCCTGGCTCTACTCCCCCGAAGCCCAGCCGATGGACCTGCGTTTCTATCACGACGGCCTCGGCCAGGACACCTTCGAGGAACAACTCGAGGGGCTCGAGATCACGTACGAGGATTACGAGCCCGGCTTCGGCAATCCCACGGGAATTGCACGAACCCACGAGCTCACGCTGTTCGCGTACGACGCCACGCCCAGCACCGAATCTCTCGCCGCGGACGCCCGGGGCGCGTCCACTCCCCCGCTATTGCAGCCATCACCTGAGTACCTGCACTCCGCGGGTGTCTTTGGCGACTGGACGCCGGTGGACCGCAGCACCCCGGCGCGGGCGGCACTCGAAGACAAGCTCGATTTCCTGTTCGACTTCTACCAAGGCCAAAGGGAGCAGCGCCGCTGGTACGGATTCTGGAACTACGGGGACGTCATGCACACCTACGATTCGGACAGGCACGTCTGGCGGTACGACGTCGGCGGCTACGCGTGGGACAACTCGGAACTCTCGCCCGACCTCTGGCTTTGGTACATGTACCTGCGCTCGGGCCGGGCCGACGTCTTCCGCTTCGCCGAGGCAATGACGCGCCACACTGGCGAGGTGGACGTCTACCATGTGGGCCCGTGTCGTGGCCTGGGCTCCCGGCACAACGTGCAGCACTGGGGGTGCAGCGCCAAGCAATTACGCATCAGCACCCCGGCATACCGGCGCTTCTACTACTACCTCACGGCGGACGAGCGCACCGGCGATCTCCTCACCGAGCTTGTGGACAGCGACCAGAACTTCCTCGGGTTGGACCCCGTCCGCAAAGTGCGTCCCGACGCCGATACCTACCGCCCGGACCGCGGCGCGTTGGGCGTCGGGCTCGGTACCGACTGGGGCTCGCTCGCCGCCACGTGGCTCACCGACTGGGAACGCACCGGCAACCCGCGCTCGCGCGACCGGCTCTTAGGCACCATGGCTGACATCGGCGCGCTCAAGTACGGCTTCCTCACCGGCGAGGCGCTCTACGACCTGGACAAAGGAAGGTTCGACGCCGGACGCGAAGTCATCAGCGTCTCGCACCTAAGTGCCGTGTTTGGTTTGGTGGAAATCTGCAGCGAACTGATCAGCTTGGTACCGGATGCATCTTTTGAGAACGCGTGGCTGCAGTACTGCCGGTTATTCCTGGCCAGCCCGGAGGAGCAAAAGGCCGAGGTTGGACAGCCACTTGCAGGCATCTACCTGACTCAGGCGCACAGCCGACTCACGGCCTACGCCGCAGCTCGACTCGGGTCCCCGGATTTGGCGGAGCTGGCGTGGGAGAGCTTTGCCGAGGGCGGCGAGAACCTCAACCATGCCGAGGCCTTCACGCTGAAGGAGATCCTGCCACCGCTCGTCCTTCAGCCGGTGGACGAGGCTCCAACCGTTTCCACCAATGACACCGCCCAGTTCGGCCTGGCCGTCATCCAAAACCTGGCCCTCATCGGAGGCGACTTGCCCGCTTTGGAGGTCCCGGCGTCGTAAGTCCTGCGGAAGCCACGGCGCTAGGAACTCGACCGCGGATGCATGATCCGCATCTGGTCCCATGTGCGCTCGGAGGCAGCGATGTTCTGGTTGGAGCGTTCGCGGTCCAGGGAGGCAAGTTCGACGGCGATCGCCTGGACCGCGGCCACCGCACCTGTCAGGGACGGGAAGAAGCCGGCACCTTCGGTGGGGACGACGATCCGGTGCAGGGCGTGCACTGCCACAGGCGATCCCGCGCTATCCGTGATGGAAACCACCGGCGCCCCGATGTTGTGGGCAATGTCCACGGCGCGAATGGTGCTGTCGTAAACCCTCCAGAGGCTAATGGCGATGACGAGGTCCTCGGCGCCCAGCCGCGCAATGGCATTGGTCAGGGCGGCGACGTCGGCATCGAGGAGCCGGACGTTGTAACCGGCGATGATTGCGTTGTGCTCCAAGGCCTTGCCGGGGATGGCGTAGCTTCCTGCTGCCACAATGAAGGTTTGCCGGGCACCGGCAATGGCCTGGGCAATCTGGTGGATTGTGTCGGCATCCAGAGTTCGTTCAAAATGGGCCAAATTGGCGCGATCGGTTGAGACGGCAGCCTGTGCAGGACTACTGATATGGCCATTGTGCTCCGCAGCAACTTCCACTGCGCTCAGCGACGCCAGGAACCGTGACCTGAGCTCAAATTGGAAGTCAGCCCAGCCCTTGAATCCCAGTGTTTGCGCGGTCCTGGTCACTGTGGAGGCGTTCGAATTGGCCGCGGCAGCAATGTCACTGACGGACCCGTAGGAAGCAAGGCGGGGCTGCGAGCGCAGGATTCCAACTACCTGCATCTGACGAGCTGCAAGCTTGCGGCCCTGAACACGGCTATCCAGCCACTCGGTCAACGTTGACGAGTCGAAATCTTCTTCCACCTATTGACCTACCTCACACTTTCGCCGTACCTTCGATACATCGCATCTGCACAGACTTGTGCATATTCCTAAAAATGTACAACTTGGCCCACTTTGGCAGGAATCACCATGTCTCTCACCGCACGCTTGGATCGTCTGGCTCTCAGTCGACCACACTACAAGCTTCTCCTCATCGGAGGCCTCGGCTACTCATTCGACGGCATGGACGGCGCAGTGGTCGCGTTCCTGCTCCCTCGAATCCAGGAATTGTGGGGCCTCAGCACTGCCAGCCTCGGCCTGGTAGGTTCAGCCGCCCCGTTGGGCTTCTTCTTTGGCGCCATCCTCTCCGGATGGATGGGCGACCGATTTGGCCGGAAGAAGGTCATGCTGTGGGCGCTCGCCTTCTACTGCCTCATGTCAGTGGTGGCAGCCATGGCTCCCAACTTCGAGGTCTTCCTGATTGCACGGATCTTTGCAGGATTGGGTGCAGGCGCAGAAAGCGTCATCATCGCCCCGTTCCTGTCAGAGTTCATTCCCCCGAAGCGTCGCGGCTGGTTCATTGGAACCCTTGCCGGCTTCTTCTCCTTCGGCTTTGTGGGCGCTGCATTAATTGGCCGGTTCATTGTGCCGATGGGCGAGGACGGTTGGCGCTGGGCCCAAGTGGTCACGGCCATACCGATCCTTCTCCTGCTCTGGTGGCGGCGCAGCCTGCCGGAATCACCGCGCTTCCTCATCAGCCGTGGCCGCGTAGCCGAAGCAACAGAGGTGGTGGAGCGCTTTGAGCAGAGCGTGGTCAAGGCCACGGGCAAAAACCTCGCTTCCCTGCCTCCAGCCCCGGAGGAAATCGCCACGCATGAGCAGAAGATCAGCATCTGGAATGCACTGAAGTTCATGTGGTCCAAGGCCATGCGCCGACGGACGGCCGTCATCTGGCTGATCTGGTTCGTGATCACCTTCTCCTACTACGGCTTCTTCTCCTGGATTCCCACACTGCTGGTGGGCCGGGGTATCACCGTAACCAAGAGCTTTGAATACTCGATCATCATTTACCTGGCGCAGATTCCGGGCTACTTCTCGGCAGCATGGCTGTGCGACCGGATCGACCGCAAGAACACGATCGCCCTGTACCTTGCGGGATCGGCTCTCAGCGCGTTCTGGCTGAGCCAATCCAACGATTCCGGCATGATCCTGGTGGCCGCCGCAACATTGTCCTTCTTCCTGAACGGCACGTATGCCGGCGTCTACGCCTACACCCCTGAGCTCTTCCCCACCTGGATGCGCGCCACCGGTGTTGGCCTGGCCAGCGCAGTTGGCCGTATCGGCAGCATCCTCGCACCGTCCATCATCGGTATCTTCGCCGCTTCCCTTGGCTTCGGCGGGGTGTTCACCATGACCACAGTGGTTCTGACCATTGGCGTTCTTGGCGTGGTGATCTTCGGCGCATCCACGGCGGGCAAGTCCTTGGAGGACATCAACGCCCGCGCCGAACATGATCCGGCAGCGGCAGGGACAGTGAGCAAATGAGCGGAAACTTCATGAAAACCGACACCACGTTCCAACACGCTTTCGACGCCCTGCAGCAGGACCCCGGCGTCATCCTCTTCACCGCCCTCCAGTGGATCCCCCAGCGCTCCAGCCTCAAGCGGCTGTTCACCAGCCACCCGGCCGAGTATCCGGTGGGCGGTGAGAAGACGGTCGAAATCTCACCTGGCTGGCTTGGGACGGTCATCGAGGACAAGAAGCCGTTCCTGGCCGCCGATCTGACAGCACTGAGGGAGGTCTTTGCAGACTCCGCGCTCATTCAGCAACTCGGCTGCGGCGCCGTCATCAACGTGCCTGTCCTCGACCAGCAACGCAACGTTGTAGGAGTCCTGGCGCTACTGGACGCAGAAGGCAAGTACACGCAGCACAGCGTGGCAACCGCCGTCGAACTGGTCAACACGAATCTGGCCGAACTCGTCCAAGCCTTTGAATCCCATCCCACCGAAGTCCCCGCAGCCACCGAAGTCCCCGGGAAGGACAATGTCTAGCATGAGCACCACCCCCAAAGCCGCCCCGCTCGTCATCCGCAACGCAAGCGTCCTGGACGTCGAGGCAGGCACGTACTCCACTGCCGACGTCGTAAGTGTTGATGGAAAGATCGTCAGCGTCGGGCCGAACGCATCAGTCCCTGCCGGTGCGCGGGTCATTGATGGCACCGGTAAGTTCGTCATCCCGGGGCTCATTGATGCGCACGTCCATGTGGTCGCTTCCAGTGCTGACTTCCGCTCGCTGACCTGGACCCCGGCGTCGTACGTGTACGCACAGACTGCCCGGATCATGGGAGAGATGCTGCGCCGCGGTTTCACCACTGTCCGCGACCTGTCCGGCGCTGACTTCGGCCTGGCGATGGCCCAGCAGGAAGGGTTGCTTGAGGGTCCGAAGATCCACTTCTGCGGCCACGCCCTGAGCCAGACCGGCGGACACGGCGACATGCGGCTTCCGGGTGAAGACCACGATCCCAATGGCCGCGGGTGCTGCGGAATCGGTCGCGTAGCCGACGGAGTTGACGCAGTCCGGGCAGCCGCTCGCGACGAGATCCGCAAGGGCGCCCACCACATCAAGATCATGGCGTCCGGTGGGGTCTCCTCCCCCACGGACCGCATCGACTCCACGCAGTACTCGATGGAAGAAATGCGGGCCGCGGTGGAAGAAGCCGAAGCCGCCAATCGCTACGTCGCAGCCCACGCCTACACAGCCCGTGCCATCAATCGCGCACTCGAAGCCGGCGTCCGCTCGATCGAACACGGCAACCTCCTGGATGACGAAAGCCTCCGGCTCTTCATCGAGAAGGACGCTTTCCTGGTTCCCACGCTCGTCACCTACTGGGCGCTAAAGGAAGAGGGCAAGGAATTCGGGCTCACCGAGGAGATGTGGGCCAAGGTGGACTCCGTACTAACCAGCGGGCTGGAGGCCATCTCCCGAGCCCACCAAGCCGGCGTGAAAATGGCGTTCGGCTCCGACCTCCTGGGCGGCATGCACCGCCATCAGAACGAACAGTTCAGGCTGCTTGGCAAGGTCCAGCCAGCAATCGATGCCATCCGCTCAGCAACCACGACGGCGGCCCAGCTGCTTGAGCGCGAAGGTGAACTTGGCGTGATCGCACCTGGCGCGGACGCGGACATTCTGGTGCTTGGCGCGGACCCAGTGGCGGACATTTCCGTGCTGGCAGACATATCGGAGCATTTGGAGTTCCTGATCCAGGACGGCCGGGTGATCTCCTGGTCTGGGCCCGGGGATCCACGGTAAGTAAGCTTATTAATGGATGGCGCATGACGTCGTCCCGGGCAAACCGAACCGAGTCAGAGGAGGACATTGTGACCACGAAGGTAGACAAGACAATCCTGGTCAACGTTCCGGTGAGTACGGCCTACAGTCAGTGGACGCATTTCGAAGAGTTCCCCCGTTTCATGGGCGGAGTGGAACGCGTGACGCGCCTGGGCGAGGACCGTCTGGAATGGGTAGCCGAAATCGCTGGCGTCCATCGCCGCTGGGAAGCAAAGATCGTCCAGCAGGACATGGACCGGGCCGTGGCATGGGCCGCTGTGGAAGGTGCCAAGAATGCCGGCTGGGTGGACTTCAAGGAAGCCGGACCGAGCCAGACGTCCTTGCATCTGTCACTGGAATACGAACCCCACGGCGTCCTTGAATTCCTGGGCGACAAATTGCATGTGGTTGAAAGGCAGGCGGAATCGGACTTGAAGAAGTTCAAGGAATACGTCGAGCACAAGGCACCCGAACGGGATGCCGACACGAGCACCATGGCTACACCCGCCGACGTCCCGATCGTAGATCCCATCACGCACACCTTCGATCAGACCAATGGCCTCGCAGATCTGGAAGGCGAATCCGACGAGACTGCGGACAGCGATACGCGCAGTGCCGCGGAACGGAAGGACGACGAGGGCTTCGGCCCGGGTTACATCCCACCGATGGGTGGGCTGCCGGGGCAGCGGTAGCAGCCACCCGCACGAAACAAACAACCAGTGCCGCCCGAATCAATACGATCCGGGCGGCACTGCGGTTAATAAGTGACCGCTACTTCTGGCCTGCATAGGCGACGGCGGGCATCGCCGGCGTCTGCATGCCCTCGCCGATGTAGAAGCTCGGGTGCGGCGGCTGGTTGTAGGCCACGTTCTCCCGGGCGACGGACGTGCGGTACGCGGTGTCGTGCATCAGCGTCCGCAGGCGAACCTCGGTGGGAGCCGTGGTGGTGTAGATGCGCAGCTCGGTGCTGTCAGTGGATGGCCAGGCGATCTCTTCGCGCCAGTCTCCCAGGATGTCTGCCTGGACGGACGGGTTTCCCTTGGTGGTGTTGTTACTGCGGGCGCCGTCGGCCGTCAGGAGACGGTCGCTCTGCTCGGTTTCCCAATTCCACTTGGAGATGGTGGGAACGCCACGGGACACCGTTGCGTCGTAATCGTGGTCCACAATCTCGCGGAGGAGATCGCCATCCCACCAGGCCAGGAAGTTCGCGGCAGGAATCTTCTCCGCGATCAGCTCTCCCTTGGCGGACATCAGCTGGCCTACAGGCGAATCCCAGGAGGCGGAACCGCCTACCGCCCAACCTTCAGCCCCGGCATATCGGGGATCGATGTCCCCTGCGGCTCCGCGGCCAGTGTCCTTGATGGCCGGGATGCTCCAGAGAACCTCACCCGTGGCAGCGTCACGGAAGGTAGCTCCCCTGTTGCCGCTCTGGCTCATACTTTCGTGGACGGCGAAGGTTTCAAGGCCTGGCCTGGATGGATCAAGGTCGCTGGTGTGGATCGCGTCTCCATGGCCCAACTTGGTGTTGTAAAGCGGCTGGCCGTTGTCATCGATGGTCATGGAGCCAAAGACGAATTCATCCTTGCCGTCACCGTCCACGTCAACTACGGAGAGGTTGTGGTTGCCCTGCCCCTTGTACTCGTCCCCGGCAACGTTGGAATCGAACGTCCACCGCTTCACGAGCTTCCCGTCCACAAGGTCGTATGTCACCAGGACTGTGCGCGTGTAGTAGCCACGGCTGAACATCATTGAGGGGTGCTCGCCGTCGAGGTACGCGACGCCAGCCAGGAACCGGTCCACGCGGTTGCCGTAGTTGTCGCCCCAGCTGGAAACGGTGCCGCGCTCGGGCGCGTAAGCCACGGTATCCATGATGGTTCCGGTCTCGCCCCTGAAGACCGTCAGGAATTCCGGGCCGGACAGGACGTAACCGGCGCTGTTGCGGAAGTCGGCGTCGGCGTTTCCGATCACCGTTCCCGCCGCGTCACGGGTGCCGTCCGCCGTCTTGAAGGAAACCTCGGCCTTGCCGTCGCCGTCGAAGTCGTAGGCCAGAACCTGGGTATAGTGTGCGCCGGCGCGGATGTTGCGTCCCAGATCGATGCGCCACAGCTTGGTGCCGTCCAGCTTGTAGGCATCGACGTAAACGTTGCCCGTGTAGCCGGACTGCGAGTTGTCCTTGGCGTTGGACGGCGCCCACGTCTGGATGACCTCATACTTGCCGTCGCCGTCGAGGTCGGCCACCGTCGCATCGTTGGCCCCGTAGGTGTAGGCCTTGCCGTCGGGAGTCACGCCGTCGGCGGGCTTATCGAGCTTGATGGCCAGGTAGTTCTGCGTCAGCGGCTTGACCGCTTCGGTCAACTTGTCCTGCCCTTGGCCATTTCCAACCGTCTTAATGACGTAGCTGGACGCCGCCGTTCCGTCCGGGTCCACGAACATGGTGGCGTTGCGGATGGGCTCCTCGGTGATGTTGACGCCGTCGCGCAGCACCTGGAAACCCACGGTGTCCTCATCCAGGCCGAGCATGCGCCAGCTCACGGTAACGCCTTGGTCGGTCAAGACGGCGACGGGAGCCCGATCCAGGTATTCCACCTGGCGTTTGAGCGTCGGGGCTGCCTTTTCGGCAGGCACGACGCCGGGAAGACCGGTTTGCGTTGTCGGGCTGACAGTGGCTGGAGCTGCTTGGGCGAGTGGGACTCCTGTCAGGGCTATGGCTGCTGCGGCCAGGGAAGCCGCCGCTGCCAACGGTAGGCCCCTGAACGCACGGCCGTTGGTACTGCGAGAGGAACACTTCATGGGGTTAGCCAAAGAACATCTCCTTTGATGCTGGGCGGCAGTAGGTCTGCCGCACATAGGTTGGAACGTTTCAATAAATCGCAAAGCGAAACACCTTTTGAGGGTCCGAGGGGGTGAGAAAACGCTTTCCGCCTCAATGTTTACCAGTGACAAAACATGGCAGTCAAGAGTTTGACAGAAGTTGAATAGGCCTGAACTCGCTGCTTCCCTACATTCTTTGCTGTCGATTGCCGCCAAATGCAACTGCTTGGAGTTGTTTTGACGCCGCCCAAGATTCAAAGAAGGTCAGGAGCCCACGCCGACCCCTCGCAGGGGTACCGTTCCAAGGGAGTCGTCCACCCATGAAAGGAACATCATGACCACCTGGCTCATCACTGGATGCTCCACCGGACTCGGCCGCGCACTGGCCCAAGCTGTCCTCGCGCGTGGCGACAACGCCGTCGTCACGGCCCGCGATACTTCCAAGCTGCAGGACCTGGCCGCAGAATTTCCGACGACAGCCCTCGCCGTCGCACTCGATGTCACCGAGCAGTCGCAGATAGAAGCCGCCATGAGGGAGGCCGAGGAACGCTTTGGTGCGGTTGACGTCCTGGTCAACAATGCCGGTTACGGTTACCGCGCAGCCATTGAAGAGGGCGACGACGGCGATGTCCGGGCGCTGTTCGACACGAACGTTTTTGGTCCGGTGGCCATGATCAAGGCCGTCCTGCCTGGGATGCGCTCCCGCCGATCCGGTGCGATCGTGAATATTTCCTCCATTGGCGCCCGGATCTGCCCGCCCGGTTCCGGCTATTACTCAGCAACGAAGGCTGCGCTGGAGGGCCTGTCCGGTTCGCTGCAGAAGGAACTGAAGCCTCTGGGTATCTCTGTGACAGTGGTGGAGCCCGGTGCGTTCAGGACCGATTTTGCGGGGCGTTCACTGACGCAGTCGGCCCAGGCGATTGATGACTATGCCGAGACGGCCGGCAAGCGTCGCAAGGAAAATGACACCGTCCACGGCACCCAGCCCGGCGACCCGGACAAAGCAGCAGAGGTGATTATCGCCGCCGTCGAGGCAGCTGAGACACCGGCCTTCCTGCTCCTGGGCGCCGACGCCGTCTACGCCTACGGCGCGGTGGAAGAGGCCCAGCGTGCCGAGGTGGATCGGTGGCGCGAGCAGAGCCTGAGCACGGGTTACACGGAGTAACCTCCAACGTGTAATCCGTCACACTTGGCCGGATGAGCTTGTCAATCGCGGTGGGCAGCATGAACCATGAATGAGGGAATTCGTTTCCCGTACAAGCTGAATCAGCAATCCTCACCGACGAGGATGCGGCCCCTGCGAAGAAGCTTGGGGCTGTTAACGGCCTGAGTGAAAGTACTGACAATGACGACACATACTGACTCCATCACGCTGAAAATCTGGGACAAGTCGGCGATCGACCACACTATCGACGCCGCCATCCGGGATCTTTCCCCTCGCGCCGCTGCAGAAAACTGCGGCATTGCCGTAACGCTCAGCGGACCGAAGACCTTCACCGTTAGCCTGAGCCGCTAAAGCAGCTCAAACACACCACAAGAGGACGACGCCGGCACCCCCGGCGTCGTCCTCTTGCGTTTCCTGAATACCTGGCTGGAACTCCTGATCAAACCTTGAGACTTCCTTGATGCTTTGCGGGCAGCTTTCTTGCGTTTGCGTTGGAACCCTAAGTGAAACACCACTACGAGGTTCCGAACGGAGGATCCCAAGTGCACCAGGTCGTCAATTCAGAGACAATTGCTGCACCCCGGGGATCCCACCGTGCGCCAGGTGGAGTGGTTACGGTTCTGGTCCCCGCACACAACGAATCCGGCGGCATTACCGAAACACTTTTCTCGCTGAATAACCAGACGCGCCGCCCGGATCGCGTGATCGTGGTGGCCGATAACTGCACTGACAATACTGAAGAACTGGCGTTGGCCCAGGGCGCCGAAGTCCTCCGCACTGTTGGCAACAAGGATAAGAAGGCCGGTGCGCTGAACTTCGCCCTTGGGCAGTTCCTCCCAGGAGCCGATCCCGAAGACCTTGTTCTGGTGCAGGACGCCGATTCGCAGCTGGCGCCGGACTTCATTGAAAATGCCACGAACAACCTCCTCAAGGATGAACTTCTGGGCGCCGTTGGCGGAGTGTTCAGCGGTGGCCCCGGAGGCGGGTTCGTCGGACACCTGCAGCGAAATGAATACGCCCGCTACGCCAGGGACGTGGAGCGCCTCCACGGCAAATGCCTGGTAGTCACCGGGACTGCCGCGCTTTTCCGCATCAAGACCCTGCGGGACGTCGTCGCATCACGGTTGAACGGTGCACTTCCTCCCGGCAACGGCGAGGGCGGCGTCTATGACACCTCTGTGCTGACCGAAGACAACGAACTGTCCTTCGCGCTCCTCACGCTCGGATACCGCATAGCGTCACCGTCAAACTGCACGCTGGTCACCGAAGTCATGCCGACGTGGCGTGAGTTATGGGCTCAGCGGCTCCGCTGGAAGCGCGGAGCCGTGGAGAACTGCGTGCAGTACGGGTGGACCAAAGTCACGCGCCCATACTGGGGACGCCAGTTTCTCTCCATGATCGGTGTCCTGGTGACGCTGGCTTACCTCGGGTCCATCGTCTTTGCCCTGACCACCGGAATGGGACTGAATCTCCACCCGTTCTGGATCACGGTCACCTGCATCTTCGTCCTGGAACGCATCATTACCCTGCGTCTCCGGGGCTGGAGGTACATGCTGCTTGCCGCAACCATGTACGAAGCCGTCATCGACGTTTTCCTCCAGGCAGTCCACGCCAAGGCCTACCTGGATGCCGTCCTCAACAGAAAGAAAGTTTGGTAAACGACTCATGTACAACAACCCAGCAGGATCCGCAGGCGCAGCAATTGCAGGAGGCGCCGGTTCCGGCACCCTTGCCATGACCGGCGCCGGGAACCTCTTCTGGTTCGCACTGGCCGCCTTCGCCATGCTGGCCGTTGGCCTGGCCATCAAGAGGATGGTCCCGGTCCGCGCTCAGAAAATCTAGCAGGCCCAGCAAACCCGCAGTTGTGTCGGATCATGCCCCCAGCGCGACACAACCGCGGGTTTGTTGTTTTATGCCTGCCCTACGTTACGGGCCCCGTATTGGCGGAGTACTTGGAAACTGTGGTGTACCCGGCCTTGCTTCCCGTAACCCGCACGCTCATGGTGTCTGCTTGGTCGGCACTGACAACTACGTAGCTCTTGGCAGTTGCTCCCGTGATGGCAACACCTGACCGGTACCACTGATACGTCAGGGTGGTTCCGGACGTCCACGTCCCCGGGTTGGCTGTGAGCGTGGAGCCAACCGTGAGCGTCCCCGTGATGGTGGGAGTGGGTGCGATCAGCGTGCCTGCCACTACCGTAGCCGTGGGCGCCGATTCCTTGGTGGTCGTTGCGTAGCCGGCCTTTGTCCCTGTAACGCGGACGGTCAACCTGGCGCCCTGATCCGCGGCCGCAAGGACACGGGTGGCTGCTGTTGCACCGGCGATGGCCGTGCCGTTCTTGTACCACTGATAGGTCAGTGCAGTTCCGGTGGTCCACGTGCCGGGGTTGGCGGTCAGCGTGGATCCCACCGACGCCGTTCCGGAAATAGTGGGGGTCGGGGCCGTCAACGGGATCCCCGGAACAAACGAGAAATCACGAATCGTCACGGATTCAGGTGCCACATGGGCAGCATCACCGCCACCACCTCCGGTAACCCACAGATTGAAGTGGATCTGTTCATTGGCCGGAAGTGGAACCGTGGAGCCTTGCAGGACCGTCCTCTTCAGCAGCGTTCCGCCGTAGCCTTCGCCGGCAAACGTCTCAAAGGTGAGCTTGCCCGGTTCCCAAACCATCCTGTGGGTAAGGATCGGGGCGTTCGTGACATCGAACGTGACAGTGTTGTTCCCCTGCCCAGGCGGCAGGGTGGCGTCAAACCAATAGCCATGCCCTTGAGTGACGGGCCAGTTCTGGCCATAGGCAGCTCCACCTCCCCAGGCGGACGCCTCGCAGAGGTCGATTTCCGTATAGCCGGGTTGGGCCGCGGGGTCGTAGGTGAACAGGCAACCCCACACGACTTCCTTCTGGAGCGCGCTCACGTCCTTTTCCACGGTGGTGCTGTACGTTCCGTAGCCAAAGCCCTCACGCGTGGATTGGAACTCCGCGCCCTTGGGAGCCGAGCCGGTTGGGTTGGTGATGGAGAGTTTGACGTACCCGTTGGTGTCCGGGTTGCTCACGTTGTTCGCGTCCCAACTCGCGTTGTACATCGGAGCCCCTCCCCAGAAACGCTTCTGCCAGTTGAAACCCTTCCAGGCGAAGCTCCCCACAGGGCCGGGGTCCTCAGCCATGGGGGTTGTATCGGCCGCCTGTGATGGGCCTGTTCCAGCGAGCATTGATAAACCGACCGCCAGCACGACGGCCAAACCTGTTGTTTTGATTCGCCCATGCGGAATGAGCCCTACTGACCATGCCATAGCCGTGTCCTCCATTGATGCGCCCAGACTCGTCGCCGGCAAAAGCCAGAGACCGCAACAACGTTCCACCCCCACGAGGAACGTGCAGTTCCTCGATTATCAAGTAGACGTCGGTCCTGAGGAAGCTAATTGAAGAACCAAAGTGGGAGATATGCCATCAATTGGATAACGGCACCCCGGCGCGGAGTAACCTTGGCATTGTCTGTTCATTTCGCGTACACGGCCTGGCTTCGGGAGGTCATATCACCATTCGCAGCGCCGGAATCCTGCTCTACCGGGCAGGTTCCACTGGAGAGTTGGAGCTTTGGATTGCCCACATGGGAGGACCTTTTTGGGCGCACAAGGACGAGCATGCCTGGTCAATTCCCAAAGGTGAATACCTTGAGGATGAAGACCCGCTGATTGCTGCACGACGCGAATTCGCCGAAGAAATTGGTACTCCACCGCCACCTGGCGACTACCAGTTATTGGGGGTTTTCAAACAACCCTCAGGCAAACTCATCACGACTTTCGCAGCAGAGGCAGGCTCCTTCCAGCCCGAAGAAATCGTCAGCAATACCTTTCCCATGGAATGGCCCAAGGGGTCCGGGTCCATCAAGGAATTTCCTGAGATAGACGACGCCCGTTGGTTTCGGGAAACCACGGCCCGGACAAAGCTCGTCAAAGGGCAGCTGCCTATTGTGGACGCTTTGGTCCGGCAGCTTCGTGAAGAACCCAACGACGGCGAGCCCGCACCCACCCGGGCATCCGGGACCTAAGACTCTGACGCCCGACAGCTCCGGGAAGGATAGTGAACGGTAGGAATACTGGACGGTTTGGGCGCAGGAGGTAGGGCGATGATGTACTGGGGCGGAGACATGGGCGGCTGGGGCTACGTGCTGATGGTCCTGAGCTTCGTCTTGTTCTGGGGCGCTATCATCACCGCGATCGTCTTTTTCGCCCGCTCCACGGGAGCTGGCGGCCGGCGGCACGAGGGCGTAGCGCCAGGTCACGGCATCGCCGAGGACCTGCTCGCAGAACGGTTTGCCCGCGGGGAAATCGATGAAAACGAATACACGGCACGGCTGGCGGTACTGCGCCGCGGACGCGCCGCGCCCCGGTGAACGGCAACTCGCCCCCACGCAGTGAACGTCCGGCACCGGGTGAAAACCCCGGCTGCCCGCTCGGACAACTCTGCGAAAGGACCAGCCATGACAGCTGACCCGAAGGCCACCGCCCACGGAGCATTGAGCGCTACGTTGAAGAGCACTGTTGTGGAGGTACGCGGCCAGCACTGGGCAACCTCCAAAGCAGTCATCGAGCACGTGCTGCTGCGGCGGCCAGGAGTCGCGGCAGTCGACGCGAATCCCGTCGCCCAGACCGCGAGCGTGAAGTTTGACCCGTCCCTGACATCCGAGGAGCAGATCTCCGGATGGGTCCGGGACTGCGGATACCACTGCCGAGGCGTTTCGGTTCCGGAGCACGTGTGCTACCCGATGGACGAAACCCCGCAGGAGATGATGGGTCACGGCGGACACCACGCCGGGATGTCGATGGATGACATGGTCAAGGACATGCGCAACCGTTTCCTGGTTGCCGCCTTGTTGTCCATCGGCGTGACGCTCTGGTCCCCGATGGGCCGGGACATGCTGGGCTTCACGGCCCCAACACCGTTCGGGCTCCGCGATGACGTCATGGGCCTGATCCTGTCCCTGCCGGTCATCTTCTACTCGGCCTGGATCTTCTTCGACGGCGCCTGGCGGGCACTGAAAGCCGGCACGCTGGACATGATGGTGCTGGTGGCCATCGCCGTCGGCACGGGCTGGCTGTACAGCGCCTGGGTCACCCTCACCGGCGGCGGAGAAGTGTTCTATGAAGCCGCGACAGTCCTGGCCGCCTTCGTGCTGCTGGGCCACTGGTTCGAGATGCGCGCACGCGGCGGGGCGAACGAGGCCATCCGCACCCTGCTCGAGCTCGCACCTCCAGTTGCGGTCGTTATCCGCGACGGCGAGATGATCGAGATCCCCACCTCCGACGTCCAGGTGGGGGACCTGCTGCTGATCCGGCCAGGATCCAAAATCCCCGTCGACGGCCAAGTCGAAGAAGGCCAATCAGAGGTCGATGAGTCCATGGTCACTGGGGAAAGCCTGCCGGTAACCAAGACCATCGGATCGGAAGTGATCGGCGCGTCCATCAACACCACCGGCACCATGCGGGTCCGGGCCACCAAGGTCGGAGCGGACACCTCCCTGGCCCGGATCGTCGCCCTCGTCCAGGAAGCCCAGAACTCCAAAGCCCCAGGCCAGCGGCTGGCCGACCGGGCTGCGTTCTGGCTGGTCCTGGTGGCCCTGATCGGCGGCACGGTGACTTTCGCGGTCTGGCTCGCCGTTGGCGCTGGGCTCCAAGCGGCCATGCTGTTCGCCATCACCGTCGTCGTCATCACCTGCCCCGACGCGCTCGGCCTGGCCACACCAACGGCCATCATGGTTGGCACCGGGCTGGGCGCGAAACGCGGCGTCCTGTTCAAGAACGCCGCCGCCTTGGAGGTCTCCGCACGGATCGACACCGTTGTGATGGATAAAACCGGGACCCTGACCAAGGGCGAACCGGAAGTCACCGACGTCGTCGTCGACGGCATCGACCAAGGAGACCTACTGGCCTTGGTCGCCGCCGTGGAAAAGGAATCCGAACACCCCCTCGCCGCAGCAGTGGTCCGGCACGCCCGGGAACACGGAGCCGCCGCCCTGGACTCCAGCGATTTCCTGAGCGTTCCCGGCCACGGCGCCGGTGCAACCGTAGACGGACACCGGGTCCTGGTTGGCAACCGCAAACTCATGGCCGACGGGAACATCGACCTCGGCCGCCTCGCCGCGGTACGCAGTGATCTGGCGGGAACCGGCCGGACTGCCGTGCTCGTCGCCGTCGATGGCCGCGCTGCGGCAGTGATTGCCCTGGCGGACGCCCCCAGGGAAACCGCGCCAGCGGCGATTGCTGCCTTGCACGACGCCGGGATCGAGGTGGTCATGCTTACGGGCGACAACGAAGCCACCGCGCAACGGATCGCCGGCCGGCTCGGCATCGACAACGTAATCGCCGAAGTGCTGCCAGGGGACAAGTCAGCCAAGATCGCCCAACTGCAACAGGCAGGGAAGAAGGTCTCCATGGTCGGGGACGGCGTCAACGACGCTCCCGCCCTGGCCCAGGCTGACCTCGGCATCGCTATCGGCGCCGGCACGGACGTGGCGATTGAAACGGCCGACGTCGTACTGATGCGCTCGGACCCGCTGGATGTCCCCATCGCGCTGCGGATCGGCAAAGGAACTTTGCGGAAGATGCGCCAGAATCTGGGCTGGGCGGTGGGGTACAACGCAATAGCGCTGCCGATCGCCGCAGGGGTGTTCGCGTTCGCCGGGATCGTCCTCAGCCCGGAGATCGCGGCACTGTCGATGTCGGGTTCCAGCTTCCTGGTCGCCGTCAACGCCCTGCTGCTCAAAAGGCTCAGGCTGCCCCGCCCCGAAACGCCCGAGGCCATCCCTGTCCGCCCGAACCGTCCGTTGGCCCCGGCCGGCAACCGTTAGTCCCCAGGCCATGGACCTCCGCCTCGTCTCCAGGGTGCTGTTCCTGCGGGCCTCGTGGCGCAAGCGGGACCGGTGGGACGCCGCCCGGATCATCCAACACCAGGACCACGCCCTGCAGGAGCTGCGCCAGGCCGCCTACGCTGGGTCGGAGTTCTATCGGCGCCATCACGCCGGCCTGCGTGACGCGCCCCTGAACCAGCTGCCGACTGTAACCAAGGCAGATCTGATGGAACACTTCGACGAGGCCATCACCACACCGGCACTCAGGCTGGCGGACATTGAAACCCACCTGAAGTCATTGACCGAACAGGGCGGAGACCCCGGAGTGCCCTGGCGGGGCCAGTGGTGGGCGGCGGCCACGGCAGGGACCACCGGCCGGCGCGGAACCTTCGTCTGGAACCGCTCCGAATGGGGCACCGTCCTGGCCTCCTACGCGCGGGCAAACGACTGGGCCGAGATCTCCGCCGGACCGCCCTTGCCAGTGAAAGTGGCGCTGGTCAGCTCCCGGGTCCCCACGCACCAATCTGCCGTCGTCGGGGCCTCGCTGCATTCCAGGCTCGTCCCCACGCTCCGGCTGGACGTCACCGACCCCATCAAAGACACCGTCGCCGCTCTGAACCGGTTCCAGCCCAGGATCCTGGTCGGCTACGCCTCAGCACTCAAACCCCTCGCCGCGGAACAGCACGCCGGACGGCTGCACATCTTCCCCCATGGCGTGATGTCTACCTCCGAAGTACTCACCCCGCAGACCGCAGTCGAACTGGAGGCGGCTTGGGGAACCGCGCCCTTCAACGTCTACGCTGCGACGGAAACGGCAGGTATCGCCTCCCCCTGCAAGTTCAGGAACCGCCACGTCCATGAAGATCTGCTGATCATCGAACCGGTGGACCAGGACGGAAGCCCCGTGCCGCCGGGAACCACCGGCGCAAAGCTCCTCGTGACCGTCCTGTTCTCACGCACCCTCCCGCTGATCCGCTACGAAATGTCCGACACCGTCCGCCTTGGCAGCCGCGGCTGCCCCTGCGGCCGCTCCTTCACGCTCATGGACGACATCGAAGGCAGGCTCGAAGACATCCTGCACCTGCCTGGCACGAAAGGAGCTGCCACCGTCCATCCCATCGTGTTCCACGACGTGCTGGACCAGGCAGCTCTCGCAGGATGGCAAGTCATCCAGGAACCTGGCAAGCTGCGCGTCCTCTTGGCCGGTCTTGCCCCTGGAAACTCACAAGAGGCAATTCGCGCCCGCCTGAACACCGCCCTAACCGAAGCCGGCGTGGTACAGACAGACTTGGACGTAAGAATCGTGGACAGGCTCGAAAGAACAGCGCTCGGCAAGGCCCCTTTCGTACACGCAATGAAAACCGCACCATAAGGGCCCGCAGCGTGTTGCGATTCACGCTCCGGACCAACATCAAGCAAGATGCTTCTCGCCAGCTAGGCGGTCTTCCGTGAGATGAACTGCCTGATCCACTGGACCGTCTCAGGACGGTCGAGATGCAACCCATGCCCCGCGCCGGGAACGCGAACCAGCACCGAACGGCTGATGTGTTCACGCAGCAGCAGCGCGTTGGGCAGCGGAGTCAGGACGTCGTCGGCGCCGTGAACGATGAGCGTCGGGGCTGTGATGGCGCCGAGCTCATTCCAGGCATCGTGCTCGCGGCTGGCGTTGAAATGGCGTGCCTTCGCCCACGCCGATGCTTTTGAATTGAAGAAGGTGTGGGTTGCCTCCGGATTGTTCCGCACCCAGTCAGCGTCGAAGAACAGCGGCTCGAGCCGGGACATATCGCCGCTGACCAGGGCTTCCAGGGCAGCCCTCTCCGGCTGGGTGCCCTCACCTGGCCACTTCCCTCCGCTGGTGGCGGCGAGGATCAATGTCCGTACTTTCCGTGGGTAGTCGATGGCCAACCATTGCGCTACGCGGCCACCCATGGAGTGGCCGTACACGTGTGCTAAATCAACGCCTGCAGCTTCAAGGACCGCGGCTGCATCTGCCGCCATCAGCCTCGTCGTGTACCGCTCGGCGTCCCCCTTGCCGCTGCTGCCTATGCCTCGGTGATCAAAGCGGATGACGCGGTAACAGCGGGACAAAAGCTCCGCCGTCGGGCCCCAACCGTCCATGGCGGTCGCTTGGCCGGCTATCAACAGCATTGGTTCGCCGTGGCCTTCGGACGTCCAGGCGAGTTCAGCACCATCAGGGGCCAGGGCAAAGTTCACTGTGCCACTTTATCTTCGCGGTGAACTTTGCGCTGTGGCCTGGGGCATAGGGCGCTGCCGCACGAAGCCTCGAGGCGCTAGCGTTGAAAGATGACCGCTGAGTACAGGTACGACGTTGAGGTTCTGCATCTTTTGGTGTCGCCGGCGCACGCCTATTTTGGCCGTGCCCGCGAAGGCGCTGCGGACGTTCCGACGACGGACGCTGAGCAGGCCCAGCTTGTTGCCGGCAAGGGCATCGTCGGGGACAGGTTCTTCGGCAAGGCAGCCCACATGGACGCCGCCGTGACCGTATTCGCTGTGGAAGCACTTGAGACCATCGCCTCTGAACTGGATGCAGGGCCTTTCGATCCCTTGGTAACCCGGCGAAACGTAGTGCTTCGCGGAGCCGAGTTGGCCCCCTTGTTGGGGCATGAGTTCACTCTGGAGTCTGGCGGGGACTCCGTCCGGCTAAAGGCAGGCAGGCCAGCACATCCCTGCGCCTGGATGGACCAGATGCTGGCGCCGGGGGCACACAAAGCCATGCGGGGCAGGGGTGGCGTCAGATGCCAGGTGATTTCCAGCGGTCTCCTGCACCGCGGACCTGCCGTCTTGGTAAGTCCAGTGCCATTGGACCCATCCCGCGCGGGCGAGGCCTCGGTCATGAGGCCGTCACGGCTCCCTTGATTCCCGTGGCGCCCAAAACCAAGGGCTCACACCTCTTCAGCCGCCGGTGCCGCGAACTGCGCCTCGTACAGCCTCGAATACGCCCCACCAGCGGCGAGCAGCTCAGAGTGAGTCCCCTGTTCCACGATCTGCCCGGATTCCATCACCAGGATGAGATCGGCGTCGCGGATGGTGGAAAGCCGGTGTGCGATGACGAAACTGGTCCGGTCCGAGCGCAGCGCATTCATGGCTTTCTGCACCAGGACCTCGGTGCGGGTATCCACCGAGCTGGTCGCCTCATCCAGGATCAGCACGGACGGGCGGGACAAGAAGGCCCGGGCGATGGTGAGCAACTGCTTCTCGCCAGCTGAGACGTTGCCGCCTTCGTCATCGAGCAATGTGTCATAGCCCTCGGGAAGCGAACGAACGAACCGGTCCACATAGGTGGCCTGGGCAGCCTCAAGGATCTCGGATTCGGAAGCAGTAGGCCGCCCGTACGCGATGTTGTCGCGAATAGTCCCACCGAAAAGCCAGGTATCCTGCAGGACCATGCCCATCCGTGAGCGCAGCTCCTGCCGTGACATGGAGGCGATATCCACGTCGTCGAGGGTGATTCGCCCGGCGTCGAGCTCGTAGAAGCGCATCATGAGGTTCACCAGGGTGGTCTTGCCCGCACCCGTCGGCCCCACGATGGCAATGCTCTGGCCGGGCTCAGCCACAAGGCTGAGGTCCGTGATCAGCGGCTTGTCGGGCAGGTACCGGAAGGACACATTCTCGAACACGAGCCGCCCACGCGCCGCGCCCCTGGACGTACCGGAAACAGGTTCCGCGGATTCCTCTTCCTCATCCAGCAGATCAAACACCCGCTCCGCCGAGGCAACACCGGACTGCAGCAGGTTGGCCATGGAACCGAGCTGCGCCAACGGCATGGTGAATTGCCGTGAGTACTGGATGAAGGCCTGCACGTCACCCAACTGCATCGCGCCTGAGGCCACCTGCAGGCCGCCCACCACGGCGATGCCCACATACACAAGGTTTCCGATGAAGGTCATGGCCGGCATGATCAGGCCACTCACAAACTGCGCCCCGAAGCTCGCCTCGAACAGCTCAGTGTTCTTGGCCCTGAACTTCTCCTGGACTTCGTTTTGGCGGCCAAAAACCTTCACCAGCGCGTGTCCGGTGTAGGTTTCCTCGATCTGCCCGTTGAGCTCGCCGGTGTTTTTCCATTGCGCGACGAACAGTTTCTGCGAGCGTTTGGCAATCACCATCGTGGTCCCCAGGGTGAGCGGGATGGTCACCAACGCAATCAGGGCCAGCAGGGGCGAGAGCAGGAACATCATCACCAGTACGCCCAGCACAGTCAGCAGCGAAGAGACCACCTGGCTGATGGATTGCTGCAGGCTTTGGGAGATGTTGTCGACGTCGTTGGTCACCCGGCTGAGCAGCTCACCGCGCTGGATGGAATCGAAATAGCGCAGGGGAAGCCGATGGATTTTCGCCTCGATCCGCTCGCGGAGGCGGTATACGGTGCGCTGCACGACGCCGTTGAGCACGTACGCCTGCATCCAACCGAACGCTGAGGCCAGGACATACAGCGCCAGCACCCAGAGCAGCACGGAGGACAGCGCACCGAAGTCGATTCCGATGCCGGGTGTCAGGTCCATGGCGCTCAGCATGTCGGCCTTGTTGTTCTCGCCGGAGGCTCGCAGGCCGGCGATCACTTGGGCTTTGGAGACCCCTGCCGGCAGTTGTTTGGAGACGACGCCGGCGAAGATGAGGTTGGTTCCTTCGCCGAGCAGCCTGGGTCCGATCACCGACAAAGTAACGCTGACCACTGCGAAGACCACCACAAGTGTCAGCCAGAACCGTTCAGGCCGCAGGGTCCCCAAGAGCCTCCGGGCGGAGGCACCAAAGTTGGAGGCCTTCTCGGCCGGAATGCTCATGCCCGCGAACGGACCACCGCGTCCGGGCCCCATCGGCGGGCGCTGTGGTCCGCGTTGACCCGCTGCCATGGCGCTCATGCCGCTTCCTCCGCCGCAAGCTGGGAGGACACGATTTCCCTGTAAGTTTCGGAAGTCTCCAACAGCTCATCGTGCGTTCCCTGCCCGACGATCCTGCCGTCGTCGAGCACTAGTATCTGGTCCGCGTCCGCGATGCTGGAGACGCGCTGGGCGATGATTACCAGCGTTGCGCCGTTGGTGTGGTGCTTGAGGGCCTGCCGGAGGCGGGCGTCGGTGGCAGTGTCCAGGGAGGAAAACGAATCGTCGAAAATGTAGAGCTCCGGCTGTTTCACCAGTGCCCGGGCGATGGCCAGGCGTTGTCGCTGCCCGCCGGAAACATTGGTGCCGCCCTGCGAGATGGGTGCATCCAGTCCACCTTCCATCTCTTCAACAAAGTCCCGTGCCTGGGCCACTGAAAGGGCCTGCCACAGTTCGTCATCGCTGGCATCGGGTTTGCCGTACTGGAGGTTGCTGCGAACGGTGCCTGAGAAGAGATAGGGCCGTTGGGGCACCAGGCCAATGTGCCCCCACAGCAAGTCCGGATGCAGCTCGCGGATGTCCACGCCATCCATGCGAACCGCTCCTGCGGTGGCGTCGAACAGCCGCGGCATGAGGTTCACCAAGGTGGTCTTACCTGCGCCGGTGCTGCCAATGATCGCCGTGGTCTGGCCGGCCTGGGCTGTGAAGGTGACGCCGCTGAGCACCGGCTGCTCGGCACCCGGGTAGGCGAATCCGACGTCGCGCATCTCCAGTTCGCCTCGGCGGATACCACCGGTAACAGGATTCGACGGCGGCTGGACGCTGGAGGCGGTCTCCAGCACCTCCCCGATCCTGTCAGCAGAAACGGACGCGCGCGGGATCATCACGGCCATGAAAGTGGCCATCATGACGGACATCAGGATTTGCATGAGGTAGCTGAGGAAAGCGATCAGCGTGCCTACCTGCATGGAACCGTCCTCGATCCGGAAGGAGCCGAACCAGATCACCGCCACACTGGAGATGTTCATGACCAACATGACCACGGGGAACATGAGCGCCATCAAACGGCCTGCACGCAGCGCGACGTCAGTGACGTCGTCGTTCGCCCGGCCAAACCGGGAGGTCTCCATATCCTCCCGGACGAACGCCCGGACCACCCGGATGCCTGTGAGTTGCTCGCGCAGGACACGGTTGACGGCGTCGATCCGGACCTGCATTTTGCGGAACAACGGCACCATCCGGGTCACGATCAGCCCGACGGCCACGAGCAAAACGGGCACGCACACGGCGATCAGCCAGGACAGTTGGGCGTCCTGGCGCACGGCCATGATCACGCCGCCGATGCTGAGCATGGGGGCCGCAACCATCAGCGTGCAGGACATGAGGACCAGTTGCTGCACTTGTTGGACATCGTTGGTGGATCGGGTAATCAGGGACGGCGCCCCGAACTTTGTGACCTCCTGCTCGGAGAACTCCCCTACCCTGCCAAAGATGGCGTCCCTCAGGTCGCGGCCCATTCCCATGGCTGCCTTCGCGCCAAAGTACACGGCCACCACTGCACACGCGATCTGCAGCAGGGTGATCAGCAGCATGAGGCCGCCCATGCGCAGGATGTAGTCGGTATCGCCGGTAGCGACGCCGTTATCGATGATGTCGGCGTTGAGCGTAGGCAGGTAAAGCGAGGCGATGGATTGCGCCAATTGAAAAACGACGACGGCGATCAGCAACCGCTGGTGCGGTTTCAGGAACCGGATTAGAACCTTCCAAAGCATGCGCACTCCGAACCAAGGTAGTGAACCGAAGGCCAGTTTACGTCTGGTTGCTGTGGGCAACTAGAGGGAATCTCAGACCACTGCTTTCCTGTTCAAACCTTGCAGGGCAGCCTGCGTTCCGGTTCCGCTTTTAGGCAGGTACGTGAAAAGGCGGAGGGCACGGAACTGCGGGACACCCAGCACCATGGGAGCAAAGCTGAGGCGGCCTACCGCCGGGTGGTCATACACAACATCCACATGGTACGAATCGCCAACCACTTGCCGTTGCCATAATTCCCGGAAGGCTTCCGAGACCTGGCATAGGCCGCGTGCCATGGCATCGAAACGGTGATCATCCGGGAAGTTGGCCGATTGCGCCCGGAACTGGGCCACCATAGAGCGGGCCATCATCTCCTTGTGCACGTGTGGGCGGGCAAGCTCCGGATCGGTAAAAAAGCGTTGGAGGCAGCTCTCGCCCACACGGGTATCGAAGGTTTCCGCGGCGGCGGAATTCATGGCCACGACTGTCCAGAAAGGGTCAGCGATGTAGCTGGGATTCGCTATGGCATCCACCAGCTGCTGCAGCAGGGCGAGCTGGGCGTCGTCGACGTCGAAGTTGTGACCGGCGGCATGGCCCAACGTCGGACCGCCAGCCGTGCTGACCGCGTTGCCGGCAGGGCCCGAACGGCGCCCGGACGCAAGGCGTCGTACGTAGGTCCGGTCCTCATGGCTAAGCAGCAGTGCGTTCGAAATGGCATCGAGGATTTCCTCCGAGGCGCCGATGGCCCGCCCCTGCTCCAGCCACGTGTACCAGGAGACACCAACATTGGCCAGGACGGCCACCTCTTCGCGCCTGAGTCCGGGCGTCCGGCGTCGTGGGCTGACTGGTAACCCGACATCTTCCGGACGGGTCTGCTCCCGGCGCGTGCGGAAGAACTCGCCGAGGCGGGCGTGGTTGGAGCGGGCTTGATTGAAAAGGGGCTGGTCGGTTGGCAATGTGGTCTCCAGTGAAAAGACGAGCGTCCGGCCAACCGCTGTGCAGCTACGGCGCAGCGGTTGGCCGGACGAACCGGTGAGCAGGATCCAGGCGGATGTTTCCTGTTACTGCAGGACCCGCTCACGTTCGGAGCGGACGTCCAGCTGCGCGTATTCCTCTGCTGCCAGGCGTGTGGCGTCCTGGGGACTCATCCGCGGCTCAAGGTTGAACAGGGAAGCAATCTGGACCAGACGCTCCTGCACGGAACCGGACACAACATGGAAGGGGATCCCCAACTCGTCCATGGTTTGCTGCAGGATCTCATCCGACATGTTCCGGAATTGATCGTTGACCGGGCGGTGTCCATCAGCAGAAAGCGGAAGCTCGTTCTTCAGGTGCACGAACACATCGAATGAGTTCTTTACGTGCGTCTTGAAACTGTTGCCCAGACTGGTCATCACCTCTTCGAAGAATGCCAGTTCCGGAGTCTTCTCCACGCTCTCCCCCGCCGCCAGGTGTGCTGATGCACTGGGGTTCAGCCCGAGGGAAACCCGCACGGACCCGTAGATCCATTCCTGCAGCGATGAACCGTCGGAGATGAAACCGGCCGAGAGCTTGTCCTCGTACACTGCACGCTCCACGTGACGGGTCACGATCATCTGGATGAGCTCCGCGGCGGTGCATTCCTCGAGGGTTTTGCCAGGTGCGGCTTCGGGCAGGATTTCCCGCATGGTCCTGGCCTTGGTGCGGGGCAACCCCGTGTAGTGGGACAAGGCCATGGACGTGAACGTCTTGCCCGAGGAATAGGTACCCGAAATGCCGATGCGCACAAGGAGCTCCTAGTCGTTGACGAGCTGGAGGGTACCCGCGGCGCTGAGCTTGCCTGCGAACTCGATTGCAGCATCGCTCAGGTCCGCTTCTGCAACCTGGCGCGTGCCATCGACGTCGCCATTGAGGACCGTGGGAGCGAAGCGGACGTGCGTTGCGTCCTCGATGCCCACAAAGTCCAGCCAGTCAGCGAAGAAGGTGCTGCTGAAGTCGGAGCCGAAAGCGGCCGGAACACCCGGAGCGTAAACCCCGCTGGTGTGGATCGCAAGGGCCTGCTTGCCTTCCATGAGTCCGCGGTAGCCCTGCTCCGGGTCAAAGCCGAAGCTCCAGCCGGGCTGGGTGATGATGTCGATCCACTGCTTCAGCACGTAGGGGACGCCCGAGTTCCACATGGGGATGTTGAAGACGTATGCATCGGCTGCAGCGAACTGATCGAAGACAGCGCGGGCGGACTCCCAAGCGGCAACCTGCTCCGGCGTCTGGTCCTGTCCGGTGAAGACAGCCATCTTGGCGGCGGCCGCGATCCGACCGAAAACAGGCAAGGCACCGTCGTCGAACAAGTTCAAGGTCTCCAGCTCAAAGCTCTCCGGACCGGCAGCCTGCACGGAGTCGATGAAGTGCCGGGCCAACCGCAGGGAGTCGCTGTTGGCGTAGCGGGGAGAGGCATTGATGTGGAGGATAGTAGGCATTGGCTTCCTTTCGAGGCTTTGCTGCGGGGACGCTTTGTGCCCCGCATTCGATCCTCACGGACATCGGACCAGCGCGTAAGAGCGCACTTTTTTGTGCCTAGGGCACCTGAAAGTGCCCTCCCTTGGAAGGCTTCAAATTGCCGCAGCGGTCCATAGGATTCTTCCTGTGGAAGAATCCGGAAACCCCTTGCAGGGCATCAGCGGCGGCTCATGCCGTGGCCCGTCCCAGGCCGCCTACACCGACATCGACGGTACCGTCACTGCCTACAACACCATCTTCGCGTTCCTCCGCTTCGATGCCGGCCACTTCCGCAAAGCCGAGGCGGAGGGTTTCCTTGAGGGCCTGCGGGCCGCAGCCCGAAGTGGCGTCCCGCGATCCGTGACGAACGCCCGCTACTTCAGTTGGTGGCGGGGTCGCAGCGTCAGCGAGGTCCGGGAACTCGGCGAGCGCTGGGCAGATTTCCAGGCCGCGTCACCGGACAGCTGGGCCTTCCTGGAACCCGTGGCTTCCCTTCTGGACAAGCACACCGCGGCGGGGCGGCGCATCGTGGCCGTCAGTGCGTCGTTCGAGCCAGCTTTAGTACGGGTTCGACGGCGGTGGCCGCACCTTGAGCTGCTGTGCACGTTCCCTACTGCTGCGAATGGCATCTATACCGGCGACATCGAGGAGGCCTTGGTAGGTGACGCCAAGGCGAGGGCCGTGGCAGCGCACGCTGCCCGGTTCTCGGTGGACCTGTCACGCAGCTTCGCCTATGGGGACCACAGTTCAGATCTTCCGTTCATGGCGTTGGCCGGGGAATCCCTGCTGGTCACCCCGGCGGCTCAGAACGCTCCGGACCCCGTACCGGCTTCGGACCTGGTACCCGCTGCCGCAGTGAAGGTTTGAGTCACCGGTTCCCCACCTGCAACGACCCCCAAGTATGCTGTGGCAAGCAGTCCATTTGATGAGGAAAGTATTGGGGATATGACTCTCACGGCTGAACAGAAACGCATGAAGGCCCGGAAGCACTACAACGCTTCCCTGGATCTTTGCCCGGCACGCCAACTGCTTGAGGCCATCAGCAGCAAGTGGGTCACGTTGGTGATGCTCGCCTTGGAGGACGGGCAGCAGCGCCACAGCGACCTCCGCAAACGGATACCCGGCGCAAGCCAGAAAATGTTGACCTCCACGCTCCGCTCGCTTGAACGGGATGGACTGGTCTTACGGCATGTGACAGTCTCCGTCCCCGTGCGAACCGACTACGAGCTCACTCCGCGCGGACATTCGCTGCTGCGGATCATCTTCGAGATGAAGGAGTGGGCCGAGGAACACATGGACGACGTCGCCGCGTCCCGCATGGAACACGACCGCCACCGGCTCGCTTTCAACTAGCGCGTGGATGCCGGCATCCACCTGTTTTGCCTGCACCACGCCGGCGGAACCACAGCCAGTTTTGCTGGCTGGCGGTTTGACGGCGTGCATGTCACCAAGCTGGGATACCGCGGCAGGGATTTCCGTTCCGTTGGCGCCGCGGCCGCCCTCATGGCGAAACACATCGCAGGCTCGCAGGCGGGCCAGCTGGCGCTCTGTGGCCACAGCATGGGGGCGGTGCTCGCCTTCGAGGCCGCCCTTCGGCTTCAGGACAGTGGGCGGGTGCTGCACGTCTTCCTCGCAGCCGCGCGGCCGCCGTCGGGAATGTACGACGCCGGTGCTGCCGCGGCAGCCGCTTCCGGCGCCCGGTCCGGGACTCCGCAGTCCGTAACCTCCCTTTCCGAGCACGTGCTCAGCACGACCGCCCTGTCCGAGCGGGCCCGGGAAGTGCTGCTTGAGGATCTGGCATTGTTGGAGAGCTATCCCGGCAGGCTGCCCGCCCGCCAGTTGAAGGTGCCGGCCACAGTTCTCTACAGCTCTGATGATCCTGTGGTTACGGCTTCGGAGTCGCGGCGCTGGGCGGACTGGTGCGCGCAGAAGCCACGATTGATCGATGTCGCGGCCGGGGGCCATCTGTTCCATATCGGCAACCCGAAGGTCAGGGCAATCGTGGCAGCCACTCTGTCCGCCGACGCCAGCTATGACATGCATGCCCCGTTGTGACACCTGAACCGGGGTTGTGACACGCAAACACTTCGGCGCCATGGAAAACGCCTGGCGACGCCCCGATATGGGCGTCGCCAGGCTTTTTCAGTGGCCCTGAAACGAGACGGCCTAGGCTCCCGCGCTGACCAGTTCGCGGTCAAGGGCGGTCTTGCCGGCGGCGAATATAGCGGTCATTTCCGCAACCCGCCGCCCCAGATGCTCGGCGGTAGCGATGTCTGCGGGGTGCACGCCGTCCACACCGACGTCCGAGAATGTCTGGGCGGCGGCACCATTGAAGTAGCCAAAGCGGTTGAGATCGTTTTCGGTGCCCTTGGTGCTCTTCCATCCCGGGAGCAGGCCCAGGTTGATCCAGTTCATGCCGTGCTGGGCTGCGAAAGTGGAGAAGTAGTCCAGGGTGGAATTCTTGTCACCAGCCTTGCAGGCGGCATTGGTAAAGCCGGCACCCAGCTTGTTGTGCCATTTCTGCACCGCCCAGCGGCCTGCGGTCTTCTCGGCGAACGCATGGAATGCCGACGGCGCGGTTCCCATGTACGTTGGGGCTCCGAAAATGATGGCGTCTGCCTGGTCGATGAAATCCCAGGATTCCTGGGTCAGCTCATCCACGCGCAGGAGAGCCGTTGTGGTTCCGGTGGCGGCGGCAGCGGAAACCACTGCGTCTGCCAGGATCCTGGTGTGGCCCGAGCCTGAATAATAAACAACTGCAATCGCCGGAGTGGCCATGGGTGTCCTTACTGTTTGTACTGTGTGGTCTCTGCGTCTTCTTGTGATGGTGTGACTAGATAGCGGGCTGCAGGGCCAGCTTTTCGGTGACCATGCTGGCTGCGGCGCGGGCGCTGCCCGCCTCGGTGAGCTCGAATTCATCCACGCGAACACCGAATTTGTTGCTAAGGATCACGGCGGCTTCAACAAGTGACAGTGAATCGATGTCAAGGTCAGAGAACGAGTCGTCCGGTCCCATGTGGCCGAGCTCGTCCATGGTGGACCCAATCGCCCCTACGACGTCCATAGCTGTAATTTCCATTGCTTCCCCCTTTTACAAGTGGCCCGGGTTAGCCGGTGCCACAGTGGTCCTGCACGGCACCCCGGCCTGCAGGAATCGGTGTCCGGCCCTAGTGCGGGTCGACAACCGAGATCGATGGCCATGTCATGGCAATGGCTCCCCAGGTGGTTCCTCCGCCAAAGGCAGTCAGGACCACCTTGTCTCCGGGGCTCCTGTGGCCTTTGGTTCCGGCGTCGGTCATGGCCAACGGAATGGACGCGGCTGACGTATTGCCTACCCTGTCCAGGTGGACCTCGGCCCGGGATGCTGGGATGCCGGTCACGGAAGAAACGGTGTTCAGGATCCGAAGGTTCGCTTGGTGTGCAATCAAGGAATCCACGTCATCGGCAGCCCAGCCAGCGCTGGCGAGCACGGTGTGCACGGAACCGGACATCGCTGCGACCGCCTGCGTGAAAACCTCCTTGCCCTGCATCTCAAAGAATGAACCCGGACCTTCCGGCACTTGGATGAGCGTTTCGCCCTTGCCATCGGAGTGGAGCGTTGACGCCTTGATGGCCCCGGGGTCGTCTGCTGTTCCGGCCGACAGATAAGCCGCGCCCGCTCCGTCTCCGAATATCACCGAGGTGGTCCGGTCCGTCGGATCGAGCAGTCGGGTAAAGGTGTCCGCGCCGATTACGAGTGCCGAGTCCACGGATCCCGAACGGATTGCCCACGTGGCGGTAGTCAACGCATAGACAAACCCTGAGCAAACTGCGGACACGTCGAATGCGGCGACGCCGTTCAACCCCAGGTTCGCCGCCACCTTGGGTGCGGTGGCTGGGCAGACCTTGTCCGGCGTCGAGGTCGCAACAATTAAGAGTCCAGCCGAATCGACGCCGGCACTGGCCAAGGCGCGCCGCCCGGCCGTGGTGGCCAGGACGCTGGTGCTTTCCGTTTCGTCCGAGTGGCGGCGTTCCTCGATCCCCGTCCTGCGCCTGATCCATTCGTCGGAGGTGTCCATGACAGCAGACAGGTGCTCGTTGGTGACCACCTTCCTGGGCAGTGCGCCACCCAGTCCCCGGACAACGGCAGATGCGGCACTCATTTCTTTTCCCCCACGGAAGCGCTCACTGCCGCAACCCGGGATGGCAGTTGGTGAGCAACGCTGCAAACTACTTCGCCGCCGTCGAACGTTCCTACGACGTCAGCGCAGCGCCACCATCCGCCGTCCTTTTCGATCAACCGGCTCTTCTGCAGCCGCGCCGCCAGGCCGGTCTCCTGCCCGCCCCCATTCTTCGGGCAGGAGCCGCTGAGTGTGATGCGGGTTTTGCGCATCCACAATGTGTTGCTGTCCGCGCGGTTCATGGAATCGAGCCGGTACAGGAGAACCTGTCCCAGCTGCAGCGAGGCAACAAAGTACTCGACGGCGGACAGCGCCTGCGGGTAGGCGGCCTCCAGCCCGCGGCGGTCATCCAGGCGTCGGCTCAGAGAGGGCTGCTGGCGGAATGAGAGCTGCGCGTGGGCGGTTCCTTCACCGGGATCCAGGACGACGTCCAGCAGCGAGACCTGCCGTTCTGCCCACAGCCCACCGTAGAGACGTGTGCCGGCGTCACCCACCAAAGCTTCCTCGGACGGCGACTGGACTGACGCGAGCCCGAGCTCGGCGTGCTCGTGGGCTACTTCCAGTACCGCGGTCATGGACGCAACAGAGCACCGAAGAACCGAAGCGTGTCCCAGATCCTGCAGCGTCGCCCGGCATTCGAGATCGCCCAGCGAACCTTCCACAGGCTCGCTGCCACCCGAGATGGTCACCGACGCCACGTAGGCCGCAGGCAGCAGTTCGGGAGAATACCGGCTGGCCAACAAAGCCTCCGCCATCCTGGCAGCCAAAACAAGGACATCCGTGGTGCCAAGGTGTGGGGTTTGCTCCGAGTTCCCCTTGATGGACCACGTACCTTCAACGCCAAGAGCGGCGCGGGCCGTGAGCGTGGATTCGGAGACCGTATGGTTCACGTGGAGTTCCCGCAGCCTTGGGTTGGTGGTCTTGTAGCCGTGGCTGAAGAACCGACCGCGACCATCGCCCAGGAGTTCGTCGATGGAGGCGTAACTGTGGGTGCTGGAGCGCAGGGCAAGAGGCATGGATATTCCTAGGATCGTCATCGGCGGTGAACCTAGAATCCACCACGCGGCCGCCGGCAACCAGTGTCCGTGGATGGTGGTGGCGGGAACACCACCCTTGGTGTGCGGCCGCCTTGAGGGGTGATGCCGGGGCGTGCCTGGGGCATTCCGTGTTATCGGCGGACAGTAGGCTGGGAACGTTCGTGTAGAACCGCATCGAAGGGACTTGAGTTTTGGCTTACATCACCGTCGGAAACGAAAACAGCACTGAGATCGAGCTTTATTACGAGGACCATGGGACGGGCCAGCCAGTGGTCCTTATCCACGGGTATCCGCTGGACGGTTCATCCTGGGAGAAGCAAACTGCCGCCCTTCTCGATGCCGGCTACCGTGTCATTACCTATGACCGCCGAGGCTTCGGTAAATCCAGCAAGCCCACGGTGGGCTACGACTATGACACCTTTGCCGCGGACCTCAAGACCCTCCTGGAAACCCTGGACCTGAACGATGCCGTGTTGGTTGGCTTCTCCATGGGCACCGGCGAGGTTGCACGCTACATCAGCACCTACGGCTCCTCGCGCGTGGCGAAGGCCGTCTTCCTGGGTTCGTTGGAGCCGTTCATGCTGAAGACCGATGACAACCCGGACGGCGTTCCCCAGGATGTCTTCGATGGCCTGTACCAGGCCGCCAAGGCCGACCGCTATGCCTTCTTTACCGACTTCTTCAAGAACTTCTATAACAGCGATACTTTCCTGGGCACAGAGCGCCTCAGCCAGGAATCCGTGGACGCCAGCTGGAACCTTGCCAGCCAGTCGGGCGCTTTTGCTTCCGTGGCCGCCCAGCCCACGTGGCTGACGGACTTCCGCGCGGACATCCCCAAGATCGATGTTCCAGCGCTGATCGTCCACGGCACCGCGGACAACATCCTCCCCATCGACGTCACGGGCCGCCGCTTCAAGGATGCGCTGCCCAGCGCCGAGTACCAGGAGATCGAGGGCGCACCCCACGGTCTGTTGTGGACCCACGGCGCCGAGATCAACCAAGCCTTGCTGGACTTCCTCAAGAAATAGGGCCACCCAGGAGTTTGTGCACAGCAGGGCCCTCTACGCGACCCATTTCAGGGCACCTGCTGTGCACAAACTCCTACTTCTTGAGGCGAAGCTTCCGGGCTTTCTTGCCGCTACGCAGATACTCCTGCTGCGCGGCGTCGGCCTTTGCGCGTTCGGCAGCATGAAGCAGGCCGTAGGTGAAGGCGCTGTTACCGGCACCGGAGGCAGACCCCAGCATCAAAAGCTCGGCGCGGGCCATGGCGCTGTCCTGATGCTCACCCAAAGTGGTCTGGACATCATGGGCGGCATCCGCGAGCTTTGCGGCGCGCTTCCCGTGGACACTTTCAGCGGTGGCCGCGGCGAAGCGCAGCTTCTTGGCGGTTTTGCGGACCTCGTGAAAAGCCGAGTCACGTGAAGGCCCGACGCCGGCACCCACCGCTGCGTCGTGGCGTTTGGCGAGGCGTTTGACCGCTTTGTTGACCAGTTTCGCAGTGGTCTTGCGGGCCGGCCCCGTTCCTCGCGGCGCAATAGCGGGAGAGTCCAGGAAGGCTTCGAGCTCGTCAAGGAGCCGGAAATAGCGGGGGCTGTTGAGCCGTGTCCTGATAGCCGCCATGGCGGTGTCCGCCCGAACCTTCATTCGCTCATCGAGCTCAGCATGAAGAGGACCCATAACGAGCTTCAAAGGCAGCTCGTCCACGTCGTTGCGGAGCCGCTCATGAAGGACCTCCACGTCCCTGTAGCGTCCGAGCGTCTTGGCCAATGATTTCAGTTCGAGCTCAAGTTCCTGAACCGGGGAACCCTTGAGAAGCTTGCGGTAGCTGTGGAGCACGGAGCGGATCCGCCGTGTCAATGAGCGCATCTTGTGGACGGCATCATCCCGGTTCATTCGTACATGCGCGTCCTGCAGGATCAACTTGGCCACCTGGGCGTCGAGGTAGTTCAGTACGGGAACCACGGCCGGGCCTTTGCGGCTGGGGACCTCGCGGCCACTCCCCTTTGCCCGCGGCCAGGAGTCTCCCAAGGCTGTTGCCAGTTTGGAAGTCCGTTCGCTGGGGCTTGCCCCGGTCTGTGTGAGCTGGGCCGCAACGGCCTCCAGGATGTCATCGCCGTTGTCCGCGTGCCCGCTACCGTTGAGTTCCACTTCCCATTCGCGCCACTGCTGTTCACTGGAATCCCCCAGGGAAACAAGTGCCCGCACGTGGTCATCCACGAACTCCGCCACCCGGCCGCCGTCGTCTTGATAGAGGGGGTAGCTGGTGCGTTCGGTCTTGAGGGTGGCAACTGCAATGACTGCGTGTCCGCGAGTGTAGGCAAGAATCCGATCCATCAGTTCCACAGGCGCGGTATCGGCCTGGCCCAAGGGCGCGTGGATTTCGGTGCGACGTCCGGGACTGTGGGGAAGCTTGAGGTGCCAGCCGGCGTCGGGACCTCCCGTGCGTCGCCGCAACGTGATTCCGCGTGCAGCAAGCGCGAGATCACCGGTGTCGAAATAGACAGCTTCCAGGCTATGAGTGGCTGGCTCTCCCACCCGGGCCACGCCGTCGATCTTTTCCAGCGTGGGAAGCGGCGTGGAAGGATCGACGTCGAACTTCCGCTCTGCCTCTAGGTTGCTGGACGTTGCCATCACTTCTCCTCACTGGAGCCTTCTTTCGTGGCACCCGTGGAGGCCGACCCGTTCGCTGGCCGACCTCCACCGGTAAGGGGTTTACGCGAAAACCTTTAAGCCAATGCTCCTCCGGCTTCGTCCACATCGCCACCGGATACGGTGCCACGCCAGGCTCCGGTCTCATGTCCTTGGGCCTCGATGAACTTCTTGAACTTGTCCAGGTCAGCGCCGACGCGCAAACTGTCGGCTCCGACTGCCGAGCCGGCTTTTTCGGCCAGGGTGTCCGGCTCCCATTCGATCTCCACGTTGACGCGGGTGTGCCCGGCGTCCAATGGTTCAAAAGTGACCGTTCCTGCGTTGCGCGGGCCGTCCACGCTGGCCCAGCTGACCAGGGAATCAGGCACCTGCTCGATGATTTGGGCGTTGTATTCGCGCTTCACGCCACCCACGTTGGTTGCGAAGTGGAGCGCCGTATCATCGATTTGCTCCACGGACTCCACCCCGTTCATGAACTCGGGAAAAGTCTCGAACTGCGTCCACTGGTTGTAGGCAACGGACACGGGTACATCTACTTCGATCGTTTTATTGACGGTAGCCATAGGTGTTGCTCCTTCAATGTTCTCTGTGTTGTACTGCATGTTTGCGTGCTGTGCTGCGTGAATCGGGCTCTTCGCGCCGGGCAGTGCTGGGCGGCGCGCCAGCCGGCTGGCTGCATAACCGGTGGCGCACCTGTCTTGTGGGCGCGCCGGTGTTACGGCCTAACCTGCGTCGAAATTCTCTTCCTCGTCGTCCTTGGGCGACTGGTCCCGGGGCAGATCATTGCCGCTGCCATCGGCAAGGGAGTCAGCAGGCTGGTCCAGGTTCTGCTCGGCCTGGGACTGGTCATCGATGCCGCCAAAGCGGCCTGCCCCCGGTTCGCCTGCGCTGTCCGAGTCCTCGGGATCCAGATGGCTGAGATTTGGTGCGCCGCTTGCGTAAGTTTCGCCGTCAGGGCTGTCTTCGCTCAGGCCAGCTTCGCTGAGATCCTCTTCAACGCGGGGCTGTGCCTGCGATCCGCCCGCTTCCTGCTCCGCGGTGGGGATACCGTAGCCTCCCGTTTCCTCTTCAGGCGTGGCGTTGTGCTTGTCCATGTGACCTGTCCTTTCCATGCGGTGGAACGTGTTAATGGAACACTTCGAACCTATAAGGACGGTTGGCGACGTGTCCATGCTTTGAAGAAATTAGTCAGCAAACTTAGCAATTTCATGCCTGAGGCACTATCGTGGCAACCCCGATTCGTAGGCCACGAAGTCCGGACGAAGCACCACCTCCCGTGAGCCCATCATCGCGATGTCCCCCCACAGCACCAGGAACGATCCTCGGTGCCACCAACGCAACAGCTGCGCCACGGGCCATGGCTGCGTCATACCTTGCCGCTCATACCCGAGGAAAGAAGTCGCCGTCCGCGGACTCACAATGATGCCCACCACGCGGGCCTGGCTCAGAAGCTGGGTTGGCGCAGAGTCCAGCGCGAAGCGGACGTCTGAAACCTCTCCAAGCCGGTCGCCACTGCTATCCACCACATCACGGCCCAGCATGTCAGTCAGGATCATGGCTGCCTCCCGGGATCCGCCCGATCACGTGGGTCCTAAGCCACCGCTCCACCCACGAGGCATCGAGCGAGTCAGAACGCACCCCCACCGTGATGACGGTGTCCACTCCGGACACAGCGTCCCATGGAATACGGATCAGCCTGTTCGACGGCGGCCTGCCGCCGAAGATACGCGTCCCAAGTACCGGACCTGTCAGCAACGCGGTAATGGTTGGAGGTGCAGCATCTTCGGCGATGGGCTCATCAGGTGCGGGACCACTCAATTCGAGATCGTCCACGGTGGTGACGGGTACGCCGTCGACGTCCAACACCTGCCGGTCCAGCAAGTGGAGCTGGGCGTCGAGGACCAACCCGGCCGGGCGCGGCGCAGGCTTGATCTTGTTTGGCTGGATCCTTCTGCGTTTTGTGGCACTCATGCGCCTGCCCCTGTCGCGATCATGAGCGGAATTGCGGCCAGGGACGCGGCAAGAATGATCACCAAATACACCAGTCCAGCGATGTTCACGGCACGGTTGTTGACGTGCTTGCCCATATATTGCGGATCGTTGGCGACGATCAGGATCGGCAAATACGTGAGGGGCAAGGCGATCGCGGAGAACACCACCGAGTATTCCGTCACCAGGATGGGGTCTACGCCGGTGGCGAGGACTGCGACGCCCGCCAGCAGGACCACGATCATGGACAGATGGAACCTGGCGGCCTGCGCCGGGCGCCGGAACTTGCCCCAGGACCATCCGAAGAACTGTGCCAAGGTGTAGCCGCTGGAAAGCGTGGTCTCCAGCGCCGCGCCGAATGTGGCGGCCACAAGGCCCACAATCAGCACTGCCAAGGCAAGCTGGCCTCCGGCCTGGGCGACCGGTAAAACCACTTGCGAGAGCGTGGTGACGCTGATCTCCGCAGGCAGCAGAACGACGGCGGCGCAGGCGGCGATCGCCACGGAAAGGAACCCGCCGAGCGGGAAACCGAGAAGGACGTTCATACGGGTCTGCAGTAAGTCCTTGACGCTCCAGTGTTCCTCCACAGCGCCAGAAGAGAAGAAGAAGACCTCGTAGGGTGTCATGGCTGCTCCGAACAGCGCGATGGCGTAATACCAGTACACGCCGGAGCCCTCCTCCTGCGGTACCGAGGGCGTGAACGCCTGGCTGGCCAGGACACCCCAATCGGGCTTGAGCAGGAAAAGCGCCACCGCAAATACCACCAGGGAGAGTCCCAGGAGCCCGGTGACGTTCTCCATGATCTTGAACTTCACGCGCCAAATCACAAGCCAGACAGCCAGCAGCGCGACTGGGACCCAGAGCAAGTAACCCACGCCGCTGGCCAACTGAAGGGCCAACGCGATGCCGCCGATCTCAGCCGTAACCGTCATCAGGTTGATCAGGAAGGAAGCGCCAAGGTTGGCCAGCCCGGCGCGCGGGCCCATGCGTTCACGAATCACCTCGAAGGTAGCCCTGCCGGATACGGCCGCCACCCTGCCGGACATATTGGCAAAGAGGCAGATTCCGACGACGCCGACCACCACCACCCACGCCAAGGACAGCCCAAAGCGGGAACCCACCACGGCGTTGGTCACCAAATCCCCGATGTCAACAAAGCCCCCGATCGCCGTCAGGATGCCAAGTGCAACACCGAGGAGCCGTTTCACTGGATGCCGGCCTTGGTCATGAGGGCTTCGAGCTGATCCGTGGCGCTGCGCAGCTCACGCAGAACGTCGGGAAGGCCGTGCTCCCCTGATCCCGCTTGCCCTTTCTCCGTGCCATTGTCGGGAGCGGTCAACGCATCACGGGCATGCAGTATTGCGCGCGAGATTGCAGCGAAGGAGGCCAGCATGTCATCTCGGAGCGACTTTTCCTCCTGGGTGGGGGCCGTGAATCCTTCAACTTCATCCGTAGCCGACTCAACCTCGCCCAACATGTCATCTGCCGTAGTGGCCCCGGCTGCCGCCGTGGTGCTCTTTTTAATCCTGAGGTCTACAGCCAGCGTGGCAGCTTGGACGGCGGAGAATACCTCTTTTGCTGGTCCTTCAAGCGTGTCCGGGGAAGGATGAGGTGAGCATGCGGTCATAGCTCCGGCGAGGATCGCCAGAGTCAGGAGGATCGCCGCGGGGCGTCTGGCATGCGGACTCACGATGGCTGCGGAATCTGGCAACCGGCTTGTGGATCCATCCCTGTGTAATTAAGGGGCCCGGCGAGGATATTGAGGGCGATCGTCGCGAACTGCGAACACTGCGCGGGCGGGGCGTTGTAATAGCCGCGCTGGCCAGCCGCTATTGCTCCAATGACGAGCCATACAACTACGAACAGCCCAATAATTGAACCGATTCGCATTTCTTCCCCAATCGATAAACGGGAAATACGCCCAGCTATTAGTACCTGCTGGGTGGCCGAAGGGCGCGGTCGGGGCCGGGATCCCTTCCCTGACCCCGACCGCAAAACCCCATGTCAATCCGTCGGATTAGTTTCAGTAGTTAAACCGCGGTCATCCCCGGTCCGCTCATCCTTCTCTTCTGCCGGCCCAGGTGGATTTGCCGATTCGCTTCCTCCGGCATCCGCGGCATCTTCCGAACCATCCCCGGATGCGTCGCCAACAGGTACCTGATCACTGGAGGCGGGAGCCCCAAGATCACGGGGGATCGGATAACCCGGTGTCGTGATCCCATCGTGCACCTGGCTGAAGCCGGCAACTTCGGTTGGATCAGTTGTCATACGCGTGACCGGCCCCGGCCAAGAACCCAGCCGATGAGCGCCAGGACCAGCAAGATAATTCCTACCCACAGGAGGAAACTCAGGGCCTGGTTAAACCCGCCAACAAGCAGCAGTATGATCGCAATGACGCCGGCAATCACCAATAGTGTGTTCATGTAAGCTACGCATCCCTTCAAACAAATTTGTCCAGTTAGGAAGGCGTCCGCTGGGACTCCAATTGGAGCTCCACCCCAAAGCAACGGGCACCGAACGGAGAAATGATCTCCTTATTCCGTACTTACCCCAAATGACAACAGTTCAAACAGAACCCTGCCTTCCGAAGCACGTGCACAGCATCATGATAGGCGCGCTTTCTGTCCCGGCGAAGTAGTTCCTCAGGAAACTTAGTACCTCTTCGCGGAAAACGCTCCGAGGGCCTGGCTGATCTCCCGCGCCGTACCCGCTGCGGCCTCGCCATATTCCTGGTATTTGGCGGGCACAATCCTGCTTGACGGCCCGGAGATGGAGATTGATCCTGCTGCTACGCCGCCCGGGCCCAACAAGGGAACTCCAATTGAGGTAATTCCCGTGCTGAGGCCTTGTTCGTTGATGGAATAGCCGCGGGCACGGGTTTCTCCAATCATCGCCCGGAGTTGCGCGGGGTCAACCACGGTTTGCGGCGTCAGGGCTTCAAGGGGTGTGGCCAGATATTCATCCACGATTGCGTCATCAGCGGCGGACAAGTAGGCAATCCCGGTGGAGGACGCATGCATCGGCAGCCGGGATCCCAACGGAAGGAAGGCCCTCAGGACATGGGGCGTGTCCAGGCGCTCGATGATGAGCATGTACCCGCGGTCAGGGACAGCAAGGTGGACAGTTTCCGTGGTGTCCAACTGCAATGCGTTCAGCGGGCCCATGGCGGCGTCGCGGATGACAGATCCGCTGCTGCCCCGGCTGGCCACGGCAAAAGCATGGTTGGTCAAAACCCACTTTCCCGACTGGGCTTCAGATTGAGCAACCCAACCCAGTTCGGCCAGGGTCCTCAACATCCGAAGGACCGTGGCCTTAGGGACGTCCACCTCACGGCTCAGCTCAGACAGGCCTGCCGGCTGGTTGTCCGATACGGCTTCAAGAACCCTGATCGCCGTGACCACACTCTGCGTACTCATTCACCCTCCCGCTTGACCACTCACTTCTTATGACCTACGGTACAGGCGAATTCCCAAAATGAACCAATGGTTCATCCAGTGAACCGACGACGTTTGATTGGAGAACGGGTCTTGGAACAACAAATAGCTGCCCTCGCGATCTTTGTAGGTGTCTTTGTCCTGGCGACCCTGCGCAAGGTGCACATCGGCGTACTCATGTTCGCAGCGGCCGCCGGGGTTGGGATATGGATGGCAGGGATGTCGATCGACAAAGTAGTGGCGGGCTTCCCCATCGGGATCCTGGTCCTGTTGGTGGGCGTCACCTACTTCTTCTCCATCGCGCAGGCCAACGGAACCATAGACCGCATCATCGAGATGGCAATCACCAAAGTAGGTGACCGCGCCTTCTTTCTTCCCATCGCATTCTTCGCGCTCACCATCGGCATCTCCGCCATGGGTTCCCCCTTGGCAGGCTTGGTCATGGCCCCCATCGGCATGCCGCTCGCCAAACGCTATGGCATCGACCGCATGCTGATGGGTATCGCCATTGGGTCCGGCCTCAGCGCAGGTGGCTTCGCGCCAACCAGCCTGTTCGGCATTGTCACGTACGGCACCGCCCGGGCAGCAGGAATCGACCTTGATCCGCTGGTCTTGTTCAGCGTGGCCCTGGGAACAAACCTCCTGCTGCTCGCTGGCGCTTATGTCATGTTTGGTGGATTCAAGCTGCTCAACACGCGCACCGCTGACGGCTTCGGCACCCAGTTGCCGTCCTTCAGCGCAAGCCGCCCGACGCCGTCGCACCCCTTCGAGCGCGAAGGCAACATCGCACGGGGCAAGCAAGCAGCCGTCCAGGTCCTTGACCCAAGTGCGGCGCGCGAGGAGGTACCGGCGTCGGCCCCAAAGCTCAACCGCAACCAGGTCATCACGGTGCTGTGCATGGCGGGGCTGGTTGTCACTGTCATCCTCATGTCCGTCCTGGGCTCAAACCCTGACATCGGCGTTCTCTGCTTCGCGTTTGCCTCGATCCTCACGCTCTGCGATCCGCAATCCGGCAAATCGGCAGTGGCCAAGATCGACTGGTCCACAGTGCTGCTGGTGGGTGGAATCATCACGTTCGTCGGAGTCCTTCAGACCATGGGAGCTGTTGCTCTGCTCGGCGAAGCAGCGGGCGCCGTCGGGACTCCCCTCCTGGCGGCGCTGGTGATCTGCGCAATCGGTGGACTCATCTCCGCGTTCGCCTCCACCACCGGAATGCTCGCAGCGCTGGTTCCCCTCGCCCTGCCGCTAGTAGCGTCCGGAGACATTGCCGGGTGGGCCGTCATTGCAGCACTGGGCGTGTGTTCCTCGATCGTGGACGTCTCGCCGTTCTCTACCGTCGGCGCAACCTTTGTGGCCACGGTCGATGCAGATGAGCGGCCCCGCGTCACCAGGCTCCTCACACGTTGGGGCCTGTCCATGGTGGTGGTGGGACCCCTCTTGCTGGTCGGTGCGCTGGTGCTTCCGTCGAGCCTCTAGCTTCCTACGCAGTCCCACGCACTCAAGTTTTCCTACGCACGAAAGGTGCCCACCATGCTCAAACCACTCCACGGAATCACCGTGGTCGATCTCAGCCGCGCCCTCGCCGGCCCCTACTGCACCGCACTCCTGGCCGACATGGGCGCCCGGATCATCAAGGTGGAAAGCATTAATGGCGGCGATACCGCCCGCCAATGGCCCCCCTTCCAGGATGGCCACAGCCTCTACTTCGATTCCGTGAACCGGAACAAGGCCTCCGTTTGCGTTGATTTCTACTCATCCGAGGGACGCGACATTCTCTCCACGCTGATAGCCGGAGCCGACGTCCTGGTGGAGAACTTCAAACCCGGCACCCTGGAGAAAATGGGGTTCACCGCTTCACGGTTGGAAGAACTCAATTCCGGGCTTGTGGTGGGGTCCGTCACCGGGTTCGGCAACACCGGGCCTCTCAAAGACGACGCCGGCCTGGATCAGGTCATCCAGGGGATGTCCGGGCTGATGTCCGTCACCGGGCCAGGCGCCCACTCCGGCGCCGGCGAAACCTACCGTGTGGGGATACCGATCGTAGATATCACCTCCGGAATGGTGTGCGCGTTTGGGATCGTCGCAGCGCTGCTCGGAGTCCGCAGTGGTGAGCGCGTTAGCAAGGTGTCCACCTCCCTTCTGGAGACGGCGCTGAACCTGTCCGCATTTCAGGGACAAAAGGCGCTCAGCCTTAATGAAGCGCCCACTCCACAAGGGAACAACCACCCAGTCATCGCCCCTTACGGGATGTTCGCCACCGCCACCGAATCCATCAATATCGCGGTGGGCAGCGACAAACAATGGACGGCATTCTGTGGCCTGCTGGGTATTCCCACGGCGGTGGAGGATCCCCGCTTTATCACCGGGGCGGACCGCTCGGCCAACAGGCAGCAGCTAACCGAACTCATTGAAGCTTCCTTGGTGGCCAAACCGGCTGACGAATGGGTGCCACTGATCAGCCAGGAAGGCATCCCCTGCGGCCCCATCTACAACTACACACAGGCCCTGGCCTCCGACCAGGTTGCCGCGCTGGGCCTTGTCCAGCACAGCCAGCGGCGGGACGGCTCTGAGCTTCCACTCCTACGCGGACCGCTGAGCCTGGACGGGGAACCCAGCGAAATCATGTCACCCCCGCCGCTGCTGGGCGAACACACCACCGAAGTACTCATGGAGCTGGGAATGACCTACGACGACGTCACCCGGCTTGAGCGCAAGGGCCGCGTTCTGTGCCGGCCGGCGTCCACTTCGACAAAGATTGGAGCAGGGCGATGAGTACAGTTTCCCAGGCATCCCGTGTCTCCCATGAGGGCCTTGTGGGCCGGATAGCCGTGTCGGTCGCCGGGGGTATTGCAACCGTGGAGATCTGCAATCCTGCGCAACGCAATGCGCTAACGCGGGCCATGTGCCTGGAAATCCAGGAGCTGATGCCCCGGCTCGATGCCGATCCCGATATTGCCGTGGTAGCTCTGCGCGGTGCGGGCGACACCTTCTGCGCCGGGGCTTCCATCAGCGAACTCTCCTCAGTGCTGTTGGACCCCCAGCCGGACGGTTCGGTTGTTGACCAGCTCAGCCTGGCCGATCACGCCATTGCATCGCTCTCCAAACCCACGGTTGCCATGATTGACGGTGCCTGCATGGGTGGAGGGTGGCAGATCGCCTCGGCATGCGACTTCATCATTGCCAACGAGCGCGCCGTCTTCGGGCTGACCCCTGCCAAGATCGGCATCATCTACCCACGCCCGGGCATTGAACGGCTGGTCCGGCTGGTGGGGCACGCCAACGCGAAATACATCCTCCTTACCGGGCAAACATTTAGCGCATCGCAAGCCCAAGCGCTGGGTTTGGTGGCCGACGTCGTTCCTTCCGCATCCTTTGAGCAACAGTGCGGAGCGCTTCTTGGTTCGCTGCGGAGCCGTTCGCGTTTCTCGGTGCACTCCATGAAGCGGTTAGTGGACCTGGATGCTTCGGACGCCGGACAGCCTGACATGGATCAGGAGTGGGCCGCTGCCTGGTCCGCCATGCCGGACAGTCCTGACATGGAGATCGGCATCAGCGCGTTCCTGAACCGCGAGCAACCCCGGTTTACGTGGCGGCCTCTTGGGTGAACAGGGCTTGCCCGAGACGTGATCTATGCCTCAATCAGGGACAAGGCTGGCCTTTCCTCCGTTGGAAGAGAGACGACGGGAGGCCAAATGCTCATTGTTCTGACAGGAATAGACGGTTCAGGAAAGACGACGGCGGCCCGCGCCTTGGTGGATTCGGCTCGCGCTGAGGGGCGGAACGCGCTGCTCCTCAGCAACCATGCTGCACGCCGACGGATGTCGCGCCTTTCGGAGAGATTCGGGTGGAAGCTGCCGCCACGCGCTGCGGATTTTGTAGAGACCAGCATCCGCGTGGCGAACGTCCTTATTTCGCATGTGCGAGCCCGGCAGTTCAACGGTTTGGTGGTAATGGACAGGCATCTGTACTGCCAACTTGCCCTGCGCCGCGCGGCTGGATTAAGACGGGGCTGGTTGCTCCCATGGCTGGTGGAAAGGCTCCCCGATCCGGACCTCTTGATCCACTTCGACGTTGACCCGCCGCGTGCTTACGAAAGGGTCATGGCACGCGGCACCGACCAGGAAGAGCTGGCTGAGCTGGAAGCTTTCCGGGCCGCCTACCGCTCGCTTCCCGAGTTCCCCGACTTCATGGAGATTGACGCCAACGGAACACCCGACGACGTGTTCGCCCAGCTGAACCGGGTGATCGCGGCGAAGGAGTGCGTCCGGGTTTGAAGCCCCGGCATTCAAGCACGGGAAGGAGCCTCCGGCTTGCAAGTAATTGATAGGCATAAACTATCGATGCCCTGCAAACCTCCCCACACATGCCCAAAGGACTCCAGCCCGTGGACACGCGAAAGCTCAAGTACTTCCTCGCCGTCGTGGATCACGACGGGTTCAACCGCGCGGCCGAGCATCTTCTGATCGCCCAGCCATCACTGTCCCAAACCATTGCGAGCCTTGAGAAAGAGCTCGGCGTTCCCCTGTTCCACCGGATTGGCAGGCGCGCAGTCCTCAGTGAAGCCGGCAAGGAACTCGTGGGGCCGGCCCGCTTGGTGATGCGGGACCTCGACGCCGCCCAGTCTGCCGTCCAATCCTTGAGGGGAATGCGTAGCGGCCGACTGGACATCATCACGATGCCCTCTCCCGGCATCGAACCTTTGACCTCGATGATCGCCGCCTTCACAAAGCTCCATCCGTGGGTCCGGCTTAACGTGGGCGCTGCCTTCACTCCCGAAGAGGTGATCGAATCCGTTCGCAGTGGTAGCAGCGAGATCGGCTTGGCCGGTTCGCCGACCAAAATCAAGGTGCCCGGTGTCGAAGTCCTGGAACTTGAGCGCCAACCCCTGATCTTGATCGTCAATCCGCAAGCGGACACGTTCTCGCCCAAGGACACTGCTATCCAACGCGAGGACCTCGGCGGCCATCGCCTCATCGCCAGCCAGCGCGGATCCCTGATGCGTTGGCTGGTGGACGATGCCTTGGCGCACGGCGTGGAGGTGGAGATCGTGGTGGAAGTCGCGCACAGAACGTCCATCCTTCCGCTAGTGCTGGCAGGCGTTGGTCACGCGGTGATGCCGTCGTCATGGGCCCCCACCGCGCACAAAGCCGGGCTCAGGACACTGCTGATCGAGCCGGTCAATTATCTGGATGTCGCAGTGCTGAGCCGGAAGGAAAACCTGACACCCGCTGCCAGAGCGTTCTTGGACGTGGCCAGCATTCATGGCGGCCATGGATAATGATAGGCGCTACCTATCAGCCGTATCGAAACTAAGTCTTGGACGCCAACCGACGCCGAACCGTCTACTTGAAGAGGAAGAACAGTGTGACCCCGCTAACAGGCTCACTGCTAACAAACTCAACGAGGAGGTAGGCATGAGCGCCACTCAGAAATTCAGCATCGCATCGATTCCCGCAGACGGTGTGGGCAAGGAAGTTGTTTCCGCCGGACGCCGCGTCCTGGATGCCTTGGCAGAGAACTCCAACGGCAAGTTCGCCTTCGAATGGACTGAGTTCCCGTGGGGCTGCGGCTATTACGAAAAGACCGGCCAGATGATGGACCCCAAAGGCCTGGACGCCCTCAAGGACTTCGACGCTATCTACTTCGGAGCCGTCGGCTGGGAGAACGTCCCGGACCACATCAGCCTCTGGGGCCTGCGCCTGAACATCACGCAGAACTTCGACCAATGGGCTAACATCCGCCCGGTCAAGTTCCTCCCCGGCATCAAATCCCCGCTTCGCAAAGCCGACGACACCGAACTCGACTGGATCGTTGTCCGCGAAAACAGTGAAGGCGAATACGCCGGTCTTGGCGGCCGCAACCTGAGTGGCCGCGGCCCAGGCAACGAGGTCGCTCTCCAGACAGCGCTCTTCACGGAAAAGGGCTGCGAGCGCATTATGCGTTTCGCATTTGATCTAGCCCGCACCCGCGCGGTCAAGAAAGTTTCATCCGTCACCAAGTCCAACGCCCAGCAGTACGGCATGGTCCTTTGGGACGAAACCTTCCAGCGCGTCGCCTTGGATTACCCTGACGTGCAGACCGAGAGCGTGCTGGTTGATGCGATGAGCGCGAAGTTCATCCTGCACCCCGAGGATCTGTCGGTGGTGGTCGCGTCCAACTTGAACGCCGACATTCTGTCCGATCTCGGTTCCGCCCTGGCGGGCAGCCTGGGCCTGGCCGCGAGCGCCAACCTGAACCCGGAGCGCCGCTTTCCTTCCATGTTCGAGCCGGTCCACGGTTCCGCACCGGACATCGCAGGCAAAGGCATCAGCAACCCGATCGGTGCCATCGCCAGTGCCGCCCTCATGTTGGACCACTTCGGCCTCCATGAGGAAGCCCGCCGCGTCGAAGCAGCAATCGAACAGGCCACAGGTTCCGGCCACCTGACCCGTGACGTTGGCGGTGACGCCACCACGGACGACGTCACCGAGGCCATCATCCAAGCCCTTAGCCACACTCTCGCGGCTGTCTAATCCAACAGAGCGAACGTTCGACGGCGGTCAGCCGGCCGCCGTCCAACCTCCCCATCAGCTTCTCCAGAGACATTCCACAATGAGGTAGGAATCATGGAACAAATCACCACCGCCGGACCAAAACCGGCACCCAAGACCCGTTGGTACAAGCAGTTGTACTTTTGGGTGCTCACCGCGATCTTGGTCGGCATCCTCCTGGGCTGGCTCGCTCCGACTGCGGGCATCGCCATGGAACCAATTGGCACCACGTTCGTGAATGCGATGAAGATGCTCATCGGCCCCATCGTGTTCTTGACCATCGTGGGTGGTATCGCCAGCGTCGCCGATCTCAAGAAGGTTGGGATGACGGGCCTGAAGGCCCTCACCTACTTCCAGATCGGCACCATCTGCGCCATGGTCTTCGGCCTTGTTGCCATCAATGTCTTCCGCCTCGGTGACGGCGTCAACGCGGACGCCAGCACCATCAAGACCTCAGACTCGGCAGCGAAACTGATCGACGCCGGCCAGCATCAGGAATGGTGGCAGTTCCTGACGCACATCATTCCCAACAGCATCGCGGGACCGTTCGTTGAAGGCGACATCCTCCAGATCATCTTCATCGCCGTTGTCTTCGGCATAGCACTAAACGCGATGGGCAAGGTTGGCGCTCCGGTTCTTGATGGGGTGCAACGCCTCACTGGCGTGATGTTCAAGATCCTTGGCTTCATCATGAAGGCCGCCCCTTTGGGCGCTTTCGGGGCCATGGCCTTCGCGGTGGGCAAGTATGGCGTATCTTCCCTGACCAGCATGGGCGGACTGATTGCCCTGTTCTACGGCACCTCGATCCTCTTCGTAGTGATTGTCCTTGGCTCCGTGATGGTTTTCCTCCGGCTAAACATCTTCACGATGATCCGCCACCTAAAAGAGGAGTACATGCTCATCCTGGGCACCTCCACCGCAGAACCGGCACTCCCCGGCTTGATGCGGAAACTTGAACATGCCGGGGTGAAGAAGGAAACCGTTGGTCTGGTTGTTCCCACGGGCTATAGCTTCAATCTTGATGGCGCGGCCATCTACCTGTCGCTCGCGGCGCTCTACATCGCGCAGGCCACCAACACGGACCTGACCATTGGCCAGCAGCTTGGCCTGCTCGCCGTAATGCTCCTGACCTCCAAGGGCGCGGCCGGTGTTGCTGGCGGTGGTTTCATCGCCCTCACGGCGACGCTCACCACCCTCGGCACCATTCCCGCGGCCGGCATCATGCTTATCTTTGGCATCGACAAGTTCATGTCCGAATGCCGCGCCTTGGTGAACTTCACTGGCAACGCTGTAGCCACGTTGGTCATCGCCCGCTGGGACCGCACCCTGGACACCGACCGCGCCCGCCGCGTCTTTGCCGGCGAGACCGTGGAACCAATTCCCGCTGAGGATGCTGTTCTCATGCCTGTTGAGGAACACACCGGGTCCGACGACGCACCCAAGCCCGCGGCCGCCGTCGTACCTCCGGGACCGGCCGCATCAGCCGACCGCCGTCCCGCCTACTCGGAATCCATCTGACATGACCAACACCACCGCCCCGAAGACTGTGCTCATCGCTCCCGACAAATTCAAGGGCAGCCTCACGGCCAGCGAGGTTGCGGACGCCTTGGCAGCTGGCCTTCGCGCTGCCGCCGACACGTCCGCGGCGGTCCACTGCGAGCTCCTTCCACTCGCCGACGGAGGTGACGGCAGCGTTGATGCCGCCGTCGCCTCCGGCTTCGGCCGCTACAACTGCACCGTCATCGGACCCATCGGACAGCCCGTCCAGGCGGATATCGCGTTCGACGGCGTCACTGCAGTCGTGGAGGTCGCGAACACTTGCGGTTTGGCCGTCCTGCCCAACGCCAGACTCGCGCCGCTGGAAGCATCGAGCCGAGGCTTTGGAGAGGCCGTGCTGTTTGCCCTCAGCCTCAAGCCGAGGCGAATGGTGTTGGCGCTTGGCGGCAGTTCAAGCACCGATGGTGGAATGGGAATGCTCAGTGCCCTGGGCCTGCGATTCCTGGATTCTTCGGGAGGTCCCTTGCAGGGCTCCGGGCAGTCGCTTTCGCTCGCTCATTCAGTGACCGGCTCCGTTTTCCCTGGCTTGGCAGGCGTGGAACTTATCCTCGCCACCGACGTCCACAACCCACTCTGCGGGCCAAACGGGGCAGCGCCGGTGTTTGGCCCGCAGAAGGGGTGTTCCCCCACCGATGTTTCTACGCTCGACGCCGGTCTGGCGCAGTTTGTCTCAGTGCTCGTTGACGCAGGGCTTGCAGACCCTGGGTTGGCTGAATCGCCAGGCGCGGGCAGCGCCGGCGGCATCGGCTTCGCTTGCCTGGCTTTGGGCGCCAAGCAAGTGTCCGGCGCCGACTACTTCCTGGACCTCCTGGACTTCGACGCCCGTAAGGACACCTGCGACATTGTCATCACCGGGGAGGGCAGCATCGACGAACAAACGTTGGCGGGGAAGCTTCCTGCCGCAGTCGCCCGCCGATCCGGCGCCCGGCCAATCATCGCCGTCGCCGGCCGATCGCTGCTGGAACCAGAGCAATGGTCCGAGATGTCATTGTCCCGCGTGTACGCGTTGGCTGACTACACGGATGAGGATTCTTCCAATGACCCGTTGCTGTCAGCGGAGTTATTGCAGCGGATCGGGCGGGAGATTGGGAAGAGCCTGCCGGGCTCCCTGGCCGTGCCTTAGCCCTTCCACACTCAGAATTACAACCTTGAAACTCCCCAAAGCCCCGGAGTAGGGTGGCCGGACCGTCCAACCACATCATCGTCTGGGAAAATTCTGGGAGAACCATGACACATGTGAGACGCCAATTGGCTGCGGTCACCGCAGCCCTGGCACTAAGCGTGACAAGCGGAGCGGTGGCAAGTCCTGCCTTCGCAGATCCTCGCGAAACCGACAAGAACCCCACTGCCACCGGGTACGGCGGTGCCGTGAGCACCGTGGATCCGGAAGCTTCAGCGGCCGCCATCGAGGTCCTGCGCAAGGGTGGCAACGCGGCCGATGCCGCTGTCGCTGCAGCCGCCACCCTTGGCGTCACAGAACCGTATAGCGCCGGCATCGGAGGCGGCGGTTACTTCGTGTTCTACGATGCCAAGACCAAGGAAGTCAGCACTATTGATGGCCGCGAAACGGCGCCGGCAGCCATACCAAACGATGCGTTCATCAACCCCGCCACAGGACAGCCCTATCTCTTCACCACCAAAAGGCCCGAACTGCCGACCAGCGGGGTCTCCGTCGGCGTCCCCGGCACCCCGGCCACTTGGGAGCGCGCCCTTGAGCGTTGGGGAACTTTGGACTTGGGCGAGGCACTCAAGCCCGCTATCAAGGTAGCCAACCGCGGCTTCGTGGTGGACGAGACGTTCCGAAACCAGACTCTGGATAACAAGTTCCGGTTCAACACCTTCACCTCCACGCAGGACCTGTTCCTTCCCGGTGGTGACGCTCCCGCCGTCGGGAGTGTCTTCAAGAACCCCGAGCTTGCCGAGACGTACCGCCTGCTGGCGAAGCAGGGCACCAGCGCGTTCTACACGGGCCCGCTCGCAGAAGAGATCGTGTCCGCAGTAAAAGCGCCGCCGAAATCGGGCGAGACTGATCTTCCCGTGCCAATCGGGTTCATGACCACCGACGATCTGGCTGAATACAAGGCGATTGACCAGGCTCCGACGCACGTGAAATACCGCGGCTATGACGTTTATGGCATGGCGCCGTCCAGCAGCGGCGGCACCACGGTTGGCGAGTCGCTCAACATTCTTGAAAACTTCGATCTGAAGGACATGCAGCCGGTGGACGCGCTGCACCACTATTTCGAGGCCAGCTCGCTGGCGTTCGCTGACCGTGGCGCCTATGTGGGAGATCCGAAATTCGTTGACGTGCCCACTGCTGTCCTCACCAATCCGGTTTTCGGTAAAGAACGCGCTTGCGAGATTGATCCGACGGCGGCAGCGCCCAAACCGGTGGACCCCGGTAACATCACAACATACGACGGCGCGTGCCCGGGTTCCGCTGCACCGCTCGCCGACGAGACGGACACTGAGAACATTTCCACCACGAACCTGACGGTCGCCGACAAATGGGGCAACGTGGTGGAGTACACCCTGACCATTGAACAGACAGGCGGATCCGGAATCGTCGTGCCAGGCCGCGGATTCCTGTTGAACAATGAGCTGACCGATTTCAGCACCGTGTACAACTCGACTGATCCCAACAGGATCCAGCCAGGCAAGCGTCCACGTTCGTCGATGTCGCCAACCATTATTCTGCAGGACGGCGACCCCTTCCTGGCCCTCGGCTCCCCCGGTGGATCGACCATCATCACCACGGTGTTGCAGACCATCCTGAACCGTGTTGACCTGGGGATGGACATCTCCGAGGCCATCGCCGCTCCGCGTGCAGCTCCTCGAAACGGGCTCACCGTGAGTTCCGAACCGGCGTTCATTGATGCGTACGGTCCTGCGCTGGAATCGTTGGGGCACGATCTGGTCCCAGCCGGTGATGCTTTCACCTCGGCAGCAGAGATCGGTGCGGCCACGGCGATTGAGTTCGGGGAGGGCGGAAAGCTCACGGCCGCAGCTGAGCCGACGCGTCGTGGAGGTGGGTCTGCGATGGTGTTGAAACCAAGCAACAGTCCATGATTGATGTATCAGCCCCGAAACAGGCCTCTGACTGTTGCCTGCAGCTTCTCCAATCCCGGGCCGTGTTGGGTGCTGGCAGCGAACTTCATGAGTCCGCGGCAGGCAAGCCCTGCGTCTGTCAGCTCACCGCCTAGCAGGTAGTCCATCAGTTCGTCACTTGGCAGTAGCCGCACGAAGCCCGCCTCGGACGCGTCCCACGATGGGTCGCTGCTGAGGCGGGCTTCTGCCGCGATGACCAGGTGTTTTCGCCTGGTTGAGTTGGCGGACCACCACTCGGATCCTGCGTAATACACAGCGGACGATCCATAGCCTGTTTCCTCCGCCAACTCGCGTTGGGCCGCATCTACCGGAGTTTCATTCTCGTTCAGGTATCCCCCGGGAAGTTCCAGCAAAGTCTTCCCTGGCCCGACGCGGAACTGCTCAAACAGCACCACATCCGTTCCGCCCTCCGTGAAGGCGAGAACCGCTGCGGAGTCCGGGCTCGCAATGACATCCCAGGTTGAAACTGAGCCGTCAGCTTCCAGGTAGGTGTCCTGATTGATGGTGACAAAACCTTTGTATGCACGCGTAGTCCAGAGTTTTCGCCACAATTCGTCCGAATTGTTCACTCTGGGCGGTTGGTCTTGAGTTCCCGGCAGAATCTCCACAACATCACCAACGAAGCTGCCGCGATGATGATTCCGGAAATAAGGGACCAAACAGATTCGCTGCCGCTTGAGAGGAAAATATAGATGGCGTAGGACGCCATGGTGAGGGCGAGAAGCAGCCATACCAACGGTTTACGATTCACAATGAGTTCCTTGATTTATTGGTAGTTATCAGGCCAAGTCACGCTTGGAGAACACGGCGCACGCCGCCCCCAAGACGATTAACGGCCATGCAAGAGCTCCGAAGAAAGACTCCGACGGCGGTATGTGGACTGCCGCTTGATTCGCCCAGTCGGCAGCTTGGAACGGAAAGAGGTACGGCTCGGCATCGCCCAAGGGCAGGATCTGCGGAAGCACCAAACTGAGAGGAACCGCGAAGAGGCTCACAAGATGGCTGCGAATGAAGGAACCGATCGCGAATCCCCAGGCGGATCCCATTGCTGCCATTCCAGCGAAGGCCAGCACCCCATGTGGACTGAGCTGCCATCCGTCTGCAATAAATGTGCCGGATAAGCCGAAAGAGATGCCGACGATCACACCGCCCAGGATTGCTGCAAGAGCTGTTGTCAGGGCTCGAGCAATGAACGCCGGGATCCTTTGGAACAACAGGACCCGGCGTGTAAGGCACCCTGCCCGGAAATCGGCCGTGAATGAACAGGAACCCATCACGCCCGCACCCGTGAGCATGAGCGACAGCCCTGCCCCTCGGAGAGCTCCTTCGAGACCCGGATCGCCCGTGGTGGATTCGAGATTGGCTGCCACCAGGAGCGTGCCCAGTAGTCCGATTACCAGCACGGACGCAATCCCTGAGCCTTTCCACAGCCAAGGGCGGCGAAGATCCGCAAGAAGTGCGGACACCATTTAGAACTCCTTCCGTTTGAGCACGCCGACCACCCCGGCGCTTGCTGCGAGGAGCCACGCCAGCGAGACCAGGAACGCTGGGCCTGGTTGAAGAAGGCCCTCAAAGGGAAGAGAGGCAATGCCTGCCAACGCACCGGACGGCAGCCAACGCCCTATTTCGGGATCGTTTGCCAGGACCGGCAGTTCGATTGCCAGCGGAATAAGCATGGTGACGATCGTCGTCGCGTAGTAGTGCCGAATGATCCACCCGAGCGAGCAACCCCACAGGGAACCAACAGCGGACGAGAGCACGACTCCGGGCAAGGCCCGCCAGGATTCCGGAGTGAGGAGTTCCACGCGCAATTCGGGTGGCAGGGTGAAGGCGACGCTGGCTCCCCAAGCCAGGATCCCCGCTGCCAAAGTGGCGAGGCCGACCACAAGCGCCGCAGCGTACTTGACCGCCACAAGGTGTACGAGCCCGGACATCACTACGCTGCGCCGGAGCGTCCCGTAGTAGGACTCGCGGGTCACAAGGTAGCTCCCGGCAAACGTAGCCACGATCGCAATGCTGGTGGCCAAAGCCCAAAACGCTTTGATGTTTTCCGTCGCGGACAGCTGATCTGCAGTATCCGGCCACCCCAGGAAGTTGGCCACGAACCACGGAACCAAAGCGCTGAAGGCGAGGATGCCCAGAACCGAATATCCGCTGAAGTGCCTCAGCAGCTCTGCACCTAGTCCACAGGCCCAGTTGGAGTTCGGATGCCCCGTCACCGGGCACCCTCCAGGATCTTGAAATACGCCGATTCGAGGCTGCCGCCACCAAGAATCTTCGCCTCCTCAAGGGTCCCGTGGAACAGCGTCCGCTGCTTCAGAATGAGGACGTCGTGGGCCACTTGTTCGAGCTCCAATAGCTGGTGGCTTGAGACCAAGGCACTCCCGCCGGACTCGGCGAACCCGCGCAGAAAGCCTCGCAGCCACTGGATGCCTTCCGGGTCGAGACCGTTGGCAGGCTCGTCCAAGACAAGGAGGCGAGGGTTTCCGATGATGGCGGATGCAATCCCCAGCCGTTGTTTCATCCCCAGCGAGTAGTCCCGGACCTTCCTGTCCGCGTGGGCCGCAAGGTCCACTTGTTCCAGAACCCGCTCGACGTTTTCCCTACTCACGCCTGCTGCCAACTGACAAATCTGAAGGTGACGCCGCCCGGTCAACCCGGGTTCTACTTCCATCCCATCCAAGTTCACTCCGACGTTGGTGGCGGGCCTCTTTAACGAGCGGTAGTCCATTCCGAAGACCTTTGCGTGCCCCGACGTCGCCTCCACTAGACCCGTCAGCCCGGCTAGTGCCGTACTCTTTCCGGCACCGTTGGGGCCGATCAGTCCCACAACCCGCCCGGCAGGCACATCAAACGTCAGATCGTCGACGGCAAGCCGTTGGCCCCGTCTCTTACTGAATCCCTCGAAGCTGGCGTGGATTGTCATGAGTGCCCTCTCGTGGAGTCGTCGGGTTCGGGTTGTCCGGGCCATAACGGCGAATGTGAAATGGCATGCCAGAGCCACTCCCCCACATTTGTCTGGCGTCCGCTGGTTACTTCCGCCCGCCCCGATGCGGGGAGGGTGGGGCTTCCTTCCACCTGGCCCACGTAGGCCAACACGGGCAGGGTGGTGTCTGCGAGCGCTATCGGGACGATGGTGTCCACCGGTGCCATGGTTGACGACGGCGCGTGGTCGCCGATGGTGGCCCGGCCCAGGTTTTGGTGGATGATCATTCCCTGCGATTGCAAGGTGACGCTGTCGCCCGGTTCCAGCGATTGATCGGCAGCTTGGTTGGAGGTCACGATGAGCAGCTGACCATTCACATAGGTGTAACCCGCAGTAGTCACAGGACGTACAGGGATTACGACGAGAAGCGCCCCGATGGTAAGAGTTCCCAGGAGCATGATGAGGGCACGCCTCCACACTGGGCTGCCGTTCTGCGCGGCCGCACGGAAAAACTGAACCACGCTCCTGCAAGCCACCACGATGAGCAGGCAAAGGACGGCAAACACCGCGATGTGCCCTGCATAACCGAGCTGCAGGAAGATCGGCACGATGCGTTGGAAGCCAATGATCATGAAGCCGACGCCTGAAATGGAACTCGCCAATCCGAACCACGGAAGCCAACCATTACCGCGAAAGGTGGCGCGGGCTCCAAGAAAACTGGAACCAAGGACGTCGGCCAGTGCCTTGATGGATTTCTGGCGAAGGTGGGGAACGTCCACAGCGGACATCAAGGCAACGTAGCCGTCCAGCTTGATGAACGGGAATAGATTCAAAATGGCGACGGCCCAACAAATGACGCCATAGAGCAGCGCCGCATCCTTCACCGACGATGCCGGGAGGATTGTCTGCGCTGCCAGCGCAATGCTCCCTAAGCCAAGATGCACCAGGGGCCCGGCCAGGGCAATCACCACCCGCTGCTTCCGGGAGCCCAACCGCCAGCCGTCGGTTACGTCGCAGAAGAATGCAGGAGACAAGTAGAACAGCATGATGCCAATGCGCCGAGGCGTACCGCCAAAGTAGCTGAGGGCCATTCCATGGCCGAGTTCGTGCAGCAACGTGGAGGCAAACATGGCACCTGCAACATAGAGATATACCTCAAGGGGCAGCGGCGTCGCCAAGACCCTCCAGATGCTCGGCCCAGCCGCCAGGGAGCCCAGGATGCCGCCCATGAGGAGCAAGGCAACGGGCAACGCAGCAATTGGCCGCGCCATGGCAGCAACCGCAGGCCGGAATATCATCAGGACTGGCGCCGGGTTGAACAAGGTGAACTGCACCGTTAATGGTGCCCGGAACTGAACCCGACGGTCCCTCGGTGGGTGCGCACCGCCGTCGAAGATGCCGGTGTGCGTCAACTGGCGAACGATTCCCATGACGTCGGCAGCAGTCCAAGGCGACCCAAGGCGTTGGGCAACCTGGGCAGGGTTTCTCTCGCCGTCAATTGTCCTGAGAACAGCAGCTACATCTGCTGAGACTCGAGCTTTTGGAACACTGTTTATGGCAACAATCCAGGGGCCGCCGTCCAATAACGGTTGATCAATGGACGCCGACGGCGCAAGCCGTACCGGCCACTGGGCGGGTGCCGGAACCTTGGGCAATCCTGACATGGAGAGCTTTCTCATATCAGTGGGTGCGGTGTTGCGGACAACCCGGAAGGGTCACCGACAGATCCTGAGGGCACACGGACCAGTCCTTTGGTTTCATCCATCGTCAAGGGAACCGCGCCTGGACAAATCGCCTTGCCTGCTACCCAACCGAGCTCCTGAATTGCCGCTGGGAGGCGGTGGGTGAGGCTGACCCAGTGCGATTGAATGTCACGCCCGGCCAAATACTTCACCAGGTCATCTACGTTCGGTATGGGTTTGACTGCCGGAAAGTGGGCCGGCCTGAACGTTCGAACCCACACATGCAATTCAGCCAAGGCTTGCCCGGTGGTCCAGAAGTCAGCACGGGATTCGTCGTCTGTCACTTCCAGTGATGAAACTGCTGAGGGCGTGCGCGACAGGAAGAGTTCACGGATCTGCAGGCCTTCCTGGAGGGCTCCCGTCAGTGCGATGACGGGATCGGCGGCTGCCTTGAGGCCAACGGCACCGAACTGCCCATGCTCCCGGTGGCCGGTGATGACGCAGACCGCTATATGCAAGGGACTGTCATCGTGCGGGATGAACGCGAGGGTGGGCTCAATGCCTGCAGCGCGTGCAGCCGTCACGAGCAGGAGGAAATTCCGTGTCGAGGGCGCGTCGAGCACGTCTGCCGGCATCTCCCCGGCCACAAACTCGTTGAGCGGAACCCTTTGGCGCCATGCGGAAAGGAAGGCATCCCGCTCAATGACTTCGCCGATGCCGGATACTTGCGCAAAGCGTTCTGACGGACCGGAAGCTGCGCCGTTCGGCGAAGGATCAAAGAAGCGGCTCCATGGATCCGGATAAGTGGAGCCGCCGGCGGTGTAGTCCACCACAGCAGCTGGCACGTGTGATTCTTGGCCCGTCCGCAAGTCCGTTGCCCGGTACCAAGGGAAGTCGAAGGCGAGGGCAGATGCCCGGCCCAACTCTGCGGTGACAAAGTCGATGCGCTTATCCGTTCCGTCCCTCCCGGCAAGAAGGTGTTCGACGTCAGCGGTGCCGGGCGCTAACGCGAAACGCTCCACGGCCTCGCCCGCGCCCCGCGTCATGGAGGACCGCTTCTTCACGTCAAAAGCTCCGACAGCGGTTGCGAACCCTTTCCGATCCGGCCGCCCATTTGCCAGCGAAGCTACGGTTCGCCAGAGCCCAACGTCGTTGGGCAGGTAGACCGTCGCCGCGGACACCAGTCCCAACGACGGATCAAGGGTAAGTACAGGATCGATGCTCATCGGCCACACACCCATAACTCGATGTCATTCAGGCCCGGCACCGGAGTGGCGATGCGGACCGGCCGCCGCTCGAGGATAGTGAGGCCCTCTGCCAGCACCTCCTCCTCGATGAGGCTGTTGCTGACGAAGGCGATGTCGCTCGAATACGCGGACGATCGGTACGTTCCTCCTTCATTGAAGCCAACGTGGATCATGGTCACGTGCCGGGCCCCGTTCACCGGATCACGACTTTCCACGGTGATGAGGAATGCATCCTCGCCCAGCGCCGAAACTGTTGTGCCGCCGTCGTGTCCTTCCGATGCCTGGTGACTGTCCGCGTTGAGTACTGTCAAAAGGAAGCGGCCGTCAGGGGTCAAGCAGTCACGGACGCGGCCGAACAATTCCCTCCTGCCGTGAGGGTCCAGGAGCGTGATGGAACTGGCGCCGAGAACGATGCAACCGTAGCCGCCGTCGACCTCAAATCGGGACATGTCCGCTTCAACCAATTCCACCGCTACTCTGCGGGGATTGAACGCCATGGTTGCGATCCTTTCCGCCAGCATCGCAAGCATTTCCGGCGAGGAATCGACGGCGGTCAGCGGACGTCCGAGGGCAAGGAGGGGGCGGGTGATCCGGCCGGATCCCGCAGCCAGTTCAAGAATGGGGCCGGTGGTTTTTCGTGCCGCAGCCAGGATCTCGGGAAGTTCAGTCAGGTCGCCAGCAGTGATCTGATCGTAAAGGCGTGACCCTGAAACGCTGTACAAATCCTCGGGTGGATCCATATGGCCAAGGACGCGCAGGATGGCATCGGCGGACTTGTCGGGTGGGGTATTCATCAGCTCGTGTTCTCCGGGAGTTGGTAGGTGTCCGGGTTACACGCGGGCGACAGCAAAAGGTCGCGCCACCCGCGTGCACCAGCTAGGTGGCGGCGATTCCGACAAAGATGCCGGCGATGATGATGACGTCACCAACGCGGATGTACCACGGCGTATCGTCCGGGGTGTCGAGGTTCTCCAGTTCTTCGATGGTCAGCTGAAGGTTCGAGTTTGCGATCATTCCGTTCTCCTTTCTATTTGTTGTTGGGCCTTTTGTTGTTGGCCCGTTCCGTTTCCCGGACTGTCAGGTGATGCTGACGGCGATAATGCCGATGGCAACTCCCTGGGACACTCCGATGAACCAGTTGTTGAAGTCCGGGGTGTCCAGCGACTCGATCTCCTGGATGGAGATGTTGAGCTGTTTCTGCATTTGCGTTCACCTCCCTTCGCGCGGGTTGAAGGACTGCGCGTGTTCGTCAGGTGATGCTGACGGCGATCCCGATTAATGCGAGGCCCACGGTGATGCCGTGGATGCGTTCGCTCCAGTCGTCAGGGACGTCGATGGTTTCCAGTTCCTGGACGGTGAGGTCCAAAGTCCTGGGTGCAAGAGTGCTGCTCAAGTGCTCACCCCCTTTCCCTTGCCGCTCGTAGCTCGCCCACTGGGCCTGGCAAGATTTGTTGTTCCAGCCCTGCCTTGGAGAGGACATGCTGGATCTGCACGGCATCAAGGCCCCGCAACATCGGCAGCCCGCCGCCCCAGTTCTGGAGAGCAGCCTCGGAAGTCTTCATTAGGGCGTGCTCGCCGATGACCTCTAGACCCGCGATGCCCCACCGCCACATCAATTGGTTGATGCCTTTGGCTGGGTTGGGGTCCAATGAAGGATCCGCAACCAGAACCGCCGACCAGAGCTTCAGGAGTAGTCCACGATCACCCCAGGCTGCGGATCCGTTGGCGATCTCCTCCCAGATGGGACCGATCACCGAGGCCGTGGCGGTCATCTTTCGGGCCCCCGTGACATGGGCGAGTTCGTTGGCGACATACCAGTGCTTCGCTCCGTACGGATCACGACCTATCAGGGCCCAGCCAGTGTGTGTCTCCATGCTGAGGTGGGCCGCCGTCAGTCTCAGCTCGGGCGAATCCTCCCGAGTCACTCGATTCCCGAGCCTGACGATCCGCGCCAAAAGTGAGTAACCGTCGTCGTCGAAAACGTTGGAGCTGCTGCCAACCATGGTCCCCGCCACCCGGAGGAACGCCTCAAGCAACCCTTCGAAAAGCAGCCGCGTGGACAGGGTGGCGAGATTGTCGGCGTCGAGCACGGCCACGTCACCTGACAGGTGACGTGAGGCGATCAAACGGCGCCCGACGGCGGTGTCCAGGCACGCTACGGCGCTAACTTCGGCGCCGGTCCCCACGGTTGACGGCATGAGGACAGTGCGGGGGCGCTCGTTTGGATATGCGACTGGAGGCAGAACGATGAGTCCCGAGCGTTTGGCATGGCGTTCGACGAAGATCGTGAGGCTCGGGTCCGCAGTGAACAACGCCGCCAGTTTTACGGCGTCCATCACCGAACCTCCGCCAAGACCCACAACCGACTGGAGTCCGTGTTTGCGAATGAAGCTGCCCACAAGCCGCAGGGTCTCAACGTTGACCGGGGTAGCGTTTAACTCCAAGGTTGGCGCTCCCTTTAAGTCACCGGCCAAGAGGGCATCCCTCTGTCCCGCGAGTGCGTTATCCACCACGAGTCCGGTCCGGCCTCGGGTAAGTTCGCCGATGTAGTTGGGTGCCATCCCCGGATCCAGGACGACGCAACGCGTGTTCCACGTGCGATCCGCGATCATGCGAAAACTCCGTCGCGTTCTGCTCTGGCCAGCCCATCGACCATGGCCGCGTGGAGTTCCTCGAAGTTCTCCTGTGTATAGGTCAGTGCTGGCAGCAGTTGGATCCGGCCCGGCCCAGGCTGCACGATTGCCCCGGCTTGATGGATCCGCCGGACGACGGCCAGGACACCGTTCGGAGAAGGGGATGATCCACTTTTGGTTCGCAGCAGGATGCCCCTCATACAGCCCCGTCCTGAGGACTCGCCAACCCTCGGAACGCCTTGGAGCTTGGTAATGAGCTCGTCGAGGCCTTCGGACACCCGCTGAGTCAGAGTGTTGTGATCCAGCCTTTCCATCTCGGAAATCGTGGCGAGAATCGCAGCACAGGTAGCTGGAGTTCCGGCTTGGGTTTCACCGTGGACAAAGACGGCCTCGTTGTTATCGAAGAGCTGGGTTATGCGCTGGCCGATGAGGAGGGCGGCACATGCGCTGGTGCCGTTGGTAAGTCCCTTGGAAGTGACAACGACGTCCGGGGCTTCCCGCCACTCATCTGAAGCGAACCACCCTCCGATACGGCCGAACCCGGTGGCGACTTCGTCAGCAACAACAAGGAAGCCATGCTCATCCCGGTGTTTGAGGAGGGCAGCCACGAAAGCATCCGGTACAACTTCCGCCCCCGAACCAAGGACGGGCTCGACGACCACCAATGCGACGCGGTGCCCCTCCCTTCGCATCAGTTGGGCCAACTCCACGCCCCCGTCGTCGAACCGGATATGCCGGATGTTGCGCCTGTCGACGCCATAGACGGCCTGGCCGAGGTCGTCGCCGCTGAGTGCCTGGCTCCCGAACGTAAGCCCGTGGTAGCTGCCGCTTAGCCCGATGACGAGTTTGCGTTCGGGTTGTTTGTCCAGGACAAAGTAATGGCGGGCGAGCTTCATAACGGCGTCGTTGGCGGCACCTCCGGACGTAGAGAAGAGAACGCGCTCGAATTGGTGCTTGGGCAATTCAAGGAGGGCTTTGGATGCCTCGATGGCTTTGCCGTGCGCAGTCCGGAAAAGTGGCAGGTAGGACGCTGTTTCGAGCTCTTTGGCTATTGACTCGGCAATCTGTGCATTCCCATAGCCAAGGTTCGTGTTCCACAGGCCGCTCTTCGCGCAGAGTCGTCGTTGCCCGTCCTCGAAGGCTACGTGGACGCCTTGGGCGCTGACCGCCGTATAGCTTGCTGCCTCGAAATCGTGCTGGCTTATGAGTGGGACCCAAAGCGGGAGCTGCGTTCTGGATTTCAAGGGTGGGGTCATCGTTTGATGCCGATGAGGTCAATGCCGAGCTGCTCAAACTGCTTCAAGACTGCCGTCACGGATCCTGCGGCCACGGCCCCTGAGACGTTGAGGGCTGGCGCTACGAGCGCGGCAGCAGCGCTGGCGTCCTGCAAGTTGGAGATGGCCTCGATGATGGTAGCTGCGTCAATCCCGACCTTGAACACGCGGCCGGACTTGGTGTCCAGCAGCGTGTACTCCCCTGCCCTTTTGATAATGAAAGGGGCCGAAGCCGAAGGGACTCCCGGTGCTGTGCCGTAGAGGCTGGCTCCGAAGCCCACCAGGCTGGTGGTGTCGCGGGCTTCCCGTGGAATGAACTTCCATGCATCCAAGGCGGCAAGGTAGCGAGGAATCCAGGGGTTGGCTCTGAGTGCCTCAATGTCTACGGTGGAATTGGCCGCGGACATCGCTGATGCGGGACTCAGGGCAATTGCATTGGCACGCAAGTCTTCAATTGCATCGCCGATCCGGCCAATCTGTGCTCCATAGGGGCCGCTGAGGATTCTTCCATCCCACGTGATGTGAAGCCTGGCCAAGGACATGCTCTTCTGTTCTATCCCTGTGAGCAAGGCACGCTCGGCCAGAACAGCATTCACTTCCGTTAACTGCCGGACGAAGTGTCCCGAACGCCGGGCTTCTTCGGCATCGTCAAAGAAGGCCTGCCAGTCCTCATTGGTGGTCATCCTGACTACTGTCAAGCCCACCAGATTGACAAAAGGGATTGCCACGTAGTCCTGGATTTCCAGGCTGAGTGTGCCGTCCACCAAGAGTTCTTCTCCAGCGGAATCGAACGAGCCGGACACCGTCGTGATGGCTTCGTCGTCTCTGTCGCCATTGAGCGCAAGGATGACTGAGCCCTCACCGGCCAACGTCTTCGCGTAGTCGATGTGCTCGGGATTCTCCACGAAGACGACGTGGCCTGCGATGCGCCCCGGTATGCCGGTAATCCACTGATCCACAGCTGCGGCAATGGTCTGTTGCTGACTTAACGTCAATTCCCCAACCCCCAATAGTTCCCTCGTTCTTGGAAACGAAGCTATGGGCTGGAGAAGGTGCCACAGAGGAGGAAATCGAAACTAGGTGGTGGAATGCCCCAAAGATAAGTGCTGCGTGGGGCTGTCTAGGTGGTGGGGAAAGGTGGTCTAGGTGGTGGGAATCAATGCCCGATCATGTCGAGGCAACCGCCATCCAGAATGCTTCCACCTGGGGCGATGTCCACCGGATTCAAATTATAGGAGTGGCGGGATACTTTTCGAGGTGGCCGGAACCGACACTCTTTGCAGATCCCGAAGGCTTCGCAAATGGCACAAGCTGAGGTCTTGGCAGCGATCGAGCGCTTAGTCGACGATTTGCGTAACGCCGCAGCTCATGCGTGGTGCTCTATAAGGGTCAGCAACACCTAAGAGACGCCCAGCAACACCTATTTCGGGCCCAATTAAGTACCTAGAAGGCTGTCGTCAGCACTCATTTCTCGCGATTCAGCACTCACTTCTCCCGATTTCAGCACCTAGTGCTGGAATCGTGTTGCATTCTGGAGTCGACACCCTTCGGCGGATGAGGTCATATATAGGGTTTTTGTCCTAAACCGCAGCAGAACTACTAGCGGCGCCAGACGTCGCAGATGGTCGACGGCCACAGACCACCTTGGTCAACAACGAAATGGGGAATGAGCAATGAGGAGCTCCAAGCAAAGTATGCTCAGGAAGTGGACTTCCATTTGGGCAGTATTGATAACGGCTGGAGGCTGCTTGCTTTCGATTGGTCCGGCAGCTGCCGATGAATTAGAGCCGGGAATCTTGCTGGATCTAAAGCAAACTTCTCATTTCACAGATCTGAACAAGAAGAAGATCGATGTCGTCTCCGATGATGCCGATGAAGGTGAGCGAGTAATTCTGGGCACAACCAGACAGAAAACGCCCGTCAAGATTGTCATCCAAAAAGCTCCTCCAATGGATCCGGCAGATGCAAGGGTAGGTTCCATGGTTGGCATCAACGGGAAACCCAAACTAGGCGAGGACCGTCAGCTCAGTGATGCACCTGAGGTTGAAGTAGACACTCTGAGTGCATCGGAACTCAAATTTGACACCTCAACTATGAGGCCCGTCTCGGCTTGGGCTGTAACTCCGACTACCGCGAGCCTTGCATGGGAGACACCGAACGAGGCGACCAAGTCCGACGTCTATCTCAACGGCAAGTTCTTGCAGTACGTGAGCCGGGGAAAGTTTTCCACGAACAATTTGAGACCATTGACGGACTACACATTCACTGTCGTGACACCTGTTGACGACCGTAATGGGGAGGAATCGCGTAAGACTTTTACACTTAGAACGCTATCGAAGGATGGTCAAGCAATTACGCCGATGACTTACCAGGCATATGGGACAGCATTTCAATACAAAACATTCATCCCGCCAGCGAGAGTCGATGCTTCTATGTGCAACTATGCAGATTCGCGTTACACATTCGGAGGTGACAACCGCGGGTTTCGGTCTCCCCCAATAAACGCACCATACGATTCTCCTGATTACCGGACGATGATGTGGGCAAATGTGAACTGGCAAAACCCTGACGGTCAGAAGCTCGTTCTTGCGAAGAATGTTGGAAAAAGCGTAACCTACAAGGACAATGAGGTTGTCGCCACATCATACGCCAGCACTTCAAACATGCTCTTCCAAAACGGCCAGTCCGCTGGTTCCTACGCGCAGGTAAGATTTAAGCACGACGCCTCCAACCCGCACTGCAAGCTCTGGGATGTCAACTACGGGGGCTCAATCTCCTACAGCGTAATCGTACGGTTCTATCGTTCCGGACTAGTCGAGGTAGTCGGCAACAGGCAGCAGGCGCCAGCACATGAAGGTTGGGCAAGGTTCAATACCACGGCAGGTACTGAGCAGTGGTTGAATGTGTTCAAACTCGGCAACACGGGCTTCCACTGCCTAGTCGGCCTTTGCGGCACTCAGACCATCAACTACGCTCGTTCGTACTAGTCGAGCCCAGTGACGGCGACGATTAAGGTGGATATGGGCAAAGAGCAGGTCAAGTTGCTGTCATTCTTGGGTGCCGTGATCATTGGGACTTTTCTCGGTGCCCTAGTAGTCGTCACCGGTTCTTCCGCTTCACGGGGGGCATCCACGAGTGGGCATGAAGTCCTCATGGAGGTTGCTGTCGCGGGATTCCAAGGTTCGATAGTTGCCCTCGTGGCTGCGGTTCTGATTTGGTTTCCGACCTACAGATTTATTTCTGGAAAGCTGCGGTTGGCGCTGCAACTCCCTGCGATGATGACTTCCGGCGCGGCAACGGCCGTTCCGGTCGCGATCGCCGATGCTGCCTTAAACCTAAATCCAGGGTTCACTGGCATATGGGCTGTTTACACCTTTTTTGCTGGAATCTGGAGCGCATCCGTGGCTTGGCTCCTAGTCACTGTCATGTCTCTGGGTAGCAGCAAACTTCACTACGTAAGATGGGTCGGGTTCGTCGTCCTTGCAGCCGGTGCATTAGCATTTGGCCTCCATGCCGTGGCGGAGAAGTCTTGGGTCTGAGAAGCCTGCGCGTTCGCACATGCAAACCCCATCTGTTGAGCACCAAAGAATTACTGAAGCCGAATCCACGAAGTTGGCCTTGGCAGAATGTGCAAAAGACCCCGCCGTCAGCCAGTAAACTGAGCGGCGGGGGCCTTGGCCCATGAAGATCTACAAAACGGTCGTCCGCGAAAGCGACAGATCCTTCGTCTCCCGGAAGGCGAGAACAACAACCACGGCGGACACTAGAGCCATGCCCATCAGGTAGAAGGCCGGAGCCAGCGGCGTCCCAAAGCCAGCCACCAATCCCGTAGCAACGAACGGAGCGGTTCCACCGAATAGAACGTAGGCCAGCGTGTAACCAATAGCGGACCCGGAGGCACGTACAGACGAAGGGAACATCTCCACCAAAGCTGGCACGTTGGAGGTACCAATTACCGCCACCAAAGCACCCAGGATGCTCGTGCCCAGGATTGCGAAACCAAGTCCCAGCGGCATGATCGAGAAGGCCGGAATCGTCATGACGACGAATCCCACACATGCCACCAGCAGCATCCGCTTGCGTCCGTAGCGGTCGCTGGCGCGTGCGGCAAGAGGGCAGACGCCCGTATACACGAGCATCGTTATCACACTAGTGATCATTGATTCCGTACTGGAGTAGTGGAGGCTTGAGGTCATGTACGCAATCATGTAGCTGCTCATCAGGTAGTAAGCGATGGCGTTTGTGATGCTGTATCCAAAGAGAGTGAAGATCTGCCGGGCGCAGAGGCGAATGGCATCGCCCAGGGGCTTCTTCGCCACGTTGCCCTTCTTCTCCAGACCACGGAAAACGGGAGTGTCGTCCACCCTGGACCGGATGTAGAGGCCGATCAGACCCAACGGCGCAGCGAGCAGGAACGGAATGCGCCATCCCCAGGCCTGAAGGTCGGCGGTGCTCAAAGTCGCGGTAATGGCTGCTCCCAGCAGCGCACCCGCTACGGAAGCCAGACCAACAGTGGCCGGGATGATGCTGGCGTAGGTCGCCCGCTTGCCTTCCGGAGCGTATTCGACGATGAACGCCGACGACCCCGTGTACTCACCACCGGTGGTGAAGCCCTGCACGGCGCGGAACAAGAACAGCAGGATCGGAGCCCACACGCCGATCACAGCGAAAGTCGGCAGTATACCGATGCAGAATGTCGCCGCGCTCATGATCAGCACGCACAGGCCGAGCATCTTGTTGCGGCCAATCCGGTCACCGTAGCGTCCAAAGAACGCCGCCCCGAGCGGCCTGGCGATGAAGCCGCCGGCGAAGATCGCCCACACGGCCAGAAGTGACGCCGTCGTGGAGTAATCGGGGAAGAAGAGCTTCGCGATGGTGACGGACATGACCGCATAAGCCGCGGAGTCGAACCATTCGACGAAATTTCCGACGGCGGCTGCCGCAGCGACGCGCTTCAGGCTGCGCCGGGGGGAAGACTCAGTTTCAGCAACTTTCTCGGTCATCGTATTCATGATTGTTGTCCTTCGAGGTGGGGAGAGGCTACAACGTGTGGGAGTTCGCGGAGCTGGGCCCGCTGGACTTTTCCGGTGGCCGATTTCGGCAGGTCGGATACGTACTCAATGAATCGCGGGTAAGCGAAGCGGGAGAAGTTCTCCTTCACATGCGCCACGATGGTTTCGCTCAGGTCCGCTCCCCCAATGTGACCGGGCATCAGTTCGATCCAGGCCTTGATGGACTGGCCGCGCAGCTCGTCGGGCACGCCAGTCACGGACACGTCCCGCACGGGATCGAGTTCGCGAATGACTGCCTCCAGCTCATACGGCCCCACACGGTAGCCGGACGTTTTGATGACGTCGTCGGTCCTCCCCAGGAACCAGAAGTAGCCGTCCTCGTCCGCGTAGGCCTGATCCTTCGTGTGGTACCAACCGCCTCCGAACGCGGCGGCTGACGCCTCCGGCATCTTCCAGTATCCCAAGGGAAATTGCGGGTTGGAGCGTGCACGGAGGCAGATCTCGCCGGTCTCACCGATCGGGACTTCCTGCTCGTTTTTGTCCAGTAGGCGCACTTCCCATCCAGGAAGTGGACGCCCCATGGACCCGGGCTTCACTGGGACATCCGGGTAGTTGCCGAGCAGAGGGTACGACTCGGTAGAACCGTAGTAATCGAGCAACGTCACGCCGTACTGCGCCTGGAACCAAGCGATCAAGTCCGGCGTCAGCGGCTCATTGGACGAACAAACCGTCCGCACGTGCAGCGGGAACCGAGTACCGGCGTCGGGCACGTCTTCGCGCATCTTGCGCAGGAACGTCGGGTTGACCAGTGCGCTGGTGACGCGGTGGCGGCTCATGCTGTCCAGCAGCGCCGCGGGGTCGAAGCCGCCGGTAGGACGGAAGACCAAGTGTGTGGCGCCGAGTCGAAGCGGTCCCATGAGTTTGGCGAGCGACCACGCCCAGTCCCCCGCACCGTAGAACACGTCGCCGTCGCCGATCTGGTGGCAGTACTCGAACTCATTGTGGCCCAGCAAGGTCCGGTGCGCGTGGACGATTCCCTTCGCCCGGCCGGTGGTGCCCGAGGTGTAGAAGATGAGCGCGGGGTCGTCGGCTTTGGTTTCGACATCCTGGAACTCCGTGGGCGCTTCTTTGATGGCCGAACCATCGATGTCGATGAAGGTGCCTTCGTAGTCCTTGAACAGATGCTTCGCGGACTCCTCGGCGATGATCACTGACGCGCCACTGTCCTCAAGTCTGAAGCGGATGGGTTCCGCGGCCCAGAGCAGGGACATCGTGACCAGGATGGCACCGGTCCTGAGCACGCCGAGGTAGGCGGCCGGCGTGTCCGCGCGCTGCGGGAGGAGGACGGCAACGCGGTCGCCCTTCTTGATGCCCGCGGCTTGCAGGGTGGCGGCGATCTGCCGGGAGCGGTCCTGGATTTCGCCCCAGCTCACCTCGCGTTGACCTTCGACGGCGGACTCCAGGATGAGTGCCCGCTTTTCCCTCGGGTGCCGGTCGGCGACGTCGACGGCCATGTTGTAGAGCTCCGGCACCTCCCAGCGGTGGTTGTTTCGCAGTTCGGTGTACCGGTCTTGGGTTGATGTAGTTGTCATGGGTTTGCCTCCTCGTGGTTCCTGGCTCAGCGGCGGCCGGCGAGGAAGCGGGCCATCTCGCGCTGCGGTTCGCCGGTGCCATACGCCTCGCGGTGGACGCGCTTTGCTTCTGCCATGGCGTCGGCGAGGTCGTCATCTTCCAGGCTGCGCAGGCGGTTCTTGGTCAACCGGACTGCGCCCGGGGGAAGGAGGCTCAAGCGGGCGGCAAGGTCTTTCGCGTAAGCCAGCACGCCGCCGTCGTCCGCCAAGTAGTTAAGGAGGCCGAGGCGCTGAGCCTCCGCAGCGTCCACCAGTTCGCCCGTGAGGACGAACTGTGAGGTTTTGGCCTTGCCGAGGATGCTCCACATGGCCCAAATTCCGGTGATGCTGGGGATGCCGGAGAGGACTTCGGGCTGGCCCATGCGGACTTTGGAGTCGCCGACGCGGAGGTCGGCGAGGAGCGAGTACTGGAACCCGGAACCTGCGGCGACGCCGTTGACTGCCGCGATGGTGATCTGGTCGAGGTTGCGGACAGCGCGGTAGAGGCGATCGAACCCATCGATCCAAGCTTCCGCGGATTCGTGATCCTCAGGGTTCATGGACGCGGTCTCGGCCAGGTCCTGCCCGGCGCAGAACGCGCGGCCGCTGCCGGTGAGGATGACGGTGCGGACTTCCTCGTTGCCCTTGAGGCCTTCAAGGTGGGCGATGAGTTCGCTGCGCATTGCCTCGGTCCACGCGTTGAGCTTGTCCGGGCGGTTGAGGGTGATGATGGCGGTGGGGCCGGTCTGTTCGAAGAGGACATCCTGAGACATTGGGAAGTTTCCTTTGGTTCGTTGGGGCTTCTTGATTCCCATCTGACCATCGGTGAATGTGACCCGTCTAACATCAATATCTACTCGCCTTGATACCAAACTGATATGGTGCGGCGATGGACCTCCACCATCTCAAGTACTTCGTGGTGCTCTCCGAAGAGCTTCATTTCGGCCGTGCTGCGCAACGTCTGCACATGGCCCAGCCGCCGCTGTCGCAGCGGATCAAGGACCTGGAGAAAGAACTCGGGGTGCAGCTGTTCCACCGCCGACGCACCGGTGTGGAGCTCTCCGAGGCAGGGGCTCTGCTGCTGGAGCACGCGCGTGGGGTGCTGGATCACGTGGCCATGGCGCAGGAGTCGATGCGGCGGATACGGCCTGGCGCTTCGGGCATCCTGCAAGTGGCGGTGCCGCCGGACACAAACCCCGTTGCCCTGTCCACTATGGTGTCGTCGTTTAGTTCGCTTGCCCCTGACGTCCTGCTGAACCTGCACGAGCTCACCACGGTGGAGCAGGTTGAACGACTGCGCGACGGCGAACTGGACGTTGCGGTGGTTCGTCACCCTTTGAGCAGCGTAGGTTTCGAGTCGGGGCCAGTGTATTCGCGGGCGCTAGGAGTGGTGATGAATGCTGCGCATCCGTTGGCTGCTGCTTCTTCTGTGCCCCTGGGCGATTTGGCCGGCAACCCGTTGATCATCTTCCCGCGGCATATGGCCCCTACTCTGTACGACTCATTCCTGCACACGTGCCGGGACGCGGGGTACCTGCCGGCGGCGATCGTGCACGCGAGGAACCAACACTTCACGCACGGACTGATCCTCGCCGGCCGCGGGGTGCACTTCAATGAGGAGCCGTGGACTCCGTTGCCCTCCGGTGTGGTGTGGAGGCCCATTGTGGGTGACCCCTTGGCCTGGCGGACTTCGGCGTTGTGGTTGAAGAGCCGGAGGTCAGCTGAGACGGACGCGTTCGTTGAGGCTGTGGGCGCGGGGCTTGAGGCGGGCGGGCATGGGTAAGTAAGGGACTGCTCTTCCTCTTCCTATATTCCAGCGATCACGCCTTCCATAACTCTAGGCCGGCCCACCCCTCGGGCATGCCCATGGATTCTTCGGTTAGATGTCCGGCGGTTGGGAAGGCCTTCACCAGTTCGACAACGCGACGCGTCCAATCAGCGTCTTCATCGATCGCCCTAAGTAGGTACGCCATGACCGCCAACGCGTTATAGAGGCCAAAGACTTGCTTCGAGGATGTCTCGTCAAGAAGGTGATCAAGAATCGGAACCGTGCCTTTGCCCGGACGTTTGGGGGCTGTTACGAGCTTTCGATTGAAGATGCGGGCATGATGAGCAGCCACATTCCTGACATAGTTCAGACTCGCAATCCAGCTATTCATAACGCGTTTGGAAGGTGCACCATACGCCAGTGCAATCTCGGTAGCTATCGAACTCACCAAGCCGCTGTATAGGCGGCTGAGGTGTCCCATCTCCATAATCTCGGTAGCTGCCCAAATCGGCATGCGACCGTCGTAGTTGTCACGAAAATGGGCAACGAACGCCTCGTCAGAAGCGTTCTGGCGTTCTCGCATACGAGCGATCCAAAGCTCATGTTTGCTTGGGCCAACCTGACCAGTGCAGTCGTCGATCGGGGGATTCGTAAAGGCGCTGACGAACGTGACCGGTTCCAGATGAGCAAAGGCAGAACGACAACCCAACGTATAGCCAATCTGCATGCGGAGAGAGACTTCTATCCTCTCAATTCCGTCGAGAATCAACATCCGCAGCTTACGGTCAAAGTCGATGATTGCAGCTGCGTCCTCAAGCGAGGTGCCATCTCGATAGTTGTTAAGAACGCGCAATCGCCTGCGACCGTACTGATCAAGGTAAAACTCTGAATTCCGGAAGGGGTAGAGATACCCGGTTAGCCGGTAATAGCCGATGGCGCGAAGAAGCTGCACACCGCTCCCGTCGTTTGGAATCGCCACACCCCGCGAAGCCAACTTTTGGATCTGCTCCTCGACTGAAAGCCACTGCTTCCTATAGTCAGCCACGACCCCCCTAGTTAAAGAAAATCAGCCCGAGCCGTGAGGCGAGCGGGCTGATCGTGATGATCAAACTCTAGCACGGAACAATCGTGCCCAGGAGTCTTCCTGACGCGTTCTCGGCCGCCGAGGGTGACTCGGCAACCTCCGTCACCACACTCCTGTTCCGCGCCGACTCTTCGATCGCGGCCAGGACCCGCTGGATCTGAAGCCCGTCAGCGAACGACGGCGACGGTTGGCTTCCGTCGCGAATGGCAAGTAGGAAGTCGCGAACTTGGTGTGTGAACGTGTGCTCCCAGCCGATGATGTGCCCCTGCGGCCACCACGCAGCGGCGTACGGGTGCTCGGGCTCATTCACGAGGATCCGCCGAAAGCCCTGCTCCCGCACCGGAAGCGTAGCGTCCATAAAGCCGAGCTCGTTCAGGTTCTCCAGGTCGAAAGTCAGCGACCCGCGTGAGCCATAGATTTCGATCTTGAGCGAGTTCTTCTGCCCTGTGGCCACCCGCGACGCTTCTACCGACGCGCTGAGGCCGCCGGTCAGGCCCAAGGTGGCCCACGCGGCGTCGTCGACCGTTACTTTCTCCAAACCGTCAGGGCCGGGGCGTTTGGCAACAAAAGTCCTCAACGTTCCCGTCACTTCAGTGACGGTTTGACCCGTCAGATGCTGGACCTGGTCGATGGCGTGGGAGGCAATGTCGCCCAGCGCTCCGGAGCCGGCCGTCTCCTTGCGGAGCCGCCAGCTCATGGGGGTTTCGACGTCGGACAGCCAGTCCTGCAGGTACGCGGCACGGACGTGCCGCACAGTTCCGAGACGTCCTTCGGCAATCAGTTCGCGGGCCAATGCGAGTGCAGGGACGCGGCGGTAGTTGAAGCCGATCATCGACTGCACGCCCCGGGCACGAGCCGAAGCAGCCGCTCCCGCCATCAACTCGGCCTCTTCCAGAGTGTTGGCCAGCGGCTTCTCCACAAGCACATGCTTCCCGGCAGCCAGAGCTTCCAGAGCGATCTCCGCATGCATCCAGCCTGGAGCGCAGATATCCACGATGTCGATGTCGTCCCGCGAGATCACGGAGCGCCAATCAGTGGCGGATTCCGCCCAACCATACTTGGCGGCGGCTTCGGCCACCAGGGAGGCGTCCCGGCCAACGAGTACCTTCTGCTCGAAGGCCGGAACGTCGAAGAAACTGGCCACGCTCCGCCACGCGTTCGAATGGGCCTTGCCCATGAAGGCGTAGCCAATGGCGGCCACGCCCAGGGGACGGCCAGCGGGAGGAGGAGAAGTGGTCATGCTGATGCTCCTTGAAGTGAAATGGGAAGGCTTAGGCCTCGAACCAGCCCCGCGAAGGGTTGGAAACCTCGGGTGACTCCCGGAAGACACCGGGCTGGGCCACCCAACCAACACCGTTGGCGATGACCTTCTGAATCTGCGGCTGGTGGTACACCGGGTATTCCTGATCGCCCGGGCTAAAGTAGAAGATCCTGCCCTTGCCTCGGGAGAATGTCACGCCGGAGCGGAACACCTCTCCACCTTCAAAGGAGCTGATGAAGATCAGATCATCGGGCTCGGGGATGTCGAACAGTTCGCCGTACATTTCCTGCTTGGGGATGACGATGGGACTCTCGATACCAGCCGCGATCGGGTGCGACGGCTTGACCGTCCACACGAGTTCCCGCTCCCCCTCGTTGCGCCACTTCAGGGAGCAGGTGGTCCCAAGCAAGCGGGTGAATATCTTGGCGAAGTGCCCCGAGTGCAGAACCACCAGACCCATGCCGCCGAGCACGTGGCGCTGCACGCGTTCCACCACCTCTTCAGCAACTTCCCCATGCGCAATGTGCCCCCACCACAGCAACACGTCGGTCTGCTCCAGCACTTCTTCGGAGAGGCCGTGTTCGGGATCGGCGAGCGTCGCCGTCGTGATTTCGGAGTCGGGGTAAAAACCGCGCAGTCCGGCGGCGATGGCGCCGTGGATCCCCTCCGGGTACATCTCGCCGATGGTTGCAGGCTCGTTGCGGGCCTCGTGGACGGCCTCGTTCCAGACGACAATCTTGAGTTTCGAATCAGACATTTCAGAGCACCACTTCACGTTGTTCGAGGGCGGACCTGTAGCAGGCATCGAGTATCAGGGCTCGGGTGAGGGCAAGCGAACCGTCGTGGCTTCCCCACACGGTCTCGCCGCCGCGCACGGCGGCGATGAAGTCGTCGACGACGGCCTGGTGCGCTCGTCCAGGTTCAGCCACCACCTCGAAGTCAGCGTTCTCGCCGTCCTTCTCGGTGAAGACGTGAACGTCCGCTACCGGGTTCTCGGAGGCGCCGACCGAGCGCAAGTCCGCTCCGCCGTCGGTCCCGTAAACGGTGAAGTCCATCAGGTCCCGCTCGTCGCGGTAAGTGGCCCATCCCGCTTCCAGGATCAAGGTACCCCCGCCTTCCAGCCGGATGAACGCCGATGCGAAGTCTTCCACTTCAAACTTATGACTCGAGTTCGAAGCTGTGTAGCGGGCGTTGCCGCCGAGGCCGCGCGGGCCGAGTTCGGAATGGGTCGACGCCGAGACGGCCAACACCTTGGGTTCGCCCAGCAGGTGCAGGGAGTAGTCCAGGACGTGCACCCCGATGTCAGCGAGCGGACCGCCGCCGGCCAGTTCCGGGTTGGTGAACCAGCTGCCCAGCATCGGGATGCCTTGGCGCCGGAGCCAGGATGCCTTGGCGTAGTACGGGCGACCCAACGTCCCGGCGTCGATCACTTCCTTGAGTGCCTGGATGTCGCCGCGGCGACGGTGGTTGAACGCGACGTCCAGGACACGGCCGGCCTTGCGGGCGGCGTCCACCATCTGTTGACCCTCGACGGCGTTACGCGCCAACGGCTTTTCGCTCAGCACGTGCAGTCCCCGCTCGAGCGAGGCAATGGCGATCGGTGCGTGCAGGAACGTCGGCACGGCGACGCTGACGGCGTCGAGATCTTCGAGCTCGATCATGTCCTCCCAACGGGCGAACGCGTGCGGAAAGCTGTATTCCTCCTTCAGCTGGGCAAGAAGGTCAGCTTCCATGCCCGCGACGGCGACAATCTCGACGCCGTCGATGTTGCTGTACGCCTTGAGGTGCTGCCGGCCGGCCCAACCGATGCCCACAACTCCCACCTTGAGGGTTGTGGACGGGGCCTGCTGCTGAATGCTCACGTTGTTCCTGTTCTTTCTGGGTTACTAGTTGTGGTTTTGAAAGGCGTTTAGCCCTTGACCGCACCGGCCGTCATGCCGGAAACGATGCGCTTCTGGCACAGCAGCACGAGGATCACGAGCGGGACGGTGATGATCACCGACGCGGCGCTGATGGTGCCGAGGGGTTGGTCGAACTCGCTGGTGCCGCTGAAGAACGCGATCGCCACCGGAACAGGCCGCGCCTCTGGCGAGGTGGTCAAGGTGACGGCCAGGAGGAATTCGTTCCAGACCGAGATGAACACCAGGATCGCCGTGGTCGCCAGGCCGGGGACCGCCAGCGGCAGGATGACCTTGCGGAAGGCGACAAACGGCGTGGCGCCATCCATGTACGCAGATTCCTCAAGCTCACGCGGGATCTCCTTGAAGAAAGACGTCAGCGTGTAGATCGCCAGCGGCAACGCGAACGTCAGCTTCGGGATGATGAGGCCGAGCAGAGTGTCGTACAGGCCGATGTCGCGCCAGATGGAGAACATCGGGGCCGCGATGGCGATGGCCGGGAACGTGGTGACCGAGAGGATCAACGTCAGGATCATCGCCTTGCGGCGCATCTTCAACCGGGCCAGCGCATAGGCGGCAAAGGACGCGAAAACCAGCGCCACTGTTGTAGTTACGACGGCGATAATCACCGAGTTGCGCAAGGCCAGGAGGAACTCGGGGTTCTGGAAGACCACCAGATAGTTCTCCAGGGTCGGCTGGCTCGGGAAGAGCTCGCCTTGGGCCAGGCTCGCACCCTTCTTAAGGGAGGTGTTCACCAGCCAGTAGAACGGGATGAGCGAGAAAGCCATGACGGCCACCACGAACACCCACACCAAGGGATGCAGTTTCGATTCCCCACGCAACCGACGCTTTGGCGCCTTGGGGCGCGTGGCGAGTTCCGCCGTCGGGCGTTCTGCAGTCAGCGTGCTCATTGCTCCTCCTTCGCGACGTCGCGGATGTTGCCGCCGGCGAAGCGGACGTAGATGACCGAGACCACCATGACGGTGAGGAAGGTCAGGATGGACAGCGCCGAACCTTCGCCAACCAGCCGGTTTTCGCGCAGTTGCGTGTAGGCGAGCATGGACATGGATTCGGTGCCGTTGGCGCCGCGGGTGAGGACGAACGGCAGGTCGAAGACGCGGAGGGCGTCCATGGTGCGGAAGATGGCCGCGAGGACGATCGCCGGACGGAGCAGCGGCAGGGTGATATTCACGAACGTCTGCCATTTGCTGGCGCCGTCGAGCTCCGCGGCCTCGTACGTTTCGGCCGAGATGACCTGCAGGCCGGCCAGGATGATGAGCGCGGCGAAAGGCGTGGTCTTCCAGACGTCGGCCATGACGATGACGGCCATCGCGTAGCCGTGCTCGCCGAGCCAGACCACATCGCCGCCCGGCAGTCCCAGCGTGGAAAGAACGTTAGTGACCAGGCCCATCTTGGGCTGGAACATCGTTTGCCAGGTGATGGCGCTGACCACGGTGATGATCGCGTAGGGCAGCAGAACCACGGTGCGCAGGACGGCGCGGCCCTTGAACGCGAGGTTGAGCAGCAATGCCATGGCCGTGCCGAGGATGAGTTCCAGGCTGACAGACAGGCCCGCGAAGAGGAAGGTCTGGCCGAAGGCGGTCCACCATTCATGGCTTGCGAGGGCGTTGATGTAGTTTTCCAGGCCGACGAACCGGGACAGACCGGCGGTCCGAACGCTGTACTGGTTCAACGAGAGCCAGATCGCGTAGCCGATCGGGACCGCCGCAACCAGCGCCATGATGACCAGCGACGGCGCGGTCATGCGGAACGCGAGCTTGCGCTCGGCACGGTCGCGGCCGCTTGTCGTTTTTGCTGTCCGTGTGGGTGCGCCGCGGTTTGGCGCGCCCCTTGGGCTGCGGCCCGGTAGGAGTGTCTTGATGGCCATAACTAGAAGCTCGCCTTGGCGGTGGTGATTTCCTCGGCCATCTTCTTCACGGCATCCTCGGTGGAGGTGGTGCCGGAGAGGACCGCGTAGACGTTCTTGTAGATCGCCTGCGAGATCTGCGGGTAGACAGGGGAGATCGGGCGCGGCTTGGCACCCTTCACGGAGGCGAGGAGTTCCGTGGCGAACGGCATCTTCTGGAGAACCGCCGGGTCAGAGTAGGCAGCTTCGTTGACCGGGGCCTGTGAGTAGTCCATCGCCACGTGCTTCTGCCAGTCCGGGGTGGTGGCGAAGTCTATAAATGCGACAGCTCCGGCCTGGTTGGTGGAGTGGGCCGAGATCGCCAGGTTCCAGCCGCCGAGCACGCCCGAGGCTTTGCCGCCCTCCCATGCCGGCAGGGGCGCGACGCCGAAGCTGGACGCCAGCGGTGTCGCGTTGAGCAGGCGGTAGACGTGCGGCCAGTTGCGCTGGTATCCGAAGTCTCCGGACTCGTAGGCGAGTCGGGCGGGGTCTTCGTTGTAGGTGAGGACGGCGCGGTCGGCTGAGCCGTTCTTGAGGCCGTCGCTCATGAAGTTGAGGACGTCGCGGGTTTCCTTGGAGTCGATTTTGACGTCGCCTTGGTCGTTGAGGACTTCGCCGCCTGCGCTGTAGAGCATTTCGAGGAAGTTCACCGTGAGGCCCTCGTACTGCTTGCCCTGGTAGACGTATCCGTTGCCGGGAGCCTTGGCGGCTTCCGCGTAGAGCTGCTGCCAGGACTCGGGCTTGGCCACCTTGTCCTTCTGGTAGTAGATCAATCCGGCGTTGGTGAAGAACGGCGAGGCCCAGTACTTGTCTTGGTACTTGGTGGTTTCCACAGTGGAGGGAATGAGCCTGTCCTTGTTGGCCTCGACCAGCTTGGTCTGGTCCAGCAGCCAGCCCTGGGAGGCGAACTCGGAGGTCCAGATGACGTCCGTGAGGAAGAGGTCGCACTCGGTGGACTTGCCTTCGAGCCGCTGCACAATCTGCGTGCGGGCTTCGTCCGTGGTGGCGCCGATCTCGGTGTACTTGGCCGTGACCTTGCCGTTCGCCTTGGTGAACGCCTCTGCCGTGCCCTTGTAGATGCCGCTCGCGTCCTTGACGCCGCAGATGTTCACGGCACCGCTGGCATTAGCGCCCGACGCCGGATCGGCAGCTGCCGCTTGTTCCGCACCTTGGGGTGAGGCTCCCCCGCCGCACGCGCTGAGGAGGAGGGCTGCGGCTATTGCGGTCGCTGCTAGGGCTTTGCGGTTTGTGGCTTTGTTCTGGAGCGGTAGAGCAGGTCGGTTCAAGTCCACAAGTGGCTCCTTTGGTGGCTGTGGGCGAGTGGCGTTCAGTGCGCGTTTTGGCTGTCCCGCGTGCTGAGGGTGGCTTCTTTGCCGGTGGTTCTTTTTGGTTTTTGGAATCGATTCCAAATGTTTCCAAAAGAATCGGCCTTTCGGCCGTGGAATCGATTCCAAAGTAGTTTGACAGTGGTTGCTCGGGGCTGTCAACCCTTTTATTTCGTGGAGTCCCGGATGACGAGTTCGTGCGGGAGGAAGGTTCTTCCCTTGCGATGTGAGCCCTCGACGGTCATCCGCTCCAGGAGTTCAGCGAAGGCTACGCGGCCCATTTCGTAGGCTGGCTGGCGGACTGTGGTCAGCTCCGGGACGCACATTTCTGCTTGGGCAGAGTCGTCGAAGCCTGCCACGGCGATGTCATCGGGAACTCGTAGTCCGGCGTCGGTGAGTTCACGGACGCAACCGGCTGCGACTACGTCGGTTCCGCAGAAGACTGCGTCCGGAAGCTCTTTTGCTTCCAGGAGCTTCTTCGTGAGCCTGCGGCCAGCGTGGAATCCGAAATTGCCTTCACCGAACAGGATCTGGTCCGGTTCCAATCCTTGCTCCGTGAGCGCTTGGCGGAAGCCCTCTTCCCGCAGCCGGCCTGAGCGGGCTCCCCTATGGGCGAGCATGGCCAGCTTCTTGGCGCCGGTGTTGATCAGGTGTTTGGTGATGTCGTAGGCGGCTTGGCGGTCGTCGATGGACACACCGAATGCCGCCTCGGCGTCGACGATTTCACAGACCTGGACCACGCTCATTTGCTCAGCGACTGTGTTGACGTCCTCGTCAGACATTGTTGGCGAAAAGATCACGAGCCCGTCCACTGAGCCGTTCCGCAGCATGTCCACGAGTTGCTGTTCGCGATCGAGGTCCCCGTCGGTGGCAGCGATGAGGCTGACGTAGCCGGAGTCCGCTGCAGCGTCGCCGACTCCGCGGAAGACTTCGCTGATCACCAATGAGTCCAGGTTCTTGGCGAGGGCCAGGACACGCATGGTGCGGTCTCTTCTTAGGTCTCTTGCTGAAGCGAGAGGACGGTAGCTGAGCTGACGGATTGCGGCGTTGACCTTCTCCTTGGCTGCCTCGCTGACGGCCGGGCTCCCGTTCAAAACGCGCGACACCGTCCCCACGGAGACACCCGCAGTCCTGGCGACGTCTTGAACTGTCGCTCGAGCCATTCGATTTGTCCTTCCGCGAGCAGTGACGATGGTCCCGGCGCATTCACCGTCAATCCACAGCATTTTGGGGATAACTAACCTGAGTACAGTACATCACGACTAGGGAACACAGATTATACGGACGACCCGCGTTAGCACCCTACCCCCTACACCTAATCTTCCAAAACCTTTGCGACGGCTTCATCTAATGAAACTACAAAGTTTGCCGCTATCTCAATGGCCAGCTGACCGGCATTTGCTTTAAGCACTATAACTCGCCCCTGAAGCTCAGATTGCAAATCCAAGCTCAGCCTCTTCTTAAGTTCAAGGACTTTGAAGAGACTCTTGGCCTGGCGATCAGTCAGTTGATTGTTGCCATGCACAATTGCATTTCGGACCTCGACAATCGTGGTGAGACTCTTAGCTTCGGAAAATTGACTCAAGGCAATGCCGAAACCTTTATCTAACCATAAGTTCCGCTCATCCCATGATTGATGAAATGAGTTTGCGTTCCGCTGGACAAGCTGCCGACCGAAAGATGTCGTCAAAACATAAGACTTTCCAATGAATTCATCCAAAAAGTGGTCCACCAAAGCTTCTACGAGAGTTACCGACGTAACTATCTGGGCGTTGACCCCGCCCACCTCGGTCGAACGCAGGTTGAACAAAGACCGGAGGGAATCCTCGCTGGCTGGAAGTACCTTGGCATCAACCCGCAAATGAGGCACCCCACTCGAACGCAGGTTTCGTGAGGGCAGAGTCGGCCCGCAAAGCCTTGCCCACATTAGTGGGTTTAGCCGCATCTAACTTCCCTGCACAGGCCGCAAGGCCAATACGCGTAACATCGGTGGCGGCCACATAGAGTTCCCCAAGGCGGTCCGATGTCAACCGTTGTCGCATTGCCAGGAACCAAGCGGCCTCAGCGCGGACCGATTCAAAACGGTCGTCGAGTAATCCTACGGCCCACTCGATAACTGTCGACTCGGCAGATGTCCACCCCGACTCGAAGGAATTGCCCAAATTAAGCATCCAAAGCCGCGCCCACGGGCTTTGGCGCGGCATTAGCGTCAATTGCGCCAGTGTCGACCAATTCTCATCGACCTCATCACGACCTGTCACATATTTTGCGATATTGAAAAGCCGTATCGGCTCGCGTTGAGCAATTGCAGACAACCAGTCGTCATTAATACGGTTTGGGGCCGAAGTAAGCACTTTCAGAGCGCGGGTTCCATAGAAGGTGTAGATCCCTCGCTCACCAGATTCCTTGACTGCCCAGTCCTTTACAACCTCAGACAGGGCGGCAAAGTCCACGTCATCATCATCCGCCTCCGTGAGTACGACATCAAAGTCGTCGTACCCTACCCTGACATGCTCAATCGAACTCAGCTCATCAGCCGCGCTATCCCTATATCTTTGGAACGCCGACTCTCTATCAATTTTCTCGCGACGAACCTGACGCGCGGAACGTATCTTTGTTTTACCATCCGCAAGCACTAAACCTATTCCGCGAGCGATTTCGACGGCTCGCTCAATGGCTTCATGTGCTTCACCCCAAGAAGCACTAATAACCCTAAAGTCATCGGCATATCTATCTACTTGATATCCCGCACGGACCAACCCTCGTTCAAGCTGATTGAGATAGGCGTCCGCCAGGAGGTGGCTGCATTCCATGGCCTGCGGTATACCGACTCCTCGCGGAAATACGTCACCAAGCAAGCTACCCAAGGCAGAGATTGGCTTCTCATTCAGTGTTTGAAGAAGCAGTTCATTCGTGAGAACTTCGTGATTGATGTACTCATAGCAAGCTGCAATGTCAAAGTCCACCAAGAGGACGTCATCAGCTTCCCCGCGATCAATACCGAATTCGTTGTGGGCATCCATGTCTCTATCCCGAGATGGAGACGGAAGACCTGACTTGAGGCTCTCCACTAATCCTTCATACAGGGTGCGAGCTTCCGGGGAAAGCAGCCCTATGGGACGTGGACCGAGTCCCTGCTTAGGCATTGCAACAGTTTCCATCACGGGCACATGGCCTGTGGTAAATCTGGCTTTTGTAGACTGGGCCAGCTCTTTGGTGGCACCCGCCAACGAACGCTCCGATACCAGGTGAGGCATGAGAGTCAATGACGTGCTGACCGTCTTCTCAGCGGCAGCGTCGAACGGCAGGATGGATGCAACTTCAGACGATATAAGCAACAGTCAGTCTCCTTGAGCTATGCGGTCAACTCTATGTTCGCACGTAGCAACGTGCTGTGAGTTCGCCGGTTACGGTGTCAAAGGATACGCGATTCAGTCCATTTGAAAGTCGCCGGAAGCCTACAGCTCTAAATGATTCATGTGAAAATCGGCGGGCTTGATTGGCCGACAGTCTGAAGAAATCCCCCGCAAGGTCCTGTATACCAAGGTAAAAGACCAGCTAGGTGAGCACTCATAACGGTCGCCCTTACTGAAGCTTGTTCCGAGAGTGACATCCGTTGCACAACTCGGCAAAGATCACACGGGAGCGGAACATTCATCGGTAAATCCCACGAAGGCGTCGATGCAGCAGACGAAGAAGCCGTATCCCACTCGCTAGCGTCAGAAGATTGGAAAAAGATCCCCAGCACACGGCCCTAACAACCAGCCACCATCGAGCGGGCCCGTTTGGCATCCCGACCGAGCGCCGGCATCCCCGAGCGCAACACGTGATGCCGCAGCACTTGGATAAACGAATAGATAGGACCATGCACCGGCGCAGAGACCGAGTTCCGCCCAAAATGATTTCCAAACCATCCTGAGCCCTGCGAGATACTCCGCTTAGTCAGTCAAAGTCCATTATGAAAAACGCTGTCTTCGTCTGTTTTTCGCCGATCATGATTTCCTTCGCGGTCAAAGCGCACCAAAGCATGCCGCGTGGGCACTCGCTAAAGGCCAGCGGTGCCACCGCCCGCTCAGTGAACTTCCACGGTTTCACCGGCAACTTTGCGAGCGTGGTGGACGAGCCAGCCCTTCGCCGTCAAGGTCACGGTCCTACGACGAGTGTCATCCTCGTCGATCTCAGCGTCGATGAGGCCAACCCGCTGAACCTCGGCGAAATTTGACCTCATCCGTTGGGGTGAGTTGAACCCCAAGGCCTCATGATCGCTCGGAGAGCATACTCCGCCCAGCGCGGCCAAGTCGTCAAACAACTGCCACATACGAGGTTGGAGCCTGATCGACGCTGTGATTTCCTGCGCTTCCAAAGCGAGCCACTGCTTCAGCGTCGGAAGATATTCGACTTGAGGTAGGTGAAGCTTGTCTTCGATTTCAAGCCAGCTGCAGAAGTCTTGCGCGTACCGAAACGCGTCACGCAAATTGGCGTGACACATTTCATAAAGATAGAGGAACTCCGTAGCGCCGACGGGGCACACAGCGCCGTCACGCGCAGCAAAGTGATTGAGCCGAGCACCAATCAACTCTTCAATGCGGGAGTCAGCGATTGGGGTAACCTCTATGGGTCGTGAAATTCTGCCGTTCAACCTAGGGGAACTGACCGAGGCACGAATAATACCTTTTGCGCCACAAAGAACCCAACGGACGCCTGGAAGACTCAGGGTAGTATCGCGGATCTTTTCCAAAACCCGACCAGCCTCACTGCTACGGCCAAGGAGTTCGACATTGTCAATAATGGCAACAAGACCACCCGCTGATTGGGTCGGGAAAACCTTTTTCAAGGCATCCCGTACGAGCCTTTCCAGTCCTGAATTTTCGAAACCAACCGAAGTGTTGACTTCATCAGTCTTTTGTCCTTCGGCGCCGATACCAAGTATCTGCACTCCGCCACCACCCGATGACACGATGGGTTCGTTCATCCACCGCTTCAACTCAGACAGGTTCGGCGTTGTAAGCCTAAGGTCTTTAAAGTGGCCCTCATGCTTAATCAGAGACTGGGCTATTGCAAGCAAGGCCTCTCTGTGAAAGACGTTGGCGTCGGTTCCAAGCTGGAGCACACCATCGACCGGAACCAATGTCTGCCCCAACGTTCCCGCAAATCGCTTCTGAATTGCTTCGTAGACGGTAACCAGGACGAGGCTGGTCTTGCCGACGCCGTTATCGCCTTCCAGGGATGCATGAAGGGTTGAGCTCGTGAGCTTGCTCATCAGCTCGCGCTTTTCACGTTCACGACCGACAAGTAAGGTCAACCCTTCCGAGTTCGCTGCCAAGGAACGCGAATCGAAGGGGTTGTCCGTGAAGCCTAAATCGTTCCAAAGTGACAAGTCTGAGCTCCCTGGCATGCGTCCGGTCTGGTCGTACATAAAACTAGCATCGCCGAAGTAAAACCGTGCTGCCCGCGGCCCCGCGATTGGCAAAAGAGACCCGCCCAATCACTGACAGGTACGGGCTGCACTCATGGGCAACCGTCGCAGCTTGAAGCGGCCTAGGATCTGACCCTCGCTGCACAAGCCACCGATCCGTTCATTCATTCGACTAAGTACAGCGCTGGGGTTAACCCCAGGAATCAAGCGCGCTGCCCGGTGGGGTGCACTTCATGTATGGGATGAACTTACGCTGACCTCCGGTCAGCAAGCCCAGATGCGCCCTTCATCGCGATTGGCGAGTCGTACTGAGTTTCGACAAGCACCCCTGTTCCGCGATGTTTCGGCGTTAGGGAAAAGCCACCCTAACCGTTTGACTGAGTACCCCCACTCCCCCACCCACCCCCTTGACTCCCACCCCTACCTTCCCTAGACTTTTCATAAAGCAGAATCTAAATTCCACAAAGCGGAAACTGAGGCCAAGCACCGAGGCAGCAGTCAAGCAGCAGGAAGATAGATCAAAGCCCCTCCTCGGAAGGACCTACGATGACGTACACAGTGAACTGTTCCATCCTCCTGACGGAGCTGCCCTTGCTCGAGCGCCCCGCCGCCGCGAAGGCAGCCGGTTTTGACGCCGTCGAGTTCTGGTGGCCCTTCGAAACGTCCGTCCCCAGCGACGCCCAAGTAACCGAGTTCGAAACCGCCATCAAGGACGCCGGCGTTCAGCTCACGGGCCTGAACTTCAACGCCGGCAACATGCCCGGCGGCGACCGCGGCCTCGTCTCCTGGCCGGCACGCTCCACCGAGTTCCAGGACAACATCGACGTTGTCGCAGGCATCGGTGAGCGCCTCGGCTGCAAGGCCTTCAACGCCCTCTACGGCAACCGCATCGACGGCGAATCGGCCGAGAAGCAGGACGCCATTGGTGCCGAAAACCTCGCAACCGCAGCGGCCGGCGTCGCCCGCATCGGCGGCACCGTCCTCCTCGAGCCGGTCAGCGGCGCACCCAAGTACCCGCTCCTCACCGCCGAAGACGCACTCAAGGTCATCGCCCGCGTCAGGGCCGAATCCGGCGTCGACAACGTCAAGCTCCTCGCCGACTTCTACCACCTTGCAGTCAACGGGGACGACGTCGAATCCGTCATCGAGAACCACGCCAAGGACTTCGGCCACATCCAGATCGCCGACAACCCCGGCCGCGGCGCTCCCGGAACCGGCACGCTCCCCCTCGGCGAATGGATCGCCCGCAGCCGCGAACTCGGCTACGCAGGCTACATCGGTTTGGAATACAAGGAACCGCAGGAAACGGCCTTCAGCTGGGCAATCCGCCAGCGCGCCAACGCCAACTAAGCACCGTGCGCCCAACTAAGTAGCAGCAGAGCGCGTTTAGAACCCTCAAAACGCGCACTAATGCGACCTAGTTGGGTAAGCACACCTGATTTAGCGCACTCGAGTTAAAAGACACACACACAGACTTCCCCAGAAAGAGAACCACAATGAGCAACGTTGCAGTCATCGGCCTCGGAATCATGGGCCTCCCCATGGCCATCAACCTCGTCAAGGCCGGCCACACGGTCACCGGTTTCAACCGCAGCCAGGACAAGATCGACAAGCTCGTCTCCGAAGGCGGCAAGGGTGCCACCAGCATCGCGGACGCAGTCAAGGACGCCGACGTCATCATCACCATGGTCCCGGACTCCCCCGATGTTGAGGGTGTTGTCAGCGGCAAGGACGGCGTCTTCGCCAACGCGAAGAAGGGCGCACTCTGGATCGACGCTTCCAGCATCCGCCCGGATGTCGCCGCCCGCCTCGCAACAGACGCCAAAGAAGCAGGCATCCGCCCGCTCGACGCTCCCGTATCCGGTGGCGAACAGGGCGCAATCGACGCCGTCCTGTCCATCATGGTCGGCGGCGAAGCAGCTGACTTCGAGGCAGCACAGGATGTCCTCAACGCTGTGGGCAAGACCATCGTCCACGTCGGCCCGTCCGGCTCCGGCCAGACCGTCAAGGCAGCCAACCAGCTGATCGTGGCCGTCAACATCCAGGTCCTCGGCGAGGCCATCGCCTTCCTCGAGGCCTACGGCGTAGACACCGACGCAGCACTGAAGGTCCTGGGCGGCGGCTTGGCCGGCTCCAAGGTCCTCGACCAGAAGGGTCAGAAGATGCTCGACCGCAACTTCGACCCCGGCTTCCGCCTGGCCCTCCACCACAAGGACCTCGGCATCGTCACCTCCGCAGCCCGCGAAGCCAACGTCGCTGTCCCGCTCGGCGCAGTCGTCGCCCAGCTCGTCGCCGCAACCGTCAACCAGGGCGACGGCGGCCTCGACCACTCGGGCCTTTTCAAGCAGGTCCTCCAGCTCAGCGGCCGCAAGTAGCAGCCCAGCGCTAAAGCGCCAAAGAAACAAACAGCAGGGAACCCGCCGTCGTACTTAAACGACGGCGGCTCCCTCACCACACCCAAAAACACCACAGACTTCGCCCGAAAGGGCAAAAAACAAGGAGTACACCATGGCTAAGATGCGCACCGTTGATGCGGCAGTCGCCATCCTGGAAAAGGAAGGCGCCACCGAGGCTTTCGGCCTGCCAGGCGCAGCGATCAACCCCTTCTACTCAGCAATGCGTGCCCACGGCGGCATCCGCCACACGCTGGCCCGCCACGTTGAAGGCGCCAGCCACATGGCCGACGGCTACAGCCGCGCAGCTGATGGCAACATCGGCATCTGCATCGGCACGTCGGGCCCCGCTGGCACGGACATGATCACTGGCCTGTACGCAGCCCAGGCCGATTCTATCCCCATGCTCTGCATCACCGGCCAGGCACCCGTTGCCAAGCTACACAAGGAAGACTTCCAGGCCGTGGACATCGAGTCCATCGCCAAGCCGTTGACCAAGTTCGCCATGACCATCCTGGAGCCGGGCCAGGTTCCCGGCGCCTTCCAGAAGGCGTTCCAGCTGATGCGCTCGGGTCGTCCGGGCCCGGTTCTGTTGGACCTGCCCATCGACGTTCAGATGGCCGAGATCGAGTTCGACATCGATGCCTACGAGCCCCTGCCCATCGAGAAGCCCAAGGCTTCCCGCAAGCAGCTGGAAAAGGCTTTGGACCTGCTGACCGCTGCCAAGCACCCGCTGATCGTTGCCGGTGGCGGCATCATCAACGCCGGGGCTTCGGCCCAGCTGGTTGAGCTGGCTGAGATCCTGAACGTTCCGGTGATCCCCACCCTGATGGGCTGGGGCGCCATCCCCGACGACCACCAGCTGATGGCCGGCATGGTTGGCCTGCAGACCTCACACCGCTACGGCAACGAGACGTTCCTGCAGAGCGACTTCGTGATCGGCATCGGCAACCGTTGGGCCAACCGCCACACCGGCGGCCTGGACACCTACACGGCCGGCCGCAAGTTCGTGCACATCGACATCGAGCCGACGCAGATCGGTCGCGTTTTCTCGCCGGACTTGGGCATCGCGTCCGACGCCGGTGCGGCGCTGGACGGTCTGTTGGAGCTGGCACGCGAGCGCCAGGCAGCCAAGACCCTGCCGGACTACTCCGGTTGGGTTGCCGAGTGCCAGGAGCGCAAGGGCTCCCTGCACCGCAAGACCAACTTCGACAACGTGCCGATCAAGCCGCAGCGCGTATACCAGGAGATGAACAAGGCCTTCGGCCGCGACACCACCTACGTGTCCACCATTGGCCTGTCGCAGATCGCCGGCGCACAGATGCTGCACGTGTTCGGCGCCCGCAAGTGGATCAACGCAGGCCAGGCCGGCCCGCTGGGTTGGACCGCTCCGGCAGCACTCGGTGTAGTCAGGGGCACCCCGGACGCCACCGTTGTGGCCCTGTCCGGTGACTACGACTTCCAGTTCATGATCGAAGAACTGGCCGTTGGCGCACAGTTCAACCTGCCGTACATCCACGTTGTGGTGAACAACAGCTACCTGGGCCTGATCCGTCAGAGCCAGCGCGGCTTCAACATGGAACAGAACGTTTCCCTGGCCTTCGAGAACATCAACAGCCCGGAGACCAACGGCTACGGCGTGGACCACATCAAGGTTGCTGAAGGTCTGGGCGTCAAGGCCATCCGCGTTGAGGACCCGAACGACCTGCCTGCCGCTTTCGACAAGGCCAAGGCCCTGATGGGCGAGTTCAAGGTTCCCGTGGTTGTTGAAGTGATCCTGGAAAAGATCACCAACATCTCCATGGGCGTTGAGATCAACGCGGTGAACGAGTTCGAAGAGCTGGCAGAAACCGCGGCGGATGCACCCACCGCGATTCTGACCAAAGCCTAAAGAGAAACAGAAAGGAGGCACCGGAATGCGTGTGGTCATCGCCCCGGACAAATTCAAGGGCTCTCTGTCCGCGCCCGACGTCGCCAGGCATCTCGCAACAGGATTGCTGGCAGGCTTCGGCCAAACAGGCCTTGAGGCAACACGCATTCCGGTGGCCGACGGCGGCGAAGGAACCATCGATGCCGCCATCGGCTCCGGCTTCACCCGCCGGACCACCACCGTCACCGGCCCGCTGGGCGAACCGGTGAAGGCCGACTTCGCGGTGCGGGACCAGGAAGCTGTCATCGAAATGGCGGCGGCTTCCGGTCTCGCCCTCCTGCCGGACGGCCCCACGTCCCAGACGGCTAAAACCGCAACCAGCATCGGAACCGGCGAACTCATCCGCGCCGCGCTGGATCTCGGCTGCCGCAAGATCATCCTGGGCGTGGGCGGCAGCGCCAACACCGACGCCGGCGCTGGAGTCCTGCAGGGCCTCGGCGCCGTCTTCCTGGACGAGAACGGCAACGAGCTTCCCGGCGGCGGTGCCGCCGTGGCACAGCTGAACAGCATCGACTTCTCCAACTTCGACGTCCGCATCGAAGCCACGGAATTCGTGCTGGCGTCCGACGTCGACAATCCCCTTTTGGGGGCCAGCGGAGCCCCAGCCATCTTCGGTCCGCAGAAGGGCGCGACGCCGGACGACGTCACCTCGCTCGACGCGGCGCTGAGCCACTTCGTTGACGTGCTCGCAGCAACCACCGGGCAACATGCCAAATACGCAGCCAAAGCAGAAGGCGCCGGAGCAGCAGGCGGCGTTGGCTACATTGCCATAGCGGCACTGAAGGCAGAGCGGCGGCCGGGCATCGACGTCGTGCTTGAATTCACTGACCTCGAACAGAGACTAAAGGGCGCCGATCTGGTGATCACCGGAGAAGGCAGCCTGGACGAACAAAGCCTGCTCGGTAAGACCCCCATGGGCATCTCGCGGGCGGCGCAGAAGGCCGGGGTTCCCGTGATCGCAGTCTGCGGCCGGAGTACCCTGAGCCGGGAACAACTCACGGATGCCGGTTTCCACACGGTCCACGCTTTGACCGACATGGAATCCGATGTCCAGAAATGTATCGCTGAAGCAGGTCCGTTGCTTGAACAATTAGGTAAGCACATAGGCGTGTACCTGGCGGAACGGACCGGCAACCCCGACAACAAGGAGTACCTCAATGTCTGAAGCAATCGGCGCCTATGACCTCGTTATCCGGGGCCAGCGCATCCTGACCACTGCCGGCCTCGCAGCACGCGAAGTTGGTATCCGCGACGGCATCATCGTCGCTATCGAACCCTTGGGCAACGGCCTCACAGGCAACGAGGTCATCGAACTCGCAGACGACGAAACCCTCATCCCCGGCCTGGTGGACACGCACGTCCACGTCAACGAGCCCGGCCGCACCGAGTGGGAAGGCTTCGCCTCCGCCACCCGTGCCGCTGCTGCCGGTGGTGTAACCACCATCATTGACATGCCGCTGAACAGCATTCCGCCCACCACCACTGTGGACGGCCTGGAGCAGAAGCGCGTGGTCGCCAAGGACCAGGCGTTTGTTGACGTCGGATTCTGGGGCGGTGCCATCCCGGGCAACAAGAGCGACCTCCGCCCGCTCCACGACGAAGGCGTGTTCGGCTTCAAGTGCTTCCTCCTGCACTCCGGCGTGGACGAGTTCCCGCACCTGGACGCGGACGAGATGGAAGAGGACATGAAGGAACTCAAGTCCTTCGACTCCCTCATGATCGTGCACGCCGAGGACTCGCACGCGATCGACCGTGCCCCGCACCCGGGCGGCGACCACTACGAGACCTTCCTTGCATCCCGCCCCCGCGGCGCGGAGAACAAGGCCATCGCCGAGGTCATCGAGCGCGCCCGCTGGACCGGCGCCCGCGCCCACATCCTGCACCTCTCCTCCTCCGATGCGCTTCCCATGATCGCCTCGGCAAAGCGCGACGGCGTCAACCTCACCGTTGAGACGTGCCCGCACTACCTGACGCTCATGGCTGAAGAAATCCCCGACGGCGCCACGGCCTACAAGTGCTGCCCGCCCATCCGTGAAGCCTCCAACCGCGAGCTCCTCTGGAAGGGCCTGCAGGACGGCACCATCGACTGCATCGTCTCGGACCACTCCCCCTCCACCCTTGACCTCAAGGACCTGGAAAACGGCGACTTCGCAGTGGCATGGGGCGGCGTTTCCTCGCTCCAGCTGGGCCTGTCCCTGATATGGACCGAAGCCCGGCACCGCGGCATCCCGCTGGAACAGGTCGTGTCCTGGATGGCCGAGAAGCCCGCTGCCCTGGCCCGCCTGCACAACAAGGGCCAGCTCGCCCTGGGTTATGACGCCGACTTCTCCATCTTCGCTCCGGACGAGGCCTTCGTCGTGGACGTCACCAAGCTCAAGCACAAGAACCCGATCACGCCGTACGACGGCCGTCCCCTGGCCGGCGTCGTCCGCAAGACCTACCTGCGCGGCACCGCGATCGACGGCCAGAACCCCGGCGGCAAATTGCTCCGCCGCGGCAACGTTTAGGGTCCACCGCCATGGCAGTCAATGCCTACGGGCCGCCGCCTTCCCGTGATCCCGCAGCGCGGGCCATGGGTCGGCGGCCCGGCCTGAGCGCGCGTGGCCTTGCTCTTTGGGTCAACCCGGCCGAGGGCGACGAGATTGATCCAGCAGTCTGGGATCGGGCAGCACGCATGGTGCTGGCCCGGGCCATGAAACTTGCCCCGGAGGCGGAAGTCCGCATCTGGCCCGCCATCGGGGCAGAACACTCCGGCGTCGGCGATACTTCCTGGGGCGGCACTCCGCAGGAAGCCGCCGACGCCGGTACCCACCCTTCCCTCTCCCTCGCCGACGCTCTGGCTGACGGAAATTCCCCCTCAAACGGACGAATCACCTCCGCACGCGAGGGTGATGTGTCCGTTAGCCGGGGTCGGACCGGAGGCGGCAGCACCGCCGTCGAGCCCGTCATGTTGGCCGGGCGCCGTAGTCAACTTGCAATCGACCTCGCGGCTGAAGTAGTACTGCTCGACGGCGTCCCGGTTGCCTTTACTGGCATGGAATACAAGCTGTTGCGCTACCTTGTGGTGAACTGCTCCAGGGCCATTAGTCGTGAAGAATTGCAACGCTTCCTGGAGTCATTTGACCTCCCCGGCGCGGCATTTCGCTCGATTGACGTTTATGTTGGAAGGGTGAGGCGGAAGCTCGGAAGCGCCCGCCACACTGTCGCCACCGTCCGTGGTGGTGGCTACCAGTTCGTGCCAGGCCCTTATGCCACAGTGCGCGGACCTGCGGAATACAGCATCTGACTTCGCTGTTCTGTCCTTAGACAATCCGTTTTTAGAATGACCAATGCCGGCTGCAAGCCGGTGAAACGCAAAGGATCGCCATGACCCAGAAACTCCTCGTCGGAACGCAAGCACCTGACTTCGCGCTGCTCGACGCCGACGGCACCAAGGTCTCGCTGTCCGACTACCGCGGACGCAACGTCATTGTTTACTTCTACCCCAAGGCAGCCACTCCGGGCTGCACCACCGAGGCCTGCGATTTCCGCGACAACCTCGCAAGCCTGCAGGGCAACGGTTACGACGTCATCGGGATCTCCCCGGACGCACCTGAGGCCCTCGCCAAGTTCACTGGTGAGTTCGCGCTGACCTTCCCGCTGCTCTCCGATGAGGACCACTCCGTGGCCCTTGCTTACGGCGCCTGGGGCGAGAAGCTTGTTGACGGCGAAATCGTCGAAGGCCTGGTCCGCTCCACCGTTGTGCTCGATGGCGAAGGCACCGTCAAGCTCACCCAGTACCAGGTCAGCGCCCAGGGCCACGTCCAGGCCCTGAAGGAAGAGCTGGGCGTCTAACGCTCTCTCACATCCCGCCGCTTTAAGGCAATCGTTCTCTCACATAACTGAACAAATTTTGTAACGCCCGCCCACTATTGTGAGCGGGCGTTACACGTCTCTTTACTAAACGTGACAAAACCCCTGCGGCAGTAGTTAATGGAGCCATGGTCTCAACCGCGTCCCCGCGCCACGCTGTCGTCGTCGAAGATGACGCAGACATCCGCGGCCTCCTCGTTTTGGTTCTTGAGCAGCTCGATTTCGTGGTCACGGAAGCGCCCGACGGTCTTTCCGGCGTCGAGGCTGTCCGTAACACCAACGCCGAACTGGTGACGCTGGACATCAACCTCCCGGACATCGACGGCATGGAAGTTTGCAGGCGCCTGCGGGAATTCTCGGATGCCTACATCATGATGCTCACCGCCCGCGCGGACGAGATTGACCGGCTCACCGGCTTGGACACCGGCGCGGATGACTACATCAACAAGCCATTCAGCCCCAAGGAATTGCAGGCCCGCATCCGTGCCCTGTTCCGCCGGGCCCGGACGCCCGCCGCCCCCGCCGAGGACACCCGCCAGACTGACGAACTCGCCCGCGCCGCGGTTGTGCAGAAAAGCCTCCTCCCGCAGGAAACAGTGCGGCTGAAAGACTACGACGTCGCGGGCGCCTTCCGCCCATCGCGCAGCGTGGGTGGGGACTTCTACGACTGGTACCAGACCAGCGACGGCATGCACCTGACGTTCGCCGACGCCATGGGCAAGGGCATGGGCGCAGCGTTGATAGCAGCCACCGTGCGTGCCGTCATGAGGTCCGTGGCAGACACCCCGGCAATCTCTGACGCCTTCGACTCCGCCAGCGCCACACTCACCTCCGATCTGGACCAGTCAGGTTCCTTCGTGACCATGTTCCATGCGCGCTTGGACAGTGCTTCGGGCAAGCTCAGCTATGTCGACGCCGGCCACGGACTTGGCCTGCACGTCCCTGCCGAGGGGGCCGCACGGAGGCTGGTTTCCGCCGGGCCGCCTGTCGGGATCCTGGACGGGCAGCAATGGCCTGCCGCGGAACTGCAGCTGGAACCGGGCGATTCGCTGGTGATCGTCAGCGACGGCGTGCTTGACGCGCACGATTCCCTGGAAGACTTCGTCCGGAACGTGGAGAAGGCCGCTCGGAGCGGCGGCAACTCGGACGACGTTTGCGCGGCCCTCCTGGAGCTGGCACCGGCGGCCACAGCGGAAGATGACGTGACCGCCGTCGTGGTTCACCGTCAACGGGATGTTGGACGTAAACCGGATGCAGGGCTGGAAGCCAATCGCAGCGGAGTAGCTCATACAATCCAGCACTAGCCACAAAAGGGGGGAACGTGACGCGATTCTGGACTCGGCTTTTCGTTGTCCTCACCGTCATTCTGGGCGTGAACTACGTGGCGTGGCGTTGGCTGGCTTCGCTGAACTGGGAAGCCTGGTGGATCGCTGTTCCGCTGGTGATTGCCGAGACGTACAGCCTCATTGACGTGATGCTTTTCGGCCTGACGGTGTGGAACCTCAAGATCCGCAAGCCACCGCCCGCAGCGCCGGATACCGCAACGGTGGACGTTTTCATCACCACGTACAACGAGCCCTTGGACCTGGTGATGACCACGGCCTTGGCCGCCATGGACATCCGCTGGCCGCACAGCACCTGGATCCTGGATGACGGCAACCGGCCGGAGCTGCGCGAGCTCGCGGAGGCCAACGGGATCGGCTACGTGACGCGCGGACCCGATTGGACGCCGGACATGCCGCGGCACGCCAAGGCCGGCAACCTGAACAACGCACTGATGGTCACCTCGGGCGAATACCTGTTAATTCTCGACGCCGACCAGATTCCCGAACCGGACATCCTGGATAAGACCCTGGGCTACTTCAACGATGACCGCGTGGCGTTGGTCCAGACGCCCCAGTACTTCGTCAACGTCCCCGACGACGATCCCTTGGGCAGCCAGGCTCCCCTCTTCTATGGGCCCATCCAGCAGGGCAAGGACGGCTGGAACGCTGCGTTCTTCTGCGGCTCCAACGCCATCCTGCGCAGGGAAGCCCTCATGCAACTGGGCCTGGTGGGCTACGTCAAAGCCACGGAACAGAGCGTTCGCCGTGCCCTGGCCGCATCACGGTCTGCCATCAAGAAGTCCCGGCGGTCCGCAGAGGCGCAGAACCCGCTGGTGGAGCAGATGCTCAACGAAGTTGAGGCCGCAACCAATGCAGCCCAGCAGGAACTTGAGGCCCGGGCACCGCTCAGCGAGATCACGTACCGCGTGCGCCGGAAGGTCGATGAGGCGGTGCGTACCCTCGTAGCCGCCGACTTCTCGGCGCTGCAAGCCGACCTCGAAGAGATCGCCGCCATGGAACTCGCCCACGTGGGCGAAACCGGTGTCACCACGGTGGCCAGTGACGCCGTCGATCGGATGTCCGGACGCGACTGGTCGCCTTTGGGCGCGCTCGAGTCGGTCCACGCCGTGCTGGACGCCATCTCCGTGGAACGCACCGACGAAGCCCAGCCCATCATGCCGCTGGCCACCATCTCCGTCACGGAGGACATGGCAACGGCGATGCGGATCCACGGCCTTGGCTGGAAGAGCGTGTACCACCACGAAATCCTCGCCAACGGTCTGGCTCCCGAGGACATCAAGACCATGCTGACCCAACGCCTTCGCTGGGCCCAGGGCACCATGCAGGTGATGCTCCGCGAGAACCCATTGGTCCAACGCCGCCTCACGTGGGGCCAGCGACTCATGTACTTCTCCACCATGTGGAGCTACCTGAGCGGCTTCGCGGCGGTGGTGTACTTCGCCGCTCCGATTATCTACCTGACGCTCGGCATCCTTCCCGTCAGCAGCCTGAGCTTGGATTTCTTCATCAGATTCATCCCGTTCATGGTGGTGAACCAGTTGCTGTTTGTGATCGCCGGTCACGGGATCCCCACCTGGCGAGGGCAGCAATACAGCCTCGCGCTGTTCCCCACCTGGATCAAGGCCTGCACGACGGCGGCACGTAACGTCTGGTTCGGCCGTCCCCTGGGGTTCGCCGTCACCCCGAAGGCCAGGCAGAGTGGCGGACCCAGTTGGAGCCTGATTCGTCCGCAGATCGTCGTTGCGGTGTTGCTCGCCGTTGCCATGGTTGTCGGGCTGGCGCGGCTTCTTTCTGGCCTGTCGGAGCCCCTCGGAACCCTGGTGAATGTAGCGTGGGTAACCTTCGACCTCGTGGTCCTGAGCGTCCTGGTCAAGGCAGTTTTGTATAAGGGTTTTGTCCCTGAGGAATTGGCGGGTCCGGAAGGTCCTGGACGCCCCGAAGAGAGGAATGCTGATGCAGTTTAGCTACGAGGTCAAAGACTCCTACGCAGAGGTGAAGAGCGTCGGCCGGTTGAACATGGTGGCTGCTCCGAAGCTGCGCGAAGTCGTGGCCGAGGTTGTGGCCGGTGGATCCAGCCGCGTGGTGGTGAACCTTGCAGAAACCGACTTCATGGATTCTTCCGGCCTCGGAGCCCTCATCGGTTGCCTCAAAGCGGCCCGTCAGGCTGGTGGGGATTTGCGGATCTCGGGAGTGCAGCCCCAAGTCAAAATGGTCCTTGAACTGACCAATATGGACCGCGTTCTGACCGCGTACTCAACAGCCGAGGAGGCGTTCGGAAATGACTGAGGTCATCGCACGCAGGGGCTACCACGGGCCGTCCAACGAGGAAGCAATCGAGGCCATCCATGGCGAGATCGATGCTTTGTGGGACGACGCCTCCTTCGTTCCGGACATGGACCGCATGACCTTCACCACCGCCGTCATCGAGGCCGCGGCCAACATCGTGCAACACGCCCTTCCCGTGGCGGAGAAGCCCGTGGAGATCGGTGTGGACATCAGCGTCCGGCCCGCCCGCCTGGTGGCGAGGGTCAGTGCCTTCAACGCCCGCGAGCCCTTCGCTGAGGACATGCAGCCCCACATGCCGGACGAGGACGCCGAATCCGGGCGGGGCCTTGCGCTCATCGAGGCCTTGGTGACGACGGTGACGTTCGAACGCCAGGACGGCACCAACACCTGGATCCTGACCCGCGAAACCTAACCCTCTCCCACTTCCAACGCCCTTTTGGGCGATCCTCTCCCACATCCAACGCCCTCTAGGACGATCCTCTCCCACATGGAGGTGAGAGAACAACGGCTGAAACCGGTCAGGACGTGAGAGAACATCGGCTGAAACCGGTCAGGATGTGAGAGAACATCCAACTACCACCGATGTTCTCTCACATCCAACGGGTTTCCCGGCGATTTTCTCTCACTTACGCCTTGTCGATTGCCTCTTTCAGCGCACCCAATACCAAAGTCACCGAGGCTCTGTTCGCGTTTGGGCCCATCATTCCGATGCGCCACACCGTATCCGCGTACTCTCCCACGCCGGAGCCGATCTCCATACTGAAGTTCTCCAGGAGGTAAGCGCGGACCGCGGCCGAGTTGACGCCGTCGGGCACTTTCACGGTGGTGAGGCTCGGCAGTCGGGCTCCTTCGGCGGCGAACAGCTCAAGCCCCATCTCCTGCAGGCCACTCTGCAGCGCAGCTCCGGCAGCGCGGTGGCGGGCTTGGACGACGTCGAGCCCCTCGGCGAGGATGCGGTCGAGCGCCGCTTCGAGACCGGCGATCATGGTGACCGGCGCGGTGTGGTGGTAAGTGCGGGCGCCACTGGCAGCGCCGACGTAGCCGCCGAGCAGGCCGATATCCAGGTACCAGGAGCGCGGATCCTTGATGCGCCGCTCAAAGGCGCGGTCCGAGACAGTGAACGGCGAAAGCCCCGGCGGAACGCCCAGGCACTTTTGCGTTCCGGCATATCCGACGTCGATCCCCCAGTCGTCTGCCCGGAGTTCCAGTCCGCCGATGGACGTCACGGCGTCGGTGATCAGCAGGGCGTCGCCCTTGCCTGCGCCCAGCGCAGCGATGTCAGAGAGAACGCCAACGGAGGTCTCGGCATGGACCGCCGCGATCACTTTCGGGTTGGGATGCGCAGCCAGCACACGCTCTGCGTCAACGGGCTTGCCCCATTCGTGATCCACCCGAACCACAGTGGCCCCGCAACGCCGCGCCACCTCGCACATGCGCGCCCCAAATAGTCCGTTGACAGCGATCACTGCCACGTCGCCGTCGGACACGGTGTTCACGAAAGCGGCCTCCATGCCGCCCGAACCTGTGGCACTCAGGGGGAGCGTGCGCGCGTTCGCAGTACCCCAGACCGTCCGTAGCCCCTGGCACGTCCGGTCCAGGCGTTGAATGAAGACCGGATCCAAATGGCCGAGCACTGGATATGCCATCGCGGCCATGGCTTCGGGGTAGCAATTGCTCGGGCCGGGGCCGAACAGGAACCTGGACGTCAGTATGTCTGGCATGTGCGAAACTCCTTCAGCTGGTCCTCGTCATTCTGCCCCAGCGCGGTGGCCGGGGCGAGCCACATCAACTGCCCCAAGCCCAAACTGCTAAGGTTACTCACCAATACGGAGGCCGCCACGCCGAGGGGACAGCCGCCACGGTAAGGGGACAAGGGTGACGACTGAAGGAAAAGAGCAGCCGGAGCAGGGCGTCCACGGCGAGGTAACCCAGGACCGGTTCGTCGCAGGGCAGGACCTTACCCGGTGGAAGTCCCCGGTAGGCCGCGTCTTGGCAGGGGCTGCACAGCGGATCACCAGGCTTCTGGGCCCTTATGCAGCATTGATCATCACCTTGGCGGTGGGGCTTGTGGTAGCCGTCTCCCTCGCCGTCGCTTTTGGCGAGGTGTACGAGTCGGTCACCGAAGCCGACGGGGTCGCGGGGTTGGACCACCCCGTCCTTGATGCCGCCAAGGCCGTTCGATCACCGGCACTGGACCTCGCCGTTACTGCCTACACCGATATTGGCGGCACGGTTGGCATGCCCATCATCGCGGTGGGGATCATGATCGCACTGGCCACAAAGCGCCGCTCGTGGACTCCTGTCATCCTGATGCTGACAGCAGGACTTGGTTCGCTCCTGATGACCGTCGCAGGCAAGCCCCTCTTCGGCCGCACCCGTCCGGACCTCGCGGACGCCGTTCCGCCCTACGAGCACTCGCCGTCATTCCCCAGTGGCCACTCCCTGAATTCGATCGTGATCGCCGGAATCGTGGCCTACTTGATCATTCTTCGCCTCAAAACGGCCAGAGCCAGGATCATCACGGTATTGGCGGCCTCAGCGTTCGCTGCAACCATGGGCTTGAGCAGGGTCTACCTTGGACACCACTGGCTCACCGACGTCCTGGCCGCGTGGGCTCTCGGCATTGCGTGGCTTGCCTTGGTTATTACGGCGCACCGCCTCTACCTCACTGTGAGAACACGGCGCTCGGGCGCGGTACTCTCTTGACACCAGCCCACGGGCTCGGCTTAACTATTTACGTATGCTGAAATAACAGTTCCATGATGCGGAAGCATTAGAAGCAAGCTTCCTCCAGCTGGAAAGCAGGAGTTCCGCATAGCCCACACCATGGATGCCAGCATTTGCACGAGGATGACACAAGCATGGAGCTTGCAGTATTCAACAATGTTGACCGGGACGAGGCCATCAGGACCCTAACTCCCTGCCTGGATATCAGCCGCTGGGTTGAGGACATCGCCGATGCGCGCCCCTTCACCAGCGTCGACGAACTGCTGGGGCAGGCCCGCCAGGCCGCCCACCCGTTCACACCCGAAGAGGTGGAGTCCGCGCTCGCCCACCACCCCCGGATCGGCGAACGGCCCAAGGCCCAAACCACCGAGGCGGCCATGTCGCGTTCGGAACAGTCCGGCGTGGATCCCAGCGACGACGGCACGGCCGCCGCCCTCGCGGAGGGAAACCGCGCCTACGAGGAGAAATTCGGCAGGGTCTTCCTCATTCGCGCCGCAGGACGCAGCGCCCAGGAGATCCTCGGTTCCCTCCAGGAGCGCCTCACGCACACACCCGAAGAAGAAGACGAAGTTGTGGCTGGCCAGCTGCGGGAGATCGCCTTGCTGCGTCTCTCAGGCGTGATCAGCGAAGGAGAAAATGCATGAGTGTTTCACAGGTAACCACGCACATCCTGGATACCGGCTCCGGGCGCCCGGCGGCGGGGGTCGCCGTCGTACTTTACGTCCGCGAAGGTGACAGCTGGACCCTGATCGCAAAGGGCGAGACTGATGCCGACGGCCGCATCAAGGACCTCGGCCCGGAACGGATTCCCGGCGGCGCCTACCGCCTGAACTTCGCCACCGGCGCCTACTACGAGGGCCTCGGCACGGAAACGTTCTTCCCGGAAGTGGACCTGAACTTCACAGTTTCGGACGCCGGCGAGCACTATCACGTGCCGCTGCTGTTGAGCCCGTTCGCGTTTTCGACCTACCGCGGCAGCTGACCCGCCCGCCGAGTTGCCAGATAATGCCAATGTTCCTGCCGAACATTGGCATTATCTGTCACTTGGGCGAGGAACGGTAGGCTGGAAGGCATGGCTTCTGAGGACACCAACGCCCACCCTGGAAATGGCACTGCCCGCCGCGAGATTACGGTTCGCCGGGCACCTAAGTTCGTTCCGTTCATGATTCTCGGCGCCATTGTGGGTGCAATCGTCGCCGCCTTCATCGCCTACGGTCGTCCAGCCGACCCCGCCTTCGATGCCAGCACAGTCTTCGGCTTCTTCCTGGTGGCCTGCGTTTCAGGAGGCGTGATCCTGTTCTCGATCCTGGCCCTGGTACTGGACCGCATCAGCGTCAAACGGACCAAGCGGGCAGTTGTGGAGGCCGTTCCGGATTCAGTTCCGGATGAAGGTCCAGAGAACGACGGCGGCCGCTAAGTAGGCACCCCAACTCGCCTCTTTCGGGGGTGCCGCTGTGAGACACGCCGCATTTTGGCGGAATCGAGCCTGTTCACGGGGTCACAAAGCCGGAGCGGGAACTTACCACGGCCACAACATGAGACAATCGACCAGTGGCACGTGGCGACGGAAAACTTTCTCATGATCTTCTCCCCGGCGAAAAAGGCCCTCAGGACGCTTGTGGCGTCTTTGGGGTCTGGGCTCCCGGTGAAGAAGTAGCAAAACTCACCTATTACGGGCTGTATGCGCTGCAGCACCGCGGACAAGAATCGGCTGGTATTGCTACCAGTGACGGCAAGCGCATCAATGTCTACAAGGACATGGGCCTCGTGTCCCAGGTCTTCGATGAGACAACCCTGAATACCCTTACCGGGCACCTGGCCGTTGGCCACTGCCGGTACTCCACCACCGGTGCCAGCCACTGGGCCAATGCTCAGCCCACCTTGGGCGCGACCGCAACAGGCACGGTTGCCTTGGCCCACAATGGCAACCTGACCAACACTGCGGAGCTCCGGGAGATGATCCTTGAGCGCAACGATGGCCAGCTGACCGGTGAAATGAAGCAGGGCAACACCTCTGACACAGCCCTCGTGACCGCCCTCCTGGAGGGTGAAGAGGGCAAGACGCTGGAGCAGACCGCATTGGAGCTGCTGCCCAAGATCAAGGGTGGCTTCTGCTTCGTCTTCATGGATGAAGGAACCCTCTACGCCGCCCGCGACACCTACGGCATCCGCCCGCTGTGTCTAGGCAGGCTGGACCGCGGTTGGGTTGTCGCTTCCGAGCAGGCCGGCCTCGCCACCGTTGGTGCAAGCTTCATCCGCGAAATCGAGCCCGGCGAGTTCATTGCCATTGATGAGGACGGGGTCCGCTCACAGCGCTTCGCCGAGGCTACACCCGCCGGCTGTGTCTTCGAGTATGTCTACCTCGCCCGTCCGGACGCCGCCATTGCAGGCCGCTCCGTATACGAAGCCCGTGTTGAGATGGGCCGCCAATTGGCCCGCGAAAACACGCATGAGGCCGACATCGTGATTCCGGTTCCCGAATCCGGTACCCCGGCGGCAGTCGGTTACGCCGAGCAGTCCGGCATCCCTTTCGCGCACGGCTTCGTCAAGAACGCCTACGTTGGCCGCACGTTCATCCAGCCGTCGCAGACCCTGCGCCAGCTCGGCATCCGCCTCAAACTCAACGCCCTTGAATCCGTGATCCGGGGCAAGCGCGTTGTTGTGGTGGATGACTCGATCGTCCGCGGCAACACGCAGCGGGCCATTGTGCGGATGCTCCGCGAGGCCGGGGCAAAAGAGGTCCACATCAAGATCTCTTCCCCGCCGGTCCAGTGGCCTTGCTTCTACGGCATCGACTTCGCCTCCCGGGCAGAGCTGATCGCCAACGGCGCCACCATCGAGGAAATCTCCCAGGCAATCGGCGCTGACTCGCTGGCCTACATTTCCGAGGACGGCATGATCGGTGCAACCCAGCAGCCGCGCGAGCGCCTCTGCACGGCGTGCTTCACCGGCCAGTACCCGATTGAACTCCCGGGCGCTGACAAGCTGGGCAAGAACCTGCTGGAGCGCACGGACCTTGGCGGTTTGCCCCCTGCTGCTGAGTCCCCCGATGACACCGAGGATCCAGCCGACAAGCCGGGCGCCACGGGCTGCGACCCCGGGCCCGACGCCGAATTCGATAACCTGCTGACCGACGCTGATCGTTTGACCGACGCCGACAAGAAAGAGTCCGTATGACCTCCGCATCCCCAGCCGCTGAGAATAACGCCGGTATCACCTACGCCTCCGCGGGTGTCGACGTCGAAGCGGGAGACCGCGCAGTCGAGCTCATGAAGGACGCCGTGAAGGCAACCCACAACACCTCGGTGATTGGCGGCGTCGGCGGTTTCGCTGGCCTGTACGACGTCTCGAAGCTGCTCACCTACAAGAAGCCGTTGCTGGCTACTTCCACCGACGGCGTGGGGACCAAGGTTGCCATTGCGCAGGCAATGGACATCCACGACACCATCGGTTTCGACCTCGTCGGCATGGTTGTGGACGACATCGTGGTTGTTGGCGCTGAGCCCCTCTACATGACGGACTACATCGCTTGCGGCAAGGTTGTCCCGGAGCGTATTGCGGACATCGTCCGCGGTATCGCAGCTGCTTGCTCGGTTGCCGGTACCGCCCTGGTTGGCGGCGAAACCGCTGAGCACCCGGGCCTGCTGGGTGAGCACGAGTACGACGTCGCGGGTGCCGCTACCGGTGTTGTCGAAGCCGACGCCCTGCTCGGCCCGGACCGCGTCCGCGCCGGAGACGTCGTGATCGGCATGGCTTCCTCAGGCCTGCACTCCAACGGCTACTCCTTGGTCCGCCGCGTCATCAACCACGCCGGCTGGGCTCTGGACCGCCAGGTTTCCGAACTCGGCCGCACACTTGGCGAAGAGCTGCTGGAACCGACGCGCGTCTACGCAGCCGACTGCCTGGACCTTGCCCGTACGTTCCCGGTCTCAGCCGGCGCAGCCGTCCATGGCTTCAGCCACGTCACCGGTGGCGGCCTGGCAGCCAACCTCGCGCGTGTCCTTCCGCAGGGCCTGGTTGCCACGGTTGACCGCAACACGTGGGAACTTCCCGCTATCTTCAAGCTGGTTTCCGAGCTTGGCAACGTGCCCCTGGCCGATCTCGAGCGCACGCTGAACCTCGGCGTCGGCATGGTGGCAATCGTGTCCCCGGAGGCCGCTGACGCCGCCGTGGCACGCCTCAACGAGCGCGGATTGCCGTCCTGGATCATGGGCACCGTTACTGCGGATTCTGACTCGATCGACAAGACCGGCCCGGACTACGTCCAGGGTGCCAAGGGCGTCGACGGCGGTGCCGTACGTTTGGTGAACGCCTACGCCTAGGCGGTTGTTGCCTGAGTAGAAAGCGGGCGGGCAGTTGACCTCAACTGCCCGCCCGCTTTTGCGTTTCTTGTTTGCGCCGTAGCGACTCAAAAGAGTCCTCGGCAACGGGGTGCCGACACCCAAGTTCAGGCCGCCAACGCCCGGACGGTCAGATCTGGATCAAGCTGAGAACCCCGCCCTGCGGATCCTGGATGGTCGCCAAAGATCCTGTTTCGGGCTTTTCTTCCGGTTCCACAAGTACGGCTCCGCCGGCAGCAACCGCAGCTTCAGCCGCTTTTCGAACGTCGGCCACACCGAAGTAGACCTGCCAAGCCGCCTCTTCGCCTTCTTCGGCAGGGACAATCCCGGCCACTTCGTCGCCGTTGACCATCAGCGTGCTGTAGCTGCCGCCGTCGTCCTGGGGATATTCAGTGACTTCATGCCCGAAGAGCTGCTGGAAAAACGCGATGGCTGCCTGCGGTTCAGGAGTCAGCAGCTCGGCCCATGCCAAGGCGCCAGCCTCATTGAACAGATGGCTTCCAATGTGGGTACCCGCCTGCCAGATCCCCGTGGTCCCGCCGCCCGGCGGCTCGATGAAAGCCAGGACGCCGGTATCGGCCACCTGCTCGGGGCCAAACGCGAGATTCCCGCCGGCATGGACGGCGACGTCTGCTATCTCCTCAGCATCCGTGGCCGCGAGGTAAATGTTCCATTGGCCGTGCTTGCCCGCCGCCTCCTGCATGGGGTTCTGCGGAGCGATGACCGCAACCAGCTCCTTGCCAACAAACGCCTGCGCGTAGCTGCGGCCGTCAGGTGTGGGCAGGTCCGTGAACGTCCAGTCGAACAGCTTTCCGTAGAAGTCCTTGGCTGCCGAAACGTCCTGCGTCTGCAGGTCAGCCCAGCAAGGTTCACCAGTTGAATAATGAGTCCGGGAAGTCATGCGGCAAGTCCTGTCATGATGCTGAATGCGGCGCCTGCGGGGTCCATGAGTACGGCCATTCGCCCGACGCCGGGAACATCGAAAGCCGGTGCGATCACATGGCTTCCCAACTGGACGGCATGCTCAACCCCCGCATCCACGTCTTCGACGCTGAAGTACGTCATCCAGAACGGCGAAAGTCCTTCAATGGGCAGCTTAAGGGCACCGGCAATCCTCTTCCCGTCCACCAGCAGGCTGGTGTACTCCTGAAGATCACCTGCGGGTGTGGTTTCACTGGTGCAGCCCGTCACGGCCTCATAGAACTTCATAGCCTTAGGGACGTCGTCGGTCTGCAATTCATTCCAAATCATGGTCCCTGGCTCATTGACCAAGCCGGATCCAGGATGGGTGCCGGCTTCCCAGAAGCCGATTTGTGCCCCTGTGGGGTCTATTGCGAAGAACATCCGCCCGCTGCCGTTCGGCACGTCGTCAGGGGCGAAGAGGATGGATCCGCCGGCGGCCACAGCCCGTTCTGCAGCCTCGTCGGCGGAGTCCACGGCAATGTAGTTGGCCCAATAGGAAGGCATTCCCTCCGGCGCATCCGGCAGTTGCTGCATCATGCCGGCTACTTTCCGTCCGTGAAGCATAGCCATGTAGTAGGTCATGCCATTACCGGCGTCCATGGGATCCAACTCCCAGCCAAAAAGCTCGCTGTAAAACTTCTTGGAGACTTCGATGGCGGTGGAGGACAGGTCCACCCAACATGGTGTCCCCTGCTTGTAACTCTCGACCACCGGCATGACGTTCCCTTTCCTAGCAACGCGGGGTCAAATATGGCCCATGATGGGGCCTTAAGTGACCCCGCGTTGGAGTCCTGGGGACAACGCTATGGCGCTTCCACTGCCAGCGCTAGCCGTGCGCCTGATTACCCCGGCAGCCGAACAGGTTCGACCGCGTCTTCCGTGGTCTGGCGCGAAAGGCGCCGGGACAGCACCACCATAACCACCACGGCCAGCAAAACTGGGACGCAGACCGCAAGTACGATGTTCTGCGGTGATTGCCCTGACGACAGTAGGACACCGCCCAACGCGGGTCCGGCGATCGAGCCCAAACGGCCCAGCGCAGCCGCCCATGCGACCCCGGAGGTGCGCGACGTGGCCGGATAGACGGACACCGCCACCGCAGCCTGTCCCACCATGCTGCTGGCCAGCCCCATGCCCACCCCCGCGAACAGCAGTAAGAGTTGCCATTGTCCGGGGTGCCCCAAGGCAATCGTGAGCAAGAAGCAAATGGCTACACAAGCGGCAACGACCAACATCCAACTGGTCTTGAATCGCACCGAAAAGATCATGAGTAAGAGGGCCCCCAGGATTCCGCCAATACCAAGTGCTGCTGCCCCGAGGGGAGCCATGGTCAGATCCAGGCCGAAGTTAGTGAGCAGGGTTGGAAGCCACGACGAGAACGCGTAGAACGTGGCAAAGATCAAGAACGCAAAGAGCCAGAGAAGCACAGTGGGCAACGCCAAACCACGCCGGAAGAGGCTTTGGACAGTCTCTTGGCCCGCCTTCCGCGACGGCCTGGGCGCATCCGCCTCGCTGATTCCGAACCACATGACAGGCAGCAGGATGATAGGAAGAACTGCCCCGAGCCAGAAGATGGACTGCCAGCCCAGGTCGCTGATCAACTTTCCTCCGCTCAAACCAGCCGCCAAAGATCCCGCAGACAGGCCCATGGTCACGAAAACGGCAATCCGTTCGCGCTGACCTCCGTCCCTGCCTGCCGTTGCGAGGGAAATAGCCGACGGCAGGACCGCCCCCAATCCGATTCCGGTCAAGAAGCGGGCAATCGTCATAAAGGGGATCCCTGAAGACATTGCAGTCAGGGCGGAGCCCAGGGCAAAGGCCACCACACCCGCCAGCAGCATCCGACGGAGCCCAAACCGAACGGATAGGCGCCCAGAGACCATATAGCCCGCCACCACTCCTGCGTTTGTGGCAATCAGTGGGGCAGCGAAGGCTGCGGGCGACAGGGACCAGTTCTTGGCCAAGCTAGGCACCGCCAGGCCCAAGGACGCTGTGTCGAAACCGTCGAGCAGCACGGCCAGGAAAGCGAGGATAATGACTAGCCAGCGTGACAGACCTATGGCTGTGGCCACTGGCGGAACGGGCTTTCCAGCGGGGGTACTGGATTCAAGCATGATGATTCCTTTCGAGGGCGCGGAAGATCGGCCGCCTTACGGATGTCTGGCAGCGGGGGGACGAGTTGGTTGTGGACTAGTAAGCCAGTGAACCGTGGGTGATAACGCCGGCCGCCATGGTCAGCTCCACCTCAATGTCTGGGATTTCCTCGGGTTCCACAGCGCGCGGGTCTTCCGAGAGCACAACGAGGTCCGCGAGCATTCCCGCACGGATCGTTCCCGTTCGATGCTCATCGGCTGCGCACCAAGCACTGCCATTGGTGTACATGGCCAAGGCCTCTGCTGCGCTGACGCCCCATTCGAGGCCCAGCACCCCTGCTGAGCGGCTACGCCGGGTGACGGAACTCGACATGCCGCGAAGAGGCTGGAAAGGTGCCACCGGGCTATCCGAACCTCCACCCACGGGCACCTCCACGCGGGAAAGATACTGCGACAAGGGCGCGATATTTGCCGCTCTTTCCCGACCCAGATACTCGACGAATCCACCACCCAAGGCAAAGTGGAGCGGTTCCTGCGCAGCCACCCCTACACCCATGGCATTCAACCTGTCCCAGTGTTCTTCGTTGGGGTACAGCATGTGAATGAGGGTCCATCGGGCATCGGAGATGGGGTTCCACGCATGAGCTGCCTCAAAGGCGTCAAGGGCAATATCAATGCCAGCATCGCCAACGCAGTGCGCGCCTACGGGAAGGTTCGCACGGTTCGCTGCCACACAAATGGCTTCCAGCTCAGCCGCCGATTGGAACGATTTGCCACACGGGAAGTCGGGATCGTCCTGCCGTTCATAAGAATCCCGGTAGAAGCCGGTCTCCACACCGCCATCTACGCAAACTTTCACGCCCAGGGTACGAAGCCAGACGTCGTCGAGCTGTGCTGCTACCGCACCGGAATCGAGAAGTTCCACTGCCTCCTCCGCTGTACCGGCTGGCGTCGGCAACTTCCACATCATGGATACCCGGACCTTCTGTGGTCCGCCCCCGTAGATAACTCTGTAGGCAGCCATTTCATCCAAGGTCAGTCCGGGGTCGATGACTGAAGTGATGCCCGCCGCGGCATACCGTTTCTGGACCTCCTCCAGCGCCGCACGGTAGTGGTCAATGCTGGGTTTGGGTAGCTGGCTCAGCAAGCCTGCAACGTATCCGCTCCCTACGATCTGGCCGGTAAGTTTCCCGTTGTTACGAAGGTAGCTCGCGCCCTCAGGAGCATGACTGTCGTCCCCTATGCCGAACAGCGACATGGCAAGGGAATTCAGCACAATGTTGTGTCCTCCCCTGCGGAGGACCACGGGATTGTCGGGGGCCACGGCATCAAGCTCGGTCCGCGTTGGCATCCTGCCCTCAGCCAAGCCGCTTTCGTGCCAGTCACTTGCGGTTACTACCCACGCTCCGTTTTCAGCGGCTTCTGCTTGCCCTTGAACAACGTCCATGAGCTCCGCGACAGTACTGGCGCGGGCCAGGGAAGGCAGCAGCATTCCCATACCTGTGGACAACATGTGGTTGTGGGAGTCGTGGAAACCTGGACAGACGAACCGGCCGCGTAGGTCCACTTTCTTCGTTTCAGGTCCGGCGAGGCCCAGTGCCTCTGCGTCATTGCCTGCATACAGTATCCATTGGCCAGCTATCGCAATAGCCGACACCAGCCCGTTGGGGCTCGATGGGTCCGCCAGTACGTTTCCATTATGAAAGATGACATCGGGCAGCCTGCCCTCCATTTGTGGCGTCCGTTCCACTTATGCCTCCTACCGGCCGCAGCCTGGGTGTTTCGAATTCTTTATGACCGTCACAAAGAGTCGATACCTTGGTTGAGACTGTAGACCCGGGACGGGACTTGCGCAATGGTTTTGACGATTTTGGTATACCAGATTTCCAGACGCAAAAAAGGCCCGCAGGGTACGCCAATGAATGGCGTGCCCTACGGGCCTTTTTCAGAGATATTCGACATCCGAAGATGCGCGACGACCTTAATGTACGACGGCGGTACGCAACTCAGTGCCGGAAGCACCGATAGTTTGCGACAGCTATCCGATACGGCGGGTGTCTACCTCGTCGTCATCGTCTTCCGCGTACTTGTCCTCATAAGCCGAGTAGTCCGGCTCCGGAGGATCTTCGGGGAAGTGGCTCTTTACACGACTGGATGGGCCCGTGAGCTCACGCTCAAGTGCCGAATAGTCAGTGTTCGGGGAGTAGTACTTGATGTCCCGAGCCTGCTTGGTAGCTTTTGCCTTTTGACGGCCGCGCCCCATGGCGTGACCCCCTTTTGTACTTGGACCGGAGGTGGTCACCTTGGCTATCGGTGAGGCCCCGGAATGTTTGGTCAATTTGTCGTATGTCTAGATTACATGCTTTCGGGGGTGCCTGCGTGCCAACACAGACCTGCGTCAGGGACACCCACAGCCGAAAGCGGTCCCAAGCACCTCCAATACACCTAAAAATTGGGTAGAGTCTGCCTCAATGCGGCCCCAGAGCAGGAAGGCAGACACCGGGATATGAGCGAGGACAACACCCCACCACGCGAAGGTTCACCCCGCGATCAAGGCGAGGCCGGGGTGCCACCCGCGCCCAAAGTACCGCCCGCGCCGCCGCAGGCCCCGGGAGAGCCGCCACAGGCCGCAGGAGAGCAGCCGAAGCAACCCGCCGGAACACTGCCCGAGGCTTCTGGCCTTCAGCCGGACCCTGCGCCGGACCTTGACCCGGACTTCGTACCCAACGCCAGCGACCAGCCTGATCCCGCCCAGCCTGACTACTCCGGCCAGCCAGGGGATCCACCCCAGGAGCCTCATCCGGCTCCGCACGGGGACCCGGTGAGACGCCAGCGGCTTGTCATCGGCGGAATCGTGGTGGGTGTCCTCGTGCTAATCGGCGTCGTCATCTGGGTGTTGTTGAACCTGCTGGGTACCCGGCCCCAAGCTGTGGTCACTACGCCGAGTCCCACAGCAAGCCTTGGCCCACTCCCCCGGGACACCGAAGCCAAGGATTTCCAGGTAGGTGATTGCTTTGCCGACTTCGATCCCAATGCCCCCAAGGCCAGGGCCGTAGCGTGTGACACGGAGCATTCAGCCCAACTCGGGGCCGTCCACGTGTACCCGGCGGAGGATTCTTTCCCCGGCACCAACGCCCTGAAGGACAAAGGCCGTGAGGTCTGCGGCCAGGTAAAGCTGAATAACGCGGCGGCCGATAAGTACGTGCTGCTTCAGCAGAACGTCTACCCGAGCACCACCAGTTGGGACCGGGGCGACCGCCGCGTTGATTGCTTCATCGTTGTGGATTCGGGCAACACCATCAAGGAAGACCTCCTCAATAAGTAGCCCCCAAACCTACTTCTTTCGAACCAGGAGCCCAGTTCCGGCCGACGGTCTGCCGTCGGGACCTGTCGGCACCTCGAATCCCTGAATGGTGAGTTCGTCGAGGTCGGCTGCAGTATCAACCAGGACGGTATCGCCGTCGCTGATCTCGCCGGCAAGGATCTCTTTGGCCAGGCGGTCCCCGATTTCGCGCTGGACGAGGCGTCGCAGAGGACGCGCGCCGTACGCGGAGTCGTAACCGGACATCGCGAGCCAGGCGCGGGCTCCATCAGTTACCTCAAGGGTCAACCGGCGATCGCGCAGACGCTTGGTGAGTTCGGCAACGTGGAGCTCCACGATCCTGGCAAGCTCCTCGACGGACAGGGGATCGAACAGCACGATCTCGTCCAAACGGTTCAGGAACTCCGGCTTGAACGAGGCCTGGACCACCGCCATGACGGCATCACGCTTTGCCTTGGCATCCAGCGACGGGTCAACCAGGAACTGGCTTCCGGAGTTGGACGTCAATACCAGGATCGTATTGCGGAAGTCGACTGTCCGTCCTTGGCCGTCTGTGAGGCGGCCATCGTCGAGAACCTGCAGGAGGATGTCGAAGACCTCTGGATGAGCCTTTTCCACTTCGTCGAGCAGCACAACGGAGTACGGGCGACGACGAACGGCTTCCGTCAGCTGGCCGCCTTCTTCGTAGCCGACGTATCCCGGAGGGGCACCGACCAGACGCGCAACAGAGTGCTTCTCTCCGTACTCGGACATATCGATCCGAATCATGGCGCGTTCGTCGTCAAAGAGGAAGTCGGCCAAAGCCTTTGCCAGCTCGGTCTTGCCGACGCCGGTGGGGCCAAGGAACAGGAACGAGCCTGTGGGGCGGTTGGGGTCGCTGATGCCCGCCCGTGCACGGCGGACGGCGTCCGAAACTGCCTGGACAGCCTTGGTTTGGCCGATCAGGCGCTTACCGAGTTCCTCTTCCATGTGCAGCAGCTTTTGGGATTCACCCTGCAGCATGCGCCCAGCCGGGATGCCGGTCCACGCCGAGATGACCTCCGCGATGTCGTCTGCTGTCACATCCTCTGCGACCATGAGCTCGGGCTTTGCGTCGCCGCGGGCCGACTCCTCCTCGGCAGCCGCGTTGAGCTCACGTTCGAGGGCAGGCAGCTCGCCATAAAGTATCCGCGATGCCGACTCGAGGTCGCCTTCGCGCTGGTACTTTTCGGCGGCAGATCGCAGCTCGTCGATCTTCGCCTTAAGGTCACCCACCCGGTTGAGTCCGGCCTTCTCGGCTTCCCAACGGGCGTTCAGGGCCCTTAGTGCTTCCTTCTTGTCAGCCATATCGGCGCGGAGGGCAGCCAGCCGCTCAACGGACGCAGGATCAGTCTCGCCTTGAAGCGCCAGTTCTTCCATGGTCAGGCGGTCGACGGAACGGCGGAGCTGATCGATCTCCTCCGGCGCTGAGTCAATCTCCATCCGAAGCCGTGACGCGGCCTCATCTACGAGGTCGATCGCTTTGTCCGGGAGCTGACGGCCCGAGATGTAGCGGTTGGACAGCGTTGCTGCTGCCACCAAGGCGGAATCGGCGATTGCCACCTTGTGGTGGGCTTCGTACCGTTCCTTGAGGCCGCGCAGAATGCCGATGGTGTCCTCGACGCTGGGCTCGCCCACGTAGACCTGCTGGAAGCGACGTTCCAAGGCGGGGTCCTTCTCGATGTTTTCGCGGTATTCATCCAAGGTAGTGGCACCAATGAGGCGCAGCTCGCCGCGGGCCAGCATCGGCTTGAGCATATTGCCCGCATCCATGGCGCTCTCTCCGGTTGCACCAGCGCCAACAACGGTGTGGATTTCGTCGATGAACGTCACGATCTGGCCGTTGGAGTTCTTGATCTCCTCCAGAACCGCCTTAAGCCGCTCCTCGAATTCACCGCGGTATTTAGCACCGGCCACCATGGAAGCAAGGTCCAGGGCGATGAGTGACTTGCCCCGCAGGCTCTCCGGAACGTCGCCGGCAACTATTCGTTGCGCGAGGCCCTCGACCACGGCCGTTTTTCCAACGCCAGGCTCACCAATCAGCACAGGGTTGTTCTTGGTTCGCCGGCTCAGGACCTGAACCACGCGACGGATCTCGCTGTCACGCCCGATGACCGGATCCAGCTTCCCTGAGCGGGCAATGGCGGTGAGGTCCGTGCCGAACTTCTCCAGGGCCTGGAACGTATTTTCGGGATCCGGCGAGTTGACCTTTCGATCGCCCCGGACGCCCGGCAGGGCAGCAAGCAGCGCTTCGTGGGAGGCGCCGGCGTCGCGCAATAACTTTCCGACAGCGTCGCTGCCAGCCGAAAGCCCCAACAGCAGGTGCTCGGTGGAGACAAAGGAGTCGCCGAGTTTGTCGGCCTCGTTCTGGGCGGCCTGGATTGCCTGCATGGACTGCCGGGAGAGCTGGGCTTGCTGGACTGAGCTGCCCGATGAGGATGGCAGCGACTTAATAGCCGAACTGGCTTGGACACTCACGGCGTCCGGATCAGCCCCTGTGGCGCGCAGGAGAGCAACAGCAACGCCCTCGCGCTGGTCCATGAGGGCCTTCAGAAGGTGCGGCGGTTCCAATTGCGGGTTGCCGGCAGTAGAGGCATTCATGGCGGCCGCAGAAAGGGCCTCCTGGCTCTTGGTAGTGAATTTGACGTCCAAAGAGAGCTCCCTTTCTGGAGTAAGACCAATACTTTCAAAGTTGAGTCTACTACGCTCAACTTTCCGTTGTGGCCCATGTGTTCCATGTTTGCCGACGGCGAAACAACTGTCCAGACATAAACGGGGATATGTGAATAACAGGGCATCCACCTTGCGGAAACCCTACGCAGGATAGATCGAGACCAGGGCCGACTTCACAACGAACCGCACGTCCATCCCCGGAGCCAGGCCGAGATCGGCCGATGCCGCAGGAGTGATGTCGGCGGATAACGTGCTGCGCTCCCCCAAGCCCGGCGCGGTCGCCTTCACCCGGATCTGGTCGCCATGCGGCTCCAAATCACGGATGGTGACGGGAAACGAGTTTCGTGGGCTTCCGTGCACGTCGCCGAGGAAAACGGAAACGGCCGACGGCGGAAAGGCCGCCACGCCTGCCTGTCCGGGCGCAGGTGACCACTCGGGATCGTGCTGGCCTGCGAAAAGCCGGCCATCCGGCGTCGTGATTCCCTGCCCCGTGATGCTTCCGCTGACGAGGTTGAGTCCTGCCAGTCCGGCCGCGAAGTGGCTCCGGGGGCGTTCCAGGACTTGTCGGGTATGGCCCTGCTCGGAAATGCGCCCGTTCTCCATGACGATGACCCGATCGGCGAGCATGTAGGCGTCGAGGACGTCATGGGTGATGATGATGGCCTTGCGTCCGGCCAGGACCCGTTTGAGTACCCGGCGCAGCAGGGGTGCGGCATGGATATCGAGGGCTGACATCGGCTCGTCGAGGAGCAGCAACTCAGGATCGGCGGCGAGCGCCCGGGCAACGGCCACCCGCTGCGCCTGGCCACCGGATAACTCTGCTGGTTTGCGGGATTCGAGGTGAAGGGCGTCCACTTCGGTCAGCCAAAGCCGGGCTGTTTCACGGGCGGCGGGTTTGGATGCGCCCTTGCTGCGCGGCCCGAAGGCGACGTTGTCCAGTACGGTCAGGTGCGGAAACAGCAGTGCCTCCTGAGCGAGCAGCGCCGTGCCGCGCACGTGCGGGGCGCTCCACCGGTGCGTGCCGCCGTCGAGGTTAAAAAGCTGCCGGTCCCCGATGCGGGCCCACCCCGAATCCGGCCGCAACAAGCCCGCGATCATCGCAAGCAGCGTGGATTTGCCCGCGCCGTTGGGACCCAGAATGGCTACCGTTTCACCGTCGGAGAGCCTGAGCGACATTTCGAAGTTGCGGGATGGAAGACTCGCGGTCAGTTCAAACGTCATAGCTGGACGTCCACACTGGCGCCTGCTTTAGTGCTGCTGGGGCGTCGACCATAACTGAGGCCCACGACTGCCGCGGCGACGGCCACCAATACCAGCGACAAGGCGACGGCGGCCTCGGCGTCAGTTTCGCGCTGAAGGTAAATCTCCAGCGGCAGGGTGCGCGTCACTCCTTGCAAGCTGCCGGCGAAGGTCAAGGTAGCGCCAAACTCGCCGAGACTGCGCGCAAAGGACAAAACAGCGCCAGACGCCAGCCCAGGCAGGACCAAAGGAACTGTGACACGGCGCAGGACGGTGGTTGGCCGCGCGCCGAGGGTCGCCGCCACGGCCTCGTACTTGCTTCCTGCAGTCCTCAGAGCGCCTTCGAGGCTCACAACGAGGAAAGGCAAGGCAACGAATGTTTGTGCAAGCACCACGGCAGTAGTGGAGAACGCGATCTGAATTCCGGCCGCTTCGAGCGACTTCCCCAGCAGGCCTTGCCGCCCGAAGGTATACAGCAGTGCGATGCCTCCGACTACCGGCGGCAGCACGAGCGGCAACAGCACAAAGGAGCGCAACAGCCTCTGCCCGGGGAACTCGCCGCGGGCCAGGACAAGGGCCAACGGCACACCAAGCACTACGCACAGCAAGGTGCTCGCTGCCGACGTCCTCAGGCTCAGGCCCAACGCATCCAGCGACGATTCCGACGTGATGAGCGGAAAGAACTGGGCCCAATTAACCCGCACCAGCATCGCGAGCAGGGGGAGTATCACCAATAGTCCGCCCACAACGGCGATCGCATGGATCCATCGCGGGATGCCCTGGTAGCCGGAGGTATGTTTTCGCATGGCCGGTCCTACGAAGGACCGAAGCCGGCGTCGCCGAGGACCTTCTGACCTTGACTGCCGGCGACCATGGCAATAAAGGCGTGGGCGAGTTCCTTGTTCTTGCTGGTGCCAACCGTGGCGATCGGATACGTATTGACGGCGTTGCCGGACTCCGGGAAGGGGATGCCCTTGACCTTGCCTTCGGCCCCCTTGACGTCCGTGACATATACCAGTCCGGCGTCCGCTTCCTGCGAGGTGACCTTACCCAGCACATCGCTGACAGATGATTCCTCGCTGACGGGGCTCAGGGTGGTTCCTGCGGCCTTCTCTATCGTGTCCGCGGCAGCACCGCAAGGAACCTGGCTGGCGCAGACCACCACTTTGATGCCGGGCTTTGACAGGTCCGCGAAGGAAGAGATCGACGCCGGGTTGCCGGGCGGGACTGCGATCTCCAGAACGTTCGTGGCGAAGTTTTGTGGGGCACCGTCAATGAGCTTCGCGTCCGCCAGTTTGGCCATGTTCCTGGCGTCAGCGGAAGCAAACACATCCGCTGGCGCACCTTGGGTAATTTGCGTTGCCAAGTCCGAGGACCCGGCGAAGCTGAGGTTTATAGTGGTCCCCGGGTTTTTGGCTTGGAAGTCCTCGGCCAGCTGGGTGAAGGTTGCTTTGAGGGACGCTGCGGCGAAAACCGTGATGGTTCCGCTCAACTGGTTGCTCCCGCTTGCCGTCCCGTTTGGGCCTGCGGCGTTGGAAGCACAGCCGGCCAGGCTTGCCGTCAAAGCGGCCGCAACAAAGAGCGCGGTGACGTTCTTGCGTGTGTTGCTCATGCGATGCCCTTTCCCTGCGGCGTCTCGATGATGACAGTCGTCGCCTTGACCACGGCTGTTGCCACTGATCCCAGCTCCAGGCCCAGCTCGCGCACAGCTTCGCTGCTCATGAGCGACACCACACGGAACGGCCCACATTGAAGCTCGACCTGCGCCATGACCTTGTCCGCGGTAATGCCCGTGACCAGTCCGACGAACCGGTTCCGGGCTGAACTGCCGGCACGGGCGGGATCGTCCGGCAGGTGGGATTGATCGCGGGCAACCTTGGCGAGTTCCAGCCCGTCCACGGCGAGCCGGCCTGCAGCGTCCTTCCGGGCAGTGAGGGTTCCATTCTCGGTCCAGCGCCTCACCGTGTCGTCGCTGACGCCAAGGAAGCGGGCTGCTTCGGAAATCCGTATTTGCGGCATGGAATGAGTCTAGTTCCGCAGATGCGGTTCGTGTTAGGGGGTTCATCCGCAAAACCGAATATGACACGCTGCCCGCAGGCGGCATCGCGCCGGCGAACTGGTGCCTACCGGCGTCGTAAGTATTCAAGTCAGCACCTCGCCCGCCTCTCCTCTTCTTCGCAACACTTGGTTGGCGGGAGCCTCAGCGCTGACCGCTGCCCGCGGCCGCAGCGGCAGCCTCGGGTTTGGCCGGCTGGGCCAGGTGAGAGCCGGCCCCCGATTCCGACTTGGGCAAGCTGTTCGCGGATCCTGCCTTCCAGAAGGCCCTGCACGGTGGCGAACCCCAGGAACAGAACATGGTTCAGTCCTCAAGCGGAACGGGCATGCTGGCTGGCGGCTGCACAGGGGAGGGCATCACGGCCGTCTCCGCCAACGCCAACGATTACATGCGGGCCACGGGCCTGGCCTATAACTCGGTTTTGGTAGCCACACAGGCCGCAGGGGAGGATCCGGGATCCGTCATGAGGCCTCAGCCAGGGCTGCGGCCATGTTGGGATAACCGACTGACACATAGCTCGCGCAGTGCTCTAGCCCGGACGGAGCCGGACCCGTACCCTGATGCAAAGGAACTCCTACGCTCCTTCCCAGTTGCTGCGCCCCCTACAGGCAGTGAAGCCTGTGTTTCCGGGGCGGACGCTCGGCGGTAGCCGCTCCGATGGCCGGTAACTGGGAAGGATCGTTTGGCTTACACTTTGGCCATGGCCGTATATGTCGATCCGCCCCTCTGGCCCGCCCACGGCACCGTGTTTTCGCATCTCATATCGGACAAGTCCTTGGACGAGCTTCACGCTTTCGCCGCGGCCGCGGGAGTCCCTGAAAGGGCGTTCGACGGCGACCACTACGACGTCCCGGAACGCCGTTACGACGACCTCGTCGCTGCTGGCGCAATTCCCGTGGAAGCAAGGGTTCTGGTGCGGAAACTCATCGCGAGCGGCCTTCGCATTCCAGCCCGCGGACGCAGCAAGGCACTCACCGTTCCCCTGATGGAACGCTGGAACAGCACCTATCCGGGCCACGAGGAGCTCGGCTTGGAACTACTGGAACGGTGGGGCGAGGACAGCCGGAAGTATCATAGCCGCACCCACTTGCTCGCCGTCCTGGAAGCCCTGGACATTTTGACGGACCCCGCACTCCCTGCCCGCACGGTTGCCCTGGCGGCCTGGTTCCACGATGCCGTCTATGAAGGTGTGGCGGGGCGGGACGAGGAAGAATCCGCGCTCCTTGCCACGGACCGGCTGACCGCGGCACGGCTGGCCCCCGACGACGTCGCCGAGGTCGCCCGACTGGTCCGGCTCACCGCCGAACACAACCCCAAACCGGGCGATCATGCCGGCGCCCTTCTCTGCGACGCCGATCTCTCCGTGCTCGGAGGCGACGAACAGTCCTACGCGCGCTACCTGGCCGCCGTCCGGGAAGACTACGCCCACGTCAGCGACGACGACTTCGCCAAGGGGCGTGCCGCCGTCGTGCGTCATCTGCTGTCGCTGGACCCCCTCTTCCATAGTGAACGGGCCAAGGCGCTCTGGCTCGACGCTGCCCGCCGCAACCTCACTGCCGAACTCGCATGAGCGAAGCCGGAGCGCCGCAGCGGCAGTTGCCGTTCTCGGTCCGTTTTGAGTGGGGGCTCGACGGCGCCCGGGCCATAGTGCCTCGGGCCGACCTTGCAGTGGTGATTGATGTCCTGTCGTTCACCACGTGCGTGAGCGTCGCCGTGGACCGGGGAGCGGCCGTTTTTCCATACCCAATGAGCGATGCCGCGGCGAGTGAGTTTGCCGCTCATCATCGCGCTGCACTGGCCGGGCCTCGTGGCGGGGAGGGTTTGAGCTTGTCGCCATCGAGCTTGCGTCATGCAAAGCACCTGGAACGCGTGGTCCTGCCATCGCCCAACGGCTCGGCGCTGAGTCATGAGCTGGCCAGCTCAGCCCGGCAAGTAGTGGCTGTCTGCTTACGCAATGCCGCGGCGACAGCCGATTGGGTTCACGCGGACCTGCCGGAGGACGCCGTAATAGCCGTGATCGCCGCAGGTGAAAGGTGGACCCATGGATCGTTGCGACCAGCTTTGGAGGACGAGCTCGGAGCAGGCGCTTTCATCGCCGGCCTGGCGGGATCCGGGCGCCGTAATTTTTCGCCCGAAGCCGAGTCCGCAGCGGCAGCCTTCGACGCCGCCGAACCCAAGCTGGCAGCAATGCTGCGCGGCTGCTCCAGTGGGCGGGAACTCATCGATGCTGGCTTCGCTGACGACGTGGCAATCGCCGCCGAGTTGGATGGCAGCTCTGCGGTTGCCCTACTGACGGATGGAGCTTTTCAGGGCGTCAGTTCCACCGATTAGGCCGCCATCAACCTAGCGATAGGTGCTGACGAACGGCTGGTTGGTCGGCACAATCTGCTTACCAAGAGGCATGAGCGAGACCGGGATCAGCTTCAGGTTGGCGATTGCAAGCGGAATGCCGATGATGGTGATGGCCATGGCAAAAGCAGTCACCACGTGGCCGATCGCAATCCAGATACCCGCCACCAGCAGCCAAATCACGTTGCCCAGAAGTGCGAAGACACCCGTTCCGCCGGGCTTCTCCACCACCATCCGGCCAAACGGCCACAAGCAGTAAGCACCGATCCGGAACGAAGCGATGCCCCAGGGAATGGTCACAATGAGCACGCAGCAAATGATGCCGGCCGCGAAATAGCCCAATGCCAACCAGAAACCACCGAAGACCAGCCAAATGATGTTGAGCAACGTTTTCATAGTCTCAATTCTCCCTTGCCGGACTGACATTAAGCCTAGGGGTCTGCCCTGAATCGGCCCTGACTTTTATCGAGGGGTTGGAAGCATCTCAATCCAGCAACGCATCGAGCTTGTCGAACGAGGTGCCCCAGCCGTCCCGTGTCATTTCCACCCACTCTTCCGACGCGAACGGCCCTTGGGTGAGATGCATCCGGGTACGCCCGTTGAGGTCTTCGAATTCGAGGTGCATTTCCTCGTACTCATGGTCGGCATCGGGAGCAGCCTTCGCTCTTGCCACCAAAAGGGCTGGCGCGTCCAGCTCTGTGATGACAGCTTCGATGGGTGCTTCCTGATCCCCCTCCTCGTCCGTCCATGCCATGACCACCTGCCAGATGCCGCCTACGCGCGGTTCCACGATGATCTTGTCGCGGGGAGCATCCACCTCCACAGGACCGAACCACTTGGTGAGCTGGTCGGGGTCCATCCAGGCGTCGAAAATCCGCTCACGCGGGGCGTCAAACTCGCGGGTCATGGTCAGGGTGTACTGTTCCGTGCTCATTGCGTGACTCCTGGTTCAGTGTGGGCCGTGTTTTTAGGTGAGTGGTGTTTTTAGGTGAGTGGTGTCTTTCAGTGAATCTTGTCGTCATGAGCGAGTCTAGGTGCGCAAGTGGCACGCCCCGATGTTCTCTCACATCATCACCCGAATTGCCCAACGTTCTCTCACATCATGAACTGTCGGGGGTGTGCGGTGGCCGGACGTGAGAGAGGAACGCCCGAAAAGCCGCAGGACGTGAGAGAGGAACGCCCGAAAAGCCGCAGGACGTGAGAGAAGGTTTACGCCTTGGCTGCTTCCACGAACGCGCGGATCTTGGCCAGGTCCTTCACTCCCCGGGATGACTCCACCCCCGAAGAAACGTCTACCCCCCAAGCACCCGCCGCAGCAGCAGCGAAGGCGACGTTGCCGGGTTCGAGCCCACCCGCGAGCAACCACTCACGGCCGTCGAGTCCCTTGGCCCGCACGGACGCGTAGTCCCAGGACTCCCCCGACCCCGGCACGGCCGCATCAATCAAGAGCAGTTCCTCGCCCAGATCACTGAACTCGTCCGGGTTGGCACCCATGGTGACGGCCCGGATAAGCCGCATCCCGGCGTCGTGCACTGTCTTGACGTCGTCGGCAGTGCGGGTGCCGTGCAGTTGAACCCAGGTGAGTCCTGCGGCGCGCGCAACAGAAATGGCATCCTCGGCAGGCTCATGCCGGAACACAGCCACGGCGTGAACACCTGCCGGTACCAGTGGCAACAGGATACGCACCTGGTCAGGACTGACTTCACGCGGGCTGGACGTCAGTACGAAACCGACGGCGTCCGCGCCGGCATCCACGGCGGAGCGCACGGATTCAGGCGTGCTCAATCCACACACTTTGACGAACATCCCGCGCCTCCAGCCCTAACCAACAACCAAACCTCCATATGACGTTAGCAAGCCATGCCGGCAACGGAGAACCGGTGTCCACCACTAGGCTGGTCGGATGGAGATCATCCGCTTTGCCGACATCCACCCCGAACCGTGGCGCAACGGAGGCGGGGTGACGCGCGAACTCGCCAGCCACCCGAAGGTCGCTTCAGCCCAGGACGGGGCATGGGACTGGCGCGTCAGCATTGCCGATGTCTCCAAGGCTGGCGACTTCTCCACGTTCCCCGGCATGGAACGCGTGATCACCATCATCGACGGCGAATTGCTGCTGCTGACCGTCGACGGCGAAGAGCACCCGCTGGAGAAGTATCGTCCGTTCCGTTTCTCCGGCGAGGCAGCGTCGTCCGCCACACTGCCCACTGGGGACATCCGCGACCTCAACGTCATCGCCCGAGCCAGCGCGTTCAAGGGGTACACCTCCATTGTCGAGATCTCCAAGAAGCGCGCACACCCCGTTTTCGAGGGCCAGTTGGCCATCCTCCTGGAAGGCAAGGCGACGGTTGCGCGTGGCGCCGATCCGGAGGAAGGCACCCCTGTAGGGGACGGGCCCGACGGCGGCCAACCAGCTCCCAGCGCGGCCGAACCGGTTGAGCTGCACCGCTACGACGCCGTGGTGGGCTCGGAAAAGCGGAGCCCCGAGATTTCGGGCCGGGGTTTCATTGCAGTGATCTCCATCGACAAAGTGGAGCCGGCAAGCGCCTAATCAGGTGACTTTGGCCACCAGAAGTGGCCACCCTACGCGGGAGTTGCTAGCCTGAAATGAAGGTTCCGCTCTGGAACCTCCGGACGACGGTTCAGTACCCGGCACGCGACAAGACTGGCCAAAGGATCTGTCATGTCGTGGTTAATTCTCATTCTTTCCGGCGCGCTTGAGGCCGTCTGGGCTGCCGCCCTGCACCGCTCCAAGGGCTTCCGCAAACCCATACCCACAGTGGTTTTCCTGGTGTCCGTCATCGCCAGCACCGGCGGCCTTGCGATCGCCATGCAATCCATTCCTACCGGCACGGCGTACGCGGTGTGGGTGGGTGTCGGCGTGGTACTAACGTCGGCTTACGCCATGGTCACCAAGGTGGAACGCGCGACGACGGCCCGGCTGCTGTTGCTCGCAGGTATCGGCGCGTGCGTGGTCGGCCTGAAGGTGGTGGCGTAGCCATGGCTGCAACAACAACCACTACCAGGAACACAGCAAAGAACGGCGTTTTCTGGCTGGTTCTCCTCGCCTCGGCCATTCTGGAGGCTGTATGGGCCACGGCGCTGGGACTTTCCGACGGATTCACGCAACTCATTCCCACGTTGGTCTTCGCGGTCACGGCAACCCTGAGCATGCTCGGGCTGGGCATCGCGGTGAAGCGCATTCCCCTGGGCACAGCCTACGCAGTATGGGTGGGAATCGGTGCGGCGCTGACCGTCGGCTGGGCCATGGTCACCGGGGTCGAGCCTGCGAGCCCATTGAAGCTGCTCTTCATCGCGGGAATCGTAGGCTGTGCTGCCGGTTTGAAGGCCCTACCTGCTGAGAAACCTGTAGCCAAGGCAGAGTAGCTACCACTCCGTGGCTCTCCATTTCGACGGACCGCTGCACAACAGCCTGACACATACCGTCCTACCATCGAATACGCAGCGAGCCGTCGAACTGGGCATCCCACCAGCCAGGCTCACTCCATCTCCATCGCTCCTGCAGGAATACCCATCGCGTCCATGGAGTTCACGCCAACAAAGGGCACTTTGGAACACCAACACGCATGGGAGAAGTTCATGACTGCAGTTCAACTCGGCGATGGCCTCAATGTCAGCCCCCTCGGCTTTGGGGGTATGGCCCTGACACCGGTGTACGGGGGAATCGACCCCGAGGAAGTCCTGCAAACACTGAGGCATGCCGTGGATGCGGGCATCACGTTCATCGATACCGCGGATGTTTACGGCGCCGGCAGCAACGAGGAACTTGTTGGCAAGCTCCTGAAAGGCCGGCGCGACGAGGTCCAATTGGCCACGAAGTTCGGGATCGAGGGCAACCCCGCGAACGGATACACGGGAGTCCGCGGGGATGCGCCCTACGTCAGGCAAGCGGCGGAAGCGAGCCTCCGGCGTCTGGACACTGACGTGATTGACCTCTACTACCTGCACCGCCGTGACCTCCGCGTTCCGATAGTGGAAACCGTGGAGGCCATGGCGGAGCTGGTCCGTGAGGGCAAGGTTCGGCACCTCGGACTGTCTGAGGTGACAGCCGAGGAGCTCAGGCAGGCCAACGCCGTCCATCCCATTGCCGCGGTCCAGAGTGAATGGTCAATCTGGAGCAGGGATGTTGAGCAATACGTTGTTCCCGCAGCGAAGGAACTCGGTGTTGGCTTTGTGCCTTATTCGCCGCTCGGCCGTGGGTTCCTCACGGGAACCGTTAGCGCGAGCGACTTGGGCGAGAACGACTTCCGCCACAAGATTCCCCGCTTTGGTGGCGAGGCCCTTGATGCAAACCAGGCCGTCGTGGACGCGGTTCGCAAGGTGGCCGATGCCCTGGGAGCAACTCCTGCCCAGGTAGCTCTCGCTTGGCTGTTGGCCCAGGGCAAGCGCCTTGGGCTTTCGGTGGTCCCCATCCCCGGTACGCGGAAAACGCACCGGATCGACGAGAACCTTGGGGCGCTGTCCCTGCAACTGGGAACAGCGCAACTTGAGGTGCTCGATCTGGCCGCGGACGCCGTCGTGGGTTCACGTTCCGCCGACCCCAACTGGGTGTCGCAGGGCCGCGAAGCCAACCCGGCAACTGCATAGACTGAGCCGATGGATTCGCTTATTCACTCATCGCGCGACGTCACCATCCGGAGCATCTCGGTCAGCGAGATGAACAACAATGTGTACCTGTTGACCTCGAAGTCCACAGGTGTGCAACTGTTGATCGACGCCGCCGATGACCTTCCAGCCATTGAGCAACTTCTCAACGACAGCGCTCCGGATACTTCCGCAGCGCCGAAGCTCGTCAGGATCGCCACCACCCACCAGCATTGGGACCACATCCGTGCCTTGGGCGAGTTGGTGTCACTTACCGGTGCAACCACTTCGGCAGGAGCGGACGACGCCGATGCGTTGCCCGTTCCGGTGGATGTCCGGCTTGGTCACGGCGACGTCGAGCGGTTCGGCGACTTCGAGATCACGGCGATCCACCTGCGTGGACACACCCCCGGCTCGATCGCTTTCGTTTACCAGGATCCCGACGGGCCTGCCCACATTTTCAGCGGGGACTCGTTGTTTCCGGGCGGCGTCGGCAACACACAGAACGATCCTTCACGTTTCACTTCACTGTTGAACGACGTGAAAGAGCGGCTGTTCGACACCTATCCGGATGACACCGTGGTCCACCCGGGCCATGGATTGCCCACGACCCTCGGCGCCGAGCGGCCCCACCTTGAGGAGTGGCGCGCCCGGGGCTGGTGACTTACGCGGATGCAGAGCGGGCCTCACAACTTGAGGCTAGCGACCGCGACGCTCATTCGACGCGGGAGCCGACGCGCGGCGCGGGCCACTGCGTGCCGGACGGCCAGCGCCCGAGCCGCCGCGACCGGAGTTACCGGAAGCTCCTGAACCATAGGATCCACCGGAGGTAGCGCCCGTTGCGGAAGACCATACGGCCTTGTTTCCACCGGTGCGGGTGCTTGTGGTGGAAGCCGTACGCGGAGCCGAAGCTGAGCGCTGGCCACCGGTAGCAGCACGCTGGCCCGAAGCAGGACGACCGCTACGGCCGCCCTGGCCCTGCGAGCCGGGAACGTCGTTGCGGTGAGTGGCACCAGCCTTGCCGCGACCGCGTGAGCTGCGGGCGACGTCGTCGTTCATTGCTGCGCGACGATCGGCGCGGTTGATGTCGGTGCGAACCGGCTCAGCTGCGACCTTGCCGCGTCCGCCGCGACCGCCACGGCCACCCGCGGTGGGGGCCGCCTGGCCGCCGGTACGGCGTGCGCGCTTTCGCTGGGCATTGGCGCCCGTGGAGGTGCCGCCACCCTGCGGGGCTTTCGCCGCGAGGAGGGCTGCACGGGTGCGGGGATCAACCTTGTCCGCGATGTCGCCCACGAGCTCGGCGACCAGCGGGGAGTTGGCCGTGACGCGCTCGAACGATACGTCCACGCCGGCGGCCTTCATGAGCTTCTTGACGTCGCTCTGCTGCTCAGGGAGCGTCAGGGTGACAACGGTTCCATCGGAACCTGCGCGGGCCGTACGGCCTGAGCGGTGCAGGTACGCCTTGTGCTCCGTGGGCGGGTCCACGTGGATGACGAGTTCGACGTCGTCAACGTGCACGCCACGGGCTGCGACGTCGGTAGCCACCAGGACGCGAACGTCACCGTTGGAGAACTCGGCAAGGTTGCGGTCGCGGGCGTTCTGCGACAAGTTGCCGTGAAGGTCGACCGCTGGGATGCCGGCGTCGGTGAGGGTCTTGGCAAGCTTGCGGGCGTGGTGCTTGGTCCGCATGAAGAGGACGCGGCGGCCGGCGCCGGAGGCCAGTTCGACGATGAGCTGCTTCTTGACGGTTTGATCGTTGACCACCAGCACGTGGTGTTCCATGGTGGTGACAGCGGCCTGGGGATCGTCCACGGAGTGCGTCAGCGGGTTGGAGAGGTAACGGTTGACCAGCTTGTCAACACCGTTGTCCAACGTCGCTGAGAAGAGCAGGCGCTGACCCTGGGTGGGGGTCATGTCCATGAGCTTCTTGACTACCGGGAGGAAGCCGAGGTCAGCCATATGGTCGGCCTCGTCCAGCACGGTAACCTCAACGGCTTCGAGGGTCAGGATGCGCTGGCGGATCAGGTCTTCGAGGCGGCCCGGGCAGGCGATGACGATGTCGACGCCGGCACGCAGCGCCTTTTCCTGGCGCGCCTGGGAGATGCCGCCGTAGATGACCGTGGTGTTCAGGCCCATGGCCTTGGCCAACGGCTCGATGGTGGCGTTGATCTGGGTTGCGAGCTCGCGGGTCGGCGCAAGGACGAGGCCCATGGGGCGGCCCGGCTTGCGGAAGTGCTTGGCTTCACGCTCGGCCAAGCGGGCCACAAGCGGGATAGCGAAAGCAATGGTCTTGCCGGAGCCGGTGCGGCCACGGCCCAGGACGTCACGGCCTGCGAGGGTATCCGGGAGGGTCTTCACCTGGATGGGGAATGCCTCTTCGATGCCGTCTGCGGCGAGGGAATCAGCAATGGCCTTGGGCGTGCCAAGGGCAGCAAAAGTAGTCATGTACTTATGTCTTTCGGGCGGTGTCCAGTTGCGGACATCGGCCCCCGACGCCGGTTGGGCCAGGGGTTCGCCGAGGAAAAGTCAGGTGGTCTACCGGTTCGCAGCTATTGCGTTGGCCGGGACCAAATGGAAGCGTTCATCGACGCAGGATGTGCCTCTCACATGAAAAATGCCCCGCTGCGTAGCCTGTTGGGCCACCTGCTTCAGGGCGTCACCGCACATCAAGTGTTCCCAGTCTAGCAGTGATCAGGGTGGAGCCTTGCATCGGGGCTGGTCACGTTCGCGTCCGCCCGCCCAACTAGGTCGCAATTAAGCGCGTTATGAGCCCTCAAAACGCGCTTAAATGCGACCTAGTTGGGGTGTGTGAGTGAGAGTTCCGGTGCGGCGTCCCGGGATGCGGATGCGGTGGCATGAGCGGCGACGCGTGGCGCTACAAGAACCCCGACGACGGCGATCACCGCCGTCAGCGCGAAGACCCCCGCAAACGGGTTCGTCGTCGTAAATGCCGCGAAGACGAGTCCCGTGGCGGCGAGGGCCAAGGCGCCGCCCAGGGAATCGGAGATGGACATCGCTGCGCTGTTGAAGCCTTGGTTATCGGGGGTCGAGAGAGCCAATGTCATGACGCTCAGCCGCGGGTACATGAGCCCCATGCCGCCGCCTGCCAGGATCCAGCCGCCAATGGCAATGGCCGCCGGCAGCGCCAACGCCGCTGTCACCAGGGCCAGAACTATGGCCACCAGCACCAGTGCGGCCCCAATCTTCACGGCGAGGGCATCAGCCAGCTTGGAACCCAACCGGCCCTGGAGAGCGGACGCCCCTGCCCAGGCGAGCGCAGCACCGGTCAGCGTGAGCCCGGCAAATGTCGGCGTGAAAGCATACTGTTCGGTCAGCAGGTACGGCAGGTAAACCTCCGCGCCGAAAAACGCCGCCGACGCCAACCCGCGGGTGAGGATCACGCTGGGAAGACCTCGCCGGGCAAGCAGTGTTCCGCGCGGGACCAACGGCCGTACCGCCACCACAGCAAGTACAAGCGCGACGACGGCAATCACCCCGCCCACGCCCGGAACCTCCGCTGAAAGGTTCAGTGCGAGGACGGTCAGGGCAGCCAGCGCCGCCCACCCCATGCGTCCGAAAGCCCACGGGACAGGCTGTTTATCTGTTTCGGCGTCGGGAGCCATCCCCCGCACGGCTGGCACCACCATCAGCAGCGCCGGAACAACCAGCCCCACCACGCCAAGGAATACCCAGTGCCAACTGCTGAGCTGTGCCACGATGCCTGCAGCGAACGGACCCACCAGGGAAGGGATGACCCAGGAAGCAGCAAACGCGGCAAAGATCTTGGGATGCAGCACCGGCGGGTAGACGCGGGCTACCAGCACGTACAAGGCCACGGTCATGGCACCGCCCCCAAGTCCCTGCACGAGCCGCCCAAGCACCAGGACCTCCATGCTCCCGGCCGTTCCAGCGATCAGCAGGCCGGCAACGAAGAGCGCCACCGACCCGTATAGCGGTGCCGCCGGCCCCCGACGATCGGACCAGTTGCCTGCCGCCACCATGCCCATCACGCCAGTTGCCAGCGGGCCGGCGAAGGCCAGCGCATAAAGACTGGCTCCGTCCAGGTCCCGGCTGACGAGCGGCATGATGGTGGTAACCGCCAAGGACTCGAAGGCGCTGAGGAAGACGAGCGCGCAAGCACCGACGGTAGCCAGTAGGTAGGGGCGGCGGAGTATTCCGGCCGTTGAGGAGTCAGAGGTCATGGACGTTACCCTAGAACCTCAACTAATGTTGAGGTCAATCCACCACGCCCACCACTGGAGGACCAGCCATGCCGCAAGTTCCAGGCAGCGCCCACCGTCCCCTCAGCATTGGTGAGCTTTCCGAGCGGAGCGGAGTATCGCCGTCGGCCCTGCACTTCTACGAACGCAACGGGCTCATCGCAGCTGAGCGCACGGCCGGCAACCAGCGGCGGTACCGGCGCGAAACGCTGCGGCGGGTGGCTTTCATCAAGACTTCTCAAAGAGTCGGCCTTCCCCTGAAGGACATCCGCGAGGCGCTGGATTCCCTGCCGAACGGGCGGACGCCCACCAAACGGGACTGGACACGATTATCGTCGCGGTGGCGCAAGGAACTCGACCAACGGATTGCCGCGCTGCAACACCTGCGGAATGATCTGGACGGATGCATCGGCTGTGGTTGCCTGAGCCTGAAGTCGTGCACGCTTCAGAACCCTGCCGACGAACTCGGGGCCGCCGGAGCGGGAGCGCAACGTTGGAACCAGTCCGGATAATCCCATTAGATGATCGCCGTCATGACATTCCAGCCCACTCCCACCTGTACCCGCGGCGAATACCCCCCGAAGTCCTGCCCCGGGTAGAGCCACAGAGTGCCGCTGGCGTCGCGGGCAAGGATGTCCGGCATGTCGTCGCTGTCGAAGTCGCCTGGGGTGACGATTGCCGACATAACATTCCACTCGATGCCAACCAGCAAGGGTGGGTACCAACCACCCAAGCCGTCGGGTTCGTAGAGAAACAGCGTGCCCCAGGTGTCGCGGGCAAGGATGTCGCGACCCGGGTAGCGGAGGTTCCCCGGGCCCATAATGGCCGTCATCACGTTCCAGTTCGTACCCACCTTCGATCTCGGCAGCCACCCACCCGAGCCGTTCCCCGGATACAGCCAGAGGTCACCGGCACTATCCCTGGCAAGGACATCGGCTTTGCCATCATCATCAAAATCGCCAGGGGCCACGACGGCGGTCATCGCGTTCCAGCCGATGCCGACTTTGGAGCGGGGCAGCCAATCAGAATTGCCGTCGCCCGGATACAGCCACAAATCGCCAGCCTCGTCGCGGGCCAGGACGTCCGGTTTGGTGTCTCCGTCAAAGTCGCCTGATGCCATCAACAGGTTCATGATGTTCCAACCCGAACCAACCTGTGAGCGGGGCAGCCAGCCCTTGTTGCCGTTTCCGGGATACAGCCACAGGGCGCCGGCTGAGTCCCGTGCCAGAACGTCCGTAGCGCCGTCGGAGTTGTAGTCCTTCCACACGTTCTCCGGCCCTGCCGTGGTGACAGCCAAGAGGTAATCGCCTTGGTTTCCCGGAACGACGTACCCCTTGGAGCCGTCCGGGAGCATGACGAACTGGCGGGGAAGCAACCCATCTTCCAACAGAATTACGCCTGCCGGTTTGAGCGTCGGCAGGCTGAGCACGTTGATGTCGTGGCCCAGCACATAGAGCCGCCCACCGTCCGGACTGACCTGGACAGAGAGGGATCCCATGTTCATGACCGGGCCGTCACCGAGGCTGACCCGCGTCAGTGAATTCCCCTGCAGATCGACTTCAGCCACGTAATTGTCATTGGAAACCTGGTCCACGACGAACGCCCGCGACCCATCTGGAGTGAAGCTTGGCGCCGTGGCCACGGCTTGAGTTTGCACTTCCCCGATCACGGTATTCGTGGTGACGCTTACGATGGCGATGCCGCCTTCGAGCTTGGGGTAATACAGCCTTGATCCGTCCGGGGACATGGACCCTCCGGTTGACGTTCCCCCGAGCGGAATGGTGCTGGTCACGGTGTTTGTAGACGTCTCAATGGCGGAGACCGACTGGTCCAAGAGGTTCAGGGCGAAGGCCGTGGCCCCGTTCGGCGTCACAAGAATCTGCGTTGGCTCACGGCCAACGGGAATGGAGGAAACCACGGACGCCGCCGCCACATCGATGACCGCAACGGTTCCCGGCGTCGAACCTGTGTCCGCCGGAGTGCCGTACACAGCCGCGTAAACACTGGATGAGTCAGGGTTAAATGCCAGGCTGAAGACCGGGCCGTCCACGGGTATGTCCGCCACCACCATGGAGGCGGTGTCCACCACGGTCAGGAAATGCTCCTGGAGCTCGCTGGTTGCGAGGAACACCTTGGCGCCGTCGGGGCTGACCTCCATGGCCGTAACATCCCGGACATCCATGCCCGCTGTCACTGTGTCGGTGGCAACATCAATCGATGTGAACGCGCCGGATGCGGACACTGTGAACAGCTTGCTGCCATCGGGGCTCACCTCGACGAAGTGCGGGCTGGGGACCTCGATCTTCGACGGCGTCCCGAAAGTTGGCATCGGCGCGGTGACGGTTGGTGCAGCGATGGACGGTGCAGCGACTGTGGCAACGGCGTCGGGGTTTAGCGGATTGGCCTGGGCGGGCAGCCCTGAAGCCATGAGTGTAAAGGCCGCTACGAACGCCACAAAAACGGCACGCGCACGGAAAGCAGGCGTCCGTAACATCATGAATCCCCCCGGTTTCATGCGCCACTGACTTGAGTCCGGCGCTTGGATCAAAGGCTAGTCACCATCAAATGGAAAAACCAGATCTTAGTGTTCGTATGTGTGGTTTTGCCGAAACAGCAACAGGCGTTGCCTAAGCAGGCAGCTCACGGCACGCTTGGGTTATGGCTGAACACACTCACGACGGCGGCACTCACCGCGCCTCAGGCAGCGCGCACCAGGACACCCACCAGCGCGGCGACCAGCAAGGACACTTGAACTTGCACGAAGATGCCGACAACGCCGTGGATATGTGGGACGGGATGTACCGCGAGCGCCCGAAGATCTGGAGCGGGAACCCTAATCCACAATTGGTCGCCGAAGCCGCCGGTCTCCGCGCTGGAACCGCCCTGGACCTTGGCTGCGGCGAGGGTGCAGACGCTATCTGGCTCGCCGTGCAGGGCTGGACGGTCACCGGAATGGATGTGTCCGCCGTCGCGCTTGAACGTGCGGCTGCCCATGCAGCGGAATCCGGCTACGCCCACCGGATCACCTGGCAGCAGCAGGACCTTGCCGAATGGAAGCCGGAGCCCGTCTTCGACCTCGTTTCCGCACAGTTCCTCCACTCCCCTCTCCTGCCGTGGCGTGACTCCGCGGCATCAGCAGCAGCGGCGGTGGCCCCGGGCGGCACGTTGCTGGTGGTCGGCCATCACCCCCATGGACTCGCTCCATGGGGCCACCACCACGAGACGGGCATGTTCTTCACGCCGGAACAGTTGGCTGGCGCGCTCCGCCTGGACCGCGAGCCGTGGTTCGTCAACGTTCTGACTTCGCGGGAACGCACCATCACGGGTCCGGACGGCGAGACGGCCACGATCTTGGACACTGTACTCAGGGCGACGAAGCATCTCTGACGCGGCTTCTCTAACACGGCTTCTCTGACACGGCTTCTCTAGCGCGGCCGCTACGGCGGGCAACGGCACCCAGGCGGCCTCGCCGTCGTCGTTAACCTCCGCAACCAACCAAGCCCCAGGCAACCAGTCAGGCTGTTTCCGGCAGCAGTTCCCCATAGGGCGCCACCACTGTCCCCGTGGCCGTCGAGTCCGGGTTCAGCATCCAGCCAACCCGTTTGGCCGTATTTAACATGACCACGCTCTCAACGAGTTCGATGCCCGGGATGCGCTGCTGGATGGCAAGTTCCATTTCCATGACCTCCGCCAGCGAGCGCAGCCACATGATCATGGTGAAGTTGGTGCGGCCGGTGGTGGATGCGGAGAACCTGACATTCCTGACAGAACGCAGTTCCGTTGCTGCGGCTTCGTGCTGGCCGGCGGGAACGTTCGCGAACCATTGGACGGTAATGGGATAACCGGAAAATTTCTGGGCGATCTCGCAGCGGAAGGAGAGCATCCTGCTGCTTAGCACCCGCCCCAACTGGCGTTGCACGGTAGCAGGATGCCGCCCCAAGGCCCGGGCGATCTCAGCGGCAGAAGCGCGGCCATCGCGTGCGAGGAACGGGATGAGCGCCAGATGACTCTCGGGCAGCGGCACGACGATGGCGTCCGGAGCGGATGGGTTGGCCGATTCGGGCCCCGCCATCGCCCGGAGCGCCTGCTGTTCCCCTTTGGTGAGCACATTCAGCCGCCACGCATAGCCGCTGGTGTGGATGCGGGTACACAGCGACGTGTGGTACTTCGTAAGCCCCCGGACTTCCTTGAGTCTTGGCAGCAGGCTGGTGCTGAACTGATCGAGGTCCTGGGTGATGACCGTGAGCGTGAGGTCGCGGTTACTGGCCGCTTCTTCCACAGTGATGACTTCGGCGAGTTCTGCCAGGGCTGCCGTGACCTGCGGCCGGAGATCCATTTCGCAGTCGATGTCCACCATGGCAAGGCACATGTTCTTCGGATCGCCCATGAGATGCGCCGTAGTCCAGGCCGCACCGGCAGCCTTCAGCCGGTCCCACCGCGCGGCCAAGGTTGTGGCGTGGACGCCCAGGACTTCGCCGGCGTCGGACCAGCTGATGCGGGGCGAAATCTGCAGGGCATTGATGAGGCGCAAATCCTCTTCACTGAGTTCCATGAGTTCATTCTCGCAAACGATGCATGAATCCTGCGTTCTTGAGAGATTCATGCATTTTTATAGATGTTTTCGAGATTGTGAGTCAAGTCACCACAGAATTGCAATAAGGACCTGTAGCCGAGCACACCAGGAGAACACATGACCATCGCGGCCGACGCCAAGGAACTGCAGAACGACATTGTCCGCCTCCGCCACGACCTCCATCGCGAACCGGAGATCGGCCTGCAGCTCCCCCGCACGCAGGAAAAGGTGCTGAAGGCGCTGGATGGACTCCCGTACGAGATCACCCTGGGCAAGGACACGACGTCGGTCACCGCAGTCCTCCGCGGTGGCGCGGCTTACGCGTCGGCGGAGAAGCCCGTGGTGTTGTTGCGCGCAGACATGGACGGCCTTCCAGTCCAGGAGACCACCGGAGTTGACTACACCTCCAGGATCGATGGCGCCATGCACGCCTGCGGTCACGACCTCCACACGTCCATGCTCGCCGGAGCCGCCACCCTGCTGGCTGAGCGTCGCGATCAGCTGGCCGGCGACGTCGTCCTCATGTTCCAGCCCGGCGAAGAAGGCTACGACGGCGCGAGCTACATGATCAACGAAGGCGTCCTGGACGCTGCCGGTCGCCGCGCTGACACGGCCTACGCAATGCATGTGTTTTCCTCGCTGGAACCGCACGGCCAGTTCGTCACCAAGAACGGTGTGATGCTCAGTTCCTCGGACGGGCTCGTGGTGACCGTGCTTGGCGCAGGCGGTCACGGCTCGGCACCCCATTCGGCCAAGGACCCCGTGACCGCTGCCGCAGAAATGGTCACGGCCCTCCAGGTCATGGTGACCCGCCAGTTCAACATGTTCGACCCCGTTGTCCTCACCGTCGGCGTGCTCCACGCCGGAACCAAGCGGAACGTGATCCCGGAGACCGCCCGTATCGAAGCCACCATCAGGACCTTCTCCGAAGCGTCACGGCAGAAGATGATGGATGTAGTACCCAAGCTGCTCCAAGGCATCGCTGCAGCCCACGGCCTGGAGGTTGATGTGGACTACCAACAGGAATACCCCCTCACTATCAACGATGAGGACGAGACGAACACCGCGGAAAAGGTCATCGCCGGCATGTTCGGCGAGTCCCGGCTGACGCGGATGGCTACTCCCTTGAGTGGTTCCGAGGACTTCTCCCGTGTGCTGGCCGAAGTCCCGGGAACCTTCGTCGGGCTCAGTGCCGCTGCCCCCGGCACCGACCACGCGACGTCGCCCTTCAACCACTCGCCTTACGCGACGTTCGACGACGGCGTCCTCACCGACGGCGCCGCCCTGTACGCCGAACTCGCCGTATCCCGCATCGCCGCCCTCGCCGCCGCCAACTAACTCCCTGCCCTATCCCACCTTGGAGAAACACATGACCGCCACCGTTGGAACGTCCACCGAAGTCAAGGTCCACAAATCCCACCTGCGCACGCTCGTGGGAACCGGCATCGGCAACGCCGTTGAATGGTACGACTGGGCTATCTACGCTACGTTCTCGCCGTTCATCGCGAGTGCCTTGTTCAGCCAGGCCGACCCCACATCAGCTGTGCTGTCCACTTTGGCGATCTTCGCCGTCGGGTTTGTTGCCCGGCCGTTCGGCGGTTTCGTATTCGGCTGGATCGGCGACCGCATCGGCCGCAAGACGTCCATGACGGTAGCGGTTGCCCTCGGCGCTCTCGGCAGCCTCCTCATCGGCATCGCTCCGACGTTCCAGGCTGTGGGCGCGTTCGCATCTGTGATGCTCCTGCTTGCCAGGCTCATCCAGGGCCTTGCCCACGGTGGTGAGCTGCCGTCGTCGCAAACGTACCTGTCCGAGATGGCACCCAAGGAAAAGCGCGGCTTCTGGGCGACGCTCATCTACACGTCCGGCACCGCCGGCATTCTCGCAGGAACCCTGCTTGGCGCGATTCTCACCGCTGTCCTGTCCAAGGACGACATGAGCGCCTGGGGTTGGCGTATTCCGTTCCTCATCGGTGGGGCGCTGGGCATCTACGCCCTGTTCATGCGGGCCAAAATGAAGGAAACCCATGCCTTCGAGGCCGAGACACCCAAGGAAAAGCGCTTGCCGATGTGGCCGCAGATCGTGAAGTACCGCAAGCAGGCACTGCAGGTCATCGGCCTCACGGTTGGCCTCACGGTGGTCTACTACATCTGGGGCGTCGTGGCACCGAGCTATGCAGCCACCACGTTGAAGATGGACCGCGGCGCGGCACTCTGGGCCGGCGTGATCGCCAATGTCGTATTCATCGCCGCACTCCCGTTCTGGGGCAAGCTGTCCGACCGTATTGGCCGCAAGCCTGTGCTGATAGGTTCGTCCATCGGTGCCATGCTCATGCACTTCCCCATGACGTGGCTGCTCAAGGATTCGCCGTGGCAGCTGACCGTGTCCATGTCCGTGATGCTGTTCTTCATCGCTGGCAGCGCGTCCATTGTCCCGGCCGTCTACGCCGAGCTGTTCCCGACGCACATCCGCACCGTTGGCGTCGGTGTCCCGTACTCCATCTGCGTCGCTGCCTTCGGTGGCACGGCTCCGTACCTCCAGACCTGGCTCGCCAGCATTGGCCAGGGTTACCTGTTCAACGTGTACGCAGTGATCCTGCTGGTGATCGGCATCGCGTTCGCCTTCTCGATCCCCGAGACCAAGGGCAAGGACCTGACGCACTAGCTTCTCCCAGCTTCCCAACTAGGGGACAGCACACGTCGCTATGAGCCCTCATTACGACATGTGCTGTCCCCTAGTTGGTTAGACGAACTTGTTGCGGCCTGCCCGATAGCCGAAGAAGGCAGCCAGCGCTCCGACCACAAGGAACAGGATTCCCGCCGCCGCGAATCCGCCCGTGGCTTGGTGCAGTTGTCCCACGAGCAGCGTTCCCACCGATCCCACTCCGTAGCCAACACCCTGCATCATCCCGGACAGGTGCGCAGCGGTATGGGCATCGCGTGTGCGGACCATGATCATGGTGAGGGCAACCGCGGTGAGCGATCCCTGGCCGAGGCCCAGCAGTCCGGTCCAGATCCAGATCAGCCCAGTGGGACCGAAGATGCTGAGGGCGAAGCCGCCGCCGGTCATCAGGGCCACTACGGTGTTGATGACCCGCTGGTCACTGAACCGCGTGGCCAAGGCAGGGGCGAAGAGTGAACCGAGCATCTGCAGGACGATCGACACCGAAACAATCAATCCCGCGGTTCCGCCATCAACGCCGCGGTCCCTCAAGATCGGCGCCAGCCAAGCGAACACGCTGAACGACATCATGGCCTGCAGCACCATGAACAAAGTCACCTGCCACGCCACCGCGGACCTCCACACGTTGACTCCGCCGCTCACAGCGTGGTGCCGTACGGGGTGCTGGCGGACGGCCAGCGGAAGGAAGAGCAAAAGCACGACGGCGGCAGGCAGCGCCCAGGACCACAGCGCCGAAGTCCACTGGCCGGTTGCCGCAAAAACCGGATACGTGAAGCCTGCACCAAGGGCTGCGGAGGCGCAGATCGCCGTGGTGTACAGGCCACCCATAAGCCCAAGCCGGTGCGGGAAATCCCTTTTAACCACGCCCGGCAGGAGTACGTTGCAGAGCGCGATCGCCGCTCCGCAAGCTGCAGTTCCTACGAGAAGCGTGGGCAGGTGGCCCACTCCCGGGACGTCCACGGGCCGTAGAAGCAATCCTGCTGTAAGGACAGCCATTGCTCCCAGCAGCACCCGTTCTGCACCGAAACGGCGAGCCAGGATCGGGGCGAGAGGTGCGAAGACACCCAGCAACGTCACGGGCACGGTAGTCAGGACCACCACCGCCCAGCCCGGCAGGCCGGCGTCGGACGTTATTTCCGGAAGGACAGCTGAGAAGCTCGAGAAGACTGTCCGCAGGTTCAAACCGATCAGCACCAAGCAGATGCCCAGGTAGACGAGTCCCCTCTTGGAGCGCAGCTGCGTAGGGGGTGCCGGCGGGACGTCGTCGATCTCGGCGTCAACTGCGATTTCGGGGAGGACTGGTTTCTCTGCGTAGCCGGGAGTCTTCGAGGAGGTCACACGTCCTATTCTGTCAGCCGTGTCCGATCTGCTGCCTATGGGCGTGAGGTGACCGGGGTTGAAGGCCGGCAAGATTGTCCACATACGCCGGATTAGCTTTGTTTCTTTGGTACTCGGCACGGCATCGGTGGCGCTGGCTCGACGACCCACGCCAACCGGGCGGCACACCAAGGCGTGGTTCACAGGAATTGCCGGGCTGGGCGTTCTCGGGCTGGACGTTGCAATTGTTGCTGCCTGGATTTCTACCACGCACCGCATCATGATCCTGTTTTGACGCCGGAGCACGGATCCAGCCTCGTCTGAGCCAGCCAGCTGCCCCGACCGAACCGAAGTATTCTGGAAACGATGAGTGAAACCCCAGATTCCCCCCGACCAGTCACACCCGGTAGCCAGGCTTCCTTCGGAACCTACGGTGGCCGGCCGGTCAGCTTCGTGCGCCGCGGTACCCGTTTGCAGGGACGCAGGCAGGCCGCGTGGGAGGAGCACGCCGAGCGCTGGGCCGTCCAGGTTCCGCGCCACGTCGCCAACACGTCGGTGCACCCCGATTACACGTTCGACGCCGAGGCCGTGTTTGGGCGCAAAGCTCCCCTGATCGTCGAGATCGGCTCGGGTCTGGGTGATGCAGTGGTCCATGCTGCCGAACAGAATCCGGACAAGGACTTTTTGGCCGTGGAGGTTTACACGCCCGGGTTGGCCAACACCATCATCAAGATCAACAGCCGTGGCCTGACCAACGTCCGGGTGGTGGAAGCCAATGCTCCCGAGGTTTTGGAGTCGATGCTTCCCGCTGGTTCAGTCAGCGAGCTCTGGGTGTTCTTCCCCGATCCCTGGCACAAAGCACGGCATCACAAGCGCCGCCTCATCCAGCCGGCTTTCGCTTCCGTGGCTGCCAAGGCATTGGAGAAGGGTGGTTACTGGCGCATTGCCACCGACTGGTCCAACTACGCCGTACACGTCCGCGATGTCCTGGCAGACTCGACGGAATTCGAGAACATGCACGAAGGCGAGCGCAGTGGTGAGGAGAGCCCGCTGACGCAAGTGTGGAAGTCCGGCGTCGAGTCCGTTGTTGGAGGGGCGCCCGTGCGGGAAGGCCGGGCACCTGTCAGCACGGAGCACACGGGCCCGAACGAGGGCGTGGACGAGGAAGGCGGCTGGGCTCCCCGGTTCGAGGGCCGTATCCGCACGAGCTTTGAGAACAAAGCCCACGAGGCCGGGCGCATGATCTTCGACCTCACGTATCGCAAGATCTAGCCAACGTACTTTGGGGGAAATATGAGCTATCAGCCATCGATTGACCACTACCAGCAGCCTCAACGGTCCAGGACACCCGGGTTGGGTGCGGGCATCACGAGCATCGTCGCGGCAGTGCTTTCGCCCGTCGCCGCAGTGGTCAGCATTCCCTTGGGCGTGGCAGCTGTCGCTTCGGCGATGAGCCGCTACAACCCGGGCAACGACGTCTGGTGGTTCAGTGCGCTTATTCTGGCAGTGATTGCGGTGGTTCTTGCCGTTGTGTCCGTCGTCAGTGGGCTCATCGCCGTATTTCGGGCTGGGCGCATGAACGCCGGACGCATTACAGGGATCATCGGACTGGCGATCATGGCTCTCAACGTTTTTGGTGTTGCCTTCATGGTGCTCCTGGTGCTTGGTTCAGGGCAGGGGTCCTGAATGCCACAGGTCCGCGCCGAGCGGTTCATCCGTTTGGATCCCGAAACAGCTTTCGCACTCTCGCAGACCACTGGTGAATTCAGGCTCAGATGGGATCCGTTCATTTCGGCCCAAAGCTTCGTGGACGGAGCCAAGGCAGCAGGCAAGGGCGTGCGTACACGAACCGTGTCCCGCATGGGACTGAAAATGGTCAGCGAGTACGTCTCCTACACCCCGCCCCGAAATGTAGGGATGACCATGGTGTCCGGGCCTTGGTTCTTCGGGAACTTCGGCGGTGGCTGGCGGTTCACCCCCGACGACGGCGGCACCCGGGCAGTCTGGAAGTACACCTTTTCCTGCCGCCCGGCCTGGCTGAAGCCCATGGCAGAGAGAATCGGAAGCTGGTTGTTGGGCCGCGAAATTGAACGCCGGATCGAAGCATTTGCACGCGCCTGCGAAGACCCCGCACTTGTAGCCGAGTTGCGGGCGAATCTACGGTACTGAAATCTACGGCACCGAAATTGAGGCCACTGTCTTTTCGGCTTCATCCCGGAGCTCAACACCGGCTATGCCGCCAAGCTGCACGGGCGTAGCCCCAGTGATCTTGATGCGACCACTCGGCGTTGCTGTCCAACCGCAGGTGCGCTCTTCCGCTCCATCCCGGCCCTTCACCCACAGGTAAAGCGTTCCTTCAAGCGGCATGCTCCTGCCTTCAACCTCAAGCTCCGTGCCCCAGGCCTTCTTCACCATGCCTACTGTCAGCTGCAGCCCCGTTTCGGACTGTACCGAGTAACTGGCATCCGGTTTTGGTGGCTGGTTCAGCAGCGGACCCGCAAGGAAACCAAGTGCCAGGCACGCAGCGGCGACTGCCCCCACGAAAGCCACCCACCGCCGTCGTGATTTTCTCCTACGTGCCGAAAGATCAATCAGGATTTTCTGCGGCAGAGCTTCCCGGCCCGGTTCCAAGGGTGAGAGCGCGCCAGCGGTACCCGTGAGGGTGAGTGCGATGGCGTCGGAGGCAGGAACGGCGTCCAGCAGCGCGGGGAGGCTTTCCAACTGCTCGAGTTCGCGCCGGCACTGGGCACATCCAGCGAGGTGCTCTTCAAAGGTGCGGGCTTCCTCGGGGTCCAACCCGCCCAGCAGGTATGCGCCCAGCAATTGGTGGACGGAGTTGCCGTTCATCGTTCCACCCCCATTTCATCAAGGATTGTTCGGAGGGCTTTCACAGCATAGAAAGCCCGGGATTTCACGGTGCCGGCAGGGATGTTCAGCTGCAGTGCTGCCTCGCTGACGGTGAACCGCTGGTAGTGCAGGGCCACAAGGACCTCGCGGTGTTCGTGACTGAGCCGCAGGAGCGCCTCTTCCATGAGGACGCGGTTCAGGAGTTCATCAACGCGTTCGGTCGCAACATGGTCTGGAAGGTCGTGCTCGCCTGCCTCGACAGGGCGCCTCTGGGCCTTCCGGTAGTTGTCGATGATGACGTTGCGGGCCGTCCGGAAAAGGTAGCTGCGGAGGCTGCCCGTGATCTGCGGGGCATGCTGCCAGACCTTGAGGATGGTTTCCTGCACGACGTCGTCGGCCAGGTGCGTGTCCGAAGTGCAACTGAGCACAAAGCGCTTCAAGGCGGTGCCGTGATCGCGGTAGATTGCCGCCACCACGTCCTCGTCCAACGGCATAGCCACCTCCTTCGCACAGTGTCCTGCTGCCCTACCCTCATACGACGCCGCGCGCGGGAAAAAGGTTCAGCTACTTGAACCATTCTTCCCCCGCTGGCGTCGTAGGGGTTAGCGCCGACCCATCCCGGCCGGCCCCGTCAAAGGAGCTAAAGATGAGAAATAGACTCAGCGTTGGAATCGGCGCAGTGGTTTTCGCCGTGGCTCTTGCCGGTTGCGCGGGAAGCCCGGGGACGAGCACTACGTCCTCTGCCGCTCCAACCACCGCCACGTCCTCGACGGCGCCCACCACCGTGTCGCCTACCTCCAGTCCCGCCACCGCGGGTGCAGAAATGAAGGTTGCGTCATCCAGCGCAGGGCAGATCGTGGTGGACAGCAAGGGCATGAGCCTGTACTTCTTCACCAAGGACGTCAAGGACTCAGGAACCAGCGCCTGCACCGGCGCCTGCCTGACGGCTTGGCCGGTATTCACGACGACGTCGGATAAGCCAGCCGTTGAAGGCGTCAGTGGCACCGTGGGAACCATAGCTACCCCTGACGGGAAGAAGCAGGTCACCCTCAATGGCATGCCGCTGTACTACTACGCCAAGGACAAAGCACCGGGCGATGTCACCGGCCAAGGCGTCCAAAGTGTCTGGTACCTGGTCAGCCCGAGTGGGGAGATGATCAAGGGGGCTGCGTCGGGTTACTGAGGTTCTTGGTTCCGCCGCCGAGTTCGCGGGAACCCTTCCGTATAGCCGGAACCTTCCCTGCGAGCGCGCAGGTTTCCAGCGAACTCACGCCCGGCACCATCACCTGAACGCCCGAAGTATGCGCTCCTTAAAGGCGCGCTCTTGAAAGAGGTCCTGCCATTCGACACGAATAAACCGCCAGCCCTCCTCAACAAGTGCCTTCTCCCGTCGCCGCTCCTGGAAGATGACCTCATCCGTAGGTTTGTAGTCGAAGTATTTGGTTCGTCCGTCGAACTCCAAGGCCAGCTTTTCCTCGTCCCATGCGAAATCCATGCGATGGCGCCCTAAGCGGGACTGAACTTCGAATTGTGGCTGTGGTGGCTTAATCCGCAGCCTTTGCAGCAACTCACGGGTCAGCGTTTCGCCCGCAGACTCGGAGCGGGTATCCGCGTTGTCCAAGGCCTTGCGCAGCGTACGAATTCCCCGCCTTCCGGCAGACGCCGCAGCCATGTTTGAAAGTGTGCTGATGTCGGCCCCCAGTCTCAGCCCATGATCCATGATCACCAGCGCTTTGGGATAACTAAGCATCCTGGCACAGTCGGAAATGGTTCGCTCAAGGCTCGTCGCACGCAGCCCTTGAACCTCCACGACGTCGTCCTCACGGTAGCTTTCTGTATGTCCTCGAACATCCTTGCCCCAACGATCGGATGAGGGCCTGACCGGGTGGAGAACATGAACCTTGTCATCAACACCCCATACGAAGAGACCATGGAGTCGTGCCGCCGAAAGATGGCTGTAGACGAAGCCACGCGTTGACGTTGTCAGGGTTCCATGAGCGTGCGCCACAATCCGTGCCTTGGCTTGTCCTCTCGCACCCAGGGCGTTCCACCTGCTCGCCCTGACATAACAGCCGTACCTCAAACGACGCACCTCACCGGAGTCCACCAGCGCCTTGATGCCTCGACTGTTGAGACCAAGGCGGAGCAACTCGTCGGTTCGCCACATGTTCCCGCGCTCGGGTAGTGAACGGGCTTTCAGGACGGCGGTTTCAGTAGGTGTTGGATCCATCGATTCAGCATGGCGAGCTCACATGGGATCGCAGAAGCACCGTGGCACGTTATGTGGATAACGGAGCGCCGATACCGCTGAAACGGTGCGAGAACGCGGAAGGTTTGCCTGCGTGGCCGCAGTGTTCCAGCGAAGTTCGCCCACAGTACACGACGCGCTCGGGCTACCATCGGGTCATGGGTCAGATCCCCGGGCTACGCCGATTTCATGCTGCGGGACGTCGTGGGAACGCGCCAGGATCGCCGGAACGCTACGGCGATCCCGCAGCGTTCCGGCGATCTCGGCGAGGCGAGGCGAGGCGAGGTGAGGTTTACGCGTCCGTGAGCTCCTCGGACTCCTCGAACTCCACGGCAGCGATGATTTCCTTCGTCTCCGGGTGGATCATGAAGGCTTCCTCGTCGTCCTCCACCATGATGTAGTCGCCGTGGTCGGTGGCGAAGTGCCAGGCGAGGGTCTTCACGCCGTCGTGCTCGTAGTTGGGGTCCCCCATGGTGATCTTCTGGAGCGCGTAGCCGGCGACGTCGCACAGTTCCCGGATGATGACCTCGAACTCGGGCGCGTTGGCGAGGGCTTCTTCGTCTGCTTCAGCCTGGCGCTCGGCAAGGTCTGGAATCAGGGCAACTCGCCCGGCAATGTGTGCTTCCAACTCCCCGTCGGAAAGAACCAACAACCCGGACTGGTTCCGGAGGTAAGCGGCGTTGAGTTCGATGATGTCTTCCTCTTCCAGCAATGCCTCGAATTCGCCGTCCAGCTCATCCAGCACAACAACAGCCGCGAGAGGGGTTTCGGACTCGTCCAGGTCGCCGTCGAGGTAGGCCTCGGCCTCGCCCTCGCTCAACTCATCAAAGGCTGCAGCTGTACGGTTGAACAGGTCCAGGTGCCGTGTGGCACCCATGCCTTCCAAACCGGCCCGCACATAGGCGTCCAGCTCTTCACGCTCGGGAGCGGTGAACACGTACTGCGCGAATCCACCGGCCAATGCCTGGGTCAGGTAGAAGTCAACAAAGTAGCTGTTGAGCGCAGCGGGCGCGATTTCGTCGCTGTTGAGGAGCTCCTGGTACATCTGGTTCACGACGTTGACGTTGGAATCCACTACGTCTGCATTGCCGGCTTCGAAGCTGGTCTTGTTCAGGACGACGGGGTACTCGTTGGTAGTCATGGGAAATCCTCACTGCTGAAAGCTGTTGGTGCTCCGGACCCTTTCAACGTACGCGTGGGAGCAGCGCCGCAATCGAGGTAGAGGTTAACAGCGGGCGAAGTTTGGGAGCCGTTTTCTGCTGACTAAGATTGAGCAGATAACCTCCTGCCGAAAGTAGCCCGACGCATGCCGTCCCACACAGACGAAACCTGGGAACTGGCCATACAGACTCCTGCCATTAACGACCGCTCCTTGGCGGCCGGGTTGGCCTATGCCATGGGCAGCCGCGTGAGCGGAATTTCTTTCGATTCGGCCACCGGCCTCTTGCTTGGCAAGGTCCGCGGCACCGGTCCGCAACCGTATTCGACGTCGGCAAAGCTGGTTCGCAAGCCCAGTGGCTGGAGCTGCACAGTAGGTATTTGCAGCTGCCCTGTCCGCAAGGATTGCAAGCATGTGGCCGCGTTGCTTTTCACGGCTGAGGACCACCCGACCATCCGCGCCCAGCTGTTGTCGCAAGCACCCGGAATCCAGACCTCGCGCCTTGGTTCCTCCGAGCAGGGCGGTTCCGCCCGGCCGGCATGGGAGCAAGCCCTCAACAGGCTGATCGCGAAGCCAGGCACTGCGCCCAGCACTGCCGGAATTCCGTTGGCCCTGCAGTTCGAGGTTGAGGAACCGGCCGCCCACTTCTCCTACACAGGCCGCCGCGACCCCATGCGCAGCGTCCGGCAACTCAAGGCCCGCCCCGTCATGATGGGAGCCAAGGGCAAATGGATCCGCGGCGACGTCTCCTGGAACAACCTCAGCTACGTCAGTTTCCGCCGCGAATTCAACGAGGCACACGTCGAGTGGCTTCAGACTTTCCTGGCTGCGCACGGCTCAAGTAATGGGCGCCAGCAACCGTCCGGCGCCATGTGGTTGAGCCTGAACGATTTTGCCGCCAAGAACCTTTGGGCGCTTCTCGCCGACGCCTCAAAAGCCGGCATTCCGCTGATTCACGCCGCTGGTAGTGAGCCTGTCCACGTCGAGACCCAACCCGCCGTCGTCGGGCTTAGTTTGGCGCGCCTTGAAGCGCCCGGCGCCAAGGACCACAAGCAAACGCCCGACGGCGGCCTGCAGCTTGCGCCGTCGGTGACGGTAGGCGGCGAGCAGATCGACGCCGGAACTGTGGGCTTCCTGGGCAAGCCAGCGTACGGGATCTTCTTCACGCATTCGGGTGCCGAAACCCTGCCCGGGGTGCCGCAGCAGAACAACCTGATCACGCTCGCCCCGATTGAGGGCGGCGTCAGTGACGAACTGCTCGAGTTTGTCACCGAGGGCGAGACGCTCTTGATTCCGGCTGAGGACGAGAGCCGGTTCCTGACCTCGTTCTACCCGAAGCTGCGGCAGTCAACGCCTGTCAAGGCAGCGGATGAATCGGTTGAACTCCCAACTCTGGCGGTCCCCACGCTCTCCCTGCTCGCCAATTACGGCACCGACCATAAGGTCCGGCTGCACTGGGAGTGGCATTACAAGTCCGGCACGTTGGTCACCGCTCAGCCGCTGTGGCGGCACCCCGAAGATCGCGGCTACCGCGATGACCCGGAGGAAGCCCGGATCCTGGAGTCGCTCGGGCGGCCGTGGGACGTGGTTCCTGCCCTGGCGGAATCGGCCACGGGTGGCTGGGGCGCTCCGCGGCTCGCGGCTTCGGCTGAGCTTTCCGGACTGGACACGCTGGCCTTCACCGAGGAGGTCCTGCCAACGCTCAAGGACCTGCCCGATGTGGTGGTTGAGACCTCCGGCGACATCGCTGATTACCGCGAGGCCGCCGAAGCTCCCGTCGTCTCCATTTCCACGAAGGAAACGGCGAGCGGCGACTGGTTCGATCTCGGCATCGTGATCACGCTCGAAGGCGAACCGGTCTCGTTTGCTGCCGTGTTCTCAGCCTTGGCTGCCGGGATGAGCCGGATGCTGTTGCCCAGCGGCGCCTACTTCTCCCTGGATCTGCCTGAACTGCACCAGCTCCGTGCGTTGATCGACGAAGCCCGCTCCCTGCAGGACAACCCGGACAACAAGGACGGCACCCTGCAGATCAGCCGCTTCCAGGCCGGGCTCTGGGACGAACTCGCGCAGCTCGGCATCGTTGACGAACAGGCCGCGGCGTGGCGCGAAGCTGTTGGCGGACTGCTCGACGACGGCGTGACCGGACTTCCGCTGCCGGCAGGCCTCAACGCTGAGCTGCGTCCGTATCAGCTTGAAGGTTTCAACTGGCTCAGCTTCCTGTTCAAGCACAGCCTTGGCGGTGTGCTGGCGGATGACATGGGCTTGGGTAAGACCGTTCAGGCGATCGCGCTGATCTGTGCGGCCAAGGAGATGGCTGCTGCTGTTAATAAGGCTGATGGTGCCGAGACCCGTGCTCCTTTCCTGGTGGTGGCCCCCACCAGTGTGGTGAGCAACTGGGCCGCCGAAGCGCAACGGTTCGCTCCCGGACTCGTGGTGCGGACCGTCGGTGAAACCTTCGCCAAGAGCGGCCTTTCACCCATCGACGCATTGGCGGGCGCCGACGTCGTTATTACTTCGTATGCCCTGTTCCGCATAGATTACGATGCTTACGCATCATTCCAATGGGCCGGTCTCATGCTGGACGAGGCGCAGTTCGTGAAGAACCACCAATCCAAGGCATACCAGTGTGCGCGCAAGCTTCCGGCACGGTTCAAGCTCGCCATCACGGGCACGCCGCTGGAGAACAACCTCATGGAGTTCTGGGCGCTGACGTCTATTGTGGCGCCCGGGCTGTTCCCTAGCCCTAAACGGTTCGCGGAAAACTACCAAAAGCCCGTTGAAAAGAACGGTGATTCAGCGCAGTTGGGCAAGCTCCGGCGTCGTGTCCGTCCGCTGATGATGCGCCGCACCAAAGAGCAGGTCATCAAGGATCTGCCGCCCAAGCAGGAGCAGGTCCTTGAGGTCGTGCTCAACCCGCGGCACCAGAAGGTTTACCAGACACATCTGCAGCGTGAGCGGCAGAAGATCCTCGGGCTGATCGACGACGTCAACAAGAACCGCTTCACGATCTTCCAGTCGTTGACATTGCTCAGGCAGCTCAGTTTGGATGCTTCGCTGGTGGATTCTTCGTTGTCTGGAGTGCGGTCGTCCAAGCTCGATGTGCTGTTCGAACAGCTGGAAGACCTGATCTCCGAGGGCCACAGGGCGCTGATCTTCAGCCAGTTCACGGGATTCCTGGGCAAGGTGCGTGAGCGTTTGGATGCCGAGGGCGTGGAGTACTGCTACCTCGATGGCAGCACACGGAACCGCGGGGATGTGGTGAGCGAGTTCAAGAACGGTGCCGCTCCCGTGTTCCTGATCTCGCTGAAGGCCGGTGGCTTCGGACTCAACCTGACCGAGGCTGACTATGTGTTCCTGCTGGATCCGTGGTGGAACCCGGCGTCCGAGGCACAGGCCGTGGACCGCACGCACCGCATCGGGCAGGCCCGGAACGTTATGGTCTACCGGTTGGTTGCGAAGGACACCATCGAAGAGAAGGTCATGGCGCTGAAGGCCAAGAAGTCGCAGCTGTTCGCGGATGTGATGGAAGGCGACGCCCTGGCTGGTGGCTCGTTGACGGCGGAGGACCTGGCGGCGCTGTTCGCGGAGTAATCCCCCAACTAGCTCGCATTAGTGGTTCTATGAGCCCTCATTGCAAGCACTAATGCCGGTCAGTCGTCCAACCGCACCCCGCGCAGCAACAGCATCGTTCCGCCCACTGCGACGGCTGAGGCAAGGAAAACTCCCGCCGCACCGAGACCTACCGCCACAACACCGATGACGCTCGGCAGGACAACTTGGCCCACTCTGTTCCCGGCGAGCCTCAAGGCCAGCGCGCGTCCCCGTTGCCCTTCGGGCGCTTGGGCTGAGAGCCAGGACATGGTCAGCGGTTGTCCGATTCCCAGCCCGAGGCCCAGGAATGCCATGACAATGAACAGCAGCCATACGGGCATCGGAATGGCCGCTACCGCCAGCGAGGCCGTGGAAACCGCAAGGCTCAGGACCAGCAACCTCATCCGTCCCAACTTCCGGGACATGTTGCCAAGCCCAATTCGGGAGACCATCGAGAACCCGGCGCGAACAGTCAACATGAGACCGACTGTGGCCGCAGTCAGGCCCCGTTCAGCGCCAAGCGCAGGCAGGTAGACCACCGTAAGGTCCACCACTGCCAGCACCGTGGCGCTCGTTGCCAATGCCCGGACCACGCCCGGCGTTCTCAACAAGGACATGGCGCCACCCTTAGGGCTGTCCGCTGTCTTGGCCTTGCTCCTCCGGCCACTGACTCGGCCGGAGATAACGAACGTGGTCAGGAACAGCACCAGGCCCATGCCGACGGACAGTATGAAGATGGCCTGCGTATTAGGCCGCACAGAAGCGCCGCCTACCAGCGAAATGGCCAGCGGACCAAGGGCCTGGCCCAGCGAGGCTGCGAACGTCAGGTACCCGAAGGCCGAATCGAGCCGGGTGGAGTTCGCATTGTTCGCAACCACCGCCTGCTGCCCCACCACGCAAGCCAACTGCCCGGCGCCAAGAAGCGCAGTTCCGGCCACCAACGCGGGAACGGACGTTCCGAAGAACAGCAGAAAAGCGGAACAACCCAGCACGACGGCGGACCCGATCGCCATGAGCCGACGCTCACCGAGGCGATCCACCAGTCCGCCAATCGGCAGCGCGAGGAGTAGTGGGAAGACTGCGTAACTGGCAGCGAGAAGACCGAGTGCAAACCCGGGGACATCGAGTTCCAGGGCCCGGTAGCTGGTGGCTGGCCGTACCAGGAAGGTGACGGCCTGGATGAGGGCCGAGTGGATCAGGAGTGCCGTGGACGAGCGTCGTCCGAGTTCGCCGATCATTCGACCACAAGGCCCGCGCCTGAAATGGCACGCATCGTCTCGTCACGGGCGGCGATGACGTGCTCGAACGCGATCTTCGCCGCCTTGTCTGGCTCCTTTGATGCGATGGCTTCCACGAGTACGCGGTGATCGGCAAGAGCCTGTTCCCGGCGCTCACCGGAATTGTTGGTGAAATGCCGGTATCTCTCAACCTGGCTGGAGATCTGGTCATGGAAGCGTTGTGCCCACGAATTCCCGGCGATACCTGCGATGGTGGCGTGCAGTGTCACCCCGTATTTCATGGCTTCATCAGCGAATCCCACCATGGCCGCATTTCGTTCAAGGATGCCCTGCAGCTTTTCGATATCGTCCGCCGTCGCCTTGGCACACGCTTCGCGGGCCATCAACGATTCCAGTGCTGCCCGAACGTCGTACAGTTCGGCAATCGCCGTCTCATCCAGCGCCGGAACCACCACTCCCCCGGTGGCTTGCTGCTCCAGGAGGCTCTCCGAAATCAAGCGCCGGATAGCTTCCCTCAGCGGGGTACGGCTGACTTGCAGCGCGGTAGCCATGGCGGGCTCGTAAACGCGCTCACCTGGTTTGAGCTCCAGGCTGAGAATCCGGCGTTTCAGCTCGCTGTAGACGACGTGTGCCCCGGTGTTCCGTGGTTGTTGATGGGCCATGGGGGCGTCCTTGGGCTAGAAATGTGTACTTGTATACATCTATACACCGTGAGGAAACGCGTTCCAAATCTCCGTGCATGAGGCGCGCAGATCCTTCCCTAGAGGGTTGGATCTGAGAGAACATCCGGGTTTTGGGGCTCTGATCTGAGAGAACATCCGGGTTGCCGTCCCCAATCGGATGCTCGCTCACATCCTGACGCCATTTCCCGAATGCTCGCTCACATCCTGACGCCATTTCCCGGATGCTCGCTCACATCCGTCCGGTTCCAGACGCAAAAAGGGGACCAGTTCAACTGGTCCCCTTCGTCGCATTCATGGGCTGCTGGGCCGCGGGCGTCGTTAGCCGCGGCAGAGCTCGCCATACTTGGTGCCGGCTTCCTGGTAAGCGGCAGAGAGCTCGCCCATCTTGTTCTCGCGGTCTTCCTTCGCCTTGGCGTCCGTCGGCTCTTCCTTCACGAGTTCATCCGAGTATTCAAGGATGGCCGTGACCACGGGCTTCATCTCGTTGGAGGCAACGGATTCAATGGGGCGGATGGCGTTTGCGACGCGAATGGTCGCGGTCTTGCTGGCGTTGCTCGGGAGGCTGGCAACGGCGACACCCACCCGGTCACACGTTTCGGCGGTGGTCAGCTGCGGCGAGGAGCAAGCTGATGCCGTGGCAAGCAGCCCGGCAGCGATCAGGACAGTGGTGAGTTTCTTCATGATTCCCTCAATAGTCGGCGCGTCCCTTCGATTGTAAACAGAGCAAGGGCGAGGCCGCGCATTGGGACCCGTATCGAACAGCACCCCTCCCTGGCCTAGGCTGGAGAACATGGCGATCATTCACAAGGCAACCCTGTCCCCGTCCAAGCTCGAACTCATCGCTGGTTACCTGCCGACGCAGCCCTGGTTCATCCAGGATGGCGCCCCGGAGCTCGTTGGGGCTTACCGTTTTGACGACCCCGCTGGCGAGGTCGGACTCGAGACGCATGTCGTCGCCGCGGGAGAACGTATCTACCAGGTCCCCCTGAGCTACAGGGGTTATGAACTGGCCGGCGCTCAAGAATGGCTCATCGGCACCATGGAACACTCCGTCCTCGGCAAGAGGTGGGTCTATGACGCCTGCGCCGATCCCGTTTATGTCAAAGCCCTCGCCACGGCAATCCTCACGGGCCAGGAAGAAGCCGCACTGATCGTCGACGGCGAGCGTGAGCCCCGGCCCAGCACGGTTAACGTGAAGGGAAGCGGAACGCTCGACGCCGGTGTTCCCGCCTTAAGTGCCTCGGCCCCGGTATCGGGCAGTGGCGTGACCATCATTGACGCAGGTGAGCTTCGCTTGAAGGTTGCCCGGGTTGTGGATGTCGCCGCTGAGGTCCACAGCGAGTTGATCCTCACCGGCAAGTGGGCCGGTCTGGAGAACCCGGTGGAGCTGGCAGCCCTCGTGCATTCCTAAAGGGGCACCGCGCCTAAAGGGCATTGTGTTGGGGCACCTGTTGGTCCAGCAGCCCTCGGCGTAGTCTGGCAACGGGGCCATCTACTCTGTGAAGGGTTCACATGTACAAAGCACAAAACATCATTCCCGCAGTCCAGGACCTCGCCGGCGAGTGGGTGAAGCATGCTGCTGAGGGCACGTCGTCACAAGCGGATGCAGTTGTGGGATGGGCGTTGTCCCGGATCAATCATGCCGATGTCCCGTCAGTGGTGCACGGCGTCATGCTCACGCTGACTGGAAACCGTAAGGCCGCAAAAAGGGCTCAGCGTACAGCTGCCAGAGCCGTAAAGAGGACAACGCAGACTTTGAGTCGGCGAACCAGTCAGCGGAGTTCACGCCGTGGCGGATGGCTGGTTGCCCTTGCTGCGGCTGGCGTCGGGGCGGGCCTGGTGCTCGCATGGCGGATGATGGTGCCTCCCGGCGAGCCCGTCCCTGCCAAGCCAGCGACGCAGACGACCGCTTCCACCCAGGGCGACCCCGCTGCGTCGTCTACGGAAGTGCCCCCGGAGACGTACTGAAGCTGCCGGATCTCTGCCGTATTAGTCCGGCTTGCCGTCTTCGTGTCGCCGTGTCCTTCTCCTGAGGACCATCCGGCTGAACAGTAAGTAGGCGCCTGCTCCTGCCAGCAGGAATCCGACCACACCCACAATGACGAGTTGCGTGATGATGCCGGCAATGACCATCGCGAAACCGGCCAAAACTGTCAGGACACCAAAAACTGAGCGCGCCACCGCACCGCGCGGGCGCCCCGACTTCAGCTGAAGGTCCAAGTCAGGATCCGATGAAGCGAGATCCCTCTCAAGCTCTTCCAAACTCCTGCGTTCTTCATCCGACAACGACATCGGAATCTTCCCTCACTACACGAGCATGGGACGCTTTCCAGCGCCTACACGCCAACCACCAGCACGTGCCCTTCTTGCCGTGCTATGACTTTATTATCGTCCTTTTGTGGCCACTATCCACAGCTGAAGCCAGCCTGAACAGACCTACCCGGCTTTGGGTGCCGGGGCCGTCTCGTTGAGTACGCGCAGCGCGTTGAGCGTACGGGGGTACCCGATATAGGGCAGCAATTGCGTGATGACGTCGAGCATCACCCCGCGGCTGTTTCCTACGTTCAGATTGGCCATAACGTGCCCCTTGACCTGTGGCTCGCAGCCGCCAAGGGAAATGAGCATGGACAGTGTGAGGAGTTCACGCGTGGGAACGTCGATGCCGGTACGTGTCAGAAAATCACCGAAGCAGTTTCCCGCCAGGTAGTCCTGGAAGTGCATCTCATCAGCGGAAGCAGCGGCACGCATGTCATCGATGCGTTCTGCGCCTGCGATCTCCCTCTGGATAGCCAGGCCTTTCTCCCCCCGGTCTTTCGGCGTGGTGGTGGACTGGCCCGTCACCGGCAGCTCCACCCCGTACTCCTTGAGGATTTCGTTGGTGGCGTGCAAGAAATCGGAAACTCTGCCCATGCCGACATACGGGACTGCTTGGTAGACAAGTTCCTTCACCTCTACCGGGGTCACCCCCACCGTAAGGGCGGCGCCTAGCAACGCGCAGTACTCTCCCAGTCCTTGCGACGCGATAAGAGAGGCGAGCTGAACCATGAGCCTCGTCCTGGTTTCCAGTTTTCCGTGACTCAAAACCTCGTCGAAGGCGAAGTTGTTGAAAACCTCCACGAGCTCGGGGTCGGTAACAGCCAAGGCGGGCAGCTGACCGGGGAAGAGTTCGTCGTGATTGCGTTGTGCGGTTTCGCTGGGTGCCATCGTGGGCCTCTCTTTCATTGAATCATTAGGCGATGTCATTGCCGGCCACGGGCCTGGGCCAGCGCACATGGATACGGCGAGGGCGAACCGTCCGGAGATGGGTGTCTTACGGGGGCGAAGCGGCGATTTGGCTGGTATTGCTGGTTGAGGTCACCTATCAATGACACTCCTTTTGGTGGCGGCGCGGGAGTGTCCCCTGTTACAGGTTCCGGGAGTACCTCCCTCGCCCGCAGTGGGGTCCCGTGCGGGTAAGCGCCGGAGCATACTGGGGGTATGAGCGACCGCGAAGATTTCCTTGCATGGGTCACGTCCGATCTGCGACACGCGGAACTGGCCCTCCACAACGGCGACCCGGCGCCACGCCGGGCGATTTGGTCCCGCAACGAACCGGTCAGTGTGCTGGGTGCGTGGCGCAACGCGTTGGGGCAGCATGCCCTGAACGACCTCTTCACCGGCCTTGGGAAGAGCTTCTCCGACTGCCTCTCATATGAGTTCGAATTGCAGTCATACGACGTCGTGGGAGATATGGCCTACACCGTAGGCCTGGAGCACACCTCGGCGTCCGTCAACGGTGAACCGCGAACATATGTCTTACGAGCCACGCAGGTTTATCGCCGCGAGGACGGCGGGTGGAAGGTGGTGCACCGGCACGCCGACACCGTGACGGGGTAGGGGCCTTATTGCTCAGGCCGCGGCCTCCACACCACAACGGCTTGCGACCGCCCACGCGGGCGCTGACCGCGGGCCAGGCTGACGACGTCGCCGGCTGCTCCCGCTGCGAAAATGCGGGTGTCCAAGGGGCTCCGGCGCCGGGTCAGCTCTTCTGTCAACTCGGCTACCCGGAATTGCAACGCAGCTACTTGGTTTTCAAGGTCCAAAATGCGCTTGATGCCTTCCAGCGAGACGCCGGACTGCGAGAGGCGCTGAACCTCCCGCAGCTTGTCGACGTCGTTCTGGGAGTACCGCCGGGACTTCCCAGGCGCGCGGCTGGGCGAGACGATGCCCAAGCGGTCGTACTGGCGCAACGTCTGCGGATGCATGTCGGCAAGCTCCGCGGCGACGGAGATGACAAAGATCGGCTGGTTGACGTCGATTGCCATGACCGTCTCCTTACAACCGGGCCTTCGCGGCCAGGTCGTGACGCGGGTTGGCATCGGTGGTCGCGGCAGCAAATGCCTTCACGGCCTCCTCCGCTTCCTTGTTCAGGTTCTGGGGAACGGCGACGTCGATAGTCACCAGAAGGTCACCGGTGGCCTTGGACGTCTTCACGCCGCGGCCCTTGACCCGGAGGGTGCGACCCGACGGTGTCCCGGCCGGGACGCGAACCTTGACGGTGTCGCCGTCGAGCGTTGGAACCTCGATGGTGGCGCCCAGCGCAGCTTCGGCGAACGTGACGGGAACGTGGATGCGGATGTTGTCGCCGTCGCGCTGGAAAAACTCGTGCGGCTTCACGTTCACCGTGATGATGAGATCGCCGTTGCCTGCCGGACCAACGTTGCCCTTGCCGCGTTGCCGGACCTTCTGCCCGTCTTTGATGCCCGCAGGGATCTTGACGTCGATCACGTGGCCGTTGCTTTCCCGCAAGCTCACCGTGGTGCCCTTGATGGAACCGGCAAACGAGATGGACGTCGTCGCAGTGCGATCCGAGCCCTTCTGCGGTGCCCGCTGGAACCCGGTCTGGCCTCCACCAAAGCCGCCACCAAACAGGTCAGCAAACTCCGGAGGAATACCGCCCGCACCCGAAGGCTGACGCGCGCCACCACCAAACAAACCACCGAACAGGTCCTCGAACCCGCCGTTGGCCCCGGCACCACCACGCCCGGCCCCCGCACCGGGAGCGAACCGGGCACCACCCATTGCACGGATGGCGTCATACTGCTGCCGGTCCTCAGGACTCGACAAGACAGAATAAGCCTCGGAAATGTCCTTGAACTTCTTCTCAGCAGCAGCATTCCCGGAGTTGGTATCCGGGTGATACTGCCGCGCCAGCTTGCGGTAAGCCTTCTTGATATCCGCGTCGGACGCGTCCTTGGCGATACCAAGGATCGCGTAAAAATCCTTTTCAACCCAGTCCTGGCTGGCCAAGAGCGTTTCCTTTCGTTGGGGAACGAGATGGCAGTTCGTGCCAATGTTTTACTCAAACACTGTCACAAACTGCCATCTCGAGAGGGGTACTAGGCCGGAACCGCGACGATGACCTGGGCCGCACGCAGGACCCGCTCGCCGGAGCGGTATCCGGAGCGCAGCACTTGGCTGACCGTGTCAACCTCGATGTCTTCGCCGGGCTGCTGGATGAGTGCCTCGTGGATGGTGGGGTCGAACTCGACACCCGTTTCCGCGATGCGTTCCAGTCCGTACGTCTTCAGCGCGTTCTCCAGCTTGGTGGCGATGGCGGCGAAGGGGCCGTCTTCGAGGTCACCGTGCTGGCGGGCGGCGTCGACGTCGTCCAGCACCGGGAGCAGGGAGTTCAGGACGCCGATAACGGCCATTTCCCCTGCTACGGCGCGGTCGCGTTCGACACGCTTGCGGTAGTTGACGTACTCAGCCTGAAGGCGAAGGAGGTCGTTGCGGAGCTCCGCTGCCTGGGCTTCAGCCGCGGCGCCGGAGGCTACCGACTCCTCGGCCGGGACCTCTACCCCGTTGAGGATTTCCTCAGCCTGGGACAGAGCGTCGCCTTCCGTGGGGGCGGCGTTGCCTTCGGTGGGAGCAGCAGCTTCGCCTTCGGGGTGCCGGGCAGCCCCGGTTTCCGGGTCAACCTTGCGGTTGTCCCGGATTACGGGCTTGCGCGGCTCGTTTCCTTCAGAGTGCTCTGCTTCGTTGCCGTGGTGGGGCATGGCTACTTCTTCGCTTCGTCTTCGTCGATGATTTCAGCGTCGACGATGTCTTCGTCGGAAGCTGTCTTCTCGTCGGCCGGAGCGCCTTCAGCACCGGCACCCGGAGCGTCAGCTGCCGCTGCCTGCGAGTAGATGGCCTCGCCGAGCTTGGTCTGGGAAGCCTGCAGCTTCTCGAACGCAGTCTTGACGGCGGCGTCGTCGGTGCCTTCCAGCGCGGACTTGAGGGCGTCGACGTCGGCCTTGACCTCGGTCTTGACCTCTTCCGGCAGCTTGTCGTCGTTGTCGGCGATCAGCTTGTCCACCGAGTAGGCGAGCTGCTCAGCGGAGTTACGGGTGTCCGTAGCTTCGCGGCGGGCCTTGTCCTCTGCGGCGTGCTCCTCGGCTTCACGGACCATGCGGTCGATGTCTTCCTTGGACAGTGCCGTGCCGCCGGTGATGGTCATGGACTGTTCCTTGCCCGTGCCCTTGTCCTTGGCGGAGACGTGGACGATGCCGTTGGCGTCGATGTCGAAGGTGACCTCGACCTGCGGAACGCCACGGGGTGCCGGAGCGATGCCGGTCAGTTCGAACGTGCCCAGCGGCTTGTTGTCGCGGGTGAATTCACGCTCGCCCTGGAAGACCTGGATGGCCACGGACGGCTGGTTGTCGTCTGCGGTGGTGAAGGTCTCGGAACGCTTGGTGGGGATAGCCGTGTTGCGCTCGATGAGGTGCGTCATGACGCCACCCTTGGTTTCGATGCCGAGGGACAGCGGCGTGACGTCGATGAGGAGGACGTCCTTGCGCTCGCCCTTCAGGACACCGGCCTGGAGTGCAGCACCGACGGCTACAACTTCGTCCGGGTTGACGCCCTTGTTGGGCTCCTTGCCGCCAGCAAGTTCCTTGACGAGCTCGGAGACGGCGGGCATACGCGTGGAGCCACCGACGAGCACGATGTGATCGATGTCGGAGACCTTGATGCCGGCTTCAGCGATGACGTCGTGGAACGGCTTCTTGGTGCGGTCCAGCAGGTCCTTGGTGAGGTCCTGGAACTTGGCACGGGTCAGCTGCTCGTCCAGGTGGACCGGGCCGTCGGGGGTGACGGACAGGTACTGGAGGGAGATGTTGGTGCTGGTGGAGGAGGAGAGTTCCTTCTTTGCCTGCTCTGCAGCTTCGCGGAGGCGCTGGAGGGCGATCTTGTCCTTGGAGAGGTCGATGCCCTTGATCTTGAGCTGGCTCAGCAGCCACTCAACCACGCGGTTGTCCCAGTCGTCGCCACCGAGGCGGTTGTCACCTGCGGTTGCGCGGACCTGGATGGTGGAGAAGTTGTCTTCGTCCTTGCCAACCTCGAGGAGGGAGACGTCGAAGGTACCGCCACCGAGGTCGAAGACCAGGATGAGTTCGTCTTCCTTGCCCTTGTCCAGACCGTAGGCCAGTGCAGCCGCGGTGGGCTCGTTGACGATGCGGAGGACGTTGAGGCCTGCAATTTCGCCGGCTTCCTTGGTGGACTGGCGCTCGGCGTCGTTGAAGTATGCCGGAACGGTGATCACGGCGTCGGTGACCTTTTCGCCCAAGTAGCTCTCGGCGTCGTTCTTGAGCTTCATGAGGATACGCGCGGAGATTTCCTGCGGCGTGTACTTCTTGTCATCGATGGCGACAGACCAGTCAGTGCCCATGTGGCGCTTGACGGAAGCGATGGTGCGATCGATGTTGTTGACTGCCTGGCGCTTTGCGATTTCGCCGACCAGGACTTCGCCGGACTTGGAGAACGCAACGACCGACGGCGTGGTGCGGCCGCCTTCTGCGTTGGCGATGACGGTGGGCTCGCCACCTTCAAGGACAGAGACCACGGAGTTAGTGGTTCCGAGGTCGATACCTACTGCACGTGACATATCTTGTTTCCTTTCAATGGCCGATGTTCGAGATTGCCTCCCGGCACCGGTCCGCTGGGCGGCTGGATTATCGGGAGCCCACTCAACAATCGGCTAGTTGAGCGTTCTGCACTCAACTGTACTCAGCCTTGCTTCAAAGTCAATCCAAAGTTGAGTCCAGTACGCTCAACTTTGAGTTTCACGGTTGGAAGAATGCCGGAATCACGCGAATGGAAAGGCTGGTTTCGCCTACGGTGAACGGGCAGACCGACGCGACTATCCGAGTGTTCAGCATCTGGTTTTTCGGCTTCCCGTCACGAAGTGCTCAGTAAATGCACCTATTTCGTAAAGGGCTGCAACTAAAGAGCAACCTCGTCAGGGTCCCGGCGGACCCGAGCGCAGCGCGGAAAGTAGATGAGATGGCAGAACCTCAGGAACCACGTGTCCAGGCGGCAGATCTCTGCAGGAGGCAGCCCGCGCCGTCTGACCTTGCGTTCTCACAGACGATCGCCACCGTTCTGGCGTACATCGAGCGAAACGTCAGTGTGCGGATCGTCGGGCAACCGGGCAGCGGCCGAACCACGGTCGCCCATCATGCCGCGTCAGCACTGAAGAAGTCCGGCGCAAGAGCCCACGTCATAGGCGCGGTGGCGCCGCATGGGGGCCGCCCGCACTCCTCTCCGTTGCACTTCGGATTGGATCCTCAGCATGGACTCCGCAGTGACCTCACAAGCGCCGCAAGCGTTCTGGAAACCTCTTGTAACCAAGTTTTGATAGTTGACGACATCGGCCATCTTGACGGTCAGTCGATGGCATTCCTGCAGGCAACGCGACAAAAATACGGATGCCTGCTGATTGCCACAGCGTTGGAGGGCGAACGAGTTTCAGGAGGTCAATCTGCGCTCTTCGATATAGGTACGGAAGCAATCGTCCAAATCGCGCCAATGCAGTTCGAACAAGTGCACGCGTTTCTTGAACAAATGCTGGGAGCCGCACCCGCCAACGAAACCACTACCAGGATTCTCGCCATGTCCGGCGGCTACCCGAAAGTTGCGATGCGCGTTGCCGACACTGCCCGACTAAGCGGTCTCCTTGTCCTCCGACGAGGACAATGGCACATCGCCGGCGATTCACTTTGGAACCAACACTTGCGCGGAACGGTTGAGGGGCTACTGAAGGACCTCGAACCTGAGGAGTACAGCGGTCTTCGAACGGCCGCAATTATCGGAAATGTGCCGATGGACGTACTGGAAACCGTGGTTGACAACCACATTCTTGACGAATTGGAACGGCGCGGCTTCCTCCGAACAGTCGATGGCCACAGCGTCAACCCGCAGGCTGCAATTAGTCCGCAAGTCATAGTCGATTTCTTCCGACGAGACGCCACTCTTAGGGAAATACGAGCACTCCGAGGCTCGATCGCCCCCTTGGCGCATCCGTCGCAGACAAGCAGCCTCCCCACGGGTGATCCCGGTCAGAACGTCGCAACCCCTGTGACTGAAAATTCGCAAGGGCGAACGTTCGGGACCCTTACGGAGCGGGAGACCCGTATCGCTTCCATGGCTGGTCTTCAGACCAACATTGAAATCGCAGAGCAGTTGGGAATCAGCCCCAGAACGGTCCAAAATCACATCTACAACGCTTTCCGCAAGACGGGGATGGAATCCCGACGAGCCCTCTATGTCCTGGTTGCCAACGACGGAGGGGCTCACCGAGCAAAAGGGTAAGCGTCACTCCGGCGGGCGGGCGACACTGATATCCGCGTGTCCCCCGCGAATTTGGGTGGCGTCAGGTGTTTGGGTGTCGTCAGGGGACCGGCCCAAGGGCGGCTCGGGTTTGTACACCCACGCCACGAGCACCACGGAGATGATCATCAGCAGGAACCATGCAAGGAGCTTGTCGATCGAGACCGCCTGCCAGCCTTTCAACTGGTTCGGGTACAGCCACGCGTGGGACCACGTGCCGATGTTCTCGGCGAACCAAATGAACAGTGCCACCAGCAGGAAAGACACCAGGATGGGCATCCGGAAGCGCTTACGGAACACGCGGAAGTGCATAACGCAGCGGCCGTAGACGAGCACGACGGCGGCAAGCAGCACCCAGCGCGCGTCAAGGATGTAGTGGTGCGAGAAGAAATTGACGTAGATCCCGGCCGCCACGATAGCTGTGATCCATCGCCACGGATAGCGGTCGAAGTGGAGGTCAAAGAGCCGGAAGACACGAACCATGTAGGAGCCCACGGCCGCATACATGAAGCCACTGAACAGCGGAACACCACCGATCCGGAGGAAGCCCTCGGCCTCGTAGGACCACGAGCCCACGTCCGTCTTGAACAGCTCCATGACGGTCCCCACCGCATGGAACAGCAGTATCACCCGCAATTCGCGCAGCGTCTCCAGCTTGAAACTGATCATCAGGATTTGGATGACGACGGCGGCGATGGTCAGGAAGTCGTTTCTGGCCAGGCTGGCGTCGTGCGGGTACCAGAGGCGGACTGCGATGATTACCGCGAGCAACGCTGCACCGAACACGCAGGCCCATGCCTGCTTCAGTCCGAACACCACGAACTCGGTCAGTCGCACGCGGAGCGGGCCCCCGCGGGCATGCTGCAGATAACGGTGCGCAAGGTCATCGATGGCTTGTTCCACCGAGGTCGAATTACGCATTGCCAGCCCTGCCACTGCTCTTGGCCGGAGTGGTCTCCAGACGGCTCAGGTAGTAGTCCCTGGGCCAGTGCCGTATCCGCTGCGGAAGCCGGGGATAGACGCGACCGAGCCACCGCATTGTCCGCTCGAAGCGGCGGTCATCACGGGGAGTCCACTCCAAGCCGAAGCCTTCGCGGAGGTGATCAGGAAGCAGGCCAGCGGTCAGGAAGCGGGCAAGGGGCATGGCCAGGCGTATGAGTGCCGGCCCACCTGCCGGATACAGCAGGTCCTCGGCTACCTTGCGGGCTTTTTCATCTGGTCGCAGCCGATCCACGTGCGCCGACCAGTATTCAGCGAAGGCCGCACGATCGGCGGGCCACATATCCGCTGGAAGCTGCAGAGCCGTCCCGATACGCGCGTAGTCGAGGTACATGCGGTCGGCGGTATCGTCGTCGAGCTGTCCGTGCACCTGCTCGTACACGGTGACGGCGGTGTCGTACAGGGTGGCCACAACCCACAGCTGAGATTCGGGATCGAACGCGTTGTAGCCCTTTGTGGCATCATCAGGGTTCCGCCGCACCGGAGCATGGGCGCGGTTAACGGCGCGGCGAACCGCGGCAACTTGCTCGTCTGTTCCGTAAACAATCGCGTAAACGTAAGTCAGCGTGGCCCGGAGGCGATCCTGCGGCCTTTGGGCAAAGTCGCTGTGATCGGCGACGCCGTGACCAACCCTGGGATCCGCGACCTGGAGGAGGATGGCACGCCCGGCACCGGCGAGCAGTATGCCCTCCGCGCCGATGTCAGCAAGCCCTCCACCCATCTTGATACTTTATCGTCTGCATCTGGTCACAGACCCGCTGGTCACAGCCCCGCCATGCCCTGGAGTACGAGCAGCTGATGTTCGAACAGTTCGTCGCGCGCAGCAAACGTATCGGCCCCATACTGGCCAAACACTTCGAAGCTGACAGCCCCGAACACCGACGTCCACGCCAGCACGCCCCGCGCGAGCGCGGCGTCCGGCACTGTGAGGCCCAGTTCAGTCCGGATGTTCGCCATGTCTGCTGCCAAAGCTGGTGGGATGACGACGGCGGGAGTCACCTCTGCGTTCAGCGCACCAGCCGTGTACGCGGCGTCGAAAATGCCCACCAAGCGAAGGATTACCCGCGTTCCCGGTCCCGTGGTGCGCTCCCCCGGCGCTTGATATCCGGGCACGGGACTTCCGAACAGCAGTGCGTAGCTGGCCGGTTCGCGCAACGCCCACGCACGAACCGCCTTACCCAGGGCACGGAACTGGCTGGCAAAATCATCCTCAGGGACCGCCGCTACGGCTGCATCCACTTCGTCGCCGAGCTCGTTGTAGCAGTCGATGAGCAGGAGCGTTAGCAGCTCATCGCGGTTCTCGACGTAGCGGTAGACAGCGGACGAGACCACGCCAAGGTCCCGTGCCACGGCCCGCAGCGAGAGGGCAGCCGCGCCATGGACCGCCAAATGCTCGCGGCCCAGGCGCACAATATCGGCGATGGTTTGAGCACGTGCCCGCTCGCGGGGAGTTGGTGGCTTGGGTGTCTTCTTCAAGGTTCGATCGGCGGCGTTCACGGCTCCAGCTTGCCACAAACGAGAGCGCCGTCAACAAACGAGAGCAGTGCTCTTGACTTTAGAGAAGTTTGCGATCATTCTGGATTTTGAGAGCAGTGCTCTCGCTTTAGCCATCACATAGGAAGAGCGCCCACCATGTACGTCGTCACAGGAGCAGGCCCCGTAGGTTGGACCGTCGCCGAACAACTCGCCGACCAAGGACACGAAGTCCGTCTTCTGACCCGCTCGGGAAGCGGGCCCGATCATTCCCGCATTGAAAGGATGCGCGTGGACGCCTCCGATCCCGCCCAACTCAGCCAAGCGGTTAGCGGCGCCGCCGCTGTTTTCCACTGCATCCATGGATCGACCTACCGTGCCGCAGCCTGGGCTGCCGAGCTTCCCCAAGCCGAGCAAGCGGTGATGGATGCAGCGGCAGCCGCGGGCGCCGTCGTCGTCTTTCCCGAAAGCCTCTACTCTTACAGCGAGCCGGACAGCGTGCTGACCGAGGCGGGACCGCGGGAGGCCCCAGGGGGCAAGCGCGGCGTCCGGACCCAGCTGCTGAGGGCGCGCACTGCTCACGAAGCGAATACGGTGAGCGTCGTGGCCGGTGACTTCTTCGGTCCCCGCGTGAGGATGGCACATGCCGGCGAGCGGATGGTGCCATTGGTTCTGGCGGGGAAAACGGTTCAGGTCATGGGGAGCGCTGACCAGCCGCACTCCTTTACCTACGTGCCCGATCTCGCAGCAGCCATGATCGCGTCAGCCCGGAATCCGAAGCTTTGGAACACCGTGCTGCACGCACCCACGGGCCCGGCCTTGACGCAGCGGGAGCTTGCCAGCACGCACGCAATGGCCGCGGGTGTGGCCATTCCAAAGATGAGCGTCCTGCCTGGCTGGGTGCTGCGAACCCTGGGCGTGTTCTCGACGGACATGCGCGAGCTTGCCGAGATGCTGTACCAGTTCGAGCGGCCGTTCATCATGGATTCATCGCGCAGCCAAGAACTCCTGGGCTTTGAGCCAACGCCCCTGCCGGAAGCGGCAGCAGCGACTGTGGCGTGGTGGCGGGATGCTGTTCCGCAGGCCAAGTAGCTGCAGCGTGCGCAGGGTTAGAGGCCGTCGTCGTAGTTCCAGTGCTCCTGCCAGCGCCAATCGATAGGTTCGCGGAGCCGCTGGTAGCGGATGTCCGTGGACAGGCGCATGGTCCCGCTGCGGTCCACGTTGTCCAACGCAGCGTGAACAATGTGCGCTGAATGGACCACGACGTCGCCAACCTCGTAGTCAGTCACAAGCCACCTTGCGTCGCGCTCTTCCGCCAAGCCGGGAAGATCCGCAGTGATTGATGCGGCCGGCATCTTCAGCGTCCCTTCCCTTTCGCCGGCCATCACCCAATGATGGCTCCCCTCCAGATACGTCAGGCCACCCCGCTCACGGGGGCAATCGCCCAGCGGAATCCACATGGAGAGCACACGATCGCTGCCTTCACGGAGATACACCAAATCGTAGTGAGCCTGGGTGGCCGTTCCTATGCCGCTGTCACCAGGCTTGGTATGTCGGATGATCTTCCGTCGATGTAAATGCACCTCGTCCGCCAGGAACCATGCAAACCAGTCAGCGATGCCCTCTGCCGTGCACAGGGCCTGGTACTCCGGTCCCGGAACGATGACGTCGAAGAGGCCGCGGCGCAATGCCTCCCGATCCACGTCTCCCGGGGCTGCTATGCCCTCACGTGGATCCGTGCCCTCCGCGTACACGTTGGCTCCGCGCAACGAGCCGAAGTAGAACTCCCTGAAATCCAGGAGCTGCCCCCTGTTCAGTTGTCCTTTCAGGTACAGGTATCCGTCCCTGCGGAGCCTCGCCCACAATGCGTCCCGGTCCCCTCGCTCGGAATCCGGCACCTGTTCCAGCTCACCCAACCGGGAATTCGATTCGTCCAGAGCATAGCCATTCGAAGTCAACATGGTTCCCACCTTGTCAGTGGCGGACAGCCAAGTGAATGGACTCTGAGTCAGAAAGACTTGGACTTTTGTCCGGCTTGTCTTGAGGCTTTGGCAAGGGCAGCATTGGCCCATGGACGATTGGTCGACGTACCGGCATCCGGCGTTCCCGCTCCGCGACCTGGGCCTCGCCTGTTTGGGCGCCGGGGAGCAAAGCGGTCCGCTGCCTTCCTTCTCCGGGCGCATGCTCAGCAGTCATGCCCTGGTCATCGTGTCCGGAGGAACGGGTCATTTCACCCAGAATGGCAGGCGTTTGGCGGTGCAAGCCCCTGCGCTCATTTGGCTATTCCCCGGAGTCACCCACGGCTACGGCCCCGGATCCCAAGGGTGGAACGAACACTGGTTGCTGTTCACGGGGCCAGCGGCAAGAGCAATGGAGGAGCTGGGGTGCTTCGCGCGGAGTCACCCCTTGGTGCCTCTAAGTGGTTCCTCGGAGGTTGCCTTGAAATCGGCTCTTGGACTTTTCCCGGCCCTCCGCGCAGCTCTCTCAACGGGCGGACCGCACGGTGATCTTGACGCCTCCGTGCTCTGCCAGCGGGTGCTGATCGAAGCGGGTATGCGGCGGAGCCCGGCCCCCAGCGAACCCCGCTCAGGCGACAACAAACTACTCTCCGCACTTCGCGAGGCAGCTCACTTGCCGCTCACCTTGTCCCAGTTGGCTACCTCGCTCAACGTCTCGGTTCCCGATCTCCGGCATTCAGTGCAAACCGCCACCGGTGTAGGACCCAAGGAGCTCATCATCCAGGTTCGGATGTCGCGGGCCCAGTCACTCCTGGCTGATACAGACCTTCCCGTTCAGAGGATCGCTTCGCTGTCCGGTTACGACGACCCCGCCTATTTCAGCCGGCTCTTCACCAAGAAGACCGGGTCTTCGCCGAGCAAGTTCCGCCGGGAACACCACAGGACTGACCTGCCCGGATGACCCTGCGGAGCAGCCTGTTGGCCTTCGAACTCTAATCCGCCCGCATCAGTCAGCTCCGAACTGTCACATCACGGCAGGAACCGCAGCGAACAGCTCACGGCACAGCCCCACACCTACGGCGAAGAGGGCGACCACTCCTACTACGTAGAGTCCGTACGATCCAAGCACGATGGCAAGCGGCCAGCCCTCCGGGGAGGTTTCTCCCGAGGCCAGGCCCGTGGCCATCGCCAGAACGACATTGGCGGCGAAGAGAAGCCCCACCACCAATACCAGCCACCCCGTGAGGCGACGTCGTCGTCGCGAAACCAGGCTGGCCGCGAACAGGACCACGCCTCCTCCACAGACGAGCACGAAAAGTTCGCCGGGCATGAGAAAGTCGAGATGAAGGCCACCGGCAGTTACGAGGAAGAACGCCGCAAGACAGATAGGTGCGGCTAGGGGAATTCCTACCAGCACGGTCCCGACGACCGCCAGCACCCGCGCGACAGGGATACGACGTCTTGATCTGACATCTTCGACTGGCATGCGCTCAGCATCGTGCCAACGCCGGCTGCCGTATAGGGGCTTACGTCCCGATGCGCTCCAGCACTTCTTGCGGTCAGCACCGAACGGCGTCGCCCAAGTAAGTCGCAGCAGATGCCCTTTTGAGCGCCCAAAAGGGCATCTGCTGCGACTCAGTTGGGTTGCCTCAATCGAATGGAGTTACCCCTGTTTCCCCAGTGACTACGCGCAACAGCGGGAGTAACCTAGTCCCAGTTGCATTTCTGGTCTCCCTTCGAGTTCTGGGTTCTGCCGTGGGCTATGTGCGTTCGTCGTTGACCGACCTACTGGGGGTACTTTCCGACGCCGTCACTCCCCAGCGCGTAAGATTCGACGACGGCTCACCCGACGCCGCCGGTCCCTCACCGGATGCTCCGGTCACCGTCCATGCGGTCACGCTCAACCGTGTGGGAAGGTCCCGTCGCGACGGCCCGGTCCTGGACCTTGAACTGCGGGTGGCGGTGGAATGCCACGGCCCCGAACAGCTGGACAACATGGAGCAACTGCTCCTGGCCGTGGAACGTCACAGCCAGTATTCGGTTGTGTCCATGGGAGAATTCCGGCCTGAGGAATACTCCGGAGCTATCCGGCAAGGACTGGGATTCCTGGTCCGCATCCCCGTCGCCCTTCGCTTCGAAGAGCCCTCCGGACCTCCTGTCCTTGAGCCACTCATTGCCAAGACCGGCGTTGCCCGCCGTATCCACGGACGGCTCGTGGATGTCCACAACAAAGGTATCCCCGACGCTTACATCCACGCCCATTCCTCCGCCACGGCAGTCGTCAGCGATGCGACCGGCCACTTCGAGGTCCTGGCCTCGGCGGATGAACTCCAGCACTTTGCCGTAGCAGTACGGGGCACGGAAAGGGAAGTTTCGGCCAGCACCAGCAGCCTGCCGGTCATCATCCGGTGGGTGTGAATCCGCGGCCAACCGCGGGCATGAAAGGGGGCGCGCCATGGCGAACTATCAGGCGCCAGGCGTTTATGTTCAGGAAGTGCCCAGCGGCGCACGCGCCATCGGGCAGGTCAACACCAGCATCGCAGCATTCGTAGGCGTGGCTCCGGACCAGGACGCCTTGGTGGATGAGCTCCGTGTGCTGGACAACTGGACGCAGTTCGTGGACCAATATGTCGGCAAAGCGAGCGCGGGCACACCGCTCTCCAACGCTGTTTACGGCTTCTTCTCAAACGGAGGGAGCCGTTGTTATGTGGTGAACATTGGGGCGAATGGCAGTCTGACGGGTACAGCGGCGAAGCCCACTGGCCTCACGTTGTTCGAGGCAGTGGACGACATCTCCATGGTGGCAGCTCCTGGATTCGCAGATGCGGAATCCTACGCGGCGCTCCAGGCGCACGTGGAGCACCCGCTCCGCCAGGACCGCATGGCCATCATGGACACCGTGGAGAAAGTAGACGACGTCGGGGCGCTCACGAGGGCCGCGACGTCGGGCGTTCCGGTGGGTGCGCGGGATACGGACGCCGGGGAAGAAGGCACGACGGCGGACCGCGACTCGGGTGACTCTGGCTCGGCAGACGCACCGGAGGCAGCGGACGCCGGCGACAGCCCGCCGTCGTCGGCTTCCTCTGGCTCCCCGGTATCCTCGGACGTACCCGACTGGCCCGATTCAACCCGGCCCCCGGCGAGCCGCTCGGCTGATGCGGATACGGAGGCAGGCGAGCAGCAAGACCTCGGCGCCCCGCAATCCCCCGGCGGCTACACGGCCCTTTATTTCCCGTGGATCGTGATGATCGATCCCGTCTCCGGCAAAAAGGTGACGCAGCCGCCGTCGGGCCATATCGCGGGGGTGTGGGCGCGCGTTGACTCCACCCGCGGCGTCCACAAGGCGCCAGCCAACGAGCCCATCCAGGGCGCGATCGACCTCGTGCGGCGGGTCAGCCGGGGCGAGCAGGAGGTCCTGAACCCTGCCGGCGTGAACTGCATCCGGTACTTCCCGGGCGAGGGCATCCGGATTTGGGGCGCCCGGACCAAGGCTCCCGAGGCCAGTGAATACCGATACGTGAACGTGCGGCGCCTGACCAACATGATCAAGGAGTCGGTGGCGGACGGGACACGCTGGGTGGTGTTCGAGCCCAACGACCACACGCTGTGGAAGTCGATCCGGCGCGACATCGGCGCATTCCTGACCAACGTGTGGCGGGATGGCGCCCTGCTGGGGACTACTCCTCAACAAGCTTTCTTCGTGAAGTGTGACGAAGAAACCAACCCTCCAGAGGTCCGCGATGCCGGGCAAGTGGTCACGCTGATCGGGATCGCACCCGTGAAACCGGCCGAGTTCGTGATCTTCAAGCTCATGCAATCGGCGGACAACACCAGTGAGACAGAGAGCGCAGGAGCCTGACATGACAACCCCAACGCCTGCCGCCCAGCCCGGCAACGTGGTGGACCCGTACCGGGCCTACAACTTCAAACTCGTTATCCAAGGCGTGGTCCAGGGGCACTTCACCAAAGTGGAGGGCCTCGGGCTGAAGATCGACCGCATCCTCTACCGCTCCGGCGGCGAAAACAGCACAGTGCGGGTCATTCCAGGACAGGTGGAATACACGCCGGTGACTTTGAAGTATGGGCTCACGGACTCCACCGAAATGCTGCAATGGCTCTTCAAAGCAGTGGACGGCAAAGTCGAGCGGCGCAACGTCTCCATCGCCATGCTCAACGACGCCGGCTCGGTGGAAGTCCGGCGCTGGAACTTGCTCGGGGCCTGGCCATGCGACTGGTTCGGCGCACCCCTTGACGCCCTGGGCAAGGACCTCGCCATCGAATCGCTCAGCATCGCGTACGACCGCCTGGAGCTCGACGATGCCCGCGCTCCCGTCGCCTGAGTCCGGGTTTTCCTGGCGGCGTGCGGCTGCGAACCGGTTGCGGGTCGTGGCCGCGTGGCTGGATCGTGGGCCGGCTCGGGGCTCGGACGCGCGTCCGGGTACTTCCGAGGCGTCGGCTTCGGCTTCGGTTTGGGCGTCGGCTTCGGCTTCGGAGCCTGTTTCGGTGGAAAGTTCGACGGCGGTGCGCGGCCTGAACGTGGAAGGCGCACCGGAGCACTGGGTCCAGTTACTGCGCGACGCCGGGTTGGTTCCTCCCGCCGCCCCGACCAACACCCCTCCCGTTGCGAGGCCCACTCTGCGTGCCTTGGGGCGCTCTTGGCGCGCAAAGCAGGCCCCACAACACACCCCCGGCACCACGCCCCTGGTTGCGGGGCCCGATATGCACGCTTCCACGCCAACATGGGACGCAGAGCAGGCCCCACAACACACCCTCAGCACCACACCACACGTTGCGGGGCCCGATATGCGCGCTTCGACGCCACCTTGGGACGCAAAGCAGGCCCCACAACGCACGCCCTCGCTGCGCCCTCGCACCACCCGAACCGAAACACCACCCGTTGCGGGGCCCGGTTTGCGCGCTACGCGGCCAACATGGGACGCGGAGCAGGCCCCACAACGCACGCCCTCGCTGCTCCTTCGCACCAGTCGAACCGAAGCACCACCCGTTGCGGGGCCCGATATGCGCGCTTCGCGGCCAACAGCGAGCGCAGAGCAAGCCCCACAACGCACGCCCTCGCTGCGCCTTCGCACCAGTCGAACCGAAGCACCGCCCGTTGCGGGGCCCGGTTTGCGCGCTTCGCGGCCAACAGAGAGCGCAGAGCAGGCCCCACAACGCGCACAACACGCACAACACGCACAACACACACAGCACCCAGCGCACACCCCAGAACCCCAGGGCAAGCCCAGCAGAACCGAGAGCCACACCCCCGCGCCGGCCCTGAAGGGGAATTGGCCGGAGCTCGCCCAGCGACCCATGCCCTCAGCAAGCACGACAAACCCAGCAACAACCCCTCTAACGGAAGCATTAGCCCGCCAAGCCCGCCTCACCGACGAACAGTTGGCGGTCTGACATGGAACGCGTCGCCTTCCTGATCGAGGACACCGGGGAACACCTTGGCTGCCTGCTGAACCCGGAAACGGTGGTGATGCAGCGCTCGGCCGGTGTGGAGCCCCGGAGAAGTGCGGGCGGCAAACTCAGCGGCAGCGGATTGGCTGATGACCCCCTGCTCTTCACGGGAGGCGGCCACACGGAGCTGAGGCTGGACCTGCTCTTCGACGTCGACCTCGCGCCGGCGTCGTTCCATGTGCAGGATGTGCGGCAAATGACCCGGCCTATTTGGGCGCTCGCAGAGAACAGCGCGGAGGTGGAGCGCCAACGGAGGCCGCCGTCGGTCCGGTTTGTCTGGGGCCGCGCGTGGAATGTGCCCGGAATCGTGACCGAGGTGGCGGAACGCTTCGACCGTTTCGCCCCGGACGGTTCACCGCTCAGGTCCTGGATGCGGATGGTCTTCGTGCGCGTGGGCCAGTCTGCCGACGAGGAAGGCGGGGAGAATTACGAGCTCGCCCAGCGCCTCCCGGCCGTGGATCTAACGGCCCCACCCGTGGACACGCTGGCGGTCACCGGAGATGGCAGCACGGACAGGAACGCAGCAGTGCCCGACGGCGGCGTGCTCCTTCCCGAGGTGCCGCCGGCGGAGCTGGGCCGACTTTCCGTAGAAGCCTTCGGGACACCACTGCTATGGAAGCTGCTCCTGGAGTACAACAACATCGACGATCCCGCGCACTTCAGCGGGCCACTTGCCGTCCCGCCGGTGGGTGAAACACCATGAGGCAAGTCCAGGGCCTTCCCGAACTCATCGTCAGCTTGGGTAGACGAAGACTGACAACCGCAGAAACAGCGGCCATCGTTTCAGTCCAGGTGCTGGGTTCTTTGGCAAGGCCAGCCCAGTGCCTCATCAGCTGGCGACCCGGTCCGGGCAGGACTGCTGCGGCGAGGGGTGGCGTGGATCCCGCGCCCGGTGATGCCCTCAGGGTGGAGCTCGGTGGCCATCGAACCCCACTCTTCGTGGGTGAGGTGACCGTGGTGGAGTTCAGCTACGGGGCCAACCTCGGACAAGAAATCCGCATCCGGGCCTATGATGCCCTGCACCGTCTGAGGAAGCGCCAATTCACCAGGCTGCACGAGGACGTGGATCTCGCAGGCTTGGCACGGAAACTTTGCGAAGGCACCGGACTGGACGTAGTGGGCGGCGGGGCGAAGCTCGGCCAGGTGTACCAGTGCGCCCGCACCGACCTGAGTCTCCTGGTGGAACAGAGCGCCCGGGTGGGCGCCTACCCTGTTGTGCATGACGGCGCCCTCAGGCTCACGGGACTAGACGGCGAGGGCGAACCTTTGGAGCTCACGCTGGGGGTATCGCTTCATTCGGCAGAGATTGAGCTCAGCCAGGAACCAGCGTATGCGGCCGCAACCATCACCGGCTGGCGTGCGGAGGACGCCTCAGTCCAACAAGCCGAAACCAGCAGCAGTGACGCCAAAGCCGGCGTCACAGCGGACCCAACGTTGTCCAGCGTGGGCGCAGGCGGCAACCTCCGGAGAGACAACGAACTGCTCGAGTCAACCGATGAGGCGAACGGATTGGCGCAGTCCGAGCTCGACGTCCGGATGGCCGGGCAGGTCACGGCGGTGTTCGTGGCCGAGGGTAACCCCCGGCTTAGGGCGGGTGGGCGCGTCAGGATCAAGGGGGTTGCGCCGTCCATTGAGGGAACGTACCTGATCGCGAGCGCCTCGCACCGTTTGGACGGCTCAGGCTATGAGACCACCCTCACCACACGCCCACCGGTCCCGGTCCCCGAGAGGCAGCCGGATGTCTTCACCTTGGGCACGGTAGTAGACGTGGATGATCCCGAGGCCCGGGGACGTGCCCGCGTGCAGCTACCGGCGTATCCCGACCTCCACACCGGGTGGGCTCCCGTGCTCATGTCAGCGGCCGGTCCTGGAAAGGGCATGGTCACCCCGCCTGCACCTGGTGACCACGTTTTGGTCCTCCTTCCTGCCACGGATCCGGCCCAGGCCATCATCCTCGGCGGCCTGTATGGCAGCGAGCAGACGCCGGACAACAACGTCAATACACCCCGCGAAAGCAGATACACATTCCGGGGTGCGGACGGCCAACAAATAATGCTCGACGGCGGTGCCCGCACCTTGAGCTTCACGGACGGACACGGCTCGTCTGTGGAGCTGGGGCCGGACAAGCTCCGCATCACCGCTGCCACGGACCTGGTGCTGGAAGCTCCGGGTAAAGCCATGAAAATCCGCGCGAAATCAGTCGACTTCGAGGAGGCCTAAGCTGTGAAGATTCTGGTCAAGGAAGCCATACTGCGGTGCGGGCACGACGGCAAAGTGGAGAACGTGCCCTCGCAGGAGTGGGTCCGCATCAAACAGTCACCCATCCTGGTGGCAACGGATCCCCAAGGCCGGGACATCAGCATGTGCCCGCATATCGGCATCAACATCAAGCCGTGCAATAAGACGTTGCCGGTCACCAAGGGCTACTCAACCTTTATCAGGATCGGGGGCAAGGCCGTCTGCCTGGACACTGTGGAGGGCTTCACCGACGGCACACCTCCTGGCGCAGTTAAGTACAACGTGCGCCGGCCCGGCCAAACGTTGGTGGGGTCGGGTTCATGAAAAAGGCACTGGCATGAGCGCCCCACGCTACACGTCGATTGCTTTCGTCCATCCGGACTTCGACGCCACCGCAGGCGTCCCGGGCCTGCGCATCACGCCGGCAGGAAGGATGGCGACTGTTACGGACGCGGCCTCCATCCGCCAAGCCCTGCTCCTCTTGCTGAGCACCAGACCCGGCGAGCGGGTGAACCGCCCGACGTACGGCTGCCACTTGTTCCGCTTGGCGTTTGCTCCGGCCGACGACACCACGGCAGGCCTGGCTATCCACTACGTAGCCCGGGCCGTGGAGCAGTGGGAGCGGCGCATCACCGTCCTGTCCCTTGACGCGTCACGGTCGCCGGAGGACCCCGAAGTCCTTGAGGTCCGGTTGAAGTATCGAGTCCGCACCACGCAACGTGAGGACGAGATCGCCATTGCCCTGCCCGTGGAATCCGGAGGTGCCGCATGAGTCTTCCCGTGCCCAACCTGGACGACCGGAGCTTCGCGGACCTCGTGGCCGGTGCCCGGGAACGGATCCAGCAGATCGCCCCCGAATGGACGGACCTCTCCGTCCACGATCCCGGCATCACCATCGTCGAGGCCTTCGCATACCTTACGGACACCCTCATGTACCGGCTCAACCGCGTGCCGGACAAGCTCTACGCCGTCTACTTGAATCTCCTGGGCACGTCCCTGTACCCGCCGAGCACGGCGGAAACGATGCTGGAATTCAGTCGCTCATCCGCCACAGGCACAACCACGGATCAGGAAATCCGTATCCCCAGGGGCACACAGGTCAGCTGCCCGCCCGGCGTTCCCGGCTCACCCCAGCCACTATTTACGACGACGGCGGCAGCCACTTTGGCGCCCGGCATGACGAGTGTGATGGTCCCTGCAGCCGATGTCACCATGTATGACGCGGTACCGATTGGTACGGGGACCGGCAGGCCAGGCCAGAGCTTCGTGATCCCCAACGCACCGATCGTCTCGGGCGCGGGGCTTGCGATCGCCGTCGAAGTTCCGGCAGGGACGCGGCTGAGCAGTGGCGAGGCTGTTCTTGTAGACGGAAAGCCGTTCCGGTATTGCAAGGAAGTGGAGGCGTTCGCCGACGCAAGGCCGGGCGAGATGCCGGTGCGGATTGATCGAAGTGCCGGCGTCGCCATGTTCGCTTGGTGGGACGATGAGTCCAAGGGGCGGACGGAAACCGGGCAGGGCCCCTTGGTACCAGGGGCGGGCGCCGAGGTTCGCGCTTGGTACCGCAGCGGTGGCGGTGCGGGCGGCAACGTGGGCGCGGGTCAGCTCACGGTGTTGCGTTCCCCTGTTCCGGGTGCCAAGGTCACTAATCCTGAACCAGCTACCGGGGGCCGCGATGGCGAGTCTTTGGAGAACGCCCTTAGGCGCGCGCCCCAGGATTTCCAAGCCCGCGACCGCGCAGTCACTGTCCGGGACTACGAGGTCCTGGCACGTCGCCACGGCGGGGTGGGCCGTGCGAGGGCGTTCACGCGCAAGGACCTGTGGGCGTTTGCACGGCCGGGGGAAGTGGAAATTGTGCTGGTACCGTTCGTTCCAGGCAGCAGGGCAGGGGCGGTCAAACCGTTACGGGCAGCGGACCTTATGTCACACGCACGCGACGATGTGCGCACGGAGGTGGAACAATATCTCCGCAGGCGGTCCACGGTTGGCGCTGAGCCTGTAGTGCGCTGGGGCCTCTACAAACAAGTGCTGGTGGATGCGCGGATCGTTGTCCGTCCCGATGAGGATGCCGAGGCCGTGAAGTCCAGGATCGTGGGCCGCCTGTCTGAAGGGATCAGTCCGCTGAGCCCGGACCCCTCCAGTTATGGATCCGGTTTCGGCAAGCCACTGCGCGTCTCCAATCTGTATCGCGCTATGGAGGAGGCCGAGCCGGGCGTTCAGTATGTGGACCGGGTCAGGCTGGAAGTGGACAAAGTTCCGGACAGTGATGCCGTGTCCCTGGTACAGGCTGAAGGCCAGGACAAAACGTGGTTCGTGGCCCAGCGCGGTACGTTGTTCCGCACAACCAACGCCACCGACGGTTGGGAAGCTTGCGCGGAGTTTGAAGATGCCTCCGATGACGGTGCCGAAGAAACCGTCCGCGCCATCGCTCCCTTCCGTTCTCCCGCACCTGGCCGGGTGGGTCCAGAGCGGCATCCGGGCATGGTGGCCGTCAGCACGGTGTCCGGCACTGGTTCCCGCATTTATATCAGCGAGGACCTCGGCGAATCCTGGCGCAAAGCAGCCGAGCTGGGGTTCGTCGTCGCCGATTTGTGTTGGGTGGACCGCCAAGGCGAGCCGCTGCTGTTGCTTGCCGGCGAGCGCGGACTATACGAACTTTCCATGAGCCAAGGGGCCATTCCCGTGCAGAACGTGGTGGATACGTCGCAGCCGGATCGCGGTTTCTACGCCGTGGACGCCTTGGTTGACGTCCGCGGGCGGACCGGTGTTGTGGTAGCTGCCGAGGCGTCCGCTGGCGTCTGGCTCTCTCCCGACGCCGGTACCGCGGGCAGCTTCAAGCAGGTCAAGGCGGCCGGCGAGGACATCCGCTGCATGACCATCCAGTACGACGGCGGCGCGAGCTATGTCTGGCTCGGCCGCGCAGTGCCGGAAGGGACCGGGACGGGATGCTTGCGGCTGAAGATCGATGAGCTGGGCCGTACCGATTTCGATGACACGTTCATGGATTCGTGGGAGCAGTTCAGCACTGGCTGGACCGGGGGAAGCTGCTGGGGTGTGCACGTGATGGGCGATGCTGCCTACGCCGCTACCCAGAGCGGCGGTGTGCTCCGGCTGCAACTTGGCCAGGCGTCGGCGCAGTGGAGCGTGCCGGACGTTAACTGCGATCTGCCGCTTCGGGACCGCACCCGCTTCGAGCCGGTTCGGTCGGTATCCGGCGCGATCCTTGCCGACGGAAAGTCCCTGGTCCTCGCTGCCGGTCCCAAAGGCGTGTATCGCAGCAGGGACAACGCTGGTCAATGGGAGAGCTGCACACGGCGCATTGTGGACGACGTCGTGACGCTGCCCGACACCTGGCTTTTCTGCTCGGGTGACCACAGGATCGAGGTGGTCCATGGCAATGGCTGAGCCCAGGGGGCCATCCGAGTCCAAGCTGCTGAAGGTCCTGCCGGAGGTTTTCCAGGTGGCCGCCGATACCAGCTCTCCCCTGCAGGCCCTGCTTGCCGTGGCCGAGGACATGCATGAGCCCGTCCGGCAGGTCTTGGACCGCATCCATACCGTTCCCGATCCTGGCCGCGCGCCGTCGTCGTTGATTCCTTTTCTCTCGCGTTGGGTGGACCTGGACTGGTTGACGCTGCCCGGGCCGGAGGGCGGCGCTGGATCCGGCGTCATTCCAGGGACCGGTGCCATTCCTATTTCCCGGCAGCGGGAACTCATCGCGGCCGCCGCGCAGCTCTCTGCGCGTCGGGGCACAGTGGACGGGCTCACCCGCTTCCTGCACCTGGCCACGGGGGTGCCGGGGTTCGACGTCGAGTCCGTCCCCGGCGCCTTCCATATCCGGGTGCTGGTGCCTGCGGAAGCGGGTGGGCAGCTGGAGTTGATCCGCAGAATCGTCAGAGGCATGAAGCCCGCGCATGTGACGGATGAGGTTGAGGTGCGGGGGGATGAACGGTGACGGCGCATGAATAGGGAGAACCGCACGCCGATTCTTGTGGTGGTTGCCTGTGGAGTGATCGCGCTTTTGGTGCTGGTGTTCGGCGTCAGTTGCGGTGGCGGAAACAACGATGCGGCGCGGGACTGGCAGGGCGGTTTCGCCAATGCCGCCGCCGGCGCGCAACTCACGTCGGCAGACCTGTCCGTGCAAGGCGGTTCGTGTTCGGCGTCGGACACGCAACTGGTAGTTACCGGATCGTGTGTGTTCGATGTGAAGGAGTTCGGCGGGGGCCCGTTCCCTTTCGGGCCTCCCACCAAGCGGGCAAGGCTCGCACCACAGCAGGCAGTGGTCGTCTCGCTGTTTGTGCAGGGCACGCGGGCTGAGCAGAACTCAGGTCCAGGGAAGACCGTGGACCTGACCTTCGGAACCTCGGGCGGACAGCTGGGCATCGTGTGTCCCGGCCTGGGGACTTGTGTGTTGCTAATCCAGAAGGCTGGAGGCTGAGATGAGCTGCTGTGCACCGAAACTACAAACCGCAATCCCAGGAGTTGTTGTGCCATGACCGCCATCACCATGACGTTGAGCTCCCCGGATGTCGTCCTTAAAGAGGGGAAGGGTTCGCTGACAGCTTCCGTCACCAACGGCTCCACCACTTCCGAGCGCGTGGTGCTCGGCGCGTTCCCCGGGCAGGTGACCAATCCGCCGTCGAAAACGTACACCACCATTCCCAACCCATTGCGGACCATCGCCGCCGGGGCCACCGAACAGTACGTGGTCAATTTCGACACCGCGGGGGCTTCCGAGGGCAACTACCCCGTGAAGCTGATCGCCTACTCCGCCGACGACGCGCCGGAAGACTATGCGGACCAGGCGCACGTGGTCACCTTGACGGTTCCCGCAGCCGTACAGCCAAAGCCGACGCCGGGATTCCCCTGGTTGTGGGTCATCATCGGGGGTGTGGTGCTGCTGGCCGTTATCGGCGTAATCCTGTATTTCATGTTCAAGGACGCCAACGTTCCGGACGTGAAAACCAAGCCACAGGCTGAAGCGGTCCAGATCATCACGGACGCCGGCTTCAAAGCAGCCACGAGCGAGATCGAGAGCGCCTCGCCCGAAGGTACGGTAGTCAACCAGAGTCCCGCGGGCGGTGAGAAGGTGGGCCGCGGCAGCACGGTCAACCTGGAAATTGCGGTGCCCGTAAAGGCCACCGTGCCCAGTGTCCTGGGATCACGGATCGAAACAGCCCGCAACGCCTTCCAGGCCGCACAACTTCAACTGGACTTCACCCAGGGTTCCGCGTGCCAAACCTCTCCTCCCCTTTCCCTGATGAGGTGCGTTGTGGTGGGCGTCAACCCCGACGTCGGCACCAAAGTCAACGTCAATGCTCTTGTTTTGGTGCGGACTGAGTTGAGGTCCAGCATCATCCTTGATCCAGTAAACATTTGCGTGAGCAACCCCCAACTGTGCGAGGTACGGCTGAACCCATGACTATTTCGGGACGAGTTTGCCTTGCCGGGCAGCTGCCATGAAAAGATCAACCATGCGTCCGATGCAGCACTCCAGCAAACTCCAGAATGTCCGCTACGAACTCCGTGGTCCCATCCTCCAGGCGGCCAAGGCCATGGAAGCCGAGGGGCACCGCATCCTCAAGATGAACCTTGGGGACACAGCGCCGTTCGGGCTGGAAGCGCCGGAGTCCGTGGTGGTGGACATGATCCACCACATCCGCGGGGCCCAGGGGTACAGCGATTCCAAGGGTATTTTCTCCGCACGGACCGCGATCTCGCAGTACTACCAGACGCGCGGACTGATGACGATCGGCGTCGAGGATGTGTTCATCGGCAACGGCGTCAGCGAACTCATTTCCATGACCCTGCAGGCGTTCATGGAAAACGGTGACGAGATCCTCGTACCGGCTCCCGACTACCCCCTCTGGACAGCGGCGGTGACGCTCACCGGCGGCAACGCCGTGCACTACCTCTGCGATGAGGACGAGAATTGGTGGCCGGACATGTCCGACGTCGAAGCGAAGATCACCCCGCGCACACGCGGGATCGTGATTATCAACCCCAACAACCCCACGGGTGCCGTGTACCCCCGGCACATCCTTGAGCAATTCGCGGCGCTGGCGCGGAAGCATGATCTCGTCCTGTTTTCCGATGAGATTTACGAGAAGATCCGCTACGTCGACGCACCGCACATTCATACCGCCGCAGTAGCGGACGACATCCCGGTTCTGACGTTCAGCGGACTTTCCAAGGCCTACCGCATGCCCGGCTACCGCGCAGGTTGGGTTGCCGTGACGGGACCATTGACTGCAACCGCTGCGTATCGGGAATCCTTGGAGCTGCTGGCGTCGCTGAGGCTGTGCTCCAACGTTCCCGCCCAGCACGCAATCCAAACCTGCCTGGGCGGGTACCAGAGCATCGAGGCACTGATCCGTCCCGGCGGCCGCCTGCGTGAGCAACGGGATCTGGCGTGGAAGTTGTTGACGGCAATCCCGGGCGTTTCATGCGTCCCCGCGGCTGGCGCAATGTACCTGTTCCCCCGGTTGGACCCGGAGATCTACCCGATCGAGAGCGACGAGAAGTTCGTCCTCCAGCTTCTGCAGGAACAGAAGATCCTTGTCTCGCACGGCACGGCCTTCAACTGGCCCACGCCGGACCACTTCCGCTTCGTGATCCTGCCAACCGTGGAGGACATCGAGGAGGCTGTGCGCAGGATTGAGCATTTCCTCGCCGCGTACAGGAACCGCCCGGTGGACTAGAGCGCCATCATGCCTGGGTCATCAATTGCAGCCATGCCATGGCTGCCCAGAAGATCGAGCTCGCACGCACCGACTCTAACAAGGTCCTGAAAGCTGTCACACTTCGGTCCTCGCTTACGACAACCCTGATGTAAGGCACCACCACAGAAGGGAAACAGCATGACCCGCATCAGTATCGGCCACAGCAACAAACTCGGCTACGCCGCTGTCATCGGGCTGGAAGGCTACGCCCGAAAGTCGGTCGATCCCGACTTGTACGAAATCATCAAGCTCCGCGCCTCCATCTTGAACGGCTGCGGTTTCTGCGTGGACATGCATGCCACGGACGGCAGGAAGCGCGGGATTCCTGCCCGCAAGCTGCATGCCGTGGCGGCGTGGCAGCATTCGAAGGTGTTCTTCGATGCCCGCGAGCAGGCCGTGCTGGCCTTGACCGACGCCATAACCCAGCTGGGGCCTGACACCGTTACCGACGAGATCTGGAATGCGGCCGCCACCCATTTCGACGACAGCCAGATGGGCGGATTGGTCCTTGCCATCTCCACGATCAACGTGTGGAACAGGATTGCCGTGAGCACGCAGATGGAGCCGCCGGTAGACGAGAAGAACCCGATCGTCTGAGGGGTAGCGTGGAGGGCATGAGTCTTGCGGTATCGGCCACTGCTGCGTGGCAGAGCGAACGGAATCGTTTGCTGGGAATCGCCTACCGGATGTTGGGAGATTTCGGCCATGCCGAGGACGTCGTCTCCGAGGTTGCCATCGATGCCGTCCGGCAGGAACGCAAGGCGGACGGCCACGGCGTGGAATCCTGGCCCGCGTGGTTGACCACAGTGTGCGTACGGCGCTCGGTTGACCGGGTGCGCCAGCTCGCCGCTGTGCGCGAGGACTACACCGGCCCTTGGTTGCCGGAACCGGTAGACACTTCCAGGCTTCCGGAAGAAACCGTGGCCAACCGCGAGCTGCTGTCCTTGACCTTGCTTCACTTGGCTGAGCAGCTGGCTCCGGAGGCGAGGGCTGCTCTGGTGCTCCACCGCGCTTTTGGGATGTCCGCGCCGGAAATCGCGGACATCCTGGAAAAGACCCCAACCGCCGTACGCCAAATGATCTCCAGGGCCGAGCGCCGCTTGGACATCGACCCGGACGCTCCCGCCCCCAGGACCAAGGACCGCGCGGCCTTGGAGAAGCTGGTACGAGCCATCGAGCAGGGTGACATTGACACTGTAGTGGCAATGCTCGACCGGGACGCCGTGCTATGGGCCGACGGTGGTGGCAAGGTCAAGAGCGCCATGAATCCCGTGTTCGGGGCGGAGCGGATCGGGCGGTTCTTCGCGGGCATCCTCGGCAAAGCAGCCGCATTCGATCCGGTACAGCCGGTCCGGTCCCGGATCATCGAGGTCAACGGCGAAGCTGCCGTGTTGCTAAGGCATCAGGGCCGCTGCGATGTCCTGTTCATCGACGCCGGCCTCGACGGGAGCGTCCGGGAGCTCCGCCAGCTTGCCAACCCGGACAAGCTGACCCGGATTTCGCTGGACGGGCCGTAGGGCCGACTCAGTCCCCCGCCGAACCGCTCACGCGCAGGGCGTTGATGATTGCCGGAATCGACGCAATCAGCATGATCAGCGCCCACACGAGAGCCACCACCACAGTGATCAACGCCCAGAACTGATCCCCGATGGACACAAGTGGCCCAGGTAGGAACCCGTGGATGAGCCCGAGGATCACCTGAAGCAGCACCGAAACCACCAGCAGCACCACCAGCCCTGTGACTTTGAGGAACTTGGGCTGGCTCAGGATCAACAGCACCGCGAACACGATTTTCAGCACCAGCAAGAGACCGAGAATTGCCGCTGCCTGCCCTTCAGGAAAGCTTCCCCAGAGGGCCAGGTACGCAATGGTTCCAAACGGGGTTGCCACAAATAACCCGATCATCAGGAACAGTTTCGCCAGCGCCAACATTGCCGTGAAGAACGCGGCGATGACCCACAGCAGCGTCACGATGAACGTCGTGACGCCCTGGATCCGGCCATATGTTCGAAGATCGATGATCAGGCTGAGCCCGAGCATCACCACGGTGAACAGCAGCAAGCCATCCAGGAACGCGAGGAATCCAATGCCCGCACCTGGCGGTTCGGCGTCGGCCCGCTGGGTCTTGAGGAAGACATCCAGCGGGACGCCCAGGTTGTTGGCATCGCTTGCCGAGACGGGGTCGACGGCGGTCTGCCCCAGCAACAGCGACATGCCCACCTCAGCCAGGACTACCAGGGCAGAGACAACGACGGCCGCAATAAAGAAGGGACGGCGCAGGGCATCAGGGTCAGGCCCGCTGCGGAACCCTTCACGAATTGACCACGCTGCGGCCATGGCTCAATTGTGGCACCGGGGGTTTCAAATACAAGCGCCCCACCATCAATGCCGCAGCACCAAGTCCGGCCGGCACCAGCAACGCCCAGCCGCTGAACAGCAGGACCACGAGCATCACGACGGCGGCGACGATCACGCCGAACCAGGCCGCGGTTCCACGGGGCAACAGGAGCACGCCTGCGGCCAGGCCAAAAGCAGTCACAGCTGTGAAGCACGCCGATGCGGCGCCGATCTGGAATTCCATGCTGAGGAGCCCTCCAGCGGCCAAGGCAAAGGAAAGCGACGTCATGGCAGCCAGCACGCCGAGGCTCACAGAGGGCACCTCCCCGGCAGCCACGCCACGCGCCAAAGGCCGCGGCAGCACGCCGTCGGACGCCAACCTGGCACCAAGCTTGCTGGCCCCCGCCACGAAAGTATTCAGTGGTCCGAACGTCAAAACGGCTGCCGCTACGGCCGTCACCGGAGCTGCAGCGGGTCCCAATCCTTTCGCCAAAAGTTCGGCCACCGGGACGCTGCTACCCGCGAGTCCGGGACCGAGGACGGCGACACACGCTGCCACCAAGCCGATATAGACGACACCCACGACGACGAGCGTCAGCCAGGTGGCCCGCTTGAGGTCGCGTTCGGGGTGGCGGAACTCGCCGGCAAGATGCGTCACTGCTTCCCACCCTGCGAAGCAGAAGAAAAGCAGGCTCGCTGCGCCTCCCACGGCCCAGTAACCGTTCGGGGCGAAGGGCACGAAGTTTTCTGCCTTGGCGTAGGGCGCCGCTACGGCTACGGCGAGCGCAAGCAACGCCACGAGCAGGACCATGAGGAGGAGTTGAAGTTTGCTGGAGACCCGGATCCCCACCGCGTTGCTCAGGAAACCTGCCGCCAGGATGAACCCGGCCGCGATCAGGGCTGCCTCCCGCCCACCGCCCATGGCATGCGCGATGTACTCCCCGCCGATCACCGCGGTTGCGGGCGCCCCAAACGGAATGGCGAAGTAAAAGAGGTAGCCGGCCACAACTGAGGCACGCTGCCCGAAAGCGCGGGTCACGAACGTGGCGATCCCACCGGCGTCGGGCTGCTGCCTGGACATTTCGGCAAAACTGAAAGCCACCGGGGTGCAGAAGACCAGCAGCAACGCCCACGCCAATAACGACGCCGGCCCGGCAACCTGGGCGGCGATAGCGGGCAGAACCAGCACGCCCGAGCCCAGAATGGCACCTACATAAATCCCGGTTGCCCTGAACAACCCAAGGCCCGTTTTGCCCGAATTACTGACAGCTCTATTCACACTTCTACTGAACAGTGTTCGGGTCGGGTGCAACAAGCAGGAAAACTGCCTGCTCGGGACAATATCCTGCCGAATTCTTGCGGGGCTGGCGCTTCCGGTCAGGAAGCAACAGCTATCTGCGCCCGACGCCGGAGCCGCGCTACCAGCGTGGCCGCGAGCAACGCCGTCGTGATTTCCAGTCCGATCACCAGCAACAGTCCGGCGGCGCCGGAAGTATCAACAGCGTTCGACGTCGGACGCTCACCGTGGGCGTGGCCGGCGCCGCCCGCTCCCAGCAGTAGGACGGCATGGAGGCCGATCATCGCCACGGCCGAGATGGTGACCTGGTGGAGTGCTCCGACGCGGCTGTGCCGCCAAATGTGCACTGCGCACGGGACACACACGGCTGCCAGTCCGATCATGAGAATGCCGAGCCATGCGCCGTGGTGTCCCGAGGCTGCGAGCCAGAGGTGCAACGCGCATGACACAGCCGTGAGGACTGCGCAGATCCGGGGATGGAGGACGGGCCCGGCTGACCGGACCCGTCCCTCCGTCGTCATCATGGCGTTTGCCCCGGGCGCTTCTAGTGGCAATGTCCAGCGGGCTCGCCGTGCGGGTCGCCATGGACGGAACCAGCATCGGAGCCAGAAGCGGAGCTGTGGCACGAGGCTGCGCCAGCGGCGTTGGCTGGCACATCCAACACCGGGCTGCGGTCGAAGAAGCCTTCAGGGCGCAGCTTGAAGCCGACGGTGTCCACGGGCATGATCGGCCAGTCCTCCACACGCGGGAAGTGCGTGAGGCCGAAGGTGTGCCAAACCACGATGTCCTGGCCGTCGATCTCGCGGTCCTGGGCGACGTAGGCTGGCAAACCTGCTCCGCCGGAGTGCTGGTTGACGAAGTCGCCCGTGGGGTAGCGCTCCTCGTCGGCGTATCGGGTGACCCAGAGGTCCTTGGTGGCGAAGGCTGCGCGGCGCGCGATCGAGGACGCGGGATCGGCCAGCAGCGTGGGCTGATTCTCGGCGTGAAGCTTGTAGCCGACCGGCTCGCCCAAGCGGTTGAGGGACTCGGGATTGGAGATGATCCAGGTCCGGCCTGCGCGTGCGTCGGCCTCCCGGACGCCTTCCGACTCGCGGGTCAGGACTGTGCGCTTGCGGGAGAATGCGTTGCCGCGCTCATTGCCTTCGCCGATGGCCTGGCGGACCACATCCTCTTCTTCCACGCGGTTGGTGAAACCGTCAATGGCCATATCCAAACGGGCGCTGAAGAGGTGCTGGTGGAACGGAGCACCGAGGCCGGGCGCGAGCTGGGAGATGTTGTCCGAGCCGCCTTCAGGGAAGGCACTGGTGAACACGATGCCGGTGGCCTTGGCTTCGAACTCGATGGTGCCGTCCAGATACAGGTACCAGTAGAAGCCGTAGTCGTAGTTGCCGATGGTGGTGAAGAAGGAGATCACCAGGCGGCGGTTGCGGCGAGTGTAGTTGATTCCGGTCCAGAGGTCGGAGTGCTTGGACAGAATGCCCCAGTCTTCCTCGTGCATGCAGATACCGTTGCGGATTTCGCGGGGGTTGCCGAAGGCGTCGCTGATGACCGGGCTGAGGTAGGTGATGTCGCCAAGGCAATCGCAGCCGAGTTCCAGGGAGTTGGCGTACTGGCCCACGAGGTATTCGCCGGTGTCGAAGTAGTTCTGCCAGGACCGGATGGGTGAGGGATCGCCGTAGGGAACCACCATTTCGGCGATGGACGCACGGTTGATGATAGGGCGCTTCTTGTGGCCGTCCTGGAAAGCGAGGTTGTGGAGGACAACTCCTTCCCGGACGTCGAAGCCGACGTCCACGCTCCACTTTTCCCACTCCACGTGGTTGCCACCCGTGACAGTGAAGCTCGGGCCTTCTGGCTGCGTGATGCTGATGGGCTTCTGGGAGGTCCGCAGGGGTCCGGTCAGCTCAGGATCTGTGTAGTTTCCATGCTCGGCCGGGATCGGCATGACGCCGAGGTCGATCACCTGGGTGACTTCCTTGTTGACCACGTCTACGTACGCCACGAGCCCGTCCACAGGGTGGGCCCAAGCACTGTCCTCCGGGAAGTCCTGAACAAAGGCGAGGCCACGAAGGATGCGGCGGCCGCGTTCCTCGTCGTATTCAAAGACGCCCGCGGACAAGGGGGCCACGCGAACCTTTTCCACGTCCAGTTCGCGTGCAGCAAGGGCGGCGAGCCAGCGCTCGTCTGTGGCGAGGAGCGTCTCCACAACCTCGAACTCTTCCTCCAGGACGGGGAGTTCGCCGGAGACTTTGGTGTCCAGTTCTGTTGCGGACAGGATCTCACCGTGTGTCACCGACACCAGGACGTCCGTCGGAGCACCGCCGGAAATGTCGTGAATGAAAACGCGGAAGCGGCGATCTTCCTTTGCCTGGCCGCGGGCGGGGTCCACGAGCCCAAGGTAAGCGATGCGCTTCTCGGCGCCGAGGTGTCCGCCGGCCTGCAGGATCCCCTGTACCAGGGATATTTCCGAGCCCGTGGCAAGGCGGTACTCGGTTTCCTCAACGGCTGCGTCATTGGCTGTCTCAGTTGCTGTGGGCGTCATGGCTGCCTCTTGTCCGGGACCTATGATGGGGTCAGGATTTATTTTCTATAGGTGTAGAGAATAACCAAAACGTAAGATGGGTCACAAGACCTGTCCGTCAAAAATTTTCAGGGAGCCCGCTTAGTGCCAAAGATTGTGGACCATGATCAGCGACGCCTCGAGCTGGTGGACGCAACCTGGCGGATCATTGCGAGATTGGGCATTGAAGGCGCCACCATGCGGGAAATTGCCGAGGAAGCCGGCTTTGCCAACGGCGCCCTGAAGCCCTACTTTCCCACGAAGGATCTGCTGCTGACGTCTGCGTTTGGCCACGTTTTCAACCGGACCAACCAGCGCATCGCCACCATGACCTCCGGTTTGGCTGGCATAGCAGCCCTCCGCGCGTTCTGCGCCGAAGTCCTGCCGCTGGACGAAGAACGGGTCAATGAGGCCCGCATCGTGATCCCCTTTTGGCAGAAGGCCCTCAACGATGCAGACATGGCGGCCCTGCACTCCGAGTCCATGAAGCAGTGGCACAACACCATCACGGTCCATACGGCAGCAGCCCGAGCGGCCGGTGAGATCAACGCCCCCATTGGGGACGCCGCCGTCGCCGATCACCTGCTCAACATGATGCTTGGTGCCCAAATCGTGGCAGCACTCTCCCCTGCAGAACATTTTTCCCAGGACCTTGCAGGGCAGCTGGAGAATTATCTGACGCTGCTGGCGGGCTAGCTAAGTGGTGGCCCCCGACGCCACAACACCGACGCCCAGTCCCGCGATCACACCGCTGCTGACACGCTCGACGGCGGTACTCACCTTGGGGCGCTTGAGCCACCGCATCGCCTTGAACGCCACCACCGCGATCATCGACAGGTACGCGAAGGCAATGACTGCAACCACGATGCCCAGAATGAGCGAGGTACCCATAGTGTCTCCGCCGTGCGGGATAAACTGCGGGACCACGGCCAAGTAGAACAGGCCAACCTTGGGGTTCAGGAGAGTGGACAATGCCCCAGCTCCCAAGGCCGAGAGCCGGCTGTATGGGAGAGGCGCGTTGGAGCCCTCTGCCTCGCCGCCTGCTTTGGCTGCCCTGGCCGCTTTCCTGGACTTGATGAACGAAGAAACGCCCAGGTACAGCAAGTACAGGCCACCTGCGATCTTGACCCAGCGGAACAGTTCCGCGGACTGCTCCAGGATGGCAGCGAGGCCAATGCCCACCAGTCCAGCCCAAACAATCGCGCCCACGGCAGAACCCGCCGCCGCAGCAATTCCGGCGCTGGGACGGTTCAACGCAATGCGGAGGACCAGAAAGGTGTCCGGACCCGGCGTTACGGACAGGACCAGGCAGAGGCATGCAAAGGCAGCGAGGGAAGCAAGAGTCACCCGCCAAATTATCCGGCATGGAGGGGTTCGCTGGAAAGCGTTCGCTTCCCGTCAAGGGCTGTTCGTGCATCGACAAGACCCTTCCACGTGACGCCAACCACACTGGAGACATCGCCGCGCGCCTCACTGGCCGCCAAGACTTACTACCTGAGCGGAGTACCAATGGAGACTTACGACGCCCTGCTGGCCTCGATCACCCCGGCCCCGGGCCAGAACAGCCGCACCATCTTTGACCCTGCCACGGGAGAGGCCGTCGGCGAAGCACCGGTTCATTCTGTCGAAGACCTTGAGGCCGCCATTGACGCTGCCCGTGCCACCCAGCCTGCCTGGGCTGCCTTGGGCCACGACGCCCGGTCCGCCGCGCTCATGAGGGCCGCCGACGCCGTCGAACGCTCTGCAGAAGAACTCGCCCAACTGCTCTCCCGCGAGCAGGGCAAACCGCTCAACGGCCCGAACGCCCGCTTCGAAGTCGGCGCCTGCGCCGCCTGGCTCCGCGCGACCGCCGCCACGCCACTGGACCCCGAAACCGTAGTGGACGACGGCGAAACCCACGCCGAGCTGCACTACCGGCCCATCGGCGTCGTCGGTGCCATCGGCCCGTGGAACTGGCCCATGATGATCACCATCTGGCAGATCGCCCCCGCCCTGCGCATGGGCAACGCCGTGGTGGTCAAACCCTCCGAATACACGCCCTTGTCCGTGCTGGCGTTGGCTTCGATCATCAACCAGGAACTGCCCGAAGGCCTGCTCACCGTGGTATCCGGCGGCCGCGACGTCGGCGAAGCGCTGGCCGCGCACGACGCCATCGGCAAGGTCATGTTCACCGGCTCCACCGCCACGGGCAAGGCGATCATTCGCTCCTCCGCTGACACCGTCAAACGCCTCACCCTTGAACTGGGCGGCAACGACGCCGGCATCGTCCTACCCGACGCGGACCCCAAAGCAATTGCTGAGGGTTTGTTCTGGGGCGCCTTCATCAACACCGGCCAGACCTGCGCCGCCCTGAAGCGCCTGTACGTCCACGAGTCCCAGTACGACGCCGTATGTTCCGAGCTCGTGGCGGTTGCCCAAGCGATGCCGATGGGCAATGGCTTGGACGAGAATAACGTCCTTGGCCCGCTGCAGAACCGCCAGCAGTACGACATCGTGGCCCGCCTGGTGGAGGCTGCTCGCGCATCCGGTGCCCGCATTCTGCTCGGTGGCAACCCCGACGCCAACCAGCCCGGTAACTTCTACCCCACCACGCTGGTTGCCGACATCGACAACGACAACCCGCTCGTTGCCGAGGAACAGTTCGGACCCGCGCTGCCGATCATCAAGTACAGCAGCGTTGATGAGGCGGTCGCCAAGGCGAACGCGCTCGACGTCGGACTGGGCGCCTCCGTCTGGTCTTCGGACGTGGCTGCGGCGCGAGAGGTCGCCTCCCGCATCCAGGCCGGGACGGTGTGGATCAACAAGCACGGCGCCGTGGATCCCCGCATCCCCTTCGGTGGCGCAAAGCAGTCCGGCTACGGCCTCGAGTTCGGCGCCGAAGGCCTCAAAGCCCTGGGCGTCCCGCAGATCATCAACGGCTAACACCTCTTGTGCCCACCCAACTGAGTCGCAGTTGAGCGCGTTTTGAACCTTCAAAACGGCATCAACTGCGACTCAGTTGGGTGGCCCGGCGCCGCGCGTGAAAGCATGGGCACCATGGCCCAGAAGATTGCGTATCAAGGTGAGCCGGGAGCCAATTCGGATCTCGCGTGCAAGGAAATGTTCCCCGAACTCGAAAGCGTGCCGTGCGCCAGCTTTGAGGACGCGTTTGAACTGGTTTCCACGGGCGAAGTCGAGCTGGCGATGATCCCGATTGAGAATTCCATCGCTGGACGTGTGGCTGACATTCACGTGCTGCTTCCCCAGTCCAAGCTGCAAATCGTGGGCGAGTACTTCTTGCCGATTCGCTTCGACCTGTTGGGCATTCCTGGCAGCACCATTGAAGGCGCAACAGAGGTTCACAGCCATATCCATGCTTTGGGCCAGTGCCGCAAGATCATCCGGGAAGCGGGCCTCAAGCCAGTTATCGCCGGAGACACTGCCGGATCAGCCAGGGAAGTCCGCGACTGGAACGATCCCCGCAAGCTTTCCCTCGCTCCCCCACTGGCCGCAGGCTTGTATGGCCTGGAGGTGCTGGCATCCGGCGTCGAGGACGACCCCACCAACACCACACGCTTTGTAGTCCTGGCGCGGGAACGCGAAATCCCCACCAAAGAGGAGCTCCCGGGCCCCGCAATCACGAGCTTCGTATTCCGTGTCCGCAACGTCCCTTCAGCTCTCTACAAAGCACTCGGCGGTTTTGCGACCAACGGCCTGAACATGACCAGGCTTGAGAGCTACATGGTGGGTAACGAGTTCGCAGCCACCATGTTTATCTCCGACGTCGAAGGGCACCCTGCGGACGCACGCCTCCGCCGTGCGCTTGAAGAGCTGGAATTCTTCACCACGGAGGTGCGGATTCTGGGCGTCTACGCCGCCGACGGCTATCGCGCACGTAACACCGTCAACGCCTAGCGACTAGTTCCCGGATCGGCCGTGCTCAAGTCCGGTCGGGAAGCCGATGAACGCGGGTTCGGGTGTCGCACAGCAGCCCGTCTTCGCTTCTTCGTTGACAGCGGTGGCGGGAACGTCGCAGCTGGTCCCGGCGTCGGTGGAGCAAACCCCGGTTTCGGGCAGTTTCAGGTGGACCGTGTCCGCTGCTTTGTGGTCACCAGCCAGGGCGGCGGCGACGGAACGGACCTGCTCATAGCCCGTGGCCAGCAGGAAGGTCGGGGCACGGCCATAGGACTTCATACCCACGATGTAGAAGTTCTTCTCGGGGTGGGAGAGAACCTTGGCCCCGTGAGGCGGAACTGTGCCGCAGGAGTGGAACTCGGGGTCGATCAGCGGGCCAAGCTCGATGGGTGCTTCAACAGCGGGGTCCAGGTTGAGACGGAGTTCGCGCAGCACCTCCAAGTCAGGGCGGAAGCCGGTGCAGGGAACGATGACATCTGTGTCCAGCGTGCGCCCGTCAATGGATTCAACGCTCAGCCCGGAGTCGAGAGTCTTCAGGCTGGCGATGCCGAAGCCTGTGTACAGTTCGATGCTGCCGGCCTCGACGAGCCGGCGCAGCCGGGAGCCGAGCTGGCCGCGGGCCGGCAGTCCATCCGCGTCTCCGCCGCCGTAGACCTTCTCCGCGGAGCCGCCTCGCACGGCCCACATGATCCGCGTGTTGGGCTCTTCCTTGGCAAGGTCCGCCAAGTTGATCAGGGTGTTAGCGGCCGAGTGTCCTGCGCCCACGACGAGGACGCGGCGACCGGCAAAGGCGGCGCGGTCCCGGCCCATAACGTCCGGCAGGGGCGAGGAGATCCGGTCCGCCGCAGTGTCTTCGCCAATGGCCGGCAAGCCTGAGGTGCCCAGTGGGTTGCGGGTTGACCACGTGCCGGAGGCGTCGATGACGGCACCGACAATGTGATCGCGGGTTTCGCCGTCTGCGTGTTCAACCCTGACGAGGAAGGGAGTGGTGTCGCGGTCACGGACGTGCGTCTTGTCCAGTCCAAGACGGGTCACCGCGATCACGCGGGCACCGGTCTGCAGCCGGGAGGCGATGGCCGACATGCCTGCCAGCGGGGTGAGGTAGTTGTCGATGAGTTCCCCGCCGTAAGGGAGTGCCGTGGGGCGTGGTGATTCCCAGTCGGATGCTTTGAGGAGGCGGACGGCAGCGGCGTCGATGTTGAACCGCCAGGGCGAGAAGAGCCGGATGTGGCGCCATTGTTCAATGGCCGCACCTGCAGAGGGTCCAGCTTCAAAGATGACAGGCTCGAGGCCGCGTTCGAGCAAGTGCGCTGCTGCGGCCAGTCCCACAGGGCCGGCGCCGATCACCGCAACGGCAAGGTTCTTCGCTGAATCCATGGTGTCCTCTTTCATTCTAAAGATCCGCTCAGGCGTGGGTGGGTTCTTCCACCAGTGCCGTAGCTATACTGTGGGCATCCTCAAGCGCCGCCAGAAATCGTTCGGCGTCGAGCGCGGCGGCGCAGCCAGTGCCGGCGGCAGTGATGGCCTGGCGGTACCGGTGATCCACCGCATCGCCGCACGCGAAGACGCCAGAGATGTTGGTGCAGGTGGTGGGTGAGTCCACCTTGATGTACCCCTCGGCGTCAAGGTCCACTTGCCCCTCCACCAGTTCGGTCCGTGGCAGGTGCCCGATGGCTACGAAGATCCCTGTGGCGGCCTGCTCCCGGGTTTCGCCAGTGCGGGTGTCCGTCAGGGTCACGCCGGTAACCTTCGTGTCTCCGTGAATCCTGGTTACGGCTGAGTTCCAGGCGAATGTGATCTTGGGATTGTCCTTGGCCCGCTGGGCCATGATGCGCGACGCGCGGAGTTCACCCTTGCGGACCACCACAGTTACGGACTTGCCGAAACGTGTCAGGAACGTGGCCTCTTCCATGGCGGAGTCCCCACCGCCCACCACGATGATGTCCTGTTCACGGAAGAAGAATCCGTCGCAGGTGGCGCACCATGAGACGCCGTGTCCGCTGAGCTTTTTCTCTTCGGGAAGGCCGAGTTCCTTATAGGCCGAGCCTGTGGCGAGGATGACGGCGGATGCTTCATGTGTCTCCCCCGCGCCAGTGACCACGCGCTTGAGGTGACCTTTGAGATCGACCTCAGTGACGTCGTCGAACACGATGCGGGCACCGAACTTCTCAGCCTGTTCCTGGAGTCCGTCCATCAACTCGGGGCCTTGGATGCCACCAGGGAAGCCGGGGAAGTTTTCGACCTCGGTGGTATTCATCAAAGCACCACCTGCAGTAACCGATCCCGCGAGGACCAAGGGGTTCAGCCCAGCGCGGGCGGCATAGATGGCCGCGGTGTAGCCGGCCGGGCCCGAGCCGATGATGATCAGTTGTTCGGCACTGACGTCATTACTCACGAGAATCACTCCTATGCGGGAAGCCGGATTACTTGGAGGCAGGGATGAGGGAGTCGATCAGGCCCTCGATGCGGGTCTTTATTTCATCCCGAATAGGCCGCACCGCGTCAACACCCTGGCCGGCCGGGTCTTCAAGAACCCAGTCTTCGTACCGCTTCCCGGGGAAGTACGGGCACTCGTCACCGCACCCCATGGTGATGACGACGTCGGATTCCTTGACGGCTTCGGTGGTGAGTACCTTGGGGATTTCGGCGGACATGTCGATGCCCAGTTCGGCCATGGCCTCGACGGCGGCCGGGTTGACCTTGTCGGCGGGCTGGGAACCGGCGGAGCGGACCTCGATCCCGCCCTTGGCGAGAGTGGTCAAGAACGCGGCAGCCATCTGGGACCGGCCGGCATTGTGTACGCAGACGAACAGGACGGACGGCTTCTTGGCGGTTTCGGTACTCACGGGGCTTTCTCCTGGAATGTGTTGTGTGAACGAGTGATTGGTGCGGTGTGGAGTCATGCGCCCTAACCGTAAAGCTCTAATAGACATATCGACGGAGGGATATTGATGGTGATCGATATAGAGAAGTATCGGGCGATAGATTGATGATTGTCAATGTTTGGGTTCCAGGGCGCCGATCCTAAGCGGCGACGACGCGGGGCGCGAGCTCATTGACGCGGTGGGCTATATCTTCGAAAGCCTTGTCGAAAGCTGCCGCGGTACCCTCCCTCAAGGGGTCCGAGACAGACCAGTGGATTCCGTCGAGGCCGATCAGCTCTTCGTGGGCGTTGTCGCAGACCGTCACGATGAAGTCGGTGGCATCCGCCACTTCATCAAGCGCGCGGGGAGCAAGGTCGGGCAGATCCAAGCCATGGCGCTGAGCTGCCTCGATGGCTCCACGGGCGATGCTGTCAGCGGGGTGCGTTCCAGCCGAGGCCGAGGGTACGGTGCTGGCCTGCCGCCAAAGGGCAGCGGCCAGTTGAGAGCGGGCACTGTTGCGGGTGCAGACGAACACGACTCGACGTGCGTCATGGGCGATGCCGGGTACGAGGCCCTCGAAAGCGTCGGCGGCGAGGCGGAGGTAGCTGCGGCGCTTGTCCGCCTCCGAACGGTGGCGGGTGGCCAAGCCCGCCTCCTCAAGGGTGCGCAGGTGATGGGAGAGCAGGTTGGAGGGCATGCCCAATTCAGCCTGCAATTCCGTTGGAGAGAAGTCCCCCAAGGTAAGCAGGTCCACTATGCGCAGACGCGCTGGATCGGCGAGGGCAGCATGCCTGGCTACCCGCGCCTGAAAGATGTCAACTGCTTCAATATTCATTGATTCAATTTTGACTGAGGTAATTCCTTGCGTCAAGCTATTCCCATGACTTCACCCCAGCCACCCCTGTGGCGTCGTGCCATCGCCGAACTACTGGGTACCGCCCTGCTGGTTGCCATCGTTGTTGGGTCCGGGATCGCAGCTCAACAGCTGTCGCCCGCTGACATCGGCCTGCAGCTGCTGGAAAACAGCACGGCAACAGTACTCGGACTGACAGTGCTGATCCTGGTGTTCGGGCCTGTCAGTGGCGCTCACTTCAACCCCGTAGTGTCCTTGACGGACTGGTTCCTTGGGCGGCGGAATGGCTCCGGACTGACCCTTCCGGACCTCGGCGCGTACATACCAGCCCAAGTGGTCGGGGCGATCGGTGGCAGCGCCCTGGCGAACGCCATGTTCGAGGTCGGAACAACCATTTCCAGCAAGGAACGCGCAACACCCGGACACCTTCTGGCCGAGATCGTTGCCACCGCAGTGCTGATCCTCTTGATTTTCGCCCTCGCCGCCACGAAAAGGGGTGTCCTGGCAGCCCCGGCTGTGGGCATCTACATCGGCGCCGCGTACTGGTTCACGTCCTCAACTTCATTTGCCAACCCAGCCGTCACACTCGGCCGGGTTTTCAGCGACACGTTCGCCGGCATCGCACCGGGATCCGCGCCTCCGTTCATCGTCGCGCAGCTCGTTGGGGCAGCCTTGGGTGTGGCGCTTCTGCTCCTGCTCTTCCCAGCGGCCGGGCGTGCCGCCAGCGAGGTTGTCATCCCGCATACGGCCGAAGGCGCGGACCGCTAGGCTGGCGGGCACCGCGGAGCCATACATTGATGAATATCAATGTTGCGGCATAATGGATAGATGACCTCGCTGCCACTTCTCGAACCGGCTACGGACAAGGACTGCTGTCCACCATCAACAGGGTCCCTCGATGCCTATGAGGCTCAGCTCCGCGCATCCGTGTTTAAGGCGCTGGCCGATCCCAATCGGCTCCGTCTGTTGTCCATCGTCAAAAGCGCAGACGGCGGCGAAGCTTGCGTCTGCGATCTCACTGAACCCCTGGACCTCGGTCAACCGACGGTCTCACACCACTTGAAGATCCTGGTGGACGCCGGCCTTCTGCACCGCGAAAAGCGGGGCACCTGGGCGTACTATTCCTTGGTGCCGGGGGCCATTGAGCGGACTTCCGGCCTCCTGGAGACCTTATGACAACAGAGACTGCAGGAACAACACCCACCGCCCCGTCATTGGCCGACACCGAGGTCCGGATCCGCAAAATGACCCCGCCCGATTGGCCGGTGGTCAGGGAGATCTTCACTGAAGGCATCGAGTCCGGGAACGCCACGTTCGAGCCCGCTGCTCCTGGGTGGGAGCAATTCGACGCTACAAGGCTCAAGGATCACCGGCTCGTCGCTGAAGCAGGAGGCCGGATCCTCGGCTGGGCAGCCGTATCCGCCGTCTCCTCGCGTGCAGCGTATGCGGGTGTCGTGGAGCACTCCATCTACGTGGCTGGGGAGGCCCGTGGTTTGGGCGTAGGCAAGGTCCTTCTCCGTGCGCTGGTCACGTCCACGGAAGAAGCAGGAATCTGGACGATCCAGGCCAGCGTCTTTCCCGAGAATGAAGCGAGCCTCCGGCTCCATGTCGCGGAGGGCTTTACGGTTGTCGGCCGACGGAATCGAATTGCCCGGATGCCTCTTGGCCCACTGGCGGGACAATGGCGGGACACGATCATGATCGAAAGACGCTCCGCCACTGTCTGAACCGGAAGTGTCTGCGACGAGGGAGGGCCATGGCTATCAGTGAGCTTCCGCAGCTTGGCTCGGTGAGCGCGGACCGGGCGGTGTTGGGCAGCAAAGCAGCCACTCTTTCCGAGCTCACGGCAGAGGGTTTCAAGGTGCCAGCGGGGTTCGTCGTCACGTCAGAAGTGGTGGGGCAACTCGGCAATAGCCTCGCGGGCGCGCTGAAAGTTGCTGCCGCCAGGATAGGCCCGGGGCCGTACGCTGTCAGGTCTTCTTCCACCGCTGAGGACCTCGCGGGCGCTTCCTATGCAGGACTCTATGAGACCCTGCTGAACGTTGAGCTCAATGACTTGGAGCATTCGGTTAGGCATTGCCTGGCTTCGTCCGGGGAGCAAAGAGTCGCCGCGTATGAGGCTGCACGCGGAGCTGCTGTCCGCGGCGACGCGGCGAGCCCCACAATGGCAGTACTCGTTCAGCAGATGGTCCAGCCCCAGGCCGCAGGTGTTGCCTTTACCGCCAACCCCTTGACTGGAGACTCCGACCAAACCATCGTCACGGCCGTTGCCGGTCTTGGGGAATCACTTGTGTCCGGTGAGGCAATTGGAGAGCAATGGACCGTGAACGGCAGCGAAACAACGTGCAACCGGGGCGGTAGCATCCTCACCTCGGACCAAGCACGGCAAGTAGCGGCGCTGGCCCGTCGGCTCCACGAACGTGCGGGTGTGCCTCAAGACATCGAGTGGGCGTTGGACCAGGACGGCGCACTATTCCTTCTTCAGGCCCGCCCGATGACGGCGCTTCCCACGCCAGTAGTTTGGACAGCTCCGGGCGAAGGCCTATGGGCACGGAACTTCAGGCTCGGTGAATGGCTTCCAGATCCCATGACGCCGCTGTTCGAGGACTGGCTTCTGCCCCGGATCGAGGCCGGGTACCTCGACGGCATGGAGGATGATATTCAGGTGCGGGTGCCGTTTCGTTACGGCTCCGTCAATGGCTGGTACTACAACGCCCCGCCGATTCCGTCCCCAAGGATTGTGGCGCCGTTGATAGTTCGAAGCCGCGGTCGTCTGCCGTGGTTCCTTTTCAACGTCCTCCTCCGGGTCTCCCGCAATCCGGCTGCGGCACACCGCGCTGTTCTCCATGGGCTGGAGATGAAATGGCGACACCAGCTGCTGCCCGACTACCGGGACCTCGTGCGCAGTGCCGAGCAAGAAGTAGATGCAGCATCCCCGGCACGGCTCATCGAACTTGTGGATGGCGTCGTCCGGCAGGCGGGAATCTACCTGTGGTCCTTGGCCGTTGTGGGCGGATCTGCCTGGAAAATGGAAGCGGCCCTGGCCCGGTTCTGGCAAAAGCACTTGGCTGGTCCCCTGAGTGACACGCCAGCAGGGCGGCTCGGCCATCAGGCACTCCTCCGCGGCCTCACGGGCAGCAAGGGCAGCACTGCGACACCATCGGAATCGGCCGTTTACTCGCTCGACTGGTACCACCGCACCTTCGGCGAGGCCGGCATCCGAAGGCAGGAAGCGGATTCATCCGCCGGAGGCCAGGAGGGGCTTGACGCACAGCGAAAAGCAGCCGAAGCCGCGGCGAGAGAAGTGCTGCTTGATGCTCCCGGGGTCCTCACCCGCTTTGATTCCCTCGTGACCATGGCCCAGTACTACGCAGCCCTACGGGAAGAACAGTCCCTTTACCTAACTCTGGGATGGCCGGTCTTGCGCCGTTGCGCCAAACGGCTGGGAGAAAACCTCGCTGCCGCAGGAGCCATCCAGGACCCGCAGGACGTCCATTTCCTCCATCTCAATGAAGTGCTGAACGGTTCAGCCAATTACAGGGAAAGGGTAGGGACCCGCCGTACGGCCTGGCAGATGCAACGGCGCCTGGACGCACCACTCATCATTGGCCAACCCGGCAGGTTCGGAGGCGATCCCATAGCGAGCGCAGTTGACGCCGCCAGGACCACCCACGAGCTTCCCGCGGGTGCCATTGTCGGTCACCCTGCCAGCACCGGACGCGCCACGGGCACGGTGCGCGTCATGTCAGGGCTGGACGAATTCGACAGCTTCCTTGAAGGCGAGATACTCGTAGCGCGATCCACCGCGCCAGCCTGGACACCCCTTTTCGCGCGGGCTGCTGCTGTGGTCACCGACGGCGGAACCCTCGCCGCCCACGCATCGCTCATTGCTCGCGAATACGGAATACCCGCTGTCGTCGGAACCGGCAACGCAACCCGGCAGCTTAGGACGGGCCAACGGGTCACCGTTGATGGAGGCGCCGGCTACGTCGTTCCGGCCGAATGACGAATTTACCGAACCACCGGCGTCCGTTGCTCCTCACGGGGAAGCGCCGCCGCGCCAGCGTAGCGGCCGGGCTTCCCTGGCCACCAAATCCGGCTTCCAATGTCGTAAGCGAGTGCTGGAACAAGCAGTGAACGGACCAGAATGGTATCCAGCAACACACCGAAGGCCACGATGAACGCCAGCTGCACCAGGAACATGATGGGAATGACTCCCAGGGCGGCAAAAGTAGCAGCCAGCACCACACCCGCCGACGTAATCACGCCGCCCGTAACGCCCAAGCCACGCAGGATTCCTGGCCGTGTCCCGTGTTTCAGCGATTCCTCGCGAACCCTGCTCATCAGGAAGATGTTGTAGTCCACACCCAAGGCCACAAGGAAGACGAACCCGAAGAGCGGAACAGTGGCATCAGCACCTGAGAATCCGAAGACTCCGTTGAAGACCCACGCAGAGACGCCCATGGCGGCCGCATAGGACAGCACCACGGACAACACCAGCAGCACAGGCGCCACAATGGAGCGCAGCAGGAGCATCAGGATGAAGAGGATGACCACCAGGACGATTGGGATGATGACCACCAAGTCGCGTTGCGCGGTGGTGTTGGTGTCCAACGCCGTGGCAGTGACTCCGCCAACCAAAGCGCCGGCGTCGACCTCTTTCACGGCCACACGCAGCGACTTCACTGCCTCCTCCGCCTCTATCGAGTCAGCAGCAGAGCCGAGCGTTGCATTGATCAGCACCTTGCCGTCGCGGACAGCGGGTACCGTGGAAGTGCCGGGCGCGCCCGTGATGGGTACATTTCCGTCGGCCAGGAGGTAGGCGTCGCCCACGCCATCGGCCGTTTTGACCTTGTCAAGGACTTCTTGCGCGGCATCTGCGGAGGCGACCACGACGGCGGGGCTGCCGCTGCCGGCGTCGAAGTGCCGCGCCAACGCGTCCTGGCCGTCCACGGCGTCTGAAGCCGAGAGGATGACGTCCGTTTGGGGAACGCCGTTGGCCTTCAATTGCAGGACGCCCGCCGAGGCCACCAAGAGGAGCAGGACCGAAGCCACCCATACGGCCCGGGGCCGGCGGGAAACGAGGGAAGCAGTGGCGCGCCACAGACCCTTTTGCCCCTCAAGTCCGGTAACCAGCTCGGGTTCGCGTTCGTCGTCGGGCAGGAGCTTGGGACGGAAAGGCCAAAAGGCGGCGCGACCCAACAACGCCATGAGCGCCGGAAGGAGCGTGAGCGCTGCGAACAGCGAGCAAAGGATTCCGGCGGCGGCCACAGGGCCCAGCGCCTTATTGGAGTTCAGGTCGGAGAAGAGCAGGCAGAGCAGCGCGATGATGACGGTCGCGCCGGAGGCCAGGATCGGTTCGAACGAGGCCTTCCATGCCGTGAGCACTGCCTTCGTACGGTTGGTGGTGTGGGTCAGGGCCTCGCGGAATCGAGCCACGTAAAGCAACGCATAGTCCGTGGCTGCACCAATGACAAGGATGGACAGGATGCCTTGGCTCTGGCCATTCAGTTGGATCCAGCCCAGTTTGGCCATGGCAAACACCAGGAGAATTGCTGCGCAGAGGGCAAAGACTGACGTCAAGAGCACAGCCAGAGGCAGCACCAGTGAGCGGTACACGAGCAGCAAAATAACAAACACGGCGCCCAGGGCGACGAGCAGAAGAATGCCGTCGATGCCTCCGAACGCGTTCACCAGGTCAGCGGTCAGGCCGGCTGGGCCCGTGACGAAGGCGCGCGTTCCCTCCGGCGCGCCTGGCTGAACTACGTCACGCAGCTCCTGGATTTTGCCGCGCAGCTCATCTGAGGACGCTATCGGCACGATGAACTGGACGGCTTTGCCATCCTCCGAGGGAAGAGGCCCGACGACGGCGCTCCCCAGCTTGAGTGCCTCGATGCCGGCTTTCAGCTGGGCTGCTTCGCCCAGCTGGGCCGGGGTGAAGGCGGCCTCGTTCTCGACAATGACCACTGCAGGGATCTCCGAAGTGTCCCGGAACTTCGCTTGCCAGTTGCTGGCTTCTGTCGCTTCGGCTCCTGCGGGAAGGAAGGAAGCCTGATCGTTGGAGGAGACTTCGTCCAGGCGCCCGAACGTTGGGCCGCCAACGCCTGCGATGCCAAGCCAGGTGATGACGAGCACAACGGGTGCCAGCCAGCGTAGCCAGAACGGTATCTTCTGCCGGTTCATGGGTCCTTCTTCCGAGACTTGAGTGAGCCTTTATTCCACCATAGATTATCTCTATCATGGAACTATTCCAAGAGTGAACAAGTACAGATGCCCGGTTCCTGTTGCCCTGGGAGTAATATCCGACACGGCACTAATCACGGTCGAACGCAGGCGGGAGGCAAGGATGTCAGAGAATCCAGGTCCGCGGCCCGTTGGCGAACGCCCCGAAGCGGGCGCGCCCCAAGACCTGGTGCGGCTCCTCCAGGACTTCACCCTGGAAGCCAACCACTATGTAGACGCCGCCGGCGGCAGGAACGACATGCACCGGACGGACCTCAACGCCCTGGCAGTAATCATGCGCCATTCTGCCGCGGGCCGGGTTGTTACACCCGGCATCCTGCGCACCGAACTGCGCCTGAGTTCTCCGGCCACTACGGCGCTGGTGGATCGGCTCCACGCTTCGGGACACTTGCTGCGCGAACGTCTCGGCACGGACCGGCGCCAGGTCCAGCTGGTAATGACACCCAAGGCCTACCAGGACGGAAGCGCCATGTTCATGCCATTGGCCCTCCGCATGGGCAAGGCCATGGGCGCATACAGCGCTGACGAGCTGGATGTCGTCCGACGCTTCATGACCGACATGGTTGAAGCAACAGTTACCGCACGCGAGGAAGCCTCCCGCCCCGCGCCCAACTGAGTAGCATTTGTGCGCGTTTCGCCCGCTCAAAACGCGCACAAATGCGACCCGGTTGGGCTAGCGTTTCCCTATGAACGCGCAGCAGCCTGAAGATGTCTACACCCACGGGCACCACGAGTCGGTTGTCCGGGCCCACGCCTCGCGGACGGCCGAGAATTCGGCCGCGTTTGTCATTCCGCATCTCACCCCGGGGACGTCGGTCCTCGACGTCGGGTGCGGACCTGGCAGCATCACCTGCGATTTCGCGGGGCTGGTTGCGCCGGCGCAGGTCATCGGCCTGGATCGCTCGGCGGACATCGTCGCCCAAGCAACGGAACTGGCGAAGGACCGCGGCGTGGAAAACGTAGAGTTCCGCACCGGCAACATCTACGATCTTGAATTTGAGGACGAGTCCTTCGATCTCGTCCATGCCCATCAAGTCCTCCAGCACCTGACAGATCCAGTAGCTGCCCTGCGTGAGATGCGCCGCGTGGCCAAGCCGGGTGCGATCGTGGCTGTACGCGACGCCGATTTCCATGGCATGAGCTGGTACCCGGAAGTCCCCGAGCTCGATGACTGGATGGAGCTGTACCAGAAGATCGCCCGGCGCAATGGTGCCGAACCGGATGCCGGCCGTCGGCTGGTCTCGTGGGCTCAGCAGGCAGGCTTCGCTCAGGTGGCACCCAGCAGCAGCAACTGGCTCTACGCCACAGCCCAGCAACGGGCATGGCAGTCCCGGGTGTGGAGCGAGCGTGTCCTCCACTCCGCCTTTGCCGAGCAGGCCCTCGAATACGGGTTCGCAAACGAGGCCGACCTCGCCCGGATCGCCGCGGGTTGGCACCGTTGGGGAGCCACGGACGATGGCTACTTCCTCATTCCCAACGGCGAGGTGATCGCCCGGGCGTAAGCGCGTGGCCTCCTGACCCAAAAAAGAAACTTTGCCGAACCTTGTAGAAAAGCGCCCCGCCGTTCCGACCCATGAGTGAAAGCACCCAAACAGGGCGCCACTTCATAAGGAGTTTGAGATGAAATACATGATCATGATGTTCGGATCCGCCGAGGGCATGATGGAAACCGCCGACCCGGAGTGGGTCAAGGAAATGATCGGGTTCATGATCCAGATCGACAAGGACCTGACTCAGTCCGGCGAGCTCGTCTTCAACGCGGGATTGGCCGACCTCGGCACGGCAAAGCTGGTCAAACAGACCCCGGACGGCGTCATCACCACCGATGGTCCGTACGCCGAGTCTAAGGAATCGCTGATCGGGTACTGGGTGGTGGATGTAGCCAGCGAGAAACGCGCGGTGGAAATCTGCTCGAGCATCGTCAAGTACTCGCAGGTGGTTGAGCTCCGCGCCATCCCGGACGGTCCGCCGGAGGTCTAGTTTGACCGTTTCCCCACGCGACATCGAGGACCTGCTGCGCACGTTGGCGCCGCAGGTCCTCGGCGTGCTGGCACGCAAACACGGCCAGTTCGACGCCTGCGAGGATGCCGTCCAGGAGGCCCTCCTCGAGGCTGCGCTGCAATGGCCATCGGAACTGCCCAACAACCCCAAAGGATGGCTGCTGGCTGTCGCATCGCGCCGGCTTGTTGACGCATGGCGCAGCGAAAGCGCCCGCCGCGCCCGCGAGGAACGCGTCGCCGCGATGGAGGCCAATTTCGAGGAAGCCGCCGCATCTGACGCCGACGACACCCTGACGCTGATGTTCCTCTGCTGCCACCCTTCGATCAGCGCACCATCGCAACTCGCCTTGACGCTCCGTGCCGTAGGAGGACTCACGACGGCGGAAATCGCCTCTGCTTTCCTCGTCCCCGAAGCGACCATGGGCCAGCGAATCAGCCGTGCGAAGCAGACGATCCAGAAGGCCGGAGCCCGCTTCGACATGCCGCCGGCGTCCGAGCGGAAGGCGAGGCTCGGCGTCGTACTTCACGTCTTGTACCTGATCTTCAACGAAGGCTACGCGGCAAGCTCGGGCGACTCACTGCAACGCGAAGACCTCACCACTGAAGCGATCCGGTTGGCTCGCCTGTTGGTGAGCGCCGCGCCGGGCGAGCTCGAGGCCACCGGTTTGCTCGCGCTGATGTTGCTGACGGACTCCCGCCGTGCCGCCCGCGCCCTGGCTGACGGGATGCCCGTGCCGCTATCCGAACAGGACCGCAGTTTGTGGAACCGCGGTCAGATCGATGAAGGCATCGCTCTCCTGTCTTCCGTACTCGGACGTGGCGCAGCCGGGCCGTACCAACTTCAGGCAGCGATCGCTGCCGTACACGCGGAAGCTCCCTCTGATGCCGAAACGGACTGGCCGCAGATTCTCGCCTTGTACACAGTCCTTGATGCCGTAGCGCCCAGTCCTGTGGTGACGCTGAATCGTGCCGTGGCTGTCGCCATGGTGAAGGGGCCCGCCGCTGGGCTTGAGCTGCTGGCCGGGCTGGATTCGTCGATCGGGCGGACCCACCGTCTGGATGCCGTTCGAGGACATTTGTTGGAGCTGTCCGGTTCTAATGCCGAGGCCAAAACCGCTTACCTTGCCGCGGCCAAGAAGACGGGAAGCCTGCAGGAGCGCCGCTACCTGATGGATAAAGTGTCGCGCATGGACCAGGTGTGACCCCATATAGTCAAGACCATGGAACAACGCATACTTGGCAAGACCGGCCGATCGGTGTCAACCGTTGGACTAGGCACGTGGCAACTCGGTGCGGACTGGGGTGACGTCACAGAGGAAGATGCCCTTGCCGTCCTGGAGGCCTCGGTTGACGGCGGCGTCACCTTCTTCGACACAGCCGACGTCTACGGCGATGGGCGAAGTGAGCAGTTGATCGGACGCTTCCTGCGCGCCAATCCCGGGCTGGACCTGATGGTTGCCACCAAGATGGGCCGCCGCGTGGACCAGGTGCCCGACAACTACACCCTCACCAACTTCCGCGCGTGGACGGACCGCTCGCGGCGGAACCTGCAGCAGGACACACTGGACCTCGTCCAATTGCACTGCCCGCCCACCGCTGTCTACAGCCGGAATGAGGTGTACGACGCACTGGACACCCTCGTCGCCGAAGGTGCCATCCGCAATTATGGCGTCAGCGTCGAGCGGACTGACGAGGCTGTTGAAGCCATCAACCGCGGGAATACGTCATCCGTGCAGATCATCTTGAACGCCTTCCGGCTGAAGCCCCTCGATGAGGTGCTTCCTGCAGCAAAGCAGGCCGGGGTTGGCATCATCGCCAGGGTTCCTCTGGCCTCCGGGTTGCTGTCGGGAAAGTACACACCGGATACCGAGTTCCCGGAGGACGACCACCGCAACTACAACCGCGACGGGTCCTCATTCGACGTCGGAGAGACCTTCTCGGGCGTTGATTTCGCCACCGGTGTGAAGGCCGCCCAGGAGTTCAGCGGCTTGGTGCCCGACGGCGTCAGCACCGCCCAAGCGGCCCTCGCCTGGGTGATCGCCCAGGACGGCGTCACCACGGTCATCCCGGGAGCACGTTCCTCAGTACAAGCCCATGCGAACGCTGAGGCGGGAGCAATGCAGGACGTCGGCGCCGGTCTCGCCAGTGGCGTACGGGACATCTACGACCGCTACTTCCGCGAAGCGATCCACCCGCGCTGGTAACCGGCCGCCCGACGTCGGGCCTTTGAAACCCGACGGCGTGTCACCAACCACTGCGCGTCGGGGTGTGTCCCTTGCGGGCGTCGTCGGGCATCGCCATTTCGGCGCGGAGTCCCAGAAGCCGGATCGGACGGTCCGGCTCGATCCGCGCCGTCACATCCAGGGCCTGTGCGAGGACTTCGTCCCGGTCGAAGGTCTCTGGGATCTTCCTCGCATACGTCTTGGTGAAGAACGGGGCATACCGGACCTTGAGGGTTAGCCCCACAACCGGGCGCCCCTCCGCTGCCACGTCTTCAAGGACGCGGGCTGTCAGATCCTTGACGGCGTCGCTGATCTGGGAGGGTTCCGTAAGGTCCTGCTGGAACGTGGTCTCACGTCCGTGTGCCCGGGCCACCCACGGGGTGTCGTCCACCTCGTTGGCGCCCTCTCCCCGTCCGAGCTGTGCATACCAAGGGCCCATCTTGGGACCGAACTCCGGGACCAAATCCTGGGGATCGGCGGCGGCAAGCTCGGCGACTGTGGTGATCCCTAGTTTTGCCAGCCGGGCAGACACCTTGGGTCCAACGCCCCACAGCTCCTTGGTTGGCCTGCTGCCCATGACATCGAGCCAGTTCTCTTTAGTGAGCCTAAAGATGCCGGCTGGTTTGCCAAAATCCGTCGCATTCTTTGCGCGGACCAAGGTGTCGCCAATGCCCACACTGCAGTGCAATCGGGTTCGTTCCAGGACCGCAGCCTGAACCCGCCTCGCGTAGTCCTCCGGGTCATCGGTTTCTACGCCCACAAAAGCTTCGTCCCAGCCCAGCACTTGCACGGTGCCGCCGGGTTGCTCCCGCAGAGTGGACATCACCACGTGCGAGGCTGCCAGGTAAGCCTCTTGAGCCACGGGCAGGATGATGGCATCTGGCACTTTCCGCGCTGCGATGCGCAGGGGCATTCCAGAACCCACGCCGAACGCCCTGGCTTCATAGGATGCCGTGGAAACCACAGCCCGTTCCGTGGGATCTCCCCTGCCGCCCACGATGATCGGTTTGCCCGCGAGCTCAGGCCGTCGGAGTACTTCGACAGCCGCAATGAACTGGTCGAGATCAACGTGCAGCACCCACGGGATTCCGCTCACGGGACCAGTTTGCCCTAAGCCGTGGCTTCCTGACTCTCTTTGGACGCCGACCCTGCGGAAATCAACCCATTCCGGGCTCATTCCGGGCCTCGAGCGGCCAAAGTGGGTCGGGAAGGTACGTGGGCCACATCTCCAGGGCCCGGGTCAGGACCACCCACCTCACCGGCATAAGCTGAGATGGTGCAGTTTTCACTTTGGCTGGCCCTGGTTGGCGCCGGCACCCTGATCAGTTTCACTCCCGGCGCCGGCGCTATCTTCACCATGAGCAACTCGCTCAATTCAGGCTTCCGCCGCTCCATCTGGGGCATCCTCGGCCAGCAGGTGGCCTTGGTCATCCACATTGTGATCGTGGCCCTCGGCGTTGGCGTGCTGGTCTCCAACTCGCCTGTGATCTTCAACATCATCAGGTACGCGGGCGCGGCCTACCTCGTGTACCTGGGCATCCGGCAGTTCCTGCACAAGCCCGATCTGGACAAAGAGGAAGTCGCCAGCAAGAAGAACGAGTCCGGCCTGTCCATGTTCCAGCGCGGCATCTGGGTGAACCTGCTGAACCCCAAGGCGATCGTGTTCTTCCTTGCCTTCATGCCGCAATTCATCAGGCCAGAGGAGCCGCTGCTCCAGCAATATGCAGTGCTGACCGCCACGATTCTGTTCATCGACATCATGGTCATGTGGTTCTTCTTCGCTCTTGCAGCACGTTCATTCCAGCGCTTCACCCACGATGAGCGTGGCCAGAAGGTCCTTAACCGTGTATTCGGCTGCTTGTTTGTCCTAGTGGGCATCCTGCTCGCAACCATCCACTAACCGAGCCAAAAAGCCCCGGGACACTAACTCAGGGACGTAGATCCCCGAACCACCAGCGAGCTTTCCAGCGTCACATGGGGCTCCTCCAGCACCAGGCCTTCCATGAGCCTGCGAAGCTGCTCCCCCGCCTTAAGTCCCAGCGGGGTCGCCGGCAGGTGCACGCTCGTCAGGCTGGGATTGCTGGTGGCCGAATAGGGGAGATCGTCGAAGCCCGCCACAGCCAATTCGGCCGGGATCCGGACACCCGCCACGCGCGCTTCCTGGAGCACGCCGTAAGCGTGGGTGTCGGTACCGCATACGACGGCGGTCACCCCCTCGCGCTGCCACCGCGGCCATGCGTCGGCGAACGCGGCGGCGGCAGCACCGACGTCGATCGCGGTACTGATGACGTGCCCATCGGCCACCAAAAGCCCGCACGCGGCGGCTTCCTCGAGGAAAGCTTCCCTGCGGAGGTGGAAAGTGGTGGTGCCGGTAATGCCGTCCACGTAGGCGGCGCAGGTATGTCCGGACGCTGCGAGGTGCCGGGCCAACTCACGCGCGCCTTGGGCGACGTCGAGGTTTACAGACGGCGCGAAGGAATCCAGCCCCGGCGCGTCAAGGAGCACCAGCGGTCCGGCCGCGGACAGGTCCTCCAGGAACTCAGCGCTGGGGGCGCCTACCAGCAGGCCGGCAGGGCGGAGTGCCAACAACTTGCGGACGTCGTCGGCCTGCGGCGACTCGCCCGCGTCCGTCACCGAAAGCAACAACTGATACTCGGGCCCCAGGGATTCCCGAACGCCCGCGATCACATTGGCGAAGAAGGGGTTGGAGACATCGGGCGTCACCAGGATCACGATTGAGCTGACTCCGCGGGCCAGCGAACTCCCGATGCTGTCCACCACATAGCCAAGCTCGGCGATGGCGGACCGGACCCGCGAGATGTTGTCCTCGGATACCCGCCCCTGCGTCTTACCGTTGGCCACCAAGGACACTGTGGCAGTAGAGACCCCCGCCCGGGCCGCCACCATCGCAGCGGTCACACGGGGCGCGCGGGGGTTCCGCCGATCCAAGGTATCCATGCATCGATCGTAGCGTCGTTGCAGCACGAACAACTGCCCCAAGGCATCAAACGCTTAACGCTATTTACGTTAAGCGTTTGACGTGACCCTTAAAGCAGTGCCAGAATTCCTCTGAATGCTTACCGCCCTGCTGCGGGCAAGAACCGGGCAGGCCCCAATGACGTGGAGAGAAAACGTGGACCCCAATCCCATGACAACACGCAAGAAGATCATTCTTGACTGCGACCCCGGCCATGACGACGCAGTGGCGTTGCTGCTGGCCCACGGCAACCCCGACATCGAGCTCCTCGCAGTGACAACCGTGGTGGGCAACCAGACCCTCGAAAAGGTCACGCGCAACGCCCTCTCGGTAGCCACGATCGCTGGCATCACCGGCGTTCCCTTCGCAGCGGGCTGTGACCGCCCCTTGGTCCGCACCATCGAGACTGCCCCGAGCATCCACGGCGATTCGGGCATGGACGGGCCCGAGCAGCCCGAGTCCGCCATCGAGCTGGACCCGCGTCACGCCGTCGATCTCATCATTGAAACTGTCATGGCGCATGAGCCGGGAACGGTCACCCTGGTCCCCACAGCGGGCCTCACCAACATCGCGATGGCCGCCCGCAAGGAGCCGCGGATCGTTGAGCGCGTCAAGGAAGTTGTCCTCATGGGCGGCGGCTACCACGTGGGCAACTGGAGTGCCGTTGCCGAGTTCAACATCATCATCGACCCCGAGGCCGCCCACATCGTCTTCAACGAAAAGTGGCCTGTTGTGATGGTTGGCCTGGACCTCACGCACCAAGCATTGGCCACGGACGAGGTTGTGGACCGGATCGCAGCCATCGGCACCAAGCCGGCCAAGTTCGTCCTGGAACTGATGGAATTCTTCAAGAAGACCTACAAGGACGCCCAGGGCTTCGACTACCCGCCTGTCCACGATCCGTGCGCGGTGGCCTACGTCATCGACCCCAGCGTAATGACCACCCGCAAGGTCCCGGTCGACATCGAACTTCAAGGCAAGCTCACCCTCGGCATGACCGTGGCCGACTTCCGCGTGCCCGCCCCGGAGGACTGCCACACCTCGGTGGCCGTCGATCTTGACCACAAGAAGTTCTGGAATCTGGTCACCGATGCGATCCAACGGATCGGCGAACCAACGCACGACGCCGGCGCTAACGCCACCGAGACCGTCGCTGCAGGAGAGGCCAAGTAATGTCCATCCCCGCAGAAACCAAAGCCACGCGCGGCAACGTCACGGCCCTCATGGTCGCCCTGCTGGCAGCCTGCGTTGCCTTCCAGCTCAACGCTTCCATGCTCAGCCCCGCCTTGGTCACCATGGGCAATGAGCTCCAGACGGACCAAGCCACCATCGGCCTCTCACAGACCTGGTTCTTCACGGCCGCAGCCCTGTTCTCCCTCTTCCTCCCCCGCCTCAGCGACATCGTGGGCCGCAAGAAGATCCTCGTAGGCATGATGCTCCTGATGGCTATTGGGTCAGTCATCGCCGCCCTCGCACCGGATGTCACCTGGCTCTTCGTGGGCCGGATCATCCAAGGCGTCAGCGGACCCACCGTCCCTCTCTGCCTCATCATGCTCCGCTCAGCAGTGAGCAATCCCCGCAAGTACGGCACCCTGATGGGCCTCATCACGGCGGTCAATGGTGGCGTGGCTGGAGTCGACTCGTTCGTGGGTGGCTATTTTGCCGAGAACTTCGGCTTCCGCAGCATCTTCTGGCTTATGGTTGCCTTGGCGCTCGTGGCTACGGTTCTGATCGCCGTCCTGGCCGGCGAAAGCAAGCCCGCCGCCGGAACCACCATGGACTGGCTGGGCGTCTTCTTCATCGTTATCGCCGTGGGCGCACTGCTGACAGCACTGAACGAAGGCTCCAAGCTGGCCACGGCCTTCGACGCCGCCACCTTGACCCTCGCAGTCGCCCTCATCCTGGTTGCCGCCGTCGCATTCTTTTCGTTCTGGACCGTGGAGAAGCGCGCCAAGCAGCCCATGGTGGAAACGGTGCACCTGCGCCAGCGCTCCACCTGGGCCCCGCTGCTGACCACTACCCTCACCATGACCGGCATCTTCGCGGTGATCAATGGGATCGTCCCGGCTTACGTCCAGGCGGCTGATCCGGGCTTCGGCGTGGGCCCCACCGAGATGTCGCTCATTATCTTGACACCGTACGCACTGCTGGGCTGGGTCTTCGGGCCCATCAGCGGCCGGCTCGCCCCTGTCCTCGGCTACACGAAGGTCCTTCGCATCGGCCTGGTGGGCAGCCTCGTGGCACTGGCCCTCATCGCGTTCTTCGGCCTCAACAGCCTGCCCATGATGATCGTGGGCACGGCCTTGCTGGGCATCATGTACGCCGGTACCGTCAACATCATGCTGAACGGACTGGGCGTGGTCCTCTCGCCGCAGGGAAACCCCGGCTTCCTCCCCGGAATGAACGCGGGCGCTTTCAACCTCGGCGCCGGCCTGAGCTTCCTGGTCCTGCCTGCCGTCCTCGTTGCGACCTCCACACTGGGTGACGCGAAGGGGTCCTACCTCACCGTTGTCGCGGTGGGCCTCGCTATCACCCTGGCCGCCTTCGCAGCCTCGCTGCTGATTCCCAAGCCCGTGGATGCCGAAGTCACCGACGCCTCAGAAATGAAGGTTCCCGCATGAGCAGGGAAACCAGCGCGCCCAGGGCCGGGATCGTCGTCGTCGGCTCCCTCAACGCCGACCTGACCATCTACTGCGACCGCCTCCCCCAACCCGGCGAGACGGTCCACGGCAACGGTTTCGCCGTGAACCCGGGCGGGAAGAGCGCCAACCAGGCGGTGGCTGCCAGTAAGCTCGGCGGTCAGGTCAGCCTGATCGGTGCCGTTGGTGACGACCCCAACGGCAGCATGCTCCTGGATTCGACAGCCAGCGCAGGCGTGGACGTCACCCGGGTCCGCCGCTCGGACTCTGCCACCGGCGTAGCGGTCATCTCGGTGGATGCCAGCGGTGAGAACAGCATCATCATTTCGGCCGGGGCTAATGGCACACTGACTCCGGCGGACGTGCGTGCGGCGGCGGACGTCTTCGAAGAAGCTGCGGTGGTCTGCCTCTGCCTTGAGGTGGGGATCGACACCGTGATTGCCGCTGCGCAAGCGGGGCACGACGCCGGCGCTACCGTCGTGTTGAACCTCTCGCCTTACGCAGAGGTGCCGGAGGTTCTGGCGGAGTTGAGCGATGTGCTGCTGGTCAATGCGCATGAGGCCTCACTGTTCCTGGGAAGTGAAGCCGACGTTCCCGACGCCGACGCAGAGGCCGAAGCATGGGAGCCTGTCCGGAGCCAGTTTGCCGACCGGGGTTTGCAGCGCGTACTCGTAACCCTGGGCGCCCACGGCTCTGTCGTGTTGGATTCGCTGGCCCAGGGTGCCCAGGACCAGATCACGCGCATCGCCCCTACCCGCGTCTCGGCCGTGGACACCACGGGTGCCGGTGACGCTTTCACGGGAGCCGTGGCTGCCCGCCTGGCCGCGGGCGAATCCCTCGCCGACGCCGCCGGGTTTGCTTCAGTGGCTGCCGCGCTGGCCGCCACGAAGAAGGGTACCCAGGCCGCCTACGCGAGCCGTGAAGAAGTCGAGGCTGCGCGCACGTCCTAACCCGGCGCGGCACCCAACTAGGTCGCAGTTAAGCGCGTTTTGCGGGCTCAAAACGCGCTTAACTGCGACCTAGTTGGGTTAACGGGACTTACGGGATGCGCGTTGGGCCGAGCGCTCCACCGCCTTGCGGCTGAGGGCGCCGTGGCCGGCCATGAGCTTTGGGACCACAACGTAGACCGCCGCCGGGACCACAAGCGCCGTCAGCAGGAGTGCCCGCAGGACAGGATGCCAAGGCTCCATGAGGGGACCGAGCAGCAACATCCCGAGGGAGACCAGCGGGAAGATCGCGAGCCAGGTGATCAGTGCCCTCGTGTGAACGGACGGCACTTTCGGGCGGGCCGGGACTGCGGGTGATGTGGACTGGGCGGCGATTTCAGACGTTGTTTGGGCTGCCATGGCATTCTCCAACCAGATAGTTGCAATTAGCTTTGTCTCACAATAACCACACTCGCCAGCAATTACAACTACCTAGTTGGGAAATGGTAATCTGGTACTTATGGCATGGGACACAGAGCGCACCAAGTCGCTGCTGCTTGAGGCTGCGACGTCCGAGTTTTGCACGCGCGGACTTGCTGGGGCCCGCATTGATCGCATCGCCGCAGAGGCGGGGGTCAACAAAGAACGCATCTACCAGTACTTCGGCAACAAGAACGGCCTTTTTGACGCGGTTATCGTGACCGCTCTCAGCTCCCTCATGGACCAAGTTCCCATCCAGGGAAAGGGTCCAGAGGCCATGGCTGACTACGCAGGCCGTCTCTTTGACCACCACCAAAAAGATGCGACGGCGCCGCGCCTCCTCTTCTGGGAAGGCCTGGAACGCGGCACGGAAGTTGTGGGCCTGCCCAAACGGATGGCCAACTGCGCGTCCAAGGTCAACAGCACCATTGCAGCCCTGCCCGGAATATCCAAGGAAGACGCCGGCGATCTCCTCATCACCATCGTGAGTCTTTGCGATGCCGCCCCCGTGCTGCCCGCACTCGATGGACTCATGGCAGGGAACAACCCCGGCCGCCTCGAAAGGCGACGCGCCGCCGTCGTACGCACCGTCTACCTGGCTGCCTCCGCGCTGGCCGCCGAAGCCGCGAGCGCAGACACGGCGCCCACTCCAGCGCTCCAGTAGCCCTTTCGCAGCCCGCCCAATACACCCTGTGACAGCCTTGACAGGAAAAGTGACTTTGTTGTGAAGTCGCCCCTAGCCAAGAGGGGGTGCCATCAACCATGCTTGCTGCATGTACTCAACGACGAGCCCATACCGCATCATCACGGTCTGCACTGGAAACATCTGCCGCTCGCCTATGGCAGCGCTCATGCTTACCGAAGCCTTCGAAGCGGAAGGGCTCGGCAAGCTGGTGGTGGTCGACTCAGCGGGCACCACCGGGTACGAGGTTGGGCACCCCATCGACCCCCGCGCGGCCCGCAAACTGACGGCCCACCACATCGCTTCCGAGGACCACGTCGCCCGCCAGTGGAGGCGCGAGTGGTTCGCTGAGCGGGATCTCATCCTGGCATTGGACGTCGATCATTTCGGCTGGCTCCAGGAGGGTGCCCCGGATCGTGAATCGTTGGCCAAGGTCCGGATGCTGCGCAGCTTCGATCCAATGATGGCCGGGCGCAGCTCCCTGGATTTGGGCATCGAGGATCCCTGGTACGGCGGCCACACAGACTTCGACAACACCTGGACCCTCATCAAAGCCGCTGTTCCCGGCATCGTGCGGCACGTGGGAGCCGCGATTGCGGAAGACTCCGGGCGTAGCGCCAACGACGCCCGAAACGAAGCCACCGAGCACCAGCAGGTAACCTCTATGTCATGACCCCTGCACCCGTGATCATCGCCGTGGACGGGCGGTCCGGCGCGGGCAAGACCACGCTGGCCGTCGAGTTGGCGGCCCGTCTTCGGGAGCACCACAAGGTTTCCCTTTTCCACCTTGAAGACATCTATCCCGGGTGGAACGGCCTGGCAACAGGCATCGAAAGGTACGTCGCAACGGTGCTGACGCCCTTGAGCCAAGGGGAAGCAGCGGAGTGGGTCAGTTGGGATTGGGAAAAGCATTACGACGGCGCGCTGCATGTAACGCTGCCAGCCGAAATCGTGATCGTCGAGGGTGTTGGCGCAGCAGCAAACGCCGCGCGCCCCATGCTGGACGCCGTCGTTTGGGTCGAATCCCCCGGTGACGATCGCCGTCGTCGGGCGTTGGCGCGCGACGGAGACACCTACGAGCCATACTGGGACACATGGGCTGCCCAGGAAGACGTCTGGCTGGACTCGGACCCTGTCATGGGCGCCGCAGACATCCGCGTCCAAAACCTCGCGGATGGCAACGCCCCGGACGACGTCCTGCAGGCCATGCGATACCTGCCGTCGCTGGCAGCGATCCTCTCGCCCGAACTGAGCGCGCGTCGAGGCCTGCAGCTCCGGTCCGAAAAGATCAGCGCCGCTCCTGACGCCGAAGCGCTGTTTCAGAGCCTTTACGGCTCCTCGACCAACGCTGTCTGGTTGGACTCCTCCAACGCGTCCGCGGTTTCAGGGACATCCCAGGCTGCGGGCCGCAGCCGCTTCAGCATCCTGGCGGACGACGGCGGCACGTTCGGCCAGTCCGTCCAACACCGTGGGGGAACCACCCACGTGACCGCCGGAACAGCCACGGTGGAAACCTCCGGCCCGTTCTTCCGCTGGCTCGATTCTGTGTGGGGACGCCGGGCCGTGCGCGCACCGCGCGGCTACGATTGCCAGTTCGCGCTCGGCTGGCTGGGCTACCTGGGCTACGAGCTCAAACGTGAAACCGGAGGCAACGACGTCCAGGCCGACACCCCGGACGCCGCCCTGCTCTTCGCTGGGCGGGCCGTGGTGCTGGATCATCGCGAGCACACAGTGTGGCTGCTCGCTTTGGTCGCGCCCGACGCCGATGAGTGGTTGCGCGAGGCTCGAGCCGCCGTCGGGGCTGCTTCAGCCGCCCCGGCTTCCGGCGTCGAGCCCGCTTCCGGCGTCGAGCCCGCTTCCGGATCGGCTCCCGAATTTACTTGCCGTGACAGCGCGTCGGACTACAAGCGAAAGATCGCCGACGCCCAGCATGAAATCAGCGAAGGCAACTCATACGAGGTCTGCCTGACCACCATGCTCGAAGCCGAAGCCGGCGGGATCGACCCGTGGCAGAGCTACCGGGCGTTGCGCCGCCGCAATCCGGCACCCTTCGCCAGCTACCTTCGGTTCGGCCAACTGGTTGTCGCGAGCACCTCGCCTGAACGCTTCCTCCGGATTCTCTCCGACGGCGGCATGCGGGCCGAACCGATCAAGGGGACGCGTGGCCGTTCCGCCGATCCCACGGAGGACGCCGAGCTGCGCCGCGACCTGGAGACCTCGCTGAAGGACCGCGCGGAGAACATCATGATCGTGGACCTGCTGCGCAATGACCTGAGCCACTTCGCCATTCCGGGCTCGGTGACGGTCAGCCGGTTGTGCGCGATCGAAAGCTACGCCACAGTCCATCAAATGGTGAGCACCGTGGACGCGCACCTTCGCCCGGGGGCTCCGCGCGCAGAGGCCCTGGCTGCGGCTTTCCCGGCGGGCTCAATGACCGGGGCGCCGAAGATCAGCACCATGGACATCCTTGACCAGCTTGAGGCCGGTCCGCGCGGCATCTATTCAGGCGCAATCGGTTACTTCTCGCTGAACGCTGCCACGGACCTGGCCGTCGTGATCCGTACCTTGGTGGTGAATCCCGACGGCGACGGCAGGCGCACGCTTAGCTTGGGCATCGGAGGGGCAATCACCGCGGATTCGGTGGCCGATGACGAGTATGAAGAGATCCGGACCAAGGCTTTTGGTGTGTTATCCACCCTGGGCGCTGACTTCCCCGGCTGAGGACTATTGGAGCGTCGCCGTCAACCTCGCGACGTTATCCACATACTTGGCCAAAGGGGGTCTGTCCATCCAGTCATCCAACGTAAGCTCACGGGATACCTCGCGATACGTGGACTCCACGGCTCGCATGAGGTTCACGGTTTCGGCGCCCAGGAGCATCACCGAAACCTCCATGTTCAGGGAGAAGGAGCGCATGTCCATATTGCTGGAACCAAGAACCGCAACCTCGTCGTCAATAGTGAAGTGCTTGGCGTGGAGTACGTACGGCGCACGGTACAGATAGATGCGGACACCTGCTTCCAACAGTGCTTCGTAGTAGGACTGTTGGGCGTGGTGGACAAGGAACTGGTCACCCTTCTCGGAGACGAAGAGCTCCACATCCACGCCGCGCTGGGCAGCGGTAGTGATGGCATAGAGCAGGGAGTCATCAGGCACGAAGTACGGGCTGCAGATGGAGATCCTGTGCTGCGCCGAGTAGATCAGCGTGTTGAACAGGCGCAGGTTGTTCTCCGTCGCGAACCCTGGCCCGCTCGGGACCACCTGGGCCGTGACCTGTCCCGGGGAGGGTCGGGCGGGAAGGCGCAGCTGGCTCTCGAGTGATTCATCGGTTTCGCTGAGCCAGTCGGTCGCGAAAACTACGTTGAGGGTGGCCACAATCGGCCCTTCAAGCCGGGCCATGAGTTCAACCCATTGACGACCCGCACGGCGATGCTTCGGGTTGTTGTAGGAGGGCTCGATCAGGTTCTGCGAGCCCGTGAAGGCCAGCATCCCGTCGATGACCAGGATCTTGCGGTGGTTCCTGAGATCCGGGCGGCGCCATTGGCCGTGGATGGGCAGCAGCGGCAACATCCGCTTCCACTGGATCTTGCCTGCCTTGAGCCGGCGGACCAAGCGGCGGTAGCCCTTGATGCGCAGCGTTCCGATGTGGTCGAAGAGCAGCCTGACGGTAACACCCCGCTCGGCGGCCTTTTCCAGTTCAGTGAGCAACTCATCCGTTACGAAGTCGCTGCTCATGATGTAGAACTCTGCGTTGACATAGTCCGTAGCGCCCCGGACTGCCTCGGCCATGGCCTTGATGGACTCTTCGTAGCCAGGAATAAGCTCCACCTTGTTGCCATCGACCATGGGCAGCGAGCCAAGGCGGTGGTTCAACTCACCGGCGGACTTCACCCACTCCGGGCCAGGATAGTTGCTTACGGGGTCGGCCAGGTCAGAGGTGACAGCGCGAACACGATGGTTCACTTGTTCCTGCTGCTCACGCCGGCGCTTGGACAAACGGAAATTGCCAAAAAGCAGGAAGAGCACGAACCCAACGGTCGGGACCAGGAAAACAGCCAGAAGCCAGGCCATGGCCGTAGTGGGGCGACGGTTCCCGGGAATGATCCCCAGTAGCACGATGCGCATGATGACTTCCGCAATGGCCCAAGCACCTATAAGCCAGGTCCACTCCGGGCCAATCGGAAACGGAAAAAGCACTACACAACCCCCACGGTCCAAGAACTAACGGTGACCACAGCCTATCCGCCCGCCCTGCAGGAGGGCCGCACTAAGCTGGGAACATGACTTCTCCTGCCCCCACGGTCCTCGTTTTCTTGGACCCAGCCTTCGAAAACGGCCGCATTGCCGATTCCAGCCAGCCCCAGCTCATGGCTACTGACCTCGGCGCTACCCGTGGCGACGGCGTGTTCGAGTCCCTTCTGGCCGTGCAGGGCAGGGCGCGCAAAGTACAGGCACACCTAAACCGCCTGGGCACTTCCGCGGCGGCCTTGGACTTGGCGATCCCGGAGCAGGATGCTTGGCGGCGGGCAATTGAAACGGCGATCACGGAGTTCCGCACCGTCCATCCCGCTCCGACGCCCGAAGAGGACGAAGTTGTCGTCAAATTGATCGTGACCCGCGGTGTCGAAGGCGCTGCGGGCCCCACGTGCTGGGTCCAGGCTTCGCCCTCACCCGCTGGCAGTCGCCGGCAGCGCGAGACGGGCATCGACGTCGTCCTCCTGGATCGCGGCTTCGACACCGACGCCGGCGAGCGCGCACCGTGGCTGCTGCTGGGCGCCAAGACGCTCTCCTACGCCGTCAACATGGCTGCGCTGCGCTACGCCCACAAGCAGGGCGCCGATGACGCAATCTTCACCTCCACGGATGGCCGCGTTCTTGAGGGGCCGACATCCACTGTGCTGCTGGCCCACCTTGAGACAGTGGACGACGGCGGGGGTTCCGTCAGGACTGTTCGCCGCCTCATCACGCCGCAACTGGATAGCGGCATTCTCCCCGGCACCTCGCAGGGCGCGCTGTTCGCCGCCGCGAAGGCTGCCGGCTGGGAATTGGGCTACGGACCGCTGGTACCTCAGGACCTGTTTCACGCGGATGCCGTTTGGCTTATTTCGAGCATCCGCTTGATCGCGCCCGTGAATCACATCAACGGCCAGGAGATCGGCACCCCCGCTGTCCGGAAGCAGCTCACTGCCGAACTGAATGAGCTGTTTGCCGGGATCGAGTAATTCCGGCCGGCCAGACTGAGGCCCACCCTGCTCCGCTTGGAACTTAGCAGATGACAAGTAGAGTAATTGCTCGCATGACTCATTGATAAGGAACTCTTGGTCTCAGCATTGACCTTCACAAGGGTTCAATCGCGTTCCTTATCCTCCTTGAAATGGGCGTCCGTCATGTGATGAATCTTGTTCTCGTGTTAGTTGGATCACGTCCACCTGGCACCACTTCAAACTTTGCTGGCTAACTTCCCGGAGGGAATATGGGACACAGCTCCCCCACAACAGCCGAGGCATCGGCACCCGAGGCGCAGTCGCAGACTGGCACCTCACAGACAGGACTCCGCCGGTCCATGGAGGCCCGGCACCTGGTGATGATTGCCATGGGCGGCGTCATCGGCTCAGGCCTGTTCGTCAGCTCGGGTTACACCATCGCCACTGCGGGCCCCTTGGGCGCCGTTCTCGCGTTCCTCATTGGAGCCGTAGTGGTCTACCTGGTGATGGCATGCCTCGGGGAACTCGCCGTTGCGTTCCCCGTTTCAGGTGCCTTCCACATCTACGCCGCCCGGACCATCGGACCCGCCACGGGCTTCGCCACAGCCTGGCTCTACTGGCTTTGCTGGGCAGTGGCGTTGGGCTCGGAATTTACCGCCGCTGGCCTGCTCATGCAACGCTGGTTCCCGGGCGTCGACGTCTGGATCTGGTGTTTCATTTTCGCCAGCGTCCTGTTCACGCTGAACGCCATTTCATCGCGCGTCTTTGGTGAATCGGAGTTCTGGTTCGCGCTCATCAAGGTTGCCGCCGTCGTCGGCCTGATTATTCTGGGCGGCGCCGCTTTGATGGGCTTCCATCCGCTCGCCGCGGGCGACTACCCGTCGCTCACGAGCAACTTCAGCACACCCGAAGGGCTGTTCCCCAACGGCTTCACGGGCGTCTTCGTCACCTGCCTTGCAGTGTTCTACGCCTTCTCAGGATCCGAACTGATCGGTGTCGCCGCGGGCGAAACATCCAATCCCGGCGCCAACATTCCCAAAGCCATGCGGACCACGGTCATCCGTCTCATGATCTTCTTTGTCGGCGCGATTACCGTTATCGCGGCGACCATCCCCTACGAGAAGGTCAGCGTGGACGAAAGCCCGTTCGTCACTGTCTTTTCCATGCTGGGCATTCCTTTCGCTGCGGACATCATGAACTTCGTGATCATCACAGCGTTGTTGTCGGCTGGAAACTGCGGACTTTACTCCTGTGCCCGCATGCTCTTCTCGCTGGCTGACGAAGGACACGCACCCAAGGCATTCAGGAAGCTCACCAAGCGTGGCATCCCGATGATTGCCCTGTGCGTAAGCATGCTCGGTGGCCTTGCTTCGCTGATCAGCAGCATTGTGGCGCCTGCAACCGTGTACCTGGTTCTCGTCTCCATCGCCGGCTTTGCAACTGTGGGCGTGTGGATGTCCATCGTGGCCTCGCACTTCGTGTACCGGCGCACGTTTGTCAGGAACGGCGGCGACCTCAGCACGCTCCCATACAAGGCGCCGTTCTTCCCGCTGGTTCCGATCCTGGCGTTCGCACTGTGCGTTGTGTCCCTGATCGGTATTGCTTTCGACCCCAACCAGGTAGCGGCATTGCTGTTCGGCATCCCGTTCGTAGGGGCCTGCTACGCGTTCTTCTACTTCAAGTACGGACGACGCCGGTCGCTCAAGAAGGCGGTTGGCGTCTAGTAGCTGTGCCTTCCTGACCTTCTTTGGCAGCGAATCAGCCCCTAGGCAACCACTCCAGGTTGCCTAGGGGCTGATGTCGTTTGAAAGTGGGTCAGGAAGCAGCAGGGCTTGCTGAGTTCAGGCTTTGGGTTTGGCCACCCGCACTGGGTGCTCGCTCAGGATGGACAAGCGGTTGAAGGCATTGATCCCAATGGCCGCCATGCACAACACACTGATTTGCTCGTCGTTGTAGTGTTGCCGGGCCCGCTCGAAGAGTTCGGGGCTCGGCCGCGAAGTACTCATGCGGGTGATCTGCTCAGTGATTTCCATGGCGACACGCTCGGCCGGGTCAAAGAGTGCCACTTCCTTATAGACAGCCACCAAGGACAACCGCTGTTCTGTTTCGCCGTATCCCAACGCCCGGCGATGGTGCAGGTCCAGGCAGAACGCGCAGCCGTTGATCTGCGAGGCAAGATAGTTCAGTAGTTCTATGGTCCGACGCGGGACACCTGTGCGGTCGGCTTCCCCAATCACCTGCTGGGCGTAGTGGCCCAGCGTTGCGTAGAGCTCGGGCTGTTGCTTATCCAGATAGCCGGCGAGACGTGCTTTTGTTTCCTGTTCAGGCATGCTTGGAGCCTAGCGCACCGGCCTTGAGTGCAGGCTCCCTGGACGCATCCTCGCGTTCGCGGGCCTGGCAGAAGAAAACGCTTCCGCAGATTGCGCATTATCGACTTTTTATGACCGATTCACCACAACACAACAAATGGTACTTGACTACTAGTCACAGCCAACGGATCCCCCTTCCAACACCCATATAAATCGGCTCGCAGTTTCTATTGCGCGCCCATTCCAACAGTGGTTCACTGAGGCGCAGTGATCCCTGCTGGGGCGGGAGAACTCCCTCTCTGTCCGGCAGGACACCCTGTTTTCACTCTGCCGTGAAAGCAGAAATGTTGATGGAGGGCATCATTGTGAGTGCAGTTTCTTCGTCCCAGAATTTCAACCACGGGTTTCCCACGCCCGGACCCCAGGACCCATCTCCGCAGAAGGTGATGGACCACGTATTTTTCCTCAGCCAGGAAGAATGGAAAGACGTCCGCGAGACGGAACAATTCGATCATATTGTCATCGGCAGCGGGTTCTGCGGTTATGCCTTCGCAGAAAGGACGCTGACGATTAACCCCCAAGCGCGGATCCTCGTTATTGAGCGCGGCCCGTTCTTCCTGCCGCAGCATTTCCAGAACCTCCCGTTGCCCTATCGCCAGACCCTGGGCGGGCTTTCTGAAACATTCCCGTGGACGCTGGCTGCCGCCACGGCCAACCAACCTGCGGGCAAGATCTCTTGGCAGCACGGCATGGTTCCCTTCTATGGTGGCCGCTCCATTATGTGGAGTGCCTGGTGTCCGCGCCCTGAGGAGGATGAGATGCGTGGGTGGCCACGTGCCGTCATGGACGCCGCAAAGGCGCACTTCACCACGGCAGAGGATCTTCTGAACGTGGTCAGCGCCGACCAAATCGACGCCGGTGCGTCTGCCGACGTCGTGGATCTCATCAACAACACACGCCCGGTCTACGGGATAATGCAGAAGGCGCTTCAGGACCGGCTGGCAACCGGATTGCACAAGATTGACTCCGCCACCCGCTCCATGCCGGCACCGCTGGCTGCAGCTTCAGGCGCAACCTCAGGCATTGACTTTGCCAAGTTCTCCACGCCGTCGGTGCTCCTTGAACTGTCGGACAGGCAGCAACGCCTGGCAGCGGCAGGCAAGGGATCGCCGCTCCGAGTCGTTACAGACTGCACTGTGAACAGCATCATCCAGCAGGATGGACGGGCCACAGCGCTCGATACGAGCCGGGGCGTGGTGAATATTGGCGATGCAAACCTGGTGCTGGCCATGGGCACGCTGCCACCTGCCACACTGGTCCTCAATTCCTTCCCGGAAGTGCCCGGAGTTGGTGAGCAGTTCAGCGCCCACTTCATCACGTCTGTCGTGGCAAGGGTCCCTCGCAAGGACTTCGAGTTCAGCGAGGCCCTGGGCGAGTTGGAATTGGCAGCCATCTACATGGCAGGCATGAGTCCGGCTGGCATGCAGTACCACGTGCAGCTCTCAGTGCTTTCGGATCGGAGCCCGGACAAGAACGCCCAGAAGTCCGAGCGTTATGCACCGGACGTCGTCGCCACCGCCTCGCTGGCCCAATTGCAGTCCTCAGAGGACTACTTGGTGTTCGTATGCGCGGTACTGGGCGAACTGGACATCGATAACGCGGAAAACCACCTGCGCTACTCCGGCGGAGCGGACCCCACCAACAACGTGACTCTTCAGGTGCTGGCCAACTCCACGGACGATGCCACGTGGGACACCATGGACGAGGGCACTTTCCAAATGTTGGAACGCGTACTGTCGCCCGACGGCGCGGATCGCGTGGAGTATTGGCACGGCGACCCGGACACCGGAACCTGGGGTTCGGACAGACCCAGCATTCCCGAACGCCGCGTCCCGGGACTCGTGCACGAGAGCTCCAGCCTTCCCATCGGTGACGAAGAGGACTCCACCGTCGGCACCGACTACCGCCTCAACGGCGTCGAAAATGTCTATGTCGCGGGCGGTTCGCTGTGGCCGACCGGTGGGTCCTGGAACCCAACCATGACCATGGTCGCGTTGACGCAGGACCTCGCCGAGCGGTTGGAGGCCGACGGCGGCACGGGAGTTGCGCTGTGACCGCGGTTCCGGCCCTGGATCCGGCAGTCCTGCCCACTTTGCCGCCGATGACAGTCGCCGACGTTCTGGACAGGCAGGATGGGGTCTATTGGGTGGTCAAGGACGCCAACTCCGTCTTTCTGTGGGTGAACCAGAACTTCGCCGACCTTGTGGGGATGACCAAGGACCAGTTGATCGGGCATCAGGACTCGCGGGCAGCCCATGTTGCCCACGACAAGGAAGTGATGGCCAGTGGAAAGCCCTTGCTCAATTTCCACGAGGTGATCGAAGTTCCGTTGAAGGATGGCGGGACGGTGAACGTGGACATCGTTACCCAAAAGGGGCTCCTTCGGTCGCTGGACACGGGGGCAATCATCGGGATCACTGTCTGCTTCTCACTGGCGGATCCACCCAATGACTGACGTGGATCTGGCAGGCGGGAGCCTGGGCATCCACTCCGCCAGCCGGGACTCAGCCAGCCCGGATGCGAAGGAATGGATCAAGCGGTTGGACATGACGCCGTCGGGCGTTGGCGGCTGGTTCGCGCCGGCAATGGTGAGCGACGAGCTGATCGCGGGCCCGGCGTTGCCACCGCGCTTTGGCAGTGACCATCCGCTGTACAGCTCCAACTGGTACCTGCTGCAGGCGGGGGAAGTCCTCCAATTGCACACCTTGAAGCAGGACGAGCTCTGGTTCTTCCATCTGGGCACGCCAATCCGGCTGCACGTCTTTTCGCAGACAGAGGGGTACTCGTCAACGGTGTTCGGCCCGGATCCGGAGGCTGGTGAGATTCTGCATGGAGCAGCGCCGCATTCCACGTGGTTTGGGGCTGAGTTGGCTGGCGCCGGTTTCGCCCTGGTCAGCTGCAGCCTGTCCCCCGGCTATGAACCGACGGATTCCGCGAAACCCACGAGCGAAGATGTGGAGGCACTCGTGGCGCAGTTCCCCGATCAGGCCGAGTTGATCAGGAGGCTGGCAGCCGGCTAAGGGCCGCCCGGGTGCGCCCGTTCGTTGGCGGGCGCACCCTGTGGGCGGGATGGGAAGTGAGAGAGCAACCGCCCAAAAGCCGTTGGAAGTGAGAGAGCAACCGCCCAAAAGCCGTTGGAAGTGAGAGAGCATCCTAGTCGGCGTCGCGGGCCAGATGGATTCCGTTCTCTGCCAGCCACACCGGGTTGAAGGCCTTGCTCAGGTAGTTCGTTCCGGCGTCGGGCGCTATGGCCACCACTACCGAACCGTGGGGTGCGGCCCGGGCCACACGCAGGGCAGCAGCCACCGCGAGTCCGGACGATGGACCCAGCGCAAGCCCTTCTTCGTCGAGGAGCTGATGCACCGTGGAGTAGACCTCGTCGTTGGGGATGCGCAGGAAACGGTCAACAATGGACCGGTCAAAGGCCTTGGGCCATTCAGCCTCGGGCCAGGAATTACCTACGCCGTCCACCAGGATCTCCCCGGGATGTCCACCGCTGTAGGCGGAGCCGTAGGGGTCAGCGCCCACCACTTCAAGGTGTCCGCCCGGCCGCGAGGCCGCAACCTTTTCTTTCAGGAACCGGCCGTTGCCGCTGATGGTCCCACCAGTTCCGATGCCAGCCACGAAATGCGTCACCAAACCGTGGGTCTGCTCCCAGATCTCCGGACCCGTGGTTTGGTAATGCGCGGCAGGATTGGCAGGGTTGTCGAACTGCATGGGCCGCCACGCGCCGGGAGTCCCGGCAGTGATTCGCGCCGCCACGGCGCGGGCGTTCTCGGGGGATTCGGAGGGTGCGCTCCAGTCCGTCAGGACCACGCGCGCACCGTAGCTGTGGAGCGCCGCGAGCTTCTCCTGGGAGATGGTGTCGCCCGTGACCACTACAACGGGATGGCCGGTCAGCCGCCCAATGAGCGCCAGTCCGATCCCGGTATTACCGGAAGTGCTCTCCACAATGGTTGCGCCCGGCTGCAACTCCCCTGAGCGCTCGGCAGCCCGGACCATGCTCAGCGCCGTACGGTCCTTGATGGATCCGCCCGGGTTCTCGGACTCAAGCTTGATGTGGATGGTGCTGCCCAATCCACGGCCCAGGGCTTCCAATTTCACCAGCGGAGTATTGCCCACTTTGTCCAGCACGGAAGCATCCAGCCCGTCCGGCAAACCTGCCGCCGCGTGTATGCCATGTTTGCGGATCGCTGTACTCACGTTGTCCCCTCCTTTTCACCCGTAGCCGGCAATTCCTGCGCCACCACGTCGCGCAACTCACGCCGCGCACGCTCCACCAGGTCCGGAGCCGACGGCCGGTCCGCCAGCACGTCGGCCAGCCGACCCACGACGGCGCCTGTCCCCTTTCCGAGCGGCTGCGCGGCACCTGCTTCGAGCAGCAGATATGACCCCGTCAAGGCCTCGATAGCAAGCAATTTCTCCAAGGCCTCCAACGAGCTTTCGAGTTGCTGCAAAGCCAACGGGGCCAAGGTGGAGTGATCCTCGACGTCGGCCGAGAGGGTGGGTGCCCCGAGCGTCGCCGGCGCTGCCAGGAACTTCAGTTCGGACAGCAGCCCAGCGGCGGAATACCAGAGCAGCCCGGGCAACTCCTCCTGCGCAAGGCCTCCGGCCGGCCCGGACACAGACAGCGCAGCGTCAGAGGACGCAGCCTCCAGGTGCCTCGCCCGGATCACCCGTTGCGGCGGATACAGCTTGGCGATGCGCCGCTCGCTGGAAATCCCAACGTGCGCCAACGCCAGCCGCAGCCCCTCAAAGGAAAGCGCCAGCTGCATGGGTTGAAAGTTCCCGCCGGACACCATCTGCCCGCTTTCGATATCCACCAAAGGGTTGTCGCCGCGCCCGTTCAGCTCCACGTTCAACGCATCGCCGAGCTGGGAAACCAAGGAACGAAAAGCTCCATGCATCTGGGGCGCAGCACGGAATGACAGGGCATCCTGCACCGAGACTTCCGGACGAACATCTTCCAACCACCCGCCGCGCAACATGTGACGTACGGCCGCCGCCGAGTCCTTCTGCCCGTCCACCGCTTTGGCCGCCTGGATAGCCGGCGAAAACGGGCTGAGGTTCCCCCCGCCGTCGTACCTTGCGATGGTCTCAAGCGACAGGGAAAGCGCGACGTCGGCGAATTCCGCCACGTGCTGCAGGCGCACCAATGCCAGGGTCCCGGCGCCTACCGAGTAAGCGTTGGCGCTGACCAGGGCCAGGGCCTCACCGGGCGCGAGCCGCAGGGGCTGGAGACCGGCGTCGGCGAGCGCTTTTGACCCAGGCACCAAAGTGCCATCGGCGTCGAACGCTTCACCCTCACCTATTGCAACGGCGGCGACGGCGGCCAGCTGGGTGAGGTCCGACGAGCCGACTGAGCCTTCGCGCGGAATGGCGGGAAGAACCCCACGGTTGAGCAGTTCCGCATAGAACTGGGCTGTCTCCGGCCGCACTCCGGATCCGCCGCGGCTGAAGCCGATGAGCCGGGCGAGGATCACGGCCCGGGACGAGGGCCGGTCCAGGTAAGCGCCAACGCCACTGTTGTGATACCTGACTACTTGGATTTGGTACGCCAGGACCGACTTCTCCTCCACAGCTGTATCGCGTCCGGATCCGAGGAGGGTATTGAGGCCGTAGATTCTCTCCCCGGACGTCGAAGCCCGCTCCAGCACTTCCCGTGAGCGACCCAGCAAAGACAACGCATCTTGGTTGAGTTTCACGTGAAACGCCGGATCCAGCGCGGCCAGGGCAACGCTGCGGGCGTCCACAGGCGACGTCCCAATCAGCAGGGTCCTGGGCTCGGAGGACATCGTCAGAAGTCCAGGAGGTTTTGGCGGAAGCCGCCGTTGCCGTAACTCTTCCTCAACAGGCCGCGGCGGCGCAGTTCGGGAGTGAGCTTGTCCAACACGCCATGGACGGTCACGGGGTCCACAAAGCCGGAGAAGAGGAAGCCGTCGCCACCCACGGCCTCGCCGGTCTCCTCAAGGTAATCCGCGATTTCACCAACCGTGCCGATGATCGAATCGCCGGCACCACCGCTGCGTGCTTGCAGGATCTGGCGCAGGGTAGACCCCGGGGGCGCTGCCTTCGCGAAGTGTTCCAACGTGCCTTGGTTGCTGTTGGTACTCAGTTCAGGCAACGGCGCATCGAGGTCGAATTGCTTGAAATCGATCACCGAGAGGTAGGAGATCGAGTTGAGCTGGCTGTCGATGTCACGCTGGGTGAGCTCCCGGCGCCGCGCCCGCAACTCCTCGGCCTCGGCTGGTGAGCCGACTATGGTGGGCTTCAGCACGAAGAGTACCTTGACGTCGTCGGGGTTCCTGCCAGCTTGGGCGGCCTCGGCACGGATGGAATCCCGGTAGGCCTTCATGCCGTCAACGCCCCGCGCCAAGGCGATCGCCACATCCGCGTGCCCACCCGCGAAGGCTTTGCCGCGTGGCGAAGCACCGGCCTGCACCAGCACGGGCTCCTCCGGCAAGGGCGCGGTATTCAACGGGCCCCGGACCTTGAAGAAGTCACCTTGATGGTTGATGGGGTGCACTTTGGTGTGGTCCGCGAACACGCCGGCCTCAACGTCCTCAAGCACAGCGCCAGGTTCCCAGCTCCGCCAGAGCCGCCGGACGACGTCGACGAATTCCTCCGCCTTCTCATATCGCAGGTCGTGCTCGATCTGCTGGTCCAGCCCATAATTCTGCGCCGCAAGGTCGCTGCCGGAGGTAACAACGTTCCAGCCCAGCTGCCCCTCGGAGAAATGCTGGAGCGTAGCCAGGAGGCGGGCCGCCGTGAAGGGAGGATAGAACGATGCACTGACCGTGGGCACGATCCCCAGGTGCTTGGTTGCCGAAAGAAGGTACGGGACCAGCGCCAAGGGATCATGCTTGGGCGCAAAGGAGGCATGCGCCAGTGAAACCTCGGCAGTGCCGCCATAGGTGTCCGGAACAGTGAGGGAATCCTCGATGATGAACAGGTCAAGCCCGGATTGTTCGAAGGCCCGGACGGCCTCTTGATACAGGGCCGGCTTCTTCCAGTCGTAGCCCAGGCTATATCCGGGAGTGCCCCAGCCCTGGACGCCGAAACCGTGCCCCACGAACCATCCAAAATGCAGCATGGGCTTGAGTGTAGAACTGTCTTGTCCGTTCACCGCGACCTGATTTCATGCGAAGTTACAGGGGGTCGTACTGCGTCAATTATGCTCCCGGGACGTCACATTTGGGCTGTTACCCCAGCACCAGCCGGTTACGCAACATGACGGCTGCGCAACCGCTTGCAAGTGCGGGCCGCAGCCGCGGGATGTTACGTTTTTCTTGAGTAATGAGCACCAGCGCCAAGCCCTGACTTGCTGGTCGGCAACCCTCTCTCCGGCGGGGTGCCTCAGGTGACTACTCGGCGTATCGACACTTCGAACTGCAAGCGTGACTGAGGAGCACCAGCCAATGCCTGAACCCACTGAAGAAAAACTCTCCTACCGCCTGATCACAGGTCCGGATACCCGTGAATTCTGCGAGCGGATCACAGCGGCCCTCGCCGAAGGCTACGTGCTCCACGGCAGCCCGGCCGCCGCCTTCAATGGCACGGATATCATCGTGGCGCAGGCCGTCGTCCTGCCCACTGCCATCGCCAGCGCAGACGCCGCAGTTGCGAATGCCGTTGACCAGTTGGAGAACTACGAAGACGACGAAGCATTCGAGGGACACGCATGAGTTACGCAGGTGACCTGACCCCGCAGGACGCGTGGGCAAAGCTGGAAGAAGGCGCCATCCTGGTGGACGTCCGCACCGAGGGCGAGTGGGCCCACATCGGGATCCCGGACACCAAGGCCACGGAGAACGATCCCCTGTTCATCCAGTGGAACCTCGCCGGCGGCATCCCCAACTCCCGCTTCCTTGAGGAACTGCAGCAGCAGGCACCCGAGGGCGAGGGCGTGGAACTCGTTTTCATCTGCCGCTCAGGCCAGCGATCCATCTCCGCGGCCATCGCCGCGACGCAGGCTGGCTTTACCGCCTACAACGTGCTCGAAGGCTTCGAAGGCGACCCGGACCGCTACGGGGAACGCACCATCAACGGCTGGAAGAACCGTGGCCTGCCGACCAACCTGGGGACCGACTAAGTGACTTTCAATCCTGATGCCGCCAGTTGGAGCCCTGACACACAGGCAGTACGCGGCGGCCTTGACCGTACCAACTTCCAGGAAACGTCCGAACCCGTTTTCCTGAACTCCGGCTTCGTCTACGAATCCGCTGCCGCCGCCGAACGCGCCTTCACCGGCGAGGACGAACGCTTCGTCTACTCGCGCTACGGCAACCCGTCCGTGGCCACCTTCCAGGAGCGGCTGCGCCTGCTCGAAGGCACCGAGGCATGCTTTGCGACCGCGTCCGGCATGTCCGCGGTCTTCACCGCTTTGGGTGCCCTGTTGGCTGCCGGTGACCGCGTGGTTGCCGCCCGTTCCCTGTTCGGCTCGTGCTTCGTCATCCTCAACGAGATCCTGCCGCGCTGGGGCGTTGAAACAGTGTTCGTCGACGGTCCGGACCTCGAGCAGTGGCGTGCCGCCCTCTCCGAGCCGACCACCGCCGTCTTCTTCGAATCGCCCTCGAACCCCATGCAGGAAATCGTGGACATTGCCGCCGTCAGCGAGCTGGCGCATGCCGCAGGGGCGACTGTCGTCGTCGACAATGTCTTTGCCACTCCCCTGCTGCAGCGCTGCGGTGACTTGGGCGCAGACGTCATCGTGTATTCCGGCACCAAGCACATCGATGGCCAGGGACGTGTCCTCGGCGGCGCAATCATGGGCACCAAGGAATTCATCGATGGCCCGGTCAAGCAGTTGATGCGGCACACCGGACCTTCACTCTCCGCGTTCAACGCCTGGGTGTTGACCAAGGGCCTGGAGACCATCGGCTTGCGCGTGAACCACAGCTCGGCCTCCGCTTTGAAAATCGCGGAATGGCTTGAGCAGCAACCTGCCATCAGCTGGGTCAAGTACCCCTTGCTGAAATCGCACCCCCAGTACGAGCTTGCAGCCAAGCAGATGAAGGCCGGCGGTACCGTACTGACCTTCGAGCTGCTGCCCTCTTCCGGGCGTTCCGCCAAGGACGCCGCCTTCGCATTGCTGGACGGCCTGCGCGTCATCGACATCTCGAACAACCTCGGCGACTCCAAGTCCCTCATCACGCACCCGGCCACCACCACCCACCGGGCAATGGGGCCGGAAGGTCGTGCGGCCATTGGACTGAGTGACGGCGTGGTCCGTTTGTCCGTTGGCTTGGAAGATGTAGACGATCTCATCCTGGATCTGGAGAAGGCCCTCAAACAGGTCTAACCTTGCTGCCATGAGCGGCAATCACCCCTATCGCCGTGCCGGAGCGGTCATCGTTGCCGGCACGGTGGTGTGGTTTGTGGGTATCTCGCCGGTATCGCGTGTTTACGTCACCCCTGACGCCGCCGAACGTCTTCGCATGCTCAAGGCCGGCCAGCGTGGCTGGGTGGTCGGGCAGCACCTCGCCGCGGCCGGAACTGCCGCTGTACCCGTTGGATTCGCAGCATTTGCCCGTGGTGTTCCGGGCCGACGGGCCAAGCGGTGGGCTGTTGCAGCCGCGGCCGCTTTACTCGCAGGTGCTCCGCTCTTTGTCTCCAGTTTGTCCCGCCGCGCCTCGGACCTGGAACGCTTTGCCTATGGCCGTGGATCGAATGCGCCGTTCCTTGCCTATTCCGGGCTCCACGTTCTTGCTTTGGCTGCTCTCGGCGGAAGCCTTCTTTCGTTGCCCACCAAACGGTGGATCGGAGTCACGGCCGCAGCCAGCGCGCCCATCTACGGCGCCATCCTTGTGGCAAAGAAGGACATCCCGCCGTTCGTGTTCTACCTCGTCGAGGGCTTGGCGGGGGCGTACCTGATGACGTGGGATGGGACTGACCCAGCGGAAACCTAGAGCCTGCGGACCCTTGTCAGGATGGGCGCGGTTCGGTTGAGGGCAGGGTCCTTACGTGCATCTGCTGCAGCACCACGGACCGTCACTTTCACCGCATGTCCCACCACCGCTCCCAAGGCCTCATCACTGGGCGGACTTCCCGGCAAATTTTGTGAATCACGTTGCCTGTTGTTGAAACGCTCTGCGGCTTCGCGTTGCTCCTGGGCTCCGTTCCCGCGTTCGAGGATGTCCGAGACTCCGGCCTTCACGAGCTCCAGTTCACCTTGGTCGTCCAGGACAGGGCTCAGATAATCCACCAAGGCCCAAACCACATCAGCTGCCGGTTGGGGACGGAAGTCGCCAAAGTCCAGGAGGTCTCCGCGCAATCCAGAGTTGCTCGCTTGCCAACTCGCCATCCGGAGCAGGGCTGTCGGCACCGAGGCGGGCTCAACGCCGTCGAGCATTTCCAGGGAAGCGGTCTCCACTAAAGCCCTCACCAACACCGCAACCAGGGCTGCGTCCTCCGAACGGAGGCACACATCAGCCACCCTGACTTCCACGGTGGGATGGTTGCGGGAGATGCGGGCGTCAAAGTAAATCATGCCCTCGTCAAGGAGCACCCCGGTCTCCAGGAGGCGCTGGACCATCCGCCGGTAGGCAGTCAACGAGCCAAACACAGCGGAAGGGCCGGATGTTGGCCAACGGTTCCACGCCTGGATCCTGTAGCTCTCGAAACCCGTGGGCACCCCGCGCCAGTACGGTGAATTGGCGCTGATGGCCGTCAACACAGCGAGTTTGTCGCGGATATGATCCAGGACGACCACGCCCTCTTCAGGCGACTCCACGGCGGTGTGCACATGGAAGCCGCAGGTCAGTTGCTCGTGGGCCGTCAAACCGAAGCGTTCAAGCATCACGGCGAAGCGGGGATCAGGAGTCGTATGGGTGTTCTTAGCCAGGGGCGAGGTGGCAATCGCGGCCACCCGGGCGTCGTGCTTCCTGGCAGCGTCATTGGCCATCGCACGTCCACGCCGGATCTGCTGCAGGAGCTCGCTGTAGCTATGGCAAGGACGGGTCTGGGTTTCGATCTGTTCCAGCTTCAGTTCCTGGCTCAGGCCCGTCCCGGTTTCAGGGGGTGATTCCGTGCCAGCCAGCAGCGCATCCGCGAGGGCCAGGGGCTCGCCCGTCACAGGATCGACGATGAGTAGCTCTTCCTCAACCCCGAAAGTCCGCATGGGACCATTCTGCTTCATTCGGCCGGAGAAACCGCATGCTTAGTCCTGGAAGTACTCCACCTTGGCGCCGATGGTGTTCAAGCGCTCAGCTAGATCCTCATAGCCACGTTCAATCACGTAGATATTCCGAAGCTCCGATGTTCCACGGGCCGCCAACATAGCCAGGAGCAGGCACGCTGCCGGACGCAGGGCCGGCGGGCAGCCAATCTCCGCGGCGCGCCATTTGGTGGGTCCGTTGACGTAGATCCGGTGCGGGTCCAGGAGTTGCACTTGGGCGCCCAGCTTGTTGAGCTCCGTCAGGTAAATGGCACGGTTCTCGTAGACCCAGTCGTGGATCATGGTCTGGCCCTCGGCGTTGCCGGCGATCACGGCGAAGAAGGGCAGGTTGTCGATATTGAGCCCCGGGAACGGCATGGGGTGGATCTTGTCCTGCGGTGCGTGGAGCTCGGAGGGCTTGGTGGTGACGTCCACCAAACGCGTCCGACCGTTGCGCGCCATGTATTCACCTGAGATTTCGAGCTTTTGGCCCATCTGTTCCAGGGTGGCGAGTTCAATTTCCATGAACTCGATGGGAACCCTGCGGATGGTGACCTCGGAGTTCGTCACGATGCCCGCGGTGATCAGGCTCATGGCCTCTATGGGATCCTCGGATGGGAAGTACTCAATGTCAACGTCTATGGCTGACCGGCCGGTGATCTTCAATGTGGTAGTCCCGACGCCCTCGATGGTGACACCCAAACCCTGCAAGTAGAAGCAGAGATCCTGGACCATGTAGTTGGGGCTCGCGTTGCGGATCACAGTGCTGCCCTCGCGGTGCGCGGCGGCCATGATCGCGTTCTCGGTGACGGTGTCGCCGCGTTCGGACAGGACGAAGGAACGGTCGAGCCCATCGGCGGGGGGCGCCACCACGGAGTAGAAGCCCGACTTTGCCCCAACCGTGAGCCCGAACTGGCGCAACGCCTGCATGTGGGGCTCAACAGTTCGCGTGCCCAGGTCGCATCCACCGGCGTAGGGCAACAGGTATTCGGCAGTCTCGTCCAGGAGCGGGCCGAGCAGCATAATGACGCTTCGTGTGCGGCGGGCCGCCTCCACGTCCATCGATTCAAGGTCCAGGACCTCGGGCCGGCGGATACGGAGGTCGCTGCCGTTGAGCCAGGTGCATTCGACGCCGATGGACGTCAGCACTTCAACGATCCGGTTGACTTCTTCAATACGTGCCAAGCGACGCAGCGTGGTGGTGCCCCGGTTGATCAGGCTGGCACACAACAGGGCCACACCGGCGTTCTTGCTGCTGTTGACATCCACTTCGCCGGAGAGCGTGTGACCGCCCTCCACCCGGAGGTGCGTCATCTGCGGTTTGCCGACCTTGACGATGGAGCGGCCGAAGATGGCCTCCAGCCGTTCGATCATTCGGAGGCTGAGATTCTGCTTGCCCTGCTCCATTCGGGCGATAGCGCTCTGGCTGGTTCCCAGCTCAGAAGCCAACTGCCCCTGCGTCCAGCCCTTTTCGCTTCGCGCGTTGCGGAGCAGGAGGCCAACATGTTCGGCGGTAGGTTGCGTCATACACAAGAAATATCACAAGTGAGTTAGAAGTGATGCGCAAAATGCCGATTCAGCGAGAAACCTCACACCATACCCGCATCGTGCGATATCTGGCTCGAGAAGACCCAGCTCAAGCCCTAACGCCAGACGAAACTCCAGGTGCCCGCGCCAATCGCGGTCAGTACCGCAGCGGCAGCGATGACGAGGCCGCCAAGGAGCACCCACACATCCAGGAGCGAGTACGTCGATTCCCGGGCCCACGTTCGTTGTCCGCCACCGAAACCACGCGCTTCCATGGTGACGGCCAGCCGGGAGGCCCGCCGAACTGCCTGAACCAGCAGCCCGAAACTCTGGCCAAGCGTTGCCTTCAGCCGTTGCAGCGGGCTGCCCTGCGAACCCACACCGCGGGCCCGCCTGGCCATGCCGATTGTCTGCCATTCCTCCGCCATCAAACCCACCAAGCGCATGGCAGCCAGTGACCCGAGGACAAAGCGGTGTGGCAGCTTTGCCTTCTGTGCCAGCGCATCAGCCAAATCGGTGGGATCCGTGCAGGTCATCAGCAGGATCGCCGGCAGTGCGATTGCCAAGCCGCGCAGCATGAAACCCAGCCCCAGCTCAAGGGAACCCTCGCTGATGGACCAGAGTCCGACGTCGAGCAGTACAGACCCGCTGTCAGCCGCCACGATTGCGGTACTCCAACCGCCAATCGCCGCCGCGATGATGAGAGGCCATGCCCGTTGCCACAGGAGCCGCAGCGTGAGCCCAGCCAAGGGGAACAGAGCCAGCTCGGCGACGAGTGCCGTGGAAGCGGATACCCAGTCGATCGACAACGCCAGAACCAGCGAAATAAGAAATACGGAGACGAACTTAATCAAGGGGTTGGCGCGGGTGAGGAGGGCATGGTTGCCGCGGAGGTTCAGGGCGTCCCTCATGCTGCACCGGCTTCCTGGCGGGCTTCCTCGCCGTGCGGGTCCGGGAGCACTTGCGTCACCGGATGCAGCCGCAGCTCCGTACCGCCAAGGACCGCGCTGAATTCCTCATCGTGAGTCACAGAGACAACGGCAGTTCCGGCGTCAAGGAGTTCCGACAGGAACGATGCCAGTTCGGCCCAGGTATTGGCGTCCTGGCCGAACGTTGGCTCGTCCAGGACCAGCACTTTCGGGTGGGCTGCAAGCACCGTGGCCACGGACAGCCGGCGTTTCTCGCCGCCGGACAACGTGTAGGGGTTCGCGTCCACCAAATGCGTAAGCCGCAAACGCTCCAGCAATTCATCCACGCGTTCTTCACCATGTCCCAGATGTTTTGGCCCGAACATCAGCTCATCCAGGACATTGCCCGTGACGAACTGGTGCTCCGGTTCCTGGAACACAGTGCCAATGCGCGAAATCAGCTGATCCGCCTTCCACTTGAAGGGATCGATTCCAGCTCCCTCGGAAAGTTCGACGGCGGCACTCACCTTGCCGTCCACGGGCGCCAAAAGGCCGGCCAACGTGAGCGCAAAGGTGGACTTGCCGGCACCGTTGGGCCCGGTGATGGTGAGCGCCTGGCCGGACCTCACTTGAGCAGTGATGCCCGACTGCACGGGAACGGGCCGGATGGTTCTGAAGCCGCGACGGCCGGGCTTCTCGCGGGAAACAGCCAGGTCCTGTGCCACGAGGAGGAGCTGCGCGGTGGATTCATGGCCGTCCAATTCCTGAGCTGTGGTCCTGCGGGCGCGAGTGGCTGGAACGTATCCCGGCACCCACACTCCCGCTGCCATCAACATGGTGCGGGCTTCGGAGAGAACCTGATCCGGTGGGCCATCCAGAAGTACGCCGCCTCCCGCCGAGCCGGGCTGGAGGACTACGATCCTGTCCACCAGGTCCTTCCAAACGGACACACGGTGTTCCACAACAACCAACGTGGCGCCGGTCTTGTCCAGGCAGCGCTGCACGGCGTCCCGAACCTCAAGGACTCCAGCAGGATCCAGGTTGGCCGTAGGTTCGTCCAGCAGGATCAGCCCGGGCCGCATCGCCAGGATGCCAGCCAACGCAAGGCGCTGCTTCTGCCCCCCGGAGAGCGCTGCCGTGGGATGGTCCAGGGGCAGGCCGCCGCCAGCAGCGGTGCGCAACCCGACGTCGTCGAGCGCTTCATGGACGCGCGCCCATATCTCCCCGCGCGGGACGGCCAGGTTCTCGGCGCCGAACGCGACGTCGTCGCCCACCCGGGAGAGCACCACTTGGGTTTCCGGATCCTGCTGCATCAGACCGGCGCGGCCACGTTGTTCACGGGGAACAACGCCGTCGATCAACAGCGAGCCGGACTCGTCTGAATCGTCTTCCTCGTCACCCAACACGCCGGCAAGGGCATGCAGCAACGTCGACTTGCCTGCGCCTGAAGGACCCAGCAGCAGCACACGCTCGCCGGGCTCGATCCGGAGATCGAGGTCCTGGATGGCGGGCGCGGAACGGCCCGCATGCCGCCATCCCCACCCTTGGGCGGTAATGGCGGCAGGGCGGACCTGGTTGCTGCTTTCTTTCGCAGGCATTAGTTGAAGACTGGCTCCGAAGCAGCCTTGCGCGACGCGAAGGAGCTTAGGACGCCGGTCTTGGCCAGCCCGCGCGTGGCAACCCAGGACAGTGCGCCGGCGATGATCGCACCGGACAGCGTAGTGAAGGCGATGTAGGCCAACTTGTCGATTGCTTCGTAGGCGATGTTCCAGCCCCAGGGCAGGAAGGAATCGTTGAGACCGCAGAAGAGTCCGGAGCCCGCGCCTGCAAGGAGTGCCGTGGACAGGTTGAACTTCTTGTACCGGAACGCGGCGAAGACGAGTTCCGCTCCGAGCCCCTGCAGGACACCGGAGATGAGGACGGTGGTGCCGTACTGGGAACCCATGATGAGTTCACCGGTGGCGGCGACGGCTTCGCAGAACAGGGCTGCGCCCGGTTTGCGGATGATGAGCATGCCCAGGACAGCCGGGATCATCCAACCACCGGCGATCAAACCGGTGAGCGGCGGATACGTGGCGTTCATGGGGATGGATACGATTGCGGCGCCCTGGGACCAGGCCCAGAAGATCACGCCGCCGGCGATGGCAATCAATGCTGCCACCACGATGTCTACAACACGCCAGCTATAACTGGTCTTCTTCACGCTTGCCGTGGTCATTTTTTCTGCCTCCTGAGGTTACAGGAGGGGAAAGTGCTCCCCGGAACCTCCCGGCCGGCTTTCGCCGTCCGGATCCGGACACTCTGAGAAGCTCGACTCCCTTGCGCCGGTACTAACCGGATCAGGTTCGAGGGTCTGCGGCTGTCCGCACTCTCAGCGCCCTCGCGTCTCCTGCATCTCTGCAAGGTCCGACGGCGGCGCTCCCCTGTCGTTATTAATCTGCCCTTATGGGCGTGGTTCAGTTTACACCTGTGGGTGTTCGGGGGCTCCTTGGGCTGGTCATAAAGCGGTTGGCTCCCCGACTCCTGCGTTGCGGGGCCCGTTCTGCGCCCCATTCGCCCGCCTTGGCACGCACGCCAGGCCCCACAACCAGACCTGAGAGAATGATCGAGCAGAATCGACGCGGCAAAGGGGCATTTCATGACCGACCTTCCCATTACGGACAAGCAAGTTCCCCAACCCCGCCTGGCTGCGAGCGTTATCCTGCTCCGCGATGCCCCGGGCGGGCTTGAGGCCTTCGTCCAGCACAGGGTAGCCACCATGGATTTCGCTGCCGGAATGGTGGTCTTTCCGGGAGGTCGCGTTGATGCCGCAGACCAGGATGGCTGGGATTATCCGGCTGAATTGCTCCAACGGCATGCCGCAGACTGGCACCTGAGCTCCATCGCCGTCAATCCCGAACAGGCCCCGGCAAAGTCAGGCATGGTTCTCACCGCTGCTTTGCGCGAGGTTTGGGAGGAGGCCGGACTTGGCCTTGAGCCGTCGGACTTACGCCCTTGGGCCAACTGGGTCACGCCCACGGACATGCCCAAGCGCTTCGATACGTACTTCTATGTGGCCAAGCCTGCTCCGGACGCACAGCCCCAGCATCAGACCACTGAAGCGTGGCAATCACTCTGGATGCCCGTGGACGGGATTCTGACAGCCGAGGCCGCCGGTAACTTGCAACTGATGCCACCCACGTATTACCTGCTCAAGGAAATTGCCGGTCTCGGAACCGTGGATGCTGTCTGGTCAGCCGACCACGCCGTTGTTCCTGTCCTGGCCCCACGAGGTTCCATGGCAGCTTTCCTCAAGGAACGGGAAACCCGCCGCTAGTCCCAAGCCGCCAGGATCTGAGGCTAGGCTGGGGGCATGAACCTCTTTTTCAAGCTGCTGGGTGCCGGAGTAAGCCTGGGGGCCGGATTCGTCGGCACCAAATTGGTCAACAAGGGTTGGGAAAAGGCCACCGGCAACAAGCCGCCCAAGGGCAACGATGACATGGAAACGAGCCTCCGCTCAGCCTTGTCCTTCGCTCTGATTTCGGCCTTCGTCAGTACGCTCATCCAGGTTTTCGCGAGCCGTGGCACCCAGCGTGCAATCGCCCGGTTCGCCAAGACGCACGACATCGTCTAGGTAGAATCGTCGCCTGCCGCCCTTTGGACAACTGCTTCAAGCTCATCCTTGGTGAGCAGTTCACGGTGCCCGTGCTTGGTGCGGTAACCGGAGCGGCCCACCATGTGCGCCGAGACAGGAACCGTAAGCAGCTGGAAGATCCAGGCCACAAGCAGGACAGGCCACACCCACCAGGTTCGCATCTGGAGGCCGATCGCGGCCAGCAGCAGGAACAAGCCCAGCACCTGGGGCTTGGTTGCCGCGTGCATGCGGCTCATGAGGTCGGGGAACCGCAGAAGGCCAACGGCTGCCCCGAGCGACATCAGGGCACCCACCACCAGGAACACAGCCGTCACAGCATCAATGACGGCATCCACACCGCTCGCTTCAGGACTCATTGCTGTGATCCCTCCGATCCGCTACGAACCGGGCAAATGTCACAGAGCCTATGAAACCGATCACCGCGAGAGCCACCAGCAACACCAGGTTGTTCAGATGCCGGTTCATCGCCATGTCGATTGCCAGTGCGGCCCCAAGGATGGCCAGCAGGACATCCGACGCCAAAACGCGGTCCAACAAGGACGGGCCGATCGCGATGCGGACGATCGCTCCCACCGCGGCCAAGCTCAGGATCACTGCAGTGACCACAAGGACGAGTTCCTTCACGACGCTGCCCCTTCCATGCCCGGATGCGATTCGGCTTTGAGCGCATCGAGTTCTTCGCGCGTTCCCATGATCCGGATCAGCGCCGCCTCGATGTCTTGTACTTCCCGGCGGATCTTGTCGATATCAGCATCCTCGTAAATATTGAGCGCGTGCAGGTACAGCGTGGACGTCGAGCGGTCCACTTCCACCACCAGCGAGCCCGGGATCAGGGAAATAACGTGGCCGGTGGCCGTCACCATGAGGTCCGAATGGCTGCGCAACGGAACAGCGACGACGGCGCTGCGTACTTTGGGCCCTTTTGCCACGGCCAGGTAGAGGACCAGGAAGCTCGCTGCCGCCACTTTGCCCAGGAAAACCAGGGCGAACGAAAGGGCGCGCAGCACATTGAACCTGCCGCTGAGCTCCACCGGCGGAAGGTAGAAGAACTTGGCCACCAGCACGGCAATGAGTGCGCCGAACAGCAGGTTGCCTGGGCTGAAGTCCCGCCACAGGGCGCCCCAGACGATGACCAGCCATACCAGCAGCGGCAGTTCAGTGCGGAAGGAGATCGGTTTACGGCTCACTTGGCGGCCCCCGGCTGACCCACGGGTGGTACCTCCGCGGAGTCTCCCAGGACTGAGTGGATGTAGGCCGTGCGGTCCAGCATGATTTCCGCCGAGCCGTCCGCCAAATGGAAGAGTGGGCCGGCAAAGACCGTGAGCGCGACACCGAAGGCCACAAGGCCCGCGGTGGAGCCCACCATTGTCCGGGGGAGAACTCCCACGTTGCCTGGCGTCAGAAGCACGGGGTCGGGGTACTCTGCGTCCTCCGGCTTGCGCCAAAATGCCCTGTTCCAAACACGGGCTATTGCCAGCAACGTCAGGAGGCTGGTGACCACGCCGCCCACCACCAAAACGATGGCCAGCGGCGTCCCCAAGGCCACACCCGCCTGAAGGAGCCCGAGTTTACCGAGGAAGCCGGAGAAGGGCGGGATGCCAGCGAGGTTCATTGCCGGGACGAAGAACAGCAAGGCAAGGAGTGGCGAGAGCTTGGCCAGGCCACCCAAGCGGTCAATCGATGACGATCCGCCCCGCCGCTCGATGAGGCCCGTCACCAGGAACAGGCTGGTCTGCACGGTGATGTGGTGTGCCACGTAGAAGACTGCCGCGCCAAGGCCGGTCACGGACGACATTGCCAAGCCGAACACCATGTAGCCGATGTGGCTGACAAGGGTGAACGACAAGAGACGCTTGATGTCGCTCTGCGCCAAAGCACCAAGGATGCCCACCACCATGGTCAGCAGCGCCACCACCATGAGGGGCACGTTGAGGGTATCGCCAGGGAACAGGAGTGTCTCGGTGCGGACCATGGCATAGACACCCACTTTCGTCAGCAAGCCCGCGAAAACGGCTGTGACGGGGGCAGGTGCGGTTGGATAGGAGTCAGGAAGCCAGAAGGACAGCGGGAACACGGCCGCCTTGATTCCGAACGCCACCAGTAGCATCACGTGGAGCAGGTTTTGCGTGCCTGGATCCAGTTCGGCCAGCTTGATGGCGAGGTCCGCCATGGTGATGGTCCCCGTAGCTCCGTAAATCATGGCGATGGCAATGAGGAACAGGACTGAGGACACCACGGACACCACCACGTAGGTGACGCCAGCGCGGATACGGGGCCCCGTCCCGCCAAGGGTCATCAGCACATAGCTTGCCGTCAGCAGGATTTCGAAGCCCACGTACAAGTTGAAAAGGTCACCTGTCAGGAAGGCATTGGACACGCCAGCCACCAGGATCAAGTACGTGGGGTGGAAGATCGAGACCGGTGCTTCCTGGTCACCGTCAGCCATGCCTTGCCCGGTGGCGTAGATCAGGACCGCGAGGCTTACCACGGTGGAAACCACCAGCATGAGTGAGGAGAACTGATCCACCACCAACACCACGCCCCACGGCGGCAGCCAACCACCCAGCGTCACGGAGGTTGTTCCGCCGTCCCACACGGACGCCAGGAGCAGGCATTCGAGCAGGAGCGTCGCGCTGAGGATCACGATGCTGACCACCCGTTGGGCAGCAGTATGCCGGATCAGCACGAACGCGAGGGCTGCACCGAGGATCGGAAGGAGGACGGCTAGCGGCGACAGGTTTGCGAGGTTCATGCGCTGCCTCCTTCCTGGCTTCGAGCGGTGTTGGGGGTTTCGGTCGCATCCGGCCTGGCACGGTCCTCGGGACTTGCGGGAGTTATCGCGAACTCAGATGTTTCCAGCGGGACAATGGCGTCGTCTTCCGCGTCGAAGCTCGGAGTCCTGGCAACCCGGCGGTCTTCGATGTCATCCTGGATCTCGTCTTGCCGCGCCAAGGCCCATGTCCGGTAGATGATGCCAAGCATGAAGGCAGTCACGGCAAACGAAATGACGATGGATGTCAGGATGAGCGCTTGAGGCAGGGGGTCGTTGTACTCGCCGGGCGCTGTGTCTTTGGTGAACAGCGGCGCGAGTCCGGCGTACCCTCCCGTACTGAGGATCAGCAGGTTGGTCGCGTTGGCGAGCAGCATCAGGCCCAGCAGGACGCGCGTCAGGCTGCGCTCCAGGATCAGGTAGATGCCGCAGGCATACAAGACACCCATGACGATCAACAGGGTCAGGTTGATGCTCATGGGTTGCCTTTCGCCGAAGCGGCAGTTTCAGCGGGTTCAGGCTCGGCGACCTTAATCTCTCCGGCTTTCGCGCCCTTCCCTTCAAAATGCTCGTCGATCTCGGCGCCCAGGCTGCGAAGGACATCAAGAACCAGTCCCACCACGACGATGTAGACGCCGATATCGAAAATCGTGGAAGTGACGAACTTGACGTCGCCGAACACGGGCAGCCAGAACTCGATGATCGCGCTCTGGAACACCTGTCCACCGAGGAAGAGCGGCACGAAACCGGACGCCGCCGCCGTCGCGAGCCCCGTCCCCAAAAGTGTTCCCGCACTTACTGTCGCTGCCTCGCTCAACTCGAACCGGCCGCCAGCAAGGTATCGGATGGTAAGGGCAAGTCCGGCGGTCAGGCCGCCTGCGAAGCCGCCGCCAGGAAGGTTGTGGCCGGCCAGGAGAAGGTAGATGGAAAAGACGATCATCGAGTGGAAGATCAGCCGGGTGACCACTTCAAAGATGATCGACCTGCGCTCCGGGGCCAGCGTCCTGCCGGCAACGAGCCAGGCATCCCGGGTCACGTCGGTAAACTTCCTCGCCACTGCCAGCCGGGCACCGTCGCGGGAGTCACGGTCGACGCCGGTGCGCCGCCCCACGCTGCCCGCTGGCACTGCCTCTGAGGTTTTGATGCGATCGCCGCGGCTACGCACGAAAATCAGGCTGGCAACGCCGGTGGCGGCCACTGCCAGGACCGAAATTTCGCCGAAGGTATCCCACGCGCGGATGTCCACGAGGGTCACGTTGACCACGTTCAGGCCCCCGCCGCCTTCGTAGGCCAGCCGCGGAAATTCAAGGGAGACGGGCGTAGCCACGCGGGCACCCATGGCGTAGATGGCCACGAAAATCATGGTGATACCGAACGCGGCGCCAACAATCACGCGGATCACCCGGAGGCGGCCCCCCGTACGGTCGCGCAGTTCGGCGGGCAGGCTGCGCATTGCCAAAACAAAGGCCACCAGCACGATGGTTTCCACCAGCATCTGGGTCAGTGCGAGGTCAGGCGCACCCTGCAGGGCAAACATGAGTGCAATGCCATAACCCGTGACAGAGACCATGAGCACCGCCAGGAAGCGCTTGTTGGCGCGGACGGCAGCCAGCGCACCCACCACGATCCCCACCCCCGCGATCACCTGCAACGGAGAGTTCGGATCGATGAAATAGACACCGTCCGGCAGAGGTTTGTTGTTCAGGGTCAGGGCCGTGAGCGGTACTGCGAAGGCAACTGTGAGGATGACGGTCAGGTAGAAGTACAGCGAACCACGCTGGGTGCGGCCCGTGACCCACACCGCGACGTCATCCAATGCGCCAATCGTATGTTGGTACGCGCGGTCGCCGTCCACCCAATCGGGAACCAGGCCCTGCACGCGTGAAACAACGTTGCGGCCATAGAACATGGCGGCACCAGCCACAAACGTGATTGCGGTCAGTCCCAGAGCGGGAGTGAGCCCATGCCACAAAGCCAGGTGTCCGGCGTCGGCCGCTCCCTCTCCTTCAGCGAACAGGCTGGCGTACGGCTGGATCCAACTGTCCACCGGCGCGGGCCACAGCCCGTAAACAATGCTGAGGAAACTCAGAAGCGCGGGCGCGGCAAGGAAGGCGGGCTTGATGGCTTTGAACGGTGTGCGCTCCACACCGGACTTGGCGGCAAAGGCACCCCACATGAAACGCGCGCTGTACGCGAAGGTGAGGATGGAACCGATCACGAGCCCGATAAGGATCCATACGCCCCAAGCGGTTGCGTCGGGGCCCGTCCCATAGTGCACGAAGGCTTCAAACACGGACTCCTTGGCCACGAAACCCGCGAGCGGCGGCACCCCTGCCATGGATGCGGCCGCGATCGCGGCCACTACCCCGAGGGCTCGCGAGGACTGGAAGACGCCAGAGAGTTTACGGATGTCGCGGGTCCCGGATTGGTGGTCGATGATCCCGACCACCAGGAACAGTGCGGCTTTGAACAAGCCGTGGGCCAGGAGAAGCCCAAGCCCCGCGAGGGCGGCGTCAGCCCTGCCCAGCCCCACCACCATGGTGAGGAAGCCGAGCTGGCTCACCGTCCCGTAGGCGAGGATAAGCTTGATATCCGTCTGCCGGAGGGCCCTGTACCCGCCAACCAACATGGTGGCAAGGCCAAGGCCCAGGACCATCGGCAGCCAGAATTGCGAGTCCGCGAATCCCGGCGCCAGGCGCGCGACGATGTAGATACCGGCCTTCACCATGGCCGCGGCATGCAGGTAGGCGCTCACCGGGGTTGGGGCTGCCATGGCACCCGGAAGCCAGAAGTGGAAGGGCACCAGCGCCGATTTGGTCACGGCACCTACCAGGATGAGAACGACGGCGGCCCCCACCATCCCACTGGTGGTTCCGTTCACGAGCGTCCCGGCTTTGTCCAGAATGGCGGAGATCCGGTAGGTTCCGGCCGCTTGGCCCAGGATGATCAAGCCCACGAGCATTGCCAACCCGCCGGCCGTGGTGACCATCAGCGCTTGGAGGGCCGATCGACGCGCGGCCAGGCGGGTCCGGGCGTAACCGATGAGCAGGTATGACAGGACGGTAGTGAGCTCCCAGAAGATGAACAACACCAGGAGGTCATCGGACGTCACCAACCCAAACATCGCACCGGCAAAGGCCAGGAGTTGGGCCCCGAAACCGCCGAGCCCGGGATCCTTGTTCTTGAAGTACCGGGCGCAATAGACCAGGACCAGCGAGCCAATGCCAAGAATGAGCACTGACATGACCCATGCGAGCGCATCCATCCTGAAAGCAAACTCAAGCTTCAGGTCTGGGATCCAGGGGAATACTTCTTCTATGCCGCCGCCGGAATATACGGGCCCGTATTGGAGAACCAGCCACACGAAGGCGGCCGCGGGAACTGCTGCCAGGACATAGAAGGCATTCCGACCAAGTTTGCTGAAGATCAAGGGCGCCACAGTTGCCGCTACAAAGGTGATGGCGAGAACTGTGATCACTGTTTCTCCGCAAAGTCAGGAACGAATTGTCAAAAGTTGGAGCAGGCGGTCATACGTTGGGTTCAGTTGGACCAGTTTATCAAGCGGGCCGGACAGTTTTTGGCCGGAGCCGATGGGGCTGCGAATGAATTCCCGCTGCGTTATTCACATAGCGGTCTGTCATCTGCCCGCCACTGTCAGAGTCCCGATAGCATTCAGGCTATGAACGCGGCCGCAGTTCCCGAAGCCTCCCACCCAGCATCCGAGCTTGCCTCCGGACCTGCTTCTTCCAAGAAGGGCCAGATCCTCGCGTGGGCATCCTGGGATTGGGGCTCGGCTGCCTTTAACGCGATCATGACCACGTTTGTCTTCACCGTTTATTTGACCTCAAATGCCTTCGGCGGGGAGGACACCGCGTCTGCCGCGCTTGGTGCTGCCTTGGCTGTCGCGGGCCTGGCCATCGCGTTGCTGGCACCCGTGACAGGCCAACGTTCTGATGCCGGCGGACGCCGCAAACTCTGGCTCGGAGTCAACACCGCAGCCACGGCCGTACTCACCGCCCTGTGCTTCTTTGTGTTTCCGCAACCAGGATTCCTCCTCCTGGGCGTTTCCCTGATCGCACTTGCCAACATCTTCTTCGAGTTTGCCGGCGTGAACTACAACGCAATGCTGGCCCAGATCTCCACGCCCAAAAATATCGGCAAGGTCAGCGGCTTTGGTTGGGGCATGGGATACCTCGGTGGGATCGTTGCGTTGCTGCTGGTGCTGCAACTCTTCGTCCAGCCTTCTTTCGAATGGTTCGGTGCGTCCACTGAAGAATCATTGAACATCCGGCTCGTGGCCATTTTCTCGGCCCTGTGGTTCTTCGTCTTCGCCCTGCCCGTGCTGATTGCCGTTCCGGAAGTTTCCGTCAAGAAGGACACCGCTTCCCTGGGCTTCATCGCATCGTACAGACTGCTGTTCCGGCGCATCGCAGCCATCTACCGCACCAGTCCCCACACCATTTACTTCCTGCTCTCCAGCGCGATCTTCCGCGACGGCCTCGCAGCGGTCTTCACGTTCGGCGGAGTAATCGCAGCCGGAACGTTCGGTTTCGAACTTAAAGAAGTTATCTTCTTCGCAATTTTCGGCAACGTCGTCGCAGCCGTTGGCGCAATCATCGGCGGCTTCCTCGACGACAAAATCGGCCCGAAGGCAGTCATCGTGCTCTCCTTGGTGGGATTGCTCATCGCGGGCACATTCATCCTCGTGCTTGGCAACGGCAACTATGTCTTCTTCGGAAGCAGCTGGCCCGCCGCCAACACTTTCTGGATCTTCGGCCTGCTCCTGTGCCTGTTTGTCGGCCCCGCCCAGTCTTCGTCAAGGGCATACCTTGCCAGGCTCGCACCGGAGGGTGAGTCCGGAGAGCTCTTCGGGCTCTACGCCACCACAGGCCGGGCTGTCAGCTTCCTTGCACCCACCCTCTTCACCCTGTGCATCACAATTGCCGCTCCGATTGTTGAAGAAGGTGGAGCCCAGCGATGGGGCATCCTCGGCATCATGGTTGTCCTGCTTGCCGGCCTTCTGGTGATCCTGCCGGTGAAGCCGCCCAGCAAGACCCAAATCGCCGTGGTGCCGGATCACTGACTTCACTGCGACAGCTGGGCGCGAACGGCGTACCAGTGCAGTTCCAACAGAGTTAGGGTGGAGATATGAACGTGGATGAGACTGAACTCCCGGGCCTTGGGGTCCGTAAGGATTTCGTCACGGCCTCGGGCCGTCGCATCGGTGTCGTGGAGCTTCGCGAAGGCGAGACCGAACTCTTCGTGTCCACTTGGGATGACCCAGACACGTGCCAGGCTTCCATTCCCCTCACGGCAGATGAAGCCGCAACGCTGGGCAACCTCCTCGGCGGGCAGCACATCGCCATGCGCCTGGCAGAAGCCCACCGCGAGATCCCTGGCATCGTGACCCGCCAGTTCTCCATCACCCCTGATTCCCCGTTCGTGAACCAGCCCATGGGCAAAGCCCAGGTCCGTACCCGCAGTGGCGTCTCGATCGTTGCAATCATGCGCGAAGGCGAGGTCGTCCCCTCGCCCGCACCCGACGTCGTACTTCACACGGGTGATTTGCTCGTTGCGGTTGGCACCCAGGAAGGCCTCGACTCGGCGGCCGATATCCTCCGCAACGGCTGACCCGCCATGGATCCGCTCGCACTAGCCCTCGTTGAACTGGGGGCCGTCGTCTTCTGCCTCGGTCTCCTTGCTCGATTAGCGGGCCGGATCGGCATGTCCCCCATTCCGCTTTACCTTGTGGGTGGCTTGGCCTTCGGTGCAGGCGGCTTCGTCAGGCTTGATGGCATGCATGAGTTTGCCCATCTTTCAGGAGAAATTGGCGTCATCCTGCTGCTGTTGATGCTCGGATTGGAATACACCGCCTCAGAACTGGTCACCGGGCTCAGGCGTTCGTGGCAGGCCGGTGTCCTGGACTTCATCCTGAATTTCATCCCCGGCGCCGGAATAGCAGTTCTTCTGGGCTGGGGTCTTGTCGGCGCCATCGTAATGGGTGGCGTTACGTATATCTCGTCATCGGGAATCGCCGCCAAGGTCATCACGGACCTCGGGCGGATCGGTAACCGTGAAACTCCCGTGGTGCTCTCCATCCTCGTTTTCGAGGACCTCGCCATGGCCATCTACCTGCCCATCCTCACTGCCATCCTTGCCGGCGTCGGGTTCCTGGGCGGCCTGCAGACAGTGGGCATCGCGCTGGCTGTCGTCACGGTGGTACTGATCATCGCGCTCAAGCATGGACACCGTGTCTCCCAAGCCGTTCACAGCGAGAACTCTGAAGTGTTTCTGCTGAACGTGCTCGGTTTGGCCCTCTTGGTAGCCGGCATCGCCTCCGCACTCCAGGTCTCCGCGGCAGTGGGTGCATTCATGCTCGGCATCGCCATTTCCGGCGCTACAGCCCACAATGCCACCCGCATCCTTGAGCCGCTGAGGGACTTGTTTGCGGCAATCTTCTTCGTTGCCTTCGGCCTCAACACCGACCCAACGTCCATCCCGCCCGTCCTGGGGTGGGCACTGCTGCTCGCCCTGCTGACAACCGCCACCAAAATGGTCACGGGATTCTGGGCAGCCAAACGTGCGGGCATCGCAATGCCCGGCCGCTTCCGCGCTGGAGCCGCCCTGATTGCGCGTGGCGAGTTCTCCATCGTCATTGCTGGCCTGGCGGTGGCGTCGGGAGCCGTGCCGGACGAAGTAGCCGCCCTGGCTACGGCCTACGTCCTCATCATGGCCATCTTGGGTCCGCTTGCAGCCCGCTTCGTGGAGCCTGTTGTCAAGGCACTCCGCAAGAGCCCCCGCACACCGCCGCGCGCCGCGGAGCGCGCCACAGCCTGACGGTTGGCGCCTGACGGTCAGCGCCTGGCACCCAGCCGGTTTCCGGCTAGATGGCAGTCCGGTGGAAGTTCTGGTGGCTGCGGCTGGCGGTGGGTCCGCGCTGGCCTTGGTAGCGGTTGCCGTATTCACCGGAACCGTAGGGGTGCTCCGCCGAGGATGTCAGGCGGAAGAAGCACAACTGGCCGATCTTCATACCCGGCCACAGCTTGATGGGCAGCGTGGCCACGTTGGAAAGCTCCAGAGTGACGTGCCCGGAGAAGCCGGGGTCGATGAAGCCCGCTGTGGAGTGCGTCAGCAAACCAAGCCGGCCGAGGGAAGACTTACCCTCGAGGCGGGCAGCGATGTCGTCGGGCAGGCTCACTGTCTCGTAGGTGGAGCCGAGTACGAATTCGCCCGGGTGCAGGATGAATGGCTCATTGCCTTCCACTTCCACCAACCGGGTCAGCTCAGGCTGCTCCTCGGCGGGGTCGATGTGGGCATATTTGTGGTTGTCGAAGAGCCGGAAAAACCGGTCAATCCGTACGTCCACGGAAGACGGCTGAACCATCGCGGGATCGTACGGTTCAAGGACAATCCGTTGGGAGTCTATTTCGGCACGAATATCGCGGTCAGAGATCAGCACAGCATCAAAAATACCCCATGCATTGTCCGGGCCGCCCCATGGGACTATAGTTCCCGGACATGTAAAGCCGCGCCCGTACTTGGGGGCAACGAGCATTCGCGGGGTAATTGTGGGGAAATTGTCAGCGCCTGCGGCTATCGTGCTGGCTGGCGCGCTGGCCGTATTGGTAGCCGCGTCGAGCCAAATCCTGCCAGCTACAGAGGCAGTATCTGGCGGCGGCACTACTTCTTCGGGCAGCGTCCCTTCCGGCCTCACGGCCCCCGAGACACGCACGACGCCGGCCCCCGCACCTTTGGAAGGTGCTCCCGCGGCCAGTGGAGAAGCCAGCGGCGACCCTACGCCGGGGACGAGTCCCGGTTTCGAAAGCGGTGTGCCGACTAGACCGATCGCAGTAGATCCGACTGTTGAGACGCCCCCTCCGGTGCCGAACATCGGGCCCTTATGGGGCCCCGACGATCCTTCCTCCGACGGCATTCATTCCGGGAATCCAGAGGCCAGCGAGCCAGCAGCCCCCACTCCTCCTGCCGCGCCGGCACCGCCGTCGGCCGCTTCCCCAACATCCGTCCCGATGCCAACAGCACCTGCCGCAGGACCTGGTCCGTCGGAATCACCGACGCCAACTGCGCCACCAACTCAAACAACGACGCCGTCGCCAACACCCTCACCAACTCAAACATCTACGCCGTCACAAACGGCTTCCGAGGCGTCACCAACGCCAGCCCCACCCACGCCCACGCCATCTTCAACGCCAGCCCCACCCACGCCCACCCCCTTCCCCGGCAAGACCCCAAGCAGCGATCCGGATCCGGACAACGGAGCCCTTGCGCTACTCCCGGACGACAACACCGCGGCCATCCTGACGGTGTTCAACGCCATCAACAGCTACCGCGCGTCTCTGGGCCTTGCCCCGGTGAAGTATCACGCAACAGTGGCGAGCCTGGCCCAGGAATGGTCGAACAGCATCGCCAGCCGCGAAGTGATCCAGCACCGGGCCAATTTCTGGACGGATCCTCGCGCGCTCAACCCGAACAACGGCGCGGGTGAGGTCATTGCTGTCCGGTGGGATCGTGACGCTGCCCAACTCGTGGAGTGGTGGAAGGGTTCCCCGGGCCACGACGCCCTGCTGCGTGATCCCCGCTTCAATGTGATGGGCATCGGGATCACGTATACGGACGGCAACTGGCAAACCACCCCCAACCGCTACACGCTGTGGGGCGTGGTCAACTTCTTCGGCTACACCACGTTGCCTGCCGGAACTACGACGCGGCCAGGCGGGACGGTGGTGCCGCCCACAGACCCAGTGGGTGTGTGCGAACCCGGAGGCAAGTACCAGCCGCCTACCGTGGACCTGGGCGCGGCGGCCATCCGCAGCGCCGCAGACCTTGTTTCCATCAGCTCGGATGGGACGGTCTACTCCTACCCGTCCCTGGGCAACGCCAAGTATGGCTCCGCCCGCAAGATCGGAATCGGCTTCACAGGACTCAAAGAACTGTTCGTATCGGATTGGGACCGTGACGGCGTCTTTGACCTCATCGCCCAACGCCTGGACGGTGCACTCCTGGTGTACCCGGGCATGCAGTCAGGCGGCTTCGGATCCCCGGGAGTCCTGGGCCAGGGGTGGGAGTCCCTCAATATAGCCGTGGGCACTTGGTGCGCAAACAACCGGCTCCCACAAATAGTGGCGATGGACGGATCCGGGGGGCTTTGGTTCTATAAGAATTCCGGAATGACATACATCCGCACCCAGGCAGCGATCGGAACAGGCAACAAGGCCGTCCGGCTCAGCATGGTTGATTACAACGCGGATGGTTTCCAGGACCTCCTCACCGTCGAGCCCAATGGGTACCTGAGGTTGTACCGCGGCAGCGGACTGGGCCTCCCAAAGCAGGAGGCCAGGCCTGTGGTGGGTGCGGCGTGGACCGACTACGCCGGTTTGCGTTCACTTCAAGGAGTGACGGGCGCAAACACCACCGGCATTGCTGGACTCGGCACTAATGGAGTGCTGGAGTACTGGGACCTCACCTCGGGCGGCCTCACGACGCCGGTCATCGTCGGCGGCGGATGGAGCGGCTTCAAGCTGGCACAGTAATCAAGCCGCGGAGTCAATCAAGCCGCGGAGTCGGACTCAATGACGGTCTTGAGTTGCTCCAACTGGGCAACTTCAGATTCCATCGTTTTCTGGATCATGCCGTTCATGAGTTTTTGCAGGCCCTTGGGGTGATACTCCAGGGCGAACCTGAGCCGCGTAGTCTTGCCCTCGGTGCTGAGGTAGTAGCCGCCCGTAGGCCGGGCGGGTCCGGCCACCACCGCAAAGCGCACTTCTGCGCCGGGCCGGGCCTCAGTAATCTCGAAGTCAGCAGCGATGGGCCGTCCCCCCGGGCCGGTGAGCGTTTGCTGGTAGACCGCGCCCTTCTGGCCACGGACACCGGATCTAAGCGAGATGCTGCGCACGCCCGAGCGCCAGAGGGAGTTGTTCATGCCGTCTATCAGGAATCCATAAACGGTCATGGCATCCCTGCTGATCACCACTTCATAAGCTGCAAATGCCACGGAAACCTCTTTCGGCGTACGGTTCGAATGTCGTAGCCCGGTTCCCCATACACTGCAGCTAACACCTTCAGAATAGTCAGCCGCGCTTGCCTGCGACACAAGACAAACGAGCCTTGACCGAATGGTTACCTGGCGGCGTATCTGAGACACAGCTGACACATAGTCCCGGGCCGGGTAGAGTTCGTGCGGCTGGCAAAACCAAATTGGGGGCGTAATGCGAGTACTGAATCATCCGTCTGTCTGCGGGAACTCTGTCAGAGGGAACGCACGACGACGACTGGCCGCTTGCGCCGCCTTCCTCGCACTAGCGGTGGCTGGCGGAGTCATAACCGCGGCGCCTGCGGCGGCAATGCCAACAACGGTACCCGCGGCTGCGGCATCTACGGCGGCATCCTCATCCGCGAACAAAGTGGCAGCACCCACCACGGTGAACCCGCTGCCAAGCGTGGACCCCATCGGGGACCCTGCCAGCTTTTCGGTCCTTGTCAATAAATCCAGGCCCCTGAATCCCGCAAGCTACGCCCCTGGCGACCTCGTCAATGCCCGCGGCTCGGGCCAGTATCTGCGGGCCGAAGCCGCTGCCTGGCTCAACGGCCTGTTCCAGGGAGCGGCCGACGCCGGGACCGGGGGCCTGTCGATCGTGAGCGGATACCGGTCCTATGCCCAGCAACAGCAGGTCTATTCGTACTACGTCAGCATCTATGGCCAGGCCTATGCCGACACCATCTCGGCACGTCCCGGGTACAGCGAGCACCAGACCGGCCTCGCCATGGACATCGGCAATGCTGCTGGTTCCTGTGGCCTGAGCACGTGCTTCGGAGATACAGCGGCCGGCAAATGGGTGGCAGCGAACGCCCATAAGTACGGCTTCATCGTCCGGTACCCCGAGGGCTACACGGGCACCACCGGCTACAGCTACGAGCCCTGGCACTTGCGCTACGTTGGCGTAGCGCTGGCCACCGACATGAACCGGCGGGGATTCCCGACGCTCGAGCATTACTTCGCCGGAAACCCGGCAGCCGCTGCCAGCATCAAGTCCGGCGCCGACCTCGTAGCGGCAGACTCTTCCGGCCGGATGCTGCGTTACCCCGCGACGGCGGCAGGAGGTTATGCGGCACCCGTCCAGATAGGTTCGGGTTGGACCGGCTTGAAACAAGGCTTCGTGGTGGACTGGGACATTGACGGCATTTACGACATCCTTGCGCAGTGGAACAACGGCGTCCTGGGCGTTTATCGTGGCCTCCCCGGAGGCGGCTTCGCCGGACAGGTCGTGGTGGGCAACGGCGGCTGGGATCGCATGACCATCACCGTCGGCAAGTGGACGCACGCTCACGGCCGGCCCGGCGTCGTCGGATATTTCCCGGACGGTGTGCTGCGCTATTACCCCAACACATTCGGCGGGGCGCTGAGCGCTCCGCAGGTCATCGGCAAGGGCTGGAACGGCCTGGAACTGACCATGGCCGATTGGGAGGGCGACGGCGCGAACGACATCCTTGCAAGGACAACTTCCGGGTCCCTGATCAACTACCGGGGAGACGGCTGGGCTGGCTTCTACGGGCCGGCCACAACTGTTGGCACAGGTTGGCAGTACACGCGCGTCCTGCTGCCGAGCTTCGGATTGACGGGCGCCGGCACGCGCGGCATCACTGCCCAAACCGCCGATGGCAACCTCTACAACTACGGTCTCGGCAGGGCCTCCTGGACCACCTACGCGCAGGTTGGATCCGGCTGGAACGGCCTGAAGCTCTTCAAATAGACATGGCATGCGCGCCTGTCATGAGGAGCCCCGCAACTGCGCTAAGCTAGGACTCGCTCCGGCGAACACCCGGAGCGACGCGGGCGTAGCTCAATGGTAGAGCGCTAGCTTCCCAAGCTCGATACGCGGGTTCGATTCCCGTCGCCCGCTCCATCATGACCCCTTGCCTCCGGGTAGGGGGTCATCTTGTTGGAAAGCCGTATGGTCCTGACCCGCGCACGCACCAGATAAGGCCCCGCACCCGTCGACCCGGGCGGCCCTTGAGCCTAAACTCGTAGATACATCCACCTATCCGGGAGGTCCCCCATGACTCTCACCGACGATGCTGAGGCGGGTCCACTCGCCGTCATCCACCGCCTGCTGGAAGCCACGAACAAGCACGATCTGGAAGCCTTGGCCGAATGTTTTGCGCCGGGTTACGTCAATGAGACGCCTGCCCACCCCACCAGGGGCTTCACGGGCAGGGACGCCATCCGTAGCAACTGGGAGCAGCTCTTTACAGGGGTGCCGAACATCAGAGTCCGAATGGTGTCCCATAGCGTGGCCGGCAACCAGGCCTGGACAGAGCTGCACATGCAGGGCTCGTGGCGGGATGGCACGCCGCATGAGCTCACCGGCGTCATCATTTTCGGCGTGGAAGAGAGCGTCATTAACAGTGCACGCTTCTACATGGAGCCTGTGGAGCACTTCGTTCGCGTTGATGACACCGCGGACCGCGTCAGCCACCGGGTAACCCATGGCCGGCCGGCCGTCGAGCCGGCACAGTGAGTCAGCTCGATACACAGCCGCTCAGGTGCTGGGTGTATCGTCAGGAGTCAGGAGCCATTTCGGCTCCGCTCTAGGGAGCGATCATGGGCGACAAATCACCGCGCCAAGCTGCATCGAAGAAGTCCAGTAAATCCATCAAGGAAAAGCGCGCGGACAAACGCGCTGCCGAGTCGCCCGACACTGCGGCCGCGAAACCCGCAACCGGCAATAAAAAGTGAGTGGGGCGCAAAGTCCGCTAAGCATTGGCGTCCTGGGTTCTTCGCTGAAGCCCAACGAGCAACGGCTACCGATCCACCCGCAGCATCTTGGGCGCATTGCTCCGGAACTGCGCCAACGGCTCCGCCTTGAATATGGTTACGGCGAACGCTTTGGTGTCCCGGACAGCACACTCGCCGGGCTTGTCGGCGGGCTTGGCACGAGGCGGGAGCTCATTGCCCAAAATGACGTCATTCTGCTGCCGAAGCCGCAGGCCGAGGATCTTGCCGAGCTCCGCGACGGGCAGACCCTTTGCGGCTGGCCACACTGCGTTCAGGACGAGGCGATCACCCAGCTCGCGATCGATAAGAAACTAACGCTCATCGCGTTCGAAGCCATGAACCACTGGGCTGCCGACGGCGGCTTTGGACTTCACGTCTTCCACAAAAACAACGAGCTCGCCGGCTACTGCTCCGTGTTGCACGCGTTGGCTTTGACCGGTTCCACGGGTGATTACGGTCGTCGCCTGACGGCAGTGGTCATCGGTTTTGGCGCCACGGCCCGGGGCGCCGTCACAGCCTTGAACGCCCATGGCGTCCATGATGTCCAGGTCCTGACAAACAGGGGTGTCGCCGCAGTCGGATCCCCGATCCACTCGGTGCGGATCGTGCAGTTCGACCACGACAACAACGCACCATTCCTGAGCCAGGTCATCACCGATGGTGGTCGCAAGCCTTTGGCCCCGTTCCTCGCTGCGGCAGACATTGTGGTGAATTGCACCCTGCAGGACCCCAACTCCCCGCTAACGTATCTGCGAACTGAGGACCTGGCAGAATTCCGGCCGGACAGCCTGATCGTGGACGTTTCCTGCGATCCCGGCATGGGATTCAGTTGGGCACGCTCAACTACCTTCGATGAGCCCATGTTCCGGGTGGGCGGGCACGTCAACTACTACGCCGTTGATCACAGCCCTTCATACCTGTGGAACTCGGCCAGCTGGGAGATCAGCGAGGCCTTGTTGCCGTTCCTGGAGACTGTGGCCGCAGGTCCGGACGCGTGGGACACCAATGAGACGATCTCCCGTGCGATCGAGATTCGCGAGGGCGTCATCCAAAACCCGGATGTGCTGGAGTTCCAGGGACGCTCGGCGGAATACCCCCATGTACGGGCTGCGGTACAAGCGCCCGCAGCCTAACGGCCCGTCCGGGACAAAAGGCAGTGCATGCAGTTCCGCCGCACGCACTGCCTTTCAGTGCGCCCAGCTATGCAGCTTGCGTCCGGTCAACGATCCGTAGCACTCGACGCCGGTCACGCAGGTCCACCTTGATGTGCAGGGATGCCTTCCGTGCCAGTACGACGGCGACAACAGCCGCCGCCGCTGCCGGCACGCCACCAGCCACAAGGATGGCCAAGTGCGGCCCAAGGTGTTCGGCCAGCCAACCCATGACGGGCCCACCAATTGCCTGTCCGCCGATGAGGACCACCAGGTAGAGGCTCATTACCCGGCCGCGAATGCTCATGTTGGAACTGGTCTGCACCATCTGGTTTGCCGCGGTGAGGAACATGAGGCACCAGAATCCAGCCAGGACCATCGAGGCGCTGAACCAGACCATGGACGGCATCACGGATGATAGGCAGAGCATCAAGCCATATAGCCCCGCCGAGAGCACCACCGACCGCAACCGGAGCTGACGACGTCGTGTGGACGTCACCGCCCCCACCAGCGCACCGAGCGCAACCATCGCGTTCAGCAGGCCGTAGCCTCCGGCCCCGGCGTCGTACACGTGGTCCGCAAAGGCGGCAAGCAGCACCGGGAGGCTCATCGCGAAAACCGCCACGAATCCGGCCATCAACCATGGCCAGTAGATGGTGGGCTTGCTCAGCGCGTACTGGAGGCCTTCGCGCAGCATGCCCTTCTTGCGGGGCGTCGGCCGGCTAAGGTGCAGCTGTTCCTTGCGGAGTATCAGGAGCATGGCAACGGTGGAGCAGCACGCCACGGCATTGGCGGCGAATGCCCAACCGGCGCCCACAGCCGTGAGCAGCCATCCCGCCAGCGCCGGGCCGATCAGGCCACCGAGCTGGAAGGTTGTTGAGTTGACGCTGATGGCATTGCGCAGGTACTTGGGACCTACGAGTTCGTTGACGAACACCTGCCGCGCCGGCTGGTCCAGGACGGTCACAAAGCCCAGCACCAGGGCGATTGCATACACATGCCAGACTTCCACGCGATGGCTGAGGGAGAGCGCCGCCAAGGTGGCAGCAAGCACGGCCGCCGCGGACTGGCAGATGATGAGGATCTTTCGCTTGGCGAAGCGGTCGGCCATCATGCCGCCCCACGGGCCAAGGAACAACGACGGCATGAACTGCAGCGCCACGGTAATTCCGACCGCGGTGACGGAACCAGAGAGCTGGAGCACCATCCAGTCTTGGGCAATACGCTGCATCCAGATCGCAATCACGGCAATGAAATGGCCAATTGCGAAGATCCTGAAGTTGGGTACCTTCAAGGAGATGAAGGTGTGCCGCCAGGGCAGCTTTTCACTCACGACGGCGAGTGGCTGGGTGACGGTGTCCGGCGTCTGCGGCGCGGACAGGGAATCGATGATGGGCTGGCTGACATTTGCCGCTGATGGCGGTGGGGGTGCCAAAGGGAGTCCTCGGATCGAGAGTTTCGGTGGGATGCCTTTAACGCTATGGTTGCCAGCAGCAATTATGGAAGCGTATTGCGCCTATAACTAGCATTGCGGATCGCAATGAGGCTCCTGCGCTTCCACAGTAATTCGACCCAGCGCTTGAGGAGTTCCGTGTTTGAACCTGTCCAGCTCCGCTCCTTCCTTGCTGTCGCTGAAACCCTGAGTTTCACCAAGGCGGCCGAGCGATTGGGACTCGCACAGCCAACCGTGAGCCAGCACGTCCGCAAGCTCGAAGCCGCAGCCAAGCGCGTCCTCGTTGCCCGCGACACCCGGGAAGTCCGGCTGACGGACAATGGTGATGCCATGGCCGGGTTTGCCCGCAGCATCCTTGCAGCCCACGACTCCGCTGCACGCTACTTTTCCGGTTCGGCGATGCGCGGCCGCCTCCGATTTGGCACGGCGGACGACCTCGCCATCACAGGCCTGCCGCGGATCCTGCGCGAGTTCCGGCAGCTGTATCCACAGATCAACCTGGAACTGACCGTCAGCCAAAGTGACCAGCTCTACAAGCGCCTCAACGCCGGGCAACTGGATCTGGTGTTCGTCAAGTGGGTGGCTGGCGCCAAGGAAGGCACTGTGGTCCGGCATGACAACTTCGCATGGGTCGGCGTTGAGCAAACCGTCCTGGAACCGGGCGCACCTGTGCCGCTGATTGCATACCCCGCCCCCAGCCTGAGCCGAAAGTTGGCCATCGACGCCCTGGAAGCCGCCGGCCGCACATGGCGCATCACGTGCAGCACCAAGCAGATCAGCGGCGTCCTGGCCGCCGTCCGCGCAGGTATCGGAGTGGCGGTGATGCCGGCGTCGCTTGTACCAGAAGACCTGAAGGTAATCACCCAGCGTTTCGACCTCCCGCCCGTGGGAGACGTCGACTTCACCTTGATCCGGAACCCGCTGGCCAACGCCGAGGTCATCGACGCCCTGACGCAGGCAATCATGGGCAGGGCGCTGAGCAAATCGAACTAGCGGTCAGCAAGCGAATGGGCTAGCCCTCACGAAGACTCTTCCCGCCCGGCTTCTCGCCAATTATGAGGAACCGCTGACGGCGGACTACAAAACTGCCGTCACGGATGATGCACTTGCGGATACCCCACAGCTGCTCGCGGTGCTGCGCGGGATAGAACCCACTTGGTTAAATTCGGCGTCGTCCTCCCGCAGCCGCACCTCGACTGCATGTCCTCAAACACCGTGTCCGCGGAAAAGGCTCCCTGACACAGCGGAAGCCTGTTCAGCCGGCCCTCCAAGGGGTCCACGACGTCTCCGATACGTCTGCAAAAAAAATGCTCTCAGAATGCATCAAATGCGAATCCGGGTCAGGGAAACCTTGGAGTCCAGCGGAATTATCTGCCTGCACGGTACCTCGAGCCCGTTGATGCTTACACGCCAAGGCTGTTGCCCGGTGCGCCGCCGGACCCGCCCCCAAATCGGGTTAACGAAAGGGTGCTTATCGGCGTCAGCGGGTCCGAAGGCTCAGTCTTCTGGGTCCGCCCCAGGTTCAGCCCATTCCAACGCGGCGACAACATGACCCTCATTGGGCAGTGCTACCTTCTCGTCTGCCGGGAGTTTGTCGTAGGTGTAGGCCGCGACGGCCATCGGCGAGGTAGAGCGCCCGAGACTGTATCGGACGCTGCGGTCATTCTTGGTGCCGCAAATGAGGATGCCGATGGTTTCGTTGTGGTGCTCGCGGCGGAGCATGTCATCGACGAGGGCGACGTAGAAGTTTAGTTTGCCGGCGAACTCCGGCTGAAACTTTCCTGTCTTGAGTTCGATGACCACGTATCTGTTCTGGTCCATATGGAAGAACAGCATGTCGACGTAGTAATCGTCGCCGTCGACGTCGAAGTGGACTTGCCGCCCGACGAAAGCGAAGCCTGGTCCCAGTTCGCGCAGGGTTTCGGTGATCCGACTGGTTAAAGCCAGTTCCAGTTCGCGTTCAGCGACTTCCCCGGACAAGCCCAGGAACTCGAAGTTGTAGGGGTCCTTCGCGATTTGTTGGGTAAGCTCGGAGTCCTGCGCAACAAGCTGTTGCGCAAAGTTGGACGGAGCTGCGCCGGTCCTTTCAAGAGTTCGGTTCATGATCATGTTCAGCAGGACATTCCTGGACCACCCGTATTGGACGGCTGCCGCTGCGTACGAAGTACGTTTTTCCTGTGCGCCCACCTTGTCCAGAAGGACAGTAACGTGGCCCCACGGCAATTGCGCAACAGCTTGTTGCGCAATTGGACCGTCCTGCCAGGCTCCGGCGAACGTGGTCATGTACTGAATGTTTCTGGGCGAGATTTTCCGAACTAACTAGGTCGTGGAGCGGGCCTTTTCGTCGCCGCGTTACCGGTTTTCGACCCGAGTGGTGGGCATAGGCAACCGGGTTGCGGTTGCTCTTCGAGTGTCGATCTTGTGCATCTGATCGAGCTTCGATTCCGCGGCGGCGAGACTGGTCTGGAGGCCTTCGACCTCGCCGAGCCAGCCGTTTGTTTCGGCTTCTTTGATGCGGTCGTGGAGGTTGCCGATGATTGTGGTTAGTCGTTCTTTCTGTGCGGGGTCCGGCCGTAGCAGGGAGCAGCGAATGCAGGCGTGTTCGTGAATGCAGGGGCTGCCGTAGGCGCGGCCGCAGGTCCCGAGCTCGACCCGGCGGGTGACAAAGTGACGCTCGAATTCGTCCCATTCCTCAGGGGTTGGCTCGCGGTATTCGTCGCTCGGCCTTGTTTGGCGTCGTCTGGCGATGAAACTGCGGTGCTCACGGATCACGTGCTGCGGATAGACCGCTGCATAGCCCTGGGTCGTGACGATCGACTTGTGACCCATGAGCTGCTGGATGATGTGGGGTGGCATACCGGAGGCAAGTGCGTCGGTGGCGAAGATCCGGCGGAAGTCGTGCGGTGTCAGCCGGACCGGCCGCCCTGCGACTTGAATGTCGGCGCGGCTGAGTAAGTTGTTCAGTAGGGCGCGGATGGCCCCTGGACTGGTGACTCTGGCCACGCCGCCCCTTTGCCGACCTTGGAACAGAAACGGAAGCGGGTCAGACCAGATCTTCTCGTAGGGGTCGTAGCGCTGGACCAGGGGAACCCTGCCATCGGATCCACGCACTCTCGCGATCACCTCGGCCAGCACGTGGGCCAGTTCCGGCCCCGCGACCAGGAGGCGTTCCTCGTCGGATTTGCTGGGTGCGATGTGCAGCAGCGGCACGACCTCCCCAGTCTGCGGGACGGTGTAGGGCTGCAGGGACAGGTGGGTGAGTTCCAGCAGTTCCTCGATGCGGATGCCGGAATGCCGCAAGACCTCCACTGCCGCCCAGATCCAGAATGCGGCGTCTTCCTTGTCGGTCAGGTGCTTTTCCTGGCCAGGACGGCGCACCCGGATTGGCGAATGTGGGCTTACCTGGACAATCTCCCATTCGTGTCCGTCGAGAGTCAGGTAGGCGCCGTTTCCGAGAGCTGCGGCTTCTGCGAGCTGGTCACGGGCCCGTGCGAGTTCGGTTTCTGCGGCGGTGACGAGCTGAGGGAGGACCGGGGCAAGCTGCCTGATCTTGTGGTGCTGCTCGGAGATCGTTCGGCGCCGTTCCTTGGTCCCGCCGGCAGTGTCACGATCGTAGATGAACTGAGGCGCGACCCATTGGGCCCAGTACGCATCCTGCTGCGCCCAGAGGGCAACATCCGAGTAGAACGCAGCGACGGTGTTCATCACTTTCCGGTAATTCCGCCGTGGCGTGCCGTCCGAAAGGACCTTGATCCGTTCTTTCCAGTTCTCACCCTGCTCGGGGGTCAGATCGAAGCCGGCGGGTTGGCCGTAGCTGTTCACGACGTCCGCCCAAAACAGTGCCACGAGGCACTGTGCCACGCCGTTCATGCTCGTGTAGTCCAGCGAAGGCTGACGCGCTTTGAGGTATCGGATCAGGACGCTTCGCTGCGGCTCGGCGATGCCGTGCTGGTCGACGAGCTGTTCGCAAGTCTTGCGGCCCACGCGATGGACGCGACCGGGGAAGCGGACCGAATCGCTGCGCAGCCAGCCGAGTCCGCGCAGGACGTGCCAGACGGAGGCTAACTGTTTGCTCGTCACTGTCCGGCCGTCGTTGTATGCCCGTGCCATGGTGAGCACGTCTTCAGCGGTGATCTGGTGGATCGGCTTGCCTGTATGAGCGACCAACTGCCCGCCTGTGATCAAAGCCCGCGCATGAGTTTGGGGAACCAGACCCAATGCAGCAACGCGGGCTTCGAACAGATCCCAAGTGGTGTCGTCTCGGTCGCGGCCGATGGCTGGCCAGAACTGCAGGCGCCGGCGGTTCATCCACACATACGACGGCCGCACCAGGTCCAGCGACACCAGCCAGCGCAATGCAGCGTGGTAGCGGCCTGCCTCCCACGGCTCCAGATCTCGGTGCACTATCGGGAATAGCCAGCTCCTCCCGGTTGGTCCAGACTCCTCCACCGCGTTAAGCCACCGCTCGTGCCATGTTTCGCCGTCATGGCTGGCCAGGAAATCAAGCAGCTTAGCCGCCGCCGGCCTCGCCTCCTGATTGTGTGAACAGATGGCCTCGATGATCTTCTCGGACGGTGCGCTTGCGAGCTCGCCGAAGGACACTTCGCCGGCGGGGGCGTCTTCGACTGCGTGCAACTGTAAGGGCGTCGCGCGGCGCGTTGCCCGTCGATGGCTGACTTCAGTCGTCACGGCGGCCCCAGAGGATTTCTAGGTCTTCTTGCGCATATCGCAGGGCTTGAGCCGGTGTCGCGTCGGAAGCCGGAGGCGTGAGGATTGCGCGGTGTGCGGCAAGCACGTCCTCGATCCGCGGTTTGGAATAGACCGTCAGTGTCTCAAGGGAGGCATGCCCCAGGATTTCCTGAACGTGGTGCGGCATCATCCCGGCGTCCAGTGCGCGGATCGCAAAGGTGTGCCGTAGGTCGTGCAGGGTCCAGTTGCTGCCGAGTGCATCGTTTGCCCGTCGCAGGACGGCACGGAACGCGTCATAGCCCAGCGGTTGACGTGGTTCCCGTTCAGTCACCCACAGCCCTTCGTCGACCGCGGCGGGGCCGCGTTCCAACAGGTAGAGGCGGAGCCAGATCAGTGCGTGCCCACCGACCGGGATCTGCCGCACCATGCCGCCCTTGGCGCGGATTGTGATCAGCGAATCACCCCAATCGATGTCTCCTCCTCTGAGCCCGAGGATCTCGCTCGCACGAGCGCCACTGGTGACGTAGAAGGCAAGCAGAGCACGGTCACGGTTGCAGTGCAGGCTGCGGAACAATGCCTCGAACTTGGAATCTGGGATAGCGCGCGGCACCCGGCGGACAGCCTTCTGCCGGTAAGCGTCACGCGGTCCGGTCCTGTATGGCTCCAGCGGATTGTGGTGGGCATTCAACCGAGGATTCAACCGGGGGAACGGATTCACCAGCACTGGCCCACTGCCGCGGCGGTGGAACTCATAGAAACCACGCCCAGCGGTCAGCGCACCATTGATAGCGGAGGCAGAATACTTCGGGCCCAGGTTGGACTTGCCGGTGACGCCGTTGATGCCTGGGCGACTTTCGGGCGGCCGCTTCGAGCCGAGGAACTTGTCAGCGCTCCGCATCCACAGCACGAACTCTTGGGTATCCCTTTCGCACGCTTCCAGCCACGGTCGGCCGACGCTCCAGAGGAACCGCAGATAGATCAACAGACTGTTCGCGTAGGTCCGGATTGTGAGCTGCGAACGGTCGCACGCGATCAGATTCCGAAACCACTCAGTTGCAGGAACGAACTCCTCGCCGAGCGGCTCCAGGATTCGATAACCCGGAACCGCCGATGTCGCGACAACCCTGCCGAGTTCGGCCACCGATACCGACTCGACCGGCTGATGTGCTCCCGCATCACCTGCTGCGTCCACCACACCAAAGTCGCACCAGTTGGCGGGTGCGACGGAGACCGACACGCCGCAATATCGGCTCGATAGTTCGGTTAGTTCACAGGCCCTTCATCTCAGGGAACTCGGCACGCAGGTCCGAGGACAAACGCTTGATAACTCCGCTCCCCCAGCCCTGTTGTTCCTGTTGCTGCCGAACTCCTTGGCCTATTGCCCAGTACAGCTCAATGAGCTGTGTGTTGATGGTCCGAAGCGCCCGGGTCCTTGCCGTTTTGACTGTTGCCTTCAGATCCTCGAGAAGGTCCAGGTAGCCAGCGGGAAGGTCCAGGTCACGCGAGTCGGTCATCAGTCCACCCTAATGTGCGCCACTGACACCATGGCTCAAGTGTCCAGACGGTGTCTGGACACTTGAAAACGGAGAACTTCTAGCACGGCCCCTGGATACCGCGGCTACGGCCGGTCGCTCTGCACTGGGGAAGCCGTCAACGTCGCTGCCATGTCCCAGTAGTACCCACCTGTCCCAGGTCCTGGACATGTCTTCGGCAAATGTGCCACAGCCTGTGGCGCTATTTGGAGTTGTCTCTCATTTGATTTTCGCGGGGTCTTTGTCGTCAGTCTGGCTCTGATGGCGGACCGGGTTCACGCCTGGAAGGCTCGTACATCGGGGAACCAGCCCGCCGGAGCCTTCTTGGGTTCCAGATGTTCGGGGTCGCGGTGTTCTTTCATGTCGCAGTTGTAGAAGGGACCTTGGGGGTCGAGGAGGACTCTCATGTGATGGTCTGCATGGTCCCGCCACCAGACGCTCATACCGGTAGCGGGATCCAGGCGCAGGTGCTCCCATGAACGCCACAGAGCCGCCACACGTGAGACGGCTTCCGGGTGGAAGTACCACTCGATGCACCACTTCGCGGACTTTCCCGTGACGCTGCGGACGTACGTGGGCAGCAGCTGCTCATGCAGGAATTCTTCGGCGGAGCCGTAGACGAGCTCCGGTTCTTTCTCGGCACTCTGGTCAGCTTTGCCTGGGGCCGGTGTGTCTGTGTCGTAGAGGTCAAAGTCATTCGTCATGAGTGCAGACCCTTCCTACTTCGTGACCCAGGGATTGGCTACAGGTGCCGCTGGAACCGGGACGGCTGGTTCTTCGGGGCGCGGGCTGTACTTCTTGATGGATGCCTCCACCGTTTCCTTGTGGGGTCCGGTGTACCAGGGCATCGTGCGGACGAGCGTGGCGGGTGCGCCGGAGGCGAGGACCACGGCGCCGCCGCGGTCGAGTTCGGCAAGGTTGGAAACGTCAAAGATGCGTTCCTTGCCCTCTTGCCGGGAGCGGCTGGAACCGGACTTGCCTGAGGACGTGGAGACGTTGATGTAGCTATAGTCACCGATCCGGTCCGAGAGTGCGCGGAGGAAGCCCTCTTCTGCCACGCCGCCGCCGTAGACCTTCACGTTCGCCGTTGACCAGATTTTCCGCATGTTCGCGTCTCCCCACAGCTCCACGCCTTGGGACCAGGACTGCAGGATCCCCATGACGATCCCCGAGTGTGGCCGCGAGGAAGTCCGAGGACAGGATGTCTTCAGCCTTGGGATCGAAGTAGGCGTCGGGCTTTGACCCGGGCACAGGGGAGCCGACGGAGAAGTGCTGCGTGAGTTTGTAGGCCTTCTCTTCGTCGGTGACGTAGGAGAGCGGGTTCCACCACCAGTTCGGCTCTTCCTGCCAACACCCGCACGGTAAGCGCATTCCCGCTATCCTGAACCAATGATCGATATCACGACGCTGGCTGACCTCACGCCTGGAATTTGTTCCGTCACTCTCCGCGAACTGGGGATTGACGACGTCGTCCGAATTTCCTCGGGCGCAGGTCTGGCCGGCATCGAGTGGGGTACGGATGTCCACGTCAGCGACGCCGCCTCTGCTGCTCATGCCAAGGAGGCCACCGAGGCTGCGGGCCTCAGCGTCCTGTCGCTCGGTTCCTATTACCGAGCGGGAGCTTTCGGCGATTTCGAGCCCGTCCTCAACCTCGCCGCCGCGCTCGGTGCCCCGCGGATACGGGTCTGGGCCGGGGAGCTGGGTTCAGCCGACGCCAGCCCGGAGCACTGGGACGCGGTGGTTACGGACACGCAACGCATCGCCGATCTGGCCGCGGCCCGAGGGATCGGCATCGCTTTCGAATATCACGGTCGAACACTCACCGACTCCCCTGAAACCACCCTCGAGCTCCTGCGCCGCGTCGATCACGCAAACGTCGGCACCTACTGGCAGCCCGCCGTCGGACTCACTGACCAGCAGGCGCTGGATTCTCTTCACCAAGTGCTGCCTCACGTCGTCGGCGTGCATTGCTTCTCTTGGGGACCAGAGGCAGAACGCCATCCGCTGAGGTCGCGCAAGCTCCTCTGGCAGACCGTCTCCGATGTCCTTCGCGGCAACGGAAGGGACATGGACATCATGCTGGAGTTCGTTGAAGACGATCTGCCGGAGAACGTGCACAACGATGCCGCTTTCCTGCACGCCATCACGCTGGGCGAGGACTAACTCCAGCAACCCAGCCCATCCGGCCGAGCCAAGCAGTACACAAGGCTGGCCATTGGTCGGCGCCCGGCGACCCGCCAGCCAAGCCCAGCCCGTGCACGCCCTGCGGAAAAACATGGAGTTCCGCCGGTACGCCGGCACGGCTCAGCGCCGCGGTGTACGCCAGGCTGTGACTCACAGGCACGGCTTCGTCCTCGGCAGTGTGCCATAGGAACGCCGGAGGCGTGGCAGCGCTGACATGGAGCTCGGCGGATAGCCGTCGAAGCAGCTCAGGACCGCCCTCAGGTCCGATTAAGTTGTCCACCGACCCCCTATGGGCCGAATCCATGAAGGAAATCACCGGGTAGCACAGCACGGAAAGATCCGGGGCGGCCGCCGTCGTCCTGAATTGCTCGGTTCATGCTCCGGGACTCCTGGGATCAGCGGCGATGCGGGGCTCTAAGCCGGGACTTCCGTGCTCCTGCGGAGCTTGACGGAACCACCAACCGAGCCGCCCTCGGTGCCACCTGCTGCAAGCCTCCCAATGTCCTCCAGCGGCAGATACACGGTGGACAAGGCGGGACGGAAATCGCGCAGTGTTTCAATGTCGTCAAAACCAGCGATATTGGCATCGCGGGGAATCCACACACCCTCTGCGCGCAATGCGGCGGTGACGCCGATGGCCATGACGTCATTGACCGCGAAAATGCAGAGCCGTTCGTCCGAGGCCTTGATCCGTTCGGCCAGCGCCAACCCGGCATCGTATCCCCCGGCACGATCAAAGCCGGTACGGATGACCTCGGCAGGGGGCCGGCCGGCGTCGGAAAGTCCGCGCTGAAAGCCGCGGATGCGGTCGTCGGACGTAAAGAGTCCCTCGGGGCCGCCAATAATCACGAAGGCGCCCTGATGCGAGGCAACCAGTTCATCAGCAAGCTTCGCCGCGAGGTCTTCGTTGGGCACCTCAATCACGTGGTAGCCCTCTTCGGTAGTGGAACCAACGATCGGGTGCCCCACCACCCCTACATGCCCTCCATTGCGGCAATAGCGGTCCAACTCGGCGGCGAGCTCCACGTTGCTTTGTTTGTCCTCGGGTCGCGCTGAGCGTGAACCGGCAATGACGATTGAATCGGCACGGCGTGCGGCGAAGGCTGCCACAGCTTCCCGCTCATCCGATGGAGCGCCGGATGTACTGGCCAGCAGCACCATGCGGTTTTGCTGCCGGGCTGCTTCCTGGACGCCGCGGGCAATGGCGGAGAAGTAGGGATCGGCGATGTCGTGGACAATCAAGCCGATCAATCCTGAGCTGGACTTTGCGAGCGCCTGGGCCTGGGCATTGGGGACGTAGCCGAGCTTTTCGGCGGCGTCGCGGACGCGCTCCGCAATATCCTCTGCGGGCTTACGGGTGGAACCATTGAGGACGCGGGACGCCGTGGCCAGGGAAACCCCTGCCAAACGGGCAACTTCACTCAGTGTGCTGGCGGCCACGAGGCCCTCCTTTTCTGCAAGCCATTGAGACTGGCGCTAGAAGAAATTATGGCAGCCTCCAGCCATTTTTGGGAAAGCGCTTGCCAAAATGGCGCGGCGTAGTGCATGATCGATTGCAGCGGGAATGCGCTTTCCCACATCTGGAAATGCAAACACCGGCAACGCACAGCGGCCGGCACACAAGGACCTGGAGAAAACATGGGCTACGAAACAAAGACGATCCGCATCGCCATGAACGGCATCACTGGCCGTATGGGTTACCGCCAGCACTTGCTGCGGTCCATCCTCCCCATCCGCGATGCCGGTGGATTCACCCTCGAAGACGGCACCAAGGTTCAGGTGGAACCGATCCTCGTTGGCCGCAACGAAGCCAAGATCCGCGAGCTGGCGGAGCTCCACAAGGTTTCCGAGTGGTCCACGGACCTGGACGCAGTCATCGCGGACCCCACCGTGGACATCGTGTTTGACGCCTCCATGACCAGCCTCCGCGCCGCCACCCTGAAGAAGGCAATGCGCGCCGGCAAGCACATCTTCACCGAGAAGCCGACGGCCGAGACGCTGGAAGAAGCAATCGAGCTCGCACAGATCGGCAAGGAATCCGGCGTCACCGCAGGCGTCGTGCACGACAAGCTGTACCTCCCGGGCTTGGTCAAGCTCCGCCGCCTGGTGGATGAAGGCTTCTTCGGCCGCATTCTCTCCATCCGCGGCGAGTTCGGCTACTGGGTCTTCGAAGGCGACGTCCAGGCAGCACAGCGCCCGTCTTGGAACTACCGCAAGGAAGATGGCGGCGGAATGACCACGGACATGTTCTGCCACTGGAACTACGTGCTCGAAGGCATCATCGGCAAGGTCAAGAGCGTCAACGCCAAGACCGCCACCCACATCCCCGCACGCTGGGACGAGGCCGGCAAGGAATACAAGGCCACCGCTGACGACGCCTCCTACGGCATCTTCGAGCTCGTTACCCCGGGTGGCGACGACGTCATCGGCCAGATCAACTCCTCCTGGGCCGTCCGCGTCTACCGCGACGAACTGGTCGAGTTCCAGATCGACGGCACGCACGGTTCCGCCGTCGCCGGTTTGAACAAGTGCGTTGCGCAACAGCGCGCCCACACCCCCAAGCCGGTCTGGAACCCGGACCTGCCCGTCACCGAATCCTTCCGAAGCCAGTGGCAGGAAGTCCCGGCCAACGCTGAACTGGACAACGGCTTCAAGCTGCAGTGGGAAGAATTCCTGCGCGACGTCGTCGCCGGCCGCGAGCACCGTTTCGGCCTGCTGTCCGCTGCCCGCGGCGTGCAGCTGGCCGAGCTCGGCCTGCAGTCCTCGGCAGAGCGCCGCACCATCGACATCCCGGAGATCACCCTCTAATGACGTCACTGATTCTTCCCACCAACGACGGCGGCACCCGCGAGTACCGCCTTCAGCCCGCCACTGCCTGGGTCAAGCCGGGCGCTCCCCTGACCGCTCGCCGCGCCTACGCCGCAGCGCACGTCATCCCGGAAGTCGCCGCTGACAACACCCCCGGCGCTCCGGCTCAGCTCGACTGGGACGCCACCCTGGCGTACCGGCACGAACTGTGGTCCTACGGCCTGGGCGTTGCCGACGCCATGGACACTGCACAGCGTGGCATGGGCCTGGACTGGGCAGCCACCCAGCAGCTCATCAAGCGCACCGGCGCCGAAGCCGCCTCAGTGGTGGCTGCAGGCAATGCGGCAACTGCAGGCAAGTCCGTCCGGGACCTCGTTTCCTGCGGTGCCGGAACCGACCAGCTGGACATCACCGCCGTTCCGGACGGCGCTGCCGGCATCAAAGCCGTCATCGATGCCTACCGCGAGCAGATCGCCGTGGTCAGCGAAGCTGGACCCAAGGTCATCCTCATGGCATCCCGCGCCCTGGCCAAGGTGGCCAACGGCGCCGACGACTACCTGCACGTCTACTCGACGCTGCTGCGGGAAGTCGACCAGCCCGTCATCCTGCACTGGCTCGGCACCATGTTCGACCCCGCGCTGGCCGGATACTGGGGCTCCGACGATGTCTCCGTGGCCACCGAAACGTTCCTCAGCCTGATCCGCGAGCACTCGGACAAGGTTGACGGCGTGAAGGTTTCGCTGCTGGACGCTTCCCACGAGATCGCCCTCCGCGCCAACCTTCCGGAAGGCGTCCGCCTCTACACCGGCGACGACTTCAACTATCCGGAGCTGATCGACGGCGACGGCACCCACCACTCGGACGCCCTGTTGGGCATCTTCGCTGCCATCTACCCCGCCGCTTCGGTTGCCTTGCAGAAGTACGACGCCGGTAACGCTGCAGAAGCGCGCGCCATCCTGGACTCCACCCGTGAGCTCGGAAAGCACATCTTCAGCGCACCCACGTTCTACTACAAGACAGGCATCGCCTTCATGTCGTGGCTCAACGGCAAGCAGCCCGGCTTCCAGATGGTCGGTGGCTTGCACTCTGGCCGCTCCGTGCTGCACCTGGCCAAGACCTTCGAACTGGCAGATCAGGCCGGCTTGCTGAAGGACCCCTCGCTGGCAGCCTTCCGGATGTCCGATTACCTGAGGATCAACGGAGTGGGCGCATGAGTGACTTCTCGAGGCTTTCACTGAACAGCGCCACCACCAAGAAGTGGACCCTGGCCGAGGCAGTGGACGGTTGTGCCCGGGCAGGCGTTCCCGCGATCGGCCCGTGGCGTGACCGGGTTGCCGAGGCAGGGCTGGACAAAGCGGCCAAGCTCATCAAGGACGCCGGCCTTCGCGTTTCCTCGCTGTGCCGCGGCGGCTTCCTCACGGCTGCCGACGCTGAAGGACAGGCCGCTGCACTGGCTGACAACTTCGACGCCGTCCGTGAAGCGGCTGCGTTGGACACCCAGGAGTTGTTCCTTGTGGTCGGCGGGCTCGCGCCCGGCGAAAAGGACGTGGTCGCAGCCCGTCAGCGTGTAGCGGACCGGCTCGAGGAACTGGTTCCGTTCGCTTCCGAAAATGGCGTTCGCCTGGTGCTCGAGCCGCTGCACCCGATGTACGCCGCGGACCGAGCCCTCATCTCCACGCTCGGCCAGGCCCTGGACCTGGCCGCGCCGTACGACGCGAAGGCAGTGGGCGTCGCCGTCGACACCTTCCACGTCTGGTGGGACCCGGAACTGAAGGCGCAGATTGAACGCGCGGGCCGCGAAAACCGCATTGCCTCCTACCAGGTCTGCGATTTCAACCTGCCGATCGCTGCGGACGCGCTGCTGTCCCGCGGAATGATGGGCGACGGCGTCATCGACTTCGCGACCATCGGCACCTGGGTCAGGGATGCCGGATACACGGGCGACATCGAGGTTGAAATCTTCAACCAGGAGATCTGGGACGCCGATGGAAACACGGTCCTGGAGACCATGAAGCAGCGCTACGCGGAGCTCGTCCTCCCGTACGCCTAAGAACGTGGTCCTCCTGCGGAGGCCCTAAGCTCCGCAGGAGGACCACCCCAAAGCAAGCGAGCCCCTGCCCGGTCACGGCAGGGGCTCGCTTTCTTGCATCGTGCACACCCTGTTTGTTTCAGCGTGGAGACGCGGAATGCCCATGTTAGATAAGTGGTACACAGCTGAAACATTGCGTCGATGAGAGGAAACAATGGCCACTTACGCTGGTTTCACCTGGACAAAGAGGTCCACGAAACCACTGAAAGGACACCACCATGATGCTCTTGAAGACCCTCAACTTTTTTCTGGACGCCAGCAGCAGCCACAGCGGATCCTCAGGCGCTTCCCCTGAAGAAAATTCACCCGCAGCCGCCTTCGCCTCCGAGCGCCTGTCGTCCAGCGCCTGGGAGGGCTGGTGGGATGATGCCGACCAGGGCTTCCCTGCAGGGGCGTAATCCGCCCTACAGCTCGAGGCGTGCTACAGCGTGACTGGCTACAGCGTGACTGGCACGTGGACCTGGGCACGGGGAACACCGATCAAGGTGAGAGTGCCGCCGTCGTTCGCCTGTAACTCCACCCGGATGTTCCGGGTTCCCTCCTCGGGCTGGACGGAACTGACCCGGAAAACCTCACCGTGGATTTCCACTCTGTCGCCGTCGCGAACGGTCTTGAGCTTCCTGCGCGTGGTGCCGGACGCGTCGACGCGCTGAGGTTCACTTCCTGTCTTCGGCATTTGCTGTGCGTTCCGGGGATTCGTTGGAGCGGGCATCGTCGTCGTGGTTTTCCCGTAGTTCCTGCCCGCGGCGGATAACTTCATCTTCCTGCTTCTGCTGCTTGTCGCTGCGCTTGGTATCGCGGGGCGGGAGTTGGATGCTCTCTTCGGCTTCAATGCCTCCCTGCAATTCACGCCCGCGTTCCATCTCGGCGTCAAATTCCGCACCGAAAAGCAGCGACATATTCAGGATCCAGAGCCACAGCAGCATGATGATGACGCCTGCCAGCGTTCCATATGTTTTGTTGTAATTGCTGAAATTCGAAACGTAGAAGCCGAAGCCCAGCGATGCCAGGGCAAAAATTACCAGGGCGATAAGGGAACCCGGGCTCATCCAACGGAACTTGGGTTGCTTGACGTTGGGGGTGAAGTAGTACAGCACGGCGATGACAATGACCACCAACACAATCAGGACCGGCCATTTGGCAATGTTCCACACCGTCAGGAATGTTTCTGACATGCCGATTGCCTTACCGATTGTCTCCGCTACCGGACCGCTCAGGACGAGCATCGCGGCGGCGAGTGCCGCGCCCACGAGTGCGACGACGGTAACGGCGAGCATGGTGCCGCGCAGTTTCACGAAGCCGCGGCCTTCATCCACTTCATACACGCGGTTCATCGCCCTGCTGAAGGCTGTGGTGTAGCCGGAGGCCGACCACACAGCCACCAGGATGCCAAAGACCAGTGCGAAGCCGGCCGCATTGGAGCGCGTCAGTTCCTCGATGGGCTGCCGCATGGCGTCAACGCCGGGTCCGGGGGCGAACTGCTGCACGATGTCCAGCAATGCCGCGGTGGTTTTCCCCGCGTCGCCAAAGATGCCGATAAGGGAAACCAGCGCCAAAAGCGCGGGGAAAAGGGAGAGCACGGCAAAGTAGGTCAGGCCGGCGGCTGCATCAGGACATTGATCCTTGCTGAACTCCCGCAGCGTCCTCTTGGCGATATACATCCATGTGGGCTTGCCCAGGTCCTTGAGACTGTCCGGCTTGCGGTCGTCTTCAGGGGCGGGCGCGGTATCTGCCTTCGCTGTGCTGGTGTGTGGCGAGTCTTGAGTAGTCATGGGACACCTGTTCGTGGGTAGGGCATGCGCGAACAAACTGACCCATTAATAGTAAGCATGCTGATGATTCCCATGGAAGTCTTGGGGGAACCCGCAATTCCCCGGTAATACCCACGCACTCCCCGGCGAAAAGATGCCCTACGCGAGCTTGCCCGCCGGGAGGAACTCGAAAGGTGACTCAATCACAGTGCGGATCACCTGGCCCGCCGCGCCCAGCAGCGTCCCGGAGTGCTCCAATCGGGAGACTGTGAGGTTTTCGGGCTCCAGCAGCCCGGGCGCATACCTTTCCAAACTCGAGAGCACTGCTGGCCTCAGCCAATCGGCGAGCACGGCAAAGTGACCACCAAGCACTACGGCCTCGATGTCCATGAGACGCGCAGAAGAGGCGAGCGCGACGCCCAAGTACCGCCCGGCGTCGTGAACCGCACTCGTGGCGCGCGGTTCATCCGCCGCCAACGCCGCGAGCAGAAGTCCGGTTCGCTCCGCAAGGGACCCCTCCGGGATATGGGCAGCCTCAAAAATGGCTTCCTGCCCAGCGAACGTTTCCAGGCAGCCGGCCCCTCCGCAGGAACACGCAGGCCCTTCGGGATGCACCACGATGTGGCCCAATTCTCCCGCTGAACCGCCAGGCCCCGTATAGAGCTCCGAACCGATGATGACCCCGCCACCAACGCCAACCTCGCCGGAAACGTAGAGGAAGTCCGCCGGACCACCGCCGTACCAAAGCTCACCGAGGGCAGCACTGTTTGCCTCGTTGGACAGCCGGACACCAAGTGGCGCGCCTTCCAGCAACGCCTGCGGATTCAATTGTTGATGCTCCCAATGGAGGTTTGGGGCGGACAACACGACATTTCGCTGGTCATCCACCAGGCCGGGAACCGCAAGTCCGCCTCCGAGGATGGTGATGCCGGCAGCTGCTGCTGCTTCCTTGGCCTGGCTGGCCAGCTCACCCAACTGCTCCATGACGGCAGCCGGTTTGAGCCCTCGGTTGCGGGACTCCACCGTGGAGCTAAAGCGCAACTTCCCGCCAAGGTCCACCAGGCCAACGGCCAGGTAGTCGACGTTGATTTCCATACCGACAACGCCTCGCCGGGAGCTTAGCTCGAGCCCTTGCCCAGGACGCCCGCGCTCTCCATCGCGATACAGGCCAACCTCGGACACAAGGCCAGACTCCACCAGATCGGCCACCAAACTGGATACAGCGGCTTTGGTCAGCCCCGTTCCAGCGGCCACTTGCGCGCGGCTTGGCTTGGCATCGCCCGTGCGGGCAATCGAGTCCAGGACGAGCGAAAGATTACGACGGCGCACGTCACCCACGCGCCCCGGGGCAGCTTGTTCGTTCACTCGCGCAGCCTCCTCAGGGCTTGGAAGATTTTTCGCTGGTTTCCATTGACCATGATCCATCATCCCCCATATAGTTCAGATTGGAAACTAATTGGAGTGCTTTACATCCATGGCCTCCCCGCCGCTTTGCAAAGGAGCAACAATGACCCCGCAGCCAACCCCCCAGGACCGGTTCACCTTTGGCCTTTGGACCGTCGGCTGGACTGGCGCCGACCCGTTCGGCGTAGCGACCCGGCCGGCCCTGGACCCTGTGGAAGCCGTGCACAAGCTCAGTGAACTTGGCGCGTATGGCATCACTTTCCATGACAATGACCTTGTCCCCTTTGATGCCAGCGCCTCGGAGCGCGACCTCATCCTCAAGAACTTCAAGGCCGCCCTGGCCGAAACCGGCCTGAAGACGCCGATGGTTACCACCAACCTCTTCAGCCACCCTGTCTTCAAAGATGGCGGATTCACCTCAAATGACCGCTCCGTCCGCCGCTTTGCCCTGAGCAAGATCCTGCGCAACATCGACCTCGCCGCTGAGCTTGGCGCAGAGACCTTCGTGATGTGGGGTGGCCGCGAAGGCAGCGAATACGACGGTTCCAAGGACCTCTCCGCAGCGCTGGACCGCATGAAGGAAGGCGTGGACACCGCCGCCGGCTACATCAAGGAGAAGGGCTACGGCCTGCGGATTGCCTTGGAACCCAAGCCGAACGAGCCTCGTGGCGATATCTTCCTGCCCACCGTTGGCCACGGCCTTGCCTTCATTGCCCAGCTGGAACACGGCGACATCGTGGGCCTTAACCCGGAGACCGGCCACGAACAAATGGCGGGCCTGAACTTCACCCACGGCATTGCCCAGGCCCTGTGGGCGGGCAAGCTCTTCCACATCGACCTCAATGGCCAGCGTGGAATCAAGTACGACCAAGACCTCGTCTTCGGCCATGGCGACCTCACCAGCGCCTTCTTCACCGTGGACCTCCTGGAGAACGGCTTCCCCAACGGCGGACCCAAGTATGACGGCCCCCGCCACTTCGACTACAAGCCGTCCCGCACCGACGGCTACGACGGCGTGTGGGAATCGGCAAAGGCCAACATGTCCATGTACCTGCTCCTGAAGGAACGCGCCCTCGCCTTCCGCGCCGATCCGGAAGTTCAGGAAGCGCTGACTGCCTCGGGCGTGTTCGAGCTGGGCGAGCCCACGTTGAACGCCGGCGAAACCACCGCGGACCTGCTGGCTGACGCCAGCGCCTTCGAAGCGTTCAACGCCGACAAGGCCGCCGAGCGCTCGTTCGCCTTCGTCCGCCTCAACCAGTTGGCCATCGAGCACCTTCTCGGGGCCCGCTAAAGGCACCTCCCCGTAAGAAGAACCAACCCATCGCAATTCCGTCGCCGGGCCAGGCAAGGTCCCTCGTTTTACCGGACTGCCAGTCCCGGCGACGGTCCCCCAAAGGAACAAAAGCATGCCTCTCGTAGCCGGGATCGACAGCTCCACCCAGTCCTGCAAGGTGGTCATCAGGGACTCAGACACTGGCGCCCTGGTGCGTCAGGGCCGAGCCTCACACCCAGAAGGTACCGAAGTCCATCCGGATCATTGGTGGACCGCCCTTCAGGAAGCCATCAACCAGGCGGGCGGCTTGGACGACGTCGATTCCGTCGCCGTGGGTGGCCAGCAGCACGGGATGGTCTGCCTGGATGAATCCGGAAACGTGGTCCGCCCAGCACTGCTGTGGAACGACACCCGGTCCGCACTGGACGCGGAAGAGCTGATTCTTGAAGCTGGCCAAGGTGACGCCGTGGCTGGAGCTGCTTATTGGGCCGCCAGCACAGGGACCGTGCCTGTGGCATCGCTGACGGCCAGCAAACTTCGGTGGCTTGCCCGGCACGAACCGGACAATGCCCGGCGCACTGCAGCCGTTTGCCTTCCACACGATTGGCTTTCCTGGCGTTTGGCCGGTCATGGGCCGGGCACAGGTCCATCCTCTTTGGAGTTGCTCCGCACTGATAGGTCCGACGCCTCGGGCACCGGATACTTCGTTGCAAGCAGTGGCGAGTACTTACCGGAAGTCCTGCAGAGCACCCTGGGCCATGTCCCGGTGCTGCCGGCCGTCGTCGGGCCTTTGGAAACTGCCGGCAAGACGCCCAATGGCGCTTTGATCGGGCCAGGCGCAGGTGACAACGCCGCGGCGGGGCTGGGTGTCAACGCCGGCGTCGGGGATGTTGTTATTTCCATCGGCACGTCAGGAACTGTGTTCGCCGTTTCCGACGTCCCGTCCCGGGATCAGAGTGGCCTGGTAGCAGGATTTGCCGATGCCACAGGGAACTACCTGCCCCTTGCCTGCACACTCAACGCCACTCGAATTTTTGATGCCACCGCTGCTTTACTCGGGGTGGATTTGCAGCAACTCGCCAAACTGGCACTGTCAGCCCCTGAGGGCGCAGGCGGCCTGACCCTTGTGCCATATTTCGAGGGCGAACGTACCCCCAACCTTCCGGACGCCACAGGATCCCTCCATGGGCTCACAGTGTCGAATTACACCGCGGCCAACCTGGCCAGGGCCGCCGTCGAAGGTGTTGTGTGCTCCCTGGCCGATGGCCTCGCCGCCCTGCGGGCGCAAGGCGTGGCGGCCCGACGCATCATCCTGGTGGGCGGCGGTGCCCAGTCCGAAGCCGTGCAGAAGGTTGCCGCCGAGGTCTTCGGGTTGCCGGTGTTCGTGCCTGCTCCGGGGGAATACGTGGCGGACGGCGCGGCCCGGCAAGCCGCCGGTGTCCTGACAGGCAAGCTGCCGGATTGGCCCCTTGAAGGAATCGAAGTCGCTCCGCACAAGGGCTCCGGCACACCGGAGTTCTTGACGAGGTACCGCCATTACGCCACCAAGGCAGCCATGGGCTGATCACCGCGTATGTGCTCTATCGTGACAGGGTGAGCACTGAACAATCCGCACCAAACAGGCCTCCTGTCATGGAGGACGTCGCCCGCGTTGCCGGCGTTTCCCACCAAACTGTGTCCCGTGTTCTGAACAACCACCCCAACGTGAGCTCAAAGACCCGGGAGCGCGTTGAGCAGGCAATCACTGAACTTGGCTACCGCCGCAACACCGCTGCACGCAGCCTGGTGACCCGACGCTCCCAGACCATCGGCGTGCTGGGCAGCGAGTTGGCGCAGTACGGCCCGTCCCATACCCTCCTCGGAGTGCAGCAGGCGGCCAGGGACGCAGGCTATTTTGTCAGCGTCGCCGGTTTGCGGGAAGTCACGCCTGAAACCATCAAGGACGCAATGGCCCACTTCATGGACCAAGGCGTGGACGGCATCGTTGTGACAGTGCCGCACCCTGGGACCTTTGACGTCCTCAAGGACATCACCACCCAGGTGCCTTTGGTTGCTGTCGGTTCCGTTGGCGACGAAATGCTCACCGGGGCCACGGTGGACCAACGCGAAGGGGCGCGGCTTGCCGTCCAACACCTCCTGGAGCTGGGGCACAAGCGAATCGGCCACCTGTCTGGACCTGCCGATTGGATCGACGCCGCTGCCCGGACAGAAGGCTGGCGCGATGCCCTCGCCGAGGCAGGGCTCGAACCCGGCACCCTGATCCAGGGTGACTGGAGCGCCGAATGCGGCTACCGCGAAGGCCTGAAAATCGCCGCCGAGCGTTCCGTGACCGCACTGTTCGTAGCCAACGACCAGATGGCGCTGGGGGTCCTCCGGGCTTTCAGCGAAGGCGGCGTGCAGGTCCCGGGGGACATCAGCGTGGTGGGCTTCGACGATCAACCCGAGTCCGCGTACTTCATTCCGCCGCTGACTACTGTTGCGCAGGACTTTGAGGAGCTCGGCCAGCGCTGCATCGGCTTGCTGCTGGATCGTCTGGAGACCGGCGACACCGGTACGCCCGCCACAGTGAAGCCCCGCCTGATCATCCGGGCCACCACAGCGCCCCCCGTCACCACCTAACCCAACTAGGTCGCAGCTGAGCGCGTTTTGAGCACGCAAAACGCGCTCAACTGCGACCTAGTTGGGTCAGAGTGTCTGAAACAGTCCCACATGACGCCCATCCTCTTGACATCAAAGTTGTGAGCGCTAACAATTGCATCAGACCTTCTTCGTTTCTTCCACCCCAACCCCCCGGCAATGAGGCCTTGGCCAGCCGGATGGAGACCCCATGAATACCTCTGAAAATCTCCCGCTCGACGAGCAGTTCGTCATCGGCGTGGACTACGGCACCCTGTCCGGTCGCGCCGTCGTTGTGCGTGTCTCGGACGGTGCGGAACTCGGCAACGGCGTGTTCGAATACCCGCACGCTGTCGTATCCGAGCGGCTGCCCACAACTGGCCAGCGGCTCCCCGCCGACTGGGCGCTCCAAGTGCCCAACGACTACCGCGACGTCCTGCGCAATGCAGTACCGGCCGCCGTCGCCGATGCTGGGATCAACCCCGCCAACGTGGTGGGCATCGCTACGGACTTCACCGCTTGCACCATGGTCCCGACGACGGCGGACGGCACGCCGCTGAACGAACTGGAACGCTTCGCGGACCGTCCCCACGCTTACGTAAAGCTGTGGCGCCACCACGCGGCCCAACCACAGGCCGACCGCATCAACAAGCTCGCCGAGGAACGCGGGGAGGCCTGGCTTCCCCGATATGGCGGCCTGATCTCTTCGGAATGGGAGTTCGCCAAGGGCCTGCAGCTCCTTGAAGAGGACCCCGAAGTTTATGGCGCCATGGACCATTGGGTTGAAGCGGCCGACTGGATCGTCTGGCAGCTGTGCGGCAGCTACGTACGCAACGCATGCACCGCTGGTTACAAGGGCATCTACCAGGACGGCAAGTACCCGTCGGAAGATTTCCTCGCCGCGCTCAATCCTGATTTCAAGGGCTTCGTGTCCGAAAAGCTGGAGCACACCATCGGCCGATTGGGCGATGCCGCCGGGTACCTCACAGAAGAGGCTGCCGCCTGGACCGGACTCCCGGCCGGAATCGCAGTGGCGGTCGGCAACGTGGACGCCCACGTCACCGCACCCGCTGCCAACGCTGTTGAGCCGGGGCAGCTCGTGGCCATCATGGGCACCAGCACTTGCCACGTCATGAACGGCGACGTCCTGCGCGAAGTCCCTGGCATGTGTGGGGTTGTCGACGGCGGCATTGTTGACGGTCTCTGGGGTTACGAAGCGGGACAGTCCGGAGTTGGGGACATCTTCGGCTGGTTCACCAAGAACGGCGTCCCTCCCGAGTACCACCAGGCCGCGGCCGAAGAGGGCCTCGGCATCCACGAATACCTCACTGAACTTGCTGGCAAGCAGGCCATTGGCGAGCACGGCCTGATCGCCCTGGACTGGCACTCCGGAAACCGTTCGGTGTTGGTGGACCACGAGCTTTCCGGCGTCGTGGTGGGCCAAACCCTGGCCACAAAGCCCGAGGACACGTACAGGGCGCTGCTGGAGGCCACTGCTTTCGGTACCCGCACCATCGTGGATGCGTTCCGCGATTCGGGTGTGCCCGTCAAGGAATTCATCGTTGCCGGCGGTCTCCTGAAGAACAAGTTCCTGATGCAGGTCTATGCGGACATCACCGGACTTCAGCTCTCTACGATCGGCTCAGAGCAGGGACCCGCACTCGGCTCCGCAATCCACGCAGCTGTAGCGGCCGGAAAGTACAAGGACATCCGCCAAGCTGCTGCATCCATGGCAGCGGCCCCGGGCGCTGTCTACACGCCAATCCCGGAGAACGTCACCGCCTACGAGGAACTCTTCCAGGAATACCGGGCCCTGCACGACTACTTCGGCCGCGGCACCAACAGCGTCATGCACCGCCTCAAGGCTATTCAGCGTGCTGCACATGCCACCATCACCGAAGGGGTCAACGCATGAGCACCCTCCTGGAAACCATCGCCAAAGTCCGCCGCGAAGTCTGCGAACTGCACGCCGAGCTGACCCGCTACAAGCTGGTTGTTTGGACTGCGGGCAACGTCTCCGGCCGGATCCCCGGCTACGACCTCATGGTCATCAAGCCCTCAGGCGTCTCCTATGACGAGCTGACGCCTGAGCAAATGGTGGTCACGGATCTCTTTGGGACTCCCGTCAGGGGCATCAACATCGGAAGCGGTGGGACCGTGGACTGGGGGAACCCGGACCTCTCGCCATCATCGGACACTGCAGCACATGCCTACGTCTACCGTCACATGCCGGAGGTCGGCGGTGTGGTGCACACCCATTCCACGTATGCCACTGCCTGGGCCGCCCGTGGCGAGGAGATCCCGTGCGTGCTGACCATGATGGGCGATGAGTTCGGCGGTCCGATCCCGGTAGGCCCTTTCGCGCTGATCGGAGACGATTCGATCGGACAGGGCATCGTGGAGACCCTCAAGAACTCCCACTCCCCCGCAGTGCTCATGCAGAACCACGGCCCCTTCACCATCGGCAAGGACGCCAGGTCCGCGGTGAAGGCTGCCGTGATGTGCGAGGAAGTGGCAAAGACGGTCCACGTCTCCCGACAACTCGGCGAGCCGCTCCCCATTGACCAGGCCAAGATCGAGTCGCTCTACAACCGCTACCAAAACGTCTACGGCCGCTAAAGCGGACGTCCACCACACTTTCAGGAGCCATGAAAATGCCCACCGCCAACAACACTTCCCTGGAGCACTACGAGGTCTGGTTCCTCACGGGAAGCCAGCACCTCTACGGCGAGGACGTCCTCAAGCAGGTCGCAGCGCAGTCGCAGGAGATCGCCAACGTCCTCAACGCATCCTCGGACGTACCCGTCAAGCTCGTCTGGAAGCCGGTCCTCACCGATTCCGACGCCATCCGTCGCACCGCACTGGAGGCGAACTCCGACGATTCCGTGATCGGTGTGACCGCGTGGATGCACACGTTCAGCCCGGCCAAGATGTGGATCCAGGGCCTGGACGCGTTGCGCAAACCGCTGCTGCACCTGCACACGCAGGCCAACCGTGACCTGCCTTGGGCGGACATCGACTTCGACTTCATGAACCTCAACCAGGCAGCCCACGGCGACCGCGAATTCGGGTACATCCAGTCCCGTCTCGGCGTGCCGCGGAAGACCGTCGTCGGGCATGTCTCCAACCCGGAGGTCGCCCGCCAGGTGGGCGCGTGGCAGCGCGCTTCGGCCGGTTGGGCCGCCGTCAGGACCCTGAAACTGACACGCTTTGGTGACAACATGCGCAACGTAGCAGTCACCGAAGGCGACAAGACCGAAGCCGAGCTGCGTTTCGGCGTCTCCGTCAACACCTGGTCCGTCAATGAGCTCGCCGACGCCGTCCACGGCGCCGCAGAGTCCGACGTCGCCGCCCTGGTTGCCGAATACGAGCGCCTTTACGAGGTGGTGCCGGAGCTGCAGGCAGGCGGTGCCCGCCACGAGTCGCTGCGGTACAGCGCACGGATCGAACTCGGTCTCCGCAGCTTCCTGGAGGCGAACGGCTCGGCCGCGTTTACGACGTCGTTCGAGGACTTGGGCGAGCTGCGCCAACTTCCCGGCATGGCAGTCCAGCGCCTGATGGCTGACGGCTACGGCTTTGGCGCCGAGGGCGACTGGAAGACCGCCATTCTTGTCCGCGCCGCCAAGGTCATGGGTGCCGGGCTGCCCGGTGGCGCCTCGCTCATGGAGGACTACACGTACCACCTTGAGCCCGGCTCGGAGAAGATCCTGGGCGCGCACATGCTCGAAGTCTGCCCGTCCCTGACTGCGAAGAAGCCGCGCGTCGAGATCCACCCGCTGGGCATTGGTGGCAAGGAAGACCCCGTCCGCATGGTGTTCGACACGGACGCCGGCCCGGGTATTGTGGTCGCTTTGTCCGACATGCGCGATCGGTTCCGGTTGGTCGCGAACGTGGTGGACGTCGTGGACCTCGACCAGCCCCTGCCCAACCTTCCGGTGGCCCGCGCTTTGTGGGAGCCCAAGCCCAATTTCGCTACGTCGGCCGCAGCGTGGCTCACCGCTGGCGCCGCGCACCACACGGTACTCTCCACGCAGGTTGGCCTGGAGGTGTTCGAAGACTTCGCCGAAATCGCCAGGACTGAGCTCCTGACCATCGACGAGGACACCACCATCAAACAATTCAAGAAGGAACTCAACTGGAACGCCGCCTACTACAAACTGGCCGGCGGCCTGTGAGTACCGAGTTCATCCTCCGATCGGGCGGCTACGAAGCGGTCGTCACCGCCCGGGCGGCCGCCCTTCGGAGGCTCACGTTCGAGGGCCGCGACCTCGTGGTTCCCTCCGCTGCCGGCGAACCAATCCCGGACTATCGCGGCATCATCGCAGCGCCGTGGCCCAACAGGATCGCGGACGGCACCTACCGTTTCGACGGCAAGATGCAACACCTGCCGATCAACGAACCCGAGCGGCAAACGTCGCTGCACGGCCTCGCCTTCCCGCTGGATTGGTCGCTGAAAGAGCACGACGCCGGTTCGCTCACTTTGACGTGCACGGTGGGGCCCACGGCGGGCTATCCGTTTGTGCTGGAGCTCGACGCCCACTTCGTGCTGGACGATGGTGGGCTGCACACGCGGGTGACGGCACGGAATGCAGGGGACTCTGCGGCACCCTACGGAGTGTGTCCGCACCCGTACCTTGTGGCCGGCTCCTCGCCGTTGGATGAGTGGATCCTGAATTTTGCTGCGGATTCATTCTTGGAGGTCACTCCGGACAGGCTGCTTCCCCTGAACGTTGCGAGCGTGGAAGGCCATGCCTTCGACTTCCGCACACCGCGGCCCATCGGCAGCACCGAAATCGACCACGCCTTCACCGGCATAACGTTCGACGGCGGGCTGGCGCGGCTCTCGCTGCGGGACCCGGCGGGCACCGGCGTCGGGATGTCCTGGGACGAAAGTTGTTCGTGGCTGCAGATCCATACGGCAGACAAGCCAGCACCAATTCCGGGCCGGCTGGGCCTGGCGGTGGAGCCGATGACCTGCCCGCCCGACGCCTTCAACAGCGGCACTGACCTGATCCGGCTGGAACCCGGCACTGAGCACACTGCTGCGTGGAGCATCTACGCCCTCTAGTCACCCAACTAAGTAGCACTAGCGCGCGTTTTGAGCTGTCAAAACGCGCACTACTGCGACCTACTTGGGGGCGCCGGCCGTGCTTTGGCGCACCACGAGCTCCGGCGTGAACACCACGGCACGGTGTTTGGTGCCGCCACTCTCCTGTTCCTCCGCGAGCAGCTCGATCGCCGTGCGGCCAAGGGCCTCGGTGGGCTGGCGGATGGAGGACAAAGGCACGACGGCGGAAATCGCGAAGTCGATGTCGTCGTAGCCAATCAGGGCAATGTCCTCGGGGATTTTCACAGTGCGCAACATGGTCAACGACTGCATGACGCCCAGTGCCAGGAGGTCGTTGGAGCAGAAGACGGCCTCTGGCCTCAGTTCCGGCTCGCGCTCCACCAAAGCATTGCCCACTTGTCGTCCCGCCAGGACCGTCTGTCCGGCGGAGTCGAGGACCTCAATAGTGGCACCCTTTACTTCTGCTACGGCACGCTGCGCGCCGGTAAGTCGGTTGGCCACCTGGCGAATTGATGGGGTGCCGACAAAAGCCAGACGACGGCGGCCCGTGTCCAGCAGGTGCCTGGCAGCCAGATAGCCACCTTCCTGGTCATCCACGGAGACCGAGCTGCAGCGGTCCGTATCCGCAAGTTCGTCCACGAGCACAGTGGGAACGCCGCGTTCGCGGAGGGTGTCGATCCGATCGCCAACATCCCCAACGGGCGAAATGAGCAGTCCTTGGACTCGCTGTTCCTGGAACAGGTCCATGTAGTGCGCTTCGCGGGAAGCATCCTGGCCGCTGTCCCCTACCAACACCACGCTGCCCAGGGCCGTGGCGGCATCCTCGGCCGCGCGGGCCACCGAGGAGAAGAAGGGGTTCCCGACGTCCAGCACGATCAGCCCGATTGTCCGGCTCTGTCCCGCCCTGAGTTGGCGGGCAGCATCATTGCGCACGAAGCCGAGTTCAGCGATGGATTTGAGGACGCGCTCCTTGGTCCGTTGGGACACCCTGTCCGGGTAGTTCAGCACGTTGGAAACAGTTCCCACGGCTACTTGGGCGTGGGTGGCAACGTCTTTGATGCTCGCTGTTTGGGACATGCTTTCCAATCTCCGCTGTTGTGATCGATCTGCAGGAAACGCCTTGACACCCCCCTTCGTGCGAGGGTAATTTGAATCGTAACAAATGAAACGATTCAAAGACGAGTGACCTGGAGAACCGCACATGAGGGTCTGTTTCCGCTCTTCCGTCCAGCCGGAGTTGATGGACGAATACAAGCTTCGCCATGCAGCCGTCTGGCCGGAAATGCTGCGCGCCCTCAAGGACGCGGGCTGGAACAACTACTCGTTGTTCCTGGCTCCCGATGGTCAACTCATCGGTTATCTGGAATGCGACGACTACCAAGCCGCTCAAGCCCGGATGGCCCTGACGGACGTCAACGCCCGCTGGCAGGCCGAGATGGCCACGCTGTTCGCGAACAGCGAGCTCCCGCCGGACCAAGGCTTCGAAATCGTCGAAGAAGTTTTCAACCTTGAGGACCAACTGGCCACCGCGGGCGTCGTCATAGGTGACCCCGCCGCCGCACACATAAACAAAGACTCAGCCCACGATTACCAGAAGGAACAAGCATGAACACCACAGAATCGGCCCTGGGCCGTCTCGGGGAACTGGCCATTGAAGTGCCGTCCTGGGCCTACGGAAACTCCGGGACCCGGTTCAAGGTCTTCGGCACCCCGGGTACTCCGCGCACCGTCCAGGAAAAGATTGCCGACGCCGCCAAGGTCCACGAGCTCACCGGTCTGGCTCCAACTGTTGCCCTCCACATTCCTTGGGACAAGGTGGACGACTACTCCGCCCTGCGCGAGTACGCCGCGCGCTTGGGCGTTGGACTGGGCACCATCAACTCCAACACGTTCCAGGATGACGAATACAAGTTCGGCTCGCTGACATCCTCCAACGAGTCCGTGCGCCGCCGCGCGATCGATCACCACCTGGAATGCATCGAGATCATGCACGCCACAGGGTCCAAGGACCTGAAGATCTGGCTGGCGGATGGCACCAACTACCCGGGCCAGGACGATATCCGCGGCCGCCAGGACCGCCTGGCCGAGTCCCTCCAGGAAATCTACGCAGGCCTCGGTGACGAGCAGCGCCTGGTGCTGGAGTACAAGTTCTTCGAGCCGGCTTTCTATCACACCGATGTTCCGGACTGGGGGACGTCCTACGCGCAGACCCTGGCTTTAGGGCAGAAGGCGTTCGTTTGCCTGGACACCGGCCATCACGCACCGGGCACCAACATCGAGTTCATCGTGATGCAGCTGCTGCGCCTGGGCAAGCTGGGTTCCTTCGACTTCAACTCCCGCTTCTACGCCGACGATGACCTGATTGTTGGCGCGGCTGATCCGTTCCAGCTGTTCCGGATTATGCATGAGGTCATCCGTGGTGGCGGCTTCGGTAAGGATTCCGGCGTCGCACTGATGCTGGACCAGTGCCACAACCTTGAAGAGAAAATCCCGGGCCAGATCCGCTCGGTCCTGAACGTCCAGGAAATGACGGCCCGTGCCCTGCTCGTGGACACCGCTGCATTGTCCGAAGCGCAGCGTGCCGGGGATGTCCTGGCCGCCAACGGCATCTTCAACGATGCCTTCTACACCGACGTCCGCCCGGTCCTGGCCGAGTGGCGCGAATCCCGCGGCCTGCCCGCCGACCCGATCGCTGCCTACAAGGCCAGCGGTTACCAGAAGAAGATCAACGAGGACCGCGCAGGCGGCCAGCAAGCCGGATGGGGCGCTTAAGAGCATGACCACGAATAAGACTGTTGAAGACCTGATTTCCCGTTCCAACCGCCTTGGCGCGGATAAGCGGAATACCAACTTCGCCGGCGGCAACACCTCCGCCAAAGGCACCGAGAAGGACCCCGTCACGGGCCAGGACGTCGAACTCCTCTGGGTCAAGGGCTCCGGCGGCGACCTCGGCACGCTCAAGGCCGAGAACCTTGCTGTCCTCCGGCTTGACCGGTTGCAGGCACTGAAGGATGTTTACCCCGGCGTCGAGCGCGAAGACGAAATGGTGGCCGCGTTCGATTACTGCCTGCACGGCAAGGGCGGCGCCGCGCCGTCGATCGATACTGCCATGCACGGGCTGGTGGACGCTGCCCACGTTGACCACCTGCACCCGGACTCGGGCATCGCGATTGCGACGGCGGTGGACGGCGAAGCGCTGACGTCCAAGGTGTTCGGCGACAAAGTGGTGTGGGTTCCGTGGCGTCGTCCCGGTTTCCAGTTGGGCCTGGACATCGCCGCGATCAAGGAAGCCAACCCGCAGGCCATCGGCACCATCCTTGGGGGCCACGGCATCACCGCGTGGGGCGCCACGAGCGAAGAGGCCGAGGCCAACTCGCTCTGGATCATCGATACGGCCGAGAAGTTCATCGCGGAGAACGGCAAGGCCGAGCCCTTCGGTGCCAAGCTCCCGGGCTACGGCGCCCTCCCGGAAGCTGAGCGCAAAGCCAAGGCAGCCGCCCTCGCTCCCGTGATCCGCGGCTTGGCCTCCACGGACAAACCGCAACTGGGGCACTTCAGCGATGACCCCGTCGTACTTGAATTCCTTGCCTCCGCGGAGCACCCGCGGCTCGGCGCGCTGGGCACCTCCTGCCCGGACCACTTCCTGCGCACCAAGGTCAAGCCCCTGGTCCTGGACCTGCCCGCCGATGCCTCGATCGAAGACTCGGTGGCCCGGCTCAAGGAACTGCACGCCGCGTACCGCGAGGACTACCAGGCGTACTACGACCGTCATGCTGACGAGAACAGCCCTGCTCTCCGTGGCGCGGACCCGGCCATCGTGCTGGTCCCCGGCGTGGGCATGTTCTCGTTCGGCAAGGACAAGCAGACCGCACGCGTGGCCGGCGAGTTCTACATCAACGCCATCAACGTGATGCGCGGCGCCGAGGCCATCTCCACCTACGCCCCGATCGAGGAATCCGAGAAGTTCCGCATCGAGTACTGGGCCTTGGAAGAAGCCAAGCTCGCCCGCATGCCCAAGCCAAAGTCCCACGCCACGCGCATCGCGCTGGTGACCGGTGCGGCGTCGGGAATTGGCAAGGCGATCGCTACCCGGTTGGCGTCCGACGGCGCATGTGTAGTGATTGCCGACCTGAACCTTGAGAACGCGCAAAAGGTAGCCGAGGAACTGGGCGGTTCCGACGTCGCCATCGGTGTCCAGGCCGACGTGACCGACGAAGCCCAGATCGCTGCCGCGATCCAGGAAGCTGTACTCGCGTTCGGTGGCTTGGACCTGGTGGTCAACAACGCCGGCCTGTCCATCTCCAAGCCGCTGCTGGAAACCACCGAGAAGGACTGGGACCTGCAGCACAACGTCATGGCCAAGGGCTCCTTCCTGGTCTCCAAGGCCGCGGCCAAGGTCATGATCGATCAGGGCATGGGCGGAGACATCATCTACATCTCCTCCAAGAACTCCGTGTTCGCCGGTCCGAACAACATCGCCTACTCCGCCACCAAGGCAGACCAGGCACACCAGGTCCGCCTGCTCGCCGCGGAACTGGGTGAGTACGGCATCCGCGTCAACGGCATCAACCCCGACGGCGTGGTCCGCGGCTCCGGTATCTTCGCCGGCGGCTGGGGCGCCAAGCGCGCCGCGGTCTACGGCGTGGACGAGCAGGAACTGGGCAAGTACTACGCCCAGCGAACCCTCCTCAAGCGCGAAGTCCTCCCCGAACACGTCGCCAACGCAGCGTCCGTGCTCACCAGCAACGAGCTCTCCCACACCACCGGCCTCCACATCCCCGTGGACGCTGGCGTGGCAGCAGCCTTCCTCCGCTAGGACCAACAGTGACCAACGGAACCACCACGAACACCGCCCCGGCACTCGCCGGGGCGGTGTCCTCTCAGAGCGTGTTCGCAGCCATCGACATCGGGGCCTCCTCCGGCCGCGTCATGCTCGGCCGCGTCTCACCCAGCTCCGGCGTTTCCCTCGAGACCATCCACCGCTTCCCCAACGGGGTGGTGGAGCTCGACGGCGGCCTCCACTGGGACTTCGACGCCCTCTTCGTTGAGGTACTCAAGGGGTTGGCCGCTGCCGCTGCTGTAGCGCAGGAAAACGGCGAGCGCATCGCGAGCATCGGCATCGACACCTGGGCCGTCGACTACGGCTTGGTCAATAAGGCCGGGGAACTCGTCTCTGTTCCTTACAGCTACCGGGACGAGCGCGGCCGCGGCACCGTGCAACGAGTGCATTCGGTCATTGACCCTGCCCGTCTCTACGCCACCACGGGCTTGCAGTACCTCCAGTTCAACACCGTTTACCAACTCGCGGCCGAACCGAATCTGGACGGCTTGCAGGCGCTGCTCATTCCGGACCTGATCGCGTTCCTGCTCACGGGCGAGCGTCGCACCGAGGCCACGAACGCTTCCACCACGGGGCTCTTTGACGCTGTTGCGGGAGAGTGGGCCACAGAGTTCCTGGACGCATTGGGCCTGCCTCGGAAGATCTTCCCGCCCCTGATCCAGCCCGGCGAAACCGTGGGCGCGCTGCTGCCGGCGATCCTGGAGCAAACGGGCCTGGACGCCGATACCACGGTGGTGGCCGTCGGTTCGCACGACACTGCTTCGGCCGTAGCAGCTGTGCCCGCGCAGGACCAAGACTTCGCCTATATCTCCTCCGGTACGTGGTCGCTCGTGGGGGTGGAACTCCCCCATCCCGTCCTGACCGAAGCCAGCCGCAAGGCCAACTTCACCAACGAGCGCGGCGTGGACGGCACCATCCGCTACCTTCGCAACGTCGGCGGGCTCTGGCTGCTGAGTGAATGCCAACGCTCGTGGGCAGCCCAAGGCTTCAGCCAATCGCTGACTTCATTGCTCGACGCCGCGGCAGCACTCCCCGCCGGCGGACCGCAGATCAACGCCGACGATCCCGTCTTCACCGCGCCGGACAACATGCCGGACCGCATCCGCTCAGCCGCGCGCAACACCGGTGCACTGCTCCCGGACCGGCCCGCCGCCGTCGTGCGTTGCATTATGGACAGCCTCGCGGCCGGTTACGCCCGGACAATGGCCGACGCCGAACGGCTCACCGGACGCAGCACCAGCGTGGTGCACATCGTGGGTGGCGGTTCACAGAACCGGCTCCTGTGCCAGCTCACGGCAGATGCGACAGGCAAACCCGTAGTCGCCGGCCCCGTTGAGGCAACGGCACTGGGCAACGTCCTGATGCAGGCCCGCGCTGCGGGTGTAGTCGAAGGTGGGCTGGCTGAGCTGCGCGAACTCGTGGCCGCGGGAACCCGGCTGGAACGCTACGAGCCGGCCGCCGAACGTCTGGTACGTCACAGCGCCGGATGAGGGTGCCGCGCTAAACTGATCGCATTATGATCCGCACAATGTTCAAGTCCAAGATCCACCGTGCAACGGTGACCCATGCCGATCTTCATTACGTTGGTTCGGTCACTGTCGACCTTGACCTCCTTGACGCGGCTGACATCCTTCCGGGCGAACTCGTCTCCATCGTAGATGTGACCAACGGCGCCCGGCTGGAGACCTACACCATCGCCGGCGAGCGCGGTTCCGGCGTCATCGGGATCAACGGCGCTGCTGCCCACCAGGTTCACGTAGGGGATGTCGTCATCCTCATCACCTACGCCGAGATGACCACCGAGGAGGCCCGCGCTTACGAGCCCAGGGTTGTCCACGTCGGACGGGACAACAAGATCCTGCAGCTCGGCAACGACCCCGCCGAGGGCCACACCCCCGGGCTCATGCGGCCCCCGCACGCCCTTAGCAACGCGGCCCACCTCAGCAGCTGAACCGGCCAAAGCTACGCCCGACGTCGGCACTCAAGTGAGTGCCGACGTCGCTCGCTTAATGTCCGCATGACGGAACTCTCGCCAGAAAACGCTTACTCAGCACGTGAATGTGGCTAGGCTGTTGTTCGTGACCCAACATCTCCCCGCCAGCACGCCCTCATGATCGGCGTCCTGTCAGGGTTTTTCGTGGTGTGGGCCATCATCCTGGTGGGCATGTTCGTGGGACGTCGTGGGATCCTGGGCGAGAATGCCCGCTCCGTCCTGAGCTCGTTGACGTTCTTCGTCGCAAGCCCGGCCCTGCTTTTTGAAACTCTGAGCAAGGCGAAGCTGCACGAGGTGTTTGCCGCTCCGCTGCTGGTCACCGCCGTGGGTGCCATCATCACGGGCCTGCTGTTCTTCCTGATCGTGAAGTTCTGGCTGAAGCGCACCATGCCCGAGGCCCTGATGTCATCAATGAGTGCATCACTGGCAAACTCCGCGAACCTGGGCATTCCGATTGCGGTGTTTGTCCTGGGTGACGCGAGCTACGTTGCGCCGCTCCTGATCTTCCAACTCGCGTTCTTCACACCCCTGTACTTGATGGCCCTCGACGCCAGCACGAGTACCCACCGCACCACTCCCCTGCGTTTCCTGCTGATGATCGTGAAGAACCCGATGATCGTGGGCTCGGGGCTTGGACTTCTTGTGGCAGGAACTGGTTTCCAGGTGCCCACGCTCATTCTGGAGCCGATCCACCTGATTGGCGGCGCCGCGATTCCGGCCATGTTGATGGCGTTCGGCATGAGCCTGAACGGATCAAGGCCTTTGCAAAAGGATGCCGGACGCCGCTTGGACACGCTGCTGGCCAGCGGGTTCAAGCTGTTCATACACCCGTCCATCGCCTACGTGTTTTCCCGTTTTGCCCTGGGTATGGACGGGCACGCCTTGTTCGCCGTGGTGGTGACGGCAGCGCTCCCGACGGCCCAGAACGTGTTTGTCGCCGCCACACGCTACCGCGCCGGCATCACGGTCGCGAAGGACACGGTGCTCATCACGACAATCGTCGCGGTGCCTGCGATGATCGCCGTGGCGCTGCTCCTCACCTAAAAGGCCGTCCGCCCAACTAGGTCGCAGTTAACGCCGTTTAGAGGCGTCAAAACGCGTTCAACTGCGACCTACTTGGGTTACTCCACATCTGCGCTGGCCAGGTAATGGTCCAGGAGCTGTGCACACCGGATGAAGCCCAGGTGCGAGTATGCCTGTGGGTGATTACCCAGGTGCGTTTCCGAGGCAGGATCGTATTCCTCCGGGAGCAGGCCCGTAGGACCAAACAGAGCCACCAGCTGGTTGAACAACTCCAGCGCATCATCCAAGCGCCCAACAGCAAGGTATGCCTCGATCAGCCAGGTAGTGCAGATGTGGAAGCCGCCCTCCAAACCCGGCAGGCCGTCGTCGTACCTGTACCTGAAGACGGTGGGACCCACACGCAATTCGCGCTCGACCGCCGTCACGGTATCCAGGAACCGCTGGTCCTGCACATCCAGCAGGCCGGACAACCCGATATGAAGCACGGCGGCGTCCAGGTCCGGGCTGTCGTAGGCCACAGTGTAGGACTGCGCGGACTCATCCCACCCCTTCCGGAGGACTTCCTTGCGGATCTTTGCGGCCGTCGGCGCCCAATCCGTGTGTGCCACGCGGCCATGCAAGGCAGCAGTCCGCAAGGCCCTGTCCAGCGTCACCCAGCACATGACCTTGGTGTAAACGTGGTGCCGTGGCGGTCGGCGGGCTTCCCAGATTCCGTGGTCGGGCTCGTGCCAGCGGGCAATGACTGCGTGGGCCATCTGCTCCATCAGGAACCAGTGTTCGTCCGGCAAGTACCCGCGCCGCTCGCCAAGATCGTGAATCAGCTCGGCAATCGGCCCGAAGACGTCCAACTGCACTTGGTGGTCCGCGGCGTTTCCGATCCGCACCGGTCGCGAACCGGCGTAGCCCGGAAGGCTCTCCACGATCGCTTCCGTGGACAGCGGAGCACCGGTCACCGAGTAAAGCGGGTGGAGCCACTCCGGCCCGGGCGCGGTCTCCAGGATGCGGCCAAGCCAGCGGAGGAATCCATCGGCCTCGTCCGTGGAGCCCAAGCTCACCAACGAGTTGACGGTCATGGACCCGTCGCGCAGCCAGCAGTACCTGTAGTCCCAGTTGCGAGTCCCGCCGATGCCCTCCGGCAGCGATGTGGTTGGAGCGGCCAGGACAGCGCCGGTGGGCTCGTGTACCAGCGACCTCAGCACCAGGGCCGAGCGCCGTACCAGGGAAGTCTTGATGGTGGGTAGCTGCAACGTCCTGACCCACTCCCGGGCAGACTGCCCGACGGCGGCACGCCGGGTCGGCTCTCCAGTCGGGTCCGCGGGCGGCGGCTCGGTGTCACCGCAACGCAGGTTGAGCACGACGGGACCATACTGCAGCGGCACGTCCGCCGTGGCTGTGGCGTACCTGCCATCACTGGTGATCTGGAAGGCAACCCCGGGCGCGGAGAGGATGATGGGATCCGACGTTCCCATGATGTGGACTTCTTCGCCACGGATCTCCATGCTGAACGGCGCAGTGGCATAGTCCGGCCGGGGCGCGAACACTATCCGGGCCGTGCCCGTGCCGGACAGAACGCGCACCAGGCTGGTGATGCCTTCAGGTGCGGGCTCGAGGTAGTCCGTCACTGTGACGTCGGCCCAGCGGGTCTCCACGATCATGGTGTTGTCTATATAGCGCTGGGCCAATACTTGCGAAGGCTTGACCGGCTCGATGCTGAAGTGGCCCGCCGGCTCTCCGCCCAGGATATGTGCAAAGAGGGACCCGGAATCCGGCAGGGGGTGGGTCATCCAGCAAACCTTGGCGTCAGGGGTAAGCAACGCCGTCGACGAGCCGTTTCCGATCATCGAATGCCGTTCGAGCCCCACCGCGTCCTCGCCGAAAAGCCAGGCCCGCCGCAGTTCGAACAACAAAGCCAGCACCCGCGCAAAGGCTTCCGGATCCGGAATAGTGTGTGCCGCCGTCGTACTCCCGGGACCGACGTGAAGGCCAAGGTCGGGTCCCCGCAAGGTGGCGAGTGCCTTTTCATCGCTTGCTGCGTCTCCCGCGTACAGCGCAGCGCTCACCCCCAAGCGGGAGCGAAGCTGCTCCAAGGCCTGGCCCTTGGCCGGTTCCTCCACAGTAAGGTCCAACACGGAGCCATCGATGATGAAGTAGAGCCCGTACTCAATGGCGATCTGCTGGGAGCGGAAGATGACACGCTCCACTACTTCAGGCGTCGCGGGCCGCGTGTGGACAGCAACGCCAACCGGCTTACGGACGATGCTGATGCCCTTCTCGAACGCGACCGCTTCGGTCAAGGCCGTTGCTACTTGCTGGAGAAGAGTTTCCGTGGCCAAGGACAGTGTGTACGCATAGCCCATGTCGAACTCAACGCCGTGCGAGCCCACCAAATGAACTTCTGCCGGCAATCTGGACACAGCAGCCAGGTCGCGTAAGGACCGGCCGGAAATGATGGCCGTATGCGTATTGGGGAGTGCTGCGAGCGCACGTAGAGCCACAGCCGCACTGTCCAGCGGCAGAGTCTCGGTGGAGACCCCTTCAGCTGCGCAGAGAGTGCCGCCATAGTTGCACGCCACCAGCAGACCCGGGACGCGGGCAATGGCCCTAAGCTCCACCATCAACTGCGGTGTGATGCCCTGCTGTGCGTCCGTCCGGAGCAAGGTCCGGAGCAGGCCAAGCGGTAGCGAATTCATCAGCAGCGCAGAGTCTGCGGCTGACTGGTTGAGGGGCGTGGGCATGGCGGATCCTTCCACAGCGGATAGCTATAGTCTCCGCCTGTGGAGTTTCGGCGTCATGCCTAAATCATTGCAAATGCGTAAAGCTTTCGAATTTATATTCGGGGCCGGTTCCTAGGCCGGTACAAGCCCTGCAACTTCAGCCACGAGTTCCACAGACCGCAGGCGTTCCTCGGTGCCAATGCTCTGGTGGGCAACGATGAGTTCGTCCGCGTCAGCGTGCTTGGCGAACCCGTCAAGGTAATCACGCACAACGTCCGGCGTACCGACGGCGGAGTACTTCATCATTTGGGCAATGTGCTGGCCCTGCGGGGAATCCAGCACCATATCCGCTTCGTCGTCCGTGAACTGTCGGCCGCCGCCGAAGAACAGGGATACACGGGCACGCTTCACGGCGAGATGGATTGCCTGGGCCTCGGCATTGCTGTCAGCTGCCGTGACGTTGACCCCGGCGATGACGTGCGGTTCGGACAGCTGTTCCGAGGGCTTGAAATCCCTGCGGTAGATGGCCACTGCGTCCTGCAACGCGGCAGGCGCGAAGTGCGACGCGAAGGCGTACGGGAGGCCCAACTGGGCAGCCAACTGCGCTCCGAACAGCGAGGAGCCCAGGATGTACAGCGGTACGTTGGTGCCCTTGCCCGGCGTCGCTTCGACTCCCTGGATGCGGGTGGGGCCGGTGAGGTAGCCCTGCAGTTCCAGCACGTCCTGTGGGAAAGCATCCGAGGACGTATGGTCGCGGCGAAGCGCACGCATGGTGTTCTGGTCGCTGCCGGGGGCCCGTCCCAGGCCGAGGTCGATCCGCCCGGGGTGCAGCGTCTCCAGGGTGCCAAACTGCTCAGCGATGGTCAACGGCGAGTGGTTGGGAAGCATGACGCCACCGGCCCCAAGCCGGATGGTGTTCGTGTGGGCGGCGACATGGGCGATCAGGACGCTCGTGGCCGACGACGCGATGGCGGACATGTTGTGGTGCTCGGCATACCAAACCCGGCGATAGCCCAGCTCTTCTGCCTTCTGCGCCATGGCCACGCTGCCCGCGAGGCTTTCCGCCACCGTCTGGCCCTTTCCGATGGTTGCCAGATCGAGGATGGAAAGAGGAACAGTCACGGGGATGCCTTTCGGTACGTTTCGCGGCACCCGCACTGTTGGTTGACGGGCACTCTAGCGACAACGACGGCGGTCCCCGGCTTATTTCTGTGAGTTGCGTCGCTGCAGGCTATTCCGACGTTTGTGACCCTGTTCGACTCCCGATTAACCGCAGTTACCCCCTGTATCCCTGCGTTTCGGAGCGCTTTGACCGCGTTCCCGGCCTGCCGGATAGTTGCAGCCACAAGTACGCATCTGACACCCCTGTAGGGGAAAAATGGGAAAATAAGGGGACACAATGGCACGTTTTGCAGGCAAGACCGGCCTCACCGCGGCGCTGGCCGCAACGGCCCTTCTGGGGCTCGCCGCCTGCTCGGATCCGGGCGCGACGGCGGCGACAGCACCGTCGTCGAACGCTTCTTCCAGCGCTCCCAAGGAGTTCAACCTGTCGCCAGAGCAGGACCGCATCAAGGTAGCGGTGGACTCCGCGGCCGCCGCGCTGGTGCCCGAAGCCATCAAAGCGGACGGCAAGCTGACCGTGGTCTCTACCGGCGGGACGCCCCCGCTGAGCCTGTTCGCCACGGACAACAAGACGCTGATCGGCAACGAAGTGGACCTCGCGTATGCAATCGGTGAGAGCCTGGGCCTGAAGGTTGAGGTGCTGCCGGTGGCCTGGGCCGACTGGCCCCTCGGCGTCGAGTCCGGCAAGTATGAGGCTGTCCTCTCCAACGTCACAGTCACGGAAGCACGCAAGGAAAAATTCGATTTCGCGACCTACCGCAATGACCTCCTGGGCTTCTATGCCAAGGCCGACTCGGACATTTCAGAGGTCAAGGAGGCCAAGGACGTCGCTGGCAAGCGCGTGATCGTCGGCTCCGGCACTAACCAGGAAGCCATCTTGGTGCGCTGGGACGAGGACAACAAGAAGAACGGTTTGAAGCCGGTTGAGTTCCAGTATTACGACGACGACTCTGCCTCCCAGCTCGCCCTCCAGTCGGGCCGCGCGGACCTGACGTTCGGGCCCAACGCCTCCGCCGCCTACAAGGCCGCCAAGGATGGCAAGACCAAAGAAGTGGGCACGCTCAACGGCGGTTGGCCGCTGAAGGCCGAGATCGCGTTCACCACCAAGAAGGACAACGGCCTTGCTGCCGCAGCGCAGGCTGCCATCAACCACCTCATCAAGGACGGCAGTTACGCCAAGATCCTGGACCGTTGGGGACTCTCGTCCGAGGCCATCCCGGCGTCCGAACTGAACCCGGCAGGCCTGCCCAAGAAGTAGGAACCGCTGTGGCAGGGCAGACCTGCCGACGTCGAATCCCCGCCGGACACCAACCGGCGGGGATTCTTGCGTTGGACGCTCTGGGACGTCCTAAAAGTGCGCTGGATCCGTATTCGCGCCGCAAAGAATGACGGCGACAGTCTCACCGTCCTTAGGCACGTACGCTCCTGAGAGCAGCCCCGCGTAAGCTGCCGCCGCTCCATGCTCCACCACCATGCGGTGCTCCTCCCACAGCTTGCGGCGCGCCTGGACGATGTCCTCGTCACTGACCAGCACGCTCTGCACGCCCGTGCGGCGGGCAACACCGAATCCGATCTCGCCAACCCGCCTGGCGCCCAGGGAATCCGCGGCAATCCCGGAGACTGCCACATCCACTGGCTCACCCTTGGCCAAGGCAGTGTGCAGCGTGGGAACAGTCTCAGGCTCAACACCCACCACATGTGCCCGGCCTTCCACCGCAGCGGCAATGCCACCCATCAAACCTCCGCCACCCACAGCAACGAGGATGGTATCGACGTCGGGCAGTTCGTCCAGCAGCTCAAGGCCAACGCCGCCCGCGCCAGCCACGATTTCGGGTTGGTCGTAGGCGTGGCAGTAGATCGCGCCGGTTTCCTCGGCGAACTTGACGGCTGCAGCGTAGGCCTCGGCGTATTCGGTGCCCCCTTGGACTACCCGGGCACCGCTGGCGAACAACTTGTGGACCTTGTTGGCCGGCGCAGCCTCGGGGACGAACACGGTCGCAGGAACTCCGAGCTTGGACGCCGCGTAGGCGTTGGCCAGGCCAGCGTTGCCCCCGGATGCCACCACAATGCCAATCTCCGGATTCAGTTCGCCATTCTCCCGGGCCGTGAGCAGCCGGTTGAAGGCGCCGCGGGCTTTGAACGTTCCGGTGTGCTGCATGTACTCGCACTTGAACCACAGGTGGTACGGCTCCTGGTTGCCGCTCTCGGCCACTGGTGTGTGGCGTACCCAGCCTGCCGTCCGTGAGTACGCTGCTTCTACTTCTTCGCGTGTGACCATCGTTTGCTGCACCTTTCGTCCGTTTCATCCTATGGTTCGGACAGTGGTGCTGGGACTGCGGTGGTGCTGGGGGTTTCGGAGTTCGACGCTCAGGCCTCGGGGATCACCATGGCGAAGCGCTCCGGGCGGGCGACGTCTGGATCCGGCCCATTGCGCACGCCGAGGTCCAATGCGTCGATGGCCGCGAGCTCTTCTGTGCTGAGCTCGAAGTCAAAGACATCGAAGTTCTCCGCGATGCGTTGTGGGTTGGTCGACTTGGGAATCGCTGATCGGCCTTGCTGCAAGTGCCAGCGGATCATCACCTGGGCCGGTGTCTTGGCGTGGGTCCGCGCGATCGCTGCAATGGCGGGATCTTCCATCACGTTCCGTCGTTCCCCGCCCCAGCCCGGGTAGAAAGTGATTCCGCCAATCGGTGACCAGGCCTGGGTGAGGATACCGTTTGCTGCATCCGCGTTCTGGACATCGGGCTGCGTGAAGTAAGGGTGGAGCTCGATCTGGTTTACCGCAGGAACGATGTCGGTTGAGGCGAGCAATTCCTTGAGGTGGTGCGGCATGAAGTTGCTGACACCAATTGAGCGGACGCGCCCGTCCTCGAGTAGTCGCTCAAGCGCCTTGTATGCCTCGATGGTCTTCTCGAACCGGTCCGGGGCGGGTTGGTGCAGGATGAACAGGTCAAGGTAATCGACACCGAGCTTGCCGGCTGCCTTGTCCCACGCATGCAGCGTCTGCTCGTAGCCGTAGTCACTGACCCAGACCTTGCTCTCGATGAAAACTTCCTCCCGCTGCAAGCCTGATTCACGGATGCCCTGGCCTACCTCCCGCTCGTTGCCGTACGCAGCGGCGGTGTCGATGTGCCGGTAGCCCGTGGCAAGGGCTGTCTCGACGGCGGCCGTCGTTTCCTCGGGTGCGCTCTGGAAGACGCCCAAGCCGAGTGCCGGCATCGTGACGCCATTGTTGAGGATTAGTTCAATAGTCATGATGTTCACGCTATTCAGGCTTGCCGAGCTGTGGGAGTGCCCGTCATTACCCCCTTGGGCGTGCCAAGTAATGTCAGACCCTCCCTCGCTCCATTGCCGACGGCGTAGCGTTGCTCTCATGAGCCATAGCGAGGACGTACGGAAGTTCCTGACCTCCCGGCGGGCAAGGATCAAGCCCGACGCCGCGGGGTTGCCGGCCTATGGCGGCAACCGCCGCGTTGCAGGACTGCGTCGCGAGGAAGTAGCGATGCTGGCCGGCATGAGCATCGACTACTACATACGGCTTGAGCGCGGAAACCTTTCCGGCGCCTCGGACAGTGTCCTTGAGGCGCTCGCCCGCGCCCTGCAGCTCGACGACGCCGAGACAGCCCACCTCTTCGACCTGGCACGCGCAGCCGCCGTCGCGCCACGGGTGAGGCGGAAGCACAGCCCAAGGACGGTCCGGCCAAGCGTGCAGCGGGTCATTGATGCCATCACGACGGCGCCGGCCTGGGTCCGGAACGACCGCGGCGATGTCCTCGCTGCCAACGAACTTGGCGCAGCCCTTTACATGGACCTGATGGCCGAAGAAACAACCCCTCCCAACAGTGCACGATTCACCTTCCTCAATCCCAAGGCACGCCAATTCTTCGCAGACTGGGAGCGCAGCGCGGACGATATTGTTGCTGTGCTGAGGTCTACCGCAGGGAAGAATCCTTACGACAAGGACCTCACTGATCTGATTGGGGAGCTCTCCACACGTAGTGAGGAATTCCGGATCAGGTGGGCCCGGCACGATGTGAAGTACCACCGCACGGGCCGTAAACGGCTCCACCACCCGATCGTCGGCGACCTCGACCTGAGCTTCGAATCCCTCGAGCTGTCCGCGGACCCCGGGCTGCGGATCAACGTGTACACCGCAGACCCCGGCACACCTTCGGAAGACGCATTGAAGGTGCTCGCCAGTTGGGTGGTCACCCAGCGGATTAGCGAAGAGGCCAGCGAAGACGCCACTGTGCAGGAGTAGGGCCTACGCAGGACCATCTAGGCTGGGAGACGTGCCTCCCGAGTTCACCTTGCGCCCCTCTTACAGTTCCGATGCCATCTTTATCGCCGAGCTTCGTGCCGTGGTGATGCGTCCGGACCTCGAACGTCTGGGTCGCTGGGATCCAGTGCGTGTCCGGGAGCGCTTCCTGAAAGCCTTCCAGCCGGAACACACGTACGTGATCCACACTGCGGGCGTGGATGCCGGGGTAATCGCAGTCCGCCAGGAGCCAGAGGCCCGGTGGATTGAGCACTTCTATGTGGCTCCGGCCCATCAGGGCAAAGGGCTGGGCAGTGCAGTACTCCGGCACGTCATGGCGGCCTCCGTGGATGAGAGGCCCTTCCGTTTGAACGTGCTGCAGGGAAGTCCGGCACGGCACTTGTATGAGCGGCATGGTTTCGTACTGGAATCCGAGGACCCGATCGACGTCTTCATGCTGGCGGCCGGCAACCCCTGACCAGCTCACCCCAATTACGGTAACGTCATCACATCGACGCCAGCTTCCGGGGGGAACACAGTGAGGATCATCACTCGCACGCGCAAGGCAATCTACGCAGCAGCAACAATCGTCATCGGAGCGGGCCTGCTGGGAGCGGCCCCAGTCAGTCCATCGGTGGGGCCAACGGCGATTATCGATGGAGTTCCCTACGTCGGGGCGGAACTCCGCAAGCAGTTCGATTACGACTATTCCGGTTGCAAGAACCCTGATGGCACCACGCCGAACGGCTACACCGTGGAGTGGCTCCGGGACGGGGTGTCGCTACCGCCGGAACGCCAGGGCGAAACGCTAAGGGTCCTGCCAGTGGACGTGAACCACCGGATTTCCCTGAGGGTCCACCCTTCCACACCGGAAGAGGCCAACTGCCCGGACGAAACCCGGGTCAGCGCGGACATGGCACCCGTCAAGGCATCCTCAAGGGCAATGGGCTGGACGGGACGCGGCAATTTCGAGCCCCTTGCACGCACCCAGGACGGCAAGCTCCTCCTGTATCCGCGTACCTACACCTACGTCCCGGGCAGTTGCGAGGGCGCGTGCCCCCGATACTTTGGGGAATGGGACGAACCGAGGCAGGTCGGCCAGGGATGGGATGCCATGGGCGAGGTTTTCTCGCCGGGTGATTTTGATGGCGACGGGTTCAATGATCTTCTTGCCACGGACGCTGCCGGCCGCCTCTTCCTTTACCCGGGCGACGGCGAGGGTGGTTGGCTTGAACGCCTCCAAGTAGGTCAGGGGTGGGAAATTTTCGACGCACTTGCCGGCCCCGGCGACTTCAATGGCGACGGCACCAACGATGTCCTGGCCCGGGACACTGCCGGCAACCTCTACCTATACCCAGGCGACGGAGAAGGCGGTTGGCTCGCCCGGTCCAAGGTTGGACAAGGCTGGCAAGTCATGGACAAGATCATCACGGCCGGGGACATGAACGGCGACGGCCCCGTAGAGGTTTACGCCCGGGACAGAAGCGGCTACCTCTACATCTACAGGACTGATGGCGAAGGAGGCTGGGAATCCTCCGGCATGATCAGTGGGGGCTGGAACACGTTCACTGAGATCGCAGGCCTGGGCAGCTTCAGCCATTCACGGTACAACGATCTTGCGGCCATCAACGCGAACGGCGACTTGGTCACATATTCCGCAGGGGCATCCACCGGAGTCCTCTGGGGCCCGTATGGACCCATCGGCAACGGCTGGAATGTGTTCAGGGAACTCCTCTAGCCTGGCTAGAGTGCCTGTCCCCACACCGCCAGTTGGAGGCTGATGGTTGCACGCCACCCCTCAACTTCTGCGGCAGGATTTTGCTGGATCATTCCACGATCCACACGGTGGGATCCGCTTAGAACCGCGAGTTTTCGAGCCCGCCGAAGGAATGATCCAGCAGAAAATGCAGCCCCCATCAGGCCCCCACCCGCTCAGGAGAACGCACCGGGGTCTCAAGCCCCAGGTTTTCGCGAAGCGTGGTACCGCGGTATTCCGTGGGGTAGACGCCGCGTTCCTGAAGTTCGGGCACCAGGTGGTTCACGATGTCGTCCAAGCCTGTGGGGATGAGCCACGGCGAGATGTTGAACCCGTCCACGGCGCCAACGCGGGCGAACTCGGCGAGGTGATCGGCCACGGCGGTGTAGGAACCGGTAAACGTGGCATCTACCCGCGCGGTGCGGGAGGTGACGAACTGGCGGATTGAGAAGCCCTTGTCCTTGGCCTCGGCCCGCCACTGGTCTGCAAGCTGGCGTGCCTTCGCGCCATGGAAGCCGCTGCCGCGCGTCTCCGAGGTCTCCTCGACCACCGGGTCAATCTCCGGGAGCGGACCATCGGGATCGTACTCAGTGAGTTCGCGGCCCCAGAACTGCTCCAGGTATGCGATCGCTTGCTGCGGACCAATCTGGAGGCTGCGAACCCAGGCCTTTTTCTCCTGCGCTTCCTGATCGGTGGCCGCAAGGATGAACTCGCTCGCTGGCATGATCTGCACGGCATTGGCCCCACGGCCCGCAGCGACCGAGCGCGCCACGATGTCGCGTCGGAATTCCACGGCGTCGTCGAACTTGGGGTGGGCCGAGAAAATCACATCTGCCTGGCGGGCTGCAAAGTCGCGGCCTTCCGGGGAGTCGCCGGCTTGGAACAGCACGGGCCGGTACTGGGCGCTTCGCGGCAGGCGCGGGCTGACGTCCACGGTGTAGTGCTGGCCTTCGTGAAGCACCCGGCGAGCCGGTCCGGATGATGTCTCCCACGAGTCCCAAATCCGCTTGGCCGTTTCGACGAACGCTTCGGCATGCTTGTAGCGGTCGGCGTGGTCGAGGTATCCCCCACGACGGAAATTGGCTCCGGTCCACGCGTTGTCTGTTGTGACCACGTTCCACGCTGCGCGGCCACCGGAAATCAGGTCCAGCGACGACAAGCGATGCGCGAGGTCCGCGGGATCGTTGTACGTGGTGTTTTGGGTGGCAACCAGCCCGATGTTCGTGGTCACCGCGGCAAGGGCGGCGAGCATGGTCTGAGCGTCAGGGCGGCCCACCACGTCCAGAGCGTGTGGGCGTCCGAGGTGTTCACGGAGGCGCAGGCCTTCGCCGAGGAAGAAAGCGGCGAACTTTCCGCGCTCGGCAGTCTGGACGATGTGGCGGAAGGATTCGAAGTCGGTTTGCGAACCCGATTCCGAGGCCTTCCAGATGGTGCCGGAGTTGACGCCTTGGAAGAAGATCCCGAACTGGATCTGCCCACTCGGCTGGAAAATAGCACGGTTGTGCTGTGTCATGGTGATCCCTTACTTTCCGGCGGCAGCAGTGGCCGCGGCAGACGTCGAATAGCGGTTCTCCGCTGGCCCCACGCCCAGCAGCTCACGGAACGTTCCATCCTGCATCGGTGCACGCAAAGACCCGCGCCGGCGGAGTTCGGGCAACACCAGCCGGGACAGTTCTTCCAGTTCCACGTCCAGGACAGCCGGGTGGAGACGGACGCCGTCGGCCTCCTTGAGCAGCGAGTCGAGCAGCCCAATCAGACCGGCCGCCGAGCCGACAAACCGCGCCCGGCCGTCGTCCTGCGAGGTGTCCAAGCGCGAAGCCGCAGCCTGCCCCCGCGAGTCGAGGACGACGTCGAGCTCTGCAACAATCGCAACGGCCCCGAGGCGGGCCCGCACGTCGCGGACCTCGGCTGCCAGCAGTTCGGGCGTCGGAGCAGACACCAGCACAGCGTCCACGGCATCCACCGAAACCAGACCGTCGCCCACCAGGGAGGCAGCGGCGAGCACCGGCAACTGACCCTGCAGCGGCCTGGGGATGATGGACGGCCCCTTCACAGAATATGCAGGGCCGGCGAAATCGGCGGGGGTTTCGAAGTCCACGTAGTGAAGCTTGTCGACGTCGATGTAGCGGCCAGTGGCGACGTCGCGGATGACGGCGTCGTCCTCCCAGGAATCCCACAAACGGCGGCCAACCTCGATGGACGCAGCAGCTTCCTGAGCCAGCGCGTCACCTTCGACGATGGAACGCCCGACGGCGGCAGCGGCCTCGGGCGAGTTCGCTGCGGTGGCGATCCAGCCGGCACGGCCGCCGGACACGTAATCCAGGCTCGCGAGCTGCGTGGAAATGTGGAAGGGCTCCGTGTAGACGGTGTCCACTTCCGGAACCAGGGCGATGTTCCTGGTGAGGGGACCGGCGTAGGCTGCACGCTGGAGAGCATTGACCCTCCCTGGGGCCGGTGCATCCGCGAAGGTGGCCACGTGGAAGCCAGCTGACTCGGCGGCGAGGACAGCGCGGGCGAGGCTCTCATAACCGGCGCCATCGAGTTCGATAGCCAGAAACCCGCCTGCTTTTTCTTCAGTAGAGCTCATTTCTGGTCCTGTCGTTCGTAGGGAATCTTTTCGCCTGCTTCGATAGCCACGGGCAGCCGGTTCTCCGCGGGTGGAAGCGGGCACGTGGCAAGATCTGTGTAGGCGCACGGCAGGTTGACGGCGCGGTTGAAATCGAGCTGCACGCTGCCATCGGCTGCAGGAACCACGGACAGCGAGCGGTTGGCCGCATACGTGGTCTTGCCCGAGGTCTGGTCCGTGAACAGCACGGACAGCGAGCCCGGCGCGTGGCCGTTGAATGCCGTCAGAGCCAATTCCTGTCCGGCGAGTTTGAACCGGATCTCACCCGGTGCCTCGTAAACGTGCTGGATACCCTCGACGGCGGCACCGACGGTTGTGGGGCGCGGGGCCTCGAACGGCACGAACGTACCGGCCACGGCGAACGCAGCGTTGGGCGTGTAGGCAGGTGTGCCCTGGTAGTCCTGCAGCAGCTGGTTTTCCGGGTTCCGCGGCCGCACGATGTACTCACCGCCCCGCTTGGCTACCTCGATCACGGTGTCACCGGAGACCAGGTTGATGCCGCCGCGTTCCTCGATCGGACCGAACTCCAGCGATTTACCCGCATCCGGGTTCAGTTCAACCCCGTCCTGCTGCAGGCTTTCGCCGGGCTCCAGAACAACCCGTACGACGTCGGCTTCCGCACTCCAGATGCCCGGGACGCCTTCCAGCGGGGTTGCCTCGTTGGTGAGCCAGTGCAGGTGGGTTACGGCGAGAAAGCCGTGGGGGTCGGCACGGTGGCGTTCGTGGGCGGCGTGCCATTCCTGCCAGTCTTCTTCAAAGGCCTCGAGTGCTGTTTCAGTGTGCGTAGACATGTTCGGAGTCGCTCCTCTTAAAGGCGTGGTCTGCAGTGATGTTGGCTGATGTCGAGGACTTGGAATTTCACTTGCCGGTCGCTGCCGGGGAAGTACCGAAGGTGGTTTCAGTGACGGTCTTGGATTCCGGCAAGGCTTCTTCGGAAAGGCCCCAGCGTTCCAAGACCTTGGCGTAGGAGCCGTCCTTGATGGTGGAGTTCAGGGCGTCCGTGATTGCCGGAGCCAGCCCGTTGCCCTTGAGCGTGGTGGCAGCCACCAGGGTCTCGGAAGGCCAGCCTGCGTTGACCTTGCCCACCACCTTGAGGTCGTCGCGGGTGTTCTCGCGGTAGGTCACAGACGGGTACGGAGCCAGGTTCAGGTCAGTCCGGCCGGAGGACAGGGCCAGGATGGTGTCGGCGTCGGAGGAGTAGTACTGCAACGTGGCAGGCGCCTTGCCCTTGGCTTCCAGCTCCTTGTTCCAAGCGAGGAGGATCTTCTCCTGGTTGGTGCCGGAGCCCACGGAAATCTTCAAGCCGGAAATATCGTCCGGGCCCTTGATGTCATAGTTGGAGCTCTTCTTCGCCTCAAAGCCCATGTACGCGGCGCGGTAGGTGGAGAAATCGAACAACTTCACGCGGGCGGCGTTGATGCCCACGTTGGAGAACACGGCCTCGAAATCGCCGGACTGTGTCTTGAGCGGCCAGTTCTCCCACGACGTCACCTGCAGGTCCAGGTCCAGGCCCAGTTTGTCCGCCACGAGCTGGGCGATGTCCACCTCCACTCCGATCGGCGTCTTGTCGTCCGTGGCGTGGAAGGACAGGGGTATGGAACCCGCGGTGGTGGCCACCGTCAGCATGCCGTCCTTGGCGATTGGCGCGGGAACGTTGGCTGCAGCGGCTGTATCTTTGTCAGCGCGGATCCGGTTCTGGTCCACCGAGGTGTTGTAGACGATGCCGTTCTTCGCGGCTTCGGATTCCGGCTTGGCTGCCGACGCACCAGGATCGGAGCACCCGGCGAGCGCAGGAAGTACGACGGCGGGCAGTACAGCGAGTGCCAGGAGTTTGCTTTGGGTGATGCGAAACATGGAGGACTTCTTCCTAGATGTTGAAAGCTGGTTCGATGACCTTGGAGAAGAAACTTCGGGTGCGTTCTTCACGGGGGTTGCCAAAGATTTCCTGGGGCGTGCCGGACTCAACAATCTGGCCCTGGTCCATGAACACCACGGTGTCCGCGACGTCCCGGGCAAAACCCATTTCGTGGGTCACGATGATCAACGTGGTGCCTGACTTGGCGAGTTCGCGGATGACGTCCAAAACCTCATTGACCAGTTCGGGGTCCAATGCCGAGGTGGGCTCATCGAAGAGCAGGATCTTGGGGTCCAGTGCCAGTGCCCGCGCAATCGCGACCCGCTGTTGCTGGCCACCGGAGAGCTGCCGCGGGAAGGCATCGGCCCGGTCCTTCAGGCCGACCCGGTCCAAGAGTTCCAGGCCACGCTTCCTGGCTTCAACCTTGGATCGCTTCTGGGCGACGATTGGCGCTTCGATGACGTTTTCCAGGGCGGTGAGGTGCGGGAAAAGATTGAAGCTCTGGAAAACCATGCCGATGTTGGTGCGCTGCTTGAGGATGTCCTTCTCACGCAGTTCATGGAGCTTGTTCCCACGGACGTGGTAGCCCACCAGCTCGTTGTCGATGGTGATGAAGCCGCCATCCACCTTCTCCAGGTGGTTGATGGTGCGCAGCAGTGTGGACTTTCCGGAGCCGGACGGTCCTACGATCACCGCGACACCGCCTGGCGGGACGGACAAGGAAACACCCTTGAGGACTTCGGTAGGGCCGAAGGACTTTCGGACGTTGGTGATATCCACCTGTCCACGGGTGGCAGCGGCGGGCTGCGCCGTCGTCGTGCTGGCAGGAGCGTCAGCGGGAGCTTCAGCCTTGGTTTCGTCTGCGACCTTTCCCGTCGTCGTGGATTCTTTGCGTGCGGCGATGATGCTCATCGGACGTCCTTTGTGGGTGAAACAGCTACGTGGGTGGCGAAGAACTTCCGGGCCTTCTGCAGCGGGGTGAGCGGGAGGTTGCGTACCGCGCCTTTCGAGAAGTGGCGTTCGATGTAGTACTGGAAGACACTCAGCACGGACGTAATGACGACGTACCAGAGTGTTGCGACCAGCAGCAGCGGCAACACCTGCTGGGTCCGGTTGTAAATGACCTGGACCGTGTAGAAGAGCTCCGAGTACGCCAGGACGTAGACGATCGACGTGCCCTTGACCAGGCCGATGATCTCGTTGAAGGCGTTGGGCAGGATGGCGCGCATGGCCTGCGGCAGCACGATCCGTGTGGAGCGCTTCCAGGCGGGAATGCCCAGTGCGGAAGCTGCCTCGAGCTGGCCTTGGTCCACCGAGAGGATGCCGCCTCGAATGATTTCCGCCGAGTAGGCCGCCTGGTTCAGGGTAAGGCCCAGGACCGCGGCTGCAAACTGGCTGATAAGCGTGGTGGTCTGGGCCTCGAAGAAGCGGACGTCCGTGAAAGGGATGCCCAGGCTGATCTTCTCGTAGAGGTAGCCGAGGTTGTACCAAAGCAGGAGTTGGACCAGCAGCGGCGTGGAGCGGAAGATCCACGAGAACGTCCAGGACACCGAAACCAGCAGCGGCGAAGCGGACAGGCGCATGAGGGCAAGGATGAAACCCAGGACGAAACCCAATACCCCTGAGATCGCCGTGAGCTTCAAGGTCTCCACCAGGCCATTCACCACGGACTGGGCAGTGAACCACTCGGCCACCACGCCCCACTCCCAGCGGGGGTTGGTGACCAAGGACCAAATGATGGCGGCGACGCCAGCGGCCACCAGGACAGTGCCCACCCAGCGCCATGGATGACGGGCAGGGACCAGTTGGTAGTCGGAGTAGTCCGCGGTGGGCGGTGCGGTTTCCGCCGTGGCAGGCGGTGCGATTGCACTCATGCGCCACCTCGTTTCAGATCGGTTGTTGACTATCGGATGGCTGCCAATCTAGGGGCGCAAGGGACGCCCAGCAAGGCGGAAATTTGCACTTCTTCACTGGACTTAGTGCAGGTTCACGGGACTTCACGCAACGCCATATGAGTCTGAATTTTGCGCCCGTTAACGCTGGATGACGCGCAGTGAACGGCCGTTACCAGCTCCTCGACCGGGGCGGCATCGCCTCCCTAGATTGGGCTGCACCACCCGCTGTATTTTCAGGAGATTCCATGCCGTCACCAGTTCCAGCCATCGCCTTCATCGGCGGCGGCCCGCGCACGGCCGGCGTCCTGGAAAGGCTGGCAGCGAGCCGGCCCGGATTATTCGATGGGCCGCTGCACATTCACATCGTGGAGCCGTATGAGCCGGGCTCCGGAAGGATCTGGCGCTATGACCAGAGCCCGGGCCTGCTGCTGAACTCCACCGCCGCGGACGTCACCATGTTTACCGATGCGTCCGTGGCGTGCGATGGTCCTCCCGTCGATGGCCCAGGCCTCGCCACGTGGGCGGCAGGTGTGCTGGACGGCAGCATCCGCGACGTGCCCGCGTTGGAACCGCACCTTCTCGCGCAACTTCGCGACCTGACTCCTGCGTCCTTTCCCACCCGGCAACTGCAAAGCAAGTACCTCGAATGGTTCTTCCGTCGGTCAGTCACCGCCCTGGGGTCCGAGGTCACCGTGACGGTCCACCGGGACACGGCTACCGCCGTCGAGCGCTCGTCCGACGCCGGGGCGCACCATGTGCGATTGGCTTCCGGGGCAGAGGTGACGGCCGACGTCGTGGTTTACGCCCTGGGCCATACCGATTCGCTGCCGGACGACGAGTCCGCCCGCTTCAGCGAATTTGCTGCCCGCCACGGTGGGTTCCATGCGCCGCCGTCGTACACAACGGACGTGGACTACTCGGGGATTGAAGCCGGCCAGGACGTGATCGTGTCCGGCATGGGGCTCGCGTTCGTCGATCTGTTGGTGCTGTTGTTCGAGGGCCGCGGCGGCCGATTCGTGGAAAGGCCCGACGGCGAACTCAATTACGTGCCCTCCGGCGCCGAACCGAGTCTCTGGGTAGGTTCACGACGCGGCGTGCCGTACCACTCCAAGATTTCCTCAGTGCTGCGCGGTGAGCCGATCGCACGGCCGCGGTACTTCACGGCCGCGGCTGTTGATGCGTTGTTGGCCAATCACCAGGAACTGGATTTCCGATCCCAACTGTGGCCATTGATTGCCAAGGATGCCGGCTATGCCTACTACCGCGAGATCTTCACGGGCTACCCGTCGCGGGTCTTGGGGACGTGGGCCAGCTTCGAGGCGAGGTTCGACGCTGTGGACTGGTACAGCAGCGCACGGGAAGAGCTGGTTGAGTTCTCGGTCCCTGATCCCGCGCTGCACCTGGACCTCGAAGCCCTGGACCACCCCCTCAGCGGTTGCGCCTTCGCCGATCACGAGGCTGTGCAGCGCTCGGTGGCCGCGTACATCCAACACGATCTAGACCTCCGAACCAGCGCTGACCATTCCGAAACACTCGCACTCTTCACCGCGTTGTTGTTCGTCTACATGGACCTTGGCCGGTTGGTCCCGCAGGATCGGCTCAATGCACGCTCCCAACAGGCGATCCACGGCTGGTGGCACGGCTTCTTTAGCTTCGTGGATTCCGGGCCGCCGTCACACCGTCTGCGTGAAATGCTCGCACTGCACCAGGCCGGGTTCCTGAAGTTCCTGGGGCCGGGCATGTGGGTACGCACCGACGAATCAACGGGCCGGTTTGTGGCGGGCTCATTCCAGTCGCCTGTGGTGGTGGATGCTTCCGCATACATCGAGGCACGATTGCCGTCAGCGTCCGTGGAACGTTCGGCGAATCCCGCCCTGGCAGACCTGCACGACGCCGGACGGGGCACCGAACAGAGGCTGCTTACCTCCGAGGGTGCGCACTCCACGGGCAAACTCCTGGTCTCCGGGAATCACCAGGTCCTGTCACCTGTTGGTACAGCAGAGGACACATTGTTTGCGGTGGGACCGTGGACGTCCGGCTGGGGCGCGGGAGCATTTGCCCGCCCCAACACCAATGCGGCGCCTTTCCGGGAAAACGACGCGTTGGCCCGCAGGATCCTGACCACCGTTGCTGCTGCCCGCCCAACTACGAAAGGCCTGACATGACCAGAACGCCAACCCTGCCGACGTCGGGCCATTCCGTCCTTAGCCTGCCCATGCGCGATCCCCGCGTGCGTCCGCTCCTGGACGAACTCGCCGTCGAATATGACACCCGCTACGGGACCCTGTTCGGCACCGGGGGCGCCGCAGAGGAGTTGAGCCGGTACCCGGCCGAGGAATTCGCAGCGCCGCATGGTGCCCTGATCATCATCCAGGAGAACGGCGAGTCCGTTGCCGGCGGTGCGTTCCGGCGTTACGACGAGCACACCGCGGAGCTGAAGAGAATCTGGACCCACTCTGCGCATCGTCGTCGCGGGCTGGCACGGCGCGTGCTCACAGAGTTGGAAAACGAGGCACGACGCCGGGGCTACAGGAAGCTCTACCTCACCACCGGCCCGCGCCAGCCCGAGGCCAAGAACCTGTATCTGGCCACAGGCTACAAAGCACTCTTTGACCTCGCCGCAGACCCGGAGGAAATCAAGCATTTGGCGTTCAGCAAGGATCTTGCACTGCCCGGCTAAGCTATGCGCATGGCCAACAAAACCACTGCTGAAAAACTTGCCACCATCCAGCAGGGGTACGCCCTGCAAGGTGCCACCATCGAGCTGGGTGCGGCGATCGTGGATGGTGAAATCCACAAAGAGGCCCAGGTCCGGCTCCCGCTCGCCATGATGAACCGCCACGGCCTCGTGGCGGGCGCCACCGGTACCGGCAAGACGGTCACGTTGCACATGATCGCCGAACAGCTCTCGACGGCGGGTGTTCCGGTTTTCCTCGCGGACATCAAGGGTGATCTTTCCGGACTGGCAACGGCGGCAACCGGCAGTGAAAAGTTGACCGCACGCACTGAGGCCCTGGGCCAGCAGTGGCAGGGAAAGAACTTCCCCGTTGAATTCCTGAGCCTGGGCGGGGACGGCAACGGAATCCCGATCCGCGCCACCATCACCTCGTTCGGGCCCATCCTGCTCTCGCGCATCATGGACCTCAACGACACTCAAGAGTCCAGCCTTCAACTGATCTTCCACTTTGCGGACAAGAACAACTTGGAACTGATCGACCTCAAAGACCTCCGTGCCGTCATCCAGTTCCTTACTTCGGACGAGGGCAAGGAACAGCTGGAAGATCTTGGCGGACTCTCCAAAGCCACTGCCGGAGTCATCCTGCGGGAGCTGGTGACGCTCGAGGCGCAGGGCATGGAAAGGTTCTTCGGCGAACCGGAGTTCGATACCGCAGAGCTCCTCCGCACGGCGCCCGATGGCCGGGGCGTGGTCAGCTGCCTTGAGCTGCCCACTTTGCAGACCAAGCCCCTGCTGTTCTCCACGTTCCTCATGTGGCTCCTGGCCGACCTGTTCGAGGACCTCCCCGAAGCCGGCGACCTCGACAAGCCCAAGCTGGTGTTCTTCCTGGACGAGGCACACCTGCTCTTCAGCGGCGCCTCCAAGGCCTTCCTCGAGGCCATCACCACCACGGTCCGGCTCATCCGTTCCAAGGGCGTCGGCATCTTTTTCGTCACCCAGACACCCAAAGACGTCCCCGCCGATGTCCTGGGCCAGCTCGCCAACCGGGTGCAACATGCCCTTCGCGCGTTCACACCGGAGGATGCCAAGGCACTCAAGGCCACTGTCTCCACGTTTCCCGTCAGCGACTACGACCTCGAAGAGACGCTCACCTCCGCCGGCATTGGTGAGGCCGTCATCACCGTGATGAACGAAAAAGGCGCGCCCACACCCGTTGCCCTCACCCGGCTTCGTGCGCCCGAATCCGTGATGGGTCCCAGCGCCGACGACCTCATCCGCAGCACGGTTGCCTCGTCCTCTCTCTTGGTCAAGTACGGTACGGCCCTGGACAACATCTCCGCCTACGAGAAGCTCACCAGCAACGCCGTACCCTCCACGGGCGACGCCGCACCGGGGTTGCCGCCGGTTCCGGGCAGCTCGTCCGGTCCCGGCGCTTCCGGGGGCTCGCCCTACGACATCGACGCCGAAGCTCGCCGCATCGAGGAGGAGATCCTCGGCCGCCCGAGCTCCCGCCCTGCCCCTGCGCCTGCCCCGCCTTCACAGGCGCCGGCACCAGCGCCCCAGCAGGACAGCGGCATGCTGGGCGACCTCGCCGGCGTCCTTGGCGGGGCGTTGGGCGGTGGCCTCAAGAGCATGGCCAGGTCGATCGGCACCCAGCTTGGCCGCGACCTCATGCGCGGCGTTTTCGGTACCTCCACGCGGCGCCGCCGCTAGTCCTTATTTGCTGCCGGAAGCATGACGCTTGGCCGCCGAAAGCACGGCGCTTTAGCTGCCGGAAGCACGACGCCGGGTGGCCGCAGCGCGTGCTGCCACCCGCCGTCGGGCCTTCTCCAAACGGTGGATATAAGTCGCTCCGAGGCATTCCTGCACGGCGATGTCTGCCGCGGCAGGTAACGTAAAGGGCGTGCAGTTGAGTCAAGCGATAGTCAGGACCGCAGCCGGATGGCTGCTCGGTCTGATGCTTGCTGCCGCCGGAGCCATCGTCTGCATCAACCTGGTGAGCTCCTCAGTGGCCAGTCCGCAACAGCCTGTCCGGGAGTATTTAGACGCCTTGCAGAAGGGCGAAGGTGAGCAAGCCCTGGGTCTGTTGCGGGCAAAAGTGCCCAGCGCAAATGCCGCCATGCTCGACGGCACGGCCCTGCAAACGGCGGCCTCAAAGCTTTCGGACATCAAACTCGGAAATGCTGAGTCCAGGGGCACCGACCGTGTTGCCGTGCCCGTGGACTACACCTTGGACGGTAACCGGCTCCACACCGAATTCCTGATGGAGCGCACCGGAACCCAGTGGTTGTTCTTCGGCAAATGGGCGTTTGTTCCCATCACGTTGCCCACCATTGAAGTCACGGTGGTCAACTCCAGCGAGGCAGCGCTAAACGGCGTCCCCGTGAACATGCCCAACGGCCGCAACACCTTTGCCGTGTTCTACCCCGGCAAATACGAAGCCAGCCTCAATGGCACCTACTTCGAGGCTCCCGCAGCCTCTGCCCTCGTTTCAAGCCGCGACGGCGGCCAGGCACCCCTGAACCTGCAGACCCGGTCAACCAAAGCCATGAACGAAGCCGTCGCAGCTAAAGTGCGGGAGTTCCTGGACACCTGTGCCGCCCAAGCCACAGAGCAACAGCGCCTCCAACCTGATTGCCCGTTCTACCACGCCAGCAACGCGCGCGTCGTGGACGGAACCATCAAGTGGGAAATTACCGAGTACCCCAAGATCACCATCGAACCCTTCGGTGGCAAGTGGGTCGTAGCCCCGCTCAACGGCAAGGCAAGGGTGTCCGCCCGCGAGGTCAACTTGTTCACGGGCCTGGTCAACGACCTCAACGTGGAGCACGATTTCAGCTTCACCACCCAGCTGGACACGGACAACAACACCGTGACAGTCACCCCGATGCTGACTTTCTAGGCCGCGTCGCGCTGGCCCACCTTTCATCACCTGAGGCGCGCAGTCTAAGCTTGGGCCCGCACGGAGCGGCCCAAAACTGGGCTGGTTACACCAAGCGGCCCCGGCGAAGGACCTCACGAACGTGCCACAGCATCGCATCCGGCGTGTGGACCACATCGTCGTAGAAGAACCTCAGCACCAACAAGCCCTGCCGGATCGCCTCGTTGTCCCTCCGACGATCCTTCTTGAACTGACGCGGATTCAGATGGAACGCCAGCCCGTCGATTTCGATGATCAGGAAGCCCTCAAGGAGGAAGTCCACAGTTCCTATGCCGTCGATCCAGACCTGGGTCTCTGTCCGGATCCCCACATCCCTGAACAGGACACGCGCCAAGGTTTCGATCAAGGAACCCGCCCCACGATCAACTTTGGCAAGGACTTCACGGGCCCGCCCACACCGGTTGCCCACCAGGTGTCGCCGCAGGTATTCCGCTGTGATGTCGCCGCGGATGAAGGCACTTTCGACCATCACAAGTGATTCCAACGCGGGCAGGCAAAGCAGCGCGTGCAATAGGACATCCGGCAGTGCAACGAACGGTTCGTGCCGAGGCTGGGACAGAGGCAGGCGGTGGCTGACGCATCCGATCGCTCGCCGACCGTTGCTTTGCCAATAGTGGGGCTCGGTTGGTTGGTGAAGCAGCCATAGGCCATAACGGCCTGCAGCAGACGCGCACGTCAGTAGCGATCTCGCTTTGATTGCCGCAACAAACTCCGGATCCGCACCAGGACGACCCAGCACTCCCCGCTCTATGCGCTCGATACAGCCTGCCCGCAGCGCCGCCCGAATCGCGGACTCACTGACGCCGCGTGCCTGCACCTGCCTGTTCAAGGCGACGCCGCCCAGCTGTCGCAGTACCAGTTCTGCCTCCATCCACACAGCCTCCCGCCAAGGCTGGGAATGCCGGCAGTCCCAAACCGGCGTATGTGGAGAAGTCGGCGCAGCAGACTGGCCCAGTTCCGGAGAGGCTGGGGGCATGAAGAAGGCCCGGGTCCTCCCTCTCAAGGGTCAAACCCGGGCCAGTTCGCCAGGCCTAGTCCATGCCGCGCAGATCGAGCACCAGCTCGGATTCACCGTCGGCCTGGAGGATCACTGGAATGCCCCAGTCCTGCTGGTACAGGTGGCAGGCTGCGTGGTCCGGAATTTCACCGTCTGTGGTCTCGGGTCCATCACATGCCGCCGCGCGGGCAGTGATGTGAAGGATGCCCTCGGGAACATCGGCAGACAACTCAAGAGTGCGTAACAGTCCCACAGACGTTCCGCCTCCGGAGAGCAGCAGTTCCGGCGGAGTGGAGGAGATCTTCAGCTGCGTGGGGTCACCCCAACGGTCATCCAGCTTCTGGCCGGTAGGAGCCTTGAAACGCACTGCGAGCTCCAGGTTCCCCGGCGTGACCGGACTCTTGGGCCGATGCGTCTGCGACGCGCCCTCATCCACCTGCTGGGCTTCCTTGGGGATCGGCACCAGGACAAGCTGGTGCTTGTTCGACTCCACCACGATCAGCAGCGGATCGCTGCCTTCCACCTGGACCACGACGACGTCACTGGGCTCAGCGAGGCCCCTCGCCAAGGTGGACACAGACTTAGTAGCGGGGTCGTACCGGCGAACGGCACCGTTGTAGGTGTCCGCGATGGCCACTGAATTATCTGGCAGTACGGTGACGCCCAAGGGGTGCTGCAAGCGGGCATCGCTCGCATCGCCGTCACGGAACCCGAAATCGAACAGGCCCTTGCCCACGGCGGTTTCCACGGTCACACCGGTATCGCTGACAATCAGGCGACGCAAGGACGACGTTTCCGAGTCAGCCACCCAGATGTTGCCTTCGCCGTCGATGGCCAGGCCGGACGACTGGGCAAACCAGGCTTCCTCGGCCTTGCCATCAAGCAGGCCCTCAAGCCCGGAGCCGGCGAGGATGGAGACCTCGTTGGCCAGGGGGTCGAAGGCGAAGATCTGGTGGGTTCCTGCCATGGCGATGACAACGCGCTGCAGCTTTTCGCTCCAGACCACGTCCCATGGCGAGGACAAGGAAACCCCGGTACCAAGGCCAAGCACCCCAACATCGATGGCGTCGGCCGCAAAGTCGGCAGGACCGCCGTCGTGGTGTTCAGACCATGTACCGGCGCCGGCATCCGTCACGCGGGCCGGACCGGCGTCGAGCAGTCGCTGCACGCCATTTCCGGCGAGCGTCTGCACGTAACCCGAGCTCAGCGTGACTCCACGCAGGCGGTGGTTGACGGTGTCGGCGACTACGGCGTCGTAGCCCAGCTTCCAAGCGAGCTCCGACGGCAGCAGAGTCACGCCCTGCGGTTCGTTGAACTGCGCGATCTCCGCTTGCCCGTCCAAGTACCCCTTCGTACCGGAGCCGATGACGCGCTCCACGGTCTTCAAATCGGGGCGGAGTTCCACCAGGCGGTGGTGGCCGGAGTCCACCACGAGGTAATTGCCGTTGGCGAGCTGCGTCGCTTTTCCGGGGAAGCGCAAAGTGCCCGACGTCGGCACCGGAGCAACGTAGGGACCGTTGCCGCGGTGAAGGGTTCCCTTGGCTTCATGCTCGGCAACAAGTTCCTCGAGCAGCACGGCGAGGCCATCTGCGTGACCCTCACCGGAAAGGTGGGCAACGATGTAGCCCTCGGGATCCACAACCACCAAGGTGGGCCATGCGCGGGCCGTGTAGGCCTTCCACGTGGCCAGCTCAGGGTCGTCCAGAACCGGGTGATGGATCTCGTAGCGTTCAACGGCAGAGGCCAGAGCGACGGGATCCGCCTCATGCTCGAACTTGGGCGAATGCACGCCGACCGTCACCAGGACGTCCGAGTACTTTTCCTCCAGTGGGCGCAGCTCGTCCAGCACGTGCAGGCAGTTGATGCAGCAGAAGGTCCAGAAATCGAGCAGCACGATCTTTCCGCGCAAGGACTCGAGATCCAGGGATTTGCCGCCCGTGTTGAGCCAGCCGCGGCCCTCCAGTTCGGAGGCCCGGACCCGGTGTTGGGTACGTACGGTTTCGCTCATCAGCGTCCTTCCAGCTTGGTGTTTCGTTCGGTCTGCCCGGTGGTGCTGTCCGGTTGGACTTCGCGGTCCGGCTCCGGCGCGCTGTCCTTTGCGGAGTGTTCGGCCGGAGCCGTCCGGGTGGCTTGGGCTGTCCTGCCGGCCATCTTGGCATCGCGGTCGGCGAGCCGGGCAAACATATCGTTATAAGCACTGAGGTCGGCGTCGTTATTCCTGTCGGCCGCCCGATCCACCCGGCGGGTCTCCCGTTCGTCCGAGCGCGACCACATGACGGCCACGCCGATTGCCACCAGCAAGGTGGGCACTTCGCCAATGCCCCAGGCCACGGCACCGCCCATTTGCTGGTCTGCTATGGCCGATGCACCCCAGGTCCGGCCCAGGTTTCCGAAGTAGTCGGCGGCCAGCAGTCCGGTACCGCCCATGATGGCCACTCCAAAGAACGCGTGGAACCCCATGGTTGCAAGCAGCAACAGCAGGCGCATTGGGTACGGGGCCCGGCGCGGGAGAGGATCGCTGCCGATCATGCTCAGTACAAAAATGTAACCCGTCAGCAGGAAGTGCAGGTTCATGAGTTCGTGGCCGACGTGTTCCCGCATCGCAAGGCCGAAAAGGTCCGAGTAGTAGAACAGCACGATGGATCCGGCGAAGTTCGCAGCGGCGAAGAGCGGGTGCGTGACCACCTGGGAGAACTTGGAATGCACGAACAGCAGCAACCACTCCCGAAGGCCGCGCGAACCGTGAGCACCTTCACCCCGGGAAGGGAGTGCCCGCAGCGCAAGGGTCACCGGTGAACCAAGCACTAGGAAGATCGGTGCCACCATGGTCAAGGCCATGTGATCCACCATATGGGCAGAGAACAGCACCCTGCCATAGACGGCTGGTGGACCCGACGTGATGTATGTGAGAATCACAAGCCCGATAATCCAGTTCACTGTTTTGAACCAGGACCAGGTGTCACCGCGCTTGCGGACCTTGATGATCCCCAGGATGTAGGAGGCAGCGCCGAATAGCGCTACTCCGACCCACAGCCAGTCAGGACGCCATTCGGTAAGCCATCGCTCCGGCGTAAGTTCAGGAGGAAGCTCATAGCCGGACAGGATAAAGGCCGGCGAGGCGTCCGGCGCGTAGGTAGTGGGCTGCGGCGGGGCCGAGCGTCCCAGCGCAACGGCGAGGCCCGACGTCGCGCCCATCACCAGCAGCTCAACCAAAACCAGCTGCCACAGCACCCGGCGGGCAGACATCGATCCGCTCTTGCCGAGCTGCGGAATGACCCACTGGCGGTGCATAAAGCCGATGCCGCCCAGCACCAGCGTGGCAAGCGCTTTGGCAACGATGAGTTGGCCGTAGGGGGAGCCGAAAAGATCAGCGGGGTTGGTCACCCTGATGGCGGCGTTGATCACGCCGGAGGCGAATACCAAGACGAATGCGAAGCCTGCCAGGGCCGAGAATCGTCGAAGGGTCGGCTCGATGATATCGCCCGTTCCAGAAGTTCGGGAACCAGTGAGTAAGCCCGAAAGGACCGCGAGCATAATGATGCCGCCCACCCACGTGGAGACGCCCACCAAGTGCAGGCCCAAGGAGTTGATGGCACCTTCATGGTCGCTGGAGCTGGAGGAGTGACCGATCAGCGCAGTGGGAACAAGGCCGATCAGGGCCAGCAGGAGCGTGAACGCGAGCCCGGTCAACGAACGGACGCCGAACAGCGCTGTGGTGACCACCGCGGCAACTATGGTGATGGACAGCCAGGCCTTACCCGTCTCAATGTCCGTCATGAAGTACACCAGTGAGCGGGTGAATTCAGCGTCGCCGGAAAGTCCCTGACCCGCTACATCCGCGTAGGTCAGTACCAGGACCGCTACTGCGGACAGCGTCCATACGGCGCCTGCCGCGGCGGCAACGGCAAGGGCGCGTGCGAAAGCTGGATGCTCCGGCTCCTCAAGATCCTTCTCACGGGATCGCGATACCTTGAGGTTCTTGGGCAGGATTCCGACTGCGAAGACCAAGCCACCAATAACCGTGGCCACGGAAACGTTGTGGACAGCTTTCGCGAAGGGCAAGCCCCACCGGACCAACACCCCTGGGTCCGAGACCTGGCGGGCAGCTGACGCCCCGGAGAAGATGAGGGCCGCGGCCAATGTCAGGAAGAGCACCGCCAGACCCGCAAGCTGCCACGGGAGGGAAATACCCGCGACGGCATTGCCTCCCCGCGCTCCCGGCTTGGGAACAGGCGATGGGGCAGTTGCGGAGCTTCTTGCTGATGGCACCTATCCATTGTCCGTTACCTGTGGCCGGGCTGCGAATCGGGAAGCATTTGGGGAGGAGAAGTGGGCATGGGCACCCCAAACAGCAAAAGGGGGCGGCAACCAGTTGGTTGCCGCCCCCTTTCAGGCGTTCGCCGAAGAGAACTACTTCTTCTTGGCGACAGCAGCCTTCAGCTTGGAGCCTGCGGTCAGCTTAACGCTGTGGCCGGCGGCGATCTGGATGGTTTCGCCCGTCTGCGGGTTGCGGCCGGTGCGTGCTGCGCGGTCAGTGCGCTCAACTGCGAGCCAGCCCGGGATGGTGATCTTCTCGCCAGCGGCAACAGAAGTCTCGAAAACTTCGAACAGTGCATCGAGCACGGAGTTGACGGCTGCCTGGCTGGTGCCAGCCTTGCCTGCTACCTCTGCAACGAGTTCACTACGGTTCTTAGCCATTTACGTCCTCCTGGACTAATACGTTTTTTGAGCTTTCAAGCGGAACGCGAGCAAGCCACTGCTCGAAAACTTACCAGCTTGCACCGGCATGGCCAGCAAATTCCGCGTGTTTCCGCGCTTTTTTGACCAAAATCACCGGTTTTTCAAGGTTTTTGGGGGTCGGGACCGCCAATGGCGTACCCTACGGCGCCGAACAGCCCACCAGTCACAGGTAGAAATTCACGACGCCAACAGCCACCACGGCTAGCTGCGCGCCGCTAGTCATCGCAGCTTCGGAGCATCCGACAAGTGTGGATCAGAAGAGAATTCGCTGATACAAGACGTGGTCCTGCCACTCGCCTGCGATGTGGAGATACGAGGGTGCCATGCCGATCCGCTTGAAGCCAGACCGCTTGAGAACCGCCTGCGAGGCTACGTTGTCCAGCAAGGCTGCGGCCTGGATACGGTGGAGACCAAGTTCCCCTCCCGCCATGGAGAGAACTGCCTCCACCGAGGAAGTGGCAATGCCCTTGCCGGTGAATGCGTGGTCCACCCAATAGCCAAGGTTGGCGTTCAGGAACGGACCGCGGACTATGCCCGTCAAAGTAATCATGCCTATGACATCCCGATCATGCAGAACTATCCACGGCAGCTCAGTGCCTGCCGCATACTGATCCAGTTTGCTCCGAACGATGGCCTCTTGCCCGGCTCTTGTATAGAACGCGGCGCTGCGCCTTGGCTCCCACGGCGCGAGGTGCTCTGCGTTCCGGCTATACGCGGCTGCTAAGGGCCCCGCATCAGACAAGGACAAAATCCGAAGGTGGACATTCCCGTTCACGGCATTCCCGGACGGGACATCCAAGTCTCGAGTCAGAGTCATCCTGCGACTCTAGCCGTTTTGTTTGGTGGGTTAAATGGGGCAAGCCCCGACCGTCGTGGTCGGGGCTTGCCTGTTAATGTGTGTCCGGCGGTGTCCTACTCTCCCACACCCTCCCGGGTGCAGTACCATCGGCGCTGTGGGTCTTAGCTTCCGGGTTCGGAATGGGACCGGGCGTTTCCCCCACGCTATGACCGCCGTAACCTTGTTACCCGTCCCCCGCCTTTTTTGCCGGTTGGGGGTGGGAAGTTTTGTGGTTACAACATTGTGGTGTTGTTATTTAGTTGTGTTTGTTCCTGTGAGCAACGGTGTTGTTGTTCGGGAACCACATAGTGGACGCGTGCAGTGTTTGTGTGTGGTGTAAGTTGTTGGCCTATTAGTACCGGTCAGCTTCACGAGTCTTTGGTCCTCGCTTCCACATCCGGCCTATCAACCCAGTGGTCTGGCTGGGGGCCTCTCACACAAATTGTGTATGGAAATCTCATCTTGAAGCGAGCTTCCCGCTTAGATGCTTTCAGCGGTTATCCCATCCGAACGTAGCTAATCAGCGGTGCACTTGGCAGTACAACTGACACACCAGAGGTTCGTCCGTCCCGGTCCTCTCGTACTAAGGACAGCCCTTCTCAAATTTCCTGCGCGCGCAGCGGATAGGGACCGAACTGTCTCACGACGTTCTAAACCCAGCTCGCGTACCGCTTTAATGGGCGAACAGCCCAACCCTTGGGACCTACTCCAGCCCCAGGATGCGACGAGCCGACATCGAGGTGCCAAACCATGCCGTCGATATGGACTCTTGGGCAAGATCAGCCTGTTATCCCCGAGGTACCTTTTATCCGTTGAGCGACGGCCATTCCACAATGTACCGCCGGATCACTAGTCCCGACTTTCGTCCCTGCTTGAGATGTCTCTCTCACAGTCAAGCTCCCTTGTGCACTTACACTCGACACCTGATTGCCAACCAGGCTGAGGGAACCTTTGGGCGCCTCCGTTACTTTTTAGGAGGCAACCGCCCCAGTTAAACTACCCATCAGGCACTGTCCCTGACCCGGATCACGGGCCGAAGTTAGATGTCCAAAGTGACCAGAGTGGTATTTCAACGATGACTCCACCCGAACTGGCGTCCGGGTTTCAACGTCTCCCACCTATCCTACACAAGCCACTCCGAACACCAATACCAAACTATAGTAAAGGTCTCGGGGTCTTTCCGTCCTGCTGCGCGTAACGAGCATCTTTACTCGTACTGCAATTTCGCCGAGTTTATGGTTGAGACAGCGGGGAAGTCGTTACTCCATTCGTGCAGGTCGGAACTTACCCGACAAGGAATTTCGCTACCTTAGGATGGTTATAGTTACCACCGCCGTTTACTGGGGCTTAAATTCTCAGCTTCGCCACACAAGGTGGCTAACCGGTCCTCTTAACCTTCCAGCACCGGGCAGGAGTCAGTCCGTATACATCGTCTTGCGACTTCGCACGGACCTGTGTTTTTAGTAAACAGTCGCTTCCCCCTGGTCTCTGCGGCCCACACCCGCTCCACAGAGCAAGTCTGTATCACGGGGCAGGCCCCCCTTCTCCCGAAGTTACGGGGGCATTTTGCCGAGTTCCTTAACCATAATTCTCTCGATCGCCTTGGTATTCTCTACCTGATCACCTGTGTCGGTTTGGGGTACGGGCGGCTAAAACCTCGCGTCGATGCTTTTCTTGGCAGCATAGGATCACCGGATCCCCCCTTACGGGAGTCCCATCAGATCTCAGGATCGTGCTCGAAACACACAGGAACGGATTTGCCTATCCCTGACCCTACATCCTTGGACCGGGGCAACCATCGCCCGGCCCGGCTACCTTCCTGCGTCACACCTGTTAATACGCTTACCTCCCGGGATCAGGTCCCGCGCTCGGCCAAAACCCACACACCACAAGGGTGATAGGGCAGGCTCCGGGCGGTTAGTATCCCCCGCTTGGCATGGGCGGTTTTTCGCCGGTACGGGAATATCAACCCGTTGTCCATCGACTACGCCTGTCGGCCTCGCCTTAGGTCCCGACTTACCCAGGGCAGATTAGCTTGACCCTGGAACCCTTGATCATTCGGCGGACGGGTTTCTCACCCGTCTTTCGCTACTCATGCCTGCATTCTCACTCGTGTAGGCTCCACCGCTGGTTTCCACCGCGACTTCACTGCCCACACGACGCTCCCCTACCACTCCACACCCCTGAACCACGAAGGCTAGGGCAATGTGTGAAATCCACAACTTCGGCGGTGTACTTGAGCCCCGCTACATTGTCGGCGCGGAATCACTTGACCAGTGAGCTATTACGCACTCTTTCAAGGATGGCTGCTTCTAAGCCAACCTCCTGGTTGTCTTCGCAACTCCACATCCTTTCCCACTTAGCACACGCTTAGGGGCCTTAGTTGGTGGTCTGGGCTGTTTCCCTCTCGACTATGAAGCTTATCCCCCACAGTCTCACTGCTGCGCTCTCACTTACCGGCATTCGGAGTTTGGCTGACGTCAGTAACCTTGTAGGGCCCATCGGCCATCCAGTAGCTCTACCTCCGGCAAGAAACACGCAACGCTGCACCTAAATGCATTTCGGGGAGAACCAGCTATCACGGAGTTTGATTGGCCTTTCACCCCTACCCACAGCTCATCCCCTCCATTTTCAACTGAAGTGGGTTCGGTCCTCCACGACGTCTTACCGTCGCTTCAACCTGGCCATGGGTAGATCACTCCGCTTCGGGTCTAGATCACGCCACTACACTCGCCCTGTTCAGACTCGCTTTCGCTACGGCTACCCCACACGGGTTAACCTCGCGACGTAACACTAACTCGCAGGCTCATTCTTCAAAAGGCACGCCGTCACCAGAATCAGACTGGCTCCGACGGATTGTAAGCACACGGTTTCAGGTACTGTTTCACTCCCCTCCCGGGGTACTTTTCACCTTTCCCTCACGGTACTGGTCCGCTATCGGTCATTAGGAAGTATTTAGGCTTATCAGGTGGTCCTGACAGATTCGCACGGGATTTCTCGGGCCCCGTGCTACTTGGGATCCTCTCCAGGCGGTACACAACATTACGGTTACGGGGCTCACACCCTCTCTGGCCGGCCTTTCAAGACCGTTCACCTATGCCTGCACTACACACCCCACCAGTCCGGCAGAACCAGTACGGAAAGTCCCACAACCCCGCCCATGCAACGCCCGCCGGCTATCACACATGGAAACGGTTTAGCCTGATCCGCGTTCGCTCGCCACTACTAACGGAATCACTCTTGTTTTCTCTTCCTGCGGGTACTGAGATGTTTCACTTCCCCGCGTTCCCCCCACGCACCCTATGTGTTCAGATGCGGGTCACACAATCACCTTGCAGCGTTGTGCGGGGTTTCCCCATTCGGACATCCTGGGATCAACGCTCGGTTATCAACTCCCCCAGGCTTATCGCAGATTCCTACGTCCTTCTTCGGCTCCTAATGCCAAGGCATCCACCGTGTGCCCTTAAAAACTTGACCACACAAGATCAATAAACTTACTCGAGAGAACCATGCGCCACTTGGGCCCAAGGTTCATTCATAAGAAATTGCTGTAAGAACACACACACGTGTGTGTTCTAGATGCTCGCGTCCACTATGTAGTTCTCAAACAACAACCCCATCAACCAGACCCCCGGACACCACAACCCACAACGGGGCTGATAACAGTGACCGGCAATACCGGAAGCAGGAACAAGAAGAAACACCAGAACTGTGCCCCCCTGCATTGCTGCAAAAAGGTCCTGTTGCCTCAGGACCCAACAGTGCGCCAAACACAACCCACACAATCCACGCCCCGGCACGTTCCTGACAACACCCCACCACCACAAAAGCAGAAAAGGCGTTGCCGTACTGGCACCAGGACACAACCGGTAAAGGCCATGCCAAAAAACTTTGATTCGTTGATATTCCACCCATGAGCACCCACCGCAGAACAGACGCCTGCGCAATGGGCAACACTGACAACCACCACGCACCCGCATACACGGACACCAGCAGTTGTTAGCAGCTCCTTAGAAAGGAGGTGATCCAGCCGCACCTTCCGGTACGGCTACCTTGTTACGACTTAGTCCCAATCGCCGGTCCCACCTTCGACGGCTCCCCCCACAAGGGTTAGGCCACCGGCTTCGGGTGTTACCAACTTTCGTGACTTGACGGGCGGTGTGTACAAGGCCCGGGAACGTATTCACCGCAGCGTTGCTGATCTGCGATTACTAGCGACTCCGACTTCATGGGGTCGAGTTGCAGACCCCAATCCGAACTGAGACCGGCTTTTTGGGATTAGCTCCACCTCACAGTATCGCAACCCTTTGTACCGGCCATTGTAGCATGCGTGAAGCCCAAGACATAAGGGGCATGATGATTTGACGTCGTCCCCACCTTCCTCCGAGTTGACCCCGGCAGTCTCCTATGAGTCCCCGGCCGAACCGCTGGCAACATAGAACGAGGGTTGCGCTCGTTGCGGGACTTAACCCAACATCTCACGACACGAGCTGACGACAACCATGCACCACCTGTAAACCGACCGCAAGCGGGGCACCTGTTTCCAGGTCTTTCCGGTTCATGTCAAGCCTTGGTAAGGTTCTTCGCGTTGCATCGAATTAATCCGCATGCTCCGCCGCTTGTGCGGGCCCCCGTCAATTCCTTTGAGTTTTAGCCTTGCGGCCGTACTCCCCAGGCGGGGCACTTAATGCGTTAGCTACGGCGCGGAAAACGTGGAATGTCCCCCACACCTAGTGCCCAACGTTTACGGCATGGACTACCAGGGTATCTAATCCTGTTCGCTCCCCATGCTTTCGCTCCTCAGCGTCAGTTACAGCCCAGAGACCTGCCTTCGCCATCGGTGTTCCTCCTGATATCTGCGCATTTCACCGCTACACCAGGAATTCCAGTCTCCCCTACTGCACTCTAGTCTGCCCGTACCCACTGCAGAACCGGAGTTGAGCCCCGGTCTTTCACAGCAGACGCGACAAACCGCCTACGAGCTCTTTACGCCCAATAATTCCGGATAACGCTTGCGCCCTACGTATTACCGCGGCTGCTGGCACGTAGTTAGCCGGCGCTTCTTCTGCAGGTACCGTCACTTTCGCTTCTTCCCTACTGAAAGAGGTTTACAACCCGAAGGCCGTCATCCCTCACGCGGCGTCGCTGCATCAGGCTTTCGCCCATTGTGCAATATTCCCCACTGCTGCCTCCCGTAGGAGTCTGGGCCGTGTCTCAGTCCCAGTGTGGCCGGTCACCCTCTCAGGCCGGCTACCCGTCGTCGCCTTGGTAGGCCATTACCCCACCAACAAGCTGATAGGCCGCGAGTCCATCCAAAACCACAAAAGCTTTCCACCCCCCACCATGCGATGAGGAGTCATATCCGGTATTAGACCCAGTTTCCCAGGCTTATCCCAGAGTCAAGGGCAGGTTACTCACGTGTTACTCACCCGTTCGCCACTAATCCCCAGTGCAAGCACCAGTTCATCGTTCGACTTGCATGTGTTAAGCACGCCGCCAGCGTTCATCCTGAGCCAGGATCAAACTCTCCGTTGAAAACAAAAAATCAAACAGACACAACCACACCCACCGGAAATAACGACGGACCATGGCTGCACAAAATTCGAAACCAGCTGAAAACCAGACCACCACACACGGGGGTGCGCAGCAATCCGGCCATAATTTCAACCAATCAATAAAACAATCGGCATCAACAAACTTGGCACACTATTGAGTTCTCAAACAACAGACCCCCCAAAACATCACCCCGCACAGCGCACCACAAAAGCAGCGCACCCAACAAGGCCATTGGAAAAGAAGAGTTATTTTTGGCCGCCTACCGAACCGTACACACCTTCCGGCTTTCCGTTTCGCACCCGGCGACTCAGAAAACAATACACGCCCCACAACCCCAACGCAAATCCACCCCAACAACCACCAAACACACCCCCCAAACCCCGCCAAACCGCCGTCGGGCATTCCTTTCGGACTCGTCAATGAGCCATTGCCCCTGTCTCTTCACGCAAGAAAGTCAGGCATCCCGAACTGTCGATGCAGGCCATCGTCAAGGAATCGCATGATCGACGCGATCTTGTCTCCAACCTGGGTTGGCTCAATCACCAGGAGCCCCCGGGCCCGGCCTTGCAGATAGCAGACGAACGCAGGCCTGCCACCGGCAGTGACAGCGGTCAGCGCGTAGTTGCCGCCAGGGCGCCCAGCCGCACTGGCACGAAGGAAACTCCCGACGGCGTGCCGGCCCACGTAAAGTTCGCTGGCCGGAGGCATGGCAAGCCAGCATTGATCGGTGAGGAGCTCAAGGACGGCCTCGACGTCGTCCCGCGAGAAGGCATCCGCAAACTTTCGGGCCAAATCATGGTGGTCTGCTCCGGTCGTGAGTGACCCTGCAGCGGATCTGGCGGAGCGGGCACGCTGAAGAAGACCCTTCGCCGCCGTCGCGCCTACCGCGACCATCTCCGCAGCTTCGGCAACGGTGAAATCCAGCACATCGCAGAGGATCAACACCGCAGCCTGGCGCGGCGGCATCCGTTGAAGCGCAACCACAAATGCGAGCTCAACGCTTTCGCGGGCAACCGCCTGCGCAGCAGGATCAAGCTCGTCGACCAATAGATCGGGGTAGGGCTGCACATGCGGTAGGTCGAATCGGTCGTTCGGTGTCGGAGGCTCGAAGGGAGGTGCAGGGGCGGGACGAGGACGGCGACCTTGGTCTCTTAGCGCGTTGAGCGAACGAGTAGTGGCAATCCGATAGAGCCAAGTCCGCAAGGACGATCGACCGGCAAATCCAGGCAACCCTTTCCAGGCGGCAAGCAACACCTCCTGCAGTACATCATCTGCATCATCAACAGACCCTGTGATCCTGTAGCAGTGCAGATGAAGTTCCCGGCGAAAGGGCGCAACGAGAGACGCGAAGGCCTCTTCATCGCCGGCCCGGGCGGCCTCCAACTCCGCTGACGTCACGGTTCAATCTTGGCCCGTACACACTTGGGCGTTCCGATCTGCTGAGCCGTGGTGTCTATACAAACGTAACCCTCTAAGAAAGGAACCAGACCATGTCTGAAAAACAGGCCAGGGCCGTCGAGATCGCGGTGGCCTACCATCGGGCTTGGACAACCGGCAACCTGGACTTGGCGGCCAAGCACTTAGCCGAGGATGTCACCTGCCATGCGCCGTCCGGCACCATAAACGGCAGGGGCGCTGTCCGGGCATTCATGGAGCCCTTTGCTGCTTCACTCACAAACTCCAAGCTTCTTGCGGTTTACGGCACCGACGACGAAGCACTGCTCATGTACGACACAGCCAATCTGGCAGTTCCGAGCGCTCCGGGCGCAGAGCTGTATCGCATACAGAACGATGAGATCGCCGAGATCAATATCATCTTCGATCGGCTGCCTTTCGCTTTGGCGCGTGGCGACGTCGTTGGAGTGTGATGGCGATGACTCCTCCCGATGCCAGCGGGAAGGAGGTGTTAAATGGGGCAAGCCCCGGCCGTGAGGGTCGGGGCTTGCCTGGTTTAAATGTGGGAGACCCCCCGACCTGGTGTGGGTTGGGGGGTCTCGACCTAATGTGTGTCCGGCGGTGTCCTACTCTCCCACACCCTCCCGGGTGCAGTACCATCGGCGCTGTGGGTCTTAGCTTCCGGGTTCGGAATGGGACCGGGCGTTTCCCCCACGCTATGACCGCCGTAACCTTGTTACCCGTCCCCCGCTTTTTTTGCCGGTTGGTGCCGGTTGGGGGTGGGAAGTTTTGTGGTTACAACATTGTGGTGTTGTTATTTAGTTGTGTTTGTTCCTGTGAGCAACGGTGTTGTTGTTCGGGAACCACATAGTGGACGCGTGCAGTGTTTGTGTGTGGTGTAAGTTGTTGGCCTATTAGTACCGGTCAGCTTCACGAGTCTTTGGTCCTCGCTTCCACATCCGGCCTATCAACCCAGTGGTCTGGCTGGGGGCCTCTCACACAAATTGTGTATGGAAATCTCATCTTGAAGCGAGCTTCCCGCTTAGATGCTTTCAGCGGTTATCCCATCCGAACGTAGCTAATCAGCGGTGCACTTGGCAGTACAACTGACACACCAGAGGTTCGTCCGTCCCGGTCCTCTCGTACTAAGGACAGCCCTTCTCAAATTTCCTGCGCGCGCAGCGGATAGGGACCGAACTGTCTCACGACGTTCTAAACCCAGCTCGCGTACCGCTTTAATGGGCGAACAGCCCAACCCTTGGGACCTACTCCAGCCCCAGGATGCGACGAGCCGACATCGAGGTGCCAAACCATGCCGTCGATATGGACTCTTGGGCAAGATCAGCCTGTTATCCCCGAGGTACCTTTTATCCGTTGAGCGACGGCCATTCCACAATGTACCGCCGGATCACTAGTCCCGACTTTCGTCCCTGCTTGAGATGTCTCTCTCACAGTCAAGCTCCCTTGTGCACTTACACTCGACACCTGATTGCCAACCAGGCTGAGGGAACCTTTGGGCGCCTCCGTTACTTTTTAGGAGGCAACCGCCCCAGTTAAACTACCCATCAGGCACTGTCCCTGACCCGGATCACGGGCCGAAGTTAGATGTCCAAAGTGACCAGAGTGGTATTTCAACGATGACTCCACCCGAACTGGCGTCCGGGTTTCAACGTCTCCCACCTATCCTACACAAGCCACTCCGAACACCAATACCAAACTATAGTAAAGGTCTCGGGGTCTTTCCGTCCTGCTGCGCGTAACGAGCATCTTTACTCGTACTGCAATTTCGCCGAGTTTATGGTTGAGACAGCGGGGAAGTCGTTACTCCATTCGTGCAGGTCGGAACTTACCCGACAAGGAATTTCGCTACCTTAGGATGGTTATAGTTACCACCGCCGTTTACTGGGGCTTAAATTCTCAGCTTCGCCACACAAGGTGGCTAACCGGTCCTCTTAACCTTCCAGCACCGGGCAGGAGTCAGTCCGTATACATCGTCTTGCGACTTCGCACGGACCTGTGTTTTTAGTAAACAGTCGCTTCCCCCTGGTCTCTGCGGCCCACACCCGCTCCACAGAGCAAGTCTGTATCACGGGGCAGGCCCCCCTTCTCCCGAAGTTACGGGGGCATTTTGCCGAGTTCCTTAACCATAATTCTCTCGATCGCCTTGGTATTCTCTACCTGATCACCTGTGTCGGTTTGGGGTACGGGCGGCTAAAACCTCGCGTCGATGCTTTTCTTGGCAGCATAGGATCACCGGATCCCCCCTTACGGGAGTCCCATCAGATCTCAGGATCGTGCTCGAAACACACAGGAACGGATTTGCCTATCCCTGACCCTACATCCTTGGACCGGGGCAACCATCGCCCGGCCCGGCTACCTTCCTGCGTCACACCTGTTAATACGCTTACCTCCCGGGATCAGGTCCCGCGCTCGGCCAAAACCCACACACCACAAGGGTGATAGGGCAGGCTCCGGGCGGTTAGTATCCCCCGCTTGGCATGGGCGGTTTTTCGCCGGTACGGGAATATCAACCCGTTGTCCATCGACTACGCCTGTCGGCCTCGCCTTAGGTCCCGACTTACCCAGGGCAGATTAGCTTGACCCTGGAACCCTTGATCATTCGGCGGACGGGTTTCTCACCCGTCTTTCGCTACTCATGCCTGCATTCTCACTCGTGTAGGCTCCACCGCTGGTTTCCACCGCGACTTCACTGCCCACACGACGCTCCCCTACCACTCCACACCCCTGAACCACGAAGGCTAGGGCAATGTGTGAAATCCACAACTTCGGCGGTGTACTTGAGCCCCGCTACATTGTCGGCGCGGAATCACTTGACCAGTGAGCTATTACGCACTCTTTCAAGGATGGCTGCTTCTAAGCCAACCTCCTGGTTGTCTTCGCAACTCCACATCCTTTCCCACTTAGCACACGCTTAGGGGCCTTAGTTGGTGGTCTGGGCTGTTTCCCTCTCGACTATGAAGCTTATCCCCCACAGTCTCACTGCTGCGCTCTCACTTACCGGCATTCGGAGTTTGGCTGACGTCAGTAACCTTGTAGGGCCCATCGGCCATCCAGTAGCTCTACCTCCGGCAAGAAACACGCAACGCTGCACCTAAATGCATTTCGGGGAGAACCAGCTATCACGGAGTTTGATTGGCCTTTCACCCCTACCCACAGCTCATCCCCTCCATTTTCAACTGAAGTGGGTTCGGTCCTCCACGACGTCTTACCGTCGCTTCAACCTGGCCATGGGTAGATCACTCCGCTTCGGGTCTAGATCACGCCACTACACTCGCCCTGTTCAGACTCGCTTTCGCTACGGCTACCCCACACGGGTTAACCTCGCGACGTAACACTAACTCGCAGGCTCATTCTTCAAAAGGCACGCCGTCACCAGAATCAGACTGGCTCCGACGGATTGTAAGCACACGGTTTCAGGTACTGTTTCACTCCCCTCCCGGGGTACTTTTCACCTTTCCCTCACGGTACTGGTCCGCTATCGGTCATTAGGAAGTATTTAGGCTTATCAGGTGGTCCTGACAGATTCGCACGGGATTTCTCGGGCCCCGTGCTACTTGGGATCCTCTCCAGGCGGTACACAACATTACGGTTACGGGGCTCACACCCTCTCTGGCCGGCCTTTCAAGACCGTTCACCTATGCCTGCACTACACACCCCACCAGTCCGGCAGAACCAGTACGGAAAGTCCCACAACCCCGCCCATGCAACGCCCGCCGGCTATCACACATGGAAACGGTTTAGCCTGATCCGCGTTCGCTCGCCACTACTAACGGAATCACTCTTGTTTTCTCTTCCTGCGGGTACTGAGATGTTTCACTTCCCCGCGTTCCCCCCACGCACCCTATGTGTTCAGATGCGGGTCACACAATCACCTTGCAGCGTTGTGCGGGGTTTCCCCATTCGGACATCCTGGGATCAACGCTCGGTTATCAACTCCCCCAGGCTTATCGCAGATTCCTACGTCCTTCTTCGGCTCCTAATGCCAAGGCATCCACCGTGTGCCCTTAAAAACTTGACCACACAAGATCAATAAACTTACTCGAGAGAACCATGCGCCACTTGGGCCCAAGGTTCATTCATAAGAAATTGCTGTAAGAACACACACACACGTGTGTGTGTCCTAGATGCTCGCGTCCACTATGTAGTTCTCAAACAACAACCCCATCAACCAGACCCCCGGACACCACAACCCACAACGGGCTGATAACAGTGACCGGCAATACCGGAAGCAGGAACAAGAAGAAACACCAGAACTGTGCCCCCCTGCATTGCTGCAAAAAGGTCCTGTTGCCTCAGGACCCAACAGTGCGCCAAACACAACCCACACAATCCACGCCCCGGCACGTTCCTGACAACACCCCACCACCACAAAAGCAGAAAAAGGCGTTGCCGTACTGGCACCAGGACACAACCGGTAAAGGCCATGCCAAAAAACTTTGATTCGTTGATATTCCACCCATGAGCACCCACCGCAGAACAGACGCCTGCGCAATGGGCAACACTGACAACCACCACGCACCCGCATACACGGACACCAGCAGTTGTTAGCAGCTCCTTAGAAAGGAGGTGATCCAGCCGCACCTTCCGGTACGGCTACCTTGTTACGACTTAGTCCCAATCGCCGGTCCCACCTTCGACGGCTCCCCCCACAAGGGTTAGGCCACCGGCTTCGGGTGTTACCAACTTTCGTGACTTGACGGGCGGTGTGTACAAGGCCCGGGAACGTATTCACCGCAGCGTTGCTGATCTGCGATTACTAGCGACTCCGACTTCATGGGGTCGAGTTGCAGACCCCAATCCGAACTGAGACCGGCTTTTTGGGATTAGCTCCACCTCACAGTATCGCAACCCTTTGTACCGGCCATTGTAGCATGCGTGAAGCCCAAGACATAAGGGGCATGATGATTTGACGTCGTCCCCACCTTCCTCCGAGTTGACCCCGGCAGTCTCCTATGAGTCCCCGGCCGAACCGCTGGCAACATAGAACGAGGGTTGCGCTCGTTGCGGGACTTAACCCAACATCTCACGACACGAGCTGACGACAACCATGCACCACCTGTAAACCGACCGCAAGCGGGGCACCTGTTTCCAGGTCTTTCCGGTTCATGTCAAGCCTTGGTAAGGTTCTTCGCGTTGCATCGAATTAATCCGCATGCTCCGCCGCTTGTGCGGGCCCCCGTCAATTCCTTTGAGTTTTAGCCTTGCGGCCGTACTCCCCAGGCGGGGCACTTAATGCGTTAGCTACGGCGCGGAAAACGTGGAATGTCCCCCACACCTAGTGCCCAACGTTTACGGCATGGACTACCAGGGTATCTAATCCTGTTCGCTCCCCATGCTTTCGCTCCTCAGCGTCAGTTACAGCCCAGAGACCTGCCTTCGCCATCGGTGTTCCTCCTGATATCTGCGCATTTCACCGCTACACCAGGAATTCCAGTCTCCCCTACTGCACTCTAGTCTGCCCGTACCCACTGCAGAACCGGAGTTGAGCCCCGGTCTTTCACAGCAGACGCGACAAACCGCCTACGAGCTCTTTACGCCCAATAATTCCGGATAACGCTTGCGCCCTACGTATTACCGCGGCTGCTGGCACGTAGTTAGCCGGCGCTTCTTCTGCAGGTACCGTCACTTTCGCTTCTTCCCTACTGAAAGAGGTTTACAACCCGAAGGCCGTCATCCCTCACGCGGCGTCGCTGCATCAGGCTTTCGCCCATTGTGCAATATTCCCCACTGCTGCCTCCCGTAGGAGTCTGGGCCGTGTCTCAGTCCCAGTGTGGCCGGTCACCCTCTCAGGCCGGCTACCCGTCGTCGCCTTGGTAGGCCATTACCCCACCAACAAGCTGATAGGCCGCGAGTCCATCCAAAACCACAAAAGCTTTCCACCCCCCACCATGCGATGAGGAGTCATATCCGGTATTAGACCCAGTTTCCCAGGCTTATCCCAGAGTCAAGGGCAGGTTACTCACGTGTTACTCACCCGTTCGCCACTAATCCCCAGTGCAAGCACCAGTTCATCGTTCGACTTGCATGTGTTAAGCACGCCGCCAGCGTTCATCCTGAGCCAGGATCAAACTCTCCGTTGAAAACAAAAAATCAAACAGACACAACCACACCCACCGGAAATAACGACGGACCATGGCTGCACAAAATTCGAAACCAGCTGAAAACCAGACCACCACACACGGGGGTGCGCAGCAATCCGGCCATAATTTCAACCAATCAATAAAACAATCGGCATCAACAAACTTGGCACACTATTGAGTTCTCAAACAACAGACACTACCGACACCACCACCAACCCACACGGGCCACTGGATCGCTCCGGAGCAACTTTTCAAACTTACCCGAACAACCGCATCCTGGCAAATCAGCGTTCCCGCGATTCCCGATCCGATCCTCGGCCCCACCCGGCTACCCGCACGCCCAAAAGCGCACCATATTCCAGGCTGTTATCAAAGGGGGTCGGCCCCCACGGCTTCCAGCTCCAAGCTGTCTCACTCGCGGCGACTCAGAAGACATTACACGCCCACAAGCCCCCACACAAATCCACCCCAACACCACCCAAAAACCCCGCAAACACACGCCAAACACCCCCACCCAGGGCTTACGACCAGCCCGGAATCGCCAAAACAACTACCGTGAAGCCCGTCACACGGGTCAAGCCCCACGACCCAGGCCGCCAGGCACTAACGCCAACTACCGCCGTCGAACGTCCCCAACAACCCCACCAAAAACCACGACTACCCGAGAGAGCGACGCCCAAAAAACGTCAGGACGTGACAGAGCGACGCCCAAAAAACGTCAGGACGTGACAGAGCGACGCCCAAAAAACGTCAGGACGTGAGAGAACAAACCCCAAAACGCCTCAGGACGTGAGAGAACAACCGGAGGCGGCGGTCACCCGGCAGCGCGCGTCCACGCGAGGAACGAGCGAACGCGCAGAGGATGACCGCCGCCTTCGCACCAACCGTCCGCCTTCGCGCCAACCACCCCGCCTTCGCGGCAACCACCCAGCCTCCTTCAGCAACAAGCACGCTTAAACGCAGAAAAGGCCGGCAACCATAACAGTTGCCGGCCTTTTCAGAGCTTCGTGATTACCAGGAAGACTTGGTGATACCCGGGAGCTCACCGCGGTGAGCCATGTCGCGGAAGCGAACACGGGAGATACCGAACTTCTGGAAGGTGCCGCGGGGACGGCCGTCGATCTGGTCGCGGTTACGCAGACGGATCGGGGAGGCGTTGCGGGGCAGCTTCTGCAGGCCGAGGCGTGCAGCTTCGCGTGCTTCGTCAGTCGCGTTGGGGTCAACCAGGGTCTTCTTCAGTTCGAGACGCTTGGCAGCGTAACGCTCAACAATGACCTTGCGCTGCTCGTTGCGAGCAATCTTGGACTTCTTTGCCATGTGTTTAGCGCTCCTCTCGGAATTCGACGTGCTGGCGGATCTTGGGGTCGTACTTCTTCAGGACCAGACGGTCCGGGTCGTTACGACGGTTCTTGCGCGTTACGTAGGTGTAACCCGTGCCCGCGGTGGACTTCAGCTTGATGATCGGACGTACGTCCTTGTCCTTTGCCATTAGAGCTTTACTCCTCGTGCCAGGATGTCGGCGACGACAGAGTCGATGCCGCGTACGTCGATGGTCTTGATGCCACGGGCTGACAGGGTCAGCGTGACGTTACGGCGCAGGGACGGAACCCAGTAGCGCTTCTTCTGAATATTCGGGTCGAACCGACGCTTGTTGCGGCGGTGCGAGTGCGAAATGCTGTGTCCAAAGCCCGGCTCGGCCCCGGTCACTTGGCAGTGTGCTGCCATGACTCTCCTCCAAAGATTGAATGTAACGGCGTGCAGATGTTCCTGCGTTACCGTGCGACAGGCAGCGTTCGCGTCCGATCCAAACCATTTCGGTAGTTTCCGCATCAAATGCGGCGAAGAAGGTTGGGCCTCAGAACCGTGCAGTGGAAACCACTGGAAGAAGTCCTGGGATACCGGGCGAATACAGGAATGCACGCAACTTGAGCCCCTAACTACCGGCCATCGGGATGTCAGTCAGACTGACTTCACCGCCAACCGGAGCAATTGCACACGATCCGCACTACCTAGCGCCTAACTATTCTACGGGTCAGGCCAAATTAAGACCAATCAGGAATCATAAGGCCTCCCCAAGGCCTTTCACAGCAGAACGAAAGGATGCTTGGCGAGTCTTGGATCATGACATCGCTTCTCCCACGTGTTTCGCGTGCCGACCAGTCCGCGGCGCCGGGCCCATTGACGGCACCAGCCGCCGTCGAACTCTTTCGGATGCAAGCCCGACGGCGGCGGGCCCGGGCCGACATCCTCGGTTTCCTTGGGTGGTTGTCGCCGGTGGCGGCAGTGGCTTTGTGGCTGGCCGACGGCGGTGCAAGCGGATTTTCCTCTCTCGCAGGAGCGGCAACGGCCCTGGGAATCGTGGCCGGATTGGTTGGCATGGACCTGGTGCTCCTCATGCTGCTCCTCGCGGCCCGGATCCCCTTTATCGACAACACTTTTGGCCATGACCGCGCAGTGGAGATCCACAAATCACTGGGCAAGCCCGCGCTGTATCTGCTCCTCGCGCACGGAATCTTCATAGCCATTGGGTACGGCGCGGCCGAAGGACTGGACCCGATCAGCGAGTCAATCTCCCTCTGGGTCAACGTACCGGACATGTGGTTGGCGTTCGTTTCGATGGTGTTGTTTATCGCCGTTGTGGTGACGTCGCTGGTGGCAGTGCGCCGGCGCTTCCCGTACGAGTTCTGGTACGTGGTTCATCTGCTGACGTATGCGGCCGTTGCCACCGCCATACCCCACCAGTTCAGCGTGGGTGGACTATTCGCGGAAGGTACGTGGCAACGTTGGTACTGGTTGGCCATCTGTATCGCGACCGGCGCTGCCGTGCTCTACAACCGGGTCATCGAGCCCATCGCGGCGACGTTCCGGCACCAACTCACGGTGAGCCGCGTCGTTCGGGTCTCATCCGACGTCTTCAGCATTGAAATGACCGGACTGCACCTGAACGAGCTGGCCGGTTCCGGCGGCAGGTTCTTCTTCTGGCGGTTCCTGGCCCCGCGCTATTGGTGGCAGCCGCACCCGTTCAGCCTCTCCGCCGAGCCCGTCCCAGGCACGGCTTCGGCGCCTGGAAAATTGCGCATCACCGTCCGGAACCTCGGCGACGGCTCAGCCCGCCTGGCACGGCTCAAACCAGGTACCAAAGTTGCCATCGAAGGACCATACGGAATCTTCAGCACGGCAGCGAGGAGCCGCAACAAAGTAGTCCTCATCGGCGCAGGCATCGGCATTACACCCCTCCGCGCGCTGCTCGAATCCACGCCGTTCGAGCCAGGCAACGCAACGGTCCTGCTGCGCGGACACGACGAATCGGAGCTCTTCCTCGGGCAGGAAATCATGGCCCTTTGCCAAACCCGGGGTGCAACCCTCTTCCACCTCACCGGTCCGCGCTCCCCAGGTCCCGGCTCATGGCTCCCCCAATCGGCTGTCCAGGCCGGTTTCACGATCCGTTCCTATGTCCCTGACGTGGCCAACGCCGACGTGTACGTCTGCGGCCCGGCCAGCTGGGCCAGCAACGTGGTCCAGGATCTACAGTCCGCGGGTCTACCTGCGGAACAACTCCACTACGAAAGGTTCGACTGGTGAGAATCCGGGCAGCAATGGCAACAGCCCTGGCCTCCGCGGGCATCCTGCTCGCAGGCTGGCAATCGGGAGCCCATGTGGCCGAAACAGGCACATCCACCACCACAAGCCTGAGCAGCAGCGCCACGGCAGGCGGTTCGGCCACGAACGGCAACACCCCTGCCAAGGGCGGCAACAACGCGGGCAGCTCGACGGCGGCAACCTACGACGGCGCGTCGGTCCAGACCCGCTTCGGCCCGGTCCAAGTGCAGGTGACAATCCAGAACGGAAAGATCACCGAAGTCACTGCCCTGCAGCTCACGGATGCCGAACGGAAGTCGGCACAGATCAGCAGCCGTGCTGCCCCGGTACTGCGTTCCGAAGTCCTGCAGGCCCAATCAGCGAACGTACAAACCGTCGGTGGCGCGACGGTCACAAGCGAGGCCTATCTCACCTCCCTCCAGGCGGCCCTCGATGCAGCCAACTTTTAACGTCGAACAGCTCCGGGCGCGTACGTTCCGCAGCATGGGCACCGTGGTGAGCTTGACTGTGGCGAGCGGCACCTCGCCCCAGACGGCTGTCGACGAACTGGAGTCCGCCGTCGACGTCGTGGAAGAGATATTCACGCAGCTCGACCTGACTTTCAGCCTCTACCGGGAGGGGTCCGAAGCGAGCCGTCTGGCGCGGGGCGAGCTGGCATTGGCGTATGCCTCGGAGTCAATGCAGGCCCGTTATGTAGAGGCCTCCGAATGGCGGTTGGCCACCAACGGTGCGTTCACTGCTGAACGACCGGACGGCACATTGGACCTGTCGGGGATCGTGAAAGCCCACGCCATGCGCGAGGCTGAGCTGTCCTTGATTGCGCTTGGACTGCGCGACTGGTGCCTCAACGCCGGAGGGGACGTACTGGTGAGTGGATCGCCAGGACCTTCGAGTGCCTCACGTGAGGTTCGTGAACCCTGGCTGGCCGGCATTGTGGATCCATTCGACCGCCAGACGTTGCTGGGCACGTACAGCCTAAGCGGCTCAGCCGACGGCGGAATGAGAGCCCTGGCGACGTCAGGATCGGCTGAACGGGGAGAACACATCTGGGCGGTTGGCCCAGGGCGCCCGGAGTTCCTTCAGGTTTCCGTGGCGGCGCAGGACATTGTCACGGCTGATGTCCTGGCCACGGCGATCGTCTCAGGCGGGCCGCCCACTTTGGATCAAGCGGTTGAGAAGTGGGGCGTCGAAGTGCTCGCGGTTGGCAGGACCGGAACCATGCTCGCCACGCCAGGATTCCGTAACGCTGCCTGAGCCCGGCCTCAACTACACCGGGCGGATCAGGGACGGATACTTCGGGCTCAGTCCATCGCCCGACGACGTACCCCGCACGCGGCGCATCACCCAAGGGCCAGCGAATTCCCGGACCCAGCGCGCGTTCGCCCGGATAGCTTCGGACCGGTTCAATGTGGGAAGCGGAGCGAGGTCGGGGACTTCAAGCACGTGCTCATGCTCCAGGACGTCCAGCACCCGCTTTGCCATATTAACGTGGCCCGCGGTCGACATGTGCATCCGGTCCTGCGCCCACATCCTGACGTCGTAGTACTCATCGAACCGCCAGTAATCCACCAGGAGGGCACCATGGTTCTCGGCAATTTCACGGAGCAGCTCGTTGTAGATCGCGGTCCGGCCCCGCATCGTGCTAAAAACCTTCGAACCGCGGGCATCGAATCCCGTGAAGAGCACAACGGTGGCGCCGGTCGCGCTTAACTTGGCGATGCCGGCGCCGTAATCCTCCAAAAGCGAGTCAATATCGACCTTGGGCCGCAGGATGTCGTTGGCTCCCGCGTACATCGTCACCAACGTGGGTTTCATTGCGACGGCGGCGTCCACTTGTTCTGCCATGATTTGGCGGAGCTTCCTGCCGCGGATGGCGAGGTTGGCATAGCCGAAGTCCTCGTTGCTGTGGGCCAGTTGCCGGGCAACGACGTCTGCCCACCCCCGGACACCGTTGGGGCGGGTGGGGTCGTCATCGCCGACGCCCTCGGTGAAGGAATCCCCCAAGGCAACATAGCGGGCAGAAAAATCCATGCCGTCAGTCTGCCACTAGCTCGACCCCTGCGTAAAAACACGGATAGAGCTACGACTCGCGCAGGATCCAGTGGTTATTGTCCAGCCGGGAGACGATTTTCTCGCCGATGCGCGCGAGGTCCGCGACGTCGTCGGGCGAGAGCGAATCGAGCATCAGCGCCCGTACGGACTCAACGTGGCCTGGAGCGAGGGCCACAATGGTGGACATGCCAGCCTCGGTCAGGTGGGCGACAGTGACGCGGGCGTCACGAGGGTGTGCCTGGCGTTCCACCCAGCCGCGCTTCTGGAGTTTGGTGACCACATGCGACAGGCGCGATAGCGAGGCACTGGTGCGCGCGGCGAGCTCGCTCATGGGCAGATACCGGCCCTCGGTTTCCGAGAGCATCGCCAAGACGTTGTAGTCGAACAACGACAATTTTCCAGCAGACTGAAGCTGCGTATCCAACGCCGAGGGGAGCAGGGTGTTGATACTCAAGAGGGCCAACCATGCACGGCGTTCGTCGGCATTGAGCCAGCGGGGTTCAGTCATGGATCCATCTTAGGAGAATTAGCCGGTTGGCCCGGCCCCGCTTCAGCCGCAACCGATAGGCTGGCGGCATGTTTGTTGTCTCCCTGACCTACAAAGTTCCCGACGAAATCGTCGACTTCCACCGGCCAGGCCACATGGCCTGGCTTAAGGACGCGTTCGACGCCGGTGTGTTCCTCGCGTCGGGACGTCGCGTTCCAGCCACCGGAGGTGTGTTGCTGTCCAAGGTGGACCGGGCAACGCTGGATGACTCGCTGGCCAAGGATCCGTTCTACAGCAACGGAGTAGCCGAGTTCGAGATCATCGAATTCACGGCGACCAGCGTGGCCGAGGGCTACGAAGTCCTGCTGGACAGCTGAGATTTGCTGGAAGCTTCACTGCGTAGCCTGCCGCTTTTCCATCAGCTTCTTCAGGCCACCCTTGCGTGGGACTTTCACCGGTTGCGGCCAACGCGGACTCAGCGCGTCTCCCAGGGTGACTCCGCGTAGTTTGCGTCCAAACAGTGGCAGAACCCAGTCGTGGACCCAGCGGCGCTGCCTGCGTTCCCATTCGCGGAGTCCCACGCGCGTTGGCGGTTCCCACTCCTTCGGAGAAATCTTGTGCGGGACTCCCAAGTGGTCCAGGACTTGGGCTGCCAGGTACTTGTGGCCCGCTTTGGACATGTGAAGGCGGTCCGATGCCCACATCCGTGAGTCTTTGTAGGCGTCGAAGCACCAGTAATCCACCAATATGGCCCCGTATTTCGCGGCCACGTCGCGGACCCGCTGGTTGTACAAGGTGTTGCGTTTCTTAAACGGTTCCAGGACGGCTGAGACCTTCACGTCAAAGCCAGTGAAGAGGACCAGCGTGGCTCCGGTTTCGGCGAGCCGGGCGACCAGCTCTTCATAGTTATTGAGGAGCTCGTCCATGTCCGTGCCGAAATCGAGGATGTCGTTTCCGCCAGCGTAGAGAGTGACGAGCGTGGGTTGCATGGCAAGTGCCGGCTCGAGTTGTTCATCGATGATGTGCCGGAGCCTCTTGCTGCGCACGGCGAGATTCGCGTACTCCCAGCCCGGCTGCGCCTTCGCCAATTTCTCGGCCACCCTGTCGGCCCAGCCGCGGACCCCATTGGGCAGGACCTTACTTGGGTCCCCCACACCCTCGGTGAAGGAATCTCCAAGGGCGACATACCGCCGTCGTCCGTTTTTCCCAGCCGCGTAACCGTCCCGCATCCGGCCACGGTAACCCCCTGCGGTTACACCCCCACCAACCCAAAGTGAACAGGACGGACAGGACGTGAGAGAGCAACCGTCAAAAACCGACAGGAAGTGAGAGAGCATCGGAAGGCGACGGCAAAACCGTCTCTGCGGCGGACCCTGCGGAACAGAACGCTTACCCCTCCGATTTGCCCCGTCGCCAGTAACCCATGAACGCCACTTGCTTGCGGTCGATACCAACGTCCCGCACCAGGTACCGCCGCATTTCCTTGATGACGAAGGCCTCCCCCGCGATCCACGCGTAGAACGGCAGCGCCCCGTCGGGAAGGGTGGGGTTCTTGCTGGCTTCGATGGCTGCGGCGTCCATGCGTTGCGGGGTTTCCCAGAGGATTTCCTGGTCGACATTGACGTCTTCAGGCTCGGGTCCAGCAGCGGCTTCAGTGCACTTGAGGCCAACCCAGCCCGGCACGGGAACGGCCTTTGCAACGGCTTCCTTGAGGAGTTCGCCGTGGGGACGGGAGCGTCCGATGGCTGCACCCCGGGCCAGCCAAGTGATTTCGATGTCGGCGGCGGTGCTGATGTCCTGGAAATCCCCGGCTTCGGGTACCTCGAGGAACGCGTGGCCGGTCATGTCGGCGGGCAGGCTTTCAAGGATCGCGCTGATGGCGGGGACTGCGGTTTCGTCGCCGGCCAGCAGTACACGCTGTGCAAGGCCAGGCCGCCATTCGATGCCGCCGTAGGCTCCGGCTGTGGTGCACTGGGCTGCGCGGTTGTTGGGGCCGATGATGGTGAGGGCGTCACCGGGCTTCGCCGCCTTCGCCCAGCTGGCGGCAGGGCCGCCGTGGCCGTCCTCGAAGTGCATGACGAAGTCGATGTCGATCTCCGGGTACACGGCATCAAGGCGTTCCGAACGAACGGTGTAGGTGCGCATGGCTCCCCGCACGGCAGCATCCATGGCCAGCCACTCCTGGTACCAACCGGCTTCTTCCATCTTGAATTCCGGCAGCGGGATCTGCTGGCCGGCCTCGTCCAAGGAAGGAATCATCAACTTCACACGGAGGTCCAAGGTGTCACCTGCCACGCCGAAGCCGCGCAGGGAGTAGCCACCGAACGTGATCCGACGGAAGTTCGGCCCCAGCTCCTGCACCGCGGTCACTGTGACGTCGAAGGCCAGGGTCATGGGCTCCACTGCGGTAGTCGCTGTGGCCCGTGTCGGCTGTGCACTCATGAGGCGATCTCCAGTTCGTTGGTTGAAGCGGGCTGTGCGTGGTGGCGTCCGATCGGGACGATGAGGGGCGTGCCTGAAATAGGGTCTGGAACCACGCGGGATTCCAGGCCAAAGACGTTGTAGACCAGTTCCTCCGTCACTACGTCGGGAGCAGGGCCTTCGGCCACGATGCACCCGCCCTTCATGGCAATGACGTGGTCTGCGTAGCGGGCGGCCAGGTTGAGGTCGTGGAGGACGATCGCCACGGTGGTGCCGCGGCTGCGGTTGAGGTCGGTTACGAGGTCCAGGACTTCCACCTGGTGTGCGAGGTCTAGGTAGGTGGTGGGCTCGTCCAGCAGGAGGACTTCCGTCTCCTGAGCCAAGGCCATCGCGATCCAGACGCGCTGCCGTTGACCGCCGGACAGTTCGTCGACGCTTCGCTCAGCGAGCTCCAGCGTTGCGGTGGCTTCGAGCGCGCGCTGCACCGCGGCGTCGTCACCCGCGGTCCAACTCCGGAAAAACCCTTGGTGCGGGTACCGCCCCCGGCCCACGAGGTCGCGGACTGTGATCCCATCCGGCGCAGTGGGGTGCTGCGGCAGCAGGCCAAGCGTACGGGCGAGTTCGCGGGCGGGACGGGAGTGGATGTCCTTGCCGTCGAGTGTAACGGCACCGCCGGCAGGCTTGAGCAGTCGCGACAATCCGCGCAGGAGCGTGGACTTGCCGCAGGCGTTGGCGCCCACGATCATGGTCACTTTGCCCTCCGGGATTTCGGCGGAGAGACCTTCAACAACCCTGCGCTGCTCGTATTGCAGCGTCAGGTCCTTGGCATTAAGGACGGCCATGTCAGGCTTCCTTTCGGTTCGACGTGACCAGCAGCCACAGCAGGAACGGCGCGCCCAGGGCGCCTGTGATGACGCCGACCGGGAGGACGGTTCCGTCGAGGATCAGGGGGGCAATGTTGGAGGCAAAGAAGTCTGCGGCGAGCACGATTAACGCACCGGTGAAGGCCGACGCCGGGAGGCTTGGTTTACGCACGATGCGGTGGGCAATCGGTCCCGCCAGGAAGGCGACAAACGCTACCGGACCGGCGGCGGCGGTCGCGACGGCGGCAAGTCCGACGGCGGTCAGCACCAGTCCCAGCCGCGCGGCGTCGACCTTGATGCCAAGCCCCGCAGCGGCGTCGTCGCCGAGTTCCAGGATGCGCAGCGGGCCGGCCAGGGCCATGGCGGCCGGCACCAGGACCAGCAACGATGCAGCCAGCACGGCGATGCGCTCCCAATTGGCCGAATTCAGTGAACCGTTGAGCCACACGAGCGCTTCGGCGGCCGTGCGGATGTCCGCGCGGGTCATGAGGAAGTTGACCACCGCGGTCAGTGCGGCGGCAATGGCCACACCCGCAAGAATGAGGCGGTTGCCCGCAGCGTTGCCCCGGTTTCCCCCGCCGGACCGGCCTCCCCGCGAAATCGCATAGATGATGGCCGCAACTCCGAGTGCCCCACCTAGTGCGGCCCACGAGACCACGGCTCCACCAGCGCCGAAAATCACGATTGCCGTCACGGCTGCCGCGCTGGCGCCATAGCTGATGCCGATGATGTCCGGACTCGCGAGCGGGTTGCGGAGCATGGTCTGGAAAAGTGCCCCGGACAGGCCGAATGCCACGCCGATCAGAGTGCCAACAACAGCGCGGGGCAGCTTGTGCTCCATCACGATGAAACTGGCGCCGGGGATCTTCTCGCCGCCGGTCAAGTGTGCGGTGACGATCTTGAAGAAGTCCGGGATGGTCACGGTGTAGCTGCCCAGGAGCACATACACCGCGAACATGACGACGACGGCCAGGCCCAGGAAAAGCGTCGGGCTCAGCACGCGAGATGGCAGATAATGCCGATGTTTGCGGGAATCATTGGTATTAACTGCCATCTCGGCGCGGGAATCGAGGGCGCTCACAGTCCGGCCCCCTTTCCGCGGCGGATGAGCCAGACGAAGACAGGTGCTCCAACAAGCGCCGTCATGATGCCGGCCGGAACTTCTCCGGGAAGCAGGACCACCCGGCCGATCATGTCGGCGAGAATGAGCAGGATGGGGGCAGAGATCACGGAGAATGGCAGGATCCAGCGGTAGTCCGGCCCGATCAGGGAGCGGACCGCGTGCGGAATCACCAGGCCAACAAACCCAATCGGCCCGGCCAGGGCGGTGGCTGATCCGCAGAGCAGCACGATGCCCAGCCCGGTGATGCCCCGAGCCAGCGCGACGTTCTGGCCAAGGCCCCGCGCAATGTCGTCGCCCAGAGCAAGGCTGTTAAGGCTACGCCCGCCTGCAAGGACGATCACCGCGCCGACCGCCAGGAAGGGCAGTGCCGGCAGGAGGACGGACCAGTCGCGGCCGCCGATGCTGCCTACCTGCCAGAACCGGAATCGGTCCAGGGTGTCCTGACTTGAGACCAGGATGACGTTCATGAGCGAGAACAGGCCAGCGCTCAGTGCCGCCCCCGCGAGGGCGAGCTTGACCGGCGTCGCACCGTCACGGCCCGTTGAGGCGACCGCATAGACGACGACGGCGGCAGCTGCGGCACCGAAGAAGGCGAACCAGATGTAGCCGGTCAGCGAGCTGACGCCAAAAACATAGATGCCGGTTACCACGGCGAGGGCCGCACCGGCGTTCAGGCCCAGGATGCCGGGGTCGGCCAACGGGTTCCGGGCCACGCCCTGCATCGCTGCGCCAGCCAAGCCAAGCGCAGCACCCGCGAGCAAGCCAAGCACTGTGCGGGGAATTCGGGCAATGACCACGGCGTGGTTGCCGTCTTGCGGATTGAAGTTGGTGACGGCTTCCCAAATGGTTGCCAGGGGAAGACCGCGCGCGCCGATCGCCAGGGATGCGGCGCAGGTTAATGCGAGTACGACGACGGCGACCAGCAGCCAGGCGGTGCGCTTGCCTGCTGTTCGCGCGCCGGTTCCCCCACCGGCTGCGTCGGTCCGAGGGCTGATGCCTCGCTGGCTGCCCGGCACCAAGGTGCCGGTATCCTGCCCTGCGGAAGCCGCCGTCGTCGTACTCAGTTTCATTGCAGTTACTTACCGGCTGCGGCGGCTGCGTCCGCTGCGCTCGCCAACCGCGGCAGGAACGTGTCCAGCGCCCACGGCAGGCTGATCGGCGAGGAGGCAGAGAGGGACAGCGTCAGGGTTTGGTCGGCGTCGGTAATGAAGGAGCCCTTCTTGATGGCCGGGATCTGGCCCAGGAGCGGGTCGGCCTTGATGGTTGCGGCTGTGGCGTCATCAGCGACCCAGGTTACGAAGACATCGGCTTCGAGCTCGTTGGCCTTTTCGGCAGACCACGGGACGAAGAATTCCTTCGAGTCGCCTGAGGCTTTCTCTACGACCGGGGCGAGCTTCATGCCGATTTCGGAGAGGAAGCGCGGACGGTTGTCGTTGGCGGTGTAGAAGCCGTTCGATGCAGGCTCTGCGGGATCGACGTTGCCATAGATGAAGGTTTTTCCGGCGATCTGCGGGAACTTGGATGCCTTGTCCTTGATGGTGGCCTCGGTGTCTTCAATCAGCTTCTTGGCTTCGGCCTCCTTGCCGAGGGCCTTGCCGATGATGGTGGTGCTTTCCTGCCACGGCGTTCCGTAAGCCAGCTCCGGGTAGGCCACTACGGGGGCGATCTCCGAAAGCTTCTTGTAGTCGGCTTCTTCGAGGCCGGAGTAGGCGCCGAGGATGACGTCCGGGTTGAGCTTTGCGATCTCGGTGAAGTTGATGCCATCGGCCTCGGAGAACTGGACCGGGGCCTTGTCGGTGCCGAAGCCGGCCCCGAGCTTCTCCAGCGCTGCATCCTTCCACGGGGTGGAGCTTTTGTCGTTGTTGCCCCACTCGTTCTTCGGAACGCCTACGGGCACAACGCCCAGCGCGATCGCGACGTCGTCGTTGACCCATGAGATGGTGACGACACGCTTGGGCTGTTCCTTGATGGTGGTCTCACCGAAAGCATGCTTGATGGTCACAGGGAACTGGGCGCTTACAGCTTGCTCGGACGCCGGGGTGGACGTTGTGGGGCCGGTGGAGCAGCCGGTGAGGGAAAAGGCGACGGCGGCCAGGGCGGCTGTCGCGGTGCCTGCAGTCTTCAGCAGGGCGCGGCGTGGAAGAAGGGAAGCCACGGGACTCCTTAGGGTAAGTGATGCGAACCTAAGTAAGGCTAGCCTAGCCTTCGAAGAATTACGAAACGTTTGCGTCACGTAATCCCTGCGCGGCCGGCATTGCTAAGATATCGGCAGCGGACTACCGCTTCCAAAGAGAACGACGAGGAGATGAGCGTGCGCACTGCATCAGTTGCTGCAGCCATGGTTGGCGAGGTGGCCATTTTGGCCTGCTTGGCACTTCCTCACACGTCGGCATCACTCTAGGTACAAGCACTCCAGGTAAGCACCCCAAGCACGAGGGGTTTCCTTCGCTATGCCTGCCTTCACGGATGACCGACGCTCCTTGCCACTTCGCGCCCTACTGTTTGCGCGACGTCGATCAACCCCGAAAGAAGCTTTGCCATGCAGAAAATCACTGCCCAACAAATCCGTTCATCATTCATCAATGCCAGCCGCTCCGAGGCCGCCAAGCTCAACCTTCCCCGCGATATTGAAACCATCGAATGGGACAACCTGGAGTTCCTCGGCTGGCGCGATGAGAAGATGCCGCAACGCGGTTACCTGGTGGTCTCCCACAGGGGACAGCTCACGGGAATCATGCTGCGGGCTCCTGAGGGTGGTTCGGGGAAGAAGCGCGTGGTCCTTTGTGAACTGTGCCGGGACGTTTTCTCCAAGGACGACGTCTACCTGTGGGTTGCCAAAAAGGCCGGACAGTCCGGCAAGGACGGCAACACCGTAGGGACACTGATTTGCGCCGAGTTTGGTTGCAGTTCCAACGTCCGCAAGGAACCGCCGGTCAACGAGATCAACCCGGACCCGGCCGTCGTCGTGGTTCGGCAAATCGCCGGCCTGGAGGAACGGACTGCCCAGTTCCTGGACCGGGTCCGCGGGACCTCCACCCGCTAAAGGCAACGCGGGGGCACTTATTGCCCATTAGGGTCTCCACCATGGACCATAAGTGACCCCGCGTTGCTTTATCGGAGGACAATGTCCACGGGGTTCGCCTCGGACCGCCACGCGCCAGGCTCTCCCGGGCCTGCAATGACGGGAGCGGTCAGGACGCCCGATCGATTGGTGCGCTTGTCCCGAAGGATTTCCGTGACGGAGCCGAGGTGCCGCGACAGGTCGATCACGTTTTCAGGCGCGGCGAGCAACAACTGGAATCCGAACTCGTGGAGCGCCTTGATGCCAGCACCTGCGAATTCCTCGGAGGCCAGGACGAAGGCCTCGTCCATCATCACGGTGCCGTAGGTGGTGAAGCCCTGCTCCGCGATGCCTAACTGGTAGCTCAAGGCGGCGGCCATGATGAACGCTGTGAAACGCTGGCGCTCACCACCGGACATGGACCCGGTATCGGCATGCATGAAGACTTCGGTCTTCTTCTTGCCCGCCTTGCCGGTCTTCGCCGACTTCGCGGCCACCTCCCGGTGCTCCTTGCACTGGATAAACAAGTGCCCGCGGACGTCCAACACCTCGGCACGCCAGCGGCGGTCCTCCGGGGTCTGCGATCCGAGCCTCTTCACCAAGGTTTCCAGCGACTTGTAGCGGGCGGTGAGCTCGGCGTCGTCGTCAACGTCTGAAGCCGTGGCAGCAGCGCTGCGCGACGGGCGCGTGTGCTTGGCTTTCAGCGCATTCTGGATCGCATCCTTGAACTGTTTGGCCGTGGCCGGAAGCGTTTGCTTGATGTCCAGTTCCAGGAAGCTGCCCTCGTGGAAGTTGACCTCGGAGAGGATGCCATTGAGCGGCAGGATGCGGCTTGTGATGCTGCGCCGTTCCTCGTCCAGCAGATGCAGGAGCGTACTGAAGGACTCGTGCGTGCGCTGGTTGAAGAACAACCGGAATTCGGCCTCTTGGGCCGGCAAACCGTCGCTCACGATCGCGTGGTACCGGGATTCGAAGTCCCCGGCTGCCCCGATCGACGTGCCATGGTCGGCACTGATGGCGCTACCCCAGTCGCGCACGAAGCCCTCGAAAATGCGCGTAAGCCGCTCGGCGGTCGCTTGGCTCCGCGACTCCGCTGCGTGCAACTCATCGAGCAGTTTGTTGCGAACGCTATTGGCGAGGTTGTCCAGCTCGTAGAGCTGCGTAACGTCGGCGGCGCCAGCGAAGTACGGTTCCAAAGCGGCAACGGTAGAGCCCGACGGCGGTGCTTGCTCAAGCTTCAACCTCGCCGCATCGAGCAGGCCGTCAGCCGTGGTCATCTGGTGGTCGAGGGCTTTGTACTCGCTTTGCAGCACAGCTGCGGCACCTGTGGAGGACTGGTGCTTTTCCCGAACGGCCTCAATGTTGGCGCGCAGCGGTTCAAGATCCGCCTGCGCAGCCAAGGCATCGGCAAGGCGCTGCTCGATCCGGGCCAATTCATCTGCTGCTACCGCTGCGGAAACCTGCTCCCACGGCCGTTCGTCCTCAGCCACCCGGCGCAGGGCTTCCAACTGCCGGGCCATGCCTTGGTGGGAGTCTTCACGGCTCTGGGCCAGCTCTGCGGCCTTGGCCATTTCGTTTTCCAGCTCGCCCACGCGGGCGGCCACAAGTTCCAGCTTCGACGCGTTGTCGAACCCCAGCACGTAGTCCTGACGGCTCGTGAACCGATCGTCCTTCTCCACGGCGTGCCGGTTGCGCTTGACCACGCCACCCAGGCTGAGGCCCTTGTCCATCGACGCCAACTCGTCGGGATCCTCAACGCACGGGTAGGCGAAGTCCAGCGCGATCCGCTCACGGATCCATTCCCCGGCGTCTGCATTGGCGCCCGAGGTGAGAATGCTCAACTTCGTCAAGAGGTCGCCGTCGGACACGTCTTCCACGGCCAGCGCCCCACCGGCCAGCGGCTTGGACACATCCACCGCGCGCAGCGCGCCGCGCACCGTATTGTCGTTCAGGTACCGCGTGACCGCAGCGAAGTGTTCACCCGGAACCAGCAGTGTGGTGGCCAGGTTGCGCAGGGCACGCTCGGCCGCCGGGCGCCACTGTTCCTGCCCTTCGGCGAGATCGATCAGCTCGCCGCCAAACGGCATCCGTTCCTCGGGGATGCCCGTTGCCGCCGCGATCGCGGCACGGTTTTCAATGCTCGACGGCGGCAAGAGGGACTTGCGCGACCGCAGCGAACGCAGCTCCTGCTCAGCCGCAGCCAGCTCGCGTTTCTTGGTTGCATGGCCGTCGAAGGCCTCGAAACGGAGCTCCTTTAAGGCCTCCGAATCGTCCTTCAACTCTGCCGAACGGGTAGCAGCCTGCTCATGAGCCTGGTCCCAGCCCTCGGCTGACCACTCAATGTTCAGTCCGGCGTCGGCCAGCGCCTTCTTGGCTGAGTCCTCCACTTGTTGCCGCAACTTCAAGCCCACGCGAGCGTTTTCCAGCGACTGCTCGATCGCCGATATCGCGTTGCCGCCACGGTTGTTGTAGTCCAGCTCAAGATCACGGAGCTCTTTGGCCAAGGCGTCCCGGACCGTGCGCTCAGCCGCGAGTTCCTGCGCCTTGGACTGCGCCAACTCCTTGAAACGCGCCAACGTTTTGGCGTGCACAGTCACAGCGAGCTGCTGTTTGTACGCCTCGAATTCCTCGCCGGCCAGCTCACGCAGGCGGTTCGCGTCCAGCAACGCCTGCGCGTAATCCTTGTTCAGCCCAGGGACCGGCGCCAGCTGATCGCGCTGTTGCCGGACGTCCTCCAGCCGCTGCCGAATGGACATGAGGTTGCTGAATTCCTCCACCACATCATCCGCGGCAGCCAGCGTGGCCGGTGCATCAAGCACCTGGTCCCGGAAGAATGTGTTGACGCTGCCGCCAAGTCCCTTGCCGGCCTGGATCACGCGGAGCAACGGAAGCGCCTGGTCAGAATTGATGCCCAGCAGCCGGCGGAAACGCTCAGCAAACGCCTTGTGCACATCGAACACCTGGCCGTCCGGGAAGATCGATTCCAGCGCGCCCTTGGTGAAACGCTTTTGGGCAATCCCCTCGATGGCCTCCAGGTCAAGGGGCTTGCTGTCGATCACGTAGAACCGGCCGACGCTCGACTCCGTACCGTTCTTGGGCAGGTCAAACAGCGCGGAGACCGTCACCTTCGTGCCAGCGGCGTTATCGAACGTCAGCGCGACGGCGGACCATGTGGCACCAGGGCGCTGGAAGGCACTGGCCGAGCCATCACCGACGGCCTTATCACCAACCTTGCCGCGCATGTACGTGAACGTGGTCCTCTTGTCCTCCACTGCGCCACCGGAACGCTGTGCAGCGGCCTCGTTGGAGCGTGGACGGGCATCGAACACCCGCAGCATGGCGTCGAACAACGTGGACTTGCCGACGCCGGAATTGCCCGTCAGCAGGGTACCTTTTCGGTCCACGTGCATGGTGTGCGCCCCGTGGAAGGTGCCCCAGTTGACTACCTGTACCAGAGCCAAACGCATCTGGCCCGGGTTCGTCAGCTCGCCGAGCGGAAGCATGCTTGCGATAGTCACTTCGTGGTCCCTTCAGCGTCAGTTGCGTAAGCCTGCGCGATGGATACCGGCCTCGCCCCTTCGGCGTCGTCGTCCCCACCATCAGAGTCGCCCTCGTCTGATGCGGAGTTCTCTGCGTCGATGTCCAATAACGGCTCTGTGCCCGACTCGTCAGCCGCTACTGCCACGAGGGCTTCGATTTGGGCTGGGATGTCGCCGATGTTTTCGAACGGGAGGGCCAGCGGGAGGGCGTTGCTGATCGTGTACGTGTCGTCCAGGGGGGTGGGGAGGATGAGTTGGCGGGCCAGGAGCTTGGTGATGGTGCGGGTGACGACGTCGGAGTCGCGGAGGGCATCTTGTTGGCCGGCGGGGGTGTAATTGGCCACGAGGTCCGAGATCTCTTCGCGGGTGATGGTGGGGTCGGTCTGGGCCGTGACGTGGCGGTCGAGGAGGAGGCGCAGGCGGAGCAGGACGATGGTTTCCACACGGCTCAGTGCACGCTGCTGCCGGAGGATGCTTGACCGGGAGCTGGCGCCGACGATCTCCGGGTCAACGGGACGGAGGACGGCGATCTTGCGGTCATGGTCCAACTGCAATGAGAGGAACAGCTCCGAGAGTCGGCTGCGGAGGATCAGCTGGTTGTCCAGGAGCGTGGTCCACAGTTTCTCGTCGCGGCCGCCGTCGATGTAGGGGCCTTTCAGCAACTTGACCAGCGCGTGACGGACCTTCATTGGCAGCACGCCCGTGTCGCCAGGGAAAAGGGCCGCGCCATCAACGAACGTGTCCCGCGGGGTGACCCGGAACTGATCGGAGTGGCTGACGTGAGCAGCGGTTTCGGCCGGGACTTCAGCCGCCTCAACGGTGCCGTGCTCATCGCCGGTGACTTCCGTCGTCGTGATTTCCTCAGTCATCAGAATCCTCATTCAGCGTGACGACGGGCAAGTACGCAGTGCGGATACTGCCGTCGATTTGTTCGAAGTCGATGTGTTCCCAGGCGGCCCGGTCGAACCCGGCGCCGCTGTGCAGTGCCATGGACAGCAGGGATCGGACAGTGTTGATGTGCCGTTCCTCGGCGGGTAGGTTTTCCCACGCCTCGCCCAAGGTGGCCGAACCCGCCATGGCGGCGCGGACGACGTCGGGCCTCGCTTTTCCGGTGCGGGCAGACCGCACGCGATCCGAATCGCTGAAGGCGATGGGATCTGCCAGGCGGGGTGGGGTGGCGAATTCGTCGGGGTCGAAGAGCTTGACCATGGCCAGCGACTCGAACCCTGCGTTGTACAGGACGGGTCCGCGCACCAGGCCGGGTCGGTCACGTTCGTAGGGCATGGATCGGATGGCTTGCTCGGCCTCGGCGAGGACCTTCCGCAGGCTGACCGACTGGCGGACGTCGTCGCTCTGGATGTAGGTGTTGAGGCTTTCGGAGAGCTTGCCGTAGATCCGCTGGATCTGGCTGTGCTGCGTGCGCAGTTCGGCGACGAGGTTCTTCAGTGTTTCGCGGTCCTCATGCGAGAGCTCGTCCGCGAACTGCCGGCTCAGTACCTCGCCGATGGCGGAACGGAAACGCAACTGCTGCTGAGGGTCCTCCAGGAAAGCCGTGAACGAGCGGAATGTTCGGCCCTCAGGACTCTGGCGCAGGCGCTTGTCGGCTTCCAGAACCTGGGCCATGGTGGCGCCTTTGCTGAGCGATTCCTCGATGATCTGGTTGCGGAGCTCGCCCACCAGTTCCTCGATGCGGTCACGCATTTTCTTGTAGTCAGCGGGAAGGCTGGCGGCGAGGTCAAGGATGTTGCCTGCGGCCTCAACAGCTTCTTCGTCGTCCAGGAGACCGTCGAACTGGCCGGAGCTGATGTCCTCGACGAGTTGCTGGCGCTCCTGGATTTCTTCCTCCAGCGCCTCCAAACGTGCGCTTTGGTCCGGGTTGGTCTCGTTGGCGAGCTTCTCCACATCTCCAAGCAGCGTTCCCAAGCGGGAACCGTTGAGCGTGGAACGCTCGCTGGAGAGGCTGTCCAGGAAGGCGAGCACACGGGCTGCGGCTTCGGTAACTTCGTAGACGATCTGGCCGGACTGGTTGCGGCGTGTCAGGAACTGCTTGCGGGTCCATTCATCGCCGAAGGCTTTGCCGTTCTGCTGGCCGCCCAGCCCGGGTTCCTGGCGGCGTAGCTGCTCAAGGAAGGCGTCGACGTCGGCATGGAACTCTTCGAGCGGAAGCTGCGGCCGGGTGCGGGTAAAGGAAGCCTGAAGCACCGCGATCACCCATGGAGCCGAACGTGTCAGCGCCCATGCCGGGCCCTTGGTCAATTGCTCGAGGTCGCGGAGCCTTGCACTGATGGCGTCGGCGGAGGACATGGCTGAACGGGACAACTACTCTCCTTCAGCTGCTGCGAAACCTGGCTGGCAGCGGAAACTGCCCCGTACAAGGTTAACGCAGAGCATCCCCGCCGCGTCGGGCGGGTGCTGAATGGGCCGCCGTCGAGCCTTCCAAGCACGCTCCGGAAGCGACTCGCCGCAACCATTCCGTAACATACCGCCCGGTTCGATTTCGATCCCATATCGACACGCCTGCGACGCGATTCTGTGCTGGCCGAAAACTACGCCCACCCCTAGTGTCAGATCCATCGACGCAGCCACGCCGCGTCTACCCACGCAGTGTCGCATAGGGGGAACCATGGATTTCGACTTTACCGCCCTTGAAACAGCCACCTACGTATTCATTGGAACGCTGGCCTTCGCCGCCATTTTGGTGGCGTTTATCGCAGCAGCAGCCATAGCAACTATCGTGCTCATCGGCGCCATGGGCATGGCCTGGTACACGGTCAAGGCAGTCTTGGGCGGCTTGGTGCACGGCATCAATTTTGCGTGGGACAGCCTGGTCCATCACGCAGGACAAGTGGAAATCCCGGCCGATTTCCAGCCCCAGGTTTCCCCTAGCACGGGTAGCTACTCGCGGGTAGCATTGAGGGACAGCTGAAGGGTTCCCCACCCGAGGCGGACCCTGGCTCCATCCGGCACAACCGGCTAGAGGAGTTATCCCATGACGTCCGCTACTGACAACAGTCTCACCGCCGCAAGCGTCAACGCCACAGCAGAAGAAGCCCGCGCCGTCGCCGAGGCCGCCCGCGAAACTGAATGGAACCGGCCCAGCTTTGCCAAGGGCCTCTACTTGGGCAGCTTCGACCTCAGCCTGATCCACCCGTGGCCACAAGCCAAAACGGAGGACGTGGAGCGCGGCGAAGAGTTCATGGCCAAGCTCGAGGCGTTCTGCAGATCCATGTCCGGACGGGTAATCGAACGCGACGCGAAGATCCCGGACGAGTACCTTGCAGGCCTCGCGGACCTTGGCGTTTTCGGCATGAAAATCCCGCGCGAGTACGGCGGCCTGGGGCTGTCCTTGGTCTACTACGGCCGCGCACTCGCTTTGGTGGGCTCCGTCCATCCGAGCCTTGGCGCGCTGATTTCGGCGCATCAGTCCATTGGCGTTCCGGAGCCCGTGAAGGAATTCGGCACGCCGGAGCAAAAGCAGGAATACCTTCCGCGCTGCGCTGCGGGCGCCATCACGGCTTTCCTCCTGACGGAGCCCGACGTCGGCAGCGACCCCGCCCGGATGGGCGCCACTGCCGTACTTTCGGACGACGGCGGGTCTTACCTTTTGGACGGCGTGAAACTCTGGACCACCAATGGGGTGATCGCCGAGCTCGTAGTAGTCATGGCGAGGGTTCCGGCCCACACCGACGCCGACGGTACCACCCACAAGGGCGGCATCTCCGCGTTCGTCGTGGAGATGGACTCCCCCGGCATTACCGTGGAAAACAGGAACTCCTTCATGGGCCTGCGCGGGATTGAGAATGGTGTGACCCGTTTCCACCAGGTGCGTGTGCCGGTGGAGAACCGGCTGGGTCGCGAGGGCCAGGGTCTCAAAATCGCCCTCACCACGCTCAACACGGGACGCCTTTCCATCCCCGGCCTGTGCGTTGCCGCTGGGAAGTGGAGCCTGAAGATTGCCCGCGAATGGTCCAACGCGCGGACACAATGGGGCCGGCCTGTGGGCAAGCATGAGGCCGTGGGGAAGAAAATTGCATTCATCGCCGCCACCACCTTCGCATTGGAAGCTGTGTTTGAACTATCGGCCGAGATGGCCGACGCCGGCCAAAAGGACGTCCGCATCGAAGCCGCGCTGGCCAAGCTGTGGTCCACGGAACTGAGCTGCCGGATAGCCGATGAGCTGGTTCAGATCCGCGGCGGCCGTGGCTTTGAAACCGCAGAGTCCCTTGAAGCCCGGGGCGAACGCGCCGTGGCCGCCGAACAACTTCTCCGGGATCTACGCATCAACCGGATCTTCGAGGGTTCCAGCGAGATCATGAAACTCCTCATCGCACGCGAAGCCGTGGACGCACACCTTGCCGCCGCGGGCGACCTCGCCTCAGCGGACGCCAGCCTGCAAGACAAGGCGCGGGCCGCCGTCGGGGCTTCTGGTTTCTATGCCCGCTGGCTGCCGAAACTCGTGGCCGGGGCAGGCATGGACCCGCGGTCCTACGGTGAGTTCGGGCGCCTGGGCAAGCACTTGCGGTTTGTTGAAAGGTCCTCGCGACGGCTCGCCAGGCAGACTTTCTACGGCATGGGCCGCTGGCAGGCGAAGCTGGAGCACAAGCAAGCGTTCCTGGGCAGGATTGTGGACATCGGCGCCGAACTGTTCGCGATGGCCGCGTGCTGCTCACGCGCCGAAATGCTGCTGCGCACCCACCCGGAACACGGCGCTACCGCCTTTGAACTCGCCGAGGCCTACTGTGAACAGGCCCGCGTGCGGGTGGACGAATACTTTGATCAGCTCTGGCGGAACACCGACGACGGCGACCATCACCTTTCGCGCAAGGTTCTTGCCGGCGATTACGCCTGGCTTGAAGCCGGGGTCCTGGACCAGTCCGAGGGAACCGGGCCGTGGATCGCGGATGCGTCCCCCGGCGCCTCAAGCAAGGAGAACCTGCACCGTAAGTATCGGTAGCCCGCTAAAGGACGTCGCCGTCCACGTAGTACCAGCGTTTGCCTTCCCGCACGAAGCGGCTGCGTTCACGCTGGACGCCGCGTTCGCCGTCGGACCTGTAGTGCGCGGCGAACTCAACGGTCCCGCTGGTGTCCAGGGGCCCGCCCTTGGCCGTACCCAGGATGTCGAGCCTGCGCCATTGCGTGTCGGCGTCCAGATCCAGGGACGCGGGGCGGGTAGACGCGTGCCACGTCCGCAGGAGGTACTCCGGATCCAGGATGACGAACGCCGAATACCGGGAGCGCATCAGCTGCTCGGCCGTGGGCGCATCAGCGTCCCCACGGTGGAAGCGCCCACAACAATCGTCGTACTGCTCCCCGGAGAGGCAGGGGCACACTCCGTTGCGGAGTCGGCTGATATCTAGGGTCATGTGGTCCCAATCCGAGGCTGAAAATGAGAGCTGGGCAACATATTTTCCCACGCCATATAACAGCTTCGAAACAACCCTGCCAGAGCGTGGTGCGGGGCGTGATTCCTTCAGTGCTGGACCGTAGGCTAGATGTGCAAGCTGGGTGGGCAATGCGCGCATCACAAAACGACAGCCAGGGGAGGCTACGTGGAGGATCCGACAACACTCGCCATCAACCTGACGTATTTGGGCACAGTGGGGATGGCTGTCCTCATGTTCTTTGGGCTCGGGATAATCGTCATCATCACTCTGGTAGTTGCCGGAGTTGGACGGCTTGTGTCGGTGATTCTTTTGGCGATGGTCGGGATCTTCCCCAAGAAGGAAACAGTCGCCATCGTCCACTTGCCCCCGGCTCCGGAACACGTACCGGCACCCGCGAGTGACGACGTCGATTACTCCAGCCATGCTGTTGCGTCGCCTTTGGAGGATCTTGCCTACGTTCCTACCGGCCCCACTCCCGAGGTAGCTGCTACTCCTGAACCCAGTGCCGTCCCCGCGGAACCCAGGAAGGACCTCCTTGGGGATGTTCGACGCCGGCTCTCAGGCGCCTCTTCTGCCCTCAAGGACGGTGGGTGGAAGGCCGGCCCCCGGAAGTTGCTCAAGCCGACCCAGGTTAAAGAAGCGGTTGAAACGCAGGCCGCTCACCACCCATTGCTTGTGGCCGCCAGCAAGGAACCTCCCGTGCTTGCAAAGGACTGGGCCGACGCCGTTGCCGAAGCTGAACAGAGGGCGGCCGCGCGGGCCAAAGCAGAGCAGCCACCCGCCATCAAAGTGACCGTCCGCGAGGTGGGCGAGCCGACACCACCCTCCAGCAACGGCGAGCCACCCGCCCCAAAGGCACCGGACGCCGGCCCTAAGAAAACGGGCCCGAACACTTCCAAGAATGGAAAGTCTTCGAGCCCGATCCGTAAAGGTTCGCTCAGCGGGGCCAGCCGCAACTCCTAAGCAGCAAGCTGCCGGAACGCTGCTCCGTGGTAGATCAGTGGCTTGGATTCGTGGTTGATGGTGGTCGCCTTGACCTCCAGGACAACGATCGCATGATCCCCGGCTGGCGTCTCCGAGACCACCTCGCATTCGAAGCCCAGCACGGCGCCCTCGATCAGTACTGCTCCTGAGTCACTGACGCTGGTGGACAATCCGGCAAAGCGGTCCCGGGTCTTGGAGGAAAGCTGGAGGCAGGCCGCTTCCTGGCCCTCGGCCAGCACGGACACGCCCAGCCTTCTTGCCTGGCGGAGCTTGGGCCACGTTGTGGAGGAGTTCTGCACCGCGAACATCACCAGCGGCGGTTCCAATGACACGCCCACGGTGAAGGACGATGCCACCAAGGCCTCCGGCGTGAAATCCACCATGGCACTGAAGGCAGCGACTCCAGACGGGAACTGCGCAAATGCAGCCTTGATGCCCGCCGTTTCTTCTACCGTCGTCTGTGTCATTTTGCTGTCCCCTTCGTGCGTCGATTGAGTTCCTTTCCCATAATTCACCCGCTTCCGGGAACGGCAATATTTGTTGATTCGGAAGACATTTGTGTTGCCGCGTGTCAAGAAATGTCGCGAAGTAAGGCCCCTTCCATTACCCCGCAAGACGAAAAACGAAGAAGTTCTACCGTTTGCATTTGGGCGTCCCACGGCCGTGTGTAGCCTCGATTGAACATCCCATTGATGAGGTTGGCCCAACAACTGACGCTCAACTGCCAACCACTGACCCACCACAGGAAGCCGACATGAGCCTCAACGAGCTACGAACGCTTGGACGCACTGGCGCCCTGATCAGCCCGCTCACGCTGGGTACCTTGAACTTCGGCACGGGCACGGCTCCCACCGGCCCTGCGGAGAGCATCCGCATCATCCAGGCGGCACTGGACGGTGGCATCACCAGCATCGACACCGCCGATATCTACTCGCAGGGCGAGGCCGAAGTCGTGGTGGGCCAGGCAATCCATGGAAGGCGCGACGACGTTTTCCTCGCCACCAAATTCCATGGCCAAATGGGATCAAATCCAGCACATGCGGGGAACTCGCGAAGGTGGATTGTCCGGGCTGTGGAGGATAGCTTGAGGCGGCTGAACACAGACCGGATCGACCTCTACCAAGCGCACCGCCCCGACTACAACACCGATCTCCTTGAGACCATCACTGCCCTGAACGATCTCATCCGGCAGGGCAAGATCCTCTATTACGGCACCTCGGTGTTCAGCCCTGCGCAACTGGTGGAGGCACAGTGGATTGCGAACACCAACCACCTGACGCCACCGGTTGTGGACCAGGTCCCATATTCGCTTTTGGTTCGCGCCAACGAACGCGACGTCTTCCCCATTACCCAGCAGTACGGCGTCGGGGTTTTGAGTTACGGACCGCTCGACGGCGGGTGGCTGGCTGGCGGTTACCGCGTGGGTGCGGGCCAGCCCGAAAGCTCGCGTTCGGCCGCCGTGCCGGGCCGCTTCGACGTGAGCGCTCCCTTCAATCAGGGCAAGTTGCACGCGGCGGACGCACTCGCACAGCTGGCCGCCCGGTACGGGCTGACCCTCATCCAGCTTGCTGTGGGCTTCGCCCTGAATCATCCCGCCGTCACCAGCGTGATCATTGGACCGCGGACCGAGGAGCATTTGACGGACTACCTGAAGGCCGCCGACGTGGTGCTCAGCGAAGCCGTTTTGGATGAAATCGATGACATCGTGGCCCCCGCAGTCAACTTCCTTGAACGGGACGCCGGCACGGTTGCTCCCCACCTCGAGTACCCGGAACTTCGACGCCGGTAGCTGGTTTTGCGTTGCCAGGCCCCCTTTGCGCGCTTCAGTCTTCCGCAAGCACGCAAAGCAGGCCCCACAATCGCCTATTGACGGCATTGGACCATGGCGTGATCCTTGTCCTAAGTGCTGCGGCACGCCGCAGCGTCAGGTCCAGTAGAACGCCGCCTCCCATGTCCAAACCCCATGTCAAGCAAGATGCGGCGAAAGCCGTCATCCCGGGACAGCCGACCGAAGGTCCCCTGACCCACGAAGAGCTGCAGCTCTCCGGCCGCAACCATTCAATGCCGCTCGAAGCCCTTCACGACGACATCACGCCGGCCGGGCTGCACTACCTGCTGATTCACTTCGATATCCCGCACGTATCCGCTGAGGCATGGCGCCTGCGACTCGGTGGCGCGGTTGATCACAGCTTGGAACTCAGTCTCGACGACATCAAGGCGCGGCCAGCTGTCACCATGCCAGTCACCCTGGAATGCGCAGGCAACGGACGTTCGCTCTTGCAGCCTCGCCCCCTCAGCCAACCGTGGGTGCTGGGAGCCGTAGGCACAGCAGAATGGACCGGAACTCCTTTGGCACCACTGCTGGAGGAGGCAGGGTTGGCGAGTGACGCCGTCGAACTTGTCTTTACGGGCGCCGACAGCGGTATCCAAGGTGGGGTCGAGGAGCCGTACGCCCGCAGTCTTTCGATCGCCGAAGCGATGCACCCTGAAGTCATGTTGGTCTACGCCATGAACGGCAACCCGCTACCGATCCAGCACGGTTTCCCGCTGCGGCTCCTGGTGCCCGGCTGGTATGGGATGGCAAGTGTGAAGTGGCTGACGTCCATTGAGGCAGTGACTTCACGTTTCATGGGATTCCAACAGGCAGTTGCGTATCACTATCTCCAGGGGCCCGATGGGCCAGGCTTGCCAGTGACGCATATCCGCGTCCGCTCCCTGATGGTGCCCCCAGGGATTCCTGACTTCTTTACCCGACGCCGGGTAGTCGATGCTGGTCCTGTCATGCTGCACGGCAGGGCGTGGTCAGGGCACGGAGAAGTGGAACGGGTGGAGGTGGGGATCGACGGCGAGTGGATGCCGGCCCACCTGGAACCTGCCGTTGGTGATTTTGCCTGGCGTTCGTGGACCATGGTGTGGGTCGCGAGCCCGGGCGAACACGAGTTGCGGTGCCGTGCCATGGATTCCTCGGGCGCGCTGCAGCCGAGCGACCAGGTGTGGAACTACCAGGGCATCGGGAACAATATGGCCCAACGGGTTGAGGTGACTGTTCGGTAGGGGTTTCCCGGGGCGGCCGGCCACCGAGATTGGCTCCTGCCTCGAAAACGCTGGAACGCTGCGTGTTCGCTCGGACCTTTCCCTGCGATCTCGAAGCATTCCGCCGGTCTCGCACTTTCCGCGTTCTCCCTTGGCACTGTCGCCGGGACTAGACTCGTGTCAATCATGAGTAGCCCGACTTCTTCCCCAGCAACCGTCCGCATCGACGCTTGGCTGTGGGCGATCCGCGCTTACAAGACCCGTTCCGCGGCCACAACTGCTTGCCGTGCGGGACACATTCGCATCAATGGCAACCCTGTCAAAGCGTCGCAAACTGTGATCATTGGCGACACCATCCGCGTGCGCGAATCCGGGTGGGAACGGATCCTCGAAGTACGGCGACTGATCGCGAAACGTGTCGGCGCCGAGGCTGCGTCCCACTGCTTCACCGACCACACTCCCCCGCGGCCGGTGGCTCCAAAGCTCGGCCTTCCCCAGCGCGACCGCGGTGCCGGCCGACCCACCAAGAAGGACCGGCGGGACATGGAAAAATTGCGGGGGTAGTTGCTGTTTCTGGGCCTTTGGGAATTCGGCGCGCTGTTGCTGGATCATCGGGGTGGTCATGGATTCAAGACCGCGGAAAAATTGGGATCGGCGGGTTGCCTGGGCGAATGATCCAGCAGTCTCTCCGCTGCTTCGGCCCATAGTTATCCACAACCGGTTCTCTTCGACGTGAATCCCACATACAGCCCCGCCTAGACTGGCCGACACATCGCCAAACAGCTGCTGGGGGAGCCTGTCATGTCACGCCTTTCTGCCAATTCTTCACGTGCCCTTGTTCGAGGAGCGGTCTTCGGACTGACAGCCTCGTTACTTCTCACTGGTTGCCAGGGCGGCAGCACCTCGGGCAGCGCACCTTCCGAAACAAGCACGACGACGGCGTCGCCCACCTCGAGCGGTTCGCCGCAAGGTCCTTCGGCCTCGGCCACTACCGCTCCCCCAGGCGTGTACAAGCCAGCCGACGCGAAGGGCAAGGCAGAGAATGTGCCGGTGCCTGTGATGCCCGAGGTGGCGAAGGAGAACACAAAGGAGGGGCTGGCGGCGTTTATCCGGTACTGGTACGAACAACTGAACTATAGCTACCAGTCTGGTGAAACGGGCACGCTTCAATCGCTCAGTGCCCCTACATGTACTTTGTGTACCTCACTTCGCGACGGTATCGAGGACGGATGGAGTGAGGGCCGATGGGTGGCGGGGGCGGGCATCCGATCAGCAGCAGTCGAAATAGAATTCAATTCCGAAAGCTCTTCCCAAATGGCCATCATTCAAGTGATTCAAGAAGCTATCGAAATCAGAAATGCTGATGGATCTCTCTATCAAGATCCAACGCCGGCAACCAACTCGGCTAGTCGCGCCGCCCTGGAGTTCGCAGATGAACGATGGGTCTTAGCCGATCTCGGACTGATCCGCTGACCTGACGATGATGAAACTTTCGCTTCGATTTGTAAACTTCATCCTTGCTACGGCCATCCTTCTCGTGGTTCACAGTGGCAGCGCAATCGCGAAGGAGCCCAAGATTGACATCGGCTACGTGGATAATGGGCTGAATCTGACGTCGACACATTGGAGCAGGAACCCTGTATCCGGCGTTCTGACTCCAAAGCTGGACGGTGCGTCCGGATCTGACGATCCCTACCAGTACATGCCGGACGTTCACTGCCGTGCGGGAGGGACAGACACTCCGGACAGGGGATGCCTAGCGATGGAATGCCCTGCCAAAACACCTGGTGGTGAAGAAGGAACACCTGTGATCTGGAGGCAAGCTCCGAAGTCAATCGCGAACCCACAGTGGACAGATTATCCGGCGATCAGCGGACCCACCTGCCTGTACGACGCCCAACCCGAGAACGTCCTGGCGAACATCGCAGCCCGGATCCTGAACGACTTCCGCCAACTACCGATCAACCCAGGAACCCTTGAAGCCCAACCCTTCCCCCACACCCTCAAAGGCGGGCCTACAAACTTCTACACCACCGCCACCGAACAAGCCTTCAACGTCACCATCCTCGGCCAAGCCGTCCACCTGACCGCCACCCCGGCAAGCTTCACCTACAACTTCGGCGACACCACCAGCCTCGGCCCCACCCCCGCAGCCGGCTACGCCATCCCCGAAGCCGACCGGCTCCTCAACAAAACCCGCACCAGCCACATCTACACAGAAACAGGCAACTACCCTGCCACCATCACCACCAGCTTCACCGGCACCTACTCCGTGAACAACGGCCCACCACTGCCCATCAACGGAACACTGGAGCTAACCACCCCACCCAAAACCATCCAGGTCTGGAAAACAGAACGAGCACTCGTCGCCGACACCTGCCAGGAAAACCCCAAATCCTGGGGCTGCCCCGACACCGAACCAACCCTCGGAACAGAACCCCAATAGCCAGCCGAGAACCCCTCACTTCCACCACCCACTTTGACCACCGACGCCCCGGCAACACACCCACAACACGGCGTGTCCAGGCCGTCCAGGTTTCAGAGTTGGTGGTGAAGGCCCACGCAGGAATCGCGCCTTAAAGAGAAAAGCACCAGTTCCGAAGAACCGATGCTTCCCGTCGGCTGAATCTAGGAGAACCAGGTACCCGGAGGGCCCATGAACAGAAGGAAGCTGAACACTGCACCCACAGCAACCAGGGTCACCACAACCGCAAGGATCGGATTGCGAAGAACCCACGCCTGGGCTTTCTCAAAGCCACCCTCAGGCTTGTCTCCCCCGGCGGCCAAACGCCAACCACCGGCCAGAAGACCGCGGCGATCCAGCGACTTCTCCATCGGGATTGTGGCATAGGGAATCACAGCGGAGCCGATGGCGAGCAGGCCGGTCCGCATCGTCCATTTCTGGTTGATCCAGGTGAAGGCGGCCGTCGCTGCGTAGCAAAGGAACACGAACCCGTGGATGCCCCCGGCGATGCTCACGCCCAGTTCAGTGGTCTGCGTGACGTACTTCAGGAACAGCCCGATCAACAGCAGGGTCCATGTCACGGCCTCGGCAAAAGCGACGGTTCGGAACAGGGTGCGGGGCTGCATGGAAGTCCTCGGGTTGAGATCGGGAGACACCTCCAATTTACCGTGGTGGCCGGACTCCTCCCGAATCACCCTGGGTAGGGAGCGCCTGCCTGTTCCGGATTTGTGAGTCACCGAATTCAATGGCCACCGGAGCGATCTCCACGGGCGGCTCGTGTCGCGACCGCGCCCTTCCCACGGCAATGTGCGGCAACCAGCGCGGCGACCTGTAGCCCAGAGCGGGTGAGCCCAGGATGAAGTCATCGATGTTGTCGAGGCCAAGATCATCAAGAAGCACGTGCAAGCCCTGCACCAGAAGCGCTTGGTAGTCGTGAACTTCCTGGGGTACGTCCACCTCCAGCCCCATTAGCCGGCCGCCACCCAGCGGGACCACTTTGTCCGACTTACCCAGGAATCCCTGCAGCACCGGCAGTTCCTTCAGCCAGCTGCTGATTTCGGGCAGCACCTTCTGCGGCGTCGCCCTTCCCTTTGTCCATGCGGCGATGTCATCAGCGAGTTCGTCGAGGATCCCCATGTGCAGCAGGGTCATGTGCAGCCCTTGTGGTTTGCGCAGCGAATCAACGAATCGCATGAGACCTTCGTAATCGGCCTGCCCACCACCGATCCGAAGGACAGGAACCTCTACCGTGATGCGCGGTTGACCCGCGTTGCTTGCAGTGGGGCTGCCGGCCGTCATGGACGCCATTATCCGCCGATCACCCACCCAACGGGAGGCCGACGGCGGAAGGCACCTCCCGCCGTCGGCCTCCTTGGGCTATTTCCTGGCGCGCGCCTGGACCAGATTGGCGAACGGGAGGCGTCCGTGAGCGGCAACGAACGCGGCGTGGTAGTCGGCTTCGGCGGCATTCAGCCCCTCCGGCGGCAGTTCCTTCCAGGCAATGGTCAGGTCCAGGGCGTCGCGCAGCTGCCAAATAAGCCGGGCATCCCAGACGACGGTGGGTCGCCCGCGGCCGTAATCCATGAACTCCTGGATTTGCTTGCGTAGCCCCCGGTTGCCCTGACTGCCCGCGCTGGCTTTGCCAATGTAAAGCACTGAGGCGTCTGTAAGCCACTCGGATGCAAGTGCTTCGCGCTTCAATGATGGGTCTTTCTTCTTGAAGGTCCCGGCGGTGCTCTTGTTCAGAAAGACCGGTTCAAATCCAGCCGGGCGAAGGACCACGAATATCCCGGGTCCTTGGGGGATCCGCATGGGATCGAGTTCGTCGAGTGGTCGGAATCCGGTGAATCCGTCCTCGGTGAGGGTCTTTTTGGTGAAGAGCATGATCCATTGTGTCAAGCACCCGTCACACATCCCGCTACCACCGGCCCGAAGCCTCGCCATGACCACTTGTAGCTTAAAGTGTTCACGGCTGCTGAGCAGCCGACTCATCACTCCATTCGCATAAATAGGGGGACTATTTGCGCACCCAGAACCGGCTGTCCCACAGCCACCCTCCACTTCAAGCCCCAGTTGTGGGAGGCCAGACATCATGCGGAAGCTAATCATTGGAGCTACGGCAGCAGTCGCGATCGTGACTGGCTCCCTGGTAGCGGCGGCTGCCGCCAATGCCGACAGTGGAACCGTCGTCAGGGTAATCGATGGCGACACCATAGTCGTATCCATCAACAACATCGATCAGACTGTTCGCCTGCTGAACATCAATACTCCGGAAACTAAGGATCCGAACAAGCCCACCGAATGCCTTGGGCCGGAGGCGACAGATCATCTTGAGGGAGTACTGCCGGTGGGCAGCAAGGTCAGGTTGGAGTTCGACGTCGAACGTCACGACAAATACGGACGCACCTTGGCGGGTGTCTTCAATGCCAGCAACCAGCTGGTCAACGCAGAGATCGCACGCCGGGGACTGGGGGTTCCAATGGTCATCGGAGAAAACCGAAAGTTCCTGCCGCCGGTCGAAGCCGCCTTTGAGGAAGCGCGTACTGCCAAGTCCGGGCTCTTCGCAGAGGGCATCGAATGCACCCTCCCTGCGCAACTGGCAGCTGCCAACGAAGCACTGACAGCGGCACAGAGTGCGGCGCCGGCAACGACGTCGGCCGGAGCGGGAGCATCGGCTACTGGACTGGCGACGGCCATCGTTACTGCCAAGGCAGCAAAAGACCTTCTGTCCGCAGCGAGAGAAACAGAGAACTCCATCCTTTGGGCGGCGTACTCTGCCAGCGAATCAACCGCCCAGTTGACCGCCCTGACCGCAGTAATAACCCGGGCTGAGTCTGCGCACAACCAGCTCAAGGAACAAGAGAAGGCACTTGCCGCGGCCGAGAAGAAGGCAGAGGAAGAACGAGTAGCCGCTGTGGCGCGAGCGGAGGCAGAACGAAAGGCTGCTGCGGAAGCAGAGGCGGCAGCAAAGAAGGCTGCCGATGAGGCCGCCGCGGCGGAACAGGCTCGGGCAGCAGCGGTGGCGGCCGAGGCTGAACGGATACGCAACTTACCCGTACCAGCTCCCTATGTTCCGCCAGTCCAGCCGTATGTTCCGCCAGCTCAGAATTACGTACCGCCGGCGCCACCGGCCCAATCGAATCCCTACCCGGGGTACACGGGCCCCCGCTGCTACGCTCCCGGCGGCAAGTCCTGGCGTCCCTGCTGACAACCGGCTTGGCTGAAGGCCTGGAGTCCCTTAGGGGATGCCAGGCCTTCTCACCGATGGGCGTGGCTCACATGAGAACGCACTAAACTCGCATGAGTGATCACAGGTGAAATCAAGTCCCAAGTAGACAAAGTCTGGAATACGTTCTGGAGCGGCGGTATCTCGAACCCGCTGGAAGTCATCGAGCAGATCACGTACCTTCTGTTCCTCAAGCGCCTGGACGAGAACCAGACTCGGGCGGAGAAGCAGGCCAACATCTTAGGCGAGCCGATCGAGAACGCGGTGTTTCCCGAGGGTGTTGACCCCCAGGGCCGCCCCTATTCGGACCTCCGCTGGTCGAACTTCAAGGACTTTGGTCAGATTGAGATGTTCACGGTCTTCCAGCAGAACATCTTCCCGTTCCTCCGAACTGAGCTGACCAAGCAGTCCAACGGCGAAGACTCCACTTATAGCCACCACATGAAGGATGCGCAGTTCAAGATCCCGAACGCGGGTGTCTTGAAGCAGGTGGTGGATGTCATTGACTCCATCAACATGGAGGGTCGCGACACCAAGGGCGATCTCTACGAGTACATGTTGTCGAAGCTCGCATCGGCGGGTACCAACGGACAGTTCCGAACCCCGCGGCACATCATCGACCTCATGGTCGCGATGACAGCACCCCAGCCACTCGAAGCCATCTGTGATCCGGCCGCGGGCACCTGCGGCTTCCTGGTTCAGGCCGGCGAATACCTCCGTAAGAACAACAGCAATCTCCTCACCAATGACGAGACCAGTAAGTTCTTCCATCACGAGCAGTTCCATGGCTTCGACTTCGACTCCACCATGCTTCGCATCGGTTCGATGAACATGCTGCTCCACGGCGTGGAGAACCCTGACGTCTCCTACCGCGATTCACTTGCCGACTTGCACTCCGTAGAGGAAGAGAAGTACAACGTCATCCTCGCCAATCCTCCGTTCGCTGGCAGCTTGGACTACGAGAATGTGTCGAAAGAGTTGCTGAACGTCGTCAAGACGAAGAAGACCGAACTCCTCTTCCTGGCACTTTTCATCAAGCTGCTTAAGCCAGGTGGGCGAGCGGCCGTCATCGTTCCCGACGGCGTCCTCTTCGGCTCCACCGGCGCTCACAAATCCCTCCGCAAGACACTGGTCGAGGGCCACAAGCTCGACGCCGTCGTCAAACTCCCGTCCGGCGTCTTCAAGCCCTACGCCGGAGTCTCCACTGCCATCCTCTTCTTCACAAAGACGAACTCCGGCGGCACCGACAACGTCTGGTTCTACGACGTAAAGTCCGACGGCTTCAGCCTTGACGACAAGCGCACCCCGCTTGCGTCGTCCGACCTTGAGGACGTTTTCTCGCGTTGGAATCAGCGCACGACGGCGGAACTCGAGCGGGCGCGCACGGAACAGTCCTTCTGTGTTCCGCTTTCCGAGATCGTGGCGAACGACTACGACCTGTCGCTCAACCGGTACAAGGAGATCGAGTACGAAGAGGTCGAGCACGCTGCCCCGGAGGAAATCCTGGCTGCACTGGATCAGCTCGAGACTGAAATCACCGAGGGCATGAACGAGCTGCGGGAGCTGCTGAAGTGAAGGAAGCTCGGCTGGATGGAGTCGCTAAGTTCATTCGAGGGGTCACATTCAAAGGAACAGACGTACAGCGGGCGACGGATTCCAACATCGACTGCATGCGGACGAAGAACGTACAAACTCATTTGGACACTACAGACGTTTGGTCAATCGATAAAAGCCATGTCAAGAAGGACGACCAGTTCTTACGACGCGGCGACGTATTGATCTCCAGTGCCAACAGTTGGAATTTGGTCGGAAAGTGCTGTTGGGTCCCGGAGCTTGAACGAGCCACTACTTTCGGAGGCTTCGTGACTGTCCTTCGCCCGAATGTTGAGATTATGGACGCCAGTTACCTGTACCGTTGGTTCTCATCCCGCCAAGTTCAGTCGGTAGTCCGTAGTTTCGCCAACCAAACGACCAATATCTCGAACCTTGACCTCAACCGAACCGCAGGCCTTCAGGTTCCAGTTCCCGAGCTGAAGGAGCAGCGGCGGATTGCGGCGATATTGGATAAGGCCGACGATCTCCGCGCCAAGCGCCGCCAAGCCATCGCCCACCTCGACGCCTTGGCCCAATCGATGTTCCACTCGACGTCTAGAGACGAAACTTGGCCTCTGATCACCCTCCGGGACGCGTCGCTTCGGTTTGTTGGAGGACGCAATCTAGTCGGCTCCGGCGCGGATATTCATCCAGTCAATAAAGTCCTCAAGGTTAGTGCGGTCTCGTCGGGTGAATTCGATCCCGAGCACACAAAGCCGCTGCCAGCCACTTACGCACCACCGAGCGAACATGCGGTGCGGACAGGTGATCTAGTCGTCACTCGCGCCAGCGGCACGAAGGACTTGATTGGGGTTGCAACACTGATCAAGAAGGTGTCAGACCACACGTACCTACCCGATAAATTGTGGCGCGCAGACATTGGCGACAATAGCCTGCTACTGCCGATCTACTTTCGTTTCCTAACCAAGTCACCCGGTTACCGGGAATACGTCATCAACGCGTCGAGTGGTGCCGCGGGTGTCAGCAACATTTCCCAAGCGAAGCTTCTATCGTTCGAATTTAGGCGTCCTCCCATCGAACTGCAGCAGACCTTCGCAAACCGAATTGCCGCCGTCGAGCGTTTGAAGGAAACCCACCGCAAGCACTTAGCGGAATTGGACGCGCTCTTTGCTTCGCTCCAAAGCCGCGCGTTCAAGGGCGAACTTTAGGCAGCAGCCAACCGCTCAGACAGGCCTGTCGCCGTACGTCAACAAATGCTAAAGTCGGCGTACGGCGACATTCGTGAATGTTGCCGCACGGCGACAGGAGCAGCTATTGCGTACAGTCCGAGAGGCAGGGCCCTTGGTCCGGGAACTCAGGGAAGAGCGAGCGTGGTCACAGGCAGAGCTGGCCCGGCGAGCCAGCGTCTCACGCACCTTTGTCATCGATCTCGAATCCGGTAAAGCATCGGTGGAAACGTCCAAGTTCATGGATGTCTTTCAAGCCCTTGGTTTCGAGATCGCCATACGCGACAGCGAGACGGGCGCAGTTCGGTGGTGAGTGCGCGCGCTCTTGACGTGTTTATGGACGGGACACTTTGCGGCCGGGTTGAACAGTCGTCGTCGGGGAATCTGACGTTCCGCTACTACCCCGAATACCAGGCAGCCCCCAACGCGACACCGCTGTCACTGTCCATGCCCTTGGCCGCCACCCTCCACAAGAAGCGCAACGTCCTGCCCTTTCTGCAGGGCCTCTTGCCTGACAGTGAAGGGGCCCTCCTGACGATTGCCCGACGGTTCCGGGTGTCCCCGTCCAACCCCTTCGCCATCCTTGAACATATCGGTGCCGATGTCGCGGGTGCGCTCCAATTCATGCGGCCGGGCACCGGATCCTCGGATGGCACCCTCGCAAGAACTGCGGTGAAGCCAGTTACGGACAGGGATGTGGCCGAGATGCTGGACCACGTCGTGACTGAGTACGAAGACGGCACGCCCTACGACGACTCCGCAGGACGCTTCAGCCTCGCCGGGGCTCAGCCAAAGATCGCCCTGCACCAACTTCCCAACGGCGACTGGGCGGTACCCGAAGACGCTACCCCCACGACGCACATCCTCAAACCGGCAGCTGGCACATTCAGTCGCTTGGATATTGTGGAACAGCTCACCATGAGGGCAGCATCTTTTCTGGGGCTCGAGGTGGCCAAGTCCGAACTCCGCCGCATCGGCGACTGGGACGTCTTTGTGACACGTCGCTATGACCGCCAGGAAGTGGGTGGAACCTGGCGCCGCATCCATCAAGAAGACTTTTGCCAGGCATTGAGCGTTTCTCCAGCCAAGAAATACCAGCACCGTGACGGCGGGCCGGGCGCCAGTGATATGGCCGCCCTTATCCGATCTCTTCCTTTTGAAGCGGACCGCCGGGCAGCAGGAGCAGGGCTGTACCGGGCCTTTGTTTTCAACACCGTGGCCGGTTGCACCGACGCGCACGCCAAAAACTACTCCCTCCTCCTCAACGGCAGTAGAGCGCAGCTATCGCCCCTCTACGACCTCGCCACCTATGCTCCGTATTGGGACGCGGACTCAGGTATCGACTTGGCCATGAGTGTGAAAGCCGAATACAGGCTTCAGAAGATCAGCAAGCACATGCTGGTCTCGACAAGCACTCAGTTTGGCGTTGATGCTGAAGCAGCCCGGGAAATGGTCGAACACTATTCTCGCGGCATAGTGGAAGCATTCGAAGCTGCCAGGGAAGAGCTGAAATCCCAGCTGGGACCCCTGCCGAAAATCACCGATGACACTATTGCGAAGGTACGACTGCTGCCACTCGTCGAGGCTACAGGTCTGAAATAAGGCATAAACGGTCGCAGTCCCATGATTGACTACCTTCAGGACATCGGAGCAACGGATCGGAGACGGCTGCATGGGGGTAGTTACCAGCAACTTTGGGTTCATGCTGGGCGAGTGGCCCGAGTTGGCCCAGCAAGCACGCCGGGCCGAACAATTCGCCCGGGTCGATCCACGCGCTTCCGTGTTCTACGCCCGTTACACCATCGAACGTATTGTTGAGTGGCTTTACCAAGTGGAGCCCGGGTTGGTGACCCCCTACAAAGATGACCTCAACGCGTTACTGAACGAGCCCACCTTTAAGAATCTTGTGGGCGGCCCCATTGCAAACAAGCTCACCATCATTCGCAAAGCCGGCAACAACGCGGTCCACAACTCCGTCGGCCCCACCGTTCAAGGCGCTGAACTCGTCCTTCGCGAGCTGCACCATGTTTGCTATTGGCTCGCGAGGAACTACGCCAAAACAGGTAGCCAGCTGCCGCCGTCGTTGGTCTTCGACGCCAGTATCCTGGCCCCAAAGCCGAAGACGCCGGCACAGCAGCAGTCGCCCGAAGAACTCCAGGCACTCGAGAGCCAACTCAAAGCCCAAAACGAGGCCCTTGCACAAGCAGCAGCCGATTCGGCGGACCTTAAGGCCCAGCTGGAGATTCTGCAGGCTGAAGTCGCGGAGGCCAAAAAACAGAACCAGACCGTCCCTGACCACCACGACTATGACGAAGCCCTGACCCGCAGGCACCTCATCGATCTTGAGCTGAACGAGGCAGGCTGGCCGCTCACCAATACAGAAGACCGCGAGTTCAAGGTAGACACCATGCCCACGGCGAACGGCACGCTCAGCGGAGTGGGCTACGTGGACTACGTGCTGTGGGGCGCTGACGGGCTGCCCCTCGCAGTGGTCGAGGCGAAAAGGACAACCAAGGATCCCCATATAGGGAAGCAACAAGCCAAGCTGTACGCCGACTGCCTGGAACGTCGCTATGGTCGACGACCGATCATCTACTACAGCTCCGGTTACGAGACATGGATCTGGGACGACACCATGTACCCGGAGCGCTCGTTGCAGGGCTTCCACACAAGGGATCAACTTCAACTGCTGATCAACCGCCGTCAGAGCCGAAAGCCTCTGGCTGAACAGGCAATCGACAACTCCATCGTCGAACGCCCCTACCAGCACAACGCCATCCGGGCCGTAACGGAAGCCTACGAAAAGGACTTCGAGCGCAAGGCGCTTGTAGTCATGGCGACAGGCACGGGCAAGACGCGCACCGTCGTCGCACTCGCCAAGCTCCTGCAGGAAGCCAACTGGGCCAAACGCGTTCTGTTCCTCGCGGATCGGGTTGCGTTGGTCAAGCAAGCGGCCAACGCGTTCAAGGCCCACCTGCCCGGTTCCAGCCCTGTCATTCTGGGCTCGGGCGATGAAGCAGACAGCCGCATCCATGTGGCTACATATCCGACGATGATGAACCTCATCAACCGGACCGAGGGAAAGCTTGGCCAGCGGACCTTTGGCATTGGCCACTATGACCTCATCATCGTCGATGAAGCCCACCGGTCGGTCTACCAAAAGTACAGGGCGATTTTCCAGTACTTCGATTCACTCCTCATCGGGCTGACAGCCACGCCACAGTCAGAGGTGGACCGCAACACCTACAGCCTTTTCGGCATCGAGGACAACGTTCCAACGTTTGCCTATGAGCTCAGCGAGGCCATCGAGGCCGGATATCTTGTGCCACCGCGGGTCGTTCCGGTTCCGCTGAAGTTTCCTGACCAAGGCATCTCGTACGAGGACCTCCCACAGGCTGAAAAAGAGCAGTGGGACGAGCTCGAATGGGACGAAGACGGCGAGATCCCGGACTCGGTCGATTCAAGCGTTATCAATACCTGGCTGTTTAACGCCGACACAGTGGATAAGGCACTGGAAGTCCTTATGACCCGCGGCCACAAAGTCGCCGGCGGGGATCGCCTGGGCAAGACCATCATCTTTGCGAAGAACAACAGACACGCGGAGTACATTGCTGAACGCTTTGACAAGAACTACCCGGCGTACAAGGGTCAGTTTGCTCGCGTCATCACCTATCAGGTGAACTACGCCCAGATTCTCATCGACCAATTCTCGACCACCGAGAGTGATCCCCACATCGCTATTTCGGTAGACATGCTGGACACCGGCGTTGACGTGCCGGACGTCGTCAACCTCGTCTTCTTCAAGATGGTTCGGTCCAAGACCAAGTTCTGGCAGATGGTGGGCCGCGGAACGCGACTCCGGCCGGAACTGTATGGGCCGGGCGAGGACAAGAAGGACTTCTTTATCTTCGACCTCTGCCGCAATGCCGAGTTCTTCAATGCGGGAATGCCCAGCAATGAAGGCTCTGTGGGTAAGTCACTCGCGGAGACTACGTTCGCTGCGCGCGTCCAGCTCCTGCAAACTTTCACTGACCTTCAATGGGACCCGCAAGCGCCCGTTGTTGCCGACCTCCGGCAAACCCTGAAACACACAGTTGACCGGCTCCCGCTGGACAACTTCCTCGTTAGACCGGCACGCAAATGGGTGGACAGGTTCACCGAAGAAGCAGCGTGGAAATCGTTGGCGGCTGAGGACTTTCAAGCTTTGCAAACCCAGATCGCCCGGCTCGCTACCATCGGCGCGCCTGCGGACACAGAAGAGGCCAGGCGGTTCGACTACCTGATGCTTCAGGCAGAGTTGGCGTCGCTGCAGGGATCGGCGGCTGGTCCGTTCCGGATAAAGATCCAAGCCGTCGCCTCGGCCTTGCAGGACCAGCAGAGCATCCCGGCCATCGCCGCCCAGTTGCCCCTGCTGGAAACCATTCTCCACGACGACGAATGGGAATCCGTTTCGTTGGAATGGCTTGAGGAAATCCGCAAGCGGCTCCGGGGATTGGTGCATCTCATCGAGAAGCGGAAACGCAAAGTGGTCTACACAAACTTCCAGGACGAGCTCGGCGTGCTTGAGGAAGTTGAACTGGTCGGGACAACCAATGGCTTCGTCGACCTCCCTCGATACAAAGAAAAAATGCGTTCGTACCTGGCGCAATACGAGGAGCATGCAACCATTCAACGGCTCCGGCGTAACAAGCAACTGACTGCGTTGGACCTTGCCGAGCTTGAACGCATTCTTCTGGAAAGCGGTTTGGGTTCGCTTGAAGACTTGAATCGTGCCGCCAACGATGGCCTCGGCCTCTTTGTCCGTTCCCTGGTTGGTTTGGACCGCGAGGCCGTCGAGGACGCGTTGTCAGAGTTTGTGGCTGGTACTACGCTCACGGCCCAGCAGCTCAACTTCCTTAACGTTCTGACCAATCACCTGATGGAAAACGGAAAGGTCAGCCCGAAGGCCTTGTTCAATTCCCCGTACAACGAGCTGGCCCCGTCCGGGCCGGATGTGCTGTTCGGCGATGAAAAAATTGGGCAGCTGATCAGCATCCTCCGCTCCATTGAGAACCACGCGAAGGTGAGCTGAAAACCCACGGCAACTGCCGCCGCCAGCCACCAAAGCCTGAAGCAAGCCTTTCAGCGTTGACACGGCCTTGTGACCCGTGCCATATTCGATAACGTGAACCTGTCAGACAGCCGGACAGCCGGACAGCCAGCCCCCCAAGGCTCTTCCGCTGGGCATACGCCGATCTCGCGCATTTCCGCGGCTGAGGCGGTCTTCGCGGCACTCAGGAGGGCCATCGAGGGCGGCCAGTTCGATATCGGCACCAAGCTGAGCTCTGAAGCAACGCTCGCAGCCCAGTACGGTGTGAGCCGCTCGGTCATCCGCGAAGCCCTGCGGTCCTGCAACACGCTGGGGCTGACCGTGACCAAGACCGGCAAGGGCACGTTCATTGTGGCCAACAAGGTTGCCAATGACCTTACCTTGGGTCAGTACAGTGCGCGTGATCTGAACGAAGCACGTCCACACATTGAGATTCCCGCAGCCGGACTGGCAGCCCAGCGCCGCACGGAAGAAGAACTTGAGCACCTGAAGGACATCGTCCGGGAAATGCTCAATGAGAACGATCCCGAGGCCTGGGTCAACCTGGACGCCAGCTTCCATTCCGCCGTCGCCCGGGCCAGCGGCAACCGGGTGTTCGCCAGCGTCGTCTCCGATATCCGTGACGCCTTGGCCCACCAGTCCGAAACCCTCAACCTCGTCGCCGACCGGCAACACCGCTCGGACGAGGAACATGTTGCCGTGCTGAACGCAATCGAAGCAGGCGACGCCGAAGCCGCGAGCAAAGCGATGGCCGATCACCTTCAGGCCGTCAGCGTCGCACTGGACACGATCCTCAGCAAATGAACCACCCAAAGGACACCATGCCCCAAGTGACCGCGGCAGCAGCGGCCCAAACAGCACAGAGAACGCCAAGCCACGTCCCGCTCGTCGAACAGACCCGCGACGGCTTGGTGGAGAGCATCCACTACGGATCGCTGATCGCCCTCAATGCCGATGGCAGCAGTGCCATCGAAGCCGGCGAGCCGGACGCGCCGATGTACCCGCGCTCCTCCCTTAAGCCGCTCCAGGCCGTAGCACTCCTCCGCGCCGGCTTGGACATCCCCCAGAACCTCCTCGCCCTCACAGCCGCCAGCCATTCCGGCGCGGCAATGCACCGCGACGGCGCCGCCGAAATCCTGGCGCTTCATGGCCTGACCGAAGCGGTGCTGGGCAACAGCACGGACCTGCCATACGGCGTCGCTGAGCGCGAAGAGTGGCTCCGCGCCGGCAACGGCCCCACCCAACTTGCGCAGAACTGCTCAGGCAAGCACGCGTCCATGACCGCCGTGTGCGTCATCAACGGCTGGCCTGTGGAGGGATACCTGAGCCCGGAGCACCCGCTTCAGGTCCTGGTTCGTGACACCATCACCGAACTGACCGGCGAGGATGCGGCGGCTGTGAGCACCGATGGCTGCGGCACACCGCTGTTTGCCCACACGCTGCACGGCATGGCCCGTGCTTATGGCCGCTTGGCCGCCGCTGACCAAAGCACCCACGAGGGCAAAGTTGCCCACGCCATGCGCCGCTTCCCCGAGATGGTCGCCGGTGAAGGCCGCGACGTCACCGCGCTGATGCGCGCCGTCCCGGGGCTGCTTGCCAAGGACGGTTTTGAAGGCCTCCAGCTGGTGGGCTTGCCGGACGGCCGCGGCATCGCCGTGAAGATCTCCGACGGCGGTGACCGCGCGCGGATGCCCGTCACCGTTGAGGTTCTCCGCCAGTTGGGGGTCGACGGCGGCAGCTTGGACACGCTTCACAGCCCACCGGTGCTGGGCGGCGGCCTTCCGGTCGGCGAGCTCCGCGCAGCGCAATTTTTCAGCAAGAACTAAACCAAGGACAGCTATGACCACCGTCGATCAGGCGATCCCCATCCGCTCCGAACACGACCTCCTGGGGGACCGCGATATTCCCGCGAACGCCTACTGGGGCGTTCACACCCTCCGGGCAATCGAGAATTTCCCCATCACAGGACAGCCGTTGTCCACCAACCGCCACCTGGTCCGCGGCCTCGCCGCGGTAAAACAAGCGGCGGCACGTACCAACCACGAGCTCGGCCTCCTCGATGCCGAACGCGCCGGAGCCATTGAGCAGGCCTGCCAGGATGTCATGGATGGCATGCTCCAGGAGCAGTTCATGGTGGATGTGATCCAGGGCGGCGCGGGTACGAGTTCCAACATGAACGCCAACGAGGTCATCGCCAACCGTGCCTTGGAAATCCTTGGCCACCCCAAGGGCGACTACTCCAAGCTGCACCCCAATGACCACGTCAACCTGAGCCAGTCCACCAACGATGTCTACCCCACCGCGGTGAACCTCGCCACGATCTTCTCCGTGAAGGAACTCCTCCTCGCGCTGGAAGAACTCGAGCTGGCTTTTGCCGAGAAGGGCCGCGAGTTCCGCACGGTTGTGAAGATGGGCCGCACCCAGCTTCAGGACGCCGTTCCCATGACCTTGGGCCAGGAATTCGGCGGATACGCGGTGACCATCGGCGAGGACCGTGCGCGCCTGGACGAGTCCCACATGCTGATCCATGAGATCAACCTTGGAGCCACCGCCATTGGCACGGGCCTGAACGCGCCGGTCGGTTACGCAGATGCTGCCTGCCGTCACCTGGCAGAAATCACTGGCCTTCCGCTCCTCACGTCGGCTGACCTCATCGAGGCCACGCAGGACGTCGGCGCCTTCGTGCACCTGTCCGGCGTGCTCAAGCGCGTGGCAGTTAAGCTCTCCAAGATTTGCAACGACCTCCGCCTGCTGTCCTCCGGACCGCGTGCGGGTTTGGGCGAGATCAACCTGCCGGCTGTACAGTCCGGCTCGTCGATCATGCCCGGCAAGATCAATCCGGTGATCCCGGAAGTGGTCAGCCAAGTGGCTTACGAGGTCATCGGCAACGATGTCACAGTCACCATGGCCGCGGAGGCGGGCCAGCTTCAGCTGAACGCCTTCGAACCGATCATTGTGCACAGCCTGCACAAGAGCATCTCCCACCTGGAAGCAGCGTGCCGCACCCTTACGGCACGCTGCGTCCGGGGCATCACCGCAAACACCGAACGGCTACGGCTTACCGTGGAGCAGTCGATCGGTCTCGTCACGGCATTGAACCCCCACATCGGTTATGCCTCCGCCACGGCCATCGCCCAAGAAGCGCTGGCTACCGGCAAGGGTGTTGCAGAACTCGTCCTGGAGCACGGTCTGCTGACCGCTGCCCAGCTTGAGGAACTGCTCAGCCCGGAACGTCTGGCAAACCTGAGCAAGTAAGCCGAAACCGGCCAGTAAGCCCAGCGGCTCAAGAGAGCCCGCCCGATACGGCACACCCCACGAGGCCCTGTCCTGCGCTCCGGCCCTCGACCGGACGCGTTCAGGACACCCCCAACAGGACACCCCTAAGGATTCCAATGACCAACCCACCCATCACGGACCACACGGTCCCGGCCCAGGCGCATGCCAGCGAGAAAGCCCTCCACACGGAGGACAAGGGCTACCACAAGGATCTGAAGCCCCGCCAGATCCAGATGATCGCGATCGGCGGTGCAATCGGCACCGGCCTGTTCCTCGGCGCTGGTGGCCGCCTCAACGCAGCTGGCCCTTCCCTCGTCATCGCGTATGCCGTTTGTGGCTTCTTCGCTTTCCTGATCCTCCGCGCGCTCGGTGAACTCGTTCTCCACCGCCCGTCGTCGGGATCCTTCGTTTCTTACGCCCGTGAGTTCTTCGGTGAGAAGGCAGCCTTTGTTTCTGGCTGGTTCTACTGGATCAACTGGGCCACCACCACCATTGTGGACATCACAGCAGCGGCGCTGTACATGAACTTCTTTGGCAAATATGTCCCTTGGATCGGAGTCGTTCCGCAGTGGGCCTGGGCGCTTATCGCACTTGTCGTGGTCCTCTGCTTGAACCTGGTTTCGGTCAAGGTCTTCGGCGAGCTTGAATTCTGGTTCGCCCTGGTCAAGGTCGCTGCGTTGGTGGCCTTCCTGGTGGTAGGCAGCTACTTCGTCATCTTCGGCACCCCCGTCGATGGCCAGGAAGTTGGCTTCAGCCTCCTCTCGGACAATGGCGGCATCTTCCCCAACGGCATTCTTCCCATGATCATCCTCATGCAGGGTGTGCTGTTCGCCTACGCATCGATCGAACTCATCGGCACCGCTGCCGGTGAAACTCCCAACCCGGAGAAGATCATGCCCAAGGCCATCAACTCCGTGGTCTTCCGTATCGCAGTGTTCTACGTTGGCTCGGTTATCCTCCTGGCTCTGCTGCTCCCGTACACCTCGTACGAGAAGGGCGTCAGCCCGTTCGTGACGTTCTTCGGTTCCATCGGCATCCAGGGCGTGGACGTGATCATGAACCTCGTGGTCCTCACGGCCGCACTGTCCTCGCTGAACGCAGGCCTGTACTCCACCGGCCGTATCCTGCGCTCGATGTCCGTTGCCGGCTCGGCCCCGAAATTTGCCCAGCGCATGAACAAGGCGGGTGTTCCCTACGGTGGCATTGCGATCACTGCCGGCGTCTCGCTGCTTGGCGTTCCGCTGAACTACCTCGTCCCGTCACAGGCGTTCGAGATCGTCCTGAATGTTGCCTCCGTTGGCATCATCGTCACCTGGGCCACCATCGTCCTGTGCCAGATGCAGCTCAAACGCTGGGCAGACAAGGGCTGGCTCAAGCGCCCGTCATTCCGGATGTTCGGCGCGCCTTACACGGGCTACCTCTCGCTCCTGTTCCTGGTGGGCGTCTTGGTGATGGTCTTCATCGATTCCCCGCTCACCATGCTGGTCACGGCCATCGCGTGTGCACTCATGGTGGTGGGCTGGTACCTGTGCCGCAAGCAGATCCACGAGCTTGCTGCGACCCGCGACGGCTACACCGGCAGCGCCCCGGTGGTTGCGAACCGTCCCATGCGCGGCGGCGAATCCTAACAACAGCCCCAAACTGCGCCCGACGGCGGCACCTGGGTTCCGTGACAACGGAACGCAAGTGCCGCCGTCGTTGGTTAACGAACCCAACTAGGGGACAGCAGATGTCGCTACGACTGCTTAATGCGACATGTGCTGTCCCCTAGTCGGGTGGGAACGCGCCTAAGCCAGACATCCGATGATTGGCGACTACTATTGGTCCATGGCTGTCACAGATGAGGCGATTGGCAAGATTAAGGACATGCTGATCCGCGGCGAACTCAAGGCCGGCGACCGCTTGCCGCCAGAGAAGGAACTGAGCGAAAGGCTCGGCCTTTCGCGGAGTTCCCTGCGTGAAGCAGTAAAGGCCCTGGAGCTGATCCGCGTGCTCGATGTTCGCCGCGGCGATGGAACCTACGTCACCAGCCTCGACGCCAAACTCCTCAACGAAGCCGTAGCTTTTGTGGTTGACCTTCATCAGGACCGTTCCATCCTGGAGCTTTTTGAGGTCCGACGAATCCTGGAACCCGCCACCGCCCACCTTGCCGCCGGCAAGATCGGCCCGGATGAGCTCACTGCCCTCCGTGCCACCATGGATGGGATCGACGAAAATACGGACGTCGAAGAACTCGTAGCCCACGATCTCGAATTCCACCGAATCATCACCGGGGCCGCCGGAAACGACTACCTTGGCAGCCTCTTGGAAGCCCTGTCCAGCAGCACAGTCCGAGCCCGGATCTGGCGTGGACTGACGCAGGAAAAAGCCGTGGCCCACACACTGGCAGAACACCGCGCCATCGTCGACGCCTTGGAACGCCGCGATGCCGAACTCGTCCGGGCACTCGTGACGGTCCACATCAGCGGCGTGGAGAACTGGCTGCGGCTGGCGCTCTAAACCCTGTGAACCCTAATCCTGGGGAATGGGTGTGACAGGCAGTCCGTAGGTTCGGATCGCTGTCGCCTCCAGCACGGCATCCTGTTCAGGGACGCCCAGCGAAGAGATGAGCTCCAACAACACATCCAACGTCCTGCCGTAGGGCGCACCCAAGGTGCTGACCGGCCAGTCGCTGCCGATCATCAAGCGATCGGGACCGAAGGCTTCCAGTGCTTCGTCGAACAAGGGCCGCAACGAATCAGCGGAGTACTCGATGCCGGGCAGGTGCAACCCGGACACTTTGGCCACCGTGTTGGGCAGCCGCCCAAGCTCCCGAAAATCAGAGCGCCAGACGTCCATCGCAGCGGCGTCGGCAAGGGGCGGCTTGCCTAGATGGTCCAGAACAACAGTCAGCTCCGGAAAATCGCGGGCAAGCCGGACGGCGGCACCGAGATGCCGCGGGAAGGCATCCGGGACATCGAAGGCGAGGCCGCGTGCAGCAACCAAGGCCAGTGATTCGCGGACCTCGGGCAGGTCAAGGAAGTTATCCCGGGGATCATCGTGCACCAGGTGCCGCACGCCCCTGAACACGGAATGGGCGGCGAAGCGGTCCAGTTGGGACGCGGCTTCCGCGGGAGAGTCCAGTTGGATCCACCCCACGACGCCGAGTACCCAAGGATTCCTCGCGGCAACGGCCAGCATGCTCTCAGTGTCAGCAACCGTATCGTCCGCCTGGACCAGCACTGCTCCCCTGATTCCCGCTACGGCCAGGACCTCACCGGCCTCATCCTCGCCGAAGCTGCGGAACAGCGCGCCGTGCTGCGGACCCAGCCATGGGTAGGGCCGGACACCTCCCGTTACGAAGGTATCGAGATTCCACAGGTGCAGATGCGCGTCAATCACGCCCCAGCGCCTCCAACGCGTCCCACAATTCTTCCGGCACGGATTCCCGCATACGGCGGGCGTTCGAGGTGACCTGTTCAGGTCTACTGGCCCCGACTGTCACATTCACCACGGCCGGATGCCGCAAGGGGAACTGGAGTGCCGCCGTCGGGAGTTCCACCCCGAAGTCCTGGCAGACGGCCGCAAGTGCACGCGCACGCTCAACCACTGCACGCGGGGCGCGGTCGTAGTTGTAGTGCGCGTCTTCAGGGACTTCGGGACGGGCGAGGAGCCCGGAGTTGTACACACCGACGTTGACGACGCCGGTGCGGCGCTCCACGCAGCGGTCCAGCAACGGGACGCTGGGCTGCTCGAGCAGCGTGTACCGGCCGGCGAGCATGACAAGGTCCAGGTCCGCGGCCTGGACACACTCAAGGGCGGCCTCCGCGGAGTTGGTGCCGACGCCGATGGCTTTGACCAAGCCCTCGGCGCGCAGCTTCTCCAAAGCGGGCAAGGCATGCGCGATTCCTGCCTGGAGATCGTGGACGTCGGGGTCATGGAGGTAGGCGATGTCAACGTGGTCCAAGCCCAGGCGCTCCAGGGAATCCTCCAGGCTGCGTCGGACTCCGGCTTCGGAGAAGTCCCACACGCGCGTGCTGGTGGCGGGGACATCGAAGCCCTCGGGGTCACGGCCACCGGAGCCGTTGGGTTTCAGCAAGCGGCCCACTTTGGTGGAGATAACGAAGTCTTCACGGGGTTTGTCCCGGAGGACGGCGCCCAATCTCTGCTCGGACAAGCCAAGGCCGTAGTGGGGAGCGGTGTCGAAGTAACAGAATCCTGAATCCCAGGCGGCCAAGACAGTGGCCAGGGCTTCGCCATCGGGGATGGCCTTGTACAGGTTTCCGATGCCGGCACCGCCGAATCCGAGCCTGCCGAGATTGAGTGGTTCAGAGTTCATGGCAGTTCCCATACTTTCTGGATACCCAAATCGTTCCCGGAGTAATCGTCCTCAACCTCAAGAAGTTCTGCCATTCGAGCCTGCCACGGAACGTTGGCTGGATGGTCCGCGAGCGCATGGCGCATGGCTTGGTAGTTCTCGACGTCCACCACGTGGAAAAGGTCCAGCCCGCTGCGCCAGATCCTCCAATTCCGTACACCGGCTCCTTTAAGGGCTTCAACGAGTTCGGGCGGAATGTTCGCGTGGGCGTCAGCGTATGCCTCTTCGGTTCCAGGCTTGAGCCGCGTATGGAGGGCGATGCTCTCAGTCACTCTGCGACCCTGGGCTTCAGGAACAGCTCAAGAACGGGCAGAGCGACATCGGGCCGCTGGACGGGGAGCTTGATGGTCAGGGTACCTGCCGGTTGGCCTCCGGGAGTCATGTTCATGGCTTGCTGTGCGGGATCCACCTCTTCCAGGAAGACCTCGGACGCATCATTCAGGAGTTGGGCATACTCCACTTTGTCGGCCAGGTCCGGGAGATGGACGTATTCAAAAGGCCAGGCGAAGAGGTGCACGTACAGCCTGTTGCCGCGCTGGGTGTAGCGGGCATCCGGAGGTGCCGTGAACTGCGAGGTCCCCGCGCCGTAAATCGAGCGGGAATGCAGCTTCATCCACTCGCCGATCCCTTCCAGGGAGGCGAGCGCCCGGGGGTCGATGCTGCCCCTGCCAGTTGGACCGACATTAAGCAGGAGGTTGCCGCCCTTGGAGACGCCATCCACCAGCATTCGGATGAGCAGGTCCACGGATTTGTAGTTGAGGTTGTCACGGTCGTAACCCCAACTGCCGTTCAGGGTCTGGCAGGCCTCCCAGGTGACGGGGACGCCGTCCACCATCATGGGCCCGGCCGGCTGGTACTGCTCCGGAGTGACGAAGTCTCCGGGAATACCCAGGCGGTCGTTGACCACTATCCCCGGCTGCAGTTCCCGCACCATGGCGAGCAAGGCTTCCGAGTCCCAGTCCTTGGCACCCTTGCCACCCCAGAACTCTGCGTGTTCGGTTCCCGCGTAGGAGAAATCGAAGAACAGGTAGTCGATGCTGCCGTAGTTACCCAGGAGCTCGCGCACTTGGCCGTGCAGGTACTCTCGGTAGCGCGCCATGTCGCGTCCGGCGTTGAGGTTTTCGACGTCGGCTGCGTTGCGTTGGGGGTGCACGCCGTCGATGGTGAAGTCCGGGTGGTGCCAGTCGATCAGCGAATGGTAGAAACCGACTTTGAGCCCTTCAGCCCGCAGCGCTTCCACGTAGGACGCGATCAGGTCACGGCCCGCTGGCGTGTTGGTCGCTTTGTAGTCCGTCAGGGCTGAGTCCCACAGGCAGAAGCCGTCGTGATGCTTTGTAGTGAGGACCACGTATTTCATGCCGGCCCTGCGGGCGACCCGTGCCCACTCGCGGGGATCGTAGAGGTCGGGGTCGAAACGGCGGAAGTACTTGGAATACTCCTCCACAGTGGTTTCCTCCCGGTTCATCACCCACTCGTGCCGGGCGGGCAGGGCGTAGAGGCCCCAGTGCACGAACATGCCAAAGCGTGCTTCTTCGAACCAAGGTGCGTGCTGGATCAACGGGATACCTTCCAGACGGGGCCGTCGGGGAACGCATATTCGGTCAGTGTTTCATGCACCATTTCGTAGCCCGCTCCGGGAGCCGACGGCGGCCAGTACGCGCCGCTTCGGACGTCCACGGGCGTGATGAAGTGCTGGTGCAGATGATCCACGAACTCGATCATCCTGCCTTCTTTTGTCCCTGAAACGGCAACGAAATCGAACATGGACAGGTGCTGGACGGCCTCGCATAGCCCCACACCACCGGCATGAGGACAGACAGGCACACCGAACTTGGCGGCCAGCAGCAGGATGGCGATGTTCTCGTTTACCCCTGCCACCCGGGCTGCATCAATCTGCAGGACCTGGAGGGAACCGGCCTGGAGCATTTGCTTGAACATTACCCGGTTCTGGACGTGCTCCCCGGTCGCTACAGGGACTGGGTCCACCCCTCGGGCGATGGCCGCGTGCCCCAGGACGTCATCGGGGCTGGTGGGTTCCTCGATCCAGGCGATGTCATAAGGAGCCAGGTGGGCCATCCAATCGATGGCTTCCTGGACATCCCAACGCTGGTTGGCGTCCACCGCGATCCTGATGTCCGGCCCCACCGCCTCACGGGCAATTCCCACGCGCCGGATATCGTCCTCCAAGGAGGCACCTACCTTGAGCTTGATCTGCGCAAACCCCTCGGCCACGGCTTCCTTCGCCAGGCGCGTCAGTTTCTCGTCGCTGTAACCCAGCCAGCCCGGCGTCGTGGTGTAGGCCGGGTAGCCTTCAGCGCGAAGAGCCACTTTACGTGCCTCCCTCCCCGGCTCCGCTGCGTGAAGAATCGCCAGCGCTTCATCCGGAGTGAGGGCATCGGTGAGGTACCGGAAGTCCACCAAGGCCACGAGTTCCTCAGGGCCCATGTTTGAAAGCAGCTCCCAGAGCGGCAGTCCTGCCCGCTTGGCTTTTAGGTCCCAGAGGGCGTTCACCACCGCGCCGATCGCCATATGCATCACACCTTTCTCCGGGCCAAGCCAGCGGAGTTGGGAATCGTGCGCCATCAGCCTCCAGGTAGCGCCCATGTCGTCCAGGAGATCCTCCACGTTGCGGCGCAGGATGTGCTCCCGGAGCGCGTCGAGGGCGGCCGTCTCTACCTCGTTCCCGCGCCCGATCGTGAAAACAAAGCCGTGGCCTTCATGCCCGTCTTCGGCGTCGGTGCGAATAATCAGGTAGGCCGCTGAATAGTCGGGGTCCGGATTCATGGCGTCCGAGCCATCGAGGTCCTGTGAAGTGGGAAAGCGGATATCGAAAGTGTCCACTGCAGTGATGACGCTCATTGCGCTCCTTGCTTGGCAGCCGGTCGTTAATCTAGGTAGAGCTAAACATCCGATGTCTACCTTGTCAATGGGTCATATTTCCGTATTATGGACGGAAACAGCACACTAGAGCTCGGATGTTGGTCCCAACGCACGGAGGAAGCCATGACCTTGAAATTCGCCAGGCTCGGTACAGCCGGAAACGAACAACCGGCAGTCATCGCCCAAGACGCCCACGGTACACAGAAGTACTTCGATCTCTCGCCGCTGACCAACGACATCGACGGCGGTTTCCTCGCCTCGGACGGTTTCGCCCGCACCCGGGAAGCCCTCAAATCCGGGGAACTTTCGGAAATTTCCGCGGAGGGCCTGCGTATCGGCGCTCCCATTGCCCGGCCCGGCGCCGTGATTGCCATTGGCCTGAACTACACCGCGCACGCTGCCGAATCCGGCGCAAATCCGCCCGAAGTTCCAGTGGTTTTCCTGAAGCCGTCCAACACCATCAGTGGCCCATTCGACGCCGCACCCATCCCGCCGGGGGCTGAAAAGTATGACTGGGAGGTGGAACTGGCAATCGTGATCGGCAAGGAAGCGTCCTACCTTTCCTCGGTGGGCGAAGCAGCAGCATGCATCGCGGGCTACGCCGTGGCCAATGATCTCTCCGAGCGCGACTACCAGATTCCCGGAGCCGCCGGACAGTGGACCAAGGGAAAGTCCCTTCCCGCCTCCACTCCCCTGGGCCCATGGCTGGTTCCCGCAGCTGACGTGGATGCCAGCAACCTCCGCCTGAGGACCCTGGTGAACGGCGAAGCCCGCCAGGACTCAAACACCTCGGACATGATTTTCGATCCTGCCACGATCGTCCACCACCTCAGCCAGTACATGGTCCTCGAGCCCGGCGACGTCATCATCACAGGCACACCCGAAGGTGTGGCCCTCTCCGGTCGATTCCCGTACATCCAGCCCGGCGACGTGGTGGAACTCGAGATTGACGGCCTGGGACGCCAGCGGCAGGAATACTACCGCGCGCAGGCCGGGGCTGTTTCCGCCGCCCCTGCCCACATCAACGCCTGATGGCATCCCCAATGGGCCAGGAATTCGAAGGCCTGGCAGCACTCGTGACCGGCGGAGCCTCCGGCATTGGTGCGGCCATCGCAGACCGGCTCGCCGCCGGTGGCGCGCAGGTCGCCATCCTGGATCTGGCACCGGAAACCAGCCCGCACTTCGGCGTGGAATGCAACGTGGCCGATGACGCCTCAGTGCGTTCCGCCGTCGAGACGGTTGCAAGACAGTTCGGCCGCCTGGACATCGTGGTCAACAACGCCGGCATCGGCGCCCAGGGCGACATCGCCGCGAACGACGACGACGAGTGGCTCCGGGTCCTGAACATCAACGTCGTAGGAATTGCGCGCGTCAGCCGTGCTGCCCTGCCGTACCTGCGCGAGTCGCCGTCCGCGGCGATCGTGAATACGTGCTCGATTGCCGCGACCGCTGGACTTCCCCAGCGGGCGCTGTACTCGGCGTCCAAGGGTGCGGTGCTGTCCTTGACGCTTGCCATGGCTGCCGACCACGTCCGCGAGGGCATCCGCGTGAACTGCGTTAACCCGGGCACGGTGGACACGCCCTGGGTGGGCCGACTCCTGGATTCCGCCGAGGACCCTGCAGCTGAGCGCGCCGCCCTCAATGCCCGCCAGCCCCATGGTCGGATGGTGGACCCGGCAGAGGTCGCAGGTGCCGTCGCCTACCTCGCCAGTCCGCTGTCCGGTTCGACGTCGGGCACCTCCCTGGCGGTCGACGGCGGCATGCAAGGATTGCGGTTACGGCCGGTTCAGTAGGGGCTGCTTTGGTTGGGGCTGGCTCCTGAGTTGGCTCACGGGCTGTGGTCTCGCGGAGCGGCAGGCCGCTGACCTGCGGTGATGTTCGCGGATGTACAGTTTTTTCACGCACTAATGGGATTTGTTCTCGGAGCGGAAACCTGTTCTCCCAGAAACTGTCAGGCTGGGTTGGTACGGGGGAAGTCCCGCCTGGTCCCCCAATTCCAGGCGGGACACTTGTGTCAGGAAGAGAGATGGACAGTGGGACTTCGAACCTTCCTAGGCAGGCGCCGAAACCCCTGGCCTTGAAGCTGGCTGTGCCCACTGCGAGCCGTCCACGCCGACCCGGCGTGGTTATCCTGTCGTGCCCCTCGTCCATGCTTGAGGTTGGATACCGAGTGACAATGGGAGGCTGGATATCGTCCCGATGAGAGCAAAAGCTCACTACCACTTGGGCGGCCTCCTGTGTAGCCTACCGGGTACCCATCGGTTGTCGCTTGTGTGGCATGTCGCTTTGTGCCAGGCACGGGTGAGCGTAGCGAGCGACGCCCTGTCTGCTCGGTCTGCTGGCAGATGCCGGGCGAGTGACGGGCCGGAACAGCTGGGCAGCGACCGACTGATGGCCAAGGGTGTCCGAGTGGGCCCCAGGCGGCTGCGACAAGTGGCCTTGTACGGACAACAGCCCAGCCGCATGTAAGGCAACCAAGTGCTTTACAGGCCGGCGCAAAGCGGAGGACAATCCTTGCAACCAAACGAAGGGTCCGCGGCCGATTCCATCCCACTGCACTGCAACCACCAGTTGCCGTTGCCCTGCGAAACTCGTCCAAACCCTCCCCGGTCCGCATGCGCTCCCACGCGGTTCCTACTACGAACCCAAGTGGGACGGTTCGTCACTGCACCTTGTCAAAGTGCTTGAGTAAGGCGGCGTCCCAGATGAGATCCGAAGGCACGGATAGTCTGTGATCGAGGTCCAAGGGAGGAAGAAGGGCCGCTGCGTGAACTCTTTTGTGGCCAGCGGTCAATACATAGTGTGAGCACAGACAGCGAAATCATCAGGCGGTCCCGGGACAGCCCCGCAGTTTTCGGGGAGCTGTACGATCGGCATGCCTCAGCCATTTACAGGTATGCGGCCAGAAGAGCCGGGGAATTCGCCGCAGACGACGTCACCTCTGAAACCTTCTTGGTCGCTTGGGAGCATCTGGAAAGATACGACACGAGCCGGGACGACGCCCGGCCATGGTTGTTCGGCATCGCTACCAACTTGCTTCGACAACATCACCGGGCTGAAGCCAATGTCCTCAAGGCGGCCGCCAGGTCCGCGGAGCGCGAGAAAACTGCCGACGATTCAGACCGGATCGTTGCTGAGGTCGACGCCAAGGTAGCCACCGGGAGAGTTGCTCAAGCCCTCCGGGATATGGCTGCGATCGACCGGGAAACGTTGTTGCTCTACGCATGGGCTGATCTGACTTACGAAGGCATTGCCCAGGCCATGGGCGTTCCGATCGGGACGGTTCGTTCCCGCTTGAACCGTGCGCGGCAAACACTTCGAGCCCAGCTCAACCTTGAAAGACCTACCGAAACGGAGAACCACTATGGACGACCTTCAGCTGCTCCGCGAGATGCGTAGCGATGTCGGCTCAGCACCACCTGCTAAGTTGGCCCGGGGCAGGGAAAAAGTCATGGCCAAAGTGCAAGCGTCCGTCACCTCAGCACCTCAGCGGAAACCCACCGTTACACCCATCTGGTTCCGGCGACGTGCCCTTTTCGCTTCTGCCGCTGCCGCGCTGTTGGTCGGCGGTATCGTCATTGCCGATGTCGTCAGACCTGGAGGTCCGGGAACCACAGCAGAGGCGGCCGAGGTGCTGAACAACGCCGCCGCTGCAACCATTCAAACGTCCGACCCTGTGGTGGGACCCGGCCAGTATCTGAAGATCGCAACGAGGTCGGTCTTTGGAACGGGCGGGCAGGCTGCCGATGTAAGCGACGTGAGATGGGAAGAGACCACAAACAGCCAGATGTACGTGCCAGCCGACAGGGCAGATGTATGGGTCTGGAACCGGGAACCTCGCCTGATTTTGGACTCGCCGAGCGAGGAAGCCAAGGCCCTGCCAGACGAGGTCCGTAAGGCTCAGGAAGCCGAGTCGGATGGGCAACCTGAGTTCGTCGGGATTCTGCGTTCCCCGGGCGGCGTCTTCTATGGGAGTGAGCCGACCGTCATCGTTGGTACGCCGTTAAGGGAGGCCGCGAGTCTGCCTAGGGATCCACGGGCTCTGCTGGATTTGATCTACGAACGCACCAAGGGCGCCGGGAAGTCCCCCGACGGTGAGGCTTTCACGGCAATCGCGGACGGCCTGCGGACAGGAGTCGTTCCGGCTGACCTGCGCGCCGCGCTATACAAGGCAGCTGCCCTGATTCCCGGCGTTACGGTGACTGACAGGCACGCAATGATCGACGACCGCACAGGCATCGCCATCGGTATTGCATCTGACGGAGTGACGGGAGCGAACATCGTTATCGATCCTGCCTCAGGTCTGGTCATCGGGGTACAGTCCGTGTTGCTCAAGGACTATCCCGGATATCCCGCGGGGACCGTCACGACGTGGACCTCGCTGAGGACCTCCGTGGTGGACTTCGCTCCCTAAGCTGTCGCGCCAGGGAGATTTGCCGCACATCACGGCGGGGCGGTCGCACTTGGGGGATGACCACCCCAAGTGGAGGGACTGAGCTTCTGTGGGGGAACGGGTGTCCGGCACGGGCGCCCAGTTCGGCACGCTGGAGTACCGAAAGTACAACGGCACTGACGGTGACTCCGGGCTCGTTCGACCCGACGCCGGCGTCGACGTGTACCAGACCATTGTTGATCCGAAGACAGGGAATGCTCCTGGCAGCGGGCATGTAACGGGAAAGATGCCCAGTGCTGATCAGACTCTCGGCACTACGGTCGGCAAGATGGGCAATACAACAGGCTGGACTGAAGGAACGATCCAATACCGCTTTTTGGATTGGAACGGAGTTTACGTCTACTGCGCCAACTATGCCCGAGCCGGAGGTGATTCCGGCGGTCCCGTTTGGCGACAGGACAGCCAAGGTCTGCGAGCTGTTGGCATGCACGTCGGCGCCCTTAACTACAACGGTTCCATTCTCGGTTGCTACATCCCCATAGACACTCTTTTGAGTCAGTGGGGAGCGAGCATGAACTTCTGGCCAGCGTACGCAGCTCGTGGCACAGTTTCAGAGGAAGAATTGATGCCTCCAAGCCCGAGCAACGAGCTCCCGCCCGTACTCACAGCCGCCGATGGTGCGCAGCTGATCCTCGACTAAGTGGGCGTCTCCGGAAGGGGTAGCTGGGCAAACGTGTTTGCTCGCTAGTACAAACTAAATATGGGATGTCCTCCTGGCTGCTCAGAGAACCAATGCAGCTAGGAGGACATCCATTTAATATGCTCTCAATTCGTCACGGCAACCTGCCCACCGTCGACCAAGTCCGCGAACGGCTCTTTACCATGCATGAGGATCCCGAATCTGTGCTGCGGCGGCTCTTCCGGGTTTTCGTCGACGACTGAATCTACTGCCCTGGCAGAACAGCCGCAGTGTTACCACCGGCGACCACAGTAGGGCCAAGCGTAGGTCCGGGCAGTGCCAGCCCCCTCAGGTCATGCCGCCCATCGTGTATTCCAACGCTCGCAGGCATGTCGTCTCGCGTGCCGTGGAGGAACCGAAGCACCTCCCCCGCCAAAGCGCGGCCGTCTTCTGGTTTCCCCTGTTGTTGCAGTGCTTTCAAAGTCATTGTGTAAACAAGCCTATTCCGCTGCCGAACGGAGTGGAGTAGGCCTTAACGTTCTGGCCCCAACAGCCCCGGAGGCGTAACGTCCCACCAGGTGCTCGTAGTATCGTGGAAGTCAGGACCGTATTCTCCTGCTCGCTAGACCCACAGGTGGCTGAGCGCAGAATCCTGTTGAGCGGCCGTTTTCACGGCTTTATCGATAACCTGTCCACGGAATATCGGTCCCATCTTTGGCTTTATGGCCGCTCTTACTGCTTGGCCAGATCTACCGCACGCTCAATGCCTCAGCAACGGCAACGCCTTGACAAACATAGATGAGTCTGTGACGCGCTGTGAATGATGATCCCCTCCCTGCTCTGCAGGGATTACGGCCCGTGGACTTGCGGACCCGCGGCGAGGCATCAGCGCTGCAGACCGCTGTGGAACGGACCTTCGCGACCCGCTCGAAGTCGGGAACCTCCCTGGCCGTCGACGGCGGCATGCAAGGATTGCGGTTGCGGCCGGTCCAGTAGGGGCTGCTTTGGTTGGGCGTTTCAGTAGAGCCCATTGAAAATGTTCCAGCCCCAACCGACGGTCTCGACGCCCTTCCAACCGCCGCGTCCATCGCCGTAGTACATGACGAGGTCACCGGCACTGTTGACGCCGTGGACGTCGTTGAAGCCATCCCGGTTGAAGTCGCCAGCACTGCCAATCATCGTCAGCGCATTCCAACCCTGCCCGATCTGCCGAGCAGTGGTCCAGCTACCGTGGCCATCGCCGCCGTAGAAATACAGCCTGCCCGTCTTGTCCTTGGCCAACACGTCCACGTTGCCGTCACCGTCCCAGTCACCCGGTCCGATCAGGAGGTCCATCACGTCCCAGCCCTGGCCCACCTTGACCCGGGGACTCCAACTGCCAAAGGGCTGGGACGGGAAGATGAAGAGATCGCCAGTTGCGTCGCTGGCCAGCAGATCGTTGAGTCCGTCGCCGTTCCAGTCACCGGGCCCAATCGCATTGTCCATGGCGCTCCACTCCCAGGTGCCCTGGGCGTTATCAGTGTGGAATCCGCCGTCGCCTGTTCCCGGGAACCGATAGAGCGTCTCCGAGGTGTTCTCGGCCATCAGATCGGCAATGCCGTCGTGGGTTAGGTCGCCCCCGGCAATGACCCTGGTAAACAATCCCCATCCCGGGCCCACCCGACGGCTTTCCTTCCATCCCTTCGATGTGTCCTTGCCGAGGTAAAGCATCAGTGTCCCGTCATGGGTTCGGCCCAGCAGTTCGAAGACTCCGCGGCCTGTGAACCCGGCAGCCCGTAGTGGGGCACGTTCTACAACTGCGGTTTCCTGCGTCACCACTACCTGGCCGGCACACTTCGTGGGTGAACCACTGGCGACCGCAGAGATCCGTCCGCCGAGGTCGTCCAGGTTCACGACATGGAGGTATGGGGTATAGCGGGGATCCGGTGCAACCGGGTCCCCGTCGCGAAACCACTGAATGGAGTATCCAGGGTCCCCGTTTCCGCCGCAGCCTTCGAAGTACTCCTGGGCCCCGTCGACGATCAGCACCGCGCCCACGATCGGGCTGCCCGATACTTTGACGTCCGGCGCATCTGCTGCGGAGGCCGGTCCAAGTGCCGAAACGGCGATTGCCAGCGCCAGCAGCGCTGCCGTAGCAGTTGATTTCCTTCTCGACACCTTCCACCCCCGGTCAGTAAAGCCCGTTGAAAATGTTCCAGCCCCAACCGACGGTCTCGACGCCCTTCCAACCGCCGCGTCCGTCGCCGTAGTACATCACCAGATCGCCAGCGGCATTCACGCCATGGACGTCATTGAAACCGTCCCGGTTGAAGTCTCCTGCGCTGCCAATCATCGTCAGCGCATTCCAACCCTGCCCGATCTGCCGAGCGGTGGTCCAGCCGCCGTGGCCGTCACCGCCGTAGAAATACAATCTCCCCGTCTTGTCCTTGGCCAGCACGTCCACGTTGCCGTCGCCGTCCCAGTCACCCGGTCCGATCAGGAGGTCCATCACGTCCCAGCCGTGGCCTACCTTCACCCTGGGACTCCAACCGCCCCACGGATGCGAGGGGAAGACGTAGAGGTCACCGTTCGCCTCGCTGCCCAGGAGATCGTTGAGGCCATCTCCGTTGAAATCGCCGGGACCCACCACGTTGTCGATGCTGTTCCACCCCCAGCCCACGGAATAGCGGAAGGTATAGAACCCGCCATCACCCGTCCCTTGGAAGCGGTACAGCGTCCCGGAACCATCTGTGGCCATAAGGTCGCTGATGCTGTCCGTGGTGAAGTCTCCCGCGGCAAAGATCCTGGTGAACACGTCCCAGCCGGGTCCTACTTGCCGGGTTTCCTGCCAGCCCTGGACATCGTCCCTGCCCAGGTACATCATGAGCGTTCCATCGCGGCGGCGCGCCATCAGCTCAAAGACCCCCCGGCCCGTGAAGCCCTCCGCCCGCATTGGTTCTTTGCGGATCTCGGCCGATTCGTCGGTGATCACTTCCTGACCGGCGCAGTTGGTTGGTGCCCCCGTGACAATCGCGGAGAGCCTGCCTCCGACGTCGTCGGCTTCAAGGGCGTAGAAATTGCCGGAATACGGTGGGCTCGGTTCCACGGGCTCGCCGTCCCTTAGCCACTGGATGGAATAGCTGGGCTCACCGTTCCCGCCGCAGTTGGCGAAGTAGGCCGGCGCGCCTTCCACGGACAGCACAGCGCCCACGACCGGGTGGCCATAGACCTTCACGTCCTGCGTGTCCGCTGCGTGTGCCGGCGCCAAGGTTGTGCCCACCAGCAACGCAGCCATCAGGCACGCCGCGCTGATCGTCTTCCCGGAAAACAAGCCCACGGCTCCCCCTCGCCAACGTTCGCCACAACCGGTCTGTTGCGCCAATCCTAGATGGCACGCGCGACGCCGGGACGAAAGCGGGTGCCGACAGGCCGCCGTCGTGGGTTCGCCGTAACGCAACGGGCCCGCAACGTACCGGACGGGTGGTTCGCCTATGCTCAACTCCAAGGAATCAACGGCGATCCACCAAGCACACCCAGGAGAAACCCCATGACCAACTGGCGTATCAGGGACTTCCACTCGTCCGATCTCGACGGCATCCTGCACCTCTGGGAGTCACTCAAGGCCGATGGTGTCGAGCCCGTGTACGCACTTTCTGAGGTCCTTGCCTCGTGCGAAAAGGACCATGCAGTGGTGGCCGTCCAGGGCGACCAAGTGGTTGGCGCCGCTGTTGGACGTGCGGCGCATGACCAAGGCTGGGTCGTTTTCCTCGCCACGCTGACGGAGTTCCGTGGCAGGGGCATCGGCACTTCTTTGCTGTCCGCCGTCGAGAACCGCATGGCTCCGCACGGCCTCAACAAGCTGTCCGCGCTCATGCCCGAAACCGAGACCCGCGTTGAAGCGTTCCTTGGCCGCGGCTTCGTGGTGAAGAAGAACCTGCGCTACTTCGAGCGGACCATTCCCGTGCAGCGCCAGGAGCTGGAGCCGCTGAGCCTGTTGGGTGGCCGGATCCTGGCCCGCGACCTGTGGGAAAACGTGGCGGGCATGAAGCGCGAGAAGGAACTGTTGGAACGCCGTCTGGTTCTCCCGTTGGCGGAGGCGGACCTCGCCGACGAGTACGGCGTGGTGCCGCCGCGCGCCGTCGTGCTTTTTGGTCCTCCGGGCACCGGCAAGACCACGTTCGCCAAGGCTATTGCGTCGCGGCTCGAGTGGCCATTCGTGGAGGTGTTCCCGTCGCGCCTGGCATCTGATCCCAAGGGCCTCGCGGGGGCGCTGCGTGAGACGTTCCTGGAAATCGCCGAGCTGGAACACGCCGTGGTGTTCATTGACGAAGTGGAGGAGATCGCCTCGCAGCGCGCGGGCGATCCCCCGTCGCCGCTGCAGGGCGTCACCAACGAGCTCCTCAAGATCATCCCGGCTTTCCGCGAACAGCCAGGCCGTCTCCTGGTCTGCGCCACCAACTTCATTCGCGCCCTGGACACCGCGTTCCTGCGCCATGGCCGGTTCGACTACGTCATCCCCATCGGCCTGCCGGACGTCCACGCCCGCGAGGCAATGTGGCAGCGGTTCATCCCTGCCACCGTTGTGGACGACGTCGACATTGCCCAGTTGGTGGAACGCACCCAGGGCTTCTCGCCGGCGGACATCGAGTTCGCCGCGCGCAGCGCGTCCCAGCGCGCCTTGGAAAAGGCCGTGTACGACGACGCCGCTACTTCGGGTGCGACGTCCACCGTTTCATCGAACGGACGGAAGGGGCCGGTCACACAGGACTACCTCGACGCCATCGCCGATACCCGCACGACGGTGAGCGATGAGGTGTACCAGGAGTTCCTCGAAGACATCGATGTGCTGGGACGTGTTTAGGGGCTCCATCCGCGAGCTCGCCGGAATGCTGCGTGTTCGCCGGAGCGTTCCGGCGAATTCGGACGCTCTCCGGCGATCTCGGCGCGGGAACAGCTGCACCGGTAATCTTTGACCCATGTCCACGAATCCCCTTCGCCATGCCCTTGCCCGCATGGGCGGCCGCGATCCCCACGAAAAGCACCGCACAGCTACCCCGCTGGAACTCTTCTTCGACCTGACGTTTGTTATTGCCTTCGGGGTTGCCGGCGGCCAGTTCGCCCATGCAGTGGCGGAGGCGCATTTCTGGGCAGGACTCCTTGCGTTCGCTTTCGCCATGTTTGCCGTGATCTGGGCCTGGATCAACTTCACATGGTTCGCCAGCGCATACGACACCGATGACTGGGTGTTCCGGGTGGTCACCATGGTCCAAATGGTGGGCGTGCTCATCCTGGCCATGGGCATAGAGCCGATGTTCCACTCGATCATCGAAGGCAAGCACGTGGACAACGTCGCTATCCTGCTCGGCTACATCATCATGCGCGTGGCCCTGATCTTCCAGTGGCTGCGCGCTGCCCGTCAGGACCCTGCACGCCGTGAAACGTGTTTGCGGTACGCAAAATACGTTGCACTCGTACAAGTGGGGTGGGTCGCGGTCCTCGTGATTGATGCGAGCGTCGCCACTACTTTCCTCATGGCAACCCCGTTGTTCATCTTGGAGATGGCGGCGCCATACTTCGCAGAACGGAAGATCCGCACCCCTTGGCATGCCCACCACATCGCCGAACGCTACGGTCTCCTGGCCATTATTGCCCTGGGCGAGTGCCTGATCGGCGCCATTGAAACGCTGCGCGCAATCGTTGCCCTCCACGGTTGGACCTTGGATGCTGCCTTGGTTGGATTGAGCGGGACAGGGTTGGCCTTCGCCATGTGGTGGATTTACTTCATCCTGCCTTCAGGCCCGGCCCTTCACGTACAGCGTCACCGCTCGTGGATCTTCGGCTACGGGCACCTCCCCCTTTTTGCAGCCATCGCTGCCACCGGCGCCGGACTCCACGTTGCCGCGTACTTCATCGATCATGAGGCAGACATCCCGGCGGCCGGCGCAGTGGCCTCCATCGCCATCCCGATCATTCTTTTCAAGGTCTCGCTCACCACGCTCTACAGCATCATGCTCGGCCCGGACCGCGAGCTCCTCTGGAGCTCGATGCTGGTGGTGATCGCCCTGGCGGGAAGCATCGCCATGGCCGCCGCGGGCGCGTCCGTACCTCTGTGCATGCTGGAGATGATGGTGGTGCTGGGGCTCTCGATTGCTTTCGACGAACGCCGAGGGCACAAAGGCCGTGCTGCAGCGCTTCGGCGCTTGGAGGCGGCGGCGGGCTGAACTCCCCCAATGATCCGGTACGTTCGTGCCGATTCCTTGTGGCACTGCTTGATTTCCTTGCCTTGACGGAGGCAAACTGAAGAAATCGGAACGTTCGTGCCGATTCACAGCGGGAGGATCTCATGGCCGCCACTAACCTCATGGCCACTTTGGGCACTGAAGTGCGCGCCCGCCGTGCCTCGTTGAGCCTTAGCCAACAGGACCTCGCCGATCTCGCAGGCGTTTCAGAACGGTTCGTTCGATTCGTGGAAACGGGCAAGAGCACGGTCCAGCTTGAGCCCCTTTTGGCTGTCCTTGACACCCTTGGCTTGGAACTTTCCCTCCGCCAAGCAGGCAGGCCTGCGGCTTCTGAGACAGCAAGATGACCTTCCACCGCATCGCCGACGTCTACAAGCAGGGCATTCTGGCAGCGCGCCTCGAACGGCATGAGGGCGGCACCAAGTTCAGCTACCTCCCTCGCTACCTCGACGCCGGCCTACCCGCCGTGGCAACGACGCTGCCGGTGAGCGCCGAGCCCGTGTTCACGCCGAGCGGTGCCGTCCCGCCCTATTTCACTGGCCTGCTGCCTGAGGGCCGGCGGCTCAACTCGCTACGGCGCAGCGTCAAGGCGAGCGCGGACGACGAACTCGCCCTCCTCATGGCAGCGGGCGGCGACGCCGTGGGCGATGTCCAGACGGTCCCTCACGGCGAGGCGCTGGCGGAAGGGGGCGCCGCCGTCGTGCTTGACCCAAAACTGCCGCTGGACTTTGATGCCTTGCTGGGAGATTCCGGACTGATCGATCCCGTGGCCCTGGCGGGCGTGCAGGACAAGTTGTCTGCGGGAATGATTTCACTCCCCGTGGCGCAGGCGGGCAAGCGGTACATCCTTAAGCTCAACGCCCCGGAGTTCCCCTCCGTTGTGGAAAACGAGTTCCTGATGTTCCGTTACGCGCGTCGGCTGCGGATTCCTGTGAGCAACGTGCAGTTGGTGCACGACGTCGGCGGCCGGGCGGGCCTTCTGGTGGAGCGTTTTGATCGGGTCACCGCAGCCGACGGCTCACCGCTGCGGCTGGCCGTGGAAGATGGAGCCCAGATCCTGGGGCTGTACCCTGCAGACAAATACAGCGTTCCCTTCGGCGAAGTCTGTTCGGCGCTGGCCAGGCATTGCCCTGCCCGCCTCCCGGCACTCCGGAATCTGGTCATCCAACTGGCGTTTGCCTGGCTGACGGGAAATGGTGATCTCCACGCCAAGAACGTCTCGATGGTGGAGGCGCCCGGAGTTCTTGGCGCACGCGAATTCACCATCGCCCCGGTCTACGACATCCCCTCCACAGTGGTTTACGGAGACAAGACGCTGGCGTTGGCCGTCGGTGGGAAGAAAACCGGCATCTCCCGCAAGCACTTCCTCGCTTGGGCCGTGAAGCTCGGGCTGACGGAGCGGGCGGCCCAACATTCAGTGGACGTCGCCCTCAAAGCCACCGCCTCGTTGATCAGCGACCTCGACGGCGGTGCCTCGCCCTTCGCGGCGAGGCAAACCAAAGATTGGACGAAAGAACTCAAGCATCGTCGGCGCCTGCTGGAGGCCTGACGCACCGGGATTAATCGGGAACGATCTCGTCCAGCTCCCGGAGCAGATGCGGGTTGATCCGCTGCAGGATCATCTCAACTTCTTCCCGCGGCACGGCCGAATAGAGCACTGGGCGGGCGTCGGCGTAGCGGGTCATGGGCGGCTTATCGGGCCATTTCTCTGCCAACGCCTGTACCCGTTCAGGCAAGGAATTGTGGGCATTATCGGCAATCTTGACCAAAGTGGCGTCGTGGTCCTCGGCCACAAACCGGATCCCTGCTTCATAGTCGTCGGGGTCGTCGTGGAAGCGGCGCGTGACGCGTTCGATGATGGCAAGGGCCCGCTCGGAGACGCCCATTTCCAACAGGGCTTGCCGCGTGATGGGAGTGTCCTCGGCAATGTCGTGAAGGTAGCCCGCAATCTGGATGTCCTCGTCGAAGTCGGCGAGCGCGTCCCCCACTGCCAGGACATGCTCCCGGTAAGGGCGCTTGAGCTTGTCCTTTTGGCGGTTGTGGGCCACCTCGGCGAGTACCTTCGCCGTCTCAACGGTGAAGCGTGATTCGGTCATACTGGCCTCCGGATAGATATAGGCACCGAACAGGGATCGGACCTTTCTTCAGGCTATCCGCAAAGTTCCGCACAGCGCCTATCGCGGCCAGTCACTACTCCTGCACAGGTCCTATTCCTGGACAGGTCTTATTCCTGCACAGCGCGGGCGGCGATGCCCACGGCGAGCGCCCTGGGCAAGCGCTGCGCGAGACCTGCTGCGATCCGGTTGGCCCAGCCGGACACAACGCTTGCCGGAGTTCCGGGGCGGTCCAGTGCCTTCAGTGCTGTTTCCACAACTTGCGCTGAGGTTTGCATGCGTCCGACTGCCGCGGATTCGCTGCCGAGGACCTCGAAGAATTCCGTGCGGGTGGCACCGGGGCAGAGGGCAAGGACACGCAGCCCGGCGCTCTTGGCTTCGTGGGCAACGGCCTCGGTAAAGCTGAGGACGAACGCTTTGGTGGCCCCGTAGACGGCCATGCCGGGGATGGGCTGGAAAGCGGCGGTGCTGGCGACATTGACCAAAGCACCCTTGCCGGAGGAGAGCATGCCCGGCAGGAAGGCCCGGGTGATGTCCACCAGGGCAGCCACGTTGAGTGCGATCTCGGACGCGATGACGTCCGGGTCTTCGTCCACCAAGGCACCCCGGGTTCCGAACCCTGCATTGTTGACCAGGGTATCCACGGTGATTGCGCGGTTGGCCATTTCTGCCACGAGTTCCTGGCCAACACCAGCGCGGCCCAGATCCATCGGGAGCACTGTTACGGCTACGCCATGTTCAGCTTGCAATTCCTTGGCCAGCTCTTCCAGGCGGTCCGCGCGGCGTGCCACGAGGACAAGGTTGGAGCCACGCGCGGCAAAGCGGCTTGCGAATTCTGCGCCGAGCCCGGAGCTGGCGCCTGTGATCAGCGCGGTGGTACCGGAATAGGTCATGGCGGTTCCAATCTGTAAATTCCGGCTTCGGATACGCCGGCCTGACTCGAAGTAGTCAATGCCAACATCGTAGGCAGTGTCTACATTGTTGTCAATGACTACTTCTCCGCTAAACTATCTTCATGACTGACCAGCCCTACCACCACGGCAAGCTGCGTGAAGCGCTGCTGGAGCGCGCCATGGAAACCATTGAGCAAGCGGGCGTCGACGGACTCTCCTTGAGGCAGCTGGCCCGGGACCTTAACGTCAGCCACGGCGCGCCGGCCAAACATTTCCGCGACAAGCAAGCCCTCATCGACGCCTTGGCGCTGGCTGGCTTTGAGTTGATGAACCAGCGCATACTCGCGGCTGCCCACGCCGGGGACGACCTTCGTCAGCGCTTTGCAAGCGTGGCCACCGCCTATGTGGACTTCGCCGTTTCCCACCCGGCACTCTTGACCGTCATGTACTCCACCAAGCATCACCCCGGATCCAGCACTGAGTTGCGGAACATCGGCGAACAAGGGATCCACCTAGCCCGCGCCCTCATCGCAGAGGCACAGGATGACGGGGCCCTGGCCCCGGGCGACACAGAAACCTTGGCCATGGTGTGCTTCGTGAGCTTGCATGGCGCCGCGCTCCTGGCGGCAGCCAAGCAGCTGGACGGCAACAGTGTTGAGGACGTTGTTGCTGCGACCACTGACACGCTGTGGGCGGGCATGGCCGCCGGGGTTCCAGCAGCACAGCCCGCACAAACTACCGGCTCGTGATTTGCCAAGGTGCAAGAAAACTACAAGGCAAGCCCTGCAATCGCCTCCCGGACGGCCGAACTGAGCAGGAGATTGTTGCATCCAATTCCTCCGGGCTCGGCCTGTTGCGGGACGTATCCAAAGCCAAGTTCATACGCAGGGTCCGCGAACCCCAAAGACGCGCTGGCGCCGTCGTGCCCGAACGCGCGGTAGCTGCCGAAGGGCATCCGGCTGTGCGACTTCATGAAGACCGTGGCGAAGCAACCGGTCTCGCCGAAGACGCGATCGATCCCGAACACCTGCTCAGCTGAAACCCTGCGGATGGTCTCCTCCGTGAGAAGAGGTGCGACGGCGGTTTGGCCGCCGGTCGCCAACCCTGTCACCGCCGCAGCGTAGATCCTGGCCATGCCCTCGGCGCTGGAAACACCGGCTACCGAGCTCATACCCGCAGCGCGGACCTCGCGGATGTTCGGAAGATCCAGGATGTCGCCCACTGCAGCATTGGCCGCCAAACCGAAGTGGCTGGCCGGGTCCACCCACGGCGACGCGGGGTCGGCCGCCCAGCGGAAAGGCGCGAAGCGTTCTTCCTCAACCTCCGGTAGCCCAAGGTAGAAGTGGGCACCCGTCACGGACCGGATGCGCTGTTCGAAGACGTCCTGGAGCGTTGAACCGGTGATTCGCCGGCACAGCTCTTCCATGAAAATGCCAATTGTCAGGGCGTGGTAGCCGAACGCCGCGCCGGGCTTCCATAGGGGCGGAAGTTTGGCGAGCTTCGCGGCCGCGAGTTCGGAATTATTGACTTCTTCAAGGCTCACGCCTCCCTCGACGCCCAACAATCCGGCCTGGTGCGAAAGGAGTTGGGAGACGGTGATGGACGCCTTTCCTTCAACACCGAACTCCGGCCAATACTTGACCACTTCCGCGTCGAGATCCAGTTCGCCGTCCTGGACCAGCAGCGCCATGACCAGCCCGGCCATGCCCTTGGAACACGAGAAAACACCGGTGACGGAATCAGGACGGGCGTGCGGTCCGCAGCTGAGATCCAGCACCTTCTCGCCGCGGTGGTACGCGGCAACCTGGGCAGAATAGTCGGGGTCCTGTTCCAGGAAACTGCCGAAGAGCTCAGCAACGGATTCGAAACCTGGGGCGATCACCTGTGAATGCATCCAGACAGCCTACTTGGCACGCACTCAGGCCATGGGCGTTTTCCACACCCAAGGCTCCCTCGGCAGCCTCCCAGGGTCGAATTCCGGGACGGCATCCTGCAAGGAACCAGCCGGTAGTCCCAACGACTCAAGGAGGAGGTCGCGTACGCGCTCGGCTGAAACTCCGACGGCGGCAAGGTCGCCCAGCGTCACCGCACCGTCGCGCTTTGCCAGCCTCACGCCGTCGTGGTTTACCACCAGCGGAACGTGGGCATACTCCGGCACTGGCAACCCCAAAAGGGTGGCCAAGTACGCCTGCCGCGGAGTGGACGGAAGGAGATCATCGCCCCTGACCACCTGGTCGATTCCCTGGGCGGCATCGTCTACTACGACGGCCAGGTTGTAGGCCATCACGTGGTCGTTACGCCGCAGCACAAAGTCGTCAACCACACCCACGTAGTGGCCGTGCAACTGGTCCTCAACAGCCCACTCATCGACGTCCGATCGCAGGCGTATGGACGCCGGACGCGACGCCCGCCGTATCTCGCGCTCGGCCTCCGACAACCTGCGGCAGGTACCCGGATAGGCACCTTGCGGAGAGTGCGGCGCAGACGGCGCTTCCTGGATTTCGCGGCGCGTGCAGAAGCACTCGTAGGTGCGGCCCTCGGCAGTCAGGCGCCCAATTGCGTCCTCGTACAGCCGTCCGCGCTCAGTCTGACGTACGACGGCGGCGTCCCAGCTGACGCCTACAGCCTTCAGGTCGCGCAGCTGCTCCGCCTCCGCGCCGGACCGGACCCGGTCAAGGTCCTCAACGCGCAGCAAGAAGTCGCGGCCAGTCGATTTGGCGAAGAGCCACGCGAGCATGGCCGTGCGGAGATTGCCTACATGCAGTTCCCCGGAAGGGCTCGGGGCGAAGCGGCCTGCAGACGTCATGGTCCAAGCCTATGCGTCCGCACACACCACAAGAGCCCCTCAGCTACCGCAACGATCCGGTGGCTCAGGGGCTCTTGCTGTGCTGCCCGACAGGCGGGCGGGTGCGGAATGACAATGCTGTGAACAAGAGTCAATCAGCGGCTGCTTCCTTGCGGGAAACCTGTACAGGGGTCCGGGTGGTGTTCCAGGTGCCTGCTGCCTGCGGGATCCGGCGGTAGCCTCGCCCTGCTTCGTTGTCACTATTTCAGCAGTACGCATACAGTAGGTGCAACAGACGTGGCATTGAGTGGTCGATCTGACTAATCACAGTTGAATTCGAAGACAGGAAGTGGTCACTTTGCAGGAACTCGACGCTACGGACCGCAGGATCATCGCCGCACTTGATGAGGATCCCCGCGTCCCCATCATGGTCCTTGCCCAGAAACTGCACCTGGCGCGCGGCACTGTCCAGTCGCGACTGGAGCGGATGACGGCATCGGGGGCATTGCGCGCCAACAGCAGCCGTGTGCTGCCCTCGGCACTCGGCCGGGGTGTGGCCGCTGCTGTGAGCGCCGAACTCGACCAGAGCCACCTCAATGAAGCCATCGCTGCCCTGCGGGAAATCCCGGAGGTGCTCGAATGCCATGCCCCTGCCGGCGACACAGACCTCATCATCAGGGTGGTAGCCAAGAGCCCGGATGACCTCTACCGCGTCTCGGAAGAAATCAGGCTCTGCCCGGGAATCGTGCGCACATCCACCAGCATGTTCCTGCGCGAAGTGATTCCCTACCGGACAACCGGACTGCTGAAGGAATAGCGCTCAGACCGGCGGCCCGATGTTGGTCTTCAAGTTCTTCATCACCAATGTGGAAGTGAGACGCTCAACAGCCGGGAGGGCTGCAAGCTCGTCGTCATAGAAGCGTTGATAGGCAGGGAGATCGGCCGCGATGACCTTCAATAAGTAGTCCGGCGAGCCGAACAGCCGCTGAGCCTCAACGATGTTGGGGCTTGCGGTGACACGCTCCTCAAACTCCGCCATGATGGTGCGCTCCACTTGCCGGAGCGTGACGAAAACAATTGCCTCGAATCCGAGCCCCACCGCTGCTGGATCAACGTCCGCGCGATAACCCCGGATAACTCCGGAAGTCTCCAGATCCCGGAGCCGGCGATGGCACGGAGCAACCGTCAAACCCACCTTTGATGCCAAGGCAGTGGCAGTCATTCGGCCATCCTCTTGGAGGTGGCGCAAAATACTTCTATCAATCCTGTCAATCACGCAATGATCTTACCCAAATCACCGGTTTCAGGGATAAATCGGGGAACACTTATGGGCGGATTTTCCCTAGAGTTTTCCTACCACTACACCCCTGGAGAGATCGTGAATCCACAGCTGTTCCTCGCCTTCATGCTCGTCGCAGTGTCCTTGGCCTGCACTCCCGGCGTCGACTGGGCTTACTCGATCTCGGCCGGACTTCGCCAGCGCAGCTTCGTGCCCGCCGTCGCCGGGCTATGCAGCGGATATGTGATTCACACCGTGCTTATGACGGCAGGCCTGGCAGCCCTGCTCGCGGGAGTGCCCGGCCTGCTGGGTTGGCTCACGATCGCCGGCGCCGCCTACTTGTTGTGGCTCGGCTTCGGGACTATCCGTTCCTGGCGAGGGGCCACCTTCAGTGCGGAAGGCGCCGTCGTGCAGTCCGGCAACCAGCTCCGGACGTTCTTCCAAGGCATGGGCACCAGCGGTATCAACCCCAAAGGCCTGTTGTTCTTTGTGGCGCTGGTGCCGCAATTCGTCAGCCCCGAAGCCGCACTTCCTGTTCCTGTTCAGTCGGGGCTGCTAGGGCTGACCTTCGTGATCCTCGCCGGCGTGGTGTACACCGGGGTCGCATTGACCTCGCGGAAGCTGCTCGCTTCACGTCCGGGCGCCGCGCGGGTGGTGACGCTGGCCAGCGGGATCATCATGATTGGGCTGGGAGCAGTGCTGTTGACGGAGCAACTCCTTCCCCTTGTGGTGCGGGGCGCGTAGCAGCGAGGGCCAGCCCAGCCTAGGCGGCAAGAACCTCGTCCAGCCGCTCGTACCATTCGATCACGCCATAGTTCATGCCCGTTGCCAGCGCCATGTCGCGCGCTTCCACCGATGGGTAGACCTCGTGGACGACGATCTTGGTTCGGCCATCGATTTCCTCGAACCTGGTGGTACTGATGCCCACCTGGCCCGGGGCGCCGTCGAATTCGAAGGTCATGATGATCAGCGCGTCTGTGTCTACCGTGTGGAAGACCCCGCGGAATCCGTACATGGCGGTCTCGTGACCACTTTCGTAATGCCAACTGCCGCCGGTGGTTGCGTTGTATTCGGTGACGTTGAGCTTGGCGTCCCGCGGACCAAGCCATTTGGCCAGGAGGTCCGGGTCCACGTGCGCCTTGAACACTGCACTGACCGGTGCATCGAATTCGCGGACGGTATCTACGAACGGAACGCCGTCATCAGCGGTGATTGCTGTTGGATTGCTCATTGCAGTTCCTCTTCTTCTTTACTTGGGATCCCTGCGGGATCAGGACCCGTTTCGGCCAGGAGTTCGTCGAGTAGCCGGAAGCGACGCTCGGCGATCAATCGATATTGGTCTATCCATGCCGTCAGCTCTTCGAGCGCGGCTGCGTCCAGGTGCACGGGCCTGCGTTGGGCTTCGCGCGAGCGGGTCACCAACCCTGCACGTTCCAGGACCTGGATGTGTTTTGAAACAGCCTGCTTGGTGATGGCGAACGGCTCTGCCAGTTCATTGACTGTTGCCTCCCCCCGTGACAGCCGGGCGACAATTCCCCGCCTGACGGGATCAGCAAGGGCCATGAACGCCTTGTCCAGAGCGTCTGGATCCATAACCCTGCGCGACCTTTCGTTATCAACCAAATGCTTTATCAATCATTTGGTTGATTACAAGATTACGCTTACATCGGCGCCTGCACAATGTCTTTATTCGCCGCTGAGTTGCCTGAAGTCGTTCTCCCACAGCCGACGCATCTCTGCATCCTTGCGGATCACTTCCAGTGTCTCCAGCTCTGCCGGCGGGGCGGGGCGCTTGGAACGGGGAGTCAGGGTCCGGCGACCCTGGTCCAATGCGAGAAGGGCGCGGTCCGTGAGGGCATCATTACGCAGAGCCAGGCTGGTCTTCCTCCGCCGAAGGACCTCTTTCAGCGCCGCTTGGGCCGATTCGAAGTCGCCACGCGCCCGTTGCGATCGAGCCCGGATCAGGAGCAAGGCCGCCGAGAGGTCATCGGTATTCAACAAGCCCTCAGTGCACATCACCACGTCCCGGTGCCGGCCCAGCGCAAACGCCGCGGTGCAGCGGGCCAAGGCCGAAGGCAACGACGGCGGCAAACCCACCACGGCTTCCAACGCCGACTCGATCATCCCCATCTCCCGAAGGCAATGCGCCAGCGCCAGGAACACGGACTCTTCGCTGAACAAAACCGGGACTTCGATGCGTTCGGCCACCTCCACCCGGGTAACCACCTGCCCAAGGTAGAGCGCCGAGAACTGGCTCGCGTCGTCGTCGATCCTTGTTGTTAAGCCGCGCCGCAGCAACTCCGATGCCCGCAGATACCCACCGTGCTTGTACGCCAACAATCCCGCCATCACGTAGCACAAGCCCGCCCACCCGGGGTAAAGGCGCCCCAGCGAGATGAGCCGATCCGGCTCAGTAGCAGTGAAAACAGCCTCGTGCATAGCCTTGGCAGGCTTGGTGGACAAGCGCTTCAACCGGGGAACATCGCCCACCACGGAAAGGCGGGCAGGATCCCGGCCACTCAGGACGCCGGACAGCACCTCACCCACGCCGTCGGCCAACCCGCGGACCGGCGTGCGAACGTATCCTTCCCGGAAGGGAGTGAGGTCCCGCGTGTCATGGAAGATCGCCTGGAAATCCCCGTTTGGAGCTTGGCTCATGAACCCATGCTAACTGGCACCTAACTGGCCCTATCCCCTGCATTTGGAGGCATTTCAGGAGTATTATGGCGGCGTCGGCAAGGTTATCCGACACCCCTTGCCGCGGGACGGCTCTCCATGAGAAGAGCCGTGTAACAGCGTGAAAGGGAGGACTTCATGACCACCGCTTCGCACCCCACCGAACACCATCATGCGATGGGGTTGACTCTTCACAACACCGCCATGGGCGTTGGCATTGTTTTTCTGCTGGTCGGTGTCTTGGGCTTTATCCCAGGTATTACCACCAATTACGGCGCCATGACCTTCGCGGGACATGAATCCGGCGCCATGCTGCTTGGAGTATTCCAAGTGTCCATTCTCCACAACATCGTGCACTTGCTGTTTGGCGTGGCCGGTTTGGCCATGGCAAGGACAGCACGCATGGCTCGACTGTTCCTCATTGGCGGCGGCGCCGTTTATATCGTTCTTTGGATCTACGGCTTGATCATCAATCAGGAAACGGGCGCCAACTTTGTTCCGTTCAACACCGCTGACAACTGGCTGCACTTGATCCTCGGCGTGGCCATGATCGGTTTGGGTGCTTGGCTGGGCAGGGATGCCATGGACGAGACAACGGCGGCACGGCGGAGGATGTAATACCTCGCGTACGCCAGCTCAAACAACGACGGCGGTCGGACCCTTCGCGGGAACGGTCGCCGTTCTTTTGCTTCCGCGCCGAGTTGGCATTTGATGACAATCCCAGGCCTCGGGACTGTCATCAAATGCCAACTCGCTGCGGCTTGATGGGCGTTACCGTGGAGCGCGGCCACCCAGGCGTGTGGTGACCTTGGCCGCGGCATCGGCACAGGCTTCACCGAGGCTGTTGAGCGTATCTTGCGAGACCCGAAACTTTGGTGCGGGGATGAGCACGGACGCCACCATGTTTCCCCTGTGGTCATAGACCGGCGAGGCCACGCCCACTTCCTCAATGGACGTCTCTCCAAAGTTCACTGCCCAGCCACGCTTTGTGGAGTCCTCCAACCGCTGCAGGTACGCCTCCATAGCTTCCTCATCGAGGCCGGGAAGGGTGATGGCACCACTCCGCAGTAAATTCCGGACGCGGTCCTGGTCCTCGGCGGCCAGGAAAACCTGCACTGAAGAGCTAAGCGCCTCGCTATAGCGGACACCCAGCGGGGCGAGGTGCTTGACCTGATGGCGGCTGGGGATCTGCTCCACACACATGGATTCGCTTCCATTCCAGACCATGAGCGCGCTTGTCTCACCCGTGCGTTCTGTCAGTTCCCGCAGCACCGGATATGCCACGCGTCGCTCTTCGAGTTCCGCCAGGAGCGGGCCCGCCATGGCGATCATGCCCAGCCCCAAGCGGAACCTGCGCGAATCGACGTCGCGCTCCACCAAATGCTCCTGCTCCAACGTAGCCAGGATGCGGGAAACCGTGCTCTTGTGCAGGCCGACGCGCCCTGCGATTTCAGTGACCCCCAAAAGCGGCTCGTCGGCACTGAAACTCCGCAGGACCGCGATGGCATTGACAATGACCGAGGTACCTTTGGCTTCGCCGTTGCCTGAGACGTCGTTGGATTCCGTGGGAGTCATGGGTTCACTATATTTGGCTGAAGCTCAGGGACAGGGACAGCGTTGGGCCGGTGGACGCCGTGCACTGCGCACACCGGCCGGTCCACCTAGGCTCCGATGATGTTGTACTCAGGGCCAAACGGGAACTTGGTGATGTTCTCCGCGCCATCCTCGCCCACCACCAGGATGTCGTGCTCGCGGTAACCGCCAGCACCCGGCTGGCCGTCCAACACCGTAATCATCGGCTCCATGGAAACCACCATGCCTGGTTCCAGCACGGTATCGATGTCTTCTCGCAGCTCAAGGCCGGCCTCGCGACCGTAGTAGTGGCTCAAGACACCGAACGAGTGGCCATAGCCGAACGTGCGGTTGGCCAGGAGTCCGTGGCCGACATAGATCTCGTTGAGCTCCGCGGCGATGTCCTTGCAGACGGCCCCGGGCTTGATGAGTTCCAGGCCCCGCTTGTGGACCTCCACGTTGATGTTCCACAGTTCCAAGGAGCGGGCGTCCGGTTCCCCGTAGAACAGGGTGCGCTCCAATGCGGTGTAGTAGCCGCTGGTCATCGGGAAGCAGTTCAGGGACAGGATGTCGTGTTCCTGGATCTTCCGTGTGGTCGCCCAGTTGTGCGCGCCATCGGTGTTGATGCCGGACTGGAACCAGACCCAGGTGTCACGGATTTCGGAGTCCGGGAACGTGCGGGCGATCTCGTGCACCATGGCTTCGGTGCCGATCAGGGCGACCTCGTACTCGGTGATGCCGGCAGTGATCGCACTGCGGATGGCTTCGCCGCCAAGATCGCCGATGCGGGCGCCGTGCTTGATGACAGCGATTTCCTCGTCCGACTTGATCATGCGCTGGCGCATCGCAGCCTGGGCAACGTCCACCAGGGTGGCTTCCTGGAACGCGGCCTGGATCTTGTTGCGGTTATCCAGCGGCAGGGAGTCATCCTCGACGCCGATGCGGCGCGGGTTGATGCCCCGGGTACGCAGGACTTCCTGGATGGCGTGGATGTAGTTGTCCCTACGCCAGTCCGTGTACACGAGGTTGTCGCCGTAGCTGCGGCGCCAAGGCATACCGGCGTCGATATTTGCCGTAATGGTGACGGTGTCATCCTTGGTCACCACCATGCCGTAGGAGCGGCCAAAGTAGGTGAAGAGGAAGTCAGAGTAGTACTTGATGGAGTGGTAGCTGGTGAGGACTACGGCGTCGAGGTCTTTCTCGGCCATGATGCTGCGAAGTCCGGCGAGGCGACGCTCAAACTCTGCGTCGGAGAAGGTCAGCGAGACCTTCTCGCCGTTGTTGAGGACCTTGAGCCGTTCGAGCTTGGCCACATCGTTGATGGCCTCGTTCTCGGTGATGGTCATGGTGGTTCCTTTCAATGGGTGGGTTGGTTTCAGTCCTGCTGCAGTGGCTTCTTGGAAGTCTCGGCGGCGAACAGGACTGCGATGAGGGAAACCAGGGCGGCAGCCACGAGGTACCAGCCTGGGGCCAGTTGATTGTGGGTCATGCCGATGAGGAGCGTTGCCATGAACGGCGCAGTGCCGCCGAACAACGCGTTGGAGAGGTTGAAGCTGACAGCGAAGCCCGTGTAACGCACCTTCGTCGGGAAGAGTTCGGCCAGGAAGCTCGGCAGGGTGCCGTCGTTGAGGGTGAGCATTCCGCCCAGCAGGATCTGGACAAGGACGATCACCAGGAAGTTGCGGGTATCAAGGAGCATGAACGCCGGAACGGTCAGCACCACGAACAGGACAGACGCGGTGATGAGCATGCGCTTGCGGCCGAACTTATCCGACGCGATGCCGGTCAGGAAGATGAAGCCGATGTAACTTGCCAGGGCGATGGTGGTGGCAAGGAACGACTCCGCCGCGCCGAAGCCCAATTCCACGGACAAGTATGTGGGCATGTAGCTGAGGATTACGTAGAAGCCGACGGCGTTCAGCAGCACTGCGCCCGTGGCGATGATGAGCTGCTTCCGGTAGGTCTTGAACATTGCCAGGGCCGGCGCCTTGACTGCGGTGTCCTTCTCGGAGAGCTCACGGAACGCAGGGGTGTCCTCGAGCTTGGTGCGTATGTACCTGCCGATCAAGCCCATGGGAGCCGCCAGCAGGAATGGCAGGCGCCAACCCCATTCGTTGAGCTGCTCCGGGGTCAGGACTGAACTCAGCAGGGCGGCCAGCAAGGACCCCAGCAGCAGTCCCGCTGCGGTACTGGCAGGCACGACGGCGGCATAGAGTCCGCGGCGGTTCGACGGCGCGTACTCCACCAGGAAGGCGGACGCACCGGCGTACTCCCCGGCAGCGGAGAAGCCTTGGACGACTCTTACGAGCAACAGCAGGATCGGGGCCATGACGCCGATAGTGGCGTACCCCGGAATCAAGGCGATGCAGAACGTGGCCACCGACATCAGGACGATCGAGAGCGACAACGCCTGCTTCCGGCCCAGCCTGTCTCCGATATGGCCCCAGATGAATCCGCCAAGCGGCCTTACGAAGAAGCTGACGGCGAAGACACCGAAGGTCGCGAGCAGGGCTGTCTGCCGGTCCGACTCCGGGAAGAAGACGGTCGAGATGATGCCGGCCAGGTATCCATAGACGGCGTAGTCGAACCATTCGACAAAGTTGCCGATGAAGCTTGCAGTGACTACGCGTCGGCGCGTGTCCTTGCTGACTGTGTGATTGGGGCCAGATTCGGGAGAGGTGCCGCGTCCGCCATTGGACCGATCTCCCGGAACGGCTGCCACAGAGGAAAGTTCATTACTCATGTGTCCACCAAGAATATTTGGGGTTGCATTAGAAGCAACGCTGTTGCACCAGATTATGTGTGTTCCGCGTCACGGTCAAGAGTCTATTTAAAAGTCTTAGGAAGCTTCGCGAGGCTCCCATTGGGCATTAGGCGATTTTGAGCCTTTGCCGCTGTTGTTGCAAGAAGCGCTACCGCGTTGCAGTCACCGCCCAAAAACCAGCGATCCTCTCGCACATCCCAACCCTTTTCCGCGGATGCTCTCGCACATCCAGCGGCCCATCGCGAAACGCTCGCTCACTTTCACGAAGAAAGCCCGACGTCGGGGACTCGCGGTGAGTGCCCGACGTCGGGCTCTAGTGCGTTGGGGCCATACCGCCGCGGCAGCAGGACGTGAGAGAGCAACCGCCAAAAAGCCGCAGGACGTGAGAGAGCAACCACCAAAAAACCGCAGGATGTGAGAGAGCAACCGCCAGAAAGCAGCAGGACGTGAGAGAACATCGGGAGGGGGCGGGGTTATCCGGCAGTGCGAGAGGATGACCCTGCCGCCGGAGGCAGGCGGAGGCCCAGGCTGCCTCCGCAGGAAGCGAGCCAGGGTCCTGCGACGCCTAGAGGACCTTGCGGATCGTCTCTTCGAAGCTAACCACGTGATGAAGGGCGAGCTCGGCGGCGCGGCCTTCGTCGCCGTCGGCAATGGCGGTCAACAGTTCAGCATGCTCGGAGATGTGGCCTGAGACGGAGGGCATCTTTTCCAGCATGTAGCACCAGATGCGGGTGGCGAGGTTGTCGTAGCGGATCAGGACGTCTTCCAGGTGCGCATTCGCGGAGGCCTTGTAGATCAGCCGGTGGACCTGGATGTCGTACCGCATGAGTTCCTGGGAGGAGGCATCCTGGCCCTCAAGGTCGCGGATCGCCTCAGCAACTGCACGGATTTCAAGACGCAGGGCGGGGCTCGCCATGCGGGCGGCCTTCCTGGAGGCCAGCGGTTCCAGCAGTTCGCGGATCTCGGAGACCTCGGCCAACTGGGTGATGTCCACGCCTGTCGCAAATGTCCCGCGCCGCGGGTAGGAGACCACGAGGTGGTCGCTTTCGAGACGCTTGATGGCCTCGCGGACAGGGGTGCGCCCAATACCGAGTTCCGCAGCAATCTGACCATCGTTGATGGGGTCGCCGGGCTTGATGTCCAGCATGATGAGCCTGTCGCGAAGGAGCAGGTAGGCGTTCTCCGCGAGGGACGAACCCTGCGGAGCGGATTCCAGTGCTTCCAGTGCTGCGCTCATTTGCTCTCTCCCGTTGTCGCCAATCCAGTTTGCTGGATGGATCGCCGCAGACCTGTTGACGACCATGTGACCTTCAACATACTATGGCAATAGTTCTAATATATCAGTTGCCTAACAGATGGCCGCTACAAGTACTTCAGAAGGAGAACACCATGGTTGAACCGCTGATCCGCTCGCTCGCACAGGCGGACCCGGAGGTCGATCAGGCGATCGCCCAGGAACTCATCCGCCAGCAGTCCACGCTGGAAATGATCGCCTCTGAGAACTTTGCCCCCACGGCTGTCATGGAAGCCCAGGGCTCGGTGCTGACCAACAAGTACGCGGAGGGCTACCCGGGCAAGCGGTACTACGGTGGCTGCGAACACGTTGATGTGATCGAGCAGCTGGCCATCGACCGCCTGAAGTCCCTGTTTGGCGCCGAGTTCGCCAACGTGCAGCCCCACTCCGGCGCGCAGGCCAACGCGGCCGCGATGTTCGCCCTGATCCAGCCCGGCGACACCATCCTTGGTTTGAATCTTGCCCATGGCGGCCACCTGACCCACGGCATGCGCATCAACTTCTCCGGCAAGCTCTACAAAGTAGTCCCGTACGGCGTCCAGGAGGACACACACACCATCGACATGGCCGAGGTGGAACGCCTCGCCATTGAAAACAAGCCGCAACTGATCGTTGCTGGCTGGTCTGCCTACTCCCGCCACCTGGACTTCGCAGAGTTCCGCCGCATCGCGGACCTCGTAGGCGCCTACCTGATGGTGGACATGGCCCACTTCGCCGGCTTGGTGGCAGCAGGACTGCACCCGAGCCCGGTTCCGCACGCACACATCGTCACGAGCACAACGCACAAGACCCTTGGTGGTCCCCGTGGTGGCGTGATCCTGACAAACGACGCCGACATCGCCAAGAAGGTTAACTCTGCCGTCTTCCCAGGCCAGCAGGGTGGTCCGTTGGAGCACGTGATCGCAGCCAAGGCCGTGGCCTTCAAGATGGCCGCTGAGCCCGAATTCCAGGAACGCCAGATCCGCGTACTCGAGGGCGCCAAGATCCTCGCGGACCGATTCCTGCAGGACGACCTTGCCGCGGCAGGCATCTCAGTGGTCAGCGGTGGAACGGATGTTCACCTGGTCCTGGTTGACCTCCGCAATTCCGAACTCAATGGCCAGCAGGCCGAGGACACGCTGCACCACATCGGCATCACGGTCAACCGCAATGCCGTCCCGTTCGACCCCCGCCCGCCGATGGTCTCCTCCGGCCTGCGCATCGGTACCCCCGCCCTCGCGGCCCGCGGCTTCGGCGCCGAAGAATTCACCGAAGTCGCAGACATCATTGCGACGGCGTTGATCACCGCAGCATCCAGCGGCAGCAACAGTGGTGACGTCGCCCTTGACGATGCGACCGCCGTCGAACTCCGCAACCGCGTCACGGCACTTGCCGACAAGTTCCCGCTTTACCCACACCTCAGCAACGGCAACGACGCCGCAACTGAGCTCGAAGAAATGATTGGAGCAGCCCAGTGAGCGCGGACCACCTCCCCGAACACCCCGACTTCCTCTGGCGCAACCCGGAACCCAAGAAGAGCTACGACGCCGTCATTGTGGGCGGCGGCGGGCACGGCCTGGCCACCGCATACTTCCTTGCGAAGAACCACGGCATGACCAACATCGCCATCCTTGAAAAGGGCTGGCTGGCCGGCGGCAACATGGCCCGCAACACCACCATCATCCGTTCCAACTACCTCTGGGACGAGAGCGCTGCAATTTACGAGCACGCCCTCAAGCTCTGGGAAATCCTCCCCGAGGAGCTGGAGTACGACTTCCTGTTCAGCCAGCGTGGCGTCATGAACCTCGCCCACACCTTGGGCGACGTCCGCGAAAGCATGCGTCGTGTCGGGGCCAACAGGCTCAACGGCGTGGACGCAGAGTGGCTGGACCCGCAGCAGGTCAAGGAACTCTGCCCCATCCTGAACACCAGTGACAACATCCGATACCCAGTCATGGGCGCCACGTATCAGCCGCGTGCTGGCATCGCCAAGCACGACCACGTGGCCTGGGCCTTCGCCCGCAAGTGCGATGAACTCGGCGTCGATATCATCCAGAACTGCGAAGTCACCGGCTTCATCAAGGACGGAAACCGGGTTACCGGCGTCAAGACAAGCCGTGGCAACATCAACACCGAAAAGGTGGGTCTCTGCGCCGCCGGCCACAGCTCGGTCCTCGCCGAGATGGCCGGTTTCCGCCTCCCGATCCAGTCGCACCCGCTCCAGGCACTTGTGTCTGAATTGCACGAGCCGGTCCACCCCACGGTGGTCATGTCCAACCACGTCCACGTGTATGTGTCCCAGGCACACAAGGGTGAATTGGTGATGGGCGCTGGCGTGGACTCCTACAACGGCTACGGCCAGCGCGGATCGTTCCACGTGATCGAGGAACAAATGGCGGCGGCCGTGGAGCTCTTCCCGATCTTCGCCCGGGCGCATGTGCTCCGGACCTGGGGCGGCATCGTGGACACCACGCTGGACGCCTCGCCGATTGTTGGCCTCACCCCCGTGGAGAACATGTTCGTCAACTGCGGTTGGGGAACGGGTGGCTTCAAGGGCACTCCTGCGGCTGGTTTGACCTTCGCGCACACCATTGCGACCGGTACTCCGCACAAGCTGAACAAGCCGTTCGCGCTTGAACGCTTCGAGACCGGCGCCCTGATCGACGAACACGGCGCCGCAGCCGTGGCCCACTAAGCGCCCACCAGCACAGGACAGGAAAGACATGCTTCTCATTTCATGCCCCAACTGCGGGCCACGCGACGAAACCGAATTCCACTACGGTGGCCAGGCCCACATTGCCTACCCGGAAAACCCGAACGACCTCACGGACCGTGAATGGGCCGAGTACCTGTTCTACCGCGAGAACACCAAGGGCACCTTCGCCGAACGTTGGGTCCACAGCACTGGCTGCAGGCAGTGGTTCAACATGCTGCGCGACACCGTGACCTACGACATCCACTCCATCTACGCGATGGGGCAGCCCCGCCCCGACACAAGCGGCGATTACGGCCAGTCCGGCGGACCGGGCCTTGCGCCCGGCGCAGCAACCGCACCCACCTCCTCGGAAGGAGTCTAGAAGTGACCAGCAAGAACGCACGCCTCGCCACCGGCGGACGCATCGACCGCAGCATCGCTTGGCGCTTCACTGTGGACGGCCAGGAATTCACCGGCCACCCCGGCGACACCATCGCCTCGGCGCTGCTGGCCAATGGCCACATCAACGCAGGCAACTCCCTTTACGAGGACCGTCCCCGCGGCATCATGGCCGCCGGTGTTGAAGAGTCCAACGCCTTGGTCAAGATCGCGCCCCGGTTCCCGGGCCACGTTGCAGAATCCATGCTCCCCGCCACCGCCGTTTCACTCGTCGATGGCATGAACGTTGAGCTGCTCTCAGGCTTGGGCAAGCTTGACCCTGCCGAGGACAAGGCCGAGTACGACAAGAAGTACGTCCACACGGACGTCCTGGTGGTCGGCGGCGGCGTTGCCGGCCTGGCAGCCGCCCGCGAAGCGGTCCGCACCGGGGCCCGCGTCATCCTGATCGACGACCAGCCCGAACTGGGCGGTTCGATCCTCTCCGGCTCAACCGCCGAGGGCCTGCAGGAAACCATCGAGGGCAAGCCTGCCCTGGAATGGGTTGCCGACGTTGAAGCCGAGCTGGTCTCCGCCGAAGAATGCACGGTGCTGAACCGCACCACTGCCTTCGGTTCCTACGATTCCAACTACTTCATCGCAGCGCAGAACCGCACGGATCACCTGACCGTTCCGGCCGCGCCGGGCGTTTCACGCCAGCGCATCTGGCACATCCGCGCACAGCAGGTTGTGCTCGCACCCGGCGCCCACGAGCGTCCGCTGGTCTTCGAGAACAACGACCGCCCGGGCATCATGCTCGCCTCGGCTGTCCGCACATACCTCAACCGCTACGCCGTGGCCGCAGGTTCACGCGTCGTCATCAGCACCACCAATGACTCCGCCTACTTGCTCGCAGCGGACCTGAAGGCAGCAGGCGTGGCGATTGCCGCCGTCGTCGATGCCCGTCCGCAGATCAGCGCGAAGGCCGCAGCCGCCGTCGAGTCCGGTATCCGGGTACTCATCGGCAGCGCCGTGGCCGACACGTCGGCAGACGGGAATGGCCGCCTGAATGGCGTCACCATCCGCAGCATCAACGACGACGGCGAACTCACCTCGGGCGTCGAACAGCTGGCTGCCGATCTGCTGGCGGTTTCCGGTGGCTGGTCCCCGGTGGTCCACCTCCACAGCCAGCGCCAGGGCAAGCTGCGCTGGGACGACGAGCTCGCAGCTTTCGTACCCGTCAAGCCGGTCAGGGACCAGCAGGTTGTTGGCGCCGGCCGCGGCAGCTACGAACTCCAGGACTGCCTGGCAGAGGGCGTCTCGGCCGGAGCTGCAGCGTCCGTCGCCGCAGGTTTCAGCTCCGACGTAACCCCCGCGGAACTGCAGGCACCCGTGGCAAGCGCGCCGACACGCCAGCTGTGGCTGGTTCCCGGCCAGGAAGGCGAACCTGGCGAATGGCACCACCACTTCGTTGATTTCCAGCGCGACCAGTCCGTGGCTGAGGTCCTCCGCTCCACCGGAGCCGGCATGCGCTCGGTGGAGCACGTCAAGCGGTACACCTCCATCAGCACGGCCAATGACCAGGGCAAGACGTCCGGCGTCAACGCAATCGGCGTCATCGCCGCGGCGCTGAAGTTCGGCGGCGCGGAAAGCGTTCCCGGCGTCGGCGAGATCGGAACCACGGCTTACCGCGCACCCTTCACGCCGGTAGCTTTCGCCGCGCTGGCTGGCCGCCAGCGCGGCGAGTTGTTCGATCCCGCCCGCGTGACCTCCATCCACCCGTGGCACGTTGCCCAGGGTGCGCTGTTCGAAGATGTCGGACAGTGGAAGCGCCCTTGGTACTACCCGCAGTCCGGCGAGGACATGGACACGGCAGTCCTGCGTGAATGCGCAGCTGTCCGCGATTCCGTGGGCTTCATGGACGCAACCACGCTCGGCAAGATCGAAATCCGTGGCAAGGATGCCGGCGAATTCCTGAACCGCGTGTACACCAACGCGTTCAAGAAGCTCGCTCCGGGATCCGCCCGCTACGGCGTCATGTGCACCCTGGATGGCATGATCTTCGACGACGGCGTGACCCTGCGCCTGGACGAGGACCGCTTCTTCATGACCACCACCACCGGCGGCGCCGCGAAGGTGCTGGACTGGTTGGAAGAATGGCACCAGACCGAATGGCCGGAACTCGATGTGGTCTTCACCTCCGTGACGGAGCAGTGGAGCACCATCGCGGTGGTAGGCCCGAAGTCCCGTGCGGTGATCGCAAAGGTCGCTCCGCAGCTCGCCGAGAACGGCGGCTTGGACGCTGAAGCCTTCCCGTTCATGACGTTCCGCGAGACCACGCTGGCCTCCGGAGTGCAGGCACGCGTTTGCCGTATCTCCTTCTCCGGCGAACTGGCCTACGAAATCAACGTCCCATCCTGGTACGGGCTCAACACCTGGGAAGCCGTTGCTGCCGCGGGCGCCGAATTCAACATCACCCCGTACGGCACGGAAACCATGCACGTGCTCCGCGCTGAGAAGGGCTACCCGATCGTAGGGCAGGACACCGACGGCACGGTCACCCCGCAGGACGCCGGCATGGAATGGATTGTCTCCAAGGCCAAGGACTTCATCGGTAAGCGCTCCTACCTCCGTGAGGACGCCAGCCGCGAGGACCGCAAGCATCTGGTGAGCGTCCTTCCCGTGGATCACTCGCTGAGGCTGCCGGAAGGCACGCAGCTGGTTGAGAAGGGCATCCCGGTCAACCCGGCCTACGGACCCGTCCCCATGGAGGGCTTCGTGACCTCCAGCTACCACAGTGCCGCACTGGGCCGTTCCTTCGGCCTGGCACTGATCCAAAACGGCCGCAACCGCATCGGCGAGACCCTCGTGGCCTCGGTGGGAGACCAATTGGTGGACGTGGTTGTTGGCGAAACCGTACTTTTCGATGCTGAAGGGACCCGCAAAGATGGCTGAAACAGCAACACCAGCAGAAACCGCACACGTCGACCGCGTACGGGGTGCCCGCCGCAGCCCGGCCGAGCACTTGGCTGACGCCTTCACCTCCGGCTCCGTGCCGGGCACGGTGACGCTGAAGGAAATCCCCTACCAGGCCATGGTGGGCATCCGGGTTGAGCGAACGTCCGACGCCGGTACCCGCGTTGCGTCCATCACCGGCGGCTTGCCTGCCGCTTGCGGTGAAGTTACGGGGGCCGGTTCCGTGAATACGCTCTGGCTTGGCCCGACTGAGTTCCTGGTGGTCGCTCCGGAGGAGTCCCACGACTCGCTCGGCGGCTCCCTGGTCAGCGACCTGACCACGGCCCTCGGCAGCGATGAAGGCCAGGTAGTGGACCTGTCCGCCAACCGCACTACGTTCGAGCTCTCCGGCAGCCATGCCCGCGCTGTGCTCGAAAAGACCTGCTCTTTGGACCTTCACCCCCGCGTCTTCAAGGCAGGCACAGCCGTCTCAACGGAGCTCGCACACATTCCCGTGATGCTTTGGAAGACCTCGGACGAGACCTACCGGATCTTTCCCCGGGCCTCGTTTGCCGACTTCCTGGGGCGCTGGCTCCTGGACGCCATGCGGGAGTATGCCTCACCCGAGGTCCCCTAATGGCACTGAGTGTGCTTGACCTGTTTTCTGTTGGCATCGGGCCGTCGTCGTCACACACGGTCGGCCCGATGCGGGCGGCAAAGCAGTTCACGGACGGTCTTGAATCGTCCGGCCAGCTTCCGGCCACGGTGCGCGTCCAGGCTGAGCTCTTCGGCTCCCTGGGCGCCACCGGCCGGGGCCACGGTTCCGACAAGGCCGTGGTGCTGGGGCTGCAGGGCCACTCACCCGAAACCGTGGACACCAAAACGGCTGATGACCAAGTTGCAGCAGCGGCACTCGACGCCGAACTGCGCTTGGGCGGCGAGCACCGGGTGGACTTCAATTGGGACGAGGACGTGGTTCTTCACCGACGCAAGTCACTTCCGGCACACCCCAACGGCATGACGTTCCGGGCCCTTGACCACACCGGCGCAGTACTGCGTGAGCGCAGCTACTACTCAATCGGTGGCGGCTTTGTGGTGGATGGGGATGCCACGGGCACGGACAAAGTGGTAGCCGATGACACCGTGCTGCCCTACGCCTTCACCACGGCTGATGAGCTGCTGGCCATCTGTTCACGGGAGGGCATGTCTATCTCCGAGGTCATGCTGGCCAACGAACTGGTGTGGCGATCTGAGGACGAGCTCCGCGAGCGCCTCCTCAGCATCTGGGCCGTGATGCGCGAATGCGTGGACAACGGCTGCTCTGCCGAGGGAATCCTGCCTGGAGGCCTGAAGGTCAGGCGACGGGCGCCGTCGTTGTTTAAGAAGCTGTCCGAGACCGACGCCGCCACTAAGGCCGACTCCGCTGCATCCATTCCCCCGGACCCGCTCCTCGCCATGGAATGGGTGAACCTGTTCGCGTTGGCAGTCAACGAGGAAAACGCGGCCGGCGGCAGGATTGTCACCGCGCCAACCAATGGTGCCGCCGGAATTGTGCCTGCCGTGCTGCACTATTACACAAAGTTTGTTCCGGGGGCCAACGACGACGGCGTCGTGCGCTTCCTGCTCGCGGCAGCCGCCGTCGGAATTCTGTTCAAGATCAACGCGTCCATCTCCGGCGCAGAAGTCGGCTGCCAAGGCGAGGTGGGTTCCGCCTGCTCCATGGCCGCTGCTGGCCTTTGCGAAGTCCTGGGCGGAACGCCGGAGCAAGTGGAGAACGCCGCCGAAGTAGGCATCGAGCACAACCTGGGCCTCACCTGCGATCCCGTGGGCGGGCTGGTGCAGATCCCTTGCATCGAACGCAATGCCATCGCCAGCGTCAAGGCGATCAACGCTGCCCGCCTTGCCCTGCACGGCGATGGTAGCCACAAGGTGTCCCTGGACAAAGCCATCAAGACCATGCGCGAGACAGGCGCCGACATGAAATCCAAGTACAAGGAGACCTCCCGTGGAGGTCTCGCCGTCAACGTAGTGGAGTGCTAGCCATGACTGCCATCCAAACTGAAGCTTCTACCGGTTCCTCCAACGCGACCACCGTGGAGCACGTCCTGACGTTGGACTGCCCCGAGGGTCCCGGAATTGTGCACGCTGTGTCCGGCTTCCTGCTGGAGCATGGCTGCGACATTATCGACAACAAGCAGTTCGGTGACCGGGCTGAAGGACACTTCTTCATGCGGGTGCACTTCGCTTCCTCGGGTGATGAATCCACCGTGGACGCTCTGCGGGCTGCGTTTTCCCCTGTGGGCGAGAAGTACAACATGAACTGGCAACTGGAACGTCAGGGTTACAAGCGGCGCGTACTGATCATGGTGTCGAAGTTTGGTCACTGCCTGAACGACCTCCTGTTCCGTGCGCGGATCGGTGAGCTGCCGATCGATGTTGTGGGCGTCGTGTCCAACCATACGGACCATCAGGGGCTCGCCGAGTGGCACGGGATTCCGTTCTTCCACGTGCCCGTCACTGCGGCAACCAAGCCCGCGGCCGAGGCCCGGCTGCTGGAAATCATCGACGAGTTGGACGTGGAACTCATTGTGCTTGCCAGGTACATGCAGGTCCTCAGTGACGAGCTCGCCCGGAAGCTGGACGGCCGGGCCATCAACATCCACCACTCGTTCCTGCCGAGCTTCAAAGGTGCCAAGCCTTACCACCAGGCCTACGCCCGCGGAGTCAAGACCGTGGGCGCCACCGCCCACTACGTCAACGGCGAGCTGGACGAGGGCCCGATCATCTCGCAGCAGGTGATTGAGGTGGATCATACGTTCGGACCGGACGATCTCGTAGCCGCCGGTCGGGACACGGAGTGCAAGGCCCTCAGCAACGCCGTTCGTTGGCACTGCGAGGGGCGGATCATCCTGAATGGGAACAGGACGATCGTGCTGAAGTAGGGCCTTGCCCGCCCCATTTCGATGGCTCCCTGCGCACTCGATGGTTCCAACCGTCTACTGCGCAGGGAGCTGTTGTTTTGGCTTTTAAGGAGCAGACAGACGAGCCAGCCGCGTTGCCAGATGCAGTGCAGCGAGCCGTCCCGTTCCCCTCGGATCTCCCCCGCATAGTTCGAAGATCCGCTGCAGCCTATGGTGCATGGACTGCCGTTCCAAATGCAGTTCGCGTGCGGCTTGGGCCGTGTTGCAGCCGGTGTCCAGCCACACGGTCAGTGTCCGCAAGAGCTCGGATCGGCGCAGTTGGTCATGCTCGACGACGGCCCCCAACTGCCGCTGTACGAAACCATCGCGCGTGGCCGGGTCCAGATGTTCCTCGGCAAGCCGTTCCACGGCGAAGGCCTCAGCATCCACCACGCCACCTCCCACCAGGCCCAAGTCCAGCGTCCGGCGGGCCTGCGCCAGCGACCATGGAGCTTCGTCGATCCCCTTGCCCACCGGGCCCAGGGCTACGGCGGAGCCAGCCGGCATCTCCAAGGCACGGAGCGCATCCATCAAGGCAGTCCTGGTGGCAGCGCCATCGCCAACGGAAGCAAGCGCGATCAGCTCCGCGTTGTCTGCGTAGCTGGCACTGTGCGGAACGTGCACACGAAGCAGGGCATCCAGGGCAGAGCGCAGGTGCCCAGCGCCGGTGGAGCGGATCACCAGCGCAGCAACCTGGCCGTTTGTGGGAAAGCCCGACGCCGGCCCAAGCTGCTGGAGCTGCCAGGATTGGCTCCCGGAGTTGATGGCACGCATCAGTTCGATGCCCGCCAATTCCCTCAATCCCGGCGGCATGCGCTGCAAGAGTGCCAAGCCAAGAATGTCCACGGACCGCTCGCCAGCCACCTGCGCGAGGCCACTATCGCCGCCGTCGGGCACGTGCAGCTCCAAGCGGGCGGCGAGGACGCCCCGGACAGGCACATCAACCGTCATGAGCCTGCCGCCGTCCACCGGCGGCGCCGAGCCCGCTGCCGAGCCCGCTGCCGAACCCAGGGTGAGGCCCGACGGCGATACCAACCGGGCGCTGGCACCCGTCCTTTCCGCCAGGACAGCCAGGAGTTGGTCAAGTCCGCCGCCATGGGCGAGTTCCGCGGCCATCGCGTGGCTGGTTTGATCGCCGCGTTGAAGCTGTTCCACGGACTCGCTGACCAACAGCGAATTGATCTCCTGCATAACGGCGACAAACGGAACCACGTGGCGGAGTTCGATAACGGGCAGGCCAGCCGCCTCAGCGGCTTGCAGCATGCCGGCCGGCACCTCGGGCAAAGCCGGGCCAGTCTCCAAAGCCAGTGCCGCAATCCCCCGCGCCGCGAGCTCGCGGACGTACTCCGTTTGCCGCTCCCCTGTCTCAAGGGCCAGCGCCTGGCCACCGCTGAGGAGCAGTTCACCACCGCTGAGGAGCGGAGCGATGTCCAAAACCTCGCTGGAGTGGACCCAACGAACGGGACGGGTCAGGGCGTCCGCCACTGAATTGAGCAGGCGTGGCTCGGCTGCTTTGAGGCTTTCACGTTCCAACGCCTCACCCAACAGAATTGACATGACACTCCGTATGGCGGATCTGATCTTCTTTAGACACATCGTATCTTGTTGCTGTGATCTGTGGCACATACGCTGAAAGAGTCCCTTTCACACACGGAGGCTCTCCCCATGCAAGACAACCTCTCCCCTGCCTCACCGCAGCCAGGCTCAACGCAGTCAGGTCCGGCAACGGCGCCGGCCCATGACAGCGAAGCCTGGCTGCAACCCATCCCCGAGTCCGACCGCACCCGCAAGGTCTCAGGCCAGTTCTGGATCTGGGCCGGTGCCAACCTGGCTCCTATCAACTGGGTTCTGGGCGCACTCGGAATCCACCTTGGCCTCGGCTTCGCCGATACCGTGTTTGTCCTTGTCCTCGGCAACCTGATCGGCATGCTGCTGTTTGGCTGCTTCGTTCTCCTTGGCCAGAAGACCGGCGCCACAGGCATGGTGCTTGCCCGGGCCGCGTTCGGTCGTCGCGGCAACTATCTCCCCGCCGCCATCCAGGCTCTCCTGGTCATCGGTTGGTGCGCGGTCAATACGTGGATCATCCTGGACCTGGTCATGGCACTGTTCGGAACGTTGGGTTGGGTGGACCCCACCGCCCAGAACTACGCCTGGAAGATCGGCGTGGCCACCGTCATCATGTCCGCGCAGGTAGCCATCGCCTGGTTTGGCTACAAGGCAATCGCCGCTTTCGAAAAGTGGACCGTCCCACCCACCATCATCATCCTGGCCGTCATGTCCGCAGTGGCGTGGTTCGGAATGAAGATTGACTGGGGCTATGCAGGTCCAGCTGGCAACATCCTTGAAGGATCCGAGCGGATCGCCGCGATGAGTGCGGTCATGACGGCCATCGGCATCGGTTGGGGCATCACATGGTTCACATACGCCGCGGACTATTCGCGTTTCGTCAGCACCTCGGTTCCCAAGCGCAAGGTGTACTTGGCGTCGGTACTTGGCCAGTTCATCCCGGTGGTCTGGCTCGGCGTCCTTGGCGCAAGCCTGGCGACAAACAGCGGCGAGATCGACCCCGGCAAGCTGATCGTCCAGAACTTCGGAGTCCTTGCCCTTCCCGTCCTTCTCATGGTGTTGCACGGCCCCATCGCCACCAACATCTTGAACATCTACACCTTCTCCGTGGCCACGCAGGCCCTGGACATCAACATTAACCGTCGTAAGCTCAACCTGTTCGTGGGCGTCTTCTCGCTGCTCGCCGTGGTGTTCTTCATCTTCCAGGAGGACTTCGCCTCCGTACTGGATGCCTGGCTGATCGGGCTGGTGGCGTGGGTAGCAGCCTGGGGCGGCGTCATGCTGGTGCACTATTTCTGGCTGGAGAAGCGTTGGCCCGGCAAGGTGGACCGGCTCTTCGACGGCATCGGCACACGCCGACTCCCCGTGATCAACTGGGCCGGCATCGCCTCCCTGTTGGTTGGCATCTTCTGCACGTGGCTGTTCATGTACGGGCTGATACCCATCATGCAAGGCCCCATCGCCGTGGCACTTGGTGGCTGGGATCTCTCGTGGCTGGCAGGCGGACTTACCAGCGCGGCGGCCTACGCAATCCTCGGCCCACGGGCGCACCGGAAGTATGTCCTCGCGGACGAAAACCACGTCTCAGCATCGGCCGCATCAGCTACTCCCGTAGTTCCCGAAAGGACCACAGCATGAGCCAGCCCGCCTTCGCGGACTCCCTCCATCCCATCACTTGGCCAGAGGGTTTCAAAGCCGCCGCGTCCTTCACCTTTGACGTCGACGCCGAGTCCTGCACCATCGCCCACGATCCCTCCAGCACCCGGCGCATGTCCCTCATGAGCCACCAGTCGTATGGCCCAAAGATCGCAGTCCCGCGACTCCTCCAGATCCTGGATCGCCAGGACATCAAGGGAACGTTCTTCATCCCTGGCTTCACGGCGGAGAGCTACCCGGACGTGGTGCGCCGGATCGCTGATGGTGGGCACGAAATCGCCCACCATGGCTACCTTCACGAGCCCATGCAGGGAATCGACGCCGCAACCGAAGCCAGTTACCTGGACCGCGGTTTGGAGGCACTCGCCAACGTCGCCGGTGTTAGGCCCGTGGGCTACCGGGCTCCGTGGTGGGAGTTGAACTGGCAGTCGCCCGCGCTGCTCGCGGACCGCGGCTTCCTTTACGATTCAAGCCTGCTCGACGGCGACGCCCCCTACCGCATGTCAGTCGCCGAGGACGATCCCCGGGACATCGTGGAGATTCCTGTGGACTGGGCGCTGGACGACTGGGAGCAGTACGCGTTCTATCCGGGCGTCACCGGCAGCGGGGTCATTGAAAGCCCGGCCAAGGCCTTGGAAATGTGGACGCTTGAGGCCCAGGCGCACCACGCCCAGGGCAGCTGCTTCGTCCTCACCAACCACCCATTCATCTCGGGCAGGCCGTCCAGGGCTGTCGCATTGGAGCAGCTGATCGAACGGGTCAAGGGCCTTGAGGGCATGTGGGTCACCACGCTTGCCGGGATCGCACAGCACACCAAGTCCACGGTGCAGGAAATCCATACCCACGCCCGGATCGATGTCCCCTTGTTCCCTGGAGCGGGTGCAGCATTCCGCCCGGCCCAGGTGCGGGTACCCAGCCTCCAGTAACCCCTCCGCCTCCGCCGAGATGGCATTAGATGACAATGTCCGAGCTTGGGATTGTCACCTAATGCCATCTCGGCGCACTAGGACAGCCACACGCCGATAACCCACGTGCTCGCGGCGGCACAGGCGAGCCCGAACTCCACGAGAATCCCGATGCCAGTCGCCTTGAGCGCGGCACCGCTCGAGCGTACAGCAGTGCGGAAGTCACGGGTCCGCTGGACCTCGCTCAGCAAAAGTCCGACGGCGAACCCCACCACGAGCCCGACCACCGGAATCACGAACATTCCGACCACGCCGAGAAGTATCCCAATCACCACGGACCTGTTGGGAATCCCATGCTGCTTTAGCTTTCGCCCTGTGAGCACAGCACTGGCGGCCATTCCCGCCACCACGAACACCATGCCGATGGCGAAGACCACCCAGCCCAGCGTTCCCGCGCCACCCCAAATGGCCCACGCAAGCAGGCTCGCACCAATAAGGATGCTTCCCGGAAGGACCGGGATGATGGTTCCGGCCACGCCCACCGCAATCGCCATGCCGCACAGGATGGTCACAACGAGTTCGGCGTTCATGGCCCCAAGTCTATGGGCCGTGAACGCTACCCATCGAAGAAATGGCTTTACCGGCGCAGGGATCACGTTGGTAACGGACGCGCGGCTACTGGACGGGCCAGGAAATCCGGATCGCCGTTAGACCAGAACGACGGCGAACCCAAGAACGACGGCGACGCTCCCCAGCACGGGAGGCGTCGCCGTCGTCGGTCTTGCGTGAGTAACCGCTACTCGGTCACTGCTGCGGCAACAGCCGCGGTGACTGCCGGTGCCACGCGGGCGTCCAGCGGGCTCGGCACAATGTAGTCGGCGGAGAGGTCTTCCTCGGCCAGTTCAGCGATGGCGCGGGCGGCGGCGATCTTCATGGCGGGCGTGATGCGGCGGGCGCCGGCATCCAGTGCGCCGCGGAAGATGCCCGGGAAGGCCAGCACGTTGTTGATCTGGTTCGGGAAGTCGCTGCGCCCGGTGGCGACAACCGCCGCGTACTTCTGGGCAACCTCGGGGAGAACTTCCGGGTCCGGGTTGGACAGGGCGAACACGATCGACTGATCGTTCATGAGCTTCAGGTGCTCTTCGTCCAGCTTGGAGGAGGAGACGCCCACGAAGACATCGGCGCCGGTCAGCCCCTCGCCCGGACCACCTGTGACGCCGCGGGGGTTGGTGCGCTGGGCCATGCGGGCCTTGACGCTGCCAGGATCGGCCACAAGATCAGCGCGCTCAGCGTTGACTACACCCTTGGAGTCGAGCAGGATGACGTCCTTGATGCCAACAGCAAGAAGAATCTCGGCGATAGCAATGCCGGCGGCACCTGCGCCCGAGACAACAACCTTCAGGCCTTCGAGCTCGCGCTTGGTCACCTTGGCAGCGTTGGTCAGGGCAGCGAGAACCACGACCGCCGTGCCGTGCTGGTCATCGTGCATGACGGGGCAGTCGAGGGCTTCGATGAGGCGCTCTTCGAGTTCGAAGCAGCGGGGAGCGGAGATGTCCTCGAGGTTCACCGCACCAAAGCTCGGGCGGAGGCGGACCAGGGTTTCGATGATCTCGTCCACGTTGGTGGTGTTGAGCACCAGCGGAATGGAGTCGAGGTCGCCGAAGGACTTGAACAGGGCGGACTTGCCTTCCATGACCGGGAGGGAAGCGCTGGGGCCAATGTTGCCCAGGCCCAGGACGGCGGTGCCGTCGCTAACCACAACAACCAGGCGCTCAGCCCAGGTGTGCGTGCGGGCAAGTTCGGGGTTTGCATGGATGGCGCGGCTGACCTGGGCGACGCCCGGGGTGTACGCGATCGAAAGGTCACGCTTGTTGTTCAGGGGAACGGTGCTGGAAATCGTCAGCTTGCCGCCCTCGTGGGCCGCGAAGATCTCTTCTTCGCTCAGTACCAATGCGTCGTTGTCAGTAGCGATTGTCTCAATGGACACGTCTTTGTCTCCTCAGGCTAGCCGTGGACCCACGGCATGGTTCGGGCAGGAACAGAACTGCTGGTTCGGACCAAGGGTGGCTGGCCCGGAAGGTGCATCTGCAGGTATGGGCTGCTAGCCGCTTCGGTATTTCCAGCGTAGGGAAGCGCCAAGGGTACAAGATTCAATACCAACAGAGACGATTCGAGAGTAAAACGTTTATGCAGATCCAAAAGTGACCCAGCTCACGCAAAAAACCGCATTCTTAGGGGTGGGTGGTCTAGACCGGAAGACCCATATCGTCATTCCCCGGTCAGCAGGCTGCACGCCTTCTTGAGGTCCTTTTCGGCTTCAAAGAGGGACAATCGACGACACCGGACGGCCTGGACCAGACCACTGACCAAATGCAACAGAATCCTGGCTTTCGGGGCGTCGTTGCCTGGCTCCTTACTCAAGGAACCCACGACTTCTTCGGACAAGGCATCAATTTCCCGCAGCAGCTGGGCAGTATCGCTATCCTTGCCGGCTGGCCTGATGAGGCAGTGCTCCACCCCGGGCTGCATGACCCGCAGGTGGAAGATCTCCATCATCAAACCTGACAACGCATGGCCCTTGCCCTTCCTCTGGCGCACGCCATCGCGAAGCTCGCGCAACTGCTGCCGGTAGACGGCCAACATAAGGTGCGCCGTGGACGGAAAGTAGCGGTAAAGGGTGCCCAACGGAACGTCCGCTTTCGCGGCAACGTCCGACAAACTCAAGGTGTCGAATTGACGTTGCGCAAAGCCCGAGGCCGTCTTCAGGATGCGGGCATAGCGCAAAAGCTGCCGCGGGGTGGTCGGTGCGGCAGCCATACGGGGCAACCCCGTCGTCAGATCAAGGGAGTACGGTTCCAGGGAATACGGTTCGGGCATTTCCGGCGATCTCTTGGCAGGCTGGCAAGGAAACGGCCGGCTCAGGTCACAGGACCCGCGGCAGGCCGATCGCATCAATGATACGGGAGCAAAATGACCGTTTCCTGAGAGTGCCCTGTCTAACGCGTCCCATGCCGCTCCCGGGAAACCGCGAGCGCCACACATACACTGCAGGAAGATTTGGGTGCGCTACGGGAGGAAGACCAGCATGGGGAATTTTCGACGTCGGATGGCAGCAGCGCTGCTGACCGCCGCTGTGGGGGCCGTGGCACTTAGTCCTCTGCCGGCGTCGGGCGCGTCCAGCAGCGGTCCGGACCCCATAGTCAACGGCGAAGCGTTCGTAGGCAAGACGTTGACAACCGAAATCGGCCCATACACCTTCTATGGCTGCGGCGGCGGCAAGGGCCCAGACTTCACTGTCTACTGGACAAGGGACGGCTTCCTGGTGGCCGGTGAAACCGGACGCAACTACGTCCTGGAACAGGACGACACGGGCGCACGGATGGCCGTGCACCTGACCGCCAGCAAGACTGCCTGCGGGGGTGAAACCCTCCACAGCGATGAGACCGGGCCCGTCGCCGCGCCCAACCGGGCCAACGGATTCACGGGCCGCAGCTTCGAACTCCTGACGCGCGGCAGTGACGGATCATTGATGCTTTACGGTCGGTCAGGCGCCGGGTGGGACGCCGCCCGCACCGTGGGCTGGGGATGGAACGTCTTCAACCTCATCCTCTCCCCTGGCGACTTCACCGGTGATGGCAAGGGTGACGTGATCGCACGCGATGCCGCAGGGACGCTGTATCTCTACGCCGGCGACGGAACGGGTGGCTGGAAACCGGCCCAGACCATCGGCAAAGGCTGGAACATTTTCGACTCAATCGTCAGCCCGGGCGACTTCAACGGGGACGGCAACAACGACATCCTGGCCAGGGAACCCGGGGGCGCCCTCTATTTGTACCCGGGAAATGGTTCCGGAGGCTGGTTGGCGAGGACCGCCGTCGGGCAGGGCTGGCAGGTGATGGACGCCTTGCTGACGCCCGGCGATTTCAACGGCGACGGCAAGGTGGACGTGCTGGCCCGAGACCGCAGCGGCTACCTGTATTTCTACGGCGGCAATGGGGCGGGCGGCTGGACGCGGTCGTGGCTCATCGGTGTCGGCTGGAATGCACTCAAAACCGCCGGTGCCGCTGGTGACTTCGACAAGGATGGCTTCCAGGACGTATACGGCGTGGACCAACAGGGCCGGCTGGTGATCTATTACAGTGATGGCCGGACCGGATGGCGCACGACGGAAACCGTAGGCAGTGGCTGGGGCGGGTTCACAGCAATCTTCTAGCAGAGTCCCAGCCGCGGTAGAATTGGCTGCATAAGTCTGGGGAGGACATCATGAACGCACCAACACGCCCTACGTCAGGTGTGCGCCGAGTGGTGGCTGGCATAGCAGCGGCAGTCATTGCCGCAATAGCTTTCGCGCCTGCGCCCGCCATGGCAACCATGGATCCCTCGAATCCGGTGATTCATGGTGCGCCGTTTGTTGGCTCAACGCTCACGCTTGAGATCGATCCTGCTTCCTACCGTGGCTGCGGCGCGGCGGCAGGCCCGGACTACCAGATCTACTGGACCCGCGACGGTGTTCGAGCCGAGGACCACTGGGCTTGGTGGACGTACACGCTCGATGAATCAGATCGCGGCAAGACCATCGCTGCCCATGTCGCTGCCAGCCAAAACGGGTGTGAGCCGCAGGAAGTCTCCAGCGAAGAAACAGCGCCGATCTCAGCGTCCAACAGGGCCAACGGCTTCACCGGTCGGGGCGCCTATGAGATGCTGGCCCGGCGCACGGACGGCACCCTCATGATGTATCCCCGCGTCAACAACACGTGGGAAAACGCCCGGACAGTGGGGCCGGGCTGGAACGGGTTCAGCACGGTCCTCTCCCCAGGCGACTTCAACGGCGACGGCACCAACGACATCCTTGCGAAGGACTCCTCCGGAAGGCTTTTCCTTTATGCGGGTACTGGGGACGGCGGCTTCCTCGCCGGACGCCAAGTGGGCAGCGGATGGAACGGCTTTACGTCGATCGTTTCTCCCGGCGACTTCAACGGCGACGGCAATAACGACATCCTGGCCCGTGATTCCGGCGGCCTCCTTTATCTCTACCCCGGCAACGGCAGCGGCGGCTGGCTGAACCGTTCATTGGTTGGCAGTGGTTGGAACGTGGTCAACCAAATCATCACGCCGGGCGACTTCGACGGCGACTACAACGTGGACATCCTTGCCCGGGACTCCGCCGGCAGCCTGCGCCTGTACAAGGGCAACGGCAGCGGTGGCTGGAACGGAATGACCGTAGTGGGACAGGGCTGGGGCGCGATGACCACCATCGGCGCCGCCGGCGACATCGACGCCAACGGCAATGTGGACGTCTATGCAGTGGACAGCTCCGGCCAGTTGCTCGCCTATTACGGCGACGGCGACGGCGGCTGGAACGGTGCCGGTGCCATCGGCTGGGGCTGGGGCGGGTTTAACGCAGTCTTCTAGGGATTGGGGGATACCATGACAGCTTTTTCTTCCATGCGCCCACCGGCTTTTGTGCATTCAGCTTTTGTGCGTTCAGTTCGGACGGGTTTGCACATCCTTCTTGCCATTCTCCTGTGCGCCGCTGTGGCAATCGCAGTCCCGCTTCCCCGCGCTACGGCCGCAGGGCCAAGCGTGCCGCTTCCCACTGTGGTCACGCGGACATCGCCAGCCACGGTGGGTCCCGGGAGTGTTATCTCCTTGTCCTTCACACTGAGCGGTCCGGCGAAGGAAGTTGGTTTCACTTACGTCAATGAGGACACCTTGGAGCAGGCGACCCTGTACGGACCTACCAGCCAGCTGCCTGGGCCCTACAGCGCGCAAGCCAAAGTGCCGGTGGACGGGAGCGCCTTCCAGCGAACCGGGCGCTACAAACTCCTCAGCGTCAACATCATGCTCCCCTTGGGCCAGGGGGTTGTCCGCTACGGCCGCGACGGCAACATTCTCTTCCTCTCGCAAGGACTGGAAGCACCAACGCAGCGGCCGGGAGCCTTGGACGGCGTCGACTTCGCCGTCAACAATCCCAACTTCCCGCTGGTGGACAATCCAAACGTCAAGCCGCCAACCATCACAGGCGTGGCACGCTACGACCAAGTGCTGACCACGGACAATGGCTCTTGGACACAAACGCCCACGGGCTTCGCCTACCAGTGGTTGCGCAACGGCCAGCCGATCCCTGGAGCCACGCTCAACAATTACCGCATCGCAGAAGCAGACCTGGACCAGACGCTGTCCGTACGGGTCACGGCCACGCGGGCAGGCTACCGGGCTGTGTCGGCATCATCGCTCCCGCTGACCCCCACGTCACCCATCACAGCAACCGCTCCCACGCTCCAAGGCAAGCTGATCGTCGGCCAGAAGCTCACCGGCGTCTTCAACGAGGCCAGCGTCTCCAGTGGGACAGTCGGCGGGCCCGTCAGCGTCAGGTACGAATGGGTGCGCAACGGTACCGTGATCGGCGGAGCCACTACCAAGACTTACACCCTGCAGGCAGCGGACCGTGGCGCCGTCGTTGGTTTCCGAGCAGTAGTCCAAGCAGGCAATCCGGTGGCGGCCACGCGGCCGTTTACGGTTTTCGGCCGCACCGTGGTTCGGAACAAACCGCACACAGCAGGTTTCGACGCCGGGGCCTCCATGGACCTGTTCGCGCGGAATACTGCGGCGAACCTGCTGCTGTACCCCACTGACGGCGCGGGCCATTGGCAAGCTCCGCGGACCATCGGCTTCGGTTGGGACGTGTTCGATATCGTCTTCAACGCGGGCGACTTTGACGGAGACGGTTTCAATGACGTCATCGCCCGCGACCACGATGGATCGCTGTTCCTGTACCCAGGCAACGGAACCGGCGGCTGGTTTGCACGCAAGCAGATCGGCTGGGGCTGGGACGTTTTCGACTCGGTCATTGCTGCCGGCGATTTCTCCGGGGACGGCATCAACGACGTCCTTGCCCGCACCCCGTCAGGCGCCTTGGTGCTCTACCCTGGCAACGGGACGGGCGGCTTCAGATCCCCCGGCGCCGTCGGCCAAGGCTGGGATGCCCTCAGCCAGGTCTTCTCGCCCGGCGACTTCGACGGCGACGGCAACCCTGACGTCCTGGGCCGCGACGGCACTGGAAACCTGCGGCTCTACGGCGGCAACGGCAACGGCGGATGGACGACTGCCCGGTCCATTGGGACTGGCTGGAACGTCATGTCCCGCATTGGTGGGGCTGGCGACTTCAACGGCGACGGCTTCAACGACGTTTGGGCCATCGACGCCGCAGGCCAACTGAACATGTACTACGGCAGCGGCATCGGCGGATGGAAAGGCGCCGGGGTTGTTGGCTGGGGCTGGGGCGGTTTCACGGCGGTTTTCTAAGCCGATTTCGGTTGCGTTTTGGGTTTGACTTGTCTTTCCCGTGAACTTTTGCCAGCAAATTCCCAGACTGTCGCTCCCCCCATGTACTCTCAAGTCACTTACACGCGCCGGCCATCTGGGACCGGCCTGATTTGGGGGAACCATGGGGAGCATTCCTCTGCGCCGCGTGCGCAGTTGGCTGGCCGCATTTGTGGGCAGCGTTATTTTGGTCGGCGGACTGGGTTTGGCACCCGCAGCGCATGCCGATGACACCTTCGCACCGGTACCTGTAGCGGTCTCCACGACGCCAGACGCGATCGGCGCCGGGGGGCAGGCAACATCACGCGTTACATTCCAGGCTTCAGGTCCGATTACCGACGTCTACGTCCTGTTCCGGAATACAGCAACGGGCAAGCTCCACACGACGATGACGCAGGGCTCGTACAGCGCCGCAGATTCGACGTACTCGTTCGACGTCTTCTTTGCACAGGGAACTCCGCCGGGAACCTACCTTGCCCAGTACATGCAGATTCAAACTGCAGCTGGTCACGAGCTCGGTTACTGGCGCGATGGTTCCTTGATCCACAACCCCGGCAACCTCCCCGCGTCCGGAACCGCCGCTGTGGCCTTGGACGCCTTGGACTTCAACTACGTGACTCCCGTAGACATCGATCGTCCCCACACGTCCGGCTTCTACCGCACCGAGTACTGGGATTCGTACACGATGAGCCTGTATGTCCGGGATTCCTGGGGCCGCCTCGGCTTGTTCCCCACCGGTGGAAATGGCACGTGGCAGCAGGCATATGAAGTCGGCTCGGGATGGAACATCTTCAACACGATGTTCGCTGCCGGCGACTTCAACAACGACGGCGAGAATGACGTGATCGCCCGTGACAGCTCCGGCTCGCTCTTCCTCTACCCGGCTGGCTGGCATGGCGGTTGGTTCCCGAGACAGCAGATCGGTTGGGGCTGGGGGATCTTCAGCACCATCTTCGCTGCGGGCGACTTTAGTGGAGACGGCAACAACGACCTCCTTGCCCGTAAGTCTTCCGGCGAGCTCATGCTGTACCCGGGCAACGGCCAAGGCGGCTTCCTTGCTGCCTCGACGATCGGCTGGGGATGGGGCGGCATGACTTCCGTGTTCTCCCCCGGTGATTTCGACGGCGACCACAAGCCTGATGTCCTGGCCCGTGACGGCGCCGGAAACCTGGTCTTCTATGGTGGCAATGGCCATGGCGGCTGGACCACCAGCCGTGTGATCGGCCAGGGCTGGAACGCCATCACCAAGCTCGGCGGCGCCGGCGACTTCGACGGCGATGGCGCCAACGACGTCTGGGGCATCGACACTTCGGGTCAGATGCGCATGTACTACGGCAACGGCTCAGGCGGGTGGAAGGGCTCCGCCGTAGTTGGTTGGGGCTGGGGCGGCTTCAACGCTGTTTTCTAGGGCTTCCCCCATCCCACTGAAAGGGGCCCCGACCGGATTGATTCGGCGGGGTCCCTGCTTCAGTACCGCATGACCCTCACTACCGCCCGTTGGATCTCACCCAACCCATCTCTCTTGGAGGACTTCTTGGAGCCTTGTACTCCTTCGCCCGACGTCGCGCCACGGCTGCGCCGCTTACTTTCAGTCCTGACCGCGTCACTGGTGGCGGGTCTTCTTGTGGCTCCGGCATTGCCGGCCGATGCTGCTGAACCTGCAATTGCCGCGCCAACCCGCTACGTTTACACCAACGGGACCCCCGTGCTGGGCGGCGACCCGACAGTTGGCGGCTTGATGAAGGTAGACATCTCGTCGACCTTTGCCTACGTCTTACCTGAGGGCGGCTCCCCAGCCGTTTCGTACTCCTGGACGAGAGACGGAGCGGTGATTCCCGGCGCAACAAGTGCTACTTACCGTCCAACCGCTGCGGACCTCGGAAGGGTGATCGCGGCGAACGTCATCATCACCTACGACGCCGACTCACAGCTGACTGTGGAAGCAGAAAACCCGCTGCGAGTGGCAGCAGCTGCACGCTCGCGTGGTTTCAATGGAGACGGCACGTTGGATCTCTTTGCCCGCGACTCGTCGGGCCGTTTGTTGCTGTATCCCACCGATGGACACGGCAATTGGCAGACCCCACAGGTCATCGGCTGGGGTTGGAACGGCTTCAACCTGCTGGTATCGCCCGGCGATTTCGACGGCGACGGCGCTGTCGATGTTTTGGCCCGTGATGGGCAAGGACGCCTCTTCCTCTACCAAGGCAACGGTTCTGGGGGGTGGAAGAAGGCTCTGCAGGTAGGCCAGGGTTGGCAAGGATTTAAGGAACTTCTGGCGCCCGGCGATTTCAACGGGGACGGCACAAACGACATCCTCGCAAAGGACGCCGCAGGAAACCTATTCCTCTACCCGGGGAATGGAGTAGGCGGGTGGCTGACGCCGACGCGCATTGGACAGGGCTGGCAGGGCTTGGAGTCGGCTGGCGCCGGACACTTCCTCGGCAACCATGACCTCGTGGTCCTGTCACGGGACTGGACAGGTTATCTCATGGTACGCACTGGGCATCGCAACGGCTGGTTTGAGGATTATGGCGCGCCTGGAAGCTACGCAGGAAGCATAGGCTGGGGATGGGAGACGGTTTCTCGTTTTGGGGTTGCCGGTGACTTCAACGGGGACGGAGACTCCGATGTCTACGGAATCGACAACGCCGGCCGACTAACGATGTATCTGGGCGACACCTCGGGTATACGGTACTTCGGCATCTACGGCTATCGGTGGAAGGGTTCCCCTGTCGTCGGCTGGGGCTGGGGTAACTTCACCGCCGTCTTCTAGGCCTACGCCACGCTCTTGATCTTCACCACGAACACGGCGCCCAGCAATCCGATGACCGCGGCGGCTACGTACAGCGAGACGTAGCCACCCAAATACGTGACGAACGGGAAAGCGATGAGCGGGGCGATGACTTGCGGGAGCGAGTTTGCCACATTGATCACGCCCAGGTCCCTGCCACGGTCCAGTGCCGTCGGCAGGACCTGGGTGATCAGTGCGAAGTCCACGGCAAGGTAGGCTCCAAAACCGAGGCCCAGGACCAGTGCCCCTGTGATGGCACCGGCCCACGTCGGCGCAAACCCGAGAATCAATGACGCTATAGCGATGATCACGGACGACGCGATCACCAAAGGCTTCCGCTTGCCCATCCGGTCACTCAATGTTCCGCCGATCACGCTGGTGATAATCACCATGACCGCATACAGGCCGGTCAGGATGAGGACACCGAAGGCAGGTTCGATGCCCTCGGTTTCCTTCACATGCACGGCATCGCTGAGGAAGAACAGCAGATAGAGCGTGACCATGTGGTTCCCGATGTTCACCAACAGTCGCGTCAGCCAAGCCCATGCGAAATCCGGGTACCGCGTTGGCGAAACCCAAAAGCCCTGGAAAAATCGGACAAGACTGAAGGGTGGGCGCGCCTGAGGTGGAAGCGGCTGGTCGTCATTCTTGAACAGATAAAGCACGACGCCGGCCAGCAGCGCTGCTGCACACACCAGGTAGCCAGAAGCAAAGTTTCCGGCCATGACGGCGGCAATCACCGCGCCTGCCAGGATGCCAACGGTCTGTCCCATGGCTGCCAAGCCACCCACGGTGCCGCGTTGCGGCACTGGAACCCGGTCTGGAATCGCGGCCGTAATGGCTGCGTAAGCGCCGTTGCATCCGGCTTGCACCAAGCACCACAGCACCGTCATAACGGCAACGTTGGGCGCTCCTGCCAGTCCCACGAGCCCCACTGCCCCGAGGATGGCTCCCACGAGGACCCACGGAACGCGACGTCCGAAGCGTGAGACGGTCCGGTCGCTGAATGCGCCAAACAAGGGGTTGGCCACCAAAGAAACAGCAGCGCCGCAGCCTGTGACCAAAGCGAGGATCGCTTCCTTTTGTCCCTCATCGAAGTGAGCCGCCTGTTGGCCCAACAACACCTGGATGGGGCCGAAGAACGCCGCGTTGATACCCACGTTGATGAGTACGACGCCCGTAATCCATAGCGTACGGACGCGGTCCAGTGGCTCAACGAGAGCGGTGGCCGTGCCGCCGCGGAGAGCGGCGGGATCCGGCACAGGACCGGGCAGGTCGGACAGGCTCATGGCAGGTTCCCCCTAGTTTTCAACGTCTTGATTCAGACTAACGCGCGTGAAGGGTCTGGAACCTAAGTTCACGTCAGTTATCCACATAGCCCACAACGCGCCATGCCGCTCACCCCGCGCACGCGTTAGTGTGGCCTCAAACGTTTGGAGGAGAAGGACATGAGCGAGCAGATTAATACGCCCGATCTCTATGACGACCGGGGTGAGGAATTGGAATCCGTTGCAGTCCAATTCCAGAACCTGGGCGGTCACACGCACTTCAGCGGACAGGTACGTACCATCAGGTGCTTCGAGGACAATGCGCTGGTAAAGACAGTCCTTGGAACGCCAGGCGAAGGAGCCGTTCTGGTGGTTGATGGTCAGGGATCACTCAGGACTGCCCTCATGGGGGACATGATTGCTGAAAGTGCCGTCGCAAACGGCTGGGCAGGGGTGATCATCAACGGTGCCATCAGGGATCGTGAAGCTCTTGCGCGGCTGCCGCTGGGCATCAAGGCGCTGGGCAGCAACCCGAAGAAGAGTGCCAAAACGGGTGTGGGCGAGGTTGATGTCCAGTTGGTGATTGATCGCGTGAGGATCCAACCCGGGGTAATGATCTACAGCGATCCGGATGGCATTCTCGTGGAACGCTGACCCCAGGGACTGGGCGACTTACGAGGGTTGTTCAAGAAACATTCTTCTTCCGGGAATCAAACAGGCATTAGGATAGTTACTGAAAGCAACTATCCTGCTTAAAATCCACTTTTCTGCCACCTCTGGAGAAGATATGTCCAAATCTGCGCCCCTCCGGGCCGCTGGCGAGGTCTTGACCCATCGTCAGACGCTCACCGTCATGGTGGGACTCATGCTCGGCATGTTCCTGTCCTCACTGGACCAGACCATTGTGTCGACGTCCATCTACACCATCGCCAACGACCTCGACGGCCTGTCGCTCCAAGCCTGGGCCACCACCGCGTACCTCATCACATCCACTGTGAGTACGCCGCTCTACGGCAAGCTCAGTGACATCTTCGGACGCCGGCCGCTGTACCTGGCCGCCATCCTGATCTTCCTGGCCGGATCCCTCTATGCGGGATCTGTCCATTCGATGACCGAGCTTGCTATCGCCCGTGGCGTCCAGGGCCTAGGCGCAGGTGGCCTGTTGGCGCTGGCTTTGACCATCATTGGCGACATCGTTGCTTTGAAGGACCGCGCAAAGTACCAGGGCTACTTCATGTCCGTGTTCGGTATTTCGTCCGTCCTTGGTCCAGTCATCGGCGGCGCTTTTGCCGGCACATCGAGCATCCTTGGCTTCGACGGCTGGCGCTGGGTCTTCTTCATCAACCTTCCCATTGGCCTGGCCGCACTCACCGTGGTCTTCATGTTCCTGCACCTGCCTGCCCGGCACGTGAAGCAGAAGATCGACTATTGGGGCGCGGCGGCCATCACCCTGGCAATCGTTCCGCTCCTTCTTGTCGCCGAGCAGGGCAGGTCCTGGGGTTGGTCATCGGGCGGATCCTGGCTCTGCTACGGCCTTGGCGTCATCGGCATAGTGGCATTCCTGTTCGCCGAGATGCGGGCCGGGGACTATGCGCTGATCCCCTTGCGTCTCTTTAAGAACGCAACTTTCGGGTTGTCATCCCTGCTGAACTTCATCATCGGCATCGGCATGTTCGGCGCCATCGCCATGCTGCCCATGTACTTGCAGCTGGTGAAGGGCCTCACCCCCACCGAAGCAGGTCTGATGATGATCACCTTCACCGTGGGCATCCTGTTCGGTTCCATCAGCGCCGGGCGAACCATCTCGTCGTCGGGCGTTTACAGGATCTTCCCCATCCTTGGAACGGCAATCCTGACTGGCGCCGCGACCGTCATGGGCCTGGTGCTCGGCGTGGATACGGGCCTCTGGGTCCCCGGACTGATTGCCGTGTTCTTCGGCGTCGGCTTGGGCTTCTGCATGCAGCCGCTGACACTCGCCATGCAGGTCTCGGTGCCGCCCAAGGACATGGGCGTCGGAACCTCCACCGCGGCTTTCTTCCGTTCCATGGGTGGAGCCGTGGGCACGGCCGTGTTCATCTCCATGCTGTTCAGCCTGGCCGCGGACAAGATCGCCGATGGCATGAAGACCGCTGCATCCACCCCGGACTACCAGGCTGTCATGAAGGATCCGGCCGTGGCGGCAGATCCCGCGAATGCCAAGCTCTTCGATTTCTTCAAGAATGGCGCCACCAACGATTCGCTGAACGACACGAGCTGGCTGCACGCAGCCAACAGCACGCTCACGAGGCCCATCACCGAGGGCTTCGCCCAAGCAATTGATGCGGTCATGCTCACGGCAGCTGGCCTGATGCTGATCGCATTCCTCATCAGCTTCGCGTTGCCCAACAAGAAGCTCATGGACCCGAAGGCTGCAGCCAAGGAATCCGTCCCGGCGCACTAGGCGGTACAGGCTCCTCCAAAACCAAAACCAAAACCAAAACCAGAACGGCAGGCAGTCTTCGGACTGCCTGCCGTTTCTTTGGGGATTGGAAGCTACTTTTCGTTCATGGGGATGCGGACGCCGCGTTCGTTGGCTACTTCGACGGCGCGGTCGTAGCCGGCGTCGACGTGGCGGATGACGCCCATGCCGGGGTCGTTGGTCAGGAGACGTTCGAGTTTCTCCGCGGCCAGATCGGTGCCGTCCGCGACGGAAACCTGTCCGGCGTGCAGGGACCGGCCGATACCGACCCCGCCACCGTGATGGATCGAAACCCAGGTAGCACCCGAAGAGGTATTGATCAGCGCGTTCAGCAACGGCCAGTCAGCAATCGCGTCGGACCCGTCGGCCATGGCCTCGGTCTCCCGGTACGGGGACGCCACGGAACCGGAGTCCAGGTGGTCACGGCCGATCACGATCGGGGCCTTGACCTTGCCCTCCTTCACGAGCTGGTTGAACAACAACCCGGCCTTGGCACGTTCACCGTACCCGAGCCAGCAAATACGGGCCGGCAAACCCTCGAACTCCACCCGCTCCGCCGCGGCGTCGAGCCACTTGTGCAGGTGCTTGTTCTCCGGGAACAACTCCTTGATCGCCGCGTCCGTCACCGCGATGTCCTCCGGATCACCCGAGAGCGCCACCCAGCGGAACGGGCCCAGGCCCTCGCAGAACAACGGGCGGATATAGGCCGGGACAAAGCCGGGGAACTCGAACGCCCGGTCGTAGCCGCCCTTGCGTGCCTCGTCCCGGATCGAGTTGCCGTAATCAAACACCTCGGCCCCGGCGTCCTGGAACTCCACCATCGCCTGGACATGCCTGGCCATGGACGCCTGGGCCTTCTTCGTGAACCCTTCCGGGTCCGCCTCGGCCTCGGTGTGCCACTCCTCCACGGTGATGCCCTCGGGCAGGTAGGACAACGGGTCATGGGCACTGGTCTGGTCCGTGACCACATCAATGCTCAGCTCCCCGGCCTTGTGCCGGGCCAGCAGCTCCGGGAACACCTCAGCAGCGTTGCCCACATACCCCACGGACCAACCACGGCGCTCAGCCTTCGCGGCCTGGACCTTCGCGATCGCGGCGTCCAGGTCCGTTTCGACCTCGTCCAGGTACCGCTTCCCGGCCCGGCGGCGCAGGCGCGTCTCGTCCACGTCCACAATCAGGCACGCACCGTCGTTCAGGGTCACGGCCAGCGGCTGGGCGCCGCCCATCCCGCCACAACCACCCGTCAGGGTCAAGGTCCCGGCCAGCGGGCCTTCGGTGGAACCAGCTGCGGCCGGGGCCGGGTGACCGGCGGTGTTCTGCCTGGCGGCGGCCAGCTTGTTCCCCACCGCGGCGAACGTCTCATACGTGCCCTGCAAGATGCCCTGCGTGCCGATATAAATCCAGGACCCTGCCGTCATCTGCCCGTACATCATCAGGCCCTCGGCCTCCAGGCGGCGGAACTCCGGCCACGTCGCCCAGTCCCCCACCAGGTTCGAGTTCGCCAAAAGCACCCGGGGAGCCCACTCATGGGTGCGGAACACACCCACCGGCTTGCCCGACTGGACCAACAGCGTCTCGTCCTTCTCCATCGTCTCCAGGGTCCGGGTGATCGCATCAAACGCAGCCCAGGACCGCACAGCACGGCCCGTACCGCCATAAACCACCAGATCATCAGGACGCTCAGCAACCTCAGGATCCAAATTGTTCATCAACATACGCAACGGCGCCTCGGTCTGCCACGACTTGGCAGTAAGCTCAGTACCCCGCGCGGCCTTAACCGGACGGGCACCAGTAGTGAAATCGGCGGGTGCCATAATGACTCCTTCGTAAAATGTCCATGGACTGTCTGATCCCTGGTTTGTTTGCGAGCACAACGGACCTTCATGCATGAGTCGCCTTATGCCCAGGACCTGCTGATACAAGTAGGCCGGATTTTCCTGCGTCCAGGGAGGGGGGAATCAAGCATCTTGTCCGAAATACCGGACAATGGAAGACATGATGAAGCGCCGAACGCATTGGAATGGCATAGCGGGACGTTAGACAAACGCCGCCATTCCCGTGATCGCCCGGCCGGCCACCAAGGTGTTGATTTCATACGTCCCCTCGTATGTATAGATGGCCTCCGCATCGCAGAAGATTTTTGCCATTTCGTAGTCCACGGCCACCCCGTTGCCGCCAAGGACACTGCGGCCCATGGCCACCGATTCGCGCATGCGTTTTGTGACGAATGCCTTAGCCATCGCTGAGTGCTCGTTCCTGGACCTGCCTTGGTCCTCGAGCTGAGCCAGTCTGACCATCATTCCCATGGAACTTTGCGCGTTGGAGAGCATGGTGACGAGTTGTTCCTGGATCAACTGAAAGCTCGCGATGGGCTTGCCGAATTGGTGGCGCTCTACTGCATATTTGCGGGCCACATCGAAGGCGGCCATCTGAAGTCCCACGGCCTGCCAACCGACGGTGGCACGCGTGCTCTTCAGGACCTTGTTGGTGTCACGGAAGCTATTCGCTCCCGCGAGCTTCATGTTGTCGGGCACAACGACGTCTTCCAGAACGATGTCGGCGTTCTGCACCGCACGCAATGCTATTCGGTTCGGAATAAGCGTCGCCCTGAACCCTGGCGTTGTGGTGTCCACGAGGAAGCCCTTGACTTGGTCGTCATCGGTATCCTTTGCCCAGACAATCACATAGTCCGAGAACGTCGAATTGCCAATCCATCGCTTTTCGCCGTTAAGGATCCACTTGTCCCCGTCCCGACGTGCCGTCGTACGCGTCCCGCCCGCAACATCGGAACCAGCCAAAGGCTCCGTAATTGCAAAGACGCCAGTCTTTTTGAGGGAGTAGAAGTCCGGTAGCCAGTCAGCCTTCTGCTCCTCCGAACCCAGTAGCTCAATCGAGCCAGTAAACAGGCCATCGTGGCCACTGAAGAAAGTGCCGAAGGATGCGTCAACCCTGTGGATTGCCGCGGTCAGCATCCCGGCAAAAAGATGGGAATGCCCCTGGCGGCGGACAGGGCTGATGATGTCCAGTTCTGCAACCTTGGGAATCAGGTGTTTAGGAAACTCGCTACGGTTCCAGTGGTCAGCCGCTACTGGACGGACTTCCGCCTCAAGCCAATCCCTGATCTCATCCAAGCGGCAAGATTCATTTGCGGGAAGCATCGACTCAAAGTGGAAGAAGTCCCCATCGGAGTAGGGGAGATCTACGTTGGGAAGAGACTGGGTACTCATGCGGTCCTCCATGGAAGGTATTACGGGAAGGTGATTGGAATGGACCGCCAGAACGGAGGGTCGCGGACAGCTTCAGCGTTCGGCGGTCTTTCTGAAGGTATACGCCGAAGGACCCGCGAAATGGCCCAGGTCACAGCTTTTCAGACATCGTCCGAAATACCGGACGGAACGTGAGTTACTTTTCGTGATGCAAAACACGGATCATGCTCAGATGGATCGCAGGTAGGGGGACCTGGACTCTCCGTTCATTTAGTCAAAGGAACACCATGCAGACAGCAACAAATACAGGGGCAGGCGGGACGCGGGTGGAGCGCCGTTCCATCGACTTCGTTCCCGAAAACGAACGCCATGGTTCACCGGCCCAGCAATTTACTTTGTGGTTTGGGGCCAACATGCAGATCACCGCGATCGTGGACGGCGCCTTGGCGGTACTTTTCGGAGCAGACGCTCTATGGGCCATCATCGGCCTCCTGATCGGCAATCTCCTGGGCGCTGCGGTAATGGCGCTGCACGCTGCCCAGGGACCGCGTCTGGGACTGCCCCAGATGATTTCCAGCCGAGCACAGTTCGGCATCCTCGGCGCAGTTATTCCCCTGATATTGGTAGTGATCATGTATCTGGGCTTCGCCGCCACCGGTACCGTCCTTGCCGGACAGGCGGTAGACCAGATCCTGCAGACGGGCACGCCCGCGGTGGGTATGGTGATTTTTGGTGCTCTAACAGTCCTCGTAGCAACGCTGGGCTACCGGTATATCCACCTCATGGGCCGCATCGCGACTGTTGCCGGTATCCTCGGCTTTGGCTACCTGGGCATCCGCTTGTTTACCAGCCATGATGTGGGTGCGCTCCTCGGATCCGCTGAGTTCCAATTCCCCACATTCCTCTTAGCTGTGTCACTCAGCGCTGGCTGGCAGTTGACATACGGTCCCTACGTGGCAGATTACTCCCGTTACCTGCCATCAAAAACGCCGGTGCGCCAGACTTTCTGGGCCTGCTACTTGGGCACGGTTATCGGCTCGCAGTGGTCCATGACTCTCGGTGCGCTCTTCGCTTCCCTTGCCCTGCCGAAAGGCTCGAGGTTCCTGGATGGACAAGTTGCATTCCTTGGAGGCCTCAGCGGTGGAGGTGCCATTGCACTGGTTATTTACTTGGTCATCGTCATCGGCAAACTAACCGTCAACACACTCAACGCCTACGGCGGGTACATGACGATGCTCACGTCCGTCACAGCGTTCACCCGAAAGACCAAAGTGGCCACATGGACCCGTTTCGCGTATGTGGTGGGCTTCATCGGACTGTCCGTAGTCATTGCAGTCGTAGCCTCACCGGACTTCATAGCAAACTTCAAGAACTTTGTGTTGCTCTTGCTGATGGTCTTCATCCCGTGGAGCTCGATCAATCTTGTTGATTACTACCTGGTGTCCAAGGAAAAGGTGGATATCCCGGCGCTCTACGATCTCAACGGACGATACGGCCGTTGGAATAAGACTGCTTTGGTCTCCTACGCTGCGGGTATTCTCGTCCAGATACCGTTCCTGGCCCAGACCCTCTACACCGGTCCGATGACTGAACTGCTGGGCGGAGCCGACATCTCCTGGCTGGTCGGACTGGTTGTAACAGCAGCCCTGTATTTCCCCTTGGCTAAGCGGAATTCGACCGCCCCGACCGAAATGATCTATCCCGTCGACGCAATCCCGGCTGGCGTGGGCACAACCTTAAACCACTAGGCCGGCAGCCCGCGCTACAAAGCGCGGCGAAGATACATCAAACGAGCAGTTGACCCCTTCATAAGGGGTCAACTGCTCGTTTTAGTTAGTTGTGGGTTCCAAGCCTCCGTGAGATCTCCCGGGCACATCGATTGACCTCGGGGATCCAGGTCCGGGCCACATCTTCGATTCTTAAAGCCCTCTCCTCAGCCGACTCCTCATCGTTTCTAAGGCGCCTCTCAGTTGGTAGGAATGCCCGGTTCGAAACAGTCAACGTCACACTTGCCACCGGATATCGCTGCCTATCGAGGACAGCAACCGCCACGGAGGAAAAACCCTCCGTAATCTCGTCCTGTTCCCAGGCATAGCCCAGGGTACGCGCTCTTGCCAAGAGGTCCTCCAGTGCAGGCACCGATTGAGGACCATTGCTGTTCCGCACCGAAAAGGCTTCCGGGCCGGGGAAGAGTGCAGACACTTGGGCACGGTCCATCTGTGACATCATTGCCCTTCCGCTCGCGGTCAAATGAGCCGGCAGCCTCACCCCTGTATCTGTCACAAGGGGGCGCTGCCGGGGAGCACGCTCCTCAATGACATAGACGACGTCCCTTCCATGCATGACCGCAAGGTGGGCGGTCCGCCTCGTACGGGCCACCAGACGCTCCAACGGGAAGCGTGCGATGCGCTGAAGTGGGGCCTGCCGCGAATAGCCGGTCCCCAACTCGTGGGCCGTAACTCCGAGCGCATATTTTCGTTCCTCGGGAAGATGCAGCAGGAATCCATCATCAATTAACGCAGAGATCAGTTGATAGGTGGTGGACCGAGGCAGCCCTACATCCCTGGCAATCGCTGAAGCGCTCACTGGTCCTGCTTGACCCGCAACATATCTCAGCACGGCAAGGACCTGCGCCGCAGCGGGCGCTTTCGACCTCGGCAAAGCTCCGTTCATCTCCGAAGCATACTCCTCGCATCGTCCGGTATCTCGGACAACTTGGGGGCCCTTCCCTTCATTCCAAAACAGCGTGCTGTTGAGATGGAAACAGGAAAAGCCGTCAACCTAAGGAACGCAAATGACCACCAACCAAACAGTCCCTTCCGGCCTTCAACACGTGCTCGATGGCCAGCCCGATGACGCCACAGCTTCGCCGGTTCAAGGCGCACTCCACGGCATCCGGGTCCTGGATCTTTCCCGTGTGCTCGCTGGCCCCTTCTGTGCAATGATTCTGGCCGACCTTGGCGCCGAAGTCATTAAAGTTGAGAGTCCTGAGGGTGACGACTCCCGCCACTTCGGCCCTACTGTCAACGGCCAGTCAGGCTATTACCGGCTGTTCAACCGGAGCAAATATGGCATCACGCTTAACTTGAAAGAGGATGACGATCGTGGCACGCTCCTCGATCTTGCAAAAACAGCGGACATCATCGTTGAGAACTTCCGTCCGGGAGTCATGGAACGCCTCGGCATCAGTGCAGGAAAACTACGGCAGATCAATCCGCGCCTCATCGTGGTGAGCATCAGTGGATTCGGGCAAACCAGCAAGCTTCGCGGCGCTCCGGCCTACGACCTGATCGCCCAAGCCATGAGCGGTCTCATGTCGGTCACCGGCTGGCCTAACGGGGAACCGACCCGAGCAGGAGTCAGCCTCGGTGACATCATCCCTGGAATCTACGGGGCTACTGCCGCCTTAGCCGCTCTTCAGGAGCGCCACACCACCGGAAAAGGCCAACACATCGACTTAGCGATGTTGGACAGTCTGGTGTCCATTTTGGAGTCCGTGGGTATGCGGGCCCTGCACGGAGAAGAACCCACGGCCTGCGGAAATGACCATGCCATGTCCACGCCATTCAGCACCTATAAAACGATGGACGGATCAATCGCCATAGCTATTGCGGGCGACCGACTGTTTCCCAGGCTATCAGCGGCTCTGGACCGGGACAGGTGGCTGTCCGACCCTAGATTCCGCCTGCAGACCACGAGAAACAAGCATTCATCGGAGTTCCGCATTGAATTGGAGGAGGCGCTTAGTGCCATGACAAACGAGCAAGCCGTGGCCCTGCTGGAGCACCATCAGGTCCCCGTCGCCGAGGTCCGTTCCGTCACCGATGCTTTGACCAATGAGCACGCACGGGAACGAGGTCTGGTTGCTATGGAAGAAGACGGGTTCGCTACCCTGGCATCCCCACTGCGTCTAACAGGGTCCGTGCCGCCACGGCCCGCTCCTCAGCTTGGTCAACATAATCACCTCATTCCCCAATGGAGCGGCAAGACGATCGAGTACCGCAGCTAGCGCCCGCACTTGGGGCATGAAAGCTAACGACGGCGGCACGTGCGTTCCGCTCCCAACGCACCTGCCGCCGTCGTTCTTTGCGTTCAAGTAGTTGGTTCAAAGCCGCCTTCTTTGACCCGCCCAGGGCGCATCAGCAGCCCACAGCTCACTCCCAGCCACCAATCAGGACCGCTGCGTTAATTTAGTGAATGCACGTCATCTGACTCACCTTGACTGGAAGTTGGCGGATATGGCGTGCAACACTGTGTAGCGCGTGTGCACCGGCGTCCCCGTCGGAACAGCCGACGACGTCCTGCACCGTGAATCCCACACCACCATTCCCAAGGGAGACCCATGTCCAATCCCAGCACCGAAGGCGTGCCCCCAGTATCCAGGAAAGTGATCGGCTTGGCCGTCGCTGGAGCGGTGGGCGGCTTCCTGTTCGGCTTCGATTCTTCCGTGGTCAACGGTGCCGTGGATGCCATGAAGGACGAGTTCCTTATGAGCGAAGCCGTCACTGGCTTTGCTGTCGCCGTCGCCTTGCTGGGGTGCGCACTGGGAGCCTACCTGGCGGGCAAGGTGGCCGACCGCTACGGCCGCATCCCGGCCATGAAGATCGGCGCGCTCCTGTTTCTAGTGAGCTCCATCGGAACAGGACTGGCCTTTGGCGTGTGGGACCTGATCTTCTGGCGTTTGGTAGGGGGCTTGGGCATCGGCCTTGCTTCGGTCATCGCCCCTGCCTACATTTCCGAGATTTCTCCCCGACACGTGCGTGGTCGCTTGGCGTCCCTTCAGCAGCTAGCCATCACTACGGGTATCTTTGCGGCACTGTTGTCCGACGCCGTCCTGGCCAACTCAGCCGGCAGCGCCGGCAGCACCTTGTGGCTCGGCATGGAAGCCTGGCGCTGGATGTTCATCGCTTGTGCCGTGCCCGCTGCTGTGTATGGCTGGATCGCATTCCGTTTGCCTGAGTCGCCGCACTTCCTGGTGCTCAACGGCAAGGAAGATGCCGCCCGCAAGATCTTCGACACCCTCATCCCGGGCGACGACACCGAACGGCACATTCGCGATATCCGCGAGTCCATCCAGCAGGACCAGCTGTCCACCAAGAAGGGCTCGCTGCGCGGCAACTCATTCGGCCTGCAAGCAGTGGTGTGGATTGGCATCATCCTGTCCGTGCTGCAGCAATTTGTTGGCATCAACGTGATCTTCTACTACTCCACCACGCTGTGGAAGGCGGTTGGATTCCAGGAGAAGGACTCCCTGACCATCTCCGTCGCCACGTCCGTTACCAACATTCTGGTGACACTCGTAGCCATCGCACTGGTGGACCGCATTGGTCGCCGACCCATCCTGCTCACCGGTTCAATCGGCATGGCCGTATCCCTGGGCGTCATGGCGTTGGCGTTCTCCTCGGCTGTTGGTACCGGCTCCGAGATCAGCCTCCCCGGGGCTTGGGGTCCCGTTGCCCTTGTTGCGGCCAACGTCTTCGTGATCAGCTTTGGTGCTTCATGGGGTCCGCTCGTCTGGGTGTTGCTGGGCGAGATCTTCCCGTCCCGTATCCGGGCCCGCGCGCTGGGACTGGCCGCCGCCGCGCAATGGATCGCCAACTTCGCCATCACCCTCAGCTTCCCCATCATGGCGGCAGGTTCGCTGCCACTGACGTACGCCTTGTACGCAGCGTTCGCTTCGGCGTCGTTCTTCTTTGTGATGTTCAAGGTTCCCGAGACCAACGGCATGTCGCTGGAGCAGGCCGAGACGCTTTTCATCCCCAAGGGCGCACCGGTGGCGCCATTACCGGTCACGTCCAACGGGCCCAGATAACGAGCATCTACACCAGGTGCGGTTCGTGCGACTTCAGATATCCGCGGCCGCCGAAGGCAATGATGATCGCGATCACCATGGCAACAGCACCGGCGAAGAAGGGCACCTGGGGTCCAAAGTGCTCACCCAGTTGGGCTGCCGCGAACGGGGCCAGCGCACCACCCATCCAGCGCACAAAGTTGTAGCCGGCCGAGGCGATGGGTCGCGGCGAATCGGAGACGCCCATGGCCAGTTCCGTGTAGATCGTATTGTTGATTCCCAGCAGGGCGCCCGCCGCGATGACAAGCACGACGACGGCAGTCACCGAGTGCCCCGCAGCAAGTCCCAGTCCAATGAGGTCGAGCATGAGCGCGAACAACGTGCCGGTCAGGACCTTTACAGCGCCCAAGCGCTTCTGGAGCACGGGTGCCACGAACACCGAGAACACGGCTACCGCGACGCCCCAACCGAAGAACACTCCCCCGATGCCATATGCGTCCATGCCGAGGATGAAAGGCGTGAAAGCAAGGATGGTGAAGAAGCCGTAGTTGTAGAAGAGAGCGCTCGCCGCGGTTGTGCTGAGGCCTTTGTGTCCCAGCGCCAGGAGCGGATCCCGCAAGCGTGACTTCTTCGCGGGGGCTGGTGTTTTGGGGAGCAACGCCAGTAGCGCGATGAAAGCAGCGGCCATAAGAACCGCAGTTCCAAAGAACGGTGCGCGCCACTGCCATCCGCCCAACAATGCCCCGAGCAGCGGGCCGAGTGAGATGCCCAGGCCGAGCGCTGCTTCGTAGAGAATGATGGCCGCTCCGGTCCCACCACTGGCCACACCAACGATCACGGCGAGGGCGGTCGCGACAAAGAGGGCGTTACCCAATCCCCAACCAGCACGGAAACCCACCAACTGCTCAACACTGCCGGACAAACCGGACAACGATGCGAACACTACGATCACGGCCAGCCCGATCAGTAGCGTCTTCTTCCCGCCGATGCGCGAGGACACGAAGCCGCTGATCAACATCGCAATCGCCGTCACCAGGAAGTAGCTCGTGAAAAGCAAGGAAACTTCACTGGTGGAGGCCTCAAGGTTCTTGGCAATCGCCGGAAGAATCGGGTCTACGAGCCCGATGCCCATGAACGCGAATACGGCAGCAAGCGCGGTGGCCCACACGGCCTTCGGCTGTTTGAGGAATGAAGCTTTTTCAGCTTCGAGTGTGGATTCGGTAGTTGTCTCGGCGCTTTCTGAAGCGTCAGCCAGCTGGCGTGACATTCAATGGCTCCTTGTCGGTGCGTTTAGTTCTGGTTAGTTCTGGAATGAGCTGTTGAGTTTGCTGATGATCGGGAGCGCCGCAGCGAGTTGCTCGACTTCGTCGCTGCTCAGCTCTTGGAGCAGCTCGGCCACCATCGCGTTCCGCCGCTGGTTGGCAGACTCGACGGCGGCACTGCCGGCTTTGGTGATGACCACCTGGACGGCGCGGGAATCGTTGACATCAGGCTGCCGGCTGACGAGGCCGGCACGTTCGAGCTTGATGATCTGCTCCGTCGCGCTGGGGACCTTGATCCCCAGGTTCTTGGCGATATCGCCCACGCGGAGGCCGCCGTCGGAAATCATGGACAGCAGGCTCAGCTGCGCAGCGGTGAGTTCGCCCTCCGGATCCAGGCGGCGGAACATGTACACGCCCAGGCGCAATGACTCGCGGAATTCCTGGGCGAGGTCCAGTAGTCGGGGGTCGAAGGGCGAAGCGCTCGTCATATTTAGGTAGCCTAATAGTTAGGTCGCCTAAGAGTCAAGCTTTAGTGAGTATCGGACGGGATTAGAGCTTCAGTTTCATGCCCTCATGGCTCGCAACGAAGCCCAGCCGCTCGTAGAAGCGGTGCGCCGCGACGCGCGACTTGTCCGTGGTGAGCTGCACCAGCGAGCAGCCACGCTCGCGCGCTTGGTCGATGGCCCACTGGATCATGACCGCGCCCACGCCTTGGCCGCGGAGCACCTCGGAAACCCGCACGGCCTCGATCTGCGCCCGCCAGGATCCCTTGCGGGACAGGCCCGGGAGGAAGCTGAGCTGGAACGTGGCCACCACCTCGCCGTTGAGCTCGCCCACCACCAGGAGGTGGGCCGGGTCGCCGTCGATCGCGTCGAAAGCCCGCTCGTACGGCGCAAGGTCATCCAGATTCTCGCGGGTCGCGCCTAATTGGTCATCAATCAGCAAGGCAAGGATGCGCGGCAGGTCGGCTTTAGTGGCGCGACGAAGACTGAAGGTTCCGGAGCCGACGTCGACAGTCAGCAGGGCGGACGCGGCGGCAGAGTCTGGGGTCATTACCTCAGCATGTCATTTTTGATCAGAACTCATTATTGCTAGGTACCGGTACTTAGTTCTACTATGTAGTGGTAGCTAGTAGTACTGAGTAGCGAGGGAGGTGTCCGATGGGCAAGCAAATGACGGAGATGCTCAAAGGCACATTGGAGGGCATTGTTCTGGCCCTCCTCACCGGAAAGGCGGCGTATGGATACGAAATCACGACGCTGCTCCGGGCGCAGGGCTTTACCGAGATCGCTGAGGGCACCGTGTACGCACTGCTGGTCAGGATCGAACAAAAGGGGCTGGTGAACGTCGAAAAGCGGCCATCCGAAAAGGGGCCACCCCGCAAGGTGTACACGCTCAACCCACAGGGCGAAAAAGAACTGGACGAATTTTGGAACACATGGAGCTTCTTGTCCGAACGGCTTGAACAGCTCCGCAAGGGAGGAAATTAACATGGCAGCGAAGTGGATCGAACTGGTAACTGGATCGCTCGAGCAAAAGAAGCAGTACAAGCAGGCCAAGGCGCGGCTGGATGCCCTGCCTGAGCCTTACTCCTCCGTGGCAAACGCCTTCAACCGGTACTTCATGTACTACGGCGGGGTCACCGAGGGGGACACGATCGTGCAGATGTTCACCGACCTGGCCGACCTTTGGGAACGCGCCGCCATCGACGGTACGCCCGTGAGCGAGATCGTCGGCGAGGACCCCATCGAGTTCGCCGAGGCGTTTGCCCAGGCATACGGCGGAAAGCGCTGGATTGATAAGGAACGCGAGCGCCTCACGAAGGCTGTCGATAAAGCGAAGGAGGCTGAATCATGACTGCAACGGCAATCCGGGTAGAGGGCATCGAGAAGTCGTACAAGGATCTCCATGTTCTGCGCGGCGTGGACTTCGAGGTGGCGTCGGGCAGCATCTTCGCCCTCCTCGGCTCCAACGGGGCAGGCAAGACCACCATGGTGAAGATCCTGTCCACCCTGCTCAAAGCGGATGCCGGCACTGCCGCCGTCGAGGGTTTTGATATCGCAGCCGAACCGCTGCAGGTCCGGGAGTCCATCAGCCTGACCGGGCAGTTCGCGGCAGTGGACGAGGTGCTGACCGGCAGGGAGAACTTGATCCTGGTGGCGAAACTACGTCACCTAAAGAACCCTGGCAAGATCGCGGATGAGCTGCTGGCACAGTTCAGCCTCACCGACGCCGGCTCACGGAAAGTGGCGGCCTACTCAGGAGGCATGCGCCGCCGCTTGGACATCGCCATGAGCCTGATCGGGCAGCCGAAGGTGATCTTCCTGGATGAGCCGACCACAGGGCTCGATCCGCAGGCGCGCGTCGAAGTGTGGCAGACCGTGAAGGATCTCGCCCGGAACGGCACAACAGTGCTGCTCACCACCCAATACCTCGACGAGGCCGAACATCTGGCCGACCGCATCGCGATCCTCCACAAGGGCACGATTATCCAGAACGGCACGCTCGACGAACTCAAGCGGCTGCTGCCGCCGGCCGAGATCGAGTACGTCGAGAAGCAGCCCTCACTCGAAGACGTCTTCCTGGCGCTCGTCGGCGAGACGGCTGAAGAGCAGAAAGAACAGGAGGCATCCCGATGAGCACCCACGTCCTCAGCGATACCCGCGTCCTCACCGGCCGCTCGCTGCGCCACATCCTGCGCAGCCCCGACACGATCATCACCACCGCGGTCACGCCGATCGCGCTAATGCTGCTGTTCGTGTACGTGCTTGGCGGCGCGATCAATACCGGATCCGACGAGTCGTACATCAACTACATGCTCCCCGGCATCCTGCTGATCACGATTGCCTCCGGCATCGCCTACACCGCCTATCGCCTGTTCCTCGACATGCAGGGCGGCATCTTCGAGCGCTTCCAGTCCATGCCGATCGCGCGGTCGAGCGTGCTCTGGGCGCACGTGCTGACCTCACTGGTGGCCAACCTCGTCTCGGTCGCGATCGTCGTCGGCGTGGCCCTTCTTATGGGGTTCCGCACCGGAGCATCCGTGGGCGCCTGGCTTGCAATCGCCGGGATCCTGGTCCTGTTCACGCTCGCCCTGACCTGGTTGGCCGTGATCGCCGGGCTCTCCGCGAAAACCGTCGACGGCGCCAGCGCGTTCAGCTACCCGCTGATCTTCCTGCCGTTCATCAGTTCAGCGTTCGTGCCGACCGCGACGATGCCGGGCCCGGTGGCCTGGTTCGCCGAGAACCAGCCAGTGACCTCGATCGTGAACTCCATTCGCGCGTTGTTCGCACAACAGCCGGTGGGCAGCGACATCTGGGTTGCCCTCGCATGGTGCCTTGGCATCCTGGCTCTCGCCTACGCCTTCGCCATGGCCGCGTACCGGCGGAAGATCGCCTAAGAGCACACCGGCCTAAGCTCCCCTCTCTCCAAGACGGGGAGCTTTCGCCATGCAGACCGATTGGCCATTGGTCAGACATTAGCTATAGCTTTATCGAACAGATTTGTAACGGCCGTCACCATTGTGACGGGTCTTCCGAAGGGTTCTTGAAACTAATGTCCGATCAGACAACAACGGGGCAGCTCCGCGCCTCCAGCAGGGACAGCGAGCCCCACCTGTCACGCTCGCTCAGCAACCGCCACATCCAGCTCCTGGCAATCGGCGGCGCCATCGGAACGGGCCTCTTCATGGGTTCCGGCAAGACCATCTCCGTGGCCGGACCCTCCGTGATCTTCGTGTACATGATCATCGGCTTCATGCTGTTCTTCGTGATGCGGGCCATGGGCCAGCTCCTGCTCTCCAACCTCAACTACAAGTCCTTCAGCGATTTTGCGGGCGACCTCCTGGGCCCCTGGGCCGGCTTCTTCACCGGCTGGACCTACTGGTTCTGTTGGGTGGTCACAGGTGTTGCCGACGTGATTGCGATCGCCGGCTACGCCAATGAACTGTGGCCGGGAATCCAACTGTGGATCCCGGGCCTGGCAACCATCGTGATTCTGCTCCTTCTGAACCTCCCCACCGTCAAGGCGTTCGGCGAGACGGAGTTCTGGTTCGCCCTTATCAAGATCGTGGCCATCGTGGCGCTGATCGTGGTGGGCCTGGTGATGATTTTCACCGGGTTCCAGTCCAACGCCGGAACCGCAAGCTTCACCAACCTCTGGAGCCATGGCGGATTCTTCCCCAAGGAATTCATGGGCTTCGTCGCCGGCTTCCAGATCGCAGTCTTCGCGTTCGTGGGCATCGAACTCGTGGGCACGGCGGCAGCCGAAACCAAAAACCCTGAGCACAACCTGCCCCGCGCCATCAACGCGATCCCCCTGCGCGTCATGCTGTTCTACGTAGGCGCACTCATCATCCTCATGTCCGTCACCCCGTGGACCGAATTCAAAGCAGGCCACAGCCCCTTCATCGCCATGTTCTCGCTGGCAGGCCTCGGCATGGCGGCAACCGTGGTTAACCTCGTGGTGCTCACATCGGCCATGTCTTCGGCCAACTCGGGCATCTACTCGACGTCCCGCATGGTGTTCGGCCTGGCCAACGACGGCGACGCTCCCAAGGTCTTCGGCCGGCTCTCCAGCCGCAAAGTACCCCAGAACGCACTGTTCCTGTCCTGCGTTCTGCTGCTGGCCGGCGTCGTGCTTCTGTACGCGGGCAAGGACGTTGGCGCCGCGTTCGACATGGTGACCACCGTGTCCGCCGTCTGCTTCATGTTCGTCTGGTCCATCATCCTGGCCAGCTACCTCGTCTTCCGGAAGCGCCGCCCGGAGCAGCACGCGGCGTCGCCGTTCAAGATGCCTGGTGGCATCCCGATGGTGTGGGTGGTCTTCGCGTTCTTCGCGTTCCTGGTGTGGGCGCTGACCACGCAGCCGGACACGCTCACAGCACTGCTGGTGACGCCTATCTGGTTCGCGATCCTTGGCATCGCCTATGCGGTTGTTCGCAAGTCGCCGCTGCACCAGGCCCGCGTGGCCGAGTGGAAGGCGATGGCGGAAGCCGAAACGGCGGCAGCGCGCTAACCCCCTCCCCATCCTCTCTCACATCCCACGGGATTAGGGGCGATGTTCTCTCACCTCCTGCGGGGTTTTGGCCGATGTTCTCTCACCTCCTGCGGGGTTTTGGCCGATGTTCTCTCACCTCCCCACGGGTTTGGGTGAGTTCATCGCAGCTGGGCCGATTGCCCGGAAAGCCTTCGACGTCGGCACCCAAGGCTGGGTGCCGACGTCGGGCGTTTGTTATGTGAGAGAACATCCGATAGAAAGCCTCAGGATGTGAGAGAACATCGCCGAAAAAGCGGCAGGATGTGAGAGAGGAACTAAGCTTCGGCTTTGCGGTCCTCTATGAGCTTCTGCAGCGCAGGGAACAGCGGGTGCGACGGCGGAAGTTCGGTGATGCGCTCGACGGCGGCAGCTGCGTCCAGCTCGGACAGCATGTTTGCGAGTTCCACGGCTTCGTCGTCGGATCCGTCGTCGAACCGAAGGGCGGCGGACATGGCCTCCAGCAGCGCGACGGGAGTGACGCCACGCTCGGCGAGTTCGGCCGCTGGGCCGACGAACCGCTCGTGCCGGCCCAGTTTCCGCAGTGGTGCCCGGCCGACGCGGGCCACAGTATCGGGCAGGTACGGGTTGGTGAAGCGGGACAGGATCTTCTGCACGTACGCTTCCTGCTCGGCCTCCACGAATCCGTGCTTGGCCACCAGCAATTCCTTGGTCTCTTCCAGCACAGCACGGACCTTTGCCGCCACGGACGGATCGGCCATGGCGTCGGAGATCTTCTCGAAGCCCGCTGCATAGCCGAAGTATGCAGCAGAAGCATGCCCGGTGTTCACCGTGAACAGCTTGCGCTCGATGTACGGGCCAAGTTCGTCCACGAACGTCGCTCCAGGAATAGCGGGGACGTGGTCACCAAACGGTGTGCGGTCGATGACCCACTCGTAGAATGTCTCCACCGTGACATCCAGGCCTTGGCCGGGCTCCTGATTCGGGACAATTCGATCCACCGCGGTGTTGGCAAAGACAGCCACTGAGTCCAAGTCAGCGGCGGAGTCATCCCAGGCTGCCCGGACCTCTGCTTGCAGTAGGTGCGTCGCGTTGATGGCGTTCTCGCAGGCCATAACCTGCAGCGGCGGCAGTGATGGCTCCCGTGCTGCAAGCCCACGAGCGATCACGGGTGCCACGAATTTCAGGATATGCGGCCCTACAGCAGTGGTGACCACATCCGCCGTCGAGATTTCCTCAACAACGGCAGCTTCCTGCGTGCTTGAGTTCAGCGCACGGAACCCGTCCACGGTTTTCACCGCGGGGTTCTCGCCCACCTCATGGACGTTGTAGCTGCCCGCAGAAGCGAGTTGGCTGATCAGCGCGTCCGCAACATCCGCGAACACCACCTCATACCCGGCCTCATGGAGCAACAGCCCCACAAAGCCGCGTCCGATGTTGCCTGCCCCAAAATGGACTGCCTTCACTATGCGTTGACCTTTCCGAACAGTTCCAGCACTTCCTCAACCGTGGTCGCTTCCTCCAATTGGGCCACCTGGGCCTTGTCGGTGAAGATCTTGGCGATCGAGGACAGGATGTGGAGGTGCTCATTGTTGAGGCCAGCCACGCCGACCACGAACTTAACTTTCTTGCCACCCCAGTCGATGCCCTCGGGGTACCTAATGATGGAAACTGCCGAGTGCCGGATGTGCTCCTTGGCATCGTTGGTGCCGTGCGGGATCGCCAGGAAGCTGCCCATGTACGTGGACACGGATTCCTCGCGTTCGTGCATGGCGTGCACGTAGCTGACATCCACGGCACCGCGGTCCAGCAGGAGCTGCCCGGCTTCGTCGATCGCAGTATCGCGGTCCTGGGCCGTACCGTTCAGCACAACGCTTTCGGGGAGCAGGACTCCCTTGCCCACGACGGCGGCCGCCGGCTCAGCGGCATGCGCACCGTGGGTGGCGGCTGCTGTGGGGGCGGCTGTGTCGCCGGCAGGGCTTTCGGTGTTGCTCGCCTTGACCAGCTCCACGATTTCGTCGTATCTGGGGCTGTTCATGAAGTTGTCCACCGAGAAGTGCATCGCGCTGGCAGTCCTCGGCTGGGCGCGTTCGGTGAGGTCTTCATGGGTGATCACGACATCGTAGGAATCGCTCAGGTTGGCGATTGCCGAGTTGGTGACCTTGACGTCAGGGAAACCGGCAGCCTTGATCTTGTTGCGCAGCACCGAGGCACCCATGGCGCTGGAGCCCATGCCGGCGTCGCAGGCGAACACGATGTTCTGGACAGGGCGGGTGAGGACGGTGCCGCCGCGCTCGCCTGCCCGGTCGCCCACAAGGGCCGAGGAGACGGAACTCTTCTTGCCCTTCATGGCTTCCATGCGGGATGTGGCTTCGGTGAGATCGTCCTCGCCCTTGTTCTTGGAGGTGCGAAGGATCAAAGAAGCAATGAGGAAGGAAACGGTGGTTGCCAGGACCACGGCCAGAATCACGCCGACGTAGCTGTCACGGGACGTCTGGGCTATGACCGCAAGGATGGAACCCGGGGCTGCAGGAGCCACGAGGCCGGAGTTGGTGATGGCCAGGGTCGCGATGCCCGTCATGCCGCCACCGATGGCAGCGAGGATCAGGATCGGCTTCATCAGGACGTACGGGAAGTAGATCTCGTGGATTCCACCGAAGAAGTGGATGATCGCTGCGCCCGGCGCTGAAGCCTTTGCTGCGCCACGGCCGAAGAACATGTATGCCAGCAGGATGCCCATGCCCGGGCCGGGGTTGGCTTCGAGCAGGAACAGGATGGACTTGCCGTGGTCCAAGGACTGCTGGATGCCAAGCGGGGTAAGCACACCGTGGTTGATGGCGTTGTTGAGGAACAGGACCTTGGCAGGCTCAATGAAGATGCTGGTCAGCGGAAGCAGGCCATTGTTGACGAGGAACTGGACCACGGCTCCGGCGCCGTCGGTGAAGATTTTGACAATGAATGAGAGGCCGTAAAAGCCGCCCAAGGCCAATGCCGCACCCCAGATGCCAGCGGAGAAGTTGTTCACCAGCATCTCGAAGCCGGGACGGATCTTGCCATCCCAGAGGCGATCAAGCTGCTTGATGGTCCAGCCACCCAGCGGACCCATGATCATTGCGCCGATGAACATCGGAGATGTTGTACCCGCAATGACACCCATGGTGGCAATGGCACCCACAACGCCGCCACGGACGTCGTAGACCATCCGGCCGCCGGTATAGGCAATCAGCAGGGGCAGCAGGTACTTGACCATGGGGCCAACGAGGCCCGGGTTGGTAACGCCCTCGGCGTTGGTCCCGAAACCGCCAAGTTCCGCGACTGGAATCCACCCTTCCTTGATGAACAGGGCCGTTATGAGGCCCCAGGCGATGAAGGCGCCAATGTTGGGCATGATCATGCCGGACAGGAATGTTCCGAACTTTTGGACGCCAACGCGCAGGCTGGTGCGGGGCTTCGCAACGGTCTCTGTTGCCATGTGAATTCCTAACGTGTGTCCCGCGGCGGCGCGGGGTCAGTCGATATAGATCGAGAGAGAACAGCCTTAGGAGCTGCTGGAAATACGGTGAAGCCACTCAAGGAAGAGCTTCAATTCAGAGCTGGAAAGTTGGTCCGAATGCGAGGCCTGCAGTGCCGCATTCAGGGCGATTGCCGCAACAACCACGGAGGACTTACCGGAGTCCTCCGCTGCGGCGCCACGGGCGGTATCCGTGGAGACGGCGAAAATCATGGAATCCCGGGTCATCGTTGAGAGCTCGAGGTTCCGTTCTTCCACCGGTTCGGCGATGAGCATGAGCGTGACACCCACGTTGGCCGCGAGGATGCTTCGTGCCGCTTCGCGGGGCGGCACATTGATCTGACCGGCGATAGCGGCCTTGTTCAGCATTTCCTCCAGAAGCGCTTCAGCATCGGACACGATTGCTGGGCGGCTTTCCGGCCTGATATTGCCGAACATCACCAGATAAAGGTGGGGCTGGGTCAACCCGAACTGGACGTGGTTGTCCCACATCCGCCGGACGTCTTCCAACGGTTCCCCGGACGGTGCAAAATCCCGCTCCCCCGCCACGTACTCTTCAAAACCGGCAGAAACGACGGCGTCGAACAGTCCTTCTTTGTCGCCAAAGTGGTGGTAGAGCGTTGGCGCCGTAACGCCGGCCAACGCTGTGATCTGGCGCGTTGAGACCGCTGACCCCTCCGAATTTGCCAGCAACTCAGCAGCTGCGCGGAGCAACCGAATTTTTGGCGGAAGCTGGTCATCGAAACTCATAGCCGCTACCCTAGCACCTATAGCGTTGCTATATGAAGTGGCTCACAGCAGAATTTTGTAGGCTACATTCCGCAGGCTTGGGGTGCCGTTGCCGCAGGGTCTGAACAACCAGCAGGAACAGAGGATTCAGTGCAGAATTTCCAAGGAGTAGGGGTAAGCCCTGGCCGCATCATTGGTTCCGTCCGCCAGATGCCCAAACCGGTGAGTGAACCGCCGTCGGGCGAGCGGTTGGCCGCAGACGTCAGTCCGGAGGACGCCGTCGCGGGCTTGAAAGCCGCAGCGCAAGCCGTCCACGACGAGCTCAAGGGGCGCGCGGATAGTGCCTCCGGCGACGGCAAAGCCGTCCTCGAGGCCACCGCGCTCATGGCCAAAGACACCATGCTCCTGAAGTCGGCGGCCAAACTCATCAACGCGGGCTCGTCCGCGGAACGCGCAATCTGGGAAGCCGGCGCCTCCGTTTCCGAAATGCTGCACAACCTGGGCGGCTACATGGCCGAGCGCGCTACAGACGTGCTGGACGTCCGCGCCCGCATCGTGGCTGAGCTGCGGGGCGTTCCCGCCCCAGGCATCCCTTCCTCAGACACACCCTTCATCCTGGTGGCCGAGGACCTCGCCCCTGCGGACACGGCAACACTGGATCCTTCCAAAGTCCTGGCACTTGTGACCTCTGGTGGCGGGCCGCAGTCACACACCGCGATCATCGCGCGCTCGCTCGGACTGCCCGCCGTGGTTGCCGCCCACGGCGTTGATTCCATTGCTGATGGCACAGAGGTTTACGTAGACGGCGCTGCCGGATTCGTGGCTTCCCCGCCGTCGGAGGAGCAGCGCGCTGCTGCCACCGCTTGGGCTGAAACCTCGGCAACGCTTGCTGAGTTCGACGGAAACGGCACGACGGCGGATGGCCACCTGGTCCCGCTGCTCGCCAACGTCGGAGGTGCCAAGGATGCCGTGGCAGCTGCCGGTCTGGGCGCACAGGGTGTTGGCCTCTTCCGCACAGAGTTCTGCTTCCTGGAACGCGACACCGAGCCCTCGGTGGACGAACAGGCCGCCGCGTACAAGGCCGTGTTTGATGCGTTCCCAGGTAAGAAAGTTGTGCTGCGAACGCTCGATGCCGGCGCCGACAAGCCCCTCCCCTTCCTCACGGACGCCACCGAACCCAACCCTGCTTTGGGTGTTCGCGGCTACCGGACGGACTTCACCACGCCCGGTGTTTTGGAGCGTCAACTGGAGGCCATTGCCCGGGCTGCTTCCGAGTCCGAGGCCGACGTCTGGGTCATGGCCCCGATGATCTCCACGGCTGCGGAGGCAGGCAGGTTCGCCTCAATGTGTGCTGCTGCCGGCATCCAAACGCCCGGCGTCATGGTGGAAGTTCCCTCGGCTGCTTTGACCGCCGCCTCAGTGCTCCGTGAAGTTAGCTTCGCTTCTCTCGGTACCAACGATCTCACGCAGTACGCCATGGCCGCCGACCGTCAGCTCGGACCCCTCGCTGAACTCAATACACCGTGGCAGCCCGCCGTCCTGCGGCTCGTGCAACTCACTGTGGAAGGCTCCGTTCTGGAAGGATCGGGCCGGGAGGGCAGCACCAAACCCGTGGGCGTGTGTGGTGAGGCGGCCGCTGACCCGGCCCTCGCCGTCGTACTTACCGGACTCGGCGTTAGCACGCTGTCCATGACCGCCCGCTCGCTGGCCGCAGTGGGGACTGTGCTGAAAACCGTCACTCTGGAGCAGGCCCAGGAACTCGCCCGGCTGGCGCTCACCGCGCCGAGCGCAACGGAGGCCCGCGAGTGGGTCCGGGCAAAACTCCCCGTGCTCGAAGAGCTCGGCCTCTAACCCCTTTTACTGCGTCTACTCATAAGGAGAAACCCATGCCCGAACGCACCGCCACCATCGCCAGCCGCTCCGGCCTGCACGCCCGTCCGGCCGCCCTCTTCGCAGAGGCCGCGGGAGAACAGCCGGTGGAGGTCACCATCGCCATGCAGGGCCAACCCGCCGATGACGCGCTCGACGCCGCCAGCATCCTTTCGCTTATGACACTCGGTGCCGCTAAGGGAGACGTCGTCGTGCTGAGGGCTGAGGGCGACGGCGCGGATGCAGCCTTGGACGCGCTGGTGGCGTTGCTGGAGACGGATCTGGACGCGGAGTAGTCCTTGCTGGCGGGCTTGGCTTGGCTGGCTTGGATGCCCGATCTGGCCGATCTGGCCGCCTCGATGATGCGCTGCACACTAGACGGTAGGAGCCGTCTGGTCTGCAGCGAGTCATCGAATCGGGTGACTCAGCGCTACTTCCGGGGCGTTTGGGGCAGCCGTCGGGACTGAATGGCTGCGTGCGTCTTGCGGAGTGCGCTGATGGATGCGTCATAAGAACGCTGCGCCACGCCGACGAAGAGGACGTCGATCACCATCATCTGCGCGATGCGGCTGCCCAGCGCACCGGGTCGGAAGGGCGTCTCCCGCGCGGCAGTGCTGAGCAGGATGTCAGCTTCCCGCCCCAATGGCGAATCAGCATGGTTGCTGATGACGATTGCGGTTGCGCCGGCCGATTTGGCGATCCGCAGAAATTCAACCGTGTCCATGGTGGTCCCGGAATGCGAGATAGCCACCACCACACACGTGGAATCGAGCAGTGACGCCGATGTCCAGGCTGCATGCGCTTCGGACCAACTGAAGGCCACTTTGCCGATCCTGTGCAGTTTCTGCTGCAGGTCCTGGCCCACGAGGGCGCCTGCGCCGACACCGAACACCTCGGTCCTTCGCGCACCGGAAATTGCGGCCACCGCCTCTTCCAGCTTCCCGACGTCCAGAAGTTGTGCGGTGTCCGCGATGGACATGCTCTCATTGAAGGCGATCTTGGACACCACATCCTGCAGGGAATCCGACTTGTCGATGTCCTCGTAGACGTCAGCAGGAACATTGTTGACCACGCTCTCGCGCGTTGCTTCCCGCGCCAAATCAAGGCGGAATTCCGAGTATCCGGCGTAGCCCACCTTCTTATAGAAGCGCACCACGGAAGTGGTAGACGTCCCGCACTGTTCTGCCAGGTCCCCAATGGACATAGTGGCAACTTTCGATGGCTCTGCGAGCACCACTTCAGCGATGGCACGCTCGGAGGGCCGCAACGCGGGCAAGATCGCGCGGATCCTGACCAGGACGGTCCGCGACGATTCCTCGTTCATGAGCCCTTCCACACGACCTCCTTCTGGCGCCCCGCCTTCTGCGGACCGTCATGGAACACGCTACCCGGTGGCGGGCCCCCGCCGGATGTACAAATCTTACCTAAGTTGATGACTTCGTGTAAATCATTGACATACATGTGATCCGGGTCCTACCGTCGTAGTCAGAACAGTCAGCACCACCGAACGACAGTTAGGACAACGATGGGCACGGAACTGCGCCACAAGGAGAACTCTGCCTGGCTGGAAATCAGCACCGAGGCACGCAATGAACGGACCCTTGACCTGGACAAGCGCACCACGTTGGAGATCCTCACCGCCCTCAACGATGAAGACCGGTTGGCGCCGGAAGCCGTTCGCGGGATCCTGCAGACCATGGCCGGGCTCGTTGATGCGGCGGCCGATTCCGTGCAGAACGGCGGCCGCGTCCACTACTTCGGCGCGGGAACGTCTGGGCGGCTGGGCGTCCTGGACGCAGCGGAACTGAAACCCACATTCAACCTGCCCGACAACATCGTCATCGCCCACCATGCAGGCGGCGCCGACGCCCTGGTCCGCGCCGTCGAGAATGTTGAAGACTCGTGGGAAGCCGGGGCCGAAGCGGCATCGGATGTCCAAAGCGGGGACATCGTTGTAGGCATCGCAGCCTCCGGAAGGACGCCTTATGTTGGCGGAGCACTGACGGCGGGCCGCGAGCGCGGGGCTGTGACTGCCCTGATCGCCTGTGCCACGGATCCCCAACTCGGTCCTCTCGCCGATTTCGTGCTGGCCGCCGATACTGGCCCCGAAGCTTTGGCCGGCTCCACCCGGCTCAAGGCTGGGACTGCCCAGAAGCTCATGCTCAACGGATTCTCCACTGCGCTCATGATCAAACTCGGCCGCACGTGGTCCAACCTCATGGTGTCCATGGTAGCCACCAACCAGAAGTTACGCTCCCGCACGGTCAGGATCCTCATGGAGGCCACCGGCGAGAATGAAGAACGCTGCCGCGAGGCTCTTCAATCAGCCGACGGCGAGCTGAAGGTTGCTCTCACAGCCATGCTCTCTGGTGCGGTCACAACAGAGGCCCGCGATGCCTTGGAAGCTACTTTCGGCAATGTCCGCAGCGCCACCGCTGCCCTCATCAAGCGAGCGCGTTGAGCAAGAATGTCAATACGGACAAAGCACCTTGGGCAGAGTACGCACCCGGCCCTGAGCGAATTCAGCGGCTACTCCACGCGTGAGTTGGATCGCCTGGCATTGGCGCACGACGCTTCCCACTACCTGTTGGAGCCACAGGCCATTGTGGCGCCGATGGATCCGTCCGAGGTGGGACGGATCATGGCCGCGGCCGCTGCGTCCGGGATGCCTATGGTTTTCAGGTCCGGTGGGACGTCGTTGAGTGGACAGGGCATCACAGACGGCCTTCTGATGGACGTGCGCAGGCACTTCCGTAAAGTGGAAGTGCTCGACGACGGTGCCCGGGTTCGCGTCGGACCCGGCGCCACAGTGCGGAGCGTGAATGCGCGATTGGCCGCTTATGGCCGCAAGCTCGGCCCTGATCCGGCGAGCGAGAGCGCCTGCACGATCGGCGGGGTGGTTGCCAACAACTCCTCTGGCATGTCCTGCGGCACTGAGTTCAACACGTACCAGACGCTCGAATCCCTGGTGTTCGTCCTGCCCTCGGGAACTTTGATCGACACCGCGGACACCACGGCAGATCAGCTCTTGCGTGACAAGGAACCCGAGCTTCATGAAGGCCTCGTTCGTCTCCGGCGCCGTATCCTGGCCAACCCGGATTCGGTCCGCATCATCGAGCACCAGTTCTCCATGAAAAACACCATGGGCTACGGACTCAATGCTTTCCTCGATTTCGAGGAGCCGGTGAAGATCCTTGAGCACCTCATGATCGGCTCCGAGGGGACGCTGGGCTTCATCGCCCAAGCCACGTTCCGCACCATCCCATCCCTGCAGCACGCTGCCACTGGCCTGATGATGTTCCCTTCGCTGAACGCTGCCGCCTCCGCACTGCCGGAGCTCGTTGCCTCGGGACTTTCCACAGTGGAGCTGCTGGACGCCGCGTCGTTGCGGGTGGCCCAGCTCCAAGCCGGCACGCCCGCATCCCTGGCCGCACTGAAGGTCCATCGCCACGCGGCGCTGCTGGTGGAGCACCAAGCCGCCACAGCCGCGGAACTCGACCGCAAGAGCGCCGAAAGCCAAGGGCTCTTCGACTCCCTGGACCTGGCCACGCCCTTCAATCTGTCCAGCAATCCCACCGAGCGCTCGGCCCTCTGGCACATCCGCAAGGGCCTCTATACCGCCGTCGCGGGCAGCCGCCCAGCCGGCACTAACGCGCTACTGGAGGACATCGCCGTTCCTGTCCCCGCACTTGCCGATACCTGCGAGGAACTCCTGGGCCTTTTCGATGTCCACGGCTATCCGGACAGCGTGATCTTTGGCCATGCCAAGGACGGCAACATCCACTTCATGCTCACGGAGCGATTCGACGACGCGTCCCAGTTGTCCCGCTACGAAGCTTTCACCGAAGACATGGTGGATCTGGTCCTTCGCAGACAGGGCACACTCAAGGCGGAACACGGGACCGGCCGGATCATGGCGGCGTTCGTCGAGCGGCAATACGGCCGCGAACTGTATGAGGTCATGGAGTCGGTCAAGCGCCTGGCCGATCCCGTCGGCCTGCTGAATCCTGGCGTGGTCCTGTCCGAGGACCACCGTTCCTACCTGGATCATTTGAAGACGGCGCCCGTGGTGGAGGAAGAGGTGGACCGCTGCGTCGAGTGCGGCTATTGTGAGCCGGTTTGTCCCAGCAAGGACCTGACCATGACCCCGCGGCAGCGCATCGTGATCCGGCGGGAGATCGCTGCGGCGGAAGCGCGTGGCGACCACGAGCTTGCAGGCAAGCTCACCAAGGACTACGAGTACGACGGCGTCCAGACCTGCGCGGCAGACGGTATGTGTCAAAGTGCCTGCCCTGTGCTCATCAATACCGGAGACCTCGTGCGGCGTCTCCGGGCTGAAAACAGCAACAGGCTCGCAGACAAGGGGTGGGCGGTAGCCGCGAAGCATTGGGGCGGCGTTTCCGCCGCCGGTTCGCTGGGCCTCAGCGCCGCCCAGGTACTCCCAGAGCCCTTGGTCAAAGCCGTCACCCAGGCCGGACGACTGGTCTTGGGCGCGGAGAACGTGCCGCTCTACAACGGCGCACTTCCCAAGGGCGGACACAAACGAACCAGCCATGAGCCGTCCGCACAAGGAAAGACCACGGCGGAGGCTGTCTACTTCCCCGCCTGCATCGGGGCGATGTTTGGTCCGGCAGGGTTTGGTCCGGCAGGGTTTGGTCCAGCCAACGACGGCGGACGCGGCACCGGGGAAGGCGTCACCAAGGCATTCATGAACCTCGCAGGACGGGCCGGCGTCGAAGTGGTCATTCCGGAGGGAATCGGCGACTTCTGCTGCGGAACGCCTTGGAAGTCCAAGGGGTTCACCTCCGGTTACAACTCCATGCGGGACACGGTCCTTCCGGCACTCTGGGAAGCGAGCGATCACGGGCGCCTGCCGATCGTCTGCGATGCCTCGTCCTGCACGGAAGGGCTGGAGACCTTCCGGTACGCGGCCGCATCGGGCGACACACGCCGGGAGTACTCGCGGCTTCGGTTCATCGACGCCGTCGAGTTCGTCCAGGAGCACTTCCTGCCACATCTCGGGACACCGCGGCGCATGGACTCCCTTGCGCTGCACCCGACATGTTCGTCCACTCGGCTCGGCATCAACGATTCCCTCACCGCAGTTGCCGCTGCGTTGGCGGAGGACGTCTTCGTTCCTCCCAGCTGGGGCTGCTGCGCCTATGCCGGGGACCGCGGACTGCTGCATCCGGAACTCACGGCATCCGCAACAAACGTTCAAGCCGGAGAAGTAAACCAACGCCCACACACCGCGTACGCCTCAACCAACCGGACCTGCGAGCTAGGCATGACCCAAGCTACTGGCCATCAATACCGGCACATCCTGGAACTCCTGGACGAAGCACTTCAGGACCCAGAACCCCCCAAGACAGCCTTCCCACAATCCCCACCACACCAAAGAGGACCCTCATGAGTAATTCCACGCTCGTCAAGCAACCACCTGCCAAGCAAGCCCGGCGCGCCCTGGTGGCCGGTTCGGTGGGCAACTTCATCGAATGGTACGAGTTCGGTATCTACGGATCGTTCGCCACCATTATTTCCGCTAACTTCTTCACCACTGCAGGGGCCACCGACTTCGAGGCCCTCATCAAGACCTACGCTTCCTTTGCGATTGCGTTCTTCTTCCGTCCCGTGGGCGCCTGGATCTTCGGCCGGATTGGAGACAGGATCGGCAGGCGTCCCACCCTGATCATCGTCCTGTTGCTTATGACCGGAGCCACAACGCTCATCGGCGTCCTCCCCAATTACGCAACGTTGGGCATCATGGCCCCCATCTTGCTGACCTTGGTGCGCATTCTCCAGGGGCTCTCGGCTGGCGGGGAGTTCGGCGGGGCGGTATCGCTCATGACCGAGTTCGCCCCCACGGGCAAGCGCGGCATCTATGGAGCATGGCAGTCATTCACTGTCGCATTGGGCCTCTTGGCCGGTGCCGGTGTTGCTGCCCTCCTGTCCTCGGCGATGAGCGCAAAGGACCTCTCTGACTGGGGCTGGCGCCTCCCCTTCCTCTTTGCACTTCCCCTCGGCCTCGTGGCACTGTACCTGCGGCTGAAACTCGAAGAGACCCCCAACTTCCAGCGGACCGTAGCCGCCGAGCGGAACCCGGGTTCCGCCGTCGTTGTTGTGCACCCCAGCAAGGCTGAAACCGCGAAGGCAATCCTGCTCGGAATCGGTCGTCTCATGGGTTGGTCGGCCGCCGGCTATACCTTCCTGGTGGTCCTTCCGTCCTACCTGCAGACCAGCCTGAACGCCACGTTCCAAGCCGCGCTGATCGCCACCGTCCTGGCCAATGCCGGTTTCGCCGCCTCCATCATTCCCAGCGGCATGCTCAGCGACCGTTGGGGACGCCGGCCCGTGATGCTCGCCGGTGCAGTCCTCATTGCCGTGCTGGCGCTGCCGCTCCTGAAGGTCCTGCAGGACCCCACGAGTTCGCCATGGCTCATGGGCGCAGGAGTTTTCCTTGCCGGAGCGATCGTTGGCATGCTGGCCGGTCCCGGACCCGCCATGCTTTCGGAAATGTTCCCCACCACCGTCCGTTACACCGGTCTGGGCTTGGCATACTCGCTGTCCAACGCCGTGTTCTCAGGATCCGCCGGGCTCATCATCACCGGCCTCATCGCTTCCACCGGCAACAAGGACATTCCGGCCTACTACGTCATGGCCACCTGCGTTGTCAGTGTCTTCGCGCTGGCCACCCTGCGCGGTTCCGCCCACAAGAAGGCGCTGCGGGACTAAGCCCTCCAGCCGCCAGCCGACCACACAGAGAATCAGATAAGGGAGCAGTGCCATGCGTATCATCGGCATGATGTCCGGAACGTCCTACGATGCGATCGACGCCGTAGCCGTCGACGTCGACAGGGACGGCGATGCCTTGGTGCTGACCCTCCTGGGTACTGTCAGCGAGTCCTACCCGGTCGAGTTGCGGGCGGAAGTGGCGGCACAATTGCCGCCCGCAACCAGCTCCATGGAACAGGTCTGCAAACTCGATACGCGGATTGGGCAGGCTTTCGCCAGGCTCGCTGTCCGGGCCAACGACGAACTCTGCAAGGGGCGGGCAGAACTGATCGCCTCCCATGGCCAAACCATGTTCCACTGGGTGGAGTCCGGCGGGGTCAAGGGAACACTCCAGCTCGGCGAACCGGCCTGGATCGCAGAAGCGACGGGCTGCACCGTGGTGTCCAACTTCCGTACGCGGGATGTAGCCGCCGGCGGCCAAGGCGCACCCTTGGTCAGCCTCTTCGACACACTGTGGCTTCGGGGACTGCCGGGAACGCCCGTGGCGCTGAATCTGGGAGGCATCGCCAACATCACGGTGGCTTCCGGCGAGCCAACGGCGTTTGACACGGGTCCGGCCAACGCGTTGATCGATGCTGCCGTCACGTCCATGACCGCAGGACAGCAGCAATACGACCACGACGGCGAACTCGGCGCCCGCGGCAGCGTCAGCTCCGCTTTGCTCGACGAGTTGCTTGCCGAACCGTACTACCGCCTGCCGGCCCCCAAATCGACCGGCAAGGAACTGTTCCACTTGCCCTACCTGGAAAGGGCCATGGACGCTACCGGAACCAAGAGCCTGCCTATCGAGGATGTCGTGGCAACGCTGGTAGCGCTCACCGCCCGCACTGTCGCGGACGCCGTGGCCGTCGCAGGAGGAACGTCTGTCATTGCCTCCGGCGGCGGAACGCGGAATCCCACGCTCATGGGCACTCTGCGCGGGGAACTCGGCCGTTCCGGAGCAGCCGGCGTCGAGCTTTTGACGTCCGACGAGCTCGGCCTGCCTTCCTCCGCCAAGGAGGCCGCGGCATTCGCCATTCTGGGGTACCTGACGGTAAACAACTTCCCCGGTACGGTAGCCAGCTGCACGGGGGCACGCCATGCCAGCATCCTTGGTTCGATCACGCCGGGCTGGCAGGGCTTCCAACCGACGAATTCCGCGGGCTCCCCGGCCTCCGCGCCCGGGGCGCCCACGAACCTCAGGATCCAGCAACCCGCCGATTAGACCGTTCCCTGCGCACTAGACGGTAGGAGTCGTCTGGTATGCAGCGAGTCATCGAATCGGGCTCACCCGCTTGGATGCCAGGCCTACGGCAGTGCCGTCACCACCACATCCTGGTAGGCCGCCCTGCCGTCGAACACGTTGACGCCAACCTTCCCGGAAACAAGGGCAGAATCCGTGACGTCGATCAGTTGCGTTCCATCCACGGACACTGTGATCCTGTTGCCAACAACCGAAGTGTCCAGCGCATAGCTCACCCCGTGACTCAAGGCCGCCGGAACGCTCGCGAGCACCGTAAAGACACCGTTGTTCAGCGAGAAAACCCGCACCACGCGGAGATTCGGGTCCAGATTCACGTAATAGGCACTGGATCCATCGGCGGAGGATCTGAGCAACACCGAGCCCGCGCCCCCGTACCCTTTCTCCGGAGCCAGGTCCCGGTTGAGCATCTCGCCAGCGAAGGGATCCCCACCGAAACGAACGGTTGCCTGCACGCGGACGTCAGTGAAGGCAGCCGGACTCATGGCCGTCGAGTCTTTGTCGAACGTACCTGCCAGGCCTGCGCCCGTGCTCTCCCATTTGCCGCCCGGGACCACTGAATAAGTGCCGAGGTTGTGTCGAGCCGTCCCGCCCGAAGCCGGCAGAACGTCCGACGGCGGCGCGGTAGTCAGGCGCGCAGTGTCGCTGAGCTGGTGTACTTTGACGGACACCAGCCGGGCATTCCCCCCGCCCGCCGAAAAGGACAAACCTGTGGAGGACGGGTCCGGGAAGATCAGCGAAGTGATGGCAGCCGTGCCGTCACCGCCGAAGACTTCCACGGAGGATGCGTCCACCAGGATTCGGAGCTTCACGCGGCGCTCGGAACCTACCAGGGTGGAACTCCATGGCGCCGAGGAATTGTCCGCCTCAGACCCCGCGAAGTACCGGGTGAAGTCCTCCCGACCGGCCGTGCCGCGGTCCACGGTGAGTGCGGCAGCACCGGCGTCGTACTTCACTGTTGTTTCTTGAGCGCCCGTTGATCCGGTCCCTTTCCTTAGCCCGAACGCGAAGGACGTGGCACCTCCGGAAGAAGGAATCCCGACCTCCGCCTCAAGCTCGAAGGAGCGACCGGAAACACCCGCAAGCGCATTCGCGGAGCTCGGCGTCACAGTCACATCGGAGGCCTGCCAGGTTGATGTCCGCAGGGACTCTTCCTCCACAACGGGAGCCTGCGTCAGCCGGAGCCCGGCGCCGGGAACGTCAACAAGCTTGAGCTCACGTGGGATGGACAATTGGCCATTCCATCGGCCCGTTGGAGGGCTGAAAGCGTAGTCCCAATTGCTCATCCAGCCGATCATGATCCGTCGGCCGTCCGGGGCACCGAAGAAGCTCATGGCCGCGTAGTAGTCCCTGCCGTGATCCGCTTGAAGCACCTGGGAGGCAGGAGTGTCCGGCGCAAACACCGTGCCGTTCCACGTGCCCGTCACATACTGTGCCGCTGAACCGTTCGTGGCTCGGACAGCTCCCGTGCTCCACCACAGCACCCAGCGCTTCACGCCGGGCTGGCCTTCCACGGGCATTTCGAAGAGGTCCGGGCACTCCCAGACGCCGCCGCGGATCCAGTCGCCGTAGCCGAAGCTGCCTTGAAAGGTCCAGTGGATGAGGTCTGTGGAGGAGTAGAAGCGGATATGGTCGCCGGCTGCCACCACCATGACCCACTTGCTGGACCCGGCGTCCCAAGTGACCTTAGGGTCGCGGAAGTCCCAGCCGCCGTCGGGACCGCCCGGGTTTTCCACCACAGGAGCGGCTTGGACTATCTGCCAGGTGCGGCCTTGGTCCTTGCTGTAGGCGGCGCGAACGGACTGGTTTCCGTTCCAGGCATCATGGTTGAAGCTCGTGTAGTAGGCGATCAGGCCGGAGCCGCCGTCGAACAATCCACTCGCATCCGAGGCGTCCACCACTGCCGAACCGGACCACGACTCCCCTGCTGCCATGTGCGGCAGGGCGATGGGTTGCTGCTTCCAGTGCAGCAGGTCGGAGCTGACGGCGTGCGCCCAGCGTCCGCGGTCCTGGTGGAACAGGTGGTACTCCCCCTGGAAGTACACCAGCCCGTTGGGGTCCGAACTGCTGCCCGAGTTCTGGCTGTAGTGGTAGCCCGGCTGGTAGAGCCCATTCATGTACTGGTCCACGCTGTCCGCGCGAACGTTCTGGAACCAGGCTGATCCTGTGGCCAGCAGGGCGAAGCCCGTGCCGGTCGCCACGGACACAGCGCCATTTAGCACAGGCGTGCCATTAATCAGCACGGAGGCCTCGGTCCCCCGAACTGTGAGCTGAACGCGGTTGAGTTGCCCGGCCTTGAAGCTCGTGGCAGGCAAGGTTCCGGAGTGCAGCAACGCTGAAGTGGCCCGGTCGTACAGCTTCGCGGTGCCCGCTCCGGGATCGATCCGGAGTTCGGTACCGCCGGTGCCGTCCGCCCCGCTGCGGGCCACCACTGAGGCAGTGGCCGGTGAGGTGACGGTCAGGTCCAAGGAGGCTACGACGTCGGACGCCACCGCCGGGATGTACCTCACTGCGGTGCCGCTAGTCACCGAAGCCCGGAGACCCTTGGAGTCGGGCTCCCACGAACCTGCGGAGCTCCGCCAACCCTGCAGGGACGTCTCCAGTCCGCGCAGCGTCATGCTCTGGAACGCGGCGGTGCCGTTGTAGGAACCGAGGCCCACATGGCCGGACGCTTGCGAGGCATCCGTGGCAGTGATGGCGGGCATGGTGCCGTTCGGGTCAAGGAAATCGGTCTGCCAGTAGACAGCCAACTGGTTTCCGAGCGCCGTGACCCGAAGGCGGTAGACCTTGTTGAGCGTGATGGCTGTGGTGAACGTGCCGAGCGTGGCGTTGTCCGAGACCCGGTACAGGCGCAAGCGGCCAGCGTTGGGGTCGACCTCCGCGGCGTAGCCGGACGTTCCCGATGCATTGGTTCGAAACAGGGCTGTGCCCACGCCGTATTGAGCCGTGACCTGGACGTCAGTGGAGAAATCGACGTCGGCGGGCGACTCCCCGGTAGCGATGGCGCGGATGTTCGTGCCGGCTGGGGCCGCGCCGCGGAAGCCTGTGGCGGTCGCTGACCAGCCCGCACCGGTGACTGCCCAGCCGCTGACATTCGCGTCGATGGTCCGCACACCGGGCGTGCCGAAGACCACGGTTCCGTTGTAGGCGTGCAGGCCCACTCGGCCCGATTCGTAACGGCGGTCCGTGGCGTCAATCCTGGCAACCCCGTCCACTGCCACGAAGATCCGGGGCCCGTCCACGTGGACGTCCACGCTGTAGGACTGTCCCGCGGTGAGGGCTACGGTTGCGGGGGTTACGATGTCCTCGCCCGTCGCGAGGTCGAACAGCCTCACGCGGTCCAGGTTGGGGTCGATCGTCGCCGCGTATCCGGCGCCGGCGTCGGGAGTCGCGCGGAAGACGAGCGCGCCCACAGCGTAGGGACTCCCGGCGTCGACCTTTACTTCGACCGTGTAGCGGGCGGTGCCCGCCACACGCTGTTCACTGACCGCAGCGATGTTCTGTCCGGAAGGCGCGACGGCGGTGTACCCGCCTTCCGCTGACCGGGTCCAGGAACCACTGACTCCGACGACATCTGGAATGGGGCTGGTGGTGCTGTTGAGTGTGACTGGCGCGGGGTCCAGGGCCACCGCCGGAGCAGTGACCCCCGTTCCCGCGAAACCAACACCCAGGACTGCGGCCGCGAGGCCGGCAACTATTCTCTTGTGCATTCAGATCGCCTTTGATCTCAGGGGTGAGAGAGCGTTCGCCAAAACCTCCCATGATCTGAGAGAGGATCGGCGAAAAACGCTTGGGATGTGAGAGAGGATCGGTGTTAGGGGAAGAGGGGACGCGGGCCTTTCCAGGAGTCGGCCATGGTCCAGGCGTCGAAGCTCGCCAGGGTGACGGTTCCCTCCGCTGCCGCGAGGGTCACGCGCTCCCCGCCCAGCGTCGGGTACACACGGGCCGTGAGCGGCTTGCCATTCGCGAAAATCTCGACGGCGGACCGGTCCACCAGGACGCGCAGGCGCACCCGTCCGTCAGGCATTGGGAGCGGGCCGGACTTGTCCTCCACATCCACGTCAGGGTCAAGGCTGCTCCGGGTGCGGTCGAGTCGGAGGGTGCCGTTTTCGCCCTCAAGGAAGCGGCTGAGTTCGATGACCGTCTCCTCAGCACCATCCTCCGACCCCAGGATGCCCAGTTGCAGCACAGCTCCCGGTGCCAATTGCACGTCCAGCTCAAGGTCCAACTGGTTACCGGACACTCCCGTATCCAGGGGCTTGCCGGAGCCCACCAGGACTTGTCCCGGAACGCTGACGTGATCCCGGCGGAGCTTCTCCACTTCAGGGACAGGCGCAAAAGCCAGGGTTCCGTCGTCGGCCAGAGTGGTGACGCGCGGCAGGCTCATCACGCCCGACCATCCGGCCTCCACCATCGCGGCGTCGCTGCGTCCTTCCTGCATCCAGCCGAACATGATACGCCGCCCGGACTCGTCCTCGAACGACTGCGGTGCGTAGAAGAACCGACCGCCGTAGTCGAGCCGGTGCAGGGCTGCAGGCTCGAAGGTGTCCCCCGCGTAGCGACCGGTCCAGTACAGCGGGTGGCGGGTGTCGCCGTTGTCCCAGGCGGAGAAAACCAGCACATCAGGATCGGCGTCGGCAGAAAGTTCGGTGGTCAAACCCAGGGAACCGCCGCCCGCGCGGAACATGTCCACGCACTCCCACATGGTGCCGGTCCAGTCGGTGTCTGCCGGATCTCCCTGCGAGGCGTCGCCGATGAACAATGGACCGATGTAGTCCCACGAGCGCAGGTCCTCCGACTCGTAGAGGAACGCCGTGCCGCCGCGCCCACGAATGCCCGAGCCCACCAGCTGCCGCCACTTGGTGCCCTCGCGCCACACGCAGTGGTCCCTGTACGCGGTGATGTCCACACCCGCCGGAGGGGCTGCGATGACCGGGTTTTCGGGCACTTTGGTCCAGGTCATGAGGTCCGCAGATCCCACGGCAACGCAGGGCAGCTCACGCTCGTCGAGTCGTCCCGAGTACACCAAGGTGGGCGTACCGCCGTCGTTCACCAACACACCGGACCAGCAACCGTCGGCGTCCGGACCCCCCGACGGCTCCAAGGCCACCGGCTGGTCCGTCCAGGTGACGAGGTCGGTGCTGGTGGCATGGCCCCACTGGATCCGGTGGTGGAACGCGCCCTCCGGGTTGTACTGATAGAAGAGGTGGTACACGCCGTTCCACTGGCTCACGCCGTTGGGATCGTTGAGCCAGCCCGCCGGGGAAACAAAGTGGAATCGCGGCCGGAGGGGATCGGCCTCGGCGCGGGAAACCAGCTCGTCACGCGGAACGGTGGCGAGCGGGTGGGTCAGTTCAGTCATGCGGAAGCCTTCTTGTCTGTCTTCTCGGTCGCCAGGGGTTCATTAGCCAGCGCATGTCCGCCCGCTCCAGCCCGCGGCCGGTAGAGGTGGCAGCGGACCCAGTGGCGGTTCGCGGGATCGCCAACCTGGTGGCGTACGGGTTCGGTGTCCGAGCAGGCCTGGTCAGGGTCGCCGTCGAATGCGCAGTGCGGGGAAGCCATCACGGCTTGGCGCAGTTCGGCCCGGCGAACGGGATCGTAGGAGCCAGCGCGGGCCGGGTCCGGTACAGCGGACACAAGCAGCTGGGTGTACGGGTGGGCCGGGTTGGCCAGCAGGTCAAGGGACTCGCCCTCCTCCACGAGTTCACCGGCGAACATGACCGCTGTCCGGTCTGCCAAATAGCGGGCCGAGGCGAGGTCGTGCGTGATGTACAGCATGGAGATGCCCTGCTCGTCGCGGAGCTTGCGCATCAGGTTCAGCACGCCGATCCGCACTGAAACATCCAGCATGGATGTGGGCTCGTCAGCCAGGATGACCTGCGGCTCCACAGCGAGCGCACGGGCGATCGCGACGCGCTGACGCTGGCCGCCTGAGAGCTCGTGGGGGTAGGAGTTCAGCATGTCGGCCTGCAGGCCAACGGTGGTCATGAGTTCCTCGAGCCGCCGCTGGGTGTCGGACTCCGAACCGCCTTTCCCGTGGATCGCCAGCGACCGGCGCAGGAAGTGTTCGATCCTGTGGGCTGGATTGAGCGAGCCGAAGGGGTCTTGGAAGACCATCTGCAGCTGTGACCGGAAAGCACGGGACGCTTGGAACCGGTCACGCTTGAGGACGTCGACGCCGTCAACCAGGATCGCGCCGGTGCTCGGCTTTTCGAGCCGGGCAACACAGCGGGCCAGCGTGCTCTTGCCGGAGCCGGACTCCCCCACGAGTGCCACGATTTCGCCGCGGCCAATGGTCAGGTCAACGCCGTGCAGGGCCCGGACAGACTGACGGGAGAAGAGGCCGCCGATGGGAAACGACTTACCCAGACCGCGGACTTCGAGGGCGGGCGTGTCGCTGGCAACGGCAGGACGTGCGGCACTTTCGGGATTGGGGGAAAGTACTGAGTGGCTCATCGTGCGACTCCTTCCAGGATCGCGGGATCAACGGCCGTGGTGCCGGCAACCGCCAAAGCGTCGGCACCAAACGGTGCCACGAGGTGGCCGGGCGCCACTTCGGCGAGGTCTGGGATGTTCTGGAACTTCACGCCGTCGGGCAGTCCCGTCAGCGGAACCCGCGGACCGGTGAGCGGCGGGAAGGCGCCCATGAGCGCCTGCGTGTAGGGGTGGCGCGGGTTGGCGTAGATGTCCTGGGCCTTGGCCGTTTCCACGATCCGTCCGCCGTACATGACGGCCATGCGGTGCGAGAGCTCCACCATGAGGGACATGTCGTGCGTTATGAAGAGGACGGAGAAGCCCAGTTCGCGCTGGAGTTCCTTGATCTGCGCCATGATTTCCTGCTGCACCACCACGTCCAGTGCGGTGGTGGGCTCGTCCAGGATCAACAGCGACGGCTTGAGGGCGACGGCCATGGCGATGACCGCCCGCTGCCGCATGCCGCCCGAGAGCTGATGCGGGTAGGACTTCAGGCGCGCGGGATCGATCCTCACGAGTTCCAGCAACTCGCCCGCCCGGCGGAGCGATTCCTTGCGGGAGTAGCCGGCGTGGGTGGTGAAGATGTCCACGATCTGCTCGCCGATGGTCAGGACCGGATTGAGCGAGTTCATGGCCGACTGGAACACCATGGCCACGTCTTGCCAACGGAAGCGCCGCAGTTCCTCCGGGCTCATGGCCATCACGTCCTTGCCGCCAAAGGAGATGCTGCCCCCGGAGATCTTGGCGGGATCCTTCAGCAGGCGCATGATCGAGTTGGCGATAGTGGACTTGCCGCAGCCGGACTCGCCCGCGAGGCCGAACACTTCGCCGGTGCCGATGCTGAAGGAAACGCGATCGACGGCGGTGGTGGAGCGGGTATCGCCCACGTACTTCACGGTGAGGTTCTTGACGTCCAGGACGGGTTCGTGGGAGCCGAAGGAGACTTGGGAGATGGTCATTTTGCGGCGCTCGTTTCGATGTCTTTCGGGGTCTTGATCTTTCGCAGCCGCGGATTAGTAACCTCGTCCACGGCGTAGTTGATGAGGGCAAGGGCGAACGCGACCAGTGCTATGCACACGCCTGAGGGCACAAAGACCCACCAACTTCCGGTGAGCAGGGCACCCTCGTTGCCAGCCCAGAAGAGGTTGTTGCCCCACGAGACCGTGCTGACATCGCCCAAGCCCAGGAACTCCAGGCCTGCTTGCGCGCCGATGCCGTAGATGACGCAAGCCAGCAGGGTGCCCATGACGATCGAGGCCATGTTCGGCAGGATCTCGCGGAACATGATCCGGCCAGCCCGTTCGCCCGACACCACGGCGGCGGCCACGAAGTCCTTGGAACGGATGGACAAGGCCTGCGAGCGCAGCACGCGGGCCGAACCGGCCCAACCTGTGACCACGAGTACCAGGATTACGGTGCCCAGGCCCGGCGGCAGGAACGCGGCCAGGATAACCAGCAACGGCAGGCCGGGAAGGAGCAGGAAGACGTTGGTCACCAAGGAGAGTGCTTCGTCGATGAACTTGCCGAAGTAGGCAGAAGCAAGGCCCACCAGGATGCCGACGAACGTGGACGCGAAGCCTACGGTCAGCCCGACGAACAGGGAACTCCGTGAGCCGTGGACGGTCAGCGCGAGCACGTCCTGTCCCTTGGCGGTGGTGCCCAGCCAGTGCTCGGCGGAGGGTTCCAGCGAGGCCATCCCGGTGATCCGCGACGGGTCGCCAGGGAAGAGCACGGGCGCCAGCAACGCAAGTGCGATGAACACGAGCATCACGGTCAGGCCCAGCATGGCCTTCTTATTGGTGAGGAGTCCGTGGACGAAGCTGCGGTTGGGCTTGCGGACAGCCGGGGTTGGAGTTGGCTGCTTCAGAAGTGCGGTTGTCATGATCAGTCCTCTAGTTGCTGCGCACGCGCGGGTCGAGGCGGACGTAGAGGATGTCCACCAGGAAATTCGCCAGCAGCACGGCGGCGGTGATAGTCAGGAACAGACCCTGCATGAGGGGGTAGTCCAGGCCTTGGACGGCGTTGAGGAGTTGGTAGCCCACGCCGGGATACGCGAACACCACCTCGGTGAGCAGCGCACCTCCTACCACGAAACCCAGCCCCATGCCGAAGCTCGTGACGGACGGCAGCATGGCATTCCGGGCTGCGTACCGGAGCATGATGCGGCCTGGACGGAGCCCCTTGGCCTCGGCCATGGTGATGTAGTCCTCCGAGTTCGTGGCGATCATGGTGTTGCGCATGCCCAGCATCCAGCCGCCAATGGAAACCAGCACGATCGTCAGTGCCGGCAGCGCGAGGTGCGCACCGACGTCGCCGATGAACTCCCACGTAAACCCGGGTTCCAAACCATCCGTGAACGCGTGGCGGATCGGGAACCAACCCAGCACTACGCCGAACAGGTACAGCGCACCCATCGCGAGCCAGAAGTACGGGAACGAGCCGATGAACACCAGCACCGGAGGCAGTGCCGAGTCGATAGCGCCGCCCCGCCGCCAAGCGGCCAGGATGCCCAGCAGGTTACCCACGACGGCGGCAATCACCAGCGCGGTTCCGCCCAGCAGGAGGGTCCAACCGATCTGGGAGGAGATAACCTCTGTGACCGGTGTTGGGAAACGGGAGATGGAGACGCCCATCTGGCCCGTGAAGATGTTGTGCATGTAGTCGACGTATTGCTCCCAAATGGGCCGATCGTCCACGCCAAGAAGCTTGCGCAGGGCCTCGATCTGTTCGGGCTGCATTCTGTCCTGGGAGCGGGCAAACATGCGGGAGACGGGGTCGCCGGGCATGAAGCGCGGGAGCAGGAAATTCAGGGTGATGGATGCCCAGAAGGCGATCAGGTAGAAACCCAGGCGGCGCAGGATGAAGCGCACGGTTTCCCTCCATTCGGGAATTACGGAAAGTTTGGGGGCACGCCCGGCGGGGTTGACCGGGTGGCGGTTCGCCGCCGGGCGTGCAGTGTGCGGGCTGGCCGCCGGTTGCGGCCGGCTACGCTACTTGCGCGGTTCGAGCGTGGTCAGCACCAGCACCGTGGTGGGTGACCGTACCGAGAGGGTTGCGTACGGGTTGCCCTCGGTGGGCCAGCCGGTGAAGCGGGTGTCGTTGAAGGCACCCCATTCCGGGCCGGAGAACAGCGGCACCAGCGGCGCAACGTCGTTGTACTCTTCCTGCAGCTTGTTGGCGATGTCCTTCTGCTTGGACTCGTCGGCCTCTGCGGCGAAGTCGGCCAGCAGCGCGTCGGCCTTGGCGTCGCCGAAGCGGTGGTAGTTGTCGAACGTCTTGGTACCCACCGGCTTCACCGTGGCAGTCCCCATGGAGGTGTTGAAGTACTTGTACGGGCTGGGGTCGTTGGCGCTCCACACGATGCCGGAGTCGAAGTCGCCCGTCTCGTAACCTGCAACCACGGCTGCCCAGTCCGGGGAGTCAACCTTTGCCGTGACGCCGACCTCGGCGAGGTTCTGCGAGATCACGTTGGCTACTGAAAGCCAGTCGGAGGACGAGGCGCCAACGGAGATCTTGAATTCAAACGGCGAGCCGTCCTTCAGCTTGCGCTTGCCATCAGCACCCTTGGCGTAGCCGGCCTTGTCCAGCAGCTCGTTGGCCTTCTGCACATCCAGCTTGGTCCAGGTGCAGTTGTCCTTGACCTCGGAGTTCTTCCACTTCTCGTAGTTCCCGGAAAGGCCGGTGCAGTCGGCAGGCTTGGCGTAGCCGCTCATGCCGATCTTGGTGACTTGGTCGCGGTCAACGGCCATGCTCAGCGCCTTGCGGACATCCACATCGTTGAACGGTGCTTTGGTGGTGTTGAGCTGCCAGTTGATCATGGCGCCGGTTGCCGGGAACCAGTACTGGCGGTGTTCCTTGTCCTTGGAAACGAACGTCTTTTCAATGTTCGGGATGTACTGTGGAGCCCAGTCCACGTCCCCGTTCGCAGCGGCGAGGTTGGCGCCGTCGTTGCCTGCAAAAGCGAGCATCTTGATGCCGGCGATCTTCTGCTTTTCCGGCTGCCAGTAGTTGGGGTTCTTCTTCAGTACGAAGGACTGGGCCTGGAAGCTGTCCACTTCTGTGTAGGGGCCGGTGCCCACGGGCTTGGCGTTGGCGTCCTTCTCCGGGTCCGCCAGCGCGGACCAGATGTGCTTGGGCAGGATGCTGAGCTGTCCGACGTCGTAAAGGGCCGGCGACCATGGCTTATTGAAGTTGAACGTGACTTTGTTGGTTCCCTCGGCGGTCACCGTGTCCAGGTAGTCGTAGCCACCCTTGATCTTCTTCTGAAGCTCGAACGTGTAAGCAACGTCGTCAGCGACCAGCGGCTTGCCGTCGGACCACTTCACTCCGTCACGCAACGTGAAGGTGATCGATTTGCCGTCGTCGGCTGCCTTCCACTCAGTTGCGAGCCACGGCACAGTGTCTCCCTTTGCCGGGTTGAAGATCAGCAAGGACTCGTAAATGGACTGCTGGACCATCGGGTTGACGGTGGGCGCGAACGGGTTGAAGTTCTGCACGAACGTGCCCATGTCCTCACGCGGGATGGTGAGGAACGCACTCGCGTTTGCTGCGGCGTCGGTGCCGGCGGTCTTATTGACGGTGGCGGCACAGCCGGTCAGCAGCATCGCGCCCACCGCCAGTCCGGCCGCCGTGATGCGGGCAGACCTCAGGAATCGGGGTTGTGTCATGATGGTTATCTCTTTCCTATCTTCATCGTCCAAGGTGAAGGGGTGGGTAAGGGGTTTGCTCTTCGAAGTTGATTTCGCGGTCAGACCGAAGAGCGTTCTAGCAGCGGACAGTCGACCAATTGCTGGTCGGCAATGATCGGCTGTCCTGCTGTAAGAGCGGCGAGCGTCTGGACTCCCAGGGCTCCCATTTTTTGGAACGGCAAGGCAACGGTGGTCAGCTTTGGCCTCAGGTAGGCCGCAATCAGCTCCTGGTTATCGAAGCCGATCACTGCGATGTCTCCGGGGATGGTCAGGCCCCGTTCCTTGATGGCGTCATAAGCACCCATCGCCATGCGGTCATTGAGGCAGAACAGTGCGGTTGGCCTGTTCTTGTGGTCCAGGATCCGGCACGCGGCTTCGTAGCCGCCGTCGGCCGTTGCGTATCCGGACACCACGAGTTCCGGGTCCAGCTCCAGTCCTGCGACGGCCAGTGCTTCGCGGGCACCGTCCAATCGCCCGACTGCTGCCGGAATGACCGGGTCAAGGTTGATGATTCCGATCCGGGTGTGGCCGGCTTGAAGCAAGCGCTCGACCGCGACCCTGCCACCCGCACGCTCGTCAGGGACGATCGAGGGCAGGTTTCCGTCCGCGTCGAAGCAGTTGATCAAGACGGTTGGTACTTCGTTGGCACTCTGCGGAACGTGCACGCCCCGGTGAAAGGTTGCTGCGTAGAGAAGTCCTTCCACTCGTTGTTCCAGCAGCTTTTCAATGGCGGCATCTTCCAAGCCCTTGTTGGGTCCTACGGCATCGGCCTGGTCGGAGGGCGCGATGAGCAGGAACCGACGATCAAGCCAGGCTTGGTCCTGGGCTCCTTTGATGATGTCGACGGCGAACGGTGCCGTCACGATCTCGGTGACAAGCCCGTACCAATCACTGCGCTGGGATGCCAGGGCCCGTGCTCCGGCGTTCGGGCGGTAGCCCAGTGCCTGCACGGCATCGTTGATACGGGTGCGGGTTTCCTCGGAGATGCTGGCGTTTTCGCGGTTGCTCAGCACGAACGAGACTGCGGTCCTTGATACACCGGCGTGCTTGGCGACGTCATTCATGGTGACACCCCGCTGCCGCACAGCTGCGGCCTTGTTGGGGGAGGTGCTTTTCGCCATTGAATGCTCCGCGTCTTTGTTCGGTGGGTCGAGGTTTTGCTCGGTGGATTGGTAACGCGCGTTACTTGGAACGTGTGACTTAGGTTACGCGCGTTACCTGTTTGCTGTCAACAGCTTCTTTTGCGCCATTTCGATGGCTCGCTGCGCACTATGCCGTACGAACCAGCGAGTACGCAGCGAACCATCGAAACGGGCGATCACCCCCAGGCCGGAGTGGGCGCAGGTTAGGCTTCTGCCATGGCATTGATAGCTCCCCGCGTCACGGCCGGCCTCCCCGCCGACGACGCCCGGAATCTCGCACGCTCCCTCCACGAGAGCAACGACATCACCGTGTTCGTGGACGGCACTGTCCACCGCCTGCCCGATCAGGCGAGGGACGCCGTCGTCGATCTCCTCGCCCGGCTCAGCCGCGGCGAAACTGTGACGGTCAGCAGCGTGGAGGAAATGCTCACCACGTCCCAGGCAGCGGAACTCGCCGGTATCTCGCACACGTATCTGCGCAATATGACCGACCGCGGCGAGATCCCCGTTGAATACCGCGGAACGCACCGCCGGATCCGCCAGGCCGCCATCATCGCGTGGCTTGAAACGCAGAAGCGGAAGCAGGCCGAGGCCTCCATTGCAGATGAAGCGGCAAATGACGCCGGAGATGACGCGCACGGCGACTAAAAGCGTCGGAGTGATAAGGATCAAGCAACGATCCCAGCCAACGGGCCAGCACCTGTTTAGCCCGGGGTTACGCTTGTTTGGTGGGCAATTTCAAAGGGTGGCATATCGTGGCCGGGGTGGCCGCAATGGCCCTTGCCGCACCCTTGGGATCGGCCATGGGATTGAACTTCGTAGCCACCTTCATGTTTGCCTGCGTAGTGTTCGTGGCGGTTGCCATGTGGACAGAATCCAAGATTGCCCGACGCCGGGAAGCGGCTGAAGCTGCCGCCGCACCTGATGCTTCGCAGCCAACAGGCGACCCCGCCGAGTCCGATGACGCCACCCGCGACTAGGCCCCGGGGCGGGTCGGACACCGGCAAACCCACGCCGGGACTGTTTCAATAGCGGTATGCCATTGACTTCAGGAAAGCCGGCAACGCTCCTATCTGCCGACGTCGAGGCCCGCGGGCTGACTGGCCGGATTCTGTGGACGGAAGGAACGGCACCGCCGCAGCTGGGGAGCCATGCAAAACCTGGGCCCGCCGAAACCGGGGACCAGGCGGAGCCCGCTTACGTCCTTATCCATGGCATCGGCGTTTCGCACCGCTACCTTGCCCGCCTTCACGCCATTCTCGCCGCGGGCGCGCCTACCTATTCACTGGATCTTCCGGGCTTTGCCGGCACACCGAAACCGGGCGGGCAACTGTCCGTTGAGGAGCATGGGGCGTTCATTGCCGAGGCGCTGAAAGTGTGCGGCATCGAGTCGTACATCCTGGTAGGGCACTCCATGGGCGTGCAGTTCGCCATCGAAGCGGCCCTTTACGAGCCCGAACGGGCCCGGAACCTGGTCCTCATGGGCCCCGTGGTGGACTCCCGGCACAAGAACGTGGCACAGCAATCGCTGGCCCTATTCCTTGACGGGCTTCTCCGCGAAAGCCCATCGTCCAACTGGATTGTGATCACCGACTACCTGCAATGCGGGCCGCGCTGGTACCTCACGGAGCTGCGGGTGATGATGAAGTACCCAACCGAGAAGCAGCTGGCCAAACTCCGAATTCCCGTGCTGGTGCTCCGCGGGAGCCGCGATCACGTGGCCGGACCGGACTGGGCGCTTCGCCTCTCGCGGGCAATCCCCCAAGGGCGGCTTGTGGAGATTCCAGGAGTGGGCCACGTGGCTCAGCACATGCGTCCGAAAGCTGTTGCGGACGCTATCAGGAGCTTTGTCGCTGCCACCTCGCGCCAGAGTTAGGCACTAACGCACGACGGCGGAGCCGGGCCCGGGTGCCCCTTGTTGGGCTTGCGACCGGGAGGTTAGGCTGGCCGGGCAGGCTCAATAGTAAGTTTGCTTAGGAAGGGGTTTCACCATGACCAGCTATGACCCGGAAGACGATCCGCGGACCTTCGGGGCCTCGGGCGCAACCGAGCCGGTTGACACCGCCGGCGACACTGCGGGCGACCCGGGCGATGTCCACGCCGATCCGGATATGCGCCAGGAAGAGGACAAGGACCCCGCGGCATCGTCCAACCCCGATCCTGCGGACGGGAACATCACGGGACTGGAGCCCGGTGGCGGGGTGCCCCCGGGAGAAACCCCGCCGGGCGAGGGCAGCATGAGCGGCGACCAAGGCCACGAAGAGTAGGTCGTCTCCCAGCCGCTGTTTCGTCGCGGCCCAACAACGTAACAGCGGCCCAACGACGTAATAGCGGCGGCCGACTCCGGTTACGGCAGCCTCAGGATCTCCCCGAGGTCGTAATCAGCCGGCTCCTCCAGCTGGGAATAGGTGCAACTCTCCGGAGTCCGGTCCGGCCGCCACCGGCGAAACTGGGTGGTGTGCCGGAACCGCTCGCCCTCCATGTAGTCGTAGGCGACCTCGATGACGAGCTCTGGCCGGAGGGGAACAAAGGAGAAGTCCTTGCCAGCGCTCCACCGGCTCTGTGCGCCAGGCATGCGGGAGCCAGTGGTTGCTGCATCTCCTTGATCAGCCCACTGGCCCCAAGGATGTTCGCTGAACTCGGTCTGGTATGGCTCGAGTTCGGCCACCAGGCTTTCGCGCTTGGCCATGGGAAATGAAGCCACCACCCCGACGTGCTGCAGCTGGCCGGCGTCGTTATAGAGCCCGAGCAGCATCGACCCCACAACCTTTCCTGTCTTATGCCAGCGAAATCCAGCCACTACGCAGTCCGCGGTGCGTTCATGCTTGGTTTTGAACATGACCCGCTTATTCGGCTGGTATGTCCCGCCGAGCGGTTTGGAAAGTATGCCGTCCAGCCCAGCACCTTCCAGCTGCACGAACCACTCCTGCGCTTGGTCCAGTTCCGTCACCGCCGGCGTTACGTACACGGGCGCCTCAGCCTTGGCCAGGGCCTTCTCCAGGGCAGCGCGACGCTCGGAAAACGGCTTGTCCATGAGGTCCTCATCTCCTAGCGCCAGGGTGTCGAATCCAATGAAGGAGGACGGCGTCTTTTCAGCCAGCATCCGCACACGACTGTCGGCGGGGTGGATGCGCTGCTGAAGGCCTTCGAAGTCGAGCCTGTTGTCCGCTATGAGGACGATCTCGCCGTCGATGACGCACTTGTCCGGAAGGTTCTTCTTGAGGGCTTCCACCAGTTCCGGGAAATACCGTGTCATGGGGCGTTCGTTGCGGCTGCCCAGGATGATCTCGTCACCATCTTTGAAAACAATGGTCCTGAACCCGTCCCACTTGGGCTCGTAATGCCCCACATCCGGAATGTTGGGCACGGACTTGGCGAGCATGGGCGAAACGGGCGGCATCACAGGCAGGTCCATAGGACTATGTCTACCGGCCAGTACATGCCGAAAGCTAGTCTTGGGCGATGGATATCTTGGCCGTTCTTGTGGCCGTACTGGCAGCACCTGCCCTCATTGCGGCCCTTTGGTTCTGGGTCTCGCGCCAGAACAGCAAGGGGAAAGTCCGGCGCGGCGCCACGGGTGGGATGCTGGGTGTGGCGGACGAAATTTTCCGACCCGAGACCCATTACGCACACCAAGTCCAAAGGATCCAGCACGAGCTGCCCGCCCCGGCTCCGGCCCCGGAGCCTAAGTCCTAACCGACCTTCGCTCTGGAAGACGTCCCGCCCGTTACATTAATGTGACTTTAGTTTGCTGCTCATGTACCGTCGAAGAGCGACCCGTATCTCCGCTGGGCCGCTTCCGGGTTGACGCCGAGCTCTGCCGCAAACCGGAATCCGCCAGACTCGCGGCAGAGACGGGGGACCCAGAGTTCCCGGGCCTGATTCTCCATGGGCCCTTGGGGTGAAGCCGCCATGTGCGGCCGGACGGCCTCGTCCGAACCCGACAGCTAACCTCGCAGGCGTTGAGAGGCAACCACCATGTCCCCAACCATGGATCAGCCGCGCCGCGCCCAAATAGCGCGCGAGCGTACCCAGCCAACCGGACGCCGTCGGGCCCAACCCAGCGGATCCTCCACCAGTGCGCCAGCAGCAGAAGCAGCGTCAACAAGCACGACGCCGGAACCCACCGCTGCTTCTAATCCCACCACCGCGGCACCCACTACGCGCGCGGCCGCTCGCGCCGCAGAGCGTGAGCGGGCAGCCCAGGCGGTCATCGCTCTTGCTGAAACAACGCCCGCGGACTCTGCTCCGTTGGAACCGGCAACGGCTGCGATTCCAACTGTTCAAGCTCCCGCACCGATCGCCCCCGAACCGGCTTCCACTCCGGAGCCCACCACTGCCGCCATACCGACGGTGGATGCCGCTTCATCCACTCCGGAGCCCGCCACTGCCGCCATACCGACGGTGGCCGCTGCTTCACCGATGCCCTCTGCATCCCCGGCACAGGCGAAGAGCCCCGCCCAGCTGGCGGCAGCCGCCACCGCTGCGGCTGGCCTCGCAAGCCGGAAGGCCCTCCGCACGCGAGCAGCCCAGCCCTCGGCAGGCGGTGCCCCTACGTTCGGAGCTTCATCCTTGGGCGGGTCATCAGTGGGTGGATCGTCCTTCAGCCACGAACCACACGCCGTCCTCACAAAGGCGGCCTCGGTCAAGACAATGGGCCAGCGCATGGCAGTCGTCGCCGGAGCTTTGGGCTTGGTATTGACCGTTGGCACCGTGAGCCAGGCCTTCGAGCTTCCCTTCTTCGGGCAGGAAACACCGGCCCAGGAAGCCAGTGACGCAAAGACCGGTGGCGACAGCAGGCAGTCAACCTCGGCCACCCCCGCACCCAGCTCGTCCAACTCCACTGCTGCTTCGGCGGCCACCAGCGAGGCCGGACAGCCGGCAACTGTTGCAACGCAGTCGTCAGAAGAGGCACCCGCTCAGGGATCGCCGTCGTCCCTTCCGACTCCGCAAGTTTCACTCGCGGATCCTGTTTGGGTTCCTTCGGCAGTCCCGTCGGCTGTTGTTCCTGTGCCGGGCGTGACAACTCCTGTCCCAACCCAGCCAGCCCCGAGCCCGGTTCCGTCGGACACGGTTACCACCCCACCTGCCACGACGACGCCGACCCCCACTGTCACTCCGGCGCCTACTCCAACACAGGCTCCGGCGCCAAAGCCAAAGCCGACCGGCAGTCCCAGCACCACGCCGTCCAATGGTTCAGCCCTGGACCTGGACGCCGTACTTGACGGCGCCACAGGGATTTTGAAGTGAGCACGCGACTTCCCAGGACCAGCACGCACGTCGGGTGGCACGGCCGGTACTGCAGCAGCAGCCGGACGGCCACGTTCCGCCGCCGGTTGGGCCGCTGGAGTTGCCAGCGGTTGCGGCGCGCCTAAGGAATCAGGGCAACAAGAATCACTGCAACAAGAGAGGCAGGCACCTACCCGGTGCCTGCTTCTTTCGTTCCGCGTGTCACTTGCATGTGACAAGAGTGCCAGAGGGGCGTCGACCCCGAGTGCGGCACTCGGCGACCCAGCCGCCCGGAACGCGCTAAATCCGGGGCCGAGAGGCCCACCTCCGGGCCTTCAGTGCGGCGTGCAACTCGAGCCGGATCGCGCCGCTCAACGGATCAGCTCCGATGAGTTGGCGGATCCGGCCGAGGCGGTTGTAGATGCTGCTCCTGTGGAGATGGAGTTTGGTGGCGACGTCCTGGACGGAGCCGTCGTTGTCATAGAGCAGTTCCAACACCGGCAGGAGTTCGCCGTTGCGGTCGTGGTCCTCCAGGGTCCGGTAGTGCACTGAGCCGGCATCGTCCCAACCTCCGGGGGCCTGCAGACGGTCGAAGAGCTGGTAGACGCCCACGGCACGGCTGTCCACGAGTTCCCCCAGGGGCGCATCGACGGCTGCCGCCTGTGCAGCAACTTTCGATTGCCGGTACGCGCCAGCCAATTGGCGGATGACCTGAAACGGCTCACTGATGCCCAGGATCACCCGGTCCACCGCGCGGCCCGCCCGCTTGGCCAGCTCCAATTGATAGTGCACCAGAACTTGGGCGTGATCCGCCCGGCCAGTGGATTCCCGGAACAGGACGACGGAATGTGTCTCCGTCCCGGCACTGAACAACGCAGCGTTCACACCAATGGTGGACTGCAGCGCTGCTGTTCTGTGCGTTAGCGTTGCCGCTATGGGGTCGACGTCGGTTCCGCCGCCATCCGCGTCCAGGATGGTTACCAGTTGCCATGGGCCCCGGCCTTGGATCTCCTTCCAACCAGCCACCGCTGCCACTGCGTTCGATTCGCCACTGCATGCAGCCAGGAATTCCTGCTCCCGCCGCCGCCTGAACTCCGATTCCGCGGTGTTTGAGTCGAGCAACAAGCCCGCCAACAGGTCCAGTTCGTCACGCACGCCGGGCAGCTCGGCGAGTATCGCCGTCGCGGTCTGCTCCTCAAGATCCTGCTGCACCCACAAGTAGCCCACCCGGAAACCGCGCACCAGCAGCGGGACGCAAACGCGGCCCAGCATGCCCAGTTCGTCGTTCGCGGGGACAACCACCGGGCGCACCGCCGTCGCGATGCCGTGCGAGAGCTGCCAGGCACTGACATCGCTGGGCACGCGTTTGCTGAGGAGGAAGTTCACGCGGACGCGGTCGGCGTGCGACTGGTTGGAACTGTAGGCGAGGAGGACGCCGTCGAGGTCCTCCAGGGACAGCCCCCTCCCAAGCTTGAGCGCCACGCGTTCAACGATTTGCTCCACGTCCTGCTGCATCCAGAAAGCGTACCAACATCAGGCGACACCTGACGCTACAGCACTCGACAAATGTCGATCATTGCGGCAGAAATTCCTTGAATTTCCGGGGTTCCCATTCAAGCGCGCTCCAGGATCCATGTCGCCTGCCTCACAGCCGGATTTATTCTGGAACCACAGCCCGCAGCAAATATTCGGCCGAAAAGCCGCTAACGATGGAGCCAGCAAATGATCATCGGCGTCCCCAAAGAAATCAAGAACAACGAGTTCCGCGTTGCCATCACGGCCGCGGGAGTACACGAGTTCCGCACCCACGGACACACCGTTCTGGTTGAGCGCGGCGCAGGCCTCGGCTCGGGCATCACGGATGAGGAATACTCGATCGGGGGCGCAGAAATCGTTGCAGACGCGGACGACGTCTGGGGCCGGGCCGACATGGTCATGAAGGTCAAGGAACCCATCAAGGCCGAATACCACCGCTTCCGCAAGGGCCTGATCCTCTTCACCTACCTGCACCTCGCCGCAGAGCCCGAACTCACCGCCGAGCTCATCAACTCCGGCGTCACGGCAATCGCCTACGAAACGGTCCAGGAAGGCCGCACCCTTCCGCTGCTCGCCCCGATGTCCGAGGTGGCAGGCCGCCTGTCCGTGGTGGTCGGTGCTTCATCGCTCATGGCTCCAGCCGGCGGCAAGGGAATCCTCCTGGGCGGCGTACCGGGCGTCCGCCCGGCCAAGGTTGTTGTCCTCGGTGCCGGTGTTGCCGGAACCAACGCCGCCGCCATGGCGCTGGGCCTCGGTGCTGATGTCACCATCATGGACATCAACATCAACCGGCTGCGCGAATTGGATGCCCTTTACCAGGGCCGCCTGAAGACCGTCGCCTCCAACGCCTACGAGATCGAGAAGTCAGTAGTCGACGCAGATCTCGTGATCGGCTCCGTCCTGATCCCGGGGGCCAAGGCTCCCAAGCTGGTCACCAACGAACTCGTGTCCCGGATGAAGCCGGGCTCGGTGCTGGTGGACATCGCCGTGGACCAGGGCGGTTGCTTCGAGGACACGCACCCCACCACCCACCAGGAACCGACGTACAAGGTCCACAACTCGATCTTCTACTGCGTTGCCAACATGCCTGGCGCTGTTCCGAACACCTCCACGTACGCACTGACCAACGTCACGCTGCGCTACGCCGTGGCACTGGCCAACCTGGGCGTCAAGGCCGCATTCGACCGCGACCCCGCCCTGGCCGCCGGCCTCAACATCGCTGCAGGCCACGTGGCACACCACTCGGTTTCGGAGGCGCACAACCTGCCCCTCGTCGCCGACTGGCACAGCCTGGTCACCGCCTAACCCAGGAAGAGCGGCGCAAGACCCCGCCGAGATGACAGTTGATCCCAATGTTCTACGTTGTCATGTCTCAGGACATTGAGGACACTTCGAGTCTCAGGACTTCGTGGACACTGTATGTCTCATGACGTCGTGGACACTTGGTTCGCCATGAAGCCGCGGGGTTTGTTGTTGCCTATGTATTTGGTTCCTCTTGGCGGGCGCGGATGGGAAATGATTTCGGTTCCGTGCCCGTCGAAGAACATGATGCGTTGTGCGTCGTAGAGGATGTGGATTGTTTCTCCGGCGCGGTCTCTGCCTACTTGGAAGTGCGTGCCCACGACCGTGACGACGCCCAGGCGGCTGACGGTTCTTCGTACGGTTCGCCGGATCTGGGTTTTGATCTCAGAGATCACGGGGACCGAGGGGGCGGGCACTTTCTCGGTGGCTTCCCAAGCCTGTTGGGGAGTCATTCGGGCCGGCAGTGCCTGATGTTCACGCTCGGTGTTGTAGTAGTGGTCGAAGGTGTCGACCTGGGCTTGAAGATCCTTGATCGTTGAAGCCGGTTTTTGCTTGTGCAGAAACCGGTGCAGTGTGCGGTGGAATCGTTCGTTCTTGCCCTGGGTGGTGGGCTTGTAGGGCTTGCCCGTGATCGGTTCGACTCCGAGAGATCTCAGGTAGTCCACCAATGCCCCGCTTCGTCCCCTGCGTGTGGGGTTCAGGGCCATGCCGTTGTCGGAGAGAAACTTCCGGGGAACCCCGTGTTTACTGATGGCATGTTTGACCACCCGCAGGGCCGCTTCGCTCGTTTCTCCGGCCGCAACCAGTGACGCCAAGGCCAAGCGTGAATGATCATCAATGAGCTGGAAAATCACAACCTTCCGCCCGTTTTCCAGCTGCCATTCCGTGGCGTCGATCTGCCAGCAACAGTTCGGTGCGGGATATACGAACCGGCGGTAAGCGCTTCGAGGCTTCTTCCGCGGCTCCGGAACCACCATGCCGGCCTTGGTAAAGAGCCGGGCAAGCGTTGCCCGGGACGGCGGTTCCACACCGTCCCGGCGCATCCTTGCCTGAACGCTCAAAGGCCCATGGTCATGGCCTTGGGCCTCCAACGCTTCCCTCACATGCAAAGCCAACGCGGTGACCCCTGCGGGAGTAGCGTTAGGGCTGGTACGTGGCTTGGTCGAACGCATAGCCATCGCTTGTGCCGGCCCACCCGACACCGCAGCGGCCCTGACCTTATAGAACCAAGACCGTGAGACGTTGTGCTCGCGGCAGAAGGCTGCCACGGCACCTCGAGGACTCTCCTCAGGCCACGAGGCGACAAGATACCGGACCTTCATATCGGGTTTGAGTTCGCTCATGGAACGAGCAAAACCCGCACAAGTGCCCACGATGTCCCGAGACACACTGTCCACGATGTCCTGAGACAGAAGTGTCCATTAAGTCATGAGACTCCACACCCAATGTTCTACGTGAACATTGGGATCAATTGTCATTTCGCGGGGTTGTTTGGGACCTCGGGGATCAGGTGCGTAGGAACGGGCACCGGAACGTCCGACGGTCCCACGGTGGGCGCCTCGATGCCCGGCGGGGTGATGGGTGTCGTTGGCGTCGGGACGTTGATGTTGCCCGGCTGACCGTTCCCGGGGAGCTTGGGTGCTTGGGGCGTTCCACCGTTGGGAACCTTGGACGAGCCGGAGTGCCCTGACGCGCCGTTGGTGCCGCCTTGTGGCTCCTGGCTTGGGTTGGCGCCATTTCCCGATGTGGCGTTGCCGGCTGGGTTGCGGCCGGAAGGGTACGGGGTCGCCGGAGTCACATTACGGCCACGCTGCTGGTCCGAGGGGGAGCCAGGATTCGGCCGCGTTCCATTGCCTGATCCCGGCGTAAGCTGCGAAACTACCGAGCCGATTGTGGAGCCCAGGTGTTGGAAAGCTCCCGGGATGCCGCCCTCGGAAGCGGCCGCAGCCGTAGCGCCGCCCGCCAATGACACAGCCACGGCGAATCCCGCGATGGCAGCGCGGCGCTTACGACGACGGCGGCCCGCGAGTTCATCAGTGGACGTTGGGTAGCCGGGGGTTGAGTCGCTTCCGCTGCTGACAACGGCGGCGCTGACAACCGGGTCGCTGACCATCAACGCCCGGACGGCGGCAGAGGGCGGCGGAGCTGTGCTGGCGAGGGATCGAAGCTCGAGAAGTTCGGCACGGATGTCGCGGGCGTCGTCGAGTCCGGCGTCGGCCAACAGGCGGTCAATGGCCTGCTCGCCAGCGCTCTCGCCGACGTGACCGCCTGGTCGTCCCGGCGGGGTGATGTGTTCACTCATGGTGTGCCATTCTTTCGTAGTGCACTTTTCCTCAGTGCACTCAATGCCCTGCGCTGCAGTTGTTTTATGGCCCCTTGGGATTTGCCCATGATGGCCGCTGTTTCTTCCACGGAAAGGTCCGCGACCACCCTCAGTGCCAGGACTTCGCGATGATCTGTTGCGAGGTCCTCCAGAAGTTCCGTAACGCCCAGGCTCCCGCGGCCAAATGCCTGGTCTTCTGCCGATGGTGCGCGGCGTGCATCCAACTCTGCCTCATAGGGTGACGAATCCGGGGACCGTTCCCGCTTGCGGTAATGGTCAACCATCCGCGCATGGGCGATCGAGAACAGCAGAGTCCTGGCACCTTGGAGGCCGCCCTGCAGGTCCGGCAGCTTCGGATACAGGGCGAGGAAGACGTCCTGCGTGACGGCTTCGGGATCGTCCACGCCCCTGGCGCGGAGGTAGCCGAAAACCGGCCCCGAGAACTGGTTGTAGGCATCGGTGAAGAGCAGAGCGGGATCGTCTTTGTCCGTCTGCACATATTCATCAGCTAATGGGTTTAGCACCCGTGGATGCCTCCATCCCGCGCAGCGCAGCGACCTTTCCGGACCACCGTCCCGGGTTGTTTTCCGGGCTCCGGGCATCCATGGCCACTGCCGTCTGTTACGTACGCCACCGTCGGTAAAGTGGCGGGGCTCCTTGTTCTAAACCAAGGAGCCCCACCCTTAAACCGTAACCGCTGGGTGCTTAGCGGACCGAATCGAGGCCTGCACCGGGAGCGGCAGGAACATCAGTGGGGACCTGCGTCGGCAGCGCGGGGGCGGCGGGCGTTGCAGGTACGGCAGGGACAGCCGGCGCGCCGTCGGTTCCCGGAACAGCAGGAACGGCCGGAACAGCAGGAACCTTGGATTCAACGGAAGCGTCGACGTCGGCGTTTACCGAACCGTCAGCCTTCAGGCCGGCAGCCTTGCCGGCCTCGACTACGGCCTTGCAGTGCGATTCGACGTTGGCTTCGCCGCCTGCGGCTACAACCAGGGACTTGAAACCCGGCACCTTGGTGTCAGCCTTGAGTCCACCGTTGATGAAAGCGGTGCAAAGACCGAATGCTTCAGGCGTTGCGGCGACTGCCTTTTCAGCCTTTGACTTCGCAGCGTCGACAGCGTCAGTTGCCTTGTCTTCGCCAGCCTCGGCAGCGTCAGTTGCCTTTGCCTGGGCGGTCTCGACGGCGTCAGCCGCCTTGGCCTGGCCGGCTTCGGCCGCGTCTGCCGCCTTCGTGGCGAGGGGAGCAGGTGCGCCGACGAGGTCGTGGGCGCTCTGCTGGATTTCGGTGGGAAGAGCGCCATTGAAGGCAGCGACACCGGTTCCGCCGGCAGCTACAGCTCCGGCAGCCAGGACGCCCGCGGCGACTTTGCTGGTGGCAAGGACAGTGAACAAGGACATAAAAGCCTCCGACAAACGATGTGGGGATTGCCCCGGCAGCGTTTGGGTCGCTGCCGGATGATCAGCGTGCGGACGTGGCCCGCACTCCCTTTACATCGTTCCGGGCGCCGCTGAGGTTACGTCTTCCTCGAAATTGTTTTCCGGGCAGCAAGACGGCTATGGGATTTCCACTGCCGATAGTTCTCCCCATCGCCACTTCCCGCGGCGGGCGATTATGCTCATGAGACGCCCGGCGCACCACTTTATGTCCGTCGGCGATCAACACGCCACGGCGTACAGGGGGAACGTTATGGGACAAGGATTGGTCGGCGCCGACGTCGGAGATCTCCGGCGGCTATCGGCCGTGATGGACTCCGAGGCAGAGAAGATCACCAATCTGCAGCGGCAACTTGGCACGATGATTCAGAACGGCCACTATTGGCGGGGCAACGATGCTGAACAGTTCCGCAACCAATGGAACACTGACCTCAATGGAAGGCTCGCAGCAGCAGCCCTTTGCTTGAAGACCAACGCCCGCGCACTTCGCCTCAACGCGGAGCAGCAGGAACAGGCGTCCCAGGGACTTTCCGGAAGCGTTGGCAAGGAGCCGACCGGACTGCCCGGATTCACCCTCGGTCCCCGCACGTATGGGCCGGTAACGGTAGAGGGCTCTGGAAATGTTGGCGCTGAAGCTACTGGCGAGGCACATGGTTCCGTGGGTCCCGGCGGAATCTCCTTTGACGCTTCTGGTAAGGCCTCGGCGGGCGGCACCGTAACTTTCACCGCAGAGGGCGAACGCGGTCCGGTCAAGTCCACTATTACCAACGAGACCTTCGCTGGGGCGCGCGCGGATGGCAAGCTTGAAGCGAACGTTCCCTTTGGCCTGGGCCTCCCGCGCTTTTCAGCCGACGGTGAAGCTTTCGTCGGTGTGGAGAACACCACCACGGTAAAGAGCGAATTCTTCGATGGCTGGGCCAACACCACCAGCACGGCAAGATTCATGACCGGCGCGGAAGCCAGCGCCCATGTCACAGGAGAAAGCCCGTTCCTCTTCTCGCCCGGCGGCGAGGTATTTGCGGGCCAAAAGGTGACCCTCGGCAACGAGACCGAGGTGGCTGGCGGCCTGTTCGGCTTTGGCCAGGGCACCGAAGTTCGCGGCGGCGCCTGGGCAAGCGCCGGAGAAGGCGAAATCAACGTTAACAAGGCAGGAAACGTCACAGGCGCCGCAGCCAGCGCAGGCGTCGGTGGCGAGTTGACTGCGTCCCAATACGTTGAAGTACTCGGTCAAAGACTGTCCACATCAGCAACCGTTGCCGCGGGCGCCGGAGAGGGGCACTTCTTCAACGCCTCCCTTGATGAGGACGGCCTCACACTCGGCGTTGGGGCCAAGATCACCGCAGAGCTGGGCCTCGGCGCCGGAGCCCAGGTGACCCTCAGCCCCTCCGGGTTTGTGGAATCCGTCACCGGATTCGTCGACTTCCTCAATAAGTAAACCCCTCAATCCCTGAGCTTTCCTCAAACAGCGCCGAAAGGGCTCCCCATGACATCCCAGCAGGTTTTCCCGTCCAAGGCCTTCCCCGCATACCCCACCATCAGCGTCACGACGCCGGCCAATTGGACGGAGCAAGTGGTCCCGGACGCCCTCGGCGCGCTGACGGGGCCGGCCTCCGAGGGTGGTTACACACCCAATGTGGTGATCTCCGTGTCGCGTCGCTTGCCGGGCTACAAGTTGCAGGACATAGCTGCTTCCGTGGACGCTTTCATGGCCGGACTGCCAGACGCCGTTCTCCTGGGCACCGAACCGGTTGTCATCAACGGACGGGACTGGCATGTGCGGGAGGCCCGCTACACGCACCCTCAAGCCGGTTCCCTGGCCCAGTTCACCGCCGTGACGGTGTTCCACCACGAGTCCGCCACCGACGTCGTACAGTTGACGGGCAGCTGCCAGCCCCTTGAAGGCAACGAGGACCTGAAGGCGATCTATTCGCTGGTTGCGAGTGCGGATGTCAACTCTGCAGGGCTGAACTAGCCGTCTGATTCAGGAAGCCAGTCGTTTCAGGAAGCCAGTGCCCTGGCCTGTTCGATCAGCTTCAGCACCGCCACTGAGTCGGCCGGATCCACAGGTGCAGGACGCGCGGACGCCTTGCCGCCGTCGTCGATCTTCTCAGCGAGGAGGCGATAGAACTCCGGGTAGGCGCCGCGCTCGGTAGCGATTGTTCTGCGCTGGCCGGCCGATTCAAGAGTCCCGTAATTCTCGGCAGGTTCGACGCCGTACGCAGCGTCCGTAGGCAGTCCACCGCCCTGGATATAGGGCTCCTGCGGATCGGTTCCGAATTTTACGAAACCGCCGTTGGTGCCCAGCACGCGGAATCGCGGTCCGTGGAGATGGCTGTTGAGGTTCAAGGTCACGTGGCTGACGACGCCGGATTGGTGCTGGAGCGCCATGAAAACGTCGTCATCGGCGTTCTCCTGAGGACGTCGGGCAGTGATCTCGGCATAGGTGACGCGCGCGGGCCCGAAGAACTGGACGGCCAAGTCCAGCACGTGTGCACCGAGGTCGAACAGGACGCCGCCGCCGTCCTCGGCAGTAGCGCTTGCCTTCCAGGCTTTGGCGATCTCCGGCGCCCAGCGCTCCATCCCCGCTTCAAACCTGGTCACCGTACCCAGCGTCCCGGCGTCGAGCAGCTTCTTCAGCGTGAGCGCGTCGCCGTCCCAGCGGCGGTTTTGGTAAACCGTGAGGACACGGCCCGCTTGCGCGGCGAGTTGGATCAGTTCCTCACCTTGCGGGCTGTGGACAACAAACGGCTTATCGACGACGACGTCGAGCCCGGCTTCCAGCGCGGCTTTCGCCAGCGGATAGTGGGTCGCAGGCGGTGTGCCAAGGACGACGAGATCCAGTTGGTCAGCTAGTGCCAGAATGTCCTGCGGCGTGTTGACTACTTTTGCCTGCGGGTATCGTTCGGCCGCTTTTGCCTGTCTTTGGGCGTCGGATGTGGCAATGACGGCAAGCTCGTACGAATTGTTGCTTGCAATGAAGGGCGCATGGAACACGCTGCCCGATAAACCAAAACCTGCGATGGCGGTACGTATCGGCCTGGAAGTCATGCCCCTAGGCTAATTCAGTAAACGTCCCGACGGTGCGCGCTGCGGAAGATCAGGATGTGAGAGAGGGATCGGGAAAAGGCCGCAGGATGTGAGAGAAGATCGGGAAAAGGCCGGGAACTTCCCCAAACCCTTTATAGGTTCGACCCTTTATAGGTTCGGGGAAGTTGCCGGCCTTCTTGTGTTTATCCCTGGGGAGAGCTACTTCTTGGCGCCCTTTTCCCAGCCGAGAGTGGTCCAGTCCGGAACGTTGGACAGGCTCTTGAACAGGGACGGACCGTAATTGGCCAGGCCCTTACGGACAAACTGGATCTCCGGGCCGTTGAGGACAGTTCCCATGGAGAAGTACTTCTCCATGTGCTTCTTTTCAACGTCCATGGCCGCCTTGTTGCGCTCGGTGTCATCTGCGATGGTTGCCAGGCGCTTGATTTCGGCGTCGAGTTCCGCATCGCCCAGACCGTTCTCGTTGGTCTCGGAGTCGTAGAACTGCTTCACGGCGTCGGTGGCATCCGCGCCAACGGTGTAACCGGAAATGGTGACATCGAACTCGCGGCCACCGATGACCTTGCCGAAGTCGGCGTCACCGCGCTGGTCGATTCCAACATCCATGCCGGCTGCCTTCAGCTGGTTCTGCAGGGTCTGCGACGTTGCCGCAGTCGTGGGATCGTCACCGAAGTTGGTGATCTTGAAGGAAATGGGCACGCCATCCTTCGCCATGATGCCCTTGTCATTCGGGGCGTAGCCAGCATCGGTGAGGACCTTCTTGGCTGCGTCAGCGCCGGTGTCCTTCACGGGGTAGTTGTCCTGGTAGTACTCGGAGAACGGCATGAGCATCATGGAGCCCGAGCTTTCCTCCGACCAGTTCAGGCCGTTGAAGCGGACATCGCGGATGGCCTTGCGGTCCACTGCGGTGAAGATCGCTTTGCGGACGGCGACGTCGGTGAGCGCCGGTCGCTTGGCGTTCAGGTTGAGGCCACCTGCGAACAGGCGCTGGCCGCGGCGGACATCGGCGTCCTTGGTACCTTCAAGCTGCTTGTAGCGGCCGAGCGTACGGCCATTGGCGGCATCGATTTCGCCATTCTTGAAAGCGGCGATCGTAGCGCTCGGCTCCATTTGGCGCCATACGACCTTGTCAAGGACCGGCTTCTGTCCCCACCACTTGTCATTGGGAACCATCGTGACCGTTTTTGCAGTGGTGTCGTAGTTTTCAACCTTGAACGGGCCAGCCATCCATTCGGGGTGCATGTTGCCGGCGAAGCCCGTGTTGAAGATTTCCGGAGTGTTGATTGCAGGGTGGATCAGGCCGAAGAAGAGACCCTCCAGCGGGAAGACCGGCTGGGTAGTGGTGACAATGACTTCTTTGTCGTTGGCGCCGGCCTTGACCGAGTCCACGAAAGCGTAAGCGCCGGCGGAAACGATGTCGATGGACTTATCTTCGCCCTTCAGCATCTTCCACGTATTCTCGAACGTCTTGACGTCAATCGGCGTTCCATCGTTCCAGGTCGCTTTGTCGTTCACCTTGATGGTGATGGTCTGCTTGCCATCCTTGACTTCACTCTTGACCTCTTCGCAGAAGTCCTTGTTTGGCTCTGCCTTGCCGTTGAAGTCCAGCTTCCAGCAGCCGCCGATGCCGCCGCTGTTGATGGAGGCCGTATTGACCGGAGTCATCAACGCGGAGTTGTCCGCGCTGTTGCCCACATTGGAGAAGCCGTTAAAGTCGGGGCCAATACTGCCTACAGCAAGGGTGACAGTGCCCCCCTGCTCAAGGTCTTTCGCTTCCTTGGCGTTGACGCTGATCAGCTTGCTGATGTCCCCGCCAGCTTCTTCGGCCTTTTGGGAGGCCGGACCCGACGGCGTTCCCCCGCCGCAAGCGGTGAGCATCAGTGCTGCTGCAACTGCTACGCCGCCGATCGTCGTGTACTTCTTCATGGTTTGCCCTTCATGTTTACGACTGGAAATCGTTACGAATTGAATACAGGGTTCAATCAATGAGTCATTTGTCGTCAGGCATGCACCACCAGCATGTCGGCATCTATTTCCCCATCCGGGAAGAAGCATGCAAACTCCTGTTGACCTTCTGAAGCAAGTGGCGGCTCCAGAGTAAGGCACTTCTCCTGCTTGGCGGCAGGTAGTGCGGCGAATACCGGACAACGCGTTGCGAAATTGCAACCCTTTGGCGCATCAAGCGGGCTGGGAAGGTCGCCCTGCAGGATGATGCGTTCACGCGTGCGTTCAAGATTGGGGTCGGGCACAGGAATCGCTGACAGCAGGGCCCTGGTGTAGGGGTGGCGGGGGTTGTCGAACACCTCGTCCACATCGCCCGTTTCCACGATCTTGCCCAGGTACATCACTGCCACGCGATCCGAGATGTGCCGGACCACAGAGAGATCGTGGGCAACCATCAGGTAACTCAGGCCCAATTCCGCGCGGAGCTGGTCCAGGAGGTTGATAACACCAGCTTGGATGGAGACATCCAACGCAGAGACCGGTTCGTCCAGCACCACGAGTTTCGGATTCACGGCGAGCGCCCGGGCTATGCCGATGCGCTGGCGCTGGCCTCCGGAGAACTGGTTGGGGAAGCGGTTGACGTGGTCCGGTTGCAGGCCTACGAGCCGCATGAGCTCCATGATCCGCTTCCTGACGGCGGCCTTGGGCATGCCCAGGTTTTCCAGCGGTTCTGCCAGGACCTCGTACACCGTGAAGCGCGGATCCAGTGCACCCGTGGGGTCCTGGAACACCATCTGCATTTGCTTGCGCATGGCCATCTTGGTTCTGGAGTCGGTGGCCACCTTATTGCTCACGCCGCTGATGACCACTTCACCCACTTGGTCCGGGTGGAATTCCATGATCTCCAGGAGCGTGGTGGTCTTGCCGCAGCCGGACTCGCCCACGATCGAGAGGCACTCGCCTTCGCGGATGTCGAAGCTCAGCCCATCCACGGCCTTGACGGTGCCTATGCGGCGCTTGATCAACGCGCCCTTGAGGAGCGGGAAGTGTTTCTTCACATCCTTGAGCTCAAGGACCACGTCCCGCTCAAGGCGAGCGACGCCGTCGAACTTTGAAACGGGCTTGGGTGGTGCTTGGAAAATCTCGTGCGCGTCCGCTTCGCCCGATAGTTGGTCCGTTTTGATGCAGGCGGCCCTGTGGCCTTCGGAACCCGGCACCGAAAAAAGCCCGGGCTCACCGTGTAGGCAGGCATCGCTGGCCAGGGGGCAGCGCGGCGCGAACGAGCAGCCAGTTACAGGCAGGGTGAGGTTGGGCGGCGTGCCTTCGATGGGAACCAGTGACTGCTTGTTGGCACTGTCAACGCGCGGGACGGCGCCGAGGAGACCCATGGTGTACGGCATCCGCGGGTTGTAGTAGATGTCCTCCACAGTCCCGGTTTCCACCGGCTTTCCTGCATACATCACCATGATGTCGTCGGCCATGCCCGCTACGACGCCGAGGTCGTGCGTAATCATGACGACGGCGGCGCCGGTCTCCTCTTGCGCTGTGTGCAGGACTTCGAGCACCTGCGCCTGGATGGTGACGTCCAACGCCGTCGTCGGTTCATCCGCGATGAGTACCCGCGGATCATTGGCGATCGCGATGGCGATCATCACGCGCTGGCGCATCCCGCCGGAAAATTCGTGCGGGAAGGCTTTCAGCCGGTCCTTGGGACTGGGGATGCCTACCATCCGCAAAAGTTCGACGGCGCGGGCTTCTTTGGCCTGCTTGCTCATGGTGGGGTTGTGGACGGTCAGGGCCTCGATGATCTGGTTTCCCACGGTGTAAACAGGGGTCAGCGAGGAGAGCGGATCTTGGAACACCATGGCGATGTCGCTGCCACGGTACTTGCACATGGCTTTGTCGCTCAGGCCGAGGAGTTCCTTGCCCTTGTATCGCACCGAACCGGAGATGTCCGCGGTCTCGGGGAGGAGTCCCATGATGGCCATGGACGTCACGGACTTTCCGGAGCCCGATTCACCCACGATGCCAAGGGTCTTGCCGGGCATGAGGTCGAAGTCCACACCTCGCACTGCGTGGACAACGCCGTTTTCAGAATTGAAGCGGACGTTCAGGTCCCGGACGCTGAGGACGGCGTCGCCGGGGGCATATAGTCCGGCATCGCGGAGGCGCTCGGCGGGTGTGTGGGAGATGTTGGTGCTCATTTGTTGGTCTTCTTTGCGGTCTTGGTCTTCGCCCGGCCGATGGAGCTGGAACTGGGGTCGAACGCGTCACGGAGGCCGTCGTTCATCATGGCCAGTGAACCGGTCAGGAGGAACATGACAGTTAGCGGAACCCAGAACATCCACGGGAACGAGGACACCTGGCCGGTGGCCTGGCCGATGAGCACACCCAGGCTGACATCGGGGAGCTTGATGCCGATGCCGATAAAGGAGAACGCCACTTCGGCCAGCACGGCACCGGTGATACCGCGGGTGAAATCGAGGACCAACAGCGAGCCGATGTTCGGGACGAGGTGACGCCACACAATCTTGCGGGACGGAACACCCATGTATTTGGCGGCTTTGACGTAGTCCCGCTGCATGAGGGACATCGACAATGAGCGCACCAGGCGGGCGGTGCCCATCCAGCTGAAGAACAGCAGAACGATGATCAGCAGGAGCCAGCTGGGAAGGTCCTTGAGTCCGCCGCCTCCACTGGTGGCCACTGCGACCACGAGGATGGCCGGCATCATGATGAGGGCTTCAAGGATGAACAACATGACGGCATCCACTTTGCCGCCGAAGAACGCCATGGTGCAGCCATAGACAGCGGAAAACAGGACAGATACGCCGCCTACAATCAGGCCGATGAAGATCGAGATCCGGGTGCCCTCAACGATGAGGGCCATGAGGTCGATGCCGGCTTGCGACGTCCCAAGGAAGTGATCGGGCGATGGTCCCATGCCGATATTAAGGGGATCGATGGTGTCCTTGTCCCATGGCGTCAGGAACCCGCCGAACAGGGAGAAGAGGAACAGCGCCAGGAAGATGAACAGACCGGCGACGGCGGTACGGTTCCGCATGAAGCGGCGGAAGATTATGCGGGACTTGCCGATGACCACGTCCTGGTCGGCAACGCGGGCCTCGTCCAGTTCCGCAATGGGATCGATGATGTTCGTCATTACTGGACCCTCACTCGTGGATCGACGAGCGTCGTGGCGAAATCGGCAAGGATGGCGCCGATCGCGAAGATTACCGAGCCGTAGGCCAGCGTGGCCGTGGCAACGTTGACGTCCTGAAGCCCGATTGCCTGGATACTCCACAGGCCGATTCCGGGCCACGCGAAGATAGCTTCGGCAAAGAAGCCGCCGGTAAAAATCGCGGGGATGGTGAAGGCGATGCTCTGCGCCACCGGAATGAAGGACACCCGCAGGGCGTGCCGGCGGATGGCTTGGTTACGGGTGAGCCCTTTTGCCCTGGCTGTGCGGACGAAGTCTGCGTTCACGTTGTCCAGGAGATACTGCCGCTGCGCGATCTGGTAACCGGCCCAACCGAAGATGGTCATCGCGAACGTGGGCACGGCGTAGTGGGCTACGAGGTCAACGAAAGCCGGCCAACCCGGGTCGATCCCCGGCGTCGAGATTCCGGTGACGAAAAAGATGCGCTGGCCCACGGTCTCGTTGACGCTGATGGCGCCCAGCTGGACCAGGAAGTAAGCGATCGGGGCAGGAAGGATGTGCACCAGGTAGCTGTAGGACGTGATGACGCGGTCCTGGTACTTGTATTGCCGGGCGGCTGAGTACACGCCGAGCGCGACGCCGATGATCAGCGTAAGGATGATGGAGGCGATAAACAGCCGGGTGGAAACAAGCACCCGGTCAGCAAATTCTGCGTTGACGAAAGCCCCGTTCGGGCTGCGACCCCAGTCCCAGCGGGTAATGATGCCGCCGAGCCAGCCGATGTAGCGTTCCCAAGGACTGGCGTCAGGGTCCAGGCCAAGGCCGCGGAACGAGGCTGCCACCTGTTCCGGGGATGGCCGCGGAATCTTCTCCTGTTCCAGAACGGCGGGTTTGAGCGTTGATACTGCCAGGAAATAGCCCGCGCTCGTGGTCAGGAAGATCATGATCAGGTAGATGCCCGACCGCTTGGTCAGATATTTCAGCATGTCGGGCGGCTGCCCTGGATCGTGGCAAAACTCAATGCTCGTCCTTCCGCGGTTCCCGGCTGTGGCCGGCGCCAGCTACGAATTGGCATGAGGGGTGATGGCCCCCCAAGACCCCTCCAGTGATCACCGCCCTTGTATGGCTTGGGTCACATTCAAGAGGAAACTACCACAATAACTGCTTCACGTTTCGCTCCGTTTGGTCCAGTTTCACGCCTGCAGCCAGATTGTTATGTGTAGACTGCGTCACGATTTCGACGTCGGAGGCACTGTGGCGCTTACAAAGGCCTAACGAGGACGGACTTGATCTAGGAAGATCGCATGAGGCGCGAGACGAGTTCGCCCCAGGATTCGGTGAGCCTCTTCGGTGAGATGCCGTGGACGCGTACGTCGTTGACGATTCGTTCCGGGTCCAGTGCGGAAAGCAACGACATCGCCATGACCCACGGATCTGCGATGCCTGCCTCACGCAGCAGGACCTCGATATGTCGGTGTGCAAGGACAGTGGCCGGCACGTCAAAGCGATTGCGGGCATTGGTAGCGGCCGCTTTCAGGAGCTCGCCGTTTTCCAGGACGAAGTAAATGCGGCCCTCGCCGAAGGCCCTCAGGCGTTCGCTCGGTGTCGCGCCCGGGCCCAGGGGTGGCGGACCAAACATGAAGCCGCGCTGAAATTCAGATTCAGAGTCGCTCAGGAGGGTCATCATGAGGCCGGCCCTGCTCCCGAAGCGACGGAACACGGTTCCCTTGCCAACGTGGGCTTTGCAGGCAAGCGCGTCCATAGTGAGTGCTTCCACTCCGAACTCGTCAACCAGCTCGCGGGCAGCGCAGATCAACCGCTCGCGATTCCGGGCGGCGTCGCTGCGCTCATGCGGCGGACCGAAGGGCACGTCCGGCTGGATTGGGATCGAGCTCACAAAAAACATTCTAGACCCGGGAATAGAAAGCGGACCGTGGTCCGTTTAGTATCAGTGAAGGTCCAAACGCTTACAAAGGAGACACCATGTCAAAGAGCACCGTTCTTGCCCTCGTCGGCAGCCTCCGCGCTGATTCCCACAACAAGAAGCTCGCCGAAGCCATCCAGCTGAACGCGCCGGAGAACGTAGACGTCCAGATCCACGATTCCTTGGGCACCATCCCGTTCTACAACGAGGACATCGACGTCGAAGGCCAGGTTCCCGCCGAAGCTGCAGCCCTGCGCGCTGCTGCATCCAACGCCGACACCCTTCTCCTCGTCACCCCCGAGCACAACGGCACCATGCCCGCATCGCTGAAGAACGCCATTGACTGGCTGTCCCGCCCGTACGGCGCAGGCGCCCTCAGCGGCAAGCCGACCGCCGTCGTCGGAACCGCTTTCGGCCAGTTCGGCGGAGTCTGGGCCCAGGACGAGGCCCGTAAGGCTGTTGGCATCGCCGGCGCCAAGGTCCTTGACGAGGTCAAGCTGGCTGTCCCGGGTTCCATGATCCGCTTCGCCGAACTGCACCCGAAGGATGACGCCGAGGTTGTTGAGCAGATCAAGGCCATCTTCGAGCCCCTGACTGCCGTTCAGGAAGAAGAAGCAGCAGCCTAGTTTTTCGCTATTCCTGCCCCCGCTCCGCGCCTGCGAATTCGCCGCGCGGGGTGGGGGCCTCCGCGTTAACGCTGCGTACTGGGGCGCAGCGTGATCAACTCTTGTCCGAACCGTCACCGTAGCGGCATTTTGCCGTAGGTCGCACCGGCTTACCGTTGAACTACAGGTGGACGGACAGGAGCGTGGGGCTGTCATGCGTGCCGGGCGGAGACCAGAAAGTACGACGGCGATCCCGGCTGCCTGCCTCGTTTTGAGCCTGTTGCTGGCCGGCTGCACTTCCGGCCCGGGTCCTTTGCCATCGCCCGGGGCTGCTTCGTCTGTTCCTGCAGCGGGACCATCAGGTTCGGTGAATGAAGACAATGCTGCGGAGGACGAATCTTCCGGTTCTCCGGCTGCGCCGTCAACCGAGGGCAGCACTGCGACTCGTCCAGATTCTCCAGCCCAGCCCTCCACCGGTTCGGGCGCTGGTAGCTCTGGCAGTTCTACCACGGGTACCCCTGGCATTGGGTCGGCCGAACCGCCTAAGCCACGTAACGCCGTCGAGCCTTTACCCAGCGCAACTCCAAACCCTTCACCCACACCCGTTGCTCCCGTGGCCCGGGCTGCGACCGTACCCCAGGAGGCCCTGAACCTGGGGCCGGCCGTGTACTACGTGGCAGTTGATGATGGCGGCGCCAGAGGTGTTCGATTCGGATGCAACGACAGCCTGGTGCCTGTCCGCGGCGCCTTGGCCCCCGGTGACCCTTTGACGGTAGCGCTGAGCCGCCTGCTGGAAGCTGGCATGCCTTTGGACACGAGCGCCGGCCTCTACGATTCACTGGCTAATTCCTCGCTGCGCTTCGTATCCGGCTATGTCAGCGGAGCAACAGTGGTGGTGAATCTGGAGGGGACGCTGCGGCCCGGCGGAGTGTGCGATATCCCGCGCATCGAGGCGCAGCTGACGCACACAATAGTCTCCGCCAGCGGGGCATCCCGGGCCGAGATCTACGTCAATGGCAAGACGCTGGCTGAGGCGCTGAGCCAGCGATAGCCCGTTTGGGACTGATGCCTCAGTTTTGGACTCAAGCCGTCGCTATCGCCAGTACGCGCCGCAGTGCCCAGGCCACGCGGAGCAGCGCCAGCACCGACGCGAAGGTGAGAACGAGGACAACAGCCTCAGGGATCCAGAGCCCCCTGGGACCATCGCCCTCCAGCACAACAGTGACGAGGGCAGCCACCACCAGCAGGGCAAGCCCCGGGATAGCGAACAGGAACACCTCTCCAATTTGGCGACGATGCGAGGCGGTCAGCTTCTCCAAGGGAAGCTCGCGCTGCCCCGGCGCGGCCTTTTTGCCGAGCACGTTGATAAGCATGGAGACGCTGGTGAGTGTAAGGCCGGCTGTAGCGCCAGCCAACGTGGCGAGGGTCTGGAACAGTGTTCGGCGGGCACCTGAATCGACGCCCTCCAGCATCAATGGCTGCCTTGAGAGCAATGCCAGGCCAAGCCACAACAAGACGGCAACAACTGCCCACGCGTAATCTGCGGGCGGGTGCAGCAGAAACCACCGCCAAACCGGCCTGCGGCGACCGGTGCGCCCTACGTCAACCTCGTACAAGCTCATGTTCCGCGCTGCCTTCTGATTCCTCCGTCGGCTTGCCGCCCCCACGCTCCTCTTTTATTGCGGCCGCCAGGGCCTGCCGCACCGCGGCCACCCCTCCCGCGACGATGTCCGGCACCGAGCCGGAGTCCGCGGAGCCCTTGATTTCCGGGAGTGTCAGGGCGAAGAAGGCCTCGTTATCCCTGGCCTGTTTGCCGAGGATGGAGATGGCCTCAGCCGTGGACTTCCGGGGATCGTTGAACACATCAGGGTCTACTTCGATGTGCGAGATGAAACGCTCCTTCAGGAGATCGACAACCTCGCGGTCGCCGGTCAGGGAATCTTTGCCCTCGGCCACGACGTAGTCGAAGTGCTCAACGGATCCCGCCCTGCGGAACAGATCAATGAGTTGCTGGATTCGGTCCCGGATCCGTTGCTTGTCCTCGGCCCTTCCCGAACGGCCCACGCTGAGGGAAATCCGGAACGTTCCCTGGTTCATGAGGCGCGAGGCGCTGTCCAGGACGTCAGCCCACTCGCCTTCCATCAGCTTCCCCGAGAGGCGTTCAGCAGGAAGCGCGAACTCGAAGCGAGTCACCTCAAGCCTATTAAGGATCTCCTCGATATCCTCGCGGACCACCGGAACCAATCCCAGCCCAAGCCCCAACATGCCCTCCAGGTACTCCGCCATCCTGGAAGCCCGTGGGCCATTGCCGCTGGTCAACACGGCGATGACGTTCCGTTTCAGGAAGGCAAAGTAGGTGGTTTCCAGAAGATGGTCACCCGGCGCCAAGGGCAGCGGCTTGCGGCGTCCAAGCGCATCCCCCACGCTGGGCAGGTTGGTATCGCGAACCCGATCCAGGAGGATAACCGGATGCGGCGAAAGTGATGCACTTTGAGCAACCAACACCGTGCCATCCACGCTGACGAAGTGCCGGTCGGTCCCAGCCTCTTGTGCCTTCTTGAGTACCTCGGCTACCCGGCGCGCCGGAAACGGGCGCCGCAGATCATCGCCATTAAGTTGCTCAATGCGCCAGAACTGCACGCTGCGTCTTGCCATCCGCCCTCCCCTACTTGCGGCCCTTTGCTACTGATTCCAAGCTAATGGCGAGGTCAGACATTAATGCCGGGTTCCGCCGTCGTGCGCTTTATTCTGTCCGCAAACCGGGCGGCATCACGGCCTGTATTTGGGTCCCTGCGCGAAGAGCGCGTCCATCTCATCGTGGCTGCGCGTGCCCGCCAATCCTGCCCAGTTGCCGTCGCCCAGGATCTCCTTCGCCACCCGTGCCACCTTCGCGTAGGCAGCTTTCGCCGTGTTGCCACCGATGCTGATCCGCCGTATCCCGGCGTCGTGAAGTTCGAGCGGGGACGGTGCGCCTACCCCGGCTAGTGCATTAAGGGGCGCAGGGATCTTGCTGGAGAGTTCATGCAGGACGTGAAGGTCCAGGACTCCGGGAACGAAGATGCCGTCCGCGCCTGCCGTGAGGTAGGACTCGGCACGGCGCAGGGTTTCGTCGTAGGCGTCGTCCGGATACTGTCCCGACAGGTAAGTGTCCGTGCGGGCATTGATGAACAACGGGATCCCGCGCTCGTCCGCCACTGCGCGGATCAAGGCGATGCGCCGCGACTGTTCATTGATCTCCGTCAGTGGCTCAGCAGCCGAGTCCTCGATATTGATTCCTACCGCGCCTGTATCCAGCACTCCGTGCACGGTTGCCCTGAGTTCATCGTCCGTGCGCCCGTAGCCCGTTTCGATGTCTGCGGTCACCGGCAGGGTGGTTGCCCCTGCCACGCGCCCCAATGCCGCCATCGCCAGCCCCCACGGCACATGATCGCCGTCCCGGAAGCCCAGGCTCCAGGAAACCGCCGAACTGGAGGTGGCAATCGCCGTTGCGCCAGCCTCTTGAACAACGCGGGCAGAAGCAGCATCCCAGACGTTCACCAGGACGAGCGGTGTGGGCCCGGCGTCGTGAAGCTTGTGGAAGAGTTCGGCTTTGGTCACGGATCCCCTGTGCAGTGTCATAGCTACATTCCAGCCCCTAGCGTTCCCGGCGTAAAGGAAACCCGACAAACGCGGGCATTCTTGGAAACATATGTTGCCTCATTAGCAACCTTCAGGAGTATCCTGTCTCTGTGACCCACGAAACATTGGATGCCGGCACCAAGCTGCCCGCTGAAGCCATCGACGCCATTGAGCGGGCCGCCACGGCCGCCGCCCACCCGCACGAGGAATTGTTCTCCGCGCGGGCCGCCAATATCAAACAGTCCGCTGTACGCGACGTCTTCGATATCTCGATGCGGCCCGGCCTTGTCTCGCTCGCCGGCGGCAACCCCTACCTGCAGTCGCTGCCACTGGAAAAGCTTGGCCAGACCGCGGCCAGGATCATTTCCGAGGAGGGCATGACCGCACTCCAATACGGCGGAGGCCAGGGGACCGCGGAACTCCGCCAACAGATCTGCACGATCATGGCGGCCGAAGGCATCACGGACGCACAGCCAGAGAACATCGTGATCACGGCAGGTTCCCAGTCGGCACAGGATGTGGCCACCAAAGTCTTCTGCAATCCCGGCGATGTGGTCCTCGTTGAAAACCCCACCTACGTTGGGGCCCTGAATACTTTCGAGGCTTACCAAGTGCAGGTGGAGCCCATTGAAATGGACGACGACGGCCTGGTACCTGAGCTGCTCGAAGCCAGGATCGCCGCACTTCAGGCAGAGGGCAAAAGCATCAAGTTCCTCTACACGATCCCCAACTTCAACAACCCCTCGGGCATCACCCTGGCAGAAGCGCGCCGGCAACGAATCGTTGATATATGCCGCAATGCGAATATTATCGTCCTTGAGGACAATCCCTACGGCCTACTGCGGTTTGACGGCCATCCGATCGCGCCGATGCGGGCCGCGAATGCAGACGACGTTATCTACCTGGGGTCCTTCTCCAAGATCTTCGCGCCGGGTCTTCGCATCGGCTGGGCCCTGGTGCCCGCCCATCTGCAGCGTCGTTTCTACCTGGCCTCCGAAGCCGTCACGCTATGCCCACCCCCTCTGAACCAAATGCTTGTATCCGCATATCTGCGTGACTACGACTGGCGGGGGCAAATTGAAACCTATCGCGGCCTCTACGAAGAACGCTGCAAGGCCCTGCTCTCCGCCTTGGACGAATACATGCCAGCCGGGCTCTCGTGGACGCGCCCCGAGGGTGGGTTCTTCGTCTGGGTCACGCTTCCCCAAGGCGTGGACACCTACCCCTTGTTGAAAATGGCCATCGACGCAGGGGTTGTCTTCATCCCCGGCGCCGCATTCTCGCCGGCAGACGGACCCTCCAACAAGCTCCGCCTGGCCTTCAGCGCTGTACCGCCGGATACGATTGCCGAAGGCGTACGCCGTCTGGCCCCTGTTCTGGCAGAGGCCATCAAAGCCACCACTGAAGGAGCAGCACTATGACCGGGGTTGTCATTGTAGGAGTAGACGGCAGCGAGACGGCGATGAGGGCGGCCAAGGCCGCCCAGCAACTGGCCATCGGGATTGGCGCCAGTCTTCGCGTGGTGAGCGCTTTCGATAGCAACAAGACCGAGGTAGTTGAGATCGGGACGGACAAATGGATCGTGTCCGACGCCGCCGAAGCCGAGGCTGTGGCCCGCACCGTGGCGGAGCGCCTGACTGACGAGCGTCTGGAGGTAACGTACTCAGCCGCCCGTGGCAAGCCCGGCGAAGCCTTGGTCAAGGAAGCAGAAATGCTCGATGCCCGGCTGATCGTGGTGGGCAACAGGCGGATGCAAGGCCTTGGCCGGGTCCTCGGAAGCGTTGCCAACACGGTGGCCCACAATGCTCCTTGCGATGTCTACATCGCCAAGACCGACCAACCGTAAGCGATCTGAATCACGCCGCCGGGTGGGGAGCCTCACCCGGCATTTGGCGTGATTTCGCCCTGCCCTCTGAAGTCATCGTTATAAAATTGAGATGCCCCCAATGGCGTGAGCCATCCTCCATCAACTGACTTCAGGGGACTTTCTCTTGCTTACTTTGCAGCCGCGCCAGCGCGTCGGACACGACATCCTGCTTGCCCGCCACGGCAACAGCATCAGCACGATGCGTTTTGACCGCGCCAACGACCGCATCATCGCGATGCTCGACGACGGCTCCTGGGACAGCGCCCCCAATATGATTTCCCCGAGCCTGAACATGCCGGAGACTTTCGGAAGCATCATGCGTAAGGACTGGCGCTTCCTCTCCCTTGCCTGCGTCGCAATGATCACCTTCGCGGCCATGGCCATGGGCATCAGCGTGGAGATGGCAAACCACATGTCCACCACGGAACTTCAGGCATTGCTGGTTAACTACCCCGCGTTCTAGGCAAGGCAGCAAACCGTTCCAGGCCGGCACCAAACCGTTCCAGGCAGGGCACCAAACCGTTCCAGGCAGGGCACCAAACAGCGGCCCCTCAGAGCATCCATTCCCGCAGCAGCCACCAGAAGCCTGCGATGAAGATGCCGCCGAACAAGGAACCTGCAACAACCTGCCCGAGCGTGTGGGCGCGCAGCACGACCCGCGACCATCCCACCGCCGGCACTATGACCAGCAAAGGCAGCCAGGCCGGCCCGAACATCAACGCCACAATGACCGCAGCTGCGGCGATGGCCGACGCGTGACCACTCATTTTCCAAAAAGCGCTCACCACCGCCAGGACGGCAATGCCTCCGATCAGGGCGATGATCATCAGTGAAACGCTCACCGGACCCTTGATCAGCTGCAGCACCGCGAGGCCTGCCAGCACAGAAATCAATGCAAGCAGCAGCAGCGCGGGCCGCTGCCGGCGGTCGCTGACATGATGATCCGTGATCCTGCCCAGCTTTATCATCACCAGCACGTACGCCAACGGCAGGATGCAGACGAACAGTGCCCCCAGCAGCCCGAAGCCCATGGACCCGGGAAAGCCGGGTTCGATAGCCGGGCTGATTAACAGCAGTGCCGTCACTACGATGGGCGGCTGGAAGGCCTCCGTCAGAACCCTGGCAACCGTGCGCCAAGGTCCTGACAACATCCGGGCAGGCACGTGACCGGGTTTGTCGGCCGCCACGTCGGTGTTCGGCCTTGCGGCCAGGCGGGCAGTCGACGTCCGATCAGTCAAGCAACAATGCCGGTTCTTCAAGAATGGCGGCGACATCAGCCATGAAGCGTGCCGAGAGGTCGCCGTCGACGACGCGGTGGTCAAACGAACCACCCAAGGTGGTGATCCACCGCGGAATCACTTCCCCGTCCAGGACCCAGGGCTTCTGCTTGATGGTTCCGAACGCAATAATGGCAACCTCGCCCGGATTAATGATGGGCGTACCCGTGTCAATGCCGAGGGCGCCGACGTTGGTGATGGTCAGGCTACCGCCCTGCATCTCGGCCGGCTGCGTCTTGCCCGCCCGGGCCTTGGTGGCGAGATCGTTCAGGGCAAGGGCCAACTCCTTGAGGGAGAGGTCCTGGGCGTCCTTGATGTTGGGCACCATCAAGCCACGCGGTGTCGCAGCCGCAATGCCCAGGTTCATGAAGTGCTTGATCTGGATCTCTGCACCGCCATTGCCATCAGCGTTGTCCACCCATGTGGCGTTGACACTGGGGTTCCGCGCCGCAGCCCAGATGACAGCCTTGGCCAAAATAAGCAGCGGGGACACCTTGATCCCCTCGAAGTCCCGCGAAACCTTCAGCCGCTTGACGAACTCCATGGTCCGGCTCGCATCCACATCAACAAAGATGCTGACGTGCGGTGCCGTGAACGCGGATTCCACCATGGCCTTGGCAGTTGCTTTACGCACTCCCTTCACAGGAACGCGCTCGATCCTCTGATCCTGCGGCTTCTTTGAAGCACCCCAGAAAGACTCCGCCTGGTCAAGTTCAGCATCCCGCTGCGCCTGGTAGCTGACCAGGTCCTCGCGGGTTACCTCGCCGCGCTGTCCCGTGGCCACGACGTCGGCAAGGTCAATGCCGAGATCCCGGGCGAACTTGCGCACTGGCGGCTTCGCCAGGACTTTGTTGACGAGGCCGCTGATGGTACCGCTGATCGCGGCACCGCGCGATGCTGCGCTCTGTGGCGCAGAAACTCCCGGCGCTGTTGCTTCCGGCGTTTGGGTGACCGGCGTTTCAGTGACCGGCGTTTGGGTGACGGGCGCGACGGCGGCGCGTGCCGGCGTCGGGCGGTGAGGCCCCGGCGTCTGGGCTGCCTGGGCGGCCAGAACCGCTTGGTGGTCCTGAACTGTCCCTTCGGCACTTTCGGCGACCGTAACTGCCTCGACCGCCGCGCCGGTCGGACGCTTACGCGCGCGGCGCTTCACGGCGTCGGCCTTGGGGCCGGAGCCCACGAGCGGTCCGCCTGCCGGCCCATTCTCACCGCTGTCCGTATCAACAGGAAGCTTGCCGTAGAGGGGAGCTTCGACCGCGGGAGCAGCCGTCGGAGCCTGGGACGCGGGCGATGCATCCCCGGGCTGATTGTCCGAAACGGCAATAATGGCAGTGCCGACCTCCACCGTGATGCCTTCTTCGACCAACAACTCGGTTACCGTGCCGGCGAAGGGCGAAGGAAGCTCAACGAGCGATTTGGCTGTCTCGATCTCGCACAGGACATCGTTGATGGCAACGGTGTCGCCGGGCTTGACCTTCCAAGCCACTACCTCGGCCTCGGTCAGGCCTTCGCCGACGTCCGGCAAGTTGAATTTCTTTACAGTCACAGTGGTCCTCGATTTCCGTCTGCCCGGCTGTGAAGCTGGACTGGATCAGGGCGGTTTAGTAAGCCAGGGAGCGGTCGAGCGCTTCGAGGATCTTGTCGATGTCCGGCAAGTAGTCCTCTTCAACCTTGGCCACGGGATACGGCATGTGGAAACCGCCAACGCGGATCACCGGGGCTTCAAGGTGAAGGAAAGCCCGCTCGCTGATGCGGGCGGCAATCTCTCCACCGATACCGCCGAAGGTGGGGGCTTCGTGGGCGACGATCAGACGGCCGGTCTTCTTGACCGATGCCTCAACCGTGTCAAAGTCCAAAGGCGAGATCGAGCGGAGGTCGATGACCTCAATGCTACGTCCATCCTCGATGGCGGCGTCTGCAGCAGCGAGTGCAACCGGAACCAGCGGCCCGTAAGCCACAATCGTGGCGTCAGTACCTTCGCGGACCACATGAGCCTTGAATGGGCCCTCGGATAGACCCGCGTTCTCGACATCCACCTCGCCCTTGAGCCAGTAACGGCGCTTGGGCTCGAAGAAGATCACGGGGTCCTGGCACTCAATGGCTTTCTGGATCATCCAGTAAGCGTCGTGGGCGTTGGAGGGCGAGATGATACGCAGGCCGGCTGTGTGGGCGAATAACGCCTCCGGCGACTCGGAGTGGTGCTCGATGGAACCGATGCCGCCGCCGTACGGGATCCGAATAACCACAGGCACAGTCAGGCGGCCGTGGCTGCGGGCATGGATCTTGGCCAACTGGGTGGTGATCTGGTTGAAGGCCGGATATACGAACCCATCGAACTGGATTTCGCACACCGGCGCATAGCCGCGCAAGGCCAGCCCAATTGCCGTTCCAACAATGCCGGACTCTGCCAACGGGCTGTCGACTACGCGGTCGGCCCCGAATTCCTTGATAAGTCCATCCGTCACCCGATAAACGCCGCCAAGGTGCCCGATGTCCTCGCCCATCAGGAGGGACTTGGGGTTACTCTTCAGCGATGCGCGGAGACCCTCGTTGATGGCCTTTGCAATGGTCATGGTTGCCATCAGTTGGCTGCCTCCTGGTCCGTTTCGAAGCCTGCCGAGTATTCCTCGAACCACGCCTGTTCCTCCGCAATCAGCGGGTGTGCTTCGGCGTAAACGTTGGCGAAGGAATCGCGGATGTCCGGCACCTCGAGGCCGTGCGTGGTGCTGCGGACGTACTTTGCCAGTTCGTCGCCGTCAGCCTGCACCTGCTCGAAGAAGGCTTCATCGGCGAGCCCTTCCGTCCTCAGGTACTTCTCCAGCCGGTCCAGGGGGTCCTTCTCCCGCCATGCGGCCTCTTCGGCCAGTTCGCGGTACTTGGTGGGGTCGTCAGCAGTCGTGTGTGCACCAACCCGATAGGTGTAAGCCTCAATAAGCACAGGGCCCCGACCCTCGCGGGCATGCTCAAGGGCCCATTCAGTGACGGCATGCACGGCAATAACGTCGTTGCCATCCACACGGATTCCCGGGAATCCGTAGCCCTTGGCGCGGTTGGCCAACGGGACCTTGGTCTGGACTTCGGTGGGAACGGAGATGGCCCAGTGGTTGTTCTGGCAGAAGAAGACGACCGGAGCGTCATACGAGGCCGCGAAAACCATTGATTCGTGGACGTCGCCTTCGGAACTGGCGCCGTCACCGAAGTAGGCAACGACTGCAGCCTTGGGGTCATTGGAATCGCTGGCGAGCGCCAGCTTCTGGTCCCGCTGGATACCCATGGCGTAGCCCACTGCGTGCAGCGTCTGTGCGGCGAGGACCAGCGTGTAGAGGTGGAAGTTGTTCTCGCGCGGGTCCCACCCTCCGTTGGAGACTCCGCGGAACTGCTTCAGCAATTCCGCAAGGTCGACGTTGCGCACCAGCGCGACGCCGTGCTCACGGTACGTGGGGAAAATGTAATCCTGGGGCTGGCTGGCGTGAGCCGAGCCGATCTGGGCCGCCTCTTGACCGGTCAGCGGCACCCACAAAGCGAGTTCGCCTTGGCGCTGCAGGGCGGTGGCTTCCTGGTCAAAGCGCCGGATCCTGGCCATATCCGCATAGAAGACGCGGAGCTTTTCGGGGTCGATCCGCTTGGCATAGTCAGAGAAGACGGGATCGGTGCCTAGCTTTCCGTCAGGGCCGAGCAACTGGACCATCTCTACGGGTTCACCTGAGGCAGCTACTGCTGCTGAGGTTGCCGCCAGAGTTTCATCGGTCCCGGGGGGCAGTTGTGTCGAGCCCATTCCGTCTCCTTGCTTGCCGCGGCTTGTGCCTGGGCAATGTCTGTCGCTGGGATATATGCCCATTCCGGAATGCATTCCGGAATGGGCATATATTTTGGCTTTCGTCCTTACTTTATCGGCAGTAAGTAGCGTAGGCGCATTTGTTAACCGCTAGGAACCGTGCGGAGCCTTTGTATAACCTGCACAGAGTTTGAGGAAGCGCGTATTGGCTTCCACTTCGCCGATACTGACCCGAACCCCCTCATTTCCGAAGGCACGGACAGACAAGGCTTGCTCGGCGGCCAACGCCGCAAATTCGGCACTGTTTTCACCCAGGTTCAACCAAACGAAGTTTCCCTGGGCTTCCGGTACGAACCACCCAAGATCACGGAGACCTGAAGTGACGCGGTCCCTCTCATCCACCAGGCTTTGTACCCTTTCCACAACCTGATCGAAATTCTCGATGGATGTGATGGCGGCGCGTTCTGCAATTTGCGATACCGCGAACGGTGTTGCTGTGACGCGAAGGTGCTGGGTGAGCTGGGGGCCGGAAACACTGTAGCCAACACGCAGCCCGGCCAAGCCATGGGCTTTGGAGAAGGTCCTCAGCACCACAACATTGGGGTATTTCCGGTAGAGCTTGATTCCGTCTACGGCAGCTTGGTCGCGGACGAACTCCTGGTATGCCTCATCAATAACCACCACCACGTTGGGCGGCACCGACTGAATGAAGCGCTCTGTTTCCTCGGCGGTAAGGATGGGCCCCGTGGGGTTGTTCGGAGTGCAGAGCAAGATCACCTTGGTGCGCACCGTGACTGCCGCGGCCATCGTTTCGAGGTCGTGACGGCCGTCCGGAAGCAACGGGATTTGCACGCTGGCGGCCCCTGCAAGGCCCACACAGATGGGGTAAGCCTCGAACGAGCGCCAGGCATAGATCACTTCATCCGACTTGCCGTCATCGTTCTGGCCAGCAAAGGTGGCAAGAATTTGGTTCAGTGCACCCAGGCTGCCTGCACCCGTGACGACGTCGTCAGCCGGTACATCCAGGAAATCGGCCAAGGCATTGCGCAGCTTGGTTGCAAGGGGATCGGGGTAGCGGTTGATATCAGACTGGTCTGCGATGGCCTGCAACACTGCAGGGATCGGAGGCAGCGGGTTTTCATTGGACGACAATTTGTAGCTGGTGAGGCCCTCAATCGCAGCGGGGGGTTTACCAGCCGCGTACTTGGGGAGCCTGTCCACGACCGGTCGAGGGAGTACCCCCTCCGGTGCGTTGTCAGTAGTAGTCATGACTTCAAGCCTACTTGCACCCCTACGGCGTTTGGGGTGTTCGGGAGCCAACCAAGATCCATCATTCCTCCTCATCGAGCTACCTGTCTCCAGTGATGCCTCAGCTGGGCCACAGACGAGTGTGAAACCATGGGCGCATGGGTTCATTCATCGTTCGCGTCCTCATCAATGGTCTAGCTCTGTGGATCGCCAGTTGGCTGTTGGAGGGTCTGGAGATCTCCTCGTCTGCCACAGAAAAAGCGGCAGCCAACGCTGGGATCACCCAAGGCGCCGACGCAGCGGGCATCGTCGTGGCCTATCTCTTCATTGGCCTGATTTTTGGGGTGGTCAACGCGTTCGTGCGGCCACTGGTCAAGATTCTGTCCCTCCCCGTAACCATCCTGACCCTGGGGCTGTTCACCATCATCATCAATGCGGCAATGCTGTACCTGACCGCTTGGCTGAGCAGCTTCACCCCGGTGCACCTCACCATTGACTCGTTCTTCTGGACAGCGATCCTCGCCTCGATCATCATCAGCATCATCAGCATGGTGGCCGGCCTTATCCCAGGTGCCCGCAAGCGCTAGAGTTGCTCTCACCGCGCGCCGGCCGTAGATCTACTCTCCGGAAGATGGGGATTCTGCAGGATCTGCCTTTTGTCCGGCAAGGGTGACCGTTCCAGCTTGAAGTGCGTCACCCGGGCCGTGCCTCCCACACCCACAACACCCGCGAAGGCTGCACTGGAAGCTGCAAGTGACGGATCCTGGCTCGCTGTGACCAGTTCGGCGCCTGCGGCGTAGTTCTCCAAGCGGTGACCCGGCCCCAGGCCAGGGTCTTCCCCTTCCGGCGTTTTGACTTCGTTGTTCAGCGTTACCGTAACCCTGTCCTTCGTATCAGGATTCACCCGGCCATCGGTTCCCGGGACGAAGTCCTGGATATGCTCCAAGTGCAACGTACTGATTCCGGGTTCCGGGCTGATACCGCCAACGGGCGCCCCAGCCGTCAGGACGTACTTGAGGTCGAATTCGCTCAGGAATGCCTTGTTCTGACTGAGGTTCATGGCATGTGCACCTCCTTGACTGTGCCCGACTGCCACCACTTGGTCGCCGGCTTCAGCGCCGGCTTCCCTCAACGCCTGGCCAATGGCCGGGACCACTTCTTCAGAGTCGTAGCCGAGCGCTTCGCCAACTCCCGGTATGTCGAAAGGATTGGAATCCGGCGCATCGGGTTGTGTTCCCGGAATCAACACCATCCAGGAGGCTGAGCCATCGCGGTCCAGCTGGATGATCTCAATTTCGCCATCGCCCCGGGCATGGAGGCTTTCGAGTCGCCGGATGCTCTGCGCCATGGATGGATCCACTTGCTCGATCGACTCGTCGATCTTCTCGATGGTTACCGGGCGCGGCCTCAGTCTGGGGACAAGGGGTGACTGCAGCAGTCCACGCATGATGCCCCGCGCCCCCATCCCCGGTGGAATGATGCTTGTGACCACGTTGTGCGTGATGTCCCGGCCAGGTACCCAGGGTGCACCTGACATCTTCATCTCATCAAGCGCCAACATCCGCGGGAAAAGGTTCTTGACCTCTGTTTGGACGTAATCGTGATGACTGGAACGCACGCTCGCACTGATCCCGACCAATTCCTGACGCACCCTGCCTACCTCCCCCCTGCTTTCAGCAACGGCGTCGATAGCGGCACAACCTGAGGCGTACGAGTCGTAAAGGTAAGGCCCCAGATCAGCCTGCACGGCACGGGCTTCTGATTCCACCCCGATGAGTTGCTGGACCAAATCGTCAAGCAGTGCCGCTCCACGCAGGAGCTCTTCCAACTGGCAGGACACTCCTCCCACTCCCCCACGGATGCTGAGGATCCCATCCGGGGCTGGCGCTGTGGGTTGAGGGGCCGAACCCGCGCCGATTGGAGCAACATCAGCCATCAGTGCCCCCTCCCACCGGAGACCGAGACGTTCTGGGAATGACGGAGGACCGAGGCGGCTGCGTCTTCCAGTGATTCGCGTGCCCGCATTAACGCAGACGCATGAAGGGCGATGGTTGTCCTGTAAGCACTTCCGGCGGGAGACTGCCACTCTTCCAACTGGGTCCGCCGCAAAGTTGCCAGGACAACGTCCGTTTGATCCACACAGGACTTGATTCGCCAGGCGAGCCTCTGGACTTCATGGCTGCGCGAGGCACACTCCAGGGGATCGAAAATAGGTGGGTTGGCTGCAGGCATCAAGCTGACGCTCATGTCCGTGTACTCCATTGATTGTTCTGCTGATCGGTAGGTATGACGCTACGGAGCGGGGGAACCGGGCGGAAGCGCAGCTGTCGGCTATGTGGATAACGCTGGCGGCTGTCCACATAGCGCAGTCATCAACTCGGGTGCCTCCTCGGAACATGAAAGAATAGGCCCCATGGCTGAATCCCCTCGCGTGTCCCTCGCTTCCGAACCCCTCGCTCTTGGCGCCCTCGACGGCCGCTACCGTGCCGCCGTCGCGCCCCTTGTTGACTACTTGTCCGAGGCGGCATTGAACCGCGATCGCGTTCACGTTGAGGTTGAGTGGCTGATCCACCTGACCAGCCAGTCCGTGCTGCCTGGCGCCGGCCCCCTGAGCGAAGAGCAGGTGTCCCAGCTCCGTGCCATCGTCAGCGAGTTCAATGCCGCGTCGGTCAACGAACTCGCCGAGATCGAGGCCGTCACGGTCCACGACGTCAAGGCAGTTGAGTACTACATCGGCCGCCGCCTGCCCGCCATTGGCATCGAAAACCTGACAGCCATGGTTCACTTCGGCTGCACGTCCGAGGACATCAACAACCTCTCTTACGCCGTTGGCATCAAGGGCGCGGTAGAGGACGTGTGGCTCCCCAACGCCACCGCGCTGGTGCAGCAGATCGAGGCCATGGCCGAGGCAAACCGCTCTGTGCCCATGCTGTCCCGCACGCACGGCCAGCCCGCCACCCCCACCACGCTCGGCAAGGAACTGGCTGTCATCGCGCACCGCCTGAACCGACAGCTGGCACGCATCGCCAAGACCGAGTACCTGGGCAAGATCAACGGCGCCACCGGAACGTACGCTGCCCATGTTGCTTCGGTTCCGACTGCCGATTGGGAAGCCGTCGCCAAGACCTTCGTCGAAGGACTGGGCCTCACCTGGAACCCGCTCACCACGCAGATCGAAAGCCACGATTGGCAGGCCGAGCTCTACGCCGACATCGCCCGCTTCAACCGCATCCTGCACAACGTGTGCACGGACATCTGGAGCTACATCTCCATCGGCTACTTCCGCCAAATTCCCGTTGCCGGTGCCACTGGCTCGTCCACCATGCCGCACAAGGTCAACCCGATCCGCTTCGAAAACGCCGAGGCCAACCTGGAAATCTCCAACGGCCTGCTGGACACCCTGGGCGCGACGCTGGTTACTTCCCGCTGGCAGCGCGACCTCACGGACTCCTCTTCGCAGCGCAACATTGGCGTCGCCTTTGGTCACTCCCTGCTGGCAATCTCCAACGTCGCCAAGGGCCTGAAGGCCCTCGACGTCGCCGAGGAAGTCCTCGCGGGCGATCTCGACACCAACTGGGAAGTCCTGGGCGAAGCCATCCAGATGGTCATGCGGGCTGAAGCCATTGCCGGTGTGGAAGGCATGGAAAACCCGTACGAGCGCTTGAAGGACCTCACCCGGGGCCAGCGCGTAGATGGCGCCCGGATGCAGGAGTTCGTCCAGGGGCTCGGCCTGTCCGCCGACGCCGAGGCGCGCCTGCTCGCCCTCACCCCGGGCAAGTACACCGGCATCGCCGACAAATTGGTGGACCACCTGAAGTAGCAACAAACGCTCGCCGACGGCGGGCCGGGGCTGGATCCCTCGGCCCGCCGTCGGCGTTTAAACTAGTGGACACCTGGCGCATTCCTGCCCACTTCGTCAGCGGGCAAGCCCTTCCAGGTGCGGAGACACGGCGTGTCGGGGCGTTCACTTGCGTTGACCGCTGATTGGCTGGAAGTAACTGGGCAGGAACGCGCGGGCAAAACAGATAAGGCAACGACGTGAGGAGCGGAGCACCCATGAAGCTCCTACTGATCAGGCACGGACAGACCCCCGGCAACGTTGCGGGCCAACTGGATACGGCCTTTCCTGGTCCAGGGCTCACGGAACTCGGCGAGCGGCAAGCGGCCGCCCTGCCCGAAGCTCTTGCAGATGAGTCCATTCAGGCCCTCTACACCTCCACGTTGCTCCGGACCCAGCGGACGGCGATACCACTGGCCACGGCAACTGGGCTGGAACCGGAAATCCTGGACGGCGTACACGAGATCGAGGCGGGTTCGCTGGAGAAGAAGACGGATCATGAGTCGCATATGCGCTATATGAGCACGGTCTTCGCCTGGTCCGACGGCGACCTCGAGGTTCGGATGCCGGGCGCCTTCAACGGACACGACTTCTTTGCCCGCTTCGATGCCTCTGTGGAAAAGGTTGCGGCAGCAGGACACTCGACGGCGGCAATCGTCAGCCACGGGGCCGCTATCCGCTGCTGGGCAGGGCGCAGGGCGGAAGACATCGACACACTCTTCGCCGAGACGCACCAGTTGCCCAACACGGGAATCGTGGCCCTCGAAGGGGATCCCGAAACTGGCTGGCGGGTGCTGCATTGGGACCAGATTCCAGTGGGGGGCCTGGCATTGGCAGACCAAACTGCCGAGGACCCCACGGGCGAGGCGTTCTAAGCATGGTGTGGGGCCTGCTTTGCGTGAAAAAACCTCGCGAGAGGGCGCAAAGCGGGCCCCGCAACGCAAGTGCCACGGCAAATAGTGAGCAATTCTCCCGAAGCTTACGCGCAGGAAACACCGCGGTAACCACAGCTTCCTAGGCTTAAGACGCATAAACACCTCAGCGAAACCAAGCGAAATGAGGCATCGATGCAGACCAATCCCCGGCTCAACATCCGGCAGGTCACCTGGGCAAACCCTGTGGGCGCCGACCTCCGTGCCGCGCAACAGGCAGAACTGGATGCCCGGTTCGGGACCACGGATCACGAAGCCGGTCCCCCACCCTCCGAAGCTGACACAGCAGTATTCGTTGTTGCTTACGAGAAATGCTCGGGACAACCACTCGGATGTGGCGGCCTGCGAATGCTGGACGAGAAGACAGCCGAGATCAAGCGCCTGTACGTGGTTCCCTATGCACGGGGATCAGGAGTCGCGAGCTCCATCCTTGCGGCGCTCGAAGCCCAGGCCCACTCCCACGGCTTCAGCGTGATCGCAGCTGAGGCAGGATCGGCCCAGTCCGACGGACGGAGCTTCTACGTAAGCGCCGGGTTCGCCGAAGTCCCCAACTTTGGACCCTACATCGGCATCAATGGATCGTATTGCTACTCCAAGCGGATCGACTCCCACAGCGCGTCCCACACGGCGATGGCGTAAAACACAGGCACGCAGCAGCAGCCAACTGTCACGCAACATCCGGCACCGGAGGCGGCAGTTCGATAATCTCGGAAAATGGAAAAAGCAGACATCACCTTCCGCACCCGCAAATGGGTGCGGCCCGAGGACCTCAACGCCAACGGCACACTCTTTGGTGGCAGCCTGCTGAAGTGGATCGATGAAGAGGCCGCGATCTACGCCATCCTCCAGTTGGGCAATGGACGCGCCGTCACCAAGTACATCTCCGAGATCAACTTCGTGAGCTCAGCGGTGCAGGGCGACCTCATCGAGATGGGGCTGACGGCGAAACGCTTCGGCCGCACGTCGTTGACCATGCGCGCCGAGGTCCGGAACATGATCACCCGGCAGAGCATCCTGACCATCGAGGAGATCGTGTTCGTGAACCTCGGCGCGGATGGGCGCCCGCAGCCGCACGGCTACACGGAAATCACCTACGATCGCGACCGCATCCCCACGCACCACCTCACGGAGACCCTGCACGAGGACTGAGCCACCCGGCGTCGTGCGCTATACAGAGCCGTCGCGGCGCTCCTTCCCGGTTAGTGCGCCCGGCACGCCAGATGCCCGCCAAGCAGGCCCCGGAATCCCGCGGATGGCCCGGGGTATCCGGGAAAGAACGCACGGTTAAACGGGTGCTGGCGGCCGCGAGAGCGCGGCCGCCAGCTTATGTTTTCCGGCGACGGGAGTGAGTGCCACCGGAACCTATGGGGCGCCTGGCCGAAAAGCTAGCGCCGGTCGAACGTCAGGCCGCCGGGCACCTGGAACGTCGGCATGAGCTCAAGCATGCCCACGTTGACGTGGCGCGGCGTTTCGATCGCGTAATCCAGGGCATTAACGATGTCGTCGGTGGTCAGCGACTCATAGCCCTCGTAGTAGGTCTTCCAGGCTTCTTCCATGGCCTCGGGTGTGCCGCCCATGTTGCGCCCGAAGATCTCGGTTTCCACCCGTCCCGGGCAGATCTCGGTGACGCGGATGCGCTTACCCACGGTGTCGTTTCGGAGCTGGCGGGAGATCTGGTGCACAGCCGCCTTGGTGGCGTGATAGACGGTGTGGCCGTAGAAGTTGTAGACGCCGGCAATCGAGCTGATGTTGATGACGTGGCCAAGGTCCCGCTCCACCATGCCCGGCAGCACCAGACGGGTCAGCTGAAGCAGGCCGCGAAGATTCACATCCACGAGCTCGTCGATGTCCTCTTCGGACGAGTCCAGGATGTTGCCCGGCCGGGAAACTCCGGCGCAGTTCACCAGGACGTCCACCTTGAGTTCGCTCACGACGGCGGCCAGCGCGGCTGTGTCGGTCAGGTCCACCACGTGTGGGACTGCCCCGGTGCGGTCGGCCAGTTCGGCGAGGCGTTCCTCGTTGCGGGCCACGGCGTGGACGGTCAGGCCGCGCTTGGCGAGGCGTTCAGCGATGGCTGCACCCATACCGGTCGAAGCTCCGGTGACAAGGGCGGTGGTGTAGTCGGAAAAAGACATTGGTCCTCCAAAAGGTGGGGAATCGGTAGGGCTCTGGTGGCTAGGCGTCGCGCAGCGGTTCGTGGGCGCGGTCCTTGACCGTGCTGACGGCGATCAGCGTGCCCAAGGCCGTGATCACTGCGTAGAAGGCCGGCATGTAGATGTTCCCCGTGGACGAAATCAGCCAGGTCATGAGCAACGGAGCCGTGCCGCCGAACAGGGCGGAGGAGATGTTGTAGCCAAGGCCGTAAGCGGAGTAGCGGACCCGGGTGGGGAACAGTTCAACGATCAGGATGTGGATGACGGCGGTGTGGCCGGCGAAGACGACTGCCATGATGCAGGCACCGAGGATTGCCAGGCCCATTTCACCGGTTGCAATGAGGGCGTAGGAAGGGATGCCGAGGACAGCCATGGCAATCGCCGAGCCGGCGATGACCTTCTTGCGTCCAACACGGTCCGAGAGGGCACCCATGAAGGGGATGGCGATGCAGATGACAACCAGGCTGCAGGCAGTGACCAGAAGGGCTTGGCCGATAGTGAAGTTAAGCTGCTTGCCCTTGAGGAACGTGGGCATGTAGGAGAACAGCACGTAGTAGCCGGAGCCGTTCATGAGCGGGATGAACAGGGCCAGGAGCATGGCACGGCGGTGCTCGGCGGACTTGAAGGCTTCCTTGAGCGGATTCTTGGAAAGTCCGCCCTCTTCCTTCAGCTTTACGAAGTTGGGGGTATCGGCGATGGCCTTGCGGATGTACCAGCCGATGATGCCCATGGGGATGGCGACGAGGAACGGGATGCGCCAGGCGAAGGAACCGAAGCCGCCGCCGTCAATGGCTGCCTGGGTGAGCCACGGGGACATGGAGAACGCCACAAGCGTACCGGTGAGCAGTGCTGCGAAGGAGGCAATCTGGGCGTAGGAAGTGATGACACCGCGCTTGCCTTCAGGGGCGTGCTCGGCAAGGAAGGTCATGGCGCCGGCAGCTTCGCCGCCAACGGAGAAGCCCTGCAGCATACGCAATAGCACCAGGAGGATCGGCGCGGCAATGCCAATGGCCGCATATGGCGGCAAGAGCCCGATGCCGGCCGTGGCAACACTGATCAGGAGGATCACGAAGACCAGTAGCTTTTGCCTGCCGATCCGGTCTCCGAGGTAGCCACAAACAACAGCGCCCAGGGGCCGAACGAAGAACGAGACTGCGTAACCGGCGAACACGAAGAGCAGTGCATTGTCCGGGTTGCCGGGGGCCAGGAAGACCAGGGCCAGCGTTCCCGCCATGAAGGCGAAAATGCCGTTGTCGTAGAGTTCCACGAAGATGCCAACACAACCTGCGGTGACAACCTTGCGGGTTTGGCGGCCCGTGAGCCGCTCATGCTGCGCTGGCGCAGCGTTGGTGCTTGCGGTCATGACTTTTCCTTACTGAGATGAGCGTAGCAACGCCTACTGGTATGACGACAGGGTTTTTAGCTGCATGCCGCAACTGGTAGGTCCTGCCATTGGGGACGGCATCCGATGCCGAGGAGTCCGAAGACGGTGTTGACGGATTCGCGGAGGGTTTCCAGTTGGGCCCGCGAGCGTCGATGCGCGGCAGTTGCTTCTGCCACTGTGGTTTTCCGAAAACGGACTTTGTCCCCTGGCCTTGCTTGGGCCAGGACATCCAGTCCGGTGCTGGCTACTACTGCAAGAACGGGATACCCGGCCGTGACGCCTCGTCCCCGATGCAGTACCAGCAGCTCTTCCCTCGAGGGAACCTCGACGGCGCCCACTGGCACTCCGCGTGAAAGCACCTCACCGCTGGAGGTTCTTTCCGGCAGTTGTCCGCCCAGCCGCAGGCCGATGTGGTTGCTGCGGCCGCTCACGGCGTACTCCGAGGTGAAGAGCAGCTCGCCGGATTCGCCAAACTCGGCGACGTCCGGCCCGTCGGTCACGTCGACCAACAGATCTGTTCCCATGCTGGGCCGTTCAGGGCCCAGCCTGAAGAGTGGAAGGTCAAAGTACGGCTGGCGTACTGGGCCCACGCTCCTACGGGTGGGGAGCGTGGTTCCTTCCCGAAGCTGAAGTCCGAAGCCCACCACGGTGTCCGGTGCGCAGCTGCCCAGCAGCGTTTCGGCTTCCAGCGAGCCGTGAATTGCCAGGTAGGCGCGGAGCCCACGGTGGATTCCGCGGATGGACACTGTTTCTCCTGCCCGGACGGACACCGGTTCCCACTGGCGGCACGGGCGTCCACCGATGGTGAGCGTGAGCGGGGCACCGGTGACGGCGATAAGGATGTCGGCGTTGGCCTTCACCCGAAAATCGAGGGCCGTGATCTCCACCAGGGGATCGTTGTCCAGGTTGCCGGCCAGGATGTTGGCGGCACGGGCCGAGTGCTGGTCCAGGGCGCCGTTGACTGGAAGCCCGAAACGCGGTCCGCGGGTCCTGCCGAGGTCGGTGACCACGGAGTTGCCCGGCTGCAGGATCAGGATTTCCCCACTCATCGCCGCACCTCCAACGCCAGTGGCTCCAATTCCATGCCAGCGAAGGTGTGGAAGTCCTCCGCGTGGATCTGGCGGAACCTGAGGACGTCGCCTGGCTTGTACGGGACCAGCGGTTCACGGCGGATGTTCAGTACGGACAACGGAGTCTGGCCGATGACACACCAGCCGCCGGGAGCAACAGCAGGCGCGATGACTGCCTGGCGACCTGCCACCGCCACAGCGCCGGCCGGCACGCTGAGCCGGGGATCCTTCAAACGCGGAACGGGCTTGGGGAACGCGGGCCCGTCCATCATGGGCGAGCCCGCAGGTGCACCCAAGCAGCGGACGGTGTACGTCTTTTCAGTGTGGAGGCGGATGATTTCCTCGGGATCGACTCCCTGAAACTCGGCGACACGGCCCAGGTCCGGGCCGTATTCGCCGCCGTACACCACGGGAACATTGAACTCCCGGGGCGCCCTCAGCGAACCGCCCGCATGAGTGATCTCCATGAGGCCGAGCTTGACGAACGCGCGCACTTGGCGGGCGGAAACCAGAATGGGATCGAACTCAACCAGCACGGAGTCGTACGTAGGAACCGCACCATGAAGGCCCTCGGCGCCGCAGCTTTCCAACCAATCGGCCAGGCGGTGGACGGTCAGCCAGTTGTCTTCGCTGGCCTCCGAGATCGCCACGACGCGCAGTGCGGAGTCTCCGGATTCGTAGATTTCGGTGGGGGCCGCTGTGAGCACGGACATGTCAGGCCGCCTTCCTCTTGGCGTCCATTACCTCGGCCAGCGGGGCGATGTGGACGCCTGCGGACACGAGCTCGGAGCGGATCAAGCGGGCCAGTTCCACGGCGCCGGGGTTGTCCCCGTGCAGGAGGACGGTGTCGACGTCGATATCCATGTCCACGCCGTTGGCGCAGCGGATCTTGCCTTCGACAACCATGCGCAGGGTCCGCTCCACGATCTCTGCGGGATCGTGCAAAACGGCACCGGGCCAGCTGCGGGGAACCAGCGTGCCGTCTTCCTGATAACCACGGTCCACGATGCCCACGATTGCCACGTCCAGTCCCGCGTTGCGCGCTGCCTTGGCCAGTTCGCCTTCCTGCGCCACCACGATGAGCTCGTTGTCCACCCGCGCTGCAGCCTCCGCAACAGCTTGGGCGTAGTCGGTGCGAACAGCCACGAGGTTGCCCAGGCGGCCGTGGGGAGCGATGTGGGTGATCTTGGTGCCGTGGAAGGCGGCAAAGCCGTTTAAGGCGCCGAGCTGGTAGAGCACATCGTTCTGTACTTCACTGGCAGTAAGGCCCATGTCGCGCCGGCCGAAACCACGCAAGTCCGGGAAGCTTGGGTGGGCCCCGATGCCTACGCCGCGGCGAACGCACTCAGCAACCGTGGAGGCCATGATGTCCGGGTCACCGGCGTGGAACCCGCATGCGATATTGGCGCTTGTTACGATCTCCAGGAGCTCGGAATCGTCGCCAATGGTGTAGGCGCCAAATCCCTCTCCAAGATCCGCTACAAGATCAATTGTCGGGTTCACGTGGTTCTCTTTCCGTGGTTTTGCATTCAGGTCCGGGAAGGACATGAATAATCCGCTCGAGGATTAGTTGAATTCCCGGTAAATGTCGGACGCTTGTGGATTCCAAAGCGTTGCCTGAAGTTCTTTCTAGAAGTCTCGCACCGGTCAACCACGTTGCACAAAGACCTAATAGCTATCCCGTGATAGCTCTCCGTTATGACCTGCACCACCCTGTACTGTGGCATGGGTCCCAGTGCTGCCCGGATAGAATTTCCTTATGGCATGCCACCCGGGGACGTGGCTCTCTAGGAAGGCAGAATCATGGACACACGAAAGCTTTCATACTTCGTGCAGATCGTGGATTCGGGAAGCATCACCAAGGCCGCCGCCGCCTTGCACGTTGCCCAGCCTGCGCTCAGCCAGCAGGTATCCGCGCTGGAGAACGACCTCAAACAGCGGCTCCTGATCCGCAGCAAACAAGGTGTTGAGCCCACCGCAGCCGGGCACACGCTGTACCGCCATGCCCAGTCCATCCTCCGCCTGGTTGAACAGGCCCGGCAGGACGTCGCCACGTCTGGAGCTGCACCCTCCGGCAGGGTTTCCATCGCGATCGCGCCATACAGCATGGCCTCCAGCCTGACGCCCCAGATCATCAGGGAAGTCGGACGACGCTACCCGGATGTCGTGGTCCACCTGACGGAGATTTTCGGCGGCGTGCTGAGCGAGGCCATCAAGAACGGCCGCCTCGACATGGCGCTCATCTACGAGCCCGGCAAAATCCGCGGCGTACAGTTCACCACCATGATCGTTGAAGACCTGCATCTGGTGGTGCACCCGGACGTGGACGTCAACCACGGCAAGGACACCGTCACCCTGGCAGAAGCCAGCACAGTGGGCTTGTTCCTTCCCGAGAAGAACCACACTCTGCGCCAGCTCATTGAGAAGGGCTTGGCCGACCAGGACCTGCCGCTCCGCCTGGTGGGGGAAGTGGAGTCTGTGCCGTCGCTGATCCGGCTTATCCGCGCGAACCTGGGCGGCACTGTCCTGCCCAAATCTGCTGCCGATGCTCTCTTCCCGGACCAGGATTTCAAGGTGTTGAGGATCATCGAGCCTGGCCTGCAGAGCAAGATCGCCCTCTGCACTCCAGACCACGAGCCGCTCTCCGAAGCTGCCTCGGCCGTGCTCCTGGTGGTCAAGGAGATGCTGCACCAACAACTGATCAACAAGTACGGAACCGACCCCGTACGGCTGCCAGCCCATCCATAACAAAGCCTTATCTGGACAGACAACTTTGGTCTTATTCAACGCCGCTTTAATTTCCTAATATCGAATTAGCAAGAAATTCGAAAGCAGCTCACGGATTCCGCGGGCAAGTTCAAAGGAAAAAACGGTGAAAAAGATCAGCACAGCCGGATGGGTTTCGAATCCAACCCGCGGAACGATCAGCGCACGAACCGGATTTCACTGCCCACGGAATGGTTTTTGGCGTCCGATCGGTGGCATTGGTGAACCATTGTTCGTCTTCGAAGGAAGCCTGATGCCCGCCCACGCCGGCAGCAGCATCGAATGGCACCTGGTGGACACCCGTCCCGGACACTCCGGACTCGACTAGAGCGTCAGGCCGGGGAAACCCGGCCAGCCGCCGTCGTACACCAACAAAAGCTGCAGCACCCTAAGGCGCCCTGCCACTGGCAAGGCGCCTTTCCCATGCCCGAGCGCCGCCCGAGCGCAGCCCGAGCCCGTCCGATTGCGGAGTCAAGAACCCGGGGCGCGGAGTCAGGAAAGGGCCGGCCGCAACGCCTTTCAGGCGCGCGACCGGCCCTTCGCGGATGGTTAGTCTTCGACCAGGAGGCCCTTCTCCTTGAGCTTCTCCGTCAGGCCGCAGAGCTCGATGGTGTTGCCGCCATCGTGGTACAGCTTGATGAGTTCTCGCTCGTGGTCGTCACGGGCCTGGGACAGTGCGATGACTTCCTCGGCCTCCTCGCGACGGACAACCACCACGCCGTCGGCGTCACCGCGGAGGATATCGCCCGGGTAGATGATTTCGTCGCCGAAGACGATGGGGTGGTTGATCGGGCCGAGGGTTTCCTTGACCGTGCCTTTGATGCTGACGCTGCCGGAGAACACAGGCAGGCCGAGTTCGATCAGGTCCTGGGTATCGCGCACGCCGGAATCGGTGACCATCGCGGCGATGCCCTTGGCCTTCATGGCGTTGCCCAGGACGTCGCCGAACGTGCCGGCCTCGGTCATTTCCTGCGCCCCGACCAGGACGACGTCGCCGGCCTGTGCATAGTGGATGGCAACCTGGAGCATCAGGTTGTCCTGCGGGGCACAAGAGACCGTAACAGCCGGGCCGCAGAAGGACATGGAGCGGTCGATCGGTTTGATCCTGGAGCTCAAGGCACCGCGGCGGCCCTGTGCTTCGTGGATGGTCGCTGAGGAAAAGGCAGCGAGGCGGCTGACGACGTCTGCATCAGGCCGCTCGAACTTGGTCTTAACGTGGATCATTTGAGGGATCTTTCTGTGGGGCTTAGGACAGTGCGTTGACGGCGTCGCGGATCGAGTCCACGCCGGCGTTGATGGTCTCCAGCGAAGTGGCGAAGGAGATCCGGAAGTAGGGCCCCAGGCCGTAGGCCGAGCCCTGGATGACGGCCACGCGAGCGGCGTCCAGCAGGTAGAGCGTGAAGTCCTGGTCGTTCTCGATGACGTTGCCGCTTGGCGTGGTCTTACCGATGACGCCCGAGCAGTTCACGTACGCGTAGAAGGCACCGTCCGCTGGAGCGACGGACAGTCCGTTGATGGCGTTGAGACCTTCGACGGCGGCGTCCCGGCGTTTGCGGTAAACCTCCACACTGTCGCGGACGAATGACTGATCGCCATTCAGCGCCGCTGTTGCTGCAGCCTGGCTAATCGACGAGGGGCACGACGACGTCTGGGACTGCAGTTTGTTCATGGCCGCGATAAGCGGCGCGGGTCCGACGCCGTAGCCAAGGCGCCAGCCAGTCATGGCGTACGCCTTGGACACACCGTTGACCAGCAGGATGCGGTCCTTGAGCGCCGGGGCTGCCGTGACCAGGCTGGTGACGCGGCCATCGCCGAAGTGGATTTCGTCGTAGATCTCGTCGGTGAGGATGAAGACGTGCGGGTGCTCCTCGAGGACCGCTCCGAGTGCCTGCAGTTCCTCGCGGGAGTAAACGGCGCCTGTCGGGTTGGACGGCGCGTTGAGGATAAGCCACTTGGTCTTGGGCGTGATGGCTTTATCCAGGGCAGCGGGGGTCAGCTTGAAGCCTGTATCTTCGCCGCAAGGAACGATCACCGGGGTGCCATCGTTGGCCAGGACCATGTCTGGGTAGGAAACCCAGTACGGCGCGGGAACGATCACTTCGTCGCCTTCGTTGAGCGAGGCCATGAGCGCAACGTAGAGGACCTGCTTGGCGCCGCCGCCGATGGTCAGCTGGTTTCGCTCGTAATGGTGGCCACTGTGGCTTTCGACCTTGCGCAGCATGGCGGTCTGCAACTCGGGCGTACCGGTCACCGAGGTGTACTTGGTCTCTCCGGCGTTGATCGCCTCGATGGCTGCGGCCTTGATGTGGTCCGGGGTGTCGAAGTCCGGCTCGCCGACGGTCAGGTCGATGATCGGGATGCCTTCAGCTTTCAGTTCGCGGACGCGGGCAGCAGCCGCAACGCTGGCTGAGGACTTGATGCGGGTGACCCTCGACGCCGGCATGTAGTCGGACATGTCTCCTCCAGGAATGTGGAACTCAGGACGCGCGGATTCGCGTATCCCCTTTTTCGAGACTAGGGATCCGCGGGCGCTGTGGATAAGACCTAATGTGCGTGGATCAATAAGGGACCCTTATGACCTGCTTCCATGCACTTTGCTTATGGGTTCACTCGGTTTTGGTATTTCCGTGGCTCAGTGAACGCAGCCTAGATTCATAGCTCAGAAGTGTTCGCCAATCGTCGGAAAGGGAGCCAATGCGAGCAACAACCGTATCCGTTTCAGGCCGGTCAGGCACCGGGCGGTACACGTATCGCGCCAGAACACCCGCGGGGCCACAGGCTGCGGTTAAGGGGGAGCACGCCAGGATCACGCGCGCCCTCGCCGCCCACCGGCAACTCCTCTCCCATGCGTCCAGCGCGATCCGCACACTGACCGCGGCCCGGAACGAGATGATCGCCCAGGCCTTGGAGGATGGGCTCACGTTGGCAACCGTCTCGGCGGTGACAGGTGAAAATGTTCGGGCTGTACGGACCATCGGCTTGGCTTATGACGACCTCCATGCGAGCGGGCTCCCCCGCAACGCACAACTCGACGCATTGAAGGCCAAGAGCGAGGAGTTGAAGGCGGCAGAAAGGCACCGCGACCAGATCACGGAACGCCGCGAAGCTTTGATTGTCATGGCTTTGCAAACCCAGGCCTGCGACGACCTTGAACTTGCCTCGCTGACTGGACTGACACAGGACCACATCCGCCGGTCCAGCCGTGGCCTCGCCCGGTCAGCGTAGAAGGCTTCCCACTTACCCCGCAGGACATCGTTGAACCCACGGGTGGTGGAGGGTAGAACGGAGGAATGAGCGACGTGAACTCCTGGATGAGCCAATATATACGCGCGTGGACCTCGAACGATCCCGATGACATCCGGGCATTGTTCACCGAGGACGCCATCTACCATGATCGGCCGAACAGCGAATCACCGTGGAACGGCCACCAAGAAATCGTGAAGGCATGGACGGACGCTGGTGATAGACCCGATGATTGGACGTTCGAGTGGACGCTCCTTGGCCAAGATGGGGACACGGCTTTCGTCCAAGCCGTGACCACCTACCTCAACGACGAGCCCACCTATGACAACCTCTGGGTCATCCGTTTCGCAGAGGACGGCCGGGCCCGCGAATTCACGGAGTGGTACATGGAGCGGAAAGACACCCCCGCCGCACCCAACTAAGTCGCAGTTAAGCGCGTTTTGAGGCCTGTAAACGCGCTTAAGTGCGACTCAGCTGGGTGGGTCAGTAGCTGTCGCGCTCCGCCGTTTCGGACACGGGAATGAACGTCGAAGCGAACCCTTCCGACGCACGGGCCAGAACCGCGACATCGGCGCCCACCAGCACAAAGGAGGCACCGGCGTCGAGATAGGCGCGGGCAGTGTCCGGGTTGAAGGCGTTGACGCCGGCTGGCTTGCCCGCCGCTTTGGCGGCTTCGAGGCAATGCTCGACGACGGCCCTCACCAAGGGATTTTCCTGCTGTCCCAGCAAACCCATGGAAGCTGCGAGGTCCGAGGGGCCCAGGAAGATGCCGTCCACGCCGTCGACGGCCAGGATTTCCTCCACTGCCGAAGCCGCTGCCTCGGATTCGATTTGCACTGTGAGGCTGATCGATTCCGAAGCGGCAGCCAGGTAGTCCGGAACCCGGTTCCAGCGCGAAGCCCTGGCCAGAGCGGAACCCACACCACGAACGCCCAGCGGCGGATAGCGGACGGCTGCCACTGCGGACGCGGCCTCGAAAGCGGAATTCACCATGGGAATCAGGAGGTTCTGCACCCCAAGGTCCAGGTATTGCTTGATGACCACGGTGTCGTTGACCGGCGGCCGGACCATGGCCTGAATGGGGTAACCACTCACGGCGTGGAGCTGCGCAAGGATCGATTCGAGGCCATTGGGGCTGTGCTCGGCGTCGATCAATAGCCAGTCCAGCCCGGAACCCGCGCAGACTTCAGCCACCAGCGGACTACCGGAACAAACCCACATGCCAGCTAACGGACGGCCAGCCTCCGATAAGGCCGAATAGAAGGTGGGGCTCAGTCGAAATTGCATGTCACGACTCCCAAGGGTCCGTAGTCCGCGTGTACGGTATCACCTTTGTACACCCACAGGGGCCTGGTAAACGAGCCCGCCAGGATGATATCTCCAGCCTTCATCGAGTCCCCGTGCGCGGCGATTTTGTTGGCCAGCCAGTGCACCCCGTTGGCCGGGTGATCCAGCACTCCGGCGGCCACTCCGGTCTCTTCCACGGTCTGGTTTTTGTACAGGATCGCGGACACCCAGCGGAGGTCGACGGCGTCGGGCCGCACCGGGCGGCCGCCCACCACCATGGCGCCCATCGCGGCGTTGTCCGAGATGGTGTCCACGATGGTCCGGCCCTCCATTTCGATCCTGGAGTCCAGGATTTCGAGGGCCGGAACCACGTAGTCGGTGGCGTTGAGGACATCGAAGATCGTGCAGCCCGGACCCTTGAGCCCGTCCTTCAGCACGAAGGCCAACTCCACCTCCACCCGGGGGTGCGTGTACTTGTCCCACTGCACTGAGCACCCGGTTTCGAGGACCATGTCGTCGAAAATCGCACCGTAGTCCGGCTCGGTGATGCCCGTGGCGGCCTGCATGGCTTTGGACGTGAGGCCGATCTTGCGCCCCACCAACGTGCGCCCGGCTTCCTCGTTCCGGCGCCGCCACAACTGCTGCACGGCGTAGGAATCCTCCACCGTCATATCGGGGTAGCGGGCGGTGAGCCGCGGCACCGGTTTGCGGTTCCGGCCGGCCTCGAGCAGTTCGTCGGCAATGGCTTCGATCGTCTTCGCGTCCAACATGGTTTAGACCTGGGCTCCCAACTTGAAGCCTTCAGCGGCCACGCCTGCGGCGCCTTCGGGGCGGGTGTAGGAGAACCCGTCGGCGCCCACGGTGACGGCCATTTCGGACTTCTCTTCCCGCTCGATCACGGGCTGCGGGTTGCCGTCCAGGTCCAGGACCAGGGAGGCCTCCGTGTACCAGGAGGGAACCACGGGGTTGCCCCACCAGTCGCGGCGCTGGTTGTCGTGGACGTCCCAGGTGACCGTGGGGTTGTCGGGATCGCCGGTGTAGTAGTCCTGGGTGTAGATCTCCACGCGGTGGCCATCCGGATCCAGGATGTAAAGGTAGAACGCGTTGGACACGCCGTGGCGCCCGGGTCCACGTTCGATCCTGTCGGAGATGCGCAGGGCACCCATCTTGTCGCAAATCTGGATGATGTTGTGCTTCTCGTGCGTGGAGAAGGCGATGTGGTGCAGGCGCGGGCCGTTGCCGCCGGTCAGGGCGGTATCGTGCACGGTCTGCTTCCGGTGCATCCACGCGGCGTAGGTGACGCCGTCGGAATCCTTGATGTCCTCCGAGACGCGGAAGCCGAGGTCCTCCAGGTACTTGCGGCCACGCGGGACGTCCGGGGTGACCTGGTTGAAGTGGTCCAGGCGGACCAGCTCTCCGGCGGAGTAGAGGTCATAGCGCTGAGTCAGGCGCTCAACGTGATCCACCTCGTAGAAGAACTCATACGGGAAGCCCAGCGGATCCTCCACGCGGACGGAATCGCCCACGCCCTTGGTGAAGCCTTCCTTCCGGCGCTCAACCCGGCAGCCCAGTTCGCGGTAGTACGCCTCGGCGGCGTCCACTTCTGCCGGGGACTTCACGCGGTACGCGAAGGCGGCAGCAGCGGCAACCGGGCCCTTGCGCAGGACGAGGTTGTGGTGGATGAACTCCTCGAAGGAGCGCAAGTAGATGGTGTTCTCGTCCTCTTCGGTGACATGCAGGCCGAGCAGGTCTACGTAGAACGCGCGGGACTTGGCCAGGTCCGTGACCACCAGTTCCAGGTAGGCGCAGCGAACGATGTCCGGAGCGGGAACTGTTGGGGTGGGGATGGGGCCGGTGAATGGGTTGCTCATGATGATCTCTCTTCGTTGAAAGGGTAGGACTAGGCGCCGAACTTGGGCGTGTGGACTGAACCGAGCGTGATGTGCACGGCCTGCTGGTCGGTGTAGAAGTCGATCGAGCGGTAGCCACCCTCGTGGCCAAGGCCAGAAGCCTTGACGCCGCCGAACGGCGTACGCAGGTCGCGGACGTTGTGGCTGTTGAGCCACACCATGCCGGCCTCGACGTTCTGCGAGAAGTTGTGGGCCCGCGTCAGGTTCTGCGTCCAGATGTAGGCCGCCAGGCCGTACTTGGTGTTGTTCGCCAAGGCGAGCGCTTCGTCGTCGTTCTCGAACGGGGTGATGGCCACGACGGGACCGAAGATTTCCTCCTGGAAGATGCGCGCGTCAGGCGCGACGTCGGCAAACACCGTGGGTGCGATGTAGTTGCCTTCGGGGAGGTGCTCCGGGCGGCCGCCACCGGCCAGCAGCCGGCCTTCGGACTTGCCGATCTCCACGTACGATGCCACCTTTTCGTAGTGCTCCGGGTGGACCAACGCGCCGACCTGGGTTTTGGGATCGTGTGGGTCACCTACCACGATGTTCTTGGCCCGGGCGGCGTACTTTTCGCAGAATTCGTCGTAGATAGCGCGCTCGACGAGGATACGGGAGCCAGCCGTGCAGCGCTCGCCGTTGAGCGAGAACACACCGAACAGGGCGGAGTCGATCGCTGCATCCAGGTCGGCGTCAGCGAACACGACACACGGGGACTTACCACCGAGTTCCATGGACAGACCCTTGAGGTTGGCTGCGGCGTTGCGGAAGATCGTCTGGCCCGTGGTGGTCTCGCCAGTGAAGGAGATCAGTGGCACGTCCGGGTGCTTCACAAGTGCGTCGCCGGCTTCCTCGCCCAGGCCGTTGACCAGGTTGAACACACCGTCCGGCAGGCCGGCATCCTTGAAGATGGTCGCCCACAGCGAGGCAGAGAGCGGCGTGAACTCGGCAGGCTTGAGCACCACGGTGTTGCCGGTGGCGAGGGCCGGGGCGAGCTTCCAGGACTCGAGCATGAACGGGGTGTTCCACGGAGTGATCAGGCCGGCGACGCCGATCGGCTTGCGGTTCACGTAATTGATCTGCGACCCCGGGACCTTCATGGCGTCGTCGAACTGTGCCACGATCAGGTCCGCGAAGAAGCGGAAGTTCTCAGCTGAACGCAACGCCTGCCCCTTGGCCTGGGTGATCGGCAGGCCCGTATCAAAGGTCTCCAGCTCCGCGAGGCGCTCCTCCTGCGTCTCCACGGCGTCGGCGATTCTGTTCAGCACGCGGGCGCGTTCGCGCGGCTTCATCTTCGGCCACGGGCCGTTGACGAACGCTTCGCGGGCGGCGGCGACGGCGAGGTCGATGTCTTCCTTCTGGCCAGCCGCAGCAGTGGCGTAATTCTGGTTGGACACGGGGTCCAGGACATCGAAGGTCTTGCCCGACACCGAGTCAACGAACTCACCGTTGATGAAGTGCTGGATGTGCGTAGGCAGGTTCTCAGGTACGTAATGCTTTGCTGTTGTTTCTACAGGGGTCGTCATCGTTGAAGTCCTAACTGTGTTGTCTTACTGATTTGCTTGTGCCAGGTATGCGTCGAGGGTGGCAGCGCGGTGCCGGCGGGCGGCGTGTTCGATCGTGTCGGCGTCTGCTCCAGACTCGATGAGCTGAAGCAGCGCCTCGTGTTCGCGCACCGATTCCTGGGCGCGGCCGGGAACGAACCGGAACGTGGAGGACCTCAGGGACGCCAGCCGGTTCCATCCCCGGTGAACGAGGTCCAGAATGTGCGGATTGGGGCAGTGTTCAAACAGGACGCTGTGGAAGTCCTGATTGAGCGCCGTGAAGCGGACGGGATCGAAGTGCTCCAGGCACTCGCGCATCTCCTCGTTCACCGCACGGGCCCGGGCAATGGACACGGAATCGATCAGCGGAGCGGACAGCGCCGTGGCGGCACCCTCCACGATGCTCAGCGTCTGCATCGTGTAGAGGTACTCGGTGGGGTCGATGCCGGAGACCGTGGCTCCCACGTTTCGCTCGAACTTCACCAGCCCTTCGGCTTCCAGTCGGCGGATCGCTTCCCGCACGGGAACGACGCTGAAGCCCAGGTCCTCTGCGATTTTGGCAAGCACCAGCCGGTAACCCGGCGTGTACGTGCCCTCCACGATCCTCGCCTTCACGGCGGCATACGCCTGCTGGGACTTGCTTTGGGCGGCGGCGCTTTCGACGGCGGTTTCAGTCACCTTGGGCTCCTTGCCGGCTCTGCCACTCGGCAAACTTGGCCTGCCATTCCTTGTTCATCGGGTAAAGTCCGTCGACGCTGTTGCCTTCCTGGACCATCTGGAAGATGAACGTCTCTTCTTTTTCCTGCTGGATGCAGTCCTCCACGAGTTCCTCGGCGATGGCTGGCGGGATCACCAGGATGCCGTCCGAGTCGGCCACGATGATGTCCCCCGGTTGAACCGTGGCGCCGCCGCACGCGATAGTGATGTCCGTGTCCCAAGGAATGTGCCGGCGGCCCAGCACTGCCGGGTGTGGATTCGCGAAGTAGGTCGGCATCTCCAGGTCGGCCACGGCCGAGTAGTCGCGCACGCCGCCGTCGGTGATGATGGCGGCAGCGCCGCGCACCTGGGCACGCAGCGCGAGGATGTCGCCTACCGTGCCGGTGCCCTTTTCGCCGCGGGCTTCCATGACAAGGATTTCGCCCTCGTTCACGGAATCGATGGCGCGCTTCTGTGCATTGAACCCGCCACCGTGGGTCTTGAACAGATCCTCGCGATTAGGCACGTAACGCAGGGTGCGGGCGAGGCCCACCACTTTGCGGTCCGGGCGGGTGGCCTGCAGGCCGTCGATGCTCACGTTGTTCAGTCCACGCTTGCGCATCTGGGAAGAAAGGGTAGCGGTCGCGACACTTTCCAGCTTCGCTTTCAACGCGGGCGAAAGCACACTCGCAGCAGGCGCCAAACCAGCAGCTTCCCGCGATCCGTAGGCCTCCTCCCGCTGGGTGTCATCAGTCTTGGGCTGGGCACCAAAGTCCGCGAACGGCGTCGTACCTTCCGTTACTTTGGTGGCCAGACGGCCGCTGCTGAAGTCGCCTCCGGTGACCTCAATTTCGACGACGTCACCCGGCTTGGCAACGGAAGCGCCCGCCGGGGTGCCGGTGAGGATGATGTCGCCCTCTTCGAGCGTTAGCAGCTGGGAGAGGTCCGCGACAAGCTGCGCGAAGGGGAAGAGCAGGTCCTCGGTGGTGTCGTCCTGGACGAGGTCGCTGTTGTGCCACGTGCGGATCCGCAGGGCTGCGGGATCAACCGCGTCAGCGGGGATCAAAGCGGGGCCAACGGGCGTGAAGCCGTCGCCGCCCTTTGACCGAACGTTGGAGCCCTTGTCCGCGTAGCGGAGATCGTAGACGCCGAGGTCGTTACTCGCGGTAACCCATTCGACGTGGCTCCATGCGTCTTCGAGACCCACGCGACGGGCGGACTTGCCGATGATCAGGGCGATCTCGCCTTCGTAGCCGAGCAGTTCGCAACCAGCCGGGCGCTCAACGGTTCCGGGAGCCTCCGCGGAACCAAGTGCCAGTGAAGACGGAGGCTTCAGGAAGTACGAAGGCTGCTCCGGGGTGCGTCCGCGCTGGGCCGCGCGGCTGGGGTAATTGATGTGGACGGCAATGACTTTGCGGGTGCGGGCCAGCATGTCCTGGCTGACTTCCTGGGTCCGGAACTCCAGTGTCACGGCGCCTCCTCCTGATCGAACATTTATCGAGTACGAAATCGTATACGATAACTATGACCTTCGATCAGAAAGACGTCAACCCCCTTTTTCAACCCAACTGACTCGCAACAGTTAGTTGGGTTAATCAGAAGGGGCGTGCAGGTTTGCCAACATGCAGCCCGCCGGAATCGCGCGCCATGGCACTGGCACGCCCCCTGGAGAAACTGACGGGCCGGGAATAAGTTTCAAAATGAGTGCATCCTTCGCGTGGACTCCCGTAGGGTACCCGCATGGACATCATCCTGGTACCCGGTTTCTGGTTGGACGCTTCATCGTGGGACGAGGTGACGCCGCCTCTTGTGGCGGCTGGGCACTCCGTTCACCCCCTCACGCTTCCCGGCCTGGAGGCTGTTGACGCTCCACGCGCCGGAATTGGCCTTCGCACGCACATCGACGCCGTGGTGGAGAAGGTGGATTCCCTCTCCGGCAAGGTGGTTCTGGTAGGCCACTCAGGCGGCGGCGCTATCATCCACGGCGTCGTTGACGCCCGGCCGGACCGCGTGGACCGCGCCATCTATGTGGACAGCGGCCCACTCGGTGAGGGCGGCGTGATCAATGATGAACTGCCCGATGACGGCGACGAAATCCCGCTACCCCCATGGGAAGGCTTCGAGGACGCCGACCTCATCGACCTGACCGATGACCTCAAGGAAGCCTTCCGCGCACGGGCCATCCCGGAACCCAAAGGCGTCGCCTTCGACCAACAACATCTTCACGACGTACGGCGCTATGACGTCCCGGCCACCATCATCACCTGCCAGTTCCCGTCGTCGCTGCTTCAGGAATGGATGGACGCCGGGCACCCGTTCACGGCGGAACTCGCACGCATCCGGGACGTCGATTACGTTGACCTGCCCACGGGACATTGGCCGCAGTTCACCAAGCCACATGAGTTGGGCGAAGCCATCCTGTCAGTCGTCGAGCGCGCCACTTAACGCTCGACGTCGGACGGCCCTGCCGTTGGGCAGGAACCTTGCGGAGGTCAGGGCTTGGGCGGCGTGTTGGTCGCTGGCCCTTCTGGCGCGGCACCGCCCTCGTCCGTCCAATCGCTTCCCGTGGTGTCATCGAGCGCAGGATCGGAGACTACATCCGGCCTGACTGGCGGCGTTGAGGTGGAACCAGTTGAGGTGGAACCAGTGGTAGAAGAAGAGGCAGTGGAGCCGGTGCTGGAGCCGCCATGTGGCCCGGACTTGGACTCCAAAATGCCCGGAAACATCGCTTCGGCCCTCTCCAGGAACTTTCTGCCCGCAGCGTAGAGGTTATCCAGGATGTCAGGGACTGTTTCCTGGACGGCCTCGGTGGCCTGATGGACGTTCTCTTGAACTTCCGGGTTCTTCCAGACCTTTTGGGCGCCTCCGCGAACGCGCCGGTACACCTCCGGCCAGGACTTGGACCCCCACACATAGCCGACAGCGACGCCGGCGGCGAACAATGCTTTCCCTTTCACAGGATCAACTCCTTTCGAGGTGCTATTCCTACGACACTAGTCCGGCCACCACCCGCTGTCACGCGCACATTCAGGGATGGTCGGTTAACGATCATTTGCTGAATTGAAAAAGAGGACTAAACTTTAATGCCAACCAGCGGAAAACCCGCAGGCGGCAACCACATCGCAACCCGAGGAGTGAAAACCATGGGACTGGATGACAAGATCAAGAATGCTGCGGAAGAAGCGGCCGGCAAGGTCAAGGAAAAGACCGGCGAAGCGACCGGCGACAGGGACCTCCAGGCCGAGGGCGCGGGCGAGCAAGCGTCGGCCAACGTGAAGCAGGCTGGCGAGAAAGTTAAGGACGCCGCGAAGGACGCCTTCGACGACAAGTAGCTACAAGTAGCGGATTTCAACGTCATACCACCTCAGTTCGCGGGGCAAGGGCCACAACCGGCAAAATAGTCAGGTTACTTGCTGTTGTTCCCGGGACCCGCTAGCGTTGCTGTTGTAGGACCACGGTCCGGCCCGGTGGACAGGCGTGCGGACAGGAGTGCTTTTGGCTGCATTTAACAATTTAATCGACGTTTGCAAAAAACGTCCCGCCCCATATTCCGCTGGGCCTCACGTGGTTCTGTTGCAGCGCTTATCCGCTGGAACTGACAACCGATGAACTGAACCGCTTCACGAGTTCATGGAATTTCCATCAACAAGAAAGTAGGAGCAAAAATGGGTTTCTTTGGTTTTCTTTTGCTCGGCCTTTTGGCTGGTGCTATCGCAAAGCTTATTCTTCCGGGCCGCCAGGGAGGCGGCTGGTTGGTTACCTTGCTGCTGGGCGTCGTTGGCGCCCTCTTGGGCGGCTGGATCGGCGGCCTGATCTTCGGCGAGGGACTGACAGAATTCTTCGCCATTCGGACATGGCTCCTGGCCATCGGCGGATCCATTGTCGTCCTGCTGATTTACGGCCTGGCCACAGGAGGACGCCGGACCCACCATGGCTGACGAAACCACGCCCAACACCAACCAGGACGATCTCGAGGGCCAATACTCAGAAGGTGACTATGGCGCCGCCGGCGCATCGCCTGATGCCCTGAAGAAAGATGCTGGCGGGGACTACACCGCAGGTGACTACGCCGAGAAGACCGTGCCGTCCGCGGACGCGGAGCTCGATGAAAGCAACACGGAAGACACCCCCGAAGACAGGCCGTTCTCGTCCGAACCGGATGACGAAGCTTCCGGATCGGGCCATCCTTAGGGGTCCTTGAGAAGCTTCAGCGCCTCGTCAAGCGGCAAGACCCGCTGACGATATTCACGGGTAAGAACCCGGAGGACTGCTTCGGCAGCCTCCGGGTTCTCTGTTGCAATGGCATCGGCCGCGTAAATCACCCGGATGTTATGTGCGAAAGCATCAGCGGCTGTCTGCGCAATGCAGTTGTGGGCAGAGACTCCGGCCAGAATGACGGTGTCCACGCCCCAGTTCCGGAGGCGCATCCCCAAGTCGGTGCCCATGAAGGCGCTGTCCCGCGTTTTCACCATCTGTGGAAAGTCGGCCGTAACGAGGCCCGGAACGAACGCGGCCTGCTCACTCTCCCTGAAGATGAAGCCCTGGTCATCGTCCAGCATGTTCAGGCTCCACGTGGACTTGTCCCGCTCATGCTGGGTACCTACCAAGAGGACGTTTGCCCCTGCCTCCCGCGCTGCGCTGGTCAGTGAGTTGCAAGCCGCGACTACTTCTTCCTGTCGACGTTTCAGGGCAGGTTCTTCGAAAAAGGCGTTCTGCATGTCGATGACCAGCACGGCAATCATGCGCATACCCCTCCCTTGTCTTGGATCAGAGGCCCTTGCCGCCGGTCACGGGAAGCACAGCGCCTGAAATGTATGAGCCTTCATCAGAAGCGAGGAGCACATAAGCGGGCGCCAGCTCCGCAGGTTGCCCGGCACGGCCCAGCGGCGTGTCCTGGCCGAACGTTGGAAGCTTGTCGGGCCATTCCGTGGCGGGGATCAACGGTGTCCAAATCGGGCCTGGGGCCACCGCGTTAACACGGATTCCCTTCGGGCCGAGTTCCTCGGCCATGGCTTTGGTAAAGGCTACTTGGGCAGCCTTCGTCATGGCATAGTCCACAAGTTGGGCAGAAGGATTAAAGGCCTGGATGGACGCCGTGACAATGATCGACGCTCCGGGGCGGAGATGCGGAATCGCGGCCTGTGCTGTCCAGATCAGCGAGTACAGGTTGGTTTTGAAGACGCGGTCGAATTCCTCGGTGGGGATGGTCTCCAACCCCTCACGGTTCTTTTGGTACGCGGCGTTCAGGACGACGACGTTAAGGCCGCCCAACTCCTGCACCGTGCGCTCCACGATCTCCGCCGCGAACTTTTCGTCGCGCGCATCGCCTGGCATCAACACTGCCTGCGCTCCGCACTCACGGATCCATTCCGCCGTCGACTTCGCGTCTTCCTCTTCCTCCGGCAGGTAGCTGATGGCGACGTCGGCTCCCTCGCGGGCATACGCAATGGCTACAGCAGCACCGATGCCTGAATCACCGCCCGTGATCAGGGCCTTTTTGCCCTGGAGGCGGCCGTGCCCTACATAGCTGGACTCGCCATGATCGGGCTGGGGATTCAAAGGCTTGGTCAGGCCAGGCTGTTCCTGTTCCTGCTGGGGAAATTCATCGGAGTGGTATCCGCTGCGGGGATCCTTGGGTGCGGAGGTGAGGCGATGGTCCCCCTGCTCCCCGTTGGCTTGCTGTTCGCTGTGGTTTGGACCGGTTTGAGTCATGGTTCTGGCCTTTCTCAGATGTCTGATTTCCGGCTTTCGACGCTACCGTTGGCTGTACCCAAGCACTACCGACCCTAAACGCGCAGTGGAGGCTAGGTCCGGAGGGTTTTGGCCTTCACCATGAGGAACAGTCCGTAGGCGATCAGGCCCACGGCAACCGCTGCCAAAAGGTACAGCCCATAGGGCTGCTCGCTCAAGGCCCGCAAGCTCCCATCAAGGCCAGTGGATTGCGCTGGTTGGGCGCTAACGGCGGCGATGATGACCAAAAGGCCCACGAGCAACAGGGCGATGCCCTTGGCAATGTAGCCCACGATGCCGACACCGGACTGGAACTTGCGGACCGGCTCCTTGAAGGACAGCGCGAGGTCCTTTTCGAAGGTCCTCATAAAGCCGCGCACGGCGAACACCACGCCGGTGATCATGATGCCCGCACCAATTGCGATAAGCAGGACTATCCCGAATGGCGCTTTCAAGAGTGCGACAGTTACATCGCTCGCAGATTCCCGACTATTTTGCCCCTTGCCCTGGATGAAGGACAGGATGGTGGCCGCCAGGCCGGCAAATACGATTGCCTGGGCCACAGCTGACAGCCGTTTGGAAAGCTTGTTGTCCGATTCCTTGCGGTAGCCCAGGATCGCGTTGCCCAGTTGCCACAGAGCCAAGGCGGCACAGGCGCAGAAGCACGCCCAAAGCAGGATAGGCCCCACGGGTTGAGCCGCCAGTTGGGCGACGGCCCCACTGACGTCGGCCTCGCCGCCCCGCCCTAAGGCAAGCTGAAAGGCAATGACTCCGATGAGTATGTGCAGCAGTCCACTGACGGCGTAGCCGGCCCTGGCTACCAGTTCCAAGGCACGTGAGTTCGAGGCATCCTCGGCCACATCAGCGGCCTTCTTCATCTCCTCTTTGATGACAAGCCTCCTTATTATTTTGTGACCTGTCACCATGGTGCCACTCGAACGCTGCTAAAAACCACACACCGACTGCGGCCAGATGCTCCGAAGCCCCACACCCAAAGGGTTGAACTGCTCGCGTACGGTAGTGACCGCACGGTTCTGGCCGAGGACTTCGCTTCCATGGGCGCCAGCCTCCGCGGAGCCGCCGAGGGGATCGGACTTCACATGTGCAGCACCGGTATTCAGGGGCGTGGCTGCGATCTGGTCAGGCATTTCGGTGGTCCTTCCTGAAAGTTCCCATCAGCTCCATTGGCTGATAGTTCAACCATGGGACGGGGCCCTCAAGAAGGACGCCGGGTCATCTCAAGATTCAGTCAAGATTCCCCCGGGCCCAGGAATAGGGGGGTGGGAAAACCGCGTTCAGAAGGCGAACGTGACTTGGAGTTGTTGCCCGCTCGAGAGCGTGACATGCCCGCTAACGCGACCTCCGTCGTCGTCAATCACGACGGCGGCAGGAACCGCCCCGGGTGCCTTGCCTCCCACGTACGCGAGGGAGGCGAAAATGCTGCGACGGCCTGTCAGCTGCCCCTCCACATATCCACAAGCGGCATGCCGGCCCAGCGGCGACACATCCTCGGCGCGGTAAGTCCCGCTGCCCGAGTATCCGTACAGCGGCCACATGCGGGCAAAGAGATCGTCGACGCTGAGCACTCCATCATGAAGCCCGGGCGGCAGCGCCCCCGCGAGCGCATAGCCGCCGTCGCGTACACGCAGCCCGAGCGCGCCTGGCGCCTCAACCACGTGAATCCTCAACTCATATCCGGCGGCAGCAGCTGTCCCGGTTGCAACACGCCACGGCGAACCGGCGGGATCGTCCGCGTCGTTCCACACCGGCGCGTGCCAGCTGGCTGCCTGGCCTTGCCCGGCCTTGAGGCGGTGGATCCTGGCGCGGCGGCTGGGCGTCCCGGTGGCATCGAGGACTGCGAAGTGGTTGTCCACGGGGTCCTCAGTGAAGAGCGGCGCGGTGTGGCTCGAATAGGCGAGACGACGGTAGTGGGGGTCGTCTGGGCCGGGCGCGTAGTATTTGTCGCTCCCGTGGTTGAGCACGCGCGCGATGCCGTCCGCAGCCGTTGAGTGGAGCAAGTAATTGGGGCCAACCGCGTGCCGCACGGCATCCATGGATTCCAAGGGCGAGGGCTCTTCGACGGCCGTCCACACCGGGTGATCGGCCGGAAGGAGGAGTCCCACGAACGCCTTGGAGGTCCAGTACGGCGACGCTGGGCCGGAGTATTCCTGGGTCATCGGGTCAAAGGCGCCGAGCCACCCAAGTGACGGAAGCCCGCCGTCGTAAGCTCCGCCGTCGAGGAAGAACTTTGCGGCACCGCTGGCAATCCGGCGACTCTGGCCGGGGTTAAGGGGCGTCGCGCAGATGGCCTCCCCGAGGAAAACGGGAGCCACGGCGGCGTAGCGGTAGATCAGTGAGCGGCCCTGGAAAACCGGAGCGCCGTTCCCGCCGAAAAAGCTCGGATGGTGGTCCAGGAACTCGGCGAGCCGGGCCCTGTAGATCTCGGACCTGGCCTCGGCTTCCGGGTGCCGGTGGGCTGCAAACTCGGACCACAAAACCGGATAGAGATGGAGGGCCCAGCCGCAGTAATAGTCGAAGAAATCGCCCGTGCCATCGTTATCACCGTCCCGGTACCACCCATCGCCGACGTACCAGTCTTCAAGGCGCTTCAGGCCATGATCGATCTGTGCCGCGTTGTGCTCCAGGCCGGCACCAGCCAGGAACTCGGCGATCAGCACTTGGAAAAGCACCCAATTGTTGTCTACGCAGGCGCTCCTCGAGGAACCCTGCAGCCAATCAGCCACTTGGGCCTGCTCTTTCCCGGACAGCGTGTCCCATAGCCAAGGTTTGGTCAGCTGCAGGCCCAGCACAATGGACGCAGCCTCCACTATTGGCTGGGAGCGGTCACGAATGGGTAGCCACGCTTCAGGACTACCCGGCCGCGTGCCCTCCAGGAGGCCCGCACGATAAAGGTCAAGGTGGCCGTGGGGATCGTCGCCCTGCTCCCCCGCCACCCGGAACGCTGCCAGCATGAACGTCCTGGCGAAGCCCTCCATGGCGTCGGATAAATCACCCGACGACGACGGGCGGCCGTTCAGCCGGATCAGGGCCTTCCGTGGGGAAAAGTAGGGGCGCACAGCGAGCAGCTGCTGGTCCGCGAGCGCGACCCAGTGCTCCCGGGTCCAACCCGTGATGGGGCTGAGCTCGTAATCCGGGGCGGGCATGGTGAAGCCGGTGGCCATGGGTCTCCTGCAGGCGTGCTGACTCTGTGAGCCCTAACCGTAGGCCGTTGGGCGCTCCGATGGGGCCAGTTGAACAAAAGTGAACGCACCTCTCGGATGTTGGACCGATCTCTTGGATGTTTGACCGGGTGCGGGATAGTTCATACTGAACAAACTGAACACAAGTGAACTTGATAGGCGGAGACCTGCATGCTGTCCGAGGATCGTCAACAGCTCATCCTGAGGGAATTGGCCCTTCACGGTTCCCTGAATGCCGCCGAGTTCGCGGCCAAACTTGGAACTTCCGGCATGACCGTGCGGCGGGACCTCGCAATACTTGCCGGGCAGGGCTTGCTCGAGCGGGTCCACGGCGGCGCTGTTCCCACCACCGGCCGCAGCGCTGGAAGCAGCACTGCGGTACAGCAAGCAACATCCTGGCGACCGGGCGGGAGGCGACCCTTGGCGACGATCGGGATGATCGTCCCGTCGGCGTCGTACTACTTCCCGGGAGTGATACGCGGCGCTGAAGCCGCCGCCCACGAAGCGGGCGTGCGATTAGTGCTGGGCGTGTCCAATTACTCGGCCGAGGAGGAGCGGCGCCAGCTTCGCCGCCTTTACGAACATGGCGTGGACGGAATTCTGGTCACGCCGAGTGAGCAGTCGTTGGCGGGCACGGAAACGCTGGACCTCTTGGCCGAAGCGGAGGTGCCGGTGGTGGTGGTCGAGCGTTCCATTGACGACGCCCTGGACCACGGCAGGCTCGAAGCTGTGCGGAGTGACCACGTGCGCGGTGCGGAAATCGCCGTGAACCATCTTCTGGGCCTCGGGCACCGCAAAATCGCCATGTGCCTCCGCGAGAACAGCCCCACTGCGCCGCAGCTGATCGATGGCTACCACCGGGCCATGCAGCGTGCCGGGCACCCCCATGAGGACTCGATGGTCCGAACGATGTCCCGGGCACAAAACGATCCGCAGGCCCATCGCCTGGTGGTGGACGGCATCCTCGCGTGGTGCGCCGAAACCCACGTCACGGCCGCGATTGTCCACACCGATGAGGATGCGCTGCAGTTCGCCAGTGCCTGCCAGGAGCGGCAGCTGCGCATCCCGGAGGACTTCGCGATCATTGCGTACGACGACGAAATCGCCGCCCTCGGGGCGGTTCCCCTAACCGCTGTGGCACCTCCGAAGTACGACGTCGGGCACCAGGCATTGGTGATGTGCCTGAACCGGATTGGGGCCCGACGCGGGAGCACGTCCGCTCTGCAGCGCGTGAACCTCTCGCCAGCGCTGGTGGTGCGGGACTCCACGCAGGTGTAGGAAAGCACTCCTTCAGCCAGCCGGCATCTGTTTACTTCTGTTCATTTCATTGCCCATGTTCACTTTTGTGGCTTTTATTGTGCCTAGTCCAAGGTGCCCCAGCGCCCACCACGACTTCGCATCGTGAACTTCAAAGGAGAACAGAATGAAGCGTCGCCAGCTTCTGCTCGGAGCAGCCAGCATCATTGCCAGTGCTGCCCTCGTCACCGGTTGTGGCAGCACCCCTGCAGCCACGCCAATGCCCACTGAGGACCCCTCCGGGACCATCACGTTCTGGTCCTCGATGGCGGGGATGGACAAGGTAGCCGCCGCCTTCAACGCGAGCCAGAACAAAATCAAGGTCACCTTCGAAACCGTCCCCAACGGAGCGAGCGGCGGTTACGCCAAGTTGTCCACGGCGATCACTGCAGGCAACGGCCCCGATGTTGCCACGATCGAGTACCCCCAGCTTCCGCAATTTGTCAGCAACGGACAGCTCCAGCCTCTGGACGGGTTGATCAACAAGGCCGAAACAGTGGACAAGCTCTCGGATGAGACAAAAGCCCTGGTGCAGTTTGGCGGCGAGACGTACGCGCTGCCCTACGATGCCGCGCCGATGATCATGTGGTACCGGAAGGACATGCTGGACAAGGCCGGCGTCGGCGTCCCCAAAACCTGGGACGAATTCGAGGACGCCGGCAAGAAGCTCAAGGCAGTAGCCCCGGAAGCACACCTGGCCAGCTTCAACCCCAACGAGGCCGCACTGACCGCCGCGCTGTCCTGGCAGGCGGGAGCAAAATGGTTCGGCACCGAAGGCGACAGCTGGAAGGTGGGCGTGAACGATGAGCCCACCCAAAAAGTCGCAACGTTTTGGCAGAAGCTGATCGATGAAAAGATCGTCAAGGTCCAGCAGTCCTTCAGTGACGAGTGGAGCGCAGATTTGGCGAGCGGCGCCGTCGTGGGTGTTCTTGGCGCCAACTGGAGTGCCACAGGTATCCAGAAGCGTACGGAAGCCAGCGGCCAGAAGGGACAATGGATCGCTGCGGAGGTGCCTAACTGGGGAACTCCGGCAGACGCTTTCTATGGCGGCTCCAGCTTCAACATCACCAAGGGCAGCAAGAATCCGGCCGCTGCGGCCAAGTTCATCGAGTTCCTCGCAACCAGCCCGGACGCGATCAAGGCCCGTGGCAACACGGGTTCGGCTTTCCTCGCCTTCCCGGGACTGACGCCCGTTGCGCAGCAGGCATTCGATGCCAGCTACTTCGGTAACGACATCTATGAGGTCTTCGACAACGCGTACTCCACCATCACCCCGGGATGGCAATGGGGCCCCAACTGGGACATCACCAACACCGCCCTTAAGGACGCGTACGGAAAGTTGACCACCGGCGGCAAGGTCGCGGAAGCCGTTGATACGGCCCAGGCCGCAACCGTAGCCGGACTCAAGCAGAACGGTCTCTCCGTCAAGGAGTAGGCCCGCACGGTTGGGGGTGGCCCTTTCGAGGAGCCGCCCCCACCAGCGAGGAGAATAATCATGGCCAACCAGGCACCAGCCACCTCCCAAGGCAAACCGCGCACGATGTCCGGAACCGGAGGCCGTACAGCCGCCCTCTTCCTGACCCCGTTCTTTGCGGTGTTCGCCCTGGCGATGGTGGCACCCGTCATCTACTCGATCGTGCTCAGCTTCTTTGCCCAGCAGAAGTCCGGGCTCGGCTTCGGCCAAGCCAAGACCTCGTTCGTTGGTCTTGAGAACTACTTGCAGGTCCTGCAATCGGAGAGTTTTGTGGGTGGCATAGGCCGCCTCGCCATGTACTGCCTGCTCTACATCCCGTGCATGGTGGGAGGCGCGTTGGCGTTCGCACTCCTGCTTGATGCTGCCGCAGCCCGTGCCCGGAAACTGTTCCAGCTCCTCGTCTTCCTCCCCCACGCGGTGCCCGGCGTCATCGCCGCACTGATCTGGGCTTACCTCTACACGCCCGGTGTCAGCCCGATCGTCTCGGTCCTGGAAACCGGCGGGATCTCGCTGAACTTCCTGGACAACCACATGATCCTGCCGTCGATCGTGAACATCGCGGTATGGGAGTGGACGGGCTATAACGTCATAGTGCTGTTCACGGCTTTGCAGGCGGTTCCGCGGGAGACCCTGGAAGCCGCCCGCGTGGACGGTGCCGGCGAAATCCGTGCTGCCATCAGCATCAAGCTGCCCCTGATCCTGCCAGCACTCAGCGTCATCATGCTGTTTACGGTGATCGGAACCCTCCAGTTGTTCACAGAGCCATCGATCATCTCCAAGGCCACGGCGTCCGTCACCAGCACCTGGGTTCCCAACATGTGGGCCTACGATGCCGCCTTCAACCGGCACAACCTCAACCAGGCGGCTGCTGCCTCCATCATCATCGCGCTCATGGCCGCAGCGCTGTCCTGGGCCGTCACCCGCTTTAGCTCAAGGATGAACAAAGCATGAGCACCTCAACATTGTCCCGTCCGCGGGTTACCGGTCCGGTTGCGCCGTTTGGGAAGCGGCGCCGGGCTCGCTCCCGCAGCGGCTTCGCGGGCGCGTTCACTGTGAACGCACTGCTGGTACTGGGTTGTGCCTACATGGTGCTGCCTGTCCTGTGGTTGTTCTTTGCCTCCACCAAGAACGCCGCTGACCTTTATTCCACTGGTGCTTATGCGTTGGGGCAGCCTTCCTTTTTCGAGAACGTTGGCGCGGTCCTTGGGCAGGATGGTGGCGTGTTCTTCCGCTGGATGGCCAACTCCATGTTTTACGCGACGTTTGGGGCCATTTTTGGTGGACTGATCTCCGTCATGGCCGGCTACGCGTTCGATAAATTCCAGTTCCGCGGCAAGGACTCATTCTTCGGCCTGGTCCTTGTGGGTGTGCTGATTCCCAACACAGCCACAGTCCTGCCGATGTATCTACTGGCCTCGGTGTTTGGCATCACCAACACCATCTGGGCCATCCTCATCCCCGTCCTCTGCAACCCATTCGGCGTGTATTTGGCCCGGGTGTATTCGGCGGCGTACGTCCCGGCCGAAACCCTGGAAGCGGCCCGCGTGGACGGGGCCGGACCGATCCGCTCCTTCTTCTCGTTGGGGCTGCCCATGATGATGCCGGGGTACATCACCATTGCGTTGTTCCAGTTTGTTGGCGTGTGGAACAACTTCATGCTCCCGTTGGTAATGCTCCAGGACCAGCAGCTGCTGCCAGTCAGCGTCGGCATTTCGATCTGGCAGGGATACTCACTCCCCCAGCCTGAGTTCACTCCGATGGTTATCACGGGATCGCTGTTGTCCATCATTCCGTTGCTGCTCGCATTCATCATGCTCCAGCGATTCTGGAAGTCCGGCCTGACCGCGGGGAGTGTCAAGTGAACCTGAACGTTGCTTTGGCCATGCCTCTCAACACTGCCCGGGCCGTGTTTCCCTCCCGAAGCCTGGATCCGCTGGAGCCGGCTCTGAAGCTGCTCAGCCGGGAGCCGATCGAGGACTTCGGTTCAGCATCCGGCCGGGCACTCCTGGCGGAAGCGGACATCCTCATCACGGGTTGGGGTTGCCCAATGATCGACGACGACGTCCTGGATGCTGCCCCACGGCTACGTTACGTCCTGCACGCCGCCGGGAGCGTCAAACACCACATCGGTGAGACCTGTTGGGATCGGGGCTTGTTGGTGAGTTCCGCCGCAGACGCCAACGCCATTCCCGTGGCCGAATACACCGTGGCCATGATCGTCCTGGCCAACAAACGCATCCTGCAGATAGCGCGCGCCCTTCACAGCACCCGAACGGAGGTCCTGCCGGAACAGCTGTTTCCGGACATGGGCAACTACCGCAAGCGCGTCGGGATTATCGGGGCGTCAAAGATCGGCAGGCACGTCATCCGGCTGCTTGCTCCGTACGAGCTGGACATCGTGGTTGCCGACCCGTACCTCTCGGCCGCTGAGGCGAGCGCTCTCGGCGTCGAGCTTGTAAGCCTGGACGAGCTGGTGGCGGGCAGCGACATCGTCAGCCTCCACGCGCCGTCGTTACCGTCCACAAAGAACCTCATCGACGCCGGTCGCATCCAGCGGATGCGCCCTGGGGCCACCTTCATCAACACCTCACGCGGCGAGCTGGTAGATCAGGACGCCCTGTTGGCACGGCTTGAGTGCGGTGATTTGTACGCTGTGTTGGACGTGACGACACCGTGGGTGCTGCCTTCTGGTTCCCTCTTCTACACGCATCCCAATGTGTTGCTCACTCCTCACGTTGCGGGCTCGCTGGGTAACGAATTGGAGCGGATGGCGGCAAGTGCAGTGGGCGAAGCTTTGCGGCTATCCAGAGGTGAGCCGCTGCAGTTTCCAGTGAGGGCGGAGGATCTGGCGTTCATGGCATAACGGCTTCACGCTGCTGCGAGCGCAAGGAGGTCGCGTCGTAATGTTGCGCAGATCACATCTGATGCCTACGCTGGGGTGGCTGCAGCGTGGCAGCGAACGGATGAAAGGCAGCATATTGACCAGCGAGAAGCTCTCTGTAATTGTTCGAGTCGACCTTGAGGGAACGCAGATCCAGATCGCAGCAACCGGTCACGTGACCACCTCCAACCTCCACGCGCTGTATCCAATCGTTCAACGCACCAACAGCCTGGCCGACGGCCGCGACGTCGAGATGGATCTCACCGGAGCGCTGATCGAACCTGATGCGCTTGAGCAGTTGCAGGGCTACGCGATGCTCCATGAGCTGCCCGTGCGAGTTGATGCTGTTCCGGCTGATCCTGGGATAGTTGAGCTGCCGCCCCGCTCCGCGCCGGAGATGGCTGGGGCCGGCCTGGCTGCCTGAGCCGGGCGAACCGGGCGGCCGGCTGGACCGAGGACCGGGCTGACGAACGTGGATCAGGCAGGATCACCCGTACGTGATTGGATCGGGACAGTCGCCTTCCTGTTCCTGGCGCCCGGCATCGTTGCTGGTCTCATCCCCTTGCTCATCTCGGGCTGGCGGCTTTACGACTGGGACGGCGCGGCGTGGGCAGTGGTGCCCATCGCCTGGATCGCCGTCATCGTGGGGGTGGCTTTTCTGCTCCATGCCTTCGCACTGTTCGCTCTTCACCGCGGAACGCCTGCGCCCGTTGCGCCGACCCAGGCCCTCGTCGTGACCGGGGTTTATCGATTCGTGCGCAATCCCATGTACCTTGCGGTGCTCACAATCATCCTCGGCCAAGCGCTGCTCTTCGGCAGTTGGTGGCTGGTGCTCTACGCCGGGCTGGTGCTCGCGATGGTGGTGGCGTTCGTCAAGGGTTACGAGGAGCCGACCCTCACCGGTACATACGGCGAGCAGTACCTTGAGTACCGGCGCAACGTTCCGGGGTGGTGGCCGAGACTCAGGGCTTGGCGGGGATGATGTAGCCGGCTCACTTAGTACGTCACTCACCCGGGAGACGCAGATGCGCTTCCTGAGTTTCCAGCCACAGCCTTCTCCGCGTACGACGCCGAGACCCTGCGGTAAACAGGAGTCAAGAACGCGATGAGTGCCGCGACAATGAGAATGATGCCGGCAATCAGGAACACGAGGGCGATCCCGCGGGACGTGCCCCGGCCCAGCAGCGGCTCCAGTTGTGCGGCGCCCTCGGCGGAGCGGGCGTACGGGATGATCCAGAACTGGGCGATCGGGGCGATGAGGAACGCGGTGATGGGCGCTGCGGCGGACTCGAAGGCCATGGCGAATCCGAATACCCTACCCTGCCGGTTCAGGGGAACCACCTGTTGGATGACCGTCTGCTCGGCAGCTTCCACGATGGGAACCAAGGTCAGATACAGCCAGATCCCCACTACATACAACCATGCCCATTCACGCAAGGTGAACACTGCGCCCAGGAACCCCATGATGGCGACAACGATGAGCATGGTCCGCAAGGGATTGGAGCCGAGCCCAAACTTTCCCACCAGGGCACCGCCAACCAGGAATCCGGTGGAGCCTACGGCGAAGAACGTTCCCCACATTTCCACGGAGAACATCTCCAGTCCGTAAGGATCCATCAACGCCATGTACACACCGCCAATGAAGTTGTTAAAGGTGGAAAACAGAATCAGCGCGAACAGCCCGGAAATAGCCAGCACTGCCGCAAGCGAGCCACGGAAATCGAATCCGCCATGCGCGTCAGTGGCGGCCGCCTGCACCTCTTCGGGCATTCGCAACGTGAGTAGGTGTGCGAACGCCAGCGCGGTGAAAACCAGTGAAGCCACTATGGTCCAGCCCATGCCGAGCAGGCCTACTGATAGTCCGGAGAGGACCGAGGTGACAATAAACATGAGTCCCTGCACCATCCCCACCATTCCATTTGCATTGGCCCGGCGATCAGGCTCTATGAGGATGGTGACGGTGGTGGAGAGGGCAATGTTGCGCAAATTCTCGACGACGGCACCCACAAGGATGATCAGGGTGAAAATCCAGAACCATGGCTGCGTCAGGTCCAGCAGAAGGCTCGTAGGGGTGAGGAGGAACAACACTCCTGACAGCACGAACATCACCAGGGTGAACCCAGCAGCGAAGCGCATTATGGCAAGCTTGCGATACCTGTCCACGAACGTGCCGAAGCTGATGCTGGAGAGTGCAATCAGCAGCATGTAGGCACCCCCCACGACCCCTGTGGCAATAACGTTGCGGGTTTCGAGATAAACCCAGAACGTCAGGGCGAACCAGAGATAGCTTGTGGTGATATTTGCCAGGGCAGTGTTCACCAGGATCCCCATGAAGGTACGGGATCGCTGTGCCGGAGTGCGCAGGGAGAGGTCGATAACTTCAGTTACCCCAGCCGGTTCCTGCTCGGTCATGCGTTCCAGTGTACTGCTGGAGGCAACCCGCCGCCGTCGTGAATTTCCCGTCTTAGGCGTTAACCTCGGCCGTTCCCCTTGCCTTTTTCGGGCTTGGCATCGCTCTTTCCACCGCTCTTGGGGTCGGCGAGGCCTTGAGGCGCAGTGTTTTCAGTAACTTGGGCAGGCTCGGTTGCTTGACCGGCGGGCAACGGAACCGGCTGATCCTGCACATCCACAACGTCGACCGCAGGGCTTACCGCTGGTTCCGTCCTCATCGGAGCGGCCGGTCCGCTCGGCTGGGGTTCGATGACGGAGACCCCAGGGTCCGCGTGCCGCGTTGGATCGGCTGAGGGCTCCGCCGAAAAGACGCCGTTGCCGAGCAACGCCAGCCCCACCGGGATTGCGAGGGCAGCCGCCGCCAGCCCGGCGAGAAGCTTTGGGCGTTTCTTGCCAGGGGCTCTTGGGCCCGTCGTGGAAGCACGCCTTGCCGGGGTGGACCCAACCGCACCCGGACGGGAAGCCCCCGTATGCGGCGGCCGTGACGGCAAAGCCGGCGCCACTGGCACTGTCGGCAGGATTGCCGTCGCCGTGGGCGGCAGCTTTCGACGTCGGCCCGCCAGGACTTCTTCAACATCCCTCGCTGTCGGGCGTCGTTCCGGATCCATGTCCGTCATCGCTTGGAGGAGTCCGCGAAGCCCATTAGGGAGGTCTTCTGGAATCCCGGGTGCCCGGTGAAGGCGCGCCGACGCCGTCTCTACCGGGGTTCCTGGGTATTCGGGCTTGCCGGTGAGGCACTCCAGGAGCACCAAACCCAACGAGTAAACGTCGCTGGCCGGCGTCAGGTGCAGGCCTTGTGCCTGCTCGGGGCTGAGGTACTGCGCTGTGCCCACGGTGAAGCCCGTTGCGGTGAGTCGGTTGTCGTCCATGACCAGGGCGACTCCGAAATCCGCCAATTTCACAGATTCGGTACCCTCGGAAACCAGGATATTCGCTGGCTTGATGTCGCGGTGAATGACGCCCTGAGCGTGCACCTGGGCCAGCGCTCCGGCCAGCCGCACGCCGATCCGCGTAGTTTCCTGATGTGACAGAGGCCCGTCGGACAACACGGCTTTCAGATCACGGCCCTCTGCGAGTTCCATCACGAGATAGGCGCGTTCTTCGTCATTGCGGGTATCCACGCCCGCATCGAAAGCGGCCACCAGCCCTGGATGGTCAAAGGCAGCGAGGAGCCGCATCTCGGTTTCCTGACGGGCCCTGAACGAGTCGTCGCCAGAGCCGGGCAGGAAGATCTTGATAGCTACGTCCCGGCCAAGGAGCAGGTCCGTGGCCCGGTACACGGTAGACATAGCTCCTCGACCTAAGATGGGTCCCAGCTGGTAGCGGCCATCGATGGCATCTCCACTGGAGTCGGTCGCGTGGAACTCCACGGCCTCGTCGTTGTTGCCCACGAATTGTCACGCCCTTCAGGCCCACCTGGCTGCTACGGACCCAACCACTGTCCGCCGCTACCTGGTAACGCCGCCGATCAAACTTTCACGAGAGCCACGCGGTCGCCCTGTTCAGCGAAGCCGCTGCGGCTTGAGCAGTCCTGCGTCAAACAGCATCATCCGGATTTACCAGACAAGTCATCAGGATACTTAGTATTGCGCGCCAAGGGAAACGTGCCGCATCAAGTCAGGCTACTGCTCCGCTCGGGAAACCAGCCCATCCCGCTCGAGCGAGCCTGACACCAACCGCAACAAGCGCCCGACGGCGACCTCCCGCCGTCGGACGTTTTCCTTACGTGACGCACGGAACTGCGGTCCGGAGGCAGGGAAGGCACAATGGAAGCCATGACCCTTACCACCTTCGCCCTCGTCCGCCATGGCCAGACCGACTGGAATGCGGAGCGCCGGCTGCAGGGGGCCACCGACATTCCACTGAACGACGTCGGCCGCGAACAGGCGCGCGAAGCCGTTGCCACTTTGGCCAATTACCAGTGGGACGCCATTGTTTCCTCGCCGTTGAGCCGCGCGGCAGAAACCGCGGACTTGATCGCAGAGGGCCTGGGCCTAGCCGTCGCCCGGCGCGTTCCCGAGCTTATTGAACGAAGCTTCGGACCTGCAGAAGGCCTGCAAGCCGGCCCGGAACTCGAAGCACTTCGCATCCCTGGCGGTTTCCGCGGCGGCGAGAGCGATGATGACGCAGCCCGTCGGGGCATGGATGCCTTGGAACAGCTGGCACAGGAATTTTCAGGACAGCGGGTCCTGGCGGTAACCCACGGAACGTTGATCCGGCTGTCACTTAGCCGCGCGATTGGGCGCACGCTGGACAGCGTCCACAATGCCGTGCTGAACCTCGCCCATCACCACGCCTCCGATGGCTGGACGTTGGAGTACTTCAACGGTGAGCTTCTGACGGCCGACGTGGACAGCTGACACAACCGCGAAACTCAGCGAATCTTATTGACATTGGGCATGCCAGTTTCTGTATGCTCAAGAGAGTCAAGCAGTTGGCGCCATTCGCTCCGGTGCCCTGGAGGTCAGCTTGGCTCTCACACTTGTTGGCTCCCGACTGGTGACCACCGAAGCCTGCCGCGCCAACGCAATCACACTGACCGCGAGAGTTTCGCTGGCCACTTACGGCTGGTTTGAACTTCACGTCAGTCAATACCCTGGACTCGTGCTCCACGTTTCCCGGCTGGAAGAGGCGGCCCAGGCCGTGCTCGACGCCGCAACCGCCTCCAGCGGGCGGAAGCCGGAAGACTTTGACGTCCAGTTCCAATGCTGAGCAAGCCAATACCGGCTTGGGTCAGCGGGACTCAAGCCTGGAACGCAGCTGCTCTGTGAAGTCGGGGTAGGCTGCGGCAATCTCCTCCAGATCCATTGTCTGGGGAAAGTCGATCACGGGCTGGTGCTCGGCCAGAAAGTTGGCCGTCTCTTCAGTAACGAACTGCCCATCCTGACCGTCCAACCCAGCCTCGGCCAGGAATTCAGGGGTTATCCGGATAACGGATTCCCCGGTCTGCCCTTCGGATGCCCAGCGCACCAAGTATTCATCCTGATTTACGAGTTCCACATCGAATGACTTCTCCATGGCAGCAGCCTACGTGCCATTCAGCCGCGGCCAGTGGTTCTTCACTAGGATGAGTGACCTGGCAGCCATCGAATCTGTAATTATCGAGGTCGCCCCCACCGCTCAGGTGGCGGAGGCCTTCTACACTGACGTTTTCAGCATGGGCAACAGAGTTCAGGTACGTCCATCCGAGGCGCCGGCCACGGGCTTTCGGGGATTTACGATGTCGCTGGTCGTCTCCCAGCCGGCCACCGTAAACAGTCTTATGGACAACGCCCGCGACGCCGGCGCGACAGTCATCAAGCAGGCCGCCAAATCCCTGTGGGGGTACGGCGGAGTCCTCCAGGCTCCAGACGGCACCATCTGGACAGTCGCCTCCTCGTCAAAGAAAGACACCGGTCCGGCCAATCTGCAAATTGATGCGATGGTGCTCCAACTGGGAGTCGCGGATGTGGCTGCCAGCAAGCAGTTCTATCTCGACCGAGGCCTCACCCTGGCCAAGAGCTTTGGAAGCCGGTACGTCGAGTTCGATACCGGCCCCATCAAGCTGACGCTCAACAAACGCGCCGCCCTGGCCAAGACCGCCGGCGTATCAGCTGACGGAACCGGCTCGCATCGCCTCCTCATCAGCGGCGATGCAGGGACCTTCACCGACCCGGATGGATTCGTATGGGAAGCGCCGCTGGGCTGAGGGGCACGACTAACCATCGCTGGTAGCGGTGCGCCGGCCAGGCGGGGCGCACGCAAGAAAACGCACGACGGCGGCCTCCCGCCGTCGTGCGTTTCTGCCTGCGTTGGAGAGAGCTAAACTTCGGGACGCGGACGCCGGTCAATGATGGTCTCTGGAGCATCGCGACGCTCCACGACATGGTCCGTACGCCGTGTGCGGCTTGCCATGATGATGGAAATGATCAGGCCCAGGACACCCACAGCCATCAGAATGTAGCCGATCAGGACTTGGTCCACGAAGGGGATGAGTCCGGGGGCAAGTGCAAAGGCCAGAATCGCTCCAATGGCGATCAGTGCTATGGAAGAACCTATTCTCATGTCGTGCTCCTCTCACTTCCGACCGGCCCGCGAACGGGTGATCACGGAACTGCGTCGATATCGTAAGCATACTTCGCAATTTGCGACGCGCGATAGATTGTGCCCGCCATTGTTCCCTGCCAGTCGCGCAGACGTGGGCTGCGGATCAGTGCCCGAAACCCGCCGCGAATCGGGCAATTGCGTCCTCCGGAGTGGGCGGCGGACCAAAAACTTCGGCCTGCCGGCTCGTATTGGCGACGTATCGTCCCGTCTCGAACCAGGCAGACATGCTGGCCATGTCGCTTACGAGCGGTACAAAGCGTTCAGTGACTTTGCCCAGGCCCTTGAGCACAGGCGTTGGAACGGCCATGATTTTGATGCCCTTGCCGTCCGGCTCGCCGTGCTTGGACAGGAGATCCATCGCCTCGGACATGCTGACGGGGCGGGTCCATCCGATATCGATGCGTTCGCCATCAGTTATCTCCGCATCAACGGCATCCGCAAGGTATCCCGCGAGGTCGCTGGTGAGGACGAAGGTCAGTGGGGTGTCCTTGGAACCGATCCACATGACACGGCCCTTCGCCAGGGGGTCGCCGCCCATCCCAGCAGTCTGGTCAAAGAATGCACCCGGACGAAGCGCGACGAAAGGGACGCCCAGCTGTTCGAAAGTATCCTCGGCTTGCTTCTTGTGCCAGAAGTGCGGCACCTGGGGTGTCAGATCACAGGTGAGGATGCTGATGAGAACAAACCTCGGGACGCCTGTTTGCTTGGCCGCCACCGCAAGGTTGCTCTGGCCAAAGGTATCGATTGCGTTGGCGTTCTTGTCGTTCCGCGTATACCCGGCAGCCGTGGAAATAACTCCGGCTACACCTGTCATTGCATGGATCAAGGACGCCACGTCAAGCATGTCGCCACGGGCTATCTCAACACCTTTGGCTTCGAGCTTGCCGGCGTCGGATTTTGCCCGAACAAGCGCGCGGACGCTCTTGCCGCGCTTGAGAAGTGCATCAACCACCTGACTACCAAGGTAGCCGGTGGCACCGACCACGAGGACAGGCTTTTCTTCAGCCATGGTTTGCTCCTTGGACTCACCGGGTTCGCTCCCAGGAACAGTCGTAGCATGCCTCGCGGGGCTGATTCCAGCCTTCACGCAAACGCACGACGGCGACCTTCCGCCGTCGTGCGTTGTGGCCACCTCACCGGCGGACTCGGCCGGTGACCAGCGAGCTACATGGTGATGGCGATCTTCCCGCGCGTTTTGCCGGCGTCGAAATAGCGCATGGCTTCCGGAACCTCGTCAAGAGGATAGCTTCGATCGATAGCCGAGACGATGATTCCGGCTTGGAGGAGGCCGGCGAGGTGCTCAAGGTCTTCCCAACGCTCAGTACCGACGATCATGGTCAGCTTTTGGCTGATGAAGGGGGAAAGTGCCAGTGCCCGGAACTGCCTGTCCATGCCACCAGTCAACGGCCCGCCCTCTTCGCCGCCAGTGATGACTGCCGCGCCTCGTTGGGTGAGCGCACGGCGAAGTCGCTTCAAGCTTGGATTTCCCGCGAGATCGATGATCACGTCATACCGTTCGGAGCCATCAGCGAAGTCCCGCTGGGCGTAGTCGATCACGTGATCGGCACCGAGGGACCGCACATGGTCCACCTTGCCGCCACTGCATGCGCCGGTAACTTCAGCGCCCGCGGCCTTGGCGAACTGCATGGCGTAGCCGCCAACTCCACCCGAGGCGCCGAGGATCAGCACCTTCTTGTCCGTCTTCGCTTGTTCAGCGTTTATCCCGCCTGCACGAAGAGCCTGGAGGGCGGTACAGGCTGAAACGGGAACCACTGCGGCTTGTTCGAAGCTGACGCTCGCGGGCTTGAGGGCGAGGTGGTCCTCCCCCGCAACGGCATACTCAGCGAAGGAGCCCTTCCCCACGCCGAAGACGTAGTCCCCAACGGCGAAACGGGTTACGCCAGGCCCCACGGCTTCAACGGTCCCGGCGAGGTCGAGCCCGGGAACAGGATTCCTGGGCCTGCGGAATCCAAAAGCTAGACGCAGCGCGTAGGGCTTCCCGGTCATGAGGTGCCAGGTCCCACGGTCCAGGCCCGCAGCGTGGACGCGTACCAGCACCTCATTGCCCGCCACCTCCGGCTTGGGGATCCGGGCCAAGCGAAGGACGTCGGCGGAGCCATAAGCATGCTGTACCACCGCCTTCATGATGCCTCCCGACGTAGGCGTGGCGTTGGAAGCAGACGTTTCCTTGGCTTGCTGACCAGCGGTCATGGCCGTTCCTTTCAGGGATTCAGCTACTTTTTCGTACGCTGTACTAAAAACCGTATCGTACAATGTACCAAAACGGAATACCCAAGGAGATCCAGTGTCCTCTGCAAGCCCGGACCGCCTTCCGCTCAGTCGCGAAAGGGTTCTCACATGCGCCGTCGAACTGGCCGACGAGTCGGGAATATCCGCGCTGACCATCCGCTCCCTCGCGCAACGCATGGGCACCAAGCCGATGTCGCTGTACTACTACGTGGCCAACAAGGACCAGATCCTGGACGGCATTGTGGACATGGTCTTCGGCGAAGTTGAACTGCCTGCGCCTTCCGGGAACTGGCGGGAGGAAATGCACAACCGGGCCAACGCCATGCGCGCCGCCCTCGCTCGGCATCCGTGGGCAGTAGGGCTGTTGGAAAGTCGCTCCTCCCCTGGCCCCGCAACACTCCGACACCATGAGGCGACGCTGGCCACCTTGAGATCAGCAGGATTTTCGGTCCAACTAACCGCCCACGCGTACGCAGCGCTGGACAGCTACATTTACGGTTTTGCCCTCCAGGAGGCAGCCCTGCCGTTCGAAGGCCGTGATACTGCGGCCGAAATCACCACGCCCATTATGGAGCGATTCTCAACCGGAGAGTACCCGCACATGGTGGAAATCGCCGTCGAACACGTCCTCAAACCCGGTTACGACTTCGGCGACGAATTCGACTTCGGACTGAACCTGATTCTTGACGGCCTCAGCCGACTGATGGGCGATGCAGGTACAGCAGCCGAATAGCCGCAGCATCCGTTGAGGTGCTTGAGGCAAAAGGGTACGGTCAGGGCATACTCGACGCCGTCTGATTTGAGGATCTGATGCCATGGCCAGAATTGAGGACTACGCAATCATCGGGGACTTGAACACGGCGGCTTTGGTGGCCCGGGATGGGTCCATCGACTGGATGTGCCTGCCGCGTTTCGACTCGCCGGCATGTTTCGCCGCCTTGTTGCATAACCCTGAAGCTGGGCGGTGGCTCATGGCGCCCGCAAATGCAGCGGCCCGGAACGGCGGGAACTGCACGCGTCGCCGGTACCGTCCGGACACCTTGATCCTGGAAACGGAATGGGAAGTAGACGGCGGCGCAGTCCGGGTCACCGACTTCATGCCCGTCCGTGATGATGCCGTGGATCTGGTGCGTATTGTGGAAGGCCTATCCGGCGAAGTCGCCATGCGTGGGGAGTTGATTCTCCGCTTCGACTACGGCCGCGTCGTGCCGTGGGTACGTCACGGCAAGCACGGAATCAGTGCCGTAGCCGGCCCCGATTCTGCCTATATCACCACGCCCGCTCCGCTGAAAGGCCAGGACAGGCGCACAATCAGCGAGTTCACCGTCCGCGCCGGGGAACGCGTCCCCTTTGTGCTTCGCTGGGCACCAAGCCATGAGCCGGAGCCCCGACGCATCGACTCCGCCAAGGCATTTCAAGCCACGGAATCGTTCTGGCGCGAGTGGATTGGCCGCAGCGAGATGGAGGGCAAGTACAAGGATCCGGTGGAGCGATCCCTGATAACCCTCAAGGCTTTGACCTATGCCCCCACGGGAGGCATCGTTGCTGCTGCTACAACGTCCCTTCCCGAGCAACTGGGCGGCTCCCGCAACTGGGACTACCGCTATTGCTGGCTGCGCGATGCAACACTGACGCTGCAGTCCTTGCTTGCCGCCGGATACACGGAAGAAGCAGGGGCTTGGAGGGAATGGCTACTCCGCGCTATAGCCGGCGATCCTTCCGAACTCCAGATCGTTTACGGCTTGGACGGTGCCCGCAGGCTACCGGAAGCCGATATCCCGTGGCTTTCGGGCTACGAAAATTCCCTGCCGGTCCGCATCGGAAACGCTGCGGCCCCCCAGTTGCAACTGGACGTTTGGGGCGAGGTACTGGACGGACTCTCGCTGACCCGGGCGGCATCCCCGGCCGGCACCGTGGACACCTCCTGGGACATTCAAGTGGCCTTGATGGAATTCCTGGAGGGGGCTTGGGACCAGCCAGACAATGGGCTGTGGGAGATGCGCGGCCCCCGCCGGCATTTCACGCATTCCAAGGTGATGGCATGGGTAGCTGCAGATCGCATGGTCAAGGGCGTAAGAACTTCCGGACTGCCCGGCCCCGACGACCGTTGGGAGGCCCTGCGCAACGAGATCCATTCAGAGGTCATGACGCACGGGTTCGATGAAAAACTCAACAGCTTTGTACAGTCCTACGACAGCAAGGAGCTGGACGCCAGCCTGCTCCTCATCCCCCGCGTCGGCTTTCTGGGACGTCGGCACCCCCGCGTGGCGGGAACGGTTAAAGCCATCCAGGAAGGCCTCACCGATGATGGCCTGGTGTTGCGCTACCGAACCGAGTCCGGCCACGACGGCTTGCCCGGCCATGAGGGAGTCTTCCTTGCGTGCTCGTTCTGGCTGGTGGATGCGCTACTGGGCATCGGCCATGCCGGGCAGGCTACGGCACTGTTCGAGCGATTATTGACGCTCCGAAACGATGTTGGGCTGCTCAGCGAGGAATGGGATCCCGAAACCCAACGACAGCTGGGCAATACCCCGCAAGCGTTCAGCCACTTTCCGCTGATCCACTGCGCCCTTCAGCTCCATCACGGCGAAGCCCACAGCAGTGACACGCCCCTGCGTAGCCCGAAACACCCGGAACAAGGAACTGACCAGCTCCCACAACAGGCCATCTCCGAAGGCGGACCGGGCACGCTTCATCCGGCGCCACGAAAGCGCCGCGAGACCAGTCGGTGAAAGACCACAGTTACGATTCCGTTTTTTGATCGTCCGGATCCGCGGGTTCAGCTTTGTGCTTGGCTTCTTCCAGATGTTGATCAAGCTTCCGCTCGGCCTCCCGCCGACGCTGGCCGATGGTCCTCATCTGCTGCGTGGTCGGAGATCCAGCGTCGGTCTCCTGCCACGGATCGCGTTCCTCTGACCCTGCGCCCGAGGGCACGCCAGGGCCCTTCTTCTCTTCTTCGCCCATAAGGAAATCGTCCCATCGCCAGGGCTTCTGCGGTAGCCGCACGCGAGTGGATAAACGCACGACGGCGACCTCCCGCCGTCGTGCGTTTCCCCCACCAAAGCACCGCTTCCCCGCCAAAGCACCGCGGGCCTCGGGATGGAACGCTAGGGTTGGTCCCAACACATCTGACGAGGAGAGCCCATTGCCGTACATCGTTGACTTCAAGAACGTTTCTGTTGAAGGCCTGGAGTCCTCTCCGGTCGCTGAAGCGCTTGCTGGGTTGCGCGCCAACGAGGCCCGCTACTACAAGAACAAGTACGACCATGCCTTCACCGTCAGCCCTGCAAGCGAGGTCCCGGAAGTCGTGGATCGGGTGAGCCGGATCCTGAAGGAAGAGCGCGACATCGTCATAGATTCCCGCCCCCTTGAGGCGACCACCTTCGAGGTTGAGGGTTTGCGGATGGATTACGTGTTCTACGAGTCCGGACTGTCCATCAATGTCATGTACAGCATCGAGGACGGCGGGAAGCGGGCGGTGGGATTCAAACTCGCTGAAGGCATGGACGTGCCGGAAGAACTGGCGTCACGCTTCAAGTTCGCCCGCCAGAAATCCAAACTGGCAGGCGTCATCCGGGGCTCGTACTTCGTGATCAAGGGCGAGTACTGACCGCAGGCCATGACTACGGCCCTATGCCAACGGGCAGGGACCCTCTATTCTCTTGACATGGACGTTTGGGGAGCGTTTTGCCGCACCAAACCCGGTCAGAACAGCATCGGACGCGGGTGACGCATGGATCCCCTCAGCAATGTTCCTTCCCCAGACAACTACGCCGGTTTCATCGCGAGGTTGGATGCGGCGACGGCAAGCCTCAGCACACGGGCGCGGGCTCTGAACAAGGCACTGGCGGCCATCTCGTTGCTTTTGGGACGGTACCAGCGGGCCCTTCGGGCATGGGAACGGCGACTGGCCCGCGTCAACGAGGAACTAGCCCGGCACTCTGGGGAACCTCAGACCTCGGCAGCCCTCCACGAGCTTCACCGAACCGCCGTTCAAATGGAGTCAATGTACAGTGCGCAGATCCTTCGGATCACGGAAAAGCTGGCAAACATCCAAGGACGCCGCGACGCTATCGGGCGGTCGCTACTGGAGCTTGAAGTCAGCAGAGCCAAACTGGATACCTCACGGAAGTTGTCGCAGGACCGCGAGAACCTGAGCAAAGCCCTCTATGAACTCGCTGGCACCGGTGGCGCCACCGCCGAGATCCCCGACCTTGGATTGCGAAACGATCTTAAGGAAGCCCGCGAGGCAGTTGTTCTGGCCGAAGCACTCCTCGAAGTGAAGGGATCCTGACCATGGGGACCACGTCGCACAGCCACCCGTCTGGGGACACAGTTGAAGTGGTGCGCTGGGCGAGGAAACCCGGCGACAACCCCATCGTCAGATTCGCCACCTTCAGCATCCTTGGTGTGATCCTGTGGCTGATCCTGATGATCTTCATGCCTGGCCTGAGAAGCTTCGGCCTCGCCACGATATTCACGGCAGTCTTCGCAACGATTCTCACCGTTCCCACCGTAACCGCGCAGAGGAGCCAGCTGCGCGGGCTGGCCAAACGGATCAACGACACCATCACGGAGATGACAGACGCCTCCACGGACAAGATCTCCCCAAAGCAGCTTCGGAAATTGATCAAGAGCGGCGAGCCGCTTCCACTGTTGGTCAACGGGGTGCCCGGTTTGCAGCTGCACGTGAAACGGGTCGCAAGTGTCAAGGACGACGCCCCCGAAAAACTGCTGGCGGTTATTACCGTTGCCCCGGTAAGCAGTGGAACTGCCAGCTTTGACAGGCTACTCGAGGCGGCATTATATGGAGGACGGTAGAAGCTGAAGGCAGCCGCCTGGCTCTTGGTCGACGAACGAAACCTATTCCTGCAGGCGGAACCGGCCACGCGAAGTCCGACGACGCTAAAAATGATGCTCCTATTGCTGTCAATGGTCGTTGAGCCAGCTTTCGTAGCGTTTGTGGAAGTTGTCGTCGCGGGTGAGTCCGCGTTCGAGACGGGATAGTGCGGTAGGCCAGACGCGGAGGTCATCAGCGGCGGCCTGGAGGGTGATGTTCTTGGCTTTCCGCAGGGCCCGGAGCTGCCCGGCGAAGGGTGCTGGGTGGGGGTGCATGATCTGGTCATAGATTTCACGTGCAACGTAGCGTTTGAGGCAGCGCATGATTTCCTTGGTGGTTTTGCCTTCTTGTCGGCGCCTGGCCACGTAGGTTTTGGTCCGGCTATCACTCATCATCCGTACGAGCACTACGCGATGGATGGCTTTATTGGCTTGCCGGTCTCCGCCACGGCTAAGTCGATGCCGGGTGGTTTTCCCTGAGGCGGCCGGGATGGGGGCAACGCCGACCAGGGCTGCGAACCTTGCCTCCGAGGTGACCCTTTCGGAGTTGTCGCCTACGGTTACCAGCAACTGACTTGCAACGTCAGTGCCAACACCCTGAATGTCCCTGAGCGTAGGGGCGTGAATGGTGAGGATTGCGTCGAGTTCAGTATCGATCAGGGCCACTTCCGTGTTCAGGTGCCGGTAGCGGACAGCCAAGCGCTTGAGAACGATGGCGGTGGCGTTTGGAGGCTCGGCAGGGTCACCGATCGGTCGGCTTTTCTCCAGTGCGCTCATCATTGCAACGCGGCTTAAGCCGCGGTACTTCGCCCGGATGGGCTCAGGAGCAGAGACCAGGATGCTCTTGATCTGAGCCATGACCGCGACCCTTGCCCGCATGGCAGAGTTTCGTTCAGCGCGCAGAACACGTAGTGATTCCACAGCCCCGTCCCTGGCTTTTGGCGTCGCAACCCTGCTGCCGGCAAGTGCAGCTTCCGCAGCCTGATAGGCATCCAACGGATCAGACTTGCCCCGTAGCCGGCGTTCTTGCCGGTTTGGACGCATCACTTCCAGGACCCAGAAGTGCTCCCGACTCAGGACGCGTGCGAGCTCCGCTCCGTAACTGCCTGTGCCCTCCACGCCGATGGACGAGACCGGGCCAAATCCGGTGATGAACTCCACGATCTGCCGGTAGCCGGAACCGACGGCAAGGAACTCCTTGTCCCCTAGATGCCGCCCTGTTTCACTGATGACGGCGACGTGGTGGGTATCGGCATGCGTGTCGATCCCAGCGATGACTTTCGGATGTTGTTTTGCCATGATGAAACTGCCCTGACCTTCTGTTGCGTGCAATGGAACATGAAGGGCACGCCGGCCGGGTGGTCAGACAAGACAGTAATGGGATTCTTTGAGCAGGCTCCTATGAGGTCATGTCCACCTGGCCGCCGCGCTTATTACAGCCTGCGTCACGGCGGACAGATCATTTTGAAGACAAACCACAAGGGCGTCAGTCGGAGGCAGAGTCACACCGCAACACAAGCCAATTCCATCATTACTGTCAGACCCTGGTGGGAGGGTTGATTCATGGAAAGGGTTGGGCAGTTCGCGGCACGTGGGGCGGTAGCCTCCGGTGACGGTGCTGCCCTCTCCCGGGCCAGGATGCGGAGCATGGGAGCACCTACCCGGCTTGCCATGGCATACAAGAGTTCGACGTCGATACTGACGCCTGCGGATAATCCCAGGCGCGCTGAGCTGCTTCGCGGGCTCGATTCGATAAGGAGTGCACCGCATTCCCCACCCGGCCCGGATGAAACCCTGGATGCCACCGCCAGTCCGGCCCAACCAGGCACCGGCCATGGACACGTGCACTCCGAGCCCACCCCGCCTTCACTAGCCGGCGCCATGGAAACCCTGGTCTCTGCTTTGGATGGCCCACGCGGGATGGCCGCCACTGAAGCCCGGCTGTTCGGGTTTGTTGAGGCATCACACTTCGCCGGGCGGGTGGAGGAGATCGCCCGGACCGTGGAGTACCTTCAGGTGGTCGCGGCCCAGGCGGTGGAACGGACCCGGCAGGAAGCCCAGCAGGCACACTCCTCCGCCGCGGGCACCAGATGGCGGACAGGCTGGACCGAAACCGCAACCGAACCCGGAACCGCAACCGAACCCGGGACGGAAACCACAACCGAACTTGAACGCGAACCCGGGGCCGGGACCGCAACCTCGGGCCCGGACTCCGCCGCCGTTCGGCCCGCCGTTGTTGGGCCTGCTGCTGTTGGGTCCGCTGCTGTTGGGTCGGCGGATGCTGCCGCGGTGGTGGATGATGGGTACCGCAACGCCGCGGAATTCCTGCGCGCCCGCCTGAGGATCGGCATCGGCGAAGCCAGGCGCCGGCTCGCCCTCGCAGCCCAAGCGCTCCCCCGCGCCGGCATCGCCGGACAACACATCCCGCCCCGCCGCGAAATCCTTGCCAAAGCCCTCGAATCCACGCAGATACCCACCCGCTCAGCGACCATCATCAGCGCCGCCCTGGACAAAGTACAGCTCCTCACCGACGAGGACACCCTCGCCGGAATGGAACAAGCCCTGACCACCACCGCCCGTGAATCCGATCCCGACTTCGTCCTCAAAATAGCCAAACGCTGGACCGACTCGATCGACCAGGACGGGCCCGAACCCAGCGAAGAAATCCTCCGCCAACTCCAAGGCACCCTCATCCGCAAACCCCGCCACGGACTGCACCACCTGGAAATCTTCGCCACCACCGAACAATACGAAACACTCACCACCGCCATGAACACCGCCACCAACCCCCGCCTCACCACCGGCAACGGCGACACCATGGGCGGGCCGGGCACGAACAGTGGCGGCCAAGCTGGTGAGCCTGCCGGTCAGCGTCATGGCCGGAACGGATCAGCCAGCCCGGACCTGGACCGCCGCTCCCGCGCCCAGAAACTCCTCGACGGCCTCGTCGGAGCCTGCGGTGTCGCCCTGACCACCGGCAAGCTGCCAGCCAACGGCGGACTCCGGCCTCAGGTCATGGTCACCATCAACCACCACGACCTCCTCCAGGAACTCACGAACACGGCCAACACCCCGGTCCGCCAGGAACTCACGAACACGGCCAACACCCCGGTCCTCCAGGAACTCACGAACACGGCCAACACCCCGACCCGCCCGGCCAACACCCGAACCCGGCCCAGCTCCGGCGCCGCCACGAATCAACCCGGCCCGCCCCGAACCCGGCCCAGCTCCGGCGCCGCCACGTTCAGCGGCCCGATCCACCCCAACACCATCCGAAAAATCGCCTGCGACGCCGACATCATCCCGGTCCTGCTCGGCACCGAATCGAGGGTCCTGGACATCGGCCGCACCACCCGGATCTTCCCACCCCACATCCGCAAAGCCATCACCGCCCGGGACCAAGGCTGCGCCTTCCCCGACTGCACCATGCCAGCACCCTGGTGCGAAGCACACCACATCACCTACTGGTCACACGGCGGCACCACAGGAACCGAAAACGGCACCCTGCTCTGCAGCCACCACCACCACCTCATCCACAAAGAACACTGGACCATCACCACCAACACCGGCGTGCCCTGGTTCACCCCACCACCACACATCGACCCCCACCAAACACCACGCCGCAACCACCACCACACACCCCTCAGAACATAAAGACCCCACAAAGAAGTGGAGACCCGTCAAAGGAAGTAGAGCAAACAGGTCTACCGCGACGTCGACCAGCCCGTGTACGACTCAGCCAAGTACGCCTTGGCATGCTCGGACGAAACCACGGAGTGCAGCTCACCGAGCTGGCGGGCCCGGTCGAAATCGTCGGCGCCTGGAACGGTGTGCAGCATGGATGTCATCCAGTAGGAGAAGTGCTGCGCCTTCCACACACGGTCCAAGGCGCGATCACTGTAGGAATCCAGCAATGTGGTTGAGCCGTTGGAGTAGAAAGAATCGAGGCCTTCGAAGAGCACCTTGACGTCGTGGATGGCCAGGTTCAGGCCCTTCGCGCCGGTAGGCGGGACGGTGTGCGCGGCATCGCCAGCAAGGAAGAGGTTGCCGTAGCGCATGGGAGTGTGGACGAAGCTCCGGAACGGCAGGACCATCTTTTCCAGGACCGGGCCTTCGTTGAGCTCGAAACCGTTGCCGTTGACGCGTTTGCGGAACTCGGACCAGATGCGTTCGTCGTCCCAATCGGCCACGTTTTCCTTGGGGTCGCACTGGAAGTACATGCGCTGCACCGCCTCGGTCCGCTGGCTGATCAGGGCGAAACCGTGCTCGGAGTTGGCATAAATCAGCTCGTCGGAGCTGCGCGGTGCCTGGGCCAGGATGCCGAACCAGGCGAACGGGTACTCATGGAAAAACCACTTCCGGTTGGCTTCGGGGATCTGGAAGCGGCAGTGGCTGCGTGAGCCATCGGCGCCAACGAGGAAGTCGGCCTGGATCTCGAACTCCTGGCCGTCGGAGTCAGTGAACCAGACTTTGGGCTTGCCCTCGAGATCGTGAACGGTGGTGTCCGTGACGCTGTACCGGACGTCGCCGCCGTCGGCCTCCCGACGCGCGGCGAGGTCGGCGAAAACGTCCGTCTGCGGGTAGAGCCACACAGACTCGCCCACCAGCTCTTTGAAGTTGATGCGGTGGCTTTCGCCGTTAAACCGTAGCTCGATGCCATCGTGCCGGTCACCTTCGCGCAGCACCCGGTCCGAGACACCGGAGTCCACCAGCAGGTTTACAGTGCCGTGCTCCAGGATGCCGGCGCGAACAGTTTGGTGGATTTGCTCGCGGCTGCGAATCTCCACCACCACTGAGTCGATGCCTTGCTTTGCCAGCAGGTGGGAGAGCATGAGGCCGGCGGGTCCTGCACCCATGATGGCGACCTGTGTGGTGACGATATTGCGTGCCATGGTGTTCCTCGCTTCGTTGCGGTCCCGCTGGGGACAGGATGAGTCTGAAATCAGTGTGGCCTGCGCTGCGTGACCGGTGTTACATGAATTCCGTTGAACGGAATCCTGACTTCAGTCTCCCAGTTGCCTGCCTATTCCCCGCGCAGCAGTTTGTAGCGCGGGAACCAGGGCCTGCAGACGCATCTCGGCCAACGGCACCACCACACCGAGGGCCGCGACTGTGCGCCGCTTGCCGTTCATCACAGGCACGGCAATGCCCCAGGTGTCAGGATCAACGACGCCCGCCAGCTGGGCATAGCCCAACTGCGCGGCCTCCGCCAGTAGGTGCCGAACGACGTCGGAAGTCACCTTTCCTGCCGGGTCTTGGAACTGTTCGAGGTACTGCCCCTGCAACTCGCGCGACTGGTGTGCCATCAGCGCCAGCCCGGCGGAGGAAATGTGGACTGGCATGCGCCCGGCGATGCGTGCGCGGTTGGCAACCGAGCCCCGGCGCGAAAGCCTCTCCACGAACAAGGCTTCCCATCCATCAAGCACGGCGAGGTTCACGTTCTGGTTGAGGACTTGCTGGATGTCTTCCATAAAGGGCATGGCCGCCTGGCGGAGCGCCAAGGTGGGCGAGTTCCGATTGACGAGCTCCCACAGCCGCAGCCCAAGACGAACCGTCCCGCCAGCACCAAGTTCCAGTAGGCCGTGCCCGGAGAGTTGCCGGACCAGCCGGTGGGCGGAAGACAACGGGAGGCCGGACCTGTCGGCGAGTTCGGTCAGTTGCAGTGAGGTCGCGCCTTCAGGAAAGGCCTCAATAACCCGAACTACGCGATCTACCACTGAGTCACCCGATGCTGAGTTGGCCACGATGTGTTCCTTAGATACCTGTCTGCAACCTGACGCCAAGGCGACGCCTTCCATTCAATGGTAGAACGTGCTGCAGGTTACTCCTGACGGTGATACAACTCTCATAACCGACCGGCCGTTCTGCTGGCCGCATCCACTCTCAAAGAAGAAATCCCGAGGACGCTATGCCAACGACGCCATCCGCCCGCCGCTCACAATGGCCAGTCTGGCTGTGTTGGCTAGCCATGGTCTTGGACGGCTTCGACCTCGTAGTCCTGGGGACCGTCATCCCAACGCTCATCAAGACCGGTGATATAGGCTTTGACGCCGTCGGAGCCACCTTCGCTGCCACTATCTCCTTGGTAGGAGTGGGGCTTGGGGCACTCTTTATCGCCCCGCTGTCCGATAAGTTCGGCCGACGGAAGCTCTTGATTGCCTGCGTGGCCGGCTTCTCGCTGTTCACGATTGGAGTGGCTTTCGCCCCCAACGTCGCGGTTTTCTCGATGCTTCGCCTGCTGGCCGGCCTTGGGCTGGGCGCCTGCCTTCCCGCCGCACTCGCGTACATGAACGATTACGCACCGGCGGGATCAGCCGGAAAGTCGACCACACGGACCATGACTGGCTACCACGTCGGCGCTGTGGCGACTGCGTTCCTGGCAATCCTTGTGGTCCCCAACTGGCGGCTCATGTTCATCATTGGCGGCGTTGCCGGGCTGGCGCTCCTGCCGTTCCTGTGGGCGAAACTGCCGGAGTCCCTTCCCGAAGCAGTCCCGACACAGGCGGACCAACCGGCAAAGGCGGGTCCCGGCGTCGTGCATTCCACAGACGGTAAGCAAAAGACCGGGTTCCGTGACCTCATTCAGAAGCCGTATCCGCTGGTGGCCGCGGGAATCGGCATCGCGTCGTTCATGGGGTTGTTGCTGGTTTACGGCCTGAACACGTGGCTGCCGCAGTTGATGGCGGCTGCCGGTTACACCGTGAGCACCGGCCTGACGCTGTTGCTGGTCCTCAACCTGGGCGCCGTGGCCGGGCTGGTTCTGGCCGGAATTCTTGCCGACCGGCATGGGACCAAGAAGATCGTGCTGCTGTGGTTCGGGCTTTCGGCAGTCTTCCTGGCCGTCCTCAGTGTGAAGATCCAGAATGAGTTCCTGCTCAACGCCGCGGTGTTCGTCACGGGTATCTTTGTCTTCAGCTCGCAGGTGCTGGTTTACGCCTGGGTGAGTCAGCTGTTCCCAGCAAGGCTCCGCGGAACGGCGCTTGGGTTCGCTGCCGGCGTGGGCCGCCTTGGCGCGATCGTTGGTCCGGCGGTTACGGGAACCCTGGTGGCTGCAAACATTGCCTACCCTGCCGGCTTCTACGTGTTCGCCGCAGCGGGAGTGCTGGCCGTCGCGGCGCTGTTCCTGGTGCCGCATCAGGTCAAAAGTCCTGAAGGGGTGCGGGCGTTGGATCGATAACCGCCCGGCACGACGCTAACTGTTGCGCGGGCCCAGCTTCCCGGGCTGCGGGTGAAGCGACTCGCGGGCCTTGCCCAACAGCTGCGGCCCTGCCGCATAGCAACGGTCCGTGTACTGCCGGAGCGCCGGAAGGGCCTGGACAGCGTAGTCGAAGTGGTCCTCGCGGATCATGGACTCGATCGCCCTGCATTGGTCCTCGGTTTCAAGCGCTCCCACCATTGCCGAGGAGATCTTGAGGCTAAGCACAGCATCCATGCTGGCGTCTGCGTCGTGTTCGCAGAGGCCGTTGGAGATCCTCAGGAGCCTGCCCGGCAACATCGAAAGGTAGGTGGAGAGGAAGCGCAACGCCGGAGTAGAGTCTCCCAGTTCATCGGCCAGAGCCTGCAGCCTGCAGGGTTCGAGGGCCGGAATCTGACGCTCTGCTTCTTCACTCATCACTGGCTGCTTGTGTCTGCCCGGCGTCTTCCGGCGTCGACTTGTTGGGGTCCTTGCTCCAGATGGAGGCGAGCATCCCCAGGACCAGAATCCCGGGCGCCCCGTACATCAGGATGTTCATCACGAGGGGTTCGCGCAGGGCGCGGATTGCATTCCCGACGTAAGGGATTGTGGCGATCTGCTTGTCTACCGTTTTCCCCTGCAGGGTGGCGATCCAGGGATCGATGCCATTATTCGCATCGCCCTTGGTCTGCACAGCCACGCCACCATCGGCGGTGGTGGTCATCTCCGTGATGCGATGGGTCTCCACCCGCTGGTCTTCCACCGGGATGTGGTAGGTGATGATGTCGCCCACCTTGACGTCCGTGATCGGCGTCGGAACGGTGACGACGACGTCTCCCGGGTTGATCAAGGGCGCCATCGACCCGGTCAGCATCGTAGAGGTCTGATAGCCCAGTACCCGCGGCCCGATCGCCAGGAACAGGAAAACCAAGGCTGCGACAGCCAACATGGCGAAACCGAGGAATTTCATTGTCTTGCCGGCAAGCCTACGGAACGCGCTTGGAGTCGCGGCGGCTTCCTCGGGGGTCTCGACGGCTGTCGTCCTGAGTGCCTCCGCTGAACGCCGGCCAGTGAGTGCGGGTCCGCTGATGCTGGTCGATGCGCTCATGGTCCTGGCGTTCCTTCCGATGTTGGAATCTTCTGATTGAGAGTCTGGGCTATCTGGCTCAGGCTTCTTGCGGGAAAGCCTCAAGTCTGGCTCAGGAAATACCGGCGGACCTGATCGGGCAGGGGGGGGCGCCCGACCAGGCCCGGCGGGGCTCTGTTTTGAAGCTGGGTGAGTTGAAGCTAGGTGGTGAGGCTTTTGTGGGGCTGGTGTTACCTGGTGGTTTCGGTGCGTTGGGTGCCGGTGAAGGCGAAGGCGATGGTGCTGGTGGCGCCCTGGAAGGTGTCATTCGCCGTGGTGGGGAATGCGGTGGTGACTTTGAGGTAGTCGGTCTTGGCTGCGGTCAGGGCGGTCAGGTTGTTCAGGACTTTGTTCGCGGTGATTACCGGGGCGGCGGCCATGACGGTGGTCTTCGTGCCGGAGCAGGTGTAGGGGGCTGCGGCGCCGGTCCAGGCAACCGAGCAGTTCTCGATGGTCAGCTGCAGGCCGTTGGTTGTGTCGGTGGTGAGCAGTGAGGCGGTGGCGCCGGCGGAGGTGGTGAGGGTGACGTTGTTCAGGTCCGAGTTGCCGGTGTTGGCCAGGGTGACGAGCTTTTCGACCTTGTCTCCGGGCAGGAGTCCTGCCACCGGGACGTTGAGGGTGTTGTTCGCTCCGGTGCCCAGCGCGATGGTGACGGTGCCGGCGGTGGTTTGCTGGCTGGCTGAGGTGGAGGAGGTGAACGCGCCGTAGGTTCCCATGCCGGCGACGGCGGCTGCGGTGCCGATCAATGCGACGGAAGCGAGGACTTTGCCGGAGGTGGTCTTGAGGCTGATGGCCATGGGAATCAATATCCTTTCGGGAGGCCACCGCTACCGGCCGGCCGTTTCGTTTGCCGGCCCTGAGTGGCTGACAAGAAATACTTTGCCGGGCCCGGATCAAGAACCAATCCTGCAATCCATCAACACTTGCTCAGGAAAAGATCAAGAATTCCTGTTGCTTATCCCCACGGCACAGGCACTCTGGACTGATCATAAGCATCCTGATAATCCTGTTACGAAGGGCCGGTCAGGAACGAAGGGGTGGCATCATGGCGGATCGCATTACCGATATATGGGGCACAAGGACCCCGTTCCAGCGGGAAGATGAGTGGCCTTCCCGCGTGGATTACGCCCTCATGGAAGGCCTCACAGAGGGCGATGTTGACCACTGGGTCCAGTCCGCTTGCGTGCTGTGCAGCAATGGCTGCGGCTGCGACATTGCCGTGAAGGACGGCGTCATGGTGGGCATTCGCGGCCGCGCGGAAGACCGCATCAACAAAGGACGCCTCGGGCCAAAAGGACTTTTCGCGAGCTGGCAAGGCGTCTCGAACGAGGACCGGCTCACGCAACCGTTGATCCGTGAAGGCGGCGGACTAGTGGCGACTGACTGGGACACGGCCATGAATCGGATCGTGGAACGCAGCACTGAACTCTTGAAGGAGAAGGGTCCGCTCAGCCATGGTTTCTACACCAGCGGCCAACTGTTCCTTGAGGAGTACTACGCCCTGGGCGTGATCGGAAAGGCCGGTATCGGGACGCCCCACATGGACGGAAACACCCGCCTGTGCACCGCGACAGCAGCGTCCGCGCTCAAAGAAACCTTCGGAGCAGACGGACAGCCAGGCGCCTACGAGGACATCGATAATTGCGATGCCATTTTTCTTTACGGCCACAACATGCCCGAAACGCAGACCGTCCTCTGGGCCCGCATCCTGGACCGCCTTTCAGGATCCACACCGCCCAAACTGGTGTGTGTCGACCCGAGGAATACTGAGGCCGCGCGCTATGCCGACGTCCATCTGGCAGTGCGGCCAGGCACCAACCTCGCGCTCATGCACGCCTTGATCCGTGAAGTGCTGCAGAACGGCTGTGAGGACCCCGCCTACATTCAGGACCACACGATCGGCTACGAAGAGCTGAAGTCCACTGTGGAGGAATGGACGCCCGAGGCCGCGGCCGAGGTCTGCGGCGTCAGTGCCCAGGACATCAGGAAGGCCGCACACATCTTCGGCACCTCGGAGCGGGTTCTTTCCACCGTTTTGCAGGGGTTCTACCAGTCATCCCAGGCCACAGCGTCCTCCTGCCAAGTCAATAATCTCCACCTGTTGCGCGGCATGCTCGGGCGGCCCGGAGCCGGCGTCCTGCAGATGAACGGGCAGCCGACGGCACAAAACAACAGGGAATGTGGCGCCGACGGCGACCTTCCGGGCTTCCGTAACTGGCACAACCCGAAACACATCGAAGAACTGGCGTCACTGTGGAACGTGGATCCCGCGATCATCCCCCACTGGGCACCGCCAACCCACGCCATGCAGATCTTCCGCTATGCCGAGCAAGGATCCATCAAGTTCCTGTGGGTCTCGGCCACCAACCCAGCGGTTTCCCTGCCGGAGCTGCCCAGGATCCGGCAGATTCTGGCCAAGCCGGAACTCTTCCTGGTGGTGCAGGATCTGTATCTCACCGAAACGGCCCGGATGGCGGACGTTGTTCTCCCCGCCGCAGCGTGGGGCGAAAAAACCGGGACGTTCACCAACGCTTCCCGCGTCGTCCATCTTTCTGACAAAGCCGTGGACCCACCAGGAGACGCCCGCAGCGATCTGGATATTTTCCTGGACTACTCCAAACGGATGGGCTTCACCAAGCTGGACGGAAGCCCCTTGTTGGCATGGGAGAGTCCGGAAGACGCCTTCGAAGCCTGGAAGGAATGCTCGCGCGGACGGCCCTGCGACTACACCGGGCTGAGCTACGGGAAACTCCGTGGTGGCAGCGGGATCCCGTGGCCCTGCAATGAGCAAAACCCGGATGGCACCACGCGCCTCTATACGGATGGGGTTTTTCCCAGCGACCCCGACTACTGCGAGAACTACGGTCACGATCTTCTGACCGGCGCCGAGGTGGAGCCGGAGCCCTACCGAGCCAAGATGCCCGAGGGCCGCGCATGGCTCAAAACAACCAAGTACCACCCTCCACACGAAGAACCGGATGATGACTACCCGCTCCGGTACACCACTGGGCGAACGGCCTACCACTTCCACACAAGGACCAAGACAGGACGTGCCCGGGCACTCAACGCGGCCGCGCCACGGATGTGGGTGGAGCTCTCCGTCGAAGACGCTTCCGCCCTAGGGATCAGGGAGGGCGACATCGTCCGCGTGTCGTCCCGGCGAGGCCTTATTGAAGCACCTGCTCGAGTCAGTGGCGTCCGGCCCGGAACGGTTTTTGCGCCCTTCCACTACGGATACTGGGACTCGGCAGGCCCATCCGGCCCTGCTGGTCCCGGCCAGGATTCGCCGAGGACTGCAGCCAACGAGCTGACCATCACGGAGTGGGATCCTGTATCAAAGCAGCCGCTTTTCAAGAATGCCGCGGTGAAAGTGGAGAAAATCCGGGACGGCGACGGACCCGCTCCGGCACCCAACACCACGGCCTCACGGCAGGCAGGACAACAACAATGAACCTCAACATCTACCTGGGATTGCTGCATCAGGGCGAAGCCACCCTGGCTGAGTCCTTCCGGCAGGTCTCCGATGGCCATGGCTCGGAACCCGACATACATTTCCTCTGCCAGACCTTGGCCAAGCAATGCGAGCAGCACGGGGAACTCCTCCTCCCCGTAGTGGAGCGATACGGCAAGGACACATCCGACAACGAGCCCGAGAGGCTCCACGCCGACGGCTTGTCAGAAACCCGGAGCGGGCCTGTCGGCCTCCTTCGCGACCTGCAGGACCTGTACCTCTTGGCAAGCTTGGTGGACGTCACGTGGACTGTGGTGAATCAAGCCGGATCCGCGCTCCGCGACGCCGGGCTCCTCGCCGTCGTCGAACAGTGTCACAAAGAAACCGGGATCCAGCTGAGCTGGTTGCAAACCCGGATGAAGCAGGCGGCGCCGCAGGCGCTGCTCGTCGCAGACTGAACTAGTGGGGCAGTAGACCCAGCAGTGGGAGGGTAGCCGCCGTCGAAATTGCCATGGCCGCTGTGTTGCCGATGACCGGATGGAAGCCCTCCGGCAGCCGGGCGGAAATCGCCCTGGCAATGGGAGGGGCAAGCACGGCTCCGAGCAATGCGCCGCCGATGATGCCCTGCCACGAGCCGTCGTAGGCGAGCACGGCGGCTGGTGCCACCGAGACGAGCGATGCGTAAGTGGCCGCCCACCCACCGTTGCGGTACCAACGCCGCCAAAGGACCACGCCGATCGCCGAAGTGAGGGCCTGGGCGAACAGGATATGCGGAACCAGGGCGGAGCCATATGACGGCAGCGCTGGATTCAGCACGAACGCCATTGCGACGCCAAGGATCACGCCAGCGCTGGCGAGCTCGTTGGCGAAGAATTGGGTCTCGGTGAAGTCGGAGAGGACCCTTCTGGCTGTCCACAGGGCGTCTTTAAGGACAGGGTTACCGCCCGACGGCGGCTGGCTGGGTTGCGCCTGTGGAGCCCGCTTGCGAAGTTCAAGCCATGGCAATTTCCGGGCAACGAGGAAAGCCAGTCCTGATCCGAGGGACATGGCAAGGACGTTCGCCACTACAGTCGGAAGTCCCAGCGGCACGGCGACCGTTGGGATCAGCAGCAACGCCAACGGCGTGATGGTGAATGCCCCGAGTACGGCGCCGGTCACACAGGTCCGCCAACCAGGTCCATACATCAGGACCACGGCGGGAGCCACGCATACGAAAGGCACAAACGTGGGCTGCCATCCGTCGTCGAGCATCCGCCCGAAGACCACGTTGGACAGCAGCAGGCTAAGGGATCCCGAGGTCAGCACCCACGGCCACAGGCCGGTGCCATACGTCAGCTGGCCGGCCCAGTGTTTGCCTCGCCAGACAGCCCACCAAGCCAACAGGGCCCCTGCCAGCAAGCCGCATGCCGCCAGCTCTGATTTGTAGAATTGGGGCTCGGTCATGTCGCCCAGGAACCATCTGGCCGCCGCCAAGGGCGAGTCGGCGGTCGAGGCAGCCCAGCCTTCAAACGCAGGGCCGAACCGCGGCGAATGCTGACCGAGCGCGTGCAAGACAAGTGCGAGCATTCCTGCGATGGTGACGACGGCGAACGCGCCCAGAGCAGTTCCGAAGGCCCCGCGTTCAGGTGCGGCCTTCCGGGCAGCGGGATCCGGCCGACGTCGGGGCGCGTCGTCGACAGCTGAGGTGAGCATCGTTGATAACCCTTAGCGTGCGATGTGGTGTAACTCGGAGCAGCGTAACCGAGCTGTCCACGCTGGCCCCATTCCGGTTGCTGCGGGGGATTTGTGACCGATGAGGACCGGGCGGAGTGGGTCCCTTGACTCTAACGTTTCCTCGAGGGAACGTTAGAGTGTGAGTCACGTAACCACTGCACAGGCCGCCGCGCGGCTAGGCGTGACGCAGGTGGCCATCCGTAAGTTGATCCGGACCGGTCAACTGGTCAGTGTCGGCGTCGTCGGCCGGACCATCTTGTTGGACGCCGCTTCTGTAGAACAATTGGCCCGAGTCGGCACCCGCCATGGCCGACCATGGTCCGAAGAGAACGCCTGGGCAGCTCTCCTCCTGCTGTCTGGCGCCACAAGCGTCGATTGGGTCGATTCCCACCAACTGTCCCGGCTCCGACGCAAACTGAGCACGATGGAACCATCGGAGTTGCCGATCCTGGCGCGCCAACGCGCGATCGTGCATCGGCACAGAGGAACGGCGGATGTCGTCCGACAGCTAAGGGACCATGTGCTTGCCACCGGCGCCACTGCCATGGCAGAGGACAACATTGCCGAGCGCTTTGGCCTCACTGGCGGCGCGGGAACCGTGGATGGTTACGTCATATCCGGCGAGGCCGATGCACTTAAGGAAGCGTACGGACTAATCGAGGACCGGGAGGGCAACGTAATGATCCGGGAAGTCGCCACCAGCCAAGCCTTTACAGACGGAGTTCCGCTGGCGGCAATTGCTTTGGACCTGTTGGAGTCCCCGGCGACCCGCGAGCGCACCGCTGGACAGCATGTACTTGGGGAGCTTTTCCGTGGACGATGACCACGGCGTGACGGCACGAGTGCTGTGGGAGGCGTCCTCGCCCCCGGGCGGCTGGGGCCGGCCGTGGCCCCAGTGCGCTGAACTAGCCCGCGCCTTGCCTACTGATCAGTGGACGCTGGTCGGGGGACTTATGGTCCAGCTGCATTCAGCCGTGGCAGGATTGACCGTTTCCCGGCCGACGACCGACGTCGACATCGTCCTCCACATGGAAACCGGTGCCGCAACTATGCCTCGCGTCGCTTCAGTCTTACGTTCGCTCGGCTACGTGCTCATGCAATCCATAAATGGCGATAGCCCCGCGCATCGCTTCCTTCGCGGTAATGAGCAGCTCGACGTCATGGTTGCTGACCATCTTGTGCCCAGGCTGGTTCCGCGTATTGGCGGGCGCAAAGTCTTTCAGGTCACGGGTGGGACCCAAGCCCTCCGGCGAACCGTAAACTGCAGAATCGTCGTGAACCATGGGGATGCGGTGTCAATCAGCATCCCGAATAGGCTTGGGGCATTAGTGCTCAAAGGCGCTGCTTATCAGGAGGATTCACGGGACAAAGGCCGCCATCTCGATGACGCAGCCACACTGTTGGCAACCATAACGGGCCCCTTGGAGCTTGCGGCTGATATGGGAGGGAGCGATCGCTCGCGGATCCTTGGACTCAATCGCGCCCTCGCCGACCCCAGCCATGAATCCTGGAAGGTTCTTGACCACGGCGATAGGGCGCGGGCAATCAGCAACCTTGCGGTGCTCTGCGCCAATCCCGACCGCCTCCCTGTCAGGCGCCTGGGTAGGTAGCACTGCGGCCTAAGCCCCCTGTCACTGCAGAAAGGATTCGATCTCTCCAGCCGGCAGCCCCGCTGCTTCGGCAAGGGCGCGGGGGTCGACTCCGGCGTCAACTGCCTTCTTGAAGGCCAAGGCGAGGGTGTTCTGGGAGATAGCCAGCTCATGTTGAAGGCTTTGGCGGCGAAGAGCAGCCAACCAGACGCCGCTGACGGGATCCATGGCGTCGATGTCCATTCTGAATCCGCAACTGCAAGACCATTCCGGCCAGACCGGCTCAACGGTGATCCACTGCATTGAGTCGTAGGCGGGTCCTGCGGAGATCGCCATGTGTGAACCGCAATGTACGGGCCCCATGGGGAGTAGCGGTTCCGCGGCAACATCCACGGTGTTCTCAGCCACTGGTGTGGACCTTGGTTCACTCAGCGCGACTGTCATCGTCTTCTCCACACATTCCCTAGTAACTATCTTGGCTATCTAGTTATATGTGTACTGATGATTTAAGTCCAACCAGCCGGGGCAGTTGCCCTCGCCCGCCGCCATAGGGCCGGAGCCATCACCACGGCAACGCCGACGGCGGCACCGATTACGGTTTCGATGATGCGGTCCCTCAGCAGCAGGCCGGGATCAACAGGGGCGGCCAGCAAAGTGGCAATCAGGGCAAGCGGCGTCACGAAGATTTGCGCCACCAGATACTGCCGGGCGATGAACATCTCGGCGCCGAACTGGCAAGCTGCGATCACCAGGACCATGGCCCACGGCGCCGGATTGAGCCACAGGATGCCGGCAAGCAGCACCAATCCGATCACCGTTCCGGCGATTCTTTGGACGCCACGGCTTACACGGTGGCGCGTCGAATGCCCCACCAACGGAACCACTGCCGCAACCATGGCCCAATACGTGTGCCCGAAGCCGAGCCGCTCCCCCACCACCGTCGCGATGGTCCCCGCAAGGCCTGCGGCAATCAGGTATCCGCCGCCCTCCAACCAAGCTGCCCGGCGTTCGAGCGCGGTGTGACGGATGCGGGGCGGCCGCTTCCATGGGGTCCTGTGGCCCTTGAACACCCGGGACGACATGCCGATCAGCAGGCAGAAGAGAGTGGTCCCTACTGCGACCAGCATGGCCTCCCACAGCGGCGGCTGCGCAGGGATGGATGCGATTGCAGCGAAGGCGAAGATGTGAAAGAGGGAGCCGCCTGGCCGCAGCCTCCAAGCGGCGACCACCACCGAGCACCCGCCCGCAACAAGGGTGGTTGCAGCAGTAAGGAGCCACGAATACGTGGCACCTTCAATGCCCCATGCTTGCGCTGCACGGGACATGAGCGTGGCCAACAAGATGATCAGCAGCATGAAACCGCCGGCACGCAATTGGCTTCGTAAGCGCACGCTGTGGGGTTCGTTGCGGCCATAGATGCCAGTAAATGCACCGAACGAGGCAAACACGGCCAGGTCCAACCGCCCCATCAGGGTCAGCGTAATCAGCGGAACAAATACCCCAACAGCGCAGCGGAGAGCCGGATGATGGTCCTTGTTTCCCGGACCCATGGTGAACATTTCCGCTACAGCCTTCAATGGGCGGCTCGCCTTTCGTCGCAGGATCAAAACGTACGACGGCGGCGCTGGCGTCCGCTTCAAGGCTACGCTCCGGGCGCTGGACTACTCCGCTATTGCGTAGAGATCGTGCGCTTTATCACGCACCAGGATGCTCATCGAGCCGTAGAGGCCGACGATGCGCTGGTACTCCTCGTCATCCAGAAAGCTGATGCGTCCGGCCGTGAAGTCCTTCGCTGCCTCTATAACGAAGCGAACCGCGGACTCCACGCTGTGCAGGTTGGTGGCGCCGGTTGCGGAGCCAGCCACAGCGGACACTGTGGTGATCGCAACCCCAACCACTGGAGCACTTGTGGCGATGGCTGGCTGAACCAGCGAGTTCACGTGATAGATGCCGTTCCCGTAGGGCGTGATGTCCTGCATGGTGATCGGCATAACTACAGGGAGCAGGCCGCTGGTGCGCTCCACAATGTCCAGGAGGTCTTCCGAAACGCGCAGGATCCAACCGTTCTTGATGGTGGGTGTGATGGCGAACCCACTGTGGTTGCAGATTCTGTTGCCCTTGGTGGTGTCCACGGAAAGCACCGCATCCATGGCCTCCAGGACTTCATGTTCATTGGCCACAGACATGGCCACTGACGAGCCCATGAAGGGCACTGGTTCGTGAGGTGCAGTGGGAGCGTCCGGATCAATCTGGGTAGTGATAAGGACATCGCCCCTCAACCGGTCCCCGCGGCTCGCCATATCAATGAGCTTGGCTGCCGCAGCCACCACCGTAAGCGCCCCGTCACCGTCGGACACGAAACCTGTCCGGGCGGGCCGCGCACCCAGACCGCCAAGTCGGCCAACTACGCCCAGCGTGGGAGCATCGCCGCCCACAGTCTTTCCGTGTGTTCCAGCAATCAGCACTTTGACGAAGTCTGTTTCGCCGTCGTCGCCCCGCACGGGCGTAATGGTCACATCGGCTGTTCCGTATCCGGCGAGCAAGGCTGCAACACCGTCGCCGCTGGCATGCGGCGTGTCGAGCGCGTCAAACGCCGCAACAACATGACTCCAACTCATGTCAGTTCCTCACTCTCTCCAGCAATTGATCCACGAGAACGGCGCCGTCCTGGCGGATTCCGTCGTGTTGGTACTTGTCCGTGTGTATCGGGAAGAAGTTGCCGATCTTTGCAGCGGTCCTCTTGGACGAATCGAATGGGACAAACATGTCCTCTGTGTACATCACGGCAGCCGTTGGGACCTGGTTCGCGGCCAGCGCTTCCAGGTTGTACAGGCTGGACCAGTCGTTTCGCTGCGCCAGGTGGTATGCAACGTCCTTCAACGGACGCAGCGCCGGATCCTGTTCGAACTGCCAAGGGAAGATCATTTCTCCCGTGAGGAGAGACTCCTGCTTTGCATGGACAGCGTGGTCGGCAAAGTCAGGGAACTCCTGCCGGACCGAGTGGGCGGCCCAATTGGTGCTCGCATGGTCCGCGTATATGGCCTCGTGGAGAACTGCATACAGCGGTCTTTTGCCAAAGGAGAGTGCCGCTCCCGCATCGGCGAGGAAGGCATCGCTCAGCTTCGGAGCCGCAACCTGCGCAAACGAGCTTTCCAGGAGATAGTGCAGTTGGTCGAAACCGTTCTTCGTGCCAAGCAGTATGCCCAGGCTGAGGAACCGCTCGGCCGTCAGTCGCTCACCGGTAGGCAGGTACTCTGCATGGTCCAGCAAATGGTTCTTGATGGCCAGGACGCGATCCCGATCCATCGGATATGTCGTGAAGAACTCCGCATTCCTGCGGGCGGTCTGACGATAGTTGGCACGGTAGATATCCCGGATGTCTCCTTCGATATCAGGAACGCCGCCAGTAATCATGACACTTTCCAGCCCGTGTGGAGCAACTGACAAGTAGGTGAGCGCGCAGAATCCACCAAAGCTTTGACCGAGAACTGACCACTTCCTGTCACCAATCAACTGGCGCCTGATGACTTCCGCGTCCATGACGATCGAGTCGGCACGGAAATGGGTGAGGTAGTCCGACTGTTCTTCCACGGTGTCCCCAGGAAGAGTCCGGTAAGTGATAGCTGAGGACCTGCCCGTTCCACGCTGGTCCAGCAGGACCACCCGGAACTCCTCCAACGCTCGCTTCAGCCAGCCTCCCGGAAGACCCGGCCGGTCGGCGGCATTGCCTGGACCGCCTTGAAACCAGAGCAGGTAAGGACGGTCGTCGTGCTCGGCGTCCGCCTCGACTACTTCCCGGGCGAAAACCTCGATCGTTCCTTTGGAGGAAGTTGCACGGTGGTCCAGCGGAAGGGTAAATGTGTGCTCCAGGAAAATGAGTCCGTCCCGAGCCACGCGATGAGTGCGATTTGACGTTTCCACCATCGCGCTCAGTAGCCTTCGATGTTCATCTGCCGGCAAATCTCGACCACCTTGGGGTGGACATATCGCCCGTTTTCCTCGATCGCCTCTCCGTCAGCGTAAATGGATGGAGCAATCAAGCTTGCGTCAGTGTGAGCCGCGGCCACCCAGTGCTCGCCACCAATCCAAGACCCCTTGGTTCCGAACCCGAACTCCACGCAGCCAAACACGCGTTCGTCCTCAACAATGCGTCCCGTGACTTTACGGACGCCAGGGTTGAATCCCAGCGACCAGTGGGCCACGCGATACATGTTGGGATCGTTCAGCGAAGCCATCCAGTCCGCGTATGTTCGGGCATCAGCACCGTCACCGCTGATGTCCACAACAACGCCATTCTTGATCTCGAACCTAACCGGCGACCTCAGGATGCCAATTTCATTAGGCGGCCACGCGCCGCCGTCGAACACAATGACGCCGTTCTGGGTGTCCTCCAGGGGGTTGAATGAAATCTGGCCGGAAAGCATGACGGATTGACCCGGCTGGGTGGCCGGAAGTCCACGGAGGTTGATGGGCCGGTCACCGCGGCGTCCCCTGATATCCGTGCCACCGGTGGACGTGATTCTGATGTCCTGCGCCTGTTCGAGGAGACCCACCAAAACGTGGCCAAGCTCCGTAACACCCTGGTAATCCACGCGTGCCACAGTGTCCACCAGCATCTGTACATCCATGCCAGTGAGGTTGATGTAGCGGGCGCCGTTGGCCAGCGCGGTCCGGAACGCATCCGAGTGCATGATGTAGCCAAGCTGGTACTCAATCCACACGTCCGCTGCGGCTACTGCTGCTGCCACTGGTGGTGAGGGCTCCAGTGCGGACATCGTTCGGGTCTCGTACCTGACGATGGTTGGGAACGCCCCGACGGCGTAGGCAGCTGCCGCCGTCAGCTCAACTACGCGCTGGTCCGATGACGTGTCCGCTGTGATGACCACGCTCTCGCCCTTGCGCACAAGCATTACTTCTTCGATCAGCTTGCGGGCGCCGAGCGACGCTTCGAAGGACAGGTACTCGCTGCGGGCTTCGATTCTGCTGATAACTTCCATGGTTCAATCCTTTGGGTCTTGGTGTTGAGAGTTTGTGACGAGTAGGGCTTAGCCCTTGAAGATCCGGCCTACGGAGTAGATGGAATCGCCGGCGATGAGGCCCGCACCGATGAGTGAAACTTCGGATTCCCCATCCTTCGACCGGTACTTGGTCCACAGGAAGCGGAACACAAGCGCTGCCAGAACCAACCAACCGGCGTTAGGCGTGCCAATCAGCAGACCGGTGGCCAGCAGGACGCCCATCTGGCGCTTGGAGCCACCGAGCAGCTGGATAAGGGCTCCGGGGATTGCCCAGATGATGAGGTTCCGGATAACGTCGGGGTTGGCCAGGCCGGACTTGATGGTGTCCGCATACACCACTGCCGCAGGCGGCAGGTTGCCGGCCGTGAAATAGCTGTTCCATAGGAGGGCTACCAGCCCGATGGCCACCGTGAAGCCGACCATCGCCGAGAGAAGTTGCTGACGGCGACCTTCAATTTCGTACACGGTATAAGGCCTGCGGTCCCGGCGCAGTATCCACCCGGCTTTCAGGTCGTAACCCATGTCTGCGAAAGCCGGACCAGTCGCGGCGCAGTAGCCAACCAGCAACGCGAGCGGGACAGCAGGCATGTTCATCAGCAGCCCTGCAATGAGGAAGATCAGCGTTACAGCGAAGGCCGGGAACCATCCGGCGTGCATGGCCGCCAGGCCCACAATGATTTCGTGGACAATCGCAGCCACGGCCGCAAAGAGGATCCATCCAATGACTGCTGGCCAGGACATTTCGGTCCACAACCCTCCCAGGACTGCCAGGACGAGGGCTCCGATCACGTACAAGACATAACCCGAAGCGAAAGTCCGGCGTAGCCGAGAGGCCGTGACAGTGGGCGCAAGGGACGGATCAACCGGCGCGGCAGCCCGCGCCTGAATCTGAAGGCGTTCCTTCTCCATGTCCTTTTTGGATTTCTTGTCCAGCAGGATCCGAACAGCCTGGATCAACGCCACGATCCCCGCACCAATCATGACACCGTGCGGAACATAGATTGATGAGAGCGTGAATCCCAGAATGGCCGGAGCGTACTGGCTCAAAAGCAGTCCAATGCCAAACATGCCAAGTGCCCAAACGTTGCCGATCAGTGCAACGCCGGCTGCGGACATTGGAAGCCCGAAGAAGGACGCACCAAATCCCACCACTCCACCGGCGGCCAAGAGTAGAGCCCGCTTTCCACCTTTGTCGCCCGCGATGATCGTTTCAGCGGCGGCCACGCCTGGAGGCCAGGCGGCGTCAGCGGGCAGGAACTTGGAACCGAAGCTCTTGTAGAGGATCCAGGCATCGATCAGCAGGCCCATGGACGCGCCGATCAGCATGGGACCAACCAAATCGGTACGGCCAAAGGCGAACGGAACGGCGATGGGCGTGAGCAGGGAGTTACCGGCTGCGAAGGTTGCCCCGGAAATGGCGCTCTGGGCCAGATTCTGGCGGTTGATATCGCGCATCTTGCTGAGGCCGAAGAACGAAATGCGGCCGATGATCATTGCCATAAGTGCGCCAATGACCGATGTGTTTGCTGAAATACCAAGTGTGGTGATCAGGTGAAGCCCGATCACGGCGCCTAGAACGCTCAGGACTACGGTGACTACGAGGGTCAAGGGCTCGAAGGCCCGTGGATGGCGTGCTTGGGTGTCTTCTTTGACGTTGAGGGGATGTGCCATTTCCTGCTGATTTCTATGAGGGAATGTGAACGGAAACGCGCCGGGGCGCGGAGAATCGAGGAGCGGGGCCTCACCATTGAGGCGATGTATTGCGCGAGCTGAGGCAGCCCAGTGACTGCGGGCGAAGGTTATGCGACGGGCAGCGGAGTTCCTGAGGAGAGCTGCTCCGCCAGCATGTCGGTTGCAGCCATGAGCTCCTCCGCAAGCTGGGTTTCCCTGCCCGCCAGAAGTGCCGGCACTCCTACCACTCCGACTGATCCGATGACATCGGAATCGAGCCGTACCGGGACGGCAACGGACATGATCTTCTCGTCGTACTCGCCAATGGAGACGGCAAACCCGTGCTCACGCACAGCAGCGTGCCTCCGCAATATGTCCTCGCGTGTATGGGGACCACTCTGGGTTGAGTGGGTGAACCCACCGTTGAGAAGCGAGTTGATTTCATCCTCGCTTCGATGAGCAAAGATGGCGTGCCCGCAAGCGCCGCCGTACCAAGGGAACCTGCGGTTCAAAGTCAGGGCAAAGCGGATTGCGCCTGGCCCGTCAGCGGCCGCACGCATCACGTACTCCGCCTCGGCCGCGAGGTTGAAGACGACGGTTTCGCCCATCTGCATCGCGAGTCGTTCCAGCACAGGCTGCACGAGTTGCGGAACTCCGCCGGATTCGCCGGCAATCATACCGAGTCGAACCAAGGCAGGGCCGAGACGGTATTTTCGGCTGACTGGGTTGGGAACCAGGAATCCCTCTGCACTAAGGGTTGCCAGTGCGCGGTGGACCTGGGATTTGTGAACGCCAAGCTTGTCCGCCAGTTCGGTAACTCCCCACTCCGGACGATCAGCCGAGAAGGACTTCAAGACCTCAAGGGTGCGCTGCACCGTGGAGAGTGTCCGGGGATCTGCCATCATTTGCCTCGTTGCTAATACTGGAACATTGTTGTTTTTTATGGAACACTTAAAGAGTCGCGCATGTGTGCCGTGATGTCAATCACTGATTTTGGCGACCCTTTTTCGCCCCATAAACTCGACGGCGGCCGGTCACTTAGGTGACCGGCCGCCGTCGTAAGGGCTACTTTGGTTGTGCGTCAGAAGCGGGAGGTCGCCCCTGCCACTGTGTTGGTCGCCAGCGGGTTGCTGGCTACATCCGTCACGCCGGACGCCGGGGTGTAACTGGGGATGGGTGCGGGGGATGTGGAAACCGTGTTGCCGCCAGCGGTTCCAGCGCCCAGGGTGATGGTCAGCGTTCGGGCCGTCGGATTCCAGCTCAGGCTGGAGGCGTTCCCGCCATTCCCGCTATAGGTGAGCGCAGAGCCCGTGTAGTTGCCGCCAAGTGCAACACTGCCGACTCTCAGGGTTGGGCACCCAGCCCCGGTGACAGTCAGTGTGTTGGTGGAGCTTACGTTGACTATCACCTGGTCCGCATTGTTGCCGGCTTGAGTCTGGACGCTGGTGGAATTGTTGGCCCAGATGCTACAAACGGTTGCCGGGTTGATGGGTTCCGAGAACGTGATCGTCACCGAATCACCCTTCTCGATCTTGCCGGGAGTGCCGCCCGAAACGTTGTTCAGCTGGACACCCGTCACCGTTGGGGAGCTTACGTCCTTTGTGGATGTAGCGGTCCCGGCCGGGCCGGTGTTACCTGCCGCATCGGTTGCCCGTGCGGAGTAGGTGATGGTTCCTGGGCTGAAAGCACTCAGGTTCATCGGGGCGGCAGCCCAGTTGCCGGAGCTGTTTGCGTTGATGGTCTGGTTCAGGGGCTGAGCTCCTGAACCCGTCACGGTCAGGGCCACCGAAGACAAAGCCTCTGCCGTTCCGCTGACGGAAACGTTCGCCACGTTGCCGCTGTGGACATACGTTGGTGCGGTCACGGTCGGGGCGAGGGGCGGCGTTGCATCCACTGCGGTAACTGTGCTTCGCGCGCTTTCAGCACCCTGCCACTGGGAGAGTGTCGGCGTCACTGTGTAATACCAGTTTCCGGTGGCAACCCCACTGTCCACGCAGCTCAGCCCCACCACTGTTCCTCCACAGGTTCCCGTGGCCGCCACCGCCGTGCCGCCAGTCGCCGAGGCGTAGCGGACGATGCTGTACCCGGTCACGGACCTGCCTGCCGCCGTCGTGCTCGCAGCCCAAGTGACCGTCACGCTACTTCCGGAAACGGCGGTAGTGGGCTTGGCGCCCTGGGCGACGGCGTCAGCCTTGGCTGCGCCGAAGTTGCTACTGACGGAACTCCAGAAGGCACTGGCGGCTGGGCCACCCCAAGAGACGAGGAAGATGCCAAGAACGATCACAAGGACGCGGTTCCATGCGCCCATGGTCACCCGCGTTGGGGGCGTTGAAGCAGCGGACTGACGCAGCGGGCTCACTTCCGTACCTCCAGCGTGACAGGGACTTTGAATTGGGCGCCTTGGCAGGCGGAAAGTGAGGCCGCGCTCATACTGGCCGCACCCGGGAGAGTCAGCAGGATAGACGTATTCGCCTGAATGGTTACGGGCTGGGCCAACGGCGACGGCGGGGGCGTGAACGTCACGCCGGTGGTGGTGCAGCCGGAATGCCCGGCATCGGCGGTCACGGCACCGTTGGCCGCAATTCCATAGACGGTAACGGCATGGCTATTGGGGTTGGTTGCCCGGAGAATGACGTCGGCTGTTCCACCGGGAACCAGGCTTGTCTGCAGGGTATCCCCCGCGACAAGCGCATCCACAGTCACGGTTTGCATGGTTCCGTTGGTCGCCGAACCACTGCCGACGCCAGTGGTGGCCCAATATGCATAGGCGGTCCCTGCGCCGCCCAGGATGCAGAGGGCCACAGTGGCAGCAGTGGTGCGGGCGATCCGTCCGCTACGGGGCTTGCGGTTGAGCGTCTTCATGTCAGTTCGCCTGTCCCGTCCCGGAGTACGTGAGTTGGAGGGTCGCGCCCTTGCAACCATCCTGGAGCTGCAACGTGTCCAGCATCCTCACTCGGGGCCATTTGCTTTCGAGCACGTGCAGCGAGGTCAGCGAGCTGGGCCCGGAGGGAGCTGTTAGCGGGTAGCTCCCGGTGTATTGGGTGACCTGGTAGTCAGCACTGCTGCAGGGGAGGTTGGCCGCCACCGCTGCCGGCGTGCGCACCACCTGCGCAATCGCAACCGTCAGGTTGGTGATGGCTATGCTCTTGTTCTCGGGGTTGGAAATCTGCAGCTCCACTGCCTGGGACACCCCTGGCGCCAGCAGCCCACTTAATGAGCCCGTGACGCCGAAGGTCCGTTTGACTTCCTGGACCTGCAACTGCCCGGGTGCTGCGTTCGACTGGACCGCGTTCGACTGGCCTGTGCCGCTGGCTCCCTTCACGGTGAAGTCGAACTTGCCTGCCGTCGTCGTGGTGGCGGTTGCGACCGTTAAAGTTACCTGCTCGGTGCTGCCGGCTCCCAGAACCACCGGCGACGGCGACCACGCGGTTGCCGCTCCAGCCGGAAGGCCCGTAACGGCGAACGTCACGGGTCCAGTGAAGCCGCCCGTGGAGGTGGCTGACACCGTAAAGGTGGTGGACTGCCCTTGGTCCAAACTGCGGTTCGAGGGCGACAACGCCACCGTAATCCCCTTGGCTACCTTGGCCGGGTTGCCTTGCGTAGCGCTTTGCCCACTGCTTGCAGCGACAGCCGCCACCGGAACAAGGGCCACGACGAGCGCAAGAAAAAGCGTCCGAAGTGGTACGGCAGCTCGACGGAAAGGCGCGGGGCGCTCTGGCCGGTGGTCCATGGAAGCTCTTTTCGGACGGAAGCGTTTCAAGCGGGAGGAATGCGTAGGCCGGGGACCACCACTCGCAAGGTGGTCCCCGGCAGCCTGACGCTACTGGCTGGAGACGTTGACCGTGACAGTCGCGGACTTGCAGGCGTCCTGGTTGGCCGTGGCGCTGTCGTTGAACTTCAGGGTTCCGCTGCCCACCGAAGTTCCAGTCGAGTTGGCGGCGACGAGGGAGTTGCTCGTATCTGCGGTGACCTCAAACCAGGAAGGGAGACAGGCGGCGTCGCTCGTAGTTACGTTCGCAGTGAGTGCGCCAACTACGGTCCCGGATGTGGTCGAGTTGTCGGCGGTGTAGGCCACTGCGGTTTGGTTGCCTGGCGCCAGGCCGGCATTGAACGTGGCGTGCAGCGTGACGGTTCCTCCACCTGCTGAGTTGGCGGCCGAGCCGCTGCCTGATCCGGTAGTGGTCCAGTAGGCGTAGGCAGCTCCGCCACCTACGGCTACCAATGCCACGCCTGCGACGGTGGCGGTGATCCGGCTCTTCTTGGAAAGCTTGCGCATGGTATGACTCCTTGGTTGATCTTTTTCCGGGGAGCCGCATCGCAACCCCCAGCATCCGACCGTTTCCGGCGGATGAAGCGATGTCCCAATAGTTCAGGCCAGCGAAGCCCCGCGGCTACTCTTGGGTGTACGCCTCTTTTCCGCCCGACCAAGGGGTCAGGAATACGCTGAACGGGCGGCGAGTACTCAGTCAGCCGAGAGGGACTACTTGGTTGGACGTTGCGTCATTACGGCGTAGAACGGGCTCGGGTGCCGATTTGATGGCGCGCTTCGTCCCGCCAGCACTTGGCTTCCGGCGTTTGTGAGTATGCTGGCAGCGGTTGGATCAGGAGTACTCAGTTTTAGGCGGCCCGGTACCTGACCCGAGGAGGTCGCTGCGGCCGGGCATTCAGGAAATTCAGCGCCCACTGAGCCAACATTGTGCCCATCTTGAGCAAAAACTGCGCTGGTGTTCGACTGTGTTCGGGGATGAAGGGTGCATCAAATAAAGAGTGCCTCGCCGAGACCTTTCAGTTCCCGCCCTTGCCCTTGCCCTTCTTTTCGTCTCCTCGGCCCTTTTCGTCGTATTGGCCGCCCCCTTGGCCCGCACCCGCTGATGTGCTGTGCCCTGGCTCAACGACCGCCGGTGATTCGGTTTCCTGCGCAACCTCGGTTGGGCTGGCCTGTTGGCTCACCTCTGACGATGGAGCGCCTCCTGGCCCGTTGCCGGAGTTGGCCGGGGGCAGCAGAACGGTTTGCACCGGCCCCGGAATGAGAACTGTTTCCACCGGCCCCGGGGTGGTAATTGTCACCACCGGCGCTGGAGTCCCAACCGGGGAGGGGAGGTCGGATTGCTGGGTAACCGGAGAGGGCGATGTGACGTCTGCTGGCAGGCGGTCCTGGCCGGACAGCGCCACCGCGAGGGGGATTGCTATCGCTGTCGCAAGAAGCACCATCAACAATGCCCCGAGCTGGCCCCTTCCCCCAACTTTGTGATGCTGGATGGACATTGGGCTGGTTGCCGGCACGGCGGGCGACCTGGCAGGCAGAGGTGGCAACAGCGCGGTAGGTGCGTGAGCGTAAGCGTCTTGCCAGGGGCGGCCGAGGAATTCTTCGATCTCCTCAGCGGTGGACCTGTTGGCTGGCTCAAGGTCCGTCATGGACTTCAGCAACTCAGCTATGGGGTGATGGATTTGCTCCGGGATGACCGGTGCACGGTGAAGACGGGCTGCGGCCGATTCAATGGGCGTCCCAGGATATTCCGCCCTGCCCGTGAGGCATTCCAAAAGCACCAGGCCGAGGGAGTAGATATCGCTGGCAGGAGTCAAGGGCCGGCCGAGCGCTTGTTCCGGGCTGAGGTACTGGGCCGTTCCCACGGTCATTCCGGTGGCGGTCAGGCGGCTGCCTTCCAAGATCCGGGCCACGCCAAAGTCGGCGAGTTTGACGATGCGATCGGGTCCCGGAGTCTCTGAAACCAGGATGTTGGCCGGCTTGATGTCCCGATGAATCACTCCCCGGCCGTGAACCTGCACCAGGGCACCCGCAAGGGCGTGGCCAATGTGCGTTGTTTCCGCGAGGCTGAGTGGGCCCTCAGCAAGCACCGAACGCAGATTATGGCCGGAAACCAGTTCCATGACGAGGAAGGCTTGCGGCGGACCGGATGTGCCGGTGTCCACGCCGGCGTCGTAGATGTGCACCAAGCCAGGGTGGTCAAATCCTGCCAGCAACCGCATCTCTGCCTGCTGGCGCTCTTCAAAGCCCTCGTCGCCTGAGCCCGGGGAAAAGATCTTAAGTGCAACATCGCGCTGCAGGACTTCATCCCGGGCCTTGCAGACAGTGGACATCGCCCCGTGCCCGAGTAGCTCCAGAATCCGGTAGCGGCCGTTGAGTATGTCCCCGCCGCCTGCTGGATCAACGAAAGCTTCCCCGCCTGCCCTCACGGCCCTACACCTCTTGCGTCTAAGCGCGCTGCGCCGACTTACCCCCCCATTTATCCTGCGCTGCGATGCAGTTGCTAAGTGACCTTCTTACGGCAAACGTACAGCCTCCGCCCCACCTTGCCAACCATGAAGTGTGCTACTACTTTTCCCGGAAAAATCAGGGGATTCCGCACCTCAAACTCCGGTTTGGCGGCGCCCTAAACGATGGGTTGCGGGGTTGGGAGTGCGCCCAAAGAATTGAAGCTGTAAAGCTGCTTGGGTACAGCCCCCGCCACGCCTGCCCAGACTGGCAAGTGCAGACCCTCGCGCCGGAGCATGGCCACGTAATCCTGGATCTTGTCCGCCGAGAAACACATCTGCGTGACGATTTTCGTGGCGTACTCCTGCTTCTCCAGCAAAGCGTCAACCAAGTGCAGGCTTGTAATGTCCGGATGCCCCTCGGGGTACCCAGCCACTCCAACACCCATCGCACCGGAGGTTATCTGGGCAATATCGCGCAGCAATTCCCCACCTGTGGAATACGAACCCGAGGGCTGCCCGTCGCCACCGATGGCGAAGACTTCGGTGATGCCCGACGCCGAGCAGTCACCCAGTATGGCTGACAACTCGCCGCGGCTTTCAAGAGCCTTGGCAGCAAGATGGGGAACCACGGTATAGCCGAGTTCCCTCAGCTGGACCGCAGCACGAAGTGTGGCACCCACACCATGCTTCGGCAGGCAGGTAACGCTGATCGCGGTGGATGTAGGCAACGTCTTGCTGACAACGTCCACGATTCCCTCGGACGGGATGATCTCAACACGAAGGGGAAGCATGAGGTGTCCTTTTGCTGTGGGCTTAGGCGTGTGCGGCGAGGATGGTGGAGGCTTCCTGGCGGGTGGTGCCGGAGGACTCGATGTGGGCCAGGGCGGCGGGGATTTCCCAGCCCTTCTTGCGCATCGCGGTGGCCCACAAACGCCCGGCACGGTACGAGGAGCGGACCAGAGGCCCGGACATCACGCCGAGGAAGCCGATCTCCTCGGCCTCGTGCTGGAGGTCCACGAACTCCTGCGGCTTGACCCACCGGTCCACGGGCAGGTGCCGTTCGGACGGGCGCAGGTACTGGGTGATCGTGATCAGGTCACACCCTGCGGCGTGCAGGTCCCGCAGCGCTTCGGAGATTTCCTCGCGGGTTTCGCCCATGCCCAGGATCAGGTTCGACTTGGTCACCATGCCCAGGTCCCGGCCCTGGGTGATGACATCCAGGGAACGTTCGTACCGGAACGCCGGGCGGATCCGCTTGAAGATCCGCGGCACGGTCTCCACGTTGTGCGCGAACACCTCGGGCTTGGAATCGCAGATCGCCTTGATGTGTTCGGGTTTGCCGGAGAAGTCCGGGATCAGCAGCTCCACCCCGGTGCCGGGGTTCAGTTCGTGGATCTTGCGGACCGTTTCGGCGTACAGCCGCACGCCCTCGTCGGCGAGGTCATCACGGGCCACCCCGGTCACCGTGGCGTAGCGCAGCTGCATGGCCTGGACACTCCGGGCCACCTTGGTGGGTTCGAACATGTCCACAGGGGACGGTTTGCCGGTATCGATCTGGCAGAAATCACAGCGCCGCGTGCATTCGGACCCGCCGATCAGGAACGTCGCTTCCTTGTCTTCCCAGCACTCGAAAATGTTCGGGCAGCCGGCCTCCTCACACACGGTGTGCAGGCCTTCCTTCTTCACCAGGTTCTTCAGCCCGACGAACTCCGGCCCCATCTGGACCTTGGCCTTGATCCACTCGGGCTTGCGTTCAACCGGGACAGCCGAGTTGCGCTGCTCAACGCGCAGCAACTTACGGCCTTCAGGTGCCAGGGTCATGGGTTTACTTCCTTGTTTGTTGTCTCATTTGTCCGTTGCCAGGCCCAATTTGTGCCCTTCAAGTACGTTCAATCGCGCAAAGTAGGCCCACAACGCAGGTAAGTGTCAGCATTCGACGACGTTCACGGCCAGGCCACCCATCGCGGTTTCCTTGTACTTGGAGGACATGTCCTTGCCCGTCTCACGCATGGTCACGATCACCTCATCCAGCGACACCCGGTGCGTCCCATCCCCCCAGAGCGCCATCTTCGCCGCGTTGATCGCCTTCGCCGCCGCGATCGCGTTCCGCTCAATACACGGAATCTGCACCAACCCACCAATCGGATCACACGTCAACCCCAGGTTGTGTTCCATCGCGATCTCCGCCGCGTTCTCCACCTGCCCCGGCGTACCACCCATCACCTCGGCCAACCCCGCAGCAGCCATCGACGACGCCGAACCCACCTCGCCCTGGCACCCGACCTCCGCACCGGAAATCGACGCCTGCTCCTTGTACAACACACCCACCGCACCGGCAGCCAGCAGGAACTTCACCACCACATCGTCCTTATCAGCCTGGGTAGCCTTGTCCATGCCCGGGGCATAATGCAACGCGTAATACAACACCGCCGGGATAATCCCCGCCGCACCATTCGTCGGCGCCGTGACCACCCGCCCACCAGTGGCGTTCTCCTCATTGACCGCCAACGCGATCAGGTTCACCCACTCCTGCCAATACTTCGGATCGTTGCGGTCCTTGTCCTCCTTCAACAACCGCTCCAGCCAGTCAGGAGCACGACGACGGACCCGTAGACCCCCGGGCAACACACCCTCACGCTTCAGGCTCGCCTCAACACAAGCCTCCATCACATGCCAGATATGCAACAAACCCTCCCGGATCTCCTCCTCCGACCGGGACGCCCGCTCATTGATGAACATGATGTCGCTGATCCCCAAACCCTTCGACGCACACCGGCCCAGCAACTCAGCAGCCGTACGGAACGGCAACGGCAACTCCGCCTTCGTCTCCTCCAACTCCGCCCGCGCCGCGTCCTCCTCACCCTCACGGACAATGAACCCACCACCGACAGAGAAGAACGTCGCCTCCCGCAAGGTGTTCCCCTCAGCATCAGAGACAGCGAACTTCAGCCCGTTCGTATGCCGCGGCAACACCGTCAACGGATGCAACACCATATCCTCCACCGCATACGGCAGCTCCACGCCTTCTCCTGAGGCACCAGCCAGGTTCAGGACACCTGTCTCAGCGATCGTCGCGAGCCGCTCGTCCACCTCATCAGGCAGGATCAACTCCGGGTGGTAACCCTCAAGGCCCAACAGGGTCGCAGTCATGGTCCCGTGCCCACGGCCCGTCGCAGCCAAAGAGCCATACAAATCAACCCGCAACGACGCGACCGAGCCCAGGACACCGGCGTCCTTGAGCTCGCCAGCGAACACCGCAGCAGCACGCATCGGCCCCACAGTATGCGAACTCGACGGGCCAATACCCACAGTGAACAAATCGAAAACACCAACAGCCATGGCTGAATCCCTTTCGGGGGAGAAAGAACGAGCAAAACTTAGTGTGGGGGCCGTGCCCAATCCCGAGCCAAGGCGGCGCCGGCCCCCGTGGAGGTCCCAGTGCGAACCTCCAGACCCGGTTTTTGTGTGCGGCATTCGTTCCCAGCAAATGCCACACCCGGGAGATCAAAACATGCCCACCCTCGGCAGCCAGACCCATTTCTCAAACAAACGAACCGCAAGCCCGGACCCCGGAACGCCAACCCCCTGCTGCCCTTTTGGGGCCGGCATCCGGAAGCGGGCGTCCAAGGGAGCTTCGCGTCCGCTCAGCGGGCGCTCAAGCGACCGAGCCCGCGGAGGATGTCGGCCCCAACGGGTTCTCAGGCGAGGTTCGCAACACCCGGGTAGAGCGGGTGCGCGGCGGCAAGTGCCTCAACGCGGTGCCGCAACCCCGAAAGGTCCGTACCGGCGTCGGCCGTCAACGCCTCGGCGATGATATCCGCAACCTCGCGGAAGGCAGCTTCCCCGAAGCCCCGCGTAGCGAGGGCCGGGGTGCCGATCCGCAGGCCAGAGGTGACCATTGGCGGGCGCGGGTCGAACGGGACGGCGTTGCGGTTGACGGTGATGTCGATCGCGGCGAGGCGGTCCTCGGCCTGCTGGCCGTCGAGTTCGCAGTTGCGCAGGTCGACGAGCACCAAGTGCACGTCGGTGCCGCCGGACACAACGGAGATGCCCTTGGCTGCAACGTCGGGCTGGACCAAGCGTTCGGCAAGAATCCGGGCGCCGGCAAGAACACGTTCCTGACGCTCGCGGAACTCTTCGGAAGCGGCGATCTTGAAGGCGACGGCCTTCCCGGCGATGACGTGCTCCAGCGGCCCACCTTGCTGGCCTGGGAACACAGCCGAGTTGATCTTCTTGGCGATGTCGGCGTCGTTGGTGAGGATGATGCCGCCACGCGGACCGGCGAGGGTCTTGTGCGTGGTGGATGTGGTGACGTGGGCGTGCGGCACCGGCGACGGGTGCAGCCCCGCAGCAACCAGGCCCGCGAAGTGTGCCATATCCACCATGAGGTAGGCACCGACGGAGTCGGCAATCCGGCGGAACTCAGCGAAATCCAGCTGCCGCGCGTAAGCGGACCAGCCGGCAACGATAAGAGCCGGTTTGTGCTCCTGGGCCAGGCGCTCCACCTCGGCCATGTCCACCGTGTGGGTGTCCTCGCGGACGCCGTAGGGGATCACGTTGTAGAGCTTGCCGGAGAAGTTGATCCGCATGCCGTGCGTCAGGTGGCCGCCGTGGGCCAGGTTCAGGCCCATGATGGTGTCGCCCGGCTTGATCAGCGCGTGCATCACTGACGCGTTCGCCTGCGCACCGGAGTGCGGCTGGACGTTCGCGAACTCGGCACCGAAGAGGGACTTGATCCGGTCGATTGCGAGCTGCTCGATCACGTCCACGTGCTCGCAGCCACCGTAATAGCGCTTGCCCGGGTAGCCCTCGGCGTACTTGTTGGTCAGTACGGAGCCCTGGGCCTGCATGACAGCAACCGCTGTGTGGTTCTCTGAGGCGATCATTTCCAGGCCGTCGCGCTGGCGACCCAGTTCGTCGTCGATCTTTGCGGCAATCTCAGGATCCAGCTCGGACAGCTGGGCGTCCAACGACGCCGACATAACCTGCTCGAATTCGGTCACGGCTGCCGGGTTCACAGTTCTCCTCCGTTCGTTGCAGCGTATTCCTCAGCAGACATGAGTGGCCCTTCTTCAGTGGCGGCCACCTTGAACAGCCAGCCGGCACCATAGGGATCGTTGTTGATGAGGGCGGGATCGCTGACAACGGCGTCGTTGATCTCGGTCACCTCACCCGTCACAGGCGAGTACAGATCGGACACGGACTTCGTGGACTCAACTTCGCCACACGTCTCACCCGCGGTCACAGTGGAGCCCACCTCCGGAAGGTCAACGTAGACAATGTCGCCCAAGGCATCCGCAGCCACCGCAGAGATCCCAATCCCCACAGGCCCGGACCCATCCGAAGCAACCCATTCGTGCTCAGCCGAGTACTTCAGCTCGGCAACTACTTTGCTCATTCCAATTCCTATCGTCGTATTTGATCTCTTCATGCCCGGTACTGTTCTTCGTGCCCGACATCCGGAAGCGTGCGTCTAAGTGAGCGTCACGTCCGCCCAGCGGGCGTATTCGCGACCGAGCACGCGGAGGATGTCGGGCACGAAAACCCCGGCTAACCTACTTGACGCGCTTATAGAACGGCAGCGCGACCACTTCGAACGGCTCAGCTTTTCCGCGGAGGTCGACGTCCACGATCGTGCCGGGTTCTGAATGCTCGACGTCGACATACGCCAACGCCACCGGGTAACCGAGGGTCGGGCTTGGCTGGCCGGAGGTGACTTCGCCGATGAGTGAGCCGTCCTTGAGGACCGAGTAGTGGGCGCGGGCCGCACGTCGCCCGGTTCCCTTGAGGCCGACGAGCTTCTGTCCGATGGTGGAACCGACGCCCGCGGCCTTGATAGCAGTCAGGGCTTCCTTGCCAATGAAGTCGCTTTCCTTGGCCAGAGAGACCACCGGTCCCAGTCCGGCCGCGTAGGCGTTGACGTAGCGGGACAGTTCGTTGCCGTAGAGCGGCATACCCGCTTCGAGGCGCAGGGAGTCACGTGCTGCGAGCCCTGCGGGGATGAGGCCGTGGCCTTCGCCGACTTCGAGGAGGGCTTCCCACAGGCCAGCTGCGTCAACGTTCGGAATGTAGATCTCGAAGCCGTCTTCGCCGGTGTAACCAGTGCGGGCCAGCAACAAGTCCTGCCCGTTAATCTCAACCTCAACAGCGGCGTAGTACTTCAGTTCGGTCACGAGGGCATGCTGCTCGGCGGGAACCAAAGTCAGCAGAATGGCCTCCGCGTTCGGACCCTGTACGGCGATAAGCGAAGTCTCGGCAGAGGCGTCCTGGACGACGACGTCGAAGCCCGCGGCCCGCTCCAGCAGAGCCGCCGCAACTACCTTGGCGTTGCCCGCGTTCGGGACCACGAGGTACTTGTCTTCAGCGCGACGGTAAGAAATGAGGTCGTCGATGATGCCGCCGTCGGCGTTGCAGATCAGCGAGTACTTGGCCTTGCCCACTGCGATCGCGGACAACTTGCCCACGAGCGCGAAATCCAGGAAGGCGGCCGCGTCCGGGCCGCTGACCCAAACTTCACCCATGTGGGAGAGATCGAACAGGCCGGCTGCGTTGCGGACTGCGTGGTGCTCCGCGAGTTCGGACTCGTATTTAAGGGGCATCTGCCAGCCGCCGAAATCCGTGAAGGACGCGCCGGCCTTTTTGTGCTGCTCATAAAGAGCGGTGTAGTTCTCAGTCATGTCGGGGTCCTTTAGTTTTCGAACGCTTCGAGGGGCGGGCAGGAGCAAACCAGGTTCCGGTCGCCCGCAGCGCCGTCGATGCGACCCACCGGCGGGAAGTACTTGTCCTGCTTCAGGCTTTGGACCGGGAACGCTGCCTGCTCACGTGTGTAGTCGCGGTCCCAGTCGGAATTTACGACGGCGGCAGCCGTGTGAGGCGCGTTGCGCAGCGGCGAGTTCTCAACAGTGAAATCGCCGGCGGCGACCTGCTCGATTTCGGCACGGATGGTGATCATGGCCTCGATGAAGCGGTCGATCTCAGCCAGGTCTTCGGACTCCGTGGGCTCCACCATCAAAGTGCCAGCAACGGGGAACGCCAGGGTGGGAGCGTGGAAACCGAAGTCGATCAGCCGCTTGGCCACGTCTTCAGCGGTGACGCCTGTGCGGGCAGTCAGTTCGCGCAGGTCCAGGATGCACTCGTGAGCAACGAGTCCACCTTCACCCGTGTAGAGAACCGGGAAGTGCTCATCCAAGCGGGAGGCAACGTAGTTTGCGGCAAGCAGCGCAGACTTGGTGGCTTCCGTCAGCCCCTGGCCACCCATCAGCTTCACGTACGCCCAGGAAATCGGCAGTACCCCAGCGGAACCGTAGCGCGAGGCCGAGATGGCCACGCCTCCTTCGGACGAAACATTGTTCGCATCCCCCGGCATGAACGGCGCCAGGTGTGCCTTGGCAGCAACCGGACCAACGCCGGGTCCTCCGCCGCCGTGCGGGATGCAGAAGGTCTTGTGCAGGTTCAGGTGGGACACGTCGCCGCCGAACTTGCCCGGCTGGGCCAAACCAACCAGCGCGTTGAGGTTGGCACCGTCCACGTACACCTGGCCGCCGGCTGCGTGGATCGCGTCGCAGACCTCGCGCACGTCAGCGTCGTAGACACCGTGGGTTGACGGGTAGGTGATCATGATGCAGGACAGGACGTCCTTGTTGGCTTCGATTTTGGCGGTCAGGTCCGCGTGGTCGATGGTGCCGTCGGCAGCCGTTGCCACCACAACAACCTTCATTCCGGCCAGCACAGCCGAGGCCGCGTTGGTGCCGTGGGCCGAGGCCGGGATCAGGCAGACAGTGCGCTGCTCATCGCCACGGGACAGGTGGTAGCCGCGGATCGCGAGCAGGCCCGCGAGCTCGCCCTGGGAACCGGCGTTCGGCTGGATGGAAACTTGGTCGTAGCCGGTGATCTCGGTGAGGTCAGCTTCCAAACCCTCAATCAGTTCGCGCCAACCCGCGGTCTGGGAGTCCGGAGCGAACGGGTGGATGGAGGCGAACTCGGGCCAGGAAATGGCTTCCATCTCGGCCGTGGCGTTCAGCTTCATGGTGCACGAACCCAGCGGGATCATGGTGCGATCCAGTGCGAGGTCCCGGTCGGACAGCTTGCGGATGTAGCGCAACAGCTGCGTTTCGGAACGGTGCGTGTTGAACACCGGGTGCTGCAGGAAATCGCTGGTTCGGACCACATCTGAGGGCAGTTCGAACCCGGAAGCGTCCCCTACCGGACCGGCGCCAAAGGCAACAGCCACCGCGGAGAGGACCTCCGGCGTCGTGGTTTCATCAACCGAGACGCCCACGGTGTCAGCGTCGATGAGCCGCAGGTTGATGCCGCGGGCTTCGGCGGCGGCGATGACCTTGTCTGCCTTGCCGGGGACGCGAACGGTAAGGGTGTCGAAGAAGGATGCGGATACGAGTTCGCGGCCGGCCTTCTGCAGGGTCGCAGCCAAAACACGGGCGTGGCCGTGGACGGTTTCAGCAATCGCCTTCAGGCCTTCCGGACCGTGGTAAACCGCGTACATCGAAGCCACGATCGCGAGCAGTGCCTGGGCCGTGCAGATGTTGGACGTGGCCTTCTCGCGGCGGATGTGCTGCTCACGAGTCTGCAGGGCGAGGCGGTACGCGGGTACGCCGGCGTTGTCCTTGGAGACTCCCACGATGCGGCCCGGAAGCGTGCGCTCCATGCCTTCGCGGACGGCCATGTAGGCTGCGTGGGGGCCGCCGAAGAACAGCGGAACGCCAAAGCGCTGCGCAGTTCCGACGGCGATATCGGCACCCTGTTCGCCTGGGGGCGTGATGAGGGTGAGCGCCAGCAGGTCTGCTGCCACAGTGACCAGGGCACCGCGTTCCTTGGCCTCGGCGATCACAGAGGAGTGGTCGAAGACGCGGCCGGAAACGCCGGGTTGCTGCAGGACGACGCCGTTGATGTCGCCGTCGGGCAGTCCGAGAGAAAGGTCAGCGACCTCAACCTCGAAGCCGAGCGCTTCGGCGCGGCCTTTCACGATCGCGATGGTCTGCGGGAGGAGGTCGGCGTCCAGGACCGTCTTGCCGTCCTTGGCGGTCTTGGACTTGTTGGCGCGACGCATGAGCAGCACCGCCTCGGCCACAGCGGTTGCTTCATCCAGCAGCGAAGCGTTGGCCACGGGAAGCCCCGTGAGGTCCTGCACCATGGTCTGGAAGTTCAGGAGCGCTTCAAGGCGGCCCTGGGAAATTTCCGGCTGATAGGGCGTGTAGGCCGTGTACCAGGCCGGGGCTTCGAGGATGTTGCGGCGGATGACCGGCGGCGTCACGGTGTCGTAGTAGCCCTGGCCGATCATCTGAACGGCCGTCTTGTTCTTGGACGCGAGCTTGCGAAGCTCGGCCAGGACCTGCACCTCGGTGAGGGCATCCTGCAGCTTGAGCGCCGTGTCCTGGCGAATGGAATCGGGGACAGCAACGTCTACCAGGCCGTCGACCGAGTCGTAGCCGATGGCCTTGAGCATGGTGTCAACGTGGGCTTGGCGACGTGCGCCGATGTGCCGGTCCGCGAAGGCGGTGGGGGTTGATTGAACAGTCAAGAGGAACTCCATGATTCAGGCGCCCAGTGAGCGCCACGATGATGTGGGTTCCTCCCCGCTCTGTATTGGACCTGAGAGATTCCGCAGGAATGGTTGCCTGCTTGCACCGTCGGTGAGCCCGGTTACCCGGACTGCTTTCCAGAGTTGCCTCGCCGTGGCGGTACGTGGGCCTGAGAGATTCCTGGGGAGGATTTGCTCCTACGGCGCCTGACTGGATGTACCGGCAGGACTCTCCCGCCACAGATCAAAAGCATTGCGTCACCCGTGGGTGACACGGTTCACACCATAGCTGGTTCCCCGTGAAACGCGCAACCACGGCCTCTACTTTTTCATGGCCTCGTGGATCTGCAGGGCGAACCAGAGCTGCGCCACCGTGGACGTTTCGCCCATGTCCAGCCCCGTCAATTCACCGATTTTCCGCATGCGGTAGATGATGGTCTGCCGGTGCGCGAAGAGCGCCGCAGCTGTCTTCTGCCAGGACCTTTGCGTGTCCAAATAGGTCCTCAGCGTGACGATGAGATCGCCTTCCTGGCTCTGCTCGTAGTCAAAAATCGGGCCGAGAAGGCGCCGGACCAGCGCCGTTCCTTCCTCGAAACCCGTCAGTCCGAGCCACGAAGGTCCCTGAGCGTAGCGGGACAGGCCAAGCTTGTTCGCCCGGGCGGAACCGAGCGCCCAGAGGGACTCCTGCAGGGCCCGTTGAATACCCGCAACCGCGGCCGGAGCACTGACCCCGATCGCGGCGCCGGGACCGGCACAATGCACCAGGACATTCTCCGGCACATCCGCGGGGACCACGACGTGAAGCCTGTTGTTGCGCCTCAGAGAGGCGGCCGAAACTCCGTGACGCCAAAGTTCGATGTGGACGCCCGCCAGCCGGTCGCCGTCGTCCGCTGAAACCGAGGCCACCAGGAAATCCTGTGTTGGGACATCGAAAGCCGCCAGCCTGCTTTCCATTTCCGCTGTCCCCAAACGGCCATCGATCGCCTGCAACAGGAACTCGCCCGCAAGCCGATGCCGCCCTTCAAGGGACAGGACGATGCGCGAAAGCTGCAGTCCCAGCACGGTTGCGGCGTGGAGAAGCACGACGGCGTCCGGGTGCGGTTCGCTGTTGGGCAACACCACCAAGAGCGCGTTGGCGTGGGTCGGAATGTCCATGGTCAGCACATGCCTGCCCCGAACCCTGTGCCACTGGAAGTTCTTTCCAGCAAGGGACACCTGTCCGGACAGCGGCGCCCATTCGTCTGCCAGGAACACCGGAAGCGGCCGGCCCTCAGGATGCCAGGGATGGAGGCAGCGCCGGTCCACCACGAAGAGCTCCGAATCGAGTTCGGTGGCCAACCGCTGGACCAGGCTCTGCCAATGGTCCTCGGACGCCCCAGCCGTCCGGAGAAGGTCGTAGACCCGCGCGGTTTGGCGCAGGCGACGCGATTCCTCCAACAGTGATGCCTCGGCAACCGAGCGGGCGATGGCGATGAACGGCAAGGGGTATGGGATGTTGATGAGAGGCAACGGCAGGCGGTCGCAGGCTTCCAGGAACTCCGGCAACAGCTCCGGTGCATGCATCTTCTCGCCGATGGCCAGGGCGCTGGCACCGGAGTCCATCAGCGCCTCGGCGAGCGCCACCTGGCCTGCCGCGTCCGCGGGAATGGAGAGCCCGTTGGTCATCATCAGCTCACCGCCCGTCACCCATTCCCAGAGCCGCGGCAGGTCTGAGGTGTGGGCCCAGATGATCCGGTTATCGCGGCCTGCCGCCCCCGCCAGGAGCGTCAGGCCCAGCTGCGGTTCAGCCACAAGTTCGGCGACGGTAATTGCCATGGGTTGGGCTCCCCTGTTCCTCTAGGATGGCGGCTTTTCGGGGCGTTTAGACATATGTCTAAGTGGCTCGGCCATTTGTAGTCAATGTACCGCTATTCGCAGTGACCGGCGTCACCAAGAATTGAAGTACGCACTTCCAGCTCAACGGCGAGCAACCCCTCAACCCAAGGATCCGGAATGACAATCCATAAGCCCATCGGCCCTGTCGACGCAACCAAAGTCCCCCGGTATGCAGGCCTCGGCACCTTCGCCCGTCTCCCCCAAATTGACCGCGTCCCGGACTACGACATCGCGATCGTAGGCGTTCCGTTCGACGGCGGAACTTCCTTCCGGCCTGGCGCACGTTTCGGCCCTGCCGCGGTCCGCGAGGCCTCGCGTCTCCTGCGCCCGGGCTACCACCCGGAGCTCGACGTCGAGCCGGTCGACGAGGTCCAGGTAGTGGACGCAGGCGACATCGCCTGCACACCGTACGACATCACCCGCGCTGTCCGTGAAATCGAAGAGCAGGCACTCCCCCTGATCAGCGAGGATAAGCGGCTTATCTCGATCGGCGGCGACCACACTATCGCCCTGCCGATGCTCAGGGCCCTGAACAAGGTCCACGGTCCCGTGGCTTTGCTGCACTTCGATGCCCACTTGGATACGTGGGACACCTACTTCGACCAGCCGATCACGCACGGAACCATCTTCCGCCGGGCGTTCGAGGAAGGCCTCCTTGTGGAGGACAAGTCAATGCACGTCGGCATCCGCGGCCCTGTATATGACCGCAACGACTTCCTGCGGGACCACGAGTTCGGGTTCCAGATCATCCGCTGCTCGGACCTGGACGTCATCGGTGTCCCGGCTGCAATCCAGCAGGTGAAGGACAGGCTCGGCGACACCCCTGTCTACGTTTCCATCGACATCGACGTCCTGGACCCGGCCTTCGCACCCGGAACCGGCACGCCGGAGATGGGCGGGCTCCATTCCCGCGAACTCCTAGCCCTGCTCCGCGGACTGAACGGCATCAACATTGTGGGTGCCGACGTCGTGGAAGTCGCTCCGGCCTACGACCATGCGGACATCACAACAGTCGCTGCCGCCACCCTTGTTTTCGACCTTCTTGGCTTGATGGTGAACCGCAGCAAGGCCACCGCTGACCGCGAATTGGCTTCGGCTTCCCGGAGCGCATCATGAACGCGCCCTCGACTGAGGTCCCCCGCCTCGAGGACAAAACCATCCAGCCGATCCCGTTGAACGAGCGACACGGCAAGGCCAGGGACCTCTTCACCATCTGGTTCGGCTCCAACATCATGATCATGACCATCGTGACCGGCGGACTCGCCACAACGGTGTTCGGACTCGGTTTCGTGCCGGCGCTTGTGGGCATCATCATCGGCAACCTGGTGGGCGGCATCTTCATGGCGCTGCACTCGGCCCAAGGCCCGCAACTGGGTGTGGCCCAGATGATCCAGACACGCGGCCAGTTCGGCTCCTTCGGCGCCCTGTTGATCGTGGTGATCGTTGTCATCATGTACGTCGGCTTCTTCGCCGCAAACCTCGTCTTTGGCGGAGAAGCGATGGCCGCCGTCAGCCCCGGCATCAGTGTAGATGGCGGCATCATCATCATCGGCGTGGTCAGCGTTATAGCCACGATCTTCGGCTACCGGCTCATTCACGCCTATGCCCGCATCCTCAGCGTTGCGGCGGGGCTTGCGTTGTTGCTGGCCTTTGGCTGGATCCTGATGGTCCACGGCCTGCCCGGCAGCTTCCTTGAGCAGGGCAACTTCAACTGGGTTGGCTTCATGGGAACCATCTCCGTCTCCGCCCTGTGGCAACTTGCCTACGCACCCTACGTTTCCGATTACTCCCGCTACATGCCGCAGGGCACGGGCTCAGCACCGGCGTTCTGGGCCTCCTACTCCGGCTGCGTCCTGGGAACGTTGTTCCCCATGATCCTGGGCGCCTTGGTGGGTACGCTTGCCATGACCATGAGCGCCGAGAACGTCGAAATCGTGGGCAGCCTGGGTGCGTTACTGCAGCCGTGGACCCTGATCATCGTGGGCATCTTCTGCCTGGGTGTCGCGGCATCGAACGCCATGAACCTCTACTGCGGCGTCCTGTGCACCTTGACCATCGGCCAAACGTTCAGGCCCTCCTGGTTGCCCCGCGCCAAGACCCGCAGCATCGCGGCGGTCATCCTGTTCGTCGTCGCAGTCTCCATCGCTTTGTTCGCCCGCGACAACTTCATCCTCTTCTACACCAACTTCCTCTCCTTCCTGATGTACGTCCTGGTTCCCTGGACGGCCATCAACCTGGTGGACTACTACCTTCTTCGGCACGGCGACTACCGGGTTGAAGACTTCTTCAAGCGCGACGGCGGCGTGTACGGGCGGTTCAATTGGGTCGCCATCGGCTCCTACGTGGCAGGCGCCCTGATCCAGGTTCCTTTCTCGGCAACGGCAATCTACACAGGCCCGCTGGCCGCCGCGTTGGGCGGCGTCGACATCTCCTGGATCGTGGGCCTGGTGGTGGTTGCTCCCCTCTACTACTTCGCGGCCCGCGTGTTCCGGAAAAAGACGGACGCCGCCCCCTTTCCAGCCCCTGCACTCGCAAACTGACCTCATCTGAAAGCGAATCGTCATGACCCTCACAGACATGTCCCACCTGGAAACCGTCCAATTCACCGTTCGACGCGCCACCTCTGACCACGCTGGCAGCCTGCAGCTGCCTCTGCCTCCCGCCAGGCACTTCATCAACGGATCGTTCGTCCAGGGTTCCACCGGTGAGCTGATCGACGTCGTGGACCCCACCACCGAGCAGGTCATCGCCTCAGTGCAGGCGGGCACGGCGGATGATGTCGACGCCGCTGTACAGGCCGCCGTCGTCGCGCAAAAATCCTGGGGTGCCACCACCCCCAAGGAGCGCGCGGATGTCCTGAACCTGATCGCCAACATCATTGAAGAGAACCGGCAGGCGTTCGAGCTCATCGAGTCCGCCAATACCGGCAAACCGCAGGCGGTGGCCGAGGACGACGTCACCAGCACCATCGATACGTTCCGCTTCATGGCCGGGGCCTCCCGCACGCTGACGTCGATGGCCGGCGGTGACTACGCCACGGACCACACCTCCGTGATCCTCCGGGAACCCGTGGGCGTGGTGGGTGTCATCACGCCGTGGAACTACCCGCTGCTCATGGCCGCCTGGAAGATCGCGCCCATCCTTGCCGCTGGCAACAGCATCGTCCTCAAGCCGTCCGAGCAAACACCACTGTCCACCTTGAAGTTGGCAGAACTGCTCGCCGGACGGATCCCGGATGGGATTCTCAACGTGGTTACCGGCCAAGGCCGAACGGTGGGACAACGGCTCTCGGAGCACCCGGACATCGCACTCGTGGCGTTGACCGGCAGCGTGGTCAGCGGGCAGGCCGTGGCTGAAACGGCCGCCAGGACTGTTAAGCGCGTCCACCTGGAACTCGGCGGCAAGGCACCTGTTGTTGTCTTCCCTGACGCCGACCTCCGTGCTGCCGCTGCTGGAGTCCGCAACGCAGGATTCTGGAATGCCGGCCAGGACTGCGGCGCTGCCTGCCGCGTGCTGGTGCACGAGTCCGTGGCCGAGGAATTCACGCAGCACTTGGTGCGTGAGGTGGGCACCCTGATAGTCGGCGCTCCGGAAGCAGGCGAGGACGTGGAAATCGGCCCCATGATTTCCCGGCCACACTTTGAACGCGTCAAGGAATCCCTGGCCGAAGCCCGCGACGCCGGACTTCATGTGGCCATTGGCGGTTCGGCGCTGGAGGGTCCCGGCTACTTCATCGAACCAACAGTCATCTCCAACGTTCCAGCCGGAGCCCACATTGCCACCCACGAAATCTTCGGCCCAGTGGTCACCGTGGAGACTTTCTCTTCCACTGAAGAGGCCGTGACGCGTGCCAACGAGAGCCCCTACGGGTTGTCCGCGTCGGTGTGGACCAAGGACTCCAGTCTGTCTCTCCGAATTCCCAAGCAACTCGACTTCGGCACCGTCTGGGTCAATGCGCACCTTGTCCTGGCCTGCGAGGTACCGTGGGGCGGGTTCAAGGGATCCGGCTACGGCCGCGACCTCTCGCTCTACGCGTTGGACGATTACTCCCGCACCAAGCACGTGATGATCAACCACGGCGCATGAGCATCCAGACAAGCAACGGAGCTTTCACGATGACCACCAATGTTTCCCGGCCTGCCTCTTTGCCAGGGGCAGCCACTCCTTCCGCCCCGTTCGGAACGGACGTCACCTGGACCAACTGGGGCGGAAACCAGAGCGCGACGCCCGCCTTTACGGTTCGGCCCAGGAACGAACAGGAAGCGCTCGACGCCGTCCGTTTCGCCATCCGCGAAGGGTTGCCAGTGCGGGCGGTCGGTTCAGGGCATTCGTCCTCTCCTCTGGTTCAGACCGGCGGCGTGCTGATGGATATGTCCGGCCTCACGGCGATCACCGGCACGGACACCGTTGGGCGCCGGGCCAGGGCGTTGGCGGGAACCACCATCAATGCTTTCGGCGATGCCTTGTGGGAGCAAGGGTTGGCTTTGGGGAACCAGGGGGACATCGACAAGCAGCAGATCGCCGGCGCCCTCGCCACCAGCACGCACGGCTCGGGCAAGAACCTGGGCAGCTTCTCCTCCAACCTTCGCTGGGTGAAGCTGATCAATGGCTACGGCGAGATCGTGGAAATCGGAGAGGGCCAGCTCCGCGAACTCCGCGCCGCCCAGGTCGCTTTGGGCACTCTCGGGATCTTCCTGGAAGTGGAACTGGCAGTGGAGGACAGCTACTACCTGCAGGAGCAGATCACCTATCCCACGTGGGCGGAAACCACGTCCACCTGGCAGGCCGACATCGACAGCAACAGGCACTACTCATTCCTGTGGTGCCCCGAGGATGACTCGTGCGAACTCCTGGATTTGCCCGGATCTCCTGAGCACGCCATGGGTGGCCGCAGCTACACCAAGCGGTACAACGTGGCGCAGATCCCGGACGAAAGCTACATCTCGGACGTCGAAGGTGCCCGGCTGGACCGCTCGTACCGGATCTACCCTGGCGGCTTCACCACGCAGTTCCACGAGCTTGAGTACTTCGTTCGCAGCGAAGATGGCCTGGCCGCCGTCGAGGCAATCCAGGACCTCATCCGTAGCCGGCACCCGGACCAGAAGTACCCGGTAGAGGTCCGCTGGGTGAAGGCCGACGACGCCTACATGTCCCAGTTCCAAGGCCGCGACAGCACCGTCATCACCCTGACCACCAAACCCGGAACCGACTACTGGCAGTTCTTCCGGGATGCCGATGCCGTGCTGCAGGAATTTGAGCCGCGTGCGCATTGGGGGAAGATCCACTTCATGACCCGGAGCCGGCTGGAACGTCTATATCCGGAGCTTGACACCTTCATCCAGGTCCGCCGCGAGTTCGATCCCAGAGGCATGTTCCTCAACGACCACACCCGGGCCCTCCTGGCCTGATCGGGGAGGATGTGAGTGAGCATCCGCGAAACCCGATGCTCTCTCACATCCCACCCCCCTCCCACCGATGCTCTCTCACATCCACACCCCCTGTCGGCATCCCTCGCTCACATCCTTTGACACCCTCTTGAAACCTCGGAGTGGTAGTTTGATCTCTGCTTGAGCCAGACACCCACACCCAACCGGAGGACATTTCCATGCTTAAGGGTTTCAAGGACTTCATACTTCGCGGCAACGTGATCGAACTGGCTATTGCCGTCGTCATCGGCAGTGCTTTCACGGCACTCGTCGCGGCCTTCACCACGAACATCATCAATCCGGTCATCGCTGCTGCAGGTGGAGTGAACGCCGACGGCCTGGGCTTCCGGATCTGGCAGGACAATCCCGCCACGTTCATCAACTTCGGCGCCGTGCTAACGGCCCTTGTGACGTTCGTGATCACTGCCGGTGTTGTGTACTTCATCTTCGTGGCGCCCATGAACAAGATCAATTCCCTGGTCAAGGACCGCCTCTCCACCGAGGAACCCGAGGAAGAGCCGCTGCCGGCTGACACCGCCCTCCTGGCAGAAATCCGCGACCTTCTTAAGGAAGCTGCCGCCCAGCGCGGTATCGAGCGGGATTCTGACCTCGATTCGGATTCCGTCCGCTAGGACAAATTACCGAGGCGCTTTTCCCGGTTACACAGCTGAGCCCGGCATTCCCCATCCGAGAACGCCGGGCTTTCGCATGTACTCAGAACGTGACGCGCAGGCAACCGATTCGAAACAGGCGCGGGGCAGCATGAAACCATGAAGCCCAAAGCGAGCACTCCCATCACCGCGGACCTCCGCTGCGATGTCTGCGGCCAGTTGCCCGAACCGCCCAAGGCCCGGCTCACCCTGGCCAACATCGCGGTGATGCTTCCCATTGAACTGCTGGTTCATGCCGCAGTTGTGGAAACCCATCTCCCCTACGTGGCCAAGGTCCTCCTGCTGACCGTGACTGCCACAGTCCTGGTTATCTGGGTGGCCGAACCGTCGGCCGCGAAGGTCCTCCGGCGATGGTTGCACGCCCCTGCCCTCCGTCAGCGACGCAAGCTGCACGCTGCTCCGGCCTTGTGGCGTGCTCGGGTCATGCTGCGGGACCAGCCCGGTTCGCTGCAAAAGGTCACCCAGTCCTTGGCCAAGCTGCAGACGAATATCCTCAGTATCCACGTTCACCCGATGGACGGCCCGGGGCGGGAAGGCGCAGCACAAGTAGTGATGGATGAGTTCGTCCTCTCCGCCCCGGGCGAGGTCACCGAGCATGAGCTGCTGAAAGCATTCGACGACGGCGGCGGGCGTGAGTCCCATGTTTGGCCTACCACCGCGCTTGCCATGGCTGATGGCCAAACCAAGGCGTTGAGCCTTGCCACCCGCATTGCCGGGAACCCCCAGGAGCTTCCGCACGCGGTCGCCGAGCTGCTTTCAGCCAAAGTAGTCCCCAACGATCCGGAGAACCTGGCACCGGAGACGAGTGCCGGCGTCGGACCTTCAGCTGAGATCCTCAAGATTCCGACGGCGTGGCAGGGCCCCTTGATTTTCTCCCGTCCGGGCGAGCCGTTTACCCCAGCCGAGTCCGCTCGTGCACACAGGTTGGCTGAGCTGGCCGAGATTCTGGCATACAGTCCTAGCCAAACCCCAAACTCGGCATACCAAACCTAACCGCCGCAGCCTCCCCTCGAGCGCCCGAACGCGGCGTGTGCCTAGAGAATGCCTGGCTTATCCCGCCAGAACAACGCGTAAATGCGAGGAAGTGCGCACCCACGCATCCACACGGTCACATTCCGTTTTTAGATTGGGTATACCAAAACTCTTGACAGTGCCGCCCGTCACATCTAACTTAGATTTTGGGATCCCAAAACGGGATCCCAAACAGACCCGCTACCGGCTGCGGCCCCCGCCACCAAAAGGGCAGGGACCGCAACAGTTGCCGCCGGCACGGGTCCGGCTGCAGCGATATCACGCCCGGCTCATCCCCCCGAAGACATTCCACCCCTGTTGACTCCTCTGAAGGAGAAGCTGTGTCTCCCCAAAACACCCAACTGGCAACCCAGGAAAACCAAGATAACGAGCCCAAAACCGGCAAGGACGGTGTGCAGCGACGCACGAACGTCCGCTGGAAGCTCTTCATCCTGCTCCTGGTCCTGGTCGCCGTCAATTACATCGATCGCGGTTCAATCTCCGTAGCCCTCCCCATCATCCAGAAAGAATTCAACCTCCCGCCCGAGCTTGTGGGGCTTCTGTTGTCGGCGTTCTTCTGGACCTATGCCCTCATGCAAATCCCGGTTGGTTTGCTGATCGACAAGTTTGGCCCACGCAAAGTCGTTACCGCTTCCTGCATTGGTTGGGGTGCCGCTACTGCCGCCTCAGGTTTCGCAGGTGGATTCCTCAGCATGTTCATCGCCCGCCTTGGCATCGGTGTTACAGAGGCCGGCGTCATGCCTGCCGGTGGCAAGCTCAACGCCATCTGGATGCACAAGAAGGAACGTGGCCGCGGCGCCACTATCCTCGACGCCGGAGCTCCCTTGGGTGCCGGCCTGGGCGGTATCCTCATCACCTGGCTGATTGCCTCCACCGGCAGCTGGCGGATGTCCTTCATCATCGCCGGCGCCGCCACCGTCCTCATGGGCTTGGCCGTCTGGTGGTACATCCGGGACAATCCCCGCCAGCACAAGGGCGTCAACGACGCCGAAGCCGACTACATCGAGGCTTCACACGCCGAAGATGACGCCGAGGCCGCCAAGGAAGGCGCCCAGGGCAAGCGCGCCCTGCTCCCCTACCTCAAGTTCCGTTCCTTCTGGGCCATGTGCTTTGGCTGGCTTGGTTTCAATGGCGTGTTCTACGGCCTTCTCACCTGGGGCCCGCTTTACCTGGCACAAGCCAAGGGCTTCGATTTGAAGACCATCGGCTGGTCCACTTTCGTGATCTTCGGCGCCGGGTTCGTCGGCGAAATTCTCGGCGGGATCATCGCGGACAAGTGGCGGGCATCCGGCGCCTCGGCGAACCGGGTCATGCGTACCCTGCTGGGCTTCTCCAGCGTCGTAGTGGTGGGCGGCCTCGTAGGCGTCACCGTGGTCGCTGACCCGATCACCGCCGTCGTTCTTCTCTCGGTAGTCCTGTTCTTCCTGCGCTGGGTTGGCCTGTTCTGGTCCATCCCGTCTATCTTGGGCGGCCGAACCAATGCCGGTGTGCTCGGTGGCGCCATGAACTTCAGCGGCAACATTGCCGGATTCGTCACCCCGATTGTGGTAGGCCTGATTGTCGGGGCCACGGGCTCCTACACCTGGGCGCTGCTTTACTTTGTTGGATCCGCGGTCATCATGGGCATCTCTGTCCTGGCCTTGGATTACAACAAGCGACTCCCGGTCTAACTCGCCTGACCGGGCCGGCCGGACGGTCCTGAACCGCCGGACGGCCGGAAGCCCGCCTGGTCGCCGGGCGCACTGCCTCACACATCAAGAAATGGAGCTGGAAATGCTAGCCGCAGAAGACACGAACATCACTGACCGCCCCCTCCGGGAGTCAGTGCGTGACACGCTCCGTTCCAGGATTTTTGAGGGGCACTATGCGCCCGGTACCAGGCTGGTGGAGCGGGACCTCGCCGCCGAATTCAACGTTTCCCGCCTGCCCATCCGCGAAGCACTCCGGATGCTGAGGCAGGAAGGACTCATCCGCGATCGCTCTGGCCGCGGTTCCGAGGTCAGTGGCCTAAGCCCCAAGGACGTTGAAGACCTCTTCGACGTCCGTCAATCCCTGGAAGTCCTGGCCTGCCGGCTGGCAGCCAAGCGGGCCACCACCGAGGACCTCCATCACCTCGCTGGCCTGCTCGACGAGGCCGACCGCTGCCTGGCCAAGGGCTCCATCCTGGAAGCCCACCGCGCCAACAGCGATTTCCACGATGCCATCACGGCCATCGCCAACAACGACTTTCTCCGCTCCGCGCTGGAACCACTCCAGGGACGCATGCACTGGCTGTTCCGCCATGTCAGCGACCTCCCGGAACTCATCCAGGAACACCGCGACCTTTACGCTGCAATCGCCAGCGGCGACGCTGATCGCGCCGCTACCCAATCGGCGTCGCACATCGGCAAGTATCGCGAGCAGTTCCCGGAGTCCAGCGACGCTGAGCCCAAGCTGCAACGGAAAAAATCATGAAACTCCTGGTCATCAACCCCAACATCAGTGACGACGTCACGGCACTGATCGAGGCCGAGGCCCTGCGTTCGGCAGGACCGGACACCGAACTGATCGTGCGCACCGCCGGGCACGGCGTGGAATACATTGAAACCCGCTTCGAGTCGCTCATCGCCGCTGGCGCCGTGGCCGAGCTGATCGCCGAATACGCGCACGACGGCGGAGCCAGCCTTGGGCGGGAACGCGGCGGTGCCGCTGTGGACGGCGTCGTTGTGGCTGCTTTCGGGGATCCCGGCATGCCTGCGCTGAAGGAACTCGTGGATGTACCGGTCATCGGCATCACGGAGGCCGCACTTTGCGCGGCAGCACTCCAAGGCCAGCGTTTCTCCATCATCGCCATCTCGGACCGTATCCAGGCCTGGTACCTCGACTGCGTGGAACGCTTCGGTTTTGCCGGCCGCCTCGCCTCCATCCGATCCATCAACCAGAGCCTGAACTCCATTGGCTCCGTGCAGGCCGACTTCAAGGAAACCCTTCTGGCACTTAGCCGGCAGGCCGTCGCAGAGGACGGCGCCGACGTCGTGATCCTTGCAGGTGCGCCGCTCGCCGGACTCGCCCGCGAGCTTGAGGGACAGATCCCGGTGCCCGTGGTCGACGGAATTTCCGCAGGAATCCGGATGACTGAAGCCGTGGTCGCGTTGAAGTCCGGTGTTCACCGCGGCGGTTCGTTCGCGGCGCCGCCGGTCAAGCGCCGGCACGGTCTCTCGGAAAACCTCGACGCCGCCCTGACCGTAGCGCAGTCGGCGCACCTCTCCACGGCGACGGTTCCGGCAACGTCCGGCCAGCCCGCCCGCTAAAACTTCCAAGAACAAGGAGGACAACGATGTCCCAATTCCCCGATCTCGTCATTGCCAACGGCACCGTGGTCAACAGTTTCGGCCGGCAAGCGGCACACGTAGTAGTGGACAGCGGACGCATCGTCCAGCTCATTGACGCTACTGAACCCATTCCCGCGGCAGCACGGACCATTGAAGCGTACGGCCAGTTGGTCATTCCCGGTGGCATCGATGGCCACTGCCATGTTGCCCAAGTGACGGGCCGATTCCGCACTCTGGATGACTACCGGACCACATCAACGGCTGCGCTGTGGGGCGGTACCACCACCATCATCGATTTCGGCATCCCCCGCGATGCCCAGGAGACACCGCTGGAAGCTGTGCTGAACAAGAAGCGGCTCGCCACCGAGTCCCGCTGCGATGTTGCCTTGCACGGCTCGGTTGTCACGTGGGATGAGACGGTCCCGTGGCAGCTTGAGCAGCTCATGGCCGAGGGTGTCCGGTCCGTGAAGATGTACACCACCAACCGCGGTTCAACCATGGCCGATGGCGACACCGTCCTGAAGGTGATGCGCGAAATGGTGCGCTTGGATGGCCTCACCTACATCCACGCAGAGCATGATCCCATCATCACCGACTGCACAGAGCAGCACGTCGCGGATGGCCGCATCGGCATCGAGCACCTGCACCGTACGCGGCCTGAGCTTGCCGAGGAGATCTCGGTCAAGGAAACCCTGGCGATGGCTGAGTACACCGGAGCGCCCGTCTATTTCGTCCATCAGTCCACTCCGGGTGCGGTGGACCTGGTCACCGAGGCCCGCGAGCGCGGTCAGGAAGCGTACTCCGAGACATGCCCGCATTACCTGACCCTGGATGACACCGTCTACGCTTCCACGTTCCCCGAGTGGTACGCCTGCTGCCCGCCGATGCGGAGCGCCGAGACGGTGGCCGCCCTCAAGGAACGCCTCGCCGCCGGGGCCATCCACGCCGTTTCCTCGGACCACTCCTGCTACGACCTCTCGCAAAAACGCGAGCGCACGGACGACGTCCGCTACATGCCCCACGGCCTCCCCGGCGTCGAGACGCGCATGCCCGTGACGTTCACTGCATTGGTCACCGAGTCGGGCGGTTCTGTGGAGGAGTTCGTCGAGGTCTTCTCCGCCGGCCCTGCCAGGATCAACGCAGTGCCGCGCAAGGGCGCGATCGTGGAAGGCTTCGACGCCGACCTCGTGATCTTTGATCCCGCCTTCCAGCAAACCGTCGACGGCGGTGCGCTGCACATGGGGACTGATTTCTCGCCTTTTGAGGGGAAGACGCTCAATGGCTGGCCCGCAGCAGTGATCTCCGCTGGACGAGTGGTCCTTGACGAAGCAGGTTTCCACGATCCCGGTGCGGTGGGTCGCTTCGTGTCCCGCAATGGCTTCACGGAACACCGCGACGCACTCTCTGTTCCTATCATTCCCTCTGCCGAATCCCTCAGCGCCTAGGAGCAACCATGCCTTCAAACAACCGCCCCATCCGCATCGGCATGATCGTGCCGTCCTCCAACACTTGCCTTGAGCCGCAGACGTACCGGATCCTGGGCGATCGCCAGGATGTAACCATCCATTCAACCCGCATACCGGTCACGCGGATCGCCCTGGACGACTCCTCGGACAAGCAATTTGATTCATCGGTAATGCGTGCCGCCGCCGAGTTGCTGGCCACAGCGAATGTGGACGTCATTGCCTGGAACGGCACCTCCGGATCCTGGCTTGGCGCTGCCCACGATCATGCCTTGGTCAGTGAGATCACCGACGCCACCGGCATACCGGCCACCACGTCCACGCTCGCCTACTTGGACGCGTTTTCCACCTTTGGCACCGAGCGAATCGGATTGTTCACGCCCTATACGGCAGACGTGAATGAGGCCGTAATCGGGTCCTACGCCAGGGAAGGCATCAAGACGATCGATCACCGGCACCTAGACCTGACGGATAACGAATCCTTTGGTCGAGTCACCGATGAGGAGATGCTGCCGGGTTCCCTTGAACTGGCCGCCGCCCACCCGGATGCATTGGTCTACCTGTGCACGAATCTTTACGGAGCCAACATCACGGCCGAGGTGGAGGCCCGGACCGGCGTTCCCGTGCTCGACTCGGTGGCGGTGACGCTCTGGCATGCGCTCAAACTCGCTGGCGCACCGCTGCTCGACGCCAAATGGGGCCGCTTGTTGGCTGACGCCGTGGCCTAGTCTTTGTTGTCCTCATCGATGCGTTCGAGCAGCTTGCCGAGGGCATCGCGGATATCGTCGTAGTCGTTCTGGGCTGCCCGACTTTCGGCAGAGATGACCGCGCATCTGTGGATCTTCTTGAAGTCGCCGATAGGGAATTTGTAGTGGCCCTTTTGATCGGCCGGATGGTCGTCGTCCACGCCGAGATACCACTTGGAGTACTCGGCCTGGCCATCCTTCTCCAGGAACTCATTCTCGTCCTTGGTGGACGGGGCGTGCTCACTCCAGTCATCCCGGACGTCCTTGACCACCTTGCCGTCACGGATCAGGTGCTTCGCGTTGTCGAAGGCTTTCTTGTTGAGTTTCACGGTCATGGCGCAACCTCGCTTCGATGTGGCGGTTCGGCATGGGTTGGGTAACTCGTACGGTTCAGCTTAGGACGGCGGCGGATGACCGGGAAGAGCCAGTGCCCGGCGCCCTCCAAGGATTGCATTCAGGGGATGAGCCGTATCCGAAGCCCACTTCCGGGTTCCTTCATCACCAGCCGTCGTTCTATTGCTCCCTGTTGTTTGAGCCATAGAACTTTGCCGTCGGCAGTCACGGCCTCCACCCGGCCTTGGTCCACGATCTTGTTGCCACGCCAGATTTGCACATCCTGGCCAACGAGTGGCCTCCAATCCGTCACCCTCTTGCTTTGTGGTTTGTCGAAGCGGGAATCGGGGGTCGAATACTTCATATCGTCGTGCAATCGCTGACTCCTCGCCATGCATCTTTCCGCAGTCGCCGTCTGGGCAGACTTCTGTACAAAAGATGTGGCTCTGCGAGCCCGGATATGACGCGAAAATGCACGCCGAAATTGGGGGTGCGCCTCCTACAGGCCCTTCACTGCTCCCAACACCTTGGTCAACGAATCCTTTGCGTCGCCGAACAGCAAAGTGGTCTGAGGCTCATAGAGAAGTTCGTTTTCGATGCCCGCGAATCCAGGCCGCATGGAACGCTTGAGGAATACCACCTGCCGGGCGTCGGCTACTTCCAGGATGGGCATTCCGTAGATCGGAGACCCTGATGTGGTCTTGGCTGCAGGGTTCACGACGTCGTTGGCGCCCACCACCAAGGCGACGTCGGCAGTCTTGAATTCCGGGTTGATGTCGCTCATTTCCTTCAGCGATTCATAGGGCACGTTGGCCTCGGCCAAGAGGACGTTCATGTGCCCGGGCATGCGTCCAGCCACAGGATGGATGGCGAAGTCCACCTCGGTCCCGCGGGCCTCCAAAGCCAAGGCCAACTCAGCGGCTGTGTGCTGGCCTTGCGCCACAGCCAAGCCATATCCGGGAACGATAATCACCCGCTGGGCGTAGCCGAGCAGCACCGCGACATCTTCCGGGCTGGAGGATCTGACCGGGCGCTCACTCACGGCGGTGGACCCAGCCGTGGAGCCACCCTTGAAGGCACCGAACATGATGCCCGCAACGCTGCGGCCCATGGCGGCGGCCATGGCCCGGGTGAGAATGGTGCCTGACGCTCCCACAAGCGTTCCGGCCACCACCAGGAGTACGTTGCCAAGCACCAACCCGGACGCCGCCACGGCTAATCCAGTGAAGGCGTTGAGCAGCGAGATGACAATGGGGACGTCGGCGCCGCCGACCGGGAGCACCAGCAGGACACCGGCCACAAGACCAAGGATCAGCAGCACCAGCGCCAGCAACAATGCACCATTCAGTATCACCACTACCCCAGCGCCCACTGCGGCCAGCAGCACCACGGCCATCAGCACCGGCAGGCCCGGGAATGTCACCGGCCTGGTGGTCATCAGCCCTTGCAGTTTGGCAAAGGTGACTCCAGAACCCGCAAAGGAAACCGCCCCGACCAGCAGCGTGAACACAATAGCCAAGCGAACCCACGCGTCACCTGTATGCGAGAGTTCCAGCAAGGCCACCAGGGCGGCGGCACCGCCACCCACACCGTTGAACAGGGCCACGAGTTGGGGCATCTGTGTCATCTGAACACGCCGGGCCACGGGTGCGGCCACCACCGAGCCCACGGCGATTGCCCCAAGAATCCAAGGAACGTTGTCCAGCTTCACCGAGACGAACACAGTAACCACGGCCAACAAAGCACCGAATGCCCCAATGAGGTTTCCGCGCCGTGCAGTCCGCGGGGAATTGAGTCCCTTCAAAGCAAGGATGAAACATGCGGCCGCTGCAAGGTAAAGGAGAGCCGTCCACGTGGGATCCAGAAGAGTCACGGGCGGCGCTCCTTAGCCGCATCATCAGATGCGATAACTGACGACGGCGGCCGTTGCCTCCCACGGAACATCTCCAGCATGCGGTCGGTCACCACGAATCCGCCCACGAGGTTGGCCGTGGCAAGGACGACGGCCAGCAGGGCGACGGCCAATACCCACGGATCAGAGGCTTGTCCAGCGACGATGATGGCACCCACCAGGATGATTCCGTGGATCGCGTTTGCCCCGGACATCAGGGGCGTGTGGAGGGTACTGGACACCTTGGAGACCACCTCGAAGCCCACGAAAACCGCCAGCACGGTGATCGTCAGCAGGCTCATGCCATCCATCAATGCGCTCCTTCACTGCCAAGGTTGGCCGCTGAATGGGCACTGCCAAAGGGGCCAGTCTCGCCGGCCAGCGCCGTGAGTGCTTCAGCTGTTGGTGCGTGCCGCACCTCGCCGTCGTGGGTGAGGCAGGTACCCGCCACCACCTCGTCCTCAAAGTCCGGGGCCACCACTCCCTCCCGGGTCATTAGTGCGATCAGGTTGGCCACATTCTTGGCAAACAAGCGCGAGGCATCCGCCGGCATCGCAGACGCCGGGTCCTTGAGCCCTACCAAGGTCACCTCACCTTGCCCATCAGCGGTGGGGATATGGATGTCCTGCCCGGGGATGCTGCCTTCCACGTTTCCCCCCGACTCGGCAGCCAGATCCACCACTACGGATCCGGGGCGCATCCCTTGGACCATTTCACGGCTCACAAGAAGCGGTGCGCGCCTTCCGGGAACGGCGGCCGTCGTAATGAGGACATCTGCCTGCGCTACGTGGGGGGTCAGGAGAGCGCGCTGCAGGGCGCCCCTGTCTGCGCTGAGCTCGCGAGCATACCCGCCTGAAGCCTCAGCTGTTTCGAGGTCCAGCTTAATGAAAGTTCCGCCCATGGAAGCCACTTCGTCTGCCGACGCCGGGCGGATGTCGTTGGCTGAAACCCGCGCGCCAAGCCTCTTGGCGGTCCCGATGGCCTGAAGCCCGGCCACACCTGCGCCCAGCACCAGGACACGGGCCGGCGGAATGGTCCCGGCCGCAGTCATGTACAAGGGGAAGAACCGTGGCAGTCGCGTCGCGGCCTCAAGGACACAGCGGTATCCGGCTACGAGAGCCTGTGAGGTGAGGGCGTCCATGGACTGGGCCCGGGAGATCCGGGGAACCAGTTCCAGGGCAAACGATGTGATGCCACCCGCGGCGAGCGCCCGGACCGTTGGCAACTCCGACGACGGCGACCCCAATCCAACAGTGACTGAACCCCGGCGGAGGGCTCCCGCCGTCGACGGTTCCATGGGACGCACATGGCAGTAAACGTCCAACAATCCGAGATCCAAGGACTGCACAACAGAAGCGCCGGCCTGCCGGTAATCGTCGTCGCTGTGCCCTGAGGCAAGCCCCGCACCGGATTCGATCTCCACTTCAAGGCCCAAACCCGTCAATTGCTTGACAGTTTCGGGCGTGGCTGCGACCCGGCGCTCACCGTCGAGCACCTCGCGCGCTATGCCTGCTTTCACCCGCCACCCCTCTTCCGGAACTCTCCAGAAACCAGTTGGCACGAGTCTATGGCCGCAAGGGTCCGGACGGGAGTAGGGGGTGCGCTATGTGGACAAGTCCATTAGGGTCGGTGGAAGCTGGGTCAACCAGCCACCACACCGTCGACGAGCCGGTTCCGGCCGTGCCGTCGGGAAGGAACGCCGCTATGGACACATTCAAGATCGGCTATTTCGTCGGAAGCCTCTCAAGTACCTCCATCAACCGGGTCCTCTCCAAGGCGCTCATCAGCGTGGCGCCTCCGGAACTGGAATTCCATGAGATCGCCATTCGGGACCTCCCGTTGTACAGCTCCGACTACGACTCCGACTTTCCGCCTGCCGGCAGGGAATTGAAGGATGCGATCGCCGCATCGGACGGCATCTTGTTCGTCTCCCCCGAGTACAACCGCTCCATTCCAGGCGCTTTGAAGAACGCCATCGACTGGGGATCCCGGCCGTGGGGCACCAACTCCTTCGCCCGGAAGCCCACCGGCATCATCGGCGCATCGCCGGGAGGCATCGGAACCGCGGTGATGCAGTCCTCGATGCGCAGCGTCCTCAGCTTCCTCGACGCGCCGCAGCTGAATGCACCGGAGGCTTACATCCGCTTCGTCGCGGACGCGTACGACGACGACGGCTCGGTTAAGGACGAAGGAACCGCCGGGTTGCTGCGCCACTATATGGCGGAATACAGCGCGTTCGTGCAACGTGTCCTCGCTGCCAACGCTCCGGGCCATATCGGCGATAAGGAACCTGATTCGGCCAAGCTCACGCGCTAGCCTCTCATTGGTCAGTATGCTTACTACTATGAGGATTCGCGAACACGCCCTATCCCGTAGGAGAAACGATGCTTCGTAGACTAGCCCTGACCACCCTGGCCCTGGCCCTCTTCACCGGGTCCCTGCTATCCGCCGCGGCAGCAGCAAACGCAGCAAACCCGGCCGCCTTACAAGGCCACGTAGCTGCCACCACTCCCACGCCGTCGGCCTCGCCCAGCAACCCTTCCGGCCCGTCAACGGCAACACCCACAAACCCAGCTCCTTCATCCGGCGGGCAAACCACGTCCAATCCGGCAAGCAGCGGACCCGCCAACCCGGGGACCGGAGAGTCCGAGCCCCAGGAACAAACCCGGACCGACGTCACGCCGTGGATCCTGGCCGCTGTTGCTGCGATCATCGTCATTGCGCTGATCATCTGGGCGGTTCGTGGACGTGGCCGGAACGAGGAAGTGCGGGACGAGCAACTCTAAGACGAACCGGAGCCCCAGGAACGAGAATGAAGTCGGCGGATACTAGGAGGTTTTCTCCATGGACGGCGACTGGACGTTTTCGCGTTCCTCCAGGGCTCCGGTTACCGAGGCTGTGAGGCTGTTGGCAATGTGGGTGCGTGCGAGCTCGGCGGCGCCTGCGCCGTCGCCGGCGATGATGAGCTCGAGGATCTGGTGGTGCTGGTTCAAGTCGATCGTGCGGGGCTCGTCCCCGGAGGGGAGTTCGAGGCCGATGCGGCGATAGCGGTCGGACTTGTCCCACAGGTCATCCAGGAGCTTGATCATGACGTCGTTGTGCGAGGCGGCGTAGACGGCCCGATGGAATTCCCTGTGCACGGTGATCGCATCCTCGCCCCAGACCCGGGTAACAGGCAGGAGCTTTTCGGCCGCCGAGCGCATCGCGGCAATATCAGCGTCAGTCCGGCGTGAGGCTGCCAGTTCCGTTGCCGATGGTTCAAGTGAGAGGCGGACTTCAAGGAGTTCACGCGCCTCGGAGGCGCTCATTGTGGCCACCTTGGAATCGCGGTGGGTGTCCATGATGATCAGGCCCTCGCTTGAAAGCCGGCGGATCGCTTCACGCAAAGGGGTGATGCTCATTTGCATGTTGTCGGCCAGCTCGTACTGGGAGATCCGCGAGCCAGGGGCAAGACCGCCGGAGAGGATCAACTGACGGAGTTCGTTGTACGCCAGGCTGCCCTTGCTGGAAAAGACGTTGGTGGTGTTCATCTGAAGCTCCGAATCCCTCATCGGGGTACTGGGCCCCTCATGCACAGTATAGGCCGTTGTGAACATCTTATAAGAATTTTCCTCCAGGACTTGTGCTCCCCGTCACCGCGGGGCTAGCCTTGGACCCAAGTTCTTATAAGATATTTGTTCCAAGTTCTTCTGTTTCGGACCGCCATCGGCCTGGCCTTGGATCGAGTCTTATAAGAAATAAGAAAATCCAGCTCAGGAGAGGTTCAAAGATGAAAATCGTTTCCGCCCACGTAGGCACCATCCCCATCAGTTCCTCGATCCGGAACGCCTTTATTGACTTCACCAAGATGGACTGCACCATCATCGCCCTTGTCAGCGACGTGTTCGTCGACGGTAAGCCCTTGGTGGGGTACGGATTCAACTCCAACGGCCGTTACAACGCGACCGGCATCTTGGAAGACCGCATCCTTCCGCGCCTGCTCGACGCCCCGGCAGAGGACCTTCTGGATGAAGACGGCCAGCTCTCGCCGCAGAAGGCCTGGGACATCATGATGTCCAACGAAAAGCCAGGCGGCCACGGCGAACGCTCCGTCGCCGTCGGTGTCGCCGACATGGCGCTGCACGACTTGGCCGCGAAGATCGCCGGCGTCCCGCTCTACCGCTGGATCTCGGACCACTACGGCGATGGCAACCCCGACAAGGATGTCTTCGTTTACGCCGCAGGTGGCTACTACGCCCCCGGGAAGACCCTGCAAGACCTCCAGAACGAAATGCGTGGATTCCTGGCCCAGGGCTACAACATCGTCAAGATGAAGATCGGCGGCGCCGATCTGGCCGAAGACCTCCGCCGCATCGACGCTGTGATCGAGGTCCTCGACGGCGACGCGTCCCGGTTGATGGTGGATGTGAACGGCAAATTCGACCTGGACACCGCACTGGAATATGGCAAGGCCATCGATAAGTACGGACTGTTCTGGTACGAGGAAGTCGGCGACCCGCTGGACTACGCCCTCAACGCTGCGCTCTCTGAGCACTACAAGAACCCGATCGCGACAGGCGAGAACCTTTTCTCCCTCCAGGATGCCCGCAACCTCATCCGCTATGGCGGCATGCGCCCGGACCGCGACTTCATCCAGGTCGACCCGGCGCTAAGCTACGGCCTGACCGAATACCGCCGCATCCAGGACATGCTGGCCCAGCACGGCTGGTCCTCCCGCCGCTGCATCCCCCACGGCGGGCACCAGTTCTCCCTGCACATCGCGGCTGCGCTGAAGCTTGGCGGCAACGAGTCTTACCCGGGCGAGTTCCAGCCCACCGGCGGCTTCACCGACGACGCTGTGATCGTCAACAGCCGCGTAGCCCCCGGCGACCTGCCCGGTATCGGCCTGGAAGGCAAGGCCGAGTTCTACAAGGTTCTGCGCGCACTGCACGACTAGACCACTTGACCGTGCCCGGTCCCGGGCAGGAACTGCCCGGGACCGCACCTCTCATCTTCCCCCCAGTCTGACGTGCAAAGGAGCACCCAAGATGTCGTCTCACTCCCTTAAGAACACCCAGTCCCCAGCACCCAAGCAGCGTTCCCGGTTCGGCCGGTTGATGCGTGAACTTTGGTTCCAAGTCGTCCTGGGGGCCGTCCTGGGCATCGCCGTCGGGCTGCTGCTGCCCTCGGTCGGCAAGCAACTGACACCACTGAGCGACTGGTTCATCGCCCTGGTAAAGATGATCGTCATCCCCGTGGTGTTCTGCGTCGTCTCCCTGGGCATCGCTTCGATGGACAGTCTCCGGAAAGCCGGTCGCATCGGGGTCAAGGCGCTGGGCTATTTCATCGCACTGTCCCTGGTATCCATGCTGATCGGTTTGGTCGTGGCCAACGTCTTCCGGCCCGGTGCCGGAATGAACATCGACCCCGCCAAGCTGGATTCGAGCAAGGTTCCGGCCGCCGCGTCCAAGGGCTTCGACGGTCTTGAATTCGTCAACAACATCATCCCTGAGTCACTCCTCGGTGCCCTGACCGGGCACACCATCATTGCAGCGCTGATGGTCTCCATCGTCTTCGGAGCTGCCATGAACGTCTCCGGAGAATCCGGCCAGTTCCTGACCAAGGGCATCGAGGCCCTTTCCACCGTGATCTTCAAGATCGTCAACTGGGTCATGCGACTGGCCCCGATCGGCACGTTCGGCGCCCTCGCCGCGGTGACAGCCAACTACGGGACCCAAAGCCTGCAGCAGTTGGGCATCCTGGTCCTGTTGTTCACCGCCACCTGCATCGTCTACGTCGTAGTCGTCCTGGGCGCCATCGCCAAAGCGTGCGGGATGAACATTTTCACAGTCATGCGCTACTTCAAGGCTGAACTGCTCATCGCCTTGAGCACCTGCTCCAGCGAAGCTGTCCTCCCGCAACTGATTAAGAAGCTCGAAGCCATGGGCGTAGGCAAGTCGACCGTGGGCATCGTCATTCCCTCCGGGTTCTCCTTCAACCTCGACGGTTCCGCCGTCTACCTGACCATGGCTTCAGTGTTCCTGGCCCAGGCTGTCGGCATGGACCTTTCCTGGGAACAGCAGCTGGTCATGGTCGGTGTCATGATGCTGACCAGCAAGGGCACAGCCGGCATCGCAGGCGGCGCATTCATCGTCCTGGCCAGCACCCTCAGCTCGGTCGGCGGCATTCCGCTGGCCGCCCTCGCCCTGATCGTCGGCATCGACCGGCTCCTGAACGAAGGCCGCGTTTTCATCAACGTCCTCGGCAACGCGATGGCAGCCGTCGTCGTCGGCAAATGGGAAAAGGACTTCGACCCTGTCCAGGCCCGCAAGGCCCTGCACGCCTCAGGCCAGAAGAAGAACAAGCTCGAATCAAAAACACTGGAACCGGTGGAAGCCGACAAAATCGACGTCCACTAACCCGCACATCCCAGGGCCGCCGCGCGCCGCGGCGGCCCTGGCCGCGTGAACCCCCAAGCCCTCCCTGCCGCTGGGCACAGCGCATCCATAACAACCACCATAGGAAATACCGCGCCATGGCCGTCCGCATCTTGATCACCACTGACTACCTCCGCCCGGGAGACGCCGTCGACCATCTCCTGCGCGAGCACGGACTCGACCCGGTCTACGCACCAGCCCAAGGACCCAGGTCCGTTATGGAACGCAACTCGTTGTTCGAGGGCATCTCCGGAGCCATCCTCGCCAGCGAACCCGTCACCTCAGACATGCTCGCCGGCGCGGACTGCCTGCAAGTCATTGCCCGCAGTGGCGTGGGGTATGACTCCATCGACGTCAAGGCCGCCTCCGCCCTCGGCATCAGGGTCTGCAACGCGCCCGGAACAAACCACCATTCAGTCGCTGAACTAACCATCGGGCTGATCATCACGGCCGCCCGCCGTCTCCTGGAAGTCACCACCGCAGTCCGTGAAGGCCGCTGGCCACGCGATGCAGGCCGCGAGCTGCGCGGCTCAACCCTGGGCATCATCGGCTACGGCCCCAGCGGACGCGCCACGGCAAACCTCGGCATCGCCCTGGGCATGACCGTCCTGGTCAGCACCAGCCACCCCGATCCCGACAACACCGCCGTCCGGTTCACCGACCTCGACACCGTCATCGGCAGCGCCGACTACCTCTCCCTTCACACCCGGGCAGGCCACAGCACAGGTCAACTCATCGACGCACCCCGGCTGCAAGCGATGAAACCCACCGCCGTCCTGATCAACACCTCCCGCGGCTCACTCGTGGACGAAGAGGCCCTGGCCAAGGCAGTCTGCAATGGCAGCATAGCCGGCGCCGCCTTGGACGTTCTCGACAATGAACCCCTCCCGGCCGACAGCCCCCTCCACCGCCTGGAGAACGTGTACATCACCTCCCACCTCGCCGGACAAACAGTCCAGGCCCGGACGCGGGCGGGTCTTGCCGCAGCTCACGCCGTGATCGACGTCCTCGAAAACCGTGAACCGGCTCACCCGGTCGACCGCTAACCACACACTAACGACGAAGAAGGATCCTGATGTCGAAATCCCACCGCATCGCAGTCATTCCCGGCGACGGAATCGGCACCGAAGTCGTGCCCGAAGGGCTCCGCGTCCTGGACGCTGCAGCCTCAGCTTTCGATCTGAACCTGACATACGAGCACTTCGACTACGCCTCAGCTGACTACTACACCCGCCACGGGAAAATGCTGCCAGAGGGATGGTTTGAAGACCTGAACCAGTTCGATTCCATCTTCTTCGGTGCCGTCGGCTGGCCCGACGTTGTCCCTGACCATGTTTCGCTCTGGGGCAGCCTCCTGCAGTTCCGGCGACACTTTGACCAGTACGTCAGCCTGCGCCCGGTCAGGCTTCTGCCCGGCGTGCCCAGCCCCTTGGCCGGCAGGGTCCCCGGTGACGTCGACTTCTATGTGGTGCGCGAAAACACCGAGGGTGAATATTCCAGCATCGGCGGGAAGATGTTCGAGGGAACAGACCGCGAAACGGTCATCCAGGAAACCGTCATGACCCGCACCGGCGTGGACCGGATCCTGAAGTACGCCTTTGATCTGGCCCAGAGCCGGCCCAAAAAGCACCTGACTTCTGCTACTAAGAGCAACGGCATCTCCATCACCATGCCCTACTGGGATGAACGCGTCCAGGAAATGGCCGCGATGTTCAGCGACGTGAAGGTCGATAAGTACCACATCGACATTCTGGCCGCTAACTTCGTCATGCACCCGGACTGGTTCGACGTCGTCGTTGCCAGCAACCTGTTCGGCGACATCCTCTCCGACCTCGGACCTGCCTGCACTGGGACCATCGGCATCGCCCCCAGCGGCAACATCAATCCCGAGCGCAAATTCCCCAGCCTGTTCGAACCCGTCCACGGCTCCGCCCCGGACATCGCGGGCAAGGGCATCGCCAATCCCATCGGGCAGATCTGGTGCGCCGCGATGATGCTCGACCACCTGGGAGAACCAGACGCCGCGGCCGCCATCACCACCGCCATGGAAACCATCCTCGCCAGCGGAACAGACGCTCTCACCCCCGACATGGGCGGTAATGCCAGCACCGAACAGTTGGGCAAAGCCGTGGCCTCAGTCTTGAGCGCACCATGACGGCATCACCCACCTGAGCCCGCACGGAGACCCGCACCTACCTGCCGCAGACCCTCAAAAACACCGGGCGCAACCAACCGTTTGCTCGTTGTCCCACTTCTTGGAACCGGACGCCCCGCCATCGAGACGCGGCAGCTCGTTTCTCAAAGTCCACTTATCCGAGGCGCTCGAACACCATCGTTGCCTGGATCCGGTCCCCGCCGCCGAGCCCCTTGCTCCCGCTGCTCGACGTGGTTATGGTGTGGAGCCGGTAGCCCTTCGCGGCCTGATCGTTGATGGCCTTCTCCAGAGAGGTCAGATTGCCCGAACCGGTTCCCAACAGTTTCTCCTTGAGGATCACTTGCAGGACGACGTACTGCTGCATGACGCGACTTCCTTCCGTTGCTGGTCAATTGGGGGCAATGCTACTCAACACTGTGGGGCGGGCGGTGGTGCCTCCTAAGCGCGGAGTGTCCCCGCCGTCAGCCGTCCAATGGCGCTGCTTTCCAGATTCTCCAGCAGGTGCCGCGGATTGTCGTAGACCTCTGCGGCGCCTGCGTCGCGGAGTTCTGCCTCGCTGATGCCACCGCAGGTCAGGGCTATAGCGGGAACGCCAATTGCTCCAGCAGCCTTTACGTCCCAGACCGCATCGCCAACAAACACGACGTCCGCTGGCTCGAGTTCCAGCTTCTTCAAGCACGCCAGGAGGATATCCGGGGCGGGCTTGCTTTCGTTCGCGTCATTCGAGCTGGTCCACGCGTCGATGGACCCTCCGGCGTCGAGGAGCCGCCTGCTGACATCAAGGTCGCGCTCTTGGGCTGACGATGCCAGCCCAACCGCCAGTCCGGAGTCGGAGCAAGCCGCAAGTAGGTCGCGCGCGGAATCGAAGGCGCGCAGTGACGGCCAGAACGTCGAAAACACAGCCCCGTGAGCGGATTTCAGTTCCTCTTGCATGTCTTCCGGGCAGTCCGGAACCAGATGTTGAACCAGCTTGTCGCCACCCATTCCTACGCAGCGATGAATGTCGGATATCTGGATATCCAAGCCCTCCCTCCTGAACGCCTGCCACCAGGCGAAGGCATGGAAGTAGCTGGAGTCGATCAACGTCCCATCGACGTCAAAGAGGACACCATGTTTCTTGGAGCTGGGGTTCGCCGGAGTAGACATTTAGTAAGTCTACTTACCGTTCTCCTGCGCGGAAACCGGCTCATGGCTCCGACATATTCCGTAACGCCGGAAATACGCGTCTGCAACATCTTGTTGGCCTGAATATGACAACAATCGGAATCATCGGTGCAGGACACATTGGCAGCCAAGTGGCACGTAAGGCAGTGGAACTTGGCTACGACGTCGTGATCAGCAATTCACGGGGGCCGGAGACCCTCGCGGAACTGGTCACAGAACTCGGGCCGCGGGCCCGGGCCGCGACGGCAGCCGAGGCAGCAGCGGCGGGTGATTTCGCCGTCGTGACCGTTCCCCTGAAGAACTACCAGGACATCCCGGCAGAGCCGCTCGAAGGCAAGATCGTCATCGACACCAACAACTATTACTGGGAGCGCGATGGTCGCATTCCCGCGCTCGATAACGGCGAGGCCACCACCTCGGGCCTGCTCCAGAAACACCTGCCCACATCCAAGGTAGCCAAGGGCTTCAACCACATCTTCGCAAAAGACATCACTACCGATGGCACACCGGCCGGCACGCCCAACCGCCGCGCACTGGCAACAGCCAGCGACTTCCCGGAGGCCGCTGAGCTCGTGACCAGGCTGTACGACGAGTTCGGTTTCGATACCGTCAACATCGGGCCACTTGAGGACAGCTGGCGGGTTGAGCGCGACCGTCCCGCCTACGTTATCCGGCAGACCGCCATCGAACTCCGTGACAACCTTGCCAAGGCGACGCGCACCATCTAAAGCAATACGCACGACGGCGGCAGGCGGCTTACGCCTGCCGCCTCCTTTATGTGTGCTGCTATGGCGCTTCCACACCACGAAGGGCAAGCAAGATTTGGGGACGCGAATCGCAGCACGAATTGGAGGCTGCACGCACATTATGAGTGGCTGCCTCCCCGGAAGCCCGGCGCATAGGGCATCCGAGGAGGCGGCCACGCCTAATCAGCCCCAAAACCGAGGAGTTGCTATGTCTACCCACAAAGAGAAATGGCCTGCAGGAACACCCACATGGGTGGATCTGGGCGTCGATGATCTCCCTGCCGCGAAGTCCTTCTACACGGAGCTGTTTGGCTGGAACTACCTCTCCGGCGACGAGGAGGCCGGGGGCTACCTGCTGGCCCAACTCGACGGACATGCAGTTGCGGGACTTGGCCCCAAACAGGATCCCAACATGCCGACCGTCTGGACCACCTATCTTGCCTCGGACAACGTAGACACCACGGCCAAAGAGGTAGCAGCGGCTGGCGGCCAACTCATTGCTCCCCCCTTTGATGTGATGGATTCCGGGCGAATGGCAATTGCTGCGGACAGTGTCGGCGCGGTCTTTGGCATCTGGGAGGCGGGAAGCCATATCGGAGCGGAGCGCGTCAATGAACACGGTGCATTGTGCTGGAACGAACTCCACACCCGCGATTACGAGGTGGCCCGGTCCTTCTATGCGGATGTCTTTGGCTTCAGCTACCACGACGTCGATCAGGATGGGTTCATTTACTCAACCCTCAAGCGGCCTTCCGATGGCCGCGAAGTGGGCGGCATTCATCACGACACCGAAATTGCCGAGGGCGTCCCGAACCACTGGTTGGCCTGGTTTGCCAGCGACAACGTAGATCGAACTGCCGCAACGGCCTTGGAACTCGGCTCTTCGGCGTTGATGCCTCTCACGGACAGCCCGATGGGAAGGATGGCAATCCTGCAGGCACCGCAGGGGGAAATCTTCGGCATCATCGGCACGCCCCGGACCAAGGACTGAGCCGGAACCAACAACTAGGTAAGGACAGGGTCCAAGGCTTCGCTGATGACCTCATGGGCGTGCGCCGCAGCGAGGGGCGCCGCGAGGCGGTGCACTGCCTGGAAAGTCCGGCGGACTGCCGGTCCGTGCCATTCGGGCGGAAGGTAGTCCGCCGGCAGGTTTGGGTCGCGGTAGGGAAACTTTCGCCACAAGGTGAGCATCGGGATGTAGTAACGGAAAGCATCGCGGCGCACCTCTGCAGTGGAATCAGCCAAGGCAGCCTCAGGGTCATCGCCCACCAGGCCAATCCACTGCTGCTCGGCGCCCCGGTAGATCTCAAGGAACTCCGTGAATTGTTCATCGAGTTCCTTGAGATCCCACCACTCGGAGATCTTGGGCCGCATGGGGCCATCGAAAACGTAGTCGCTGCGGAAGAGATCTACGAATTCGATGAGCCCGCCCGCTGTGAGGCGTTCCCGGGCTTGCTCCAGTTTGTGGGCCGGCGCGATCCACACACCGGACGCCACCGATCCAAATCCCAGGCTGGATAAAGCGGACCTCAGCTGGTGACGGCGGTTCCGCATCGACTCTGGGACGGAGAACACGGCGAGCACCCACGTATCCACGGGCGCTGGCTGCTCCGGGGCGAAGATCCTCCGATCACCTTCCCGGAAGACGTCGCTCACCGATTCAGAGATCTTGTACTTGGCAATGCCGCCTTCGCGGACGCTCTTCAGGACACCCTTGGCCTTAAGCCTGGAAACCGACGACCTCACACCTGGCGCGTCATAGCCGAGGGTACCGAGCATCGAAACCAGCGCGGAGACCGGCAACGCATCCCCAGCGTTCCTGCCGTAGAGACCGAAGATGGTAACCAGGAGTTGCTGATGGCGCACCGGGGGTGCCGGGACGGCGAACATTGAAGGATCCTCATTTCCGCGCCTGGGTGAGGCGCCAGTCATGTTCATCATAGGTGCGCCATGGATCACCGAGATGACATTTAAGGCCCATGTTGAGCTGCAACATGGGCCTTAAATGCCATCTCGCGGGGGCTAGCCAGCAAACCGCACAGCCCGGACGAAATGCTCCGGCCAGGGCTGCGCGGCGGTGGTGCCATTGGGGACGTGGACCGTGGTGACCGTCCCGAAGGCGGCCACATCGCTGCCGTCCGACGGGGCACCTTGGTGGGTGACGCCGTCGGACGTTCCATGGACAGCATCTTCAAGCGGGTGGCCCCTGACCTCGAAGGCCATGGTCAGCGAGGTTCGGCCGAGTGCGTGGATTTTCACCGTAGCGGTGACGCGCTGGCCGAACCACAGCTTCGCCTTGTAATTGATCACCTGCTGGACGCGCGGAGCGTTGGGGAAGTAGTCGGGCAGCTCCAGGGAGCGGAAGAGTTCTGCCTCGGCGGCTTCCACCCATCGGAGGATGGCCGAATTGTGTTGGTGGCCGGAGGCATCGGTGTCCACCCACTCGACCGTCCGCTCAACGCTCGCTTCAGGAAACGCGTCCATGATTCTCCTAGCGGGTGCCGACTGCGGCGGTCTCGTCGTCCGGGTCCGTGCTTCCAGCTGCAGCCTTGGACGGAATAACCGTCGCCTCTGATTGCGGCTTCGGAATCATTGCGACGGCGGCTGCGGCCACCAATGCGATGCCGGCGAAGATCGCGAAGTTGGCCTCAAAGGGCAGCTTGGAACCTGCAATCCAGCCGCCGATCAAAGGTCCGGAGATGGCACCCAAGCGGGCGAAGCTGAGAGCCCAACCCGTGGCGGTACCGCGAACCTTCGCCGGGTAGTAGTCAGCGATGTAGCCGGTGAGGACCAGGGAAGTGGAGATGGACCCAACCCCCGCAAAGGCCACGAACAGCAGGTTGACCACCATGGTGTTGGGGAAGACGAGCAGCATGATGCCTAAGCCACCCAGAATGTAGAACACCACCAGGATGAGCTTCTTGCCGTACTTGTCCGCCGCACGGCCCAGGAGCAGGCCGCCGATAGCCGAAGCCAGGCTGAAGACCAACAGGAACGTCAGGGAAGAGCCGAGATCGTAGCCGGCCTTCTTCATGATGCTCGGCAGCCAGGTGTTGAGCCCATAAACGAGCACCAGGCCGCAGAACAGCGAGATCCAGAAGAAGACGGTGGAGCGGAGGTACTTCAGGGAGAACATCGTGGTGATGGTCTTCCACCACGGATCGGCGCTGTGCGAACCGGCCTGTGCCACCACCGCAACCGGCTGGTAATCGGCGATCTCCAACTTTGCAGCCAGGGTAGTGGCTTCCTCTTTACGCCCCTTGGACTCGAGGTACTCCAACGATTCCGGGAGGAACTTCCAAATGATCGGCAGCAGGACAATGGGCGCGGCACCAATAGCGATCACGGCACGCCACCCGCCAACCGGCAGCACAAACATCGCAGCAAGCGCGGCCGCAACGATGCCCAGCGAGTAGCCGGAATACATGAGGCCATAGTTGTAGGAACGCTTGTTTGGAGCTGAGTACTCGATGGTCAAGGCCGCGGCAACAGGGATGACGCCACCCATGCCCAGTCCGCCGATGAGCCGGAAGAGTCCGAACAGCTCAGGTGTAGGAGCCCACGCTGCACCGGCCTGGGTGAGGGTGAAGATCACCATGGACGCCAGCAGCATCTTCTTGCGGCCCACAAGGTCGCTGAGCGTTCCGATGAACAGGGCTCCAATAAGCATGCCGATCAAGGCATATGATCCCAGACCACCAAGGGCCAGCGGGCTCAGGCTCCATTCCTTGTACTCGGCAAGGGCAGGAAGCACGGCTCCCAGGACGCCGACGTCGTAACCCTCAGCGAGGATTGCGAGCCAGCAACAAATCAACACCAAGCCGGTAGTCCGGGTGGGCACTTTCCAGTCGTTCACGGTTGAGGTGGCCACGTCTACTTCACCAGTACCGACGCTGCTGCGGATGCGGGGGTCCAGCGCAGGTGGGTGTTGAGTTCCTCGGTGTCTGGTTCCTTGAGCAGGGACAGGCGGGGACGGACTGCGTCGGTACGCGAGCTCGGCGGCTTGCGGCGGCCGGCGCGGAACTGCGGGATCCACTGGGCACCGGGGCCGTGGTATTCCTGCTCCGCTGCGGCGTGGAGTGTCCACTGGGGGTCGTAGAGGTGGGTACGGCCCAGGGCGATCAGGTCGGCGCGGCCTGCGAGCAGAATGGAGTTCACGTCGTCGTAGCTGGAGATGGCGCCGACGGCGATCACGGCCACCCCTGCCGGGGCGGCGACTTCCTGGCGGATGCGGTCCGCGAACGGAGTCTGGTAGCTGCGGCCGAACGCGGGCTTCTCTTCCTTGGCTACCTGGCCGGTGGAAACATCCAGTCCCGCGGCACCGTGCTCCACAAACGCCTTGGCGATCTCGATCGAGTCGTCGGAGGTGTTGCCGCCTTCGATCCAGTCGGTCGCGGAGATGCGTACCGTCACGGGCTTGTGGGCAGGCCACGCCGCGCGAACGGCGTCGAACACTTCCAGCGGGAACCGCAGCCGGTTTTCCAGGCTGCCACCGTATTCGTCGGTGCGTTGGTTGGAAACGGGCGAGAGGAAGGAGGAGAGCAGGTAGCCGTGGGCGGCGTGGATCTCCAGGAGGTCAAAGCCTGCCTGCTCGGCCCGGAGGGTCGCGGCGACGAACTCGTCCCTGATGGCGTCCATGCCGGCGCGGTCCAGTTCGGCCGGGGTCTGGTTCTCCGGGCCGTACGGCAGCGCGGACGGGCCAACGGTGCCCCAGTTGCCGGTGTTGAGGGGCTGGTCGATGCCTTCCCACATGAGTTTGGTGGAGCCCTTGCGGCCGGAGTGGCCTAGCTGGGCGCCGATCTTGGCGGTGGAGCGGCCGTGGACGAAGTCCACGATTTCCTTCCAGCTATCGCGCTGTTCGTCGGTGTAGAGGCCGCTGCAGCCGGGGGTGATGCGGCCGGTTTCGGAAACGCAGACCATTTCGGTCATGACCAGGCCGGCGCCGCCCAGGGCCTTGGAGCCGAGGTGGACCTTGTGGAAGTCGCCCGGGATGCCGTCGGTGGCGGAGTACATGTCCATCGGCGAGACGATGATGCGGTTCTTCAGCTCCAGTTCACCGATGCGGAAGGGCTGGAACATTGCCGGGGCTACCTGGTCCAGGCCCTGGGAGGCGGCGAAGTTGCGGTCCACGGCGTCGGCGAATTCGGGGTCGCGAAGGCGCAGGTTTTCCTGGGTGATGCGGCGGCTGCGGGTGAGAAGGTTGAACGCGAACTGGGTGGGGTCCTGGTCCTTGTACTGGCCGATCCGTTCGAACCATTCCAGCGAGGCCTGCGCGGCGCGCTGGGTGGAGGCGACCACGGGCCGGCGCTCGGCCTCGTACGCGGCAAGGGCGGAGTCAACGTCCGGGTGTTCGTGCAGGCACGCGGCCAGCGCGAGGGAGTCTTCCATGGCCAGTTTCGTGCCGGAGCCGATGGAGAAGTGCGCGGTGTGGGCGGCGTCGCCGAGCAGGACAACGTTGCCCTTGCGCCAGCTCTGGTTCCGCACCGTGGTGAAGTTGATCCACTTGGAGTTGTTGGACAGGACCTCGTAGCCGTCCAGTTCCTCGGCGAAAATCTCACGGATCTTCGCGATCGCTTTCTCGTCCGAGACCCCGGGAGGGAAGACCTCGTTGGCGGTTTCGTCGAACCCTGCCGCGTGCCAGACGTCCTGGTGCATTTCCACGATGAACGTCGAGCCCTCGTCGGAGTACGGGTAGCCATGGATCTGCATGACGCCGAACTCGGTCTCCTTGACGAAGAACTTGAAGGCCTCGAATACCTGGTCCGTACCGAGCCACATGAACTTGTTGGTCCGCGGGTCCAGGTCCGGGCCAAACGCGTCGGCATACTTGGCGCGGATCTGGGAGTTCACGCCGTCCGCGGCCAGCACGAGATCGTAACCGGCTTCGAGTTCCTCAACAGGCGGGGCCATGGTGGAGAACCGAACGTCGACGCCGAGTTCGATGCAGCGGCGCTGCAGCAGCTCCAACAGTTCCTTCCGGCTCATCGCCGCGAAGCCCTGCCCGCCCACGGTGATCATCTGGTCACGGAAGTGGATGTCGATATCGGACCAGCGCGCGAAGCGGCGGCTCATGTACTCCGCGACCACCGGATCGGCGTTGCCGATCCCGCCGAGGGTCTCATCGGAAAACACGACGCCGAAGCCAAAGGTATCGCTTGCAGCGTTACGTTCCCAGAGGGTGATGTCGTGGGAGGGGTCCAGCTGCTTCATCAATGCTGCGAAGTACAGGCCGCCCGGGCCGCCTCCAACAATTGCAATCTTCATGGTTGTGCTCCTTCTCAAGCCTGGCTCTGGCCGGCAGGGGTAAGTTGGTCGGTTTGTGCTTCGCCCGGGTTGCCCTCGTTGGCGGAGGTGCCTTCATGGAGGAGGCCGTCGCGGAGCTTGAAGTGCTGCAGTTTGCCGCTGGGATTGCGTGGCAATTCAGTGACGAACCGGACGTCCCGCGGGTACTTGTACGGGGCGATGGTCTGCTTCACGAAGTCCTGGATTTCCTTGCGCTTCGCGGCGTCGCCTATGACGCCTTCACGCAGCACGATGAACGCGCAGACAACACTGCCGCGCTCCGGGTCAGGACGGCCGATCACGGCGTTCTCTACCACATCCGGGTGCTGGTCGATGGCCGCCTCCACCTCGGGTGCGCCGATGTTGTATCCGGAGGAAACGATCATGTTGTCCGAACGGGCCTGGTACGTGAAGTACCCGTCCTCATCCTTGGTGAACGTATCTCCGGTGACGTTCCAGCCGTTGACGACGTAGTTCGTTTGGCGGGCGTCGTCCAGGTAGCGGCATCCTGTTGGTCCGATGACGGCCAACCGGCCAGCCTGCCCGGGACCGAGTTCCTTGCCGGCGTCGTCCAGGATGGTCGCACGGTAGCCGGGCACGGCGCGGCCTGTTGTGCCGGGCCGGATGTCATCGCCCGCGGCGGAAATGAACACATGCAGCAACTCCGTGGCGCCGATGCCATTGACCAAGCGCAGTCCCGTGGCGTCTTGGACGGCCTGCCACGTTTCCTTGGACAGGTGCTCGCCGGCAGAAACGGCCACGCGAAGGCCCCGGAGCAGGTCCCCGCGCTGCTCCTTGAGGATCGCGCGGTAGGCAGTAGGAGCAGTGAACAGGATCGTCGCTCCGGCTGTGGCTGCGTTCTCGGCCAGGTCCACCGGCGCTGCCTTTTCGGTCAGCAGCGATGACGCTCCAAACCGCAGCGGGAAGACCACCAGGCCACCGAGCCCAAAGGTGAATGCGAGGGGCGGCGAACCGGCGAACACGTCATCCGCAGTGGGCTGCAGAATGTAACGGGCGAACGTATCTGCGTTGGCCAGGAGGTCCCGGTGGAAATGCATGGTCACCTTCGGCACACCCGTGGTGCCCGACGTCGGACCCAGCAGCGCGACGTCGTCCGCCGAGGTATCCACAGCCGTGAATTCGCCGCTCTTCGCGGCGCAGCGGGCGGTCAGGTCGCCGTCGTCGGACCCACCATACGAGAGGACAGTGACCTCGTCGCCTGCCGCGACGGCAAGCTCGTCCACGAAGCGGTGGTCCGAGATGGCAACCACCGGCTTGGTGAGCTGGATCAGCGTGGAGACTTCGGCGGACCGCAGCATGGGCATGGTGGTGACCACTACCGCGCCAGCCTTTAGAACGCCTAGCCAGGCGGCCACAATCCACGGGTTGTTGGGGCCGCGCAGCATGACGCGGTTGCCGGGCACGACTCCGAGGTCTTCGGTGAGGACTTGGGCTACTTGGTTGGCCCGCTGCTGGAGCTCACCGTAGGTCCAAACCGTGCCATCCGGCGTGCGAAGGGCGGGTCGGTCCGGGCCATAAGTCTCGACAGCGTCGTCGATCAGCACCGCCGCGGCATTCAGCCGCTCCGGGTAGTGAAGTTCGGGCAGGGTAAATTCAAGCGCCGGCCAGCTATCGGCAGGCGGCAAATGGTCGCGAGTGAACGTGTCCACATGGGCCGATGGCGTCATGCTCATGGCCGTTCCTTTCAGTGGTGCGTTAGTGAAGCTGGGGATGATGTTGAGGGGTAAAGCTGTTCAGGCGCGGATCATGCCTTCTTGGGCGACCGTGGCGAGGAGCCTTCCTTGCCGGTCGAAGAAGCGGCCCATGGCCAGGCCCCTGTTGCTTTGGCCTGATATGGCCTCTTGTGAATAGAGGACCCAGTCGTCGGCGCGGCCATCGCGGTGGAACCACATGGAGTGGTCAAGGCTGGCGGTAGCTAGCCCTGGACTGGACCAGTTGAGTCCGTTGACCCGGAGTAGCGGCTCCAAGATGGTGTAGTCGCAAACGTAGGCGAGGGCAGTGCGGTGGAGGTTGGCGTCGTCGGGGAGGCTATCGAAGGCCTTGACCCAGATTGCCTGCTGCGGCGTGGACCCGCCCTCGAGCTCAATGTATACCGGCCCCGGAATATGCCGCATGTCGAAACTACGGCCCGTAGACCAATAGTCTGCGGCTGGGCTTTCTGTGCCTTCCAGTGCTTCCGCTGCGGAGCGAAGCGATTCCGGCTCGACGGCGGCAGGAGCCTCAGGCTGGAAATCCGGTCCATCTTCGGGAACTTGGAAGGACCCCATTGCGGCATATACGGGCTTGCCATTCTGGAAGCCACGAACCGTGCGTGTGGAGTAGCCGCGGCCATCGCGCAAACGCTCCACTTCATAGCGAACATGGGCGCCGATGTCCACGGGCCGCATGAAGTAGCTGTGCATCGAGTGGAGGTTCCTGTCGGCCTCCACCGAAAGCATCATCGCAGCTGCCGCCTGGGCCACCATGTCTCCGCCATAAGCCTTGGGCCACGGCACGTATTGGGTGGTGGCTTCGTAGGCTTCGTCGAAAACCTGGGCTTCAACGGCTGTCATCTCCACAGCCCTGAGGAAGGTCTCCGAGGTCAAGGTTCCAGTGATCATGGGGTTATGCCCTGCGGTAGTCGGCGAGGGTCTCGTCGGCGACATCCTCGAGGTTGACCACGAGGTTCTCGGGCGTGCGGGCCGTGAGCCAGACGAGTTCTTCTGTCACGGACATGTTGGCTTCCACGTGCGGCATGAACGGTGGCACGAATACCCAGTCGCCGGCCTTCATGTCGATGAACTCCTGGTAGTTCTCGCCGAAGTAGATCCGGCCGTGGCCGCGGAGCACGTAGCCGCCGGTCTCGGCCTCGCCATGGTGGTGCGGGAGGGAACGGTATCCGGGGGTGTTGGAAACCTGGCCGAACCAGATCTTGGTCGCCGGAGTGTGCTGGATGCTCACGCCGGAGACGCGGATGCAGTCGCCCGACTGTGCGGTGTTGGTGTCTTCCGCACCGGCGCGGGTCACCACGGGGACAACCTTGCCGTCAGCGCCGGCGTAGATGGAGTTGTCGCCTTCGAGGCGGTATTCGGTGGTGGTCTGGCTCATGGGGTTCTCCTTTTGGCGGTGGGTTTTAGGCGTTGGCGTGGACCGGCGCGACCGGGGCGTGGATCCGGAACTTGTTTGCCAGCTGGCCGATGCCATCGATTTCGGTGGTGAGGACGTCTCCGTCGATCAGGAAACGCGGTGGGGTCATGCCCATCCCGACTCCCCCGGGCGTTCCCGTGAGGACGAGGTCGCCGGGGCGCAGGGTGGTGAACTGGGAAATGTAGGAAAGGAGCTTCGCGGGGCCGAACACCAGGGTGCTCGTGTTGCCGCGCTGGACGAGTTCGCCGTTGACGTAGCCGCGGACCTCAAAGCTCTGGCCTGCTTCGTCCGCAGTCAGCATCACCGGGCCTACCGGCGTCGTGCGGTCAAAAGCCTTGCCCTGGAACCACTGCAGCGTCCGGTTCTGCCAGTCGCGCATGGAGACGTCGTTGGCAACCGTGTAGCCGGCGATTGCCGCGCGGGCTTGGTTTTCGTCGGCGCGGGACAGTTCAGAACCCACGACGACGGCGAGCTCGGCTTCCCAGTCGACGCGGCCGCTGCCGTGGACTTCTACGGGGTCGGTAGCGCCCACCAGGGTGTCCGCGTACTTGGCGAAAAGGGTGGGGTACTCAGGAAGTTCTCGGCCCATTTCCTGGATGTGGTCCCCATAGTTCAGTCCGCAGCAAATGACCTTGCCTGCGCGGGGCAGGAGCGGTGCGAAGTCAGCGCCGGTGATGACCGAGCCCTCGGATGCTTGCGCTTCCTGCACGATCGTCCGCCACTCCGGCAGGGCCAGGAGCGCGCCGACGTCAGTGGCCGGCAGCGCAAGGTACGTGTCCGCGCCCGTGGCGAGTGCCGCCGTCGTACTTCCGCCGGAGGTTCGCAGGGTGGCAAGTTTCATGGGTTGTGCTCCTTCGAGTTCTAATGTGTCGACTTTTTTACGATCGTCACATATGCTCAACGTAGCACGGCAGAAATGATCTGCACAGAGGCATTTCAAAAGTTTTTGCAGTTGCCACAACAAGGAGGAACAGCATGAGCCACAAGACAATCAACCCTGAGTCGCTCCCCAAGCCGTCCGGTTTTGCCCACGGCAGGCTTGCCGGCAACACGGTGTTCCTGGGTGGACAGACGGCCTTGGACAAGAACATGAACATCGTGCCGGGCGGCATCGTGGAGCAGTTCACGCAGGCGTTCTCCAACGTCCTCACCACCTTGCGCGAGGCCGGGGGACAGCCCGAGGACCTGGTCAACGTGACCATCTACCTCACGGACGTGGACGATTACATGGCGAACGGCCGCGAGATCGGACGGATCTGGCGCGAAATGGCTGGTTCACAGTACCCGGCGATGGCTGGAATCGGTGTCACCCGGCTGTGGCAGAAAGAAGCCATGATCGAAATCCAGGGCATCGCGGTCATTCCGGAGCGCTAAATAGCCGGATTTTGGGGCACGATGTCCCTATGGGAACCGTCACCGAATACTTGGAGAACGTCAGCCAGGGCAACCGCGAAATCCTGGAGCGGGTTGTAGCGATCGCGCGTGAACTTGCCCCGGACGCCGAGGAAGGCACCAGCTACGGCATGCCTGCTTTGCTTGTGGACGGCAAGGGCTTCGTGAGCGTACTCGAAACCAAGAACCACCTTGCGCTGTACCCGTTTAGCGGGCAGATCCTGCCGGAGATGTCGGAGGAGCTGGGCGGCTATTCGTGGTCGCCCGGGACATTGCGGTTTTCGGCGGACAACCCTGTTCCGGACTCCATGGTTCGGCGGATTCTTGAGACGCGGCTGGCAGCGATCCGGAAGTAGGTGCCCCGCTTACCCAACTGGGTCGCAGATGAGGTCGTTTTGAGCGCTCAAAACGACCTCATCTGCGACTTACTTGGGTTAATGCTTGGCGGAGACGTCTTGGGAGATGGCGTTGGCCGTGGTTACTACAGCTTCGCGGACCGACTCGAGATACTTGTCCGGGTCTGGTTGCGCCGCTACCGCTTGGGCCTGCAGGGACACGTTGATGGCGGCGACGTTGTCGCCGTTGTTGTGGTTCCACACCGGCGCCGCGATGGACATGAGCCCGATTTCCAGTTCCTGGTCCAGCAGGCACCAGCCTTGCGCACGGACGCGCTCGACGGCGGACCTCAAGTCTGACGCGCTGGCTACGGTTCGTGGCGTGATGGGCTTGAGTTCGACGCTGGCCAGGTATGCCTCAAGCTTGGCCTGCGGCAATCCGGCGAGCAGCACGCGACCCATGGACGTGGCGTACGCAGGGAAGCGGGTGCCGACGGTGATCCCGACGTTCATGATCCTGCGGGTGGCGACGCGGGCCACGTAGAAGATGTCCGGACCGTCCAGGACCGCGGCGGACGTGGACTCCCCCAATTTCAAGCTCAGTTGCTCCAGATGCGGCTGGGCCAATTGCGGCAAGGAGAGCGCCGAAAGGTAGGAGTACCCGAGCTGCAAAACCTTGGCTGTTAGCGCGAAGGTCTTGCCATCCGTGCGGACGTAGCCGAGCTCAACAAGGGTGTGCAGGAACCTCCGGGCCGTGGCGCGGGTCAGGTCAGTGCGGGCAGCGACTTCGCTGAGGGTCATGACCGGGTTGTTCGCGTCGAACGCCCGGATCACGGCCAGACCCCTGGCCAACGACTGCACGTACTGGTCGCTGGCCTGCGGGGTAACTGCAGAATCGGTCATGGTTACCAATCCTAGGGTGCGTTGCGGGGCCCACTCTGCATCCCCACCGCCTCCCTAACCTCGCAAGCTCGGCCAGGGAACCCGGGCGATGTGGGCCCTGCTAGGGCAATAACCACGCAGAGCGGGCCCCACAACGGGAGGAGGGTTAGGCGCCGGGCTTCAGGGGCAGGGGTACGAGTTCCTGGATTTCCTCGAAGGTGCAGCCGAACGTCTCGCGGACTGTGACGCCGTCGGGTCCTGTGAGGAAAACGGCTTTGTCGGTGTACACGCGGGTCACGCATCCGACGCCGGTGAGCGGGTAGGTGCACTGGTCCACGAGCTTGGACACGCCCTCGCGCGTCAACAGGGTCATCATCACGAACACGTCCTTGGCGCCGGTGGCGAGGTCCATCGCACCACCGACGGCGGGGATGGCGTCCGGGGCTCCGGTGTGCCAGTTGGCGAGGTCGCCGGTGGCGGATACCTGGAACGCGCCGAGGACGCAGATATCCAAGTGCCCGCCGCGCATGATCGCGAACGAGTCAGCGTGGTGGAAGTAGGAGGCCCCTGGCAGTTCGGTGACAGGGATCTTGCCTGCGTTGATCAGGTCGCCGTCGATCTGGTCGCCCTCAGCGGCGGGGCCCATGCCGAGCATCCCGTTCTCCGTGTGGAGCGTGATGTTCTGTTCCTCGGTGAGGTAGTTGGACACAAGAGTGGGCTGGCCGATGCCCAGGTTCACGAACGAACCGGGGGCGATGTCGCGGGCCACCAACTGGGCGAGTTCGTCGCGGCCAAGCGGCTTCTCGGACGTCTGGATGCTTGTCTGGGTGCTCATGATCAGGCCACCTGTTCTGCGCTGGAACCGCCGACGCGGACCACACTGTTGACGTAAATCCCCGGCGTCACCACGTTCTCCGGGTCCAGAGAACCCGTAGGGACGATCTCGGAGACCTGGACGATCGTGTGCTTGGCAGCGGCGGCCATGATGGGGCCGAAGTTCCGGGCAGTCTTGCGGTACACGAGGTTTCCCTTGCCGTCCGCCTTGAGTGCCTTGATGAGGGCGACGTCGGCATGGATGGGCGTCTCGAACACCTGCCACTTCCCGTCCAGGAAACGGGTTTCTTTACCTTCGGCCAAGGTGGTGCCGTAGCCGGTGGGCGTGAAGAACCCGCCGATTCCGGCACCGGCGGCGCGGATGCGCTCGGCCAGGTTGCCCTGCGGGACGAGTTCCAGCTCGATCTCGCCCGCGTGGTATTTGGCGTCGAAGTGCCAGGAATCGGACTGTCTCGGGAAGGAACAGATCATTTTGCGGACGCGGCCTTCCTTGATCAGCAACGCGAGGCCTTGGTCGCCTTGGCCGGCGTTGTTGTTGACCACGGTCAGGTCCTTCGCGCCGCAATCCATCAGCGCATCGATCAGTTCGAACGGCTGCCCGGCGTTGCCGAACCCTCCGATCATCACCGTGGAACCGTCCTGGATGCCAGCGACAGCTTCGCCAACAGTGTCAATGAAATTCAACATGAGCTTTAGCCCTTCACCGAAGCGGTTACATTTTCGAGCACCACGGCCAGGCCCTGCCCAACACCGATGCAGATCGCCGCGACACCCCACCGCTGGCCGGAAGCCTGCAGCGACCGGGCCAGCGTGCCGAGGATGCGGGTACCGGAGGCACCGAGCGGGTGGCCCATCGCGATCGCGCCGCCGTGACGGTTCACGATGGACGGGTCAATCCCCCACGCGTCAACGCACGCCAGCGACTGCGCGGCGAACGCTTCATTAAGTTCGACGGCGCCAACCTGGTCCCAGCCGATGCCTGCCTTCGCGAGGGCCTTGTTCGCGGCCTCCACCGGGGCGAACCCGAAGAACTGGGGATCGTTGCCATGCGCACCCCGGCCCGCGATCCGCGCCAACGGCTCAAGGCCAAGAATCCCAGCAGCAGCCTCAGAGCCAATCCACGCCGCCGAAGCACCATCGGACAAGGGCGACGCATTCCCGGCGGTGACCGTACCGCCGTCGGGCCCGTCAGCTTCAGGACGGAAGACTGTCTTCAAACCAGCAAGCTTCTCCGCGGAAGAACCCGCACGGATGCCTTCATCCCGCACCAGATCGGTGCCCGGCACCGCAGAAACCAGCGAATCGTAGAAGCCTTCGTTCCACGCGGCGTCGGCCAGATTGTGGGAGTCTGCAGCGAACTGGTCCTGGCGCTCTCGCGTGATGCCGTATTTCTCGCGCAACCGTTCCGTGGCCTCGCCCAGGGAGATGGTCCAGTCCTTGTTCATGGACGGGTTCACCAGTCGCCAACCCAGCGTGGTGGAGGCCAGGGTCATGTCACCGGCGGGGTAGGGCTTGGAGGTCTTGGGAAGCACCCAAGGCGCACGGCTCATGGACTCGGCGCCGCCCACCAGGATCACATCCGCATCCCCGGCGTTGATCTGGCGGGACGCGATGATTGCCGCGTCCAACGACGAACCACAGAGACGGTTGACAGTTGTGCCCGGGATGGAGACGGGCAGGCCTGCCAGCAGGGTAGCCATCCGGGCGACGTTGCGGTTTTCCTCACCGGCACCGTTGGCGTTGCCGAACACCACCTCGTCGATCCGCTCAACATCCAATTCCGGGGCCCTGCGAACAGATTCGCGGACCACGTGCGCTGCGAGATCATCGGGACGGACTGCGGCAAGGCCGGAGCCGAACTTACCAAAGGGTGTGCGTACGGCGTCGTACACAAAAGCCTGGTTCATGGGGTTTCTCTTTTCTACTGCCCAACTAGGTCGCAATAGTGCGCGTTTTGGACCTTCTAAACGCGCTTAAATGCGACCTAGTTGGGTTCGTTGGCGTCGATTTCGGCGAATACTTTCTGGGCCGTCTTGAAGGCCGAATTGGCCGACGGCACGCTGCAATAGATGGCGGTCTGCAGCAGGATTTCCTTGATTTCGTCCCTGCTCAGGCCGTTGTTGAGGGCCGCCCGGACGTGCATGGCGAGCTCCTCCCAGTGACCGTGTGCCACCAGCGCCGTGAGAGTGACAGCGGAGCGCATTTGCCGGCTAAGACCGGGCCGAGTCCAAATACCACCCCAGGCGATCCTGGTGATCATGTCCTGATAGTCCTCGGTAAAGGAATCCTTGTTGGCGTTCGCCCGGTCCACATGCTCATTGCCGAGCACTTCGCGTCGAACCACCATGCCGGCGTCGTAAATGTCCTGCGCGGTCGCTTCCGGCTGAACGGCACCATTCCGTTCGGCAGACAAAGAGCTCATCGTCCGTTCTCCTTCATGAAAGTCCGCATCAAATCGGCCACAACGGCCGGTGCCTCTGCGGGCGCAAGGTGGGCGACGCCGTCGAGCGCTTCCACCACAGCGAAACCACCGCCGGACCGAACACCGGCAGCGACCTCCTCCGCGAACGACGGCGGCGCAACCGAATCCTCGACGCCGGCGATCGCCTGGGTGGGAACGGTGATGCTGCCGAGCTGCTCGCGGACGTCGAACCCGGCGAGGGCTTCGCAGCAGAACGAGTAGCTGAAGCGGTCGGAGTCGCGGAGGGCGTGCAGGAGGCGGCTGCTGACCTCGGGTTGGCGATCCATGAATCCGGCAGCGAACCAGCGCTGCGCCGAACCCTGGATCATCACCGGTGTTCCCTGCGCGCGTACGGTTTCGGCCCGCTCCAGCCAGCCTTCGGGAGTGCCGATCTTGGCGCCGGTGCACTGGACGGACAGGCTGCGGAGTCGGTCGCCGTGCTTGATACCGAGCTGCAGGCCGGTGGCGCCGCCCAGCGAGACGCCCGCGTAGTGGAAGTTCGCGCCCGGGCTGACAGAGTCAACAAGATCGACGACGGCGTCAGCCAGTTCCGCCATATCGAAACCTTCCGTGGCGGCTGGCGAGATGCCGTGGCCGGGGAGGTCCCAAGCGATGACGTCGTACTCGTCGCCCAGGAGGGCAGCGGTTTCGGTCCAGAGCACGGTGGACGTGCCCAGCGACGGGCCGACAACCAAGAGCGGCTTCGCTCCCAGTCCGCGCTGCGGGGAGAGCAGCACGGCCTTGACAGTTGGCTTAGCCACGAGTGGCTCCTTTCGATGAAGATCCAGTGAAGTCCGGGTAGGCGGCGAGGATCCGGCGGCTGATTTCGGCGGCTTCGCCGAGGTAGCTTGCGGGATCCATGAGTGCTTCGAGTTCGGCGTCGGAGAGCTTGTCCGCGGGGACCGTTTCGCGAAGCAGCTTGGTGTAGATACGGGACTGCTCGGCGGCCGGCGCCTTCAGCGTTTCGTCGACGACTGCCTGCAGCGTCTGCTTTCCATCGGTACCCAGGAGAGGCGCGACGGCGGCCACCACACCTTCGCTGAGGAGCAGCGGTCCGGAGATTTCGAGGTTCCGGCGCATCGCTTCCGGAAAGACACGAAGACCTTCCACGAGTTCGCGGACGTGACCTGCGGATCCCAAAGCCAAGGCAAGGAGCTGGCGCAGGGCCGGCCATTCGCTGTGCCAGGCGCCGTCCGGGCGCTCATCGTTGAATGTGGCCGCCGCGAGGTGCAGCTGCGATGCGAGGCCCGGTGCCTGCAGCGCGGCGCTGCGGACGAGCACGGACAGCACCGGGTTTTGTTTCTGCGGCATGGCCGAGGAAACACCACGTCCGGCGGCGAGCGGTTCGCCGAGTTCGCCCACTTCGGGACGGCTCAGGAACAGCAGGTCCGCGGCGATCTTGCCGAACGAGTCAATCAGGGCAGCAAGTCCATCACCCAGGGAGGTGACGGCCAGGCGGTTGGTGTGCCAAGGAGCAGGAGCCGTTGCGAGGCCAAGCTGCGAGGCCAAAGAATCCGCCAAATCAAAAGGCGTGCTCTGCGAGGAAGCAGTCAGCTTGGTTGCAGAGGCCAAGGTCCCGCCAGCCCCGCCAAACTGGATGGGTAGTTCGAGCCCTTCCAACCGGGCAGCTGCAGCGGCCATGCCTTGGAACCATTGCGCGGCCTTGAGCCCGAACGTATACGGCAGCGCGTGCTGCGTCAGGCTCCTGCCCACGCACAGCGTTTCCGCATGCGCCCCGGCCAAGGTGGCGAGCGCCGTCGTCGTGCGTTTTACCTCGGTGAGCAACACAGAAACAGTGCGGCTGGCGAGCAGCATGAGGGCGGAGTCGAGGACGTCCTGGCTGGTGAGGGAGGTGTGAACAGCCGACGCCGCGCCCGGGTCCAAGGACTTCACTCGTGCCCGGAGGTCGCCGAGCAAGGGGATCACAGGGTTGCCTCCGCCCTGGGCGCGCTCCGCCACGGAAGCGACGTCGTAGGAGCCGGCTTCGGCGGCTTCGGCCACAACTGCGCCGGATCCTGCGGGAACGAGTCCCGCCTCCTCAAGGACAACCGCCCAGGCGGCTTCGACGTCGAGGATTGCCGCGATCACGGCACGGTCGCCCGTCAGCGCCGCCACAGCGGGCGACGCCGAGACAGGGCTGAGGAGGCCGAAGTCGCCGTCGATCATGGCTGGTTTTCCGTTACCAGATCGAGCGAACCGTCCTGCTGGAAGTCCAGGAACACGGTCTCGTCGCCACCCTGCAGCCGGATGTCCCAGGTAAGGCCGCCATCGGGGTCGCGGCGCGCGATCAGCGTCTTGCGGCGCTCCGGGTCCAAGGAGCTCAGCAGCGGGTCATTGGCCAGTGCTTCCTCGTTTTCCGGCAGGTAGACGCGGGTGAACAGCCGGTTCATGAGGCCACGGGCGAAGACGGCTACGGAGATGAACGCCGCAGCACCGGGCTTGGTTGGGCCGGGGTTAACCGTGGTGAAGGTGTAGACGCCGGAGTTGCCGACAGAACCGCGGCCCCAACCGGTGAACGTGTAGCCGTCACGGACCAAGGAGCCGGTCCGCTGGACGATGTTGCCTTCGGAGTCCGGTTGCCAGATCTCAAGGATGGCGTCGGGGATGGTGTTGCCGGCGCCGTCGTAGACCGTGCCTTGGAGGCGGATACTGCCGGGGCTGCCCGGAGCGAGCAATTCGTTGTCCTTATTAAAGGGAAGGGCGTAGCCATAGAAGGGGCCTACGGTTTGGCCCGGCGTGGGTGCCAGCTTGGTCATGTGCTTACTCCTCGTCCCCGGCGTCGCCGTATGCTTCGTTTTCCGTCCAGGTCCGCTTTGAGCCGGTCAGGATGATGTCCCACTTGTAGCCGAGCGCCCATTCGGGGCTGGTGAGTTCGTGGTCGTACTGGGCCACGAGGCGGTCGCGGGCGTCCTGGTCCACGATCGACTGGTAGATGGGGTCCAGCGGGAAGAGCTGATCGCCCGGGAAGTACATCTGCGTGACGATGCGCTGCGTGAATTCCGAACCGAACATGGAGAAGTGGATGTGGGCCGGGCGCCAGGCGTTCAGGTGGTTCTTCCACGGATACGCGCCCGGCTTGATGGTGGTGAAGCTGTACGAGCCGTCATCGCCAGTGATGCAACGGCCGACGCCGGTGAAGTTCGGGTCCAGCGGCGCTGGGTGCTGGTCGCGCTTGTGAATGTAGCGGCCGGCGGCGTTGGCTTGCCAGATTTCCACGAGCTGACCGGCAACCGGGCGGCCGTCGCCATCGAGAACGCGGCCGGCAACAATAATGCGTTCACCCTGCGGCTCACCGTTGTGCTGGATGGTCAGGTCCGATTCCAGCGCGTGCACATCCTGGTTGCCGAACGCGGGCGAGTAGAGCTCGATCGTCTCCGGGTCCGCGTGGTGCAGGCTCTTGGTGGGGTGGCGCAGGATGCTGCTGCGGTACGGCGCGTAGTCCAGGCGCGGCATGGTCTCTGGCGCCTTTCCGTTCTTCAGAGCCTCCGCATAGCGATCCCCGATGCCCTTCATCTCAGCGCTGAGATCCGCTTGGGTTTCCACTTTCTTGGAATCATGCGCGGCGTGCGGCTCAGCGGGAGGCACAAGTTCCTCGGATTCGAGCGCTTGTGCAGAGTTGACTTGTGCAGCGTTGACCTGCGCGGTCTGTTCTTGTGGCACAGCCGGCTCCTTTCGATGGGTTGGATTGTTGGTTCAGGGTTTATGCCCGGTGCAGCGAGTCGTATTGGACGGCGTGGCGCACCGGCGCATTGGGCGCTCCGTAGCCGTCGTAGTCGCCTCGGCGTTCCACCATTTCGAAGAACACGCTGCCAACCGTGGCGGTGTAGAAGTGGAGGAATTCTCCATTGGCGTCCCGGTCATACAGGAGATTGAGCTCCTTGAGGGTGGCCAGGAAATCCGGTTCAAGATCGAACCGCGCGTCCAGGTCTTCGTAATAGTTGGCGGGGATCCGCAGGAACTCCAGGCCACGATCGCGGGCCGAGCGGGCTGCACCCACGAGGTCGTCCACGGCGAACGCGATGTGTTCCTGGTACGTTTTGCGTGCAGTCTGCGCCTGCTTTGCCGGTGCCAGATTCAGCACCAGCCTGACTGAGCCGTCGGAGGTCTCCATGACCTGCGAGCGCACCAGGCCGCTGGGGCTCGGAACCTCGGCGAACGGCTGCGGTTCAAGGGCCAAGGCGCTGGTGTAGAACAGGACGGCTTCGTCGAAGTGCTGCCACGGCTGGGCGAGGTTCACGTGGTCAATCACAGCGTTCTGAGTGCTGGAAGCGTGCTCAAGCCCCTCGCCGAACTCGTGCGTCCACGCCGCAGTGCCGTCCGGGCTGCCCTGGCACAGGAAGATTTCGGTGGAGTCCGGTGCGGAGATGCCTTGGAACACTTCCTCATCGGCTTGGACCTTGCGGGCAACCACGGGCGCCTTGAGTTGCTGGGCGCGAGCGGAGGCAATCACTGGAGAGTCGACGTCGAACCCCAAAGCGGCGATAGCCGGTTCCGTGTGCAGCGCGGCTTGCTCGTTGATGATCACGCGGGCCTGGCCCATGGTCCACAGCTGGACATCCTTGGTGCGGTGCCGGCCCTCGAATTCGAAGCCAAGCTGGCCAAGGAGCTTCTCAAGTTGGGCGGTGTCGTCGGCCTTGACCTCGGCGAAGTTGAAGCCGGCCGGTTCGTTTACCTTGGGCAGCGTGGCCAGTTCCATGGGATAACGACGGCGGGAGGCGGCTGCTGCTTCGGTTCCGGCTTCCGCAGAGGTGCTCGCCAGCCACTTGGCGCTCTGCTCCTCCAGCCAGATCAGGGAACGCATGGCATCGATGGCCGTGCGCTCAACGTCTGACTGGCGGAAGACGTCGTTGAAGACTTCGAGCGAAACCGGGCCCGTGTAGCCAGCCCGGACCACGTGGCCCATGAACTTGGCGAGCTCGAACTGGCCCTCACCCGGGAACACACGGTAGTGCCGGCTCCAGGACAGCACGTCCATGGATAGCTTGGGGGCGTCGGCAACCTGGACGAAGAAGATCTTCTCAGCGTTGATGTCCTCGATCGGCGCCGTGTCCCAGTCGCGTGAAAGGATGTGGAACGAGTCCAGGCAGGTTCCGAGGTTGGGGTGGTCCACCATCTCGACCAGGCGATACGCGTGCTCGTAGTCGTTGACGTACTTTCCCCAGGCCAAGGCTTCGTAGGCGACCTTGACTCCATGGTCCCCGGCCAGCTCAGCAAGCTCTGCCAACTGGGAGGCACGAAGTTCGTCGTCGTCGATTGTTGCCGTGGCCACGTTGGTGCAGACCAAGATGGTGTCCATGCCCAGGCGTTCCATCAGGTTGAACTTTGCCTCGGCACGTTTGAGGTTGGCCTTCAGCAGGTCCGGAGTGACGCCGTCGAAATCCCGGAACGGCTGGTAGAGATCCAGGCCCAAACCCAGATCAGCGGCCATTTTCCGCACGTCCTCGGGGCTCAAGGGCGAGGTGACGAGGTCCTGCTCGAAGATCTCAATGCCGTCGAAGCCCGCGATTGCGCAGGCCTGCATCTTCTCTTTCAGCGTGCCGGACAGGCAGACCGTGGCGATTCCGGTGCGCATCAGTGGGCCGCCTTTGCCAGAGCCGGCAATTCGGTAGCGGCGAGCGCATCCTCGACGGCGATCAGCTCCAGGAAGTGGGCCCGCATGCGGTCGCGATCGGCGTCGTGGCCCGTGAAGAGCCGGAAGGCGTCGGCGGCCTGACCGACCGCCATGCGTCCGCCGTCGAGAACCTTGCAGCCCTTGGCGCGCGCTTCGCGGATCAACTGCGTCTCGATGGGGCGGTAGACGATGTCCGCAACCCAGTGCCGCGGTTCCAGGAGGTCGATGTCCAGCGGCAGCCCGGGGTGGGCGGCCATGCCGATAGGGGTGCAGTGAACCAAGCCATCGGCGAGGGGCATGATCTGCGGGAGTTCGTCCGTGCTCCGCGGCGTGACCGTGGCGGCCGGGAAGAGTTCGCCAAGTTCGGCGGCGCGCTCTGCGGCCCGGGCCGGGTCCATGTCCACCAGGTCCAGCGTGGTGACGCCGGCGGTGAGCAGGGCGTATGCGACGGCTGAACCGGCGCCGCCCGCGCCCAACTGGACCACGCGGTCCAGCTTTGCCTCCGGCAGCCCGTTGGTGAGTGCCGCGCCGAAGCCGGAGAAATCGGTGTTGTGGCCGATGAACCGGCCGTCCTGAATGAGGACTGTGTTGACGGCGCCCAGGCGACGGGCGTCGTCGGAAATTTCGTCAAGGTGCTCAAGGACCAGCTGTTTGCACGGGTGCGTGATGTTCAGTCCGTTGAAGCCCATGCGCTGGGCTGCGGCCAGGAGCTCCCCGACGGCGGTGGCCGGCAACGCGAGTTCCAGCAGGTCGATGGGGCGGTACAGCAAGCGAAGGCCCTGCACATCGGCTTCGCGTTCGTGCATGGGCGGAGTCAGCGACGGCATGACGCCTTCGCCAATCAGGCCCACCAGAACGGACTCGGCTCGGTTGCTCATCCTAAAGCTCCTTTGACTTCAGCACCGCGGCGTTTGGCGCTTTTCTGGGGCGTCGCCGGCCGGGTGATATTCAGATTACTACAAGTGTTCATATTCCGCACGCTTGTTCTTATCGCGAACATTTGCGAAGAGCTAACCCAACTAGGGGACAGATAACGTCCCAATGAGGGCTCATACCGACAGGTGCTGTCCCCCAGTTGGGTCAGCGCTGGGGCAGCCGGGCCGCGAGTTCAGCCGCGGCTTCCTGAAGTGTTGGCACGTGCGCGATGAGTTCCTCCATGGTGAGTCGGAACACCGGCACTGCCGTTGCGATCGAGGCGAAGGCGTGACCCTGCGAGTTGAGCACCGGCACGGCTACCGCACGCATGCCGATCTCATTTTCTTCGTCCATCACGGCGTAACCCTGACGGCGAACCTGATCAATCTCCTCGCGGAACTTGTCGCGATCGGTGATGGAGTGTTCCGTGAGCGGGTCCAACGGCAGTTCTTCGAGGAGCCGTTTCCGCTCGACCTCTTCTTCGAAAGCCACAATGGCCTTGCCCACAGATGTCGTGTGCAGGGCTCCCAGGTGGCCGGGATCGCTGGTAACGCGGAAGGTCTTGGGGCCGTCCACCTTGTTCACCGTCAAATGATGATTGCCGTCCCGCACTGAGAGGATAGTGGCCTCATGGGTCCGCTCCGTAACCCGCTGGAGGACCGGCAAGGCAGTGGCGGCAAAGCCGTGGTGGTTGGAAACGCGCTGCCCCAGCTGGAACACGCGCAGGCCCAGGTGGTACCTGCGGCCATCCGGCTCGTAGTCGACAAAGCCGTCCCGCGTCAGCGAGCCCAGGAGCCGATACGTCGTACTGAATGGCAGGCCGGCGCTCCGGGCCAGGTCGGCAGCACTGGCACCCTTCGGTTCATTGCCGAGCAGCACCAGAAGGCTCAAGGCCTTTCCGACCATGTCTGTTTTTGTGTCCTCTTTCACACTCATAGTGAAATGCTCTCATATCGTGAGAGCTATTTCTAGATGGTGGCTAGTTCTCTTGACAAGTGACCCCACTCACAGTCATTATTGCTGTATTGCACAAGTAGCTCTCACCATGTGGTTACTTTGGGGATGGTCAGGCCGCACCTCGCTCTGGTCTTCCCGTAGAAGCTAGATCCGCGACATCGTCGTCACAGAAGGAACACCCATGAGCCACACAATGCCGTCAGCGACGCCAGGCACAGTCACCCCCGCAGGAACTCCCAAGAAAGCAGCCCTCGCCAGCTTCCTGGGAAGCGCAGTGGAGTACTACGACTTCTTCATCTTCGGCTCCGCCGCCGCCTTGATCTTCCCCCACGTGTTCTTCCCGGACGCGGACACCAACGCAGCCATCATGTCCTTCGCAACCTTCGGCTTCGCCTACGTTGCCCGCCCAGTAGGCGCCGTCATCCTCGGGCACTTCGGCGACAGGATCGGCCGGCAAAAGGTACTCATGTTCACACTGGTCCTGATGGGGGCCGCGACCTTCGTGATCGGCTGCCTCCCGGACTTCAAGACCATTGGCTGGTGGGCTCCGGTCCTGCTGGTGCTTGCCCGTCTTGCCCAAGGTCTTTCGGCCGCCGGCGAGCAGGCCGGCGCCTCGTCGATGACGCTGGAGCACGCTCCGGACAACCGCCGCTCGTTCTTCACCTCGTGGACGCTGACCGGCACCCAGGGCGGCCAGATCCTGGCGGCGCTTGTCTTCATTCCAGTTCTCGCGCTCCCTGACGAGATCAAGTACGGCATCGGCTGGCGCATCCCGTTCTGGCTCAGCGCAGTAGTGGTGGTCGTGGCCTACTTCATCCGCCGTACCCTGCATGAGCCTCCGGCATTTGCAGAGGCCAAGAAGAACAACCAAATCGCCAAACTGCCCATTGCCGACCTCTTGAAGCTTCACTGGCGCGACGTCCTCCGCGTGGTGTGCTGTGCATTCATCGCCGCAGTGAGCACGGTATTCGGAACCTTGGCCATCAAGTACGCCCAGGACGTTGCCCACGTCAGCGGCACCATCACCTTGTGGCTCGTTGTGGTTGCCAACATCGTTGCCCTCGGTACCCAGCCGCTCTTTGGCATGCTCGCCGACAAGATCGGCCGGAAGCCCGTCTTCATCTACGGTGCTGTGGCCAGCGCCATCATGACTCCGGTGTTCCTGCTGACCCTCGAATCCGGCAATGTACCGCTGATGTTCCTGGTCTCCGTAGTGTTCTTCTCCTTCGGGTACGCTGCGGCCAACGCCGTGTGGCCGTCCTTCTACGGTGAAATGTTCAGCACCAAGGTCCGCTTCTCCGGCCTGGCCATCGGTACGCAGCTCGGCTTCCTCATGGCAGGCTTTGCTCCGACCATCGTCACCGCCCTCGGTGGCACCAAGCCTGGCGGCTGGGTCCAGATCTCCATCTTCACGGCAGTCATCTGTGCGATCGCAGCGGTATCAGCCCTTACGGCCCGCGAATCCGCCAAGGTTCCCACCGCGAAGCTCGGACTGCACAAGTAAGTCGCCGCAGCTGCCAGCCCAGGCAATGGAAAGCCCGGAATGTCCTCTGACATTCCGGGCTTTCCGCTGAAGTACCTACCGCGGGTTCAGCACCACTGGCATGAACTTCCCCGCACCCGTCCCGGAGTACAGCAGCAGCGTTCCGTCCCCGGCGACTCCCACCACAGAGGGGCCGCCAGTACCCGTGAACCCATTGCCGAGGGAAGCCATGCTGGAGAACATGTTCCATCCCGACCCAAGGTAGGAGCGCGCAAGGAAGCCGCCAGAGCCGTTGCCCGGGTAGAGCCAGAGCCCGCCATCGCCAGCTCGGCCAAGGAGGTCTTCCCTGCCGTCGCCATTGAAATCACCGGCCTGCAGGACCAGGTTGAACATATCCCAACCGGTGCCGATCTGCTTGCGGGCAAGGAAGCCCCCGGAGCCATTGCCAGGGTAGACCCACAGCACGCCATCGCCGGACCCGGCCACAATGTCCGGTTTTCCGTCACCCGTGAAATCGCCCGGGGCCAGCAGCTGTTCGAAGCCTTGCCATCCGGTGCCAATCTGCTTGCGTGTCAGGAACTGTCCCGTTCCATCTGTCGGGTAGAGCCACAGCGTCCCATCGGAAGCCCGGGCCACAAGGTCGGGATGCGAATCGCCGTCGAAATCTCCGGCACTCAACACCGACGTGAACTGGCCCCAACCCCACCCGACCTGAACGCGCGGGAGGAAGCTGCCCGATCCGTTACCCGGGTAAAGCCACAAAGCGCCGTCGGTGCCGCGTGCCAGGATGTCGGCGACAGCATCGCCGTCGAAATCGCCGGCTTCCCAGACCTGGCGGAACTGGTTCCAGCCGGTCCCGATCGCCAGCCGATCCGCGAAGCCTGTGCCTTCTCCCGGATAGAGGGTCATGGATCCGCCGGCTGCTGCCGTCAGGACGTCCACGCGCTTGTCACCCGTGAAGTCCCGGCCGCCGACAATGTCACCTACTCCATTCCAACCAGTTCCGACGGCGGCACGCGGCAGGAAGCCTCCCTTGCCATCGCCCGGGTAGACATAGAGCGTGCCATCGCCGGCCCGCGCCAGCAGACCCGGAGCCCCGCCGCCGAACGGACCGGAGGCCGCCAGGCTGTTGAAGGAATCCCAGCCTTGGCCGATCTGCGTCTGGGCGAGGAAACCACCAGTCCCGTTGCCTGGATACAGCCACAAGCGGCCATCCGCGCCGGCGGCAATGAGGTCGCTCCTGCCATCGGCGTTGAAGTCCCCCGCCGCGACCAACTGGGTGAAGCCCTGCCAGCCAAAACCGATCTGGCTCCGGGAAAGGAAGCCGCCTTTCCCATTGCCGGGATAGAGCCACAGTGCGCCATCGCTGGTCCGTGCAAGGATGTCCGCAAAGCCGTCACCGTTGAAGTCCGACGTTCCCAGGACGGCGTTGAAAATGCCCCAGCCAGAGCCGATCTGCACCGGATCATCCAGGCGGTTTCCCGGGAGGCCGCTGAAGAGGAGCAGGGTACCATCGGCTTCGCGGGAAATGACGTCGGCCAGTTTGTCGCCGTCGAAGTCGCCCGCGGAGAAACGCATGCGTGCCTTGAGTTTGGGATCTGCATTGATAGTGACGGTGGCCGAGGTTGTGGAGACGGAGTTGATCGTCACCTGGGTGCCCGTGTAGGTGGTGAAGGTGCTGCCGGCCTGCCACGCGTGATTCTTGGCGTACCAAGGCTCAGTGAAGGGGATGGTGGATGGCATGAGGATCAGCGACGAGGCGATGGTGGCGCCGCCGCGCTGGACGATCTTGACTCCTCTATTGCCGGGGGGCCTGCCATCTTCCCCAAGGTAGCTGTCGTACCCTACCGGCTGCCTGAGTTCCAGGTAGTAGACCTCTTTGCTGATTGGGTCCGTGAACTTGATGGCGCGTTGTGCCTCCGTGCCGCCCCATGGCTTGAGGGTGTAGCTCTTGACGCCCGTGGCCACGCCGACATCGCGGATTTCGTCTCCGCGGCCCAGCCCTGCGTAGTCCCAGAAGCTGGAGCTCACCACCGGCTGGGCGTACTGCGCAGCGCCCATGAGGTCCGTGGTGTCGCCGTATTCACGGATATAGCAAGAGGTGTCCGTGAACCGCCCGGTGCTGTCCACGCCGACGTCGGAAGCTCCGCTACCGCACTGCAGCGCGTCCGCGTGCATAAGGCCAATGACGTGTCCGAATTCGTGGCTCATCACATTGTTGGAGAAGTTACTGAGCTGCGGCATGAGCACACGCCCGCTGTAGCTACCGCTGCTGTAACCCGCGCCCAGTGCGTTTCCCGAGAGAGTCGACGTGGGAATGAAGATCACCAGCGCCGTGTACGGGCTGGCCGTCCAGTTCAGCTCAGCGGTAATGGTGGAAATGATGGTGCCGTAGCTGTCCGTGGATTTGGCCTTGGATTGGAACCCGGAGACCTTGCTGGCGACCGTCATGGACAACTTGTTGTCCGTCATCGCTTTCCAATAGCTGCTAGTGGCCGCCACTGTCTGCTCGGCGCCAGTCATGGAGACGGTGTTCATGTTGTCCGCCAGCTTTGCCGTGACCAAACGGACGCGGATATCGCCGTTCGGACCGGTTGCTGCTGCGCCGTCGCCGGGGAGGGACTCGACGCCGGCGATCTCGCCGCGGGCGGGAGCCTGTCCGGGCGGCGTCTCGAACACATGTTCCGAGTGCGGCGTTCCCTCGATGAACCGTACGTTCGGATTATCGGGTTTTGGTTCAGGCACCGCCGATGCCGGCGCCTGGACGAAAAACAGGCCGGTGGCAAATACCACCAGGCCCGTGGACACCGCGATTGAACGCCGCAACAAACCCATTGATTCTCCCGGGGACGGAGTCTGTGGTTCCTGTGAGTCTCAAGAACCGAGTTCAGGTTACCGTCGCCCCCGCGCTGGTCCGCGGAAGCAGCCACAAAGCGAAGGCGAGTCCTGCCGCAACTGGTGCGTACCGGCGTCGGGTACTAGCCGAAACGCAAGCATCCCGGAATGCTAACCGGACCCTAACCACGCCGAAATACTCCGGCAACAATGCCCCGCCACACTGGAATAGCCGGCAAGTGCAGGCACCAGCTCCAGTTCAGGAGGACACCATGCTGAAGGAAGTCACCACTCACACAACACGAATACGCGCGATCAGCCAGCTCCACCGCGGAGACGAGATCGAGGCCCGTATGTCCGTTGGCCCCGCCTACGATGACGTGGTCATCCGCCGCGGACGGGTCCAGGAAACAGCGCCGGGAATCGGCGTCGTCTGGATCATGGACCACGTCTCCGGGATGAGGAAAGCCATCAATACCGATGAATGCAGCGTTTGGCGCGTCGCCTGAACCCCGGCTTGACCCCAAACACCCGCTCAGCCGCCGGCCACGGACTGGATAATCAAGACCTCCTGACCGGCCGCAACCTCCGTATCAAGACCCTTCAGACGCCGGACCTCATCACCGTTCACGTAAACATTCACGAAACGGCGGAGGGCACCGGTTTCATCACGCAAACGCCTGGCCAGCACCGGATATTCGCCGGTGACCGAGTCCAGCAACTGTCCAACGGTTACAGCGCCGTCGGCGGACGCAGTCAGATAGGACTGTCCGCCGACGAGCGGCTGCAGGACACCCGGCAACACCACCGTAAAGTCAGCCACAACGGGCCTACCCAGGCACCGGGGCGCTGGCTGCCGCTTCACTGACTGCCGGGACGCCAAGCACGACGGCGGCACGCACGCACAGCACGTCCGGCAAGTGCGAGGCCACTTCAGTAAAGGTCTCGCCCTCGTCGGCGCTGGCGTACACCGATCCGCCGCGGGTTCCGAAGTACACGCCAGTCGGTTCGGCGGTGTCCACGGATGCAGCATCGCGAAGCACAGCATTGTATTCGTGGTCCGGCAAACCAGTGTGAAGCTCTCTCCACGTTCCACCGGCATCCTCAGTGCGGTGCACGCTGAGCTTGCCGTCCGGCGGGATGCGTTCGCCGTCGGCCTTCAGCGGGATGACCCAAGCTGTCCCCTCGCGCCGGGGATGGGTCAGCATCACGAAACCAAAGTCCGCGGGCAGCCCGTCCGCGATGGAGTTCCAGTTCTCGCCGTCATCGTCCGTGCGGTACACGCCGTGGTGGTTCTGTGCGTACAAACGGCCCTCGACGGCGGCATCCGCGGCGATCTTGTGGACGCACTGGCCGAACTCGGGGTTGGGATCGGGCATGAAGTAGGCCGAGATTCCCTTGTTGCGGGGCTCCCAGGAGGCACCGGCGTCGAGCGATCTGTAAACGCCGCCCGTGCTCATGGCGACGTGGACCTTCTCGCCGGACGGATCCACCACGATGGAGTGCGCGGCCGCTCCCCCGTAGCCAGCACCCCACTCGCTGCGGTGGGGGTGGTCCCACAGTCCGCGGTTCAGCTCGAAGTGCTCGCCGCCGTCGGTGGATTTCCACACTGAAATCGGTTCGCACCCGGCCCAAACCACGCCAGGGCGGGACTCGGTGTCGGGGTAGATCTGCCAGATGCGTTCCAGCGCAGCGTCCGTGCCGTCCGGGAATTTGATGGCGCCCTGCTCGGGCTCGGTCCACGTTGCACCGACGTCATCGGAATGGGCAACCGTGGGTCCCCAGTGCTCCGAACGCACCCCCACCATGATTCTGGTTTTGCCGTCCCGGGTGTCTATCCCGATGCTGGGGATCTCGCTCATCAGGAAGTGCGGGCCAGAGATGGACCATTCTTTGCGGTCCGGGCTGGTTGCAAGCCACAAACCTTTCTTGGTCCCGATCGCTAGGACATAACTTTCTGCGGTATCTGCGGTTGCCATGAGTCCCATCGAACCATCAGGGCGCACGGGTGGCAACGGGTTCCTTGGAGCTTGTGGATAAGCGTGCTGGTTTGCAGCCGACCACAGACGAGACCCGCGTGACGTTTTGGCACTCCGCGCACTACATATTCGTGAAGGTGTGTTGCAACCGGCGGTGTCGGGTTTGCCATCACGACGGCAAACGCTGGGCACCTACTATCCAATTTGAACAAGGAGACAAGGTGGACTTCCCCAAGAACGCGCGTGGTGAGACCTACGGGTCCGCAATGGAGGCGCGGACACCGGCCGACGAACCAGATCTCATCAGATCCGTCGGGGACGACGGAAGAAGCCATTCAGCTGCAGAATGTTCGGACGGACGGCGCTGGCCGGGTTTTGGATTTGGATGTGGCTGGTTGTGTGACGCTCGGTGGCGAACGGTTCGCTGATGGAGCCTCAACAAATCTCGAAGGAAATTGTTGACAATTTACAGTGGGCGATTTAGATTCATAGTGAATCAAAAACCTCCGCCCGCTCGTATCGGAAGGCACATCGCCTATGACGAGCGAGGCCCCTCTCCTAACACCTCCACTGAAGGGACCCATCATGGCTACAACTGACTCCCGCCCGAAGTACATCTCCTTTGACATCTACGGCACCTTGATCAACTGGGATACTGACTCCACTACCCGCCGCCTGCTCGCGGGCCGTTTGCCTGAAGAGCAGTGGCCTGCGTTCAAGAAGGTGTTCCGCGGCTACCGCTTCGACGAAGTCTTGGGCGACTACAAGCCCTACGAGCAGATCCTTCAGAATTCCTTTGACCGGGTATGCAAGTTTTTCGGCATTGGGCCAACCCCGGGTGCCGGGGTAGAGTTCGCTGACGCTGTTCGCGGCTTTGACGCCCACGATGACGTGCCGGCGCCGCTGAAGCTCATGGGCGACAACTACAAGCTTGTGGCTCTGTCCAACGCCGACGACAGCTTCCTGGAGATCAGCATTCCCAAGCTCGGCGCTGACTTCCACGCCGTGCTGACCGCAGAACAGGCCCAGGCCTACAAGCCCCGCTACCAGGCCTTCGAGTACATGCTCGATACCCTGAACGCCAAGCCGGAAGACTTCCTGCACATCGCCTCGCACACCCGGTACGACATGCACCCGATGCACGACATGGGCTTCCGCAACCTCTGGGTTCTGGACCGCGGCTACGACCCCATCACCGGCGGCTACGACTACAACAGCGTTAAGTCGCTGGACGAGATCAACAAGCACCTCGGTCTCTAAACCGGCTGCTGGCTCTGCGTCGATGAAAGGGTGAAATGAGCGATTCTGCCTTTATCCAAGCAGTGGCATCAGAGAGTGGACTCCTGGCGGAGCCTCCGCAGCTCGCTGACCCCGCCGTCCGGGGGCTGCTCGAACGGTTCTACGGCCTGGCGGGAACGCTGGTCCGGATTCCCACCGAGAAGGACGAGACTTTCCGGCTCCGGGACGGGGACGAAACGTATCTGGTGAAGATTTCACCCTCGGATGAGGATCCAGTGATCGTCCACCTTCAAACGGCTTGCATGGAGCATTTGGAACGGACTGCCCCTGAACTTCCAGTCCAGCGTCTTGTCAGGAGCCTTGACGGAGAGCCGCAAGTCCTCATTCCGGAGCCTGCAGGAGCCTTTGATCGGGTACTGCGGGTGATGCGCTTCCTGCCAGGCGATTTGCTGGCCAATCACGACGCGTCGGCTGGCCAGCTTCGATTGGTGGGCTCAAGCCTGGCCCGCCTGGGGATTGCTTTGAAGGACTTCGATCATCCTCGCGCCGATCGTTTGCTCCTCTGGGACCTCAAGCATTTTCACCGGATGCGCCCGCTTCTTGACTATGTGGATGAGAAGGAAAAACGGTCCCTCGCAGAAGATATTTTCGATCAGTTCGACCACAAAGTGGTTCCGCTCCTCGACACGCTGACCTCCCAGGTTGTCCATGGGGATTTCAGTCCGTTCAATGTCCTCGTCAACCCCAGCAGGCCCGATTATGTAACCGGGATTATCGATTTCGGGGACGTCGTACGAACCCCCGTGATCTTCGACATCAGTGTCACCATGGCCAACCTTCTGGGAACAGACCCGGCCAGCCCCTGGGAGCACGCACTGCACGTCATGAACGGCTATCGAAGCATCCGCCCCGTGGTCGGGCAGGAGTTGGAGGCTCTGATCGTCTCAGCCCAGGCGCGCCTGCTCCTGCGGGCCTTGATAACGCAGTGGCGGGCAAGCCAGTTACCGCTAAGGCGAGATTATCTCCTCTCCCACTCAAAGCCCGACTGGGACCGGCTCGCGTCCACTGCCGCAGCCCCGGCACCAGAACTTTCTTTCACAGCATGAACCCGACCCCCTTAGCTTCGAGGAGAAAACATGGGTACTTCCCCAATCCGCAAGCCGTCCAAGGCCATGGTTAACGGCTTCGATCCCAGCCGCCTGGATGAGCTCCCGGACCAGATGCAGAAGAGCATTCGACGCCGGGACAAGAGCCTGGGGCCCAGCTACAGGCTCTTCTACGACGAGCCCCTGGAAATCGTTCGTGGCAAGGGCGTCACATTGTTTGACCGGGACGGCAATGAATACCTCGACGTTTACAACAACGTTCCCTCTGTTGGTCACGGCCACCCGCGCGTGATTGAGGCTGTCCACCAGCAGATGCAGACGCTGAACACCAACACCCGCTACGTCCAGGAGTCCATCCTGGACTACTCAGAGCAGCTTCTTTCAACGTTCCCCGCCGAGCTTGGCCATGTCATGTTCACTTGCACTGGTTCAGAAGCCAATGACCTCGCTATGCGCGTCGCAAAATATGTGACCGGACAGCAGGGCATCATCGTCACGGCCGGCGCGTATCACGGGTTGACTGCCGAGGTCTCTTCCTTCTCGCCGTCCTTGGGCAAGGGCGTGCCCCTGGGCGCGAATGTCAGGGTTATCGACGCCCCGGACGCCCTGCGCTATTCATCAGATCAAGGCTCGTTTGAGGATCACCTGCGGGACCAGGTGCGTGCAGCCATCTCTGACCTGCACCGGCACGGTATCGGAGTGGCGGCTTTCATAGCCGACAGCATCTTCTCCTCCGACGGTGTCTTCGCTGGTCCCGCAGGCTTCCTTCGCCCCATCATCGAAGAGATCCATGCCGCAGGCGGCCTGTACATCGCCGACGAGGTACAGCCAGGATTCGGCCGTACGGGTGAGGAATGGTGGGGCTTCCAGCGCCACGGAATCGTCCCCGACATCGTGACCATCGGCAAACCCATGGGTAACGGCATTCCCGTCGCGGCAGCAATCTTCAAGCCCGAATTGCTGCAGGAGTTCGGGAAGAACATCCGCTACTTCAACACCTTCGGCGGAAATTCAGTAGCCATAGCGGCAGCCCAGGCCGTCCTTGACGTCATCCGGGAGGAATCACTCATAGAGAACGCTTTGAAGGTTGGCGGAAAGATCCTCACAGGCCTGAAGGACCTCACCCAGAATCTGGACCAGGTGGCAGAAGTACGCGGAAGCGGCTTCTTCATCGGCGTCGACCTCGTGACCGATCGATCCACCCTCACACCCAACGGGGACGCCGCCGCCAGCATCGTCAATGCCCTCCGGCGGGACCGGATCCTGATCTCGGCTTGCGGCGCCCAGGGCAACGTCCTGAAACTCCGTCCGCCAATGCCCTTTTCCAATGACGACGCCGATCGCCTGCTGGAAGGAATTGGCCGTGCCTTCAAGGCACTGCGCTAAGGCGCAACAACAAACAGGCCGGCCTAGTGCCGACACCAAATGCTTGGGGATTGTGCCTTCCACTGTGAAAGCACTCTGTGTATTACACCAACCGAAATCACTTGAAGGGTTGCACCATGAAGACGACACATATGATCCAAACAGCCGCCGCGGGGCTCGCCGTCCTGTTGGCCCTGACTGCATGTGGTGGCGCCGCAGCAGGGACTGAAGCGACCGAGATTCCGAAGACACAGAACACCCGTGACATCTCAGAGGGTGTCCAACCCGAGGCCGCCGCGGTGGCGTTGCTGCCGAAGGCCATCAAGGACAAGGGCGAGCTGACGGTCGCGATGGACCTGAGCTCCCCGCCGATGACGTTCCTCGCCGAGGACAACAAAACCCCCATTGGCGTAAACCCGGACCTTGCCCGCTTGGTGGCAAAGAAGCTGGGCCTGAAGCTGAAGTTCGAGAACACAGCGTTCGACACGATCATTCCCGGCATCGACGGCGGCCGCTACGACTTCACCGCCACGACCATGTCCGCTACCGCCGAGCGGCTGAAGGTGCTGGACATGATCAACTACCTCAAGGGAGGCTCGGCCGTAGCCGTAGCGAAGGGCAACCCACTCAATCTGACCAATGAAACCCTCTGCGGCAAGAACGTGGGCGTGACCAAGGGCTCAACACAGCAACTGAAGCATCTGCCCAACGTCTCGGAGTGGACCTGCACTTCCCAGGGCAAGCCCGCCATCAACGCCATCACCCTGCCCAACGTCCAGGAAGCCCTGACACAACTGGACTCCAAGCGGATCGACGCTGTCTTTTACGATGCCAGTGCCCTGGCGTGGGCCAACGATCAGCAGCCCGACCACTTCACCACCTTGCAGCCGCGAATGGATACCCGCACGGACACGAATGTCGCCATGGGCCTGAAAAAGGGATCAGCCCTGACCCCGGCACTCCAGAAAGCAATCCAGTCCGTTCTGGAATCCCCGGAATACAAGAAGTCCCTGGACTACTGGGGCCTGGGAGAATCAGCTATTACTGAAGCCAAGATCCGCTAGCACTTGCGCTGTAACGTCCCGGCTTCGCCCTGAGATCTCATTAAGGTTGTGCTATGCGTACCAACCCCACCGCAAGGGACTACACCAAAGCTTCGGTTCTTGATGCTGTCCTTTCAGAGGCACCTTTGACGCGGACCAGGCTGATCGAATTGACGCGATTGAGCCAGGCCACGGTGTCCCGGAAGGTGGATGAGCTTCGTTTTGACGGCTTCGTCGTCGAACAGGGAATCAATGCCGTCGCGCGCCGTGGCCGGCCCTCCACGTATCTGGATGTGCCGGGCACGGCGGGGCATGTTGTGGGCATCTCTTTCGGAGCACGGACCACATGCGTCCTGGTGACGGACCTGCGGGGCCGCGAGGTCAGGCACGTGATTGTTCCCAGCCTGGAAGGCGGCGATGTGGAAGCCACTGCCGAGTGGTTGCTGGACCTGGTTGTGGAAGCCAGCGATTCCGCCGAGGGGCCACTGCGCCAGATCGTCGCCGCCCTTCCTGGCCGTGTCCGCACGGGTACGGCAATTCTTCAGAAGACCTTTGAAGATCGATTGAATGCTCCCGTGGTGCTGGAGAGCGATGCCAGTGCGTCCCTTCGGGGGATCCTGAAGGATGACGCGAGCATTGGAAATGCTGTTCTCTTCATGCTGAGTACGGAGCTGAGCTTCGCCAGTTGCACTGATCATGAAATCGCCAAGGGCCGGACTTCGGCTTTCGGCCACCTGGGTGAGGTTCTGTTCTCCGGTGTCGGCAACGAGACACTGGAGGGACTGTTAAGCACAGAGGGACTCCTCCAATTCGCCAGTGGGCGGGGACTGGACCTGGACGACATCCAAGCGCTCTGGTCACAACCGAAGGATGCGGCATCCCGCGCGGAAGTGATGGAGGCATTTACGACGGCGGTCGTCGCCGCCGTCGGCGCTGTTGCCGTGACGCTTGACCCCGAGTCGGTATATTTCGTGGGGCGCCTGAGTCCGCTCGTGGACGAAGTCCTTCCTGAGGCACGCCGGCGGCTGGCGCAAAGCCTTCCCGTAGTCCCTGGGACCACGGTGGTGCCGCAAGTCGTCGGACTCTCGGTGGCTCAAGGAGCGGCGCATGCGGGGCTGGCTTTGGTCCACTCCCAGCTGCGGGAATCCATGCTCGAAGCCCAGTAGCAACCATGGATTGAACCTGGCGGTCTTGAAAAAGATCGTTGACAATCTACAACCAACCCGAGTATTGTCGACAATCGACGGATACTTCTCGAGCAGGTCTCGTCGACAATCGACGAAGATGACAATCCAAACTGGAGGAAAAAAATGGCATTCGACATCAAGCCGAAGTTCGTAACGTTCGACATGAACGGAACACTGATCAAGTTCGCTATCGCCGATGCGACCCGTGCGGTCCTGGGCGAGCGCCTGCCGGCAGAGCTCGCCGATGAATACGTGCAGGCCACCAAGGCATACCGGATCGATGAGTGCATGGGCGATTACAAGCCCTTCCACCAAATCATCGCCAACTCCATGGAACGCGCCTCACGCAGGCTCGGCCTTGAGTACCGCGAGGCCGACGCAAGGGCGGTTTACGAAATCGTCCCCACGTGGGGCCCGTACCCAGGTGTGACCGAAGCACTGAACCGCCTGGCCGAGGCCGTCCCCCTGGTCATCATTACCAACAGCGACACCGTCCATGCTGAGCGACTGTCGGAAAACCTCCAAGCTCCGTTCGCAACCGTCATCAGCGCCGAGCAGATGGGCATGTACAAGCCCCGGCTCGGAGCGTTTGAGTACATGTTCGACAAGCTTGGCGTCACGCCCGACGAAATTGTGCACGTCTCTGCGAGCCCGATGTACGACCACCGGTCCGCTGCCACCATGGGCATCAAGAACAAGGTGTACGTGGACCGTGGCTTCGAGCATGACGAGCACTGGCTCGGCTACGAGCGGATCACCGACATCGCCGAGCTCCCCGTCCTCTTCGGCCTGCCACGTCCTGCTGCTTCGTAAGAAAGACCTGATGACAGATGAGCGTCACTACGGCGGGCTCGGCTTTGGATCGGCTTCGGGCCCTTGGCCTGGAGCTTCCAACCCTCGCTGACAGCCCTTATTACGTGGACCACCGCGCCGTGGGTTCCAGTATCTACATCGCCGGCCAACTGCCTTACAAGGACGGTGTGCTGCTGGGCCAAGGCATCGTGGGCCGGGACGTGGGGCTGGAGACAGCGCGGGAGCTCGCCCGCCATGCCGCGCTCAATTGCCTCGCGGCGGCTGTGCAGGCGGTTGGAGACCTGGACCGGGTCCGGATCGTGCAGATGCTGGTGTTCGTGGCCAGTACGCCGGACTTCGGCCTGCAATCCCGGGTCGCCAACGCTGCCAGCGAACTGCTGATCGAAGTGTTGGGTGAGAACGGACGGCACGCCCGGACCGCAATCGGCGTCGCCGGGCTGCCGGCCAACACTCCTGTAGAGATCCAGATGATCTGCACAGCCGTTTAGTCGCGGACATGTTGGCGGCAAATTCATGAGGAGAACAGCGTGAACCGTATTCAAGGAGCACTCAACGCCCTGATCGAGCGGCTCGACACCCCGGCACCGATCGTGCTGGTCGACGTTATGCAGGACAACATCGATCGCATGCAAGGCTTTGCCGCCCGGCAGGACTTCGACGTTAGGCCGCATGTAAAAACGCATAAATGCGTCGAAATCGGTCGTCGCCAGGTCAAGGCCGGAGCTGTGGGAATCACCGCAGGCAACGTTGGTGAGGCCGAAGTCTTCGCCGCAGCGGGCTTCGACGATATCTTCATCGCCTACCCAATCTGGCCTTCGGGAACGAAAGGCCTGCGTATCCGCAAACTTGCCGTAACCACCCGGCTGCGGGTCGGCGTCGACAATTTCGCGGCGATCGATGCCCTTGCTGATGCGATGGGATCTGAAGCCGAACGGCTCCAGGTTGTGATTGAGGTGGACTGCGGAGCACGTCGTTCCGGTGCACCACCCGAGTTTGCCGGGGACCTCGCCGCCGCCGCCCGCAGGCGCGGACTGGTGCCGGTGGGCGTCTTCACCTATCCAGGGCATGGAAGCTCCAGCCCGGACGCCCGCCAGCGCGCTGCGATGGACCAGGAAGCCGCGCTCACCACAGCGGTGCGGAGCTTCAGCGCGGTGGGCATCAGCGCAGACGTCGTCAGCGCGGGTTCAACACCCACCATTGAGTACTCCACGAGCAAAGTGATCACCGAGATCAGGCCAGGCGAATACGTGTTCAATGACTTGAACAACACCCGACTCGGGGCCTGCACGGAAGATCAGATTGCCCTGTTCGTCGCTGGCACCGTGGTCAGCGACTGGGTTCCGGATCAGGTCATTCTCGATGTAGGCACCAAAGCTCTAAGCCGGGAAGGCAGCCCGCAGATCGGCTATGGCGCCGTCCCCGGCACGTCGGCCGTTCTCTCCAAGCTCAACGAGTACCACGGGTTCCTCCCCCTGCCGGCCGGCGATTTCCACCCGGGCGTTGGCACGGTGCTCCCGATCGTGCCGAACCACGTTTGCCCGGTTGTGGTCAATTTCGAGGAGTACATCGTCACTGACAGCACGGGCACATCGCTGGAACGGTGGCGGGTGGATGCCCGCGGATTCCTCAGCTGATTCGTGGGGGACGGCATGTCCGGCCCCCAGCCCGAAACCCAAGAAACATACCGTACAAGGACTGACCCCCATGAGACTTGATAAGACCACTGCCGTCATAACCGGTGCCACCAGCGGAATCGGGGAAGCAGTGAGCTCCCACTTCCGGCGCGAAGGCGCTCGACTGCTGCTCACCGGCCGCAGGGACCACCTCGACAGCGTCGAACCTGATGACGTGTACGTCCCCGGAGATCTCAATGACGAGGCTTTCGTCGAAGGCCTCGCCCGCCAGGCCGCCGAAGCGTTCGGCACCGTGGACGTCGTCGTCCTTAACCATGGCCTGCAGGTAAGCGGCCCGCTGACGGAGATGGCGTATGAGGACGCCAAGAACGTGCTGCACAGCAACCTCCTCAGCGCCTTCCTGATGATGAAGCATTTTGCACCATTGATGCCTGCCACGGGAGGCTCGTTCGTCCTGGTCAGTTCACGGCTGGGCATGGTTGGCAAGCCTGATGAAGTCCTTTACTCCGCAGCCAAGGGCGGCCTCATCATGCTCGCGAAGGGCGCCGCGATCGAATGGGCCGAACGCAATATCCGCGTCAACGTGGTCGCGCCGGGGCTGACCGTCACTCCGGTCATCGAGGCCTCGTTCCAGCGCAGGCCCGATCCCCAGGCCTACCGGGCAGAACGCGCGGGCCAGATTCCGCTCCGGCGCCTGGCCACTCCCGAAGAAATCGCCGACGCCATACTTTTCATGGCGTCCCCGGAATCGTCCTATATCACCGGCGCTGTACTGCCCGTCGACGGCGGCTACACCGCTTTCTAGCACCACAACGCCTTCCACTGGCTCACCGACTCCCCCACAAAGTAGGACAAAGATGAAAGCCCTCACAGCAACACCCCGAAACGGAGACCTCGGCTTCTGGATGGCCGGACTCGCGGAAAACCGGTCAACGTTCCCGCGTTTCGCAGGCCAGGGGTACGTGGATCTGGCAATCATAGGCGGTGGCTACACAGGCCTTTGGGCTGCGTACTTCGCCAAGAAGCTCGAGCCCTCACTCTCGGTGGCGGTTTTTGAGGCAGAACAAATCGGCTACGGAGCCTCCGGGCGAAACGGCGGCTGGCTTTCGGCGATGCCCCCAGGAAACCGGGCCACCTTCGCCCGCGCATCCGGAGAAGGGCTGGACGCAAGCCGGGCATTGCAGCAGGAGTTCGTGACCGGCGTCGACTCCGTCCTTAACATCCTTCAAGCCGAGGGCATCGACGCGGATCAGCACAAGGGCGGCGCGCTAGTCGCTGCCCATACAAAGGCGGGGCTAGACCGGCTGGTAGCCAGGCGTGACGCCGACTGGAAATATGGGTTGACTGAAGACGATGTCCACTTGCTCGACCGTGCCGAGTTCCAGAGCAAGATCAACATATCCACCGTCCACGGCGGGCTCTTCTACAAGCCCTGCGCCCGCATTCACCCGGCGAAACTTGTCTATGGCCTCGCGGACACCCTGACGTCCATGGGGGTGGGGATCTACGAAAACAGCCGGATAAACAGTATCGAGGGCAAGACCCTGACCTTGGCCAAGGGACAGGTCACGGCGGCCAAAACATTCATATGCACCGAGGGCTACTCCGGACAGCTGCTGGGCAGCAGGTCCTTGATACCGATCAACTCCTCGATGATCGTGACCAAGCCGCTGTCCGAGGAGGCCTGGCAGCAGATCGGCTGGAACGGGCTTCAATGCCTTAGCGATTCCGCACACACGTTCATCTATTCGCAGCGGACAGCGGACGGCCGCATAGCCATTGGCGGCCGCGGAAGGCCCTACCGCTACGGCTCCGGCACAGGCGGCGCCGGTGCCACAGCGCAGTCCACTGTTGACCTGATCTCCACCAAGCTTCGCTCCTTCTTCCCTGGCGTCCAGTTCGAAGTTGACCATGCCTGGTCCGGAGTCCTGGGCGTTACCCGCGACTGGAACGGTGGCGTGCGCTGGGACCAGGCCTCTGGAATCGGATCGTCCACCGGCTACGCCGGACACGGTATAACAGCCGCCTACGTGGGCGGACGAACACTCGCGGAATTGGCTTTCGAACGGGAAACGGAACGAACCGCACTCCCCTGGGTTGGCTACCGCGCACGGAAATGGGAACCGGAACCCATTCGCTGGCTGGGGGTTCACGGCATGTACAGGCTTTTTGGTCTTGCTGATCAGTGGGAAGAGCGCAAGGATTCCAGCAAGACGTCCCTCCTGGCCAGATTCGGCAGCAGGCTCGCCGGACTTCACGAATAATGCACCATCCAAAACCTTCATTTGAAACGCCCCGGAGGTACACCATGAAGACCATAAGCAGGATCCAGGCTGCAGCCGCAGGGTTTGCAATGCTGGTGGCCCTCACCGGCTGTGGCGGGGCAACAAGCACCTCCCCAACAGATCCGAAAACGGCCGACATCTCCGAGGGCGTCCAGCCTGACGAAAAGGCAGTGAGCCTGTTGCCGGCGTCCTATAAGGACAAGGGCGAACTGACGGTCGCCATGGACCTGCACTACCCGCCGACGACGTTCCTCGCCGAAGACAACTCGACGCCGATCGGCCTGAATCCGGACATTGCCCGCCTGATAGCAAAGAAGCTCGGCCTGAAGCTGAAGTTCGAGAACACCGTCTTCGACACGATCATTCCGGGCATTGACGGTGGCCGCTACGACTTCACCGTCACCACCATGGCACCAACACCGGAGCGCCTGAAGGTCCTGGACATGATCGACTACTTCAAGGCAGGCAACTCCGTGGCAGTGAGCGCGGGAAATCCGTTGAAACTCACCAACGAAACCCTGTGCGGCAAGAACATTGCCGTTACGGCCGGCTCCACAGGCCAACTCAAACGCCTCCCCGCCCTCTCGGAGCAGACCTGCACCTCCAAGGGACAGCCAGCGATCAACGCCGTGACGCTGCCCAACGTCCAGGACGCCCTGACCCAGCTGGCGTCCAAGCGCATCGACGGCATCCTCTACGACACAACCTCCCTCGCTTGGGCCGAGAAGCAGCAGCCCAAATCGTTTACCATCCTGACCCCCCAGATCAACGTCGGCTCCAGCGACCTGACGGCTATCGGACTGAAGAAGGGCTCTTCCCTGACCCCCGCCCTCCAGGCCGCCGTCCAATCCGTCCTGAACAGCCCGGAGTACAAGAAGTCCCTCTCGAATTGGGGCCTCGAATCCGGTGCCATCACCGATGCCAAGCTCAACTAGGAGACGTACTCCCCTCATGCAAACCATCAGTCACAGAAGCAAGGGCTTCGACGGAAAACTCGCCGTCATCGGCCTGGGCAGCATCGGAAGCATGGCACTCTGGCAGGCCTCCCGGCTTTCCGATGCCGTAGTCGGTTTCGAAGCACACACCCCGGCCCATGGACGCAGCGCCGTAGGCGGGGACACCCGGCTGTTCCGCATGATCTATCGAGGCAGCCCCGCGCACTACCCCATCCTGGAGCGCTCACGCGATCTTTGGGCGGAGCTGGAAGCGGAAACAGGACAGGACATCCTCACCCGCTGTGGCGGTCTCTCCATCGGCACCACCGATGGGACATACCTGCACAGCGTTCTGGAGACTGCCCGGATCAACGGCGCTGCCCACCAGATCCTGGGCCGAGAGGAAATGGCCGAACGCTACCCGCAGCACAACCTCCGGGCTGATGACGCCGCGGTGTTCGACCCCAACGCCGGGGTCCTACGGACCGACCGGGCAGTAACTGCAGCAATTGCCGCTGCACAGGCCAACGACGCAACGGTCCTTAGTAACACTCCTGTTACCAGCATCCGGGAAACCAGCGACGGCGTTGTGGTCACCTCCGGGGACACCTCCTGGACTTTCGAGAACGTCATCGTCGCCTCAGGGGGTTGGTCCCAGCGGCTCATGCCTGACTACCTGAAGGCGCACACCGAAACCCGCAGAGTTTTCCTGAGCTGGTTTGTTGCCCGCGACGCAGCCCAGTTCACACCGGAAAAGTTCCCCACTTTCAGCCGGATGTACGACGACCGCTCCATGTATGGGGCACCCGCAGTCGACGGCGTTACAGTCAAAGCCACCCTGGACGGCCGGGGCACGGTGACAACTGACCCCGATGCTTTCCCCAGGGAGCTCACAACAGCCGAAATTGCCGACACTTTGGAAACCGTCAGCGAATTCCTCCCCGGCCTGGTTCCCAGCATCGTCCGCTCCGACGCCTTCCCTGACCTCTACACCGAGGACCGGAACCCGCTGTTGGGCTGGCTCGGCGGGTCAAGCAGGATCTACTGCGCCACAGGCTTCTCCGGAGGCGGATTCAAAAACGCCACGGGCTTCGGCCACATCGCCGCGTACGAGTCGCTCGGCAAACACTCGCTCGACGGCCTGGAATTCGTACGCCCGGAACGGTTCAGGACGAGCTAGCGCCGGTATAATCGACAATCGACAAAGGAGGCGGAATATGGACCGCAAGTTCACGTGGCAGGAACAGCGGATGACGACGCCGGACGGTGTCTACCGCGTACTCCGCACCGCCATCCTGAACGGAACAGTGCCTCCAGGGGAACAACTTCGCGAGACGCACATCGCCGCAGACCTCGGTATCAGTCGGTCCCCGCTGCGTGAAGCGCTGACCAAACTTGAGGAGGAAGGGCTGGTGGTCAAGATCCCCTTCCGGGGGTCCTTCGTCGTGGAAGTCAGTGCTCGCGACGTCGCAGAAATCGCGTCGATCCGAGTACTCGTCGAGCCCTATGCTGCCGAGCTCTCGGCGCCCACCCTGCGGGGTCCCGAGCGGCTCCGGCTCAAGCAAACCATCGAGGAACTGTACCGGGCCACCGACACCAACGACATCCCCGCCAGCATTGACGCCCACCTTCGTTTCCACAGGCTCTTCTACGAATTTTCGGGGAACACCGCGCTGCGAAACATGTGGACCGGGTGGGAGAACAAGCTGCGTCTCTATCTGGCGGTCGATCACCGTACTTATAGCGACCTACACGACATCGCTGTTGAGCACGAGAAATTAGCTGAGCTTGCTCTGGCAGGAGACTTTGATGCCTTCCGCCAGGAAATGGTCAGCCAATTCCAGAATGCTCTCCACGAAGAACCTCTACAGCAGAAAATAACCGGGGCAGAAGTAAACGGGCCTTCTGCGACGCCTCGGGCCGTGCCTTAGTCCACAAACTCCGACTGGGTCTCGATGAAGTCCCAGTCGGCCGGCGTCAGCACGCCGCTGACCTTTTCCGGATGGGGCCCGCCAGCCTCGGCAATATGCTGGAGCACCTGCAAGGGAAGTTCCTCTGCGCGCAGGTTTTCACGCAGCCATTCCTTGCTGTCCAAGTGCAGGTCCAGCCACCACATGAAAATTTCCATCGCAGACCACCTTCCTTCGGATTAACCGTAGGCCCGGGCTGGTGCTGCTACAAGAGTCCGCGTCCAACAACCCTTGTGGCGAGGGCCGGAGCAGGGCCAATCTGTACGTAGGGCCCGGCTATGCCAGGAACCACAGAAGGATCCGCGATGGACTGTGACATCGAGCTGGAAATCACTACCGGCTCTGCACGCGGCGAATATACGGTGCACGTGGTCCGTGCACCGGCGGGAGGCCACGCTTCCGGAATGTTCACCTTGGACGTTGACGACATCCAGGACCGGCTCCCCCAACTCGAAGCCACGGTCCTTGCGTCCGCTGTCGCAGCCCGAAGAACCCTGCCCGTCGCCGAAGCAGCGGTCCGCGAAGTTGGCCAGCAATTGTTCCAGGCTCTCTTTACCCGCGAGGTCTACGGCACGTACAGAGCCAGCCTCGGCGCCGCGCAGCATGCAGGCCAGCAACTCAGGGTAGTCCTAAGGCTCGCGGCTCCAGAGCTTGCCACCATGCCATGGGAAACCCTCTTCGACCCCGAAACCGAAACGTACTTGTGCCAAACAGAACCCCTGTTGAGGCACATCCCTGCCCCCGATTACAACCAGAATCCCCTGGACGTCGCCCCTCCCTTGAGAATCCTGGGCATTGTCGCCTCACCACGGGACCTCCCGACGCTGGACGTGCAAGCTGAGAAAGAACACTTGGGCAGGGCACTGGCCGGTCCCGTCGCGGAAGGCCGGGTGGAACTTGTCTGGTCCAGGAGCGGAACCTGGGACGACATCCAGTCAATGTTGCTCGCCGGCCCGTGGCACGTGGTCCACTTTGTGGGCCATGGCGATTACGATTCCCGCACCGACGAGGGAAGGATCGCCCTGGTTGGCCCCGACGGCAGGGCAGCGATGGTCCGCGCCGTTCGGCTCATGGCCCTGCTGAGTGTCGCAGCACCACGCCCCCGCCTCGTTGTGCTGAACTCGTGCTCGTCCGGGGAGATGGGTCAATCGGATCTCTTCTCGGGCACCGCTTCGGCGCTGGTCAGGAGCGGTATCGGCGCTGTCGCGGCCATGCAGTTCGCCATCAGCGACTCCGCCGCAATCGCCTTCGCTCATGGCTTCTACGCCGCGATCGCCAACGGCCGGACAGTGGACGAGGCCGCCCGCGTCGGCCGGATCTCCGTGATGGCGAGTCCCGATGGCACCTTGGAGTGGGTCACCCCGGCCCTCTACGTTCGCGGCGGCACCACGCAACTGTTCACGCTCAAAGGCACGCCACGCGCTTCCGTGCCGCTCGAAAGTACGACGCCGGGACGCACCTCGGGCGCCGCCGGCACCGCAGGGGATCCAGGCGTTAACGTGGGACCGGTCGAGGTTGACGCCGGCGCAGCCCGGGCAGCCCAGGCCAACGCCGAACACGCCATGAAGCGCGCCCAATTGCGAGCCCTGTATGTGCAGGCCTCCGCCGAATTGAGGGCGCGAAGGTACGAGCAAGCTGTTGAGTTGTTCAGCGACCTCCTGATGCTGGAACCCGAATACCGTGATGCCACCGCACTCCGTGACAACGCCCAGGAACGCTTGGAATTGTCCGGAGCGTACCGTGATGCTTTGGCCGCTGAAGAAGCCGGCGATTGGCTGGCCGCAGCAGATGGCTTCGCCCGCGTCCAGGACGACCCCGCCTACCCCGATGCCGCGGCCCGTCGAAAGGACTGCGAGCGCAGGCAACGCGTGGCGGACCTGCAGGGCGAGCTCCGCTATCACTCGTCGTTGGGCTCATGGGAAACCGTGGTGGACGTCTCGAATGAGCTGGCCACCCTGGACCCCGGCGCCGCCGACCCCGACGGACTCGCCACGGCAGCCAGGGCCCAGCTAACCAAGGCGACCCCGCCGGAACCACCACCCGCTGCAGAACCACCATCGGAAGAGCAGCCGACGGAGCACCACGGGTCCTACACTGCCTTCGAGCCTCCGCCGGAGCCCGCGCGCCAGCCCGGAATGTCTGCGATCCAAGCCACCGGCCCGGGCCAGCCCACGGCACCAAGCAGCCCGTCGCCGTCGTACGCCGCGCCCAAGGCCACAAACCCGCGGACCGAAAGGCCGCCGTCGAACGCCAAAAACGGCACTAAGTCTCCAGCCGGGCCACCGGCCTGGGTTCCCTTGACGTGGGGCGCGGCGGCGCTGACCCTGGCGGGCCTGATCGGAGCATGCTTCGCGGTCTACTTCATCTGGATCGACGACAACTACTGGTACGAGAGCGGCGGAGATGGCTCCCTCCGGATCGTCTACGGTCTGATCGCTCCGTTCGGATACCTCATGCTCGCTGTGGCGGGATTGCCCGAGCGGACCGTCCTGGGCCGCACGGTCATGGCCGGGCTGGTAGTTTCCCATGCAGTGTTCGGCCTGTCGGGTCTGAATTACGCAGTGGAAGCAACAGCGGTGGCAGGAAGCTTCGCCGTAGCCGGGGTGGGCCTGTGGGCGGGGGTCCTGGCGCTTAGGTCCCAGCCGGGCAGGAACCTTGGATGGCTGTTGTTGCTCGCCACTGTCTCCGTGCCCCTCGTCTGGATCCAGGACAAGGGAACCTTCATGGAGTCCTGGTATCGGACGCAGGCGTACTTCGCACTGGTCCAGCTTCTGGTGCTGGGCGCCGCGGGGACGGGGATGCTGGTGGCGGCCCGCCGCCTGCGCACGCCCTCGCCGGAAAGGACATCATCATGAGCCACTTGGTTGAGTTCGCCACCGACGACGGCGGCACGGTAGTTGTGGAGGTCGCGAGCACCGCCGGGAGCATCGTGACCCGGGGTGGCGATCATGCGGGGGATCATTCCGGCGTCTTCGCGAGGGCCCAGCAGACGTTCCAGCGAGCCTTGGAACATGTTCGACCCGCTGTCCAGGGCGTGATAGACGAGCTGCTGAGCCTGGAGAACCGGCCGGACGAGGTCAGCGTGGAGTTCGGCATAGATCTCCACGCCGAGGCAGGGGCGTTTATCGCGTCGGCGAGCACGGCGTCGAACTTCAAAGTGCGGCTGACGTGGAACAAGCCGGCCGATCCCAACTAGCCCGGGTGGGCAGACAGCCTGTTCAAGGACACCTCGCGGCGCAACAATAAGGTATGGCTGCGGAGAATTTCAGCGGACGGATTCCTTTGGTTGTCGGCGTCCTGCCCGACCAGCATGTGGAGGTGCTGCAAACGGCGCGGACCCTGGCTGAACAACTCGGCGTGCCGCTGGTTTGTGCGTATGTTGACGAGGCAAGCTACCTCGTTGAATGGGATCCGGCCCGGGAGACCCACCGGATGTCCCTGCATCCGGAGAAGGACGACGAGGATTTCGCGGCGGTCCGAAGCGATCTGGGCAAAGTCATCGGCGAGGCCATGGACGGCGGCTCAACGGATTGGACTCTGCGTTTGCTGGCTGGAGATCCCGCCCGCGCCTTGGGCCGGCTCGCCGAGGACATCCATGCCTCGATGATCATTGTCGGTACGCCGGAGCCTGGCCTGGGACACCGTATTTCCGAGGCTTTGAACGGATCGGTTGCGGCATGGCTGAGCCACCACCAGCGGCGGCCCGTGCTGATCGTGCCGCAGAAAAAGCCGCAGGAAGCTGCCCGTAAAAACTAAAGCGAAAGTACTTATTCGAGGTGGTGGCAATGCCGTCCCGCCCAACGTAGAGTGATTACTGCAGGACGGCGAAAGCACCTGCTTAAAGACCGCTCCGGAGTGCGTATCCCCCAATAACGCACTCCGGAGCTCTTTGTTTAACCCGCTGCCCCCGCTACCTCACGAACGTGTAGAGCAGCGCCGCCATACCGAATCCCACAATGGACAGCACCGTTTCCAGCACGGTCCAGGTCTTCAGGGTGTCCTTGACGGACATGTTGAAGTACTTGGAGATGATCCAGAAGCCGCCGTCGTTCACGTGGCTGGCGATGATGGAGCCGGAGGAGATGGCCACCACGATCAACGCGAGCTGCGGCTGGGAGTAACCGGACGCCAGGCTCGGGGCCAGGATGCCGCCGGTCGTTACGATCGCCACTGTTGCCGAGCCCTGCGCAATGCGCATGCCTGCACTGATGACGAACGCGGAAAGGATGATCGGCAGGCCGGCCTGGGCCAGCGAGTCCGCCACAGCCTTGCCAACACCCGTCGCCGAGAGCACCGCGCCGAAGAAAGCACCGGCGCCAACAACCAGCAGGATCATGCCCACGGGACGCAGTGAGGAGCCAGTGATTTCGCTGAGTTCGGCGGAGCTCATGCCGCGTCGGATACCCAGGAGCCACATGGCCAGCAGCACGGCAACGGTCAGCGCAATGGCCGGGTTACCGAAGAACTGGAGGATGTCCCGGAAAACACCGGGAGGAGCACAGATGTTGCCGAAGGTACCACCGAGGATGAGGATCATGGGCAGGCCGATGGCCAACAGCACCAGTCCGATGGACGGCTCGTGGCCGCGGGCTTCCTCGGCCTCGGGAACGATGCGGTCCTCGGGCACGGTAACCATGACACGCCTGCCGATCCACGTGCCCCACAAAATACCGGAAGCGAACCAGGCCGGGATGCCGCAGATGAGGCCCATGAGGATGATCCAACCAAGGTCAACATGGAACAGGCCGGCGGCAGCAACGGGTCCGGGGTGCGGAGGCAGGAAGGCGTGCGTCACGGACAGGCCAGCCAGCAACGGAAGTGCATACAGTGCCAGCGACTTACCGCCGCGAACAGCAGCGACGTAAACCAACGGCGCCAGGACGAAGATGCCGATATCGAAGAACACCGGGATACCCAGCACAAAGCCGGTGATACCCATGGCGAGTGGAGTGCCCTTTTCGCCGAAGATCTTCACGAGCCTGCCGAGCAGCACTTCCGCGCCACCAGAGCGTTCGAGGATGGCACCGAGCACCGTACCAAGGCCGATGATCACTGTGATGTGGCCAAGGATGCCGGCGAAGCCCTTCTCAATCAGGGCGTCACTGCTCTTGGTGGCCGAGCCGACCAGCGCCTCCACTGAGACCCCACCCACCAAAGCCACGATCACGCCGGTTCCCACGAGGGCGATGAACGGTTCGAGCTTGACCTTGATGATCAGGAACAGCAGGAGGGCGATGCCCGCGCCTGCCAGGAGGAGCAGGCCGGCGGTGTCGTGCCGCAGCCATTCGAGGAATTCATTCATGGGCGTTTCTTTCTGGGTAAGTCCTACTTGAGGGTGCCGGTAAATGCGGCGGCACGGGCCGCGATGTCTGCCCAGTTGCCTGCAGCGACAGCTGCGGGCGGGACCACGCTGGTGCCACAGCAGACTGCGGCAGCACCGGCGTCGAGGTAGCTCTTGGCGTTGGAGGCGTCGATGCCTCCCGAAGGCAACAAGCGGATGCCCGGGTAGGGGCCCTGCAGGTCCTTTAGGTATGCCGGGCCGAGCTGCCGGGCAGGGAAAATCTTGACGACGCCGGACCCCAGGTCCAGGGCTTGCGCTACTTCGGTGGGCGTCATGGCTCCGAGGCTGAAGGGAATTCCAGCGGCCACGGCCACTGCGGCAACTTCGGGTCGGAGGCCGGGCGTCACCAGGAACTGCGCACCGGCGTCGATCGCGGCGCGGGCTTGGTCTGCGGTCATGACCGTGCCAATTCCGACGGCGGCACCATGGTCCGCCGCGGTCTCGGCGGCCCGCTTGACATGCTTGAGCGCATCCGGGGTGGTGAACGTCAGTTCGACGCTGCGGATGCCGCCGTCGGACAGTGCCTTGCAGAGATCCGCGGCGTCCGTGATGGACGGAGCGCGGACCACGGCCAAGGCGCGGTCGGCTTCAAGCTGCTGGAGGAATTGTTCAGGGGTCATGGGGTGGTACTGCTTCCTTTTCCTTCTCGGGTGAGTCCGTCACTGTGTCGGCGCAGGGCCCGGCCGGCGCGGGCGCCGGTGGGCTGGCCGCCGTCGATTGCTGCCGTCCCGTTGACGAATACGTGGTGGATGCCGGTGGCGGCTTGGCGGGGATTCTCGAAAGTGGCTTCGTCCCGGATGGTTTCCGGATCGAACAGCACGACGTCGGCCGCGTAGCCTTCGCGGATCAGGCCCCTATTGTGGAGTTTGAGTCGTGCGGCGGGACGGCCCGTCAGGTGCTGGACGGTCTCCTCAAGGCTCAGCAGTCCAAGGTCGCGGGAGTAGTGGCCGAGGTAGCGCGGGAACGTGCCCCAAGCGCGCGGGTGTGGCTTGGCGCCGACCAGGAGTCCGTCACTGCCGCCGGTGTGCGTGCGGTGTTTCATGATGGCCTGGACGTTTTCTTCGTGACCCACATGTTGCAGGATGCCGGTGCCGAGGCGATCGTCCGTGAGGATCTGCACGAAGACATCGAAAGGCTCTTGGCTGCCCTCAGCGGCGATGTCCTTGATGGTTTTCCCGACGTAGCCGGCGAGCGCCACGTTCTGGACGCCGCTGATTTCCAGCGTGTCCCACTCGGCCACTACGCCATGGCAGCCGTCGGATCCGTAGATCTCCACGGCTTCCCGGATCCGTGCGCGGGTTTCCGGGTCTGCCAGCCGCGCGAGCGTGGCCTCTGTCCCGCCCGAAGAGGCCCAGCTGGGAAGGATCGCCGAGAGCGTGGTGGCCCCGGGGAGGTAGGGGTAAGTGTCCAGGGTGATGTCCACGCCTTGATCCAGGGCTTCGTCGATCAGGTCCAGGAGTTCGCCCGCACGGCCCTTGTTCTCCGCGAAATTCATCGTGGCGTGGGAGAGGTGCAGGGCGCAGCCGGTATCGCGGCTCAGCCCGATCATCTCAGCGTAAGCACCCAGCGCGCCTTTGCCGTAGGAGCGGTGGTGCGGTGCGTAGAAACCGCCCAGTTCGCCCACGGTCCGGCAGAGTCCGGCCAGTTCCTCGGTCTGCGCGTACATCCCCGGCGTGTAGGTGAGGCCCGAGGACATTCCCACGGCGCCTTCATCCATTGCTGTTCGAATGACGTCCTGCATCTGCTGCTGTTGCTCCGGCGTGGGGTCGCCTTCGGCGAAGCCCATCACCATGGCCCGGACGGTTCCCTGCGGTACAAGGTAGGCGGCGTTGGTTGCGATCCGGCCTGTAGTGCCATCCTCATCGATGACCTCGGAATCCAACCGGTCCAGGTACTCGCGCACGGTCCGCCAGTTCCAGTCGAAGCCTGCCGGGTTGTCGTTCCAGCCGGCGATCTTCTCGCGGACGCCGGCCAGCGTGGCATCATCTACGGGCGCATAGGAAAGGCCGTCCTGTCCCAGCAGTTCCGTGGTGACGCCTTGGCTGAGCTTGGCGTAGTGCTTCCTATTAACAAGCAGCTGCAGGTCAGAGTGGGCGTGCATATCGATGAAGCCAGGACTCAGGACCAGTCCAGTGGCATCGATGATGCGGTCGGCCACGGTTTCGGCCGCGGTGAGGGTTCCGGCGTCGACGACGGCGGCAATCACCGCGCCGTCCAGCAGGACGTCCGCGAGGCGGCGGTCCGCTCCGGTTCCGTCCACCAGGGTGGCGTTGCTGATGAGGGTCTTCATGGTGTGCGTCCTAGAAGAAGGTATGGATGAGGTCGACGACGGTCTGGTCACCGTTGGCCTCGGTATCGGCCAGGACCGGGATGATGGTCCATTTGTCGAACGCGGTGCACGGATGGGACAGGCCCAGCCGGACGACGTCGCCAGGACGAACGGAGGTGGTGTTGGCGTCGAAGGTCATGAAGCTGTGCTGGTCGTTGACGGAGGTGATTTCGGCTCCGACCAGCGGTTCCATGGCTCCGCCCAGCACAGGGCCGATGAGCTGCGGCTCCGGCAGCCCTTCATCGAACGGGAGGTCCCGCTTGCCGGCGTCGAGGATGGCCAAGCCCGGTTCTGTCTGCGAAACAACGCGTGCCCAGCCGTGCATTGCGGCACGGAACGGCTGGTTGCCTTCGCGGGAAAACGGCGAGATTCCGCGGTAGAAACCGTCGTCGTGGATGATGTACGCGCCACTGCGGATCATGAGGTCCACACTGGGGCCACCAGTTTCGGCACCGGTGCTGATGCAGGGAGACAGGACCGTGACTACGTCGTCGAAGTAGGCGCTGCCGCCCGCGGTGATGATGACAAAGCCGGTGCCGTAGAGGTCTCCGGCGAGCAGTTCCTCGTGAAGCAGCCGCATCTGGCCGAGGTAGCCCCGCACAGCGCCCAATCCGGCGTCGTCCGCAGTGTGCGCGAGCGAGCCTTCATATCCGCTGACGCCCACCAAACGCAGGTTCGGTGAGGCGGAGATCGCGCGGGCAACGTCCATGGCAGCGTCGACGCCCCGGGCGCCGGTCCGCCCGCCGTGAGCGCCGAGCTCCACCAGGACATCGAGCACGGCGTCCGCTCCGGACAAGGTGTTGTTGATCAGTTCCACGGTTCCCACGGAGTCCACCCAGGAAAGGATGGGCGCTTGGGCAGTGGCGTTGGCGGCCACCCATTCGATGGCGTGCGGATCCGTGAGGCTGTTGGCGAGTTGCAGGTTCCGCACGCCGAACTCGCGTGCCACCCGGAGCTGCGCGAAGTTGGCCAGGGTGATGCCCCAGGCGCCTCGGTTGAGCTGCTCAGTCCAGAGCTGCGGAGCCATGGTGGTTTTGCCATGCGGGGCCAGCAGCACACCGTGTTCCGCGCACCACTCGGCCAGGCGATCGGCGTTTGCCTGGAGCGCAGAGGCATCGAGTGTCAGCAGTGGCGTCTGGAGGTCGGCCAAGGTGTGCTTGGCGGCGAGGAATTCGGCGTGCGTGATCCCGTTGGCGGTTGCCGGAATGGCCTTGTGCCGCCAATCGAGCTGACGGTCTGCGAGGCCGGCCACGGCGTGTGCCGAAATGGCTTCGGAAGTGTTCACGGGTTCATTCCCTTCGCGGGGCTGCGTTTTTGAAGCTGCGGTGTGGGGCTGTTCTGGGTAGTGTTCTAGCTGCGTTGCGTATTTTGCAACGCTGGTTGCAAACCTGTTGGTGATATGTCTAACATGGTGGCGGATTGAGAGTCAAGACCGCTGAGAAGCGCACAACAAGTGGGAGAACGATGCTGTCAGCTGTATGCGTTGGCGAGACGATGGCCATGCTTACCCCTGCCCAAGCTGTTCCCCTGCACCAAGCCACCGAGCTCCACTGCGGGATCGGCGGTGCAGAGTCGAACGTTGCCATGGGCTTGGCGGCCATGGGCCTGGACACCCACTGGGTCAGCCGGGTGGGCCACGATGGCTTCGGCAGGCGCATTCTTGAGGACCTTCGAGCGCACGGAGTGGGAGTCTCCGGGGTCGAGGTGGACGAGTCCAGACCAACCGGCCTCTACGTGAAGGTCCCCGCCCAGGAAACAGACCCCGACGGCGGCAGTTCAGTTTTGTACTATCGGCAAGGTTCTGCGGCCTCGGCCATGGGACGCGGCACGCTCTCCAATCCCGCTGTTTCCTCGCTGCTGGAGAACGCAGCGCTGATCCACCTGAGTGGTATCACCGCTGCCCTGTCCCCCGGGTGCCTCGATCTGTTGGAAGCCATCCTCACAGCGCCGCGGAACGGCAGGACCATCAGCTTCGACGTGAACTGGCGTGCCGCTCTTTGGGCAGGCCAAGACCGTTCTGTCCTGCAGCGCTTGGCGAACCTGGCCGACGTCGTGCTTGTTGGAAAAGACGAAGCCGCGCACGCCTTCGGCACCACCGATGAAGCCGAACTCCGCCGTTTGATGCCGGACCCAGAGGTGCTGGTCATCAAGAACGAGGCGATCAGCGCGATTTCCCTGACGCGTGGCACGGCTGACTCAAGTGGCACACGGGAAGAGGTCCCCGCACTGTCCGTCGCCGTCGTCGAGCCTGTTGGCGCGGGTGACTCTTTCGCCGCCGGCTACCTCAGCGGCATGCTGTTCGGGCTCGGCCAGAAGGCGAGCCTCCGGCGGGGCCATGTTGCTGCTGCGTGCACGCTGACCGTCCACGGCGATCGCGGCCCGCTGCCCGACGCCGGGCAGCTCGCGGTCATCCTCGATTCTTCGGATGAGGACTGGGCTGCTATCCATGTTGAAGAGGGACATTTCAACACCAGAACCGGAGCGTGACATCTTGAGCCAGAGCCTCATGCGGGCCATCGACCTGCTCGCCGAACTCGCAGCGAAGCCCGCCACCCTTGACGAGCTCTCGTCCAAAGCATCCGTACACAAAACCACCGTGATGCGGCTCCTGCACGCCATGGAGGAGAAGCGGCTTGTGGTGCGCGACGAAGATCAGCGGTTCATGCTCGGCTCCAAGCTGTTCGAACTGTCCTCCCTCGCCCTCGAACAACGGGACATTCGCAAGGTCGCCCACCCGCACCTGGCCGAACTGAACGGCCGCACCGGGCACACCGTGCACCTCGCTGCGTTCGAAGGAAATGAGGTGGTGTATATCGACAAGTTTGAGTCGCACCACCCCGTCCGCATGTACTCGCGCATCGGCCTGACAGCTTCGCTGCACTCGGCCGCTGTGTCGAAAGTCCTCCTCGCCGACATGCCGCGCAGCCGGCAGGAAAAGATCGCGGCGGGGCTGGACTACGTGAAAGTTACCGAGAATACCCTGACCTCGCCGGAGGCCTTGCTGGCCGAACTCGAGCAGGTCAAGGAACAGGGCTGGGCCCACGACAACGCCGAGCACGAAGCGTTCGTGCACTGCATTGCGGCCCCCATCCGCGACGCCTCAGGTGCCGTTGTTGCCGCAGCCTCTTGTTCGGTACCGGTAGTGATGCTCAGCTATGAAGGCTTGCTTGAGCTGCTGCCCGACCTCAAAGCCAGTACCGAGGCCATCTCGAAAGACCTTGGCTGGATCAGCCACGAAAGGAACTCAGCATGAGTGAAAAGACCGTAGTACTGACCGAAAACGCCCCCGCCCCGGCGCACGTATTCTCCCAGGGCATCAAGAAGGGCGGCATGTTCCAGGTTTCCGGCCAGGGCCCCATGGACCCCGCCACCAACCAGTACATCGGCGAGGGCGACGTCCGCGTCCAGACCCGTCGCACGCTGGAGAACGTCAAAGCCATCCTCGAAGCCGGCGGCTCCTCCGTTGAAGACGTCCTGATGTTCCGCGTCTACCTCACCACCCGCGACGATTTCGCCGCCATGAACGAGGTCTACGGTGAGTTCATCCGCGAGAACGTGCCCAGCGGTTTGCTGCCGAGCCGCACCACCGTGTTTGTTGACCTCCCGCACGAGGTCATGCTGGTGGAGATCGACGCCCTGGCCGTTACTGCGTAGCACTGCCTGGCCGCGACGCCCATTTTCGTTTGCGCCACAGTTGCGGGCTGGCGACACCTATATTCAGGCGTCGCCAGCCCGTTTCTGCGTCCCCAGTGAATGTGCGCGGCGTCAGCGCTCACCGCGTCAAAGAAGGTCAGGAAGCCACGCGCCGCACAACCGACGGCGGGACGGCCGGAACCCGCTGGCGCTTGGCATAGATCCGGGCTCGTTGGCTGGACAGAGCCAGGAGCACAAGGATGTCGGTGGCCAGCCCGGACAGGCCGGCCTCAAGCGTGAGGTTGGTGGTTCCAGTGGAGGCGTCGATGGCTTGGGCCACGATCGAGATGGAGCTGAGTCCCATCGCAATCACGCGCGCGCCGTTGCTGCCCAGAAATATCCGCCAGGCAAGGAACACTTCGCCGAGCCCGAAGACCAGGACGATCGCGGCCACGGTGACGATTGCCGCCGTCGTGGTTTGCGGGTCAGGGTTGGCGTCCTCCAAGGTGACGGTGCCGCCCGAGGTCAGCAAAGTGATGGCCAAAGCAAGTGCAGCAAGGGCCCGGATGACCACGAGGAATGCACCCGTCATGGTGGGCGCGGGCCGGCGATCGCGGCTGTCCGTCTGACTGGCGGGTTGGTCAGTGGGGACGAGTACGCTGCACGCGTCGATGATGGGCAGATCGCCGTCTGTGGAGATCGAATCCCCGCCGCCATTTCGCGAGTGATACCCAGTGGAAAAGTCCTTGATGACACGGACGGTCACGGCAGGCTCAGCCTCGGACACCGTCCGCACGATGTGGTCCCGCTCCACGTCGGTATTCTGCTCGATCTTGTGCGTGATCTGGAGGGTGAACAGTGAGAAGCCAACGCTGCGATCGTAAGTGCCGGCGGCAAGCCAATCTACCTTGTGCCCACCGGGCAGCATCCAGCCCTCGGGGCATCGCCAAAAGCGCACATGGTGGCGTTTGCCGGGGTTGCTGTCCACCTCCTGCTGGTAGGCGAAGTCCTGTTGCCGGTCAAAGAGGTAAAGGGGGCTGACGGGAGCTTGGGTGTAGCTCTGCCTCAAAAGAGTAGAGCTCACGATGCGTCGGCTGCTGGCGAAGGTCACGTCGTCCGCGATGGTCCACCCGGCGGCACGCATGATCGCGTGGATCTGCGCCTCGGTGCCCATGAGGGCCACGTTCACCGGATCACCCAGCAGTCCATCACTGGTCCGGGCCCGGCCGATGAAGTAGCCAGGAACGTAAATGGTGGTAAGGATCCGGTGGAGGCGAGGCAACAGCAGGTAGGCAAGGAAAGCCCAGAACACCACGGAGAACCACACTTGGCCCCACCCGAGGTGAAAGCTCTCCCCCACAAGCAGGAATGCCAGCCACACCGCAGCTGCTCCACCCAGGACGAAGAATGCGTGGTCGAGTCGGCTGTCAGTCACTCCCATGCTTGGCGCTTTGTACATTTCGGAATTCCCCCTGGGTGCACGTGCTCCTTAAGCTTCGCCTCCCGGCCTCCATGTGTACACAGGCTTGGGCATTAAGGTTCGACGCCGGCACCCGCCCAGGCGCAGCCGTCGAGTTCCAAAAGCATTCCACTTGTGTCATTGACTCAGCATTCCACTTGTGTCATTGTTTTCTCAGAAGGCGTGACCCGCGTCACGCAAAGACCCGCCAACGGAGAGAACAATGAAGCTCGAACACATCCTTCTTGGAGTCCTGCTGGAGCATCCGAGCACGGGCTACGACATCAAGAAATTCCTCGACACCCACGGCCGGTTCCTACGCTCCAATACGCAGATGAGCCAGGTTTACCGCTCGCTGGGGAGCATGGAGAACCAGGGCTGGGTGACCCACAGCGTGGACCCCCGGCCCGGTGCCCAGGACGCAAAGACTTACCGCGTCACTGATGAAGGAGCCACCGTCTTCCTCGATTGGCTGACAGGCCCGTACCACCCGGCCAGCCGTTTCCAGGACCCCGAACTTGGTGCGCGATTGGCCTTTGCCGGCTTCATGAGCGCCGAGCAGCTCCTCCGGATTCTCGACGTCGAAATCCAGACCCGCCAGGACGAAATCGCCAGGTACCGCAACCGCGACCGCAGGGAACAGTGGGCTCCCACCATCGCCTTCGACACCGAGCTGGCCGAATCTGTGGGAGAACGCTTGCACCTCATGGGCGCGAGCGCCATCGACGCCCACGTTGCTGGGCTGATCAGCCTGCGCAAGGAACTCCTGGATGGGCAGTTGACTTCCCGCTCGCTCACCGCTGTACCGGCGGAGCTGCGACCATGAAGGCCATCATTCTCATGTTCGATAGCCTCAACAGGCACATGCTCTCCCCCTACGCGGCAGATACCTTCGTGGATGCCCCCAACTTTGCCCGCCTCGCAGCAAAGACGGCCACGTTCGACAATTTCTATGCCGGTTCGATGCCTTGCATGCCAGCACGCCGGGAGATGCACACTGGCCGCCACAATTTCCTGCACCGTAGTTGGGGACCGCTGGAACCGTTCGACGATTCCATGCCGGAGATGCTGGGAAAAGCAGGAGTGCACACGCATCTGGTATCAGACCACCCGCACTATTGGGAGGACGGCGGCGCCACGTACCACCCGCGGTACACAACCTGGGAGTTCTTCCGTGGCCAGGAGGGCGACCCGTGGAAGGGTGTAGTAAATCCTTCGGGCCGGAGCCAGGACTGGCGTGCGGGGATGAAGCGGCAGGACCTCATCAACCGCAGCTACATGCCAACCGAGGCAGATCACTCCCAGACCAAAACCGTGGACGCCGGCCTGCACTTCATCGATACGAACCATGAAGCGGACAAGTGGATGCTCCAGATCGAGCTTTTCGATCCGCATGAGCCCTTCTTCACCCACAGCAAATACAAGGCTTTGTACGAGCATGAATACGACGGCCCCGAATTCGACTGGCCGGGATACCAGAAGGTCACCGAGCCACAGGACCAAGTGGAGCATGCCCGTTACGAATATGCCGCGCTGGTCTCGATGTGCGACAAGTCGCTCGGACGGGTCCTGGATGCCATGGACCAATACAACATGTGGGAAGACACCCTCCTCTTGGTGAACACGGACCACGGCTTCCTGTTGGGCGAACACGGCTGGTGGGCCAAGTCTGTTCAACCGTGGTTCAACGAGCTCGTGCACCTGCCCATGTTCCTGTGGGACCCGCGCACCGGCGGCAAGGACACCCGGCGTGGAGCCCTCGCGCAGACCATCGACATCGCACCCACCATGCTGCGTTTCTTCGGCGTCGAACCTACGCAGGACATGCAGGGCCAGGACCTCGCCACCGTCCTGCAGGACGACAGCGAAGTACGTGAGGCGGCCCTGTTCGGTATTCACGGTGGCCACGTCAACGTCACTGACGGCCGCTACGTCTACATGCGTGCCGCCGTCGAACCTTCCAACGCTCCGCTGGAGGATTACACGCTGATGCCCACCCACATGCGGTCGCGGTTCTCCACCGCCGAACTCGCGCAATGGGAACCTGCGGAAGCGTTCAGCTTCACCAAGGGACTGCGGACAATGCAACTCCAGACCACCTCCATGATGAACTCCTGGGGCCACAGAACCCTTCTTTTTGACCTGGAAAAAGACCCCAACCAAACGAGTCCAATCATCGACGACGAGCTGGAACTCCGCCTCCTGAGAACGCTGGCCAAACTCATGCACGCAAACGATGCACCGGAAAGCCAGTTCCAGCGGCTTGGGATTCCTTTCGATTCCGAACCCACAACCCAGCACCTGCTCGCCGCCCAGCAAGCGGACAGGGCGCGGCTCGCTTTGGAACCCCTGCCTCCGATCGACAGCTTCGCCGACGGCGGAACGGCCCTAACGCTGCCCCTACTGGAACTGCTCCAGGACGTCCGCGGCCGCGAAGCCGTGGAGAAGCACCTCCCCGATCTCATCAGCACTGAACTGGTTAACATCCCCGCCCAGCTCAGCCTCTACCAGCTCGCAGCCGTCATCCCGGTTCCCTCGAGCGCCCTCGGGTCCATTGCCGAGGAACTGGCTGCCGTCCCCACGGCGTAACTCCAAGCCAGTGACACATCCCCAACCCGGCCTGACAATGTAGACAGGACTTTCAGCCCATGACCACCCAACCCAGCCCTGCCCTCGCCAAGGAAGCTCCAGCAGAAGGAGCAGCCCAAGCCAGCAAAGTTCCCCACCGCTGGCGAAACCTCGCTGTCCTCACCGGCGTTACGGTCGTGGACAATACGGAAGCCGGCCTCAGTGCCACCCTGTTCCCGACAATTGCGGCGGCCCTGAAACTGCAAAGCAGCCACCTCGGCTTGCTGGCCGCACTCGGCAAAATCATCGCTGTTCCGGCCGGTCCGGCGTGGGCCTGGCTTGCTGGGAAGATCGGCCGACGGAAAGCGCTGATCGCCACTACCCTGGCCGGTGGTGTCTTCGGCATAGCCGCAGGTTTTTCCCAGGACTTCGTTCAACTGTTGATCCTCAACACGCTGATGTCGGCGTCTATCATCGGTGGAAGCCCGATCGCCAACGCCATCATCGCGGACTCCTTCGATGACAGCCAGCGCGGGAAGGCTGCGGGCTACTTCTACGGATTCATGAGCCTCATCAGTTCCTTCATTGCCCCTCTCATCGCCTTGTTCACGGGCATTACCGACGGCTGGCGCTTCGGCATGTGGACCATCGGTGGCATTTGCATCCTGGCCGGCCTGCTGGTGGCATTGCTCCTGAAAGATCCCGGAGTGGGAGCGTCCGAGAAGCAGCTCGCAGACCTCAGCGGCCGCGAGCGCCTCGCCCCGAAAGTCACCGTCCGCTCAGTGGCCTCGCTGTTCCGGATTCCGAGCTTCTCCATCATGATGCTCTCAAGGCTGCTCTCCGGGCACCTCCTCATCACGATCTTCGGTATCCAGTTCCTCGTGGTGGAGCGGGGCTTCACCAACGCAGTCGCGGCCATCGTCCTTGTTCCCTTTGGGCTCGGCTACTTTGCTGGAACGGCAGGTGGCGGCTGGCTCGTCGCACTCCTGGACCGGGTCCTCCCTGACCGGGGCCGGGTGGCCTACCTGCAGGGCGCGCAGGTTCTCTTCGCGGCCGTCGCATTCTTTGCCACCCAATTCGACTACGACAACATCGGCATCTACAGCGCCTTCTGGGCCCTGATCGGCTTCGCCCAAGGAGCCAATCCGCCCGCCAACCGTCCGATCGTCGCAGCCGTTGTCCTGCCGGAACTCCGTGGCCAGGCCTTCGCCATCTTCCTGACAGTTTTCGAGACCATCGGCTGGGCCGTTTTCTCCCTTGGAGCGGGCGCCTTGGCCTCAAGCCTCGGAATCCAGGCAGTGTTTCTCTGGACCTTGGTGATCCTCATGTTGGTCAACGCGGCGGTCCTCACTGCCCTCTACTTCTGCTACCCGCGGGATGTGGACCGTGTCCGCAATGCGCTGGAGCAGCGCCGGCAGGAAGCACTGCAGCAGGGCTGACCGAAGCAACCGCTAAGGCTCGACGACGGCACTCACCTGAGGGCCGGCGTCGAGCCTTTTACCGTGGTTCCGCATGCCACCTGTCAGTCATAGGTCGACAAATGGTGTGCTCCGGTGCTTAGCATGAAGGCTCCGGCAAGCCGGAGTACGTGACCTCTTGAACGACCCCTCGGAAGGTCGGCGCGAAAGCGGCGACCGCGTAAAGGAGAAAACTGTGCAGGAGCCAATAGCCAGCGGGAACTTGTCAGAGAACCAGAGCCTCGCAGGAGATTCCGGGGGGCAGGATACGCCGGCCAATGGCGTGAAACCCTCCAATGGTGCGGAACCCACAAATGGTGCGGAACCCACGGACGGCGCAGCATCCGAGCCAGCGGAAATCACATTTGACGAACAGTTCTATCCAGCGCGCCCGAAAGCCCTACGGCCGATCGCCCGACGCCGGCAATTCTTTGCTGCCCGGCCCTCCTTGGAATTCGACGGGCGCAACCCAACTTATGTGGACTGGCTCCGCAACCAGTCAATGCTCGGCGACGCCAACACCATGGCACGGCAACTCTCGGGCCAGGCGAGTATGTGGCAGAACGCCTACGCCCGGCCCAACCCCAGGGCGGCAGTGGAGCGGGCACCTGTTTGGTTCACGGCTTATCCACTCTCCTTCATCACCCGCGAGGGTCAGTCATTCCTGTCCGCCTTGGGAGATCCCGGCCTCTGGAAGGCGTTCCGGGAGATCGGCATCCGTGGACTCCACACCGGCCCCGTCAAGCTGGCCGGAGGTATCAGCGGCTGGTCGCAGACACCCAGCGTCGATGGTCATTTTGACCGCATCAGCATGGCGATCGATCCGGCCTTCGGCACGGAGGAAGAATTCCGCCGGATGTGCGAAGTCGCCGCCGATCATGACGGGACAGTCATTGATGACATCGTCCCAGGGCACACCGGGAAAGGCGCCGACTTCCGTCTTGCCGAGATGAACTTCCGCGACTACCCGGGCATCTATCACATGGTGGATATCCCCGAGGAAGACTGGCACCTGCTGCCTGATGTTCCCGAGGGCGAAGATTCAGTGAACATCAGTCCCGACGCCGAACAAGCCCTGCAAAAAGCCGGATACATCATCGGCAGGCTCCAACGGGTGATCTTCTATGAGCCGGGGGTCAAGGAAACCAACTGGAGCGCCACGAGGCCGATCGTGGATACCACAGGCAAAACCCGTCGCTGGGTATACCTGCACTACTTCAAGGCCGGACAGCCGTCCATTAACTGGCTGGACCCCACCTTCGCTGGAATGCGCTTGGTAGTGGGCGATGCGCTGCATTCCCTCCTGGACCTGGGTACCGGCGCCCTGCGGCTCGATGCCAACGGCTTCCTCGGCGTGGAGAAAAGTGCGGAGGAACAGCCGGGCTGGTCAGAAGGCCACCCCTTGTCCGAGGCAGCCAACCAGCTCATTGGCTCCATGATCCGCAAAGTGGGCGGGTTCTCCTTCCAGGAACTCAACCTCACCATTGATGACATCAAGGCGCAGTCCGAGTCTGGCCCGGATCTGTCCTACGACTTCATCACCAGGCCGGCCTACCACTACGCGCTGGTCACGGGTGACACCGAGTTCCTGCGCCTGACCCTTCGGCTTGCCATGGACATCGGCGTGGACCAGGCCTCCCTTGTGCATGCCCTGCAGAACCATGATGAACTGACCTACGAGCTGCTGCACTTTGCCGCTGGCCACAGGGACGACGTCTTTGAGCTTGCCGGCGAGGAACTGACAGGCGCTGAGGTTGCCGAAAAGGTTCAGAACACCCTCCGGGAACGGCTCACTGGAGAGAACGGGCCGTACAACGCCGTCTTCACAACCAATGGCATTGCCTGCACCACGGTCAGTTTCATCATGGCGGCCCTGGGCGTCAAGGATCCCGCCTCCATCACCAAGGAGCAAGAGGCCCAGGTCCTTGACGCCCATGTGCTCTTGTCCATGTACAACGCGCTGCAGCCCGGGGTCTTCGCCCTGTCCGGCTGGGACCTCACCGGTGTCACAGCCTTGGACCGAGCCGCCGTCCAGGAGCTCACCTCGCAGGGCGACACCCGCTGGATCAACCGCGGGGCGCACGATCTGATGGGCACAAGTCCGGATGCCAAGACGTCCTTGGCCGGAATGCCACGCGCCACCAGCCTTTATGGGCCGCTACCTGAACAGCTCAAGGACCCAAGCTCCTACGCCCGGCGCCTCCAACAGATCCTGAAAGTAAGGGAACAGTCAGGGATCGCAACGAGCACCCTGCTGGACGTACCCGACGTTTCCAACCGCGGGCTGCTCGTCCTGGTCAACCAACTCGGCAGCGGCGACCTTGAGGTCACGGTCCTGAACTTCTCCGACCAGGACATTGCAGGCAGCATCCAGTCCTCGCATCTAGTCCCCGGCGCCAGCGTCCACGATCTCTTCAGCGGCGAAAACGTGGGGCAAGTGGATGATCTTGGCAGCTTCTTCCTCGAACTCCGGGCGTTCCAAGGGACGGCTCTGGTTCTGAAGGAAGCGGAGACCGAATAGAGAGCCCGACGTCGGCACCCGGGTGAGTGCCGACGTCGGGTTCTGGTTTCCTGCCTACCCTGCTTTGGTGGTCAGTGGTTCTATCGATATTCCCTCCGCGGACCGGCTCCGGGAGTATGTGGCCGCGACTACGAGCACCACCAAAGCGAGAACACCCCCCGCAATCGCTATCCAGACGGCCTGCTGATACCCGAACGTGCTCTGGCCTGCCATACCGACTAGTGCTACGCCGAAAAGGTAACCCGCCTGGCGCCCGGCGTTGGCAAGGGCGCTGGTGACGCCACCTGTTCCTTGAGGGGCGACGGAAGTAGCGAGCGCCAAATGTGGCGGAGAGGCGATACCGAACCCAATCCCAAGAACGAGGAGGGAAGCTGAAACGACAAACGGTGATTGCGAGACGCCAGAAAGCAGACCCATGGCAGCACCTGTAGTCGCGATGACTGTACCGGTAGTGGTGAGGGCTACAGGACTCCACTTCTTCCCTGCCAGCTTGCTCACCATGATCGGAAGGGCGAAGACCGGCACTCCTGCGGGCAAGAGCAGCAAACCACTGTCCAGGGCAGAGAGGCCTAGAACCTTCTGGAAATAGAGGTTTGCTGCGAAAAGAGCTGCATAGAACAGCACGAACATGAAGAGTCCGGCCAGCACATACAGGTGCAGGCCGCGGGCATTCAGGATAGGACCTGGAAGTAGGGGCGTGCTCGTTCGCTTTTCAACCATAATGAAGGCGACACCTGCCAAAACGGCCACTGCGAGGGATCCAATGACTTTAACGCCCGCTTGTGAATTGGCGTACTCAATGATGCCGTAAGTAAGCCCTCCCAAGGCGATCACGATGAGGACGACTCCCGTGATGTCCAAAGGCCGTTTGTTTCCTTGACCAACAGGAAGGCGCCGGGCAAACAACAATGTGGCGATACCGATCGGGACGTTCAGCAAAAAGATGCTCCGCCACCCGAGCGTGTCTACAAGTATCCCTCCCAGGCTCGGACCGAAGGCCTGTGGGCTAGCTGCCACCGTAGCAATGATGGCAATAGCCCGGCCGCGCTCCAAGACTTCGGGAAAAGACATCATCACAACGGTCAGGGTGGCTGGGATAAGCATGGCACCGCCTACGCCTTGCAACACCCGGGCTGCGATGAGCACGGAAGCTACGTTCGTCATGGCGCAGAGGACGGACGCAACCGTGAAGAGCACGACGCCAGCGCGGAAGACCTTGGCGGCACCGAAGCGGTCGATGAGCCCGCCACCTGCAAGTAAGAGGGCGGTCATGACAAGGACGTAAGAATCCACGATCCATTGCTGCTGGGCTGGGATAGCCCCGGTCTCCGCCGCAATGGATGGCAGCGCGACGTTGAGCACAGTGGTATCGAGGATAACCATGCTGTACCCGAGGCAGGCCGCACTGAGGATGGCGGTTGTAGCTTTCATCAGGATCCCTTGACTAGTTGAGGTGGTTTAGGTCGGACGCGTCGAAGGGAAGGCGAGTGTCGGCCCGCCCTTCTCGCATGCGATTGACGAGGTCGGGGTCGGAGATAAGGGCTCGCCCCATTGCTACGAGGTCGAAGTCGCCACGGGCAAGCATTTGCTCGAGCTGCTCGAATCCTGCAGTCCCGGCACCCTGTCCATGCAGGAGCGCGCTTACAAACTCGCTGTCCTCGAGTCCGACTGATCCCACCGTGATTGTCGGCTGCCCCGTGGTCTTCTTTACCCAACCCGCGAGATTGAGGTCCGAGCCTTCAAACTCGGGTAGCCAGAAGCGCCTGGTGGACGCATGGAAGATGTCGACGCCGGCATCGACGAGCGGCGCGAGAGCAGACTCCAAGGCCAGTGGGTCAGGAAAAGCGCGGGCCTCAAAATCAATGGTCTTCCATTGGGACAACCGAAAGATTATGGGGAAATCAAGTCCAACTCGATGGCGAATCTCCTGGACAATCTCTTCAGCGAAACGAGATCTGTTTCTGGTCGTGCCGCCGTAACAGTCCAGCCGATTATTCGTTGCAGACCATAGGAACTGGTCAACAAGGTAACCATGCCCCCCATGAATTTCGACTCCATCAAATCCGCATGCCTGAGCATGGGCAGCCGCTGCAGCGAAAGCGTCTACAACAGAGTCGATGTCCCTTCGTGTCATTGTGGCGCCTGGGTGCTTTATCTCGCCGAAAATGTCGGAGGGGCCCACATTCCCCACATCCCGTTGGGGGGAATCATTTGGCTTTCGGTCAAGGCCCACGTGCCAAAGTTGGGGGACAATCTTTCCCCCGGCATCATGGACGGCCTCGACAACCATCTGCCACGCTCTGAGGGCGTCCCCGCCATGAAACCGGGGCACGGTAGGCGACGGAGACGAAGCAGGATGACCAACGACGGTTCCCTCAGTAATGATCAGCCCGACGCCGCCAGCAGCACGGCGTCCGTAATACTCCGCCGTTCCAGGGGATGGAACACCGTTCTGGGCGAAGTTCCGCGTCATCGGCGCCATGACAAATCTGTTGGGCAACGACAAGGAACCGTAGGCGAATGGAGCCATCAGCGTAGGTCGAGGTCTTGAGTGTTGAATGCGTGTCATGTTTGGGATTCTCTCGGTCAGCGGTTTAGCTCATCGGTGGTGTTCATGCCAGCAGCCTCGTCATACGCGAGGGCGATCGCGCGCTCTACGTCCATCAATTGGGGAAGGTTCAAAGCTTTTGCGATTCCAGTTAGCCGCTCGGCTAGCGTTCCGCCAATGACGTGGTGAGGGATGGCAAGTTCTTCGAGGCTGGAGAGGAGGAGATCGTCTGAGAGCTGTCGAAATCGCTCTGAGACGGGCCGGTGCCCGTCAGTGACAAGGTCGAATTCGATCGGCAGGTGAACGAAGACGTCGTAGGTCGTCTTTGCATGCCGCTTCGTGACTGCGCCGATGGCCTCGATGACCTCGCTGAAGTACTTCATTTCCGCTGAGGTTTCAACCATGGATGCCGCGTGGTTGTCGGGGTGGATTCCGACGTGGGTACGAATTTTGCCATACACCCATTCGTGCAGTGAGGACCCGTCGGAAATGAATCCCCCTGGAAGATGGCTCTCGTGCACGGCACGTTCGCCATAGCGGATCATGCCCAACTGGAATAGTTCAGGGGCCGTGCAGTCTTCAAGCCGTTTTCCTGGCAATACGTCGGGGAGAATCTCTCGCATTGTCTTTGCATGAGTCCTAGGGATTCCTGTCATATGCGCCAAGGCCATGGACGTGGTGGTCTTGCCGGACGAGTAGGTGCCAGAGATGGCGATTCTCATAGGGTTCCTTCGTGTGTTGTCTGCAATTCGGGATCACCCATTTGGGTCAGGACACGATCAGGAAGCTCGTGTGCCAGTGAGTAGCGGTTGACGAGACCGAGGAATGTTCCGCTGAAATCCGTCGACCGGTAAAAGCGGCCGTTTACGTTAAGGAGCCTGGACTTCTCCACGGTGGAGGAAGCGTCAAATGCGTGACTGAGCGGACGATAGGGCGTGTCGGCCGCAATAACGACGCGCCTCATCCAAAGCGTGTTGGATTCATGACGAGAGATCCCGTCCACCTGGTAGAGCAGTGCCTGCGTCATTTGGGACTGCGCGATGACACAGTCCAGGATGGAGACGGACGGCCGATAATCGCCTCCGATGTCATTTCGAAACGCAGACTCGGAGGCAGAACTTATGGCAACGCTCGCGTCCACGCGCTGGTTGTCGGCGGTAAACCGAACGTTCCCAATCTTGTGGAAGCGGTGCCTGAATCCTTCGCCATAGAAGCGCCCCTCTGCTTCGCCCAGCACCGATGACAGGGAGGGCATCGGACCCATCTTCGGGTTGAAGGAACATATTTCGTGCTCAAGCCGCAGCTGGACCTTGATGCTCCCAACGGAACACTCCAAGAGCGATTCAAATGGAGCACTCAAACATCGGCTACTCGGCTTGGTCGCCACCAACGCTGCCTTGACGTCTATGGCCTCCAGTTTCTCCTGAGGCACTGCTCCAGAACGGAATTCGACGGAGCGGATCCACGCGGATGTGCGTTCCCTTGACCCTAGGGAGAACACCCGAATAAGGAGCACCTCTGCGAGTTCAACGGCTATGACGAATGCATCCACGGTTGAGAGATGCGGTCGCAACCCGCGATGGTGGTCCTTTCGCGACCAATCGCGCGGATATGACAGCGCCGCAACCCCCGTAACGCCTAGAGAAGTCTGGCTGGCCATCTCTAGTTTTAGGTCCTCAATACAGTGAGCGACCCTTCGGAAACCGCTTCCGAAGTACCTCTCATCGGCCGGGCCGAGAACGTCGTCGATGACGTTACGTACAGATGTGTCCATGATTTTTCCCCAATGCTGTAAAGGCTTCCCCGCGCCCAAGATACTTCAAGCTAGAGGTTAACTGCAACAATTGGAGCATTCATTAATTTAAGCTTGTACGTACTCGACTAGACTATGGACATGCCCGAGGACCCTCAGTCAACAGCCAATGATCGAACAAGGCGCGTACGGGAGCTTCTCACCGAGCTCTCCCAGGGACTGTCGGACCAAGTGCGTTCCGCCGTGGCCGAACTCGACTTGACTACCACCCAAGCGGCGGTCCTGAGGCAGCTCGCAACTCCGCACACACAGCGTGAAATCGCCAATTCCTTGCAATGTGATCCGTCCAACATCACTTATGTGGTGGACAAACTTGAGAAAGCTGGTCTTGTCACGAGGGAGCAGCACCCTTCAGACAGAAGGGCCAAGATTCTCCGCCTCACCGAATCAGGCTTGAAGACCCGAAAGACAATGATCGATCGCTTTGAGGCGAAATCGCCGCTTCGATCACTCTCAGAGGACGACCTTCAAAGGCTTGAGGAGTTGCTGGCCAAGACTGTCCGTCCCGGAATCTAAGGAAACTGGGCCCACGGCGCCCGGGTGAGTGCCGACGTCGGGTTCTGGTTTCCTGCCGCCTCGCCACTGGAGCCAATCGCTCCACCTTGGTAGCTTCGACGCATGGCCATCAAACTTGAGAATGTCGGCATTGCGGTACGGGACATCGAAGAAACCATCGCCTTTTTTACCGACCTCGGTCTGACGGTGGTTGGCCGTGACACCGTCAGCGGCGAGTGGGCTGATACCGCCGTCGGGCTTGATGGCAACCACGCGAAGATTGCGGTGCTGCAGACCCCCGATGGTCAGGGTCAACTCGAACTCTTCGAGTACATCCACCCTGATGCGATCGAGACGCACCCCACCCGTCCGAACGACATCGGAATGCACCGGGTGGCCTTCTCCGTTGACGATATCGATCAAGCCCTTGAGATAGCGGCGAAGCACGGGTGCACTCCGCTACGTGGAGTGGCCACCTACGGCGACGTCTATAAGCTCACGTATCTGCGCGGACCCAGCGGAATCCTCGTCATGCTTGCTCAGGAATTGAAGAAGGACTGAGGAACCATATTTAGCGGCTTTCACTGATCTCATGGGCGAAGTCGTTGAGAGCGGCCGCTACAGCTTCCGGATGGCTCAAGCTGGCGTAGTGACCGCCCGGGATCTCCAACGGTTCGGTTCCAAGCCGATCGCGTACTTGGCGCCTCATGAATGACGGAGGAAAGAACTGATCGTCGCGGCACAAAATCGCCAGGTGGGCACGCCTGGGTGCTGGCCGGGCCAAGGCGCGGACATCCACGCACCTTGCTGGTCCCGCTCTTTGTCGATGGCCTGCTGTGCCAAATCCTCAGGGACCAGGTTGAAGAATGCTTCTTCCGGGATGGTCTCGCGATCATGCCCTGTATTGGTCCACCAGTCGCCGAACGTCTCGCCCGGCATCGGAATCATTGCCGAGAGGTACACCAGTCCGTCGGACTGGAGGGCCTCGCAGACCAATGGTGCCGTGAAGCCGCCCAAGGAGTGGGCAACGACGATGGTGTCCTGAGCGTCGCCGACAGCTGCAGTCACTGCCTGCGTGTAATCCTCAAGCCCGGCAGCGTCGTCTTCGATGGGCAGGTCCACGGCCACCACGCCATGCCCCGATGCCTCAAGCAGGGGACTAACCAGATGCCAGTCCCACGCCGTGGAACCGCCACCGTGAATCAGCACGAAAACGGCCATGCCCCCACCCCGGTTTCCAGAGACATCATGCGTGCGCTGTCACCAGCGGATCGGGCTTCTCTGTGTTGATGCCGGAAGCCGTCTCCACTGGGAGGCCATTCCTGATCCAGTACTCGATGCCACCAATCATTTCCTTCACCGAGTATCCCAGTTCGGCGAAAGCGAGCGCCGCGAAGGTGCTGCCGTTGAAACCGGGACCCCAGGAGTAGACCACGACTTGCGAGCCTGCCGGGATCAGACCAGTAGCCAAGGCCGGAATGTCAGCGGTCGGAATATGTACCGCATCGGGAATATGTCCGTGGTCCCATGAGGACTGCCGGCGCGTGTCCACCACAACCAAGTGTCCCGGCTCCGACTCAGCCACTTCCATGACGTCGATTTCGCACTGCAGGTTGGCGCGAAAATAGGCGGCGGGATCGAGTTTTATAGCGGCCTGTGAGGGTTTCACGGGGGTCCTTCGTTGATAAAGCGGTTCAGCGGACATTCTCCTTCCGCCAAGGCAAACACTACGCCACGCCTGGCGGGGTTTCCTTTTTCCTGACGACAACCAAGGATATACCCCTGGGGGGTACTTGATTTGATACCCCCATGGGGTATACATTCGAAGCATGAGCAATGCAGACCTGCATATTAGTCAACCGGGCGGTGACTTCCCCACCATCGAAGTCGACCTCGAGCACGCCGCGCCACACGGGTACACCAGCAACAAGGATGCATACCTGCGCCGCCTGAAACGCATCGAGGGGCAGGTCCGCGGTATCGCGCGGATGGTGGAAGAGGACAAGTACTGCATCGACATCCTCACCCAGGTCGCCGCTGCCACCAAGGCCCTGCACGCCGTCAGCCTGGGACTCGTTGAAGAGCACATCGGCCACTGCGTGGTTGGCGCCGCTTCCGAGCCCAATCCAGAAGCCCGCGCCGAACAGATCGACGCCAAAGTGAAGGAGGCCACCGATGCCATCGGGCGCCTGCTGCGGTAACTCCGCCAGCACACATCACACCATTCAACTCACCACCAAGGAGCGCATCATGAGCCAGACCATCCAGACAAACGTCAACGTTTCCGGCATGACCTGCGGCCACTGTGTTTCAAGCGTGAGCGAGGAACTCGAAGCTCTTAACGGCGTGGAAGACGTCTCCGTGGACCTCAACCCTGGCGGGCTTTCCACCGTAACCATCACATCCACCAGCGAGCTCTCGCCGTCAGAAATAGGTGAGGCAGTCGCAGAAGCCGGCTACTTGGTGGTAGCCAACGAAGCCTAGGAGTCCTCTTGAGTAACCAGGAGACCTTCAATCAACCCGAAACCCGGGTCATCGAACTGGACATTGAGGGCATGACCTGCGCCTCATGCGTCAACCGAGTTGAACGGAAGCTCGGCAAGCTTGAAGGTGTTGAAGCCAGCGTCAATCTCCCCTTGGAATCAGCCCACGTGACGGTTCCGGCTACGGTGACTGACCAGCAAATCGTAGACACGGTCAACGCCACAGGCTACAAAGCCACAGTCCGCCAAGCTCCGGCCCCCCACGCCCGCCCCCGGCAGAGTGACACCGGGGACCACACCAACCACTCGGCCCACGAGGGCCACCAGAATACGTCCAGCCATTACGGCGGGATGGCGCCGGATCAGGCAACGCTGGCTGTGCATACCGAAACCGGGCATGACCACAGCGGAACCGCCGGAGGCATGCGGCAGCATGCGTCTAAGCGAGGCACGAGCGAGCATGCAGAGCATGGCGCCGGCGGTTCCGCGCCAGCCGAGCACGCAGAGCATGGCGAACACAGCCACATGGATCACGGCCCCGCCGCCTCAGCACTCCGCCCACGGCTGATCACGGCGGCGGTATTGACCGTGCCCGTCTTCGCGATTTCGATGGTTCCTGCCCTGCAGTTCACCAACTGGGGCTGGATTGTGGGTGCACTGGCACTGCCTGTGGTCAGTTGGGCTGCGTGGCCGTTCCACAGGGCTGCCGCTATCAACGCCCGGCATCTCGCATCCACCATGGACACCCTCGTTTCCATCGGGGTGATCGCGGCCTACCTTTACTCCGCGTGGCAGTTGTTCGCGGATCCACGGATGACAGAGCATCCCGGCATGGAAAGCATGTCCGGTGGTGGGCTGTATTTCGAGGTCGCCGCTGTTGTCACCACGTTCCTGCTTTTGGGCCGGTACTTGGAAGCGAATGCGAAGGCCAAGGCTGGCGACGCTTTGAAGGCCCTGCTGAATCTTGGCGCCAAGGATGCCACGATTTTGGTGGACGGCCGGGAGCAGAAAATACCTGCTGAAGAACTCCTGGTAGATGACGTCATCGTGGTCCGCCCTGGTGAGAAGATCGCGACGGATGGTGTGGTGATTGACGGTGCCTCCGCCGTCGACGCCTCACTTGTTACGGGCGAATCGGTACCGGTCGAGGTCGGTCCGGGGAGCCCTGTCACTGGCGCGACCCTCAACACGTCGGGCCGCCTTCTGGTCCGTGCCACGAGGGTGGGTTCTGACACCACCCTCGCGCAGATGGGGCGTTTAGTCAGTCAGGCGCAGACTGGAAAGGCGCCGATCGCACGGCTGGCGGACAGGATAAGCGCAGTGTTCGTGCCGATCGTGCTGGTGCTTGCATTGGTGACCTTCATTCTGTGGCTATTCTTCTCGGGCGACCTCAACGCGGCGTTCACCGCTGCAGTTGCCGTCCTGGTGATCGCTTGCCCCTGCGCCTTGGGGCTCGCAACCCCCGTCGGACTGCTGACCGGAACGGGCCGAGGCGCTCAGTTGGGCATTCTCATCAAGGGCCCGCAGGTGCTTGAGGACACCCGCCACGTGGACACCATCCTGCTGGACAAGACCGGCACCGTGACCAGCGGGAAGCTGGCCGTGGACCATACGGTCGCCCTCAACGGACACTCTCGGGCAGCAGTCCTGACTCTTGCCGGTGCGGTCGAGTCAGCTTCGGAACACCCCATCGCCCATGCGATTGCCGAAGCAGCCAAGGAAGCAATGCCCGACGCCGGTGCTCTCCCTGGTGTGGATGGCTTCAGTTCCGCTCCTGGCGGGGGAGTCCGCGGAACCGTGGCGTTGAATGGCACCACAAAGACGGTTGTCGTTGGGCGCTCGGGCTGGCTTGAGAAGAACGGCATTGCCCTCGATTCCAGCCAGCGGGACGAACTCGCAGCCCAGGAGAACAGCGGTGCAACTGCAATTTGGGTGGCTGTGGACGGTCAAGCTGCGGGAATCATCAGCCTGAGCGATACCATCAAGCCCGGCTCCGCCGCTGCGATCCAGCGACTGAAGGATCTCGGTATCCGTCCGATGCTCTTGACGGGTGATAACGCCGCCGTGGCCGCCCAAGTAGCTGCCGCCGTCGGGATTTCCCATGACGACGTGTTCGCTGGGGTCCTGCCGGAAGGCAAAGTCGACGCTGTCCGGAAGCTCCAGGCTTCCGGCGCAACGGTGGCAATGGCCGGCGATGGAGTGAATGACGCCGCTGCCCTGGCCCAGTCTGATCTGGGAATCGCGATGGGATCCGGCACGGACGTTGCTATCGAAGCGTCTGACCTCACTGTGATGGGCAGCGACCTGGGCCAGCTCGTTCAGGCTATTGAGCTCTCCCGCAAGACGCTCTCCACCATCAAGACCAACCTGTTCTGGGCCTTCTTCTACAACGCGATCGGCATCCCAGTGGCAGCTCTCGGACTACTCAATCCAATGATCGCGGGCGCAGCGATGGCGGCGAGTTCCGTGCTCGTTGTGGCGAACTCCCTGCGGCTCCGCTCGTTCGGGAAGTAACGCCAGCCACGTAGCAGCACATGACGTTCCAGGCTCTCATAACGTCATGTGCTGCTACGTACTTTGCGGACTTGGGCCGTGCTAGGCCGTTCCGAACCGGACAGCAGCCCGGGCCTTTGCCTTCGCGGCTTCCTCATCACGGTTCTTCGCCGGGGCATGGCTCACCAGCGAATCCAGCAAATGCTGAGTGATGTGGGCGATCTCGTGCACGGCCTCAGCGAAAGCTTCCTCGTTGGCCTTGGACGGTTTGGTGGAACCGCTGATCTTGCGCACGTATTGCAGCGCGGCAGCCTCCACTTCTGCCGACGTAGCGTGTGGTTCAAAGTTATGGAGAGTCCTGATATTCCGGCACATATCCCCATGCTAACTATGGGCAGCGCTGCATGGGGAGGGGTGCCCATCGACGCCTTTTGGAATCCCGCGATAGGTTTTAGCTATTGGATCTTCCGGATGAGCCGGAGGCCGCTGGGGATGCCGAAGAGCTCGGGTCCGAACAAATGAAGGAGAATCTCATGGCTATTTGGGGTGCAGATGTTGATCAGCTTCGTCAGCTCGGTAACAAGCTGAAGGCTGGTGCCGAGAACATCGAGCAGCAGCGTTCACAGCTGAAGGGCGCCCTTGACGGCACCGACTGGAAGGGCCCGGACGCTGACAAGTTCCGCGGCGAGTGGGACAGCCAGCACGCTTCCAACCTGAAGAAGGTTGCCGACGCCCTTCGCGAAGCCGGCGACCGCGCTCAGAAGAACGCTGAGCAGCAGCAGCAGGCTTCCAACTAAGACAGTTGGGAAAACCCCGGACGCAACGGCGTCCGGGGTTTTCGCTTCTTAAGACCGAAACGTGTAGCTGACCGTTAGTCCCGCGGGACCTTGGCGACGCGCCCCGACGGGACGGGCTCGACGTCGTTCGCGTGATCCAGGACGCGGGCCCGGGCAGCCTCCTCAGCGGTCCGGGCGGCCTTCCGGTCACCGCGCAATTCGTCCACGCGGACCAGGACCACACCGCCCACAATCAGAAGCCCACCCAGCAACTGGATGGTGCTCGGCAATTCTCCCAACAGCAGCCACGCCCAGACCACGGCGAACAGCACCTCTGTCAGGGACACAAAAGACGCCACTTTGGACCCCAGGCTGCGCGCCGCCATGATGCCGGAGACGTAGGCGAGGACGGTCGCGAGAATAACGAGCCCCACGGCTGACACCCACCAAGGAATGGTCCAGGGGCCCAGGGCCGTATCAGCGGTGCTGAAAGTCATGGGGATCAATCCCACGGCACCCACCAGCCACATGACCAGCGCGCCCACCAGGAGTCCGCCCGAGGCAAGGACGAGAGGAGGAAGAGTGTCGTTCTCCTTGGCTGTGATGAAGAAGTAGATCACCAGGCAAACGGCGGCAGCCATGCCCCACAGAACCCCGATGAAGTCCACCTTCACAGCGCCGGTCAGGTCCAGGACAAGGACTAGTCCGCCCAACGAAAGCAGTGCGCCGGCAGCTGTGAGGGCCCGGGGGCGGCGTCGGCTGGCGATCCAAAGCCACAGCACGATCATGACCGGAGCAAGGTATTCGAGCAGCAGCGCGACACCCACGGACAATCGGGCTACAGCGTTGAAGTAGAACAGCTGACAACCTGCGACTCCGATGAGCCCAAACAGCAGGATAGTCAGCCAGTTGTCCTTGAGCTGGTGCCAGCGGCCTCGAAGAACCACGACGCCGGGAATCGCCAGGATCAGCGCAGCACCGGTGAGTCGCACGGCAACAGCAGCGCCGGGTGACCAGCCTGTTTCCAGCATGGACTTGGCGAATGAGCCGGAGGTACCGAAAACCGCGGAGGAAAACAAAGCGATGCCGAGTCCTGAGGCCAGGAAACCTTTTGCATCAGCCTTCGCCTTTGTAGCTGACACAGCAGCCTCCTGTCAGGAGTAAAGTGGGCTTATGGTCATGACAGTACTCCCGAAACATGTAAGGAGTCAAAGTGCATTTTGCGCCTGACACCGAGATTGCACTTCGCAGCGTCGTCAATCTCATCAACACGGCAGCCAACGGCGAGGATTCCCTGGCTTCAGTTCAGGACCTCGACGCCTTTCTGGAGGCCGAAGAATTCTCCGGCTCGAGAACCCATGACGAAGCTGAATTGCGGAGCATCAAGCGGCTGCGCAGCGAACTGGCATCACTCTGGTCCGCCGATGAGGACACCGCCGCAAAGACCGTGAACAAACTCCTTATCGACGCCAAGGCACTCCCCCAACTCGTCAGGCACGACCACTGGGACTGGCATCTCCACGCCACTACACCCGAAGCACCCCTGGCCGACCGCATGGGCACAGAAGCTGCCATGGCAATCATTGACGTCATCCGCAGCCAGGAAATGGATCGCATGCGCGTTTGTGCCGCAGACGATTGCGACGCCGTGGTCCTTGACCTCAGCCGGAACCGGTCCAAGCTCTATTGCGACACAGGCAACTGCGCCAACCGCGCACACGTCGCAGCGTATCGGGCGCGGAAGGCGGCCGAGGGCGAGTAAATCTCTCCCCCCGGAAATGTAAGGTGGCGCTGCTGCTCCGCGCCGCTGCTGCCCCGCTCCACAAAAAAGCGCTCCCCCGCCGTGGTGAGGAAGCGCCGGAAGGTTAGTGGCCGCCGTCGGGCGTTTCTGTCTCGTCAGGAGCGGAACCGGGAGCGGCGGAACCACCATGCCCGGGACGCTTTGAACTGAGGTTTACACCGGAGCCCTTGCCTAGGTGCTCGGCGTTTTCCTTGTGGCTCATGGAGAGCATCGCAGCCACCACAAGGCTCACGATGAACGCGATACCAGCGCCGGTGAAGGCGAGGTCGAACCGTGGAGCGCGTGCGCTGCCGCCCGAGGCGAAGATGAGCACGGCAACAAATGCCAGCACTGCGAAGAACGCGGAGAACATGAGGGGTCCCTTGACCGAGGTCCGCATCTTGCGCGGCTCTCCTGGTGTCTGGTCTGCCACGGTCATTCCTCCAATGATGGCGGGCCTGTTCGGCTCCCCGCCGGTCTGCAATAGTTCTACAACGAGTAGAACGTCCAGCTACTAGTTTACGGCCTCCGGGGAAGCGCCCGGCGCAATGGCCTGGTTGCCCGTGTGAGCATCGTGCCGGAGCGTCAGCCCGGAGAGAATCCACAGCACTCCGGAAAGGATCGCTCCGCCACCGGCAACACCCAGAAGTGCGTGCGCCCCGAGCGAAATGAAGAGCGGCAACGCCGCAGCAGTACCCACTGCGATTACACCGGAAATGAGCCAATCGCGGGTCAATGAGTCACGCGTCCGGAGGCCGTGCACCACCTCAAGAACGCCAAGTACCAGCAATGCTGCGGCCGCAGAAAGCGCGACGCCGGCATCGGACTGAGTGACCAATGCCCCCACACCGGCGATCGCGACAACCACCGGAACTGCCGCAGGCAAAACGCGCGAGACCCACAACGAACCCGCTGTTGCCAGCAGATACAAGCCAACAGCCCAAGCCAGCACCTGCACCGAAGGCGATCCCCAGAAGATCGTGACCAGGCCAAACACCAGCGCAACGGCTGCCCGGAGCAGCACTGGTTTCCAGAGCTCGGCCATGGCGGGGGGTGTCTGGGAAGGAGTCGTGGGGAGAGTCACCCATCCAGTTTAGTGCGAACCAAGCACCACCCATTTATCCGTGCGCGCCCGCAGCCCCAAAGTGACACCGCGGGCCAGCATGTAGCCCAGCGCAAAAACGACCCACAGCCATACCAGTCCCGCCGCGCCGTCGGGCCTGGTCAGGTGGACGGCCGCCAACAGTGGCAAGTAGACCGCCAGATTTACGACGCCGGCAATCGCCAGATAGCGCGCGTCACCGGCGCCAATGAGGACGCCGTCCAGGACGAAGACGTAGCCAGCCAAAGGCTGTCCGACTGCGAGGACCCACAGGGCGACGGTCAAGGCCTCGCGGACACCGGCGTCGGACGTGAAGAGGTAGCCGGCCCATGGAGCGGCAACGGCAAGCAGAACGCCGGTGATCACTCCGAACCCGAGGCCCCAGCGAATCATGGTTCGGGTCAGTTCCCGGACGCGGCCAGCATTTCTGGCGCCCAGTTCCTTGCCGATCAAGGCCTGCGCCGCGATGGCCAGGGCATCCAAAGCGAAGGCGAGGAACGAGAAAATGGTCATGGCCAACTGGTGGGCTGCGAGGTTCACGGCGCCTTGGGCGGTGACTACCAGGACTGTGGCGAGGATGGCGAGGCGGAGGCTAAGGGTACGCAGCATCAGCCACGACCCAACCTTGGTCATGGCCCGAATGCCATGCCAGTCGGGCTGGAGGGAAACTCCGTGCTGCCGGGCGTTCCGGCCAACCATCACCAGATACACGGCGGCCATGGCCCATTGGGCAATGCTCGTACCGATGGCCGAACCAGTAACGGACAGATCCAATCCGTAGACGAGGAACCAGTTCAACGCGATGTTCAGCGCAAATCCGGCCGTGGCAACCACCAAGGGTGTCCGCGTGTCCTGAAGGCCGCGGAGCACGCCCGTCCCTGCGAAGATGAGCAACATCGCGGCCAGCCCGGGCATTGACCAGCGCAGGTAATCCACCGCGAACCCGCGAACCTCGCCAGTCGCGCCCATCAGGCCCACCAGGGGTTCGGCAGCGATAAAACCGACGACGGCGAGAAGCGCACCGAGGATCAGAGCCAGCCAAACGCCGTCGCGCCCTGCTGCCAAAGCCTTGCCGAGCTTGCCGTCGCCGATCGCCCGGGCGACGGCCGGCGTGGTCGAATATGCCAGGAAGACCATGAGTCCCACAGCGGTGTGCATAAGCGTGGATGCCAGCCCAACGCCGGCGAGCTGATCCACGCCAAGGTGACCCACGATGGCGGAGTCAGCGAGCAGGAACAGTGGCTCCGCTATGAGCGCGCCGAACGCGGGTACTGCCAGGCGCAGGATCTCGCGGGCATTGGAACGAGGGGTGATGGTTGTGGTTTGAGGCACTAAACAAGCCTAGTCCGCGTGGGGGCGGGTAAATTTGGGGCCGTGTCACACAAGCATCCCGTTACCGTTTCCGTAGCCCGCACCATCCTTCCGGGGTACATCCGGCAAGCAAATGCCTGGGCACACGCCGGCCAGGAATTGGCGCGCGAGTGGCCCGGATATCTCGGATCGGGATGGGTCCGGAGCGGGGCCGACTCGAACGAATGGCACATGCTGTACCGCTTCGCGGATGCTGAAACTTTGCATGGATGGGAGCAATCTGAGGAGCGGCGTTGGTGGATCGACAGCGCGCGGGAAATGATGGAGACCACGCGAGTTGAACGGCGTACTGGCATCGAGGGCTGGTTTTCACAGCCTGGCGATGCCTCCGTGGTTGTTCCCGAAACTGTTGTGCCACCGCGTTGGAAGCAGGCAATCAGCATCTTCCTACCGTTCTTCCCTCTTAGTCTGTTGGCCAATTTCCTGCTGCACCCTTTGACGCTGGGCTGGCCACTGGTGTTCCAAGTGCTGCTCAACATCGTCATCCTGACGCCGCTGATGACGTACATCTTCTTGCCGATCACGACTCGCCTCCTCCAGCCATGGCTGCAACGAAAACCACGTGGGATGAGTCACGGAACTTCTTAATTAGTTGACTCTTCAACTTATCTCCGGGAAGGTTGAAGACATGAACAAGTCCAGCTTGAGCACCACAGCCCTGACCGTCCTGCGCGTTATTGCAGGTTTTCTCTTCGCCGCGCACGGTTGGCAGAAGTTCAACGAATTCACCATCGCCGGCACCCAGGCGTCCTTCGCGCAGATGGGCGTGCCGGGCGCTTCCGCGGTAGCCCCGGTTGTTGCAACCCTTGAGCTTGTGGGCGGCATCGCTTTGATCCTCGGGCTCCTGACCCGGGTGTTCGCAGCCCTCCTCGCCGTCGATATGCTGGGTGCACTGTTCCTGGTTCACGCTCCGGCTGGCGTCTTCGTCGCCAACGGAGGATACGAGCTGGTCCTCCTCTTCGCCGGCGCCGCCTTGGCCCTCGCCCTGGCTGGAGCAGGCAAGATCTCCGCCGACAACGCCCTCTCCGGCCGCTCCGGCAGCAAGCTCCGCGTCCTCGCGTAGGCACGCCCCAACCCCCGACGTTCTCTCACATCCGAGCCCGAATAGCGGATCGCTCGCTCACTCTCGCGAAGAAAGTGAGCGAGCGTCGGCGTTTAAAGGTCACGATGTGAGAGAGCGTCGGCGTTTAAAGGTCACGATGTGAGCGAGCGTCTAGCCTTCGACGCCGGTCAGCTCGTTCGGGACGTGCTCAAGCTGCGCGGACTTCTTCACTTTGCCGGTTTTCAAGTCCACGGCGTGAATAGTGCGCGTCGCAGGTTCGGTGACGAACGCCGTCGAGCCTTGGACAAACAGCGTGGGGCGCGGGTCCTGCCAGGTGGTGGACTCTTCCCAGGCGGCGACTACCGGGATCGTCGAGGTCACTGAACCGGAAACCGGGTCGATAACACGCAAGGAACCATCGGTTCCGAGCACCAGCGCTTCGCCCTCCGGGCCGCGGCCCAGCGAGCGGAACGAGTAGCTGGTTCCAATATCCACAAGCTGAAGGGTTGCGGTCTCGGTGTTAACCAACGAGATGCGGGTTGGCCGTTCGAGTTCGACCGCCTCGTCCACCTTGTAATCCCCCAGGATCACCGGCGACTTCTCGGAACCCGCCTGGTTGCCCATACGTCCGTAAGCATCCGGACTGGCGACCTTCGTAATCACGCCATCCTTGTAGATCAGCATTCCGTTCTCGCATCCGACCACCACAGCTTCACCAGCAGCAACGGCCTCGCCATGGACGCCGGGGCAGTCCTCGTTGCGGAGGATTTCCTTGCGCTCCTGCCCCTTACCAGCTGAGAGCACTGCAATTCCGGAACGACTTTCCTCGTTGCCGAGGGTCACCAACAGCTTGCCGTCTTCGAGTTCGACGGCGACACCGTGGTGCGCTTCCGGCGTCGTATAGACGTCGGTTGCGGGCAGGGCACCATCCTCGATCGAGGCGTCCAACGAGGATGACTTGAAGCTCTCAACCTTGCCCGATCCGTCAGAGAACAGGACGGTCCTGCCTGCGTGACGAACCACATGCCCAGCCTTGTCCGCTTCAAACGCCAGCTCGGTCAGCTTGGGTTCGGCGACGTAGTGATGGCTGTGGTCGCCGTGCGGCTCAGTCCAGGCACCTGCGTCGAACAGGCGGAACGAGTCTCCCGTGGACACCAGCACGAGGCGCCCGTCGCCAGCCGGATTCAGTCGATTGAACCCGGACAATTCCGCGCCGCCAACGGCCTTGAGGGTTGTTACATCCAGAACTCCAATGCCGGCGTCGTGCGTGTACACGAGCCGCGGAGTCGGCGCGCCAGCCTCCTTCGGACTGGACTTTTCGCTGCTTGAAGCGGACGGCTCGGCGGCACCGGCTGGACCACCAGGAGTTCCGCAAGCGGTCAACAGAAGGGCGGAAAGCCCGACGGCGGCAAGCGGCTTTGCGGGGAACCGACGTCTCGGGGTGGTTGGGGCGGGGGAAATATGGGTGGAATGATGAGGCATGGGTTAAATGATATTGATTCTCATTTATGTATCAAGTCGATACCCGCATGCGTCGCCGCCGGTCTGTCCATTTCGGTGGTTTGCTGCGCATTCGATGGTTCGCCCGGCACTGTGCGCAGCGAACCATCGAATCGGCGGGGCAGACGGTCCGGCCACCCGGACAGCGCTTCACTTCTTAAGACACGTAACAGAAACCCGTCGACAGTAAACTTCGAGCATGAGCGAGACTGCCACCAATTCTGTGACCCTCCGCTTCCTGGCGGCCCCTACCGACGTCGGACACAGTGGTTCGGTCGATGCCGGCACAGTCCTCGAGTGGGTGGACAAGGCTGCTTATGCGGCGGCTGTGGGCTGGGCGAAGTCGTATTGCGTCACGGCGTACGTGGGCAATATCCACTTCACGGATCCGGTGAACAGCGGCGACATGGTGGAGGTAACGTCCACCATCGTTTACACCGGCCGCTCCTCCATGCACATCCACACGGTGGTCAGCTCCCGCGATCCCAAGGGGGGACCGGAGACGATGCACAGCCAGTGCATGGTGATTTTCGTGGCCGTCGGGCCTGACGGAAAGCCGATTCCTGTGCCACAGTTCGAGCCCTCCACTCCGGAGGAGATCGAACAACGTGATCACGCACTTGCGCGCATTGAAGTCCGTGAACAGATCGTCAATGCGATGAACGCCCAGGAATATACCGACGCCGGTACGGCCGAGCGCGTCGTCCTGCGGTTCATGGCGTCCCCCACTGACGTGAACTGGGGCGGAAAGGTCCACGGCGGCATCGTCATGAAATGGATCGACGAGGCGGCATACGTGTGTGCGTCGCGCTACTGCGGCAAGGACACCGTGGCAGTGTTCTCGGGCGGCGTTCGCTTCTACCGGCCACTGCTAATCGGACACGTCGTGGAAGTAGAGGCGCGCCTCGTTTACACCGGTGCAAAGGGCATGCACATTGCCGTCCACGTCCGCTCCGGTGATCCCAAAACCCGCGAGATGAACCTGACCACGTACTGCCTCACCGTCATGGTGGCCCGGGATGAAACGGGAACGGCGGTACCCATTCCCGAGTGGGTTCCCGTGTCCGACGAGGATAAGAAGCTGCACGCTCACGCGCGCGAGCTCCTGGAAATCCGCGGCCGGGCGCCGGGAAACCGGCTGCCTGATCATCTGCTGAAGGCGGCGGGCAACTAGCTCGGTCCAAGAGCTCCGTGTAGCTGGCAGGAAGGTCCAACTCGCGTGATTCAGTCATGCCTCGCACACTAGGCGACAGCCCTGACAAGAACGGCTGGCAGTACTACCCCACCAAGTTCTCCGCCGCACCATTCATGTGCGAGATGATGGTCTCGCGGGCCTTGGCGGCATTTCCGGTTTCGATCGCAGCAACAATGTCGTGATGCCGGCCCACGCTCATGTTCCGGGTGGCGCGCTCCAGCCCGGCGAACATGATGGACATCCGGATGGAACCCTCCAGGGATTCCCACGAGTGCAGCAGCGTCTCATTCCCGGAGAGGCGGCAGAGGGTGCGGTGGAATTCGAGGTCGGATTCGATCCGTTCCTCCAAGGATGACTTCGCGGCCTTGTCCATATTGTCGACGGCGGCACGCAACTGCGCGAGCGCGGTCTCCTTATCCGGCATCTCGCTAAGGGTCCGGGCGGCCAGGGATTCAAGGACTCCACGGACAGCGAAGATGTCCCGGATCTCCTTGACGTCGAGGTGCCGCACGGAGAGCCGACCCCGGGCACCGGCGGAGACCAGGCCTTCTTGCTCCAGTTGGCGCAGGGCTTCCCGGAGTGTGCCTCGGCTGATCTGCAGCATTTCAGACAGTTCGGTTTCCACGAGGTGCCGCCCAGGCTCCAGCTCACCGCTGGTGATCGCACTACGCAGAGCGGCGAGTGCCTGTTCGCGCAGGCTCTTCTTCTCCAGTCCCAGCAGGGATGCGGTGGCGGCCATGGTGTGTCCTCAAATTCTATGGGCGACTGCTAACAGTCTGGTGTTAACTGTTGATACTACGGGCAGTGGTGCGGGACCGGCAGCAACTGCCAGTCCCGCACCACTGTCGGAACAATAATTCAGCCCAGTTCAGCCAGCACCTTGGCTACGATCCGGTCCACTGACAGGCCGTATCGCTCGTGCAGCGTTGGCAACGCGCCGGCGTCGAGGAACTGGTCCGGAAGCGCGATGGGAACCACGCGCTTGCCCAGGCCGGCGGTTACGACGGCGGACGCTACAGTTTCGAACAGACCGCCAACAACCGTGTGGTTTTCCAGCGTGACGGCCAAGCGGTCAGTGTTGATTTCGGCCAGCACGGTTGCGGAGTCGAACGGCTTGATGGTTGGCGTGTGCACTACGGCGACATCCACGTTGTGCTTGGCAAGTGCATCTGCAGCCTGCAAGGCACGCATGGTCATCAGACCTGAGGATACGAACACGACGTCGTTGCCGCCTCGCAGGACCTTGGCCTTGCCGAGCTCGAACTTGTAGTCGTACGCGTCCAGGACAGTGGGTACGTTGCCGCGCAGGAGTCTCAGGTACGTTGGTCCATCCGAGGCCGCGAGCTGCGGAACAGCCTGCTCGATGTCCACGGAGTCGCAGGGATCCACGATGGTCAGGTTGGGCATGCCGCGGAAGATCGCCATGTCCTCGGTGGCCTGGTGGCTCGGTCCGTAGCCGGTGGTCAGGCCGGGAAGCCCGCCAACAATGTTGACGTTGAGGTTCGGCTCGGCGATATCCAGGCACAGGAAGTCGTACGCACGGCGAGCGGCGAACACCGAATAGGTGGACGCGAACGGAATGAGTCCCGTCTCGGCCATGCCCGCTGCGGCTCCGAAGAGGAGCTGCTCGGCCATACCCATCTGGAAGTACCGGTCCGGGAAGGCCTTGGCGAAAATGTGCATGTCCGTGTACTTGCCAAGGTCCGCCGTGAGTCCAACAATCCGCGAATCGGCCTCGGCAGCCTTGACCAGCGCGTGCCCAAACGGCGCCGAAGTCGTCTTTTGGCCGGGGTCCGCAAAGGACGCGATCATGGCGGAGGTTTTCAGCTTCGGCTTGGCCGCCGAACCTGCCGAACCCGCCGCCGTCGTAACTGTGCTCATGCTGAAGCCGTCCCTTCGTATCCTGCGGTCAGCTGATCGCGGCAGATCTGCCATTCGTGTTCTTCGATGCGCATGAAGTGCGCCTTTTCGCGGGTTTCCAAGAGCGGCACGCCGCGTCCAACTTTGGTGTCGCAGAGGATCACGGATGGCCGCCCGGTAGCCGCTGACTGAGAACCAATGTTGTCGAACGCTGCCAGCAGCGCACCGACGTCGTTCCCGTCCACGCGCTGGGTGTACCAACCGAACGCTTCCCACTTCTCGGTGACCGGTTCGGTGCGCAGCACGGTATCCGTGGCGCCGTCGGCCTGGAGGGCGTTGATGTCCACCATTGCAGTGAGGTTCCCGAGCTGGTGGTGGTGCGCACCCATGGCGGCCTCCCACGTGGATCCCTCATCCAGCTCACCATCGGAGAGGAAGTTAATCACGCGGGACGCGGAGCTTTGGAGACGCAGGCCCAAAGCCATTCCGACGGCGATCGTCAGGCCGTGGCCCAGCGAACCGCCGGAGATCTCCATGCCCGGGGTGTAGGTGGACATGCCGGACATCGGGAGGCGGGAATCGTCGGAGCCGTACGTTTCGAGCTCAGCTACAGGCACGATTCCGGCTTCGGCCAACGCCGCGTAATGGCCGATCGCGTAGTGGCCCGTAGAGAGAAGGAAGCGGTCGCGTCCCTCCCAGTGCGGGTCTTCGGCACGGTACGTCAGCTGGTCGGCGTAGACGGCAGCCAGCATGTCAGCGGCGCCGAGGGCTTGGCCAACGTAACCCTGGCCTTGGACCTCGCCCATGGTCAGGGCGTGGTGGCGGATGCGGTAGGCGGCGGCACTGATGCGCTCTACCCGCTCGGCCGCGGGAGCGGCCGGAGCCGTTTCAACTGATGAGAGAGTCACTGGTTTCCTTCCGGAGTCGGGCGCGTGCCGATGGGGAGTACGCGCCCGACGTCGATGGCTGCTTAGGCGTTTACCGTCTGGGGAGTTTTGCTGGCGGCTTCTTCGGCGAGCGTACGCTCACGCTTGCCCCAGGTTTCCCGGGTGATCAGCGCTGCCCACAGGCCGATGGCTGCGTAGAAGCTGAACAGCAGCGCCGGTCCGATCCAGCCCATGCTGACGAACAGCAGGGTGGTGATGAAGGGGGTGAAGCCGGAGACCATGGCAGAGATCTGGTAGGACAGCGAAGCTCCGGATGAACGGGTCTTGGCTTGGAACAACTCCGGGAACCAGGCGCCCTGGGCGCCGGCGAGGGAGTTCTGGCACACGGCATAGGCGACGACGATGGTCGCGATGATCAGCAGGAACAAGCCAGTGTTGACCAGCATGAACATCGGGATGCCGAAGACGACGGCGAAGGCGGTGGACCAGATGTAGACGGGACGGCGACCAACTTTGTCTGTGAGCTTTCCCCAGAAGTATGTGGCGAAGATACCGATGCCGGCTGCAACGCAGAGCGCCACCAGGGTTTCAGTCTTGTCCGCCAGCTTGTTGGTGTGCAGGTAGGAAATCATGTAGGTCACGGACACTGCGTAACCGGCGGTTTCAGCAATACGGAGGCCGATGCCACGGACGATGTTGCGCCAGTCGGTCTTGATGACATCCACAATGGGAGACTTCACGATGTCGCCCTTGGATTTGACGTCCTCGAAGACCGGCGACTCGGGAACCTTGGAGCGGATGATGAGGCCCACGGCAACCAGCACGATGCTCGCGAGGAACGGTACGCGCCAGGCCCATTCACTGCCGAGTCCGACGCTGCTGAGGAAGACGAGGTTTGCAAGCAACAGACCAACCGGGAAGCCGGCCTGCACGATTCCCGTGAACTGGCCCTTCTTCCGCCATGGCGCGTGCTCGTAACTCATGAGAATGGCGCCGCCCCACTCGGCACCGAAGGCCAGGCCTTGGATGACTCGTACGATCACCAGGAGCGCGGGAGCCAGGAGGCCCACCTGCTGGTACGTGGGCAGCAGGCCGATAGCGAAGGTTGCCAGGCCCATCAGGATGAGCGAAGCCACCAGGACCGGCTTGCGGCCGAGCTTGTCGCCGAGGTGGCCACCTATGATTCCGCCCAACGGACGGGCAGCGAAGCCGACGCCGAGGGTCGCGAAGGAGGCCAGGGTGCCAGTCACCGGGTCGGCGCCCGGGAAGAACGCTGTACCGAAGTACAGTGCAGCGGCTGTGCCGAAACCGATGAAATCGTAGGTTTCGATGACTGCGCCAACGCCCGAACCGACGGCGACGCGCTTTGCTTCCTTGGTTCCATGAACCGGACCACGCATGGTCAGAGCTTCATTGCTCATTTGTGTATTTCCCTTTCGAAGAGTGAGGCGCTTCTTCGGCAACCCCACTGTCGACAGTCAACATAATACGTCAACTGTGACCGAGGACACCAGCAATGTCAACAGTCAACTTCAAAGGTTGACTGTCAACAGTCAACCCGGCTAACGTGGTCTCCATCACTAAGGCCTTCTCTGGCGAGGGCCCCAACTTGAGGATCAACGACGATGTTCCATCACCGACTGGGCTGTTCTTCCATCAGCTTCCGCCACCACGATTTGGAGACGGCCCTGAAAACAATGGGTGGCCTCGGCTTCGAAGAAATCGACCTTGGCGCGTTGCCCGGCGTTTGCGACCATGTGCCCTACGTACTGGACGCCGAGGCAGTGGGGGCGGTTGCCGCCGTCGTAAATTACTCGGGCCTGCGCGTCCGCTCGGTAAACGGCGATGTTGGGGACCTGAACGCAACGCTCGACGCCGGTGCGCAGGAAGCGCGCGATCGGCACCTTGAGATGCTGCTCGCCTTGGCGGCCAAGACGGGTGCGAACGCTCTGGTCCTGCCGTGCGGCGCGATCGACCATGACCCCGTGAAGAGCTTGGAAGAGGACATCGACGCTGTGGCAGCTCAATTGATCCAGGCGTCTGCTCGCGCCAAAGAGGTCGGCGTCGAGCTGTGGACCGAATCCCTGCACTACTACCGGCTGTGCTGGAACACGGAACGCGCGCAACTGCTCGCAGACCGCCTGGCCGGTTCGGACGTCGGAATCGTCATGGACTTCAGCCACATTGTGGCCTCTGGAGGCGACCCCGTGGACTTCGTTGATCGCTTCTCCGCCAGCATCAAACACGTCCACCTACGCGACGCCGTTTCGGCCACAGAAAACGAGCCGGGGAACATCAACCTCAGCATCGGCAATGGCAAGGCCGACTTCGCTGCCGGACTCGCAGCCCTGCGGGAAGTTGGCTACACCGGTCACTTCTCCCTGGAGCTCGAAACCCGGGACGTCACCCACGATGAACGCCCGGCAGGCGCAGCCAAGGCGGCCAGTTACATCACAGACCTCATCTGAACTTTTCCAACAACCACCATTCAAGGAGCACCATGACCAACATCCAGCGCACCGCCGTCCTCACCGGAGCTACCTCCGATCGCGGCATCGGCCTGACCACCGCCCGCCGCTATGCCAACCAGGGCTGGGGCATTGCCATTCTGGACCTCGACGGCGAGAAGTCCGCCAAGGTTGCTGCCGAAATTGCCAACGAGTTCAACGTCCCTGCATTCGGCTACGAAATCGACGTTGCCAACGAAGCTTCCGTCACCGCAGCCCAGGCCGCCGTGGCCGCGGAAGTTGCCGCCGGAAACCTCCCGCCCGTCGGCGCCCTGGCCAACATCGCCGGCATTACGTCCCCCGTTCCTTTCCTGGAAACCACCCTTGAGCTGTGGCACAAGGTCATGGACGTCAACGCGACCGGCACTTACCTGGTCACCAAGGCCTTCCTTCCGGACATGATCGCCAACGGCTGGGGCCGCATCGTCAACATGTCCTCGGTCTCCGCACAGCGCGGCGGCGGCGTGTTCGGCAAGGTCCCCTACTCCGCAGCAAAGGCCGCCATCCTCGGCTTCACCAAGGCACTCGCCCGGGAAATCGGCGATACCGGCGTGACCGTCAATGCCATCACCCCCGGCGCCGTGGACACCAACATCCGCGTCGGCAGCACCGAAGAACAGGAAGCCGCCATCAACGCAGGCATCCCCTTGGGCCGCAACGCCACCACCGAGGAAGTTGCCGCCGTCATCACGTTCCTCTCCTCCGAGGACTCCGCATACCTGACCGGCACCACCATCGACATCAACGGCGGCAGCCACATCCACTAATTCGAGCTGCTCGAAGGAAACCCAGGACCCACTATGACCAGAATCTTCAACGATCCCGCCGACTTCGCTGACGAAGCCCTCGCCGGTTTCTGTGACGCCCACTCGGACCTTGTCCGCCAGGTAGAAGGCGGCGCAGTCCGCCGCAGCCGCCCGGCAACTCCGAAGGTCGCCGTCATCACCGGCGGCGGCTCCGGACACTACCCGGCCTTCGCAGGCATCATCGGACCGGGCTTCGCTGACGGTGCCGTGGTGGGCAACATCTTCACTTCGCCCTCCACCCAGCAGGCCTACTCCGTGGCCAAGGCTGCCGACTCCGGCGCCGGCGTCGTCCTCACGTACGGCAACTACGCCGGCGACGTCATGAACTTCGGCATGGCCACCGAACGCTTGAACGCCGAGGGTATCCCGGCAGAAAACGTGCTGGTCACGGACGACATCGCCAGCGCAGCCCCGCACGAGGCCGAGAAGCGTCGCGGGATTGCCGGGGACTTCGTGGTCTTCAAAGTCATGGGTGCAGCGGCCGAGGCCGGGCTCGACCTCGCCTCGGTGGTCCGTGTGGGACGCAAGGCCAACAGCCTTACCAAGACCATCGGCACGGCATTCAGTGGTTGTACCTTCCCGGGGGCCGATCAGCCGTTGTTCCGTCTTCCCGAGGGGCAGATGGGCCTGGGCCTGGGTATCCACGGCGAGCCTGGACTGTTCGATACCGAGCTGCCGTCCGCCGTCGAGCTTGGCCAGGAACTCGTCCGACGCGTGCTGGCTGAGACGCCGGAGTCCGGTTCAACGCGGCTGGCCGTGATCCTCAACGGTTTGGGTTCCACCAAGCACGAAGAACTCTTTGTCCTGTGGCGCACGGTGGCTCCCCTCCTCCGCGAGGCCGGCTACACGCTTGTCATGCCGGAGGTTGGCGAGCTGGTGACCAGCCTGGACATGGCCGGCGTTTCGCTGACGCTCACATGGCTGGATGACGAGCTTGAGCAGTACTGGACCGCTCCCGCGCTGACGCCGGCGTACCGTCGTGGGGCTGTTGGCTTCGAGGTTGCTTCGGCCAAAGACTCTGGGGTCGACGCTTCTGCCGCTGCCGCTGTTGACTACTCCGCCACAAGCGAATCGCGCGAATATGCTGCGCAATGCCTCTCCGCCCTGGACGCTACTGCCGACCTGTTGCGGGACTCCGAAGCAAAACTGGGCGACATGGACGCAATCGCCGGCGACGGCGACCACGGCCGCGGCATGGTCCGCGGATCCGCGGCAGCCCTCGCCGCGGCATCTGTTGCGTCCGAACGCGGCGCCGGAGCCGGCTCCGTGTTGATCGCCGCCGGTGACGCCTGGGCCGATAAGGCCGGCGGTACGTCGGGCGTCCTGTGGGGCGCCGGACTGCGCGCCTTTGGCGAGCGGCTGGGAGACGCAGAAACCCCGACGCCGGTGGTCCTCGCCGAGTCTATTCGCGCCTTCGCGGACCGCATCACCAGCCTTGGCAAGGCCGAGATCGGTGACAAGACAATGGTGGACGCGCTGCTGCCGTTCGCTTCCTCGCTTGAGGCCCTTATCTCTGCTGGCACTGCGCCCGAGGATGCTTGGTCCGCTGCCGCGGCCGACGCTGCCAAGGCCGCTGCAGCCACCGCGGAACTTCGTCCCCTCAAGGGCCGAGCGAGGCCGCTGGCCGAGAAGAGCATCGGTACGCCGGATCCCGGGGCGACGTCGCTCGCCATGGTGTTTGCCGCCGTCGGGCCGCATTTCGCCGCAGTTCCTGTCACGGCAAGCAACTTCGCAACGAGCAACTAGGAGGATCACATGCGTATCATTGTGGGCGCCGACGAAGCAGGCGTTGATTACAAAGACCAGATCCTGGCCGACCTCTCAGCGGACTCGCGGATCACCGAAGTGATTGACATCGGCGTGAACCGCGCGGACGAGGACTTCACCAAGCCCTACCCGTATGTGGGAATTGCAGCCGGTGAAATGATCCGCGAGGGCAAAGCCGATCGGGCCATCCTGTTCTGCGGGACTGGGATCGGCGTGGCCATCGCGGCAAACAAGGTTCCGGGCATCCGGGCTACAGCTGCACACGATTCCTTCTCCGTGGAGCGATCCATTCTGTCCAACGACTGCCAGGTCCTCACCATGGGCCAGCGCGTTGTGGGCGTGGAGCTGGCCCGCCGGCTAGCCAAGGAATGGATCGGCTACGCGTTCGACCCCGAATCCGGCTCGGCCGCGAAGGTCAAGGTGCTCAGCGACTTCGAGGGCTGCTAGGCCTTCGGGGCGCTCCTGCCTCGCGATAAACTGGACCATGACCGGTGCCCGTGCCCGTCTGCTGGCTTGGTCCTTCGCCCTGGCCGTCCTCCTTTCAGGCTGTTCGTCCGCGACCGGCGTGGACGAGGCCGCCTCCAACCAGCCGCAACCAGTCGAGTCCGCGCATCCAGTGGCCGGGGAAGTCGCCCTCGCCACTCAAGCACCCCCGCAGGCTGCCCCCAGCCCAACTTCGGTGCCGGTACCAGTCCCGGCACCGGTGGGAACGCCTCAGCCGTACTCCCTTAACCTCTACCAAGAGGGCGACTTCGTACCGCAGTACACGTTCGACTGGTGCGTCGCGGCGAGCATACAGATGACGCACAACCTCATCGATGACACGGGCGGCGGTACCTGGGCCGGCCGCGCCCAGCAGAGCGAACTGTGGGAAATGGCGCGAATGAGGTCCTCCGATTCATTCAACGGCGCCAACCCCTTCGGTTGGGCAGCGGTGCTGACCGCCGTTGGGATGGGTCCCTACGAAGTTGTCAGCATCGCCGACTACGAGGATGCCCTGCAGGCTGCGGCGCGCGCCATGGCCAGTACGGGCCGCCCCGTTGGGCTGGTCATGTGGAGTGGCCGCCACGCCTGGGTAATGAGCGGATTCGAGTCACTCGGCGATCCTGCCCAATTCCCGGAAATCCCGGTTACCGGAGTACGCGTCCTGGATCCGCTGTACCCCTATGGGAGTGGGCAATGGGGGCCATCACCTGCCCCCAACAGCCTGCTGACCCCGGATCAGCTGGCGACACAATTCGTGGTCCGGGAGCCGCGACGCTGGAGCAGCGCGCTCCCCACCGGGTACCTGATGGTGCTTCCCCGGCGCTAACCGGTCGCCGTGCCCTGCTCATAGCACGGCCCGGCGGGATCGGTTTATGAGCCGCCTGGGAGTCCGCTAGCGACCGCATGGGACAACAAGGCCCTCGCTGTCCACCGCATCGAGGCCACTGCGTCCTCACGGCTAAGGCCCCCAACATCGGTCAGCCAGACCAGGGACTCGATGCCTATGGCACTTCGGATGGCCAGTACCAGCTGATGAAGGTCCTGATCTGTCATTGTCTTTTGCATTGGGGCAAGCGCTTCGGTGATCCAAGCTATGGCCCTGCCCTGCCGGAGCGGAAGGCTACGGCCTTCACCGATTGTCTCTTCAAGGGAAAGCCGAAGCATGGTTCGTTGCTGTGCTTCCGTCTCAATAATGATCTTGAGGAACTCGACCACTACGGCGTCCAGCCGCTCCGCCACGCCCTCTGGCGGCGATTCCGGAAGGAGGGATGTTCGCGCGGTCTCAGGATGGGCGGCGGCCAGTAGCTCCCTCTGCCCGGAGAAATACCTGTAGGCAGTACTCCGCGGGATCCCTGCCGCTTGGGCGGCTTCATCCACTGTGGGAGAGACGCCGGACGCGATCAGGGAACGTGCTGCCCCAAGGAGGGTATCCAGCGTACGGCGCTTTTGACCGGTCCGACCAACGTCAACGTAGGCTCTTGACATACCACTCATGGTACATGAGTCTTGTTATGAGACATACGTCTCATAAGTCTTCCTACCACGCATCGAGGCGAGCATCATGGAGACGACGAAAGCGGCATCAGCAATCATCCGGCAGCCAGGCGAAGGCGCGAGGCGCTGGTTCTTCGGCGGCGGGGTGCACACATGGAAGGCGACGGGAGACGAGACGGCAGGCGCGTTCCTCCTGTTTGAAGACGAGATGTCCCTCAACAAAGTCACACCCATGCATACCCATCCCGATTCCGACGAGACCATGTACATATTGGCCGGAGAGATCCTGATGAACATGGACGGTGAGGAGCATCGCGTCGCCGCGGGCGGAGTGACCATCGCACCGCGCGGCGTCCCCCACGCCTTCAAAGTTCTTCAGGACGGAACCCGCGTTTTATGCCTCCACACGCCAGGCAGCACGCAGGCCTTTTACGACGGCGCAAGCGAACCTCTCGGCACCAACGGCGAGGCTCAGGCGGTGGATTTTGACCGCATCAGGGAATCAGGACGTGTGAATGGCGGCATCGAAATCGTGGGCCCTCCCCCATTCCCGCAGGCCGGGCCCCGCGGCTGAATCTAGAACCCGCCCCCACCGCCGGCATCGCCAGCCATGTTGGCGAAACGCGAGTAGTGGCCTTGGAACGCCACGACGATGTCTTTGGTGGGGCCGTTACGGTGCTTGGCGATGAGGATGTCGGCCTCGCCAGCACGTGGCGATTCTTTGTCGTAGACGTCTTCTCGGTGGAGCAGGATGACCATGTCGGCATCCTGCTCGATGGAACCGGATTCACGGAGGTCGGACACCATGGGTCGTTTGTCCTGACGCTGTTCGGAACCACGGTTCAGCTGCGACAGCGCAATGACGGGAACCTGAAGTTCCTTGGCGAGCAGCTTGAGGGCACGCGAGAACTCGGAGACTTCCTGCTGGCGGGACTCCACTTTCTTGCCCGAGCTCATCAGCTGGAGGTAGTCGAGGATCACGAGCTTGAGGTCATGCTGCTGCTTCAGTCGGCGGCACTTTGCCCTGATTTCCATGAGCGACATATTGGGGCTGTCGTCAATGAAGAGCGGGGCGTCGTTCATGCGGCCCATGGTGGTGGCGATCTTGGACCACTGCTCGTCCTTGATAGTGCCCTTGCGAAGGTCCTGCAGCCCGATGGTGGCTTCGGCTGAGAGCAGACGCATCGCGATCTCGTTCCGGCCCATTTCGAGGGAGAACATGACTGTGGCCAGGTTGTTCTTGATTGCGGCGGAGCGGGCGAAGTCCAACGCGAACGTGGACTTACCGACCGCAGGACGGGCGGCGATAACGATCATCTGCCCCGGGTGGAGGCCGTGGGTCAGTTCGTCTAGCTCGTAGAAACCGGTGGGAACGCCAACCATGCCTTCGCCGCGATGGCCGGAAGCCTCGATCTCGTCCACAGTGGACTCCATGACGTCCTTCAACGCCACGTAGTCTTCGGCAGTGCGCTTTTCAGCAACCGCGTAGACCTCGGCCTGTGCCTGGTTGACGAGGTCTTCCACTTCGCCATCCTGGCCGTAGCCCATCTGGACAATCTTGGTGCCGGCGTTCACGAGTCGGCGCAAGACTGCGCGCTCTGCGACGATCTCGGCGTAATAGCCTGCGTTGGCGGCCGTGGGAACGGTTTGGATGAGCTCGTGCAGGTAGGCCGGTCCGCCGATCCTGTTGATCTCTCCGCGCTTGGTCAGCTCATCGGAGACCGTAACGGCGTCGGCAGGTTCGCCGCGACCGTAGAGGTCAATGATCGACTCGTAAATGGTCTCGTGGGCGGGACGGTAGAAGTCGTGGCCACGGACGATTTCGACGACGTCGGCGATTGCGTCCTTGGACAACATCATGCCGCCAAGGACTGACTGCTCGGCGGGGATGTCCTGCGGAGGTTTCCGGCTCGAGTCCGAAGAGCGTGCGCCCTCGATTGAGTCCAAGTGCGTAACTGACAAAGCCGTCCTCCATTTGTGTACCGCTGCAGAGAGTTAGTCCCTCAGTGGTGCGTAAAGCGCAGGTGTACCTGGGATGGATTGCCCGAGCCTCCGGACCAGCCGAGTGCTCCTGTTATATCCATAGAGGTCCGACAATTTTCGGCTTTCCCCAATTTCCACAACTTATCCACAGAAGTCTCCCCAAGCATGTTTGCGCGCGGCTGCTTAGAGGTCACTGAGAGGGCAATTTCCATACTGAAACAGGTACCCGAGCCACGTTAGCGGTGCGCGGTCCGGGTGCAAAGTCCACTGTCAAGCGCACATGTGGATAACCTGTGGAATACCGCCCCCACGTTGTGCACAGTCTGTGCGTTACCCTGTGGATAGAGAATTTCTTTTTGCGGCAACTAGGCTCTGACCTGCGGAAACGTTCATCACAGCCTGTGGAGCAAAGAAAGTTTTGGGGAAAAATCATCCACAGAACCAGCTGGTCCGGATGGTCGTCCGAGCTCAAAATCCATGCTAAACATGCCGTAAATGTGATGCATCTTACAAAGAGGGCCTTAATTTGACACTGTCCTCTCAGAAGTCTATGCCGGGAATGGAATGTGCTGTGGATAACCAAGTTCTGGCATAAGCTCTAAGCATGGGGATGAACTTTGGTGACGTGCTGATGATTGCCCTTCCGCTAATTGTCCTCCTGGGCCTGCTGTGGGCGCTTTCAGCGGCCTTCAAACCGCGCGACACAGGCCTTTCGGATGCCGAGCGCTATCAACACGAGCTTGCGGCTCGCTCCGCAGCGCACCAAGCTTCCCAAGTCCAGGCGGCCCTTGCTGCCCGCGCCAAAATCGAGGCTTCCACCAAGCCAAGCCAGAACGAGGCCCAGCACACCCAGCAGACGGAACAAAGCCGGGCTGCTCATCAGGCTCAAGCTGCCAGGACGGCCGGCGCTCAAACCGGGCACCAGCCAGCGGTGCTTCCCAATGGCCAACTCAATCCCCAGCTCGCCTTCGACTTGCAGAACCTGGTCCGCAGCGGGCGCAAGATCGAGGCCATCAAAGTCTTCCGCCAGGCCACCCATTCAGACTTACTCACCGCTAAGAACTATGTAGATCGGCTCTGACAACGCCATGGATTCCTTGTTTATCCCGCTCGTAATTTTGATCGCGGTCATTGCGGGCGTATTGCTGCTTATGCGTTCCTTCCGCAAGCGTTCGGCGGAGACAAAGGCCGGTGTAGCAGCGGCAAGCTCCCCCAAGGATCCTGTCCAGCTGGCGAAAGAATCGGCGGCGAAGCTGAACGAGGAACAGCACAGGCGGCTCTACTCGCTTATTGCCCAGGGCCAGGGCATGGCAGCGATCAAGCTGTATCTGCAGGCCACTGGTGAGGGCCTACGGGCGTCACGTGACGCCGTCGGCGCTCTGGCCGCGCACCCCCAGCCCTTCAAGCCGGAGGCGCAGCCCAAGGATCTTTTGTCGGACGACGACGACGGGCCCGAGCGCTTCCCGTACCGGTACCGGGCGATCGTCAGCAAGGGCGATGTGACGCGCGAGGTGAGCAGCAACATGCTCAACGACGAGATCTATGGACGAATCCGGACCTTGGCAAAAAGCGGTGATGTGGAGGGCGCAGCACTGGCACTGACACGCCACTCGGACATCACCATCAAACAGGCGCGTGAATTCATCGAACTCCTGGAAGACTAACCTCGTTTAGAAATCGAACAGGTCCCCCAGGAAGCCTTCCTTCTTCTTGCGTTTACGGCCATACTCGTCGCGGCGGTCATAGTCACCCCTGCGCTCATAATCCCGGCGGTCATAGTCGCGGCGATCGCCGCGGTCATCGTAGCGGGGTTGTTTCGGCCGCGATTCAAAGGGGTTGTAGACGGGCGGCGGTGCGATCGGAGGCTGCGGCGGGGCGGGGGCCTGCCTCGCAGGGGCCGGCATGGTTTCGGCGGCGACGCGATCAATGATCTTGTCCAGCTCACCGCGGTCCAGCCATACACCCCGGCACTGCGGGCAGTAGTCAATCTCCACGCCGCTTCGTTCGCTCATCACCAGGTCAATGGAATCCACAGGACACTTCATGCTTGGCCCAACGACCGGACCCGATGAAAAGTTCGGACTACCGGCCAGCTGAAATGCCGGCCAGCAGCTGTTCGAATGGCAGTGACTCCAGGGCTGGGGTCTTGCGCCCCGGCTGGGCGCCGCTGAGCAGTTGCACGAGTTCACCGGCCGCCCGGTCCACTCGCACCGAAAGGGGCGAGCCGCCGTCGTCGTTTCCCCAGTCCTGGGGTCCGGCGAACACGCCGGTGGCAGCCGTACGGGTCCTCAGGTAGCTGAACAGCGGCCGCATGGCGTAGTCCAGGACCATCTGGTGGCGGTCGGTGCCGCCTGTGGCGCCAAGCAGTACGGCCTTGCCATCGAGGGACTTGGGGTCCAGGACGTCGATGAAGGACTTGAAGAGGCCGCTATAGGACGCGCTGAAAACGGGGCTGACGGCGATGATTCCGTCTGAATCCTCGACGCCGGCAATCACCTCTGCGAGGCGCGGCGCGGCATAGCCGGTCACGAAGTTATTCGCGATGTCCACTGCCAGGTCTCGCAACTCGACGACGTCGACCCTCACCTCATAGCCTGCCGCGCGCAACTGCCGCTCGGCAGAGGCGGCCAGTTGGTCGGCCAGCAGTCGGCTCGATGACGGGACGCCGAGTCCGGCGGAAAGGACGGTGATGCGGCGGGTTTCCATGGCATTCTCCTGTTGCTCGTTCATTCCCAGCTTACATGCATATGCATCTAAATGAGTGAACGAGGGAGCATCACGAACTATTCCCGAAGGTACGGTCAGTGCTTCGGGCCGCCAACGCCGGGCTTTGCAGTCACTTGCTTCATCCACGCTGCGATTTGGTCTTCGTCGATGTCGGCCACGGATTCGAGCTCCACGCCCCGCGTCGATTTGCCCATGCCGACCGGTGTCACCGGTGGTACCGGCTCGAGGGTGGCGCCGTTGATGAACATGAGCTTGACGTGGCCGGCAAAGCCTCCGGAGCTGAAGCACCATCCATCGCCCACACCGTAGTAGGCCATGCCCCACTTCACGGAGCGCTGAAGTTCCGGCAGCGTCCTGGCCGCCAAGTCATCGATCGTTTCAGCGATGCCTCTCTGCGGCTGCGGAAGGCTGGCGATGTAGGCGAAGACGGGCTTGTCGCCCACCGCCGCTTTCGCGGGACTGGCCCTGCCGGTCATGGATTCGGGCAGCGGGAAGGCGGCAGCGGTGTGTTCCGCGGTGCCACTTGCTGGGTCCAAGGCTTCCCGCTTACCGCTCTCCCTGCTGGTCATGGACAGTATTATTCCCACGGACCGCGACTATTCATACGCACCGCGGAAAGAGCCACGGCGCATCCGAGTGATGACCGACGAACGACGGTAAAATTAGGGCTAGAGGTGCATGGCGATGTCTGTGGCTTTGGTTGTGGTCCTGGTCCTGTTGGGTGCGGCTTCCCTTGCCGCGGCGATAGGCACGGTGGCGTTGGTGATCCGCGACGGCCGCGGGGAGATTCCACTGGAACCTCCCGTTCGGCCGTGGTCAGCCGGACACCTCCCGAGCCGCCCGTACTCCACTCTTCCCCGCATTTAGTTCACTTCGCCCTGGCGGCGTGCGTGGACAGGAAGTCGAAAGTCTTGTCCCTGGCATCGCGTGCCTCCGTGTAATTCAGGTGGAACTGGTACTCGTGGGGAAGCTCGGGGTTGTGGTCCGCAGCCCAAAAGAGCTCCGTTACGGGCACGCCAGCTTCTTTCAGGCGATTGCCGTACGGAACCGACTGAAGCCACGTGAGACCATCGCCGTTGCCGCCACTGATGAAGGTCGGCGGGAAATCCTTGGTCACAAAATCAATGGTGGACATGGTGCTGCCCGCATATGTGGAGGACCAATCCTTCGTTCCCGTGTATGCCCACAGGGAGGTTTTGAAGCCCCAGGCAACCAGGCCATTGAGGTCAGCCATGGCCCGGAGATCATATACACCGCAATGCAGGATGGTAGCGGCAAGGTCCGATTTCTGGAGCGCGGGTTCGATCCCCATCAGGTTGGCATACTCCGGGTTAATAGTGAGAGTGGTCATTTGGCTGGCCAACTGCGCTCCTGCAGAATCACCGGCCAGGACAATCCGGGTGGTGTCCACATTCAATTCGGTGGCGTGGGCCTTGATATAGCCAAGGGCATCGTTGATGTCCCGTACGGCCGTGGGATAGACGGCCTCCGGCGCGATCGGGTAGCTCATCCCAATGGTCGTGTATCCCTCAGCGGCAAGAATCCGAAGATAGGGTTCCACATCGCCTTGAGCCCCGGAGATCCAGGCACCGCCGTGGATCCACACGATCGTGGGGAGTGGAGCAGTCGTGCCCGCAGGGCTGAAAACGTCAAAGGCAGAGCCGGGCTTGTAAACGACACCGGCGCGCTCCTGCAATGGAGTGTCGGGGACGTATGGCTCCATCTCGTCAATGGTGGACTGCGCTCCGCGCTCAAAAACGCTACGAATCAACATGGCGGAGGGCCAGGGAGTAGCGGAAAGGGCGAGAAGGATGATCAGAACGAGGATGATGGCCAGGTCGAGTTTCCTCAGTCGCGAAGGCCGCCTGCGCCTGGTCCGCAAAGCTGCACGGGAGCCGGGACCTATAGGGGAATCGCCTCCAGCACCCGTCCGGACTGTTGCCTTGTTAGTCACGTTGGCTTGAGACGATTCCAATGGCCCCATTACACACTCCCCCAGTTGGTGTACCTGTGGACCATGCTAGGTCGCTGGAGCTACATAGCGAAGGGCATGCACTGAAATCGCCCGCGTCCCGGCGCCGTAGTCATGGAAGCCACCAAGACCAGCAGTCGAGCGTCGTTGATCGCGGCACGGATCGCTGATTCGAACTGCCGGTTGCACTTGGGGAAAGCCATTGGGTCAGTCCATTTTGCCGAGAAGGCTTGCATTATGAGTTCAAACTCATAATATGGGATCAGTGATGTGGCCTGTCTCACGGCGCGCATCAATTCCAAGCCTTCAGAGTGGAAGGCCCAACGATCGGATTCCCCATGTCAGACATTGCTGTTCTGATCAACACAGCTGTAGCGGTCCTGGCCGCCGTCGTGCTGATCGTCCGCTTCAGAGTCAACCCCGTCATTTCCCTGGTCATCGCCTCCGTGTACCTGGGTTTGGCCGTCGGCCTCGGCGTCGAAGAGACCGTGAAGACCATTACGTCCGGCTTCGGCGAGATCATGGTGGACGTCGGCCTACTCATCGCCTTCGGCGTCTTAATGGGCTCCATCCTCAATCAGAGCGGCGCCATCCGGCGCCTTGTGGAGCATCTGCTCAAGACCTTTGGCCCGAAACGCCTGCCTTACACGATGGGCCTGGCAATAGGCACGCTCCTTCAGTCGATCTTCCTGGACGTCCTGCTCGTCATCTCAGCCCCGCTGGCCCGCAAACTCGCCCCGAAAATCGGAAAATTGGGCACAGCCCGCATGGCAACCGCCATGGCCATCGCCCTGGAATGCGGCATTGTCTTTACGGTTCCGGGCGTTGCGTCGCTGGCCCTGGCTGGCCTCCTCAACGTTCCACTCGGCAAGATGCTGCTCTTCGGCCTGTTGCTGGTTATTCCCACCATCATCATTTCGATTGCCATCATGACGTTCCTCTTCCGCCGCGGATTCTGGAATGAAGCCAAGGACGAGGACCACACCTTCGTGGCGGAGGAAGACAGCGAGGGCGAGGAGCCGACCAGCGGTGCCCTCCCCGCAACAAGTACCGCCAGCGAGTCCCCAGCCGGCTCCAACACGAAGCCAATCGGCGCAGCAGTGGCTGTTGCCGAACGCGAGAGCAAAGAGAAGCCGCTGATCATGCTCTTTGCACCGCTCCTGACTTCCCTGATCCTCATCGGCGCGGGAGCCATCCTGCAGATTTTCAAGATTGATCTCCCCTGGCTACAGCTGCTTGGCGAACCTGTCATCGCCCTTCTCATCGGACTCATTGGTACGTGCCTGGTCACCCGCGCATCCATCGGGCAGAAGAAGGTTGAGGAGGCCATCACTGTCGGCTTCAAGGAAAGCGGACAGATCCTGATCCTCACCGGTGTGGGCGGATCCCTCGCGGCCACGGTAAAGGCCGCGGGCCTCGGTGACATCCTTGGTGGCTTTTTCTCGGCGAGCACCGTCGCCCCTTTGCTGGTGGTCTGGGCCATCGCCGCAGTGCTGCACATCGCCGTCGGGTCCGTCACCCTGTCCGCCATTACGGCCGCCGGGCTGTTGGCACCCATCGCACCTGCCATTGGACTTGATCCCGTGCTGCTGGCCCTCGCCGCCGGCGCTGGCTCGCTCTTCATGGTTCACGTCACCAGCAACACGTTCTGGCTCCTGCAGTCCCTTTTGGGCCAGAGTGTGAGGGGTGCATTGAAATCGGTCATGGTGGGAGTTTCAGTAGCCTCCGTGGTCGCGATCCTGCTGATCCTGCCCATGAGCCTGCTGTTCTAAACGCCCGCCGACCGTCCCATCACAAAAGCACGCACGAGAGAAGACCATGACACACCAAACAATCGCCCCGCTGGACGGCGTCCGAGTCCTCGAACTCGGCAATTACATCGCCGCTCCCACGGCTGGCAGGCTGCTTGCCGATTTCGGCGCCGAAGTCATCAAGGTCGAGCGTCCAGGCACCGGCGACGAGCTCCGCAACTGGCGCCTCCACAAGGGCAACACTTCCATGCTCTACCGCACTCTGAACCGCAACAAGAAGTCCGTGGTCCTGGATCTCCGCACTGAGGCTGGCAAGCAGGCTGTCCTGGCCTTGGTTGCCAAGTCGGACATCCTGCTCGAAAACTTCCGCCCGGGCACGCTGGAGAAATGGGGTCTCGGGCCCGAAGTCCTCAACCAGGCCAACCCGGACCTCATCGTCACCCGCATCTCTGCCTTTGGACAGACAGGGCCACTGTCTGAGCGGCCCGGATTTGCCGCCGTCGCCGAGGCGTATAGCGGGTTCCGCAACCTGGTGGGCGATCCAGACCGCGCGCCGGTCCGCGTGGGCGTCTCCATCGGAGACTCGATCGCGGGCCTTTACGCCGCCTTCGGCTCCATGATGAGCCTCTACCAGCGTGAAGCACGACGCCGGGACTCGGCTGGCGCTGTGCCGCTCACCGAGCGCATCATCGACGTCGCGCTGAATGAGGCGATGTTCTCCATGATGGAATCGCTCATTCCGGACTACCAGGCCTATGGCGTGGACCGTCAGCGCGTTGGCGGCCGTATGGAAGGCATTGCGCCCTCGAACGCGTACGTGTGTAAGGACGGTGCCAGCATTGTGGTGGCCGGAAACGGGGACTCCATTTACCAGCGGTACATGGAGACCATCGGCCGAGCGGACCTCGCCGAGGACCCGGAGCTGCAGAGCAACGCCGGACGCTGGGCACGCCGCGAAGAACTGGACCAAGCCATCGGCGAGTGGTCCGCGCAACTGACAGCACCCGAAGCTTTGGCAGCCCTGGACGCAGCTGGGGTTCCGGCTGGTCCCATCTACACAGCCGCGGACATCAGCACGGACAGCCAGTACGCGGCCCGCAACATGATCCAAAAGTTCGACGTTTCGACGGGCGAAGAGATCCTGCCGGGAGTCGGTTTCCCGGGCATCGTTCCCGTGATCGGGGACCAGTCCCTGCCCATCCGGAACCTTGGCCCGGACCTTGGCGAAAACACTGAAGAAATCCTTGGCGGGCTCCTCCACTTGGATGCTGCGCAAATCGATGCGGCTTCCGGCCGCGAGGAGGCTGTCCGACCATGAACCGTTTTGAAAGCACGCACGCCACACCCTTGGGCAGTGTCATCTTGAGGGACGTTACCTTGCGGGACGGGCTGCAGCTCACCGGAAAACTCCTGCCAACAGAGCAAAAGATCGAAACCGTCCGCGAATTACTGCGCCTGGGCGTCCCGGCGATCGAGCTCGGATCCATGGCGCGCGCGGACCTCGTCCCCACCATGGCCAACACTCTCGAAGTTGTCCAGGCCCTCACTCCCGAGGAACTCGAAAAGTGCTGGATCTGGGTAGCGACACCCGGCCATGTTGCCAAGGCAGCAGCTGCAGGCGCGCGGAATTTCCAGTACTGCCTGTCTGCGTCGGATTCACATAATAAGGCGAACATCGGCCGGACCACGGACGAGAGCCTTGCTGCTCTGCCTGAAGCCGTTGAGTATGCACGTACAGTGAACGGCCAGATTCAGTTGTGCATTGCGACATCCTTCACTTGCCCGTTCGAGGGCTACGTTCCAGAGGAGCGGATCCTTTTGATCGCCAACGATCCCCGGGCCGAGGGCACCACGGACATCGTCATCTGCGACACCCTTGGGCAGGCCGTTCCTGCCCAGGTGTCCAGCCTGATCACGCGGGTACGGGATGAATCCCCTGCCCGGCGGATCGTTTATCACGGTCACGACACTTGGGGCCTGGGCGTGGCCAACACGCTCGCTGCAATTCAAGCAGGGGCCGCAATGGTGGACGGTGCTTTGGGCGGCCTGGGTGGTTGCCCGTTCGCGCCCGGCGCCAGCGGCAACACCTCCAGCGAGGACATCCTGTTTGCCACGCGTCCCGAATGGCTCACGCCGCACGTCTTTGGCGAACTTGTGGTCCTGTCCGAAAAGCTGCTGGCAGAGCTTGGCGAACCCAACCGTTCAAAGGCTGCTCAGGGCGCGCGCTCCAGGGCGGCAGCCTTTGACTGGGTCATCCCTTCCTCCACAGGGGGCAACTAACTGTGGGGAACCATTTCCTTGTCACTACCGCCATCCCTGACCCGGGGCTGCAATTGCTTTCCGACGCCGGCCAGGTCACTGTCCTTCCCGAGCCGCCGGATTACGGGACGCTTTCAAGCCTGTGCGCTTCGGGAGACTACGACGTGGTTCTCACCCAGTTACGCGACGTCATCGACGAGCCACTGCTGGCCAAGGCGCGGGTAAAGGGCGTTTCCAATTTCGCGGTCGGATACAACAACATCGACATCGATGCCGCCACCCGGCACGGCATCCTCGTCGGAAATACGCCGGGCGTCCTCACGGATGCGACGGCGGACATTGCCATGCTGCTCATTCTCGGAACCGCCCGACGGGTTGTGGAGGCGGACAAGCTGGTGCGGGAGGGAAAGTTCCTCGGGTGGGAGCCGGAGTTCATGCTGGGCCGGGACGTTTCCGGCGCTGTACTTGGCCTTGCCGGATTCGGCAGGATCGCCCGCGCTGTGGCTCGGCGAGCCTTGGGCTTTGGCATGGAGGTGCTTTTCGCGCCGCGGCCACCCAGTGACCGGCCGGTCGGCGGCGAGGAGCTCGGGGAATTCGCGGGCAAGGTCCGGCAAGCGCCTTGGGACGAGCTGGTAGAGCGCAGCGACTTTCTCTCCTTACACGTACCGCTCAACGAGCAGACCAGGCATCTGGTGAGCGCCGATGTGCTGGTACGTATGAAGCCCGAAGCCATCCTCATTAACACCGCCCGCGGTCCCGTGGTGGATGAGGCTGCCCTGGTATCCGCACTGCGCAACGGCATTATCGCCGGAGCGGGCCTGGATGTGTTCGAGGACGAACCACCGCTGTCCCCCGGCCTCGCTGAACTCCCCAACACTGTTCTCCTGCCGCACGTCGGCAGCGCAACAGTGCCCGTCCGCGCCGAAATGGCCAGGCTCAGCGCCCTCAACGCGATCGCTATCGCGGAGGATCGATTACCGCCACATCCGGTCAGCCCGCTCGCCAGAGCATGAGCATTCTGGTCGCCCCGGACAGTTTCAAGGGCACGTATACGGCAGCTGAGGTTGCGTCTGCCATCGCATTAGGAATTCACGACGGCGGCGGCTCGGCGCCCGGCTACCGCGCTCTTGCAGGGCTCTAGCTGGGCTTCCCCGCTCCGCCAGCCGCCATTAGTTCCAGCCGCCGCAGAGTCTCGCGGTTGCGGACGGTGATCATAGGATCCCTGAGTGCCTTTGGCACCACCTTTCCGGGGCCCCGGATCGCGTCTTCGGCCATAGAGACGCGGCACTGATTGCCACCCAGGTCCTCCAAAGTGATGCGGACCTTTGCCTCACCTACGGGCCAGCCACGGGCTAAGAGCTCCAGGCTCCGGCCAGGTTCTACGGCGGTGACGCTGGTGCTGTCGTTGAGGAGAAGCGGCCAGGCTCCCACGGAGTGATGGAGTTTGGAACCGACCTGTGGCCACTGGTCATCCACCGCGCGAATCCTTGAGGCGCCAACAACCCACCCGGAGTACAGCCAACCGTCGGCGATGACGTTCCAGACGTCCGCGGCAGACGACTTGAACAGCTGGGTAACGGTGGACATGGAGTTCCCTTCTGTGTGCCTTCGGCATCTATGGTGAGACTAAGCTAAGCATGCTTATAAATTGTCCGCCATAGGCCGCCTACACTGTTGGCATGGTCATCAGGGAGTGGCGTCATTGGGCGGCATGCGTAGCCCTGTTGTCCACCCTGCCACTGGCCTCATGTAACGGCTTCCCCCGCCAAGGACGGCCGACCACCTCTGAGGCACAGCCCATCGCCGTGGAGGTTAACCAGTCGCGCGACCAATACGGCAAGCAAGCCATCCTCATACAGCTCACCAACGACACAGACACTCCCCTTACCGTGAGTGGTGCGCGGCTGAATTCCCCGTTGTTTGAAAAGGACATCGTCTGGGAGCCAACAACCGGTGTCCTGGAACTACCGCCCCGACAGCCCAAGAGCCTTCCCGCCGACTTACCCGCTCCACGTTGCAGTCAGTCGCCCACTGAACCCCTCAAGGCCATCGTTTATTACTCGGAGCCAGCTAAGGGACCCGCAGAAACCTCGGTTGGGTCACGGGACCCGTTCAACGTCCTGCCCCGGAACGCCGACGAGCTGTGCTTGGCAGCCGATGCTGCGGCCGTAGCAGCCATCGTCCTGGATCCCGATCTTGAGGTGGCCCCAGATGGTCGAACCGCCGTCGTGCGTCTTGTCATTACCCCTGCGGGCACTCATGGTGAGTCACCGCAAAAGCTAACGATTAACTCCATCGACGGAACCACCCTGCTGGCCGAATCGCCATCGGACCCCTGGCCGCGGGACATCGCGATATCGTCCGGCACCGCCCCGAAAGAGGTGCCCTTGACGATCCGTCCGGCGCGTTGCGACCCGCATGCGGTGGCCGAGGACAAAGTGGGAACACTGTTGCCATTAAGGATTTCGGTGGGGGCACGGGAAGGCGTACTGAAAGTTGCAGCATCGAATGAGTTGCGTGGGCGTATCTACGACTTCGTGACGGCGGCCTGTGGCGGAGCCGCTCATTAGGGTATTCCAATTTTTCAGTACTCGACGTGACGGTCCCCTCCGAGAAGACGAACTCACCTATGACGGTGACGCCGTCGAGGTCGTAAAACCGGGATACTCACCGGACCCTTGGCCCGGTTTGCCTGCCAATGCAATGCCTCTTCTGGCGACTTGAACAGCGATGGATCGCCAGTTGCTACTTTTCGTTCGTTGTTCTTGACATACCCGATTCGATCGTTGGTTGCATACGCCCGAATCAGGTCCGGTTCAACGGAAACCCCATCGACCTCAGTTGGAAGGCCATACGTTTGGCCAGCGGAATTCTTCTCGAAGGCGGCGTCACCTAACACGACAGCGGGCGCATGCGCAGCTACTTGGGGCTTGGGCGTCGGCTGGGATGTAGCGCTGGCAACTCCGATTCCGGCACCCCCGAGAAGAACTGCTCCTTAGCCGACTGTAGCCAGAGCGGCCGGAGCGCATTCCACCCTGACTTTCACATTGGCTTCCACCGTCTTCACTTCACCGTCCATCTGGTACGGCAAGGGTTTGAGCGTAGTGAAGTCGTAGCTGCTCACGCTCGGCTGATCGCCCAGGCCCTGGGTAGTTGCGCGGAGGGCTGTCAGCAGCACGCGCCATTTGGGCATGTGCGGAAAGACGATAACTTCGAATTTTCCGTCAGAGGGGTGATCGTCGGCCTCACTGAGTGTGGCGTATTTGGCCATTTCGGGGATGTTGGCGAAAACCAGGCTGTCGAATTTTCGGCGTTTGCCATCGGATGTGCGGATGGCGAATGGCTCGAATTTTGAGAAGGTTTTGATGACGGAGACCATTTCAGTCAGGGCTCCCTTGCTCCCTTTTTCTAGCTCGGTGGCCACAACAGGTGTGAGGCCGAATCCGATATAGGAATGCGCGTACTCCAACGGCTGGCCTTCCTTTTGACCTGTGTGAATGCTCAGGAGGTCAATCTTCCGGACGTGGCCCTCAACAATAGCCTCTTCCAGTGGCTTGGTTCCCGTGATCCGTCGGTGGTCATTGGCGTTGCCCGCAGCCATGACTGCACATACCGCCTGCGGGTTTCCCGCCTGCATAACGCCGTTGACAACCTCGTTGTAGCCGCCGTCACCGCTCACAGAGACAACCAGAACGTCACCTCCCCTTGCCGCAGCCTTCCGGGCCAACTCCACGGCATGTCCAGCATGTTCAGTGGGCTGGAGCGTAATCTCAGGTGCGTAAGTGAGGGTGTCCTTCAGCTTTACCTGCAATTTCTCAGCAAGCTCGGGCGCATTTCCCGTGCTGTTGGGATTGAAAATAATGGTGATCGCTTCAAAAGTCCGTGCAGAATCCATAATGTGCTCCTCGTGTGTACACCCGTTTTGGTTACTGCCCATTCACCGTTGCCAGCCCCTACGACTCCCCCGGGAACCGCCCGCCAATGAGTCTGGTCATATGTTCCGCTGTCGCGAGCAAAGGTTCCACCCACGCCTGGCACGTCTCCAGTGGCATCCGCAGCGTAGGGCCACTGATGGTGACTGCGCCCACCAGGGCAGCAGCTGAATCGAACACCGGCGCCGAGAGCCCGGAGGCTCCGTCTTCCCGCTCCCCCACGGTGATAGCAAAGCCATCAGCCCGCGTCTTCTTGACTGCGATCTCCAAGTCCTCCGAACTGGTAATCGTGTAGTCGGTAATGGGCTCCAACGGGTCGCGGAGGACGGCCTCCATCAATTCAGGAGACCACGCGAGCAGGACCCTGCCCGCCGAACCTGCGTGGAGCGGGATGATCTTGCCAAGGTGCATCTCACGACGGAGCGCGTGACGTGTGTCGGCCATGGCAACACAGACCCGGTAGTGCTGTTCTGCCTTGAAGAAGCACGCCGTTTCCCCGGTGTTGTCCCGCAACGTCTTGAGTAGCGGGCTCAGGATGTCCACCACTTCCATGCCACGCGTGGCAGGAGCGGCCCAATAGGCCATCCGCATACCGATGCGGTAAGCATCGCCCTCCCGGTCCAGGAATCCTTGCGACGTCAGGTTGGTGACCAGACGTTGCACGGTGGATGTGGGCATACCCGTGTATTCGCGAATGTCGCTCAGCTGCAGCACCGGTTTCGATAGGGAAAAAGCATCCAGGATGGACGTGATCTTGCCAAGGACAAGCAGAGGGTTGCCGTTGGCCTTCGCGGAAGCATCGGATGCTGACATAAGTCTCACGCTAAACGCTCGCCGGAGGTGACGCCAATCCCCGGGCCGTTTAGAGCTACAGCAGCACGGTGCCCTGGATGCAAGTAGCCGATGCCCCGCCGATCCAGATGTCCCCGTCCTCAGCCTTCACATGGATCCGACCCGCCCTGCCCAGGGCCGTGCCCTGCGCCGCCATATATTGTTCAGGCGCCCGGCCGCTGCCGATCAGCCACTGCGCTGCACCGGCGTTGAAACTGCCAGTCACGGGATCTTCCACCATGGCGTCGCCGGGAATGAAGGTCCGCACCTCAAAGTCGACGTCGGAACCTGGCTCGTGTGGGCCGATCACCCCGACCTTGAGGTCACCCATCGCCACCAGATCCGGTTCAATCGCCAGGACCTGTTCTGCAGACTCGAGTAGGACACCAACCCACTCCGGGCCATTTACCAGCCATGATGCGTCCAGCAAGGAGTCCTCCGGAAGCCTAAGACCGGCTGCCAGCTGGGAACGAACGGCAGCGTCCACGGCCTCGAAGCGGGTCAGTGGTGGTGCAGCAAAAGCCAGCCTGCCGGCGTCGTTCTTCACCCGGACCAAACCTGCGCCGCATTCCTGCACCAGCACGCCGTCCGTCTTTGGTTCTCCCCCGGCCTGCAGCCAGGTGTGAGCGGAACCAAGGGTTGGGTGCCCAGCGAACGGGAACTCCTCGCTGCCCGTGAAGATACGCACGCGGTAATCGGCACGCGGATCCGTGGGAGGAAGAAGGAAAGTGGTCTCGGAGAGGTTGGTCCAGTTGGCGAAGTGCTGCATCGCCTCGCTGCTTAGGCCCTCTGCGTCAACCACAACTGCGAGGGGATTACCGCCATACGGCTGGGCAGAGAAGACGTCAACCTGGTGGAACGGTCGGATACGCAAGGATTCTGAAGTCACCGCTGCAGGCTATCACTGGGTGGTCGGCCAACCGCGTGTCTGCGAAACTACGAGCATGGCAGAGAACAAGACCCAGCCCACGGGCATGTCCGTGGATGAATTCCTGTCCGCTGTGGAGCCCCCTGGCCGGCGCGCCGATGGGTTGGAGCTGCGGAGGATGATGCAGGAGATCACTGGTAAGGAAGGGGTCATGTGGGGGCCGACGATCGTGGGTTTCGGCAGCTACCACTACAAATACGAGAGTGGACGCGAAGGTGACTCCGCCGCCGTCGGTTTCTCACCGCGCAAGGCTAACCTGGCACTTTATGGCCTCACCTACGGCCCCGATGCCGATCGGCTGCTTCCCGAGTTGGGCAAGCACAAGACCGGAGCCGCATGTTTGTACATCAACCGGCTGGACGACGTGGACCGTGAGGTTCTCGCAGAGATGATCCGGGCGGGCTACCAACACGTCATGTCGGAGCTCCACACACCGTCCCCCTAAGCAAAGGACCCCCACCACCGGAAACCGGTGACGGGGGTCCTTCTAAGCAGTCAGAGACTACTTCCCTGCAACGACCTCGAGGTCGATAACAGCGGAAACATCCTCGTGCAGGCGAACGTTGGCCTGGTACGAACCGACAGACTTGATGTGGTTCGGCAGTTCAACGTTGCGCTTGTCGATGGCACCGAGGCCAGCGGCCTCAACGGCAGCAGCGACATCAGCAGGCTTGACGGTGCCGAAGAGACGACCAGACTCGCCGGCCTTCACCTCGAGCTTGACCTTCTTGGAGGACAGAGCCTGAGCCTGTGCCTGTGCAGCTTCAACAGAAGCGTGGGCACGAGCAGCGCGGGCAGCCTTGATGGACTCAACCTGCTTCTCGCCACCCTTGGTCCAGGTCAGAGCGAAGCCGCGGGGCAGCAGGAAGTTACGTGCGTAACCGTCCTTGACCTCGACAACGTCGCCAGCAGCACCGAGACCGGTTACTTCGTGGGTCAGAATGAGCTTTGCCATGTTAGTTAATCCCTTCCCTTAGCCGCGGCCAGCGCCGGAGTAAGGCAGCAGAGCAACTTCGCGGGCGTTCTTGATTGCCTGGGCGATCTTGCGCTGTTCCTGAACGGTAACGCCAGTAACGCGACGAGCGCGGATCTTTCCGCGGTCGGAGATGAACTTGCGCAGCAGTGCTACGTCCTTGTAGTCGATGACAGTGATGTCAGCGGCCTTCAAGGGGTTGGACTTTGGTTTGGGCTTACGGAGTTCAGCCTTAGCCATCGTGGAGCTCCTTTTCTATGGAGCCCGTGGATATTGATCCACGGGATGGTGGTGTTCGACGGCGGTAGTCGCCCGGGTGCCTCGCGGCAGTCCCGGCGGGTTCCGGCGTCGGACTTTTTCTTTGTGTTTAGAAGGGAGGTTCGGAATCCGGGCCGTTGCCCCAGCCGCCTGCATTACTGACACCGGGCGTAGCCCAAGGGTCATCCTGCTGTGCGGGCTGGTTGCCGCCCCAGTTTCCACCGGAGTTGCCGCCCTGGCTTGCACCAGCTGCAGCGCCTCCTCCAAAGCCACCGGCGTTACCGCCACCGAAGCCACCCTGGCCACCGTTTCCGGCGCCGAACTGGCCACCGGAGCGCTGGGTACGGTTGACTTTGGCGTTCGCGTAACGCAGGCTCGGACCGATTTCATCGACCTCGAGCTCGATAACGGTGCGCTTCTCGCCTTCCTTGGTTTCGTAGGAACGGCTCTTCAAACGGCCGGAAACAATGACGCGCATGCCCTTTGTGAGGGACTCGGCCACGTTCTCGGCAGCTTCGCGCCAGACGGAAGCGCGGAGGAACAGGGTTTCCCCGTCCTTCCACTCATTCGACTGACGGTCAAAGGTCCGGGGAGTAGAAGCGATGGTGAAGTTCGCTACTGCTGAGCCAGACGGGGTGAACCGCAGCTCCGGGTCATTGGTGAGATTACCGATGACCGTAATAGTGGTTTCGCCTGCCATCTACTGCCTCCTTGTTCGTTCCTGCGGTGTAAAGATCTGGAAGGGGCTGATTACTCAGCAACGACCTTCTGGTCTTCGGGGCGGATGATCTTGGTGCGCATGATCGTCTCGTTAAGAGACAGCTGGCGGTCAAGTTCCTTGGCGGTAGCCGGCTCAGCGGTGAAGTTCACCACTGCGTAGATACCTTCGGACTTCTTCTTGATGTCGTATGCCAGACGGCGACGGCCCCAGATGTCAACCTTTTCGATGGTTCCACCATCGGTGGTGATGACATTGAGGAACTTCTGAAGCGACGGCTCTACGGTACGCTCTTCGACCTCGGGGTCGATGATTACCATCAATTCGTAAGGACGCATATGTGAACCCACCTCCTTTGGGCTAAGCGGTTACGGTATTTCCGTAACAGGAGGTTCATTTGCGATGCTGTGGCTCACTCCCCCGCCGAAGACTCGGAAGGAGGGCGCAACACAGACTTCAATATCTTAGTGCATCTCCTGCACTCAAAGCTATTCGGTGGTGTGTTGGACCGAAACCTGCCAGTCGCCGTATGTGGATAACTGAGCCGGGGAGCGAACGTGCCTGCTCCCACCGAGAGCCGCAAACGACAAAACCCCTGGAAGATCATTGACCTTCCAGGGGTTTCCTGTGCGCGGAGGGGTGTGTGATTTCAGGACATCGTTTACACATGTGGCGGGACATCCTTGACAGTGCCTGTGGCGGGACATCGTCGACACTGCCGGCATGTCGCGGGACATAGACGACACATGCCCTGATGGGCTGGGCCATGTCGAAGAACAAGGTCATCGTCCTGGCCGTCCTTGAGGGCGGAATGTCCAAAACCGAAACCGCCCGCCGCTACGGCGTCAGCCGGCAATGGGTGCACGAACTCCTTCGCCGCCACGCCGAGGCCGGCGAAGCGGGCCTCTCGCCCCGGTCCAGGCGCCCCCGCCGCAGCCCACAGGCGACCAGCCCTGCCATCCGGGACCGCGTACTTGCCCTGCGGCAGCGCCTCGCCGCCGAGGGCCTTGACGCAGGCGCGGAAACCATCGCCAGCCATCTTGAACTGGAAGGGTGCAGGCCGCCGGCCTCGAGCACCATTCATAGAATCCTGCGCCAGGCCGGAACCGTCACCCCGGAACCCCACAAGCGCCCCCGCTCCTCGCTGCGGCGCTTCGAAGCGCACCAGCCCAACGAGACCTGGCAATCCGACTTCACCCACTGGGCCCTGGCCGACGGAACCGACACCGAGATCCTGAACTTCCTCGATGACCACTCCCGCTACCTGCTGCACTGCACCGCCCACCGCCGGGTTACCGGCCCCATCGTGGTCAACGCGTTCCTCGACGCAGGCAGCGAACACGGGCTCCCGGCCTCAACCCTGACCGATAACGGCATGGTCTACACCACCCGCCTGGCTGGCGGGAAGGGCGGCCGGAACGCCTTCGAAACCCTCATAGCTTCGCTCGGCATCACGCAGAAGAACGGCCACCCAGGCCATCCCCAAACCCAAGGCAAAATCGAGCGATTCCACCAGACCCTGAAAAAATGGCTTGCCGGGCAGCCTCGCGCCCACACCCTCGACGGCCTGAACGACCAGCTCGCGAAGTTCAGGCAGATCTACAACCACGAACGCCCGCACCGTGCCCTGAACCGGCGCACACCGGCCACCGCCTACAACGCCGCCCCCAAAGCCGCCCCGAAGCTCGCCATCCAAGGCGACCACTGGCGGACCCGCACCGACCGAGTCGATGCCGATGGGAAAGTCTCACTCCGCTACGCCGGACGCCTCCGCCACCTGGGCATCGGTCGACTCCACAAGCACAAACGAGTGATCCTGCTCGGCCACGAAGAACACGTCCTGACCATCGAACACGGAACCGGTGAAGTCCTCGCGGAGTTCACAATCAACCCAGACCGCGGCTACCAGAAAAAACAAAACACCCCCGGTCCGAAGACCGGGGGTGTCAATGATGTCCCGACACATCCGTAAAGGATGTCCCGCTACATCACACCTGTGCGCGGAGGGGGACTTGAACCCCCACCCCCTTTCGAGGACTAGCACCTCAAGCTAGCGCGTCTGCCATTCCGCCACCCGCGCAGGGTGATCGGAGAAAGAGTGTTTCGTTTTTCTCCGTAACAGCGACAAAGACACTAACACGAGGATGCCCATTCCGTGGATTCCTGCGTCCCAATCCCCCGGATCAAAGGAGAAACTCGGGCTAGGGTGGGGCCATGAACAACGTCAGAGTCAGACGCAGCCGTTTGCGTTTCGTTGTCATGGTGGCAGCCGGCGCCGCAGCCTTCGTGGCCACGGGCATCGCAGGCAGCTGGGTCGATGCAACGGCCGTCGGCTGGGCCACGGCCGCACTGATCTATGTTGGATGGGTGTGGCTGGTGATAGCGCGGATGGATCCAGCCGAGACCCAGCAACACGCGACGTCCGAGGACCCGTCCCGTGGGGTCACTGACGTGCTGATCCTCGTCGCAAACCTGGCCAGCATCGCCGCCGCTGCCGCGGTGATCGTCAACTCGCACACTGAAGGAGCGGACACGCGCTTCTACTCGGCCGCGCTCTCCCTGGCGTGCGTAGCCCTGTCCTGGATGCTGGTCCAAACGCTCTTCACCCTGCGCTATGCCGAGCTCTACTACAGCCCTGAAGCCGATGCCGGTGGTGAAGTGGGCGGCATCAGTTTTAACCAGGATCGCCCACCGCAGTACACGGACTTCGCCTACCTCGCCACCAGCCTGGGCATGACGTACCAGGTCTCAGACACCAATCTGGGCAACCACAAGATCCGGCTTGAGGCCCTAAAGCACAGCCTTCTTTCGTACCTGTTCGGCACAGTCATCCTGGCCGTCACCATCAACCTCGTTATTGGCTTGGCCCAGTAGCCCACACCGCCGCCCAAGAAGCCCAGTTCCCGGTGGCGTGCCAGGCGTAGGCTACTTGCCATGAAGCCCCGGCTGATTTGGGTTGCCGCGATCATTCTGGTGGCCGCGATCGGCGGCGTGGTGTGGTTCGCAGTGGACAAGTCGCGCGTGTGCCCTGCCATTGGGAGCGCCACACCGATCGAGCTGAAGATAGTCTCCGCGCCAAGCCGCGTCCAGGCGTGTTTCGGAGAAAACTGCACGCCCCGGCCCCTCCAGCAGCAGACGGATGGCCGCTGGCTCGTTCCTCAGGAGCCTCCATACCTCGCTGCCGAGCAGACAACCTCCCCGCCCAGCGTGCTGGCCAAGGTTCGCGTTGTGGTCAAGGAGTCAGGCAAACGCCAGCGGGACGCCGTCTTCGACATCCCTGCGATTCCGGGTGTTCCGAACACTACTGGCGCAGAATGCCCCGGACCCATCCAGTACCTCCCCGTTGAGGTGCCTTAATCACGAAAAGGGGCAGCCGCCGTCGAACGCTGACGGCGGCTGCCCCGAACGAAAAGGACGCTTACGACGCCGGACCGGAACCCAACGTCACAGGCTCGGCATCCGTGTCACCCACCGGAGCGGACGGGGTGCCGCGCTTGCGATACCGGAACACACCGATGGCGACGACAACCGCAGCCAGGGCCAGCGAGAGGAAAAGCGATTCGCGCGTGGATTCAAGTATCACCATGCCGATGATGAGCGCGACGATGCTTCCAATCGCGATCCACGTGAGGTACGGGAAGAACCACATCTTGAGGTCGAGGTCCTTGGCGGCGGTGCCCATTCGGCGGCGGAGGATGAGCTGTGAGCTGGCGATGACCAGCCACACGAACAAAGCGATGGCGCCAGAGGTGTTGACGAGGAACAGGAACACGGTGTCCGGTGCCACGTAGTTCAGGCCAACGGTGATGAACCCGACCACGGTGGAAGCAAGAACCGCTGCGGCGGGAACGCCACGCTTGGAGATCTTGGTCCAGGATTTGGGGGCGTCGCCGCGCTGCGAGAGCGAGAACAACATGCGGCTGGCGGTGTAAAGACCGGAGTTCAGGCATGACAGCACCGAGGTGAGGACCACGATGTCCATGATGGTGCCGGCGCCCGGGATTCCGTAGAGCTCGATCACGGCGACGTACGGGCTCTTGGCAACTGAAGCGCTGTTCCACGGCAGGAGCGTGACCACAATGGCAATGGAGCCGATGTAGAAGATCAAGATGCGCCAAACAGTGGACTTCACGGCCTTCTTGACGGCGTCCACGGGGTTTTCGGACTCGCCCGCGGCGATGGTGGCAATCTCTGCCCCAAAGAACGAGAAGACCACCACGAGGATGCCAGCCAGGACCGCGCCCGGACCGTTGGGCATGAAGCCACCCTGATCCAGGAGGTTGGCGACGCCAGGCGCGGAAACGCCTGGGATCAAGCCAAGGATCGCGGCAATGCCGGCGAGCAGGAAGATGACGATCGCAGCGACCTTAATGGACGCGAACCAGAATTCGAACTCACCGTAGGACTTCACAGAGCCTAGGTTCGTCAATGTCAGGAGCACCATGAGCACCAGCGCCCAAACCCACTGATCGACGCCCGGAACCCAGCGGTGCATGATGGCAGCGCCTGCTGTGGCTTCGATGCCGAGGACGATGATCCAGAACCAGGCATACAGCCAGCCGATGCTGAAGCCTGCCCACCGGCCAAGGGCCTTGTCTGCATACGTGGAGAAGGAGCCCGTCTCCGGGTTGGCCGCAGCCATCTCGCCAAGCATCCTCATGACGAGGATAACCACCAGTCCAGCGGCCAAGTAGGCGACGAGGATGCCCGGGCCAGCCTGTTGGATAGCGGCGCCGGAGCCCACAAACAGCCCAGCACCAATCACGCCGGCGATAGCGATCATGGAGAGGTGTCGTGGCTTCAGGGACTTTGAAAGTTGTTGGTCAGCGTGCATGGGTCGGCGCCGTCCTTAGTGTCTTTGGAGAGGGCCCGGGTTGATGTGCAGCGGGCCACATGGCTTTCCCACACTAGCCATCCGCGCAGGGCAAAATCTTGTGCGGAAGTACATTTTGCCGTGCTCAAAAAAGGAAGCATGCACAAAAAGTATGATTATAAGCATCCAAAGTTTCCTATAGAAAACTTTGGAAACGCCCCTGAAATGACTCTTTGAGGCCTTGTCGGCGTGCCTCGGAAAATCAGGCGTCGGTTCGGTAGAACAGCTCCGCCACAGAAGCCAAACGGAGCGGGTCCTCGACACCACACAACTCCCGTGCCGAATGCATGGACAGCAGGGGGATGCCGACATCGACTGTCCTTATCCCCAGCCGCGTCGCGGTCAGTGGACCGATGGTGGAACCGCACGGAAGGTCATTGTTGGAGACATATTCCTGGTACGGCACATTTACTTCCCCGCACAGCCGCGCCCACAGCGCAGCTCCCGTCGCGTCGGTGGCGTAGCGCTGGTTGGCGTTGATCTTCAATAGCGGCCCACCGTTGAGTACGGGACGATTTACGGGATCATGCCTCTCGGCGTAGTTCGGGTGGACGGCGTGGCCGGCATCCGCAGAAACACAGAACGACGCCGCCAGGGACTGCCGCCGTTGGCTCACCGAGGCGCCAAGACCATCGGAGATACGAGTCAGAACGTCCTCAAGGATGGGCCCGCAAGCACCGGAGCGCGAGTTGGAACCGATCTCTTCATGGTCGAAGGCGGCGAGGACAGCGATGGGGCCATCTTTCGGCCCTGCTTTCGCATGCTCGATCAACGCCATCAGGCCAGCGTGCGTGGAGGAAAGGTTGTCCAAGCGGCCGGAGGCGAAGAACTCACCCTTGGCGCCGAAAACCGCAGGTGCCTGCGTGTCCGCCACCACGACGTCGTAACCCCCGATGTCTGCAGGATCAACGGTGATGCCCTCGAGTCGCTCGGCAAGCAGGCCCAAAAGGTCGTCGTTGGCGGGATCACCGAGCCCGAAAACAGGATTCATGTGCTGCTGCTTGGACAGGAGGAGGCCGTTGTCATTGACCCCGCGATCCAAGTGGATGGCCAATTGCGGGAAGCGCAGGAGCGGGCCTGTGGCTGTCAGGTGCTGGGTTCCGTCGCGTAACACCAAGCGCCCCGCCAGTTGCAGCTCGCGGTCCAACCAGGAGTTGAGGAGCGGCCCGCCGTACACCTCGACGCCGGCCTGCAGCCACCCGAACCTGCCTGTGGTGGGCTTTGGCTTCAGTTTGAAAGAAGGGGAGTCCGTGTGGGCACCCAGGATGTTGAAGCCCGTGGTTGGTCCGGCACTTTCGGGAATGACCCACGCGATCAGGGCGCCATCGCGGATGACATAGAACTTACCCGCGCCACCTTCCCACGGCTGCAGTTCATCCAGTGCGGTGAAGCCGGCGCCATCAAGCCGCCTGCCAGCCTCGTGCACTGCATGGAAGCTGGACGGCGAAGCCGAAACGTACGCGCCGAGGTCCTGGATGTGGTCAACTGCTGCGGGGGCATTCGAAGGCATGCCCCCGAGTCTAGCTGCGCTCTTCGATCGCTTTGTGTCAGACGGTGACGTTCAGCGCGGCTGTGTAGCCTCCCTGGACCGAGCCAGACATCGTGGCCAGCTGATATATGCCTCCATCGTCACCAAAGACGTTGTCCCCTGCCAGGGTGCTTTTCGCGAAGTTGCGGGCACTCGACTCATATCCCGACGAGCCGTAGACGTCCTTGCACGCGGCCTCAGCCAGGGCGATCTGGGAAACTGCCAACACCTGGCCAGCGGCAGAAGTGTTGCTCATGGATTCAAATACCTCAAAGTGAATATGAGGCCATCGACCGCTGTAAGCACCGGGGTAAATGGTGCTGAACGAGACTTGGCCGTTGCTGTCGGCCTCCTGGACGCCGCGCAAATAGTTCTCGTTCTTCAGCCCCGAGTCGTATAGGGAATACTTTCCGTTCTGATCGCAGTGCCAGGCATAGACCGCCGCGCCTGCCAGCGGCGAGCAACCGTTGGCGTTGTCCAGGAGAGTGAGGGTGAAAGTCAGCGGGACGCCTGTCGCCTTTGTTGTGGAGCTTCCGAAACTGGACGTGATGTCCTTTCGAACCACTCCTGATGCCTCGAGCACATTCGGTCCATTGGAACCGTCGCCGGGATAGGGGCCTAGCGTTTCCTCCGGGATCTCGACTCCGCATTCGGCGAGTGCGCGCGTCACGGTACTTGTGGGGGAAGGCGCTCCGGCCGCCGTCGTACTTTCCGTTGCGGTGGCCGTGGCACTGGAAGACGACGACGCCGGGGCAGGGCCGCCTCCCGCACCCGGCATACAGGCAGCCAGTGCTGCTGCCGTCCCGGCACCGAACAGGACGCCCAACGTGCGTCGGCGGTTCAGGAGCGTGGAGAGGTCGAATTCGAGGCCGCGATCGTGGTTTGGGTGCGGCTGTTCTGAACCAACAGGTGTCGGCCGGTGCTGTTGAGGGGAAGTCATGCATCCATCAAACGCGCGCCCACTGTGCCTTGTACATGCTGAATCTGTGGCGCGCCTATGAAAGTGTGGCTCCTCGGTCCATAGCCTCAAGTGTGCAATATAAACATTTTCATATGCTTGTAATGCTCGTCACGTTGTGCCACCATTGCTCCCAGTAAGCACACCCCAGGAAGGCATTGCCCCATGAACATTGAACTGAAAGCCGTCCGAAAGCTGCGCATCCACTGGCCCATCCCGCTTGAGACCATGACCCAGCTGGCCAGCGGCGACCTGGACGCCTTGGAGTCCGACGCAGGCATCGCATCGCTACTCCAAGCACTTACCGCAACCCCGGAACTGGGCGGCTTCGGAAACTACCACCACGTCTTCGAGTCCTCAGCAGGGTTCGAGGGCTTCACCGTCGCCGAAGGCGCCAACCCGACACTAGGCAGCGTGGGGCAGAGAACCATCTCGCCAACATTCGTCTTCACCACATACTTCGATGATTCGCTCTCCGACCAGGCGGTTCACCAGCTGGTCCAGCAGATCGTGGATATCCACCCGTGGGAAGTGCCCGTCATTGAAGTCTCCGGACCACTGAGTGTCTCCAGCAGCGCCCACGCTCCTGCAGTGGAAAGCCGGGTTGCTTGATGAATTCGCAGTTATGGCAACAGCTCGCGCCCCTGCTCAAAGGCAGGACGTACACCGATCTCACGCATGCGTTCCACCCGGGTCAACCGCGCTTCGCGGCCTTTCCGGATGAGTCCCGTGAAGCCCTCTTCGACATGGAAAAGGGGGACGGCTTTACTGCCCACAGGTACTCGATAGTCGGGCAATGGGGGACCCATGTGGATCCGCCGTCGCATTTTGTCCGGGGTGGCCGAACGCTCGACCAGATACCCGTGGAAGAAATGCTCTTGCCCTTGGTTGTTCTGAATATCAGTGACCGTGTACGCCTCGATGAAGACGCCACCCCCACTCGCCGACATTCTCGCGTGGGAGGAGCGGAACGGCTTCATCCCGGAAGGTTCATTCGTGGCGCTCCGCACTGGCTGGAGCCACCGTTGGCCCGATGCCCAAGCAATGGCAAACAGGGACAAAGCCGGCGTCAGCCACACCCCCGGCTGGTCGCAGGAAGTTCTGGAGTATCTGATCGAGAACCGAGCCGTGGCTGCCGTGGGCCACGAACAAACGGACACTGATCCCGGCGTCGCCACTTCCCAACAGGACTTCAGCCTGGAAACTTATGTCCTGGCCCACGACAAATGGCAGATTGAACTTCTTGCCAACCTGGACAACGTGCCCGAGGCAGGCGGCGTCCTGGTGGCTACATGGGCCAAGCCCTTGGAAGGCAGCGGTTTTCCGGCCAGGGTTTTCGCCATCCACTAGGACCCCCCATCCGGGCCCGCCGTCAGGGCGGGTCCCGGGGCCTTCGGCCAATAGCTAGAATCAATCCATGTCAAAGACCTCAAGCATGGGCCGCGGCATGATGGCCATCCTTGCGGTCGGGGCCCGTCACGCGCAAGGATACGACGGCGGGACGGTCGCCGACGTCGCGGCCGACATGGACAAGGACCGCAGCCAAGTCTCGCGAAGCCTCAAGGGCGCCTTGCAGGAGGGTTTCCTGGCCCGCAGGGATCACAGGAAATACAGCCTGGGTTGGACCATCCTGACGGACGCGCAGCTGGTCACTGAACAACGGCTGAAGACTGACGGTCTAACCGCCCTGGAGGGCCTTGCATCCGAAACCAATGAAGCATGCTTTCTTGGCGTGCTCAGCGGAAACAGTACTGTCACCATTGGCGAACAAGTGCCTGCCAGTGCCAACCTTGTTGGATCGTGGCTCGGACGTCCTTATCCCGCATATTGCAGCGACGCCGGCCAAGCACTTCTGTGGGATGCCCCGGACGGAGAAATCCGCAGGATCTTCGAGTCTGTTGAGTTCGTGAAACACGGACCCAATACGCCATCCTCCGTGGAGGATTTCCTGGCGCGGCTCAATGATGCCCGCGCACGGGGATACTCGATCGTGGATGAAGAAGCCGAGCCGGGACTTTACTCACTGGCCGCCCCCATACGCGACTTCAAGGGGGAGGTTGCCGCAGCCCTTCAGGTTGTTGGACCCAAATCACGGATCGAGCCCCACCGCGAAACATACGCAACTGCGCTCCACTCCTGGCAGGCATGGCTTGAGTCCATGGTGGGTGGACGGCTTTCATAACCCCTGAATAGGCCCTGAACCTAAGTACCGGATGCGGAACCGAGCCGGTGCGCTGCCGAATGGAGAACTGGGGCCAGCTGGGGCGCCGCCTTCTCAAGATCGGAGCGGGTGCCCAAAACACTGAGCGCCGCAAGGATGCCGCCCGCGGGATCCCGAACAGGTACGGCCAGTTCCCACACACCGTGCTCGAACTCCTCGGCCGCTAATACAAAACCCTGGGGCCTGTCGCGCTCCATGAGGGCGGCGACTTCCGCTTCGGAATGGGCTGCAGCGGGCCCGCCAACACCAATGAAGTTGACATCCCTGAGCAGGGCTTCCAGTTCACGCTGGGAATGGTCCCACAGCAGCGCCCTCCCGGAGCCCGTACACCAAACCGGTGTGACCATTCCGGGCTTCGCGAACCCGCCCAGGACCGAGTTGTTAGTGGACGAGCGCAATAACAGAACCCGGACGCCGTCGCGCACTGACAGCCGGGACCTTAGCCCCAAAGATGAGACCAGCTCTTCCAGTTCTGCCCGCGAATCATGGACCCAGCCAACATTGAGGGAGGCAGCCAGGCTGAAGAACCGCGGTCCCGCACGGAATGGTCCACGCTCCAGCCGCTCAAGGAGCCCCAAATCGCACAATTCCTGGGCCAATCGGGAAACCCGGCTCTGCTCCATGTCCAACTCAGCCGCGAGCTGGGATACGCCAAGTAGCTGACGGCCTTGTTTTTCGCGGTCAGTAACCAACCGAACGAGACGAAGCCCCTGCGCCAAAGACGACGCCTCCGGTGACAATTCCACGAAACCCGCTCCTTCCACCAAGCGCTCACGCCATTCTCACACGCCCATGTCAGCGGTAAGAATCAGGTCCCTTGGTCGAGACCCTGAAGGCTTCACGGGCTGGACTCTCTGAAAGTCCGGCCCGTGAAGCCCTTTGCCTGATTAATCAGGGGAGTTGCCTAACCGCCGGGCGTCCGTGCCTGAAGTGGAAGTAGATGTAGCAGGCGGCCACGAACGGAATACCGAAGTAGAGAGCAGCAACCTGATTTGGATCGAACGCGATTCCAACCAGTGAGATCAGGCAAAGAGTGAATGCCAGGATGGGAACCAGCGGGAAGAACGGGGCCTTGTAAGCAAGGTCGGCCACCTGCCCGCCATTTCGGACGAAGGCCCGGCGGTGGAAGAAGTGTGATGCCGTGATTGACATCCATACACCTACCACCGCGAATCCGGCCACGGAAACGAGGGCCAGGTACACCGTTTCCGGGGCAACCACGCTGCTGACCAGCGAGGCCAGCCCGCCAATCATGCTGACGGAAAGAGCAACAAGGGGAATCCCGCGCCGCGTCAATCGCTTGAGGGCTTTTGGCGCGTGTCCCTCATCGGACAGCGAGTAAAGCATGCGTGCACAGGAGAAAAGCCCGCTGTTTCCGGCGGACAACAGTGCCGTGATGATGACGAAGTTCATGATGTCAGCCGCATAGGGGATGCCCACTGAGGAGAACACCGTGACGAACGGACTCTCATCCAGTCCCACCTGATCGTAGGGAACAGTCGCTGCGATGACGGCAATGGCACCGACGAAGAAGATCAGGAGGCGGACGACGGTGCTACGCATGGCCTTGGGGATGTTCCGCGCAGGATCGGTGGTTTCACCGGCAGCAACGCCGATGAGTTCGGATCCGGAGAAGGCATAGAAGACTGCCAGGGCTGTAACCAGGACTCCGGAGAAGCCGTTGGGAAAGAGCCCGCCTGAGGTGTTGAAGTTCTCAAAGAGGAACGGATGGTTACCGGATTCCGCGAGCGGCTGGAATCCAAAGAGTGCAGCGCCGCCAAGGACGATCAGCGCAATGATCGCCCCCACCTTAACGATGGAGAACCAGAATTCAGATTCTCCGAAGAACCGGGAGGATATGGCATTGAATCCGAAAAGGACTGCTGCGAATACGACGCACCACACCCAAACTTCGACATCAGGGAACCATCGCTGCATGAGCAGGCCTGACGCTGTGAACTCAGAGCCGATCGCGACGGCCCAGCAAAGCCAATAGAGCCAAGCCGTGGTGAACCCCGTGGCCGGACCGATGGATCGTGCGGCATAAATGTGGAATGCGCCTGACACCGGGTAGGCGATCGCGAGTTCTCCAAGGCAGGCCATCACCAGATAGACCACGAATGCGCCCACCAGGTAGGCAATGACGGCGCCGAGAGGGCCTGCCTGGGAAATCGTGTAGCCCGAACTTAGGAATAAGCCCGATCCGATAACACCTCCCATCGCGATCATGATGAGGTGCCGCGGACCCATCGTACGGCGCAGCCCGGTTTCGGCAGGAGAGGTGGGGGCGTCAGGTAGATGGTCCAGTTGCAGAGGTGCTGAGGGTTCCATGTGGTGTCTCCGGTTAATGACAGATGCGAACGGTACGCCTGAGGACATCCGAGCTGAGGGTGCCAAGGAGGGCGTCTGTAGTGACGAAGGTAACACAGAATCACCGCGCATGGTCATTAAAAACATTTGTTAATGCATATGTTGCACGTTATGTATTCGCCGGAACCAATGGCGACCCGATGGAAGAAACAGGTCCCTCAGTAATCTGGGTTGCTCGGCACAACAAGTCCGGTCTCGTACGCGTACACCACAACCTGCACACGATCCCTCAGTTGCAGCTTGCTGAGGATCCGGCGGACATGGGTCTTCACAGTGGCCTCGGAAAGGAAGAACTTGTGGGCTATCTCCGCGTTGGAGAGCCCTTCGGCGATGGTGGTGAGGATCTCGGTCTCGCGTGGAGTGAGATCGTCCAACAACGGATCGCGGTGTGGGCCGGGAGACTGGCCAGGTACGGCGGTGCCGCGCACATACGTCTCCAACAGCCTCTGCGTCACCCGGGGAGCCACAACGGCATCCCCGCTGGCCACGAGCCGAACAGCGTGCACCAGTTCCACCGGGGCAACATCCTTGAGCAGGAAAGCGGAAGCGCCCGCTTGCAGCCCCGAGAAGGCGTATTCGTCCAGGTCAAACGTGGTGAGGATGATGACCCGCGTTTCGGAGCCGGAGTCCGAAATGCGGCGCGTGGCTTCAATACCATCCATGGTGGGCATACGGACGTCCATAAGCACCACATCCGGCTGCAGCTCCTGAACCTGCCGGACGGCTTCGTTCCCGTCCGATGCCTCGCCCACCACACGGAAGTTCTCTTCACCTTCAAGGATCAGCCGAAAGCCCATCCTCAGCAGTGGCTGGTCATCCACCAGCAGAATCTTGATGACGCCGTTCTCTACCACTATTCCCCCTTTTCGCCGTTCCAGTGCAGCTCGGCGTGGACCGCCCAGCCTCCCCTTTTGCTTGGACCGGCACTAACGATTCCAGCATAGATTCCTGCCCGTTCACGCATTCCGGCTATGCCCTGCCGCGTGCCCAGGCTGTCCACTGACTCGCCACCCTCCCGGGTTCCCCGGCCGTCGTCGAGCACGTCAATGGTGACGAAATCACCCTCGCGGGCCACCTGCACATCCACTCGGCTGAGGGAGCGGCCATAACGGAGTACATTGGTGAGCGATTCCTGCACGATCCTGTAAACGGTGAGCTCGAATGCCGGGTCTGCCGGGAGCGCGGGCCCCGTGTGCGCGTAGTGCAGCGGCAGGCCGGCCGTGCGGAATCCGTCCAGGAGCTTGGCCAGATTAAGCCCGGACTCAAGCGGCGTCAGGGGCGCCGGTCGGCCGGAATCGTCGCGGAGGACTCCAAGGACCCGGCGCATGTCCGCAAGCGCAGCCCTGCCCGTTCGGGAAAGCTCACCCAGTACGTCGCCGGCGCGGTCGGGATCCTTCTTGACCACCACTGCCGCACCGTCCGACAAACTGATCATCACCGTCAACGAGTGAGCCACGACGTCGTGCATTTCGCGTGCAATCCTGTTGCGCTCGGTGACTTTGCCCAATTGCGTTGTCCGGGCAGCCCATGCCGCGATCTCGGCCTCATGCTCACGCCGTTGCCTGACCGAGATACCTATGCCCGTGGCCAGCAGGTTGGACAACATGATGGTCACCGCTGTGGCGATGTTGTTGATGAGGTGGAAGTTCTCCGGGACGTCCTGCAGAGTGTTCATCGTGCTGGGACTTGTCCACATGAAGAGGTACAACAGGCTCAGCGGCAGGCTCGCAGCGCCAAACACCACCAGCGAAATTGGCCGCTTCCGGGTTGTCGCGACCGCGTAAAGAGCAAACCACAAGCCCGCGGAAACGTTCGAGCCCCACGGATTCAGGACGGTGGCCAGGACTTCCAGAATCGCGACGGCGGCAACAACCTGAAGCGGATAGCGACGGCGGAATATCAGCACAGTCGCAATCAGAAGCAGGAGCCCGACAACGAGCCACTTGCCCTCGATGATCGAGGCAATGATGGTGGGCAACGCCAACAACACGTAGCAGAGGACCACCACAGCATCCATCGCACGCGGACGCTCAAAAAAGTACCGCCGGATACGGCCCCGGCGGCGCTGGGCAATTTCAGCGAAGGACGCGTCCGCTGTGGCAGCCGGCGCGTCCTTCACTTGTGGAACTTCACTCATGGATTGAGCCTAGACGGCTCACACATCCCGCTTGTTCAAAAGGACCATCGCCAAGGCCACGGGCACTACCACCCATGCGCCGAGAACCAGGGCCGCCTGCCAGACTTCCAGCGTGTCCGGAACATGCTCGACGGCGGTCATCGGGTTGATGGTGTTACCCGGAAGGTACTTACGCGCCTCCACGAAGAAGTCGCCAGGAATGAGCTGGAAGGCAATCGGTGCCACAAAGAACAGGCCCACCAGGCTCATGATGCCTCCGGCCGAGTTGCGGACAATGGTTCCGAGCGCCATACCAATTGCGGCCACGGCTGCCACGTAGATGCTGTTGACCAGCAAAAGCTTGATGGACTGCGAGCTACCCAGATCCAGCTTGAGATCGTAGTTGTCCACGATCGGGAGTGACACGAGGCCCGCAATGAAGGTGGATACCGCAGTCAAAAGGAAGGCGCTGACCATCACCACAATCAACTTGGCCAGGAACGGCGAGAGTCGCTTCGGGACGGCAGCGAAGGTGGAGCGCGCCATTCCAGTGGTGAATTCGGAACTCATCAGCAGGACGCCCAATGAACCGAGGATGAGCTGGGCGAATGCGATGCCGGAGGTGGGAATAGTAACTGCGATGTCTCCGCCCTGGGCAGCAATGGCTGCGGCCGCTTCAGGATCCCGCGCTGCCTGTTCGGCGAACTGTCCCGTTCCCCAGGCCGAAAGTGCTGCGAAGCCAACCATGACCAGCCCGGTGGAAGCCAGGAGAATCAGCGTGGACAACAGCGTGCGGAACTTGATGAACTCGGAGTTCAGTACGCGGTGGAACGCCGGTCCCGGACCGACGGAGTTACGCATGGACCTGCGGTCCAAAGTGGTGGTGCTCATGTCTACTTCCCTCCGGCCTGAACGGGAACCGAGGCCCCGGCGGTGATATGCGAGTGGTATTCGACCTCATCCTTGGTCAACTCCATGTATGCCTCTTCGAGGCTTGCCTGGAGCGGGGTCAACTCGTAGACCATGATCTGGTTGTCCAGGGCCGTTCGGGCGATGCCGCGCGGATCCAAACCCGAAACTTCCAGCAACTCCCGCTCGTGGACTTCCACGGAGACGCCCGTTCCGGCGAGCAGTTGCATGAGGCGCTCCGGCTGGTCCGTTCGGACCCGGGTGCGGGCCTGGCCTTTGCCGGTGATGATCTCTGCGATGGGTGCATCCGCGATAATCTTGCCGCGTCCGATCACGATCAAATGATCAGCCGTCAACGCCATCTCACTCATGAGGTGGCTGGACAGGAACACAGTGCGGCCCTCGGAAGCAAGGTACTTGACCAGGTTGCGAACCCAGACCACGCCTTCCGGATCCAGTCCGTTGACGGGTTCGTCCAGGATGATGGTCTGCGGATCGCCCAGCAGCGCTGCGGCAATGCCGAGGCGCTGACCCATTCCGAGCGAGAAACCCTTGACCTTCTTCTTGGCGACCTCGCCCAGCCCGGTCATCTCAATGACCTCCCGCACCCGGCTCTTGGGGATGCTGTGCGTCGCGGCCATCGCCAGCAGGTGGTTGTACGCCGTTCGACTCGTATGGACGGCCTTGGCGTCCAACAGGGCACCGATTTCACGCAATGGCGCAACGTGCTTGGCGAACGGCTCTCCGTTCACGGTCACGGACCCCGCAGTGGGAGTATCGAGCCCCATGATCATGCGCATCGTGGTGGACTTGCCGGCTCCGTTCGGGCCCAGGAAGCCCGTCACCCGTCCGGCTTGGACAGTGAAACTGACACCGCCCACGGCGGTCTTCTCGCCGTAGACCTTCGTCAGGCCTTTTGCTTCGATCATGGAAGCGTTCCCTCCTCGGAGCACATGTGAGTGCAGATGAGTTTTTGACTGTACTGACAACGCTAGTCAGGGAGGGAGCGGAAATCGCCTGTCTCAGGGATGATTCAGGGTTCAGTCAGGGTAGTCCTCGCGGATGACGCCGTGAACCTGGCGTCCCTAGTCCGCGGGCAGTGGCGAGTACACGCGGAGCTCACGCCTCTTGACAGTGAACACGGCGCTCCGGACGCCCGGCTTCGGTTCACCGTCCACGGCGAGGACCAAAGGTTGGCCAATCGCCTCAACGGTGACGGTGGTTGCCTCGGTCAAATGAGTGACTTTTGAAGCAGCAACTGTGCCTGTGACCACCGCCCAGAGCAGGCGGGCGCGGGCAAACGGTTCGTCCGCCGTGATCATGCGGAGATCGAAGAGGCCATCGTCCAACACAGGGCGTCGAAGCGGAGCGTGGTCGCTTGGGTAGTACCTTCCGCGCCCCAAATACAGGATCCATAGCTTATGTTTCACGCCGTTCACCAAGAGCGTGGTGGGTGAGTTCACGCCGAACGTTCGTAGCGATGCCACCACGCTGGCCAACGGTTTACCCATGGCGGGCTGCAGGCGCTCACGGCGGCGCACAAGGTTCGGATACACTCCAACGCTGGCCGTATTCAGCATGGCAATCTCGCTGGTCTCGGGGTTGTCAGGCAGGCCGCGCTGGACGGCAACATGCCCGAAATCCACAAAGGCGGCCTGTCCTTGGGTGACAGCCTCGATTGCGTCGTCAATCGAACCCGTTCCGAGGTCACGGGCAAAGTGGTTGAGGGTGCCGCCGGGCAAAACCAGCAAAGGCAGGGAATGCTCGACGGCGGTTGCCGCCGCTGAGCCAACCGTCCCGTCACCACCCCACACGCCAAGCGCAACGGTGCCCGGCCGGGTAGCTGCTGCTTCAAGTTCAGCGGCTACCTCCTCTCCCTCAGCAATTTCATGAATATGCGCCTTAGGGAATACAGCTTTCAGAAGCTCGCTGGTTTCGGGGGAGTAGGAACCGCCCAAGACGTTGACCGCAATACTCAGCCCCTCGCCGTCGGAAATCGCTGGAGCTTCCGCCGGCGTTCGTCGGGGCTTGGGCTCTTCAGGCTTGGCCGGCCACCACTTGCGCGTCAGCAGGGCAGCACCCGCGCCAAGGGCAGAACCAAACACAACGTCCGATGGCCAGTGGGCCCCTGTGTGCACACGCGAGTAGGCAACGCCCGCTGCGATGGGCGCGAGGACGGCGCCCAAGGCGGGCGAAACCATCCCTGCTCCCACCGCAAAAGCCACGGCCGAAGCTGAGTGTCCGGACGGCATGGAGGAACTGACCGGCTGTGGGTGTACGAACCTGAAAATGGGCAGGTGTTCCGGCAAAGGCCGCCTCCGCGGGAGCGCCGTTTTGAAAATGAGGTTAGTAACCCCGGAAGCCACGCCCAACGCAAGCAGTCCATGCAGGGCTGCTCTCCTCGGTTTTCCTGGAACCGTGGCCATGAATCCCGCGATGCCGAACCACAGCTTTCCCTTGGTGGCCGCTGCTGAGAGCCGTCGGAAGAAATCATCATGTTCGCCTTGCGGCTGGCGCGAAACCGCCCTGAGCAGGAACTGATCGAATCTTGCCACGTGTTTGGGGCCCTTGCCCAGGAAACCTCGCATTCCACCACAGTAGCGCGCGCCCATCGGCAGGACCCGGGCGGCGTACCGAGACGTACAAACACCCCATGCGACCGCCCATGGCTACGATGAGTGCATGATCCGCGTCCTGCGCCCGCGCCAACGGCCAAGTTGGCAGATCATCACGCCTGCCTTGCTTTTGCTATGCGGGTTCGCAGTTCCGGGCGCCTTCCTCGTGGCCGGTCAAGGGGAACCCGCCTTCGACAGAATTGATACAACGTGGCAGGCCTATTCATTCACACTGCACGCCCCTTTCTGGGATGCAGTAAACGTGGTGCTCAACTGGGCTGGCTATGTGGGCATGCTGGTGTTTCACGTAGTTCTGGCGGTCACGCTACTTATCTGGCGACGCCCCAGGGCTGCCGCCTTCTCCGCACTTGCCGGTCTTTCTGCCCTTGCACTCACGCAACTGGCTAAGGCCGTTGTTGGGCGGAATCGGCCCCAAGGCGCCAAGGTGCTCACAGATACCGGTTCATATCCGTCGGGGCATGTTTCTGCGACCACTGCCTTCCTCGTTGTCATGGCTTTGCTGATCGGCCGGCACTGGGCGAAAGTGCTGGCTGTTCTTGGGATACTCGCCATGATGGTCAGCAGGACATACTTGTCTGCCCACTGGTTAAGCGATGTCCTGGGCGGTGCTTGCCTTGCCGCCGGCGTGGTTCTCCTCTTGTGGTGGCCTATGCGCAATATATGTATCCAAGAGAATGAAACCGCTGGCGGGGAGACTATTTGGCGCGCAAGGGTTTTGCGACGCCAGCAAGCAGCAAGGCAACCAAAATAGGCGCAATGATGGCCAGCAGCGCCATGTGGATCCCGGTGAGGTCGCCAAGGTAACCCAGAAGCGGCGGGCCGGCCAAGAACGCGACGTAGCCAATGGTGGAGACCACGGAAACCCGGGCGGCCGCGTGCTTCGGATCATCGGCTGCAGCGGACATGCCCATGGGGAACGCAAGCGCGGCACCAACGCCCCAGAGTGCAGCACCAACGCCGGCCAGCACCACGTTTCCGGCAAAGACGAACAACCCCAGGCCCAGCGCTGCGGCGGCCATGCTGGCACGTAGTACTGCCACTCGGCCGAACCTGTCAATGACTTTGCCGCCGAGGAACCGCATCCCGGTCATAGCCGCAACGAAGAGCGCAAAGAGCAGTGCACCGGTCGCTTCGGAGGCACCCAGGCCGTCAACGGCGGCCTTTGCAATCCAGTCGTTTCCGGCCCCTTCCGTGAGCGTCGCACCCAAAACCACCACACCGATGAGTATGGTCCGGCCGTCCCGCCAAGCGGTGGGTCCCTTGGGAGCCGGCGCACCGTCGTCGAGCGTTTCAACCACTGCAGCCTCGTGCGGCAGGAAGTACCGCGGTACGGTCAGCACGAGGACAACAGCAAGGGCGGCGATCACGAGCAAATGCTCCGGCAGGCCGACACCAAGTTGCGAGAGTCCTGCGCCAATCAAGGCGCCCACAAACGCACCGCCGCTGAACGCAGCATGGAACTGCGGCATGATGGTGCGCTGGAGCCGGTGTTCGACGTCGGCCCCTTCGATGTTCTGGGCCACGTCCCACAGGCCGATGCCGATGCCAAAGAGGAAGAGCGCCATGGCCGTAGCTGGAACGGACGCGGCCATCAGGGAGAACGCGATGGCCGCACCGGCAGCGCCCGCCACAATACCGGCCACACGGACCGTATTCGCGGTGCCGATCCTGCCCACCACCCAGCCAGCGGACGGCAAAGCCACCAATGAACCGACGGCGGTGCAAAGCAAAAGCGTGCCCATTTGACCGGAGGTCAGGCTGAGGGCCTCCGTAACGGCTGGAATGCGTGCCGCCCAGCTGGCAAATACCAAACCGTTCATGGCGAAGATCAAGAACGTCGCCATGGCCGCTGCGTTGACGTTGGTGGTGCTTCTGGTGCTGGTGGTCATGCAATCACAACTTCCACGGAGAGTTTGTCGAGCCGGACAAGATCTTCAACGGATGGCTTCAGGTCTGTCACGATGACGTCCACAGCCTCCATGTCGGCAACCAAGGCCACCGCGCTGGCATTCCACTTGCTGCCGGAGCAGGCCACTATCACCCGCGACGCCGATTCCAGGCCGGCGCGCTTCACCGCGGCGTCGTCCAGGTCGTGGGCCAGCAGTCCGTCCTTAAGATTCAGCGCGCATGGCGTGACGACGGCGGTGTCGAACCGCAGCGAGCGGATGTTCGCTTCGGTCATGGGTCCGCGGAAGGACCTCTCGCCGGGAATGAGGCTGCCTCCGGGGAGAATGAGCTCCGGCCTGCGGCCTTCCTTGGTGTGCATTAGCGCCTCAACGCCGTGCAATGACATCGGCATCACTGTAAGTTCCCGCTGGCCCAGCCGACGCGCGATCTCGGTGGCGGTGGATCCGCTGTCCAGCCACACATGCTCGCGGTCCTTCAGCAGCGCATCAACAGCCGCTGCTATTTTGAGCTTCGCATCGTGTTCTTCCAGTTCGCGCTGCCCATAGCCGGGGTTGTCGCCGCGCGCTACCAGGCTGCGGGCGCCGCCGTGCACCCGCTTCAGCACTCCATTGGCAGCGAGGATCTCAAGGTCTCGACGGATCGTGGCGCCCGATGCTCCCGTTGCGGCGACCAGCTCGTCCACCGATGCTTCTTCGCGTTTACGCAGCAGCTCGCCAATGAGCCGGTGGCGGTCAGCAGTTCCCATGCTTCAAAGGTATCAACCGTATGCCCAGATGATCATTCAATCTGATCATTTGATCACAGATGCTCTCTCACATCCCAACCCTTAAACCCGAATGCTCTCTCACATCCCAACCCTTAAACCCGAATGCTCTCTCACATCCCAACCCTTAAACCCGAATGCTCTCTCATCAACTGAGAGAGCATCGGGCGTAAAGGGCCATGATGTGAGAGAGCGTGCGGATTAGCGGGCGCGCTCCACTCGTTTCTCATCCCATACGGGTTCCTCGGACTCGTAGACCTTGCCGTCGGAGCCGAAGATCAGGAAGCGGTCAAAGGACTTGGCGAACCAACGGTCGTGGGTGACAGCCAGGACGGTTCCCTCAAAAGCATCGATTGCCCGCTCCAAAGCCTCGCCGGAGTGCAGATCCAGGTTGTCGGTTGGCTCGTCAAGGAGCAACAACGTGGCTCCGGAAAGCTGCAGCAGCAGGATCTGAAAACGCGCCTGCTGGCCACCGGACAATGACTCGTACTTCTGTTCCGACTGCCCAGCCAATCCGTACGAGTCCAAGGCGCCAGCGGCGGCTTCGCGCGGCAGGCCCGATCGGTGTTCGTCTCCCCGGTGCAGGATCTCCAACAAGGTCCGGCCCAGCAAATCAGGGCGAACGTGTGTCTGCGCGAAGAAGCCGGGCCGGATACGGGCACCCAATTTCACAGTTCCTTCATGCGGAACTTCAGCTATGACAACGTCCGATACCGGCAAGTGCTCCCGCTCGGGATCGGTGCCACCCGTAGCGAGCAAGCGAAGGAAATGGCTCTTGCCGGAACCGTTGGAGCCCAACACGCCTACACGATCACCGAACCAGATCTCCGTGGAGAACGGCTTCATGAGGCCTGTCAGTTCAAGCTTCTCCGCCACGACTGCGCGCTTGGCGGTTCGCCCACCTTTGAGGCGCATTTTCACATTCTGCTCAATGGGCAGGGCCTCGGGTGGTCCGGCCTCCAGGAACTTTGCAAGACGGGTTTGCGCTGCCTGGTACCTGTTGGCCATGTCAGACCGGAACGCGGCCTTGTTCTTGTACATGTTGACGAGTTCTTTGAGCTTCACATGCTCCTCGTCCCAGCGCTTGCGGAGTTCCTCGAACCGGGCGTTCCTGTCGGCGCGCGCCTCTACATACGAGCCGAAACCGCCACCGTGGATCCACGCACCGGCACCATTGATGCCGGGTTCAAGCGTCACGATTCGTCCGGCGGCGTTGTTGAGCAGCTCGCGGTCGTGGCTGATGAACAGCACGGTCTTCTTGGATTCGTTGAGCTTGGATTCGAGCCAGCGCTTACCGGGGACGTCAAGGTAGTTGTCTGGTTCGTCCAGAAGCAGCAGTTCATCCGGACCCGCAAACAGGGCTTCCAACACGAGGCGTTTCTGCTCGCCACCGGACAGCGTCGAGGCGCGGCGGAACTGTGCTTTGTCGAAGGATATTCCCAAAGCCGCCATGCAGACTTCGTCCCAAACGGTCTCGACGTCGTAACCGCCGGCGTCTCCCCAGTCCACGATCGCCTGGGCGTACTTCATTTGGGTGGGTTCGTCGTCGTGCTCCATCATGGCGAGTTCCGCCTCTTCAACCGCCTTGGCAGCTGCCGCGAGGCCGGCTTGGGCCGTGGAAACCAGCAGATCCCGGACGGTTGATTCGTCCCGGACCTGGCCCACGAACTGCCGCATGATGCCCATGTTCCCGGATCGGCCAACAACGCCCTCGTCCGGTGTGAGATCGCCGGAAATGATCTTGAACAGCGTCGTTTTGCCGGTTCCGTTGGGTCCAATCAGCGCAGTCTTGGTGCCGTCAGGCACCTTGAAGGTCACGCCGTTGAGCAGCTGGGTGCCGTCGGAGAGGAAGTAGTCGATGCCGGAAACGTCAATATGGGCCACCGCCCAATCTTCCCACGGCCAGGTATTAAGGCTCGACGGCGGAACGTGGCGCGGGTGCCTAAGCGGGCTAAGCGTCCGGCTTTCGCCGGGCAAACTGCGGGGCGTGCTCGGGGCGTGGGCCGAAGGCAATCATCCGCGCAGGCAACTTCCGGAAAGCTGGGAATTTACGGACTACAAAGAGCAGTAGCTTCGGCGGCTTGGGCTCCTTACCCGCCATGACCTGTGCGAAGACAACGCGATGCAGCACCCGTTGAAATGTCTGCACGATCAGGGTTGGCGGCCACCGCCGCTTCTGGACGGCGGCGAGGTGATGGTCGTCGAGTGTTTTGCTCAGCAGCGGTGACGCAATGATCCGGGCCGCTGCGACGGCATCCTGCACCGCCAGGTTGATCCCCACACCACCGGCGGGTGACATCGCATGGGCCGCATCCCCAATCAGTAGGAGTCCCGGCTTATGCCATCGGGGTAAACGGTTGAGTTTCACGTCCAGCAGGTGGAGATCATCCATGGATCGGATGTTGTCCACGCGGTCGGCAAGATCTGGCCGCAACCTGGCAACGCGTGTGCGGAACGCCTCAACGCCTTCCGCCCGCAGCTTGGGGTCGAGGCCCTTCGCCGCAAGGTAGGCGATCTGATGGAAATCCTTCCGCGTCAAACTCAACAGAACGTCCGAAGTCCCGAAACTGGGCGAAATCGACGCCACGGGTTCCCTCTCATCGGCGTTCCTCGGAAGCCGGAACCACCACGTATCGAACGGCACCGGAAACTCGCGCGGGACCAGACCGGCCCGCGCACGAAGCACGGAACCACGGCCGTCACATCCCACCGTCAAGGCAGCCTTCAGTTCGCCCGTCCCCACAATCTCGCCAGTCAAAGGATCCCGGGTTCTGTACGCCACGCCCGAAACAACCCCGGACTCCTCACGCAGAAGCTCTGTGGCCTCGGTGTTCATCCGGAGCGTGAAGGTGGGTTCCTGCCTGGCTGCTTCCACAAGGAAGTTCAGCAAGTCCCACTGGGGAACCATGGCCACGTAGTTGTAGGGCGCCCTGAGTAGCCCGAAATCGGCAAGGACCACAGAGTCCCCGGTCCGTGCGGGCAGCCGGAAATTTCCGAGCTTGCTCTGGGGGAGCTGGCGGAACCCTTCACCCAACCCCAGTTCGTCGAGGAGGCGAATGGTGGAGGCGTGCACAGTGTCGCCGCGGAAATCCCGCAGGAAGTCGGCGTGTTTCTCCAGCACTGTGACTTCGACGCCGGCACGGGCCAGCAGCAAGCCAAGCACAATCCCGGCCGGCCCTCCGCCAACCACAACGCACTGCTTGCTGCTGTCCATAGCTTCTCCCGAGTTAGCCGGCGGCGGTGAGGAACGACTTCAACAACGGCCCGCTGGTGGTCGCACCCAGGCCGCCGTCTTCCACGAACACCGCAACCGCCAGGTCTCCGTGGACCGCAACGATCCATGCGTGCGTCTTGGGCGGATCGTCATTGCCGAACTCTGCGGTTCCCGTTTTTGCCCCGACCGGTGCACCGGGTACCTGGGCGAGGAATCCTGCGTGTCCGGAGGTCACCACTGCCCGCATCATGTCGGAGAGCGCGGCGGCCTCCTCCTTGGTAATTGGCTTGGTAGACGCCGGCGAGGCTGGCGCGGTGCTGGCGGAAGCTGACGACGGCGGTGCGCTGCCACTTTCCGTAGGCATCGCTCCAGCACTGGAGTTCTGCGCATCAGCGTTCAAAACCAGTTGAGGCGAGACCGGAGCGCCGTTGGCGACGGAGGCCGCCATGATGGCCGCAGATAATGGCGAGAAGAGCACCTTCCCTTGGCCGATCATCGATGCTGCATGTTCGGTGCCTTCGGCTGCACCGGGGACGGAACCGAGGAAGGCGTCGGCCCCGAGTTTGGGCGCTTCCACGGCAATGCCCAGTGCCATGGCCGCGGATTCAAGCTGGTCCTGGCTAACAGTGTCACGGGCATTGATGAACGCGGTGTTGCAGGAGTGTGCAAAAGCATCCCGCAGGGCCACCGAGCCCAAGGAGCTCTCCGGGTAGCCTTCGGCGTTCTTGAAGGTCCTGCCATCAACAGTCAGGGTCGGGGTGCATTCGACCTTGGAATCAGGCGTGGCGCCGTTGCGGAACAGCGCCAGGGAATCGACGATCTTGAACGTCGAGCCCGGAGCGTATTGCCCCAGCATCGCCGTGTTGTAACCGTTGCTGCCAGGGCCGGATGCGGCCGCGAGGACAGCTCCAGTGGAGGGCTTGAGAGCAACAATGGCTGACGCCGGCTCTACCCCGGCAAGCGTTTCTTCGGCCAGTTGCTGCAGCTTCAGGTCAAGGGTGGTCTTGAGCGTTGTTCCGGGCGCGGGGAGCGACGAGAAGAATACTTTGGTAGCAGGGGTCTCGCCTTGGGACTTCGCCTCCTGCTTAGCGACTATCTCCACACCATCCTTGCCACGCAACAGCGAATCGTATTTCTGCTGAAGGCCACCGGTTCCCGTGGTGTCACCGGCCCGCAAGGCGCCATTGGACTTTTCGATCTGCTCGGCACTTGCCTGACCCACACTTCCCAACAGGGCCCGGGCGAACGTGCGTGTCGGCGCCAAAGCCATGGAGTCCAGGATGCTCACCCCACCCGGAATGGCATTAATCTTTGCTTCGGTAATTTCAGGGGTATATGCGCGGAGGACGATGCCTTCAACAAAAGCCTGCGGGCCCGAGGCTGCCACCTGCTTGGCGTACTCTTCAGGATCAAGGCCGAGCAAAGCAGCCATTGCCCGTGCGGAGGTATCCGCCTGATCGGCGGGAAGCTTGGTCTTGTCGATTCCAACGCGGAATACAGGGCGGTCTTCCACAATCGGAGCATCCCCGGCGCCGAGGATCTGTCCGCGCTGGGCAGGGACCGTCTTAACGGAGAGGGTCTCGCCATCCGAGAGCTCCGGCGCGAGGAGCTGGGGATTCCATCGAACGGCCCACTTGTCACCGGACTTTTTCAACGTGGCCTGGGAGCTGTACTCCCATTTGGCCGAGCCGATGTTCCAGCTGTAGTTCAACGGGAAGGTCGCTGTCCCGCCGTCGAGCTTCACCTCACCCGACTGGACCGAGGGCTTCGCGTTGAGTCCCTCAAACACCGCTTTGAGTTCATCGTTGGCCGCAGCGGCATCCTTGCCCTCGACGGTGAGTGAACCGACGTCGAGCGCGCCCAGGGAGGAGGCGAGCTGCTTCGCTGCAGTTTCCGCACCGGCGCGGCCGTCATCGCAAGCCGTCAGCGAACCAGTCATCACCAGCGCTACCAAGCCAAGGACAAGATTCCGTGTTCTCATTTTCCCCATTTGCGACATTATGCCCCGTTCCCCCGACAGTTTCTCGTCGCGACCACAACCCGGACCCGCCCCGCCCAATGGAGCGGGGCGGGGCGGGCTCTGGAGAGTCCGATTACGGGGCACAGGTGAACTTGGCATCACCCCAGACGCCATGCGCGCCGTTGATGGAACCGGACGGATCCACAACGAGCTCCACATATGCCGCACCAGTCAGATCCACGGACACCGACTCCGGAGCGAACCCCGGAGTGTACGTGCGCGACTGGTACTTGTTCACTCCATCGGCATTGACCTTGAAGATGATGTTGCCGCCAAAGCCGCTCTCAAGACCGACCTGCGAGGTGAACGCCGTGCATTTGCCGCCCAGGTAGTACGTGATCCTGGATGCGGCATGAACACCCAGGCCCTTGGCGAAGACCGGCTGTTTGCCTGTGGCAGGGTCGGTGTAGTTGATGGCCAAAGGCTTGTCAGGCGACGACGCCGAGTCCTTGTTAGCCACATTCTTACCTATCACGCCGTAGCCATTGAGGGCCTGGACCCACGGGGTTTCGGAGGCGTACACCGTGCCGTGCGGCACGTCAGGCAGCGGCTGCGATGTCACCTTCCAGTCGAAGAACTTCACCCGAGTGTCCGTGGGCAGCGTGACGGACGCCAGTTCCTTGGTGGGGTTGAGCCGGACCGTGTTGGAGAACGCCTGGTACTTGTACTGCGTATATTCCGGGGACGGACCGTTCGCGTTGTTGCGGCCTAGTTCGGACACCGCCACCACGGCCCCGTTGAGCACCGATGGCTGCAACCAGTTGGGGAAGAAGATGGACTGCTTTTCCATGCTTCCATCGGTATATGTCAGCGTCAGGGTCGGGCTGGTCCCGTTGCCCACAGCGGCCGATCCGAGGACGGCCAAGTGCGTTCCCTTGCCCTTGACGGCGATCGTCTGTGCGGAGAGCGCTACAGAGTTGGGGACATCCGGGCCCACCGCTGGCCAGGTGTACTCCACCTGCTTGGGCGTGCCCGCTTCCACCGTCACAGTACTGCCAGGCCGTACGCCGCCTGCGGGAATGGGAGCGGCAGCCAGCTGCTCGGCAGCGAAGGTGGCCCCTCCGCCGTCGAAGTTTCCGAGCGCCTTACCGGCCAAAGTAGTGACGGAAACGGTGTTGTATGCCGCCGCCAGCGAGCCGTATGCGACGTAGATCTGGTTAGCGCCCGTCACCGACTGCTCGCTTGAGTCAGAGGCAGCGTACGACGCCGAGACCCGCACGGTCTGTTGTCCCGCCTTAGCGCTGGAGCCGGGTGAGATGACGAACGTGGCGGTGGCTGACGCACCTGCTTCGACCTTGGCTGCAGTGGTTCCGGAGGAAGAAACGACGGTCCAGCCCTCCGGCAGCACCGTTGACATCACGACATTGGTCTTGGCCTTGCTACCGGTGTTGACGAACGCCGCCGTAACAGTGGTTTCCTGGTCCTGGAATACCTGCTGTCCCGTTGTGACGCGAACTTCAGCAGCGGTGTCTTCCTGGCTCTTGCCACCGAGCGCGCCGGCCTGCTGAAGCTGGATCGTGGCAGACGCGTTGGAGGCGATGGAGCCGGTCTTCACGAAGACGGTGCCGTTGTTGGCCTCGTCGAAGTACCAGCCGGTTGATGCTGCATCATAGGCATCCTTGTTGCTGTGCTGAGCGAGCTTGGTGCCGCCGATCATGACATCCTTGGGCGCTGCCCCGGCGTGGACCTTGAGCTGGTAGGGGCGAGCTGTGGCCTTGCCGTTGTAGTCGCCCTTCCGCTCATTGATGGTCACCTTGACGCTGCTGTCACCCTTGCCCGGAGCATTCACTTCGAACAGCTGGCTGGAGGCCTTGCCGTCCTTGTACTCGCGGGTTACTTTGTCGTCCTCGTAGAGCGTGAAGGCGCTCTTGCCCTGTGCGAAGACGTCCAAGGTGATCATGGAGTCTTCCGGGACCAAAGAGGCGTTGCGTGCCACGATGCCCTGCGGCACCACTGCTCCGGCACGGACGAAGACCGGCAGCTTGTCCAGTGGCGCGTTGTAGCCGTTGAGGATCTGGCCGCCCTGGTAGAGCTTGCCGGTCCAGTAATCCACCCATTGCTCGCCAGCGGGGAGGAAGATCCCGTTGCGGACGTCCGTCTGGGTGAAAACCGGAGCCACAAGGAAATCGGAGCCCAACATGAACTGGTTGTTCGCCTCGGCACCGTAGGACCATTGCTGGTCGGGGAACTCCAGAGCCATGGAGCGCATCATAGAGACGCCTGTGTCAGAGGCGTTGTGGGCGAGTGTGTAGATGAACGGCATAAGCTGCTGACGGAGTTGCAGGTACTGGCGGTTGATAGCCGTGGCCTGGTCGCCGTAGAGCCACGGACGCTTGTCCGTGGCCGCCCAGCCGGACATTGAGTAGAGCGCCGGAGCGAAGGCCTTCCACTGAAGGTCGCGGACGTAGGACTCGGGCGAGCCGCCGAAGATGCCGTCCACATCGCCGGTGGTGAATGCCAATCCCGAGTTTCCAGCACCGGTGAGGGCCGAGACCTGCCAGCGAACGGCGTCGAGGTTTCCTGAATGGTCGCCCGTCCACTGCATGCCGCAACGCTGGGAGCCGGCCCAGCCTTCAACCATGAGTGAAGTGCCGCGGGCGTTCGAATACTGTTCGATGCCACCGTGCGCGGCCTCGCAACCGGTAAGCGCCTGGCGGTAACCCTGGCCCACCCAAGCGACGTCAAGCTTGCGCAGCCGTACTCCGGCCTCGCCAACTTCGTACTCCTGGTTGGTGAGGGAACGCTGTGTCCAGAGGCCAACTTTGAGGTCAGTTTCTTCCTCGATGTTGTTCACTGTTTCCGGGAGTTGCTGGTATTCGCAGCCGTAGCCGTCATTGACCAACATCCAGCCGGCAGGCATATCGTTCTCAACGAACTTCCGTGCCGTCTTGATGGCGTCGGGCGTACGCTGCTTGGCGCCGTCGGGATCGCCAAAGCCGGACGACGAATAGCCGGGGTTGGAGCGGTTGTAGCAATCGGCGTCGCCGTATTCCAAGGCATAGACCGGCGGCATTATCGGCTTGCCGGTCAGCGTGGTGTAAGCGTTCAGGGACTGTTTGTAGTCGCCCACGAAGTAGTAGGCGTCGAACCGCTTCTCCTCATGCGTGGTGGTCGGCTGGCCGCCGAAGTTGTAGGAGCCGCGGGCGAAAGTGTCCCGAAGGACGCCGTACCCCTTGGAGGACATGTAGTACGGAACGGCGTTGGGATAGCCATCGTCATCCCAGTCAAAGTTCCGGGCGATGTTGATCAGGGCGCCGGTGTGGACGGACCGGCCATTCTGCATGCCGCCGCCGATGAACTGCTCGCCGTCCTGCTGGGCAAGGTGCTGCGTGGCGGAATTCGACCCGAAAGTGATGGGGGCAGACTCCTCCAGGACCAGGGAACCGTCTGCCCTCAGCACGCGAAGTTGGGTGGTGGCCTTGTTGATCTCGACTGTGATCCTGGCGGTCTTCAGGACCAGCCAGTCACCGTCGGTGATGTTCGGGGTGGAGCCGGCGAACTTGTCCTTGCCCACCACGATGTTGGCGGTTCTTGCCGGGTCTCCTTGGTCGGTGTTGGCGGGGTCCGCGAACTTGCCGCTGGGGTCGGCTTCGAGCCGGAAGTTGCCGTCGTCCAGGAACGTGACGCGGATGGCGCCCTGCTCGGTGGAGAGGTCGACGACGTTTCCGGACTGGGTGAATCCGGTCACCGCTCCGAGGGGTACTCCGGCTGCGTCGACAGGCACTTCCGGGGTGACTGTCTTGATGGTGGCGGGATCTCCGGGAGCGGCATTTGCTGCCGTTGCGAAGGTCAGGGCGGGGATGCCGCCTGCGAGAAGCAGCGAGGCGAGGCCGAGGGACGCGGCTTTCCTGGCTAGCGAGCCTTTTCTGGTGCGTCCGGAGCTGTTCAGGGCAGCGCCGGATAGACCCATGGAGGGTGAGGACATGTGGGGCCAACTTTCGACGAGTGACAGTTTGTGATCTAACTCATAACGAAACGTGCACCAATCGTCACTGCTCGCGGGCGAAAGGTCAACCGTTTCACCAAAATTGGCACCCAACTACTGCCCGCGGATGATCCTTCGCTGCGTCGCGACGGCGATGGCTGCCGTGCGGTTATCCACGCCAAGCTTCGAGTAAATGTGGACCAAGTGCGTCTTCACCGTGGCCTCTGAGATGAAGAGTTGCCGTGCAATGGCCCGGTTACCGAGTCCGGTCGCCAGGAGTTCCAGCAGCTCAATCTCCCGCGGGCTCAAAGCCGGCGAGGGGTTCCGGATCCGGCCCATAAGACGCGCCGCGACCTCCGGCGCCAACGCGGTTTGGCCCGCAGCAGCGGAGACCACCGCCTGCCGAATCTGCTCCGGTGGAGCGTCCTTCAGCATGTAGCCACTCGCGCCGGCTTCAACGGCGGCGAGAATATCGGCGTCGGTGTCGTAGGTGGTGAGGATGAGCACAGGCGGCGGGGGAGTTCCGGCCTCGCCGGCCTTGATCTTTTCCGTGGCCGTGACGCCGTCCATGCCGCTGCCCATTTGCAGGTCCATGAGCACCAAGTCCACGGGTTCACCCAGTGCGTGCAATTTTCGCAGTTCGGACAGCGCGGCATCGCCGTCCGCGGCTTCGGCTACGACGCTGATACCTGGGAAGTCGGCGAGCATGGCGCGAAGCCCCGCCCTAACCACAGGATGGTCGTCCACCAGTAGGACGCGGATGTCGCTCACTCCGACCCACCCGGCAGGGGCACCCGAATGGCCACCACAGTTCCTTCGCCAGGCGCTGACTCAACGTCCAGGCTGCCGTCCAGCGCGGCCAACCTTTCACGGAGGCTCTGAAGTCCGACGCCGGTGCCGTCGCCGCGCGCTGCATCGGCCGCCGTCGACGGCTCAAAACCGATGCCGTCGTCGAAAACGTCCAACGTCACCTCCGAGCCGAGGAAGGACAAGGTCACGACGGCGGACCGCCCGTGGGCGTGCGCCCATACGTTCGCAAGGGAAGCCTGGGCGGCCCGGAGCAGGGTGGTCTGGTACGTGTTGGGTAGCTCCACAGGCGTGCCCACCAGCTCGAAGCGGCAACGCAAGGCCGTACCCCGGGCAGCGGCCTCGGTCTCGGTCTTTTCGCAGAGCCGCCGCAGAGTGTCCACCAGTCCAGACTGCTCAAGATCCGGTGAACGCAGTCCCCGTACAAAACTCCGGGCCTCCGCCAGGTTGGCCGATGCCGTGTCCTGGACAATCCTCAGCCGCTCCTTAACGGCCGCCACGTCGCCGCCCTCCAGCGCTTTCTCCGCCGACCTGCCCATGAGGACAATGCTGGAGAACCCCTGTGCCAAGGTGTCGTGTATTTCCCGGGCCAACCGTTCGCGCTCAGCCAGGACCCCGGCATCGTGCTGGGTTTGCGCGAGCTCGGCGCGGGTTCGGCGCAGGTCATCAGCCACGAGTCGCTGGTTCTCCGCCTCGACGAACAAAGCCCGGTACGCCAGCCCCGTCACCACGGCGAAACCGGCCCCGAACACCGGTCCCAGCACCATGGCGAGCTGCAGGCCGCCGTCGGATAGTCCCCTGCCGTGGAACCACAAGGCGCCCACCAGCAGGGCAGTGCTCGCTGCGATCGCGGGCAATGCCAGCCGCCGGGGGAGCAGGTGCAATTGCAGAAAGAACAGCGGGAAGGCCACCCATGCAAAGTCACCGCTGACCAGCAGGAGCAGCAGCCACAGCAGCATCACTGTCCCGAGCCACCAGCCTGAGTACGGTGTGGGATCGAAGCTGGAGGCATTACCGGCGTGGCGTTTCTCCAGGATGGTTCCGGAGAGATAGATGAGGGCCAACAGAGCGGACAATCCCAGTCCAGCCACCACAGCCACGGGAGAGGGCGTCCCGGCGGATCCAACACCGGTCAGCAAACGCACGATCGCCACCAACAGCAACACCGCGAAGCCCACGTGCAGGCAGACGCGCAGCACGCGAAGGATTGTGGCGGCGCCGGTGGGGGACTGCATGCCTTCCAGCGTAGCCGCGACAATCTCCCGAACCGCCCGGAATCGGCGTACTGAGGCCTGAATCAACCATTCGGATGATCGCTCGATCAACCGCACGGCGCCTGCCAATCCATCCGGCTCCTGATGTCCCGCCGGGCCATCGCCGGAAGAGTTGATGGGACCGGGACCAAGCCCGCCTACAAACAAAGGATTGTGATGTTTCTTGCCATCCGCGACATCCGTTTCGCCAAGGGACGCTTTGCGCTCATGGGCAGCGTCGTCGCCCTGATCACGCTGCTGCTGGTCATGCTGTCCGGGCTAACAGCGGGACTGGGCAACCAGTCGACGTCGGCCATCGCAGCCCTGCCCGCCCAGCAGATTGTCTTCGGCGCACCTGCCGGCGGTGAGCCCAAGGCGTCGTACACGGAGTCAGAGGTGTCCACAACCCAGGTTGAGTCGTGGCGGGAACAGCCGGGCGTCACCTCCGCCCAGGCGCTCGGAATCAGCCAAACCCGTTTCCAGTCCTTGGGTGACGGTGGCACTCCGAGCGGCACGGCGAATGTCGCAGTCTTTGGCGGCAAGCTAGCTCCGTCCGCTGTGGATGGGGGGACCGTGGTCGTAGGGCAATCCCTGGCAAAGGAACTGGCGTTGGAGGCTGGCAGCAGCGTCCGTGTGGGCGGGACAGATCTGACTGTCTCGGCCATCGTGGAGGACCAGTGGTACTCACACACCGGCGTGGTCTGGACAACCCTGGATACCTGGCGATCCATCGCCCACGCCTCGCCCGGCACCGCCACCGTCATCGCTTTAACGCACGACGCCGGAACTTCCGTGGATCTCGACGTCGCCAACGCCGCGGCTGGCACGGTCAGCACGGATCCCGTGGGTTCATTCCAAGCATTGGGCTCTTACAAGAGCGAGAACGGTTCGCTCATGCTCATGCAGGCATTTCTTTACGGCATCTCGGCGTTGGTCATCGTGGCCTTCCTGACCGTGTGGACCGTGCAGCGCACCCGCGACATCGCCGTGCTCAAAGCGCTGGGTGCCTCCTCGGGCTACGTCCTGCGGGATGCATTGGCCCAAGCTGCCTTGGTGTTGCTGGCCGGCACAGCCGTGGGTGGTGCCATTGGCCTGGCCGGGGGAGTCTTCGCTGCCCAAGCGGCGCCTTTCCTGATCACTCCCCTGACCACGCTGCTGCCGGTGGCGGGAATCGTCATCCTTGGCCTGGGCGGCGCCGTCCTGGCTGTCCGCAAAGTCACCACAGTGGATCCCCTGCTGGCCCTCGGCGGCAACTAATAACATTCCTTGAAAGGCATACACCGTGAGTAAAGCACTGAACCTGGTCAACATCTCCCTCGAATACCCAGACGGCGGTTCCACCCTCAAAGCCCTGGACTCCGTGGATCTCGCAGTCACCAAGGGTGAGTTCCTCTCCCTCGTGGGCCCGTCCGGCTCCGGCAAATCCTCTTTGCTCGCCGTGGCGGCCACGCTCGTGAAACCCACCGCCGGAATCGTCATCATCGACGGGCAGGACGTCTCCGCCCTGAAGGAGGCCGAGCGCACAGCCCTGCGCCGGGACAAGGTGGGCATCATCTTCCAGCAACCCAACCTGCTGCCGGCACTGACCGCCGTCGAGCAGTTGCTCATCCGGGAGCATTTGCGCCGCCAAACGGCCCGCAGTGCCCGCCCGAAAGCCGAAGCGTTACTCGACGTCGTCGGCCTGGCGGGATCTGCGCACAAACGGCCACACCAATTATCCGGCGGGCAGCGCCAGCGCGTGAATATCGCTCGGGCGCTCATGGGCAGCCCCACCGTGCTCCTGGTGGATGAGCCCACCGCAGCCCTGGACCACGAACGGAGCGAATCGATCGTCCGGCTGTTGCGGAGGGTGACAGACGAGTTCGGGACTGCAACGGTCATGGTCACGCACGATGCCGAATTCCTTCCCCTCACAGACTCCGTGGCGACCATGCGCGACGGACGAATCAGCCGCGCCCAAGTCCCGTCCGCCCAGCCCCACTAGGGGGAGCTGAGGAGCGCTTCGTCCTGCGCGTCGTCGTAGGCGTCGCGGGCTTCCAGGATGGTGGGGACGTGACTCTCGGCCCATTCGCGCAGCAGCGATAACGGCTGCAACAGGGATTCACCCATCGGCGTGAGTCCGTAGTCCACACGCGGTGGAACCTGGGCGTGGACGGTCCGGGTGATGAGCCCATCGCGCTCCAAGGCACGCAGCGTCTGGGTGAGGACCTTCGGGGTGACAACGTGAACCATCTTTCGCAGCTCCGAGAAGCGGACCGGCCCGTCACCGAGCACTTGAATGACCAGCGACGCCCACTTGTCGCCAATCCTTTGGAAGATGACGCGGGAGGGGCAATTGGGGTCCAGGATGTTGCCTGGTAAGGCATTGGTATCCACGAGGTAACTCAGTTCCTTTGAAGCTATCAGTATCCAATGGATACCGTTGGGTCATTGCAAGGATAGCAACCCATAGGAGAGCAATGAAAATCGCAGTCTACGGCGCAACGGGCATGGTCGGCAGCCAGATCGTCAACGAATCCATCACCCGCGGCCACGAAGTCACGGCAATCTCCCGCAAGGGTGCCGAGATCGCCGGTACAACCGCCCAAGCAGCCGATTTGGCGGATGCCCAGGCCTTCGCCTCCGTTGCAAAGGAACACGACGTCGTTGTGCTGGCTACGGGTCCCAGCCGCACCGGCGGCGACCATGCAGAGTGGCTCGATGCCATGGCCACGGCTTACAGCAACGCCGAAGGAACCCGCCTGATGATCGTTGGCGGTGCAGGCACCCTCGAGGTAGACGGCGTCCGGCTCCTCGACTCGCCGGACTTCCCCGAGGCATACAAGGCGGAAGCCACCACCGCCGCGAAAGCACTGGAAGCAGTCAAGCAGACCTCCGAGGACGTCGACTGGACTGTACTTGCGCCCGCCCCTGTGATTCAGCCGGGTGAGCGTACCGGCGAATACATCGTGGCCAAGGATTCGCCTGCCGGCAGCAGCATCTCCTCGCAGGACTACGCCGTTGCCATGCTGGATGAGATCGAAAACCCGGCTCACCGCCGCGCGCGCTTCACTGCTGCGAACTAGCTAACCGACAGTCAGGCCTAGCCCGGGTACCGGCACATGGAATATGTCCTTGAGGGCATGCTTCGCCGCATGGTACCCGGGCATCCCCGTCACACCAGGGCCGGGCGGGGTGGATGAAGAACACAAATACACCCCGGGCATGGGCGTACGCCACGGCACGTTGGACACTACTGGCCGCTGCACCAAGCCCCGCAGATCCAAGAGGCCCGCGCTGAAGTCACCGCCCACGTAATTCTCGTTGTACGCGGCCAGTTCTGCCGCCGTCGTGGTCTTTGAGGCCACCACAACATCCCGGAAGCCGGGCGCGTACCGCTCAATCCGTGCCGTCACGGCTTCGGCCATATCTACGTCTGATCCAGCGGGCACATGGCAGTAGCTCCAGAGAATGTGCTTGCCAGCCGGTGCACGGGAAGCATCCACCAGCGAGGGCTGGGAGACCAGGACATAGGGCTCCGAGGGATGCTTGCCAAGCGCTACGAGATTCTCTGCCTCAGCCATCGCCAAACGCGAACCGCCCACATGAACCGTCCCAGCCCTTTTCAGCCCGGGTACGAGCCAAGGAACAGGTTCGGACAGGATGTAGTCCACTTTGCAGGCCGCATTCCCAAAGCGGAATGTATCCAGCGCCCGACGATAGTTTTCAGGAATCTCAGCACCGCCCAGGCGGGCGAGCGTCGGAGGCGCAACGTCCAGCAGGATAGCCTTTGCCGGCCTGACCTGGTCCAAGGAATCCACACGCACACCGGTGTGGATCGTTCCGCCGTGGGCTGTGATGTCGTCTGCCATGGCACGCGCGATAGCTGCCGATCCGCCAACGGGCACCACCCATCCGCCCGCGTGAGCCAGGACCGCCAGCAAGAGTCCGGCGCCTGTCGAACTGAGCGATGGCTGTGAGCCCAAAGCGTGCGACATCACGCCGGTCAGCAGTGCAGGAGCAGCCTCTTCCCGGAAGCGCCGACCCCAGATCGGTGTTCCCTGATCAAGGGTCGCGAGGCCAAATAGCAGAGCCGCCAGAGGATCCTTGGGCATGCGGAGCAACTGGTTCGACGTAAAGTCCACCACCCCGTTGAGGCGCGCAAGGAGGGGCGACATCAGGCGACGGTACGCAGGGCCGTCCACCCCGAGTTCCATGGATGTCCGTTCCAAGGACTGGTATGCGAGAGCCGCTCCACCCACGTCCAAGGGGGTGCCGTGCTGGACTTCAGGCAGGCGCAGCTCAATGCGCCTCGCGAGGTCGAATTCCTTGAAGAAGGGAGACGCCAGTGCCATTGGATGCACCGCGGAGCATACATCGTGCAGATATCCCGGCTCGATCAGCTCGCTGGTCCGTGTCCCGCCTCCAATGGCCTCGGCGGCCTCGTACACGTGCACGTCCAAGCCTGCGCGCGCCATGATCACTGCGGCGGCAAGGCCGTTGGGACCAGAACCGACGACGGCGACATCAGCCATCGCTACCAACCTCCATGTGTCGGGGTGCTGTAGGCGCGGCAGGCTCAACCTTTGAACGCCAGGGGAGAACTGACGCGGACGGATGGAGGACATCGATCCTGAGCCAATCCTTGGTGCCCTCGAAGGGCCCGCCATGGGGATCATCCTCACCCAGTGCACGCAAGGGATCCTGCGACGGGTCCCAGATGTCAGCCACCACCCTCGCCATCAGGTAGGCCGTTGCAACCATGTGCAGACCCACAGCCAGGACGTAGTAGGACATGTCTATGTTGTGCTGTACGGGCCCACCGCTGGTCGCCTGCCCCAGGTACATCCAGATGGCAGCCCAGTGCAGTCCTTCGGCGGCCTGCCATACCAGGAAGTCCCTCCAGCGCGGCCGTGCAAGGGCAAGGAGCGGGATGAGCCAGATAACGAACTGGGGGGAGTAGACCTTGTTCGTAAGGATGAATGCGGCCACAATCAGGAACGCCAGCTGGGCCATGCGCGGACGCCGCGGAGCCACCAAAGCCAGGGCGCCGATCAATACACAAGCAATGACGAACAGATTCAGCGCTAGCGAGTTGATAGTGGCAGCGTTGAGTTGGGTCCATTGAAGCCGATCGGCCACGAGGTTGAACGCGAACCAGGGCGAGCTGTATCCGGCGGGCCGGTCCTGCGTGAATTCGAAGAAGTAGCGCCAGCCGGAAAGGTTCATTGCGGCGATGGGGAGGTTGACCGCCAGCCACGAGGCAGCGGCAGCGGCGGCAGTCGTGAAGAACACCCGTAGACGACCGCTGCGCAGTGCCAGCACCAAAATAGCGCCGAGAATCAGGACTGGATAGAGCTTGGTGGCCGTGCCCAGTCCGATGCAGACTCCCGCCAGGACCAATTTGTCGCGGGAGAAGAAGTACATGGCCAACGCAAGCAGTGCCACCGCCCACATGTCCCAATTGATGAACCCGGCAAGAACGATTCCCGGGGCAAGGGCCACCATCGCCGCATCCCAGGGGCGCCGCTTGTTCATCCGGGCGGTGAGGAGGACGGTAATAATCCATACCGCCACAATCAGCGTCGCGTTGACGTCGAAGTAACCCAGAATACGTTCGTTGCTTACGCCCTGGCCGGGTACGAGCAGAGCCGTCAGGCCTGCGATGATCCCCATGAGGACCGGGTACTCAAACAAGCTTCCTTGCGTGAAGAAGGGGAAGACTCCATCGCCCAGTCCGCGGTTCCGGAAGAGTTCGGGGAAGTCGGAGTAGCACGTGGCGTAAAACTGTGTTGGGGTCTCCCAGCCGTTGACGCGGCAATAGTCCTTTGCCAGCACGGCCAGGAGGGCCGCTATCACGGTGAGGATAACCAGTACCCGTTCAACAGTGAACGGCGCGGGGGAGACCTTTCCTGGAGACGAGTGGCGGCCCAAGGGTCCGCCCACAATCTCCGTGAAGTTGCGAAGCAAGGAGTCGCTGCGGCTTGGAACCACAAAGCGGGCACGTTTTCGCTGCCTGTGCGGCTTCGTCTCCTGCATGAATTGAGCTTACAGTCAGCCAGCTTGAGTATCGCCACCAAAGTGGCGGTGACGAAGCAGCAAGGGCGCTGACCAGCCAGTTTAAAAGGGGGGAAGCCCACGCGCAGCCGCGTGGGCTTCCTACGGTTCAGCATGCATGTGCGGCACCGGAAACTCCTTCGGAAGGGCTGAAGGTCATCAACGGATGAGTCCCATCTGGTGCAGGACGACGAAGACGTCTTCACGACCTTGCTTGAGCAGCTGGTCGTTGAACAGCGTGCGTTCTTTGGGAGCATCGCTGCTCTTGTAGAAGCGCAGGTCCTTGGGGCGCTTTGGCATGTGGTTCACCTCCTTTCATTGCAGAAAATTGCCGGAATTGGGCACAGCAAATAAAGCCAATTGAATTCAGGAGAAATCAAGGCATAAAAGAGCACACAAATAGCCGACGCTAATAGGGGGAGTAAGCAGACCGATGCCGAAGCACGAATGATCGTGCACAATTGCGTGTGCTTCCTGCAGCCGTCCCCAACAAGAAGCTGGTTCCGAACTTTGGGGAAACTGCGCACCCGCGGCTTGTTGCGTGGGTCTGCGCCTACAACTGGCTACTCAGAACGCCACCCCGGACGGGTGGCCATGAAGATCGCCGGCGTTGGAGCCGGTCCGATGGTTCAGGGAGTGGTCAGTGCTTCGAAAAATGGCGTCGATCAGCGCAGGAGGCCGGGGTAGCGGTAACGGTCACATTCCATCCGCTAGTCAAAGTAATCATTTCTCCCAACCTCCTTCTTTGCTGTGGCATTATGTCCGACTGATTAACCGGGGTAATGCGCGCCTCGTTCCCGGCGGGTCGCTCTGGGAACAAGATATAAGCTACCGCATGAACTTGGAGTTTGGCCAGCACAATTCGCTATTTAGCCAAAGTTTTTCTAAATTCGCGTTCTCAGAGACCCCAGCGGACAATCGCCGGCGTCCGCTTATCCCAGCCAAGCGTGCACACCTTGGCTGTTCCAAGAATGAAGTGGCGGCCTTCCTTTGCATCCATTTCCAACCAACGGGCCGTGAGAATACGTGAGAAATGGCCATGTGCCACTACCAACACATTGTCCATTCCTGACTCCAGGACACGTCCAATGATCTTGTCGGCGCGGGCAGCTACTTCGTCCAACGTTTCGCCGTTGGGCACGCCGTCGAACCAGATCAGGTAGTCCGGGTTGTCCTTGCGGATGAGGTCGGAGCTGATGCCCTCATAATCGCCATAGTTCCATTCGACTGCCAGCGGCTCGTGTACGGCGTCGGGAAAGCCGGCCAGTTCTGCCGTGCGGCGGGCGCGACGCAGTGGAGAGGTCAGAACGAGGTCAAAATCGATGCCTTCAAGGACTTTGCGTGCTTCAACGGCCTGCTGTTCGCCCTCAACGGTCAAGGGAAGGTCGGTCAAGCCTGTGTACTGACCGCTCTTGGACCATTCCGTCTCGCCGTGGCGAAGGATCCAGAGTTGCGGACGCGGGGAGATCGCGGCGTTCAATTAGGACTCCTTGGTTTCTGCGGCAGTTTCGGTTGAAGGATCGACGACGGCGGACTCGGGTTGCGCTTCCCACCACGCCAAGAGCTTCTTCTCGGCTTCCTCGGGAGACAGCGGTCCGTGTTCCATCCGTTCCTCGAGAAGAAACTTGTAGGCCCGGCCGACAACGGGACCCGGCTTTAGCCCCAGAAGCGCCATAATCTGCGCTCCGTCAAGGTCAGGCCGGACAGCTGCCAACGATTCCTGTTCCAAGAGGGCAGAGATTCGATGCTCAAGGTCATCGTAGGCGAAGGACAATCGGTCGGCCTTGCGCTGGTTACGCGTGGTGACGTCGGATCGTGTCAGGCGGTGCAGGCGTTCCAGCAGCGGACCGGCGTCGGTCACGTATCGGCGGACGGCAGAATCGGTCCAGCCGGCGTCTCCGTAACCGTAGAACCGCATGTGCAACTCCACGAGTCGCGCCACTGCCTTGATGGACTCATTGTCGAACCTCAGGGCCTTCATTCGCTTGGCTGTCAGCTTCGCACCCACAACGTCGTGATGCCTGAAGCTCACCGCGCCGCCCGGTTCGAACCGGCGCGTAGCCGGCTTGCCGACGTCGTGCATTAAAGCGGCGAAACGAAGCACAAAGTCGGGGCCTGGAACCGCACCGTCCGGGCCGGTTTCCAGCGCGGCCGCCTGTTCGAGGACCTGCAGGGAGTGCTGGTACACGTCCTTGTGGCGGTGGTGTTCATCGGCTTCGAGGCGAAGCGCGGAGACCTCGGGAAGGACAAATTCGGCCAGCCCTGTGTCCACCAGGAGATCGATCCCCACGCGCGGGTGCGCACCGTTGATCAGCTTGACCAGTTCATCGCGGACCCGCTCGGCTGAGATGATTTTGATGCGATCGGCCATCTGGGACATGGCGAGCCGGACGTCGTCGTGAACCGACACGCCAAGCTGGGACGCGAAACGCGCTGCACGCATCATGCGCAGGGGGTCATCAGAGAAGGACGCCTCAGGCGCACCGGGTGTGGCGAGTTCGGAGGCGTGGAGGTCACGGACGCCACCGAACGGGTCCACCAGCTCCAGGCTCGGCAGGCGCAAGGCCATGGCGTTGATGGTGAAGTCGCGGCGGAGCAGGTCCTCGGTCAATGAATTGCCAAAGGCGACTACGGGCTTACGCGAATCGGGATCGTATGCTTCGGCACGGTAGGTGGTGACCTCGATCTGGAAGCCGTTCTTCTTCATCCCGATTGTGCCGAAGGCGCGTCCAATTTCCCAGAAGTTGTCCGCCCATTTCTTGATGACGGAGATCGTCTGGTCGGGTGTCGCGTCGGTGGTGAAGTCCAGGTCCGGGGAGTTCCTCCCCAGGAAAAGGTCGCGCACAGGTCCACCAACCAAGGACAGCTCGAAGCCGGCATCGACAAAGCGCTGCCCGAGGTCGAGCACCACCGGATCGATGGTGAAGTTAACTGAAGAGCTGTCCAATACGTGCGCCATAGTTCCTTAAGCTTGGCAGATTTTTGTGCAGCATTGGGCCACAGTTGCATCCGAAAACCAGCGGACCCGTCACGCGTGTCTCCTGCCGTCCATCTTGTGGCCATGTCCCGGTCATCACTGGAGGGCAAGAGTCGTTAGAGTGGACTTCATGGCCAATCCGATCCCGAGCGCTCCTGGCAGGAGGACGAACGCACCGTTGCCGTCGGCAATCGGCGCCCACGTCGCGCCTGCCCCGCAGCACCCGGTCCAGGCCTCGCTTCCCACTGTGGAGGAAGTCTCGGCGGGCGGCGTCGTGGTGGACACGTCCGACGGCGAACTCCGGGTTGCGATTATCGCCCGCCTTAATAGGGGTGGCCGGCTTGAATGGTGCCTGCCCAAAGGCCATCCGGAAGGCCGGGAGAACAACGAGGAAGCCGCCGTCCGTGAGATCGCCGAGGAAACCGGCATCGAGGGAAGCATCCTTGCACCTTTGGGGAGCATCGATTACTGGTTCACTGTGAGCGGCCACCGGGTCCACAAGACTGTGCACCATTTCCTGCTTCAGGCCACCGGCGGCGAGCTCACAATCGAGAATGATCCGGACCAGGAGGCCGTGGACGCCGCATGGGTTCCCATCCAGGAATTAGCCCGCAAATTGTCTTTCCCGAATGAACGCCGCATCGCCGATTTGGCGCGGGAGGTGCTTCCCGAGCACCTCTGACCCGGGTGCATGGGACGATAAAGGCGATGTCTGAAGCCAAAACTACTCAGTCCGTTCAATCCGGAGAAGCACGTTCCAGCGCCATCATGGCCGCAGGGACGCTCGTTTCCCGGTTCCTTGGCTTCGCCAAAACGTGGATGCTCGGCGCCGCGCTCGGGCTTGGTTCCACGGTCAATGACACGTTCATCAACGCGAACAACCTGCCCAACCTGATCTTCCTGTTGGTGGCCGGTGGCGTGTTTAACGCCGTCCTGGTCCCGCAAATCATTAAGGCCAGTAAGGGGGCGGACAGCGGCGCCGATTACATAAGTCGACTCCTGACCTTGGCCGTGTTGGTTCTACTGGCGTTGACGGCCTTGGTGACACTCGCCGCGCCCATAGTTATCGACCTCACCACCCAGGGCTACTCGGAACAGCAGAAGGCCCTGGCGGTAACTTTCGCATTCTGGTGCCTCCCGCAGATCTTCTTCTACGGCCTTTACGCACTTCTTACACAGGTCCTGAATGCGCACGGTGCCTTTGGCCCCGCCATGTGGGCTCCCATCCTCAACAACGTGGTGGCCATCGCCGGCCTGGGCATGTTCATCTGGATCCTGGGTGCCAACTACACCAACCCGCACACGCTGGATAATTGGGGACCAACACAGACCTTCCTGATTGCCGGGTTCTCCACGTTCGGTGTGATTGCCCAAACGGCCATCCTGCTGATCCCCGTCATGAGGCTGCGGCTGGGCCTGCGGCCGCGCTTCGGTTGGCGCGGTGTTGGACTTGGCCAGGCAGCCAAGTTGAGCGTGTGGACGCTGCTGACTGCCGCCGTCGGGCAATTGGCATTCCTGTACGTCATGAAGATCGCCACCATTCCCGGCGCCGAGCGGCTCCGCCTGGACAACTCCGGGCAAACCACTGCGGCATCCACGCTGCCCGGTAACGCAGTGCTCGAAGTCGCAAGCCAGCTGTACTTGCTGCCGCATTCGATCATCGCGCTGTCGCTGGCTACCGTCCTCTTTAACCGCATGACGCGCGCGTCGCAGGACGGCAACAAGGCCGAGCTGCGCGACGCCCTCTCCCATGGCCTGCGCACCATGGCTGTCGCAACAGTTTTTGGCGCCCTGGCATTGTTCGCGCTGGCCGGTCCGTTGGGCATGTTCTTCTCCGGTGGAAAGCCACAGGACGGCGTTATGCTCGCCCAGACGCTCACGATCCTGGCTCTGAGTACTCCCTTCATGAGCGCGAACTTCATGATGTCCCGAGTGTTTTACGCCAACGAGGACGCGCGCACACCCCTTTATGTGCAGCTGCTGCTCGCCGTGGTTTACGTCGTGGGTGCGTTCATCATCCAGTTCCTGCCGGTGGGCCAGATCATCTATGCGATCGCCGTCCTCTATACCTTGGGCAACATACTTTCCGTAGTCATCAGCGTGTGGTTCCTCCGCAGGATGCTGGGACATCTGGACGGCCCACGCATCGCCAACTCGTACATCCGCATGGGCTACGCGGGCCTCGGCTCGGCGATTGCGGGCGCCCTGGCGCTTTGGCTCCTGGGGAGCTACCGTGCCGACGGTTTTGCGTGGAGCAGCCGGCCCGCCGCCCTGGTGACCGTGGTCGTCGTCGGACCCGTCATGCTGGTGGCCTATCTGCTACTGCTTCGCGTCTTCCACGTCACCGAGCTCCGCGACCTCATGCGTCCGCTGATGGGCCGCTTTGGCCGCGGCGCACCTGCCGTCGCGGGGGCCGCTGCCGAACCCACGACGGCGGCACGCGCCACGGTCTCGGACGATACAGGCTTGATTCCGCGCATCTCGGGCGAGTTCGATGCTGCCTCGTTCAGGGCCGGCCCGGCTGTGGAGCCTACGCGTGCTCCTTCGCCCACCCCGGACGCGCAGGATGCTCCCAAGACCTACCTGCCCGACGAGGACGTGCCCAGCACGGCCCAAGGCGGGAAGTTCCGGCCACAGGTCCCGTTGCCAGGCCGGCGCACCTACCAAGGCGACCCTGGGCACAATCCGTATTTTCCAGCCACCCGGGACGCTGCACAGCACACAAGGCGGAAGCGGAGAAAGTGAACCGGTGCCGTCAACGTGGGCGTCGGGCGGCAATCGGCTAGGCTAGAAATGAATACAGGTAGTTGCAAAAGCGGTACAACCGGCTCGCCGGGCTGACCGCGTGCAGGACCCGCAGCTCCCGGACAGCCTAGGAGGAACACGTGTCCCACCCGATCGACGTCGGATCAGTGCTTGGCGGCCGCTATAAGGTCACGGCCACCGTATTGACCTCGCATGACCAAGATCTGGTGCTCGACGGCGTGGACCAGGTCCTCAACCGCCCCGTCAGCATCCTCGTTGCCGGTCCCGGAAATGCCGAGCAGGTAGCACAGAGCGCCCGCGAAGTTGCCACGGGGGAGCGCCCCGGACATGTCCAGATCCTGGACCTCGGAGTCAGCGACAACACCACTTACCTGATCACCAACCACAGCACCGCACCGGACCTCCTGGACCTCGTGGTCGCCACGAATCCGCCCTATGTGGAACCGTTCTTTACGGAAACCCTCGGCAGCGAGATCTTCGGCCAGCCGCGCACTTATGAGCCAGAAACTTATGACGGCCTCTACGAAGATGATGAGCACGAGGCCGAGTACATCCAGTACGACGAAAGTGGCTATCCGGTTCGATCGGACTCGGATGCTGCCCACGAGGCACCAGCTGCGCCGGCCGGCAGCGTTCCGCCTATGCCGTCATCCAGCCCGTCGTCGGCCAAGAGTGGCCTCGCTGGAAAACTTGCTGCCGCTGCGGCTGGTGCCGGGGCAGCCGGCGTTGCCGCCGCTGCCGCGCTGAAGAACGCCGGATCCAAGAACCACGACGCCGGGGCTGCCGCGAGTGGGGCTTCCACGGGAACCCAGCCGCGGACACAAGCTGTACCATCGCCGTCGTCCGGGGCGTCACCTGCTGAAACGCCGCCTGTTGCCCCGGTTCAGCCGCCTACCCAAGCCGTCTCTTCGCAGCCCGTGGCTTCGCAGCCGGTGACCTCGCAGCCCACACCGAGCCGCGAGCCTGCCGGAGAACCAAAGGTGTCCCTGTGGTCCGAAGAGGACTATGGCCTCGCCGCCGGGGGCGGCGCCCAAGCCACCGGTGGAGGTACCTCAGACTCCGGTTACGATCGTGCTCCCACCAGCTTCCCGGCGTCGGCCGCTGCTACTGAAGACTACGAAGACGAAGAGGTCTACGAGGACGAAACCCCTGAACGCGAGCCGCGTTCCCTGCGCTGGCTCGTGGGCGGCCTGCTTGCGGCTGTGTTGATCGTGGGACTCGTCCTGGCAGTCACCAACCTGGGCAGCCTCCTGCCGAGCGGCGCGCCAAAAGCTTCGGACAAAACGGCCGCGTCCACGCCGTCAACGGGCTCCGAATCCGAAAAACCGACGCCCAGCGAGACCGCAGCCCCAGCAACGCCTCCGGCCATCGATGGGATTACGCGCCTCGGTGATTTCCCCTTCGCCGCATCGTTCGACAAAGACCTTCCCAAAGCATTTGATGGCAACCCGGCGAGTTACTGGTCCGACATGGAGTTCGCTACGGCCAACTGGGGTGGACTCTCGGGTGAGATGCCCTTGGTGGTGAAGCTCAAGCAGCCGGCAGAGGTCAAGTCTGTGGTGCTCAACCAGCTGGGTGGCTCGGGCGGAAGCATCAGCGTTTACACCAACGATCGTCCTGCGATGGACGGCGCCAAGCTCGTCGGCACCAACAGCTTCACCTCACCGGAGCTGACCATGCCGCTGGCTGCGCCTACCCAAACCCAGTACGTCATTGTGGTCATCAAGACACTGCCTAAACTTGCAGCTCCCAAGACGCAGTTCGGATTTGGCCTGCGTTTGGCCGAGGTCACGGTCCAGTAGTTTCGTTCTCCGCCCGCTTAGTAGGTAGCCAATATGCCCCACAACATTGGCTACCTACTTTTTTGCATGTGCACCCGGCATTGTGATTGATGTGGCTCCCAGTCATCCGGCGTCCCCGCTTCGATTGGCCGAGCCTCCAGACGGTACCCTGAATGATGGTGGGTTTTAGGCTCTCCAAATCCAACGGAATATTTGGACCGTTACAGGGGTTGAGTCAGGTGGCTGCCCCGAAAGCCGCAGCATCGACTAAGGAAGAGGTTCACGCCACGTGAGCATTGCAGAAAACAGCGCATCGCAGGTGCGTGATGTCATCATCGTAGGTTCAGGCCCTGCCGGTTATACAGCCGCCGTTTACACCGCCCGCGCCAACATGAAGCCTCTGCTCATTGCCGGTTCCGTCACTGCTGGTGGCGAATTGATGAACACCACGGACGTGGAAAACTACCCGGGTTTCCCCGAGGGCATCATGGGTCCCGACCTCATGGAAAACTTCGAAAAGCAGGCAGCCCGCTTCGGCACCGAGATTCTCTTCGAGGATGTCACCCAGTTGGACCTCGACGGCGACGTCAAGTCGGTCACCATCGGCACGGGGGAGACTTTCCAGGCGAAGGCCATCATCCTGTCCACCGGTTCGGCCTACCGTGAACTTGGACTTGAGAACGAGAAGCGCTTGTCGGGTCACGGCGTTAGCTGGTGTGCAACCTGCGACGGTTTCTTCTTCAAGGACCAGGACATCGCCGTTATCGGCGGTGGCGACTCCGCCATGGAAGAAGCTCTCTTCCTGACCAAGTTCGCAAAGTCAGTCACAGTGGTCCACCGGCGCGACACCCTGAAGGCTTCCAAGATTATGGGCGACCGTGCCCAGGCGCACGAGAAGATCAACTTCATTTGGAACACTGCTGTGGAGGACGTCCTCGGCGGAGACAAGGTCACGGGCCTCAAGCTCAAAAACCTGGTGGACGGTACCGAATCCGAACTCGACGTCACCGGCGTCTTCGTAGCCATTGGCAACGATCCCCGCACGGAACTCGTGAAGGGCAAAGTTGATCTGACCCCCGAGGGAACCATCGCCGTTGAGGGCCGGACTTCCCGGACCAACATCAGCGGTGTGTTTGCCGCAGGTGACGTCATCGATCCCACCTACCGCCAGGCCATTACGGCTTCGGGCTCCGGTTGCGTGGCGGCCCTCGACGTCGAACACTACCTCGCAGACCTGCACTCCTGAGCTTCACCAGACCAGCAACCATACGAAGGGAAAAGTTATGAGCAACGCTAAAGACGTAACTGACGCAAGCTTCAGCACGGATGTCCTGGCTTCCGAGAAGCCTGTCATCGTGGATTTCTGGGCGGAGTGGTGCGGTCCCTGCCGCAAGCTCGGCCCCATCCTCGACGAGATCTCCGTGGAATACGGCGAGAAGGTTGACGTCGTGAAACTCAACGTCGACGACAATCCTGCCATCGCTGCCGAATACGGCATCACGTCCATCCCGGCTGTATACCTGTTCAGCGGGGGCGAAGTGAAGAGCACCGTCATTGGCGCCAAGCCAAAGCAGTTCTTCGAAAAGGAATTTGCGGACGTCTTGTCCTAGGCTCAATTCCTTAGCTAGTCAATAAAAGTCGGCGGCTGCCATTCCTGAGGGAGTGGCAGCCGCCGGTTTTTTGGCGTTTGGCCGAATTGCACCCCATAGCGTTTGTTATTCGATGTTTGATTGTGCCAGACGCCTTGAATGTTCGCTGAAGCCAGCGAACTGTGTTGACCTTACCTGGGGTAGGCAAAAACGATCCCTCGCTCACATCCTGACCCGCTCCACCAAACCCTCACTCACATCCTGACCCGCTCCACCAACCCCTCTCCCACATCCTGACCCGTTCCACCAAACCCTCGTTACGTTTTTCGTAGCCCGTTTCCTGGTGCAGGATGTGGGTGTGCTGGCCTGCTGGTCCCGGCATGATTTCAACCCTCTGTCGATCGATGATCTTGAGAGTGTTGTCACCGGGATTGGCAGGTGCCGGGGAGACCGCTAATAGGGGCAGGACAGTTCGGGAACGTCGTGCGTAACGTGGATGCCGGGCCCTGACACCGCGGACAGGCCAGCACAGGCAGCTGACTACGACCGGAGGTGCCAAGGGTGATCGAGAATCATGAAACCGCTGACGTATTCGTCGGGCTGGATGTTGGCAAAGGCGTCCATCACGCCGTTGCCTTGGACCAGGCCGGCAAGAAACTGCTGGATAAGGCCCTGCCCAACGACGAAGCAAAGATCCGGGAAATCCTTGCCGGGTTGGAGGGCAAGGGACGGGTCCTGTTGGTGGTGGACCAGCCCGCGACGATCGGGGCGCTGCCGGTAGCGGTTGCCCAGGCTGCCGGTGTCCTGATCGGGTATCTGCCGGGGCTGGCAATGCGCCGGATCGCGGACCTGCATCCCGGAGAAGCGAAGACCGACGCCCGGGACGCGTTCATCATCGCCGAGGCCGCCAGGACCATGCCTCATGCCCTGCGCTCGGTCCGGTTGGCCGATGAACAACTCGCGGAATTGAGCATGCTCTGCGGCTTCGATGATGATCTGGCCAAGCAGGCCACGGCTACTTCGAACCGGATCCGCGGGTTGTTGAACCAGATCCACCCAGCTCTGGAACGGGTGTTGGGACCTTACATGGGCCATCCTGCGGTGCTGGACCTGCTGCGGACCTGGCCGACCCCTGAAGCGCTCCGTCACGCCGGCCGGCGCCGGATCGGGAACCGGCTGACCAAACTCGCCCCACGGCTGGGCGAACGCCTGGCTGATGAGATCATCGATGCCCTGGGCCAGCAATCAGTTGTTGTCGTGGGCACGAACGCTGCGACCATCGTCCTGCCGCAGCTCGCGGCGATGCTCTCCGGGCTTCATGAATCCCGGATGACCGTCTACGCCCAGGTTGAAGCCCTTGTGGAGGCCCACCCTCTTCACCGGGTCCTGATGTCTCTGCCGGCCGTGGGCATCAGGACCGCTGCACGAATCCTCACCGAAGTCGCCGGGAAAGATTTCCCTACCGCCGCGCACCTGGCCTCATACCCAGGTCTGGCACCGGTGACCTGGCGCTCGGGGTCCTCCATCCGGGGCGAGCACGCTTCCAGAAAAGGCAACAAAGTCCTCAAACGCACCCTGTTCCTCTCCGCCTTCGCCGCCCTCCACGACCCACCCTCCCGCGCCTACTACGAACGCAAACGCGCCGAAGGCAAACGCCACAACCAAGCCATCATCGCCCTCGCACGACGACGCTGCGACACCCTCTACGCCATGCTCCGCGACAGCACCCTCTACCAACCAAAACACCCATCAACAGCTTGACGAAAAACATAGGGGCACTCTCACATCCTGACCCGTTCCACCAAACCCTCACTCACATCCTGACCCGTTCCACCAAACCCTCACTCACATCCTGACCCGCTCCACCAAACCCTCACTCACATCCTGACCCGTTCCACCGATCCTCTCTCGCATCCCACCGGCTGGCTTTACAGCGCGCAGAGTTGGGCCTATAAGCCGCCCTCTTCTCACGACGGTTTTTCTGGGTGCCGAGTCGCCCGTTCCCCACTAGGTACAATCCGGCCATGTCTGCCAGGTGTTCTGCTGGTCTAAGTACGCTAATCACACGCAGTTAGTCTTCGTAGCCACTGGCATCAGCTGGCTCTAGGATTCGCGGCCGAATGGGTCCTCGTGCCGTCGCGCCTATGCTCTACCCTGAATGCGGCTGCCCGATGCTGGTGGCTATGTGGCGATTGACTTGGCAAACATCAACCCACAAACAGGGATAAGGTTGCAGTCGGCCCTGCTTACCCTGAACAACGCTCCAGCGTCGACACCCTGCATTGAGAAAGACTCGACACCATCGAGGGGTAGTCTACGTCTGCCCGATGCGGACCAAGTCGTGTTTCACGTGAAACATCGCCCGGCTGTCGTTAGAATCGTGGTCGCCTCACGATCTTCAAGTCTGAGGCTCGACGAGAGTCTTTCTCGTCCAAGTCACGCCCGAAGCGCCTCGTACCTGTTTCACGTGAAACAGGGGACAGTCTGCCCGCCATGAGGCTGAATATTTGATCGGAAGATTCTGAGTCCTCGGGTCCAAGGCACGTAGAACTGCATAGCTCTACGAATTCAGTGCAGTGGCCACAGGTATCCCTTCCGCGGCAAAGCTCGTTCGAGGCTCTTTTGTCGAGATTCTTCGTAGCATTTCTACAGTGACATTCCTCCCGTGGTTCTTGCTGGTCAAGCAAGCAACCTCAACTACGTGGATCTGCAAAGCTGACGGAAAACCGCCTCCGGATCTGACATCCAACCGGCACCAGCCCTCGAAAAATAGTGTTGATGATGCGAACGTTCAATCCTGGGATGTTCGCCTGACACGATTCCATGTGTGAGTGCGTGTCCCTCGAACGAGTTACCCAACATCGAATCTGTCTCATAGAGAGCTGCTCCGACTGCGTGATTCGTTTCCGTCCTGGAATACCCAGCACGCTCCATGGCGCCTTCCTAAAGGGCAGCACAGCCCCACCCGTGCGACCATGTGTCCGGTAGTCCTCCACTTACTCGAGAACGCCTAGCGCCTTCAAAGCCCTTGTACGTGGCGCTCGGAGCTTCACGCCGCTCACATCCGGGTCTTGTGTGGGACAGCGAACACCAGCTCTGCAACGGCGTGCTCTAACAACAGTCAGCATCAAGGGCGGGAGGCCTCTTCGTACTTCACGAGGTTCCGCAAGGTACGTGCTCGGGACGCTGCCGATACACCCGTTCAATGCACCACCCCTGTAGCCCAACATCCAGTTGCATCCGTTGTTCGACAACCATCCATCCCGTCCCGTCCGTTTCACGTGAAACACGGGACTGAGCGCACGTTTCCCGCCTCGAACAACCCACCTCCTGAAAGCCCTTGCCTCACTAGGAGCTTGGGAAGCCGGTTGTGGATTTGGGCATGAACCCCTTTTCGCCAAGCCGCTAACCAGCGAGACATCCCCGGTCCCCGAAGCCCAGATATGGCGCCCAGGACGGGAATCTCCGCTACTGCCCAAACGCGCCCACATACGCTCGGGGAACTCCTCGGGGAATCTCTGCTCCACGGCAGCTGCCTTGGGCAACGGTGGCCTTTTCAACGAATCGTCGGATCAGCCCTCTAGGGCGCCACATACTTACGAATACCGAGGGGACGGCGATTCGGTCCAGCGTCGAGAAACAGCCGACAGTCGGTCGCCGACTCTGAACTACATTCCTCCCACACACCTCCATTCCCAACTCGAGCACGAGAGAGGGACCCGCTCAACAATTTCATCCTCCCGAAGGCGACACACTTCCGTCGCTAACAAAGGGGCAAAATTGCAAGCGCACCCTCTGCACCCGTGCCATTCAATGAGGGAGCTCCGTTCAAGTTCAATAGCAGTGTGCCAGAACGCGGCGATGCACATGTTTCACGTGAAACACTCGTCGGCTGTATGCGATGCTGGAACGCACACATGGTTCCATCTGCGCACTGTTGAACCTGAAGAGCCCTGTGTTTCTCTCCCACGAACCCGCACCCGCTGTAAGCGGCCAACCCGGCATAGGAACAGTCATCAATATTCCCAGGAAGTTTCAGGGCCTGCCAGCCTGCAACTCCACGGACGAACCGCGGTGCAGACACCTTCCCTAAGCATGGTGATGATGCTCAACCATGCTGGCTACCATAAGGAGAGTGCCGTGAACCAAGAGACTGCGCAAGGCGGCCGAATCTACTTCAGGGCTTCTTTGATCCGGATCCATGAAAGCTCCGCGGACAAGTCGTTCCGGGAAGTCCTGCCTCTGTCGAACTCCAATTTCCTGTTACCGGACACCTGCAGACATCCGATCAAACGAAGACGTCCCTCGGGTTACTGCTTAACTCTGGCTGCGCTTGGGCCCGGTATTCGACGGACGTCAGCAATCCCGTCATGGTGAGCGCCCGATACGGACGCCCAGCCAAGGCCACCGACGACAGCCGCGGCGATTCACTTCCGATCCCACAGGCTCAATTACATCCAGGAAAATCATCTATAGGTGCGCGAGTCGATAGCACGACGGCGTTGTGACAAGAGCAGATACGTCATGATGGATACGGCAAGCCAGCTCGTTATGCACATGGTTATCCACAGGCTTTTCCACCGCCGATTTCTTGCACACACCAGAGGGGCTTGCTGGCTTGTTCGACTGTCCGCCGCCACTCAGGTTCGAACGGGTTCTGAGGACACCTGGACGGCGCTTTGGCTCATGCGAAAGGTCACTCCTTCGAAGGCCAAAAATCCCAAAAAACAAAGGCTTTCATGGTCATTTGCCAAGAGATCCACGAATTCTGACGAGGCTAAGTTTCACGTGAAACGGGCATCATGCCAGCATGGCGCAGCCGCCCTGTGTAAATGGATGGACACGTCAGATCCGCGACTCAGGGGAAGCTTCAGCGCCTACGATATCCACAAACTTATCCCCAAGGTTATCCACAGCGTTATCCACTGCCGAGTGTGTAAACTCACAGCCAAACTTTTTCGCCTTTCACTCCTGGTGAATAGCGCCTAGCCGCCACTGTACGTTTCACGTGAAACACGAACACGCTTTCCTAAGAGGCTGAACGATGGCCGTGAGCGTGCGCAAAGCCCTTGACCCCGGGACGCTGCCACGTCCGCCTCAACGGAGCGGGACCGCAGTCGAAGTAGAAGACCCGAAATACGCATGGCAGTGAGACGTACAACATCAGATCTATCGAGCAGCGAATCCCATCTGATGTCCTTGCTGCGTATCATCAGAGTCGAACCAAGCCCCCGGGGCTTTGCCCGGACGGCTACGTCTACACTGCCGGCCAGAGACAAGCGGCTAGGACGATCAGCAGTATTGGGCGCCATGCATAGCTTGAACTAATCGATCCTCTGGAGCCTCCTCATCCATCCGATGGCGACGCGCTGCCGCGAAAGGTCATTGCTGTCCCTATAGAAGCTTGAAGATGCGGGGTATGTTCCCACTCAACCAGAGCGGAGCGAAGGGCTATTGCCGGGGGTCGACGAACCTGGGACGGTCACCTGCCTAAGCTCGAGGCGCCATCCGCTTTGGAGACCAGTCCGCGGGGAAGGTCCAACAATGGAGGCTTGAAATGGGCCCCGGCGTCAGCCTTCCCTCGCGAACCAGACGGCAACATCCGCTCCTACTACATCCTGACAATACGGGACGTCATACTCCACGGGTCCCTACTGGAGTGGCTATCAGGTTCAGCGAGAACTGCACCGTTGCTGTTATCGAAGGAGGACGTCGTCCTGGAAGAGGCAACTTGTAGGTCCTGCCCATTTGTGGGGCGCCACGGGGGATGGGCGAAGCGTCCGACTTGGCACCTTCACCATCAGCGTTTCCCGAAGGAACGATCTCTCCTTGCGACGCTCCAACAGTCCGCACAGTACAATTCGGAGGCGAATGGCCATTGGTAAACGTCGAACCTCTCCTCCGTGGCGATTCCACGCATCGCCCACGGATACACTTCCGACAGGTACAGCCAGTATCGGAGCAGCTGGCATCCGAGGCTCGCATGAAGCGGCCGAACCAGTGCAGTGCTCCAGACTTGACTGGCCCACCATGCCAGTCGGCCGACTCTTCTACTTCCAGCCCAACGTATCAGGCCAATTCTTCGAACGGGATGGTCGCGCAAGTCCTGGCGGCAGGCATCAGCCTCGGTCTCGAACGCCCAGCAAATAACAGGTATGTAATTCCTAATGGGTCCGACATGTTTCACGTGAAACAAGCGCCAAACTTCAAGGTCGCGTGCGCGGAATCAGAGGAGCTAGCCACACTACAGCGATGGTGAGCCGAATCTAATGAGCCAAGGCGCAGAACAAGAACTGCTGAGGATCAGCGGAAGCCCAGGTCGAGGATGCAAGACTGGGGTCTTCCGCCCTCCTGGGGCCAAGCACCAGCGGCCTGCATCTGAACGATGGTTGAAGCCGGCAGGCAATCGCTTTTGTCGCCGGCAACTAGGAAAAATACGTCCTTAGCTTCCGGAGCGCTATTTCATCTCCTGGGGTTAGGTCACCTGCTCAAAGAAGCATCGTCTTTGAAGTACCTTTCAGACCTCGGAACGAAGCAGAGGGAAAGTGCCACTTTAGATTAGGCGGAGAATGCGTGATAGAGCGTCAAACGAGAAGAGGACGCAGATAGTCTTGCCGTTTCACGTGAAACATCTGGAGTTCAAAGAAGCAATCGAGCACGGAAGCATGGGCTGCAACAGAAAGCACGCATCCCTTGGGAGCCGCAGCATGAAAGCCCTCTTGAACTCAGGTGGGTTCTCAGTGCCCTCATTCGAATTGTCGAAATCGCTAACCCTGAGAACGCGTTGGAAGCACCGTCCATAATATTTCTGAGACACACTCTCGAAAGGTGCGAGTAGTCCCCAGATGCCACTAACGCGCATCGGCGGGGGCCCTAGCCGGCATGTTGACGGATCGGCACACGGAGGCCACGTCCAGGGCTTCAGGGCCTAAAGATAGCCCTTCCCAGCTCGGTGGACCCAGTGCATGGATGGCGTTAGGGGCAAACTGGCCAGAAAGCGACAACATGGAGGCAGCAGTTGCAACACTACGGCAGCCACGAACCCTATTGCATGGGGCCAAACGGCGGCAAAGCTGGTAGAGATGTGAATAGGACGCTGCCTAGGGACTATCACGAGAAACAACGCGTTCTCAGGTTCTCTCGGCGGCACGACGCTACGTTTCACGTGAAACCACGCAGGACTAGTCGACACAGGAGTGCGGCACCTGCGACCCTGGCGCCAAAAAAGGAGCCGGCAACATCGAAATCCAAGACCTAGTAGCACAACAAAATGGGGCTTGCCCGCAGGCAAACCCCATTCATTAGCTTGGACAATATTTAGTCTTCGGAGCCGGGCCCCAAAACATCCATGATTCGGTTGAGATCCTCCACGCTGGCAAATTCGATGCTGACGCGACCCTTACGGGCACCCAGCGTGATCTTCACGTTCGTATCCAAACGATCAGAAAGAGAGGAAGCCAAGTAGTCCAAACGCTCGTGCCTGGCATTAGGCTTCGGAATAGCGCTCTTGGCCGGCACTGCGGGGTCCTGGTACAAGGCCACCGCCTCTTCGGTGGCGCGTACCGACATACCTTCCGCGACGATCTTCTGAGCAAGGCGCTCCATGGCTGCCGCATCAGGAAGCGCCAAGAGGGCACGCGCATGGCCTGCTGACAAGACGCTGGCTGCGACGCGGCGCTGCACCAACGGAGGTAGCTTCAACAGACGCAGCGTGTTGGACACCTGGGGACGGGAGCGACCAATGCGGTCGGCCAGCTGCTCATGGGTTGTTCCGAAGTCCTCCAGAAGCTGCTGGTAGGCAGCTGCCTCTTCCAACGGATTCAGCTGGCTGCGGTGCAGATTCTCCAGCAAAGCGTCTCGAAGTAGGTCATCATCAGTCGTGTCACGCACGATCGCCGGGATCGTTTCCAGCCCAGCGGCTTGGACGGCACGCCATCGACGCTCACCCATTACCAGTTCATACGGTTCTCCACCCTTTTCGGTTGAAGTACGTACAACAATTGGCTGGAGGACGCCGATTTCCTTGACGGAGTGCACGAGCTCGGCCATGTCGTCTTCATCGAAGACAGATCGAGGCTGTTTACGGTTGGGATGAATGTCCGTGACGGGAATTTCGGCGAATCTGGCGCCCGGAACCTCAACCAATTCCACCTCGGACGGAGTAGCCGACGTGCGAGCAGCACGAGCGGCAACCGGCGTCGAACCTGTCTCATCTGGATCGGCATTCTTGGCGGGAGCAGATGAAGAACGCTTGGTGGCTGGCTTGGCTGCCACGGACTTGCTTGCAGCAGCAGATTTCGAGGGTGCCTTCGCAGAGCCAGAGTCAGAACCACTGGGTATGCTCGTGGTCTCGGCATCGACATCAGTTCCAACAGGAGCCGCATCCTCGATGGATGCCTCTACTGGCTCTGCTGTCTTACGGGCTTCCGGAAAGAACAGATCCACTGGTCGGGAGGGCGCGACGCCGTTTCCCTGGGAACTCGCGGCCGAGCTAGGAATGAGAGCCCCAAGACCCCTGCCGAGGCCCCTTCGCTTTTCGCTCATTGATTCATCCCTCCGATGGAATAGCCGAGCGCGGACCGGCCCAGGCTGTTGCAGTGTTTCAAGAATTCTAGCGTTCAGCGATTTCGGCAGCGGCTTCCATGTAGGACAGCGCGCCGCTTGATGAAGGATCATAGGTCATGACGGTCTGCTGGTAGCTCGGGGCTTCAGAGATACGTACCGAGCGGGGAACCACAGCGCTCAGAACCTGCTGTGGGAAGTGTTGGCGGACCTCGGAGGCGACCTGTGCTGCGAGGTTGGTCCGGCCGTCGTACATCGTCAGGAGAATCGTCGAAACCACCAGATCAGCATTGAGGTGCTTCTGGATCATCTCGATGTTCTTCAGGAGCTGGCTCAACCCCTCCAGAGCGTAGTACTCGCACTGGATGGGAATGAGGACCTCGCTGGCGGCGCAGAACGCATTGACAGTCAACAGGCCGAGGCTGGGTGGGCAGTCGATGAAGATGAAGTCCAGACGTCCCTCACCATTCTTCTCACGCTCTTTGCAGTAAACGTCAATGGCGCGGCGAAGTCTCTGCTCGCGGGCCACCAATGAAACCAACTCTATTTCGGCGCCGGCCAAGTGGATGGTGGCTGGTGCGCAGATCAGGTTGGGAATGTCGGGGCAGGGAGCCACGACGTCCTTCAAGGGAAGGTCGTTGATAAGGACGTCGTAGATGCTGTCCACGTCTGCGTGGTGCTCGATGCCCAGAGCTGTAGAGGCATTGCCTTGGGGGTCGATGTCAATGACCAGGACATTCAGTCCTGCGGAAGCCAAAGCGGCGGCAATGTTGACGGTGGTGGTGGTCTTGCCGACGCCACCCTTCTGGTTGGACACAGTAAAAATCCGTGTCCGATCAGGCTTAGGCAGTTCGCGTCCTATCAAACGCTCACGTCGACGCGTCTCATTGGCCAGTTGGCGGGCGATGGGGCTCGAATCATCGATGGAGTCCATCACGTTGTGAACCTCATCCGTCAGCGTTTCACGTGAAACGGCAGCATTATCAACTGAATTAGTGCGCACAATCGCAGACTGGAGTGACGCCGAGGGTGTGGCCATGGCCCGCGCGGACCCCAAAGACATAAAGGGGGGGATGCGTTGCGTGGAGGTTTCGCTACTGCCCACTGGTCACACTCTCACTCTCATTCGGCGCTTGCTGCCGTTCTCTAGCCTAACTGCTCAGCCGCCGACACGCGGGAAACCGAGCGGTGACTAGCCCGTCTTTCCGGGCTTGTTGACGATGATCCTCACCACGGTGGTGGGTTCCTCCAAAAGATCCTGTCCACAAACCACAACGGACGTTTCCACGCCACCGAGTTTGCGGATGACTTTCTTGGCCTTCTCAATTTCTTCAGCTGCGCTTCGTCCCTTGATGGCAACAACCTCGCCCTTGCCATTCAGCAGGGGGATGGTCAGGCCAGCCAAGTTGGACAGAGCGGAAACTGCGCGTGCCGTAACTACGTCCGCGTCCACCAATCCCACGGCCAGTTCAGCGCGGGTTCGCATGACGGTAACGTTGTCCAGCCCAAGATCGTCCACGACTTCCTGGAGCCAGATGACGCGACGCTCCAGAGGTTCAATCAAAGTCAATTCGAGGTCGGGACGGGCAATCGCAAGGCATAGCCCTGGAAGGCCTGCGCCGGACCCAACGTCCGCCACATGGCTGTCCATGGGGATGGCCGACTCGATGACCGCACAGTTCAGGACATGGCGGCTCCACAAGCGCGGGATCTCACGAGGACCGATCAGGCCACGTTCGGTTCCGGACGTAGCCAGATGCTCTACATAGCGCTTGGCAAGATCCAAGCGCTCACCAAAAATCTTCTCTGCCGCCTGCAGTTCAGTTGCGGTGATTTCAACCATGAGCCGCTAGTCAGCCGAAACTACGATGTGACGACCTGCGCCTTCGCCCTCGGACTCGGAAACGAATCCGAGGTCAGCGACGGCGTCGTGAACGATCTTGCGCTCGTAGGCGCTCATCGGCTCGAGGGCAACAGTTCCACCGGTTTCCTTGACCTTGGCAACGGCGTCTTCGGCGATCTGCTGAAGAACCCCGGCGCGTTCCTTCCGGTAACCGTTGATGTCCAACACCAAGCGGGAACGGCTTTCAGTAGCCGAAAGAACGGATAACCGGGTCAGCTCCTGCAGAGCTTCGAGGACCTCACCGTCGCGACCTACCAGGCTGTCCAGGGCCGCAGATTCTTCATCGGCGACGATAGAGATGTACGTGCGGCCGTTCCGGACCTCAATGTCGATGTCACCATCGATATCAGCGATGTCAAGGAGTTCCTCGAGGTAGTCGGCAGCGATGTCGCCTTCCTCTTCCAGACGACTGGCCGTCTTGGACAGTGACTCTTCCTGCACGTCGTCCTGTTCCTCAGTCACGGCGGCAGTTACATCTTCAGTGCTCTCAGCAGACATTACTTCTTCTTCCTGTTCTTACGTTGTGGCTGGACGCGCTGGGCCCTGATCTCAGCCGCAGCAGCAGCGGCCGCAGCCTCGGCGTCGTCGTCCTTCTTCTTGCCACCCAGCAACGGCGGCAGGCCCTTCGCGGCGCGGCGCTCCTCCAAGGCCTTGGCTGCCGGGGAACCCGGGGTAGGCATGCGGCGGATAACGAAGAATTGCTGGCCCATGGTCCAGAGGTTGGTGGTGGTCCAGTAGATGAGGACACCGATGGGGAAGTTGATACCACCGATACCGAACACGAGCGGCAGGATGTAGAGCATCATCTTCTGCTGGCGCATGAACGGGCTGGCCAAGGCTTCCTCGGACATGTTCTTGGCCATGATCTGCTTCTGCGTGATGAACTGCGAAGCTGTCATGGCAAGGATCATGACGATGGAGAGGGTCCAGACAGCAACCTCGCTGCCAGCTGCACCGCCGTGAAGCAAAGATGCTGACAACGGCGCACCGAAGATGCTCGACTGATCGAACTGAACAACCTGATCGTGGCTCAGCGCACCAATGCCTTCACCAGCGTTCTTGGCAGTCGAAATACCAGAGAGCACCTGGAACAGCGCGAAGAAGAACGGCATCTGGATGAGCATGGGCAAACATGCGGAGAACGGGTTGGTGCCGTGCTTCTTGTACAGGGCCATCTGCTCCTGTGCCATGGCCTGGCGGGAGAGCTGATCGGTCTTGCCCTTGTACTTGGTCTGCAGCTTCTTCAAGTCAGGCTGCAGCAGTTGCATTCCGCGCTGGGCCTTGATCTGCTTCACGAACACGGGGATCAGGGCGGCACGGATCACCAACACGAGGCCGATGATCGACAGCGTCCACGTCCAGCCATTGGCGGCTGGCAGGCCGATGAAGCTCAGTCCGTCGTGGAAGCCAACCATGATGATTGACACCAACCACTTGAACGGAAACATGATCGTTCCAAAGAAGTCCATACGATATCCCTATTCGTTAGGCCGCAGTGCGGCCTTCTTCATCAGCCTGAGCAGCCAGGAACTGGTCCGGATTGTTCAGTACAACAATTGTGGGCGTCTGGCCTTCGGGCCAATGACGGTGACCGGCGGGGACATGGTCCACTCCACCAGCGTTCCAGGGATGGCATTTGGCGAGCCTTTTGGCTGCGAGCCAGCTACCCTTCACGGCGCCGTGCACCGTTATTGCTTCCAGCGCGTACGCGGAGCAGGAAGGAAAGAAACGGCAGACCTGGCCGTACAGGGGCGAGATGACCTTGCGGTACGTCTTGAGCAAAAGAATAAGGATGTTGCGGGGCAGTTCCCAGAGGAATGTGCCAACCACCGCCGGCAGATTCCTTGATGGAACCATGCCGGAGGGGTCACCTGAGGAAGGAACGACGGCGGTGCTTATGTCATGCACGCGGTGTCCCTTCCCTTGTGGTGCCGTTGTGGTCCAGCGAAGCGCTGCGTGGAGCTGAGCCACCCAGTCGCTTCGTCGTCACTGCCAATGCGGCGTTGTAGTCCGAGAGCAGTTGCTCCCAGCTGGCAGATGCAGCTGCGGGCAATGCCCGGACCACTACCGCCAGGCCCGTTCCATGCGTGTGCAAGGACAGTGCGCCTGCTTCTCTCAGTCTCCTCTTAACGAGGTTCCTGGTCACGGCGTTCCCGACGGCTTTGGAGACAATGAAGCCGATTCGACTCGGCTCCGCGGCCCCAATAGGGGCCGTATATAACACTAAGTTCCGGCGTCCATTGCGGACGCCGGAACGTACAGTTGTTGAAAAGTCGGTAGACGTCCGCAGACGGTTAGGGGTGGCTAGCACCGTCGAACCCGCAAAAAGACCCTGACCGACAAGTCAGTTATTTACGCCGACAGTTCGACGCGGCCCTTGCCGCGACGTGCAGCCAGGATGGCGCGGCCGGCACGGGTGCGCATACGAAGGCGGAAGCCGTGCTTCTTGGCCCGACGGCGGTTATTCGGCTGAAAAGTCCGCTTGCTCACGTTAGTTACTCCAGTGGATCAAAGGTGCGCCCACCCGATCAAAAGGGGAAGAACTGGCCGACGCTAAGTTTTGTATGTGCCTGCCGCCGCTGCCTCCCGAACGTCAAACGTACGGTGATGCAGCTGATCTCAAAAGCGGACACAAAGGACTTCACAACGTTAGGGCAAAAAGGCACCCTCAGTCAAACCGGGAGCCATCCCAACAGCTATCCACAGCTGTGCCCAAGGGTGTGGTGAAGCCTGTGGATGAAGTGGCTCACAGGGCCCAAATCAGAACCACAACGGTGTAATTATCCACAAGCAACTTCCCAGCTATCTTCTGGCGATTCCATCCCCTAGAGTGGCTCAGTAGCCCATTGTCCACCCGCTGTGCATAACTCTGTGGATTAACCCCGGAAACATCGCCAGTCGGAGACTCTTCGGCTGCCAGCAACGCCGGCAAGCAAGTATTTAGGAACTGATTG